>CAVQAC010000017.1:0-605143 GCA_963710365.1 uncultured Planctomycetales bacterium
GCCAGGCGGAGGCTGGTGCCCGAGTCGCCTCCCATTTCGTGGCGCCCTCGGCGGATGTGCTCCAGGTACTCGTCGACGTTGCGCCGTCGGCGTTTCGGTCCAGGCGCTGGCGATGTACAAGCTGCCGTGATCGTCGCTGCCGCCGGTAAAGGTTTTGCGCCAGGGCTCCGGCCCCAGGGGCTCGATCCCATGCCGGTCGGCCATTTCGGCCATCAGCTCAGGGGTGAGCTGGCGGAAAATAGCCCGCACCAGTTCCGCGGCGCGGGGATCGCGCGTGCCGTTGATTCCCTCAAAGCGATTGAACAACAGCAACAGTTTTTCGACCTGGTCGACCGAAAGCCGATCGTTGACGCGAAACAGCGGGTGCGCCAAGGAATAGATAATGTCGTGCTCGACGACGTAGCGGCGGAAATCGTAAATATTCTGCCGCACCTGATTGATTTCGCGGAACTGTTCCTCGGTGAAGCCCAGCACCAGGCAATGGACCTTGCAGCCATTTTCCGGGAAGTAGGTCGTCACCTCCGAGGCCAGGAACGTGCCGGGCAAGTGGGCGATTTCCAACGCCGCCTCGATGCAGTTGTGGTCCGAGACCGTGACGAAATCCATGCCGCGTTCTCGGCAACGGCGATAGATCGTCAGCGGTTCCGTGAAGCTTTCCGGAGCGCCGATCCGCCGTAGCAGCCATTCGCTCGGCCGGTCCGAGTACTTGCTATGGACGTGAATGTCGGCTCGGGCGACGTCTTTTCGCAGGGGATCGGCGTAATTCTGCAGCATGGTCGTTCCTTTCTAACCTTGCTCGATCGAGGGCTTTTTATGATCTGCGGGCCATTTGCGGCGAGAGCGGCCGAAGCGGCCATGGGGCGAACTCCGTCGCCCCAATAGCAAGCACTCGAACCTACGGCTACTCCGCCAACTTCCTGGCTTCCCGGCGAGCATAGCCAGTGAATGTGAGAGGGGAGTTAATTTGCTGTAAGAATTTGCCCGGGCTGGATTTCGGTGGACAAACTCGGCCCGCAGCCCGATCGCGACACCTGGAAAATCGCTGCACCAGCGCGAAACCTGTTTGGTCCCCGCGGGTTTAAAGGTTTGCAGACGCCCGGGGGGCGTCTGTCGTGGCAACACAACCCGTTGGATCGTGGCACTATCATGGAACAGCGATGGCTCGGCGCGGTTTTGACGTGTGCCGGTTTGGTTTGCCTCTCGGCGCGGCCGCGGACTCGAACCGCACCGACTTGAAGCAGCCCGGTTCGAAGCTGCCCGGTTCGGCGGCCGGCGATCCGGTCGCTCAGCAAGTCGACCATCTGCTGACGCAAGAGGTCTTTCTCAAGAAGACCGATACTCGAGTCTGGCGCCCCCAGTCGACGATGAAGCGTTCCTGCGACGCGCAAGTCTCGATCTGGTTGGCGAGTTGCCAACGCCCGCCGAAGTGACGGTATTCTTGCTTGATCCGGCCGCGGACAAGCGCGCCAAATTGGTCGACCGGCTGCTCTCAGACTCGCGGTTTGGCCGCAATTGGGGCCGCTATTGGCGCGACGTAATCATGTACCGCCGGATCGAAGATCGGGCCTTGCTGGCGTCGCGACCGCTCGAGCAATTCCTGACCGAGGTTTTGAACCGCAACGTAAGTTGGGACCGAATTGCCCAGGATTTCATCGAAGCCAAAGGCAATCCGCAGGACGATGGCCAAACGGCCTTGATTTTCGGTCAGGGAGCCGACCCGAACGACGTGGCGGCTGAAACTTCGCGGATTTTCCTGGGCATTCAGATTCAGTGTGCGCAGTGTCACGATCATCCGACCGATCGTTGGAAGCGGGAACAGTTCCATGAGTTCGTGGCCTTCTTTCCGCGGACCCAATTGCGGCCGATTCTTACGGAAGGTCGAGTTCGCGGCTTTGAAATCGCTTCTTACGATGTCGCGCCCCGCTACCGGCGGCCGCAGCAGACCATGAACCCGGGCCGTGGCGAGTTGGAACACTACATGCCCGATCTGAAAAACCCCGCCAGCCCAGGCAAGCTGATGACGCCGACATTTTTCGCGACCGGCCGTAAACTCTCGACCGGCAAAACCGATGGCGAGCGGCGCACAACGTTGGCTGATTGGCTCACGGCGCGCGAAGATGGCTGGTTTGCCAAGGCCTTCGTCAATCGCATCTGGTCTGAACTGGTCGGAGAAGGGTTTTATGAACCGGTCGACGACCTGGGGCCTGATCGCCCCTGTTCTGCGCCGCAAACATTGGCGTGCCTGGCCGACGCCTTCGCCAGCCATCATTACGATGTCAAATGGCTGTACCGCACGGTGCTAGCCACCGATGCCTATCAGCGTCAAAGCCGAGCCCGGCGGCTGCCCGACCAGGCGCCGTTTGCCGCCAACTGTGCCCAGCGGCTGCGTGGCGACCAGCTCTACAACGTCTTGGTCGCCGCTCTCGGTTTCAATCCGTCGTCGGCACCTTCGGGTCCGACAGGCTATGGCGGCCGATTCGCTAGTGGCCCGCGATTTTCGTTCAACGCGGTTTTCGGCTACGACCCCAGTCAGCGGCGTGACGAGGTCAGCGGCTCGATTCCGCAGGCGCTGGTGCTGATGAATTCGCGGTTATCCAATCAGGCGGTCAACGGCCGCGACAAGAGCACGGCACTTGGAAAACTGCTGGCCGAATCGACGGACAACGAAGAGGTCGTCGTCGACCTCTACTTGCGCTGCCTGGCCCGACAGCCAAAACCGAACGAAGTAACCAGTTGCCTGGAATACGTCCGCACGACCGGCGACCGGATCGAAGCCTTCGAAGACATCCTCTGGGCGCTGATCAACCGCACGGAATTCCTGCACCGCAACTAAAAAAGCCGGAGAGCTACCGGCAAGCTTGCGCTTGCCGCTTGCCTTTTTGAACTGCCTACTGCCCTCTGCCTACCGCCTACTATGAATATGAACTTGCAGCACCATGTGCGTGTGGCCGTCAATCGCCAAGGCGTCGTCCGTCGCCGCGATTTCCTGCGTGGTATTTCGGCCGCCGGATTGGCGGCTGGTGCTGGCAATTGGACCGACATGGTCAGTCTGCAAGCTACGGAGCTACGGCGTCAGGGACTGGCTTGCATCTTGCTCTGGATGCCCGGTGGGCCGAGCCAGTTGGAAACATTCGATCCCAAGCCCGGTCACTCGAACAGCGGCGAAACCAAGGCCATCGACACTTCCGTCTCCGGCATCCGATTGGCCGACAATCTGCCGCACCTGGCCAAGGTGGCCGACCGGCTAGCGATCGTCCGTTCGATGACCACCAAGGAAGGCAATCATCAGCGGGCCAGCTACCTGATGCACACCGCCTACGTTCCGACGGCCAGCATCCACCATCCAACGATGGGCTCGGTGGTGACGCACGAGATGCGCGAAGCGGCTTGTGAGCTGCCGGCCTTCGTGCGAATCGGCGGCGCAGGCAACGGGTTTGCCAACACCAGCAATGGCGGATTCCTGGGAAATGAGTTCGACGCGTTCGTGGTCGGGAGCGCCGATCGCCCACCCGAGAACGTGGCCCTGACCACGCCCGCCGACCGCTACCAACGACGATTGCGATTGATGGGTCAGCTCGAAGCGATCCCCGGTGCGAACGTCGAACAGGGCACGGTCTACGACCATCGCAAGCTGTACGATAATGCTTCGCGCATGGTGCTCAGCCCGCAAATGCAAGCCTTCGATTTGTCGAAGGAGAGCGAGCCGACGCGCGAAGCCTACGGCAAGACGCAATTCGGCAACGCCTGCCTGTTGGCCCGGCGATTGGTCGAAGCGGGCGTAACGTTCGTCGAAGCGGCCCTGCCGAACTGGGACACGCATTTCGACAACTTCTCCAAGACTCGCGCGCTTTGCGGGCAACTCGATCAGCCATTTGCCCAACTGCTCGTCGACCTCGAACAGCGGGGGATGCTCGAACGGACGCTGGTCGTGTGGATGGGCGAGTTCGGCCGTACGCCCCAGATCAGCGCCCGCGGCGGACGCGACCATTTCCCTCGTGCCTTCAGCGTGGCCCTGGCCGGCGCCGGCATTCGCGGCGGGCAAGTGATCGGCGCAACCGACCCGGCCGGCGAATCGATCGCCCAGCAACCGATTACAGAGAAGGACTTCTTCCAATCCGTTTATAAACGATTGAAGATCGACGCTCAGAAGGAATTCATGAGCCCCGTCGGCCGGCCGATTCGCGTCGTCGACGGCGGCAAGCCGGTGCCGGAACTCGTAGGTTGAGCGCGCTGGCGCGATGAACTAGGATGATGCGAGGTAACGCCATCCTTCTTTCTCAGTGCCGGGTTCGATCAATATGCCGGTTCATTTGTCGTGGGAGGACGTCGCGCTGCGGTTGGCGCTTTCGGTCTTGGCCGGAGGCCTATCGGGTTCAACCGCGGCGAGCATGGCCGGCCTGCCGGTCTGCGCACGACGATTCTCGTCTGCCTCGCGGCTTCCGTAGCCATGATTCAGGCCAATCTGATGTTGGACCTGGGCGGCAGAAAACCCGATTCCTTCATCATGCTCGACCTGATGCGGTTGCCGCTGGGCATCCTCTCCGGCATCGGCTTCATCGGCGCCGGGGCCATTCTCCGCCGCGGCGAAATGGTGCGAGGCGTTACCACCGCGGCCACGCTGTGGTTCGTGACGGTCATGGGCCTATCCTTCGGCGGCGGCCAACTAGGGCTCGGCCTGGCCACGCTGGCCATCGGCTGGTTCGTGCTCGTGGTGCTGAAATGGTTCGAGGACCGGGCATTGTCCGAGCAGCATGCCACGCTCGTTTTGAGCTGCCAATCCAGCGGCCTTGATGAACACGATCTGCGGGCCGCGTTGGTCGAGGCCGGATTCCAGATCATTTCCTGCGGAGTGACGCACTCGGTCGCCGCCGAGCGCCGCAAGTTCCGATGTATTGTTGCCCGGCGTAGGCGACTGATCGACACGCAACCGCCGCCGATCCTGGGCCAGCTTGCCCAGCGGCCCGGAGTGTTGAAAGTCGATTGGCAACCAACGTTGTGAGCGACCGGTAGCGTGAACTGTCGGTAAACTAATCTGCCGGCAAGCTTGCGATTGCCGCTCGCCGGCTAATTTCTAATGCACACGCTGGCCGGGTTTGGCGCCCGAGTCGGGGCTCAAGAGAAAAATCTCCTCGCCCCCGGCGCCGGCCGCCACGACCATCCCTTCGCTGGTGCCGAAGGTCATCTGCCGTGGTTGTAAGTTGGCCACGCAAATCACCAGCCGGCCGACCAGATCTTCGGGTTTGTACGCGCTCTTGATGCCGGCGAAGACGTTGCGCCGCTCTTCGCCCCCCAGGCTCAGCGTCAGCCGAACGAGCTTCTTGGCCTTGGGCACTTCTTCGGCCGCAACGACCCGTGCCACGCGCAGATCGACCTTCTGGAACTCATCGATCGTGATCATCGGCGCCAGCGGTTCGGCAGCCAACGACTCGGGGCCGTCCAGCGGAGCAGCCGGTGGGGCTGCGGCGGCGGGTTCGGATTGCGGAACTTCGTCGCGACTGGCTTCAATCATGGCTAACACCTGTTTCATTTCGACGCGGGTCATTAAATGTTGAAAAGGCTGAACCGGTTGCCCTACGACTGGCCGTCGCGACTCGTCCCAATTGCGGATCGGCTTGATTCAAAAGCTCGCCCGTCTGCTCGGCCAATCGCGGCAACACCGGCGCCAGGTAGATCACCAATTGCCGGAACAGGTTCAAGGCCACGGTGCAAACCTGCTGCAACTCGGCGGCCTTGGCCGGATCCTTGCGCAGCCCCCAGGGCTGCGTATCGTCGACGTATTTGTTGGCCTTGTCGGCCAAGGCCATCATCAGCCGCATAGCTTTGTTGTAATCGCAGGCTTCGTAGGCCGCGGCGATGGTCTCGCCTTCGGCAGCGGCCTCGGCGAACAAGCCGCCGTCGGCCGGGTACGTCGCGGCCAGCCCGCTGTCAGCGACGAACCGGGCGGTGCGGCTGGCCAGGTTGACGATCTTGCCCACCAGGTCGCCGTTCACTTTGGCCACGAACTCGTCGAGACCCAGGTCCAGGTCGTCGAGCTTGGGCGTCAGCTTCGAGGCGTAGTAATAGCGCAGCCAGGCCGGTTCGAGAAACTCCAGGTACTTCGCAGCCCGGACGAACGTCCCCTTGGACTTCGACATCTTCTCGCCGCCGACGGTCAGGAATCCGTGGATGTGGACCATCCGCGGCAGGTTATACCCGGCGGCTTGTAGCATCACGGGCCAGAACAGCGTGTGGAAATAGGTGATGTCTTTGCCGATGAAATGGTGAACTTCAGTCTGCGGATTGCGCCACCAATGCTCGAAGTTCTCGCCCTGCCGCTCGCACCACTCTTTGCTGCTGGCCAGGTAGCCAATCGGAGCGTCGAACCAGACGTACCAGTAGTTGCCCGGCGCGTCGGGAATCTCGAAGCCGAAATAGGGAGCCGGCCGCGAAATGTCCCAATCGCGCAGCGGTTCGGCCAGGAATGCGCCGGCCAGCCACTTGGCCACATCGGGATGCAAATGTCCGCCGGTTTGGGTGTACTCTTCCAAAAATCCGTGCATCTGCTCGGTGTTAATGAACAGGTGCAGGGCCGAGCGCAGCTCGGGCGTGGCGCCTGAGAGCGTGCTTACCGGATCGATCAGATCGGTCGGGCTGTACGTGGCACCGCATTTGTCGCAGCTATCGCCGTATTGATTCGGCGACTTGCAAACGGGGCAAGTGCCTTTCACGAACCGGTCGGCCAGGAACGTGCCAGCCTGCGGATCGTAGAGTTGCTGAATTTCGCGTTCGGAAACTAAGCCTGCTTTACGCAATCCGGCCCAAAACTCATGGCACAAGGCCCGATTGGCCGGGCTGTTGGTGCTGCCGTAATGGTCGAATTGGATGTCGAAGCCGGCGAAATCTCGCAAATGCGAGGCTTGCATGTCGGCGATGAGCGATTCTTCCGGGCGACCTTCCTGCCGGGCGCGGATCATGATGGCCGTGCCGTGCGTGTCGTCGGCGCAGATGAAAACGCAGCGCCGGCCCGCGAGCTTCTGAAAGCGGACCCAGATGTCGGTTTGGATGTATTCGACCAGATGCCCCAAGTGGATATGTCCATTGGCATACGGCAGGGCACTGGTGACCAGAATCCGACGTTCGCTCATGTGTGCTCTCAAACGGAAAGGAAAGGTCGAATTGTAGTCGAGCCCTGGTCGTATGGACCAGGGGATTGCAGTGGGCGAGACGCGAGGCCGAATTCTCTGGGAGCCGCACACGGCATCGGGGCGCGCACGGCGGGGAATGCCAGCGTTGTCAGCAACGCACGGAATTAGCCAGCAGTTGGCCCTGGCTGCTCGGATGGGGAATACTCTCCAAAAAAGGCTTTCGAATTGGTCTTGAGGTGGTCGATAAGTAAGCATACACTTACTTGCGACTAAGGAATTGAGTCAGGCAACCCATGAAGCCAGCTAGCCCGAAAACCGTCAAGAAACTCAGCGGCGACGAACGCCGAGCAGCCATCATCAAAGCCGTCCAGCAGGTCTTTGCCGAGAAGGGCTTCGACGGCACGACGACCCGCGAGTTGGCTGTGGCCGCCGGGGTGTCCGAGGCACTGCTTTTCAAGCATTTCCCTAACAAAGAATCGCTGTACTCCGCGATGCAGCTCTCTTGCTGCAACGAGCGGGATTCTGAGCAGATCGAACGGCTGAAAGCGCTGGATCCATCCGCTTCGACGCTTGTCCTGCTGGTCCACATGCTAGTTTCCCGCATTCTTGCGGTGCGAGAGTGTAGCGATGAACAGGTAATTCATGCTCGGCTGATGCAACGCAGCCTGACGGAAGATGGCGAGTTTGTCCGCCTGTTTCTCCAGGGCATGCCGACGCATTTGAATCGCTGGATGGAAGCCTGCGTGCAGGCGGCCATTACCGCGGGCGAGGCCTATGATGGGCCAGTTCGGCCCGGCTTGGGAAGCTGGTTTACGCATCATTTGGCCGTCATGATCAAGACGTATCTGCTTCCTGCGACGCCTGTCCTGGATTACGGCCTGCCCCGCGAAAAGCTGGTGGAACAAGTCGTCTGGTATACGCTGCGCGGCATGGGGATCAAGGAAGAGGTCATTCGCCGCAACTACAATCCCAAGGCGCTGGCGCTGTTTCACCGAGTGATTTTTTGGACATGAATGGTGTGTAAGCACACACTTATATGATAGCACCGACCATCGCACCCCGGCGATGGCGGCCGCGGGTCAGAACCCAGGAGCCAGCGGGGCAAATCAAGGAGGAAATTCGGATGCTTGTTCTCAGTCGCAAACGTGGTGAAACGATCGTTGTGCCGCAATGCGCGTTGTCGGTGACCGTGATCGGGGTCCAAGGCAACACGGTTCGTTTGGGAATTTCGGCGCCGCCGGAAGTTGCCGTGCATCGCGAAGAGTTGTGGCGCGAGATTCACGCGGAAGGATCCGGCGTTGCCGAGACGGAACCGGCCCAAAATCCGCTGGATGCGTTTGCCGCCGAGTTGAGTGACGCTGCCTACCAGATCGCACTGCGGCATGGCCTGCCCGATTCATGGGTCGACCTGGAATTGGACCTCTGGTCGGCGGTCGCCTCGACCCTCAAGAACCTCGGCCGAAAGTCTTCGCGCTCAGTGTCAGAGTCGGATGCATTGGAAGGCCCGGTTGTTCGCTCACCGAGGTGATCCGAGAACTCCAACCAGGATTTCACACCGGGTCGAGTTGGCCGGGGCCGCAACGAGATAGCGACCGCCAAAATCGAAAGGGAGTCAGCCATGCGGCTCGTGCCGCTGATCGGGATCATCGTGGTAGCGGCCGGGTGTGCCGCAGCGCGGCCTTACCCCGCGCCGAACCTGCCCGCGAGCGCCCGCATCGTCCCGGTCGAGACACCCGTCGTGGCCACGGTTCCACCAGTTCGGTCGGCGCTCGTCCTTTCGGGCGGCGGCGCGTATGGAGCGTTTTCAGCCGGCTTGCTGAAGGGCTGGTCTGAATCCGGCACCCGGCCCACATTCGACGTTGTAACTGGGATCAGCACGGGGGCGCTGATTGCTCCGCTGGCTTTCCTCGGACCGGAATTCGACCGGGACTTGGAAGTGCTCTACACGACCCTACGAAACCGCGATGTGTTCCGTCGCCGTCCGCTCCCCACGGTCCTGTGGGCCGACTCACTGGCCGAACCCACTCCGCTGCGAGGGCGGATCGAAGCGATGGCAACTTTGGAGTTCCTCGACCGCGTCGCCGCCGAGCACAAGAAAGGCCGGCGACTCTATGTTGGCACGACCGATCTTGACACCACACGGCTGGTTGTTTGGGATCTTGGGGCAATCGCGTCCGGCATCGATCCCGGTCGTCGCAGCCTGTTCTGTGATGTGATTTTGGCTTCGTGCTCGGTCCCGGCGGTATTTCCGCCCGTCGCGATTAACGTGGAAGTGGACGGCCGCCAATGCACAGAACTGCACGTGGACGGTGGAGTAAGCAGCGTGGCCTTTCTGCCGTCGGCTGCTCTCGGAGTCGGACCGACCGGAGAGGTCGATCCCGCCTCAGCCGGGGCGGAAATGTACGTTGTCTTGGCCAGCAACCTGGACGCTCCGCACGATCCCGTCGAGCGACGCCTGGTGGAAGTATCTGGCGAGGCGCTCTCTGGGGTCATGCGGTCGCGGCAAGAAGGAGATCTGCTGAAGCTGTTTCTGCTCGCCCGGTACTCCGGGGCCCGATTCCACCTGGCTGCGGTCCCCAGCGACATTCCGGCGGACCGAACGGGCCTGGAGTTCGAGCCGGCAGCCATGCGGCGGCTGTTCGAGGCTGGATTCGAGGCCGGCCGGACAGGCCAATGGCGAGACCGGCCGCCCGGGGTAGGCCCCGGAGAGCGGCCGGTACCACGCGAGGGGTCACGACTCAAAAGCGTCGGCCGTGAACCGGCTGCTGAATCACCGACACCCGACCTGGTGGCGCGGCCGGCGAGCCAATCGGAATACCGAGTCCTGGGCCGCTCCGGCTTGTATTCGAGCTTACCTTGATAGGAGTTCCGGTAATGCGCCTCAATCACCTCAACCTGGCAGTTCCCAACGTCCCGCAGACGCGCGAGTTCTTCGAGACCTATTTCGGGTTTCGGTGCATCGCCACGCCGGGCCGTGACACTCTCGCCATCCTGGTGGACGATTCCGGATTCCTTTTGAACCTGAGCAACTTCGACAAGCCCACCGAAGTCGAATATCCCGGCGGATTCCACATTGGCTTCATGCAGGAAAGCCGCGAGCAGGTGAATGAGATCCATGCGCGGCTGAAGGCCGGCGGATTCGACGTTGAGCCGCCTCGTGAATATCACGGAGCCTGGACGTTCTACTTTGCGCCCCAGGCAATTTCGTCGTCGAGGTCCAGTATCTACACAGACACGATCTCAAATAGCGCTCGATCGATTCCTTTGAATTGAACTGCCGCCAATGGTCACTACGCCTAACAAGAACAATGGAACTACGGAGAGGATGCCATGAGCAATCCAGATATCTCTCGCGAAACGACGGCGTTCGACCCGTCGCGGCTCCGTCTTTGGCCCGGTGTCGCAATTCTCGCAATTCAATGGATCATCGTTTTGGCGATTGGCACTCTCGCTCAACCTGGCAGACGCAGTTCTTCTCGAAGTTTCTGACGCCGATCGGCGGCGCCATACTGCTTTGTCTGTGGTGGCTACTGGCTAGCCGCATTCGCTGGACGGCACGGCTGTTGGTCGTCGGTATATTTCTGGGCGTGGGCGGGCTGACCGTGCTGGTTGGCGGCGCGGGCTTTCCCATGATGGCCGTGCTGATGTACGCGCTGCCGACCGTGACCAGTGTCTGGGTGGGCTGGTTGCTGCTGACTATCTACTTACCCTGGCCACGGCGCTACGCCGGGTTATTGGTGCTGATCGTGCTCGCCTGGGGCTATTTTATGTTGGTGCGCGTGGACGGAATCGACGGCGGCATGGCGGCAACGATCCGTTGGCGCTGGATTCCCACGGCTGAAGAAAAATTTCTGGCGGAATCGCAAAGGGCGAATCGCAAAACCGATGTCGCCGCGAATGTGCGGGCCGTCAAAGAACTCGTGATCGAGCCGGGCGACTGGCCGGAGTTTCGTGGCCCAGCCCGCGACGGCCAGCTTGCGAACGTCGAAATCGCCACCGACTGGAACGAACACCCGCCACACGAACTATGGCGGCACCGCGTCGGTCCAGGCTGGTCTTCGTTCGCGGTTATCGGCAAGCGGCTGTACACCCAAGAACAACGCGGCGACGACGAAGTGGTCGTCTGCTATCACAGCGACACCGGCGAAGAACTCTGGGCGCACCGCGACGCCGCTCGTTTCAGCGAAGTGGTGGCCGGGCCCGGACCGCGTGCCACACCCACGTTCCATCAAGGCAGCATCTATGCCCAGGGAGCCAGCGGCCGTCTGAATTGTCTGGATGCAATGACCGGAAAGGTTCGCTGGTCGCACGACGTGGCGGCCGATTCCGGCGCCAAGGTTCCGCAATGGGGATTCTCCGCCTCGCCGCTGGTGGCCGAAGGTATCGTGACCGTGTTTGCCGGCGGGCCCAAAGGAAAAAGCGTGCTGGGATACAAGAGTTCGACGGGCGAACTAGCCTGGTCGGCGGGCGAGGGAACGTTGAGTTACTGTTCCACGCAGTTGGCTCAGATCGATGGCGTCGAGCAGATCCTGGTGACGACCGACCTGGGATTGGCAGCCTTTCGCCCTACGACCGGCGAAGTCTTGTGGGAGCACCGTTGGCCCCAGGACGGCCTCGCACGCATCGTGCAACCGGCGCTGGTGGATAAGGCCGATGTGCTGATCGGCACCGGTATGGGAGTCGGCACGCGGCGCGTCAGCTTGAAGCACGATGGAAACGCCTGGACGACGCA
This sequence comes from uncultured Planctomycetales bacterium, assembly GCA_963710365.1. GTDB lineage: Bacteria > Planctomycetota > Planctomycetia > Pirellulales > PNKZ01 > CAVQAC01. The sequence goes on from CAVQAC010000017.1 coordinate 11,857, forward strand.
GGAAGTCTGGACGAGCCGGGCAATCAAGCCGTATTTCAACGACCTGGTGGTCCATGACGGCTATCTGTACGGCTTTGATTCCAACGTTTTCATGTGCGTAAGCCTGGCCGACGGCCAGCGCGCGATGGCGTGCCCGCGGCTACGGCAGCGGCCAGGTGCTGCTGCTGGCCGATCAGAACCTGCTGCTCATCCTTGGCGAGCAAGGCGAAGCGGTACTGGTCAAAGCCAGCCCTGACAGCCACCAGGAGTTGGCGAAGATCAAGGCGCTCGAGGGAAAGACCTGGAACCATCCGGTCGTGGCCCATGGCAAGCTGTTCATTCGCAATGCTGAAGAAGCTGCGTGCTATGAGCTCGTCGAGAATCACGCGATTGCTGCACGACGGAATTAGTTGCTCGCAGGAGTCATGTACACTCGAAGTACATCATTTGCTCACGAGCAGCACACGCATCACTAACTCGCTCCTCATAATAACCGGCATCGCGGTTTGTTTCATTGAAACAGCGCGACGTTCTCGTATTATGTAGCCCACTCATCGCGCTTCGCGGCTCGCGGATTTTCGGACATCGGAATGTTCTTCCGCGGGGCAGGAACTCTCGATCGCCGCGCGAACTTTACTCTCGCGACCTGGCGAACGATTGCTAACGCGCTGTGGATTGGAGCCTGTATGATGGAGATTGAATCTCTCAATCCAACGATCGCGCAACTTTTACGCGTGTACCGCATGGATCGAACCTGGGTCGAGGGGCGCGGCTCTCGGTTGTGGGACGAGAGCCGGCGAGGCTTTCTCGACTTCTATTCGCAATACGGGGCAGTCTCGCTGGGCCACAATCATCCGGCCATTGTCGAAACGGTCACGTCCGCACTTACCGAATCGGCCCCGGCGATGGTGCAACCCTATCGAGCCCGGTACGCGGTTGCCCTGGCCGAAGAACTCCGGCGTTTGACTCCCGGCAATCTCGGACATTGCGTCTTCACCACGTCCGGCGCACATGCCGTTGAAACAGCTCTCAAGCTGGTGCGCATGAAAACAGGCCGGCCACTGGTTCTGGCGGCGCACGGCTCCTTTCACGGCAAAACGCTGGGAGCGCTGGCGCTCACCGGACAGCGTCAATACGCGCACGGATTCGGTCCTCTCCCACGCGGCATCGAACACGTGGCCTTTGGCGATCTCGACGCTCTCGAAGAACGATTCCGGACCAAAGGCAGCCGAATTGCCGCGTTCTTCGTCGAACCGATCCAGGGGGAGCGCGGCGTCATTGAGCCGCCCGTCGGATATCTGCGCGGGGCCGAGCGACTGTGCCGCGAGCATGGCACGGCACTGGTCGTCGACGAAATCCAAACCGGTCTCGGCAGAACCGGCCGGCTGTTTGCTTGCGAGCACGAAGGGGTCGTTCCCGACATCTTGCTGTTGGCCAAGGCGCTTGGTGGCGGAGTCTTTCCGCTGGGCGCTTGCCTGGCATCCGACGCGTTCTGGGATAACCGTTTCGACCTGCTGAATTCGTCAACGTTCGCCAACAACAACCTGGCCTGCAAGGTCGGCCTGACCGTTCTCGACCTGCTGACACACGGCGGGGTTTGTCAGGCCGCCGCGGATCGAGGAATGCATCTACAGGCTCGGCTCGAACGGCTCGCCAACTTTTTTCCACAGACAATCCGAGAGGCTCGTGGACGCGGTTTGCTGGGCGCCGTCGAATTGCGACCCGTTTCCGCCGACCGAAGCTGCTACCTCTCCTACCTCTGCCGACAAGGCCTGTACGCGTATGCGGTCGCCGGGGCGATTGCAGAGTCGGCCGCGGTATTGACTTTGCCGACGCTCGGGAAGCGACCTGTGCTGCGAATTGCGCCGCCGTTGACGATTTCCGAGGACGAATTGGACGAAGGAATGGACGGGCTGGAAGACGTATTCGCCCGATTGGAGAACAACGCGGCCAGGGCCATTGTGGAAAGCCTGGGTATCCTCGATCCAAGTGCGGACAAGACCCCAGTCGTCGTACCGACGATGCCGAGGAAGAAGACTTCTGCGGGTTTCGCCTTCCTGATTCACTACACGCGCCCCGAGGACGTCGCACTGACCGATCCGGGTCTGGCGCATCTGTTCAAAGATCAACTCAGAAGTTTCTGCGACTTTGCCGGGCGATTTCCCGCGGGCGTCGTCCAGCAAACGCCGACCATCCACTCCGCGACCAAGGGTCGGACACGCGGCTTCTTGATCACGGTTCCCCTGTTGCCTGAGCAGATGATCGACAGCCGCCGCCGGCATGTTTCCAAAGAAATCTGTAACGCAGTCGATCTGGCGGCCTCGCTGGGCGTGAAAGTAGTCGGACTCGGCGGTTATACGACGCCGTTCAGTCGTCGCGGCCGGGCAGTCATCGGTCGAGGTATTTCGGTGACGACCGGTAGCGCTCTGACCGCAGGGGCTGCGGTCACTTCGCTGGAAGAAGCAGCCCAAGAACAAGGGCTCGATCTACAGGATGTAATTGTGGGAATCGTTGGCGCCGGCGGGTCGGTCGGCAAGCTATGCGCTCGTTGGATCGCACGTCGCCAACCGCGGGGGCTGGTCCTGGTCGGAAATCCCAAATCCGGACCGGAAACTCTCGCATCGCTCGCCGACACGCTCTGCTGGGGTGCAAGAGCCGTGACGGTTGCGACGGGCGCGGCCGAACTTGTTCGATGCGATTTAATTCTCACGGCGAGTGGAGCGGTCGAGCCAATCCTGGAGACCGCGCCGCTGAAGCCGGGAGTCATCATTTGCGACGTAGCCAGACCGCCGGACACCTCCGATCGGTTGCGAGCCCGTTCGGATCTGACGGTCATTGAAGGCGGCCTCGTGGCGCTGCCCGATCCAGATCTTCGATTCGGTGCAGGCAACCTGCTGGGATTGCCCGATGGCGTCCAACTCGCTTGCTTCGCCGAGACGATGCTGCTAGCTCTCGAAGGAACCAATTGTGATCACGGCATCGGCGACGATGTTCCCCTGGACGACGTCGACGCGATGCTAGCTCTGGCCAAAAAGCACGGCTTCCGCCCCACGTTCATTCGTAAAAGCACCACATTGCCGGCGGCCGGTCGACTCGAAATGCCGTCGTTTCTTTACGGTGCCGAATGCCCAATCCTGCTCCCCAATCTCGATAGCTTGTCGCGGCAGATCCCTTGGGAATCCGAGGAAGTCGTTCCCTTGGGTAGCCAACGCGACGCAATCGAATAGCCACCCTTCGCGCAGCTAGCATTGCCAACCATGCTCTTTGGCACGGAAGGTGCTCTTGGCCGCAGCGACTTTGGCGATCATCGCGTTCGGGGTGTCACGGCCGGCTGCGAGCCATTGCGATGCGAAACGTACCGGGAGACCGGGTTTGAGATTCGCACCAACGATGGCTCACGGTCTGTAAATCACCAGCCTGCGGCCGACATTGGGATTGTAAGAATTTCCCAACTACAGCAAGATCTGCCAATCTCGTAGGAGAAGCAGGGGGGGCAGGAGCTGCAATTCGGTACAACCGTCATCATGAGCCTCCGGGTTCGTGGAACTTGCTCGCCCGTGGCAGGATGCCGCCGCGCGAGCACGGTGAGCAGGTACGCTTGCCGAGCGAAGAAGACGTCGTCACGAATTGGCGGTTCGAGTGTGTGTGAGTGTGGGGGGCCGGCGACAGGGAAGTTGCTAGGCAGGTTCGCGCGAGCGAACGCTCCGTGCATTGCACGGAGCGTTTCTCAGTTTGCGCCGACCTCGACGGCGCGTCTCTGGTGCCGCGAAATTTCCGATGAACCGTCAGGCCGCCCGCGTTTTGGCCGACCGGCGAATCGACCCGCGAGTCCGATCCAAGGAGGGAAGCATGGTCTCGTTGCAAGCGGTGATCGTAGCATTGGCTCTGTCGAGCGGTGGCGAGATTGTGTTGCTCGACTTCAATGCTCCCTGGTGTGGCCCCTGCCGTCAGATGAAGCCCGTCGTCCAGCAGTTGGCTTCGGCCGGCTATCCAATCAAGGAAATCAATATCGATAATGATCGGCCGATGGCAGACAAATACGGCGTATCGGGGATTCCCTGCTTCGTGCTGCTCGTCGATGGCCAGGAGGTCGACCGCGTCGAAGGCGTCGCTTCGGCCGAGCACTTGGTGCACATGTTCGATAAAGCGCGCGGCATTGCTCCGCCCGTCGTGCAACCGCCCGGATTGCCGATCCCCAAAATGCGCAGCGAGCCTCCGCTGGCGACAATCGCTCGAGCCGACGCGCCGGCGGACGCACCAACTCAGGTCCATGGCAACGCTTCCAAGGAAATTGTCGCGCGGTTGATGGCAGCCAGCGTGCGACTCAGAATCAATGACGGCAGCGGCCATTCGGTCGGCTCGGGAACGATCATCGACTCCCGTAATGGCGAAGCGCTGATTCTCACCTGCGGCCATGTCTTCCGCGATTCCCAGGGCAAAGGCGCGATCACGGTCGACATGTTCGGCCCTGGTGCTCCCAAGGGATTGCCCGGCCGAGTGATCAACTACGACCTGCAAACCGACCTGGGCCTGGTCAGCATCCGGCCCGGCGTTCCGGTGATTACTGTCCCGTTGGCATCCAGCGATCATCCGATCCGCAAGCAAGACGCCGTGGTCAGCGTGGGCTGCGATCATGGGGCCGACCCGACCGCTCGCGAAAGCCACGTGACGTCGATCAATAAATACCTGGGCCCAGCCAACGTGCAGGTCGCGGGTCAGCCCGTGCAGGGGCGCAGCGGGGGCGGATTGTTCACGGCCGATGGCTTGATGATCGGCGTCTGCAATGCGGCCGATCCGGCCGACAATGAAGGGCTGTTCGCCTCGCTGCCGGCAATCCACGCCGAGTTGCAGCGCATCGGGCTCTCGAAGACGCTCGGTCTGCCGCCGGTCCATCCTGCCGATCCGACTCAGATTGCAGGCACGACGGGCATGCCTCCGCAGATGCCCAATGCAACACTCGACGCTGCACCGGGCGGCGCGGCCCTGGCCAATCCCCTCGCGGCGGGTCCAACGGCCGTAACGCTCAACCCGCAAGAAGCGTCGCTGTTGGCCGACTTGCGCAAGAAAACGCAGGGCGCCGAGGTGATCTGCATCGTTCGTTCGCTGGCCGATCCGCGGGCCAAGAGCGAAATCATCGTATTGGACAAGGCGTCGCCCGCGTTTCTGGAACAATTGGCGGCCGACCAGCAACGCCAGGTTTCGCAGAATCTGACTTCGTTCAGCGAGCCGGCAGCGACGCCCAAAGCTTCGAACGGGAGCGGTTGGCAGCCGAGGTGGACTGCCCCGGCCAACGCGGAATGACGCGATTTCGCCGCGTCGCTAGCGGCGCGTGTTTTGACTTCTTTAGCGGTTTTCCAATAATTCCGCCAGGTGCATGATACGCGTCGCTCGGCCTTCGCGCCGCAATCTGCCGCCGATGTTCATCAGACAGCCCAGATCGGTCGAAACCACCGCGTCGGCGCCGGTCGCAGCGATCGAGGCCAACTTGTCATCAACCATGGCGGTCGAGATCTCCGGGTATCGAACCGAGAACGAGCCGCCGAAATCCACAGCACTGATCCCGATGCCCGAGCGGCACGAGCGTGGCTCCTCGCACGTGCGAGATCAAACGTTCGCCTTCGTCGGAAAGTCCCAGGCCGCGCAAGTGGCAGGCGTAGTGGTAAGTCACAGTCCCTTCGAAGCGGGCTCCCACATCGAGCACGCCCAAACGGTTGACCAGCAAATCGCTGAGTTCGAACGTGCGGCTGGCCAGTTCGACGGCCCGCGCGTGCCAGGCCGGGTCGTCCTCGAAGAGCCGTGGGTATTCAACCTTGACCATGGCCGCGCACGATCCGGAGGGAACGACCACGATCCGCTCACCTGCGAAGACGCCGATCGTATGCCGAGCTTGCTCGCGCGCCAGGCCGCCGAAGCCGCTGTTATAGAATGGCTGGCCGCAGCAAGTCTGCGCAGTCGGGAAATCAACCTCGTGGCCCAAGCGGCGCAGAAACCGCACCAGCGACTGGGCCGCAGCCGGACGGAGCACGTCGCCCATGCAAGTTACCAGCAGCGAAAATTGCATGTGTCAGGGCTAGTGCAGGTAAGAAGTCAGGTCGGCACCGCTGTCATTCCCCATTCCCCATTCGCAATTCCCCATTTGTTCTCACTCTGCCGACCGTGCCTCGACCAACGATGCCATAATCTTCTCGCCGCTGACCGTGGCCGTTACCTTGACGCTGTCGCCGGCCTTCAATTGATCGAGACGGCTCGGTTTGCCGTCCAGCGTAATCTTTGTATCGGCCGAAATGATGAACTCCTCGTTGTCGCCATCCTTATCGACGATCGTCAATTTGCCGGCCGAGGCGACCACGACCTTGCCCGCGAACATTCGGCCCGAACTAGCGTCGGGCGCAACCAACAAGACGAGCATCGCCAGGGCGACGAATTTTATGGCGGTGCGAAATTGCATGGTGATTCTCCTCGGAAGCGTGCGTGAGCAGGCGATCCTGGAATTTCCTGCGTTCAGCATACGCCAGCAGGACGATACACGGCTATCCCGTGGGCAGCATCTTCAGACAAGATTGATCGATCCGCGTTCAATGGCAGACTCGAAGAACTCTTCCACGTCCCGCACCGCCTGGCGATTGTGGAACAGGACTTCGCCGGCGGCGAGAATTTTCTCGCTCATCGCCCGGCGGTAGTCGCGATCAGTCCCCAACCGCACGGCCAACGCCACATATTCGTCCGGCGTGGCCACGACACAGTCCAGCACGCCCATCTGCTTGTACAGCGCCAGCGTAAACCGGCCACGAAGCATCGCGCTGGGCAGGGTCACGATCGGCGTTCCCAGGGCAAAAGCTTCGTAGCTCGTGTTACCGCCGCCGAAATGGATCGGGTCCAACAGCACGTCAACCGCGGCGCTCAAGCTCAGAAAATCTTCGTGCTACAAGCGGCGGCAGGAAATGAATGCGATCCTGCACGTCAGCCGAGCGTCCGGGCAAAACGCTCGCGCAGCATGTTGGTCCAATTCGCGTGCTTGCCCTCGATCAGCAGCAAATCCCCTGGGGATCGGCACGCAGGATGGCCCCCAGGATTTCGTCGAAATCGGGGTGGAACTTGAAGAGCGTCTGTGGGCTGCCGTAGAGATGCCGGTCGCTGCCGAAGCCGAACGACGCCCGATCACGCGGCCGGTCCGGCAATTGCGGTCGATCGTAATAGACCGAAACGTTCGGCAACTGAACGAGTTGCTCCGTGTAATGATCGACTCGCGCCCGGGCCTTCCAGCAGGGTGCTCGACACAAAGTAATCCATCGCCGCGCTGCCGGTCGTCATGGGGTGCCCCCAGCGTGACGCATTGAATCGGCGCCATCCGCGAAAAGCTCAAGCGTATAGGTCAACAAATCCATGCCGACTTCAGCGAAGAAGAGCAGGTCCAACTCAAGTGCGTCGATGGCGGGCCGCACCGCACTGGGACCAGCCGTTAGAGGCAGGGGAACGAAATGATCGGCATGTCGCTGAAAAACGGCGGCCAATCGATCTCTCGGGTTCGGCGGACCAATTACCGCCACCTCGAACTTCTGCCGCGAGAGCTGGCTGACGAGCCCCACGTTCAAGCGGCCGATCGTGTGGTCGCAGAAATACTTCGACAAAAAACCAACCCGCATCCGGCGGCCTGCGCGCCGGCGCGGCGGGCAAACCAGTTGCTCTGGCGACTGATAAATGCGCGCCATGTTGCGCTGCAACTGGCAATCGTTCATGCCGTGATACGCGACATAGAACATGTTCGGAACGATCAAGCGCGTCGTATCGATCGTGACCCGATCTTCGACCAATTGGCCGACGTTGCGCTCTAACGCCTCGCGGCAATTCAGCATCTCGTCCAGCGAAGCGTATACCGGCGGCAATGCTGTCGCCAGCGTAATTCGCGTCAAGTCGTGGCTGTGAATGCGTTGGGCTCGCGTCAGAATTTCGCGAGCCTCGGCAAGCTGGCCCTGATCGTTGAGCATGGCGCCCAGGTTGTGATAGGCGACGATGGAGTTCGAGTCGGCTTCGACCGCGCGACGATAGAAGTCGATGGCCCGATCGGGATTCCCTAGATCCTGGCTGACATTCCCCAGATCGTTGAGCACGACGGCCGACTGGGGATCGACCTCCAGAGCCCGCCTCAAGAGCCGGTCGGCCTCGACGGGTCGGCCGAGTTGCTGCAGCAGCTGGCCGGCTGAAACCAGCGCCCGGTTGTGATCTGCTTGCCAGGCTACAGTTCGTAACATGGCATCGAGCGCCTGGGTCAGCCGGCCTTGGCTACGATGCTGATTGCCAAGTTGGAACGCCGTCTCGGCTCGAGCAGCATCGTTGGCCGCGGGCTGCGATTGAGACCGAGGTCGCGGCTGTTGCGATCCGCTCGTCGCGGCGGCCGTTTGGCGGCGCTGCCGGGTTGGCTCCAGGTTCGAGGAGGCGGCGGTGAGCGTAGGACGCAACGTCACGGCCGTTTGCAAATGGTGCTCGGCCTCAGCCAGACGCTGCTGCTTCAGATACACGGCACCGAGGTTGTTATGCGCTTCGGCAAACTCGGGATCGAGTGCCAGCGCCTGGCGGAAACTGAGCACCGCGGTCGGCAAGTCGCCGCCGGCCTGATAGGCCAGCCCCAGGTTATTGTAGGAAGCGGAGCGGGGCCCGGTCAGTTTCATGGCTCGATGGATGTGCTCAATAGCTAACTGCGGCCGCCCGGCGCCCAGCGCCAAAGCTCCCAGCATGTGCCAGGCTGCGTCTTGCCGCGGATCCTGGTCGAGCGCCTGGCGACAAAACTGCTCGGCTTCTGCCAGATTGCCGGCCCTTCGCGCGGCGTCGGCCGCGGTGAGCAACTGCGAAACGTTCGACATGGCGATTGTCTTCGAAGGGATGAATTGGTCCCGGGCGCTGAGCGTAGCGTTTAAGTCGTCGCGGGGACTTCGATCGTCTTCAGCGGCAGGCCGATTTCGTCGCGCCCGGCAATGCGGGCACTGGGCAGCTTGACGGTCACCGTCGTGCCGCGTCCCAATTCGCTGTCGATCTCAATCGTACCGCCATGTGCGGCGATGATCGATTGGCAGATGCTCAATCCCAACCCTGTCCCGCCCCGACGCTCCCGGCGCTGCCGCGACTTATCGGCCTGGTAGAAGCGTTCGAAGACGTGCGGCAAGTCCTCTTGGGGAATGCCGGCGCCCGTATCGCTGACCTGCAACACGACGTGCTTGGAGAACGGATCGGTAAATAACTTGACGACGATTGAACCCCCTTCGGAGCTGAACTTAATGGCGTTGTCGAGAAGGTTGTTGATCACCTGCCGCAGCCGATTGGCGTCGCCATAAACCTGGGCGCTTTCCAGGCAACCGATGGTCAGGCGGCTGTCGACCGCTTCGGCCACGCCGGCAAACATATCGCAGGCCTTTTGAATAACCAGATCCAGCTGCAGGGCGATGGGACCGATCTCGATTCGGCCGGCGTCGCTCTCGGCCAATTGCAAAAGCTGGTTGACCAGATCTCGCAGGCCGCCGCAGGCTTCCAGCGTCTCGCCGAGCAGTTCCTTGTACTCCTCAGTGCTGCGCTCGCGCCCAGTCCCACTTCCAACGAATTCTGAATGGCCGCCAGCGGCGAGCGCAGCTCGTGGGCGGCGTTGGCCGTGAACTGCCGGTTCTGTTCCAAGTAAGCCGCGATGCGATCCAGCAGTCCGTTGACCGTAAGCGACAGGCGGTCCAACTCGTCGCGCGTCCCGCGCAGTTGCAAACGCTCGTCGAGCTTGTTGGGGTGCAATCGGGCGGTGGTGTCGATGATCCGCGCCAGCGGGCGCGTGGCGCGCCCAGCCAGCCAGTATCCGCCCAGCGGCGATACCAGCAGCACGATCGCGCCGACGACCAGCATCAGCTTGGTCAACGTGTCCACGTCGGCCACCAGCGGCTCGAGGGAAGAGCCGATGCGGACCACCCGCGCCCCGGCCACCGGCCTGGCCAGTTCCTGCTGCAAGACGCGCTGGCCGGCAAACGTCGCAGGCTGGAGGCCTTTGAGCCGCAGGCTGGCGGAAAGCATTGACTCGGGCGTTGACTCACTGTGCCAGATGACTTTGCCCTGGCCGTCGAGCAGTTCGACGAACAGGCCGCGATGCGCATGCGTGCTTGCCTTGCGCTCCAGGGCATGTTCGATCTGCTCGACATCGGGCAGGAATTCGTTGACGACCAGGCTCATTTCCCGGGCGTCTTCACTCAACAGTTGGTCGGTTTCCTGCAATAGCGCCGAGCGGACCCCTTCGCGCACGGCCAGCAGCGTTGCCACGACCATGAACAACAAGGTCGCGGTGTGCCACAGCGTGAGCCGGAAGTGCAGCGTGCCGAACACTTCTCTAAGCTTGGCGAAGCGCATACCCGCGTCCTCGCACTGTCTGTATCAACGATTGATCGAAACCACGATCCAACTTGCCGCGCAGCCGGTTGATGTGGACGTCAATGACATTGGTCGTGCCATCCCAATCGGATTCCCACAAATGTTCGCAGAGCATCTTGCGGGTTACGACTTTGCCGGAAAACCGCATCAGGTATTCGAGCAGGCTGAACTCCGTAGGCGTGAGCTCGAATTCAGTTTGTCCGCGGATGGCACGGCGGGTCGTCAGATCGAGTTTCAGATCGCCGATCTCGATGACGGCAGACGGCCGGTTGACCGTGCGGCGGCAGACCGCCTCGATGCGGGCCATGAGTTCCGGAAAGGCGAACGGCTTGACCAGGTAGTCATCGGCACCGGCCGTGAGCCCGGCCACGCGCTCCTCGACGGCGCCCCGAGCCGTGAGCAGGACGACCGGAGTGTGGTTCTTCTCGGCTCGCAGTTGCTTCAGGATTTCCAGGCCGGGCACGCCGGGGAGCATCAGGTCCAAAGTAATGGCATCGAAGTGCTTGGCCCGCGCCAGATCAAGCCCGCGCAGTCCGTCGCGAGCCCAGACGCACTCGTGGCCCGTTTCGAGGAAGCCCTTTTGCAGGGCTTTACCGATGAGCGGGTCGTCTTCGACAATCAGCAATTCCATGGCGCGCACTCCGAGTTCCGAGTTTGATTAAACAAGGCTGGCACTAAAGGGCAATTGCACTTTTTACGGAACAACTCGGAAGCCTAGGTGAGCAATACCTCATATATTACGAAATATTAACCAACCGGCATATTGGTGTTGTCTGCCGGTTCGCTTTAGAATCATCGTCGATCGCCGGGGGGCGATTCTATCGATCAATGGTAGGCGTATTGCCTATCTCAAGTGTACCATGACGGAGACGGTGACTGGTTGCCAGTCGCTGCGATGGTACAAAGGCATTGCTCTTCTCTGCCAGAAGAGGCTAACCCAGGGCGGTTAGTCTCGCTTTTCGGGACGGCTTTGAATCTGCTTGATCCCCTTCGGAATAGTTTTGGCCTCACTCGATTTCCGAGTGGCGGCGAGTGAACTTGAGGCACGTCGCGGGGGCGCGACGGGTAGAAAAGGATCTTTTCGTGGAAATCCTGCATGACTTTTGGGAAAACTTCAAGCACAACCTGTTCAAGCCCCTATTGCTGTTCTTCTACATGGGGTTCTCCGTCCCGATCCTGAAGGTCGGCTTTGAGTTTCCCTATGTGATTTACCAAGGGTTGACCATCTACCTGCTGGTAGCCATCGGCTGGCACGGCGGAGAGGAACTGGCGGCCCTGTCGGGCGCAGAGTTCCGGCAAGCCGGCGGCTTCATGATCGTCGGCTTCATTCTGAATTTCATCATCGGGATCCTGGCCTATCTCATTCTACGCACCGTAACCAAGTTGCGGCGGGTCGACGCTGCCACGGTTGCCGCGTACTACGGCTCCGATTCGGCCGGCACGTTCGTCACCTGCGTGGGCGTACTCACCGGCTTGCAATCCCTGATGCTGATGACAGCCCTGGAAACCAACCACATTAAGCCCTCGGAAATCGGACTGCGAAACGATGTGACACTGGCCAGTGTTCGCGCTTTGCTGGACGATGAAACAGCCATCGCGAAAATGAAAGCCAACGGCGTCGACGTTCAAAAGGTGAAAGACGCCAAAGCAGCGGGAGACCGTTACAAGTATGCTCCTTACATGCCTGTCATGCTGGCGGTTATGGAGATTCCCGGTTGCCTCGTCGGTCTGTACCTGGTCTCGCGGATGCGGCATGCCGGCATGGATCGGCTAGGCAACATGCCCGACGAGCCCGGCTACAATCCCCGCACTGTCCCGGTTGAAAAGCCGGACGCCCGCGGCGGCCACGGTGGCGGCGAACATGGCCACGGGACGAACGATGCGGAACTCGACGTCGAGGAATCCAACGGCGGAGAAGCTGCCGGCAGCGTCAAACCGCCGAGCATCTTCAGCGCCGCCCTGCTGCATGAAGTGTTCCTCAATCCGGGCCTGTTTCTGTTGTTCGGCGGGATCCTGATCGGCTACGTGGGCCGGGTCCAAGGCAAGACAGTGACGGACGTCGACGATCCGGTATTCGTGGCCCTGTTTCAGGGCTTTCTATGCCTGTTTCTCTTGGAGATGGGCATGACCGCCTCGAAACGGCTCAAGGATCTGAAGACCGCTGGCTGGAAGTTCGTCGCCTGTGCCCTGATTATGCCCAACATCTTCGCCACGATCGGAATGGTCGCAGCACATTGCTACAGCCATGCGATTGGCGAGCCGTTCGACCTGGGGACGTACGCGTTGTTTGCGGTGCTGTGCGGCGCGGCCTCCTATATTGCCGTACCGGCCGTGCAGCGAATGGCGATTCCCGAGGCCAGCCCCACGCTGCCCCTGGCTGCGTCGCTGGGCTGCACGTTCTCCTACAATGTGACGATCGGTATCCCAGTGTACATTGAGATTGCCAAGCTCATCATGAAGTCCTATCCGGTCGCCGGCACGCCTTTTTGATGTGATGCTCCAACCCACCCTTTATGGATCGGGAGTGCATAAACGATGAACAAGCTCGTGGAGATTCGCCGCATCACGGTGGTCGCGGACGTCGTGCTGGAGAAGATGTTGCTCGAAGAATTCACCAGGCTGGGAGCCAAGGGCTACACGTGCATGGACTGCCACGGAAAAGGCCGCCACGGTGTCGTGGAAGGGGTCGACCCGTTTACGGCAGCCCTGGTGCGAATTGAATTGCTCGTGCAACACGAAGTGGCTCAAAAGATCCTCGACTACTTGCGGCGCGAGGTATTCATCAATTACGCCTGCACGGCTTGCGTCGAGACGGTTGAAGTCGCTTCCACGCACAGTTTTTGAGGCGAACCGTCTGAGAGCATGGCGGCCGTCATTACATGACGGCCGAGTGCGACTCATCCTGCGAATGCCAGTCGCGGATGTATCGCACGTCGAACAGCAGCACATGTCCGCAGTTCTTGCAAATCAGTTCGGCCCTGCCCTGGCTATGCGAAACGTCCAGCTCCTCGGCCACCAAATCGCAGGCCGGGTGGATCAACTCGCCAATTTTCCATTGGTTCGATTGACAGAGCAGGCACGCGTGGTGCTCCATCTTCTCCCGAACCCAATTGGCAAATGTCTGTTGTTGTTCTGTTGTAAGTTTCATCGTTGCGACTCCCTCTTTCTTTGTATTCGGACTGTCGTGGCACGTTCTTCAAGACGCTTGTCGCTCGTCCGATTTCCTCTAACCGAATCGTAGGAATTGCGCCGGCAGCAAAGAAGTGGCCGCTTGGGTGGGTTGGCGGGGCCTTAACCGCCCACGACGATAGGTTTGCCGCCGATCTTGCCTGGTTTCTGGGCCTGGTCTGGTCCGGGCGGCTTCGATCAGGACGTTGAAACTGCCAGCGCCGGCCGTTAGACTGAACCAATCTAGGGGGCGACGTGTCCAATGCGGTCTGCGTGATGTTGCCGATCTGCTCGCCGGTTAAAAAAACGGAACTTCCTTCAAGGCGAACAGCGTCCTAGGTATCGCGCCGATCCCGGGGCGGCGGCTGCCTTGTGACCGCGCGCTGAGGACCGCCGGGTCCGCTGTTCTTTTACGTCCAATCGCGAAGGTTGACCAGCTTATGAGTACAGCGACTCGCTCTCGTGCCCGGACTAAGCGCACCGATCCCGCGGTCGTCATCTTGGGCGTGTTGTTCGTAGTCGCCCTGCCGTTGCTCGGCTTTTTCGCCTACAAGCTGCTGCTGAAAAAGCCTGAAGTCATCGTCGAAACCGTGGTCGTCAAGGCGCCTCCGGTCAAGAAGCGGGCGGTTGAAAAGCCCAGCGACGACAACTCGGCAGCGGTCGGAGATCAGATGGCGAGAATGGATAGACAGTCCGGCCTTGGGCAGCGAAACAAAACGCGAAAACCTGCCGGCGACGGCCGATCGAGCGTGGCCGCGGCGGTTGACCGCGTCGCTCAAGATGCACACGATGCGCGGGAACTTGGTAAGAAAATCCTCGTCATCTGGCTCTTCGACGAATCGGCCAGTGCTGCCATGTTGCGGCGCGAAGTGACCGGCGAGTTCGACAATTTTTACAAAGTGCTGGCCACAGCCGAACCGCCCGAAGCGGCCTCTTCCAAGCCATCCGAAACAGCCGCTGCCAAGCCTGCCGAATCGGCTGCTGCGATGCCGTCTGAATCGGCTTCCGCTGAGACCCCCGACGCGAACTCGACCGAATCTGCCGATGCTAGTACAGCCAAGCCGCCCGAAGCCGCCACCGCAAGCGGCGAGGACGCTCCGGTCCTTTCGGTCGTGGGCGGGTTTTCCAGCGTCGTGAAATTCGCCACCGAAGAACCCGAAGCCGATGTCCAAAAGATCAGCGCCGCAGCTGCCGGCCTGCAACAGGCTGCCGATCATGTCGAAAAGCCCATTGCCGCCATTCATGCTGTCCTGGAAAAATTCGGTGACTTCCGCATCAAGAAACATCGCTGGGTCACGATTGTCCTGGTGACCGACGAAGCGGGCGACGATGAGGCCCAGATCGACGAAGTTCTGCCGCAGTTGGAGCGGTACTCAATACCGGTCAATTGCATTGGTGTCACCGCCCCGTTCGGCAAACTCACTGGCGCCGACATGTTTGCCGAAGGCAAGCCGGGCGCTGAAACGGAAGTCCGCGTGCGTCAGGGCCCCGAGTCGCGTTTTCCCGAATGGATCCACCTTGATTTTCCCAACGGGGGTGGCGATGCGGAATCGAGCCTCAACACGGGTTTGGGGCCCTATTCACTCACGCGGCTATGCAAGGAATCGGGCGGAGATTACTTCGCGCTGTCGACGGGCGGCGGCGGTTGGAGCGGAGGAAATTGGGGCCGTCAACAAGCCGGCGCTACCTTGCCGCGAAGCTACGCGCCCAAGTATCTGCCCGAGAAAATGCTTCAAGACGAGCTGGAGCAGAATAAGGCCAAGAAGGCGCTGGTCGAAGCGGCCCTGCTGCCGCAAGCCTCGGTCATTCCGCTCAGAACATTGACGGTCGACGCCTCGGACGAAGTGAAGAAGCAGCAGTTGCTGGCGAACGTCCAGAAGCCGGCCGCCAAGCTGCTGCCTCCCATCGACAAGTTGCTCGACACACTGAAAGTTGGCGAAGCCGACGAGCCAAAGCTGACCGAACCTCGCTGGAAAGCCGGCTACGATCTGGCCTATGGCCGCGCTTTGGCCGCCAAGGCCCGCTGCCAGGGCTACGACGACATGGTTGCGACGCTCAAGACCGAAAAGTTCAAGAACGACAAAAGCTCGACCTGGATGCTTGAACCGTCGGACGATCCGACCGGAATCAGCGTCGACGACAAGATGGCGATCAAGGCTCGGGATTACCTGAACCGCGTCGTCAAGGAGCATCCGAGCACGCCCTGGGCCAAAGCGGCGGAGCGAGAGTTGGCGTCGCCCATCGGCTGGAAACGGCTGGAGCAATGAACGGGTGACCATTCGCATTGGCAACGGCGCCGGATTTCTAGGCGACAATCTGGACGCACCGCGCCGGTTGGTCGAGCACTCGCAGCTCGATTACCTTACGCTCGAATACCTGGCCGAGTTGACGCTCTCGATTCTCGCCCGAGTTAGGGAAAAAGATCCGCAGGCCGGCTACGCGGCCGATTTCATCGAAGTTCTCGGCAGCCTTGCACCGGCACTGGCCGCCCAGCCACGGCTCAAGATCGTTACCAACGCAGGCGGCATGAACCCTCGCAGCTGCGCGGCTGCCGCAGCCCGCACGCTGGTTGCTGCCGGCTTGCCGCACGTTGCCATCGCCGTGGTTACGGGCGACGACTTGCTCGCCCGACTGCCACAATTGCAAGCTGCCGGTTGCACACTGGCGACATCTCGACACCGGCCAGTCCTTGGCCGACCTGGGTTCGCCGGTGGTTAGCGCGAATGCGTATCTGGGCGCTCGGCCGATCGTCGATAGCCTGGCCGACGGAGCTCGGATCATCATCACCGGCCGCGTGGCTGACGCCTCGTTAACCGTGGGCCCGGCCGTCCATGAGTTCGGAGTTGCTTGGAATGACTGGGACCGACTGGCCTGTGCCAGCGTCGCCGGACACTTGATCGAATGCGGCGCCCAGGCCACCGGCGGCCTTCTACCCGCATTGGAACGAACTCGACCTGTCCAACGTTGGCTATCCGATCGCCGAACTGGAGCCCGACGGCACCTTCTCGATCACCAAGCCCGCCGGGCACCGGGGGCCGAGTGAGCCGCGAGACAGTCAGCGAGCAATTGCTCTACGAGATCGGCGATCCGGCCCATTACCTGACGCCTGACGTTGATGTCGATTTCACGACCGTCGAGATCGCGGAAACGGGCTCCGATCGGGTGCTGGTGCGGCGGCGCCACCGGTCGGCCGGCTACCGACACCTACAAAGTTTCGCTGGCTTATCGGGCCGGTTACACCGCGGCCGGCCAATTGCTAGTCTACGGCCGTGATTGCCAGACCAAGGCCCAGGAGTGTGCCCGACTCATCTTCCAGCGGCTGCGAGTTGCCGGCGTCGAGTTGGAACACTCGCAGGTTGAACTGCTCGGAGCCGGCCAGAGCGTGCCCGGCCTGCACTCGCCGCCTGCCGACCTGCGCGAAGTGTTGTTGCGGATCTCGGTCCGCGATCCTCGCGCGCGCCGCCGTCGAACGTTTTACGCGCAGATTGCTCCGCTCGCCACGGCCGGCCCGGCTGGACTGGCTGGCTACACCGCGGCTCGCGGAACGGTCCGGCCTGTCTACGCCTATTGGCCGACGCTGGTTCCCAAAGAGCTGGTCGAAAGCGTCGTTGAAATTCGCCCGGCTAGCCAATGGGCGACTGGTCCATCGAACCCGAACTCTCCATGATTTTCATGAGTGGCGACACCATATCATCCGGTCAAATCCCTCTAAGCCTGATCGCCCACGCTCGCAGTGGCGACAAAGGCAACCACGCTAATATCGGCGTGATCGCGTATACCCCAGCCGGCTACACCTGGCTGGTTCGCGAGCTTACGGCCGAGCGGGTGGCGGAATTTTTTGCCTGCCTGGGCGTGAGCCGAGTTGAACGCTTCGAACTCCCTCGTCTCGGTGCCCTCAATTTCCTGCTCTACGATGCATTGGCGGGCGGGGCCAGCTTGTCGCTACGGATCGACACGCAAGGCAAACTGCTGAGCACGGCCATCGCCGAACTGTTGCTGCCGCGACCCAACAACGTCGAGACCATGCGTCGCAGCACGGTTCCCTGATTTACACTGCAAGGATCTCAGGTTCTCCTTCTCATGACCGACGCTTTGGTTCGCATCCACGTCGCCGGACCGGCCGGCACGATCATCCTCAATCGGGCCGCCAAGCGCAACGCCCTCAGCCGGGCCCTATTGGCCGAACTGTCGCAGGCATTGGACGACCTGCACCTGGAGCGCCGCGTGCGGGCCGTGATTCTGACCGGCTCACGGGCCGGCCTTTTGCGCCGGCATGGATCTGGGCGAAATGCTCGAAACCAGCCGGCAGACCGATGCGCACGCCCAGTGGCATAGCGACGCCGTCGTTTACCACGATCTGCTGCTCAAGATGCTGCAGTTTCCCAAGCCGCTGATCGCGTCGGTTAACGGCCCGGCCATGGCCGGCGGCGCCGGCCTGGTGCTGGCTTGCGACGTCGTCGTCGCGGCAGAGACGGCTTCGTTCGGCCTGCCCGAACCGTTGCGGGGAATTGTTGCTGGCATGGTCGCGCCGCTGTTGAACTTTCGCATTGGTGGCGGCCAGGCCGCGCGGCTGCTGCTCACGGCGGCCACGATCGACGCGGCCGAATCGCGGCGAATCGGCATCTTCCACGAAGTCGTTCATCCGGATCACCTCTGGCCACGGGCCGCGGAGATCGCCGCGCAATGCGCCCGCAGCTGCCCCGAAGCGTTGCTGCTCACCAAGCGCGTGATGAATGAATCGATCGGCGAATACTTGACGACACAACTGGCGGCCGGCGCCGCTGCCAGCGCCACGGCTCGCACCACCGAAGCCGCCGCCGAAGGCCTGGCCGCGTTCATGGAAAAGCCGCGAACCGAAATGGCCATGAATGGAATGGGGAATTTGGAATGAAGACACCCCGCGATGCAGCTAAACGCCGGTCTGCCTTTTATTCCCCATTCCACATTCTCCATTCCACATTGATTTCATTCCCCATTCCGAGTTCCCCATTTCTGTCAATTCGTCCGTCATGCAGCGCAGACGCCACCAGTGCGACGTCGTAGCCGGCCGCGGCCAGCGATCGCAAATCGTTGACTCCGCGCACTCCTCCTCCGCCAATCAGCTCAACTGTGGGTCGCATCGCGCGCAAGCTCTGCGCAAGTGATTCGGTTCCAGCACCCGTGCCCACGCCGACACGGGCCAGATCGAGCACGATCATCGAGCGAACGCCCAGATCGATAACGTCGCAGGCAATCTCCAGCGGCCATTTGTTGCGCCATTCAGGCGCGACTATGATTGGCTGGCCCTGCTTCAAGTCGAGGCTGAAGACCAAGCGCTCGCGGCCCACCAGCGCCAGTAGTTCGGTCAATGCTTCGCGCCGCGCAAGCGACTCGAGCCCCACAATTACCCGCGCAACAGTGCGCTGAGCCCCTGGTTGCAAAAATGGCTCGGCCCGCTCGATGCCCGTCAATCCGGCGTCGACCCACAACCGCAAACCGCAATCGGCGATTGCTTCATACGACGCCCAATCCGGGTCGCCGCCGGCAATCGCATCGAGATCCGCGACGTAAGCCTCGGCAAAGCCGAGCCGTTCGGCCAGCGCTCGGGCGACGCTCGCGGGCCGGGAGTCAGCGCACAGCCGACTGACGATCGGCAGATATTGTTCGCGGCGCCCGGCGATGCCCCGCACCACCTGCCCACCGAGCAAATCCATTACCGGTAGAACCCGCACGCGTGCCTCGACGGCGAAGGTTAACTGTGAACTCACAGCGGCGGTTGCAGGCCGCGGTAGCTGAGATCCAGCAAGTCCATCGGATGAGCCACCCAGACGCGGTGGTTCTGCTGCCGCGATTCGCGGCCGATCTGCAACAGGCAGCCCGCATTGGCCGTGATCACGATCTGCGCCGCGGTGCGGCGGATGTTGTCGAGCTTGCGGCGGCTCAGCCGGCCGGCCATCTCGGGCTCGGTCAGGTTGTAAGTGCCGGCCGCGCCGCAACAGACCTCCGTCTCGGGCAGGTCTTTGAGCACCAAGCCGGGAATCTGGGCCAGCAATTTGCGCGGCGCCTCGCGGATCTTTTGGGCATGACCCAAGATGGCAGGCGTCGTGGTACGTGGCGGTGGCGCGGATCTCGCCCGTCGGCGGCACGATGCCCAGCTCGTCGAGGAACTCGCTAATGTCTTTCACTTTGGCGGCAAAGTTCGCTCGAGCCGCTTGCCGCTCGTCGTGCCAATGGTGGCCGTAGTCCTTGAGCATGGCGCCGCAACCGGCCACGTTGACGATCACCGCATCGACGTCGTTCCAAGGGAACGCCGCCAGATTCTGGTCGGCCAGTTCGCGGGCCGGGTCGCTCGAGCCGGCATGGAAATGGATCGCTCCGCAGCAGACCTGGGTTCGCGGCACGAGCACGTCGCAGCCGTTTTCCTGCAGCACGCGGGCCGTGGCCCAATGAGTGGAGCGGAACATCACGTCGGCCACGCAGCCGGTGAACAGCGCCACGCGCGCCCGCCGCGCGGCCGATCGCCGGCAAGAACTCCGGCAGCGGCGGTTCGGCTTTCGCCGCCGGCGGCAGCATTTGCACCAACTGCCGCAGCCGCGGCGGCAAGCAGGCGCGTCAGTCGCATGGCCTCGGCCAGCTTCATCAGCCCCAGCCGCTGCGCGATCCGCGCCGGCGCCAGCGCCGTGCGCAACCGCGCCGGATTCGTGAACAGGCCGAACAGAATCCAGCGATGAAACCAGTCGCCACTTTTGGCCGGCGCGTCACTCGTCTGTTCCATCGCCACGCGGAACGGCTCGATCAGCTTGCCGTATTGCACGCCCGACGGACAGGCCGTTTCGCACGCCCGGCAATCGAGGCACAGTTCCAGATGACGGCGAACTTCTTGGTTCAGCGGCAGCCGGCCGTCGGTCACGGCCCGCATCAGGTAGATTCGCCCTCGCGGGCTGTCGTTTTCGTCTCCCAGTTCCAAATACGTCGGGCAGGCCGACGTACACAGGCCGCAATGCACGCAGTCGAGGAACAGGCCGTAGTCGATCCCCGCGCCGGGAGTTTGCGCGGCGCGGCGGCGGGAACGTCGGCGCGAAGTGGTTTTTGGAATGCTCATAGATTGCCGTAGACAAAGCGGCCTGGATTGAGCAGGTCTTGAGGATCGAATTGAGTTTTCACCGACCGCATCCAGGCCACGTCGGCGCCGGCCGAGCCCCAGACGGCTTGCCGCGTGAATTCTTCGGGCGTGCGCAGACGACCAAACGACCACATGGCCGCCGCACGCGAGCGACGGCCGGTTGCAGCCGGCCGATCAATGCCCGCGAGGCGTCGACCGGTGCAAGGCCCAGTCTGGCGATCACAATGCCGCTGGCGGCATGGGCCTGAATCGAGCAGCCGCGATCGATCTGCGTGAGAAGCTGCACGATCTGGCAGACGGCGCTCGGCCGAACGCCGATCTTCAGCACCAGCGGCGGATCGTCCGCGGTTGGGAAATCGATGAGCTGTTGCCACAAGCGCCGCGGTTGTCCTCGGCAGCGACCGTGCGAACTTCGCCGACGCCCTGAGATTGCCATTCGGCGGCCAACTGGCCCGTCATCCAATCGACTTCGGGCTGCGACCCTTCCAGCCCGACAACCAGCCGTGCGACACTGCCGGCTGCGAGCCGGGCCCAAAGCATCGACGTGTTGCCAGGCCGGCCCGGCGAGCAGTTCGACCGCCATGGGCGTGGTTTGCGAGGTGACCAGGGCTGCCAGCAAGTGCTTCGGCCTGCGTGTAATCGCGAACGTCGCAAGTCACGAAAGCCGAGGCCTCGGGCCGGGGCTTCGTCTTGAGCGTGACTTGCGTGATGACGGCCAGCGTGCCGAGCGAGCCGGCCAGCAGTTTGCAAAAATCGTATCCGGCCACGTTCTTCACGACCCGACCGCCGGCTTTGAACGCCACGCCGCGACCGTCGACCGCGCTGATGCCGATCACGTAATCGCGGATGGTGCCCTGGCCGTATCGGCGCGGGCCGCTGATGTTCGTGGCAACCACGCCGCCCAACGTTGCCTCGCTCGGCTTGCGGCGCGTCGACCGGCAGCCATTGATTCTCGGCGGCCAGCGTCTGCAGCCAGATCGGCCATGCGAATGCCGGCTTCGACGGTGATCGTCATGTCGCGGGACGGATAATCGACCACGCGGTTCAGCTTTTCCAACGACAGTCCGACGCCCGGCGTGCGGGCCGGCAAGCCGCAGTCGCAGGCTCGTGCCGCCGCCGATTGGATAGATGGCCACACGGTCGGCAAACGATTGCCGCACAATGCCTGGCCAACTCCGCCTGGTCGGACGGCGCCGCCGAGCGCACCAGCGGCAACAAGTTTTCAGCGGTTTTCGTCATTCGTTCAGTGATTCGATTGTGCGGGCTTGGGAAGCACACTCCGCAAGCGGAGCGGTTATCGTTTTGCTCACAGCGCCGCGCGCGCCGGGATGTTTCTGCTCCATGCCGCAAGCGCCGGCGACGGGAAGCATCTTGCCGGGGCTGAGCCGGCCCGTTGGGTTGAACGCCAGTCGCAAGCGGTCCATGACGTCAAGATCGTCGGCTGAGAACAACTTGGGCATGAAGTCGAGCTTCTCGACGCCGATGCCGTGCTCGCCGGTGACGCTGCCGCCGCAGGCGATGCACTCGTCGAGAATCTCACCGCTGGCCACCAGCACGCGGCGGGTCTGGTCCGCATCGCGTTCGTCGAACAGCAGGATCGGATGGATGTTGCCGTCGCCGGCGTGAAAGACGTTGACGATGCGCAATGTCGATACCGGGCTGCGATTTCGGTGATTCGACGCAGGATGTGCGGCAGCTTGGTCCGCGGCACCACGCCGTCCTGCGTGCAATAGCTGGGGCTCAACCGGCCGACGGCGCCGAAAGCCTGCTTGCGGCCTTCCACAGCAGCAGCCGCTCCTTCGGCGTGGCGGCCTGGCGAACTTCGCGCGCCTGGCGAGCCAGGCACAGTTCGACGATCCGATCTCGCTGCTGCGTCGAGGCCCGCTTCGAGCCCGTCGACTTCGATCAGCAGAATCGCCTGGGCGTCGAGCGGAAAGCCGAAATGAAACGCCTCTTCCACGGCGACCAGGATGCCCTGATCCATCATTTCCAGAGCCGCCGGAATGATGCCGGCGCCGATGATGTCGCTGATGGCATTGGTCGCGTCGTCGACCGATTCGAAGACGCCCAGCATGGTGCGCACGCCCTGCGGATCGCGCGTCAGCCGAACCCAGACCTTGGTGACGATGGCCAGGGTTCCTTCGCTGCCGACGAGCACGCCGGTCAGATCGAGGCCGGGATTGTCTTCGGCCGGGCCGCCGAACTGGACGACCGAGCCATCGGCCAGCACCACTTCGACGCCCAGCACGTGATTGACGGTGACGCCGTATTTGAGCGTGTGCGGGCCGCCGGAGTTGGTGGCCACGTTGCCGCCGATGGTGCAGGCCCCCTGGCTCGAAGGATCGGGGCGTAGTGAAACCCCGTGCCCTTCAAGGCCTGCGTCAGCCAGACATTGACGACGCCGGGCTCGACGACGGCATAGCGATCGCGAAGGTTGATCTCCAAGATCTGCTTCATCCGCGTGAGCACCATCATGATGCCGCCGCCGACCGGCAGGCAGCCGCCGGCCAGGCTGGTGCCCGCCCCGCGCGGCAAAAGCGGCACGTCGTATCGATTTGCAAAGCCGCACGACCTGTTGCACGTGGGCGGTCGAGCGTCGGGAAGACGACCACGTCCGGGCAGTTCTTCTCGATCGTGAAGCCGTCGCACTCGTAGACCAGCATCTCGCTACGGGCAGTCAGTACGCCCTCGGCACCCAGCAGGGCGTGAAGTTCGGCGACAAGACCGGGTTGCGAGGTAATGAGCATCGCGACTGAATGGGGAATTCGGAATGGGGACTGGGGAATGCCGGAGAATTGCCGCGAGTTGGTTAGTACCGCAGGCCGCTCTTGCGAATGTGTACCGACGGTGGTTCATGCAGGTCGAGGTTTCCGCCGACGACTTGAGCCAGGAAAATGCGGTGGTCGCCCGAATCGGCGTGACCCGACCGGGGTGCATTCGCATATGACCCACGGTCCCTTTCAACACAGCCACGCCATGAGGGCCGCGCTCGAAATCGAGCCCTTCGAGCACCGGTTCGTCGGGCTCGAAACCGCGGCTGAAATGCTTAAGCAGCGATTTGTCGCCGGTAGGCAGAATGTGCAGCGCAAAAGGACTGCCCGCCGTGAGCCAGGCGGCGAGGTGCCGGTCGCTACGGACGGCGACCGAGACCATCGGCGGCTCGAAGCCGGCCTGCATGACCCAGCTGGCAAGCATGCCGCCGTCTCGTTCCTCGTGACGGACCGTGAGCACGAACAACCCGCTGGGAATTCGGCCGAGGACTTGGGCGATGGCTTCAGACATGGGAATCGAGCAAATGGGGGAATGGGGAGTGTGGAATGGGGAAATTTCAACGGACTGGCGGTTGTGGTCATTTTGCAAGGTGCTTTCATTCCACATTCCCCATTCCACATTCCCCATTAGTTTAAATCGTTTTCAACTTGTGGCCCAATTTTTCCTCGACGCTGGCAACCTTGGCGTCGAGCCGGCCGGCATGGCCGCGGCGGTAGTCGAGCTTGGCCGAGCAGGTAATCCGGTCGCAATCAACGGCCAGCGCCTCGAAGCATTGCTTGAGCACTTCGAGTACCTGGTCCAGTTCGCCCTCAATGATCGTGCCCATGGCGTGCAGGCGGTAGTCGAGCCCCGAGGATTCGATGATGGCCAGGCTGCGGGCTACGTAGGAGCTGACGCTCGCTCCCTGTTCGAGCGGAGCAATGCTGAATTCGAGCAGGACCATGGTGAACCGGGGGAGGCGAAAACGGCGTCGAACGAGACCGGCTGCATTGTAAATTGCCATGCCTCCAGGCAACAGGTGCCAGGGCCGGGCAATCGCGGGGTCCGCCGGCGTTCGTTTTTAACCGCTTGCTTTGCTAGACTAACGGCCAACCCGTCCGGTAGCGAGTGCAGTCTATGCCGAACGAGTATCGACTATTTTTCCAGCAGTTCATCGAGAATTACCACAGCACGGGAGCCATTGCGCCCAGTAGCCGCTGGCTGGCGGCGGCGCTATCGCGGCAGCTTGACCAGACGGCCAGCCAAGGCCGACCGCGGGAAATCCTCGAAGTTGGGCCTGGAACCGGCGCCGTGACCGGGGCGCTCGTCGAGCGGCTGCAGCCCCGCGACAATTTGACGCTGGTCGAATTGAACGACAAGTTCGTTGAGCATTTGCAGCGGCGATTTCGCGACGAAGAGGCCTTTCGACGGGTCGCCGGCCAGACGCGGATTCTTCATCAGGCGGTCGAAGAATTGCCCGACGCCGGCCGCTTCGACCACGTCGATTTCCGGCCTGCCGCTGAACAATTTCGGCGTCGAACTCGTGGAGCGGATTCTGGGCACTTTCGAGCGGCTGATGGCCCCCGGCGGGACACTATCATTCTTCGAGTACATGGGTGTTCGCCGGCTCCGCAGCACGGTGGGCCGAAGTGCCGACCGCGTCCGGTTAACCGGAATCAGCCAGGCTCTGGGATCGCTGTTGGAGCGGCACGGCTCGGCCCGCGACTGGGTCTGGCCGAACTTGCCGCCGGCCTGGGTTCACCACCTAAAAAAGAATGGGGAACTGGGAATGGGGAATGGGGAATAACGGGCGGACGGCTGCCGCCGGCGGCTTTCCACTTGGAATCATCGGGCAAGCTTTCGGCTCGTTCTTGTCGCTTAGGCGTTACCGCCGTATAATGACGGCGCACTGTCTGAGTTTTTCCCAAACCTTATGGCGGGCTGGCTTTTGCGTTCTCCGCAGGCCCGCATGTCCCAAGTAAGCGAGCTTGCAAGATGCAGGCTCGCCGCCTGTTAGCTGGAGATGAGTCCATGGCCGGTCACTGCCGGTTGGTTGCGTTGCTCGTTAGCCTGGCAATTGGTTTTGGCGGGCCACTGGGCGGTTTCCACGGGTCGAGTTTCCGTGAGTCGTTGGCCTGGGGTGCCGAGCAATCGAAATCGAAGCCCGACGTCGCCGCCGAAAAGCCTGCCGCGGACGCGGCCAAGCAGGCCGATCTGGAGTACTACGAACTGTACAAGATCCTGGCCGACACGATGTACCAGGTCGAACAGAACTATGTGACCAAGGTTGATCGCCGCGAATTAATGGAAGCGGCAATCCGCGGTGTGCTGGACAAGCTCGACCCGTATTCCAATTACATCAGCCCGGACGAATTGGGCCGGTTCAAGACCAGCGTCGAGAACCAGTTCGGCGGCATTGGCATCCAGATCACCATGGACGGCGGCCAATTGCACGTGCTCAGCCCGATTGTCGGCAGCCCGGCGTATCGGGCCGGCCTGCAAGCCGGCGATGCGATTCTGGAGATCGAAGGAAAGTCGACCGAAGGCATTACCCTGGACGATGCCGTGCGTCGGCTCAAGGGCGAGGCCGGAACGCGCGTCAACATCACCGTTCAGCATGCGCGCGGCGGCAAGCAGGAAAAGCTCTCGATCAATCGCGAGATCGTGCAGTTGGAAACCGTGCTGGGCGACCGCCGCAAGCCCGACGACAGTTGGGACTTCATGCTCGACCACGACAAGAAAATCGGCTACATCCGCCTGACGGCCTTCAGCCGCGAGACGGCCGCCGACCTGGAAAAAGCCTTGGAAGAGCTGACCAAGGAGCACATGAAGGGGCTGATTCTCGATCTGCGTTTCAACCCCGGCGGGCTGTTGAAGTCGGCCACGGACATCTCCGACTTGTTCGTTACCGACGGCGTGATCGTGTCGACCGAAGGCCGCAACACGCCGCGCCGCGTGGTAACCGCTAAGAAGCCCGGCACGTTCGAAGGCTTTCCCATGGTGGTGCTGGTCAATCGCTATAGCGCCAGTGCCAGCGAGATCGTCTCGGCCTGCCTGCAGGACCATCATCGGGCGGTGATCGTCGGCGAACGCACCTGGGGCAAGGGGAGCGTACAAAACGTCATCGATTTAGAGGACGGCCGCAGCGCCTTGAAGCTCACCACGGCCCGCTACCTGCGTCCCAATGGCCACAACATCCACCGCCTCAAAGACGCCAAGGAATCCGACGAGTGGGGCGTCATGCCCGACAAAGGCTACGATCTGAAGCTTCCCGACCAAGAACTGGGGCAATTGATTCGCAATCGGCGCGACCGCGACATTGTCCTGGTCCAAGACCCACAGGCCAAAGACTCGCCTGCCAGTTCGGACAAGCCTGCGACGGACGAAAAGCCGGCAGCCGATGGCAAGCCGGCCGCTTCGTCCGACAAGACGAGCAAGCCGGCTACCCAGGACAAGCCCGATGAGGCGAAGGCCGCCGAGAAGAAGGCTGAAGACAAAAAGTCAGAGGATAAGAAGCCGGACGACAAGAAGCCCGAGGCCAAAAAGGCTGACGAGAAGCCGACTGACAAACCCAAAGTCGCCGAAAAGCGGTCGGGCGACGCCAAGGCCGGCTTTGTCGATCGCCAGTTGCAAAAAGCGATCGACTATCTCAATAGCGAAATAGCCCGCTCTTGAGCAGTTGGGTTCGAATGGGGGGCGGACGATCGTCGATACGACGGGGTTGAACACGCCATAATCGGCGTGGCGAGTTGGTTTAATAGTGCCCCACCCCGCGTGACGATGGTTTATGCTCTTTCTGACGCTGGAAAGCACCTGCGACGAAACGGCCGCCGCCGTAATTCGTGACGATCTGACCGTGCTCGGATCGGCACTGGCGACGCAGGATATTTTGCACGAACGATTTGGCGGCGTGGTGCCTGAACTGGCCTCGCGGGCTCATGTCGAGCGGATTCTGCCGGTCATCGACGAGGCCCTGCGGCGGGCCGGCGTTACCCTGGCCGCGATAGGGGCTGTGGCAGTCGCCAATGCTCCCGGTTTGGCTGGATCTTTGTTGGTGGGACTGGCGGCCGCCAAGAGCCTGTGCGTGGCCCTGGGCGTTCCGCTGCTGGCTGTGAACCACCTGCACGCTCATATCTACGCCTGCCGCCTGGCTGGTGGCGAAGATGTATTTCCCTGTGTCGGACTAATCGCCAGCGGCGGGCACTCCAGCCTATACGATTGCCCCGACCCGCTCCACTTCAATCTGCTGGGCGGCACAATCGATGACGCCGCCGGCGAAGCGTTCGACAAAGTCGCCAGCATGCTTGGTCTGCCCTATCCCGGCGGGCCGTCGATCGAACGCGCGGCCCGAGCGGGCAATCCGCGGGCGCATCGTTTTCCCCGTTCGCTGGTCAACCAGCCCGACCGGCTCGAATTCAGCTTCAGTGGCCTGAAGACCGCGGTTCGCTACACAATCGCGGGCAATCAGGCCAGCCACGTCGACCCGTCGCATCTCTCGCCCGGGCAACTGGCCGACATCGCCGCCAGTTTCCAGCAAGCAGTGGTCGACGTATTGGTGGAAAAATCCGTAAGGGCCATCGAGCGCACCGGGTATCGAACGCTGTGCGTCGGCGGCGGCGTGGCGGCCAACGCGCCGTCTGCGCCACGACCTGGCCGCGGCCGCTGGAACGCACGGATTTCGATTGGAAATTGCGCCCCCACAACTATGCACCGACAACGCTGTGATGGGCGCCATCGCAGTGGAACGTTGGAAGGCCGGATTGGTCGAGGATCTGGACCTGGACATCACGGCCGGAGTGCTACGAAAGCCCGCTCCTTGAGCCGCTCTGCTCAATGGTCAAATCTCCAACGGCAATTTCAGCCCAACTCTCAACTGCCGGTGCCGCCGCCGCTGGTGCCGCTGGAGCCGTTCTGGAAGTTGAACGTATTGACCTTCGGAATCGACGAGAACAACGGCTGAGTCGTGCAGCGCACATAGCGGCGATCGGCCGAGACGACGGCCACGGCCGACATGTTCGTGCCTTCGGGGAGCGTGATGATCACCGGCTGGTAACCAACGCGGCCCGGGAACATGAACGGGGAAATGCCGAGCCCGCCGAATCCACCCATCCCATTGCCGGTGCCCGACACATAGTTGGCCTGGGTGCCGGCACTGCTGACCTGGTTGAGTTGCTGGTTGACTTGCACCGGGTTGGCCGCGACAGCCTGTTGGGCCAGAATCGCCCGACCCACCGCCAGTTGCCCGTTCACGGCGTTGGCCACCTGCTGTTGTTCGAGCGGCTCCTTGCGGCGTCCATTATCCAACGCGAAAGCCAACACGGCCTGGCCGTCGGCCAGGTTGATCTGCTTCCGCAGATGCTGCTCCATCTTGGTGCCTCGATGCGTGTAGAAATCGACGGTCACGCGATCGACCGTCGGCTTTCCCCAGACGCGGCGAAGCTGCATCTTGTACGTGCCGTCGAACCCCTGAGCGCAGACATACGATTCGGACAAAGTCTTGGCGTCGCGCTCGTCGGCCGAGGACGAGTCGCCCAACATCAGGCCGCCTCCGGTGGTGCGCGGATTGCGGAACGAACAGACCGTGCCCGTCGGTTCTTCAACCAACAGGTCAATGTCCGCGTCGCCGGTCCAAGACACTTGGACGATGCAATCGCGAACCAGGGCCTGGTCCAATGAGGTTTTGAAGTCGGCGGCTTCGGCCGTCCGTTTGGCGGCTGCGCAATTGTTCGATCGTCGCCAGGGCGACATTCCGTGCCAACTGCGGAATCTGCTGCTGGCTCTGCGGCCAGGCTTGGCTCAGGATGCCGATGGTCGTCCAGCGCAGCCCGTCCACGTCGTTCAGCTTTTGAGCCAGGTAAATTCCCTGCACAAAGGCCTCGGGACGGCTGGGCTCCAGTTCGCTCACCTGCCGAAAGAGCTTCAGGGCTCGGCGCTCGATGGCCGGATTGCCGGACATGGCTCGGGCCATGTATTCAGCAATGAACATCAGGTCCGACGTCTGCGTGCTGAAGTCGACGGCCGACATCAAGGCCCGCTCGATCTCGGCCGGCGTGGAGCCGCTGGCCTGCATGGCGATGCCCAGGGCTTCGTACATCCAGGGTTGGCCCTGCTTGTTGCGCAGGCGCTCCGTCGACCAGCGCGATCACATGGTCGTATTTGTGTACCTTCATCAACTGGCGTGCAGCCTCGCGGACTGCCGCTGGGTCTTCCTGGTGCTTGGCGAAATGCTCGTTCCAGGCTTGCTCGGGCGAGGTACCCGCGGCAATTTCGATTTGCACCGGGCGTACCGGTTGCTTCGCGGCCGCCGGTGCCGGTTGCGGCCCTGCGATGGCGGCCACCTTGGCAGGCCTGGCCGGCAACGCAACTGGTTTAGCCGGCAACGCGACCGAGGCGTCGGCAGGCTTCTTGGACTTGGACGAGAGCTTCAGGTCGTCGCGAACGGCAAACATACCGCCGCCACCACCCATGCCGCCCATGCCGCCACCCATGCCGCCACCCATCCCGCCACCACCCATGCCGCCCATGCCGCCACCCATGCCCATGCCGCCGCCCATGCCGCCGAGGCCGCCGAAGCCGCTAATTCCCTGGTTGCGAATCGGGATCACCAGGTCGGCCACCGGGTAGACCTTCGAGGTCATGATGGTTTCCGCCTGGGCAGTGGTCGTGATCAGCAGCACTTCGTCGCGAATCACGTAGGTCAGGTCGAGTTCACGGAGCATCAGTCGCAACGCGGAACGGAGCGTAATGTTCTTCAAATTGCGCGTGATGGGCGTATCGAGCGCCACGCCGGCTTCTTCCAGAGCCTTGTTGTCCAATTGGATTTCGATTTGGTGCCTGGTTTTGAGGTAATCGATCACATCGGTCAGCGGCATTTCCTGGATGTTGTCGAGCTCAGTCATTTCGTCCAGCGCCTTGACGATCTTCACCTCGGCCGGATTGTTCTGCGCCAGGTCGACGCTCTTGTACTTCTCGCGGCGCTCGGTGAGCAACTTCCAGACTTCGGGATCCGGGTACACCACCGGCGGATCGTCCACCAACGGAACGCCGGCCTTTTCGATCGACATCATCATGCCCTGGTAACCTGCGCGGTGCGCTTCGCGGTTCGCATAGGCGAACGTGATGTTGTTTACCTGGGCGGCTTCGATCGGCGCGTCGGTCAAGGCGGCATCCTGCGGCCCTACACGGTGCGGCGAATTATCCCGAGCCAATTCCGCCGCGTTGCGGGCATCAAGATACCGGCCTTCGTCCATCAACGCATTAAAGCGTTCCATGAGTTGCGTGACCTTGTCCTCCTTCGCGAACAGGTCTCGCACCAATTGTCGTTGGGCTTCGCTCTCGGCCTGGATCTCCTGCTGCCGCAGGTTGCGATCGGCGGCAACCACGGCCTGCTGGCTGGCAGAACGCAGGGCCGTTTCCAACTGCGCAACGAGTTGCAGCCGCAGTTCGGGGCTGAGTTCCGGAGCCTGTCGGACTTTTTCCAACTCCAGCTTCAGGATGTTCATGGCTTGCTCGGGACTGGTCCCCATCATGTTGCGGGACTGGTTCAGAGCGTTTTGCACTTCGGCTTGCAGAGCACCGGACAGGACGCGATTCTGCTGCTCAACCTGGTCGAGGAAATCGCCGTCGGCGGGCGCCGCGGGTGCTGCCAGGGTTGCCGTTGACTGATCTGCAGTGGCGGGAGCCGGCAGCGATTCGCCGGCAGCCTGGAAGTTCACCAATTTCAGATCGTGGCCCGGGCCGCGTGACGCGGACTTACGGGCTTTGGCTACGGCGTCGCGGATCGCCAATGCCTCGGGGTCGGCCGGAATCGAGCTTCAGCGCCTGGGCGGCCAACGTTTCAGCCTGGTCCAGCGCTCCGGTGGCCACGGCCTGTTGACCCAACCGCACCAGAGTCCGGCCTTCCACTCGCACCAGGCGACGCATCTCGACCAGCCCCGCGCTGCCGACCAGCGGCAATCCCAAGCCGCCGTCGCGCTGGCTGCTCGCGGCCAAATCGGCCAAGTATGCGTTGTCGTCGCTCGGCGTCTGCGGCGTAAGCTGCCAGCTCATCGGCAACTTCTGGCCACTTGATTCGGTCGTCACTTCGACCTTCCAGTCGGCAGCTCTTTGCCGCGGCCGATCAGGATCGTATCGCGATCAAATCGCAAGGGCGGCAGCCGGCGCGGATAGACGTCGGCCAGGCTCGTCGGAAGCTGTACGTGCTGTGGCCATAAAACCGGCTCTTTCACACTCGAGGCCAACAGCAGGCCGACCTGCGTGGCATTCCAATCGTCGGTGTCGACCAGCAGCATTCCGCCCGTGTGGTTCGCGAGTGCGCCGAGCAAAAGATTATCCAATCGTGGGCCGATGGCGTAGCTATCGACCGACACTTGCTCACCGACTAGCCGATCGACCAACTGCTGCATGCGGCTATTGGGAATCAATCGGGCGGTGCTCATTCCGTCGCCGATGTACGCCACGGCACGACCGCGGCCGGCCGGAGCGTTACGAAGCTTCTCCGGCGGCTGCTTCGAGCCCCAGTTCCAGATCGGTCGAGCCCAAGGGAACCCGCTCGCGCAATTGCGACAGCGCGCTTGCTGCGCCTGCGCGCTGCCGGGAGCGACGAACTCTTTGGTAAGTTCGATCGTTTGCAAGTCAATGGCCAGAATCTTCACCCGATCGTTCGAGCCCAAGCCGGTTAGAAATGACTGCAAGGCGCCGATCGCCTTGTCGCGGAAATCGCCGGCTTGGCTGGCCGACGTATCGAACATCACCAAAACGTCTTGTGCCACGGCAGCCGGCCGGGCGACATTCGGAGTCAGGCTAATCGCAAAGTATGTCTCACCACCGGGTTTGGCAAACGTCAAAGCTTGACCAGGACGCAGGGCGCCTCCACCAGCAATTTGCCGGCCTCCGCCGGGCCCCCCCGGTGTTCCGGCCGCGCTTGCGAAGGCCGTGGCCCACGCGAACGATGTCAATACGACGGCGAGCCGAATGGCCGCCGCCCAGCGGTTGGACTTGGACATGATTGCCTTCTCCCACTTAAATAAGCGCTGTCTGCCGACCATCGTGTTCCGGTGCGATAGCCCGAGAGCGCGTGAAGCGTCGCTGAGAGATGCAAGACTTGCAGCGAACCACTCCAGTTTATTCAGAGCATCGGCTTTATGCCAAGAAAAAAACCCGCGGAAACGCGGGTCTGGCGGCAATCTGCCCGAGAAACCAGCGGCGAGCAGGGGCCGCTGGGTTCCGATCGCGCCGATAGCACTGCCAGTGGCAGCGGCAGATAGGAATGACGGAACTTACAGGTCGAGCCGCCAGGGGGTCCGCAACGATGTCCGGGTGCGGACGCTCGGATCCTGGGCCTGCCGGACCGGTTCGCTAAACAGACCCGGAATGCTGGAAATCTGGCTGGCGCCCTGCGACAGCCCCCAGGCTGCTTGCCGATAGCCTTTCCACAGGTTGGACAAAAACCGCTGGGCCCGGCCGGCCGGATCGACTTTCGACCACTCGAGGGTGATCCGCGTCGCGGGCGGTGGGGTCAGCCCCTCAAGATAGAATTGGGCCCGCGCATTGATCGTCGCCAGTTCTCTAGCAAGCCAGTTTTGTTGTGCGAGCCAGTCTCGGAGTTGCCCCCCCCAGACGGCAATGACCTCCAGTTCGGGCGTGCCCGGAGCATCCCATCCCCCACCCACCGCGGATCCGGAGGACGAACTTGCGACCATGCTCGGGGCCTCGATTTGCCGGACGAAATCAGCCGGCGAAGCGGCCTGATGGCGGCCGAGCAATTCGTCCAACGATAGCCCGACATCCGCAATCAACTGGCTCACTAGGTTCTCATTCACGGCCACGGCGTGGACTTCGTACATTTCCGACTCGCCGTCGGTGTCGCCGAACAATTCGGGCCACGAATACCGCGTGCAAGGGCCTACTTGGCAAGGAGTTCGCGTTAGCGGATCGTAGATCCAATGGTCACCCGACGAATTGGGAACGGAAGCGCTGGATTCGCTCTCCAAACTCGGAGGGCCTACCTCGTCACCGCTGGCAGGGTCGAGCGGGAGTTCGTCTTCTGCGGGCAAGCCGTAAGTCGATTCGTCCACGCTAGCAGAGAAACGGCTTGGCGAATAAACCCGATCGGCATCGAAATAATCGTCGTCGTAATTGAGTGAGTCGTCGTCGAACCAGGGCAGCGTTTGCGGTTTTGCAAGTGGAGACGCACGATCACAACCGGCAAATTCGCAATTATCTAGTCCGCATGCATCGTAGGGCTCTTCATCAACCGGATCGTAGGCGAATTCGCAATAGCCGCCGCAAGCTGTACCGCCGGTGAATTGCTGGGCTGCCACACCCCCTTCGCCACCGGCCATTCCGGCAGCCAGCAGTGAGCAGGCAAAGGTTGCCATGAACAATAATAGGGCCACGCGCGAGCGTTTCATGCACCGGTCTCCGTACCAGGAAGGACGAGGATGGCCAGGCTATTGCGGCCAGGCGGGCGCAGTTCCGGAGTGTCGCATCTAGCCCGGCCTGCTGCTGGTAGAAGTATCGGAGTGGGAATGCTAGCGACATTAGGTAAACGAATTCAGCTGCGTCGGATGAATGGAATTGCTAAATTATCCGGGGAATGCAACTTAGACGATTCTGCGGTCAATCCGGACCCAGCCCGATGTGCCGTGCGGAGCGTCATTCGAAACCTGCCCTCGCCCCAGGAACGGCAGTCGTTTATTTTCTAAACTCGAAACAGCCGGGGCAGTTGCGCGAGGGTAATGCTTCATGAGCAGGTATTCACTGGCCTTATGCTTTGCGTCGGCCATGATCGGAGGGGTGGTTGCCTTGGCGGTTCGCGAGGCGGCCTGGATCGATCCGTTGCCGGCCCAAGAAATCAGTCCGCCGACGCGATTGCCTCCGGAGCCGGAAGGGAACACGACGTTTATCGATCCCAATGCCGCACGTTTCCGCGGATTACTGTCCGGCACGAGCGAGGCAGCCGACCCGGAACTAACGGCGGAAGAGCGGGTCAATATCGCGGTCTACGAGAACGTCAATCGCAGCGTCGTGAACATCAACACCAAAGGCGTCCGCGGCGAATCGTTTCTTTCTGATCGAGATTCCGTCCGAAGGAGCCGGCTCGGGTTCCGTGCTCGACAAGGCAAGGGCACATTCTGACGAACTATCACGTCATCGAAGGAGCCCGCGAAATCCAGGTCACGCTGTTCGACGGCAAGGAGTATGCGGCCGAACTGCGTGGGCGAAGATCCCTCGACCGATGTTGCCGTGATTCAAGATCAACGCCCCGGCCGCATCGCTGTATCCGGTCGTGCTGGGCGATTCGACGCGATTGAAGGTCGGCCAACGCGTGTTTGCCATCGGCAATCCGTTCGGCCTGGAGCGGACGCTGACCACCGGCATCATTTCCAGCCTGAACCGCTCACTTCCCAGCCGCAACGGCCGGGCGATCAAGTCGATCATTCAGATCGACGCGGCAATCAATCCCGGCAACTCGGGCGGTCCGCTGCTCGACAGCCACAGCCGGTTGATCGGCATGAACACGGCAATTGCCAGCCGCACAGGCCAGAACACGGGAGTCGGTTTTGCGATTCCCGGTGACCAGCATCGGCCGCGTCGTGCCGCAATTGATCGAGCAGGGGCGAGTGGTTCGGCCTGACATTGGAATTCGCCGCGTTTATCAGACCGAAAGCGGGCTGTTGATCGCCACGCTCACGCCGGGCGGCCCGGCGGAGCAGCCGGCGTGCGCGGGCCGCGGCTGGTCCGCGAGCGACGCCGCCAGGGGCCGTTCATCGTACGAGTACCAAACGATGGACCGGACCGGCGGCCGATCTGATCGTTGCCGTGGATGGAGAAAAGATCGTTTCGGCCGACGAATTCCTGTCGGCCATCGAGAGCAAACGGCCGGGCGACGAAGTCGATGCTGACGGTTGTTGCGCGAAGGGCGCGAAACGCCAGTCCGCGTACGTCTGGGCGAAAGCGAGCGACTAACTCCGTCAAAGCGCGAATGACTCATCGAAGTCGCGGCCAAGTGCGCTTCGAATCGCCTTGCCTGACGGCGATTTCGCTGCGAGATGTTTTCGACGCAAATCGGCAACATTTGGAAAGCTTTGGCAATGCGGGGCAAAGGCAGCATGCCGTGCATGGAAGCGCTTTGGCCGGCTGCGCAAAGCCTAGCGGCTGCAGGAAAAACTTCTTGGATGCCATTGCGGAATGGCCGACGTATGTTAAGTTCATGTTCGTCGCTGGTCAGCCCGTGACGAAACGACGCGGAACAAAAATTTTGTTCTGCGTGGTTGACACGGATCGGCCATGCGATAGAATGCCGAATCCCTGGTGGGAGCCGATTTCGGTCGGAGCCTCCTGGGGATTTCTGTTCTGCTCTTTGACAATTCGGTAGTGATCCCAAGTCAATTATTTGCCAGCACAAGATTGTGACCTGGCGGGAGTCGCGTCTCTTACGGAGGCAAGCTCTCGCCTTATTTAGACAGACCTTTTGCATTCTTGGCTAATAAACTGGGACGACGTGCGACAGGCCGGCAACGGCTTGGCGGACGGCGTTCCAGCGAAGCAGTCAATACAATTGAAGGGTTTGATCCTGGCTCAGAATGAACGTTGGCGGCGTGGATTAGGCATGCAAGTCGCGCGTGTACCCGCAAGGGGAAAGCGGCGTAAGGGACAGTAATACGTAGATCACCTACCCTCAGATTCGGGATAGCTGCGGGAAACTGCAGGTAATACCGAATAATGTCTCCGGACCAAAGGTGTGATTCCGTCCGAGGATGGGTCTGCGTCCTATTAGCTAGTTGGTAAGGTAATGGCTTACCAAGGCAATGATGGGTAGTGGGTGTGAGAGCACGACCCGCGTCACTGGGACTGAGATACTGCCCAGACACCTACGGGTGGCTGCAGTCGAGGATCTTCGGCAATGGGCGCAAGCCTGACCGAGCGACGCCGCGTGCGGGATGAAGGCCTTCGGGTTGTAAACCGCTGTCAGTGGGGAGGAAATGTACGTGGGTACTCCCACGTATTTGACCTATCCGCAGAGGAAGTGTGGGCTAAGTTCGTGCCAGCAGCCGCGGTAAGACGAACCACACAAACGTTATTCGGAATCACTGGGCTTAAAGGGTGCGTAGGCTGCGCAGCAAGTTGGGTGTGAAATCCCTCGGCTCAACCGAGGAACTGCGCCCAAAACTGCTGTGCTCGAGGGAGATAGAGGTGAGCGGAACTTAGGGTGGAGCGGTGAAATGCGTTGATATCCTAAGGAACACCCGTGGCGAAAGCGGCTCACTGGATCTCTTCTGACGCTGAGGCACGAAAGCTAGGGTAGCGAACGGGATTAGATACCCCGGTAGTCCTAGCTGTAAACGATGAGCACTGGATTGGAGGGTCCTCCATAGCCTTCCAGTCGCAGCGAAAGTGTTAAGTGCTCCGCCTGGGGAGTATGGTCGCAAGGCTGAAACTCAAAGGAATTGACGGGGGCTCACACAAGCGGTGGAGGATGTGGCTTAATTCGAGGCTACGCGAAGAACCTTATCCTAGTCTTGACATGCACGGATTAACTCCCTGAAAGGGGAGCCAGGCCTTCGGGTACAACGTGCACAGGTGCTGCATGGCTGTCGTCAGCTCGTGTCGTGAGATGTCGGGTTAAGTCCCTTAACGAGCGAAACCCTTGTCCTTAGTTGCCAGCGCGTTATGGCGGGGACTCTAAGGAGACTGCCGGCGTTAAGCCGGAGGAAGGTGGGGATGACGTCAAGTCCTCATGGCCTTTATGACTAGGGCTGCACACGTCCTACAATGGCGCACACAAAGGGATGCCAACTCGCGAGAGCTAGCAAATCCCAAAAAACGTGCCCCAGTTCGGATTGCAGGCTGCAACTCGCCTGCATGAAGCCGGAATCGCTAGTAATCGCGGGTCAGCATACCGCGGTGAATGTGTTCCTGAGCCTTGTACACACCGCCCGTCAAGCCACGAAAGTGGGGGGTATCCGATAGCGCCGTTCGCAACCGCAAGGAGCTAAGCGCCTAAGATAAACTCCGCGATTGGGACTAAGTCGTAACAAGGTAGCCGTAGGGGAACCTGCGGCTGGATCACCTCCTTTCTAAGGATTCTTTGTGTGTTGGGTGGTGACACCCGCACGCTTGAAACTGTGGAGACGATCTTGTGTTTGGACTTGGGATCCGTCAGTTAAGCAATTAACTGACAGCTACCATTTGTTAAGAGATAAAGACCCGTCCGGGTGCCAGCCCGGGCGGGTTTTTTATTGCGCGCGTGCGAATAATTTGCGGCGGCGAAGATTCGACCAGCTCAGATCCGATCTGTTTCGACGATGCGCTACGCCGCGTGCCGCACTCGCTCGCCCTCGCGCAGCCGCTCTTGAATGCGGCAGCAGACACGGCGGACGCCTTCGGCCAGCGACACCCGCGGAACGATGCCCAGCAACTCCTGTTGGCGACGCAATACGGGCCGCTTGCAGAGCGTCATGCGAGGGGGCAAGGTGCTGGTCGTAATCAGATTGCGCGGGGCGCCCAATTCCTGGCGAATCATCTCGGCCAAGTTGCCGATCGGCTGAACGTCCGGATGACCGATATTGATCACCGTGTGCTGCCCAACACGGACCGCGGATTCGATCGCACATACGGCATCGGAAACGTGAAACCAACCGCGAGAGCTCCCCTGATGCACTTCAATGGGCCGGCCCAGCGCCAGGTTTGTGGCGAAGCGGATCATCGCCGAGCGATGATCGCCCAAGTCTTCGTCTTCGTCGTACATCATGAACGGCCGTAGCGTAACGGCCTGCAGGCCGTGCGTGCGGACTTCGTACTCGACGAGCTGCTCGCCCAGGAACTTTGACAGCCCATAGCGATTGTTGGGGCGCGGATTGGAATCGGCCTCGTCCATCGGGTCGCATTCGGGACCATAGACTTCGGAAGTCGAGAAGTAAACGAGTTTGGCTCGTGCGCGCTTGCACAATTGCAGCACGTTGTTGGTGCCGGCCAGATTGGTCGAGACGGCCAACGCACCGGCCTGTTCGCAAGTAACGCGGCTGACGATCGAGGCCAGCAGAAAAACGACGTCGGGCTGCCAATCAAAAGCGGGCAAAAGATCAACCGCCTGGTTAATATCGGCCATCAGGTAGTCTTTGCGGAAGGCCGGCCGGATATCGGACTCCAGCACCTGGTAACCCTGTTGCCTGAGGTATTTGACCAGGGGCGCGCCGATGTTTCCCTCAGAACCAATGACCAGGGCTTTGGGCATTACGGATGAACCTCCAAGAGAGTGCAACGATGCGTGCTGTATAATATGAGTGCGGCCAAAAATCGCGCCGGGGTGAATTACTGTCGTCCACGTTGGAAACCACGATCCCAGCGCCACGGAACGAACCCACGATATAGCCGAGCAAATAGCAGGGCGCGATCGCAATTCGCCGCGTGACGCGAATCACGGGCTTCAACGGTTGCAGGCATCGCCTGACACCGCCGACCAGGCTGCGAACCAGCCAGCGACTGCGACGCGGAACCGCTCGCACGACGATCTTTGCACCTTGCCCAATGGCCCGGCGGCGCAGGTCTTTTTCCAGAGTTTCCAGCCGCACGGCGTCGCTGTGCGTCAATCTCCGGCTCCATGCCGCTTTCAACCAGTTCGCGATCGAAGTCTTCGACGCATTGCCTGTAGGTGTACTTGCCCGAGGCAATCAGGTCTCGATAGGAGTTCTCGGTCAGTTCCTTGCGCAGACTGGCGTCGCGATACATGCTGATGACGTGATCGAAGTTGGAGAAATCCTTCTTCAGCGGGATGTAATGGACCATGGGCTTGAGCACGCCCGAGTAGTCGCCTTCGTAGAGGATCTGGCAGCAGCGCAGAGCGGCGGCCTCGAAGTGGCGAGGGCCGATCGTGCGGTAGGGGACGTTGTTTTCCCACTGGTACAGGACTTCTCGCGACAGCTCGTCGAACGTGGCGTACGGCTTCTCGCGCAAATAGTCTTCGCATGCCAGTCGGGCTTGATCTTCGAGGTCGAAGATGGAAACCCCGGCCTCCACGCCGATGACGGCCTTGCAATCACCCAGGAAGCGATACCAGCGTTCGCCATAGATCCGCTTGTTTTCCGCCACTTCGAGGTCGAGTTTCAGGCCCAACCCTTCGGCCCGCTTGCGGAAGATTCCGGCAATCTCCCATTTTTCGGCCGCGCCCTTGCCCATGTAGTGCCAACTGATCCGGCCTCGATAGCCCACGTCGATGCGCCGCTGCGCGTCGGGCTTGGAATGCTTCGTGGCCAAATAGGGCAGATCGTTGCTGACGTACGAGGGGAGGTTGTAGATCAGTTTTTTGGCGCTGGTGTATTTCTCATAAACCTCGCCAAAATACCGCGGGTCGACCAGCGTGTAGATCGTGTCGATCTTGTAGCGATTGATGAACTGAAACCGCTGCGTACAGCAGTTGTATTCGTCCTGGAAGAACGCGATTTTGTGGCTGGAATCGCTCTCGACCAGATACTGGCGGAATGCGTCGGGCAACGCGTAGTTCTTCGATCCGAACAGCGAATAGTGCAATACAATCGTGCGGAACCGCAGGCCTCGCAATTGCGGCGGGAAGCCGAATTCCGTGTTCACCAACACGATGGCGAACTTCGAGTGCCGCTTGAACTCGTGAATGTGCTCAAGGATGGTCGGCGCATTCTGCGAGATCGGATGGTGGTAGACGAGCAGGATGGCGTTAATGGACGTGTCGCGCGGTTCGGCGGGCAGTTGCGAGCGGCTGGCCGCGGGCGGCACGGCCGCGAGGTTGCTGATCATGGTCCGATCCTTGGTGGTTCAGCGCAGGGCGAAGCGTAGACTCGCCCATAGAATTGTGTTTTCCGTCCTCAATCCACAGGACGGAGGGGAATGATAAAAGTTTTCATGAATGCACTCAATGGCACATGGCGACGGCCAGCCGGCCAATCAAGCACAAAGGGTGGGCAATGCCCACCTTTCGCCGCGCATCACGTCCACGCAACGATGGTGGGCAGTGCCCTCCCTACGGATTTCCCTGCAGGTAATGCTAGCACCGTCCTGGCTCTTGCCGTGTGCCAGCACTCAAGCGGCCCGAGCCGCCAGGTCAATCGATGCGTTTTGGGAGTGCCGCGTGTAGGCGTCGATCACTTCCGCACAGGGACCAACCTGGCGCACCTGCCCATGATCCAACCAGATCAGCCAGTCGCAGAGTCCGGCCAACGACCCCAGGTCATGGCTCACCACGACCACCAACCGGGCCTTGGCGATCATCTCCCGCATTCGCTGGCGAGCTTTCACCTGGAAGGCCAAGTCGCCAGCGCTGAGCACTTCGTCGACGATCAGAATCTCTGGATCGATCGCGGTAGCAATTGAAAACGCCAGCCGCACCAACATGCCCGACGAATAGTACCGGACCGGCATATCGAGATGACTGCCCAACTCACTGAACTCGGCGATTGGTGCTAGCTTCGAGCGCAGCGTGCGGGGCGTTTCGCCTTGCAGATAGCCACGGTAGGCGATGTTTTCGCGCCCGGTGGCGTGCATCTCGAAGCCCAGGCTGATGTCGAACAGCGAACTGATGCGTCCTTCCACGCGACGCTGGCCCGTGGTGGGCGAATACACACCGGCCAGCAGCTTCAATAACGTGCTCTTGCCAGCCCCGTTGTGGCCGATGATGCCGACTCGCTCGCCTTCGTGAATCGCCAGGCTGATGTTCTGCAGCGCCTGCACGATGACGCGCGGCTGCCGCATGCGGCGGGCCATCCCGCCCACCAGGATCTCTTTGAAACTGAAACGGCCCTGACGCCGCAGGTGGAACGTCAAGCCGACGTTTTCGAGCTGAATACAGGCCATGGGCGAGTCGGAGAGCTCCCAGGGGAAAAGCGCGAGTTCAAAACGACGAAAGTTCGCAAACCGTCATAGGTAGAACACCAGCCGCCGTTGCATGACCGTCAACCCCAGCACGGCCACTGCGGCGATTCCCAGCGCGGTGGCCGAGGCAACTCCGAATGCTTGCAGCGAAGGACAGACTCCGTCCAGGATCGGCGCGAACCAACTCCAGAAAGCTGGCCAAAGGATTCAGTTCCACGAAGCGCAAGCCCTTTTGCCGAAGCAATTCGGGCGGATACATGATCGGTGTGAGATAAAAGAGCACCTGCATCCCGACCGGAACCAGGTACTGCATGTCGGTGACCAGCACGTTGGCGATTCCCAAACATATAGCCAGCGACCAGCCGAACACCATCAAAATGACCAGGGTCGCCGGCAGGCTCGCCAGTGCAGGAAGGTTGCCCAGCCCCTGCACGCCCCAAACCAACGTCACGACGACCAACAGCGTGATGCTCAGATGGATCATCGCCCCCAGCGTCGCCCTGAGCGGATAGATGGCCAAAGGGGCCGGATGCTGGCGGATGTAGGCCTCGCCGCGTTGGAACGCGATGCAGCCTTCCGAGGTGATGGCGATCAGGAAGTTCCAGAACGCCAGCCCCGAGAGCAAGAACGGGGCAAAACTGCGAAAGTCCTGGTTGAAAAGCTGGCAAAAGACCGTCGACAGCACGACGGTCATCAGGATCGGGTTCAACAGCGTCCAGCCCAAGCCCAAGGCCGATCCGTGATATCGCGACCGCAGGTCCATGCAGACCAACGACCATAGGAAGTAGCGAGTTCGCCAGATCCCGGACATGTATTCCGTCATTCGCCACCCGACATACGCGAAACGCACTGCGCGATTACGCAGAGATGATGCGACCTTGAACTCCAGGCGGCAGAAAGGCCTGGTTGGGGGCGGGATAGTAACAGGATTGAGCCGACCGACAAACACCTGTTTGCGTTGCGACTGGCAGGGGTCAATCGAAGCCGACCATTGGATGTCGAGTTTGGTCGCAACTCCCGTACTGGCATTGCCTTGCCACCGCCCGATCGGCTATCGTGCCGGGCGGCACTGAGTTGGCCGTCCCCGGGGGGGCGCTGCGCGGGGCGGCACGCTTTTTGGCGAGCGGCACGGATGTCCAACATTCTCGTCGTCTATTACTACACGCGCCCTCATCCGCCGCGCGCTTCCATTCGCGACCACCTCGACAGTTTCGGGCGCTATCCTCGCATCGTTGCTACTACTTCAACGCGGCGCTCGCCGATCGCCCCTGGTGGACGCGCACCGTCGACTTCGACTTGGTGATCTTTCACACCACGCTCGTAGGCGTGCGCTGGAACCGGCCGCGATTTGCACGGCTGATGGACCGGCTCGATTGGCTGGGGCGTCTGCCCGCGGTCAAAGTGATGATCCCCCAGGACGAGTTCCTGAGCACCGATCAACTCTGCCAGTTCATCGAGCGAATGAACGTCAGCCGTGTTTTTTCCAACGCCTCGGCAGCCGACTGGCCTGTCATCTATCCCGGGCTGGCGACCAAAGACGTGCAATTCTTCCAGGTGCTGACCGGATACCTTGACGAGCCAGCGCTGGCACGAATTGCCGGGCTGGCCACGCGCAGCAGGCAGCGGCCGATCGATGTCGGCTATCGGGCCTGGGACGCCCCCGCCTGGCTTGGCCAGCATGGGCGGCTGAAGACGCGCATCGCCCAGCGCGTTGCTGCGAGTTGCCGCGAAACGTCCCTGACGTTCGACATCTCGACGCATCGCGACGACGTGCTGCTTGGCGACGACTGGTACCGGTTTCTGCTCCGCTGCCGCTCGACGATCGGCGTGGAAGGGGGCGCCAGTCTGTTGGATCGCGACGGCAGTTTGCGTGCGCAGGACCGAACGCTACCTGGCCGATCACCCCCACGCTTCGTTCGAGCAGGTCGAAGCTGCCTGCTTTGCGGGTTGCGACGATAGCCTGCGACTATTTGTGCTATCGCCTCGCCATCTCGAAGCCTGCGCCACTCGGACTTGCCAAATCCTGGTTTCCGGCCGGTATAACGACATTTTGCAGCCAGGACGGCATTACCTGGAATTGCAGCCGGACTTTAGCAACCTGGACGACGTGCTGGCCCAATCGGCCGATCCACGGCTGCGCCAGGAATTGACCGAGCGGGCCTACGAAGATGTGGTCGCCTCGGGCCGGTTCAGCTATCGCCGCTTCGTGCAATTCGTACTGCAACGGTCGCTGGGCGCCGGTTGCGAGTCGCAGTCGCTCGGGCGAAGTGCCTTGTGGACCTATGCACGGCAAGCCGACCGAATTGGTTGGCGTGCCCTGGCATTGGCCTCCTGGGGTTGGCAAGGCTTGTCGAGAATTGGCCGGATAAACAACGCTCGGCCGTCATCGGAATCGCAAGAAGCCAGCGCTCGGCCACGCGTCTCAGTGCATTCCTGAGCATCCAATTCACCAAGGGTCCTCGAGGAGCCACCAGCGTGTCGAAGATCGTCACAGTCGTTGGCGCTCGTCCGCAGTTCATCAAAGCTGCGGCCGTGTCGCGTGCGCTGCGGGCCCATCCCGCGGTCCAGGAACTGCTCGTCCATACGGGCCAGCACTATGACGACAACATGTCGCAGATCTTCTTC
This sequence comes from uncultured Planctomycetales bacterium, assembly GCA_963710365.1. Lineage (GTDB taxonomy): Bacteria > Planctomycetota > Planctomycetia > Pirellulales > PNKZ01 > CAVQAC01. The sequence goes on from CAVQAC010000017.1 coordinate 55,718, forward strand.
GACGAACTGGGCATTCCACCACCCGACTACCATCTGGCGATTGGTTCCGGCCGACACGGTGAGCAAACGGGCAAGATGCTGGCAGCCATCGAGGATCTGTTGCTAGACACCCAGCCAGACTGGGTGCTCGTCTACGGCGATACGAACTCGACGTTGGCCGGCGCGCTGGCCGCGGCCAAGTTGCACATCCCCATTGCCCACGTCGAAGCCGGTGTACGGTCGTTCAATCGCCGCATGCCGGAGGAAGTGAACCGCGTGCTCACGGACCATGTGGCGGACCTGCTGCTCGCGCCGACGCCCGTCGCGGTTGAAAACCTGCGCCGCGAAGGGCTGCCGCCGGCGGCCATTCATCTGGTGGGCGACTGCATGTACGATGTGGCCCTGCATTACGCCGCGCAAGCCGAGGGCCGCAGCCGGGTGCTTGAACGGCTCGGGATCGAGCCCGGGACATATCTGCTGGCCACGATTCATCGCGCCGAAAACACCGACGAGCCAACACGATTGCAGGCCATTTTCGCGGGGCTCTACGACGTCGCTCGCGACCTTCCGGTCGTGCTGCCTTTGCATCCTCGCACCCGTGCTGCACTGGAGCGGGCCGGCTTGCTGGCGCAGTGTCGCTGATCGCTTACGATTGATCGAGCCGGTGGGTTATCTCGACATGGTCAGGCTCGAACGCGGCGCACGGCTGATCGCGACCGACTCAGGAGGAGTACAAAAAGAAGCCTTTTTCCACGGCATTTCCTGCGTGACCCTGCGTGACGAAACAGAATGGACCGAACTGGTCGAGACCGGAGCGAACCGTCTGGTGAGCCCGCTGACGCAGGCCAACCTCGTGGCCGCAGTACGCGAAGCGTTGGCCCGACGACAGCCCGGCTCGGCTGGCAAATCGCTATATGGCGGCGGCCGCGCCTCGGAGGCGATTGTGGAAAAGTTGCTGCTGCAACGTTGAGATTCCAAATGAGCCACTTGCTCACAAACCATTCGACGACTGCTGCTGCCGTGGACCGGCGTCCGGCCGCGATCGTGCCGCAGCCGCTCGTCAGCATCATCGTCCGCACACATCATGGTCGTCGGGGCTTTCTCGAGGAATGCCTGCATTCGCTTGCCGTTCAGACTTACGCCGAGTTGGAAATTGTCGTCGTCGAAGACGGCGGCGGGGAGAGCCGGTCGTTGGCCGAAGCCTTCGTCGCGGCCAGCGGTCGGCGGCTGAACTACATCAGCATTCCTCGCCAGGGTCGCTCGCGAGCCGGCAACGTCGGACTGGCCGTGGCCTGTGGTGATCTGCTCGGTTTTCTCGATGACGATGACCAGTTCCTGCCCAACCACGTTGACTTGCTGGCCCGGGCCTTGGTCGACCAGCTGCACGCTGCCGCAGCCTATAGCCTGGCGTATGAAGTGCCGACGCGAGTGCTCAGCCGCCAACCGTTGGCGTACGCAGAAGCAGGACGCTACGTCGTGCATCGTCGCCCGTTCGATCCGGCCGACTTGTTGGCCCGTAATTGGTTGCCGATTCAAGCGGTCCTGTTCCGCCGCGAACTGTTCGAGCGTTTGGGCGGCTTCAGCGAATCACTGGAAATGCTCGAAGACTGGGATCTTTGGATCCGCTACCTGGTTCCGGAATGTGTCGCACATGTTCCGCAGGTGACGTCGCTGCATCGCGTCCCCGGCAACGCCGACGAGGCGCTGGGACGTTATCGACAGATGCAGGCGTATCGCCCGCAATTTAGGGCTCGCCATGCAGGGCGACTTGCCGCGCCGCCGTCATGGCTCGAGCGACTCGGGCAACAGGCAATTTCGAACCCTACGCTGTTTCGGCTATATTGGTCGTTGCGCAGGCGTTATTACAGCCTGCGCGCTTGATGCTCAATTCGTCGCGGCCCCGGCTGTGCATTCCAAACAGGGGTAGCATGCGCCGGCCTACGGGTCACCGTCGTTGGCCCACCAACCGAGATAGGGGCGTCTGACCGTGGCGGAAAGTAACAGCCAGACAATCGCCCCAATTTCCTGGGAACGTGCCCGTGCAATTTTCGGAAACGCGGAGCCGCCCAAACAAGTGTGGGAGCGACAGTTCGACTATAACGATGACGATTTGAAGCGTCTGGCAGCCACGCCATATCAAAAGATTGATCGGGATGACCTGTGGTATTACTTTCACGACTTGGCGTACGTCGACCTACAACCGGAATTATTTGCTTACCTGTTTCCTGTGTGCCTGATCGACTGGCACGACACATTGATGCGAAATGAATCATGCTCAAAAGGGGATTCGGAGTTTCATTACGGGATTCTGCAGGGACACGTCTTCCAGAAGATGCTGACGCCCAAACAGCAGGACGAGGTAGTCACGTTTTTTCGAGACCGCTTCTTAATTCGACTCGACGCCGAGCCAACCTCAGTGCAACCAGGCATTAGAACGGATCCCTACGGATGGCTTTGCCGCTTCAATTCGCTAGTGCTTTGTCAAAGCCCAAGATTCGGGTTGGCTTGAGTCGGGAAATGTGGGATTCTTCCGCCAACAAGGAGGTTTCCCATGAACAAGAAGTATATCGTTCGTCTGACGGCGAAGGAACGCCGAACGCTATGTGAGATGGTGCGGAAGCTCAATGGTTCGGGCCAGAAAGTCCGTCGGCGACAGATGCTCTTGAAGGCGGACGTAGCCGGTCCGGCATGGACCGACGAGCAGATCGCGGACGCGTTCGATTGCCGGACCCGCACGGTTGAGAAATTGCGTGAGCGATTTGTGGCCGATGGCTTCGCGGAAACGCTGCACGGCAAGCCTCGTGAGCGACCGGCCACGGAGAAGATATTGGGCGGCAAGCAAGAAGCCCAAATGATCGCCATGCGGCTCAGTCCGCCGCCGAAAGGCTACGCCAACTGGACATTGCGGCTGCTGGCCCGGAAAGTCGTGGAGTTGGAAATCGTGCGAGTCCATCAGCCACGAAACCGTCCGCTCCACGCTGAAAAAAACGGGATGACCAATCGCAAGCTCGAATACTGGGTGATCCCGCCGGAAGCGGACGCGGAGTTCGTGGCCTCGATGGAGGAAGTGCTCGACACCTACGAAAAACCGTATAATCCCGCCTGCCCCGTACTCTGCATGGACGAGCAGCCGGTGCAATTGGTCAAGGAAACTCGCGCGCCCATCCCCGCCACGAAGCGGCACGCCAAGCGGGTCGACTACGAATACGAGCGGGCAGGCACGGCCAACATCTTCATGTTCACCGAACCGCTGGCGGGCTGGCGCGAAGCCACAGTCCGGCCGCGACCAAAACCAAAGTGCGATTGGGCGGTGGAAATAGCCCGCCTGATGGAAGGGCGTTACAAGAAGTGTCCGAGGAGACCTTGGTTTGCGACAATCTGAACACGCATACGAAAGGCGCGTTCTACGAGGCGTTTCCGCCGAAGCGTGCCCGGCCGATCGGTCCGCCGGATCACTTCTGCCATACGCCGAAACACGGGAGTTGGCTCAACATCGCCGAAAACGAACTGAGTTCGCTGACGCGACAGTGTGTCTGCCGGCAGACGTTTCGGCGAACTCGAAGACGCTACAGACCGAAATCGCGGCTTGGTCGAGTGACGTCAACGACACGCAACGCGGCGTCGATTGGCAAATGCGAATCAGCGACGCTCGATCCAAACTGAAGTCCCTTTACCCAAAAATCAGGGTTTGACGAAGCACTAGGGATGATACTTCCCCACATCGAGCCTATCTGGGAACCATGGTGGAAGGTCGAGACTCGTGGACGGGCCATCGCCGCATTGAAGTACTGTTCGGGACTTATCTATTTCGAGGGTGAAAACAAACCGTTCGGCATGCAGATTGGGAACCGCGGTCTGTTCGGACCCGAACTCTGGCGAGATGATAGCCACATTTACGGCCAAGGCTGGATGGCGAGCAATGTCGAGTTCCTGCGTGGGGTGCTTTCGTTCGAGTTTGTTCTGCAGAAAACCGAGCAAGCCGTCGAAAGGCTGGCGAACGAGCCCGAGTACGAACTGGCAAAGTTGGTATTACACGATGCCATAATCAACCGTGAACTTATCGACTGCCGAACTGCTGAGTTACCCAAAATTCTTTCGGATGAGGGTATTAAACAAACTGGAGACGGATGGAGCGTCTAATGAAGAATTTTTCGCATGGGCAGTCGTATACTAATATCTGACCTGACTCGCGTCTGTGTCCTGTGCGCCGCGCCCCTAGTTCGCCAGGGCCACTCTTTCAGAGGGTCAAAAGGTCGATGATCCTGGATTCGCTCGGGAATGCATTGAGAATCTTCCGATCCGCCGTTATGAATTGGCAATCATGCTCTTCGGCAAGTACCAAGTAGGGACAGTCGTAGATCGAGGCTCGCGATTGCGATGCCAGATCGGTGGCTGTGGTTAGCAAGGAAAACACGTCGTAGAGCAACGGGCAGTCGGCCAGCACATCATCGAGAAGTACACTTGCCTGCCCTTGTGGAATAACTCGCCGGCGCGTCGGCGGGTCAATGCGTTGGCAACTTCGTAGGGAAAGAAGTCGGTCGCCAGGAATTCGTGGAGGCCTCTCTGGAACTCGTCACGCAAGATGATCGCCTTGTCCGAAGTGGCTCCAATATGACCCACCGCAAGGCTACGTTGGCGTCGAGTACATACGTCATGCGTCACGGGCTTCACGGATAAGATCAACGGCGATGTCGAGCAGGCCGTGCTTCTGGAAGATTTCCTGCCGGATCTTCTCGGCTCGCTCGCGCATGCGCATTCGTGACCGCGGGGTCGGGACAACGGCGCTCGCGGACGGCCCGGTAGATCTCTTCGCGATCAGCATTGATGTCGGCGGTCGTGCTCATACTTCTGTTGTCGGTTGCGGGTTAGGGAGTCAATAAGAAGAACCCGATCGATCGGCTCCGACGCCGGGAATGCCTTGCAATCGAAACTGGACACCAGAAATTCGCTTGAGCCCGCAGTCGAGCATGTCGAGTCAAACGAAACTCACACCGGCAGCCAGCGGGTCCGTTCCAGGATTTCGCAAAACTGCTGGGTACAACGTTCCCAGGTGTATTCCGCCGCCAGTGCCACACAGGCTGCCGGATCGTGTGTTTCCAGAGCGACTTGGATCGCTTCTTCGAGGTCTTCCGAGAGACAACCTACGCCCTCGCCCGTAAGGATGTCGATAGGGCCTTGCACGGGATATGCGGCCACCGGCACGCCGGTCGCCAGGGCTTCGACGATTACCAATCCGAAGGTGTCCGTTCGGCTCGGAAATACGAACACGTCGGCGTTGGCATACATCTCGGCCAGGATCTCGCCTTGCAAGAATCCCTGAAAATGAGCGTCGGGATAGGCGGCTTCGAGCGGCCCGATGCGGCCCATCGCCGACGACGAATTTCTCGACGTCGTTGCGGCAGTTCAGGAAGGCCTCGATGTTCTTTTCTTTCGCGAGCCGGCCCACATACATGGCAATCGGCCGATCCATGGCAATGGCCTTGGGCCGCGGACGAAACAGGCTCATGTTGACGCCGCGAGACCAGTTCTTGATCGGCGCCTGAAACCCTCGTTCGAGGAGCTTGTTCCGGCAACTTCTGGTCGCCACCGTGATGGCTTGCGAAGAACGGTGAAAGTGGCGGAAGTAACGGTACGACAGGCCGACGGGAATCCGGAAGTGGTCGTAAAAGTATTCCGGGAAATTGGTGTGAAAGCAGGTGCTGAACGGAATGCGATTCTTGATGCAATAACGTTTGGCCAGACCGCCGAGAACGCCCTCGGTGGAAATGTGGACGGCACACCCCGGAGTGATCGTGTCCCGCCAAAACCTGGTGGGCACGTAATACGGAACCCTTACTGCCCGGTCGATGATTGGAGACCGCAGGTTTGGGAATTGCGATGGGCGGACCACGACGACTTCGTGCCCCAGCCCCTGAAGATGGTCCATCGTGGTGCGGAGCGTTGTGACGACGCCGTTGATTTCCGGCTCCCACGTGTCCGTGACCAGGACGACCTTCATCGGAGCCGCCGAGCCACGGGCGGCCGGCCGCGTACCGATATGAACCTCGAGCAACTCGCCCTCATCGGTCGCGAGTTCTTCAACCTGGTCGAGTTGGGGACCCAGCGTCATGCTTTTCCTCGGTCTATCCGTAGGTCGAAATGTCTCCCACAGCACCAACGCGCCCGCCCTCATAGGCCAGCTCGCGGCAGGAGCTCGTCAACACCCCCCCGCCGGCTTGGTGCTGCGTTGGCAATTCTACCCGGCCCCCCAGGGAAACACGATAGAATATTAACGTAGGGGGCACTTCCCGGGCGAATTCGTCACGCATTGAGCGCGCGGACCACCAACACAAGGGAATTGCAGATGCCTGAACCAACGCGAAACAGCGAGTTCTTCGACACGCTCGGTAGGGTGCTGTTGTGGTGCTGGGTTATCGGCTTCGCACTACTCTATGTTTCGCTCGGCGTGATCCTGCTGGCAGGCGATCTTGCCTATCGGATGCAGGCCGAAATGTTTGATCTCTCGAAGCACGAATTGAACCTGGTGCTTTATAGCAGCATCGTGGCGATCAAGCTGCTCGTGCTGGTGTTGTTTTTCATTCCCTGGCTGGCAATTCGATTGGCGTTGAAAGGTCGAAAGGCATGAGCCGGCGGCGTGCCAGCCCCCCCGGCGAGCCTGTGAGATTTCCGAACGGATCAGGAACCGTCTTGGCGGTGCCAAGGCATGTGCAACAAACGCTTGCCGTAGCGGAACTCCAATCCGGCCGTGAAGGCGACGTACTGGAAGTTCGTTAGCAGACCGTTGCCGAAAGTCATTTCGTCAATCAAATCCATGCGAAACGCGATCCGGTCGGAATGCAGGTATTTCAGTCCCACCCCGAAGGGGATCATGCCGACCGTGTCGAGATGACTGACGCCTCGGTCATCATTGAAATAAAAGTCGCTCCAGCCGATGCCGGCCGTCAGAAACGGGCGCCAGCGGGTATCGCCCAGCGGATAGTACATCAAGCGATATTCGCCGGTAACGCTCAATCCGGTTTCTGGAATCGACTGGCCGCTGCCGTTGGTCAGGTGCAAGGCTCCGAAACCGAGCCGCTTTTCGATTCCCCAATAGTGATCGTAGTCCCAGCCGATATTGATGCCGCCATAGAAACTTGGCTGCTGCATCACCCGGCCGGGAATCAACGCCCCGCCATCGGTCACTCCAGCGAACGGGGTTATCGAAAAGGGCTGGCTTCGCCAACCATTGCCCTCCAGCGGTTGTCCGATGCCACGGTCTTTTTGATCGTCGGGGGTCCGAGGACCGACGTAAGGGATCATGCCCTGCGGAAACAATCGCCAAATGCGCCATTGGTCTGACTTGCGTGCCGGCGGATCGGATGTTGGCCACTGCGTCGGCGCGGGCGATGTTTCAGTATCAACAATCACCTTTTCGGGCGGCGCAGAGGGTTACCCAGCGTTGGCAAGTCTTGCGCCGGCGGATCGGATGGCAGCGAGCTGGCTGAGCCCGAGACTTGTACGTAGGGCACCAGTGGCTGAGTCTCGACAATCGGAGGCGACAGGTAATCCTGGCTCCAAGCGTTGGTGGACAACAGGATCATGGCCAGACATGCCAGCACCGCCCGCGGCGTCTTCAGCGCTTGGATGACTGCCGCGGTATCCATCGTCAACAGGCTCGGGGGCTCGATCCAAAAAGTTCGCCGGAGAATAGCAGAAATGCGGAGTAGCGTACGAGATGATTCTTCGACGTACCCAAGAGCGAGGAATGTGTGATTCTGGCAATCGTGAAGATCGGCAATCGGCATCTTCGCCCGCCCTTGCCAGACTGCCGGGCTTCGCTTGCCCACGGCCCCTCAAGGTGCGGGATGTCAGCTATCGCCCTCTGCTCAAGATCCGCCCAAGCGAAGTATATCAGCGGCGCCAGCAGCGAAATTGAGCCCATGCAAGCTGGTGATTCTGGCGTGTCGTAACTTCGACTCTTGGCGGCTTGATTAAACCCGCACGGTTCGCCCTCCTCGGCAAAACTGGCGTTGGTGGAACGCCGCCAGGTGGCGTATGTTTTGCCGGGCGCAACGCGACCGGGTGACACGAAGTTGCCGACTGGCGCACCCCGTACGCGGCGCACGATCCGCAAGGAGACGAAGATGTCGATCACCGTCTGCACAGGGAAGTTGCATCGCGCCGGGTTACCGGCGCTCGGCTCGACTACGAAGGTAGCATCACCATCGACCCGTTATTGATGAAGGCCGCCGGCATTGAGCCGTTCCAACTGGTTCACGTCAACAGCCTGGCAAACGCCGCCCATTGGGAAACCTATGTAATTGCCGGCACTCCGGGCCAAGGCGAGATCTGCTTGAACGGCTGTCCGGCTCGACTGTTTCAGCCGGGCGACTACGTGATCATCCTCTCGCTCGAGCAACTGACGCGGCAAGAGGCTGCGAAGATCGAGCACCGGGTGGTGTACCTCGACGCCGACAACCAGGTGCAGCAGGTCGTGGTGAAGACGCCTGGTCAAGTCGCCACCGCATCGGCCCGAGCAGCGCCCGCGCATCAGGTTGCTTGAATCGCGTCATTCTGAATCGCACCTGTTGCGATCAGGCGGCACGCGTGACGAGCATTTCACGAATTCGATTGCGAACACGTTCGAGTGGCGCCCGGCGGTAGGCCCAGCGCTCGTCTGCTTCCGCCGGATTTACGACCATCGTGGCGTTGGCTTCGAACAGCAGAATATTGCCGCCGGCATCCAGGCTGAAATCGATGCCTGCGTAGTCCAACGCCAGCGTATCGCGGATCTGCTGCAAAGCGGCCATGGCTCGCGGCCCCAGCACCTGCGGCATGTCTTCCAGGAAGGCTGCGTCTTCGGCGCGGTGCTCAGGATGATCGGCCATTTCGGCCGTAAAGTAATGAATCTTCCAATGCGGCGAGATGGCTGCGTGCAGCGGATAGAGTTGCCCGTCGATCATCATCACACGGTATTTGCGGATCTTGCCGTCGGCGGCGCGAGCATCAAGAAATTGGATTACGGCCAGTTCCGGAGCGGGCAGCAGCGGCAGCGCCGCACGTAGCTCGTCCAGGTTCTCGACCCGCACGAAGTTGCGCCCGGTGTGGCAGCCTGGCGTGCGCAATAAGAGCGGGAATACGAACCCCCGTTGTTCGAGCGTGGCCGGGGCGTATGAGCCGGCCAGCAGTTCTCGCGGCAAAATGGCCGTTCGTGGCGCGATCACGCCTGGGATCAGGCCCAGGCGCGGGCGTTCTCGGCGCGACCCGTGGCGAGCACCGCGCGCGGATGATTGAGCACCGGAGCCTGTGCCTTGGCCAGTAGCCTGTCGGCCGCATCCAATGCCGAACGGGCCAGATCGGCGTCGCCTATCGCATTGAAGATCAAATGATGAGGCGGCAGCGGCGCAGCCGGATCGAAAAACTCCGCGGCCAGAATCGAGGTCTGAAAGACGCGGTCATCGAGCAGCGGATAAATGGGAACCGTGCCTCCCATCGCCGAGATGAGCACCAGCAGCATCACCGGCTGGCTCTGACCGCGAAATGGCAACACGGTGAGCGACTGATGCCGGAAGCCTAACGTTCGGTGCTGCTGGGCCGCGGCAGCGTCACCCAGTTCCGTCAACGCGCTGGCCAATCCCTGGTGGGCTTCGGCATAGTCCGGAATCAGTCGCAGCGCAATTTCGAAGTGGCGCCGAGCGGGCTCGAAATCACGGTTTTTCAGCAGCGCATTGGCGAGATTCAGATGCCCCTTGGGATTGTCGGGATGCCTCCTGACCGCCTCGGCGTAAGCCGTACGGGCCGCGGTGCGGTAGCCCGTGGCATGCAACACCACGCCAAGATTGTTCAGCGCCCGAAATGGTCCGGCCAACGGGCGACAATCTCCAGGTACGCCTGCTTGGCTTCGTCCGGTCGGCCAAGTTCGGCCAGCAGACCAGCCCGCTCAAACCTCCGCTCGAGGTCGTCGGGGTCGAATGCCAACCGCGCCTCGACGTCTTCCAGCGCCGCAGCTCGTTGCCGGTAAGGGGGCCAATCCGTCGCGGTTAGATTCATGGCGGAAAACCGCAATTAATACACCACGCGCCGCACATACTGCAGCATCACCGTGTCGACCGGAATCTTCTCGAACTGCTTGGTGTCCTGCACCTTGACTTTCGAGATTTTATCGAGCACGCTCAGACCGCCGATGACTTCGCCAAAGACGCAATAGCCATACGTGGCCGGATCGTCCCCTTGGTGATCCAACTGCGGATTATCGACCAGATTGATGAAGAACTCGCAGGTGGCGCTGTTGATCGAGTCGGGCGCGCGGGCCATGGCGATCGTGCCGCGTTTGTTCTTCAGGCCGTTGGTGGCCTCGTTCGGAATCGGATACCGGCCCGGGCGTTCAGCCAGATCGATGGAATAGCTGCCGCCCAGCACGGCATAGCCGGCGTCGACTTGATGAAAGATGGTCTGGTCGTAATGGCCATTGCTGGCATAGCTCATGAAGTTGTAGACAGTCCGCGGCGCTTTTGCGGCGTCCAATCGCAGCACGATCTCGCCCAGGTTCGTATGCAGCAATACGACTGGGTGCTGGTCGTCACGCAGATCGACTTCCACTCCGGAATCGGTGGTGCGTACCGCCGGCGGAGCCGCCGCCGGGCCGGTTGCCGTTTTGACCGGAGCGGCCGACTTCGCGCCGCTGCTCACTGCCGGCGCGTCCGATTGTTGATTACATCCCAAGCTCAATGCACAGGCCAGAGCCAAGCCTGCCGCCAATTGCACGCCGTCGATCCGCATCGAATTGACCTCCATGCCTGCCGGGCAACCCGCGGGGTTGGTTGCTCACGCCTTTTCGATCGATCGAAGAGTCCCGCCCCCCGAACACCCCGCCTCACGGTCCGCAGAGTCGGACGCTGTTTTCGCCGGTATCATCCGCGGATCGCCCATTTGTTGCAAGCTCGATTCGGCCCCCAAATCAACGTCTTGCGGGTTTCCAGCCGGCCTCGGTTCGCACCGCCAGGGGGGAATCTGAAGTGGCGATCGCGGTTGGGCTTCGGTAAACTAAAGAATGCGGCCGCTTGCGGGCAGGCGAGCGGCAGGCGCGGTCTCCGAGGTGCGCGTTCGAGGACGACAGCTATGGCCAGCCGGTGGTCGAGCATTGCAGTCGTGCTGTTTTGGATGACCACGATGGGCTGGCTCGTCGAGCAGAAGATCCTGCCGTCGTGGTTCGTGGGCGACCCACCTACCTATCGCACCATTCTGCAAGATGCGGTCAACACCCCGGTCGGCTGGACCATCTCGCTGAACGATCGCCCGCTGGGCTGGGCCATCAGCCAGAGCAGCCCCACGGACCAGGGCGGCTACGAGCTTCGCAACCGGGTTTGGTTCAATCAGTTGCCGCTCTCGGCCTTGGCGCCCACATGGGTGACGTCCATCATGAAAGTCTTCGAGCGTAAGGCGCCGAAATGAAGCTCGACGTCGATCTGACCAGCGCGATCGGCATCGATCCGCTCGGTCGGCCGGTTGATTTCCGTTCGGTCGCCGAAGTGGGCTACGCCGCCAAGTCGCAGGCGATCGTCGATCCCACGGTGCGGATCAGCATTCGCGGCGTGGTCGAAGGCAATCAGCTCAAGCTCTTCGTTCGCACCGGCTCCTCGGTTAGCGAGAGCCGTGCCTATCTGCCAGCCAATGCGCTGTTGGGCGATTCGCTCTCGCCACAAGCTCGGCTGCCAAAGCTACGCGTCGGACAACGTTGGAGCTCACCAATTTACAGTCCCTTCCGCCAGCAGATGGAAATGCTGCAAGCAGTTGTCGAGCGGCGGGAAGCAATTCCATGGAACGGCGAAAGTCGTTCGACGCTGCTGGTCGTAATGCGCAACGACGCAGGTTCGGGCCTGACCAATGGCCAGACCGTCCGCGCTCGCCAGTGGGTCGCCACCGATGGCACAGTGCTGAAGCAGGAATTGATGCTGAGCACGTCGCGGTTGACGTTCGAGCGAGTGGCCGGCGAACCGACACACTCGCCCACCTTGGACGAATCATTGCAACCCTGGTGGCCGATCCTGGGTTCCATTCGCCGGGACGGCATGCTGCTTGCAGAACCGGTTACCCCGTGAAGGATCGAAGCTCCATCCGCCCCGAGGTTCTGCCAAACCGATGATCGAACTGGAAAACGTAACCAAGAACTTCGGACGCAAGGTCGCGGTGGCGGGCTTGAGCTTGACCGTCCAGCCGGGTGAGTTGCTGGCCCTGCTGGGCCCGAACGGGGCCGGCAAGACCACTACGATCAAGATGCTCGTTGGCCTTCTGCGGCCTACCTCGGGACACGTCCGCTTGCAAGGTTTCGACATGGTCACGCACAGCCGGCAGGCTTGCCAATTGCTTGGGTATGTGCCCGATGAACCCTGCTTGTATGAAAAGCTCTCCGGCCAGGAATTCCTGGCCTTCATCGCCGGCATGTACGGACTGCAGGGCGAAGCGGCCCGACGCCGCGTGGGGCGTGAAATCGAACAGTTCGAGCTGGGAGATTTCATCGACGAGTTGACCGAGAATTATTCGCACGGCATGAAACAACGGCTGGTCTTCGCCGCGGCCATGCTGCACGATCCGCAGGTGTTGGTCATCGACGAACCGATGGTCGGCCTCGACCCGCGTAGCACGCGGCTGCTGAAAGACCTGCTGCGCCGCAAGGCCAGCGAAGGAATGACGATCTTCATGTCGACCCACACGCTGGCCCTGGCCGAGGAAATCTCCACTCGGATCGGCATCGTCGACCACGGCAAGCTTCTCCGCCTGGGAACTCTCGCCGAGCTTCGCCGCGAGCTCGCCCAGCAACACACGACGCTCGAGCAGATCTTTCTGGAAGTCACCGGAGGGCAGACCGATTTACCCCGTTTGCCTCCGGTCGACGTACCGGCGCCGCTGGAGACAGGCTAATGGCCGGTACGTCTCCTCCCCACGCGCTGAGCGGAGCTGTCGAAGCGATCGGAGCCGCCGGTCACGGTTATCGGCTGCCGACGGTCGACCACGAAACGCGGCTCTTCTGGCGTCTGCGATCTCAGCAGGTTCGCAACGCGCTGCTGCGCTCTCCTGACACATCGCGATTACGAGGCATGCTGGTCGTGTTGTTGACAGCTCTGCTATGGAGCTTGCTGTTCGTGTTATTTGCCGACGGGTTCCGGTTCCTGAACCTGTCGATTTCCGATGCCGCCACTCACGACGAAACGGTGCGTGCCATTTACAGCCTGTTCTTTGCTTCGTTGATGATGATGCTGGCCTTTTCCACGGCCATCGTCCTGTACGGCGCCTTGTATTGCTCGGCTGAAGTGCGATTTTTGCTCACCACTCCGACGCGCGATGACCGGATCTTCGTTCACAAGTTCCAGGAATCGATGGTCTTGAGCAGTTGGGTGTTCCTATTGCTGTGCAGCCCGATGCTGGTCGCGTACGGCCTGGTCGAAGGGGCCGGTTGGTTTTACTTCGCGTCGATCGTGCCGTTCATGCTCGCATTTGCTTTCATTCCCGGCACCTGGGGCGCCTTGGTTTGCATGCTGGTCGTGCGGCGATTGCCGGCCAATCGGGTGCAGTTTCTGACCGTGGCGGCGCATGGTGCTTCTGGGACTGATCGGCGCTGATCTGGCTGGTCGCCAGCAAGTTGGGGCGTGAATTGCTAACGCCCGGATGGTTCCAGGAGTTGCTCACGCGGCTCAAACTGAGCGAATACCGGCTGCTACCCAGTTGGTGGCTCAGCTCGGGCTTGTTGGAAGGCGTGCATGCCGGCTGGTCTGACGAGCCAGCCCGACGAGCCCTGACCGAGAGCCTGATGTTTCTCACGCTGCTGGTCTCCAACGCGCTGTTCTTCCATCTGGTGGCGGTTTGGATCGCGCGGCGGACGTTCCGCCTAGGTTATCTGCTGCTGCAGGGGGAGCAAACTTCGCGGCGGCCCTTCAAGCTCGATTGGCTGGACGACGCCGTGCTGCGTTTGGGCGTCTTTCTGCCCCCGCAATTGCGGCTAATGGTCGTCAAGGACTTGCGATTGTTTCGTCGCGATCCCGTGCAGTGGTCGCAGTTCCTGATCTTCTTCACGTTGCTGGTGCTGTATTTCGTCAACGCCCGCAGGCTCATCGTTCGATGTCTCGTATGCCAGCTGGGTTAATATGATCAGCTTTCTGAACCTGGCGGTCGTGGGCTTGCTGCTGTCTACCTTCACCACGCGGTTCGTCTTTCCGATGATCAGCCTCGAAGGCCGGCGGTTCTGGATCCTGGGCCTGCTCCCCGTGCGACGCGAAACAATCATCTGGGGGAAGTACCTGTTTGCCACGCTGGGCTCGTTGTCCCTTGCCTGCTGCTGATCGTGCTGAGCGACCTGATGCTCGGCGTCGAACGAATCGTGGTGTTGGTACACCTGCTGGCGTGCGTTCTGCTTTCGTCCGGCTTGTCGGGATTGGCCGTCGGGCTGGGGGCCAAGATGCCCAATCTGCGGCACGATTCGCCGTCGCGGATCGCGGCCGGATTTGGCGGCACGCTGACGCTGGTTCTCAGCACCGTCTACATCGTGGGCATCGTTTTACTGACCGCGCTCCCCTGCCATTTCTATCTCTCGGCGTCCGAAAGTTCGGCAGCGCACCGGACGTCTTGCGCCGGGCGATTTCCATTTTTGGCTCGCCGCCGGCGCCGCGGCGAGCATCGTCCTGGGGGTCGCGACGACGCTGGTTCCCCTTTGGATGGGCGTGCGGGCCTTCCGCAAGCTCGAGTTTTGAACCCCGTTCTGCTGGCCGGTGTTCGGGGACCGGTTATGGCTGACGACCGAGCACGGTTCCTATTATGCCACCGGACGGCACATTTCCCGGCCGGTTGAGCAGTTGCCCGCGCAACGCTAAAATTGGCGGAACCTCAACACACACGGATTGTTATGACTAGCGACAGACGAATTCGCGTCGGTGCGGTGAGCTATCTCAATACCAAGCCGCTCGTCTACGGGCTCGAGCAATTGGCGCCGCAGGCCAGCTTGGTGTTCGATGTGCCCAGCCGCCTGGCCGAGCAACTGGCGACCGGCCAATTGGACGTGGCCCTGATTCCGTCGGTCGAGTGCTTCCAGGATCCGGGCTATACGATCGTTTCCGATGCCTGCATCGGTTGCCGTGGACCCGGTCTTAAGCGTCAAGCTGTTCAGCCGCGTCGCGCCGCACGAAATTCGCACGCCTGGCCCTGGACGAAGGCTCGCGGACCAGCGTCGCCTTGATCCGCATCCTGCTCAAAGAACGCTTCGATCTGGAGCCGCAATTGGTGCCGCTGCCGATCGGCGCCCTGCCTGGCGAAGTTTCAGCCGACGCCACGCTGCTGATCGGTGATCGGGCCATGCGTTCGCCGGGCGGCCGCTTTGTCGAAGTTTGGGATCTGGGAGACGAATGGTGTCGCTGGGCCGAGTTGCCGTTCGTATTCGCTATGTGGACGGCTCGAACCGGCACGGATCTAGGCGGCATCGAGGCGGCATCTGAACGAGGCCCGTGATTTGGGTCTGCAACATCTCCACGAAATCGCCGACAAGGAAGCTGCGCCCTTGGGTCTGTCGCGGCCGGAGTGCGTCGCCTACCTGCGCGACAACCTGCACTTCTCGCTCGGGCCAGCTGAATTGCGCAGGCCTGGAACTATTCTATCGCCTGGCCCTGAAGATGAACCTTGCACCCGCGGGAGTTGAACTTGGCATCTCCGATTGCCAGAGTGCTGGATAAGGCGGTCGCCGGTGAGCGTTTGACGCCCGATGAAGGGCTGTCGCTGCTGGAGTCGTCCGATTTGCTGGCCTTGGGTCAGGCCGCCGACGCCGTTTCGCGCCGTTTGCATCCCGAGCCCTATCGCACGTACAACATCGACCGCAACATCAACTACACGAACGTCTGTTCGGCGGTGTGCGATTTCTGTGCGTTCTACCGGCCGCCGAAACACGAAGAGGGCTATGTTCTCGAGCGCGAAGTGATCCGGCAGAAGATCCGAGAAACGATCGAATTGGGCGGCGATCAGATTCTGATGCAGGGGGGAATGAACCCCAAACTGCCGATCGAATGGTACGAAGAACTGCTGGCCGACATCAAGCTGCACTTCCCGCAGATCAACATCCATGCCTTCAGCCCGCCAGAGATTTATGCCCTGGCGAAATTGGCCCGTTTACCGGTGCGCGAGGTTCTGCGGCGGCTCAAAGAGGCCGGACTGGGGAGCCTGCCGGGCGGCGGGGCCGAAATCCTCGTCGATCGGGTTCGCAGCGAAATCACGCGCGGCAAGGTCATGAGCGACGATTGGCTCGATGTCTGCCGCGAGTGGCACGAACTGGGCGGCCGGGGCTCGGCCACCATGATGTTCGGACATGTCGAGACGCTGGCCGAACGGATTGAACATCTGGAGCGGTTGCGCCGGTTGCAGGATGAGACGGGCGGATTTACGGCTTATATCTGCTGGACGTTTCAGCCCGAACATACGGCTCTGGCGCATTTGCCGCGGGCCGGCGCTTTCGAGTACCTCAAGACGCAAGCCGTCAGCCGATTGTACCTCGACAACTTCGCCAACATCCAATCGAGCTGGGTCACGCAAGGGCTGAAAATAGGCCAATTGGCACTGCTCTACGGTGCCAATGACATGGGCAGCCTGATGATCGAAGAGAACGTCGTGGCCTCGGCCGGCACGGCCCACTTCCTCTCGCTGGAGCAAATTCGCGACGCCATCTGCGAAGCCGGCTACATCCCCCGTCAGCGCAATGTGTTGTACGAACTGATCGACCGGGTGGATGAACCCGCGGCCGTGCCTGCCGTAAGCTAAACTCACGTATGGCTTGAAGCTGGCCAATGACGTGGGCCGCGCGTCGCGCTCCGCCATCGGTCCGCACACGCGGCGCAACCGTTGCCACACTCGCTCGGCAGTCATCGCTCCATGATTGATGTTCGCAACCTGACGAAAGACTATGCCGATTTGCGCCGCGGGCGGCTGGTGGCCCTGGCGGGCATCAGCTTCCACGCCCGTGAGGGAGAGATCTACGGCCTGCTGGGGCCCAACGGCGCCGGCAAAACCACGGCTTTGCGAATTCTCAGCACTGTGCTGCGTCCTACCGGCGGCACGGTTCGGGTCAACGGCTACGACGTGCTGACACAGCCCTCCTGCGTGCGCCACCAGCTCGGCTTCATGTCGGCCAATACGGGCGTTTACGACCGCATGACAGCCTGGGAAATGGTGGAGTATTTCGGCCGACTCTATGGGCTGACCGCCGACAAGCTGCGTGAGCGGATGGAAGAGCTCTTCGACCGGCTGCAAATGAACGACATTCGCGACATGCTGGGGGCGAAGATGTCGACCGGCATGCGGCAGAAAGTATCGATCGCCAGGGCGCTGGTACACGATCCGCCGGTGCTCATTTTCGACGAAGCGACGGCCGGTCTCGACGTGCTCGTGGCCCGAGCCCTGCTGCAAACCGTGGCCGAGCTGCGCGATCATGGCAAGTGCATCATTTTTTCGACGCACATCATGCGCGAGGCCGAGAAGCTCTGCAACCGCCTGGCGATCATGCACCGCGGCCACATCCTGGCCGAAGGCACCTTGGAAGAGTTGTACGATCGCTACGAAGAGCGCGACCTCGAGGAGTTGTTCTTCCGATTGATTTCCGATCACGACCGGGAACACTCCCTCGATAAAGAAGAGTGTCAAACACCGAGACACGGGGACACGGAGAGGACGGAATATGTCGAAAAGCGTTAAGCACGCCCCGACTGCTTGGGCTTCCATGGCCGTCGATATTTTTCTACTGCTTGCACTGATCTCGGTGATGTGCCTGGTCTGCGTATCACAGTGTTTCATTCGTTTCTGAGAAATTCGGCAAGAGCGCAACCGCCATGAACTGGTACAACGTCCGCCTGATCTTCTGCCGCGAAGTGCGCGACCAGTTGCGCGACCGGCGGACGCTGTTCATGATCGCGGTCCTGCCGCTGCTGCTCTACCCGCTGTTGGGCATGAGCCTGTTTCAGGTGGCCCAATTCGTTCGCGAGCAGCCGACGCGGGTGCTGGTGCTGGGTCGCGAGGCATTGCCCGCTTCGCCCAGGTTGATCGAGGGGGATCGCTTCGCCGAACGATTGCGCGCGAGCATGGACAAGCTGAGGCTGGTCGAACTGCATTTCGCTGCGGATCAGCCGGCAACCGATGGCGCTCAAACCGAGGCCGCGGCCCTGCAGTCACAGTTGGCCGTCGAGCGGGGCGAGTATGACGCCGTAGTCTACGTACCTGGTGATTTTGCCCAGCGACTGGCCGCATTTCGAGAAACGCTGCGCCGACAGGCTTCCGATCCGCGACGCGAGCGTTTGGCTCTGGACGAAAAGTCGCATGTGCCCAGCCCGGAAATCTTCTACAACACCGCCCGTGAAAAGTCGCAACTGGCCTACATTCGCCTGTCGCAGGTGCTCGATCACTGGACCGACGAAATCGTGCGTGAGAACCTGATCACCAGCCGGCTGCCGACTTCGGCCGTGCGGCCCTTCGACCTCACGGAGCATGACGTTGCCGATCAAGTGCAGCGCGAAGCGGCCCTGTGGTCGAAAATCCTGCCCTTCCTGTTGTTGATCTGGGCCCTGACCGGCGCTTTCTATCCGGCTGTCGATCTGTGCGCCGGGGAAAAAGAGCGCGGCACACTCGAGACGTTGCTCAGTAGCCCCGCTGAGAGAACGGAAATCGTCTGGGGCAAGCTGCTGACCGTGATGGTGTTCAGCGTGGCCACGGCCGTGCTCAACATCCTGAGCATGGCCCTGACCGGCATGGTCGTGATGAGCCAGTTTCCGGAGATGGGTTCGCCGCCTCCATTGGCGCCCGTCTGGCTGCTGATAGCACTGTTGCCTGTTGCGGCTTTGTTCAGCGCGCTGTGTCTGGCCTTGGCGGCCTTAGCGAGGAGCAGCAAGGAGGGGCAATACTACCTGATGCCGCTGGTGCTGGTGATCCTGCCGCTGGTGGTGCTGCCGATGGCCCCCGGCGTCGAGTTGAACCTGGGCAACGCGCTGATCCCCGTCACCGGGGTGATGCTCTTGCTGCGCACCATGCTCGAAGGCGAGTACCTGCGGGCGTTGCCGATGGTGGCCCCGGTCGTCGCCGTCACTCTGGCTTGTTGCATGTTCGCCATCCGCTGGGCGGTCGATCAGTTCAATTCGGAGAGCGTCCTGTTCCGCGAGAGCGAACGGCTCGACATGGGCTTGTGGCTCAAACACCTGATGCGCGACCGCGAAGACACGCCAAGCGTCAGCGGGGCGGTGTTCTGTGGCGTGCTGATTCTGATGGTGCGGTTCTTCATGAGTTTCGCCCTGCCGCAGCCGCATTCGTTTCAAGACTTGAGCCTGCTCACGGTGGTCACAGAATTGGTCGTGATCGGCACGCCGGCCCTGCTGATGACGATCATGCTAACGCGCAGTCCGGCGGCCACGCTGCTGTTGCGCCGGCCGCCCTGGGCAGCCGTGCCGATGGCGATTCTGCTGGCCGTGGCCATGCATCCATTGGTGCAACTGCTGAATCGGCTCGTGCAAACCATTTACCCAGTGAACCAGGACGTGGCCGAATTGCTGGGCGGCCTGCTGGCCGGAAGTTCGGAACACCGCATCCAAATGTTGGTCACGATGGCCCTGATACCGGCCGTGTTCGAGGAACTGGCCTTCCGCGGATTCATTCTGTCCGGCTTCAGGCGGCTGGGCCACAAGTGGCAGGCCATTGCCCTGAGCAGCTTCCTGTTCGGCATCACGCATGCCGTCTTTCAACAGTCAATCGTGGCGGCGATCGTGGGGCTGGTCATCGGCTTTTTGGCCGTGCAGACCGGCAGCCTGTTGCCGGGCTTGATCTATCATTTTGTCCACAATAGCATCGCGCTATTGGCTACCGGCATTACGGCCCAGACCATTGCCGAATACCCTCTGCTGGGCCGCTTCGCCGCGCCGGGCGAAGACGGAATCAATTTCTCGGCCGCGACCATTCTGAGCGCGCTGCTGCTGGCCGGCGTCAGCCTGTACTGGTTCCATCGCCTGCCGTATTCGAAGACCAGCGAAGAGGTCTTGCAGGAAGCCCGCGATCGGCAGTCGACTCCGGCGGTTGCTAGCGGCTAGTGGGCCGAACCTGAAATTCATAGGGCGGGCAGCGCCCGCTTTCGCGCACCGCCAAACCGTTTTTCTCCGCAAAAGGCGGGCGTGGCCTACCCTACTTGGCTGCTAGCAGAAACCGGGTACCGGTACGGCCAGTGGCCCGCAAATCATCTCCACTCTATCCATGCCCCCTAGGCTGCTCGGTCATACGATCGCCAAGTAGCTACAACCACTATTCTTTATCGTCGCGGCGCTGCAAAGTCATTGCCGGCGATGCCTTTGGACGATATCGACGTATCGACTTGAGTTGGCGGAACCGGTAAACTGTGTTCGAAAGTTGACCTCGCCCGAACCCTGCTCCGATAGTCTTTGGCGGTTGGACTTCGGGAGCGAAACCAGTCATCTGGCTTCGGTTGCGCCGCAATATGTTACACGGCTGATGGGACTTGGTACGTCCCCCCAGTCTGCGAACCGGTCCGTTCGACCTCCGAACTTCCCGTGTAAACGTGCTTATGAAGAGTTCGACCTTCTTTGGCCGCCACGCCCTGCTGATCCTGTTCGTGACGGTCTTCTTTCTGCCCGTCACCATGGCCGGAGCACGGCGGGCCTTCCTGAGCAATAAGAACGAAGTCCAAGATTGGCTTCCCGATCGCTACGAGGAAACGGGCGAGTTCCGCTGGTTCCAGCGGCACTTTGCCGGCGAACAGTTCGTCCTCGTTAGTTGGGACGGCTGCACGCTCGACGACCAGCGGCTGACGTTGATGGTCGACAAACTGGTCCCTGCGAAAGACTCGGGCGTGCCCTATGAAAGCCGCTACTTTCGCAGCGCGCTGACCGGGCCAATGCTGCTGAACCTGCTGACCCACGATCCGCTCAACGTTCCCTACGACGAGGCCCTGAATCGTCTCAAGGGATCGCTGATCGGGCCCGACGGCAAGCAAACCTGCGCGGTCTTCGTGCTTTCGGACGTCGGCAAGCAGAGCTTGAAGAAGACCTTGGGCCGGCTGAAGGAAGTCGCCACCGTGGAATGTGCCATTCCGCGAAGCCAAGCTCCACATGGGCGGACCGCCGGTCGACAATGTGGCGATCGATAGTGCGGGCGAAAAGAGCATCGTGCGGCTGGCCGGCATTTCGCTGGTGATCGGCGTGGGCATTTCCTGGCTCTGCCTGCGCAGCGGCCGGCTGGTGGCCATGGTGTTCATCACCGGGATTTACAGCGCAGCGTTGAGCCTGGCGATCGTTTGGTACACGGGTACCAACATGAACGCCATCTTGCTGACGATGCCTCCGCTAGTTTACGTGGCGGCAATTTCCGGCGCCATCCACCTGGCAAACTATTACCGCGACTCCGTGTTCGAAGACGGGCTCATCGGCGCTCCCGGCCGCTCGCTGAAACATGCGGCCCTGCCGCTGGGCCTGGCCACGGGCACGACGGCCATCGGCCTGGTCTCGCTGTGCTACAGCGAATTGGTGCCGATTCAGCAATTCGGCATTTACTCCGCCATCGGCGTGGTGGCCAGTCTGCTGCTGCTCTGCTTCTTCCTGCCCGCGGCGTTGGAACTCTTTCCGGTCAAGAACGCTCCGCTGACCTCGGAGCATGCGGCACAAATCGTCGATCCTGCCTCGGCCGCTCCTACGGGAGCCGCTCGCTTCTGGTGGGCTGTCGCCCGGTTCATCGTCGATCGCCACAATCTGGTCACCGTATTGGGCGTCGGCGCGCTGTGCCTGTTCGGCTGGGGAATGACCAAGGTGCAGACCAGCGTGCAACTCATGCGCATGTTCAGCAAGGGCGCCCGAATCCTTAACGATTACGCCTGGCTGGAAGCACACCTCGGTGAACTGGTGCCGATGGAAATCGTGCTCAAGATCGACCCGCAGAAGTGCCAGCTCAATTTCCTCGAGCGGCTCGAATTGGTGGGCAAGATCCAGGAAGAAGTCGAGAAGATTCCTGAGGTCGGCAGTTCGCTCTCGGCCTTGATGTTCGCCCCTCGGCTTCCCCGGCCCGAAGACTACAAGACGGGCGGCGGCATCAAAGGCGCGCTAGCCCGAATCGCTATCGGCAAGCGGCAGTATGAGCTAGCACGCACGCAATTTGCCAAACGCATCGAGCAGCATCACGATGAGTTCATCGACCAGGGCTACGTGGCCATGGAGCAGGAAGTCAAGGATGGAGAGAAAGTGCCAACCGGCAACGAACTTTGGCGGATCAGCGCCCGGGTCGGTGCTCTGAAGGACGTCGACTACGGCGAATTCGTCAAAGAAATCAAAGAAAAAGTCGAGCCCGTGCTGGCGGCCCTGCCCGAGGGCGGCCCAGGAATCAAGGCCGCGTATACGGGCCTGGTCCCGCTGATCTACAAGTCGCAGCGTTCGCTGCTGGACGGCTTGCTGTTCGGTTTCATCATGGACCTGGTCGTGGTCACCGTGGTCATGACGCTGGCCGTGCGCGAATGGTCGGCCGGCATCGTACTGATGCTCCCCAGCGTCTTCCCGGTATTCATCGTCTTCGGCGTGATGGGCTGGCTAGGCGTCATCGTCGATACCGGCACCGTCATGGCTCCCGGCGTCGCCCTGGGCGTAACGGTCGACGACGTGGTTCACTTCATGCTGATGTATCGCGGCGGGTTGAAGCAGGGGCTGGGCCGCCGCGATTCGATCATGCTTGCCTATAAGGGTTGTGCTCGGGCCATGTATCAGAGTTGGGGCGTGATGGGCTTGGGCCTGTCGGTGTTTGCCTTCAGCCCGTTCACGCCCACTCAACGCTTCGGGTATCTGATGGTGACGCTGCTGACCAGTGCCTTGATCGGCAACCTGGTCGTATTGCCAGCCGTGTTGGCCAGCCCGCTGGGCGGCTTGTTTGGACGCCGCTATCAGAAGCGTTGGTCCAAGACGGCCCAG
Organism: uncultured Planctomycetales bacterium; assembly: GCA_963710365.1. Taxonomy (GTDB): domain Bacteria; phylum Planctomycetota; class Planctomycetia; order Pirellulales; family PNKZ01; genus CAVQAC01. The sequence continues at coordinate 78,637 of CAVQAC010000017.1, forward strand.
GACGCAGAGATTGCGGCTGACGGCCATGGCCCTGAAAGAGTCGGCCCGCCGCTGGCACACAGCTTGGGCCACAGCAGCGAAAAGGTCGTCGGCAGCTAATCTGCTGGGGGATGCGCCGTCCTACGTTTGCCTGGACATGTTCACGCCACGAGCGTCGCACTTGCTCCGGCGGGCCGAAAGGCTTGACTGGCAACTCCGCGCAAAATCGCCTGAATAGCTCACAGCATCGGGCATGTAGCCGCGATCCGGGCTAGAAACGACCCAACAGGGAATGGTCGGCTGTGACGTCGACGCCGATCTTCGGCACCTCATAAGGCATCGGCTGGATGTCGAGCGGAACCAGGCCGATGGCTCGCGGCTTGCCCGCTTGCGGCGCGGCGACACCTGGGACGCTGACCTTTTCCGGACCAAAAGTGTCGATGACCGAACGGATCTGGGGATCGATTTCGAACTCTCCATCGGCGCGCTTCATGCCGAGCGACAGAAAGCTTCCCACGGTTACGATGCTCGACGCCCGATCGTGGAATTCGTAGGCATCGTAGCCTTTCGGACGCAGAGTTTCGCACAACTCGTGGGCTCTGACTTCGGCGAATTCGAGCTGTCCGTCCATTTTCTTGCCGCCTGCTTCGACGGCCTTGATGTACTCCTGATCGAGCGACTTTCGCCCGGAGAAGGTTGCCACTTTGACCGTGTACTTGCCGGGGCAATTTAGCAGGCTGTACTTCAGCGGCTTGTTCATGGAGATGACCAGACTGTCGAACGCTTTGGGTCGATAGTATTCGTCGGGCAACAAGGGGTTTGAAGTAACAAACGCTCGGCCCATCGGCCCACGCCGCTTCGATTCGTCGGGGTTCACGGCCGCCTCGATCTTGGTGCGCCAGCCGGCCAGCGCCGCGGCTGCCGAGCGGCCTTCTTTGGCAAGCTTCTGATCATCCAGGCAATCGGGCTGAGCGTAGCGGAGACGCTTGAGAATTTTCTGAATGGTGGGATCGTCGTGCGTGGCAAAGTCACCCACCAGGACGCCAATCTCGGTCGACTTGTCGGTCCGGTATTTCATTTTGCGCGGAGCGCCGTAGCGGTCGATGCCACGCCCTACCGGACCGTCCCGATAGTCGAATTCCATTTTGTAGCGATAGGCCGGCATCTTGTAGAAGCTGCGCAGCTCCTGCACCAACTCCTTGGATTGCCGCTCGGCCTCGACGCCGCAAAAGGTGACAGCCATGATCATCCAAGGCCCCTGATCTTCTGTCAGCAGATAGTCGGTATTCGGGTCGGCCTCAATGCGTTTGAACAGCGTCATCTTTTGCCAGGGCGTCGTGGCCTCGGCCGTCGACGAACCGATGACCAGGCTCCAAAGAGCCAGGAGCAGGTAGATGACCAAACGACCCTCAGGGATCATCCGGGGTGCAACTCGCTGATTCATAGACCTTCCGTCGTTGGTGACAAACCAGACAGCGACGCATGGCCATCGCAGCCAATGCCGTCGGGGCATTCAGCGTCCGGGTGGATAAGCGGCTTTGAACACGTGCGGTCTCGGCCAGACATGCGGGAGGGCCCGGCCTAAAGTGAAGGGGGCGGGAGTCTATCAAATGCCCCCTAGCGTTCCAGGGCGAAAAGCGGTCGGCCTCGGAACCCGATCCAGCCGCTTAACCGACGTTTTCGACGGCGACTTACGACTGGCAACACGGCCTGAATGCAGTCGTCGGCCAGCGAGTGAGCCATGACATCGACAAACTGTCGCCGGGCAGTGGCTTCGGCCGGCACCTCAACCGGCGCGTAGCGGCAGGCGGTCCCCAGCATCCAGCCCCGGCCGGCCGCCATCGGCGATTCGGCCAGCACTCGCAAAGGCCGGCCAATCAACCGACTCCAATAACGCTGGCGCAGCTTGCTTTCCAATTCGGCCAGCCCCGTTGCCCGATCGGCTTTGACCATCGGGTCGACCTGGTCCGGCATTTCGAAGCGGCCGGAGTCGTACGGCGGGCACTGAACGGGAAGATATGAATCTTGGAAAAACCGGCCTCTTCGCAAACCCGGCAGGTCTGCTGGAAGTCGGCTTCGGTTTCGCCCGGAAAACCGACGATCACGTCGGTCGTCAGGCGCCGGCTCGTCCAGCGTCTCGCGCACCAGACGGCAGCGATCGAGAAATCGCTGGCTTCCCCAGCGCCGCCGCATGCCGCGACAGGATGCGGTCCGAACCGCTCTGCAGCGAAATGTGCAAGTGAGGGCAGACCTTGGCCGGGTGAGCCGCCAGCGTGGCGATCAGCTCGCGCGTCACTTCCGTGGCCTCGATGCTCGAAAGCCGGATGCGGAAATCGCCCTCGAGTTCGGCAATTCGTTCGACGAGATGCGACAAGCCGGGTCCAATCGTGCTTCGGACCGCCCCGATTGAAATCGACGCCATAATGCCCGAGGTGAATGCCGGTCAGAATCATTTCGCGGTAGCCGCTGGCTTGCAACCGCCGGATTTCGTCGAGGATATGCTCAACCGGGCGGCTGGCCAGCACGGGCCGCACCTTCGGAATGATGCAGAAGCTGCAACGCAGCAGGCAACCGTCTTGCACTTTGACGTAAGCCCGCTGGCGATTGGCCAATCCCGAGATGCCGGTCGGCACGTCGACCACGCCAAACCGGCCCAGCAGGTCGGGCAGCTCGCGTTTGTCGGTCACCACTTCAGCCACGCCGGCAAGCGACGCCACTTCCTCCGGCGCACGCGTAGCGTAGCAGCCCATGACGACGATTCTGCGCTCCAGGATTGCGACGGCGCGAGCTGGCGGATCGAGTGCCGGCTCTTGGCGTCCCCCTCGGCCGTGACGGTGCAGGTATTCACCACGCACACATCGGCCGGCTCGTCGTCGGCCGCATCGCGATAGCCGATGCCCAGCAAGGCTTCGCGGACAAATTCCGTCTCGTATTGATTGACCTTGCAGCCCAGCGTCACGGTGCGCAAGGTTGCGCCGCGTAGTCGGTTCGGCGGCATCGCCACGATCGGTAGCGGCCGCGCGGCTCGATCGTGCGCCCAGGACATCGGCATTTCGGCTCAGCCTTCCTCGATCGGCTCGATTGAACACCACATCGAGCCCAGGCAATCCTTGATCAGTCTGGTCTTTGCCGTAGGCGTGAATCTGGTCGCGTTTCAGCTCGGCGTGCTCCTTGGTCGTGGTCAGCAGGATGGCGCGGCCCGAGTTGTCGACTTCCTGGGCCAACTGGTAGCCCTTTTCCGGCGGATGGCCGAACAGTTCGAGCAGCATCGTCCATGACGTAGGCGAACGTGTGATCATCGTCATTCCAGAGGATGACGTTGTAGCGCGGCTGGCGCTTCGGCTTCTTGCGCTTTCCAGCTGTGGCTCAGTGGCCTGGGGATCGTCGGCGACGACCGGCTCGACGGTGGCAGCGGCGGAATTCGACACGACAACTCCTTGTTTTCTGCCGGGGCATGGCTAGCACCGATCTGAGATTTTATTATATTGGACGCCATCGGCGGAGAAAACGTTTCTTCCCATTTTGCCCCATCGCAAGCTTCTAACCCCGGCGAAAGTCGACGCATGCAAGCCCTCGATCAATACCTCGCAGGACCACGCCCAGGCCTTCGAAGAAGATCTTTGCGAACTGTTGCGCATTCCCAGCGTCAGCGCCGACAGCGCGCACCGGGCCGACGTTCGCCGGGCGGCCCAATGGGTCGCCGGACAGTTTCAAGGCCTGGGACTGGCGACCGAGATCTTCGAAACGCCCGGCCATCCGATCGTTTATGCCGAGTCGCCCGCAGTGCCCGGCGCTCCGACCGTGCTGGTGTATGGCCATTACGACGTGCAGCCGCCCGACCCGCTCGGGCAGTGGATTTCGCCGCCGTTTGAGCCGACGCGCCGCGATGGCAATCTCTACGCCCGCGGCGCCACCGACGACAAGGGCCAGATGCTCACCCATGTCAAAAGCACGCAGGCCTGGCTGAAAACTGCGGGCAGCTGCCGGTGCATCTGAAATTCCTGATCGAAGGCGAAGAAGAGGTCGGCAGCGAACACTTGAAGCGTTCATTCGACGAACAGGCAAGCGGCTGGCCTGCGACGTGGCCGTGATCAGCGACACGGCCCAGTTCGCCCCCGGCCAACCGGCCATCACCTACGGCTGAAAGGGATCAGCTATTTCGAGCTGCGGCTGTCGGGCCGAAGCAGGATCTGCACTCCGGCACGTTCGGCGGCGCGGTGACCAACCCGGCCAATGCCCTGGTGCGGATGCTCGCCGCCTTGGTGAACGAGCGCGGCCAGGTGCAAGTGCCCGGCTTCTACGACGACGTCGTGCCGCTTACTGACCTCGAGCGGAAGCAATTTGCGGCCTTGGGCTTTCGCGACGAAGAGTTCATGCAGCAAATGGGCGTCGAAGGCTTTGACCGGCGAAGAGGGCTACACGACGCTCGAGCGCCGCTGGGCTCGGCCGACGTGCGATATCAACGGGCTCACCAGCGGCTATCAGGGCGAAGGGGCCAAGACCGTGCTGCCGGCCAAGGCCAGGGCCAAGTTCAGTTTCCGCCTGGTTCCCAAGCAAGACCCGGCCGAAGCTGCGCCGCGACGCTGGAGGCATTCCTGCGCCGGCTACTGCCCGCCGCGGCATCGAGTTGGAATTGATCGGTTATCACGGTGCGCCGGGCGTCGTCGTGCCGCTCGATAGCCCCTACATCGCGGCGGCCAGCCGGGCGATCGAGCAAGGTTTCGGCCGGGCGCCGGTCTTCATTCGCGAAGGGGGCTCGATCCCGGTCGTCTCCACCTTTCGCGATCGGCTCGGAGTCGATACCCTACTGCTGGGTTGGGGCCTGAACGACGACAACACCCACAGCCCGAACGAGAAGTTCTGCCTGGCCGATTTCCATCGCGGAATCAAGGCCAGCGCTCACTTGTGGGCCGAATTGGGCCGGCTTCGTCCAAGAACGGGCCGTGACCAGTCGAACCGGCCCCGCATCATATCAGCGAAACGGAGTTCGTATGCTCGATCGCAAGTTCATCATCGAAAACGCCGCCCAGGTGGCGGAGAACTGCCGCCGGCGCGGCGCGCAGGCCGACGTGGATCGTTTCGTGGCGCTGGATGCGTCAGCGCCGCGACAAGCAAGCCCTGGTCGAGGATCTGAATCGCCAGGCCAACGAGGTGTCCAAGTCGATCGGCAAGGCCAAGGACGCCGAAGAACGCGAAGCCCGCAAGGCCCAGGGTCGGCAACTGCGCGAGCAGACCACGGCAGGCGCAGGCCGAACTGGACGCAATCGCCGCGGAAATGGACGCCATCCAGCGATCGATTCCCAACATGACCCATCCGGATGCTCCGATCGGGGCCGACGACCAGGCGAATCTGGAAGTCCGCACGCGGCAAGACGCCGCTGCCGAAGTTCGACTTCCAGCCCGCTCGATCACGTCGAGCTGGGCGAGAAGCTCGAATCTGATGGACTTCGAAGGCGGGAGCCAAGGTCGCCGGCCACGGCTTTTATTTTCTCAAGAACGAAGCCGTGCTGCTGGAGCTGGCGCTGCAGCGCTACGCGCTCGATGTGCTGATGGCGCGAGGGCTTCACGCCGACCATCACGCCCGACCTGGCGCTGAACGAGATCCTGCAAGGCACCGGTTACATTCCGCGCGGACCGGAAACGCAGATCTACAGCATCGCCGACAGCGATCTGAGCCTGGTGGCGACGGCCGAGATCACGCTGGGCGGCATGCTCTCCGACGAGATCCTCGAAGGCCGAACAACTTGCCGCTCAAGTATTGCGGCATCAGCCATTGCTACCGCACCGAGGCCGGCGCTGGCGGCCGGGCCACGCGCGGGCTTGTATCGCGTTCATCAGTTCACCAAGGTCGAGATGTTCGCCTTTACGCTACCCGAGCAAAGCGACGCGATGCTCGACTATTTCTGCGAACTGGAGTGCCGGCTGTTCGACGGCCTGGGAATTCCCTACCGCGTCGTCGACACGGCCAGCGGCGATCTGGGCGGGCCGGCCTATCGCAAGTTCGACCTGGAAGCCTGGATGCCCGGCCGCGGCGAAGCCGGCGAATATGGCGAAGTCACTAGCACCTCGAACTGCACCGACTATCAGGCCCGGCGGCTGGCGATTCGCTATCGCAACAAGGGAGAAAAGGGGACGCAATTCGTCCACACGCTCAACGGCACGGCCATGGCCATCAGCCGGGCCATGGTCGCGATCCTGGAGAATTACCAGCAGGCCGACGGCTCGATCATCGTGCCGGAAGTTCTGCGGGCCACGGTCGGCAAGGATCGCATCTCCCGCTGAACCGGCGCCGCACTCAGATTTCCTTCAGCACGCGGGCGGCTTCAGTGCATAGCCGTGTCGCTTCCGCCAATGTAGGTGCTTCGGCGATGGTCCGGACGATCGGCTCGGTATTGCTAGCGCGGACGAGCAGCCATTTGCCCGACCAGTCGAGCCGCAGGCCATCCATCGAATCGCGCCGGGCATCGGCAAAGTGACGTTCCAGGGCCGCCAGACCGACCGGAATCTTCTCGGGCTCGAGTGCAATCTTGGTCTTCACGATCTCGTAGTGTGGCAACTCGGCGGCCAATTGGCTGATCTTCCGCCTGCGTGCCGCCATGGCATCGAGCACCAACGCCATGCCCACGAAACTGTCGCGGACGTAGCCCACGCGCGGGTCGATGGGGCCGCCATTCCCTTCGCCGCCGAACACGGCTCCGTGTGCCAGCATGGCCTCGACCACGTTCGCTTCGCCGACCGCCGAGCGGTAGCACGCGACGCCGTGGCGTGCGGCCAGGTCTTCCGACATCCGGCTGGTTGAACAGTTGGTCACGATCGGGCCGGGGTGCTGGCCAAGCACATGATCCACGCACAGCGCCAGCGTGTATTCTTCGCCCAAGTATCGCCCCTGCTCATCGATCACCGCCAGCCGGTCAGCATCGGGATCCTGGCAGAAACCGACATCGGCCCCGGCGATCGTTACACGCCGCAGAATGCCGGCCAGGTTTTCGGCCGTTGGTTCGGGCGTATGCTCGAACAGACCGTCGGGCGTCTCCGCCCACGATCGTTAACTGGCAACCCAGTTCTTCGAGCAATCGCCGCCCCAGCAGGCTGCCGGCACCGTGGTTCGAATCCAACAGCACGCTAAACCGTGCGGCGCGGATTCGTTCGACGTCGATCGTCGGACGCACCAGCGACCAATGCGGGCCCAAAGCGTCGACGCAAGTTTCCACGCCGCCCAATTGTTGATAGGGAACCCAAGCCGTCTGGGCCGATCGATACCGCTCAATGACTCGCTGGCCGGCCGCGGCCGAGATTACTCGACCTTCGGCGGAAAAGAGCTTCAGCCCGTTGTATTCGGCCGGATTGTGGCTGGCCGAGATTTGCACGCCGCCGGCCGCGCCGTATTCGCGCACCAGCACGCCCGTAGTGGGCGTCGCCGCTATGTCGGCATCGATCGCCGTCCGCCCAACGGCTTGCAAACCGCTGCGCACGGCATCGGCCAACATTCGGCCCGTGGCCCGACCGTCGCGCGTGACCACGACTGGTCCCGGCGGCGCGATCGCTGCCCAGGGCGAGACGTAGCGCATGGCAACCTCGGGCGACAGGCTTTCGCCCACGATGCCGCGCAAGCCCGAGACGCTGATGATCGGTTCCTTCATGGCCGGTTCTCTCCCTGTCGGCTGGTGAGTGGGCAGTATAGCGGAGGCGAAAAGCCGGGCGGAAGGCGAGTGTTGCGCGGGGGGCTCGGTCTTGCCACGGGCATCGCTCGTTGCCGCCGGAGCAGGAAAGGAGTAGCCTAGCGGGCGCATAGCACGCTTGCCTTCACGGTCTTCCCAGGGTCTTTCGCATGTCGCTAGCTTCCCAGATCGATGTTCCCGGACTCGTCGCTCGATTACGCGAAGTAGTCGGCAGCGGCAAACTCGAGCGCACGCGCGGCTGCGAACATCCAGCGTTGGCTGACTGAGCCCCCCTATGCCGAGTATGCGGCCCAGGTTGTCGAGCACATTCAAGCCGAACATTGGCAGAAGCTCGACGACGTGTTTTGGACCGTGATTCCCTTCGGCACGGGCGGTCGCCGCGGTGCTATGTACCCGATCGGCACGAACGCCATCAACGACCGGACCATCGGCGAGAGTGGCGCAGGGGCTGGCCGATTACGTACGGGCCCAACATCCGCCTGGCACGCCGCTGGCCTGCGCCGTAGCCTACGACACGCGGCACCGCTCGCGGCACTTCGCCGAGTTGTGTGCCGAGATCATGGTCGCCGCGGGGTTTCACATCTATTTTCTCGACGGCTATCGCAGCACGCCGGAATTGTCGTTCGCCGTGCGCCATTGCGGCTGCGCGTGCGGCGTAATGATCACGGCCAGCCACAACCCTCCGGCCGACAACGCCATCAAAGCCTATTGGTCGACGGGGGGCCAACTGCTGCCTCCCCACGACACGGGTGTGATCGATCGCGTGCTCAAAACCACCACAATCTCGCGCGGCACCCTTCGCCGAAGCATTGGCCGATGGACAGATCGATCTTTTGCCAGGACGAAGTCGACCGGTCCTATCAACTCCAGGTCTTGGCCCAAAGCCTGCCAGGTCCGCGGAATTTGAAGATCGTCTATTCACCGATGCATGGTGTCGGAGCCAGCAGCATTTGCCCGGTGCTCGCACGAGCCGGGTTTGCAGGCGTCGAGGTCTTCGCCCCGCATGCCGAGGCGAACGGCGACTTCCCCAACGTTCCCGGCCATGTCGCCAACCCTGAAGACCCGCGCACCTTCGAGTCGATCATTGCTCGAGCTCAGGACGTTGGCGCCGATCTGGCGCTGTCGACCGATCCCGACGCCGATCGCCTGGGCTGCGCCGCGCCGGCGTCTAAAGGCGGGCCGTGGCGCACCTTTACCGGCAACCAGATCGCCGCCCTGCTGACCGAGTACGTGCTTGCTGGTCGCCGCAAGGCCGGCCGGCTGTCGGCCCAGGACTATATCGTGAAGACGTTGGTGACCACCGAGATGGTCCGCCGCATTGCCGATAGCTACGGTGTGCGAACGATCGGCGATTTGCAGGTTGGATTCAAATACATCGGCGGCGCCATCGACGAGGCTGGGCCCGAGCGCTTTGTGTTGGGCGTCGAAGAATCGCACGGCTACCTGGCCGGAACATACGCGCGCGATAAGGACGCTGCCGTCGCGGCCCTGTTGACGGCCGAGATGGCGGCGCAAGCTCAGGCCGCCGGCCGCACGCTGCACGAACAGCTCGATGCTCTGTACTGGCAACATGGTTGCCATGTCGAAATGCTGTTCTCGAAATCACTGCCGGGCTCCGAAGGCATGGGCCGCATGCGTAAGCTGATGCACTCTCTGCGCAGCGATCCGCCCCGGCAATTAGGGGGCCTGGGCGTCGTTCGGGTTCGAGACTACAAAAGCGGCATGGCTCTCGAACCCGGCTCGGCGCCGCAGCCCTTCACCGGCCCGCCAGGTGACATGGTGATGATCGACCTGGAAGCGGAAGGCAACTACGTGGCCGTTCGGCCGTCGGGAACGGAGCCGAAGATCAAGTTCTACATGTTCGCCTACGAGGCCGCCGAGCAGTTGGCCAACTTGGAAACGACCAAGACGGAACTCAGTAACCGGCTGAAGCAGATTGGCCAAGAGCTATTTGCTTTGGCCGAGGCGAAGTGACCTTCTCACTACTCGAAGATCAAATATCCAAAACCTTCAGGGCAGGCCTTGGCCGCAGCGGGCGTGGTCCATGATTGAAAGCCGACGCCGGGGACAATCCGCTGCAAGCCGATGGCCCAGGCATCTTTCGTCTTGGGCGCCTCGGCCGTCAACTCCGAAAGCGGTATGGCCGCTTCGACCGTCCACGATTCTCCTTGCTGGTCGGCGGCGATGAACCAACTCGGGTTCCAGGTGGGGTCGCCCCAGCAATCTTCGGTCGCCCAACCACGCTGGTCGACGACCAGACGATAGGCCGTGACCCAGTCGCGATCGACGTCGAGATAAACTTCAACGCGATCGACGGCCGACAGATCAGGATCGCGCGGCCGTGGCCCGCTTCCTGTGGGTAACGTCGCCCCGGCTGCCCGGCGACAATTGACGGCCAGATACAAAAACTCGTTGTCGTGAGCCAGCAAGGCCACGGCGGGCCAATCGCCATCGTCGTGCTGAGTGCTGTGCAATTCAACGGCCACGGCTTGTTGCCAAACGGCGTCGTCCAGCTTGCCGTCGAGCCGCGGCTTGCTCGGACAGGGAGCCGCACGGCAAATGCTCTTGGGAGGCTCGCCACTCGGATTCTTCAACCATTCTTCGCCCGCCGCGCAGGCCCACCACACATCATGGGGCCGGGCGCGCGAAAAGATCTGCACGATCTTTTCGGCTTGCCGGTCGAGGCCGCTGGCGTTCAAAGCCACGGCCAGCGGGAACTGCACGGTCGGCTCGCAGAACGAAGCCGTGTAGCGTTGCTCGATGAACCGGCCGATCAGCACCGCGCGCTGTTCGTGGTTGGCGGGGCCCGGTCGCGGCGGCCGGGCCTCGCGGGCGGCAAGCTGATTCACTTCGGGTCGGACTTGCAGCCAAGGCCCCTAAGGCCGGGGCAGCCGGTTGATTGGGCTCGGGGTTGCCCGTTTCGTGGCGACGCTGCATTTGCCAGGCAATTTCGCTGCTGGTGGCGCATTGCAACAGCCAGACGTAGGCCGGTTCGGCCAGCAAGTGGTCGGGGTAGCGCGTGACCAGCAGTTCGAAAGTTTCGGCGGCCAGATCCCACCGTCCGTTGCGTTGGTAGTGTTGTGCCAGTTGATAGAGCAACTCACCGCCGCTACGGGCGTCGAGGTCGCGGGTCAATTCGCAGATCTGGCCCAGCACGCGATCGGCGTCCTGGCCACGTTTGCCCAAGTGAACCAGAATGGCCTGCAAGCTGCGGTGTTTCTGCGCCACGCGTCGCATCAGGTCGTTCGTCGAGTCGGCGGGGTCGCCCAGCAATCGTCGGGCGTCGCCTCCCGGATAGAGCGTAATACCGCTCATGATGTCCTGTGCGCCGGCGCCCTGCGGAACATGATCGACGAGCAACTGAAAACCAATGGTCGCCGGCGCAGGCGTGTAAGAATCCAGCAGCAGAGCCCGAGCCGTGTCGGCCGCTTCGGCCAACGAACAACCCAGCCGCGGCGCCAGCTGCGAACTGGTCAGATTGATGGTCCCCAATTGTCCGCCCGTCAGACAGCCGAGCACCTTGCGCGGCTGCCAGGGCTGGAGCCCTTGCTGCGTGAGCTGTTCAGGAAATCGCAGCGGGTCGGCCGCCTGCTCCGCAGCGCGAAGCACGATCTGGTTGATGGTATGCCCCAGGGGGTCGTCGCCGCGCGGACTGGCAGCATGAGTTACGATCACCTCGGGCCGCCAGCAACGAATCTCGCGCACCAGATAAGCTTCGAGCCGTTCGAGGGCGTGACCTTCGTTGAGGCGGTCCCAGGTGGCGACCAGTTGCTCGGCCGAAACGGCGACGCCCGGTTGTCGAATCGGAAATGCCCAGGCCGTTTTGACGCTCGAAGCGCCCACGGCTGCCACGGCGGCATGCCCCCGTTCGGCCAAAGATTCGGTGGCCTGACTGTGAGTTTCCACGTCGGCACGGTTGATGAATCGCACGGCGCTCAAGAACCCTTCGTTGCCCGAGACGCGGGCGAAGAGTTCCAGCGGCGCGTTGCCGGGCTCGCTAAAGAATGCCAGCAGGGCGGCCCGCTTGGCGGTAGATCGTTGGCGTTGCCAGGAGCGTCCACCGTCGGTGGTGCGCAAGATGACGCCCAACTCGCCTACGGCCCATCCGTGTTTGTCGTCGACGAATGTCATTGCCGCCAGCGGAGCATTCTGGCCCGTGGCGAAGGACTGCCAGTTGCGGCCGCCGTCGCCTGAATACAAGACGCGCGTGCCAGGCGAGCCGGCGATCCAGCAGTTCGAGCCTCGCACTTCCAAGGCTTGCCAATCGAAATCATTCCCCACGATTTGCGCGGGATTGCCGGGAGGCGGTTGCCAACTCTGGCCCAGGTCTGCGGTCGTCAGCACCAGGCCGCCGTCGCCGACGAGCCAACCGCTGGTTGGGCCAGAAAGCTTGATGCGGCGCATGTTGCGCAGTCCTGCGGGCGAAGGACGATCTTCGATGCCGCCATGACGCACGACGCCCAACGCCCCGGAACGGCCAGCGAGGATGCCTGTTCCTGGGTCGCCAAAATCGCCGACGGCCCAGCTTTCGATTGCGGTTCCGCATTGCGGGGTCCAACTGCGGCCGCCATTGTCGGTCGAGAACAGGCCGGTGGCGAACAGCGGCGAAGCTTGAGCCAGCGCCCAACCGCGTCCGGCGTTGAAGAACTTGATGCGTTTCAGCGCCGGCAGCATCAGGCTGGTGTCGCGCTGCCAGTTGCGGCCGCCGTCGTGGGTTCGCAACAAGACGCCACTGGTGGTTTGTGAGTAGGGATGATTCATGCCGCCGACCGCCCAGCCGTTTTGGGAGTCGAGGAACTGCACCGACTCCAAACGGCAGCCAACGCCAGCGGCTTGCGATTCCCAATGCTGGCCGCCATCGGCAGTTTGCCAGATCGTGCCCCAATCGCCCACGGCCCAACCGTGCTGAGCATCGACAAACGTCACATCGGTCAACTCGGCGTCTTCTTGCAACGGGCGAATGAAGTTTTGCGGATCGGCAGCGGCCAATCGCCCGGCCAGCAGGGGGCACATGAGCCACCACGCGCACACCATCAAGATGCGGTTGTGGCTTCGTCGCCAGCCAAGGTCGGTCATGCCAACGCACTCCGTTCGAATCGCATCGATCGCCCCCAGCCTTGCTTGGAGCCGCGAGATTCTAGACCAAAGCCGCAAAAGCCCCTAGAGCGGCATCGCTTTCGGACATATTAATAGCAGTGATAGCGGCTGCCGCTTGTGAATCAAGGCGGCCACCATCGACCACGAGACCTGCAGCGCCATGACGCCGGCGCGCACCCGGGCTAGGGATGCCAGCGTAAAGCCGCTAGATTAGCGGGGTAGTGACCCGTCCTTCTCGATCGTGAGGCAAACGGCAATGCCAGCAGACGCAACCCTCTTGGCTCAGATCCCGTTTTTTGCGCTGCTGGACGAACCGGAACGGATGACGCTGGCCCAGTTGATCGACACCACGTTCGTTCCGCAGGGAACACAGCTCTTTCATCGCGGTGACGCCGGCGAATCGTTGTATGCCATTCGCTCGGGCCGCGTCGAGGTCTTCGTCGAGAGTCACCAGGGAGAACGGCTGGTGTTGAATGTCAGCGGGCCGGGCGAGTTGTTCGGCGAGATCTCGCTGCTCGACGGCGGCCCGCGCACGGCGAGCGCTACCACGCTTGATGATTGCGAACTGCTGGTCATGAACCGCGACGACCTGGTCGAACTGGTGAGGCGTCATCCGCACGCGGCGATCGCGATGTTGGCGGTCGTCGGCCAGCGATTGCGATCGACCGATGAATTCCTGCGGAACCACACCTCGCGCAACCCCAACGTCGAAGAAGAAGACAAGATGACGTTTGCCGGCCGACTGGCGGACCGCGTGGCGGCTTTTGGCGGTTCGTGGACATTCATCATGTCGTTCGGCGTGCTATTGATTCTTTGGATGGCAGGGAACACGTTCCTGCTCGTGGAGCGGGCGTTCGACCCCTTTCCGTTCATCTTTCTGAACCTGGTGCTCTCCACGGTTTCAGCGATTCAGGCGCCGGTGATCATGATGAGCCAAAACCGCCAGGCCTACAAAGACCGATTGAAATCGGACATTGAATACGAAGTGAACATCAAGGCCGAGCTGGAGATCGCCCACCTGCACCGCAAGATCGATCGTCTATACGACGAAATGCAGGCCCACTTCTCGCACGTGAAGAAGGCCGTAGGTGGCAGGCAGTAGATCGGCGAGCGGCAACGGGCACCAATGCGCAGCGTTAATCGGTTTGCCGGTGTCGCGAAAGCAGAACCGCCCATACCCGCCAACTCATTCCGGGTAGAGCCTCATTCCGGGTAAAGCTTGGTCGACAGGTAGCGTTCGCCAATATCGGGCAGGACGACGACGATGAGCTTGCCGGCATTCTCAGGCCGCTTGGCCACTTGCAACGCCGCCCAGGCGGCAGCGCCACTCGAGATCCCGCACATCAACCCTTCGATCTTCGCTAGATTGCGGGCCGTTTCCATGGCATCGTCGTCGGAAACACTCACCACGTCGTCGATGATGTCGACGTTCAATACGTCGGGGATGAAACCGGCGCCGATCCCTTGGATCGTATGCTTGCCCGGCTTGAGCGGTTGGCCGGCCCGACGTTGTGCAATCACCGGGCTATTGGCCGGCTCGACGGCGATAATCTGCACGCTGGGCTTTCGGCTCTTGAGCACTTCGCCGACGCCGGTGATCGTGCCGCCGGTGCCCACGCCCGACACGAAAATATCGACGGCTCCATCTGTATCGCGCCAGATCTCTTCGGCCGTAGTCTTGCGATGAACCTCGGGATTGGCCGGGTTCTTGAACTGTTGCGGCATGAAGTAGTTCTTGTTCTGCGCCAGCAATTCTTCCGCCTTGCGAACCGCGCCGGGCATGCCTTCGGCCGCGGGCGTGAGCACCAGGTCGGCACCTAGTGCCTTGAGCATCCGCCGCCGTTCGACGCTCATGCTCTCGGGCATGGTCACGACCAGCTTGTAACCGCGAGCCGCGCAGACAAATGCCAGGCCAATGCCTGTGTTGCCGCTGGTGGGTTCGATGAGCACCGTGTCGTGCTTGATCTTGCCACCCTTCTCGGCCGCTTCGACCATGGCTCGGGAAATGCGGTCCTTGACGCTCCACAACGGATTGAGGTTCTCGACCTTGGCCGCCACCGTCGCCACGCAGCCGTCGGTGATACGGCGTAGCTTGACCAGAGGAGTTCCGCCAATGGCTTGGGTAATGTCGTCAAGAATGCCTGTCGTGGGAGCCGTGGCCATAGGGCGATACCTTTCGTCTTTCAGAATATCCGTGGAGGGGGCAGCGATTGCGTGCGCCGACGAAGCGTAAGTGCCGGGTAGTATAGCGGATATTGAAAACGCCGGTCAACTTCGCCGGGTTTCCCAGCACGAATCGATTGCCTAGAATGGGCCTGTCGACCGGGAGCGTTCGCGAATTTCCTGGGCTCTCGGCAGCAGACAACCTCTTGGCGGCGGAACGTAGGCGATGATGCACATATTTCGACGGGTGGTGTTTTCGATCGTGTGGGCCGGGATCGTGTTACCCAATTTTGCATCGCTTCCCAACCGTGCCTGGTCGGCCGAGACGAGCAAGGCACGAATGACCGAACTGAGTTCGGCCTTGGACACACTCGAGCAGGTGCGGCTCGAAGGGCTCGACGACGTAGTGGCTCGGCGAGCCTGGCTGATTGTCGCCGCGGCCGATGCCAGCCAATTGACGACCGTCCTGGCGGCCCTCGATCGTGCCGGACCGCTGGCGGCGAATTGGATTCGCAGCGCGGCCGATACGATTGCTGCTCGCAGTTTGCCCCGTGGCTCGGCCGAACTCAATGAGTCGCTCGAAACCTTCGTGCTCGATATGGCACACACGCCTCGAGCCCGACGGATGGCCTATGAATGGCTGGCGCGGTTCGACCCGCCGTCCGCCGACCGCCTGGTTCCCGGATTCTTGAATGACCCCAGCACCGAATTGCGGCGCGACGCGGTCGAGCGACTGATCGCCCAGGCCGACAAGCACATGGACGAAGGCCGGCTGGGCGACGGAAAGGTCGAGCCCGGCAAGCAGTCCGAGGCACTGGCCATCTACCGCCAGGCCATGACGGCAGCCCGCGATTTGGACCAGATCAACCAATTGGTCAAGCTGCTGGAGAAGTTGGGCGATCACGTCGACCTGTCGAAGCATTTTGGTTTCATCACTTCCTGGCAACTGATCGGCCCCTTCGACAACACGAGCGGCAAGGGGCTCGATGCCGTCTATCCGCCTGAAAAGGCGATCGAACTATCGGCCAGTTACCCGGGCAAGAGCGGGCCGGTCGCGTGGGTTTCGCAAACCACGAAAGATCCGTTCGGCATGGTCGACCTGAACCAGGCCATCGACAAGGTCCATGGCGCCGTTGCCTATGCCACGGCAGAGTTCTACGCCGACCAACAGCGCCCGGTCGAACTGCGGCTCGGTTGCATCACGGCCTGCAAATTGTGGCTCAACGGACAATATCTTACCGGTCAACAGGCGTATCACGCCGGCACGAAGATCGATCAGTTCATCGGCCGCGGCATCGTTCATGAGGGTCGAAATGTAATCTTGCTCAAAGTCTGTCAAAACGAACAGACCGAAGCCTGGGCCCAGAACTGGCAATTTCAGTTGCGGGTTTGCGATGCCGCCGGAACTGCGATCCTTTCGAGCCCAGGGGCGCGACGATGAGCAACCTCATTTCGAGAATTGTTCTGCTGGCCGGCGTGCTGGGCATAGGCAGCGGCGCCGACTGGCCACAATTTCGCGGGCCCGACGGCGGTGGCGTTGCCAAGGGCGCACGCCTGCCAACTCGCTGGGGCAGTAGTGCCGATGGCAAGAAAACTGCGCCGATGACAAGAAAACGCAAACCGAGAATAACATTGCCTGGCAGGTCGAATTGCCCGGCCGCGGCGTGTCGAGCCCGATCGTCGTGGCCGGACGGGTCGTGGTGACGTGTTCGAGCGGGCCGCTGCAAGATCGGTTGCATGTATTGTGCTTTGACGCAAGTTCAGGCAAGCTCCTGTGGCAGCGACAATTCTGGGCCACAGGCCGCACTTTCTGCCATCCGACCAGCGCCATCGCGGCCAACACTCCAGCCAGCGACGGGCAATCGATCTTTGCCTTCTTCTCGTCGAACGATCTGATC
The DNA here is from genome assembly GCA_963710365.1 of uncultured Planctomycetales bacterium. Taxonomy (GTDB): domain Bacteria; phylum Planctomycetota; class Planctomycetia; order Pirellulales; family PNKZ01; genus CAVQAC01. Next base: position 95,453 of record CAVQAC010000017.1, read on the forward strand.
GCGCTCGACCTCGCAGGCAACTTGCTTTGGCTGCGCGGTTCTGACGCTCGAATCGCCTACGTCGTTCAGCGATACGGGGCTGTAGCAGTTCGCCCCTCGTCGTGGGACCGTCGGTCGTCGTGCAAGTTGAAGAGCAGGGAGCCTCATTCGCGGCGGCCATCGACAAGCAGAGCCGGCCGCACGAGCTGGCAAGTGGCGCGAAAGGCCGAGCCGAATTGGGTTTCTCCGGCCCTGCTGCGCGGCGGCCCCGACGGGTCGGACACGCTGCTGCTGCAATCTCCTTCTGGTCTTTCCGGACACGATGCCGAAACGGGTCGGCTTCTGTGGCAATACGAAAAAACCTGCGAAGCCATTGCGTCGCCCCTGACTGCGGGAGGAATCGTTTACGTGCCGAGCGAGGGTCTGACTGCCTTGCGGCCTGGGGCCACCATGACAACGCCCGAAGTGCTATGGAACGCTTCGCGCTTGGCGGCCGGGAATGCCAGCCCCGTGGTTGACGACCAGCGAGTTTATGTCCTCAATCGCGCCGGCGCGCTGACGTGTGCGGATATTGTGACCGGTGAAATCATCTGGCGGTTGCGTATCAAGGGCACCTATTGGGCAACGCCGGTGTTGGCTGGAGAGTATCTGTACTGCTTCAACCAGGAAGGGTTGGGCACCGTCGTGCGCCGCGGCGAGAAGGGAACGATCGAGAGCGAGAACAGTTTTACCGGCGGCGAACAGATCTTCGGATCGCCGGCCGTTTTCGATGATGCGATGTTCGTCCGCACGGATGGCCACTTGTGGAAGATCGCGACGACTCCAAAGACAGAAAGCGAAACACGGAGACACGGCGACACGGAGGAAAATTCCGAGAAGAAGTAGGATCATATTCAAATCATGTTCGACAAGTTCCACCAGCGGCTCACGATGAACGAACGTTCCAAAATGACAATCTGGTATTTCTCCGTGCCTCCGAGTCTCCGTGGTTTAATCGGTCTCCCAACCCGTGTCTGAATCCTTGGAAATTCGTCCGACCGGTCCATTGCGGGGGCGTGCGCCCCCCCGGATCGAAGAGCATCACCAATCGAGCGCTCGCGTGCGCAGCGCTGGCCCGCGGTCGGTCGCGCTTGACGGGCGTGCTGGACAGCGACGACACGCGCGTGATGATCGCAGCCCTCGAACGCCTGGGTATCGTTCTGAGGGTCGATCGCTCGTCGCAGACGATCGAAGCGACAGGATGCGCAGGGAAGATTCCTGCCAGTTCGGCGCACCTATTCGTCGGCAATAGCGGCACTACCGTGCGCTTTCTGACGGCGCTCGTTGCCCTGGGACAGGGCGAGTACCAACTCGACGGAACGAAGCGGATGCGCGAGCGTCCGATCGCCGACCTGGTCGAGGCGATGGCTCAACTGGGTGTCGACGTGCGCTGCCTGGGGGAACGGGGCTGTCCGCCAGTGGTGGTTCACGCAACCGGATTGCGCGGCGGACGGGCCGACATTCGCGGTGACGTATCCAGCCAGTTTCTGAGCGGCTTGCTGATGGCTGCCCCCTATGCCCGCGAAGCGGTCGAGTTGGTCGTTGCCGGGCAACTCGTCTCACAGCCTTACATCCGCATGACGCTCGCGGTGATGGAGAGCTTTGGCGTACACGTCGAGGCGAAGGAAAACTCGCGATTTCTGATCCCAAATACCGCGGCTTACCAGGCCCGAGAGTATGCAATCGAGCCCGACGCTTCGGCTGCGAGCTATTTTTTCGGCGCTGCGGCCGTGACCGGTGGCGAGGTGACCGTCGAGGGGCTTTCGGTCGCCAGCTTGCAGGGCGACGTGGCGTTTGTCGACGTACTCGAACAGATGGGCTGCCAGGTGCTACATTCGAGCGACTCGATCACCGTCGTGGGCCGTGCCGTTGCGCGGCATCGAGGTCGACATGAATCCGATCAGCGACACGGTGCAGACGCTCGCGGCCGTGGCCCTGTTCGCCGATGGTCCGACGACAGTTACCGGCGTAGCGCACATTCGCCACAAAGAGACGGACCGCATCCATGCTTTGGCCGTCGAGCTGCGGAAGCTGGGGGCCGAGGTCGACGAATTCGCCGACGGGCTGCGGATCACGCCCCAACCGCTGCACGCCGCAGCGATCGACACCTACGACGATCATCGCATGGCCATGAGCCTGGCCCTGGCCGGGCTGCGCGTGCCGGGCGTGGTGATCAACGATCCAGGCTGCACCAGCAAGACGTATCCCGAGTTCTTCGAGGATTTGGAAGTGCTCGCTCTACAATCGGGCTGAAACGCGGGTTGTTTTCCGCGAGAAAAGCGCGGAAGGCGCATTCTTTGCCCTCCCGAAATGCGCCTGGTAATATGAAACGGTCTTCCCTTGCCGCCTGGGAGCCCGGCCGTGTCTGCTGAATTGGAAAAGCTCGCCAAACAACTGGTCGAATCGGAGATAATTGCTCCGAGTGTCGTGCAGGAACGTTTGCCTCCGACGGGCCCGCCGAAGACCGCCAACGAGTTCGTGGCCGAATTGGTCAAGCAAAAGCAGCTTACCCGGTTTCAAGGCCAACAGGTGCTCGCCGGCAAAGCCCGGGCGCTGATCCTGGGCAACTACACGATCCTCGATCGGGTCGGCGCCGGCGGCATGGGGCAGGTGTTCAAAGCACGGCACCGACGAATGAAGCGCACCGTGGCGATCAAAATGCTGCCTCGCGACGTGACCAAGGACGCGGCGGCCGCGGCCCGCTTTCAGCGTGAGGTCGAAGCTGCGGCCCGCTTGTCGCATCCCAATATCGTTGCCGCGCACGACGCCGACGAAGCCAACGGTTCGAATTTTCTGGTGATGGAATACGTCGAAGGGGCCGATCTGGCGGCAACCGTGAAGAAGAATGGTCCGCTCTCTGCCGATCTGGCGACGCGTTATGTCCTGCAAGCGGCGCGGGGGCTGGAGTATGCCCACGCCCAGGGCGTCGTCCACCGCGATATCAAGCCGGCAAACCTGCTCGTCGATTCCCAGGGGACGGTCAAGGTTCTCGACATGGGGCTCGCGCGATTCGAACAGCCGGGCGACGTCGCCACTCAAGCGGAACTGACCAGCGCCGGCACCGTGATGGGCACGGTCGATTTCATGAGCCCCGAGCAGGCCATGGACAGCCGGCAAGCGGACGCGCGGTCGGACATTTACAGCCTCGGTTGCACGTTGTTTTACTTGCTGGCCGGCCAGTCGCCCTACCAGGGTGACACGGTGATGAAACGCCTGACAGCACATCAGCAGTCGGCGATTCCACAACTGCCCGTGGCGCCGGCCGAGTTGGATCGCATCTTTCAGCGGATGGTGGCCAAACGCCCGTCTGACCGCTTTCAGACGATGCACGAGGTCGTCGCGGCGCTGGAGAACTGCACATCGACAATGGCTTCCGGTTCCTCGGCGGTCGAGAATTCGCTTCCCCCGGCGGCTGAGCCTCCGGTGCCGGCAATACCGGTACCGAGCGTCCAATTGCCAGTGGCCGTGCCTTTTGCTGCGCCGATCGTCGCAACGCCGGTCGCAGCCCAAACGTTTGCCGACTTCAGCTCGAACCGCGATACGAACCTCAAACGCCGCAAAGCGGAGTTCAAGGAATCGGATTCGTTATTAGCTCCCGTAGTTAAGAAGACTTGGGGCATGACGGTCAAGCTCGTCGGCGGCGCCTTCGGCACAATCATCGCGCCCCTGCTGGTGGCTTACATCTGGAAGCAACTCGATACCATCAATACGCCCGCACCTTCGCAACAAGTGGCTGCAGTCAGTTCGCAAGGACCGCCTCCCACGGCAATTCAGCCAATCTCGCCTGCAGTCTCGGTCGTTCGTGCGAGTTCGGCAAATAAGCCAGCCGAAAACGACCGCCAGGCGGCAGAATGGGTGCTGAAGTCGGGTGGCAAAGTGAGTATCAAGTTCCAGGACGGCAAGTCCAAGGACATTGCCACGATCGCGCAACTGCCGCCGCAGCAGTTCGTCCTGCGAAGCGCCGATCTGAACTTTCGCGAAGGTATCGATGACGAAGCAATCGTCAACCTGCAAGCTTCAACGTCGCTGGAGATTCTCCGCCTGGAGAGAACGAACCTAGGCAACGATGGACTGGCCCGTTTGCGCAATCTGACCTCGCTGCAGAAGCTGAGCCTTGGCAGCACCCGAATCGATGATCAGGGTTTGGCCGTAATTAAGAACTTCACCAAACTGACGTTCCTCGACCTCGGGCTGGACAAGATTACCGATCGTGGGCTTGACGAGCTGCGAGGCTTGAGCCAGCTCGCGACGCTCGCGCTCGACGGTACGCAGGTAACGGACGCGGGAATCAATTTACTGGAGAAACTTGCAAATCTGACGTCGCTCGACTTGAAATCGACTTTGGTCACGGCCGAAGGCATCAACAGACTCCGCTCCGTGTTGCCAGGGTGCAAGATCGATTGGGCTGCGGCGGGGGCGACCATTGTAGCGGCGACCCCAGCGCCGCAAACCGTCCGCGATTTAGCCGGCTGGACGTTCATCCCAAAACCTGGCCACGCGGCTACGAACCCTTTTTCGGCTGATCCGTCGGGCACGATCCGCTGCCTGGGCTCCGGAAGCGAAGGTGTATTGTTACGCGGCGGCGATTTGACGGACTTTACTGTCGCGTTCGAGTGGCGGCTGGTACCCGGCGGAGCGAAGAACGACCGGGGAAGCGGAATTGTCATTCGCACCGGATCGGCGGATTGGCTTGAATCCGCCCTGGAAGTCCAGATCGACGGCGGCAACACGGGTGATTTCTATGTGGGCGAAGGCGTCACGCTGCAAACACGCAACAACGACAAGAAAAAGCCTCAACGTCGCCCGAAACTGGTCGACGCCGAGCGGCCGGCCGGCGAATGGAACGCAATGCTCGTGCAATTAGCCGGCGAGGCGATCGAGGTGCGGTTGAACGGCAAGGTTGTCAACCGCGGAATTCGATTCGACCGCAGTTCGGGCCAGATCGGTTTCCTCTCGCAACGCGTCGATGTCGAACTACGAAACATCCAGGTTTCTGACGCGACATCCGTTTCGCCGCCCACGGGCGTTGCAGTAACTTCGCCGCCAGTTCCCCTGAGCGGTCCGAGCACGAATCAAGAGCCGGCCATGGCCCGCCAGGAACTGTGGCCCGTGCCCGATGCGGCAGCGCTGGCCAAAGGCGACGCGTTGGTGAAGGACGTCTTCAAGGGCGATTTGGACGGGGCCAAGACCCCCAAAGCCAAAGTCGACTTGGGAGCCAAACTGTTAGCGCGAGCCAACGAAAGCAGTGACGATCCGGCGGCTGTCTTTGCCCTGCTCTGCCAAGCGCGAGACCTGGGCATTGCGGCTTTTGATCCGACACTTGCCGATCGGGCGATTCGTGCCTTGGCGGTCCGGTTCGACGTTGATCGGACTGCCGAGACTTGCCGAGCGATGGAGAAAATGTCGGCTTCGTCGGGACCGGCGGCAAGCATGACGATTACAGAATCGGCTTATTTGCTCGCCAAGGAATTTGCCGACAGGGAGCAATGGGACGCCGCCAATCAGTTGGCGGCCATCGCGGTAGCCGCCGCTCGACACGCCAGCAGCCCGGCCTTGGTCAGGCAGGCCGTGGAGCGGCAGAAGAGCTTCGTAGCCGATAAACAACTCTGGGAAGCCGCAGACGCGGCCCGCTCGGCGCTGGACAAAAAACCCGATGACCCAGAGGCGAATCTGGCCCTGGGGCGCGTACCTGTGTTTCGTGCGCGAAGATTGGGACCACGGACTCGCGCCGCTGGCCTTGTCGAACTCCGACGTGCTGAAGGATCTGGCAACCAAGAGCAAGGCGGTGCCCGCTGACCCGACCGCGCAAGCGGCGCTGGGCGACGCCTGGTGGGACGCGGCCGAGAAAGCCAAGGGCCAGGATCAGGACGATCTGCAGAAGGGAGCCGCGTATTGGTATCGTCTAGCCGTGAACGGGTTGACCAGTCTGGCCAAGAACCGCGTGGAGAAACGGCTGGCCGAACTCGCCGGCGATGAGAAGTCGGCGGCAAGGCCATCTCAAGCCACCTCCATTGCGAATGGGCTGAGTATCCTGCAAGTGTTGGACTGCTCCGTGCAGCCGTACGCGTTCAAAGTAGGCCCGTCGTTCGATCCCAGCAAAAGTTGGACGTTGACGCTTGAATTTGCATCCCCGGTATTCGACCGCAAGGAACACCAGCTCCTGGCATTTGGGGATGGAACGCAGCGCACGCCGATTTTTGTGCAGATCGATGCCGCCAGGCTGGAAACGCGGGTGATGGACGTAAGCACCACCCGGGGCCATCCAGTTTTCACGCCTCTCAGTGGCGACGACGTCGGCAAATGGATCCCAGTCGTATTGCGCTACGACGCCGCCACGAATGAGGTCGCCGTGTACGTGAAAGGCAACTTGACCAAGCGCGAAAAAGCCCGGGTCGAATTGCGGTCAGATCGGCCAGTCGGCGTGCGCATCGGGGTCGGCAGCAAACCGAAAGAGCAACGATTCCTGGGCGGCGTGCGCGCCGTCTGGCTAGGCAATCAGCAGGCCTTCACTCCGCCTGCATCGGCACAATGAACCGGCTGATTGCCGGGCGCGACGAATTCAAAGATGCCCGCGCGGCCCGTGGACCACGCGGGCGAAGAGAGACTTTCAGCGCGGGTATTGTTTTCGCTGCTCGACAAGACCTAGCAATTCGTCCGCCCGCTCGAGCAATCGCAAAGAGGATTCGCTCGGCAGAGCGTCAGCGATCGCGGGGTCTCGGGCGAGCAGCTTTCCTCGGCAATGTTGGCAAACCAACGTCCGGCCGAGATACTCCACGCGTACGTGGAGACTGCGCCCGCAGGTGGGACATTCTTGTGAGAAATAGGTTACTTCCGCCATGGTGGTAACTCCATCTACCGGTGGTTCAGTGAACCCAGAACCGCGGCTCATCCTACGCAACGATCCGACGTGATTCAACAAATAATTGGGCCGGAACCACACGAATCGCGCGTTGGAACGTTGGCGAAGATAGCGGAAATGGCGGAACGACACAACGGAGGTTTTTTACACCTCAGGGCTAGCTCCGCTGGCCATGCTAGCAGGGACTATCGATGCCTCGCAGATTTCTACGGAACAGCCGAACGGCAGCCCAAAGCGCGGTCAAGCCAGCCGGACTTTTTCAACCTGGTTGGCGACCATCCATTCGAGCCACGCTTCGTGCTCTTCGGAGAGCTCGATTTCCGTCTGATTCTCGCTGTCGAGCGGCGAGACGAGGTGGAACACGCCGTCGTCAAGCCAGTTGCGAGCGCTGTCGAGGCCGACCCGAATATTCGCCCACGGCCAACGGGGGCACGCCAGGTTCGCCAGGCAGGCTCATGAAATAGGTGATTTCATGCTTGAAGCGATCCGACATCCTAAAGGGAGGCAGGTCGGGGCGCGATACGGCGTGGACGCTGGTGGCCATGAGTGCAATCGTTGTCAGCTAACCTGCGATTCGAACCAAAGGATGCCACTGAGTATAGCTGCTACGGCTTGCAGGGCGCAAAAATCGGCTCCGCGGGGAAAATGCTAGAGTTGATCTGTGATCGGCTGCGGTGCGCCTTGCCGCTCGTTTTCATTTCAGGGAGAACCGCCAACATGTGCCTGTTCGTTCGCCGGCTCGGAATTCTTGGCTTGCTCGTCGGCTTGTTGCTGGGAATCGGTGCGTACGAAGCGCAAGGAGCGAAGCATAAATTGCCCGAGTTCAATGCCGTGAGCGCAGCGCTCGACAAGCACTTTGCGGCGCAACGCGGTTATCAGGCCGGCGATTTGATTTCGCAGTCCGATTGGGACACATTGGCCAAAGAGCTCGATCGACTGGGATGGACGCCGAGCAACGCGGCCCAGATTCGTACGGCGCTATTGCCTGAAAGGTCGTTCCTGGTCCAAAAGTCTCGTACGGAGGACGGCCGGGCCTTCATGCGCCAGGTTTCCCGCTTGCCGCAGGGCTATGACCGCCTCGACCGCCTGTCGCGGATACCCAATGGAGAGCCAACAGTCAGCCGGCTGATCGACGGACCCGACGGTTATAAAATGTTGGAGTACATGACCACGGCGCCGGGAGGCCGCGTGTTGGGAAATTATCTCTCGGCGGACGAGAACGGTGCTCGTTTCAACGAAGCCAGCGGCCGGATCTACACGGCGGACGTGCTCCTCCAACGACTCCGGGAGAGCTATAGTAACGACGCGCAGCCCCCTGCCCCGCGTCAGCCGATCTCGGTTCCTTGATTTACTCGACCGCCATCCCATGCCATCGCCTACCGATTCTTTGCTCGCGCCGAATTCTTTCGCCGGCCAAACGATCCTGATTACCGGCGGCGGCACAGGCCTGGGCCGTTCGATGGGCCGGTATCTGCTCACGCTGGGCGCAAACCTGGTGATCTGCGGGCGTCGGGCTGCCGTGCTCGATGAAGCGGCCCGGACTCTGGCCAAGGAAACCGGCGGCCAGGTTTTCGCCCAGGCCTGCGACGTGCGCCAGCCCGATCAGATCGAATTGCTGCTGGCCGCGGCCCAGGCTCGATTCGGCACGATCCATGGGCTGGTGAATAACGCGGCCGGCAATTTCATCTCGCCGACAGAGCGATTGTCGAACCGCGCATTTCAGACGGTCGTCGATATCGTGCTCGGCGGCACGGTCAATTGCACCCTGGCGTTGGGCAAGCAATGGATCGCGGCCGGTACTGCCGGAACCGTCGTCAACATTGTGGCCACCTATGCTTGGAGCGGATCGGGCTACGTGGTTCCGTCGGCCGTGGCCAAGGCCGGCGTTCTAGCTCTGACGCAATCGCTGGCTTCGGAATGGGCCAAATATCAGATTCGCACCAACGCCATCGCCCCCGGCCCATTCCCGACCGAGGGGGCCTGGTCTCGATTGATGCCGGCCGAATTGCAAACGAAGTTCGATCCAGTCGCACGCGTTCCGCTAGGCCGCGTCGGCCAGCACCAGGAGCTGGCCAACCTGGTGGCCTATCTGCTTTCGCCGTATACGCCTACATCAACGGAGCCTGCATCGTCATCGACGGCGGCGAATGGCTGCGTGGAGCCGGCGAGTTCAATCACCTAGAAGCCTTGTCACCGGCCGATTGGGACGAGCTTCAGGCCAAGCTGAAGCCCAAGAAACCCGGTTCGAGCGATAAGTAGCCGGTCTCACGATTCCTTTGCCCGCCAGCGTCGCACGATGCCGGCGGCGAAATTCGGCGGGGCAAATGCTTGCCTTCATCCGCCGGTTGGGCGAACATGGTAGGCATTCCGCCGGCGTTATTCGCCTTGGCTCTTTGGCTCCTGCACGCTTCGAGGGTCGATTGATATGAGCAATCACGAATACTTGTTCCCGCGCCGTCAAACCCGTCGTGATTTCCTGCAACTGGCGGGTGCCGCAGCCATGGCTTGTGCGGCCGGCCCCAACCTGCTGGCGGCCGACGAAAGGCCGCCGGTCAAGTTCGGCAGTGGTCGCTTCACGTACACGCTCGACGAGACGTGGGGGCAGTTGCCCGAAGGAATGAAGTACGGCTTCGGCTGTGCCGTGGTGGTCGACTCGCAGGACCGCGTGTACGTGACCTCGCGTTCGGTGAGCCCTTGCGTGGCGGTCTTCGATCGCGATGGGAAGCTGCTCGAAACCTGGAGCAAGGATTTTGCCGACAAAGTCGGCTATTCAACGGACGACGTCGCCGCCACGGCCCACGGACTGTACTGGTCGAAGGAGCCGGAGGGAGAGTTCTTCTACTTCACCGAGAACAAGTTTCCGGTCAAGAAGGGGGAGCCGCCGGAATCGGCCGCCAGCAACGCCGGCCGGCGCGTCTATAAGACCGACCTGCAGGGCAAGATCCTGTACCAGATCGGCAATGTCGACAAGGAATCGTCGACTGCGGGGAAGTTCGACTTCGTCAGCCCCACCGACGTTGCGGTGTCGGCCAATGGCGATATCTACGTTGTCGACGGCTACGGCAGCCAACTCCTGCATCGCTTCGATAAGAATTTCAAGCTCATCAAGACCATCGGCGGACCGGGCACGGAACATGGCAAGTTCAAGACCTGCCACGGCGTCTGGATCAGCACGCTCAAGGCAGAGCCCGAACTGTACATTGCCGATCGCGCCAACGGTCGGATCGAGATCTATCTCGCTCGACATGGAATACAAGCGGACGCTTCCCGAATTCCGCACGCCCTGCTGCTTCTATCAGCACGATGGCCATCTCTACATTCCCGAACTCGGATCTCGGGTAAGCATTTTGGATGCCGACGACAAGGTTGTCGCCCGACTGGGCGATGGTTCGGACGTGAAGCCGCCGGCGGAGAACGCGCGACGCGGCCTGACAAGTTCGCCACGCCGCATGCTTTGACGGTCGATTCTCGCGGCGACTTGTATGTCGTCGAATGGCTGCCATTTGGGCGGCCACGCAAGTTCCGCTGGACGCCGGCGTGAACGGTCCCGTCAGGCTTGCAGCCATTGAAGAGCTTTGCGTGCTTCATACTGAGAAACGCTGATGTGTGACGCGTCCCGCGCCGATTCGTCTGCGCCGGCCTGGGTTCGCTGGCGGATTGTTGGCCTGCTGGCGGCGTTCAGCTTTCTGAGCTATTTCACCCGCGTCGGCGTGTCCGTCGCTGGCACGCCCATCATGGCACAGTTCGGCCTTTCGCCGACGGAATTTGGATTCGTCGTTTCGTCGCTATTGTGGGGCTATACGCTCTGCATGGTACCGGGCGGATGGCTGGCCGATCGTTGCGGCCCCAAGTTGGCGCTCACGATCATGGGCGTCGGCTCGGCCGTGTTCTGTGCCATGACCGGCGTGGTCGGTTTGATGGGCTCCGCGGCAAGTGCCGGCACCCTGCTCGTATTGCTGGTCATCGGGCGCGGACTGCTGGGCGTGTTTACGGCTCCGCTCTACCCGGCCGCCGGCCGCATGGTCGCCCATTGGATTCCGCTCGACGGACGGGCGCTAGCGAACGGTCTGGTGATTGGCGCCGTGCCGCTCGGCGCCGCGCTCCCCTGGCTGCTGTTTGCCAAGTTCATGGATGCGTACGGTTGGCCGCTGGCGTTTTTGGCCACGAGTTTCGTCACGTTCGTTCTGGCCGCAGTTTGGGCCTGGTACGCCGCCGACTATCCGCACCGTCATCGCTCGGCTCGCGCCCTGCTGCATCGCGCGGTTGAATCGAGCCTGTCGGCGGCGACAATCGAGCCGGAACTGGCCGACCGTTTCGCTCCGACCCGCTGGGGCGATTTGCTCCGCAACCGCAGCCTGCTGCTGCTGACCGTGAGTTATTCGGCGGTCGGTTATTTCGAGTACGTGTTTTACTACTGGATGGGCTATTACTTCGAGAAAGTATTGAAGCTCGAAATCGACAAGGCCCGACTCTACGCCATGTTGCCGTCGTTGGCGATGATCGTCGGCATGCCCGTGGGAGGTTGGATTGCAGACCGACTCGCGCGCCGGTTGGGCCACCGCACAGGACGCGCGATAGTGTCGATATTCGGCCTCTCGACGAGTGCGATTTGCCTCGTCATTGGTGCGCAGGTCGCCAGCCCTGAGGCGATCGTCGCCTGGTTCACGCTTGCGTTGGCAGCCGCCGGCATGTGCGAAGGGCCCGTCTGGACGACGGTCGTCGAACTGGGTGGCTTGCGCGGCAGCACGGCCGGCGCCATCGCCAATACCGGCAACAACGCCTTTGGAGCCTTGTCGCCGATCGTCACGCCGTGGGTTGGCGAGCATTTCGGCTGGCCTTGCGCCCTCGGCCTGGCGAGCGGCGTCTGCCTGATCGGCGCCATCGTGTGGTTGTGGATCGACCCCGACGAGCGAACGGGCAGACTCTCCAAATGAGTTTGTTGTTGAACGTCTATCGCTCGGAATCTTTCAAATCCGGCACCGGCAGCAGGTACAGATCTTGCCGGCCCGATCGCTCGCAGACGGCCACGATTTGCCGGCCGCCGGGATGCCAGGTGGCATAGTCGTCGCGCTCTGGATTGTTGGTGAGCCGCAGCAAATGGCTGCCGTCGGCCTGCATGACGTACAGCTCGTAATTCCCGTCGCGATTGCTGGTGAAGACGATCCGCCGGCCATCGGGCGAGAATCGCGGCCGCAGGTCCTGGCGCGGATTGTCGGTCAGCCGATGGGGCTGGCTGCCGTCGGCCTGCGAAGTATAGATCTCGAAGTTGCCGTCCCGCGTCGATGCAAAGAGCAGCTGCCGGCCATCGGGCGAGAAGCTTGGCCAATTGTAGATGCCGGGCTATCGACGAGCTTGCGTTGGTCTGCCTGCTTCGCGGTCGATGGAATAAATCGGCTGCTGCCCCGTCGGCAAAGCTGAACAGTATCCGCGAGGCATCGGGCCGAGAAGGCCGGCGCCCTAGGCCCCGAAAATCCTTGTGCGAACGTCAGCTCGCGGTCGCGGCCCCCTTGCAAGTCCTCAATGACCAGCGCCAGGCGAGGTTTCCCACGGCTGCTGCACAAATGCCAGATAGCGGCCGTCGGGCGAACAGGCCGGCTCGAATTCCGAACGCGTCTCATTGGGATACGACGGCCGTGACTTTGCCATCGGACAAACGCAATCGCATCAGTCGGGTCGTGATCGGCTCTTTCTGGTCGATGAAAGCAATTTCCGCCGCCGAGCGGTCGACAAATACCGGGTCGCTCTTCAGTGCGCCGTCGTGCGTGAGTTGGCGAACCTGGCCGAAGACGGTCGGCAGCGGGCAGCAGGCGGAGAAAAGCCGGCAGTAGGCAAGGGCAGCAGGCAGCGACGCATGAAGCGAACGGAAATATTGCTCGCAATGCCGGCGTGTTGCATTCCCCATGCCCCATTCGGCAATCCCCAGTTCTTCACGGATCAATCGTGAACCGCCGTGCCTCCATCCAGCACTTTCAGCTCGGCGCGGGCCTGGGTGTCGAGTCCGCCCAGTTCGGCGATTGTCGTGCCGACCATCAACGGCGTGATCGGTGTCGTGACGCGGGTCGCTGGCCTGCTTGTCGCTGGCGCCAATCACGCGGACCGGCCAGCGTGCCTGCTCCGGCCCACAGCGACGAATAACACTGTGGCCAATGATCGCGAGCCGCGCGGTGCTATTGATCTTCGGAGTGCGTCCGAATTCGCCCATCGCCACCACCAGCGTCGGATCCAACAGGCCGCGCTCGTCAAATCCGTCAACAAGGCGGACAAGGCCCGATCGAGAATCGGGCAATGGCGATCCTGCAAGAGCTCGAAGTTGAAAATGTGCGTGTCCCAGCCGAAGTCGCAATTGGGCGTAATGGCCTCGACGTATTCGCTCCAATTGACCTGGATATACGACACGCCGGCCTCGACCAGCCGCCGGGCCAGCAAGCAACTCTGCCCAAAGGCGGTCTGGCCGTAGGCTTCGCGTGTCCGCGTCGTTTCCTGGCTCAAATCAAACGCCGCCCGCGCTTCGCTGCTGGTGAGCAAGCCATAGGCCCGATCATACAGCCGCGACCATTGGCCCTCGGCTTGTTGTCGAGTTGGCGTCGCGATGCATCCAGCGACCGCAGCAGTGCTGCGGCGGTCTTGCAGGCGAGTGGGCGTCAATCGGTCAGCAAGGATCAAGCGAAGGGAGCTCCGCCTGGCCCCGCTCGGAACAATTGACCAAAAACGGATCGTAGGCTTTGCCCAGCGTCCGCCGCCGAAGCCGTCGACGATTCGCACGACGTCGCGTGGAATGCCGCGGCCGAGCGACACAAACGGCGGCAAGTTCCGGCTGCCGCGATGCTTGGCCGACGATGGAGCCGAAGTTTGGCTGCACCGGCTCCGGCTGTTCGGCAAAACCAGTCAAGCCGTACGTGCCTGCGTCGGGATGTCCCGCGCTGGTGACATGCGAGCGGATGACGGTGAACAGGTGGCTCTCGTCGGCCAGTCGCGGCAGGAGTTCGCTGAAGCGCAGACCCGGCGTGCGCGTTTCGATCGAGGCGAGCGGGCCGCGGACTTCGACCGGCGCATCGGGCTTGGGATCGAACGTATCGAGATGGCTCGGCCCCCCCACAGCCAGAGCAGGATGACCGATTTCGCCCGGACCGGTGCGGCGGCTCGTGCGGGCGTAGCCAGCCCAGCCAGCCCTAAGGCCGCCGGCAGTGACGCCCCGAGTTGAAGAAACGATCGCCGCGACAGGCCGCCGCAGGTGCGCAACGGGAATTGGCCGACGTTCAACATCGTAGCGTCTCCCGAAGGCGGGCAATCGGCCGATGCGTGTCTCGAAACGGAGCACGAGGCGGGTATGCAACAAGGGGGCAAGTGCATTGTACCTGAGCCGATTGGGGAAATACAACTCGCGTAGTTCGGCGCTGGTGAATAAAAAAACCCCTTCGACGAATGCATTCGTCGAAGGGGTTTCGACACGGCATTCGGAAGCGCAGAGGCTCCCGCAGGCGGGTCGAGGGATATTTGGCCGGGCGCAGGAGATCTCGAACGGCGCACATGACCTCGACGTAGCCCAGGCTTACCAAGGACCGCGGACATAATAAACGCCGAACTGGTCGGTGCTGCCCGGCTGCGGTGGCGCAGGAATGAAACCAGGGCCGCCGTTGTAATATCCGGGATAACGCCGACCGAACTGATGATAAATCCGCACGACGTCGGTGTTCGTCACACCCCAGCTATACTTGGTCTGGAGCATGGCCGTCGGCGGCACGACCGCACCACGGGCGAACCGCCCCAGGCAGGATCGTAATAGCTGCCGTGCCACGGATACCAGAGCGTCGCGTTGTGATACGCGCAGCAGGCATCGGGGTAGCCTGCTTGGGCCGTAGTCGCCGCAGCGGTCGCCAGTGCGGCGCCCAGCAGCAGGGCACAGGCCAGAATGCGATAGGTCATAGTCTTCCTTTCTCGCTTGTTGATAGGACGGTCGAGAGGCGGGAAATCACACCGCAGCCGTGGAAATTCCTTGCGCCCTGCAACGCTCCGTTTACCACCAGCGAACGTGGGTGGTATTGATCGGCATGGCGGAACTGATGTGACGGCGGTACGTTCGGCGGTGATGGTAGAGGAATTCCTGCGGCAACAGCGGCTGATACGTCACATAGGTGTGTCCCACGAACGGCGGGGCCGGACGGGGCGAGACGTAGAGCTGCGCCGGCTGGCCAGATCCCCCGTTGACGTAGTAGTTGTAGAACAGGTCGTACTGGCTGGTGACATAGGCCGGTCGCTGGGCATACGCCTGCTGAGCGGGGGTCGCATCCAGTAGCCAGGCGACGGCCACGGCCGCCAGGGTTGTCGTCAAACGTAGCGTCTTGCAGAGCATCGCAAAAACTCCTTGCCAGGCGAGAGGCCGAGCGCCGTGCGGCGAACCCGGGGGCGAACGAGAACCACCGGGTCACGGCGTCCAGAGAAAATTTCGGCTCTGACGCCCCCAGGGGTGAGTCTTTGTTTGCGGGGTATGATGGTAACGCCTGACGTAAGGCGCATGCCGGCAAAGCCGCCTGGGAAGCGCCAGCAAAGCCGTTATAATCCGCACCACCGGAATCCCAAGGGGGTGCGCCGGTCGCTCCAGCAAGGGCGATATGTGCGCAAGATACCGGTTTGAACGACCATGCCGCGCAGAACCGACTTTGCCCCCGGCGGTTCACCGAGAGCCTTGCGCGGCATAACCCTGAATACAGCTTTTGGCGGAGGAGAAACTGTTGGCTAGCCTGAAATTCAAGCTGAATCTCAGAAAACCACGGACGGAACCGGAAGCGGATTCCCCCCCTCATGTGAACGGTGCCTCGTCATCGTCGAAGCGTGCCCATGCAGCAGGGGACCACGCAGCAGGGGACCACGCAGCGGGGACCAATGGCGATAATCACGCCGACGACGAAACGCCCGCGGTCTCCGAGAACCACGCGCCGGTCAAACGCCGTGCAACGGCCGAGACCATGGCCGCCGGCCAGCGAGATATTTCGGTCAGCGAGTTCTTCGCCAAGAACCGTCACCTGCTCGGATTCGACAACCCCCGCAAGGCCCTGCTGACCACCGATCAAGGAAGCGGTCGACAACGCGCTCGACGCCTGCGAAGAGGCCGGCATCTTGCCCGAGCTGTGGGTCCACATCATTACCACCGGCACGCAACCGTTACCGCGTGCATGTGCAGGACAACGGGCCGGGCATCGTCAAAACGCAGATCCCCAACATCTTCGGCAAGCTGCTCTACGGCTCGAAGTTTCACCGCCTGCGGATGAGCCGCGGCCAGCAGGGGATCGGCATCAGCGCGGCCGGCATGTACGGCGTGCTCACGACCGGCAAGCCGGTCAAGGTCGTCTCGCGCACCGGACCGCGCAAGCCGGCCCATTACTTCGAGATCCAGATCGACACCAAGAAAAACAAGCCCGAGATTCTCAACGGCAAGGGCGAGGGGGTCGACATTCGATCCGCAACGACGCGAAGGCGATGGAGAAGCACGGCATCGAATGGGAAGAAGTCAACAGCGGCACGCGCGTGACGATCGAGCTCGAGGCCAAGTACCAGCGCGGCCGCGGCAGCGTCGACGAATATCTCGAACAAACGGCCGATCGCCAACCCCCACGTGACCATCCACTACAAGGACCCGGACAACAACGATACGCACTATCCACGCGTGGCCACTCAATTGCCGCCCGAGCCCAAGGAGATCAAGCCGCATCCTTACGGCGTCGAGCTGGGAATGCTGGTCACGATGCTCCAGTCGACCAAAGCCGGCACGCTGAGCCAGTTCCTGACCGAGAGCTTTTCGCCGCGTCAGCTCGGGCGTGGCCCGACGAGATTTGCGATACGGCCAAGTTGAGCACGCGGCGCTCGGGCAACGAAGATCAGCCGCAACGAAACCGAGACCCTGTTCAAGGCCTTCAGGACACGAAGATCCCGGCGCCGGCGACCGACTGCCTCACGCCAATCGGCGTGCCGCTATTGCTCAAGGGATTGGCGCATGTCGTGCCCGGCGAGTTCTATGTCGCCGAAACGCGGCCGCCCAGCGTCTACCGCGGCAATCCGTTCCTGATCGAGGTCGGCCTGGCCTATGGCGGCCAGGGAGCGGCCACGCGCGTCACGCTCGACGCCCTGACCGAATTGCTGGGCGAAAGCGATGCTCGCACGCTTGCGGCAATTCTTGATCAACACCTTTAGCGGCGTCGGCTCGGACGGCGCTGAGCGGATTTTGAAAGAAGCCGACTTGGGCAATCGGGCCAGCCCTTCGAAGTTGAAAACGGCCGAGATCGCCAAGTTGCACTCAGCCATGCGGAGCGTGAACCTTGAGGAAGGCCAGACGATGACGGTCTTCCGCTACGCCAATCGCGTGCCGTTGCAATTCCAGCCCGGTGCGTGCGCGATCACGCAATCGATTATGGGCACCAACTGGCGCGCGTATGGCTTGAGCCAATCGCGCGGCAATCTGCCCAGCGGGCCGGTCACTGTGTTAGTCCACATGGCCAGCGTGTGGGTGCCGTTCACCAGCGAATCGAAAGAAGCCGTCGCCAGCTACCCGGAGATTCAGCGCGAATTGCGGCTGGCTTTGCAGGCCGTGGGCCGCAAGCTGGCGATGTTCGTCCGGCGACGGCAGAAAGTGAAACACGAAGGCGACCGGCGGCAGGTCTTTCTGCGCTACCTGGGCGAAGTGGCCACGGCTACAGCCGAGATCAAGGGGGTCGACCGGCAGCCGCTGCTGGACCGGCTCGTCGCCGTGGCCAAGCGCAAGACAGCCGAAGCCGACCTGAAGTTCGACAAGCACGGCAAAGCGATCGAGGAACAGGAAGAGGAAGATTTCGGCGACAACGTGCTGATCATCAAGCCGGAGGAGCCGCTGGTCGCGCCGATTCCAGTGCAGCCGACTGCGGCTGCGAATAAGAGCTCGAAATAATCAAACAGTCCAACACGCGAAAGCGCGAGTCGGCTGGTTCAAGTTTCAAAAACTCTAGTAGTCGCGAGATTCGAATGGCAAAACACAAACGTACCGCCGACAACGCCAAGAGCAAAGTCCCCGTCAAGCTCGGCGAACGTGAGAAGAAAACGCTGCACTCTATTGAGAGCGGGCTGGCCGATACGGTCGTCGCCGCAGCCAAGACCGGCCGCGAGCCGACGCTCGATATCCCCACCCGGGCACTATCGAACGTCAAATACAACAAGACCAAGAAATTCATCGAGATGGGCCGCGGCACGACGACCCGGCAGTTGTTCAATCTCTCGCAAGCCAAGAGCTACATGCAGACGCTGCTCGTCGGTGGCGGCTGCAAGAAGCTCATCGAGCAGGGTAAGACCACCAGCTTGCGAGGTCTGTACTACATGCTCAAACACTCGATCGAAGGCACGAAGGAAGAAACTTTCGACGAACAGGGAGACAGCGACACGGTCATCGAAGACGTCGAAGTGACCCTCAACACGATGCGCGAAGAGCTGCATCTGTACGCCAAGAACGCCGGCGCGATGGTAGGCCTGATTACGCTGGTCGACAGCGGCGACGAAATCGATTGTTCGCGCATGGGTTCCGGCGGGTACGCGATCCCCTCGATTTGCGAGCCGAATATCGTGCAGTTCAAGAACGTCGAGGCCGAATTCATCCTGCACGTCGAAAAGGACACGGTTTGGCGTCGCTTCAACGAAGACAAGTTCTGGCAGAAGCACAAGTGCATTCTGACCCACGGCGGCGGTCAGCCGCCCCGCGGCGTCCGCCGCTTGTTGCATCGTCTGCATCATGAGAAGAAGTTGCCGGTCTATTGCCTGCTCGATAACGATCCCTGGGGATATTACATCTACAGCGTGCTCAAGCAGGGCTCGATCAACCTGGCCTACGAATCAGCCCGCATGGCCATCCCCGAGGCCCGCTACCTGGGACTGCGCTCGAAGGATTTCGATCGCTGCCAACTCTCTGACAGCGTCAAAATCAACCTCAACGACAACGACATCAAGCGAGCCAAGCAGATCAAGAGCTATCCCTGGTTCGCCGGCAAGAAGCCTTGGGAAAAAGAGATCGACATGATGCTCGCCAACGGATTCAAACTGGAAGTCGAATCGCTGATCTCAAAGGATATCAGCTACGTCACGGAGCAGTACGTGCCGGAGCGGCTCGACGAGGAAGATTGGCTCGACTGACGACGGCGCTCGCGTGATCGCCCTGCTTCATGCCTTTGAAGCCCCGCAGGACTGAAACATGAGCAAGTTGCCTCTCTACGAGCGTGTGTCGTTGCGACGCGACATCGACGATCACGGCCTGAAAGCATGCGATGTCGCCACACTGGTCGAATATCTGCCTCATCCAGCCGGCGGCCCGGCGGGCTGCGTGCTTGAAGTGTTCAACGCGCTGAGGGAGTCAATCGCCGTCGTGACGGTCGAGGCCTCGGACATTGGTCCACTTCAGGCCGACGAAGTGCTCGCCGTGCGGCACCTGGCACAAGCCGGCTAATGCACCCAATTGAGCTAACTACCAGGCGTTGGCTCGCGTGCCGCTGGCTGGCAGAACTCCCTGCGTGTCCTTACACTTACGCCGGGCGAATTGAGAATCCCAGGGAGCTGGCGAGCATGCTGCGAATACACTGGTTCTTTCCGTGGGCGGTGATCGCTCTGTTACACTGCGCAGCGCTCGCCCGGGCTGAGGATCCTCAGCCGGCGAAGCCAGATGCGGCAATCGAGATCGAGCGGAACCTGACGTATGCACGCGTCGGCGACACCGACTTGCAACTCGACTTGGCCTGGACCAAGAAGTTTCCGGGCGCCCGGCCGACGATCGTCTTGCTGCACGGCGGCGGCTGCGCGCGGGCAATCGCCAACAGATGACCCCGATGATGGAAGGCATCGCCCGCAATGCCGGCTTCGTCGCCGTTACGGTGAGCTACCGACTCGTGCCCACGGCCACGTTTCCCGCGCAGATCGAAGATTGCAAAGCGGCCGTCCGCTGGCTGCGAGCCAATGCCGAGAAGTATCACGTCGATCCGGACCGGATCGCAGTTGCCGGCTTTTCGGCCGGCGCGCATCTGGCCTGCCTGCTGGGCGCAACCGACAAGGACGCTGGTTTCGACGCCGTCGAAGGCAACACGGATCAATCCAGCCGGGTACGGGCGGTCATCAGCTTCGCCGGCCCGACGGATTTCACGACCAAGGATTGGCCGCCGGTCGTCGAGGAGATGATCGAAGCCCTGGTGGGCAAATCAGCGATCGATGCTTCCGAAGCCAGAAAGCGGGCATCACCGGTCACCTACGTGACCAAAGACGACCCGCCCTTTTTGATCTTCCACGGCACGAAGGACGAACTTGTGCCGGTCGATCAGGCACGTCGCTTCGCCGCCAAACTCAAGGAAGCCGGCGTGCCCGTGGAGTTGGTGATCGAAGAGGGCGAAGGCCACGGCTTCTCGAAAGACGCATTCGGGCGCGCCATCACGAAGATGCATGAGTTCCTGATGCGGGAGGTAGGCGGCGTCCAATCGACGGCAGGCAGCGGACAGTGAAAACCATCCGATGAAACAAAAAGGCCACGCGCTCCCGTGCGGAACGCCTGGCCTTTGTATTTACTGACTACTGCCTATGTATTTACTGACTACTGCCTACTGAATACTGGCTGCTGCGTCACGGGCCGATGGCGCCCGGGTTCGCCGAGAGGAAGTCGCGCGGGCCTGCGCGTTGTGTAGTACGGATAGGCGGTCGCGCCGGTCGATGGGCCGTCGTTCGGTACCGGGGCGTGCTTGCC
This sequence comes from uncultured Planctomycetales bacterium, assembly GCA_963710365.1. Classification (GTDB taxonomy): domain Bacteria; phylum Planctomycetota; class Planctomycetia; order Pirellulales; family PNKZ01; genus CAVQAC01. The sequence goes on from CAVQAC010000017.1 coordinate 116,062, forward strand.
CGTGCCGCCGACCAGTTGCGAGCCGGGCCCTTGGCCGTAGACATTGCCGTTGGCACAAGCTCCGCCACCGCCGGCACACGCAGTGCAGCCGGGTTGGTTGCAACCACCTGTGTTACAAGCGCCCGTGTTGCAGCCGCCTGTATTGCAGGCGCCCGTGTTGCAACACCGCTGAGGCTGGCCGACCGGGTAGCCCTGATGGCACCCAAATAGCCTGTCAAACAAACAGCATCCCGAGCTGGATCCGACGAGCGTCGCAAGCAGGGTCGCAAGAACAAGGCGTTTCATAAGCCAGATTCCTTAATTCGCCGGTAAACAAGCGCGGCCGATAGACAAATCAGTCCTGCACTGCTTATCGTCCGAAAAGTCGCTCCAGTTGAGATAATCCACCAAACCGGCATAACTGTCGCAGGAAGCATTTCCGGCAAACCAAGACGGGGCCGACCCGGGCCTGAACGCCTCGCCGAGGCTGCGTCAACGCCATATCCCAAAGCGGCCATGAGACTTGCACGCGAACGATTGCCGGCGGCCACCGGCTCGGCCTGCGACAAGCTGACGCGGCTCGCCTTGGCCGCGGCCGTTTCCGGCCAATAGTCAACCGCGCGTGCGGATCGTCCACAACCCTTTACGCTAGACGGCCGCATCGGCAACCGTTACCGTGTAAATTCGTATGGCCTCGAGCGACCAAGTTGAAGCTGTGCTCGAATGTTGCCGCCAGGCGGCCTGTGCCAATCTGGAAACGCCCGGCCGGCAAGGCAATGTCGTCGTTTTAGATTCCAATCGGGGCGACGATTGTCTGGTCAGCGGCGACCTCCACGGCCACACGGCCAATTTCGAGGCCCTGCTTCGCCTGGCCGATCTCGACGCACATCCGCGCCGCCATCTCGTCTTACAGGAGGTCTGCCACGGCGGCCCGACTTTTCCAAACGGCGGCTGCCGCTCGTTTGAGTTGCTCGAACGCGTGGCCGCGCTCAAGGTCCGCTACCCCCAGCAGGTCCATTTCCTGCTCAGCAACCACGAACTGGCCGAGTTGACCGATTACCCGATTCTCAAAGCGAAGCGGATGCTCAACCTGGTCTTTCGCATGGGCCTGCAAGAAGCCTACGGCGAAGCCGCGGACCGCGTGCGCGAGGCGTACTGCGAGTTCATCCGCACCTGCCCGTTGGCGGTGCGGCTGGCCAGCGGCGTGTTCATGAGCCATAGCGCGCCGAACAGCTCGACCGCCGCACGTTCGACCGCAACGTGTTCGACCGCCCCTATCGACCGGACGATTTTCGTGAGCATGGCGACATCTTCCAGTTGGTTTGGGGGCGCGATCACCGGCCGGACAACGCCCATGCTTTCGCCACCGTCGTCGGGGCCAAGGTTCTGATTCACGGCCATGAACCGTGCCCCCATGGCCTGTCGGTTCCCAACGATACGCAAATAATCCTCGATTGCTGCGGTCCCGAGGCCTGCTACGTCTTGCTGCCCATCTCGGAACCGGTGAGCCACGCCGATGTCGTGGCCCGCGTTGCGCGGCTGAACTGATAGCAGCGAACACCCAACCTTGCGTGGCGGGCCGGTTCCCCAATTGACTTCGCGCCCGAGTGTTCCCTCTCCGGCCGTCGAACATGCTGGCGGCCGACCTTGGTCGAGCAGCGCCGATCTGGTAAAAGTTCTCGCCACACGTTACCCCATCGACCGGCGGATTGTCCGCTAGCAGCTTGCACCGCGAAAATGTTCTCGACATGAAGAACTTCGTCCGAGCACTACGCCTGGCACTCCACTACCGCTGGACATTCGCTAGTTCGGTCGTTTGCGCCTGATGATTGCGGTTCTGTGGGGGGGCAACATTGGCACGGTTTACCCGATCGTCGAAGTGGCTTTTCAGGGTCAATCGCTCCAACAGTGGGTCGACGTGCGGATCGACGACGCTCAGCGCGCGAGCGATGAACTGGCTGCTGAAATTGCTCGCGCCAAGCAGCAGGCCGACGCATCAGGCTCGTCCGCGACGCCCCGGATTGGCCAGGCGGCCCTCGCGCACAAGCTCGACGTGCAGCAAACCAAGCTGGCCCACTACCGCTGGCTGCGGGATCGAGTGGTGGTTCCTTATCTGCCGAACGACGCTTTTCACACGTTGACGCTTACGATCTGCCTGCTGATGCTCGGAACAGCGGTCAAAAGCCTGTTCATGGTGGCTCACTCGATCCTCGTTTCCCGGCTCTCGCAACTGGCGGCGCTGCATTTGCGCAACGTCTTCTACCGGAAGACGCTCGACATGGAGATCGCCCGCTTCGGCAACGAAGGTACGAGCGATCTGATGAATCGCTTCACCGGCGACATGGAAGGCCTCGCATCCGGCTTGAACGAGGTGTTCGGCAAGCTGGTGCGCGAACCGTTGAAGATGGTCGCGTGCCTGATCGGCGCGGCTTGGGTAAGCTGGCGGCTGTTGCTCGTTTCACTGCTCATGGCCCCGCTGGCCGCCTACCTGATCCGCTGGCTGGCCAAAACCTTGAAACGGGCCAACCGTCTGGCCATGGAAGAAATGACCACCATGTATAACACCCTGGACGAAACTTTCCAGGGAATCAAGGTGGTCAAGGCCTTTACCATGGAGCGGCGCGAGCGACGGCGACTGTTGGGAAACAGCCGGACCTACTTCTTCAAGCAAATGCGCATCGCCCGCTACGATGCTCTGACGCGGCCGCTGATTGAAATGATCGGCGTCCTGACGGCGGCGCTGGCGTTGTTGGCCGGCGCCTATCTGACGATCAATCACGAAACGACATTACTTGGCGTGCGGATGACCAACGAACCGCTCTCGCTGAGCATGCTGCTGCTGTTCTACGGCCTGCTGGCCGGCATGAGCGATCCGGCCCGAAAGCTTTCGGAAGTGTTCAGCCGCATTCAACGTGGAGCCGCCGCCGCCGACCGTATCTATCAACTCGTCGATCGCCAGCCGCTAATCGTCGACCCGCCGCGGCCGGTGCCGCTAGGCCGTCATCGCCGTGAGTTGGTGTTCGAGGCGGTTGATTTTCATTACCATTCGACCCACCCGGTGCTGGAGCAGCTCGAACTGCGGATTCCTTTTGGCGAAACGGTGGCCATCGTCGGCCCAAACGGTTGCGGCAAGAGCACGCTGGCGAATCTCGTTCCCCGGTTTTTTGACCCCGTGCGCGGCGCGGTGCGTCTCGACGGCATCGATCTGCGCGATTTGCGGCTGAAGGATCTGCGGCAGCAGATTGGCCTGGTGACGCAGGAAACCCTGTTGTTCGACGACACGGTCGCCAACAACATCCGCTACGGCGCCCCCCAAGCGCAGCTCGAAGAGGTGATGGAAGCGGCCCGGCAAGCCCATGCCCACCGCTTTATCGAAGAGCGCCTGTCGCAAGGCTACCAGACCATTGTCGGAGCCAAGGGAACGCGGATCTCCGGCGGACAGCGCCAGCGGATCGCGCTGGCAAGGGCCATCCTGCGTGATCCGGCGATTCTGATCCTCGATGAGGCGACCAGCCAGATCGACCTGGAGAGCGAACAAGTCATCCAACAGGTCTTGCAAAAGTTCATCCGCAACCGCACGACGCTGATCATCACCCACCGCATGAGCGTGCTGTCGCTGGCTGACCGGATTGTGGTCATGGACAGCGGCCGAATTCTCGACGTCGGCACGCACGACCAGCTACTACGCCGCTGCGAATTCTATAGGCGCCTGTACGATATTCAGCTGAAGGAAATCGCCTGATCGGCCGATTTGTAGGGCCGGGCGAGTTCCCGTTCGCAGCCGAAGCTCCGTTTCGGCATGCCGGCAAGCTACCATTCGCCCCCCGGGGCTCTCCCTAGGTTGGTTCTCCAGCTTGGGGAGACGGCCGAGGTTTTTTCGTCTCTCAGCGTCCCGGCACATTGTTTGCTTACACACTGTCGCACCGCGTACACGAGCCTGGACTGAAAACCAGGCACGGGGCCGGCAGAGAGGTCGAGGCAGTTGCTGAGATTGAGGCAGTTGGTAGGTTCAGCGGGGTCGAAGGTGCGAAGGAACAGGCCAAAAACAGGGCGGAAACGGCGATTCGCCCTGCCTGGCGCACTCTTGACCCGCGAAGCTCAACAGGAGATGGCGGGATCCGATTTGGGCATCGGATCTCGCCTCGCCTGTAGCAAATGAATGTATTGTTTCGATACACATGTTGCGGAATAATACACCGATAGAATCCGGCTTTGCTGCTTGATTCTGGGCGGTTCGACAATCGACGGAAGGCCTTAATACCGCTCGCCTTTTTTAATTGACATGGCACTTGCATACCGTAAGATGACGGTCTCTATAGCATCGAATTTTTGGCCGCCAACGGAGGGGTCTATGAGCGTTGTGAATTCTTACCTCGGACGTCGCACGCGTCGGGCCTGTGCCAGTCTCACTTGTTGCATGACTGCGATGGCCGTCGTTTTCGCTCCGCTAACCAACGGGCTCACACCGTCGATCTCGCGCGCCGCCGAAGGCGAGCGCTCGGGTTCGTCCTACGTGTCGAAAGACACCTCCAGTGACGACGCTGTCATTGATTTCATCAATGCACAGATTCGTAAGGGTTGGAAGGACTCCGAAATCACAGGCTCGATGAAGTCGCCGGACAACGAATGGTGCCGGCGTGTGTTTCTCGACGTGTTGGGGCGTGTGCCCACGGTGGCCGAGTTGAACGCGTTCCTCAAGACGCCCGGCAACAAGAAGGCCAAGCTGCTGGATCGCATGCTCGAATCGGATGAGTACGTCGAACAATACGCCCGCAACTTCAGCACGGTCTGGACCATTCTGCTGATCGGCCGTCCGCCGGCCCGCCCAGAACGCGAGATGACCAATCGCGACGGCATGACGCAGTACCTGCGGCAAAGTTTCCTGAAGAATAAGCCGTACGACCAGATGGTGTATGAGTTGGTGAGCGCCACGGGCAACACCAAGCCCGGTGAGAAGGACTATAACGGCGCGACGAACTTCTTGATCGGCAAACTGGGAGAAGCGCGGCAGAAGCCCGATTACGTCGAGGCCACGAGCCGCACAGCTCGGTACTTCCTCGGCCTCCAGGTGCAATGCACTCAGTGTCACAACCATCCGTTCAACGACTGGAAGCAGGATCAGTTCTGGAGCATGAACGCCTTCTTCCGGCAGACGGCTTCCGAGGTCAATCGGGTCGGCCGTGACATCGACAACGCAGTGCTCTCGAACCAGGATTTCCGTGGCGAGGGAAGCACACCGGCCGAAGCGGAGATTTACTTCGAACTGCGCAACGGCCAGATGCAGGTTGCGTATCCGAAATTTGTCGATGGCACGACGATCAACAACAGCGGGTATCTCCGCGACGTCGATCGCCGCGCCGAGTTGGGCAAGATGATCATGAAGAGCGAGTACCTGGGCAAAGCCATCGCCAACCGCATGTGGGCCCACTTCCTCGGCTATGGCTTCACCAAGCCAGTCGACGATATCGGCCCGCACAACCCGCCTTCGCACCCTGAACTCTTGGAGTATTTGGGCAAGGAGTTCGCTTCGCACGGTCATGACCTGCGAAAGCTGATTCGCTGGATCACGCTGAGCGAGGCCTATAGCCTGTCGAGCAAGACGACTCCCAAGAACAGCAAGGATGACCCGACTCTGGGTGAGAAGCCCAAGTTCAGCCACTTCTACCTGCGCCAGATGCAGGCCGAACAGTTATACGAATCGCTGTTGTACGCAACCGACGCAGCCAAGACGAAAAGCGCCGATGAACGAGAAAAGGCCAAGGCCGAATGGATGAAGCAGTTCACCGTGACCTTTGCCAATGATGAAGGGGATGACGCCACGACCTTCAACGGCACGATCCCGCAAGCCCTGATGATGATGAACGGCGAAATGATCAAGAGCGCCACCAGCATCGAAGGGGGCGGCTTCCTGGCCAATATCGTCGGCCGCGATGACGCCATCGACTACATGTACCTTGCGGCTCTGGCACGCAAGCCGACCGGTGCCGATTACGCAGCCATGGCTGCGGCTGGGCTAACCTCGCGCGGCGATCCTTTGACGAGCTACCAGGATATCTGGTGGTCGTTGCTGAACACCAACGAGTTCATTTTCAACCACTAAACGCGTCTCACCTTAACCACCGGCGGGGCCGATTTCCTTTCGGCCCCCGCTGACCACACCCAACCAGGCACACACAGGGAGAGAGTCATGTTCGTGTCCAAGCCACCTGATGGAATGAGCCGGCGTCACTTCATGCAGCACTTGGCTGCTACCACGGCGCTGACCGTCCCGACAGCTTCGATGTTCGTCAACGCGTTGCGGGCTGGTGCGGCCGACATGAAGCGGTCCAACAAGGCCTGCATCCTGTTGTACATGGGGGCCGGTCCGGCCACGATCGACATTTGGGATCTCAAGCCCGGTGCTCCGACCGGCGGCGAATTCAAGCCCATCGAGACCAGCGCTCCGGGCGTGATGATCACCGAGCACATGCCGCTGATGGCCAAGCAGATGCACCACGCGGCCATCATCCGCTCGATGAGCACCCGCGAAGCCGATCACGCCCGCGGTCGGTACTACATGCATACCGGCTACGTGCCTGATCCGACCATCGAGTACCCCAGCTACGGCGCCGTGGTCAGCCATGAACTGGCCGACCAGACCCGCTATGCTGGTCTGGAAATTCCCCCGTTTGTGTCGATCGGCGGTCCGAGCGAAGGCCCGGGCTTCCTGGGCATGAGCTACGCTCCGTTCGTCGTTGACAGCAACGGCGACGTCCGCAACCTCGACTTGTCGATGGACGCGGGCCGCTTGATGCAGCGGATGAAGATGTTGGCCGAGTTGGAGAAGGGCTTCGCCGGCCAGAAGCGGGGCGATGCCGCCATGGACCACGCCAAGGTGCTCAACAGCACGGTGGCCCTGATGACCAGCAAGCAGATGGCGGCCTTCAAAACCGCCAGCGAAAGCGCGCAGGTTCTCGAGCGTTACGGCGCAACGGCGGCTGCCGGTGGTGGCGCCCGGGCTGGCGGTGGCATGGCTCGCAACACGACCTTCGGCCGCGGCTGCTTGATGGCTCGCCGGTTGATCGAAACGGGCGTGCCCTACGTGGAAGTCGACTTCGGCGGTTGGGATGATCACCAAACCGTGCATTCCAATCTGAAGACCCGCTTGCCGGCCTTGGACCAGGGCATGAGCGCCTTGATCGAGGACTTGGATCAGCGCGGCCGGCTGCAAGACACGGCCATCGTGTGGATGGGCGACTTCGGTCGTACCCCGCGTATCAATGGCCGCGGTGGCCGCGATCACTGGGCTCGTAGCTGGAGCTGCGTGGTCGCCGGTGGCGGCATGAAGGGCGGCCAGGCGGTCGGCAAGACCAACTCCGACGGCACCCAGGTCGAAACCGATCCGTATACGTCGCAAGACCTCATGGCTTCGGTTCTCAAGGGTCTGGGCATTTCCTTGGAAACGGTTTACACCACCAAAAACAACCGCCCCAAGAAGATTGCCAACAGCGGCCGCGTGATCAAGGAACTGTTCTCCTAAACAGTTCTCTCCACTTTCGCGAAGACTGATAGTTGCCGGCCGAGCGGGGAACAAACCTGCTCGGCCGGTTTTTTTGTAGCGCGGCTCAAACCGGCAAGCTCATGCTTGCCGCTCGCCCCAAGTCGCAATCGCTTGGCAAACTATCTGGACCACGAACCATCGGCCATGGCCACTTAATCCTGGCCCCGCGGCTTGCGGCCCGTTATCCTATTGCAAATGGGGCACGCCGTTCGTTCGAGGTAGATTCGCATGTCGTTCTTTTCCGCGCTGGTGGCTCAAGTGCCTGAAAGCGCAGTTCTCGTGCTTGTGGCCTTCGTTTTGCTTGTCCTGGCCGTTACGGGCGTCTTCGTGGCCTTGATCTATGGCAACCTCTGGTTCCAGGCCTACATGTCGAACGCCAGGGTCAGCCTGCTGAGCCTGATCGGCATGACGTTACGGCAGGTCGACGCGCGGGTCATCGTCCGTTCGCAGATCATGGCCATGCAAGCCGGCCTCGGCAACGACCCGGCGACAGGCATCACGACGCGCCGCATCGAAGCCCATTATCTGGCTGGCGGCAACGTGCCAGGCGTAATTCGGGCGATCATCGCCGCGCACCGGGCCGATATCGACCTCGACTTCGATCGCGCGGCCGCGATCGACCTGGCCGGCCGCGACGTGCTCGAAGCGGTGCAAACCAGCGTCTATCCCAAGGTCATCGATTGCCCTGACCAGAAGTCGAACAAGAACACGCTCAGCGCCATTGCCAAGAACGGCGTCGAGCTCAAGGTCCGCGCGCGAGTCACGGTCCGCACCAACCTGAAGCAATTGATCGGCGGGGCCACGGAAGAGACGGTCATTGCCCGCGTCGGCGAAGGCATCATCACCTCGATCGGTTCGTCCGCCAGCCACTTGATCGTAATGGAGAATCCGAATCTGATTTCCAAGGCGGTGCTCGATCGCGGACTCGACGCCCAGACGGCTTTCGAGATCGTGTCGATCGACATCGCCGACATCGAAGTCGGCGAGAACATCGGGGCTCGCCTGCAGGTCGACCAGGCCGAGGCCGACACGCGCGTGGCCCGGGCTCGGGCCGAAGAACGGCGGGCGAATGCAATTGCTCGCGAGCAGGAAATGAAGGCCAAGGTCGCCGAGAACCGGGCCCACGTGGTGCTGGCCGAAGCCGAAGTGCCGCAGGCGATGGCCGAGGCCTTCAAGAAGGGGAACCTGATGAGCGGCACGACGCACTGATCCAGACATTGGCTCGCCGTCAAGAGAGCCCGCCTGAAGATCGATTCTCCCGCGGGATATTCGCCAAAAGCCGGGGAGCATCGCCCCGCAATTCGACGAACCCGTCGTCATCGACGCGACCGAATGATTACTGCGAAATAATCCTTTGGAGACGCACGCCATGAATCGTTCGCTGCTCTTTGCCGCGTGGATCATGCTCGCAGTCAGTCCGCTCGCCATAGCCGATCCGCGCTCGATGCGGATTCGGCCGACAACGCCATCGAACCCAAAGATCGAGTGATTACGCTGTTCAACGGCCGCGACCTGACCGGGCTGTATACTTGGATCGTCGACACGAAGTACGAAGATCCGCGGAAAGTGTTCACCATGCATGATCGTCTGCTGCATGTCTCGGGCGACGGCTACGGATACGTGGCGACCCGCGAGGAGTACAAGAACTACCGCCTGATTGCCGAGTTCAAATGGGGCCTGCGCAGCCTGGGGACGTCGAAAAGACCGCGCCAAGGACTCCGGCATCCTGGTCCATTGTTCGGGCCCCGACGGCAGCAGCGGCAATTGGATGGCCGGAATCGAATCACAGATCATTGAGGGGGGCTGCGGCGATCTGCTGGTCGTAGGTGGCAAATATGCCGACGGATCGAGCAATCCGCTCTCGCTCACTTGCGAGTTGAAAACCGACGCCCAGGGCCAGGTATACAAAGACCGCAACGGCGTTTACTGGAAACGGAGCGGCAAGCGACAGACGTTGCATGCGGGCCGGATCAACTGGTACGCCCGCGATTCTGAGTGGAAAGACGTACTGGGCTTCCGCGGGAAAGACGACGTGGAAAGTCGCGATGGCGAGTGGAACCGCATGGAAGTGATCTGCGACGGGGGACGCATCGTGATTTATCTGAACGGTGTCCTGGTGAACGAGGGATTCGACGCCCAGCCGGCCTACGGCAAGATCCTGTTCCAGACCGAAATGGCCGAGATCTTCTTCCGAAAAATGGAGCTTTGGCCCTTGCCTGGCAAGGGGTAATCGTCCGTAAGATAGAGGAGTCGGCCGCGACCGTTTTTTTGTCCGGCAAGGTGGGGGAAATTCGCATGCAGCGAACCTGGCATACCGGGGCACGTTTGGTTTGGCGCTGGTTCTCGCCGTGGCTCTGGCCCCGGGCCGGTTGCAAGCCGCGCCCGAGCCGCAATCACCATCGAAGTCAGTGTCATCGGACACAGCGCAATCAAACCACGCGGTTTCGCGCGAAGATTCGACTCTGCGCCGGCTCGTGGATCAGTTGGATGCCGACACGCTACAATCGCGTCAGCAAGCTAGCGACGAGTTGTTGGCCGCGGGCCGACGCGCCATCGAACCCCTGGTGGCGGCCTTGCCCAAGGCGAGCGCTGAAACGACGATGCGCGGGCTGGCGATCCTGAAGAAGCTAGTCCAGTCGACCGATGGCGAAACGAAGCGGCAGGCTCGCATGGCGCTCGAGCTATTGGTGAGTTCGGACCGGCAGTCATTGGCAGCGCAAGCCGGAGCAATTCTCAAAGCCCAGGATCCGTTGGCGCGATCGACAATCCAGGCGCCGGGTCACGTCGTCGGCATTCCCGGCGGGTTTCGCATGTTCCAAATGCAAATGGCCAATGGGCCAGCCACACGCCGCGTCTTTGCCCGCGAAAACGGACGGACCGTCATCATTGCCGAGTCGCCTGAAAAAGGGATTACGGTCACGGTCAGCGCGCGTGTGGATGGAAAAGATCAGACGACGACCGTCGTGGCCCAATCGAGCGAGGAACTCGATCGCAAAAGCCCACAGGCCGCGGCGCTCTTATCGCAGATACATGGCTGGCGGAGGGTTGGGGTTCCCGGGCGGGAACCCGCTAGTCGCGCCGAGGATGGCGATTCCGCCCCAGCCATTCCGTGGGCTCGAAAAGACCCGGCCGGCCGAGCCGGCGCAGAAGCCGTAAAAAATCATCGAACCCTATGAGATCGAGGAACCAGATCATGCTTGCTTTGCTGGTTGCGTGCGTATTGGGGCAGGCGAGTTCCGATCAGGTCTTGGCCCAACAGACGTCGTTGTTTCGTGTGCTGGAAGCGGATCTGCACGCCAAGGACCAGGCTGACCCGGCACGGCTGCAACGAACACGCCAGCAGATCGACCGGCTGACCTCCAACGAACTGCAGACGCTCGTCAGCATGTACCAAAACCTCAAGCAAGGCGCCACCTCCGGCGAAGTCTATTCCGAGATCCTGATCGATCACGACCAGAGCGTGATGCCCAGCAATCAATGGCCGATTGCACTCGACCAGATGTCGCGCCCGCCGACGATGACGATGGAATACGGCGCCGGCTATGCTGGCAGTGCTCTCATCGGCACGGCCCTCTATGGCGGTCTCCCCGCCGCTAGAATGGTACCGGGCAGCTATGGCGGCGCGGCGTTCACCGGCGGTGGATCGCCATTGCCCTTTGCCGGTCCAATCGGCTTTGGTACCTTCACCGCCACGGGCCCCGTGCTGGGCTATGGCACACCGACGCTGCCCGGCAGCTCGCCCTGGCCAATGCCATTTGGTCCGTGAGACGCGACCCGGATCGCAGCGCCGAAAATGCGTGCTGCCGGCAGCATTGAACACCGTCGGCGTTCCATGCCGGCATGTCAGCAGCCTGTGGTGCGCCGGAGCGGCAGCACGCCTGGCCGGCCGGTTCCGATTTGAGTTCTGGGCAGTCTGCAACCGATCTACCGTAAGCGACGGTTGTGCAGCGCGCCCGATGCGCTGACGGTCATCGCTTTTTTAAGTTCGAGATCATGCGGAAGGGAATCCCATGGATCGCAGACAATTCGTCGGCACGATGTTCCTGGGGCTGGCATCGCTGGCGCCGCTAGGCTGCCGCAGCAAACAATTCGCCGAAGTGAAGAAGCCGGGCGACGCCGACATGGTCGGCAGTCATCAGGCCGGCGCCGAAACGTTCAAGCCTTTGGTCGAAGAATCCACCAGCAAGCTGCTGGGCCGCCATTGCTCGCAGACCGTGCCGGTCGGCACGTTGCCGCCGCCACCAATGAAGATTTGCTTCGTCGGCGTTGAGAACCGTAGCGCCGAGGAAATCGGCGACTTCAAGGATCAACTCTACCAGACAATCGACATGCGGATTCTCGATTCGCACGTCTTCCAGTGCGTGAACAAACGCTTCGTCGACGCGGGCCTGATGCAAACCCGGCTGCGGCCCGACCAGTTGTTCCTCCCGGAAAACATGCGTCAGTTCGTGGCCGTGATGGAAGCCCAGGGCCAGCCCTTTGATTACCTGCTATACGCTACGGTCACCTCGGGCACGACGCACGAGAACAAGGACACCCAGCGTGACTACCTGCTGACGTTGGAAATGATCAACGTCCGCACCGGAGAGTACGACAAACAAGCGGCCGAGCTGAGCAAAGGCTATCATCACTCGTGCGTCGGCCGCCTCTGGGGCATCGGTCCTCTGCACGCTAAGACGCCGAGGGTGGCTGCCATGCGTAACGATTTAACGGATCGCGCTTCCGGAGCATGCTCGCTTCGGCCTGCGCAGCGAACGGTCAGAAGCTCGTGCGGCGCGAGCGTGCTGTTGCGCTGGGCCGCGCTGCTGATTGCAATCCCTGGCCTGGCCGGTTGCAAGACTTACGTCGACCATCTGATGCCGGTGCGCACCGCCTTCAGCCAGGGCTATCTGGGCGAGGCCGATGCGGCAATCACCCAGGCGTCGAAGCAATGGGGGGCCAACGACCACGATTGCCTGAAGCTGGAGCGCGCCGTCCTCGACCTGGCCGAGGGCAAGCCCAAGGATGCCGAAAAGACGCTCCGCGAGATGCGCGACCGCTTTGACGACCTGGAGCAAAAGGCGATCGGCGAAAACGCCCTGTCGATGCTTACCGATGCGAATCGCAAGACCTACGCGGGCGAGGATTACGAAAAGGTGCTGATCCGCGCGTTCTGGCGCTGTCGAACCTGATGACCGACGGCCAGGACGCCGGGGCTTATGCCCTGCAAGTGGCCGACAAGCAGCAACAAATCATCAACGCCGGCCTCGACAAGTCGGGCAACAACCCCAAGCTGGCCTACAAGGGCGTCGCCGTGGGGGCGTATATCCACGGCCTGCTGCGCGAGGAAACGCATTCGAATTACGACGACGTGCAACGCTGCTGCACTCTGGTTTGCAACTGGCAGCCGCAGTTTCCCTATGGCCCGATGGACCTGGAGCGCGCTCGTCACGGTCATCATTCAGCGCCGGGCAACGGCGTGGTGTACGTCTTCACGTTGGTGGGGGTCGGCCCCTATAAGGAAGAAACCGTCGCCGTGGCCAGCAGCGTTTCGCTATTGATCGCCGATCAGATTCTGAGCGCCATCGGCAAGGAAACTTTGCCGCCGACCATCGCGCCGATCAAGGTGCCCAAGCTCGTGCGCACTCCCAACGATGTGGCGAACATCGGCGTCTCGATCGCCGGGCGTCCGGTCGGTCGGACCGAAACGATTACCGACGTAGGCGCGATGGCCATGCAGGAATACGACGCCATCTACCCGCGCGTCGTCGCCGAAGCGGTGGTTCGCCGCGTCGTTAAGAAGGGAATCATCTATGGCGGCAAGGTCGCGGCGGGAGTACAGAAATACTCCTGGACCGACATACTGCTCGACCTGGTAGGCGTGGCTTGGGAAGCCACCGAGGCGGCCGATACTCGCTGCTGGGGCCTGCTGCCGGATAAAATTCAGGTATTGCGGCTCGAAGTGCCGGCCGGCCAGCACGAACTCGGCTTGCAATCGCTGGGCGGCGCCGGGAATCCGCTGGGACACATGACCACCCAGACCGTCACCGTCGTCAATGGCCGCAACACATATGTGCTCGCCAACTTGCCCTACTACAACGTGGTCGGCAAAGTGCTGACCAATCAGCAATAGCGGGAAGATAAACTCGAATGACGAAATTCGAATGTCGTCATTTCTCTTCAATGCGGTACAAGTGCGTGTCGCTGCGAATGAAGATTGCACCGTCGGCGACGGCCGGCGAGGCCATCACCCGGCCGCTGAAGTTCGCCGCTCGCGAGCAGCTTGTACTCGCGGGCCGGCTGGAGGGTATATACCTTTCCGTCTTCGCTGAAGATGTAAATCCGGCCGTTCAATTCCAAGGGCGAGGCCGAATAATTGCCGCCCAACCGTTCGGTCCAGCGAATATCGCCCGTCTTGGCGTCGAGGCAAGTCGCCACGCCGCGATTGGTCACCATGTAAATTCCGTCGCCCACCACCAGCGGGCTCGATGCGGCGCAAATCTGCTTCGGAGCTTTCCACACGACGTTGGTGTCGGTCAGGTCGCCATGGCCGTCGGGCCGGAAGGCCAACATTTGCGGCCGGCCGAAATCGGTCACGGCGTACACCATTCCGAACGCGGTCACTGGCCGGGCCACATTCGAAAAGCCGTTGTACCGCACTTTCCACAATTCTTCGCCCGTGCGCGGATCGTATCCCAACACTTGATCTGCAGCCGTGCTCACTAGTTCGTCACGGTCGCGAACTCGGATCAGCAGCGGGGTTGAATAGGCTTTGCGAAAGTCGGGATTGTCGTGCAGCTTACCTGAGCGGTCGGTCTTCCAGGCGATCTTGCCGCTGTGCTTGTCGAGGGCCACGATGTACTGCACGTCCATGCCGTCGCAGGGAATGATGAGCAAGCCCTCGTACAACACGGGCGAGCTGCCGGGGCCTTCTTTGTGATCGAGCTTCAGATTGCGGTTGGTCCAAAGAATGCCGCCGCTGGCCGTGTCCAGGCAGGCCGTGCCGTTAGTGCCGAAATGGACGTACACGCGGCCGGCTTCGATCACCGGCGTCGGCGAGGCGTAGCTGTTCTTGGCATTGATCGATTCGGGCTGTTCGACCCGAAACACCTCCAGATTCTGCAACAGCTTGCCGCTATGAAGGTCGACGCACACGGCCCGCAATGATTTGCCGGCATCGAGCGCGGACGTCATCCAAATCTGGCGGCCAAAGACGACCGGCGACGACCAGCCTTGGCCCGGAATCGGCACTTTCCAAGTGACGTTGCTCGATTCGTTCAAAGCCAACGGCACGCGCGCCGGCGGTGCATGGCCCTGGCCGTCGGGGCCGCGGAATTGCGGCCAGTTATCATCGCCGCGGGCAGTTCCATGCAAAAGCAGGCAAAGACCAAAAGAAACCAGGAAAGGAAGTTTCGACTCGCGGAGCATAAGAAAGCTTCTACTCATAGCTCATCTCGGGAATATGCCAATCCGGCGCACGCTTGCCACTCTGGAAAGTTGTCGTGCGGCACGCTCACGCCTGCGAGAGCATCGCGCCTGCCGATCGGATTCGGCCAAATTCCGCCAGTGAGCAGAGATGCCCCTGCTCGTCGAGCGGCAGCGGACGCGGTTCGGTGAGGATCTGCAAGTCGCTCCGCGTGCGGGCTTCGTCCAGGTATGCCGCCGAGCATTCCACTTCGGCCAGGTGCAGCGTATCTCGAATCCAGAGAATGCGGGCTACGGACGGCTCGACCAACCCCACGACGCCCAGGGCGGCGTCCAACACTTCGCGGTCGGTTTCGTAATGGATCGGAATCCGCCCGCCTTCGGGATGTCCGCCCGTCAGACAGTTGATGTTGGTGATTTCGAAGTTGATCTCGCGGAAGACGCTCGATTTGCAAAACTCGGCGTAGCCAATTCCCGCAGCATTCCCGTGCGTCGCCTCGGTCAGCCCGCGAACGATGATCCGCCGCACGCGTGGCAGCTCATCGGGAATGTGCCCTTTGCGGCCGATGACGTTGGTATCCATGCCGGCGCCGCTGATATCCTTGCCCAACTGCTCGACCAGCAGCACGTCGGCCTGGTCGAAGGGGAGCCGCGGCAACCAGCGTTTGGCCAGCACAAGCAGTTCTTTCTCACGAGCTTCGAATTCGGTGGCCGCGACGCCTTTGACCAGCGCCGTTTCGTCATAGCCGTTTTCAACGATGCCCAAGCCGGCGACGATGCGGCATTTCTCCAACACCTGGCCGGCCACGGCTCGAACGATTTGGCCGAAGCTGTAATTCTGGATCGCGCGGTGATAGATCTTAGCACCGTTGTGCTTTCCCAGGCCGATGAGCATCATCTTCATCAGCCCACTCTCGATGTCGCCATTGAAATTGGTGTGCGGCTTGACGCGGCCGCAGACGATGACGTGATCGGCCTCGAAGGCGTGACGGTCGAAGTGGACCGGGATGCCCTCAGGGGTGCGGCAGACGACGACCGTTTCCATCGTCCCTAAGATCGGGCAGCCGACGAACTCTTCGGTGATTCCGTAGCCCGCTAAAATACCGATCTGCCCCTCGACGGTGCCCCCGCCATGGCTGCCCATGGCCGGCACGACGAACGGTTTGGCGCCCAGCCGGGCAACGTGTTGGACGATGGCCCGCACGATGAGGTGGATGTTGGCGATGCCGCGACTGCCGGCTGTGATGGCCACGCGCTGGCCCGGCGTGATCCGTCGCCCCAGGTCGAGGCTCGTCAGTTCGGCCTCGACGGCCGCCGGAATGTCATCCAGCCGCGGGCCCTCGAACGTCTGTCGCACGCGAAACATCAACGGGTAGGAATCGGAAACGGTCATGGGCAGAGACCCTGGGACTTCGTGGTGGGCGGGTCAGCAAGCGTAAGCTCGCTGGTGTTTTACGTCGTACAGGCGATTCGACGGCCGCAAGCCAATCGCGCTGGAGCGGCCGAATAGTTTCCCCCCACTATCCTACCTAAAAACGCGGCCGGAAACACCTGGATCACTTGCCGCGGGGCGTTTTGACCCGGATCGCAGCCGGCCAGCGGAACCGATGGCCCGCCGAGGCTCGGCATGGTAGAAACACGCGGGCGAGATTACCCCGGCACATGACGGACGGCTGGGAATCGTCGCCTGGGACGATCGGGGGTGTTCAATGTTGGAACGATCGCAACATCCGGACTTAGCCGATTTCCGCGTGGCGATCCGGTGGCCGGTGCAGTGGGGCGATCAAGACGCCTTTCTGCACGTCAACAATACGGTCTACTTCCGCTGGTTCGAATCGGTGCGGATCGTCTACCTGGAGTCCATCGGCTTGCAAGCATTGATGGAGCGCGAACAAGTCGGCCCGATCCTGGCCGCCATCAGTTGCCAGTATCGCAGTCCGGTGACGTATCCCGACGTGGTACATATCGGGGCCCGTGTCACGCGGCTGGGACGCAGCAGCATCGGCATGGACCACCGCATTTACAGCGAGACCCAGCAGTCGATCGTAGCCGAAGGCGACTCGACGTTGGTCGTGTTCGATTACAAAGTGCAGAAGTCGCGGCCGATCCCACCTGAAGTTCGCCGCGCAATCGAACAGTGCGAGGGGAAAGAATTCCCGACGGCTTGAACAAAATTGTGAACCTCGAAACCATCGCCGGTCCATTGCGAACGCTGGGGGCAAAACTGCGCGCCCAGGTCACGCCATTGCGTCGCCGCCGCCTGCGGCAGGGTGCGCTGGTTGCGTTGGCGCTCCTGACCACCTGGCTTTTGTTGGCCTATGTGGTCATGCCGGCCATGTGGCGGCACTACGAGCACCAGCCTTCGTTAGCCGGTTTTCCAAAGGCCACGGAAACGCCGTCTGGCATTCCCGGCGATCCATTGAATATCGGCCTGGTCGCGGCGGAAGCCGAACTGATCAATGGCCTGTTGGCGGCTGGCTGGCTACCGGCCGATCCGATTTCCTTCGGCACTTCGCTGCGGATTTCGAAGAGCGTTCTGTTGGGGCGCCCGTATCCAACGGCGCCAGTCAGCACGTTGATGCTATTCGGGCGGAAGCAGGACTTTGCCTTCGAAAAGCCTGTCGGCAAAAGCGCCAAGCAGCGTCATCACGTCCGTTTCTGGCGGGCCGAAAGCGAGGGGCCCGACGGCAAGCCGCTCTGGCTCGGTGCGGCAACTTTCGACTTGAAGGTCGGTTTCAGTCATCGCACCGGGCAGGTGACGCACCACATCGCTGCCGACATTGACGCCGAACGAGACGGCCTGATGGCTGACCTGATTCATGCCGGTCAACTGGTGACGATTTACCAGGTAACGGGCGTGGGCCTGACGCTTGCGGGCCGCAACGGCGGCGGCGATCGATTTTTCAGCGACGGAGAATTGTCGATCGGCGTCATCGCCGACGGCAACAAGGCTCAGCCCGGGGTCATGCCCCTGGTAATGGAAAACCCGCCGGCCGTAGAACTGAAGAACCAAGCCTGGGCTTGGCTCCGGCCGCTGCTGGAACAAACCGAGCCCGTGGAATAGGAGGCGGCGATCGCCGCCTGCCACTCCGTTTACGATTCATTTATCGCGCAAACGTCAAACCCGGATCGGCCGGGTTGTCGCCCGCCATTTTGAAAGTGAAGTGATTGGGATCGGCCATCGCAATCTGGCCCAGCAGCGTGTTCTGGTCGCTGGCTTTGAGAATCAAGTAGTTGTTGGCGACCGTGTAGCTGCCGTTGAGCACCTGCTGCTTGCCTTGTTGCGTGAATTGCCAGGTGAAGTTGTTCTCTGGAGATAGCTTCAGGCCAAAGGCTGAACCGTCAGAACGAGTGGCTTGCCAGTTGCCGACCAACTGGGCCGCATCGACTGGCTGGCTAGGCGCCGCTTGTTGAACGGGAGCTGCTTGTTGGGGCGGCGCACCAGGTTGGCCTGCAACGACGGTCCCGGGATTCGCCGGCGTGGTCAGCCCACGCAACAATTGAGCCGAAAGTTGATCGTTGGGCTGCAGCGAGACCACCGAACTCAGTTCCGTGGCCGCCTGCTCTTTGTATCCCAGCAGCATGTACTGGTACGCCAGCAGGAAGTGGGCATAGGCAACGTTGGGATTCTGATTGCGGTAGGCTTCCAAGGCCCGCAACTGGCCGGTGTATACATCGTTGTTCGCGTACAACGCACTCATCGTTGTCCAATCCCAGCCGGGGCCAGACGAGAGCACCGAGTAGAGCGCCGCGGCCGACTGCTGATAATCCTGCATGGCAAACAGACACGTTGCCCGGAACTCCTGCATCACCGAATCGTTGGGCGACTGGCTCAAAGCCTGATTGACTTGGGCCAGCGCTCCCTGGTAATCGCCTTGCATGAACGCGTCGCGGGCGCCATTGAACGCGATCAGGGCCGGATCTTGCGGGGCCGTCGGCGGCGGTCCATAAGCGCCGGACGGATCGCCCGGCAGCATCGGTTGCGTCGCATAAGCAGGCGGCACTGCGCCCAGCGGTTGCGAGTAGTTGGCGTAGGCCGGAACACCGCCGCCACCATAGTAATACGGATTCGAATAATTGTAGTAGCCCCAACTGTAGGGCGAAGCCATCATCCCCATCATGCCGCCAGCTGCCAATCCGAGGCCGAAGCCCCCCAGCCCCCAGCCGTAGCCCCAGCCGCCCGGTCGATAGCCCCAGGGATAGCCGTAGTGGCCGCCCCAACTGCCGTGGTACCACGATCCGTAATAGTTGGGCCGATAGCCCATGTTGGCGTTATGGTAGCCGCCGTTGTGCGCAAAATTGCCGTACCCGCCGCCTGCGTATCCATGGTTTTCGAAGCCATGGTTTTCGAAACCGCCGGCATGCACGTTGACGTTCGTCGCCCCGACATGAGCAAAATTGGCCGTACCACCTTGGTGAAACGCTTCGGCGCCGCCCCGATTGAACGACTCGGTCGAATGGCTGAAGCTTTGGGTATGGGCCACCGCTGCGTGGGCCCCCGAGTAATGGGCGGCGCCACCACCACCGGCGAAGCCGCCGCCACGTCCGCCTCCGCCGTGAGCGAACGCGAGAATCGGCGCCATGGCGATTGCTCCGACAGTTACACCGATGACAATGCTTCGCATGGCGCGATTCCTTTTTGAACGTGTTGTGCGGGCGAACACCCGCAATTGCCCTGAACTTTTCGGATTTACCGTTGAGGACCGGCTCACTTGGTGGGGGAGTTCGGCTTTGGCGGCGCTCGCACGACGATGAACCTCTCCGTCGGCTCGGCCAATTCGCCGCCGACGACGCGATCGTGCGACTCGAACGAAAACTTGTCGGAACCGATCCGTGTGTAAACGTTCGTCGACGAACCCACGCGACCGTCGCGCGTCACGCCAGAAAGCCTGACGCTCCACTTATTCTTGTCGCGCGTCCACAGGCCTTCGGAGAAGCCGCCTTCGGAATCGAAGACCCAGGAGCGGATCTGCTTGGCCAACGGATCCCAGCCGATTCGTTGCGAACCGACAAGCGCCGGTTTGCCGCGGATGTGAATCGTGAAGTCGCCCACGATGAACTTGTGGCTCTCAGTCCAACGATACGACGTTTTGACCACAGCTTCGGCACTTTCGTCGACCCACTCGCCCACCAGCCAAGCCAGCCGCTCCAGTTCGTGCGTGGCGGTGACTTCGTTGTTTTCCAGGTCGCGGGCGCTGGCCATTTGCCATTTGCCGTCTTGCTTTACGTGCAACACCGTGTAACGGCTGGGCTCGCCTGTTTCGCCCGGCTCGTGAGTTACGGTCGAGATACCCTCTTCCATGGCCACGTTCGGGGCGAGAAAGCGAATGGCTTCGACCTTGATCTCGATGCTGGCCTTGGGGTGAGCCTTGAATGCCGCGGCAAAGATTCGTTCGATAGACGATCGCCCCTGCAGCCATTGCCCGGCCTGATCGACGATTTCGGCATCCGCGGTGAACAACTCGGCCAGGCTCTTGGCGTCGTGCGCATCGTAGGCCTTGATGACGCGGTCGACCACCTGGCGAATTGCTAGCTCCTCGGGATTGACCGCCGCGGTCGCGGGAACTGTGGCCGGCGGCATTGCAATGGTCGGGGTGGCGGGGGCTGCGGCCTGACGCAATGGAGGCCGACCCTGAAGAATCCGCCGCTGCGCTTCGACCGGCATGGCTAGCCCTAAACCAACAGCAGGGCAATTAAAAAACTCTTACGCATTATCGCGGCCTTTCCTGTTAACACCGCAACGAGCACACTGCCGTAGTGCGCGGACGTCTTTGGCGAGCCATTGTAGCGATTGCCGCGTCAACTTCCCATGGGCTGACTGGTCGTCGACGACACCTGGGAATGATGGGCGTCCGCTGTTTCGCAACTTGCTACGGATCGAGCTTCCGCTGGGCTGCTAGCAATTCGCGCAGCCGGGCGACAATCTCTGGACGAGCCATCGCCTGGTCGGTCTTTTCCAGCGGATCGGCGGCCAGGTCATACAACTCGGCCGGTTGCTTGGATCGCGCGAATTCGATGAGTTTCCAATTTCCGTCGCGCACCGTGACCTCCTTACCCGTATTCCAATAGAAGCGGCGCGGACCGCCTGAATCGCTGCCGGCCAGGACCGAAAAAACATCCTGTCCTTCCCATTTCCACTCAGGCAAGGCTTTTGTCTGCGTCAGGGCCGCCACGGTCGGCAGCCAATCGAGCACACTCAACGGGCCGCGGTTACTTCGCGTGGCGTGAGCATGCCGGGCCAGGCGACGGCGCCGGCACGCGAATCCCGCCGTCGTACAGCTCGCCTTTCCAACCACGCAGCGGCGCGGTTGTTGCCCAGCACTTTGGCCACGCCGAATTTGCCGCCGTAATCCGCATCCACGGGGTGGTTTTGCTGGCCGCCGTTGTCGCTGGTGAAGATGATCAGTGTTTTGTCGCGTTGCCCGCTGAGCGATCGAGCGCCGCAATCACGTGGCCGATCGCGTCGTCCATGTGCGTGACCGCTGCCGCGAACTTCCGCCGCGATTTCTCGGCGACCTGGCCCTTCGTACGGCGCTAGTCCAGCGCGCATCTTCCTCCAGCGGCATGTGCGGCACGCTGAAGGCCAGGTAAAGAAAGAACGGCTGCTCGCGCGGCGTCTCGATCCAGCGTACAGCCTCGGCGGCCAACAGGTCGGTGGCGTGGCCCTGCTCGTCCAGGAACACATCGTTGCGGTGCCAGGTGCGATCGCCGTTCTTATAGAGGTGCGTACACGGATCGATCTGGCCGTGCAAATAGCCATAGGTCGAATCAAAGCCATATTGCCGCGGTCCGACTTCCGGCCGCAGGCCCAGATGCCACTTGCCAGAAATTGCCGTGGCATAGCCGGCCGACTTGAGCACGTCGGCCAGGGTCATCGTCTCCGTCGGAACGGCCAGTTCGCTACGGCCGCCGATCGGTCCCATCACGCCGAAGCGGCTCGGATTGCGGCTCGTCAGCAGCGCCGTGCGCGTGGGCGAGCAGGTGGGAAAGACATAATACTGCTCGAGTCGCACGCCGGAGGCGGCCAACGCGTCCAACGTCGGCGTGCGTATTTCCGAGCCATGATAGCCCACGTCATTAAATCCCAGGTCGTCAGCCACGACGACCAGGATATTCGGCCGGCTGGGCGTTGCTGCCGAGGCACGTGCAACCGCCCCGAGTGCGAGAACGCTCAACAGCAAGCAGGCAAGAATGGGAGTCGGTTTCATCGGCGTGAGCTCTAAGGGCGAGGAATGGGGGTACGATTCGAGGGTGTACGCAGGTTCGCGTACCCCTTGGCATTTGTCAACTTTTCCGGCACCCAGTCAGTGAGGCAGCTAGGGTTGATTGATACATTCGCCGAGGGGGCGCGGTCAGACGGCCTTTGGCCATATTCTTGCCCGCTGGGCATAAAACAGGGCTCGGGAACATTCCGGGACTCAAACGTATCGGCTTAGCGGTAGACCTTTGGTTCGACCGTATGTCATGCCGCGGCTTCGCGTTGCGGAAAGCGCTCGTAACAATCCTTCCTTTGGCACGCTACGTGTATGTGTACGTAGCTATCAATCATTTCAAGCTGAAGGGGAGGAAGCATCATGAAAAAGACATTGCTACCGGAAACGCGTCATTCGATCCAGGATCATCCAGCGCTAGTCGACCTTTACCCGGCGCTGGCCTTGGCTAGCCTGGTGGGTTATGCGATCTGGGAATTCGCGGCCATGCTCCCGTGAACGTGCTTCCTTAAACGTTGGCCGCCCCAAACCTCGGGCCGGAATTGCCCGGGTCGGTATCGTGGGCTGAGGCTGGAACACTACGCGGAATCATCCTCGGCCACGTCAACCGAGTGCGTCACGTACAGCCCCAATTCGCGCAGCTTTTGACGCAGAGTTTGTCGAGCGATGCCCAAGAGCTTGGCGGCCCTATGCTGATTGCCGCCGGTATATTGCAATACGAGGGGCAACAACAGGCGATCAACGACTGCGTGTGTCTCGGCATACAGTTCGGCAACATCCGGGCGCAACCGCTGACGAATGAATTGCTCCAATTGTGGATTGTCGGTCGATGGCGGCGAGTCGGACTGTCCACCGAGGTCGGTAAACGATTCCGGCAGAAAGCTAGAGAGCAATACGCTACCGCTGGCGTGCAAGAGGGCCTGCTTGAGCACACTCTGGAGTTCGCGAATGTTGCCCGGCCAGGTGTGATTTCGCAGTTGTTCGAACACCGCGTGGGGCACTTCGCTGACTTCACGCCCCAACTCGCGGTTGAATCGACGCAAAAAATGTTCGACGAGCATTTCCAGGTCGCCCCCCCGCTCGCGCAGCGGAGGCAGATGAATTGTGAACACGCTCAGCCGATAGTACAGATCGGGCCGGAACTTTCCTTCGGCCGACCAGGCTTTCACGTCGCGATGCGTGGCCGCGATGAGGCGGACATCGGTGCGCACCGTTTCGTTGCCGCCGACGCGTTCGAATGTTTGTTCCTGGATGACACGCAGGATTTTCGCTTGCACGGCCAACGGCATGTCGCCGATTTCATCCAGAAACAACGTGCCGCTGGAGCATTGCTCGAATTTGCCGATCCGCCGCCGGTCGGCGCCGGTGAAAGCGCCCTTCTCGTGGCCGAACAACTCGCTCTCCAGCAAGTTTTCCGGAATCGCCGCGCAGTTGAGCGCCAGGAACGGAGCCCGCGCGGGGACTGTGCTGGTAGATGGCCCGGGCCACCAACTCCTTGCCGGTGCCGCTCTCACCGGTAATCAGCACCGGAACGTTCTGGGCGGCGACGCGTCCGATCGCTTTGTATACCTCGCGCATGGCCGGGCAACTGCCGATGATCGCGCCGTCGACTTCAGCGTCGGCCGGAGTTTGCACCATCACGGCCGGCTCACGCATCAAGCGGGCCACGTTCAAGGCTTCGCCCACCATGCGCCGCAACTCGGACAGATCGAGCGGCTTGAACAGGTAGTCGTACGCTCCCTGCTTCATGGCCTCGATGGCCGTATCGGCCGTTTTGGCCATCGTCACGAAGATCACCGGAATCCGCGCGTCGATCTGGCGGATTTCCTGGTAAACTTCCAGTCCCGACCGATCGGGCAATCGCAGGTCGAGAAGAATGACGTCGGGCGGATCTCGGCGCACGTGGTCCAAGCCCGAACTGCCGGTGTCCGCTACCAGAACCCGGTGCGTGGGAGGGGAAAAAACGCTGCGCACCTGCTCCGCAATCAGGCCAGGCTCGTCATCGATCAGCAACAATTGAGGCACAGTCCACTCGCACGCAGCCAGATTGAAGTCAGACACTGTCGCGTCGCTATTTTCGGCTGTCGGCGGCCGCTCGTCCAGCCGGGCGCAATGCGAAGTTTTCCGTCCGCAGTTTTCTTTGCCGCTAGACCGAGATTGCCGTGAAGCCGCCAGCCGTGCTCGAAACACAGCGCACTCCCTTAGCAGCCTACGGCGTGGCCCTGTTGGCGACGTCGGTCTCGCTGTTGGCACGTTTGGCGGTCTGGCCCTTCATCGGGGGCCAACCGAGCTATTCGTCGATGCTGCTGGCTGTCGTAATCAGTGCGTATTACGGCGGTTTCTGGCCAGGGATGCTGGCCACGGTCGTCGGCGCTGGGCATCGACTTGTTCATCACCGGCCCACGCTACGAGCTGATGCCCGCCGCGCCGGGCGAGGCGGTCGGCCTGTTCTTGTTCGTCGTGGTCGGCGTCATCATTTCCGGGCTGAACGAGGCCCTCCACCGGGCTCGCCGTCGCATCGTGGCCGACGAGCGCCGCCGGGCCGAAGCCGCGGTACGCGAAACCGAAGAGCGATTCCGCCAATTAGCCGACAACATCCACGAAATCTTCTGGATGACCGACGCCCGCACCGGCCACATGCTGTACGTCAGCCCCGGCTATGCCGAAGTCTGGGGAAAGTCCTGCCAAAGCCTGTACGAGCAGCCGCAATCCTGGCTCGAACGTATCCATGCAGACGATCGCAATGCGGCCGCCGAACATCTCCAGCGCCAGCAGAGCGGCGTTTATACCGATTGGGAATTTCGCATCGAACGCCCCGACGGCTCGACCCGCTGGCTTCGCAATCGCTCGTTTCCCATTCACAATCATGCGGGCGAAATGTCGCACGTCGCCGGCTTGATGGAAGATATTACCGAGCGCAAGAACGCCGAGGTCGAGTTGCGTCAAGCCAAGAACGCCGCCGAAGCGGCCAGCCAGGCCAAGGGCGAGTTTCTGGCCAACGTCAGCCACGAGATTCGCACGCCGATGAACGCAATTCTGGGCATGACGGAACTGGCACTCGATCTGCCTTTGGCTGAAGATCAGCGTCAACGATTGAAGACGGTGAAGTCGGCTGCCGACAGTTTATTGGCCATCATCAACGATCTGCTCGACTTCTCGAAGATCGAAGCCGGCAAGATGGAACTCGACGTTGCCGACTTTGGCTTGCGGTCGATGATCGGCGATACGCTACGGGCCCTGAGCGTGCGAGCGCAAAACAAGCAGCTTGCGTTGGCCTGCCACGTGCAGCCCGACGTGCCCGAACTCCTGGTGGGCGATGCCGGGCGGCTGCGGCAGGTATTGTTGAATCTCGCGGGGAACGCCATCAAGTTCACCGAACAAGGCGATGTGGCCGTGACCGTCGAGCGGCTGACCGGGCCGCCAACGTCCAACCCGCCGATTGCCGAGCCGGCTGCCGATTCGACCAGCATTTGGTTGAAGTTCACAGTTCGCGACACGGGCGTCGGCATCGCACTCGACAAGCAAGCAAAGATTTTCCGTGCCTTCGAGCAGGAAGATAGTTCCACCACGCGCAAATATGGCGGCACTGGCTTGGGTTTGTCGATCGCCGCCCGACTTGTGGGTTTGATGGGTGGGACGATTGGCGTGCAAAGCGCGCCGGGGCAGGGGAGCATCTTCACGTTCACGGCGCGGTTCACGCCGGCCAAAACCAATCGTGAATCTGCTCCGACCGAGGAGCCAAAGGCTCCCCAGCTTCCGCCGGTCGTGCCGCTGCGAATTCTGGTCGCCGAGGACAATGAGTTCAATGCCCAGCTTCTGGAGCAATTGCTCGAGCGTCGCGGACACGTGGTGAGCCTGGCGCGTGACGGCTTGGAAGCACTCGCGCGGATCGAAGCGGTGAGCTTCGACCTGCTGTTGTTGGACGTTCACATGCCGCGGCTCGACGGGTTTGGAGTGATTCGGGCGATTCGCGATCGCGAAGCTTCGAAGGGCGGACACCTGCCGGTCATAGCGCTTACGGCCCGCTCGCGTGAAGAAGACCGGCAACGCTGCCTGGCGACCGGAATGGACGATTTCCTGGCCAAGCCGGTGCAATCCGCCGAACTATGGACGGCGATTGACCGAGCCACCGAGGCCCCGTTGGCGGTGCAAGTGCCGGCGATTGAAAGCCTGGTCGATGATCGCGTATTGCTGGCATCCTGCGGCGACAACGCCGAGCTTTTGCGGAAGATGTGCCAGGCTCTCTCGGTGCGCCTGCCCGTGCAACTGGCGGCCGTACAAGAGGCTTTCCGCGATCGGGAAGGACCGCGACTGCGCGAAGCGGCGCACAAGCTGTGCGGAATGATCGCCACTTTTTCCAGCCGGGCCGGCAGCGTGGCCTCGGATTTGGAGGACCACGCGGCCCATGGCCAGCTTGACGCCGCCGGACCGCTGGTCGATCAACTCAGATCGATGGCTGCCGAATTGCTGCAAATCGTCAATGGTCTGACGTTGGATTCGTTACGGAGCGAGCGAGACCGTAGGGCTTCGTTGTCTCAGCCGGCTGCCAGCTGAGAGTTCTTCAAGCCGGGCTTTTGCCGTGTTATGCTATCGAGGAATGATGCCTCCCTACCGCCATTGCCTGTTCGTTGCCCTGCTCCTCATCCGGCCCGGCGTGCTCTATGCCGACGTGCGGTTGCCGGCGATCATTTCAGACCACATGGTGCTGCTGCGATCATCGTCGGTCCCCATCTGGGGTTGGGCCGATCCCGATGAAAACGTTGCGGTCGCGATCGATGGAAGGACAGCGCAGACCAAGGCCACGCATGACGGCAAATGGAGCGTTGCGTTGAACCTGGCCGATGCGGGCGCCGGTCCGTTTGAACTGACCGTGGAAGGGAAGAACAAAGTCGCGGTTACCGACGTAGCGATCGGAGCAGTATGGCTTGCCTCGGGCCAGTCGAATATGGAGTTCCTGCTGAAACTCACGGCAGGCGCCAGCGTCGAAATCGCTCGATCACAAAACTCCTTGCTGCGGCAATTCCGAGTCGAGAAGAAGGTCTGCCCTCTGCCAGCAGACGATTGCCGTGGCACTTGGACGCTCGCCGGGCCCGAGACGGCAGGCGAGTTCACTGCGGTGGGCTACTATTTCGGCAAACGATTACAACAGTCGCTGAACGTGCCGGTGGGAATCGTCAATGCTTCCTGGGGCGGAACTTTTTCCGAGGCCTGGACCAGCCGCGATGCGATTGCGCGGATCGAAAGTCTCAAGAACGCCGACGAGCAGGGCGCAAGATCGCGGCCGAGTATCCCGGCCAAAAGAATGCGTTCGTGCGTGAGTTCGCTGCCTGGTTGCAGGCGAACGATCGCCAGGACAAGCCGTCATCGGCGCCAGAGTTGTTTGCCGGGGCCCAAGTAAAGACGGACGATTGGGTGGGCGTACATCTGCCTGGCAAGATCGCCGCCTCGGGGATGCCGGCCAACGGTGTCATCTGGATCCGCAAGGAAATCGAGGTGCCTGCCGGCGCGGTCAGCCCGGGCCAGGATTTCAAGATCCTCATCGGCCAGTTGGAAGGCTTCGAGCAGGTCTTTTGGAACGGGAAAAAGGTCTCGGAAACTCCTTATGAAAGGTATCCAGGCGTGGGCTACTCACGCTACTTCGGAATTCCTTCCGACCAGGTAAAGACGGGCCGAAACACGATTGCGATCCGTATCTATGCGCCGGCTTTTTCGCCAGGCATTTTGGTTGGCCCGCAGTTCTTCGCCGGACCGATCAGTCTTGGCGGAGAGTGGCTTGCGAAGGTCGAGTATACCTGGCCGGCGTCGCGCCGAGATACTTGCCACGTGCCCGAAGGCTCCGCGGCGACCACCGGCCATGATGGCCGGCAATATCTTCAATGGCGTGGTGAACCCGTTGATTCCTTACGCACTCTCGGGCGTCGTCTGGTACCAGGGCGAGTCGAACTCGGGCCGCGCCTACCGGTATCGAGTTTCGTTTCCACTGCTCATTGACGATTGGCGACGCCGATGGCAGCAGGAGAAGCTACCATTTTACTTCTGTCAATTAGCCAGCTATGGGCCCAAGAAGCCTGTGCCCGGTCAGAGCGAGTGGGCCGAATTGCGTGAATCGCAATCGTTGGCGCTGCATTCACCGAACACAGGCCAGGCCGTGCTGATCGATTTGGGAGAAGCGGGAGACATTCACCCTCGCAACAAGAAGGACGTCGGCGAGCGACTCGCTCTGCTCGCTTTGACAAAGCAATACGGCCAGGCCACCGTTTGCAGCGGCCCGGTCTACGAGTCGATGACCATCGAAGACACGAAAGTCCGGGTCAAATTCAGCCACGCCGAAGGTGGCCTGATTGCCCAAGCCCTACCGGCCAGATATGACGTGATTTCCAAGATTGGCGAATCGGCATCGCTGGTGCGAAACAGTCCTCACAGTGAAGTGGAGGGATTCTCCATCTGCGGCGCAGATCGTCAGTGGGTTTGGGCTGACGCGAAGATCGAGCGTGAAACAGTCCTGGTCTGGGCGAACCGGGTGACGCGCCCCGTCGCCGTGCGTTATGCTTGGGCCGATAACCCGACCTGCAATCTTGCCAATGGCGGGGCGTCTCCCCGCCTCACCGTTCCGCACGGATGATTTTCCCGCGATCACGGCGACGAACCTGTTCGGCCCTGGCTCCTAACCGGTTCGAGGTGGCACGTTCGAAAGCAATGGGCCGAGACCCTCGGCCATCGTTGGGTGCGCCAGGATCGCGTCTCGCAATACTGTAAACGACATGCCTGCCAGGATTGCCGTCTGCACGGTCGCCATCACTTCGCCCGCCTCGGGGCCGATCATCGTAAAGCCGAGAATCCGGTCGCTCGTCGCGTCGACGATTGCCTTCATAAATCCGACCGTTTCACCGATGGTGCGCGTTCGCAGGACGGCCATCATGGGCAATTTGGCCACACGCACCGCAATGCCGCGGCGCTGAGCTTCCCCCTCGCTCAAGCCAACCCGCGCCAGCGGCGGGTCAGTATATAGACAGTAAGGAATCAGTCGGTCGCGTGTGGTGCGATTTCCGCCGGCGAGATTGTCGCGAATGATGCGAAAGTCGTCGAACGATACGTGCGTGAACTGCGGACTGCCGGCGCACTCGCCAATGGCCCACACACCGGGCACCGTGGTTTCGAGCCGGTCGTTGACCTTGATGTAATCGCGCGCGTCCAATTCGACGCCCGCTGCTTGCAGCCCGATCCCGGCCGTGTTGGGCGTGCGTCCTGCCGCCGCCAGGATATCGCTGGCTTCAATGGTTCGTTCGCCGCCGGGCGTGCGCACGACGACGCGAACGCTCGTATCTCCGGGCTGCGGCTCGACGCGGAGCACTTCGGCCCCGAGAACGATCTCGATTCCCTCATCACTGAGGATTTTTCGAATTGATTCGGCAACGTCTGGATCTTCGCGACTGAGAAGCTGAGGCCCACGCTCGATGATCGTCACGCGACTGCCGAAGCGGCGGAACGCCTGGGAAAATTCAAGACCCACGTAACCACCTCCGAGCACTACCAGGTGCTCGGGGACGCGATCCAAATCGAGCATTTCGATATGCGTGAGCGGCTCGGCATCGGCCAGTCCTGGGATCTCGGGAATCGTGGCGTGAGTTCCCAAATTGAGGAAAACCTGCTCGCCGGTCAGCAGGCGCGTGCTACCGTCGTTGAGTCGCACCTCGATTGTCTTCGGCGCGACGAACATCCCGGAACCCATTATCAACTCCGTGCCGCTCGACTTGTAAATGTCGAGGTGCATGGCGATCAGACCGTCGACCATGTCGCGTTTGCGCTGCAATACTTTGGCCATGTCGACCGCGGCGGGCCCGGTGACCAGGCCGAATTTGGCCGCGTGATGCACCAGGTCGGCGACTTTGGCGCCCCAAATTTCATTCTTGCTGGGGAGGCAATTAGTGTTCGGGCAGGATCCGCCAATCCAGCGGCGCTCGATGACGGCCGCTCGCCGCCCGGACCGGGCCATGTGCCAAGCCAGAAACTTCCCTCCCTCGCCACTGCCCAGGACGAGGACGTCATAACGTTCTGGCTGGGGCATGGCGGAGTCTCCGGCGAGTTTTCAGGGCTCCTGAACGCGGCAAGGTTCCTGCTTCAGGCGGGGCCCGCAATTTGCGACAAGAACCAGGTCCGACGTTCGGTTTCGTCGATCCAATTCTCAATCAAGCTGGCCGTGGCGACATCGTTGTGCTCATCGCAGACCGCGTGCGTGGCGCGTAGGAATTTCGTCAGTTGCAGGTTGTCGGCAGCGATCTCGGCGAGCATCTCGTGAGGGGCGACGGATTCCGCATTGTTGTCTTTCAAACGCTGATGTTTCGCAATGTCACCGATCGAATGGAGCGTGGTGCCGCCGATTTTGCGAGCCCGTTCGGCAACGTCGTCGGTCATGGCAAAAATCTGCTCCGATTGCTCGTCCAGCAGCAGATGGTAATCGCGAAAATGCCTCCCGCTCATGTGCCAGTGAAAATTCTTCGTCTTCACGTACAGTGCGAACACGTCGGCCAGCAACTTACGCAGTTCGCCGCAAATTGCCACAACGCCATCGTGCTTGAGATCGGTGGGCGTTTCGTGGATAGCCATGGTTGCGTCCCTTCATTCAAGGGGTTTCTAATAGATTCCGACGGCACCGTCGAATTCTGACAGCATAGCGGCTAAATGCTCGTCGGCAACAAGGCCGCGCAAAGACGAACCAAAATGCTGCCGCGTCAATCGCCGGCATGCTATAACATCTTTAGCCACTTGCCGTTCAGCCGGCTCGGGCCTGCATCTAAAAACCTGGTCGGAGCGTTTCATCGTGCGCCGTTGCGGGTGGTCTCTAAGCTCGATCGTCATCGTCGGCCTGTTACTGGCCGCTCGCCTCGCCGCAGAACCAATTTCGAACGGCCCCGCGAAGCCGGCCGCCAAGACGGCGAAGATTCCGCCGCCATTGAAGGAATACAAAGGCCGCGAGATTGCCCAGACAATGCACTACCTGGGCGCTGATTGGTTGGTCCGCGACAGCCGTCAACGCGAAGAAGATTGCCAGCTCATGCTGAAGTCGCTCGATATCAAACCAGGTCAGACCGTCTGTGACATGGGTTGCGGTAACGGCTTCTACACGTTGCAAATGGCCGAACTGGTCGGGCCATCTGGCCGGGTTTATGCCGTCGACGTGCAAAACGAAATGCTGCACATGCTCGCAGAACGAGCCAAACAGGCGAAAATCCGCAACATCAAACCGCTGCTAGGCACGCTCATCGATCCCAAATTACCCGCCGGGCAGATGGACCTCGTCCTGCTGGTCGACGTATACCACGAGTTCTCGCATCCCGAAGAAATGCTGCGTTCGATTCGCGACAGCCTCAAGCCTCACGGCCGCTTGGCGCTGGTGGAGTTCCGGCTCGAAGACCCGGACGTGCCCATTAAGCTGCTGCACAAGATGAGCAAGGAACAGATCCTGAAGGAACTGCCGCCCAACGGCCTCAAGCTGGTCGAACAGTTCGACGGGCTTCCCTGGCAACATCTGATGTTCTTCGAACCGTCCGAAGTGAAGCCGTAGCGACCTGGCGGTCATTTCCGGCCGAGCATGCGGTCCAAAGAATCCGAAGTCTGGTGGACCAAGGCCTCGGGGTAGTGCTGGTACGGGTGGAAGTACTCGAACGTCAGGTATCCCTGATAGCCGACCTGATCGATGGCGTCGATCACCGCAGGCCAGTTCGTCGTGCCGTCCAACAGCGGGCGGAACGATTCCAGCGAATGATCGGTCCCCTTCTTCGTGAACTCCTTGAAGTGCATGTTCTTCGTGCGCGCGCCAAGGATCGGGATCCAATGCTCGGGATACTGAAACAACATGATGTTGCCCGTGTCGAAATGGACCCGGACCCGCTCGCTGTGAAAGCTGTCGACGAAATCGTTCATCTCGCCGGGCGTCATCAAGTAGCCGTTGAAAAAGATGTTTTCAATATTCAGACTAACGCCTAGCTTTTCAGCTTTGGGAACGAGCTTGCCGATGGCCTCGCGAGCCCTGCGGTCGCAGACGTCGTTGGGAACGGACTCGTAGTCGGTCCGCCAAGGGATGCCCACGGCGCCGGGCACGACCAGGACGTTATCGGTCCCCAAATCATGGGCCGCTTCGGCCATCAGCCCGGCTAGCTCCAAGGCCCGAGCCCGCTTGGCGGGATCGTGGCTGGTGAGCGGGTAGGGCCAATACAGGAACGAACAAATGCCGCTGATGGCGATACCAATCCGTTCGGCCATAGAGCGAATGGCGTGGTAGTCGGGGGTAGTGCTTTTGGGCGAGAGGTCATTTTCCAGGTCGTAGTTCAACTCGATTCCGTCAAACCCAGCTTCTTTGGCCAACCGCAGACAAGTTTCGAGGGACATCCTTTCCGGATAGGGGAAGGCCCACAGATTGATGGATTTCTTCAGGCCGGGGCGGTTGGTGGGCGAGGGAGCGACGGCCCCCGGCCGCGGTTCGGGCGGAGCGGCGAGCACCGCCTGACCGAACGCCGCAGCCCCCCCTGCGGCGGACAAAGCCCCGCTAATCGCGGCGCGACGACTCATCGGCATGCTGGCCGATGTTGCTGGATCATGAGGCTGCGTCATGGTTTGGGCTCCTGCGAATTCGGCAGCGGTGTGCGGGGTAGATGCGGGGAGATTCGGCGGACACGATTATCGACAGCCGCGCGAGCTTCGGCTAGATCCAGGCTCCATACCCCCCGTGTGGACTGAGTAGCGAAACGAGTGGTGGCAAATGCCTGAACTTCCGGGACTTGGACCGTCTTGCGGAGCCCTTGGTCCGATTATGCATGACAAAACTAAAAGGAACTTTTTTCTCGCTTTTTCAGCAAGCACGCTTATCGTGTGATATTGGGGACCGGCGCGTCTGAAAAGCTGGTGCTGGAACCAGTTTAGCGTGATTGCTCTCCCAGCGTTGAGGGGTGGATTGGTCGACGAAGTGCGCAGTGCGCGAACGGCATTGTGCGCGGCAACTGCGGTCCGGCTTGCTGTTACGTCGGCAGCGCCACGAGACCCAACCAAACAGCCCAAATGTACGGGGGCAAACGGCATGTCTTAGCATCATTTCGATTTCGTTTTAATCCGTCAGCTCGACTGGCCCCGTGGCGCGCGACCCCATCCGGGGTCGACGCTCGGTTGTCGGGAAAGTTCGCCGCTCGCTGCTCTAGAGTTCAAATCAGGGAAACGCAATGTCTCGTTATCGATGGCGCCACCGGCTTCGAGAGTTTTTCCGAAAGCTGCGTGACGCTCGTAGGGCCGCTCGACGCAGAATCACTTTCATGCGCCTGGGCCTTGAGCCGTTGGAGCCGCGTCAATTACTGACCGTGCGAGTCTGGGATGGAGCCGACATTGTCGCCAACAACAACAGCAACTGGAGCGATCCGGCAAACTGGGTTGGCAACGTCGCGCCTCAGCCGGAAGACAACCTCGTCTTCCCGACGAATTACAACTCGTCCACCACGATCAACGACGACCTGGGAGCCAACTTCCGCCTGCGCTCGATCACCATCTCGGGCTCGAACTTCAACATCACCACATCGAACTCGTCGTCGATCCAACTGATGGAAGGCTTCACGGCCGATAACGCATCGGGCAGCAACTCGTTCGGCGTGCCACTGCTAATCGCCCCGGCCACGACGCTGACGACTTTGGGCGAGACGATCTTCAACGCCAATCCCAACGCCACGCTTTATCTGACGAACACCGGCAACACCATCATCGACACCGGCGTCATCCAATCGCTGACGCTGACCATCGACGGCGCCGGCACGACCAACATCACCGGTAACGTCAACGATGCCGGCAGCATTGTGAAGAACGGCTCCGGCACGCTGGCCTTGGCGGGCAACAACAGCTACGAGGGCTTCACCACCATCAACCAGGGCGTCGTCATCGCCGAGAGCAACAACGCCCTGGGCTCGTCGGCAACCGGCACGACCGTCAACCAGGGCGCGGCACTGCAAGTGCAGGGAAGCAATCTGGTCATCAACGAACCGCTTACGCTCAACGGCAACGGCATCGGCGTGGGCGCCCCCGGGGCAGGTTTGCCGATCGACGGCTTGGGCGCGCTGCGTCTGCTCTCCAGCACGTCGTCTCCCAGCACGGCCACTTGGAGCGGCGCCATTCAACTGCCCGCTAGCGCCACTACGCCGGCCATGATCGGCGTCGAGCAAAGCGGCATGCTCACGGTTACTGGCGAGATGACGGCCCTGAGCACGGGCAGCTTCATCAAGATGGGGCCGGGCACGCTGCAACTGGCCGGCACGACCACCAACCTGATTCTCGGCACGACCACCGTCGATCAGGGAACGCTGCTGTTGAACATGCAGAGCGGCGCGTTGCCCTTCGAGGGCAGCCTGACGATCGGCGACAACATTGAAGGGCCCAACGAATCGGTTGTGCGGCTGGCTTCGTCCGACCCGAACCAGATTCCCGCCACCGACTTCTATGGCACCACGCTGCTGACGGTGACGATGTATAGCTCGGGCATGCTCGATTTGAACGGCAATAACGACAGCATCGGTAATCTGGCAATGGTCGAAGGAGCCAGCTATAGCGCCAACATCACAACGGGCGCTTCCGTCGGCGGCACATTGTCGCTGCTGGGCAACGTCACCGTGACCAGCCTGGAAGGAAGCAGCGGCGCGTCGCCGGCAGCCACCATTGGCGGCGTCGGCAATCTCGACTTGAGCCAGTTTTTCTCGGGTGCCGCCGGCGCGGCCACGCACACGTTCACCGTAGCCCAATCGGCGCTAGCGAGCATTAATCCAGCGCTGAACATCTCGGCCAACATCACGGGTAGCACTGCCGGCAGCTTTACCAAAGCCGGGCCCGGCACGATCGAACTATCGGGCAGCAACAGCTACAACGGTCCGACGTTTCTTACGGCCGGCACCGTCGAGTTCACCAACAGCACGGCATTCGGGAACGCCAGCAGTTCCAGCGCGGTCGTGTCGGTCGGCACGGTGACCCTGTGGCCCATCAATGCGGCGACGATCAGCAATGTTCTGTCGCTCGACGGCAATCCAACAATTTACGGTTCGAGCCCGTTGACCTTGGGCGGCAACGCCACGTTGACCAGCAATCGCACGATCACCGTGGTCAGCCCCAGCGAAACGCTGACCATGTCCGGCGTGATCGGCGAGAGCGTATTCGGCAGCCAGGGAATCTCCAAGGCAGGCCGCGGAACACTCGCTCTCTCCGCAGTTGATACGTACAGCGGCTCGACGTCGCTGGCCACCGACGGCGGCGTGCTCGATCTGACGGGCAGCGGTTCGCTGCTCAACAGCCAATTGTTCAGCGTCGGCCAGGGCGCCACGCTGGTCCTGGACGATTCGACGGCGACCGTGGCCGGCGGAAATCGCGTCAACAGCAGCTACGGTATTACCCTGGCCGGCGGCACCATCAAGTATCAAGGCAACAGTTCAACGGCGTCGAGCGAAACGCTGGGGATGATCACGCTCACCAGCAGCTTTTCGTCCGCCATCTCGTCTCAATACGACGGAGCCAGCGCCGCGCTCGCCATTCAAGGCTTCAACCGCACGGCTACTACCGGCACCAGCGTCAATTTTGTCGGCGTGAATGCTGACCTGAGTTCCGGCGGTGCCAACCAGATCAATATCCTGACTTCACCCGGCGGGCTGACCAACGGCATTCTCCCCTGGGCCACGGTGACCGGTCCGGCCGGCCTCGACTTTGCCACATACGTCGGTGTCGGCACGAGCAACAGCCTCGTCAACGGCGCCGCGGCGATCATGGCTTTGCCGGCGTCGGACTACGTCACCAGCCTGGCGGCTGCCGGACCGACCAGCAATGTCAAACTAACCGCCAGTGAAGCGATCACCGGCGACAAGACGATCAATTCGCTGCTGATCCTCGGCGCCGGTCTCAACGTCTCGAACGCCGCCAGTAACCCCGGGGTGCTGAACGTTTCCTCCGGCGCCGTGGCGGCGAGCGGCGGCAGCAACTCGATCAGCACCGGTGCCCTGAACCTGGCGGCGGAGTCGTTCCTCACCACGGGCGCCAACTCAACATTGACGATCAGCAGCACCGTCCTGGGCGCGGCATCGATCCTCACCAAGGCCGGCACCGGCACCTTGGTGCTCACAGGCCAAAACCAGTTCTCGGGCACAACGACCATCAATCAAGGCATTGTAAATATCCAGAACAGCGGCGCATCGGGCGCCGCCACCGGCGCGGTCATCGTCAACTCCGGCGCGAGCCTCGAACTGCAACAGGGGACCGCCGGCCCGATCAACATTGGCATCAAGCCGCTGACCCTCACCGGCACCGGCTTTGGCGATATTGGCGCCATCGACAACATCAGCGGCACCAATTCCTGGGCTGGCACGATCACCCAAAACGCCGTCACCGTCGACGGGCCCGCGCTGTTTGCGGCCAGTTCGACCGCGACGATTACCACGACATTCTACGGCGTGGCACCCGGCAGCACGTTGAGCCTGACCAATGCCATTGCCGGCTCGTCCGACCTGGTCCAAATCGGCGGCGGTACCCTGGTTTTCGGCGGCGACATTGCCAATACCTATACTGGCGCCACTCGCGTCAAATCGGGAACCTTGGTGCTGGACAAACCGGCCGGCGTGAATGCCATTGCCGGCACCACCAGTCCCGTGTTCGTGGGAGACGACTCCAGTCTGGCCGCCAACCCCAATCCGGGCACGCTGACGCTGCTCACGAGCAACCAGATTGCCGACGCTGCAACAATTCAGCTCGGCAGCGCCGGCACGCTGAACTTCAACAGCAATTCCGATATCATCGGCACGTTGGTGCTGACCACCGGACCCAACGGCAGCAGCAACGTCACGCTGGGAACCGGCACGCTGTCCTTCACGGGAGCGACGCCGATCACGCTGCAAACCTACGACACCTATGGCAGCAACAACGCCACGACCGCCACGATCAGCGGAGGCACGCTGGCCTTGGATCCGCTGGTTGGCAACGGCGCCGTCGACATCGGCGCCGCCGTCACGCGCACTTTTGTCGTCAACGCGGCCGGGCCGAGCACCGCAAACCCGACCACTGGCGTCGACTTGAACATCACTTCAAGCATCGTCGATGGCGAAGGCCTGGGATCGAACAGCATCACCAAGGTCGGCGGCGGCTCGCTGGAATTCAGCGGCAACGTCGGTAACACCTACACTGGCACGACGACGATTACCGAAGGCACGTTGCTGTTGAACAAACTCCCCGGCGTGAACGCCTTCAGCGGGCCGCTGGTCATCGGATCCAACATCGTCGTGCCCAATGCAGTCACCCAGATCAACGGCGGGGTCGATTCACAGGTCGTCCGGCTCATCCAGAGCGAACAAATCCCAGATGCCGCGATCAGTGTTGCTATCAACTCCACCGGCCTGTTGGACTTGAACGGCAACAATGAAACGTTCGGCAACCAGGCGGGTTCAACTGCCCTGACGCTGTCTTTCGGTAACGTATCGACCGAAGCGGGAACGCTGTACCTCGACGGCGATCTGGTCGTGAGCAACACCATAACCACTTCGGTGAACAACGGTCAGATCACCGGCATTGCCACCGTCACGGGTAACCTGAACCTGGGGAGCGGCTATTCGAACTCGGCTGCGAACGCCACCAATTGGGATGCCCCTCGAACGCTCACGATCAACCACAACGCCGCGTTGGCCGACGACTTGATCCTCTCGGCCAACATTTCCGGTTCGAACGACATCAACAAGACCGGTTCCGGTGTTCTGACGCTGGCCGGCAATAACAGCAATTTCTCCGGCCAGATCTTCAGTTCAACCACCGCCAGCACCATCGGCATCGCCAACGCCAATGCCCTGGGAACGGGCGCACTCTATCTTACGGGCACGCTCGTCGTGGAAAACGGCGTGCAAACCATCAGCAATCCCGTGTATACGAGCGGCACGGTTACGCTGGCCGGCGGCAACCAACTCATTCTCGCCGGCCCCGTCGATTTGACGGCTGCCACGACGGTCGCGGTTACCAACTCGACGTTTGCAACCATCACCGGCACCATGGGCGAGAGCTTCGGTTCCGATGCTCTTACCAAGTCCGGCATCGGCTTCTTGGAGATTTCTTCGACTGACTCCGCCAGCGGTACAGTCACAGTCAACGCGGGCACGCTGCTGGTCGATGGCGCCGCGACTGCGATCAACGTCACCGTGTACGCGGCGACGGCTGGCGGTACGATTCAGTTCGACAATGCCGCGACGAGCAGCGGCGCCGGGCAAAACGTCGTGGGCCGCATCAATCCGAGCCGCCAATCTGACGCTCGCCGGCGGCGCCTTCGACTTCATCGGTGCACAAGGGGCCGCCTCGACCGAGACCATCAATTCGATCACGGTCACCTTCACTGCCAATTCTCCCATCCTGACCGATACCCTGCTTATGCAGTCGGGCACGAGCAGTGCTTCGTCAGCCCTGCTCACGGTGGCCAGCACCACCAGCGGAATTACGCGCACTTCCGGCGCCGTGCTGAATATCGTAGCCGGCGGCCAGGCCTTGGGGGGCACGGCCAATCAGCTCATCTTGGCCACCCCGCCCACGCTGACCGGCGGTCAGGTCTCGAACGGGGCTGGCGGCTTCATCTCGGATGGCATCCTGCCGTGGGCCGTGCTGACCAGCGCGGCCAGCGGAAGCACGTCGAACCTGACGTTGGCGGCCAACACCGACTTCGTCACCTACGGCGGCAGCAACAACTCCGCAATCAACATTGGCATCGGCCCCGCAACCTACACGACGACCTTGACTGCCGGCGTCTACGGCAACGTCAAGCTTTCGACCAACGCGACGTTGACCGGTTCGGCGAGCGTCAACGGCCTGATGCTCCTCAACAACGCCGGCGGCGTCACGCTGAGCACCGGTTCGGGCACGACCAACAACCTTACGCTGGGCGCCGGCCAACTCATCGGCGCGAGCGACAACAATCTCATCACGGGCAACGGCAGCCTGGTTTTCGCAGATACCGAATCACTGGTCTTTGCGATCTCTCCGTCGCTGCTCCCGGCGAATCCGCAGTTGACCGTCAGCGCCCCCATCACCAACAGCAACGAATTCCGCAAGGAAGGCGCAGGCACCCTCGTCCTGTCGGGCAACAACACGGGACAGACCGGCACGATCAACGTCGACCAGGGCGCGCTGGTCGCAGCCAGCTCGAACGCCCTGGGGTCGCAGGTTTCGAACGTCGTGCAAACAGTGGCCGTCGCTGGCGCCAGCGCCGGGACGTTCACTCTGACCTATAACAGCGCCACGACCGCCACCGCGCTGACCTTTGACGACACGGCCAGCGACGTTCAAACGGATCTGGCCAACCTCGCGACCGTCGGCGTCGGCAACGTGCTGGTGACCAGTTCCTATACTTCGATACAGACGATCACCCTGACCAATGCTACGGGCGGAACCTTTACGCTTAGCTACGGCGCCGCGACTACCGGGCCCTTGGCCTTCAACTCCACGGCCGCGCAGGTGCAATCGGCCCTCGACGGCTTGTCGACGATCCAAAACGCCGGCATCTGGGTGCAGGTTTCGACCCCGACTTTGACGTCGTATGTCGTCAATTTCGGTACGCTCACGCTGTCGACGCCGCCGACGACCATGACGGCCAGCAACGCAGGTTTGACGGGCAATAGCCCGACGATCGCTGTGGTCAATAACTTTGGATCGATCTATTCGGTTGACTTCGAAAACAACGGCGGTGGCATCAATCCAGGCGCCGAGCCGCAGTTCGCTCTGACCGCCACGGTCACCGGTATGCCGGCTCCCACGATCACAACGCTGGGTTACGATGTGTTCGTTGAAACAGGCGCGGACTTGCAGGTGCAAGGCGGAGTCACCATCAACAAGCTGGCCTCGATCGAGGGGGCGGGGATCGTCGGCGCCGGCGCCTTGCAAGGCACCGGCGGCGCAATTTCTGGTCGAATGGTCTCGACCTGCGGAGCACCACGACGGCGACCGCGACGATCAGCGTCGGCGTTTCGATCGGCGCCGGCAGCTCGCTGGAAATCGACGGCCAGATCTATAGCACCGGCACCAGCACCAGTGGCTCGTACGGTCTGTTGGCCACCAACGCCCTGACCAAAGTCGGCCAAGGACTGTTGAAGTTCGGCGGCAGCGGCGCCAATCTCTACACCGGCGTGACAACCGTCGCCGAAGGGACGTTGGAATTGAACAAGGCGCCCGGCGTGACCGCCGTTCCCGGCTCGTTGACCATCGGCAATGACGTCGGCAACGGCTCGGAGCCGGACATCGTCAAACTGGACGCCGCCGAACAGATCTCCTCGGGCGCGACGGTGACGATCAATAGCACCGGTCAGCTCAATACCGCGTACGGCGCATCGTCGATTCCCGATGACGTGCAGACGATTACCGTCACGGCCACCAGCGGTTCATTCACCGTTTCGTTCGATGGCTCGTTTGCACAAATCGTTGTCGTCTCCACGAACGTCGCCCAGACAGCAATCAATTTGCAAAGTTCCTTGGCGGGCATCCCAGGGGTCGGCAATGGAAACGTCAGCGTCTCGGGGGCCCTGGTGGCTTCGCAAACGACGACAATCGCGACCTACTCGGTGACGTTCACTGGCTCATTGGCCGGGGCGCACGTCGGCGCGCTGACCGTGGCCAACTCCACCCTGGCGGGCACCGGAGCCGCCGTTTCTTCCGCAATTCTCACCGTCGGCGCCGAAGAGGTGGAGACCGTCAGCGTCGATGCCACGGCGGGCTCGTTTACCCTGGCTTATGGCAATTCAGTCTCCAGCCCACTGACCTACACTGCAGGCGTGGCTCCCAGTGCTTCGTCGGTGCAAACCGCCTTATCTCAGATCGGCATCAGCAGCAGCGGCAGCAACGTGCTCAGCTATACCGGCTCGGCCACCACGACGACGATTTATCAGATCGTCTTCAATTCGCTTAGTAACGCGGCCAACCTGGGTCAGATCGTCGCCGCCGGCTCCGGCCTGACCGGCGGAATTTCGGCCACGAGCGCCAACCAGGCCGTCGGCCAAGTGCAGGGCCTCGGGCTGGGTTTCACGGGTGAGCAAACGATCGCCGCCCTGACCATGGCCGAAGGGGCCACGACCGCAGCGCAGGTCAATCTGGCCAGTGGTTCGATTCTCTCGCTCGGCGGCACCGTGACCGTGAACCTGACCGGCAGCACGGGGTTTGCGATACCGGGCCTGGCGACCACGTCGCCCGGAGCGTCGATCAGCGGCGCCGGTAGCCTGGCACTGTTGACCGATACGACCACTGCGGCGGCTACGCGCACGTTTACCATCACCGACGGCCCGGTGCTGGCCGACTTGACGATCAGCACGGGTATC
Source organism: uncultured Planctomycetales bacterium (assembly GCA_963710365.1). Classification (GTDB taxonomy): domain Bacteria; phylum Planctomycetota; class Planctomycetia; order Pirellulales; family PNKZ01; genus CAVQAC01. The sequence goes on from CAVQAC010000017.1 coordinate 157,530, forward strand.
ATCGACGGCTCGGTTGCGTCCACTGGCAACACGGGCACCGTCCCGGGCGGAATTACCCGTGGCGGTGGCGGGCGACTTGGTGCTCAATGAGGTGGGTACCTACACCGGGCCCACGATCATCGGCGGAAACACTGAGATTGCCGTTCAGAACTCGGCCGCCCTGGGGGCGACCAGTTCCAGTGCGATCGATTCGCTGGTCGTCACCGGTTCGACCGGGACGTTCTCGCTCACTTTCAATGGCGCCACGGCCTCGAACATCCCCTACAACGCCAGCGCCGCGACGGTTCAGAGCGATCTGCAAGCCGCGATCAATTCTTCGACCACCCTGATCCCCGGCGGATCGGTTTCCGTTTCGCTGATCTCATCCAGCTTTTCCAGCCCGAACACTATCAATAATTACGCTATTGCGTTCGGTGGCAGTTTCACGGGACTGATCGAGCCCGCGATGACTGGGTCAACGGCGGCCGGCGCCACTGCTTCAGCGGCCTTGATCGCCGCCGGCACCTACAACATCGACACCCAGACCATTACCTTGACGGGAGCGTCGTCCGGCACGTTCACGCTCTCGGTCAACGGCCAAACGACTTCACCCATCGCCTTCGGCGAGTAGTTCCAGCAGCGTGCAATCCGCCTTGGGACTTCTGCCGAGCATCGGTTCGAGCGCCAACGTCGCGGTCAGCCTATCCACCGGTGGAGTGTACACCGTATCGTTCATCGGCGCCTTGGCCGGCAGCGACATGCAGACCATTACCGGCGATCCCTCGGGTCTCAATGCCGGTTCGACGATCGCTGGCGCTACGACTACTCACGGTGGACCGACGGCCAATGTCGGCGCCGACGTAACCGTCAGCGGCACGTCGGCCCTGGTTATCGATACCAGCATCAATGGAAACCTCTCGATCAATAAGGGTTTGGTCCTGGGCGGCACGGGCAATGCCAGTTCGGGCGCCCTCCGCATGATCGTGGGAAGCAATACCAACAGTACAGCCGCCACCTGGTCTGCTCCGATCGCCATGAACGCCAATGCGACGATCGGCGTGAGCGGCTCGTCGAATACGCTGACGCTGACCGGCAACATCAGCGGCGTCAATTTCGTGCCGACAAAGATCCTGCCCGGAACCTTAGTATTTGCCGGCACCACGGCCAATACCTACGGCAATGCGTCTATTGCCACGGTTGTGAACGAAGGGACGCTGCTGCTCAACAAAACGGCCGGCCTCGACGCGATTCCGGCCGGCCTTCTGACCATCGGCAACGAGTTCGGCGGGCCGCAATCGGACATCGTGGAATTACTAGCCGCGGGCCAGATCGACCAGAACAATCAGGTCACCGTCAGCAGCTCCGGTTGGTTGAACCTCAACGGGAACAGCCAAACCCTGGGAGCGGCGTTGACGCTCAATTTCGACGCCAGTTATGCCGCGCAGCTCACCACCGGAGCGGGCACATTGACCATGCAGGGCAACGTCACCGCCACCCAACTCGGCGGCGAGGAAAACCTCGCGTCGCCGGCGGCCGTGATCTCCGGTAACTTGAGCCTCGACGGTGTGGCTCGCACGTTCACCGTGAACGCCCCCTCGACAGGGAACGAGTTCTATAGCCTCGACATTCAGGCGAATATCGTTCAGCCGGGCACTTCGGGCGGCTCGCTGATCAAGGCCGGCGCTGGCACGCTACGGATCTTCAGCAACAATGCGTCGAACTATACCGGCGTGACCACGCTCAGCGCCGGCATCCTGGACATCACCAGCGGCGGCTCGCTGGGAAGCGGTCCGATCGTGGCAGCGGGCGGCGGTCTGCGGGCCGATTCCAGCGCAGTGACCATCAGCAATCCCATCCAGCTAGGCACCGGCGGCCTGACGGTAAATGGGAATCAAAACCTAACGTTCACCAACACGGTGACGCAATTGCCGGCCGCTTCGAGCATTACGGTCAACAACACCGGCGCCACGAGTTTCAGCCCAGCGCTCCCGAATGTCGGCTTGGATGCCACGCAAACCATTACCTTCGCCGGCGGCGCCAGCATCAACGGCGGCACATTCACACTGAGCTTCGACGGCAACACAACCAATAGCATCAGCAACCCGCTCACGTTCGCCGCCACTGCAGCGCAGGTGCAGGCCGCATTGCAGGCCCTGCCGAACATGACCAACAATGTTTTGGTGAGTGGTTCGGCTGGCTCTTACGTCGTTACATTCGTCAACCAGTTGGCCAATGCCGCGATGCCGCTGATCGTGGCGAATTCATTGCTGACCAGCACGGCAGGGGCTTCGACGTACATTGCCGTCGACCAAACGCTTGCCGGCGCAGGCAACACCACCGAGCAATTGTCGTTCTATGCCGCCAGCGCCCCCAGCAGTGGCTCGTTCACGCTCTCCGTCAACGGCGTGCCGACGACTACTTTGAACTCGTCGTCCACGCCCGCCAACATCCAGGCTGCGATCGGCGCGCTGGTCGGCACCAGCAACGTTCTGGTGCTTGGTCCTAGTACCGTGGGGAGCAGCAGCAACGCGAGCTATACGATTGTCTTCGAAGGGGCGTTGGCCGGTACTTCTGCGCCGCTGGCCGTGGAAACCATCGGCAGTAACACTCTCGTGCCGACGACCACCATCACCGCCAGCAACGTGTCGGGCGTCGGCAGCCTGTTCGACTCGATTCAAACGATTGCATTTCCCGGCGCGATCGGCCCGGTGGTCTTCGGTGGCACGTTTACACTTTCGTTCGCCGGGCAGACGACCAACCCGATTCCGTACAATGCGACAGCAGCGCAGGTTCAAGCGGCGCTTGTTGGCCTGTCAAACATCGGCTTTGGCACGAATGCGAACAATGTCGAGGTCAGCGGCTCCAACGGTTATTTCACTGTGACCTTCATCGGTGCGCTGGCCGATGCCCCCTTGCCTACGATTACGGCAGTCGGCACGTCCCTCAATCCCTCGGGCACGATCACCACCGCGTCGCTCGTCACCGGCTACGGCAACACCGTGCAGCAAGTTGCATTCACAGGCACGGGAGCGACCGGAGGGAGCTTTTCATTGACGTTCGGCGGCCAAACCGCCAGTCAGAGCACCGCGGCAACAGCCCTTACGATCCAATCGGCGTTGCAATCGCTGACCAACATCGGCACCAACAACGTCATCGTGCTCGGTCCGGCCATTACTTCGACCAATCCTACGTACACGATCATTTTCGAGGGGATCCTGGCGAACGGCAATCTGCCGGCGCTAACCGTGTCCAGCGATTCGTTGACGTCGGGTACTGCGTATTCGTCTACGGTCAGCTCGCCGGGAATCGGGTTTGGAAACGGGGTGCAGACGCTCAACCTTGTCGGCAACATCACGACGAGCGGCTCATACCAATTGTCGTTCGGTGGCCAAACGGCCACGATCTCGCAGGCGAATGCCTCGGCCACGGCGGTACAGGCTGCCTTGCAAGGGCTATCTACGATCGGCGCCGGCAACGTCCTCGTGCTGGGAGCTACGCCCGGGTCTTCGGGTGGAAGTTTCACCATCGACTTCACCGGCGCGCTGGCCGGCACCAGCGTGCCGCTGATGACCGCCGGCTCGGCAAGCCTTGCGGCCGGCACGTCGCTGGCGATCAACACCGTCGCGGCTGGCGCGGCTGCTTCCACGTTGTCGTTGAACCTGGACAACGCCATCACCACGATTACCACCAATGCCAATACGAATACCAGTATTACCGGCGTGATTGCTGACGCTGTCACAGGAACCAATGGCCTGACCAAAGCGGGCATCGGCCCGTTGACGCTCGGCGGCACGAACACGTTCGACGGGCCGAAGCTCATCAATGCGGGTATCGTCAACGTCACCAATGGCTCCGCCCTGGGGGCTGCGGTCAACTCCGTGCAAACGCTTTCTTTCAACGCGGCCGCGAGCGGCGGTGTCTACACGCTGACCTACAATGGCGTCGCCACGGCAACTATTGCTGCCGCCGCGACGTCGGCGTCGGTGCAGGCGGCCCTGCAGGCCATCTCGACGATCGGCGGTGTGGCCGGTGGGCTGGTGACCGTAACTGGCGGATCAGCAACAGCTGGAACCCCGTTGGTGATTACGCTGGGCGGCACGCTCGCCGGAACTCAGTTTGCAATCTCGGCGAATTCGGCCAGTCTCAGCGGCGCCACCGCTTCGGTCGCCACGTTGGTTACCGGCACCGGAGCGGCGACCGTTACGGCCAACGCGGCGATCCAGGTCTCCGGTAATATTTCAGTGCCCGAGCCGGTTATCCTTGCCGGCTCGGCGTCGCCCAGCGGCTTCAACGGCGTGCCGACCGGCCTGTTGCGGAGCATCGGCGGCAGCGTCAGCGGCAGCAATACCTGGTCAGGGCCCATTTCGCTCTCCGGCACCGGCACCATCGTAGCGATCGGCGCGGATGCGCAAAGCTCCCTGTTTGCGACCAATACGATTGGCACGTTTGTCGGGTCTTCGGTGGCGCAATCCGTCAGCCTGACGAAGGTCGGGGCCGGCGCGCTCGAATTCGACGGCACTACCGCAAACGTTTATAGCGGCACCACGACGGTCATCCAAGGCACCCTCACACTGAACAAAACCGCCACTCAGGTCGGCACGGCGGGCACCGCCTTGGGAACCGGCAGTCTGGTCGTCGGCGACGATATCGGTGGATCGCAAGTCGACGTTGTGCGTTATGGCGCGTCAGCGGCGGCGGGGCAGATCGGAACCGCCACGTCGAACAACGTGACGGTTACGAGTTCCGGCTTGCTCGATCTGGCCAGCAACAGCCAGTCGGCGACCATTGGCGGCACTTTGACGCTCAATGTCGGGCGGGTCAATAGTGCTCAGATCAACCTCGGCAGCGGCACGCTTACCTTGAACGGGAATGTCATAGAGAACTCGTTCGGGCCGACTGACGGCACCTCGCCGGCCGCGCAGATCAGCGCCACGACCGGCGGAGTGAGCCTGAGCAACGCCCTGCACACGATCACGCTCAGCGATACGCTGGCCCCCTCACCGAACGAAGATCTGATCATTGGCGCGAAAATCACGGGGGCCGGCGCCAGTTCCGCGATCACTTTGGCCGGCACCGGCACGATGGCCCTGACCGGCACGGCGTCGTACAACGGCGCTACTACGCTCGGCGCGGGCAGCGAATTGAACCTCCGTGGGGCCGGTTCCGACATCCACTCAACATTCAGCGTCGCCCTGGCGCAATTCTGCAACTCGACGACAGCGGCGGCACGGTCAGCGGCGCCAATCGCGTGAGCGCCACCGGAACTCCGATCATCCTCAACGGCGGCACGCTCAACTATATCGGTAGCTCTCTCGGCTCCGCCGAATCGTTGGGAACGATCTCGCTGGCCAGCGGTGCGTCGACCATCCAATCGACCACCAGCAACGGCGGCACCGTAGCGCTCACCGAGCGCGGGACTGATCCGCGCGACCGGAGCAACGGTCAGCTTCTTCGGCGTCAACAACGACCTGGGAACGACAAAGAACGAGTTGCTCTTCACGGCCACGCCGACGCTCGTGAATGGCATCCTCTCATATGCCATTATTTACGATTCCAACAATAACGGCATCAATGGCAATAACGGCGTCGACTTTGTGCAGTACAGCGCCAGCACGGGCATCGGCGCCGCCACGTTCTCGACCAGCCTCAGCGCCGGCGGCAACGTCAAGCTCACGGGTGCGAACAACGTTGGCAACTTCAGCAGTTCAGTCAACGCGTTGATGTTCGCCGGCTCAGCGACCTTGAATTCGTCGGGCAGCAACGCGCTAACGATCGCTTCGGGCCTGGTAATCAGCGCCGGCGGCAGCAGTTCGATCACTCTTAGTTCCGGTCAGGTTCTGAACCTATCCGGCACAGACAACGTCGTCCTGAACGAACCGGGTTCGACGTTGACGATCAACGGCTCCGTCAGCGAGACCGGCATGCTTACCAAGGACCATGGCGGCACCCTGATCCTGCAAGGCAACGATGCCGGCATCGGGGGACCGGTGAACGTCGATTTGGGAACATTGAATCTGCAGAACAGCAGTGCCCTGGGAAGCGCCACCTCGGCCACCGTCAGCGTTGGGGCAGCGCTCGAATTGCAAAACCCCAATGGCACGACCGGCATTACCTTGCCGAGCACTCTCAGCCTGACGCTGAACAGTCCCGTGGTGTCGGGCGCTTCCACCTACAGCGGCGACAGCGTGGCCACCAGCACGGTGGAAGAAATCGTACTCAACGGGACCACGGGCGGCTCGTTTACCTTGACCTTCAACGGCGCAACGACCGCGCCAATCTCCTACGTCAGCGGCACGACCGCCATGAGCGCTTCCATCCAAAACGCACTCACCGGTCTAGCGACGATTGGCACCGGCAACGTCACCGTCGCACCGGCCAACAATCCGGCTGGCACGCTTACCTCCTACATCGTGACGTTTAGCGGCACGCTGGCCAACACCAGCGTCAACCAGATTACTGCGAACGGCGCGCTGCTGGCCGGCGCAAGCATCGCCACGGGGACGATTGTCCACGGTGGCCCGGCGTACGCGCTACACAACGTCAGCGGCAACAACACCCTTCTCGGATCGGTGATCCTGAACACGGCTTCGGTTCTCATCGGCACCGAGCAGGGAAGTCAGCTCAATATCGGCAATAGTGGCGTCGCCACCGTCATCAGCGGCAGCGCCACGGCCAACGGCTTGATCAAGTTCGGCACCGGCACGTTGGCGTTTGCCGGAAACGCCAGCAACACCTATACGGGCACGACCACGGTGAATGAGGGGAGCCTCCTGTTGGAAAAGAGCGGCACCGCGGTTGCGATCCCCGGCCCGCTGGTCATCGGCGACGCCGCGGGCAGCATTAACAGCGCCCTGCCCAACCAGGTTCAGCCCGACCTGGTGCAAATCGTCACGCCGGCCGGCAGCACGACGGACGGCACGGTAGAGATCGCCGCCGCGGCCACGGTGACTATCTTGTCGAGCGGCCAGCTCGACCTGAGTGGCGGCAATCTGACGTTGACCGGCGCGATTACCATGAGTGGCGGCACAATCTCCACCGACAACGGCGTCCTGACCGTCGCCAACGTGACGTACACCGCCGGAGCGCAAGCTACGATCTCTGGCGTATTGAACCTCAACAACGGGGCTCGCATCTTTACCGTCGCCGCCGGCAATCAGCTCTCGACTTTGGGCAGCACGGCGAATCCGTACGACGACCTGGTGATTACGGCCGACATTCTGGGTGCCAACGGAACAACCGGCTACTCCAGTTCGATCACTAAATCTGGTGCAGGCGCATTGGCCCTGGATCCGGCGGTTCCGGCGGCCAACGAGCAGGAGACCATTACGCTCGTTAACGCTTCGAGCGGTACGTTCGTGTTGGACTTCCTTGGTTACAGCACATCGTCGATAAGCTACGGAGCTTCCGCCTCGACGGTGGCGAGCCAGTTGAACACCCTGCTGCAAAACGATGTAAACCTTGGTTATATCGGCGGCGGCTTTGGCATTGGCAGCAGCACCGTGCAGGTTACGTCGACGAGTTTGTCGACGAGTTCAATGTCATATACGATCACGTTCATGGGAGCGTTGGCCGACACGGCCGTGCCGCTGTTTAGCGTGGATCCGTCGACCAGCCTGTCGGCAAGTCAGCCCGGCGCCGGCTACGGCCAACGCGGCCTTGATCACCCAGGGGTTCGGCAACTCCGTGCAAACGGTTAACGCGAGCGCCGGCGGTTACACGCTGACGTTTGCCGGACAATCGATTCCCCTCGGGAACACCACCTCGGTTGCGGCAACTCAAAGCGCCTTGCAAAACCTGTTCGGTAGCGGCAATGTGCTGGTAATGTCCGCCCCGAGTTCGAATATCTTCACAATCGTTTTCCTGGGGAGCATGGCGAATACGCAACCCACTTTGACCTTTACGGGCGCTGGAGACTCGATTGCTACGACATCTCCCGGCTTGGGGAACGAGGTGCAAACCATTTCGCTTTCCGCTGCCACGGGCGCCAGTTTCGTGCTCGGCTATAACGGCCAGGCGACCGCGCCGCTGACGTTCAACGCTTCAACGGGGGCCGACCCGACGCCGGCAGCCGTACAGGCCGCGTTGCAAGCGCTGCCCAACATCGGCGCCGGAAACGTGACTGTGCTCGGCACCACGACGGGGAACTACGTCGTCGTGTTCAACGGGGCCTTGGCCGGACAGAACGCGAGCCTGCTGTCGGCAACCAGCCTGGGATCCGCGACGGTATCCGCAGCAACCGTGGGCGATGGCGGCTACAACACGCAGGGAATCATGAGCGTGACCGCCGGCACTTTCGCTCTGAGCACGCCGTCGGCCGTCGGCGTGGGCACGATCACCTGGACCGCTGGCACGATCCGCACCGATAGCAGCAGCATCAGCCTTACCGGGACGCAGGCCGTCAGCAATCCGATCGCCATGGCGCTGGCCCGCTGCTGATCGGCGGCCGGAGCGATTACGGCGGCACCGGCAGCCTGGAGTTCAATTCGGCGTTCTCCACGCTGACCGCCTCGACCACTTTGGAAATCGACGATCCCGCTGTTACCGGCAAGATCAGCGGCGACATAAGTGATTCAACTTTCGGCATCACCAAGACGGGTCTGGGCGATCTGATTCTCTCGAACGCCAATAATTTCGCCGGTGCCGTCACTGTGAGCACGGGTGTTCTCACCGTCGAGGATTCGAGTGCGTTGGGTGTGGCAGACCAAGTGGAAACGGTCACCGTCGCTGGTAACAGCGGCGGTACGTTCACCCTCAGCTTCAACGGCCAAACGACGGCCGCCATTGCCTGGAACGCCACGGTTGCCACCGTGCAGAGTTCAATTAGCGCCCTAAGCGGGTTCGGCTTCGGGCAATCGACTCTGGAGAGCGACATTATCGTCGGCGGCACTGTTGGCGCAGTACACGCTGAATTTCGCGGGCTTCCTGGCTGGCACTTCGGTCGGCACCGTGGTTGCCAATGGAGCGGGACTGACGGGCGTGGGCGAGACGGTTGCAGTTACCAATACTACGCCCGTCGGTGACGTGACCGCCGGCGCGGTGAGCGTGGCTGCCGGAGCCGAACTCGACCTGGTGGGCGGCGGATCCGTTCAGACGCTCACTCTCGGCGGCCCCACCGGGGGCAATTTCGACCTCGTTTTCGACGGCCTGACGACGAGCGACCTACCCTACAACGCCCCGTCCGCGTCGGTGCAGAGCGCCCTGACCACGCTGCTGAACACGCTGACGACCAACGGCAGCGTCGGCGCCGGCGGCAACGTCACCGTCTCTGGCGCCAACGGTGGTCCTTACACGATCACGTTCGGCGGATCACTGGCGAACGTCAACGATCCACAATTGAGCGTCGTGATCGGCTCAACGGCTAGTGTCCCGCTGGCCGGCTACGCGACAGTCAACGTGGTCGCGCCGGGCGGGAATATCGTCATCGGCAACAAAGGCCTGACTGTCAACGGCTTTGGTTTTGTCGGCAACATCAACAACACGAGCGGCGCGGGCAGCAACGTCGGGGCGGTGCAAAGCGTCAGCGGCCAGAACGCCTGGGGCACCGGCGTCACTACTTTCGCGTTGGGCGCGGCATCGTTCATCGGCGTCGATTCCGGTTCGACATTGGCGCTCAATGGCATCGTGAGCGGGGCATTTACTCTCGGCAAGGAGGGTTCCGGAAACTTGGAGTTCCGTGGGCCGACAGCCAACACATTCGGATCTGCCACGGCCCCGTTAATCATCGATCAGGGCACAGTTCTGCTGAACAAAGATCCGGGCGTCAGCGCCATTGCTCCCAACGTGAATATCGTGGTCGGTGACAACCTCAGCCCGGGCACTGCCACGCTCGAAGAGCTATCGAGTGAGCAGATTGGCACCGGCACCGGAACGGTCACCGTCAACAGCAACGGCCTCTGGGATACTTCCGAAGCCGGAACGGGCGACGGCGTGACGGCCACCAGCGCCATTCAAACGCTGACGATTACTGGCGCAGACGAGCGGCAACTATACGCTTTCCTTCGGCGGCCAGACGACGGGCAACATTGCCTTCAATGCAGACGCCGCTGCCGTTCTCGCGGCCTTGACCGCTCTGAACACCATCGGAGCCGGCAACCTAGGCGTGTTCGGCAGCGCAGGCGGTCCGTTCACAATCACCTTCCAGGGAGCGCTGGCCAACAGCATTGAGTCGCTCGTCGGATTCAATCTAGGAACCCTCAATGCCGGCGCTGCTGGGAATGTGGTAACAACTCAGGCTGGCGTGCAGACGACATCCTCGCTGGGCGACACGATCGAAGAACTGCAAATCACGGGTACCACCGGCTCATTCACGCTCAGTTTCGGCGGAATCACGACCACGTCAATCAGTGCCACCGCCTCGGCGGCCACGGTACTGACCGACCTCACCAGCGTGCTGGGCAGCGGAAATGCCACGGTGGCGGGCATCGCGGACAATTTCGTGATCACCTTCGCCGGATCGCTGTCCAACACGGCCGTGCCGACACCGACGGTCAACCTCAGCGGAGCGACCGCCTCGCTGGTTCCCTTGCAAACCGGCGGCGGAAACCAGTCGGAGATTCTCGACTTCGGCGCCGGAAGCACCGGCTTTTACTCGCTGTCGTTCGGCGGCCAGACGACAATCAATATTGCTGCCACCGCGCCCGCGGCTACGGTGCAAGCTGACTTGGAAGCATTGTCCACGATCGGTCAGGGGAACGTGCTGGTCTTCGGCACCTCGGCGACAACGGGCGGGTTCCTGGTCGAATTCATCAACAACCTCGGCGGCCAGAACCTGCCGCTCGTGGCAGTGAATAATCTCAGCCTGACCACGACGCCATCGTCTTCGATAGTGCAAACCGGCGCAGGCAACGACACCCAGACCATCTCGCTCACCGGCGCCACTGGCGGCACGTTCACGCTAACGCTCAACAACCAGACGACGATCCCCTTGGCCTCGACCGCCACGGCCGCGCAGGTGCAATCCGCACTACAAGGGCTGTCGGGCGTCGGGACCAACAATGTCGTGGTCAGTGGCAATAGCGGCGGCCCGTACACCGTGGTATTCGTCGGCAACCTGGCATTCCACGGAGTTTCACAGATCACGGCCACGAGTTCGCTCAGCCCAGCGGGTGCAACAATCACGGCCACGACCACTAGTTCGGGCGTTTTCCTGGGTGCTTCGGCAAGCGAGTCGATCGCTGCCGCAACCACGGGCACCTTCACGCTTTCGTATAACGGCCAAACGACAGGGCGCTCAACTTCAATGTCGATGGCGCCAGCGTGCAGGCGGCCTTGATTCAGGCCGCCCCGAGCCTGGCCGGGAATATTGCAGTCTCCGGTGCAAGTACCGGTGGTTACATTGTGACGTTCCTCAACGGTCTGGCCAGCCGTGACGAGCACCTCGGCTTCACCGGCACCGCGCCGATGGCTATCACGAATCTCACCGTCGGTGGGTTGGGCGAAGCGATCCAGGGGGCGGTCTCGGCGAACACGACGGCGAACACCGTCGTCAATGTTTTGACACTCACGGTGGGTCAAAATCAGAGCGCTGCAGTGACTACGGGGGTTACAACACTCTCGCTCGATGGACTGAACAACACCACGACCGCCAGCAGCACCGCGGCAGATGTCGTCGTCATTGCACGGCCCGGCATTGCTACCGTCATCGGTTCCACGGTCTCAGGCGCAACGATTTCCGGCAGCCTGGCACTCGACTCCGAGTCTGCGGCTACCGGCAAGGCGTTCACCGTCAACGACACGCCGGCTGTCAACGACCTCGTCATCTCGGCGAACATCATCGACGGCGGCCTGGGCGGCGGCACCCTGTACAAGTTCGGTTCGGGCCTCGGCCAGATGCTCTTGACCGGCAATAACACCTTCAGCAGCACAACCACCGTGACCAACGGCATTCTGGAAATCGGCAACGGAAATGCCCTGGGCGTATATGGGAGCACCGCGAGCGGCACGGTTGTCGCGTTAGGCGCGTCGTTGGGGTTGCAAGGGGGAATTGGCGTCGGCAACGAAGCCCTGACCATCTCCGGCGTCGGCCCGCTGCTCACGACGGGTACTGATTTGCACCTGACGGCCTCCGGCACGACGCTGCAAGGCGCCGGTGCGCTGCGCAATATCAGCGGCAACAACACCTGGTCTGGACCAATCGCGTTGGCCACTTCCACGGCCATCGGTTCGGATTTAGCGTCCGGACAGCTCACCATTAACAGCGTCGTCAGCGGCGCTTTTGTCCTAGCCAAAGTTGGGGCGGGAACACTCGAATTCGGCGGCACCGCAGCGAACACTTATTCCGGCACGACCAGCGTCAACGAGGGCGTGCTGTCACTGAACAAGGCAGGCACTGTCGCGGCAATCACAGCAACCCTGGTGATCGGCGATGAGATTCTCAACGGCCCCAGCGGCACGACCCGCGACATCGTGCGATTTGGTAGCGCCGCCGGCACGGGCAATATCGGCGCCGTGACCGTGGTCGTCACATCGTCCGGCTTGCTCGACATGGCCACCAACGGCAAGTCGGATACCGTAGGCGCCATTACGACGGAGGTCGGGGCGAACAGCAGCGCAACGATCTCGCTCAGCAGTGGCAACCTCACGCTGGGCGGCACTTTGACCACGTTGATCACCGGTAGCGCAACGACCAGTTCCCCAGCAGCCACGATCATTTCTGATGGAAGCGGCGTGCTGACGCTCAGCGCCTCCCGGTCGTTTGCCGTCAACGAGAGCCTGGCGCCCGTTGAATTGGCGATCACGTCGCCCATCAATGGCGCCTTTACTGTCACCAAGACGCTCGAAGGCACGCTCGATCTTGGCGCTGCAAATGGGTTCTCCGCCCTAACGCTCAGCGCGAACTCCGGGGCAGTCGTAGCGTTGACAAATTTGGCGCTCGGTGTCGGCGCCGTGACCGTGAACAGCGGTTCGACGCTCGCCTTTCAAGGGGGTGCCAACTACAACTCGCCGCTCAACACGGTGACCATCAACGGCGGCGGAGCCTCGCTCGCGAGTCTCACGCCAACCCATGCCGGCGCCATCGACAATTTGGGCGCCAGTAACACGTTCGCCGGCGCCATCACGATGAACGGACCGGCCACGATCGGGGCTTCGACCGGCACACTGACGCTCTCTCTATCGGTAAACAACGGGGGCTTCCTGCTCAGCAACGCCGGCGCCGGCAACGTCAATCTCAACGGGGTTGTTACCGGCGCGGGCGGGTTGACCAAAGGCCTATCGAGCGGCGACACGGGCACTTTGAGCTTGAACAACATCGGCAACAACTATGCCGGCGCCACGACGGTAAACGACGGCACACTGGCTGGCGCCGGCACGGTTCCCGGCACGCTGACGATCAACAGCGGGGCAACGCTCAGCCCGGGTTCGAGTTCCACGCCCGGAACCATGAATATCGGCGGCCCGCTTACTTTCAATGCTGGTTCGACATTCAACGAGCTGATCTCGGGCGGCAGCGCTTCGCAATTGAACGTGGCCGGCTCAGTGACCCTGAATAGCAGCCCCAGTCCGACCTTGACTCTCACAGGCACGAGCGGCGTGCCGGCCGGCAGCGCCGTGACTTTGATCCACGACACCGGCGGCATCACGGGCACCTTCAGCGTCGCCAACAACAGCCAATTCAGCATCGCATCTGCCTTGTACACCGGAAACGGCGGGACCGATCTTGTCTTGAATGAGGCAGACCAGCCCCCCATTGTTACCGTGAACGGCACGGCCAGTTACACGGATGGGGCTTCGGCCTTGAAGATCTCGCCAACCGCCACGGTCACGGACGTCGACAGCCCAAACCTGACCAGCGCCACGGTCACGATTTCGTCGGGCGCGTTTGCCGGCGATTCATTGTCCTATACGTCGTTCGGCGGAATTACGGGCAGCTTCAATTCGACGAGCAACGTGTTGTTGCTGACCGGTTCGGCCAGCCCAACGGCCTATCAGAACGTTCTGGATTCATTGACTTTCGTAAGCTCGAGCCTGAACCCGACGAACTACGACACCGATCTCAGCCGCACGATCACTTGGAGCGTCAGCGACGGCACGTTCAACAGCACTCCCGTGACCACGAATATCGCGGTCGTGCTCGTCGACGCAGCGCCAATCGTAACCACGACTGCTTCGCTGACTTATACCGAACTGAGCGGCCACCAGTTCCTTGACCCCAGCGGGGTGGACGTGTCGGTGTCCGACGTCGACAATCAAACCCTGTCCAGTGCGACGGTCTCGATAACTTCCGGCTTCAATAATGTGCTCACCAGCAGCGGCTTCATTGAGGACGTATTGCACGAGTCGGCAACGCTGCCTGGGGGCGTGACCGCGTCGTATAACACGGCCTCCGGGGCACTGACGATTTCCGGCACCGCAACGCTTGCCCAGTACCAGGCGTTGCTGGAAGGCGTCAAGTACACGAACAATAGCAACGACCCCAGCACGACGCCGCGCACCATCTCGTTTGTCGTTAACGACGGTACGCTCAACAGCGTGGCCGCGACCGAAACCGTGACGATCATCCAGATCGACCAAGCGCCGACGGTGACTTTCCCCAGCGGTGTGACAACGACCATCAACACGCCCTTCTCGTTCACCGGAGCGAATGCCATCAGCGTCGGCGACGTCGATGCCAACGGCAACCAGGAACAGGTCACGCTGGAAACGAACGTCGGCACCTTGTCGATGTCCGCGACGGCAGCGGCCGCAGTGTCGTTCTCTTTGGGAAGCGGCACGAGCAGTTCGCTCATGCAATTCAGCGGCACGCTGGCCAATTTGAATACGGCTCTGAGTGGCCTGACTTTCAACCCGCCGGCCAGCCCAACCACGGGCGGCTACCTGCTGATCAGCATCAACGACGAGGGGAACACTGGCCAGGGAGGCCCCTTGACAACGAGTGCCACGACTTCACTCGCCGTCAATTCGGTGGGGAACGCCCCGACCATCTTCGTGACTGGCGGGACAACGGCGTCGTTCACCGAGTTGTCGTCGCCAAGTCAATTGGGCTCGCCGGTGGTCATCGACAATGGCGTTTCGCTCATCGACAACGGCAGTTCGACGATCAGCAGCGCCACGGTCACCATCTCCAGCGGGTTCCAAAACGGCCAGGATGTGCTTGGGTTCACCAATACGGCGAACATCACTGGGTCGTATACCGCAACCAGCGGAACCCTGATCCTCAGCGGCAGCGACACGGCGGCCGATTATGCGGCAGCCCTGAGCACCGTGACCTACCAGGACACAAGCCGCAATCCGAATACTACCCCGCGGACGATCACCTTCCAATTCCAGGACGCCAACAGCGTTTACAGCAACACCCGTAGCGACACGGTCAATGTCGTGCGGGTCGACCAGGCGCCGACGATCAGCCTGCCGGCTTCGCCCACGGTGATCGACGACGGGACGCTGAACTTGCCGGGCATTAGCGTCGCCGATGTGGACTCCAACGGCAGCGCGGAACAACTCACGCTGGTGGCCGGTGGCAACGGCACTTTGAGCCTCACGAACACGACGGGACTGACGTTCTCGTCCGGTACCTCGACCAACAGCTTGTTGATGCAGTTCAGCGGCACGCTGGCCAACATTAACACGGACTTGAGTACGCTGACCTTCACGCCAGCGTCCGGCTACAACAGCAACCATGGCGGCTCCGTTTCGTTGAGCATCACCATTAATGACCAGGCCAGCGCGAGCATTGGAGGGCCGCTTTCGGCCACGGCCTCGCTGCCGATCACCATTCAACCTGACCACCCGGCAACCGTCACCATTACACCGGGCACGTCGGTCAATTACACCCAAGGATCTCCACCTGTCGTCGTCGATCCGAGCCTCACGGTGAGCGATTCTCCGGACAACCGGCCGAACATCGCAGGAGCCACGGTAACGATTTCCGGGTATGTGCCAGGCGAGGATTTGTTGTCGTTCGCGCCCAATAATTATGGAATCACGGGCTCGTTCAGCAGCGGCGTGCTGACGCTCACGGGTTCGGCCAGCCCATCAGCCTACCAAACAGTCTTGGACTCGGTAACCTATCAGGACACGGTGGCCCCGAGTTCTGGTTACCCGTCGACAGTTACGCGAACCATCGCATTCGCGGCCAATGACGGAATTATGCCCGGCTCGCCGTCAATGAGCGCCGTCAATATCCTTCCAGTCAATGTTTCGCCGGTGAACACCGCGCCCACGTCGACCGTGAGCGTCGCTCAAAATGGCACATTCACGTTCAGCGGAACCAACGCGTCCAACACCATCTCTGTTTCGGACATCGATGCCCCCGGCACGGGCAACCAGGATCAGATCTCATTGAAGGTCTCGAGCGGCACGCTCAGTCTGGCAGGAAGTTCCGGACTTTCGTTCGTCAGCGGAACGGCCACGAATAGTGCCACGATGATATTCACCGGCTCACTTGCGAATATCAACCAGGCCCTGACCGGGCTCGTTTATACGGCTCCGGCATCGGCAGGAACCGCTACGTTGACGTTCACCAGCTTTGACCCGGGCACCTATAACTCGGGCAGCAGCACGGGAATCGGCAGAGCGCAAACGGTTACCAACAATGTCGCCCTGAACATCACCGCCGTATCCCCGACCGTTAACTTGAGCAGCTTCAATCCCGTCTACACCCAGGGTGCTGCGCCCGTCTTCGTCGACCCCAACCTGACGGTGACTGACGCCGGCAATCCGATGCTGGCCTCGGCCACGATCAGTATCGCCTCCGCGCTGCCGGAAGACGTGCTGGGCGTCACCGCCAACGGCCCGATCAGCGTCGTGAGCAACTCGGGTGGCGTCTTGACTCTTGCCGGCACCGCTTCCGCCGCCCAATACACGGCTGTGCTGGATTCGGTCACGTATGCCGACTCGAACGTTAGCGACCCGAATTCCACGCCGCGCACCATCAGCTTCGTAGTCAGCGACGGCACGCTCTCCAGCACCGCAGCCCAAGACGGTGTCAATCATCGAGATCGATCGAGCGCCGACGATCAGCGCTCCGCTCACGGTGCAAACCGTGGCGCAGAACTCGACGCTGACATTCAATTTGTCGAACAGCAACCTTATCTCGGTGGGCGACGTCGACAACAATGGCAACAATGAACAGGTCGCGCTCTCCGTTTCCAGCGGCACCTTGTCTCTGAATGGGATTACAGGGCTGTCGCTTGTCAGTGGAGCGTTCAATAGCGCGAGCATGGTCTTTACCGGTTCGCTTGCGAATATCGATCAAGCGCTCGCCGGGCTGACGTATCATGCGCCCACTTCCGCCGGCACGAGCACTCTGGGCATCGCCATCGACGACCTGGGCAACAGCGGCTCCCCGGGGTTCAATTCGCCATTGACGACAACCAGCAGCGTGCAAATCAATGTCACGCCCGTGGCGCCGGTTGTCACTCTCAGCAGTTCGACTCCGTCGTATACGGCGGGAAGTTCGCCCGCGGCCGCGGCTGTGGCGGTTGATTCAGGCCTGACCGTGAGCGACGCGGGGGATCCGTACCTGGCTTCGGCCACGGTCAGCATTGGGTCGGGGTTTGCTTCGGGGCAGGATTCGCTAGCCGCAACCCCACCGTCCGACATCACCGCCGTCTACAACCCCGCGACCGGGGTGTTGACGCTCACCGCCAATACCAATACGGTCAGCGTGGCCGATTTCAAAGCAGCGCTCGATTCGGTGACTTACCAGAACACCAGCAACAATGCCAGCGTCGGCACTCGGGCGATCTCGATCGTGACCAGCGACGGCGTGACCAGCAGCACTCCGGTTACCAAGACCGTGACGGTGACGCGCGTTGACCAGGCCCCGACGATTGGCACGATCCTGACCCAAAGCGTGGCCCAGGGCGGTACGCTCGTCTTCGGTGCCTCGACTGGAAATCCTATCTCGGTAGCCGACGTCGATGCCGACCCAAGCCCCGCGGTCGAGCAGGTCACGCTGTCCGTCAGTAGCGGCACGCTGACGTTGGCCGGAACTTCCGGCCTGACCAGCGTTAGCGGTAATGGCTCGAGCAACATCGTTGTCTCCGGCAGTCTGTTGAATCTCAACGCGGCCTTCAATGGGCTGAAGTATCAGGCGCCCAATGCGGCTGGCTCGAGCACGCTGAGCGTAACGATCAATGACCAAGACACGATCGGGCTAGGGGGGCCAAAAACAGCCACGGCGAATGTTACGATCGGTATTTTTGCCGTGCAGCCGGTCGTGACGCTGAGCAGTTCGGCGCCGTCGTTTACTCAAGGCGGCTCGGGCGTTGTGATCGACGGCGGCTTGACGCTGTCCGACGCGGGAAGCCCTAGCCTGGCTTCGGCCACCGTCAGCATTGGGACGGGCTTTGCGGGTGTCCAGGACGTTCTGAGTTTCAGCTCGGCCAGCGGAATCACCAGCGGATACAACAGCGCGAGCGGCACGCTGACTTTTACCGGTTCGGCAAGCCTGGCGGTCTATCAGTCGCTGCTGCGGTCGGTGACTTACTCCGACAGCAGCAATGATCCCAGCACCAAGTTGCGAACGGTTTCGTTCGTCGTCAGCGATGGCGCATCGGGAAGTGCCCCGGTCTTCAAGGCGGTCTCGGTCATTGAGGTCAACCAGGCACCGTATTTTGCGGCCTTCCCGGCGACGGCACTGCAAGTTGTTGAAAACAACAACCTGACCTTCTCCACGGCAAACAAGAACGCCATCTCCGTCGCCGACGTGGACTCCAACGGCGGCATTGAGCAGGTGACGCTACAAGTCAGCAACGGCACCGTAACGCTGTCTTCGGTCTCCGGCCTGACGTTCGTCTACGGTACCGGGACGAACGACACCAGTTCCGAATTCACGGGCACGATCGCCAACCTCAACAATGCCCTCAACGGGCTGGTCTATTCACCGAATCCGGGTTTCGCCAATGCAAGCGACACCTTGCAGGTAACCATCAACGACTTGGGCAATTCGGGGAACGGGGGAGCCCTGTCGGCCAATGGCTTTGTTACCTTGAACGTCATTGCGTCCAACGCGCCGGCAATCGTACCGGGCAGCGGAACGCTGAATTATACCGACTCGCAGGGCGCGGTGGCGATCGATCCGTCGATCCAAGTCACCGACCCTATTTTTGGCGCCGAAATCACCAGTGCTACGGTCACGATCAGCTCGGGGTTGGTGCCGACCGAGGACGATCTCAACTTCAACAATACGGCCAATATCACCGGCACCTACTCGACATCCACCGGCTCACTGGTACTCACTGGCACCGACACGGCCGCTGATTATGGGGCAGCCCTGGATAGCGTCACGTACCAGGATATCAGCACCGACCCGAACACGCAGCCCCGGACGGTCACCTTCTCCGTCACCGATACGCAACCGGACACCAGCGGCACGGCAATCCGCGTGATCAACGTGGCGCACGCCAACCAGCCGCCGGTGCTCACGGTGCCAGGTTCGCAGACAACCGGGCTGAACACGGCACTGCTCTTCTCGAGCGCGGCCAACAACGCCTTCTCGGTCAGCGACATCGATGCCAACGGCGGCACCGAACAGATAACGCTGACCGCAACCAACGGCATCGTCACGCTCAGTTCCACGACCGGCCTCGCTACGGCCACGGGCAATGGCTCGGCCACGGTCGTGATCACCGGCACCGTTCCGGCCCTGAACAGCGCGATCAGCTCGCTGACGTTCACGCCCAACTCGAACTTTGTCGGCAATGCCAGCCTGCAAATCGCCGCCAATGACGAAGGCAATTCCGGAAACGGCGGAGCCCAATCGGCGACAGCCACTGTCGGCATCACCGTCAACCAACTTGCAGCGTTCGTCGTGCAAGGCAACGTTTTGTACGTCAACGGCAACGACGGCATCAACGATACGTTCTCGCTGTCCTTCAGCAGCGCGTCGGCATTCAGCGCCACCCTGAACGGGATGACCAACAGCTACACGATTCCTGCCATTTCGCAAGTCATCTTCAATGGCCGCGGCGGCACGGACTCGACGACCCTGTATGCGGCGAACTTCACCAGCCCGGCCACCATTCTCACCGCGCCAGGGACGCTCGTGTACAAGGAGAACGGCTTCGAAGTCGACGCCACCAGCTCGGAAACCGTGGACGTCAAGGGCAAGGCGACCGACACGGCCAGCATGTATTCGGCGACCGGCGACATCTATACGTTCACGGCCACGCCGACCTACGCCACGATGGTCGGATCAGTGACGGGATTGGTGAGCGAAGTGGAGGGCGCCGGCAGCGTCTACGGCGTGGCTGTCAACCCCGGCGACGTTGCCGACCTGCTCGACTCGACCGGCACCAATTGGTTTGTCGGCACATCCTACTACTCCTACATGACCAACGTCAAAGGCGGATCGAGTTACTACAACGAGGCCGAGAATTTCCGCAACGTGACGGCCACCGGTGCGTCGGGTACAAGTGACGTCGCGTTCCTGTACGACAGCGGCGTCCAGTCGACGTTCACGGCTAATCAGAACCAGAACGGTTCGACGACTTCGACGAGCGCGTCGATGATTGCGACGGGTTCCACTCCGTACAACAACCAGGCCATTAACTTCGTCAACGCGCTGGGCTTTGCTTTGAATACCAGCAGCGTGGCCGTCCTGAACGACACCACCAGCCCCACGGGCAACGACCTGATCTCCACGCCGGCGTATACCACGTTCTCGACCACGGCGTTTGGGACCACCACGAGTACTTCCGAATTTGGTTTCGACTCGCAGGCCATCTACTTCCACCACGTCATCGGCACCGCAGCCAATGCCACGGACGTGGGATACATGTATGGCAGCACCGGGGGTGGCGACGCCTTCGTCGGCAACGGCAGCCATTACGCCAACGGCAGCAGCGACGGCTATGCGAGTTACGCATCGCTTTCCAACAGCGGCGCGTTCCTGAATGAGGTCTACAACTTCTCCCTGGTTCTGGCCGTGGCCAACGGGCCCAACGACACGGCCAGTCTCTACGACGACACTCCCGGCACGTTCTTTGTCAGCAATTATTTTGATTCGAGCCCCTTCGCCGCGATGGTCGGCACCAACTCCGTCGGCACGTACGACAACGGCGTGCTCGGTTTCAAGACGATCTCGATCGCCCCCATCTCAGGAAGTTCGGGTGCGAACGACAGTGCGGCCTTGACGGACTCGCCAGGCAACGATTCCTTGTTTGGCCTGGGCGACAATCTCACCTTGGCGTATCCGACCGCCACGATCGATTTGAACGACATTGCCAAGATTACCGCTACTTCGTCGAACGGCGGGATGGATACCAAAGACACCCGGGGCTACGACTTGCGCGCTTTCGGCACGGGTAACTGGACGAATGTGCTAGATTAAGGAAGCGAGAATCCAACGCTGCCGGCCCCCGTCGAGGCTACGGCGCCGGGTTGGGGTCCGAGCCGAATTGCGAGTGCCGACGCGCGTGCCGACTATTGACGAAGCCTTGCAATTGGCTCTGGCCCATCACCAGGCCGGCCGTTTGCCAGAGGCCGAACAACTTTATCGCCAGGTGTTGCAGGTCGCTCCGCAGCATCCCGATGCCTGGCACCGCCTGGGAATGGTGGCGCTCCAGGTTCGCCGTTGCGATCTGGCCGTGGAATACATCCGTCAGGCGATCGCTTTCAATCCAAGCGACGCCGCCTATTTCAACAACCTCGGCCTGGCTCTTGAGGGCGTGGGTCAGCTCGAAGAGTCGGCAAGGGCGTTCGAACGCGGCCTTGCCATCAACCCCAATTGGGCCGAAGTGCGCCACAACCTGGGCGTTCTCCAGGGGAAGTTGGGACGCATGACCGAGGCCGTGACCAGCTACCGCGCATGCGTTGCAATTGCAGCCCAACCGTGTCGACTCGCTGCACGGCCTGGCCATTGCTCTGGGACAAAGCGGCAAGCTGGAAGAATCCGTCGCCACATTTCAACAGGTCATCCGGGCTCAGCCGGATCTCGTCGAAGCCCGCAGCAACCTGGGCAATGTGCTCATCGGCCTGGGACGGCTGCCCGAAGCTTGCGAGTGCTTCCGCGCGGCGATCCAGCGCAAGCCGGACTTTATCGACGCCTACAGCAATTACGCGGTTGCCTTGGCTTCGTTGACGCGCGTCGATGAAGCGGTCAGGATGCTCACACGCGCTGTCGAGCTTCGTCCCGATTTCGCCGCCGGCCAGAGCAATTTGGGCAATGCCCTGATGCAGGCGGGGCGGGTTGTCGAGGCGCAAGCCGCCTTTCAACGCGCCGCTCGCTCTGCAGCCCGACTATGCTTCCGCGGCCAGCAACCTGCTGCTCGCGATCAACTACGACCCGACGATTTCGCCGACGGTTGCGTTCCAGCGGCATCAGGCTTGGGGAGATTGTGCGGTTGCAAAATGGTACCGGCCCCGCGCGTTCGGGCAATCGCCCAATCCCGAGCGGCGATTGCGCATCGGTTACGTCTCGCCTGATTTCCGCAATCACCCGGTCGGTATCTTCATTGAACCCCTGCTGGCGCATCACGACCGCTCAGCCTATGAGATCGTACTGTATGCCGACATTGCGAACCGTGATGTGACTACCAACCGCATCTTGTCACGAGCCGACGTCTGGCGCGAGACAACCGGAATGAATGACGACCAGGTCGCCGAATTGATTCGCAGTGACCGTGTCGATATCCTGGTCGACCTGGCGGGCCATACGGCCAGTAATCGCCTGAACGTGTTTGCCCGCAAGCCGGCTCCCATTCAGGTTGCGTATCTGGGATATGCCAATACGACCGGCCTTTCGACGGTCGACTATCGACTCACCGATGCCGTGGCCGATCCCGAAGGCCAGCCGTCGTATTGCACGGAGAAATTAGTGCGGCTGACCCAGGGGTTTTGCTGTTACCGTGCGCCCACCGAACCGCTTGAACCTGGACCGCTGCCGGCCCTGGCAAGCGGCCATATTACGCTCGGCAGCTTGAACAATTTGCCACGATTGAACCAGCATGTGCTCGACCTTTGGTCGCATCTGGTACGAAGTATTCCTGGAGCCCGGCTGCTGCTGTACAGGGACACTTTTCACGGCGAAACGGCCGAGCGATTTGGCCGCGAGTTTCTCGATCGCGGCCTTACGCCCGAGCAATTCGAGATTCGCTTCAAGTTACCGCCAGGCCAGAATCATTTGTCGGTCTACCAGGAGATCGACATCGCATCCGATACGTTCCCCTGGAGCGGCCATACGACGTCGTGCGAAGCGTTATGGATGGGGGTACCCGTGGTCACGCTCGCCGGCGATCGGCATGCCGGGCGGATGGTCGCCAGCGTGCTGACGCGTCTGGAACTTTCTGAGTGGATCGCACACTCAACCGATGAATATGCAGCCATTGTGCAGCGGCTGGCTGGCAATTTGCAAGCTCTTGCCTCGTGGCGCAGCCAATTGCGGCAGCGCGTCGTCGGGTCGTCCCTCTGCGATGGACGGGCATTTGCCGCGACGATCGAAGCGGCCTTTCGGACCGTCTGGCGGGATTGGTGCAAGAGCACCGGAACCAGCTCCCAATAGCCAGGCGGTGGGGGCGAATTCTCACCCTGGGGATTGCAAATGGCCGGCGCACATGCCATACAACAGCGCCGCTCTCAGACACACCGTAACGGGGGTGCTCGCGGATTGCCGCCTCCTCCGGAGCTCCCCGCCGCTATTTATCTTATCTCTTGTTTGCTTCGCAAAGGGTATTTCATGGTAGCCATCGAGATCGCGTATCTCGGTCAACTCCGCTGCCAGGCGGCAGCACATGCCTTCCGGGACGCGGCTGATCACCGACGCACCGGTCGACAACCACGGGCGGGGCGAGTCCTTTTCGCCGACTGACCTGGTGGCCACGGCCCTGGGCACTTGCATGTTGACGATCATGGGCATTGTGGCCGAGCGCGACGGACTCGACCTGAACGGCACGACGGTCACGGTCGCCAAGGAAATGGTCGTGTCGCCCATGCGACGCATTGGCCGGCTATCTGTCGACATCCATGTCCCCGCGGCGTTGAGTGAGCAGGATCAGCAGCGGCTCAAAACCGCGGCACTCACCTGCCCGGTACACAAAAGCCTGCATCCCGACATCGAGACTCCGATCACGCTGCGGTTTGGTGCCTAGAGCTCGCGCCTGATCCTCGGGGGAGCGGCCAAATGCATGCCTGCCGCGCAACCGGCGAATACTTCAACACCTCGGGACGGATAGACAAGACGCCAGGCCAGCGGCTGCCTATATTAGGGGACAAATCCCCGAGAGTTGCAGGCGCATCAAGCGATGGCGGCAGAGTACTCAACCTGGGCTGAGCAGATCAAGCGGTTGGCCCATGCGCTCGCGGAGCTCGAACCGGCGGCATGCGCCGTGGGCGTGCCGTCTCCGTCGGGCCAGGAATGGTACGAGCTGCTTCGGCATAAGTTGCTCGCGCAGGTCGAAATGCCCCCGGCGCTAGTCGTTGCCGTGATGGGGGGCACCAACATCGGCAAGTCGGTCGTCTTCAATCATCTGGCCGGCGAAAATGCCAGCGGCGTCAGCCCCTTGGCTGCGGGGACGAAACACCCTGTCTGCCTGGTGCCGGCAAGTTGGGCCAACGAAGCATCGCTCGCTCGCATCTTTGAGGGCTTTCAACTCCGCCCTTGGCAATCGCCCGCAGATCCGCTGGCCGCCTCGGATGAGCACCTGCTTTTCTGGCGAGTGGGCGCTGCGGTGCCTGAGCGGCTGCTGTTGCTGGACACGCCCGACATCGATTCCGATTCCGAAATCAACTGGCAACGGGCCGACATCATCCGTCAATCGGCCGACGTGCTGATTGCCATCCTCACGCAGCAGAAATACAACGACGCGGCCGTGAAGCGATTCTTCCGCAAGGCGGCCGAGGCCGACAAGCCGGTGATCATCGTCTTCAACCAATGCGACCTCGAAGACGACCGGCCAATCTGGCCCTCGTGGCTGGCGACGTTCATCTTGGAGACCGGCGTGCAGCCGGCGCTGGTTTACGTCGTGCCGTACGATCGCAACGCGGCCCGCGACATGCAATTGCCATTCTATACGATCGGGCTCGACGGCAAGAGTCCGCCGCGAGGGCCGGCCAGTCTCCGCGCCGAGTTGGGAGCGTTGCACTTCAACGAGATCAAGCTGCGCACGTTCCGCGGCGCGCTCGAGGGCGTGCTTGCGCACGATACCGGCGCGGCCCATTGGTTAGAGCAGGTGCGCGCTGCGAGCGGCGGCTTTGCAGCCGCGGCACGCAGCCTGAGCGCAACCGAGATGGCCCACGTCAATTGGCCGGTCGTGCCGGCATCGATTCTGGTCGACGAGATCCGGCATTGGTGGGACGACCATCGCAGCCCCTGGTCGCGATCGGTCAACAGCTTTTACAGCACCGCAATTCGCACTGTTCTCAAACCGATCAAAGCGGCCCGGACAGCCCTCGGGCACGAACCGTCCGATCCGCTGGTGGCGTTTCATGCCCAGGAACGTTCGGCGATCCTGGAAGCGATCGGCCATCTGATTGGACAATTGGAACGCCTGGCACAGGTCGGCAACGAAATGCTGCGCCCGCGGCTGGCAGCGTTGTTGGCCGGAGAGCGGCGGGGTCAGTTGCTCGAACGCGTCGAACGTGCGCACAACGAACTGCCGGCCGTGGGCGAGGCCTTTCGAACCTATCTGCGCGACGAGTTGAACGCTTGGGGCCAGGAGAACCCTCGCGCTATCAGTTTCTGCGCTCGCTCGACCATGCGGCCGCCATCGCTCGGCCAGCCATCACGGTCACGCTCGCCGTCAGCGGCGGGCTGTTTTCCGTGGGCGTCGTCGGACCGGCCGCGACGCACGTTGCCGGACAGACCGTGGGCCACCTGGCGGCGGAAGCGGCGATTACCGGTGGAATCACGGTCGGTGGCGAAGCCATGGTTTCGGCCACCGGCGAAGGAATCAAACAAACCTCGGCCCGGTTGTTTCGCCGACTGCAAACGCGTTACACCGAGCTACGCGCCACTTGGCTCGCCGAATGGCTGGAGCGCGAGCTACTGGGCGAATTGCTGGCTGAATTACACACCGGAGCCGAAGTGGTGCAGAGCCCCGCGATGCAAACCAGCGAAGAGGCGCTGGCGATGCTGGCAGGAGAGAAAGTAGTCAGAGTCGGTAGTCAGTATGCAATGGATGCAACTCGCCGCCACACGCCGGCCGAAGTATCATTACATGTGCATGCCAATCAGACGCGTTGCCGCGTCCCTAACTGCCTACTGAATACTGACTACTATTCCCATGCCCATCCTGATCGCCCAAGGAACCGAATCTCGCGATCGCTGGCGCAGGCCGTTGCGTGTCGGCGAGTCGCTGGTGATCGGCCGGGCTGTGGATTGCTGGAGCATACCCTGGGATCGGCGCATCTCGCGCCACCATGCCGAACTCTGCCTCGAGCAGGGGCGGCTACGAGTCAAACGCTTGGCCTCGGGGCTCAACCCGATTTTTTTGGCCGGCAAGGAAACGGACGAATTCGAGATAGAGCCGGGCGAGCATTTCGTGATCGGCGACACGGCCTTCATCCTGGCCAACGATGGAGCCGAAGGGAGCGACCCGCACGATCAACCGGTCGAAGAGCAGACGTTCAGCGCGCAGGATCTGCGGCGAGTGAGATTTCGCAATCCGGATCAGCGGCTCGACGTGCTGGCCCGATTGCCGGAAGTGATTTCCGGGTCGGTGAACGATGCCGAGTTGTTCATCCGGCTGGTCAATATGCTGCTGGCCGGCATTCCGCGGGCCAACACAGCGGCGGTCGTCGAACTCCACGTCGAGGCTGAAACCCAGCGACCGGTCGAGGTGCTGCACTGGGACCGGCGGCAAATGACCGATGGCGGGTTCCATCCCAGCCAGCGGCTGGTGGCCAAGGCAGTGCGCGGCGGACAGAGCGTGCTCCACGTCTGGGCGGCGAAGGCCGAACCGGGCGACCCGGCCTTTACGCTGGCCGAAAATGCCGATTGGGCGTTTTGCATCGCCGGTCCCCGGCCACGCCTGTCCCGGTTGGGCGTTGTACGCCGCCGGGCATCTCACCCGCGAGCAAGGCGCCGAACCTCGCTTGAGCGGCGGGCCGGACGATCGGGTCGACTCGGGCGACTTGCGCGAAGACCTGAGGTTCACCGAACTCGTGGCGAGCACGATCAGCGCCTTGCGGCAAGTGCAGTTGCTCGAGCGGCAGCAAACGACGTTGGGCCAGTTCTTTGCCCCGGCCGTGTTGCAGGCGATTACGCATCAGCAGGCCGACATCGTGCTGGCGCCGCGCGAGACGGAGGTGTCGGTGCTGTTTTGCGATTTGCGCGGCTTCTCGATGCGTAGCGAGCGGAGCGCCGACAACCTGTTGGGGCTGCTCGAGCGAGTCAGCGAAGCACTGGGAGTGATGACGCATCAAATCCTGGAACAAGGGGGCGTGTTCGGCGATTTCCAGGGGGACGCGGCCATGGGCTTTTGGGGCTGGCCGCTGGGGCAGGACGACAAAGTCGCCCGCGCGTGCCTGGCAGCATTGGCCATTCGCCGCGAGTTCGAAACAGCCGCCCGAGAGCCCGATCATCCGCTGTCGGACTTTCGCATGGGCATCGGCCTGGCGACGGGCAAAGCCGTGGCCGGACGCATCGGCACGACCGACCAGAGCAAAGTCACCGTGTTCGGACCGCTGGTGAATCGAGCCTCGCGTTTGGAGGGAATGACCAAGATCCTGCACACGCCGATCTTACTGGACGAGGCCACGGCCTTGATGGTCCGCCGCCAGGTGCCTGTCACGGTGGCACGTTGCCGGCGAATCGCCATCGTCAAACCGTACGGCATGACACAGCCCATCGAGATCAGCGAACTACTGCCACCGGCCGACGAGTATCCGGAACTGAGCGACGAGAACTTGCACGATTACGAACAAGCGTTGGAAGAATTCCTGGCCGGGCGTTGGGGCGAAGCGCTCGAATTGCTGCATCGCGTGCCGGCCAAAGACCGCGTAAAGGACTTCCTGACGGTCTACATCGTGGAACACAACCGCACGCCTCCGCCCGACTTCAAAGGCGTGATTCCGCTCTCGTCAAAAAGCTAGGGCCGCCAGTTGTCGCCGAATCGCGATTCGAGCACCTGCCGGTAGGCCAGTAGCGTCTGATCGCAATCGTCGGGCGCAATGGTCAGCACGCGGTCTTCCAGGTCGCCGAACAGCGCTCGGACCGCAGCCGCCAGATCGTCCGTGGCTGCGAGAATGCGGCCGGCGTTCTCCGCAGTCTCCTGAGCATAGCGGCGAAAGCGCGCTTCCTGCGCAGCGTCTTCGAGTTCCGGCCCCCACGCCGAAAGCACGTAGGGCACGCCGGCCTCCAGGGCCAAATGCCCCTGGAGCCAGATGTGCTGCACATGAATGATGTGCGGGTCGAAAGCGGCAATTTCGTCATCCAACGCGTGCCGCAATGCCTGGCGGTAGTCGCTCAGTTGGCGATTCGACAAGTCGTGAAACGTCAACTGCTGATCGCCTTCGGCGGCAAAGCGCGGCAGCGCGAACCGCAGGTCGGCGGCCTCGCCGGTCGGATTGCAAACGATCGAGCGGACGTAGAACTTGCTCGCGCGGGCCGGGTTGCGGTCAACGACCAACAACCGCACCGCGTGCCCGCGGTCGACGAATCCCTGAGCAAGACGGACCACCAGCGCGCCGGCCGCCGAATCTTCGATCGGGAAATGGTTGGTGAGCAGAATTCGCATGCCGCCAGAGCGCCGAAAGCGAAAGGATCCAATCGAAGTGCTCGCCCGACGGAACGAACCGCCCTCGGTCAGCACCAGACTTCGTCGGATACTGGCAATCTAGAACAAACCGCGACAATTCGACAGTCCTGTCACGGCAGACCGTCGCGCTCTCCGGTCCTCACCTTCCCTGGATGACGCTGCGAGGCCTCTCGCCACCGGCCGTCCAGGTCGCGTCGCCACGACCAATCCGACACGCAACACGTTTAGCAGAAGCACTTTATGTCGCCAGACCGATCCGTGGCAAAGCCTTTAGCCGGCGACCCGATTGGTCTGGCTCCCGGTCGCGGCCTCGAACTACAATGCCGCGCGTTTATCGAATTTGCGCTGGTGAAGCGCACGAGGGATGCCCCGCCGTAAAGCACCGCCTCCACAGGGAATCGGACTGCCATGTCGACCATCGAACCCCAGGCACGCAAGGCCAGCCGTTCCAAAAAATCGCCGATTGCCCCGACGCCGCCCCGAACGGGCAAGCGTTGGGTTTTGTTGGCGATCCTATTCATCCCACTGGCGCTGAGTCGCGGCGGCGCCATGGCTGCTCACCTCCAGCGTGCTGGTGAATCGAGCCGTGAGCTGGTGTTTGGCCGACCTCAAGGGTTCGGTATCGGTGGGCTCGGTTTCGGCCGGTTGGTTTACTCCCTGCACTGCGACCGAGATTGTGTTGGCCGATGCTCAAGGCCACACCGTGATTCACATTCCAAGCGCCGGTGGTGAAAAGACGCTGCTCGGCCTGCTCTTCAACCTCCGCGATCTGGGAAAACTCCACCTCCAGCGGCCAGAAATCGAGATCATCCTGCACGAGGGCGGAAGCAATCTGGAAGAAATGTTCCAGGCCTGGCTCAAAACCGAACAGCAGGGCTCATCGACCGGCATGGAGATCGAAATCACCGACGCCACGGTTTCGATCCAGGATCAATCGAGCGAAGAGAAATGCACCCTGACTCGGTTCAGCCTTAAGGCCGTCTGTCCCTCGGACGCACGGGGCACATTTGGTGTCGAGCTATTGGCCCTGGTCAACCAGGCGGGCAATTCCGGACCGCTGGCGATCAGTTTGAATTGCACCCCGCTCGAACAGCCGCTGCCCGGGCTAGCCACGCGCGGCGAGTTCGCCTTGCGGGCCGATCTCATTCCACTGGCCATGGCACAGTCGCTCGTCTCCCGCGTGCTGCCTGGTACGCATTTGGCCGGAATGGCCCAGACCCAATGGAACGTGCATTGGGGATTGAATCAAAAAGGACAACCGAGTCGCACGCTTGCCGGACGGACGGATGTCCGCAGCCTGGTTGTCGGCGGCCGGTGGCTCGGCGGCGACACGATCGAGTTGGCGCAGTTGGAATTCCCGTTCCAGATTGATTGCGAGGCCGGCCATCTCGAAATCCAACAGGCGGGCGGCACCTGCGACATTGGCCAAACGAGTTGCGTGGCTTCGCTGGTGGTGCCCGACGATCTTACTGCGCTGGCAAACCCGGCGACGGCTCTGGCCGCGCTACGCACGGGCACGGTTGACGTCATCGGAAATGTCGACGTGGCTCGGTTGCGCAGATGTTGCCAAGGTATCTGCAAATTCGCGAAGACGTGCAGGTTCGCTCTGGCCAGATCGCATGGCATTTGCAAAACAAAAATGCCGGCGGTGCAACGACTTGGAAGGCGCAGCTCGACGCCAGCCGCCTGGTAGCCACCAGCCAAGGACGCGAACTGGCGTGCGAAAAACCGCTGCACGCTGTAGTCGATGCTCAACAGGACGAACACGGCTTAACCATTCAAAACCTGCAAGCAAATGCCGATTTTCTCGACCTGCAAGGCCAGGGCACGGCCGATGCCTTCCAGATTTCAGGCACGTGCGACCTGGCCCGACTGGCTGCGGAAGCCGGCAAGTTCGTGAATCTCAATGGCTGGCAAGCCGATGGTCAGGTCACAGCCCAAGCCACGGCCAGCTTCTCGCTCGACGAACTGAACCTGAAATCGTCGCAGATATCGGCGAAACCGTTGCGACTGAGCGCGTTCGGTTGCAATATCAACGAAGACGAGTGTCGCATCGCGGCCGTCGGCAACGTGTCGGCGCGCACCGGCCGGATCGACTTGGCCAATTTTGCGTTGCGCAGCACGAGCCTGTCGGTTGACGTGACGAAGGGTGTGTTAGACTTGGCCCAACCGTTGGCGACGGCCGCCGGCCAGATTGTAGTTGCCGGTGACGTGGCGCGGCTGCAAAGTTGGCTGGCCGATCCCAATCAGCCGCCCGTCTGGCAACTCACCGGCCAGTTGAACTGCCGGGTCGACGTGCAACCAGCCAACGCAGGCACCTCCGCACAAATTGAAGCCACGATCGAGAACCTGCTGGCCACTTCACAGACTGGCGGCGCTTGGAGAGAACCGGCCATGCGCCTCACGGTCAAAGCGGCCTATGATGCTTCGACTGACACGCTCTCGGCCGAGCAGCTCGATTGCGTTTCGAGTCTTGTCGAACTGCACGCCCAGGGCAAAATAGCCGGCGCGACATCGCAGCGCAACTTGGACTGCAAGGGCCAGGTCAATTACGACCTCGAAAAACTGGCCGTGTTGCTGCAACCGTACGTCGGCGACGGGGTGAAGGTGGCCGGACGCGAGTCGCGCAAGCTTCGCCTTCTCTGGCCCCTTGGTGCCGGCGACTGCACCAACGACCGCGTCAGGCACGCCGGTTACGCCCACGGGATCAGCATTTACCCAACTGACGGGCCAGGTCGACTTCGGCTGGGAGTCAGCCGATGTGTTCGGGTTCCAATTCGGTCCGGGGGTGGCGAAGAGCGAACTGGCTGGCGGCCTGCTGCGCGTGCTGCCGGTTGACATGCCTGTCAATCAGGGACGCATACACCTGGAAGGCCAGGCCCAATTGGCCGGCGGACCTGCCCTGGCAACCGTTCCTGCGGGCACGATGATTGACCACGTGGCCGTGACGCAGGAGATCTGCAATCACGGCCTGATGTTCGTGGCGCCGGTCGTGGCCAATGTGGCCCAAGCCGAGGGACAATTCTCGGTCGCAATCGATAGCTGCCGCGTTCCGCTGGCCGACCCTAAGACGGCCGAAATTGCCGGCCGGCTGACGATCCACAACATTCAAGTCGGGCCTGGGCCGCTCGTCCAGGAGCTGACCGTGTTGATGGGCAACCCCGCGCCGGTCAAGTTGCAGCAGGAATCGCAAGTTCCCTTCCGCGTGGTGCAGGGCCGGATCTATCATCAGAATCTGGAGTTGGTATTTCCGGAGTTCACCATTCGCACGTACGGCTCGGTCGGGTTTGATCAAAGCCTGGCGTTGATGGCCGAACTGCCAGTGCCGCCCAAGTGGCTGGCCAACAACCCGGCGGCCGGTTCGCTGGCAAACCAGACGATTCAGTTGCCCATCGGCGGCACGCTCTCGCAGCCCAAGATCGACGGCCGAACCTTGGAGCAGTTGACTGCCAAGTTTGTCGGCCAGGCGGCCGAAGGCATGTTGCGCAACGGGCTCGACCAGGGACTGAACAAGCTGCTCGGCCGGTAAATCGCCACCGAGCGGTTACGGATGTCCGCAGGCAAGGATGGCGTCCAGAACCGGCTCGAAGCCGGCCGATGGGCGAAAGGCGGGGGCCGCGGGTTTCAAATTCCGCTTGCGTGGCGACCAGTCGAAATTCCGTTTCAGTCGAGCGTTACTGCCCAGCAGATCGCCGCAGTCGAGGCCCGTTTCCTGGCGATTGGCCCGCAGACCCAGCCTGGTTTCGGCAGCCTGGACGAGCGACTGGAACGACACCACTTCGTCGCCGCAGACATTGTAGATCTGCACCCCTTCGCGCGGTTCGACCAGCGCGGCGATGGCCGTCGCCACGTCGTCGACGTGGACCGGATTCATCCGCGGCGCACCGTTGTTGTTGATCGCCAAGGGCAGTCCGCGCTGGATCGAACTCTCGACGCGATGCAGAATGCCGTGCTGCTGGCCCGGCCCGTACGGAAAGAACAGGCGAACAATTGTCGCCGACAAACCTTCGGCGGCATGATAGGCTTCGACCAGTTGCTCGCCTATCCGCTGCGAGTGGGCGTCGAAACCCAGCGGCCGAATCGGATCGGTCTCGACATGCGCTTTGCGCCGGCCATAGCTGTAGCCATAGACCTTGCCTGTACTGACGTAGATGAAATGTCGGGCTCGTTGGCGGACCGCCCATTCGAGCATCTGCCGCGTCCCTTCCACGTTGGCGGCCCACAACTCGTCACGCGACCCCGAGAAAACCGTGCCGGCGGCGTGGATGACCGTCACGCCCGGACAATCGAGTTCCTGCGGAGTCGAACGACCGAGGCTGAGAACCTCGCCCGAAGCTGACAATTCTTCAATCACAGCTCGACCCACGAGTCCTGCGGCGCCGGTGACCAGATAATTGGGAGAATGCATAGCAGCAAGCCTCTTGCGGGAAAGGTTGCTCAGGGAGCAGAGAGAACGGATCGCTCAATCGCACATTGGCGGTCGGGCTAAATGTTCTTTCGGCAACGGTTATGCCGGACTTTATGAGGCTGCGTGTAGTGACTCCTAGGAAAAATGGGGCGTCTTTACGGCCGCCAGCAAAAGCCCGACAGCACGCGGCCGAACAAGGCACAAAACGCCGCGTGGCACGGGCCGCAGGGCCTCTTCAGAGTCGCATACAACGCGAAAACAGGGCCGCCGCGCAAAAAGATGGACATCCCGCGCCAGCATGATACGCTGTCTGCTTAGACAGCGCAGTTTTGGGGGATCGGAGAACAACGCTGCCGAGTTCCCGGCCTCGCGTTGTGGCATCTCCGACAGTTTTCGCCAGGCCTGAGGGTCCGATGGACAAAGTATTGATCGTGGACGATTCGGCCGTCGATCGTCGTTTGGCCGGCCGGCTGGTGGAGAAGAACGGCAACTTCAGCATCAGCTATGCCAACGACGGCGCTGAAGCCTTGCAGCATTTTCAGCGCGAGCTGCCGGACATCGTCATCACCGACTTGCAAATGCCGAACATCAACGGCCTGCAGCTAGTCGAAGCCGTACGCCGGCAATTCCCACTGGTTCCGGTCATCCTGATGACCGCCCATGGAAGCGAAGAAGTGGCAGTGCAGGCGCTTCTTTCCGGAGCCGCCAGCTACGTGCCCAAGATCGAATTGGCGCGGCACCTGCTGGACACGGTGCAGAACGTGTTGTCCGCATCGCGCTGCAACCGGCAACATGCCCGATTGATGGAATGTGCGCAGAAGCGTGAGTTGACGTTCGTGCTGGAAAACGACAGCAGCCTTATTCCGCCGTTGGTCGACCAGTTGCAGCAGACGATATTGTCGTTGGGTTTGGTCGATGAAACGGCCCGCGTGCAAGTTGCCATCGCCCTGGAAGAAGCCCTGTTTAACGCCCTGTACCACGGCAACTTGGAACTGACGAGCGAGGAATTGGAGGATTTGCGTTCGAATTTGTTGCGGCCGAGCGGTTCCGATCCCATTACCGAACGCCGGCAACAGCCGCAGTTTCGCGACCGTAGGATTCATGTTTCCGCCACCGTCTCGCGCGATGAAGCCCGGTTCGTGATTCGCGATGAAGGGCCGGGGTTCGATTTGGCCCAGGTGCCCGACCCCACGGATCCGGCCAACCTGACGCGCGAAAGCGGTCGCGGCCTGGTCCTAATGCGGATGTTCATGGATGAAGTCAGCCGCAACGCGGCCGGTAACGAGGTCTGTCTGATCAAACGCCGCGAGCGGCAACTGGCGGGGGTCTAACACGGATCCATGGCTGCGTTCGAACTCCCGGAGCTGACCAAACCCCCGCGTGTCAAGCGTCGCCAGGTTTTGCTGGTGGCGAATGGCGACTTGCGCCCGGCGGCCAATCGTAACTGCTGGCCCTCGCAGGCTGAAATGGAAGCCGCGCTCACGCCGCGCCGTAGCCGACGCCGGCTACGAGTTGGTGCGAGCCCATCCTGTGCGCCCTGAAGCTGGCCACGGCTTCATCGGGTCGCAAAAGGAAGGCATGGAGGTGTTCGCCGGAATCGACCCTCGCGCGCCGCTGATCGTGGCCGAGAGCGTCTGGCAATATTCACACCACATCCTGCACGGACTGATCTCGCATCGCGGCCCTATTCTGACCGTGGCCAACTGGTCGGGCACCTGGCCCGGGCTGGTTGGCATGCTCAACCTCAACGGCTCGCTCACCAAAGCCGGCGTGAAGTATTCGACCTTGTGGAGTGAGAACTTCGGCGACGACTTCTTCAACCATGGGCTGCGCAAGTGGCTTGCCAAGGGAGTCGTGCGCCACAAGACGTCGCACGTCGTGCCACTGGATCGCGTGAAAATTCCCTCGGCCGTCAACAAACTGGCCGGCGCCTTGGCCCGGCAACTGCAACAGCGCAAGGCCATCATGGGCGTCTTCGACGAGGGATGCATGGGCATGTTCAATGCCATCATCCCCGACCACCTGCTTCATCCAACCGGCGTTTTCAAGGAGCGGCTCAGCCAATCGGCGCTGTACTACGAGACGACCCGAGTGAGCGATGAAGAAGCTCAGGCCGTCCGCAGCTGGATGGAAGAGCGAGGGATGCAATTCGTCACAGGTAAAAATCCTGGAGGCCGAACTGACCGACAAACAGATTCACGAGCAGTGCCAGATGTATGTTGCCGCGCTGCGACTGGCCGACGATTTCGGCTGCCACACGATCGGCATTCAATACCAGCAAGGGCTGAAGGATCTGCTGCCGGCCAGCGATCTGGTCGAGGGCATGCTGAACAATTCCGATCGCCCACCCGTGCTGAGCCGCGACGGCCAGCGCGGTGCTGTATGAAGGCCAGCCGCTGCCGCACTTCAACGAGGTGGACGAATGCGCCGGCCTTGACGGGCTGCTGACCTACCGCGTGCATCGGGCGCTGGCGCAGCCGGTCGAGAATACGCTGCACGATCTGCGGTGGGGCGATTGGGACCGCTCGGAAACAGTCTCCGACTACGTTTGGGTATTTCTGATCAGCGGCTCGGCGCCCCCCGAACATTTCGTCGGAGGCTGGCGAGGCGCTTCGAGCGAGCGGCAGCCGCCGATGTATTTCCGCCTGGGTGGCGGCACGCTCAAGGGAATCTCCAAGCCAGGCGAAATCGTCTGGTCGAGAATCTTCATTGCCGACGACCGATTGAAAATGGACCTGGGCCGAGCCGAAGTCGTTGAGTTGCCGGCCGCCGAAACGCAGCGCCGCTGGCGAGCGACCACGCCCCAATGGCCCATCATGCACGCCGTGACCTACGGCGTGAGCCGCGACCAGATGATGGCTCGTCACCAGGCCAATCACATTCAGGTGGCCTATGCCCTGAGCGCCAAAGATGCCGACACGGCCCTGCTGGCCAAGGCAGCCACAGCCCGGGCTTTGGGCCTGGAAGTGTCGCTCTGCGGCACGCGCAAGGACGGCAAGAGTTGGTGAAGCGGTAGTCCACGGTGAACTCGTCGAGCTTTGCCCTGCATCGGCACGTCCAGCAATTGAATCCGGCAAGAAGCCCGGTAAACTCGAATTGCGAAATCTGCAGCTGCCGTGAAGTTGAATCTCATCGAGGCGCGGTGATGGCCAAGATCTTTATTTGCTACCGCAGGGCCGACTGCGAAGATATGGCGGGCCGCATCCGCGACCGCTTGCGCATAGAATTCAGTGCCAGCGAAGTTTTCATGGATGTCGATTCCGAGCATTACGGCGAG
The DNA here is from genome assembly GCA_963710365.1 of uncultured Planctomycetales bacterium. Classification (GTDB taxonomy): domain Bacteria; phylum Planctomycetota; class Planctomycetia; order Pirellulales; family PNKZ01; genus CAVQAC01. The sequence goes on from CAVQAC010000017.1 coordinate 193,831, forward strand.
GAATTACCCGACGAGTTACGCGCGGCGGTCACCGACTGCGAGGTATTTCTCGCCTTGATCGGGTCGGATTGGCTGAGCATCCAGAACAAAAAAGGACAACGACGTCTCGACAATCCGCAAGACTACGTTCGGTTTGAGATCGAGGTCGCATTGCAAGACTCGGGGAAGATTCTGCCCGTGCTGATCCGCGGCGCGGAGATGCCCGATGAAGACGATCTGCCGCAAACCCTGCGGAAATTGGCTCCCATTACCGGCCCCAGGGTTCGTTCGGGTTCCGATTTCGACTCAGACGTGGATCGGCTGCAGCAAGCGATCCGAAGAGTCATGGCCAAACGCGACCAAGCACGACGTGATCGCGTGGCCTCAGAAAGACAGCAAATTGAGCGTGAGCAACGTGACGGGTCTCGACAACAATCGGAAACGCGAGCGCAGCCAGATGTTCAGATTCCTACCTCACCCCCCATCGGCGCTCATCCAGACGCTCCGGTCGCCCTGGCAGTGTGGGAGTTTATAACGAGCTTGTGGGTGTTCATCCAGGTATTTGCCGTGACGTGTGGCTTGGGAGGCGGCGCTCTGGAGTTCAAGAACGCCTTCAAAGACCATGGCGCGACGTTCCAAGTGCCGGGTCTTGGAGATTACTCCACGGCAGATCAGCCGTTCTTGATTCAAATCGGGGCCGGCGTCGTTTCCGGCGGTTTGCATGGTGCCCTGGCGGGGATTGCGGTTGGTATCGTTTATTCGGCCATCTGCTATGTAGTTGTCAAACAGTGGCCCGCAGTGAATGACATGCCGCCTAATTGGTTGATCGTCCCGTTCATCGCAGGCTTTGCCGTGCTGGCCTTGCGCCTGGGATCGCTATCTTCGTCGGCGGTTACAGTGCTGTTCCTGCAGGTCTCGCCTGCGGCATTGGGCTGGGGGCCCTGGTAGCCGCGATTGGCTACCCGATTGCATACTTGCGCGGCAAAAAAAACGCTGACGGAAGGAACGTTCGACGGGTCAAGTGTCCGCGGGCATGTAAACGTCGCAAACTTGCCCTGGGCCTATTTTCCAGGCGGGCTTAATGCCACCGATCGGAAAGCGGAACGAATCTCAGCAAGCGGAAGCCGCCAGCGGGCGGTCTTCATCAACGTCGGAAATGCGCGTCGATGGAACCAGCGTCAGCTTGCTCACTTCTGGCAGGCAATTCCAACGCCAAGGAACTTCGCCCGAAACGCCGCGGCTGACGTGCATCACCGTCGGCGGTTCGTAGAACGTGCCCGAGGCGTATTTCACGCCGTGTCGGCTGGGTGCGACGATCGGCCCCACCCACGGCAATTGCACTTGCCCGCCGTGCGTGTGGCCGGCCAGCAGCAGGTCGTAGCCGTGCCGCCGGGCAAAATCAAACTGGTCGGGCGAGTGCGACAGCAGGATGCGCAATGCCGCGTCCGAATTCCCCGAAATATCGGCCGCCGGCGCGAACCAAGGCAGCTCGTTGCCGGCAAGCAGTACGCGCTGTCCTTCGACTTCGATTGCGTGCCACAAACCGCCCAAATCGACGTGCCCGGCTTCGACGAGCATCCGCCGCAGCCGTTGCGGGTCGGCCCGCATATCGTGGTTGCCCAGTACAAAGTACGTGCCATAGCGTGCCGAAAGCCGGGCCAGCGTTTCCTCGATCCAGGAAAAACAGGTTTCCACTTCGACGAGATCGCCGGTGACAACGACAAGATCGGCCTGCAACTCGTTGGTGTGTTCGACGACTCGCTGGAAGTACGCTTTGCCAATCCGGCCGGTAAAGTGCAGGTCGGAAAGGTGTGCAATCGACAAGCCGGCCAAACGCTGTGGCAAGCGCGGAATGTCGAGCGTTTTCTCCGTGATCTCCAACCGCAAGATTTCGTTGCCAGGCACGCGCGCGTACAATCGCCCCACGGTGTTCAAATCGGCATCGCGGTCGAGGCCAGCGCCTAGGTCGTAGATCGTCGAACGTTCGTGCCGCAAAACCCAGGGTGGACGACGACGCAGCCGCCGAAGCAACCACCAGGGAACCGCGACGGCGGTTACCAGGCTCGTAGCAGCCAGGTACGCCTGCCAGGCCCAGGGCAGCCTGGTCCAGCTTCCGCCGCCAGTTCGCGCGATTTCGATTCCGGGCTGTTGCCAGGCCGCCAGCAGGTAGATCACTCGCAAGGGCGCGGCAGCTGTGACGAACTCTGCCACAACGGTCCAGGCTTTGACAGCCCAACGTGGCAGACCGGTGGCGTGAATGTTGTTGACGATGCCGAGCCACAGCACCGTGTGCCCAACGAGCGGCAGCAGGTAAAAAGGCCAATCGGCGGGCAGGATGTCCGGCATTGCTCTAAGAGCCCTGCCGGACGGGCTTAGGGGCCTTGACGATCTGTTCGATCGTGGTCAGCAACTGGTCGAGCCGGAACGGCTTGTAGAGCACCGCCTGCAAGCCGGCCTGGCGTGCCTTGACGATCGAGTGGCCTGGATCGTAGCCGAAGCCGGTCATCAAGACCATCGGCACGTGATCCAGGATCTGCTGCAGCTTGATGAACATGTCGTAGCCTGACATGTCGCTCAAGCGAATGTCGGCGATGATCACGTCGTAGGCCTCGCCCGGCCCAAGATTGCGGATCATGCACATGGCTTCGCTGCCGTCGTGGGCAGTTTCGACGATGCAGCCGTAACGATCGAGCAGGGCGTGGGCGGCACTGCGAACCCCCTCGTCGGCATCGACCACCAACACCTGCAGGCCGCGCAGCAGCGGCCGCTCGCCGAGCTTGCAAGCCCTTGTGGGTGGGCCTGGCTGGGGGCCATCTTCTGGCCCACCTTCTGGATCACCTGCTTGATGTCGCGGGCGTTGCGCAGAATGTGCTGCAGCCGCTCGGCCACTTCGGGCTCGTGCCCGATGTAGCGCTCCATGATATTCACGGCGTCGTTCAGAATGTCGTCGACCGGCATCGCCACGGCGCTATGAATGGCTTCGACGCTTTCGGCGGCGGTGCTGGCCTTTTCGGCCACCAGCAATTCCAGCGTATTGAGCGAGGCGGCCACGTCGCGGCTGAAGATTTCCAGGAACTGCAAATCGCTTTCGGTGAATGCGCGGGGCTCGGGGCTTTCGACGTTGAACGTGCCGATCACTTCGTCGTGCAACATCAGCGGCACGGTCAGCGAACTCTTGGCGCCTTGCGCTCCTTCCAGGTAGAGCGGGTCTTCCGTCGTGTCTTCGCACAGGTAGCTCTTGCCGGTCGCGGCCACAAAGCCGGTCACGCCGTTGTTCTGCGGCTGGGCAAACAGGGACGGCTGGCGGCTTCGGGGATGATGCCTTCGGCCAGCAGCGGTTCGAGCTTGCCGGTTTCGGAATCCAGCAGCCGGATCTCGACGACGTTGAAGTTCAGCAGGTCCTGCGTGTAGTGCAGGATGTTGGACTTCAGCAACTCGATCCGCTCTTCGACCGTCATGTTCCGACAGTTCGTCGGGCGTCAGATCGGCCAGCTCGACGCCCGCCTGGTGGATGGCGGCCAGCTTCTGCTGCTGCAGCACTTCGCTGGTCACGTCGCGAATCGTGACGATCAGGTTCTTCGGGGGGCCGCCCGGCTTCGAGCACCGGGGCCGCATGCACGCGGAAATAGCGATTGTCGTTGGATCGCAGCGTCGAACTGCTGGGGTTGCCCGTGGCCAGCGCCGTGTGGAACGGACAGAAATCGGGACCCAGGATCTCCGGGCTGCCGAGCACGACGTAGAAGTTCATGCCCGAGACGCTATCACGACCGCACCACTCGCGCAGCCGGCCGTTGCCCCACAGAATGGTGTTGTCGCTATCGAGCAGCACGACGCCGTCGGGCATGCCTTGCAAGATTCGTTCGTTCTGCAACAGCTTGCCGACCGTCAGCGCTTCTTTCAGATACTCGGCGGAAACGAAGATGCCGGCAAACTCGTCGCGCGTTCAGCCGAGCCAATGCCCGCAACGGACTCTTGACCGGCACGATCTCGAACTGATCGCCGAGTCGCGAAGATCAGGATCGGTTCCATCATGCGAACCGCACACGAACAGGATTTTGGGTTTCGCCGACAAGGTCCGCAAACTCCGCTGCCCTGGCCCCGCGGTATTATAGGTGCCGCGCAAATACGGAACAACCGCTTGTTTTTTGCATCTGCGGCGCGGTCCGCCGGCCCCCCAGGAGCCATGATGACGCAGTTTGGCCGCAAATCTCGCCGCTCCAAGGCTGGAAAGTCAGTGCTCGAACAGCTCGAACCTGCGACTCGTCCGACCGCGCAGTCGTCCATAGATTGGATCGGCCGGAAACACCTCCAGAATTTGCGCCTTGCGACCTGCCCACGTCAAACGTTACTGTCCGCCTCGGTAGGCGTGGTCCGTGCAACCGGCCGCGGCACCGCAACCGCGGCGATCTCGAGCATGGTCTGCCGGTGCGCAACATGCCGCGCATGCACGTCATGGCGCTTGCGCCCGGTTGCGGCGCCGCTGCCGGCGGTGCGTATGAACCCGAGCGAGGCTAGCCGGGTTACAGTCATCCCAGCCGCCGGGCCGATGACACCTGGGGAGCCAGCCCCCGGACGCCGGCCGCGCTGTCCTTCAGCCGGCGGTTTCGGCAGTCTCCCGTCGGCCTCCGGGCTTGAAAGGACTCAGCATGTGGCGTGCAATGTTCATCGCGTTGGGCTTTTACTGCTTCGTGCTGGGGGTCGAGTGCCTGCTGGTGGAAAAGGTCGAATTGACCAATCGCGGCAGATTCGCAGAGCGTCTTCAGCCGCATCGAGAGCTCGGTCCGCGGTCGGGAGATCGAACCGCCTGATTGGGCCCCTTGGAGCCTGATGTCGACCGGCGCCGTGACGATCCTCTATTCCTTCACCATTCCCAAGCGAGCCGGCGGCAAGGAGGACATTAGGCAGAAAGCGGCGCCCAGTGGCCGCTTCCGAAGCGATTCTGCGTCTGCCTTGATCGCACCCAAAGAATGTTCACCGACTCAGTGGCCCGCTGTCTGACTATGCTTCTGCCCTTCACGCAGGGCGTCGAAATACGTCTTGGCGTGGTCGCGGTAGCCGCGTGGCAATTGCTGGTCGGCTAAAGGGTCTGCCGCATCGCCACGCAACTCCTGCCATTGATGTTTGATTTCTTCGCCCACGCGGCCCTTGGTGTTCGGGCCCGGGGCCAGGCCAGTCATCGACGCCGCTGCCGCGCCCGACCTTCTGGCGAACACGCGTGTCGTATTCGCTGGTGTCGGTTTCTCCTCCGGCTGTAGACCATCGCCCCGGCCTTTGCCGGGTCGGTTGCTGCCGGCCTCTTGGAACCGTTCATGCCATTGTGGGCTTCACCGCCCCGGCAGGCCTTGCAGCCGGCGCCGTCGCACTCTTTGCAGTTCATGCCGTCTTTGGCCGAGGCGATTTCGTCCAGCGCGTCGCGAAGCATCTCGCTCTCGGCCTGCTGATCGGCCAGCTTTTCCATCTCGGCCTCGAGCGATTTCAGCTGCGCGGCAGCCTGCTGGCTGTCGCCCTGGCGAAGCGCCTCGGCGCGATTTGCTCAATTGCTGAGCCATCTGCTCGAGCGCCTGGTCGTTCATTTGCTGCGCGAGCTTGTCGAGTTGCTGCTGCAAATGCTGGGCACCGGCCCGGTCGCCGGCGGCCTGTTTCTCGGCAATCTTGCTTTTTCAGCTCGTCGGCCATCTGCCGTTGGGCGTGCGGCTAATTCGGCCAGCTTCTGCTGCAATTGGTCGAACTGCTGGGCGAGTTGTTCGCGCTGCTCGGCCTTCATCTCGCCTTTGGCCAATTCTTGCCGAAGCTTCTCCAGCTCCTGCGCGGCCCGGGCGAAATCGCCTTGTCGCAGAGCATCGGCCAACTTGTCGGCCGGCCCTTGCTGCAGTTGTTTGAGCTGCTGCTGTAGTTGCTCCTTCAAGCGTTGGTTGCTGCCCAGCGTCTTGACGGCGTTTCTCCAAGTCCTTGGCCAAATCGTTCAACTTGACCAGCGCCTGCTTGCGGTCGGACTGCTCGGCTTTGCCCAACTCGCGACTCCCCTGCTCAAGCTTGCCGAACAACTCCTCGGCGTCCTTGAGCCCCTGCTCGCGGGCTTCCTGCGCGTCGATCTTCGAGTTTCTTGCGCAGCACCTCGCCCGATTTTTTGATCTGCTTCTGCTGAGCCGCGGCACTGGTCGTCGCGGCGGCCTGGTTTTCGTCCACCGCCGGCTCGAGAAACGTCGCCAGGCTAAAGGCCAACAGCGCCGGCACAACGGGCAACCAGGCCCAGCGTCCCAAGCGAATGCGGAACTGCCCGGCCACGTCGAGCCGCTCCAGCCGCCGCACGGCGTCCTGCACCACCGCCTGTCCGGCCGCCGTTGCAAGTTGTGAATCATCGAGCGCCAAGCTGCTGCTAACCCGCTCCTTTAATCCGAACCGTCGATCGATCTCTAACGCGGCTTCCAATTCGCTACGGAGGTGCATCCAGGTCCAAGCAATCGCTAGCACCAGTCCGGAGACGAGCGCTGCTACGCCCCAGACTGGGGCAGCAACACTCAGCGGAAAGAACTTATCCAGGCCGACGATGATCGCAACTGCCAGCAAGGTGCCAAACCAGCACCAGGCCAAAGTCCTGAGAAACAGTTGCAGGCTCAATCGCCTGCGGGCGATTCGCACCTGCCGCTTGAGAGGGTCCATGGTCCGCCCACCGGGACGAATGATGTCGAAATTCGCACTTCCGGCTGAGACAGGGTTGCAGCAGCCAATCCTAGTTTACCGCAAACTCCGCCCGTAGCAGCACCCGTCGCCCTCAAGAGCCGGCGTTACAGCCCAGATTTCGACGCGTCGTTCGATCCCAGGGTTCCGTGGGGCGGCGTTAATCCGTCTGGCCTGTCCGCGGTTGATAGCCGGGGCCGGGAACCAAAGCATCGCACCCCCTTCGAGACCGTAAACCGCGGATTATCCGCTATAATTCTCTGGCCACATAACCGGACGACTTATTTTGACCAACACCATGCACGCGACGCCCTCGCTTGAACCCGCTGGCCGCGAATCAATATCGGGCGAGCTGCCGACCGTCCAGCAGCGTCCCGAGGCCGACATTGTGATTTACGACGGCCATTGCCGGTTCTGCCGGGGCCAGGTCGAGCGGCTCAATCGTTGGGACACAGTTGGCCGGTTGGCGTTCCTGTCGTTGCACGACGCCGAGGTGGCCCGGCGATACCCCGACCTGGACCACGAGGCCCTGATGCAGCAGATGGTGGTCGTCGACCGCCAAGGACGGCGGCATTGGGGGGCGGCCGCATTCCGATATCTATCGACCCGCTTGCCACGGCTGTGGTGCCTGGCGCCGCTGATGCATATCCCCGGTTCGCTGTGGCTCTGGCAGGCCTTGTATCGCCAGGTAGCGAAGCGACGCTATCAGTTTGGCCGCACCGAGGGGTGTGATAGCGGAAGCTGCCGCTTGCCATAAGCTGGCCACGCGGTCTTTGAGCGATCTGGCTTCGGCGGTATCATAGCCGGTGATTGCAACGCGTTTCATCGGAGCCGGGTTCGCGGCGCCAGAGCCCCCGTCAATCAATCAGGTGCTCGAGCCCGGTTCGTTTTCGATCTGCTTTTGGGCGGCGAGGTTTGGAAGATGGCTGATTTCCGCGTCGAGCGGGATTCGATGGGCGAGGTCCGCGTGCCGGCCCTGGCGTATTACGGCGCCAAACGCAGCGGGCCGTCGAGAACTTTCCCATCTCCGGCTGGCATCTCCCTCCGGCACTGATTCATGGCATGGGGCTGGTCAAATACGCTTGCGGCGTCGCCAATCGAGACCTGGGCAAACTCAGCGGATACAGGCAAGACACGTCTCGACGACAAGCAGATCGAGGCCATGCTCAACGCCTGTCTGCGAAGTCGTCCGAAGGCAAGTTCGACGACCAGTTCCCGGTGGACGTTTTCCAGACCGGCTCGGGCACGTCGAGCAACATGAACGCCAACGAGGTAATCAGCAACCGGGCCATCGAGCTGCTGGGCGGAGACCGGATGAAGGCCGAAAAGCCGGTCCATCCGAACGATCACGTCAACATGGGCCAGAGCACCAACGACACGTTTCCGACCGCGATCCACGTGGCCGTGGCCGCGTCGATTCAAACAGCACTGCTTCCGGCACTGGAGCGGTTGCACGGCGTGCTGCAGGACAAGGCCCGGCAGTGGGACAAGATCATCAAGATCGGCCGCACGCATCTGGCCGATGCCACGCCGCTGAGATTGGGCCAGGAAATCGGCGGCTTCGCCCGGCAAATTGAATTGTCGCTCGCGCGGGCTCGCCAGGCTCAGCAAGCCGTGCTCGAACTGCCGGTCGGCGGCACGGCCGTCGGCACCGGCATCAATACGCATCCCGAATTCGGCCGTCGCGTGGCCGCCGAGTTGGCCAATGTGACGACCATTCCGTTTGTCGAAGCGGCGAATCACTTCGAAGGCAACGCCCAGCGCGATGGCTTGGTCGAATGCCACGGCCAGCTGCGCACCATCGCCACGACGCTGTTCAACGTGGCCAACAACATCCGCTGGCTGGGCTCCGGCCCGCGCTGCGGCTTCTACGAAGTGCAGCTCCCCGACCGTCAGCCTGGCAGTTCGATCATGCCCGGCAAGGTCAATCCGGTGATGTGCGAAAGCATGATGCAGGTCGCGGCCCGCGTAATGGGCAACGATCAGACGATCACCGTCAGCGGGGCTGCGGGCGGCCAGTTCCAGTTGAACATCATGATGCCGGTGATGGGCCACGCGCTCGCTGGAAAGCATCGCCCTGCTGGCCAAGGCCACGCAGGCCTTCGTCGATTTCTGCGCGGTGGAAATGGAAGCCAACGAGGAAGCTTGCACCGCGGCGGTGGAAAAGAGCCTGGCGATGGTGACCAGCCTGAATCCGTTCATCGGCTATGAAAAGGCGGCGGCCCTGGCCAAGGAAGCATTCAAAACCGGCAAGACGATCCGCCAGCTGTGCGAGGAGAAGCAGATTCTGCCGGCCGACGCAGTTGCGCGAAGCACTCGACCCCTGGCGGATGACCGAGCCGCACGATTGAACATGCGAGGGGCATGAATTGCGCCGCCAGCTGCCGCTGTGGCGAGCAACAAGGATGTATCTCTAAACTTTGCAGGAGGCAAAACCATGGTGGTCGTGCGGTATTTTCGAATGCTGTTGAGAGCCGGTTGTCTGGCCGCCGTCGTCGTGGCCTGCAGCAGTTCCAATGCTCTCGCGCAACAAGTCCCTGCGGCGGCGGCAGCGCCCACCGATCCGGCCGCATTGGCCTATCAGATCAGCAAAACGGCCCGTACCGAAAAACAGTTCACCCAGATCATCGAACTCTGCCAGAAAACGCTGGCTGCGCGTCCGTCGGAAAAGCAGGCCGCCTATGCCCGTAAGCTCCAGGCCTGGAGCTGCAATCGGCGCGGCGAACTGCGGGCCGACGCCGGCGAAGACGACCTGGCTCAGGCCGACTTCGAGGCCGCAGTTAAGCTCGACAAGACGAATTGGCGAGCCTTGCACAACCGCGGCGTCGGCTTTGCCGCCCGCACGAAGTTTGCTGAAGCGGCCGCTGATTTCGACGAAGTGATTCGCCTGCACCCCGAATTCGCCACCGTCTGGTTCAACCGCGGCGAACTGCGTAGCCAGAATGCCGACTTCAACGGGGCCATCGAAGACTACAACCAGGCCTTGAAGCTGCAACCGAACGACCCGGCCGCGCTGGTCGGCCGCGGCCATGCCTGGTATCAACTCGGCGAGAATGAAGATGCCTTGAAAGACTACGATCGGGCCCTGGAACTCGACGGCCAGCGGGCCACGACGTTCGTCTTTCGGGCCGCGGCTCTGGCCGAGGCCGGACGCTATGCCGCAGCGGCCGACGACTACCGTTCGGCCATCCGACTGGAACCAAACTCGGCCGCCGGCTACCAGGCCGCCGCCTGGCTGATGGCCACGTGCCCCGACGAAGAGTTCCGCGATGCCAAGCTGGCCGTCAAGGCGTCTCGCCGGGCGATCGAGTTGCGTGGCCATGACGAATACCGTGATCAGGAGACCCTGGCGGCAGCCTTGGCCGAGGACGGTCAGTTCGACGCGGCGATCAAGGCCCAGCAGAGGGCCATCGAATTGGCCGGCAACGACGACAAGGAGTTGACCAAGATGCTCACTGGTCGGCTAAAAGTCTACCGTACCAAGCAGCCATATCGTGAGAATCGCGATTCGCAACAGGCCGAACGATCGTCGCGCCGACAACGCTAAATGACCGTGGCCATTCGAGGCTCACGAATCACTGCAAGTCATTATTATAAAATGCTTTGCAGTTCGCCTTGGGTGGCGATTCTAGCCTTGGTCACATCTTTCGCTCCCGAGGGGAATCGTTAGAACCATGCTAGAATGCCTTGTCGGCCTGGAAATTGGCCTTTGCCCACGCGCAAAATTCGGTACCATTAGGTTCTCGGCCTCTCACCCTGCTGACGCGCGCCCTATGGAAAGCAGCGCTCGTGGGGTTGGGCCTGCCGCTGGTACGGCCCGTGCGGTAGGCACTGTTACAGCGTTGACCCCCTTGCGGTTGCCGCTAGCGGTATAGTTTGACGAACCCTTTTCCTCTCTCGAAGTTGGTTGGGACTCGACCATGGACCTTGCAAAGGTACGGAACATCGGCATTTCGGCGCACATCGACTCCGGCAAGACCACGCTCAGCGAGCGAATCTTGTTCTATGCGGGTCGCATTCACCGCATGCAAGAGGTCAAGGGCGAGGGCGGCGCGACCATGGACTACATGGACCTCGAGCGCGAACGCGGCATCACCATCACCAGTGCCGCCACGAGTGTCCAGTGGGACGGACATCGACATCAACCTGATCGATACCCCGGGCCACGTCGATTTCACGGTCGAAGTCGAACGCAGCCTGCGCGTGCTGGACGGCGCCGTGCTGGTGCTGTGCGCCGTGGGCGGCGTGCAGAGCCAGTCGATGACCGTCGACCGGCAGATGAAGCGCTACCACGTGCCGCGGTTGGCGTTCATCAACAAGATGGACCGCACCGGGGCCGACTACGCCCGCGTCGTCAAGCAGCTGCACGAAAAGCTCGACTGCGACGCCGTGTTGATGCAATTGCCCATCGGCAAGGAAGACTAACTTCGAAGGCGTGATCGACCTGATCACCCAGGAAGCCATCTATTTCGACGGCAATAACGGCGAAAAGGTCCGCCGCGAGCCGGTTCCGGCCGAGATGAAAGACGACGTCGTCGCAGCCCGGCAGCACATGCTCGAGCAGTTGTCGATGTACAGCGACGAATTGATGGAGTTGATGCTGGCGGAAGAGGAAGTGCCGCTCGACTTGATCCATTCGATCGTCAAGGCCGGCGTGAGCAACCAGGATCTGACGCCCGTGTTCATGGGCACGGCCTACCGCAACAAGGGCGTGCAGGCCCTGTTGGACGCCGTGGTGCGTTACTTGCCGTCGCCGCTGGAGCGGCAGATTTCGGCCAAGAACCACGCCAAGCCCGACGAGAAGTTCCCGCTCGAACCCGATCCCAAGAAGCCGTTCGTGGGCATGGCCTTCAAGATCGTGGAAGACCCGCACGGCCAGTTGACGTTCTTCCGCATCTACCAGGGAACGATCAACAAGGGCGAAATGCACTACAACCAGCGCACCGGCCAGAAGCACCGCTTCAGCCGCATCGTGAAGATGCACGCCGACAAGCGCGCGGAAGTCGACAGCGCCACGCGCCGGCGACATCGTGGCGGTGATGGGCATCGACTGCGCGAGCGGCGATACCTATGCCTCGGAATTGAAGTATTGCACGCTCGAGAGCATGTTCATCGCCGAGCCGGTCATCAAGATGGCGATCACGCCGCTGGTCCGCGACGGCGCCGACCGCCTGGCCAAGGCTTTGCAGCGGTTCATGAAGGAAGACCCCACGTTCCGCGTGGCGACCGACGAAGAAACGTCCGAAACGCTCATCGCCGGCATGGGCGAGTTGCATCTCGAAATTTACGTCGAGCGCATCCGCCGCGAGTACAAGGTGGAAGTCGAAGTCGGCGCTCCGAAGGTCAGCTACCGCGAAGCCCCGACCAAGAACAGCCGAGTACAACTACAAGCACAAGAAGCAGACCGGCGGTTCGGGCCAGTACGGCCACGTCGTCGGCACCTTCGAGTGCCTGCCCGAGGAGAGCGAGGAAGCCTTCGAATTCGAAGACAAGGTCATCGGCGGTCGCATCCCGAAGGAATACATTCCCTCAGTGGAAAAAGGCTTCCGCGATTCGATTCACAAGGGCCCGCTGGCAGGTTTCCCCATCGTCGGCGTAAAGGCCATTCTCGAAGACGGCTCGTATCACGACGTCGACAGCTCGGACATGGCGTTCCAGACCTGCGCTCGCAACTGCTTCCGCGAAACGTTCCTGAAGATGAAGCCGGCCTTGCTCGAGCCGATCATGAAGCTGGAAGTCGAAGTGCCGACCAGCTACCAGGGCTCGGTCACCGGCGAATTGAACAGCCGCCGCGGCATGATCATTTCGACCGACATGGAGGGGAGCATGGCCAAGATCGTGGCCGAAGTACCGCTGGCCGAAACGTTCGGCTACTCGACCGACCTGCGCAGCATGACGCAAGGGCAGGGCACGTTCACCATGGAGTTCTGCAAGTACCGCCGCGTACCGGCCAGCATCCAGGAAACGGTCATCGCCGAGAAAAAGAAGCAGGCCCTGGTCGGCGAAATAAGCAGGCGTCGTGGGTACAGTCGGGCTAATCGCACGGCGCAGCGTAAATGATTACAATCAACCGTCCGTCACCCTTGCTGGTGACGGACGGTTTTTTAATGCGCCCACGCGACTCTTCTCCACTCTATGGCCGTCGGAGCCCCATGCGATGATCCGCTTGCAGGAAATCCTCGTCCCGGTCGATTTCAGCACCGCCTCCGACAGTGCGCTGCACTACGGCCAAGCCATGGCCGAAACGTTTCATGCTCGCCTGCACGTTTTGCACGTCCTCGAAGATTCAGTCCTCTACGGCGGCCTCGATCCAGTGCCGGCCGGCGTGCGCATCGAATTGGAGCGCAGCGCCCGGGAAAACCTGTCCAAAATGCTGCCGGCCGACATGGTGCGTTCGTTGCGGGCCGAGATGGTCTTGAAGATCGGCAGCCCCTTCGTCGAGATCGTGCGTTACGCCAAGGAGCAGAGCATCGACCTGGTGGTCTTGGGCACACACGGTCACGGACCGATCGCCCACATGCTGATGGGGAGCGTCGCCGAGCGCGTGGTGCGCAAGGCCCCCTGCCCCGTGCTGACGGTGCGCCACCCCGAGCACGAGTTCGTGATGCCGTAGGAGCGTCCGCAAAGCGCTTTCGAGGCAGGCTCGATCGAATCACTTGAGAAACGACGCACCATGAAATACGCCACCCTGCTCAGTCCCGTGATTTTGCTTCTCGGCTTTTTTGTTGGCGACGGCACGCGCCGTCGCAGCGCCGCCGGCCACCATCGTGGCCTTTGGCGACTCGACCACAGCCGTACGTGGATCCACGAAGGTCTATTCCGCAATCCTTCAAGAGGAGTTGCGCCATGTGCGAGTGATCAATGCCGGCGTAGGCGGAAACACGACGGAGATGGCTCGCCAGCGCTTCGAAGCGGATGTGCTGTCGCATCAGCCGCAGATTGCCATCATCCAGTTCGGCATCAACGACGCGACGGTGGACGTGTGGAAGACGCCGCCGGCCACGCAGCCGAGGGTTTCGCTCGGGCGCTATGAAGCCAACCTGCGGCACTTTGTTCAGACGCTGAAAACCAGCAAGTCGACGTGTCGTGCTGATGACGCCCAATCCGCTGCGCTGGACGGCCAAGTTGAAGGAGACTGTATGGCCGGTCGCCTTACGAGCCTGACGATCCGAACGGCTTCAACGGCCTGCTGGGGACAGTATTGCGAGGTGGTCCGCCGCGTCGCCCACGAGGAAGGGGCGGAATTGATTGATGTGCAGAAGGCGTTTGCCGTCCAGGCACAAAGACGCAGGCGACAGCGTAGATGCACTACTCTCGATGGCATGCATCCCAACGACCGCGGGCATCGCATCGTGGCGGATCTGTTGCGCGAGCGAATTCTCGCCCTGGCGAAGAAGCGACGAATTGCCCATCGCCAAAGGGCCGTTTTTCGAAACCTTCACGGCCATTGCGTCGGATGGGAAGGAGTTCAAGCAGAACTCCTATCCGACGGTGGCGGCGCTGGCCGACGGCCGTTTGTTTCTCACCTGGGAGGCGGGCACCGGCCAATCGAGCAATACGCGCATCGCCGGAGCGTTCTCCGGTGACGGCGGCCGCACCTGGGACAAGCCCGAGACGATCATCGACACGCCGCTGATGGACTGCGATCCGACGATCATCCTGGACGCCGGAAGAGATCCAGGTCTATTCGACCACCCGCCCGCATCCCCAGATCGTTTACACCGAGATGTGGAAGTCCTGTCGCAAATTCAACGGGAGCAGTTGGAGCCAGCCGGTCAAGATGCCGGCTCATCACAAGTACGAGGTGGGAAAAATCCACGTCGGCATGACACTGGCCGACGGCACTTTGCTCATGCCTTATAGCTGGGATGTTCTGCTGGAAGCGGGAAGGCCGATCGATTCGGAAGGTACCATGAAGCTGAAGTCGGGCGTGTTGCGTTCGCGCGATGGCGGCAAGTCCTGGACGCCCGGCGGCGACATGTTCGTCGAGGTTCCGCGAGAAGAAATCGGCCCGCGGCACCGGCGGGGTTTGCGAGCCGGCCATGGTGTTGCTCCCCAGCGGCGAGATCTTTGCCTTGCTGCGTACGGCGGACTCCTGGCATTACCAGAGCCGCAGCCGCGACGGCGGACTCACTTGGGACACTCCCACGCCTTCGCCGCTGGCGGGGCATAACTCCCCCTCGGCCTTGTGCCGGCTGCGCAATTCCGGAGACGTGCTGGTCGTTTGGAACAACTCCCCGCTGCATCGTTGGCCGCTGGATGTCGCGATCTCGACGGACGGCTGCCAGACCTGGTCCAAGCCGCGCACCCTGGCGAACACGCCGGGATTTCAGAGCCTATCCGACCGCAACTCAGGCGGCGGATGGCACTCTGATCGCAATTTGGTTTCAGATCCTGCCGAATAACGCCCGCGAGCTTCGAATCGCCCGGTTCAGTCGCGAGTGGCTCGAAGCGGAGTAGAACAGCATCCGCATGGCGCTACGCGAATGCCGCGTTCGTCTGCGAAAGGCTTTTAGCGATCGAAGATCGTCTTCAAGGCGAAGACCGTGGCGGCGCGGCCGGCGCGGGCGATCGAAGTCGTTAGCGGGATCTTCTTGGGGCAAACGGCCACGCAGTTCTGCGCGTTGCCGCAGGCCTGAATGCCGCCGGTCGAGGTCAACGCCTCGAGCCGCTCGTCGGCGTTCATCTTGCCGGTCGGGTCGGAGTTGAAGCGCATGGCCTGGCTGATGGCCATCGCACCGAGGAAGTTCTCGTCGTAAGGCCTGCTGCTCGCGCTTGGCAAAATCGGCGTCGCTCTCGCCTTCGCGCTTGGTCGAGCTCGACCTTCACGTATTGCGGGCAGGCGTCCAGGCAGCAGCCGCAGCCCATGCATTCGCTGAGCGGATAGGCCTGCTGCTGCGACTCGGACGATTGCCGCGGGCCTGGGCCCAGATCGTAATAGCCGTCGACCGGCACCCAGGCCTTGACCTTTTCCAAGCTGCGGAACAGCCGGCGGCGATTGACCATCAGGTCGCGCACGACCGGAAACTTGGTCATCGGCCGCAGTTCGATTCCTTCGGGATTCTCGTCCAGCAACCGATCGACCAGGGCCGTGCAGGCCTGGCGCACGTGGCCGTTGACGAGCATCGTGCAGGCGCCGCAAACCTCTTCCAGGCAGTTGCAATCCCAGGCCACCGGGGCCACCTTGTGCCCGTCCGCCGTCTGGCTCTGAGCCGCGATCCGCTGCAGCACGCTGATCACGTTCATGTCGTTTTCGCGCGTCACGCGATGGCGTTCCCAATAGCTGGGCTCGCCCGGGCCGTCCTGGCGAAGAACGCGAACATCGAACGAGCGGGGGGCCGCGTGTCCGTCGGCCCCGTGGCCGTGATCCGTATGGTCCATGAAGCTGCTTTCCGAACGAGCGTAGTCAGCTGGCCGGTAGTTTCGCTGTAGTTCTTGATATGCACACTTCAACGCCGGCGGCGACGGCCGTCGCTTTCGCTGACGTGCCGTTGCCGTCGTGCGCGGCCGGGCCCTTGGCGGCCTGCCGCTGTTTCCAAACTTCTTCAATCACATCGGCGCCGACCAGGCCATAGAGCCGCGGCCGGGGCGTCATCAACGAAGTATCGACGCTTTCGTAGGTCAATTGCGGCTCGCCGTCGGCGTTCAACACGGCCACCGTCGACTTGAGCCATTTCCGCGTGTTTTCATCGAAGCGGTCGCACCACTGCTCGGCCTCGCGACGGCGATCGGCCGGGCTGGTGGCGTCGATGCCGGGCATGGCGAATTCGGGCTTGAAGTGCGCGCCGCGGCATTCATCCCGCTGCAACGCGCCCTTGAGGATCGTCTTGGCCAGCGGCAGCATGTCCTGCAGGGCCTTGGTGAAGACCACGTTCTGATTGGTCCAGGTGCCGCCGTCGGAGAGCGAGCATTTGGCCGCCCGCTCCGTCAACTCGCTGACCTGGTCATAGGCCTCGCGCAAGCGTGTCGTTATGACGCACGACGGTCGCCGCCCGGGTCATCACATTGCCCCAGCTCCTGGTGCAACAGATACGGGTTCTCGCCGCCGCCGGTGCGCTTCAGCAGCGCGTCGTGGGCCTGCTGATGCTTGCTGCGCTCGCGATCGTAGAGCGAGCCAGGCTGTTCGGCGGCCGGTCCGCCGGGGATCGACTTGATCCAGTTCTGAATGCCGGGGGCCACGATCAGGCCGCTGAAAATGCAGCTCAACAGCGAATTCGCGCCCAGCCGATTGGCGCCGTGGTACTGATAATCGCACTCGCCGATGGCATACAGGCCGGGAATGTTCGTGACCTGGTTGCGGGGCGAACCGACGTTCAGTCCGCCGGCGGCCGTGCGTTCGTAGTCGACCCACAGCCCGCCCATCGAGTAATGGACGGCCGGGAAGATCTTCATCGGCACTTCGCGCGGATCGACGCCCTGGAACTTTTCGTAGATGTCGAGGATGCCGCCGAGCTTCTCATCCAGAACGCTTGCGCGGGATCTGCGTCACGTCGAAATAGACGCACATCCGATCGTTCTCGACGCTCAGCCCCTCGTACGTGCAGACGTTGAAGATCTCGCGCGTGGCGATGTCGCGCGGCACCAGGTTGCCGTACTTGGGATAGCGCTCTTCGAGGAAGTAATAGCGATCTGCTTCGGGAATCTGCTTGGGCGGGCGCGGGTCGTGCGGCTTGCGCGGAACCCAGACGCGGCCCCCTTCGCCGCGGGCGCTTTCGCTCATCAGCCGCAGCTTGTCGGCGCCGGGGATGGCCGTGGGATGCACCTGGATGAACTCGCCGTTGCCGTACTTCGCGCCGGCGCGGAACGAGCGGCTGGCGGCGCTGCCGGTGCAGACCATGGACATGGTCGAACGGCCGTAGATCAGCCCGCAACCGCCCGAGGCCACGACCACGGCGTCGGCCGGAAAGGTGCGGATCTCCATCGTCACCAGGTCCTGCCCGACGCAGCCGCGGCAGACGCCGCGATCGTCGATGATCGGACCCAGAAAGTCCCAGAACTCGTATTTCTTGATCTTGCCGTCGACTTCCCAGCGGCGCACCTGCTCGTCGAGCGCGTAGAGCAATTGCTGGCCGGTCGTGGCGCCGGCGAAGGCGGTCCGCTTGAAGAGCGTGCCGCCGAAGCGGCGCTGATCGCGGAAAGCCTTCGGGCGTGCGATTGAATGGAACGCCCAGCCGGTCCATCAGGTCGATGATCTTGGGCCCCCATTCGATCATTTCCTTGACCGGCGGCTGGTGCTGCAGGAAGTCGCCGCCGTAGACCGTATCGTCGAAGTGCAGCCATTCGCGTGTCGCCTTGCTGGCGGGTCAGGTTGTTGACGCTGTTGATGCCGCCCTGGGCGCAGACGCTGTGCGAACGCCGCACCGGCGTCAGGCTCATCAGGTCGACGTCGACGCCCAGCTCGGCCAGCTTCATCGCCGCGGCCAGACCGGCCAGCCCGCCACCGACGATCATCACTCGTTGTTTTGCCATTCCCGGCTACCTTTTCAGATCAATTTCTTAGTATTCGCCCGCCGCGCAGCGCTGCAGGCGCCGCTTGGCGCCGGCCTGCTGCTTTTTCGTCACTGCCCGGCTGTTCCTGTCCTGGAGCTTCGGCTTTGAACTTTTTCAGAGTTCTGCTTCGCGTTTGAGCACGGCTTCCTTCTCGTCCAGGCGCACCTGCTCGACGGCTTTGGCTTCGGTCACGTCGACCTGCGTCATGCCGACCAAGCGCACCCATGCTGACCGACGGCCATGGCAGCAGGCCCAGCGCCGCGCAGACGTAGGTGGCCCGGCGCTGCGCAGCCGGCGAAGTCCACACGCCCCAGGTGATGCCCATTGTCCACAGCCCATTGCACAGATGGTAACACGCACGACAACACGCCGATCACGTAGAACACCTGCACCACGACCGATCGCAAAGCCAGCGCGGCGGACGACGTGGCGTGCTCGGCGTCGAATTGGCCCGCCGTGCAAGCGGCGCGGCGACGTTCGTCCGCCACCAGTCGTTGTGGAACCAGCCGTGCATCTGGAAGACGTGGTAGAAGATGAAGAACAGGGCAATCCAGGCGGTCGCCCGCTGCAGCGTATAGCGGACGTTGTTCACGTACCGATAGCTGGACGTGTTCGAGATGCCGCTGCGGATGATCATCACGCCGACCACGGCGTGGAAAATGAGCGGCAGAAAAATGAAGGTCCATTCGACCAGCGGCAGCAGCGGGCCCCAGCGCATGGATCTTGTCGACCTGGTCCTGGAAGGTTGCCGCCCCGGCCAGCACCGTGGCGTTGGTCAGCAAATGCACGACCATGTACGCGCCCACCGGCAATAAGCCGCTCAGCGAGTGCAGGCGAAGGATGAGAAACTGGTGCCTCGAAAAGAAACAAGAGGGCGTGGTTTCCACCGGCGATTCGTCCTTTATCCCCGCCGTCCGGGCAGGGGCCTGGGATTGAGTTCAGACGGTAGCCTGGATTGGGTCGATGCAGGTGAAATCCAGGCTTTTTCGCAGAGCTACCGTGGATCCGACCTAGGGCTCTAACTTTCACGTCGGCCCGGGTTCGCACGGCCGGCAGGCCTGACGGACCCGCAATCAGTAAGTCCTTGGCAGCATTCGGGTAGTATAAGGGTGTTCAGACACTGGCAAGCGGCTCCGATACAACACGTTAATGCAAGTGGCACGAACTGCCTATTTGGCAGACAATCTGCGATCGACCCAAGCACCGCAAATCCGCAAATGCCCGCAGTTCAAACTTTCTCTAAATTCCGTCGCGTGCTACAAGGTATTATTAGGAGAGAGGTTAAGAGCTATTCAAGCTTTGCATTCCGTGTAGAAGCACGGCTTGGCACTCAAGTTGCGTTGTACTTGATGCGATATGTTTCTGTTCCGCCCTTTAGTCCGACGTTTCTTTTGCTCCTCAGACGAGCGAGTGAGACGGAGCCGTGTTCGCCAATCCGCATTCGATCCTCATTACCGATGACGACCTGAGCTTCCGCGAGACGCTGCGAGACGGTGTTCGAACAGCGCGGCTTTCGGACGCTGCTGGCCGGCGACGGTGAAGAAGCGCTGGACATCGTGCAGCGTGAGAGCGTGCATTTGCTGCTCTTGGATATGCACATGCCGCGGCTGACCGGATTGGAAACTTTGCGCCGCGTGAAGCAATTCAATGCCATGGTGCCGTGCATTCTGATGTCGGCCAATGCGGATCAATGCCTGGTCGAGCAGGCCATGCTGGCCCAGGCCTTTGCCGTGCTGTCGAAGCCGGTCACGCAGCGGACCATCACCGCGACTGTTGCGCAGGCGCTGGAGCGGGCCTATTCGTGGACCTCGCCGCCGGTCGACCGCGATACTCGCACGACGTTCGCTCGCAATTGAACCGCGATCTGTTCGGCGAGCATTGAGCCGGGTGCCATGTCCCACGCTTGCGTGGGCATGTTTCGCCGCTACGCACATGGCCACGAAACGTGGCCAGCGCACCCAAAGTTGTGAAGCGGCCGGAATAGCCTTTTACGTTCCGCCGGCTTGTTGCTGAGCGTCTTCGGCCGGTTCGATTGCGTGCTCTTTGAGCGGCTGGACGCTTGGCCGTGATGGTGCCTGGCACGATCTGCGGGCTGGGAGAGTTTTCCTCGATGATCTGCCGCAGTTCGTCGGCGTCGATCACTTCGCGCTCGATCAATCGAGCAGCCAGGCCAATCAACGCCGGACGCCGCGCGTTGAGAATCTGCCGCACGCGGCCCAGGGCATCGACGATGATACGTGTGATCTCTTCGTCGATCTCGCGGGCTGTTTGCTCGCTGTGGCTGCGCTCGCGCGGAAAGTCGCCCGACCCGGCCAGGAACGGCGAGCGGGCGCTTTCGCGGTAATTCACCCGGCCCAGCCGGCTCATGCCGTAATCCATGACCATGCTGCGGGCAATCTCGCTGGCCCGCTCCAGGTCGTTCTGGGCGCCGGTCGAAACGTCGCTGAAGATCAGCTCCTCGGCCACGGTGCCGGCCAGCAAGACTTCGATGCGGCTTTCCAACTCGCCCTGAGTCATCAAGTAGCGGTCGCCTTCGGGCCGTTGCATGACGTAGCCCAAGGCACCCAGGCCGCGCGGGATGATCGAAACCTTGTGTACCGGATCGGTATTGGGCAGGCTGTAGGCCACCAGGGCGTGGCCGCTCTCGTGGTACGCCACGCGCTGCTTTTCTTCCTGATTGATGATTCGCTGCTTCTTCTCCAGGCCGGCCGTGACGCGCTCGACGCCTTCGTTGAACTCCTGCATGCCGACCGAGGATTTCCCCTTGCGGGCAGCCAGCAGGGCCGCTTCGTTCACCAGGTTGGCCAGGTCGGCGCCGACAAAGCCCGAGGTGATGCCCGCCACCTCCTTCAGTTGCACCGCTGGGTCGAGCTTGACGTTCTGCACGTGGACTTCGAGGATTTTCTCGCGGCCGCGCACGTCGGGCCGATCAACCAGCACGTGGCGGTCGAAACGTCCCGGGCGCAGCAACGCCGGATCGAGCGTTTCAGGGCGATTCGTGGCCGCCATCACGATCACGCCGCTGTTCGAGCCGAAGCCGTCCATCTCGACCAGCAGGGCGTTCAGTGTCTGCTCGCGCTCGTCGTGACCGCCGACGATGCTCGTGCCGCGGGTTTTGCCCAGGGCGTCCAGTTCGTCGATGAAGATGATGCAAGGAGCCTTGGCCTCGGCCTGTTGAAACATGTCGCGAACGCGGGCGGCGCCGACGCCGACGAACATTTCCACGAAGTCGGAGCCCGACAGGCTGAAGAACGGCACGCCCGCTTCGCCGGCAATGGCCTTGGCCAATAAAGTCTTGCCGGTACCGGGAGGGCCGACCAGCAGAATGCCCTTGGGGATGCGTCCGCCGAGCATCTGGTATTTCTCGGGCGTTTTGAGGAATTCGACGACCTCGCGCAATTCTTCAACCGCCTCGTCGATGCCGGCTGCGTCGTCGAACGTCACTCCGACGTCTTCCTGGGCGTACATCTTGCCGCGACTGCGTCCAAACGCCATGGGCGAGCCGGCGCCGCCCAATCGGCGCATCATAAAGAAGAACACCCCCACGAAGAAAATCGTGACGATGAGCATCGGCAGGTAATTTCGCAGCGCACTGGGGGCGTGCTCGCCGCTGAAGTCTTCAAAGCCATTCTTCGCCAGCAGATCGTTCAGCCGGCCATTGTCGTTTTCGAAGCCGACGCGGCCCGTACCGAATTCGACCGTCTTGATCGGCTCGTTCGTGGCCCCCTTGATGACCTTGCGATCGACCTTGCCGACGATTTCGTCCTGGCCGATGACCAAGTCGCGCAGATTCGAATACTGCACCCGCTGGCGATTTCCCTCGGTGCCTTCGTCCAGCACGATGGCCGCGTCGGGGTTCTGCTGCGGCGACTTTTGCTTGATCAACTGTTCCAGGCGTCCATAGGGAATGTTGACGCTTTGCTTGGGATTCAGCCAGGTCACAACGACCAGGATGCCGACGCCCAAAGCGAGCAGGTACCAAACCAGATTATTGCCCATCTGGGGCACTTTTTTGTCGGACGATTTGTTCGAGGGGGAATCGTTTTTCATGGGCCTTTCACAATCGTTGCACCGGGCAGATACTCTCCGCGTGTCGCGCCCCGGGCGCGGCCAGAATTGAACCCGTCGCTCGCAGTTTCATGGCCGAAGGCCGGTCATGGAACACGATTGCGGCGGCCGCGATCGAGCCCGTCTCTCCATAGTATGACCTGAGCCTTTCCGTTACAACGAGGGTTCATGGCCCGGAACTTCCCAAGCCCAACAGCCCAAACGGGTTGTTCTCGCGCACGTTCGTTCATTAGAATGCTTCCGGGGGATCACGGAAGCTGCCCGGCAACGTCCTTTATAAGCGTGTACTGACAAGCATGCACTTGTCGCTCGCCAACACCCGCACATGGTCGAAAAAGCGTGAAACACGTTGCCATTCTAGGCTCGACCGGTAGCATCGGGCAAAACGCGTTGGAAGTCATCGCTGCTAGCAACGGCGCAACTCCGCGCCATTGCGTTGGCCGCCCGAGCGAGCACCGGCCTGCTCGAGGAGCAGGCCCAGCGATTTCACCCCCGCTGGGTGGCCGTTACCGATGCTGAAGCCGCGGCTCGCCATGACTGGTCGAAGCTTCCATCGGGTACCGAATTGCTGGTCGGCACCACGACGCTGGATCGAATCGTGGCCGATCCGGAAGTCGATATCGTCCTCTCGGCTATTGTCGGCAGCGCCGGTTTGCAGAGCACCTGGGCAGCGCTGGATGCGGGAAAGACGGTGGCCCTGGCAAACAAGGAAACCCTGGTGATGGGCGGTCCGCTGGTCATGGCCCTGGCCCGCAGCCGCGGGGCACAAATTCTGCCGGTCGACAGCGAGCACAGTGCCGTGTTCCAGGCGCTGCGGGCCGGCAATCGCGGCGAGTTGCGGCGGATGGTGCTGACGGCCAGCGGGGGCCCGTTCCGCCGCCACACGCTGGAGCAACTGGCCGAGGTGACGGTGAGCGACGCTTTGGCACATCCCAATTGGCGCATGGGTCCGAAGATCACGGTCGATTCGGCCACGATGATGAACAAGGCCTTGGAGATCATCGAGGCCCGCTGGCTGTTCGATCTGGACGTCGACCAGATTGCGGTGATGATCCATCCGCAATCGATCGTGCATTCGATGGTGGAATTCGTCGACGGCTCGGTGATTGCGCAGCTCGGCCCCCCCGATATGAAGCTGCCGATCCAATATGCGCTGCAATGGCCCGATCGCCAGCCCGGGAATTGCCGCTAAAATTGATTGGACCCGTACGATGAGCTTGGAGTTCACCCCCGTCGACCTGGATCGTTTTCCGGCCGTGGGGTTGGGTTTCGAAGTGGCGCGCGCGGGGGGGACGGCGGGGGCCGTATTAAACGCCGCCAACGAGGCGGCCGTGGCCGGGTTTTTGTCCGGTGACCTAAAGTTCATTGAAATCGTGCCGACGTGCCGTAGCGTGCTCGAGCAACACGACTTTGATTCCAACCCGTCGTTGGAACGCTTGATTGAGCTCGACCGTTGGGCCAGGCAGGAGGTAGCACGTTGGGCTTGTCTTTGATGTTTGCGTTGTCCCTACCCGAACTCGCCGACTGGGTGAAGATCATCCTCGAGGTTGGCGTCGGCCTGGGCATGGTCATCTTCGTCCACGAACTGGGCCACTTTGCCGTCGCCAAAGCCTGCGGCGTGAAGTGCGAAAAGTTCTACCTGGGCTTCGACATCTATGGCCTGAAGCTGTTTCACCGCCAGTGGGGCGAAACCGAGTACGGCATCGGCATTTTGCCGCTGGGCGGCTACGTGAAGATGCTCGGCCAGGACGACAATCCAGGCAAGGCGGCCGAGGAACGCGAGCGGTCGACGATTGCCGGCGTGGCCGGCGCCGAAGCGATCGATCCACGCAGCTACATGGCCCAAAGCGTGCCCAAGCGGATGGCGATCATTTCGGCCGGCGTGATCATGAACGTGATCTTCACCTTCGTGTTGGCCGCCGTGGCCTATGCCATTGGCGTCCGCGAAATTCCCTGCGTCGTGGGGAGTGTGTGGCCGGGCGAGGCCGCGTGGCGGGCCGGTCTGCAAACGGGCGACCGTGTCGTGCAGATTGGCGACCTGAAGAACCCACGCTTCCGCGATCTGCAGCAAGGCGTGTTGCTGGGAAGCAGCCGCGATCGCGGCGTGAAGTTCGTCATCCAGCGGGCGGGGGTCAAAGAACCGTTCACTCGCGATATCCTGCCCGATTTCAGTCGCGGCGCAGCCGATGATCGGCGTTACGAGCCCGTCGTCGACGATGTTGAGGACTCCCCCGTTGTATCCAATGTGGAACAAGTCGCTGGAGGATCAGCTACACGCCGGCGACGAAGTCACGGCCGTCGACGGAAAGCCCGTCACGACGTTTGCCGAAATCAAAGAGGCCCTAACGCTAGAACAGAGCCAGCCCATCACGTTGACGCTGACGGGAAAACCGAAACCCGGCGAGTCGGCCGCACCAGCGCACGAGGTTCGCATTCCGCCGCGGCCGATCAAAGATATCGGACTGGCCATGGAGATCGGCCCGGTCACGGCGCTGCAGGTCGATTCGCCCGCCAAGACCGCCGGCATTCAAATCGGCGACAAGCTATTGAAGGTCGACGGCCAGCCGATCGGCGATCCGTTGCGACTGCCGGCCACCTTAGTAAAGAAAGCCGGAAAAACTGTGGTGCTTACGCTCGAGCGGGAAGGGAAGCCGATCGAGTTATCTGTCGAGCAACGCAAGAACTACATCTACGAACAGCCCTATGTGGAAGAGGATCCGTTGCCATTGTCGTCGTTGGGGATGGCCTGTTCGGTTACCAATCACGTGGCTGCGGTAGGGCCCGAATTGAAGGACCAGGTGAAACCGGGCGACAAGGTCACCAGCCTGCGGGTCGTGCCGCCGCAGGAGGCGATCGACGCCAAACTGGCCCGCATCGTGAAGATGGACCTGTCGGAGAAGCCCGGTTGGTCGACGTTCTTTTTCGTCCTGCAAGACACGCTGGACGGCACCAAGGTCGAGCTGACGCTCGAAGGCGGCAAGACGGTCACCGTCGAACCGAAGGTCGTGGCGGACTGGTTCAATCCCGATCGCGGCTTGGATTTCGATGCGGAGTCTTACATCCGCACGGCCCAGTCGCTGCCGGACGACCTGGCGCTAGCCAGGCGCGAGACGCGTGAATCCGTGACCCAAGTCTTTGGATTTCTCAATAAGTTACGCACTGGCGACATTTCGGTGAAGAACATGGCGGGGCCGCCCACGATCGCAGCGATGGCCGGCCGCGCTGCCTCGGAAGGCATCTCCTCGCTGCTGATGTTCCTGGCCATGCTCAGCGCGAACCTGGCGGTGCTCAACTTCCTGCCGATCCCGCTATTGGACGGCGGCCACATGGCCTTTCTGATCATCGAAGGCGTTCGCGGCAAGCCGGTTAGCGAGCGCGTGGTGCTGGCCTTCCATTACGCCGGCTTCGTGTTCATCATCGGCTTGATGCTGTTCGTGTTCTCGCTGGAAATCCAGCGCGGGTTGAACTGGCTGGAGTTGTTTCAATAACGGTAGTTCCAAGTTGGAGTTTCCGATCCAGGAACACTACTCTTCACTAATCGGCACTAAATAGAATTAGTGAAGATTAGCGTTCCTCTCCATTTGTCATTCAGAGACTTGGAACTACAGAAATGAAGCACGCCATTTACCTGTGCATCATTGCGATCTTGACCATGGGTTCGTTCGCTTACGCCCAGCGCCTGGTGCTGGTAGCCGGCGGCACTCGCGACGCGGTCAACCTGCCGGCAGTCGAAGCCCGCTTGCACGCGCCCTTCGGCATCGATCAAGATCCGCAGGGCAACTTGCTGCTCGTCGAGTACAAGGGAGGGCGCGTCCTGCAGATCGATCGGCAAGGTTTGCTCACGCTGGCGGCTGGTTGTGGGCGGACCGGCTTTTCTGGTGACGGAGGTCCGCCCCAGGCGGCCGAATTCAACGCCATGCACAGCCTGGCCGTTTCGCCGACCGGCCTGGTTTATTTGGCCGACACGCTGAACCATCGCGTGCGCGTGCTCGATCTCAAACGCGGGCAACTCTCCACGTTGGCCGGCAGTGGGAAGCCAGGGATTCAGCGGCGACGGCGGGCAAGCCATCGACGCACAGTTCAACGGCATTTACTGCCTGGCACTCGCGCCGCGCGGCGACCGGCTATATATCGCCGATCTGGAGAATCGCAGGGTTCGGGCCATCGATCTGGCCTCGGGCATCGTTTCGACCGTGGCCGGCAACGGCCAGCGCGGCGTGCCGCCCGACGGCGTCAAGGCCGCCGACGCTCCGCTCGTCGATCCGCGGGCTGTGGCTGCTGATGCCCAAGGCAACGTCTACATCCTCGAACGGGGCGGAAATGCACTGCGAGTTGTCGATTCGGCGGGTCTGATTCGGACTATTGCCGGAAGCGGCAAAAAAGGCCCCAGCGTCGATAAGGCGCCGGCACTTGAAGCGACCCTGAATGGGCCGAAGCACCTGTGCATCGACGGACAAGGCAACGTAATCCTCGCCGACACCGAGAATCACGTGATTCGCAAGTATCTGCCGAAGGACGGCATCGTCGTCCAAATCGCCGGTACGGGTACGCGTGGCAGCGCGGGCATTGACGGTTCTCCGCTGGCGGCGCAGTTGTCGCAGCCGCACGGCGTATTCGTCGATCCGGCCGGCACGCTGTTCATCGTCGACAGCATGAACGACCGGGTGCTAAAGATCACTCCTTAGCTCACACGCCCTTAGCTCAGCCGTGCGCGTTACCAGCCGTAATACACGACCGGCGGAGCAGCGCGGTAAAAGGCCCTGTACGGGGTAACGTAGCTATAGCCGTAATACGGTGTAACGGCGGGAGCAGCGTAACCGTAGTACGACGTGTACGGAGCTGCGTAGCCGTAGCTGGAATAGGTGGGCGCGTAATAGGTGGAATACGCCGGCGCATAATAGCCACCGTAGGCATAGCCTGGATAGGCAACGACCCACGGCCGGGCTGAGCAAACACTCGCACCCGCCAGCAGCACCACAGCGACGAGAAGCATTTTAAGGGCTCGCATACAAACCTCCGTTTTGAATCCGGATTGCCACGTGGCTGGCAGCAAATCCTAGCCACGCTGGCCAAGAGGTGCAGATCGTGTGCCTCACGAGAAAATGTTACCGCAAAATGAGGCTGCCGCAAGGCTTTGCAAGCATTCTGCCGCCGCTGGGGCGGTGCCTGGGCAATCGAAGCGGACGATTTCCAACCGGCGATCCGTCGCATGGAACGAAAACGGGGCCGCCCCGACTATTGCCGGAGCGGCACCCGTACCGCTTATTTAAGGTTGCTCGCGGGAATCATTCCCGGCAGTCCATTACGAGCAACCCATGCTGTTGCCGCAATTGTGGCAAAGATAACAATTGCCATTGCGGACCGTGATCGCACCGCAGTTATCACAACTCGGAGCGTCGACCTGGAACGTGGCAAACTGCTCGCCCCGTGCCGAGCCGTCGTTCAGGTTCAGTTCAAACTTGGGAGCCACGCCGGCTCGCTCCAAAAGCGACACGCCGCCGGCATCGACTCGGTTCGTGACGCCAAGCGCGGCACCGGACTTTGAAGCTGCGGCTTTCGTGCCGTTCGATCCCGAGCCATTCGTGTGGTGGCCGTTCGACCCGTTCGGTTTTGTCGTCGCCGGCTTCGCAGCAACGGTTGGCATCAGTCGTCCTGACCCACTCGTCGGCCCGCCAATCTTCTTGACGGCGGGCAACCGCTCTGCTTCGGGCTCATCGCCTCCCTTACTGAGAGACTCGGCCGGCAAGCCGGCGTTGGCCTCGCGGTAGCCGGGAAGAAACGTGATTCCCATGAAACGGAAGATGTAATCCACGATGCTCTTGGCAATACGGATGTCGGGGTTCTTGGTGTGCCCCATCGGCTCGAAGCGGGTATGTGAGAACTTGTTGACATACACTTCGAGCGGCACGCCGTATTGCAGGCTCATCGAAACCGCGGTGCCGAAGCAATCCATCAAGCCGCCGATGGTGCTCCCTTCCTTGGCCATGGTGATGAACAACTCGCCCGGCCGGCCGTCATCGTACAGACCGACGGTGAGGTAGCCTTCGTGTCCGGCCACGTTGAACTTATGCGTGACCGACCGACGGGTGTCGGGCAGTCGTTCGCGGCGCGGGGCGGCCTTGTTCTTGGCCGCGGCCTTGTCGCCCTCGGTGCTGGTCGACAGCGGCTGGCTCTCCTTCGATCCGTCGCGATAGACGGCCAGGGCCTTGAGCCCCAACCGCCAACCTTCGAGGTATGCCTCGGCGACGTCGGCCGGCGTCGTGTCGCGCGGCATGTTCACCGTCTTCGAGATGGCGCCCGAAAGGAACGGCTGAGCGGCTGCCATCATCCGCACATGCGCCTGCCAGGCAATCGATCGCGTGCCGCCACGAGGCTGGAACGCACAGTCGAACACCGGCAGGTGCTCGTCGGCCAGATCCGGCGAACCCTCGATCGTGTCGTGCTTGTCGATGTAGGCCACGATCGATTCGATCTCCGGCTGATCATAGCCCAACGTTTGCAGGGCCATCGGCACGGAGTTATTGATCATCTTCAGCATGCCGCCGCCGGCCAATTGCTTGTACTTCACCAGCGCGATGTCGGGCTCGATGCCCGTGGTATCGCAGTCCATTAGGAAGCTGATGGTGCCGGTCGGCGCCAGCACCGTGGCCTGGGCGTTGCGGAAGCCATAGGTTTTGCCGCATTCCAGGACTTCGTCCCACACCTTGCGGGCCGCTTCTTTCAAGTACAACGGGCAGCCATCGCTGATCTGCTCGACCGCGTCGCGGTGCATCTTCATCACGCCCAGCATCGGCTCGCGATTCTCTTCGAAGCCGTCGAAGGGCCCCACGGCCGCAGCCAGCTCGCTGCTGCACAAGTTGGCCGCACCATGCAACAGAGCGGTCATGCGCCCGCATAGCCCATAGGCGCCGTCCGAACCATACGGCAAGCCGCTGGTCATGATCAGGCTTCCCAGGTTGGCGTAACCCAGGCCCAAGGGGCGGAAGCGATGGCTGTTGGCCGCAATCCGCTCGGTGGGATAGCTGGCGTGGTCGACCAGGATTTCCTGGGCAATGAAGAAGATGCGGCAAGCCCGCTGGAAGCGCTCCACGTCGAACGAGCCGTCTTCCTGGCGGAACTTCATCAGATTGATGCTCGCCAGATTGCAGGCCGTGTCGTCGAGGAACATGTACTCCGAGCAGGGATTGCTGGCGTTGATCCGGCCCGAATTGGGGCAGGTGTGCCAGCGATTGATCGTGGTGTCGTACTGCACGCCCGGATCGCCGCAGAACCAGGCTCCTTCCGCCATCTTGGCCATCACCTCACGCGCCGGCCAGGTGGGCCCAGCCTGCGACGGGTCGGTCACCCAATGCGTCGACCAGGGCTTGTCTTCCAGATAGGCCTTCATGAACTCATCGGTCAGTCGCACCGAGAGGTTGGCGTTCTGGAACAGGATCGAGCTATAGGCCTCGCCGTTGAAATTCGAGTCGTAGCCGTTCTCGATCAGCACCCGGGCCTTTTTCTCTTCCTTGGCCTTGCACTGAATGAAGTCCATCACGTCCGGATGCCAGATCTTGATCGATTGCATCTTGGCCGCGCGACGGGTCTTGCCGCCGCTCTTGACCACGGCTGCAATCTGGTCGTAAACCCTCATGAACGACAGCGGGCCCGAGGGCTTGCCGCCGCCGGAGAGCTTCTCACGATGCGAGCGGAGCGTCGACAGGTCGGTGCCCGTGCCGGAGCCAAACTTGAACAGCATGGCCTCGCTGCGGGCGAGTTCCATGATGTCTTCCATGTTGTCCTTGACGCTCTGAATGAAGCAGGCCGAACCCTGAGGATATTCGTACGGGTTTTCCGGCTGCTTGACCTTGGCAGACTCAGCATCCCAATGCCAATTGCACTGAGCTCCCTTGACGCCGTACTGATGGTACAGGCCGACGTTGAACCACACGGGCGAATTGAACGCACCGACCTGGTGCAGGCAGAGCCAGGTCAGATCGCGATAGTAGTTCTCGCCGTCTTCGGCCGAGGCGAAATAGCCGTCCTGAACGCCCCAGTCGGTGATCGTGCGGCTCACGCGGTGGATCAACTGCTTGACGCTGTGCTCGCGCTCCGGCGTGTTGACCTCGCCGTAGAAATACTTGCTGCACACGACGTTGGTCGCCAACTGGCTCCACGTCTTGGGGACTTCGCAATTGGTCTGTTCGAACAGCACCTCGCCCGATTCGCCTTTGATGGCGGCAGTGCGAGTGTCCCATTCGACGGTGTCAAACGGGTCTTGGCCATCCGTCGGGCAGAATGCCGGATCGATGACCAACCCTTTGGAAAAACGGCGACCTGGCTTCTTCTTGAAGCGGTCGGCCACGGACTCCTGGACGAAACCGGCACCTGCATTCGACATTGTTAATCCTCGCACGATTTGGGGGGCATCCTACCATTAGTATACTTACGTACACTATAAGCGCAAACAAATCATCGGCCGAATCCGTGGCATCCGAGTACGAAGATCCCGAAGAAATGCGGCCGAGCTCTGCACGCTGCATGCTACTACTAATTGTATCGTGCATATTACACAATACAACATACAGCGGAAAGGCAGAAGTTTACACCGTTTCGAAAACCCGTCAACTAAGTTTTTTAGAATCGCCCAAAAGGCTTGTGGCCGGGGATGTTAGCGAAATATGAGCCAGCAACACCATGCTAGCATTCGGGCCCTTTCTCGCACTGCAACTGACCATGAGTCAAACAGTTGTGGCGTTTTATGAATGGCGTGACGGACGCCACCCTCCGGGCCCAGATTTTGAAAAATATCTCGCAACCTTAGCCCGACGGGCGGGTCCACCTGGGGGATGCCTGCGCATGAAAAAGGCCGCCCTTCGGGAGAACCGAAGGACGACCTTGGAGGTATCAAGTGAATCGAGATCCGTCGCCCCTGACCAGGCGGCGGAAAACAAGACTAGCCGGCGGAGATCTTGCTGATTTTAACACGGGTTACGAGCTGACGGTGACCCGTCTTGCGACGCGAATTCTTGCGGCGACGCATCTTCTGCACGACGAGCTTCGGCCCTTGGCCGGCGCCAATAACCTCGGCCGTAACGCTAGCCGCCTGTGAGCGTTGGCGCCCCAATTTCAGCCCCCCTTCTCACCGGAACCTTCGACCTGGCCCAGGGCCAAAACACGGTCGAACGTCACCTGCTGGCCTGCGCCCAGGTTGCGGAAGTCGATTTCGAGTTCTTGCCCTTCCTGGACCTTCAATTGCCGTGAGCCGTCCACAATGATCGCGTACATGAGTCACCCTGCTCGTCAAACAGCCGTCAAACCCCAGGCAAATGCCTGGGCGAAGCCCCATAATCTACCCGCTTTCCCGTCCCAGGTCGAGGGTCAAACCGGAAATTTGACCTCGCGGCCGTTGGCGTCCAGGCATTCGAAAACCAGGTGCTCGGGCGAGATGTTTTCGCGGCCCAGAATCTGGATGATGACGCTTCCCTCGTCCTCCAATTTGGCCAATTCCCGCCGTTTCTTGTTATTCAGGAAGGTCGCCACCTCGTCGGCCACGATGACCGTGACCCGAGCCACACCCTCGCGCTGGGTGGCCAGGATCAGCAGGCGGACCACTTCGAT
This sequence comes from uncultured Planctomycetales bacterium, assembly GCA_963710365.1. GTDB lineage: Bacteria > Planctomycetota > Planctomycetia > Pirellulales > PNKZ01 > CAVQAC01. The sequence continues at coordinate 225,646 of CAVQAC010000017.1, forward strand.
GGCCATGCTCTCGGCCGTCTTGACGACGCCCGTCCCCTCGCAGCCCGGACAATCCTTGAACACGCTGCGCTTCAGGCTGGGTCGGATCCGCTGGCGGGTCATTTCGATCAGGCCGAAGGGGCTGGTGCGCAGAATTTTGGTGCGAGCCCGATCGCGACGCACGGCGTCGCGCAAGGCCCGCTCGACGCCGCGGCGATGCTTCTCCTTGCGCATGTCGATGAAGTCGTTGACGATCACGCCCCCCAGATCGCGCAGCCGCAACTGGCGGGCGATTTCCTTGGCGGCCTGCAGGTTCATCTGGTAGGCGGTCTCTTCGGCCTAGTCGTCCGCGCGGAAGTTGCCGCTGTTGACGTCGATGGCCACCAGGGCCTCGGTCTGATCGATGACGATGCCGCCGCCTTGCGGCAGCGGCATCTTGCGCTGGTGGATGCGCATGATCTCGTCTTCGAGTCCGTACTTGTGGAACAGCGGCTCTTTGCCCTCGTAGAGTTGCAGCCGGTTCACGTAGCGCGGCATGACGATTTGCAGGAACTCCTTGGCCCGCTCGTAGGCGACCGGTTCGTCGATGTAGATGGAGTCCATGTCGCCCGTGAAGATATCGCGGATGGTGCGGATGATCATGTCGCTTTCTTCGTAGATGCCGATCGGCGCGGGATACTTCTTGATGCGGCGGACGATTACCTTCCAGAGCCGCAGCAGATAGGCCAGGTCGCGTGAGAGCTCCTTCTTGGTGCGGTCGATGCCGGCGGTGCGAATGATGAAGCCGAGCCCCTTGGGCGGGTTCGAGTTCGAGCATCACGTCGCGGAGCTTGCGGCGGATTTCGTCGTCCTCGATCTTGCGCGAAACGCCGACGCGTCCCAGCGCGGGCATCAGCACCAGGTAGCGGCCGGGAATGCTGATATAGGTCGAGAGCGTCGGGCCTTTGGTGCCGATGCCCTCTTTGATGACTTGGACCAGCACTTCGTCACCGCGGCGAAGGATCTCCTGGATCGGCGGCTTGACGCGAGGCCGGGCACCGGGCCGGACACGCCGGCGGCGGCGATCGCCCGATTCGTCTTCGTCCTCTTCACCGTCTTCGCCATTCTCATCGGCGTCGCGATGCCTCGCGCCGTGCGCTCCGACGGCCTCGATTGGCTTGGACGGGTCGTAACCGCCCTGGCGGAAATATTGAGGTTCGACGTCACTGATGTGCAGGAAACCGTTGCGTCCTACGCCGAAATCGACGAAGGCAGCCTGAATGCTGGGTTCGAGATTGACGACCCGGCCTTTGTAGATATTCCCTACGTAATTATCCTGGCTGGTGCGTTCAATGTAGAGCTCTTCGAGAACTCCGTCCTCGACGATCGCAATCCGGCACTCTTCGGGCTGCGATACGTTGATCAACATCTCTTGCTTCATGATCCCGCTTTCTTGTCCGGCTAGGTGCGAGGCCACGTACCGGGTTCGGGCACTTCCTCCTGGGAACGAGATCCGCGACAACAGGCATCATGCTTCCAACTCCACCGCAGTGCGGGTCAGGTAGCAGTCCTGTTGCTCCAGATCTTCCAGTTCCAACGCCGCGAGCAGGTCGCGGGGCCGGATACTGCCCTGGCGGGTGACACGCATCGCCATTCGCAAGCGGCCGTCGTCCAGCCGCAAATCGTCGACCATAGGCCGCCAATCGAGCGGCCGTCCGTCGGGCCGGTGTACCACGTGCGAGCTCTCCGCCAACCATTGCTGGATGCGCTCGGCCGCGTGGGCCTGTCGCGCCGGAGGCACGTCGAGTTCGAAGGCCACCCCGACCACTTGGGCCGGCTTGCCGTCCGGGGGCAAGGTCTCCACCGAGTTGACACTCAGCCCGGGCGGCAGGTGCGGCGTCATGGCGGTTTCCACCTGGCCGGCGGAATACTCGCCGTTGAGTTCCAACTCCAAAACCTCGTCGATGCCCAACAGGCCGATCGACAACGCGGACGGAAAACTCAACTTGGGACGCGGGTGAAACCCCTCACTCATGCGCAACTTGAGGCCGGCGCGGCGTAACAGCCGCTCCCAGGCGCGCCGAGATCGTGATGACCGATCAGCCGCAGGTCACCCTGTTTGCGAAAGCGAATACGTAGTCGTGTTCGAACCATCGGTTCGTTTCTTTTCCCCGACTGCCGAAAGCGTGGGGGAAACCTCAACAAAAATCTCCCACTCCCCGCGGCACGACGCGTCGCGCCACCGAGAGCAGGCGTTAACGATTGCACCGAGAGCCCTACGAGCGCCCGGCGATAGTACGCAAATGACCAAGCACGAATGACGAATGACGAATGTCTAAAGAATGACGAAGTACGAATGACGAATGGCCAACGAAACACGGGCTGCTTCGTCATGCGTGCTTCGAAATTCGTCATTGCATCCGTCACGCTGCCACATCGGGCAGCGCCTTTTTCAACTCCTCCTTAAGATAACGCTTCACGTCGCGGGCGTGCTCCAGCGTCAGCGCCTTGGCGCTGACCGCCTCGCACTGGGCGATGGTCACGCCGCGACAAATTTTCTTGATTTCCGGTAACGGCACTGGGCGGCACGCTCAACTGCCGCAGGCCCATGCCCAGCAGCAGCATGGTGTAGATGGGACTGCCGCTCATCTGCCCACACAGGCTGATCGGCACGCGACCCAGGATGGCCGATTTCAGAGCCATGTTGATCAACTTCAGCACCGCCGGATCGCTGGCCGTATACAGGCCGGCAACGTCCTTGTTGCCACGATCCACCGCCAGGGTGTATTGGATCAGGTCGTTGGTGCCGATGCTGAGGAAATCAGCTTCTTCGACGAAGTGGTCGATCATCATCACAGCCGACGGAACCTCGACCATCATGCCCACCGGCACGTCGCGGTTAAACGGCAGGCCGTGTTCTTCCAGATCTTCCATCACGTCGGCCAAAATCATTTTGGCCTGACGGAATTCGAGCAGTGTGGAGATCAGCGGGAACATGATCCGGACATCGCCCAGGGCGCTGGCGCGGAGAATGGCTCGCAATTGAGTGCGAAACAACGGCACGTTCCGCAGCGACAGCCTGATGCTGCGCAGCCCCAGGCATGGATTGCGTTCGTCGTCCGGGCTGAGCACGTCGACAACTTTGTCGGAGCCGATGTCGAGCGTGCGAATCGTGACCGGCCTGGGCTGCATGCGCTGGGCAACCGAGGCGTAGGCCTGGTAATGGTCCTCTTCGCTGGGGACGCTTTCCGACCCAAGATACAAGAACTCGGTGCGGTACAGTCCAATGCCGTCGGCGCCGTGTTCCAGGCACAGTTCGACTTCGTGCGGGAATTCGATGTTTCCCAGCAGCAGGACGCGCGTGCCGTCGGCCGTTTCGGCCGGCAAGTCGCGCAGCGTTTGCAACTGCACGGCCCGCGAACGGTTGTCCTCGACCTGCTGCTTGTAGCGGCCGAACGTCTCTTCGTCGGGCTGGAGAATGACCAGCCCCTGGTTGCCGTCAATGATTACCAGGTCGCCGCCCGACACGTCGGTCAGAAAGGGCCCGGTGCCGACGACGGCCGGAATGGCCAGAGCCTCGGCCACGATGGCGGTATGGCTGCCGGGTCCGCCGACCTCGGTGACGAAACCCTTGACGTATTCGCGGTGGAGATTCGACGTTTCGCTGGGCGTCAGGTTATGTGCGCAGGATCAGCACTTCGGAGCGCGAGTTCCGACATTTCCTCGCGACGGCGTCCGAGCAGGTTGCGCAACAACCGCTTCTCGATGTCGAAGATGTCGTTGGCCCGCTCCGCCAGGTTGGGATTCTCCAGCGACTGGAAGACCTTGGCATAGCGGCGCAGGGCGCGACTGACGGCATACTCGGCTGAGTAGTGACGCTCGCAGATCAGTTGCTGCAATTCCTGGTGCAAGCGAGCATCGCGAAGCATCTGCAAATGGGCATCGAAGATCGCGCCGTATTCCTTGCCCAGTTCCTGGGCCACGGTATCGCGATTGCGGGCGATCTGCCCGGCGACGGCCTCAATGGCCCGCTCCAGGCGTTCCCTCTCGGCGTCGACGGCATCGCGCGTGAGGAAGCGACGAGGGATGCGGAAGCCCTCGTTGTCCATCACAAATGCCTCGCCGATGGCTACCCCGGGCGAGACCGCAATTCCCTGCAGTTTCTGCATTAGATTCCTTCGCTTGCGCCGCAGTAGAACGGGACCGCCCGACTCGACCCCGCCGCCAGTGCATCATGCCCGGGCGAGGACGATCGCGATCAACCAATTCTGGCGTCCGGCATACGATCGCTCGCGCGATTTCGCACCCGGTCGCCACGGCGCCGACCGTGCGCCCCGCGGTGGAGGCGGCAATTCGGTCATGGACCGTTCTAGTGATTCATAGACTCCGTTTTCGGCAAAATTCTGGCCGACCAACTGAGCCACGCGTTCGAGCGCCGCCTCGGCTTCGCGTCCGTCGGCTTCGATCGAGAGTTCTGTTCCCTCGGTCGCGGCCAACGTCAACAGGCCCAGAATACTCTTGCCGTCGACGCGCTCGCTTCCTTTGACCACCGTGATCTCGGCGTCGAAACGATTGGCAGTTTTAACGAACAGGTCCGCAGGGTGCGCATGCATGCCCTGTGGATTCGTCACCACCACAGTCCGGCAGAGTCTCGGTCCGTTCATCGCGAGCGGTCAATCTTTCCAATTCAGCCAACGACCATTGTCGGACAATGGCCACTTAACTCAATGCGACTGTCCATTCAACCAACGACCCGCCATTCAGCCAACAAACTGATTGTTGTCCGCCTCATCAAGTAACTGCAGGATCTCTTCGGAGTTCTTGGCTTGTTTCAAGAACTTACAGAACGAGTCGTCGCGTAATTGACGAGAAACGTTCTCGAGGGCCCGCAGGTGGTCGCCCGGCCGGTCGGGCGGCGAAATGAGCATGAAGAACAAATGCACCTTTTCGCCGTCCAGACTATTGAAATCGACGCCCTCGGCGCTGACTGCAACGGCTCCCACCAGGCGTTCGACGCTAGGATGCTTGGTATGCGGAACCGCCACGCCGCGGCCAATGCCCGTGCTGCCCAACTCTTCGCGCTTCAAAATCGCCTTGACGATGCTGTCGAACTCTTGAGGCTGTACTTTGCCTACATCGAGCAACGATTGCACCATCTCACGAATCACGGTCTCTTTAGTGTCTGCCGACAGGTCCGCCGTAACGGCCTGACGACTCACGAAGTCGGCAAACTTCATGCAGCCACTCCTTTCTTCTTCCCCGCGTAGTTTCGCAATTGCTGCTGGGCACCGAGCAGTCGACGGGAAACGAAAGACTGGCCGCCGGGCCCTTCGACCCTCAGTGGCCTGCCTGCCGTTATTGACCCGTCGATTCCGGCTCTACAGGCAAAGGCTGCTGCCGGAGGCCAGGACCACGATGTTCCTGGACACGCTCCTTGTACCGCCGCAATTGCTGTTCAATTTTATGGATCACGCCGTCTACGGCCACCATCAATTCATCGGCCTTGTCGGTCGCCACGAAATCGTGCTTGTGTTCCGCCGAAACGCGCAAGTCAATCGTGGGACTTTCCTTATGCTCCAAGTCGACTGTGGCCTCGATGGCCGTAAGCCGCTCGAACACCCGCGACATCTTCTCAAGCTTAGCCGTGATTTTCGCTTGCGTCGCCTCGCTCAAATGCCCATGTCGAGCCGCAATCTTAATGATCACCGGGGTCACTCCTGGAAGGCCGTGTTCTGCCTGACATCCTGCGGTCAAAACTCTAGGCAGCGAAACGGCCTATCTTACCAGTCCGTCGGTGTCTCGACAAACGCAATGCACAATCGGTGCAACGCGACGCTTCTTCAGTCTACCTTGTGTTGCAGGGGGGGGAAGGGGGTCGGCCACGGCGGAAATCGGGAATGTGAAATGGAGACTGGGATTGAAGAACCCTCGTCGGCAAGCAAATGATGGTTTTTGAAGGCAGCAACACCGGGCGACCGCCTGATCTCGCGAAGCGTTTTTCCCAGTGCGAAAGAATCCGGGCGACTATAGCACGCGACGAGGCGCCCTAAACCAAAATATTCCGAGAAGTTGCCCGCCAGGCGATTCATTCCCCGTTCCACACCCCCGATTCCCAAATTGTTTTACGGCTTGGCCTCGCCTGGTTTGGGAATGAGTTGGCCGCTGTCGAGCTTCTGCTTCCAAGCGCGAACTGCCGTAGCCCGCTTGACGGCCGTGAATTCCGGCCGGTAATAGTGCGAGGCCCCAGCGATGCGGCTCAGATTCCAAAAGCTGAGAACGCGGAAATCCAAGTCTTCGCTGTCCAGGTACTTGACCAATTGAGCTGCCGCGCCGGCTTGCAGCTGCTCGATGCTGTAGCCCCAGATCATCCGATATAGTTCGGTTCCCTTCGGGCCGCGATGATGTTCGAACGCCTCGCGGACGAGAGTTGCCGTTTTTGGGCTCCGCGCAATCGCCTTGCGAAGCGCATCGACCTGCGTGTTCCAACTGAGTCTTTGCGTGGAATCCGTGAGCGACATCACGAACGAATCGAATTCGTCGATCTCGGCCAGGCACTGCAAGGCCAACGAGCTTATCTCAACGCGTTTGTCGGTCGATAGCTCCTTGAGCCCAAGCGTGATCGGCCGATCGGGTTGCAGAACCTCGTCGATGCCCTCCGACGCACGCTTCTCGATGGGCGTGCGCTCATCGGGTTTCTTGATCCAATTAGGAAAGTCCTGGGCCGTAAACTCCGGCGCTTCCGGACCTGGCGGAGCATCGGTGAACACGCGATGCGCGGGAGCCTTGAGCGTGTCGACCTGCGGGCTCGAGGAATCCGACCAGCGGACTTCGCCCGCCGTCGCATACACATCCAGCACTACGGCGGCCGGATCGCTTTCGGGATTCGCGCCGTCGGGCCGATGCCGCGAGACCTCCATGGCCAACGTGGCGTCGGCATCGTGGAAAACGACATAGGCCTCGCGGGCGCCGATCTTTAATCGAAGCGGAGCGCCCGGCTTGCCCAGCGGCAGAATCAACAATCGGCCATCGAGCAATTCAATTCCGGGCACGTCATGCGCATCGGGCGGAAGCAGCACGACCGTGGCGCCGCCGAGCATCTGCATGCTCAGGCTTGGTCCCACTGTCAGGTTCGAACGATAACTGGGCAGCGACAAAAGCCGATCACCCGACGAAACCGGGCCGCGGGTTATCAACCGCTTCCAAAGCTTGCTGATCGGATCGAAGCGGAGCAACACTTCGTGTTCGGAGATCAGCCGGCCAATGCCCACCGCTACCGGCGGTAAGGCATCGGATTTCGCAGGCTTCGAGGCCAAGAGCGGCACTCCGCTGTTGCCCCCTTCGGCCGGCGGTACAACTGCCGGGGCTACGCTTACTGTTGCGGGCGGCACTGTTGCGGGCGGCACTGTTGCGGGCGGCACTGTTGCGGGCGGCACAACCGTGGTCGACGCTGTTGCAGGTGGTACAGTCGCAGGTGGTACAGTTGCGGGCAATCCAGTTAGCGGGGGCTGCGCCGCGACAGAGGGTGCTGTCGCGGCAGGAGGTATGGCCATGTTCGGCGTCGAAGGGAATGCGGCGGAAGGAATATCCGCCGAAGGGGGCCCCATCGCCGGAATCGCCGCCGCCGGAGCGGCCGCGTTTAGCCCGTCTGCTGCGACTGCGGGAGCTCCTCCTGCTGGAATCGCTGCCCCGGCGCAACGCCCGGAATTGCCGCCGAAGGGGTTGGATTGGTCAACGGCAACGGCCGGGACTGACCATCTACTGGGCTCGCGGACGGCGGTTGCTGCGCGGCCGGCATTTGCGTGAAAGTCGGCTGCGGGGGCATCACAGACTTGGAAGCAACTCCACTCGTCGGCGAGGATCCAGTCGGCGACAACCCGGTAACTGTCCCCGGAACCTGAGCGGCGTCGGGGCTGCCCGCCGGCGGATTCGTGGCTTGCGGTGCCTGCGTTTGCGACGAATCGCCGTCCGTCGTGGCTTGGGCGCCAGTCGGCGGAATCGTCTGCGGCGCGGAACTGGGTGTCTGAGCTATTTTTGTCGGCAGCGGGTTTGGCAAAAAGCCCATCTGCATGGCCACCAAGACGCCGCCACCGATCAACAGAAGGAGCACGGCCGCCATGACGAACATGCTCCGCGAGCCTGACGACTTCGGCTGCTCGCGCAAGTATTCGGGCACTTCCGGCCGTTTGCGTTCGAGCTTCGAATCAATCGATTCCACCGGCGGAGCCGCGATCGAGACCGGCGGGGCCACGACGGGCGCTTGCGGCGGGGCCGTGACCAGTTTCAGAGGAACCTTGTACATCCGGTCGCGCATCGCAGGATCGATTTCTGCCGGCGCACCCAGGATGAGAGCCAGAATCTGGTGGCAACTGGCAACCTCGGCCAGGTGAACGTCCGACTCGAGGCAGACTTTCTCGAAATCGGCGACCCGCTCCGAGGGAAGCAGGTTGTCGAGATATTCTGCCACGGTGTTCGGATCCAGCCCGATCCCTTTACCATCGAGCTTCGGAGCCGCCAGCCGCAACCGGCGCGTGACATCCCGGATCCGGTGCATCAGGTTGGTGGCGAACTCGCTTTCCTCGATCTTTTTGCCCAATTCTTGCGAGTCGGCCGGCTCCAGAACATCTTCCATGTAAGCCAGCATCGTCCGTAGCGTCAAACGCATCGACATGACAGTTCCCCGCGAAAATGGATCGCCACAATTGCGACCCAGCACCCTTAATAGTGGCAGTCGGCAGGCAAATCCGTACAAACTTCGCGGGAAAATCTCATGGCCCTTCTCTCCGACTGGGGGGGCAGCGCGCCTTAGCATCCGTTGAAGATCCGCAATTCGTAGCGGGTACTGACCGGAAACCTCGCACGGCGTCGCGAAAAGATCGCCAATCCCAGGACCGAGAACAGCGCTTGGCCCAGTGCCACGGTCGCCGGGTGAAGGGGTGGTTCATAGAACTCCGCCGCTCGAGTCTGCGTCGCGCGGCTCGGTGCCTGGCCATCGGGGCTTGAAAGGGTCACGACCAGCACCCCCAAGAGCAATCCGATGACGAAGTACGGGGCAATCCGCTGCAAACGCGGCGCGAGAACAGAGGGCATCGTGATTCCTTCGTTGACAACGGGATGCTTGCGGCAGCCACCGGGCAGAATCCCGGCCGCTAACCCCTAGGCAAGTGGCGCGCCGAAACTCTGCTCGCGGTCGAACAATTTCCACAAACACTGGCAACCAAAGCGTTTCAACGAATACCGCCGCACGTTGCCCCGCGACGACTTGCTGCCCCGAAGCAACATGGCGCGCGGCGGACCGTCGACATTTCGCGACGTGCCTGTTGCCCGCGGCAAAGTGCGTTTGCGAGACCCCGGCGTGTGAACTAGGTTTGCGTTGAGCTTCCACGCTGCGCATCTGTGGTCGATGGAAGTCTCACGCAGCCCTTCACGATGTCTTTTCTGCTCGTCGCTGTAGTACCGGCGGACGATCACAGTCCCTTGGGAACTTTTCGATGAACACCCTCGATGCCACCGCAGCGGCACATTTGGACCGCATCCTGGCCGGCTCGCAACTGCCGGGGCTTCCGCAAAGTGCCATCCGCGTGCTGGAGATCAGCCGCAATCCTGCCAATGGTCCCGGCGAATTGGCCCTGGCCATCGAAGCCGATCCGGGGCTGGCCACGCAGGTTTTGAAATTCGTCAATTCGTCCTACTTTGGATTCTCGCGGGAAATTTCCGGCGTTAAAACGGCGATCACAATGATCGGCATCCGGACGGTCAAGAACTTCGTGCTCTGGAACGCCATTTATAGCCTGGTGCCCAATCCGCGCTGCGGCCCGTTCGACGTCAAGAGTCTGTGGCAAGACTGCGTTCGCCGCGGCTTGTTTGCGCGGCTCGTCGGCCGGAGACTGAAACTGGCGAATGCCGACGATCTGTTCGTGGCCGGTTTGTTGCAGGACATGGCCATTCCCGTCTTGGCCAAGGTATTGCCCAGCGATTACGGGCAACTGCTCGAACGTCGGCGGCAAGATAAACTTCGACTCTCGGAATTGGAGCGCGAGCGTTTTGGCTGGACACATGCCGACGCGGCCGCCCGCCTGGCGCTGCAATGGAATCTCCCCGCAGAATTCGCCGAAGTGCTGCGACTGCATTCTTCGATCGACGCCCTGGCCGAGCGCCAGGCCAGTCCCGACGCCGGCGCTCGTCGTAGCCCTCAGTTCGCTGTTGCCAGCCGCCAAGGATGACTCCTGGCACGAAGCTGCCAAGTTCGAAAGGCTGTTGCGCGGCGTCTTTCCGGAGCCCGAACTACGCGTCGAGGCCTTGCTATCAGAGGTGGATGAGGGATTTGCCGAATTTGCCCCGGTGCTGAAACTTCCCGACACGAATCAATCTCTCTCGGGCCGGTACCTGGAGGCCCTGCAAGCGGCCGGATAGGGGCAACCGCCCGGTTGCTTCGCGGCGAGTCGGTCGCAGTGGTTGCGGAATAACTGCCGACGGTAACGTCCAGCCCGCACGTGCCGGGCGCAACGGCTGTCCAGACAAAAACTTGGCTGCTGCCAGGCCTGGTTTGATTTGGGATTGGCAACAGGGCTGGTTAGAATAAATTATAAGTGGCTGGTAGTCGTGTCTTGTGAGGAGTGTGGCCGTGTCGGGAAGCAACCGCGTCCGCTCTCAGCGGATTCTTCGCGAAGCCGATGGGTATCTGGAACTGGGTTTGCCCCAGCAGGCACTCAATTCTTTGGCTCGCATGCGGGAACCGGCGACGTTCAAGGGCCAGAAGCTTTATCTGACCGGCGAAGCCTTCCGGGCCATGCAGCGTTATCGCCGAAGCCAGCGACGCGCTGGAAGAGTCGGCCGACCTGAGCCCGAGCAATATCCATGTGTGGCTCGCCCTGGGCTGGTGCTACAAACGCACGGGGCGGCTCGAGCGGGCGATCAGTGCGCTTGGAACGGGCCCACGAAATTGCTCCCCAGGAACCGATCATTTATTACAACCTGGCCTGCTACTACAGCCTGAATGCCCAGAAACAGCGGGCCCTGGACTATCTTTCCCAGGCTCTGGCCATGCAGCCTGACTATCGAGACATGATCGGCGAAGAGCGAGATTTCGATCCCTTGCGGTCCGACCCTGATTTCCAGGCCCTGACCAGCATCATCGTTTGAAGCCGCGGTGTCTGATGCGGCTGTTTCTCGGATGGCTTGCACTGACGACGGCGCTCATCGCGATTTCCACCGCGGTGCTCTGCGAAAGCTGCGGACACGATCGAGAATTCGATTGGCATGCGGCTGGTGCTGATTCCGGCCGGCCGATTCCTGGCCGGATCGGCGGCCGACGCGACCCAGGCCGAGGATGACGAGCGACCCCAGCATCTGGTCGAGATCAGCCGGCCATTTTACCTGGGTGCCTGCGAAGTGACGCAGGCCCAGTTTGAACGCGTGACGGAGACCAACCCAAGCTGGTATCGACCCGGCGGGCCAGGGTCGGATCAGGTGCGCGGCCAGGATACCAGCCGATTCCCCGTCGATATGGTCTCGTTCGACGACATGGTCGAATTCTGCCGGCGTCTTTCCGCACTGCCCGATGAGCGGCACGCCCGACGTGTGTATCGGTTGCCGACTGAAGCCGAGTGGGAATACGCCTGCCGGGCCGGCACCACCACGTCCTTCAGTTGCGGCGTCACGCTCAGCCCAGCGCAGGCCAACGTCGCCGCCGACACCCAGCCGCTCGCCGCACTCCCCACGGCCGCCGAGCGTGGCCCGATGCCCGTCGGATCGTTTCCGCCCAATGCCTTCGGCTTGTACGACATGCACGGCAACGTCTGGGAAGGCTGTGCCGATCGGTACGCCTTCGACTACTACGCCGCCACCCTCCGGCGGTAGATCCGCAGGGTCCAGCCGTAGGAACCGGACGAGTCGTCCGCGGCGGCGACTGGCGATTTCCAGCCGCTTTTGCCCGTTCGGCCAATCGCGATTTCACGCGCGCCAGCCGTCGTGACCTGGGCAACGGTTTCCGAGTCGCCATGACGAAAGTCGAATGAAGCATGGATTACCCGACCCTATTGCGAGGCGAAAGCTGCTTGCTTCGGCATTTGGCATTCGTCATTCCTTAGACGTTCGAAAATCGTCCTTTGTGCGGAACACGTACCGGCCAAGCCAGACGACCAGCGCGATGTAGGTCACGTTGCGGAGCGCTACGAGTCCCCGCGCGAGCGGAATCAGTCGGCGGTCTTCGTCCGGTTGCAGCTTGTCGACCAGACCGAAGTAGGTGCAGGGAAAGATCAGCGTCGTCAAAATCGCGACGACGACCAGGCCCATCGCGAAGCGTCGCCAGCTTCGTCCTTCTGCCGGGAGCACTTCCGCTGCGACCAGCAGCGCCAGCGGCAAAGCCCAGACGAAATACTGCGGCGACAACACGGGCGAGAAAGCCACAGCCGCCAGAATCACTAACACCGAACATCGCCAGGCCTGCTCGCGACCGAAGCGGCGCTCTTGGTTCAGGCACCACAGCCCGCTGCCAGCCAGAAAACCTCCCAGCAATACGCTGGCCAGTGTCTTCATGGCTGGTGCCCAAGGCGCTGTCCACTTCGTCGGCGCCGTGGGTATAGACCACCTTGGCGGCGACGCCCAGCCACGACGAAGCCGTGAGCAAGGTGGCGTAGACCGATTCGACCTGAATGCCGCGCTGGCGGTGGTAATCGACCAGACGCAACGTCGTCCAGCCGGCACTTGGGTAAAGCACCAGGAACGGAATGGCCAGCGCGACCGTAAACGCCAGTAATCCTGAGCCAGATGCGCCGTCGCGGCCTGGCTTGCCAATCGGTCAGTAACAAATAAGGCAGCACGAGAATCGGAATCAATTTGTACGCCACGCTCAGCCCCAGTACAGCGTATGACCCCAGTCGCCAGGCTCCGGCCGATTCCCGATCGTCGATCGAGCGCAGCCAGGCCATTGCCCAGAGGAGCAACAGAAGCAGCAACCCCAGGTCGAGCCGATCGTAAAGCAGGTACGAACTGCTGGTCGTGGTCACGACGTAGGCCAGACAAACAGAACCTTGCCGTGCCGGGCAGCGTCGGCGGGCAATCGCCCAAACCAGGCCCAAGGCCGCCAGGTCGCAGGCGAACATCAGCCCGCGGAAAGTACGGCGATAATCGTTCCGGCAGTCCGCCAATGCCTCGGCCGGCGTTTCCGTCGAACGGCGCTCGGTTGCCAGCAGCCGCGGCAGCGCGATCAAGCCCCAGGCCAGCGGCGGATACTCAATCGTAAAGTCGCGGTACGCAACCTGGCCAAAATCGACACCACACAAAGCATAATCGCAGTATAGGTTTGCGTCGGAGAGTCCCGGCCAGGGGCTGACGAGCATGATGATCCGCGAAATCACGAACAGCCCCGCCGCGACGGCCAGCAGCCGCCGCTCGACTCCCCTTGTGGTCGCAACGACTGGCAGGTCCGATCGGTGATCGTCTCGGGGGGCTTGGCTCTGATCGCGAATTGCCGTCATGCGTTGTTCATCCGGGCGCTTGCCCCAAACATTAATCCGTGGTCTTATCTCTTTTCATGTCATTGGCTTCAGTCAGTCGGCTCGGGTCATGAGACCAGAAATCCGGTTGGCCGAAAAGACTTTGGCGACCGGGATTGCGGCTGGTGTTTGTTGTCGGTTATCTTTGCCGCCGAATGCCGGCGAAGAGGCTTCGTTCGCAATCAACACAGTTGATTCTCAAAAGGGATGGTTCGATGTCCGGTCGCGCTCGTTGTCGGTTGCTGGAAATCTGGGTGCTGGCGGGCCTGGTTTGGTGCGGTGGGGTGATCGTTCCGGCCCATGGCGAGCCTATCGTGCCAGGCACGGGCGAGAAGGCCGAAAATATCGGCGACGATTTTGAAGATCCCAAGTGGAGCTATGTCCTCGGCCTGCCAAAGAGCAGCAAGAACATCGACGGTCAGACACGCCTGCCAGCCGGTCGCTCGATCAACAATCGCTGGTTCGAGAGCACCTACCGAGGCACGCCCGACCTTCTCAAGCGAGTCGAAACGCCCGAGGGCGGATTGCCGGGCAGCCAAGGCGCCATGATGATGCGGACGCTGTTCAGCGGCATTCCCAATCAAGTTGATGGCGAAATGCAGCAGGACGACCTGATCGGCAACACCAGTTCAGGCATTGGCGGCTTCGTGCCTGTCTCTTGCGCCCGAGCGTGGTCGTGCGGGTTTACTTGCCTCCCTTCGACGAGTGGGAGAAACGCACCGGAACTTCGTTTGCCTTGCGGGCCGATTGCCGTGGCCGCAAGAGCACAAGAGACGACCTGGAAGCGTATTGGCCCGGCATTTTCATTCAGTTCCTGTACAACGAGCCGCGCAAGCAGCCCAACGCAGCGCTGCTGGTAATCCGCGGTCGCGACAGCGGCCACGATTTCAGTGGCCCCATGATTAAGGAACCAGGCTGGTGGACATTGGGCATGTCGTTCTCGCCCGATGGCTACGTCCATTACTACGCCCACGCCGGGGTTGACGATCTGGGGCCCGCAGACCGAATCGCTTCGCACTATCCGTATTATTTCAAATGCGAGCGTTTCCAGAACTTCTTCTTTAACGTCTCCAACGCCAACAACGGCCGTTCGTGGTCGACGTCGTGGATCATCGACGACCCGGCGGTCTACTTTGCCAGCCGTCCGCGGGCCAACATGCGCGCCGCTAATCGGCCCCGGTAAGGCCGCTTCCCAACGCGTAAGTCCCCGAGCCTCGGGCGTTAGCCCGGGGATTCTCCACCGCGAGCGAGCGGTTCTCCTCTTGGAAGCAGCTCTGCGTCGGCGTCAGCTCGACTTCCAAGCGACCCGGGCCGGCGGCTTCCCGCTCTACGGGAGCCCCTCTCCAGCCAGAGCCTGGGCATTTTTCTGGTTTACTTCCGCCGTGCGCAGGATCAGACTATTGGGACGCGTCGCGGGCAATCGTGACATTGGCGGCGCGTCGAAGAGCCAACCCACCGTGGCGCTAATCGCCCGCCCCCCCCTTACTTAGAATCTGCGGAGAAATTCCATGCAAAGCCTATCGCGTTCCTGCCTTTTGGTTTTAATCCCTCTGGCGGGTGTCGTGAGCCTGTCCGGCTGCGACTCGGCAGCGATCAGGCATGCCGAGGCGGCAGCCGCAGCGCCGGTCGAGACATCGGCCGACGGCTGGTTCAGCCTGTTCGACGGCAAGTCGCTCGACGGCTGGAAGGTCAATGAAAACCCCGACACGTTTGCAGTCCGCGACGGCGAACTGGTCGTCAACGGCCCCCGCGCCCACTTGTTCTATGAAGGCCCCGTCGACAATCACGATTTCAAGAATTTCGAGTTCAAGGCCGAGGTCATGACCAAACCCGGTTCCAACTCGGGCATCTATTTCCATACGGAATTCGGCCCCGGCTGGCCCGCCAAGGGTTACGAAGTGCAAGTCAACAACACGCATAAGGACGTCAAGAAAACCGGCGGATTGTATGGGATCAAGGACGTGTTCGAGATCCCGGCCAAGGACAACGAGTGGTTCACCGAGGAAATCATCGTCCGCGGCAAACACATTGTCACCAAGGTCGACGGTAAGACGCTCGTCGACTGGACCGAGCCCGAAGGCTTCGAAGCCAAGGCCTTCCCGGGCCGCAAAGTCGACCGCGGCACCTTTGCCCTGCAAGGTCATGATCCGAAGAGCGAAGTGCATTACCGCAACATTCGCGTTAAGCCGCTGCCGGACGACGCCGAATAGGGAGTTACCGGGCCAGCCGGGCATTGAAATTGCCCCTGGCGGCAAATACGATGGATTGCAGCGGCCAGGCGTTGCCTGCGCGGCGCGTTGGGCCGCTCAGTTCCGGCGCCAAATGCGTAACTCCAACCTTTCACGGAGCCTGCAATCATGTGGCGTACTGCTGTCTGGGGTGGATGCTGTGGATTGCTCCTGGCGGTAAGTTCGGCTTGGGCCCAGGACGCCGCGCTCGACCAGGTGTATGGCACGGCCGTCGAAGCGTATTATTCCGGCAACTATACGCAGACCTACAATCTGCTCTCCTCGGCCATTGGTTCGGGGAGCACCGATCCGCGGGTTTACTACTTCCGCGGACTGAGCGAGATGTTCCTCGGCCGTAGTCTCGATGCCCAGAAAGACTTCCGTCGCGGCGCGCAATTGGAAACCACCGACACTTCGACACCTTATGACGTGGGCAGGAGCTTGGAACGGGTGCAAGGACGCGTGCGATTGCAACTGGAAAGCTATCGCACCATGGCCCGAGTCGAAGCCGCCAAATCTCGCGAGGCCCAGCGAGCTCGGCGCTACGAAGTCATGCGAAAAGCGCAACCCGTCTGCGCCCCTAGCTGTCGGCGGCCAACCGGTCGCAGGACAACCGGCTGAAGCAGCCAAGCCGGCGCTGCCAGCCAATCCCCCCGCCGCCAGCGCACCGGCGGGGAACGATCCGTTCGCCGCACCGGCCGAAGAAAAGCCGGCGGCCAAGCCGGCCGACGATCCGTTCGCCGCACCCGCCGCACCGGCTGAAAAGAAGGCCGATGACCCCTTCGGCAATAACTGATGCGCCGTCAGACGCGCGGCTCCACGAGACGAGAGCGCATCTCGCAGAGCGAGATGACTACGATCTAGAAATCGCCGAGATTCCGGCCGCAAGCTCATTCCGGCGGCCGGCCCCGGCAGGTTACAATCGGGCCGCGGCCGAACGTTTTTTTCCCGCGCACAGCGCGTTCGACAACGAGCCCCCGTCATGTCTGCAATCCGCCTCGGTTCCGCGGCCTGTTCGCGTCGACGTTTCCTGCAAGCCGGCTCGGCCTTGACGGGCGTAAGCCTGGCCGGCATTGCCCAGGCAGCCGAACGGCTTACAGCCGTTGCGCCGTCGCAACCCCTGCCCAAGATACGAAATTGCATCACGCTGCTACTGGTCGGTTCGCCAGGGCACCTCGATACCTGGGACATGAAGCCGCAAGCGCCGGACAAAATCCGCGGGCCTTTTCGGCCTATCGCGACTAACGTGCCTGGCATCGAGATCTGCGAACACTTTCCTCGCCTGGCGACCATGGCCGACCGGCTGGTTTTCGTTCGCGGTCTCCACCACGACGGCCCGCCGTTGCACGAAACCGGCCAGCGCTATGCCATGACCGGCGCTGATTTCGGCATCCAGCAGCAGCGGCCGCATAGCGATGCCGTCGTGGCCCAACTCATGGGCTTGCAAGGTACCCGGGGGTCGAACGTCGTGCTGCCGCCGCTGGGCGACACCGGCGCCGGCAATTTGCACGGCCAAACCGCCGGATGGCTGGGCGCCGAATTCGAGCCCGCGACGATCTCGGCGGAAGACTGCACCGGAACGAATCAATCAGCGCGCTGGACCTGGCCGCTGAGCCGGCGAGAATCCGGCAGCTTTATGGCGATCATGCTTTCGGCCGTCATTGCCTGCTCGCGCGACGGCTCGTTGAACATGGCGTTCGCTCGGTAACCGTCAACCAGTTCAGCACGTTGTTCCGCACTGTCAGTTGGGACATGCATGCCGCGGGCCCCAATCTGCCGACGACATTTGCCGATTACGCCGCGATCGTTTGCCCACAGTTTGATCAGGCTTGTTCGGCCCTGCTTCTCGACCTCGAGCAGCGCGGCCTGCTGGCGGAAACCATCGTGAATGTAGTCGCTGAAATGGGGCGCACGCCGCGCATCAATCGCCATGGCGGGCGCGACCACTTCACACGTGCCTGGACCAACCTGCTGGCTGGCGGACCGCTCGTCGGCGGGCAAGCTGTCGGTGCGACCGATACCCGCGGCGCTGAGGTCGTCGATCGACCCGTGACACCGAGCGAGTGGTTGGCAACCGTGTATCGCGCTCGCGGGATCGATCTGACGCAAGCTCGCATTCTCGGCGCCGACGGCGCTCCGGCGCGACTGGTCGATGCCGAACCACTCCGGGAGTTGTTTTAGGTTCATGGTGGGGCAGTCCCGACCCTGTAAGTTACTTTCCCGTCGTTTGCCGGAGACGCTTGCAATGGATTTTGCTGCTCAATTTCCCAAAGGCCTTCCGTACGCCGAGTTTCTCCAGGCCCATGGCACGGCCGATCAGATCCGACGTTGGGCAGCGTTGCATGCGGCGGTGCGGCTGACCGCGTCGCAGCAGGCGCTGCTGGCCGGATTTACCCGCGATATGCAGGTGCTGTGCCTGGCCGGCGCGTGGTGCGGCGATTGCGTCAACCAGTGCCCGATCTTCGATCATTTCGCCTCTGTCTCGCCGCGCATCCATTTACGTTTCTTCGACCGCGATGCGAATCCGGAACTGGCCGCCGAATTGCGAATCTGCGGCGGCGCACGCGTGCCTGTCGTGGTATTCCTGAGCGAAGACGGCCAGGAGGTCGGCCGCTACGGCGATCGCACCTTGAGCAAATACCGACACATGGTCCGCCAACTGGCCGGCGCTTCGTGCCCAACCGGACTGGTGCTGCCGGAGCAAGAATTGCTAGACGCTGTCACCGGAGATTGGCTGAACGAGTTCGAGCGGGCTCAATGGATCTTGCGCACGTCGGGCCGGTTGCGGCAATTGCACGGCGACTGACAGTCGTTTGCGTATTCCGGAGCGGATCCATTTACGGCTCTTGGAAAACGAGCCTGCCGGTACTATTCGTTGGCGTCGGCGCGTGCGAGCGCAGGCAAAAATCCTGCGGACGAAAACGGGCGACCCGTCGGCGAAACGCGCCGACCGACATGGGCCACAGGGTCGAGTTCCGACCGGTGGGATCGAGGTACCAGCTCGAGCAGCCTGATTGCCACACCGTCCGTCGCATACGCCGATCGAGCTGCTCGTTGAAGTGGGTTTGCAGTTCCGGCCGCGGCTCGACCGAAGCCACGTTGCGCTGCTGCATGAATTTGATGGCGTTCACGATATGAGCCATCTGGCTTTCGGCCATCAGAACCACCGACGAATGGCCGAGGCCGGTGTTCGGTCCGAACAACAGAAAGAGATTGGGAAAGCCCGCGACGGTCGTGCCCAAATAAGCTCGCGGGCTCTTGCCCCAGACTTCGGCCAGCGTCCTTCCCTCTCGCCCCCAGATCGAGCCCGCGCAATGAATCCGGCCGAAGCCAAACCCCGTTCCAAAAATAATGGCGTCGATCTCGCGCATCGCGCCGTCCACGGTGGCAATCGATCGGGCACCGATCGTTTCGATGGGCGTGGTGACAACCTCGACGTTGGGGCAAGTCAGAGCGGGATAGTAGTCGTGCGAGAGCAGAATTCGCTTGCAGCCGATGCGGTAATCCGGAGTCAGCTTCTCGCGCAGTTCGGCCGACGGGATCTTCTTCCGCAGGTAATGCCGCGCATAGCGCTCGAAAATGCCCATCAGCGCCGGATGCCGAAAGGCCAGCCCGGCGATCTCGCGAGCGAGATAGATGCGGAGACGCGACAACCGCTGCAGCCACGGGTATTGGGCGAACAGGCGCAGTTGCTGTTCACTGAATGGACGATTGTACGCCGGAACGACCCAGGGCGCCGTGCGTTGAAACACGTAGAGCTTCTCGACCTGAGGCTGAATGGCGGGCACGAATTGAATCGCCGAAGCGCCCGTGCCGATGACCGCCACGCGCTTTCCCCTCAGATCGTAGCCATGGTCCCAGCGCCGAATGAAAGGCCTGGCCCTCGAATCGATCCAGCCCGGCGATTGAGGGTACTGAGGGTTCGCTGAGGGCTCCCGTGGCCGAGACGAGAATCTCGCAGGAATACGTTCCCCGCGAGGTCGTCAGCTTCCAGCGGCCGGTTTCCACGTCCCAAGCTGCCGATTCCAGATTGTGATTCAAGCGCAGGTGCGATCGAATCCCAAACCGATCGGCGCACTCCCGCAGGTAGTTCAAGATCTCGGCCTGTCCCGACCAGACCTGGCTCCAACGAGGGTTCGGAGCGAACGAATAACTGTACAGGTGCGAGGGCACATCACAGGCGCAGCCCGGATACGAGTTGTCGCGCCAGGTTCCTCCCAGCTCGGAGGCCCGTTCGAACACCTGAAAATCGTCGATTCCGGCCTGCTTGAGCCGAATCGCCAGGCCGAGGCCGGCAAAGCCGCTCCCGATGATAGCGACGCGTGTATGCAACTCCGCATCTCCTCAGCCGCACGGATCGGTCGGTTTCCGGACCATCTCAGTCGCGGATCTCGGGCACTACGGCTCGGGACGCGTCGACCTGCGATCGCCTTGTGCTAGCAACGACTCCGATCGGCAACCGCTCTCGGCGCATAACCATCGGCAGGTCAGGCCCCTGAAATGAAGGAATAGTCATTATAGCCGGCATAAACTGAATTGCTCGAACTTATATTTGGCGCCGGAAAGAGTCGTCGCGCCGACGTCTCCTGACACCAATTCAGCGAACGGGAGTTAACCGGTGTCGAAGACGCTGATCTCCTTCCGACGATGAATGAAACACGAAACGATCAGCCCGGCCGCGCTCAGGTAGGCACAGAATCGCAAAGCCCAGCGATAGCCGATCATCTGTGCGTGCAGGTCGACCCAGGATCCAATGACCGCGTCGGCCTGAGCGGCCGTTTCCGCGGGCGCACTGCCTTGCCGTGCCAAGTGGTCGCGGATGAGGGGCATGTCGGCCTGCACGGCTCCCTGCCCCTGCACGGTGCCGTCGCGCACGAACTCCAGTCCCCACCAGGCGCCCTGGTCCAGTAGGATGCCGGCCAGCAGGATGCCCACCGATCCACCGAAAGTTCGCATGAAGAACTTCATCGCGCCGGTGGCCCCGGCTGCTGCGGCCGGTTGCCCTTCGAAGGTGAGCTGGGCGATAGGCGACATACACAACCCAGCGAAAAAGGCCCGCAAGGATGATACTCCCATCACCCACTGCCACGGGGTATAGATATCGATTTGGGCGAGCCAGAGTCCAACGATGGTCGTTCCGGCCAGACCAATCCGGAAGAGCCACACCAGGTCGCTGCGCCGCGAAACGAAGCCGCCGAAGAACATCGTCGTCACCACGATCAGGCACCGCGGGCAGAATAACCCAGCCAGTCTTCCAGTGCTCGTAACCGAGCACCAGCAGGCAGTTGGGCAGCAGGATCGCGACCCCGTACAGCGAAGCGCACCAGAACGCCGACGCGAGCATCGTCAAGGCGACCGTGCGGAAGGCAAATCCTCTCAGGTCGATGAACGGATCAGGTGCGACCAGTTCGCGCCAAACGAACAGGGCCACGACTGCCCCGAGGGCCGCGGCGGCGACGCAGATCGGCGTGCTCACACGCCAGCCCAGGTAGTCGCCGCGGTACAGTAAGAAGAAGACGAGCCCCAGGATGGCCATCAACAGGGCCGCCCCCGCGACGTCGAACCCATGCTCCGGCGGCTGCTGGGGACGGTCGTCGTCGAAGAGGAACAGCCCGCTCAGGACCAACCACACGCCGCATGCGGCCACGCTCACGTAGACCGCCCGCCAGGACGGATTGAACGCCAGCAGGGAACCGTAGGGCTCGACCACGACCTGGCCACCATAAATCAATGTCAGGTAGGTGCAGTAGGCGAACCGCTTCCGCTGGGGCATCAGCCGCAGGAGCATGGTCAGGCCGGGAATGGCATAGAAACCGGCGCAGCTGCGCACCACCCTGACCACGCCCAGTTGCCAAGGAGTCTCGCCAGGGCTTCGCCCAGGCAGCCGACGGTGAGGCAGATCGTCCCGGCCAGGAACATACGCCGCGCGCCGAAAACCTTGGTGAGATAGATCGATGCGAAGAAGGAGGTCAGGCCGACGGTCCCCTCCGAGCCGGTGATCCACTGGATCTTGTAGTGGTCCAGCGCAAACGCCTGGACGATAAGGTCGCTCTCCAGGACTGTACCCCGGGCATTGAGCGAGAAGACGAACGCGCCGAGCAGGATGGAGCCGATGACCGTCGCCTTCGTGGCCTCGGCGGGCGATGCCCTGACGGCGGATAGCGTGGACACGGTTCTTCCCCCATTTCAGCAGCCGATCAGTCCTCAGGTGGCTTGACCGTCGCTTCGAGCGCCCGCATCTCATCGGCGGCTTGATTCGCCCATTCCACGTCGCCCGGGCCATGCTTGATAGCCACGGTCAGCGACAGCCCGGCGCGTAGTTGCGGCCAGCGCTCGTCCTTATCGACACGGATACGCACGGGCACGCGCTGGACTACTTTGGTGAACTCGCCAGACGAAATGTTGCGCGGCACCAGGGCGAAGTTGGCGCCGGTGGCCTGGTTGATCCAGACGACCCGGCCGCGGAACGGCGTGCCGAAGGCGTCGATGTCCAGGCGCACCTCATTGCCGGGGGCAACGCCTTCTAGTTTGGTCTCTTCTAGATTGGCCGTCACGTAGGTCAACTCGGGGTTGTACATGCTCAGAATGGGCGTGCCCGCTGGAACGTGATCTCCCAAGTGCCGATAGAGTTTAACCACCACGCCTGGAAACGGTGCGACGACGCGTGTGTAGCGCAGCGTGGTCTTCGCCACGTCCAGCGAGCGCTGCGTTTCGCGCACGTGCTGCCTTTGAACCTCGACCTGCCGCTCGGTCTCCTTGATCTGCAACCGCCTGGTATGGGCCAACTGGAGTGTCTGCTCGGCCTTCTGCGATTCGTGGCTGGCCGCCAGCGCGGACTGCTCAACTGCATCCACCTTTTTCCTGGCCGCCAACGCCCGGCCCAGCCTTGCCTCAGCAGCCTTTACTTCTTCCTGGCTGACATTGAATGTCCTGGTTGCCTCCTGGGACTCTCTCTGCGTGCCAGCCGCCTTCGCGAAGAGAGTGGCATAGCGCTCATGGTCTTTTTCGGCAAGCACTAACCGAGCCTGGGCGGCTGCCAGGTCAGACTGTGCCTCGTGAATCGCCTTTTCCACGTCTTCCATCGTAAATTGCAGCGTTTTCTCGTCTCCCGCTTGCTCGGCCCGGGCTGCGGCCAGAGCCTTCTGCGCTATTTCAATCTCGCGAGGAACCTGCGCCTGCAGCACCTCGAGCGATGCCTGGGTCGCGTCCAGTTCGGCCTGCGCTACCCCGAGCTTCGCTTCGAGCAATTCCACCTGCTCGCGATACGGAACCGGGTCGACCTCGACGAGCAACTGGCCTGCGGCGACCACGTCATTTTCCTGAATCAGGAAGCGGGCGAGGTGGCCTGACACTTCTTGTGGGGCGATGTTGACGAGGTGCGTCTCAATGAAGGCGTCATCGGTGATCGAATGGTCAAAACGATAGATCGTCCAGCCCAGGAGCAGTGGTGCGACGACCAACACAATCAATACGGACGCAAAGAGCAGGCGTCCCCAGCGGTTGCCCCAGACGCGCTGGCGAAGCTGCTGGGTTAATGTGGAACCTGGCGGGGATTGCGGCTTGGTCTCGCTCATTTGGAACAGCACCATCGGTACGTTGAGACGGACCCATCGTACCAAGCCGCAGAAGTCAGAGCTACGACCGTGCCTGGGAAGTCAGCTCAACTTTTTTTGCCCTCACTAGGAAATTAGCGAGAACCGGAATACCGACTCGCCAGGCACCCGACCAGACCACAGGCCCATGGTAACTGAACAACTGTTGCCCCAAGCATAGCTACTACAGAATTCAGAGGAAGGTCTGGGATACGACAGACCGGATTTATCGCGGGGCGGCGCTTTGGGTCCGAAACTGAACCAGCAAGCCGCTTTGGTCGCTGCCGATCGCGTAGTCGAGCCGCGCTAGCCCTTCGAGATAGCTATAAATCGCCGTATAGTAGGTGGTTTCAGCTTCGACGACGGCAGTCTGCGCTTCGACGATGTCTGTCGGCGTTGCGGTACCCTTGTCGTAACGAACTCGCGTGAGTCGCAGGTTTTCGCGCGCTTGAGTGACGGAGAGTTCGCCCAGATCGATGAGTTGGCGTTCGGTCTCAATCGCATCGAAAGCCAGGTTCACTTGCAGTGATACGTTGTCGGTGATAGCCCTCAGGCCAGCGTAGGCGGCCGACACTTGGGCCTGGCTCCGCCGAACATCGCTCCGGTAACGGCCGCCGTCATAGATCGGCTGCTCGACGTGGAAACCGGCGCCTTCGATGAACGTGTTGAGCGGAGCAGTCGAATCGGCTCGCAGGACGGCGCCTTGCACGTAAACCTTGGGCAGGAGCTCGCCGCGCGCGGCCTGCACGCCACCTTGCGCTTCAGCCACGGCCTCGCGCGCCATGAGGATCTCACGGCGATACGTTGCCGCCCAGCCAAGGCACGTTTCCAGCGACTCGTTGAGCTCCGGCTGGACCGCGATCTCCACAACGCGCAGCGGCACTTGTGCCGGCCGCCCCAGAACCACGTTGAGCATCGCTGTGGAATCGCGCACGGCTTGACGGGCGACCAGCAGGGATTGTCGGGACTTGGATAGCTCGACTTCGGCTCGCAGCACTGACTCGCGCTCGGCGATGCCACCCTGACGCCGGGCCACGGTGTCGGCAAGAATCTGCTCGGCGTCGCGCATCGCCTCTTCGCGCACACGGACGGCTCTCCAGGCACTCAGCAGATGCAAATAGTCTTGCGTCGCCTCAAAGGCAATCGTCTGCCGAGCACGAATCGCGGTCTGCTCTTCAATCCGCGCGCGGCTCATGGCCTGCGTGTAATGACCCGTGCGACGTCCGAAATCAAAGAGCGTCTGTTGGATGCTTGCCTCGGCGAACATGACGTTGGTCAAGTTTACCGGGGCCGCGGCGCCGAAGAACGCCCCCAGGGCCAGCACCGGGCTCGAATAACCGGAATAACGGAAGGCGGTACTGATCTCGGGCAGAAACGGCGCAAAGGCGGCGTCGGCACTAGCTCGCGACGCGACCACTGCCGCAGACTGTTGCTGCAGCCGCGGGTTGTTGCGGATGGCCAGCCGCACAGCCTCGTCGAGCGGTAGAGGTCTTAGGGCAATCAGTTCCTCAGGCGTGACAGCATCGATCCCAGGCGGCTGCACGACTTCCGGCAGAGGTGTGAGGGCATTGATTTCCTCGGGCGGCGTTGCATCGGTCCCAGTTGGCTGCGCTGCCGCGGGCAATTGGTGCGCTGACCGGGAACCACATCCGGGGCGACGCGCTGGATTGGCTGTGAGCTCGTGGCGACCTGTGTAGGAGCCGAAACCGGCGCCATGCGCGGGATTGGTTGTGGGCTCGTCGTGACCTGTGCAGGAGCCGATTTGCACGCGCCCATCCACAAGCACATCAGGCCGAGCATGCTCGTCGCATACCCGCTTAACCGGGCGCCGGTACATGATGATGGAGGAACGGCCATCGAGTTCGCTCATTGTAGGCTCGGGCCCAGCGAAAGACACGTCCGCGAGGATGTGCAGAGGGAGTCGCCGAATCCTTTTCATCTTCGGCGGCCGAAAACGACAATTTTAATGTTCCTGTCGGTGGTAGCAGGTATGCGGAACCGATTCGCCTCAGAGACGTTACAACTCCTATAACCCCGCGTCCGAAAATGCCGACGATCACGATTGTGATAGCAGCCCACCCGTGCTCCAGGCTCTGCCGGTATCCAGCGGCAGGTCGGTCCGTCTCGCTGGCTTCCGCGAGCGGTGGTTAGCAAAGAATCCAAAAAACGGAAGACCGGCGGGTGCGGCACGGAGATCTGGATTCCGCTGGAAGCGTGCAGCTGACCGTTCAGCCAGGCTCGGTGGCCGCAGACCCATCGTCTTGCACTATCGACACCATCGCTTCGCCTGCGTCCACGGTGGCTTCAGCCGCGGCGGCCAGGCTAAGACTCTCAGCGCTGACCGAGGCCAGTTCGACTTTGCGGACTCGACCAGCCAGCCAGAGCGTGGTGAGCGTCGACGCGGCGGCGATCAATCCCACGATGCCGAAATGCTCGATTCTCCCGTCCTGAGTTTCCGAGACAATAATGCCCCCCAGCGATGCTCCCAGGCCGCTGGCAATGTGCTGGATCGACGAGTTGGCGCTCATAAAGCCCCCGCGGCGCCGCGGCTCGACGCTCCCGGTGATCATCGCCATGGCAGCGATCATGCGCCCCACGTTGCTGACCATCAGCGATCCAAACACCACGACCGCCACGGCCACATGGACGCGTGGCAACGTCGTTACGGCCACCAGCAGTACCGCCGACACCGGGGCGATGATTCGGTAGATCCGCAGTTTTCCAAAGCGATCGGCGAGCTTCCCGAAGACCGGTGCCGCGAAGAGCGTCAGCCCTCCGCCGACGATGTAGATCAGCGGCAACTCCTGTTCGGTCATTCCGACATTCGCGACGAAATAGGTGCTGACGTACGGAAAGACGGTGAAGCTCCCCAGCATCAGCGCAACCATCAAGGCGAAGGCATTCAGATGGCCCGCGGTCGTAAACATTTCGACGGCCGATCGCAACGGGTGAGCATGCTGCTGCCCCAGGTGTGCGCCGAGGGGCGGCAAGGCAAGCGGCGTCAGAAATAGCACTGGAATTCCCGCCAGTGCCAGCACCACAAAGGGGACGTACCAGCCGAAATTAGTTCCCAGAAACAAACCGAACGGAACGCCCGCGACCGAAGCCAGGGCGAAGCCCGACATCAGCGAGCCGGTGGCGCGGCCGCGCCGCTCTTCGGGAAATACGTCTCCGATAATTGTCATGGAGATGCCACCCAACACGCCCCCAAACGCGCCCGTGACGATGCGGGCGGCCACCAGAGTCAGGTAGTTGGGAGCGATGGCACACAGGAACGTGCCCAATAAAAAACCGGCGTAGAGAACCATGAACGTCGTGCGACGCGCAAAACGATCGACGATCGATGATGCCACTAGCCCGGCAAAACCCGCGGCGAAGGTGTACGAGGATACGATCAAGCTGAATTCCGCTGGGCCGATGTTCAGCGTCCGCATCAATTGCGGACCCAGCGGCATCACGATCATGAAGTCGACGATCGTGGTAAATTGAACCGCTGCCAGGATGAACAGCACCAACTGCTCGCGCCGTCGACCCGCTTGGAACTGATCGTTCGAGTTCTCCTGTACCATCGATTGGTCCATGTTCAAAGCCAGCGCACTTCGCAGCGCAACGCGCGTTCGGCTCACCGTTCGACCGAAGCTTGCTAGGCAGATGCGGAATCGCACCCAGTAGACATTTTACGGCTACGCAACGCTAGAGCGGTCGCTGCGCCGCCCGGCAGGTCCGCCGCCCTCGATTCCCGCAATGCTACCGACGAGGGGCACGTAGCGCCGGCAAATCTTGGCCGCAATCAGACGAAGCATCTGGGCACAGTGCATGGATCGGTGGCGGTATCGTTTCGTGCTCGGCGAGTGACTGACCCGAAGCCAGATCATTTAACGTCCGGGATGCCCGGGTGGTCCGCCGGTCGCGGGCCCGGCGCGGACCAGAAGAATCTGCGCTCGGTCTCAGCAATTGGCAGGTCGTTGATGCTTGCCTCTCGGCGGCGCATCAAACCTTGCTCGTCGAACTCCCAGAGTTCATTGCCGTAACTGCGGAACCACTGGCGCGTATCGTCGTGCCATTCATACTGAAACCGTACGGCCATCCGGTTGTTTCGAAACCCCCACAGTTCCTTGACCAATCGATAATCCAGCTCCCGAACCCATTTTCGGCTCAAAAACTGACGAATCTGCTCGCGCCCAACCAAGAACTCGCCGCGATTCCGCCAGACGGAGTCCTCGGTGTAGCTCAAGGCCACTCGCACCGGATCACGAGAGTTCCAAGCGTCTTCCGCCATCCGCACCTTCTGGGCCGCATTCTCGATAGTGAACGGCGGAACGATGACATTTTGCGGCTGCGGAGTCTGCAAATTAGAATTCAACGCCTTGTCTCCGTATCAACAACGTCATGAAAGTCCCGACTTGACCGACCGTGCTGTTCAACCCGCCTGCCCGCTCCGAGGAGCGCTGCAAAAGTGGCGATTTTCCACAAGCTAATTAACGTTATTCACTTCCTTCACGCAGTTGATTTTTCCTGCGTAGGACGCCATCCGAAAAGATTCCCGGTCTTGATGATCTGCGCGACGGCGGCCGGCACCATCTGCTCCCAGGACGGGTCTCCTTTCTGGATTGAGTGCCAGGACATCGGATGTTTGAATCGATAGGTACGACTCGTCGTACCCGCGAATCGATTCGACACGACCGATTTCAAGCAGTAGAGCACGCAGGTGGTGCCATGGGGGCGGAACGGAGGATCGTTCCAGCGACTGAATTTCGCCGGTGGCCGGATCGCGAGTGGGGTACACATACATCTTCACGGAACGCATGAACAGCCGGCCGACCGATTCGAGGACGCCGCCGGGCAGATCGGTGAAGTACTTCTCGTCTGCCACCTGTCGGAAGGTGGGTAGGTCGACCGCCAGTCCGATCATTCCGTCTGTGTATCCGGCGAGATACTCGGCCAACTGATAAAACGGCCCGAACCGCGAGATGAGCACGTCGAAACCAAGAGCACGCAGGACGTCGGTCCGGGCGAGGAAGTCTCGGAACCCAACGTCGGCTGCCGGGTTGAGACTACGCAATGTCATTTCGGCCAGGATCACGGGCTGTTGTCCGCGAGCGCTCGGCTCCTGAAGAAATTGTTCCCTAGCTCGATCGAGCAGGTCGATCGTCGCTTTGGTGGCCGGGCCGGAAACTGCCCCGCTGGACCAGGATCGGTTTTTTGTGAAGCACTTCCGATGGCTGCACGACTTCACCGCTGGCCGTGAACATGGCTGCGTCGGTCAGCCCGCGTTCCACGAGTTGCAAACTCATGAGCCGGTTGTCCAGTCCCGGGAACGCTGGTCCCGAGAGCTTGATCATATCGAGGTCGACGCGTTCACGAGACAGCTCTTCCACCAGCGAGGCAACCAGTTCTGCCGGTTCTTCTCGCCGGTAGAAGGCCCCATAAATCAGGTTGACTCCCAGCATACCGAGGGCCTCTTGCTGGCCCGCGGTGGTCGAGTCGCACAGGTGAGCGTGGACAATGATCTCCGAAGGCTCGTCGCGCGGTCGGGCCTGAAATCGGATTCCGAGCCAGCCGCGCCCGGGTCCGGGGTGTCGGAAGCCGCCGGTGGTCACCGTGTCGGCGAAGGCGAAGAAACACTTGGCGTCGCCGCGTACGGCTTGCAGCCCATTGCGCACCTTCTCGAATTCGTTGTCGAGCATGGCCTCGAGCCGCTGTCGGCTGACGTAGTGCGCAGTCGGCCCGTAGAGCGCGTCGCTGACCGCCATGTCGTAGGCCGAAATGGTTTTGGCCACCGTCCCGGCCGCTCCGCCAACCGAAAAGAACCAGCGGGCCACTTCCTGCCCAGCACCGATCTCGGCGAAAGTTCCGTACGTCTTCGCATCGAGATTGAGTGTCAGTGCCTTCTGCCGTGTTCCGGTCGCGTTCTCCATAGCTGCTTTCCTCCCAAAAAGTCGGTGCAAACCCCTCGAGCCCACAATTCTCTTTTTGGTTCGTTCAGAACACTCGGCCCTCATCATCGATTCAGGCCCTCACACCTGCCAAGTGTATCGGGCGCGCATTACGCCCACAAGTCTCCGTTTAACGCTAATGTGGCCGCCACACTTAGTGAACGGCCGTGTCATCGCCAGCATCGGGAACGCCAGTGCTCGTAATCGAACAATTCGTCCGTTTGCGACCTGCTCGGCAAGCCGTCCCGGGATCTTCCCGTCGTACCGTCTTACTTCTTGAGGAGCCAGACCTCGCCAATCTGACCGAAACCGACCAGTTGGCCGGCCTCGCGGTTGACGGTCCATTGAAGTTTTAGTTTGCCATCGCGCGTCGCCGCCATCGGAATGTCGAATTGGGCCGGAACGGGCACACGATCCGCACTGCGGAAAACATGAACTTCATAGGCACCGTTCGCTTCGAGGCGAATTTCGGCAGGCACGAACGATGGCACATACACCACACGGACTTGGTACTGAGCGGCAGGGTCGAGCCCTTCGTAGCGCAATTCGACGGCCGAGTCGTAGAAAGCAGAAGCGTGATCCCACCACGAACCGCGCCAGTCTTCGAACGTGCTGCCGGTACGCACCTGGTATGTGATCAACCGGGAATGGCGAAACTCCGGATCTTCCGCGTAGCTGCCAGCCGCCACTAAATGCGGTTGGGCGTTAAGCCTACCAAGATCATCATAAAAGCCGCCGATGCCAGCGTCAGTCCACTGAGTCAGCTGATCAATGGCTGCCAAACGGGCTTTTTCATCGGGCAATTTGCGGATGGTGGCGAATTGTTTCTTGAGCCAGCCAGCGTTATTGAGAGGGAGATCAACCGTGTCGAGATTGGCGCCACGCGGAGTGGCCAGAGCCGCCGTAGAGCGGAACGCTCAATTGCATTTTGATGCTCTGGAACAACGCCTCGGCATATTGAAAGATTCGTGTCCGCAAGTCCAGCAATCCAGGTTCGCTGACCGGCGTGGCCAAAGTTTTTTCGGCGTTTGCCATGGCCATGACCGCGCCGTGTTCAGCCGCTTGCCGAAGTGAGTCCATCGCGCACTCTTCGAGGGCGGTTTCTCGGACCAGGCGTTTCTGCACGTAGGCGTCGAACGACGCACGATATAGCAGCTGCTGAAAACGCCAGTTGCGCCGAAGTTGCGGTGAAGCCCCTCGTTCCAGTCGCTGGAATCGCTTCAGGGTGGCGCTCGACCTCAGTATTCGTGGCCAAGGGACCGCGCCAATTCTGCTCCAGCCCGAACACGCCAAGCGCTATGTCATCCTCGATCATTGGCGAAAGGAAGTATCGCGCGTATTCGCGTATGACGTTGGCAACGTCGGCGTTTGGATTCCATCCCAGCGCGCTCCACACGGTCTTATTCACGTCGTCGTTGCAGCCTTCCGAATAGGTGATAAAGCCAAACGTGTTGGGAAGCTGTCGACGCAGTATGGTCGCCTGGTCGAGCGGTCGGGGGTTGATTGGTTCGCGTCCGAGCGTCATTGCTAGTGCAGAATCCCATTCGGGGACGGGGAATTGGCACAAATAGCTGTGAGTAATGTCCGGATAGAGCCGAATTGGGTATTTCGTCGGTAATTGCCGCCGCAATTCTGGCAAACTCAGTCTGGTCCATGGGCCGTAGGTCACTCCGGCGAGCCAAGGGGGCCCATCACGTACAAGGGCCAACCATTCCGCCAGCCATTCCGAGTTGAAACCTTGCGGGCTGACCCACATTCCGGCGCGGGTGGTGGCGCCGCAAGCCGACCGACTGTCTTTCGAGCAACTTCATCAGTGGCCGCGGCGGCGTGTGACCAGGATCGCCGCCAGGTACGAGCACGGCGTCGATTCGCGGCAGGCGTCGGAACACTTCTTCCCATTCGTCGAGCGCCTTTTGAACTGTTGCTGGATCATCGTAGTCCTTGTCCAGCGCCGGATACCACACCCAGCAGTCCAAGCCGTAGTCGTCGGCGATTCGCGACATCTCGATCATCATGTCGATCTGCGGCCGAGGAAAATGCGGGCTGGTGGCTGCGTCATCCGATCGCGGCGGCACCAGTTCGATGGCGTTGAGGCCGAATACAATGAGATCGCGAGTATATTGCTCCCAATCCGCCACATCCCAGCCGTCGTAAGAGTTCGTCTTGGGCCGATAGCCCAACTGATGCCCCCGCAAGGCCACGCTGGGAGCCGTAGAAACGCTGAGACCAGCCGGCGTCTCGACGGCTCCCAGCGTCATTCGCAATTGTCGCAGCAAATGGCCAATGCCAAAGAGGAAGCCGCGTGCGTCTCGACCGATGACGAAAACAATCTGGCGGCGCTTTACCATTTTTACGCTGATCGCAAATGCCTCGTTCGGTTCCGGCGGCGTCGGAATCAGCTTCTGCAACTCTGCAGGCAATTCGAACGCAGGGAGATGGTCAACCGTAGCGATGACTAGAAGTGGCTTATCGCCGTCGAGCCACCGATGATCCACGGGCAGACCAATCGTGGTTCTCTTGCGGATTTCGTCCACCAGGAGCTGAATCGCCTCGTTTTCCGGCTTGGTGAGCGCGGAAGGCGTCAACACCGTCGCGTCTGTCAGCACCAATGACGCAGCATGAAGCTCCTGGAACGGCGCCAACGCAACGAAAGCCAGCACTGCCGTGCGGACTGCAACCGTTCTTCCCGATGCCGAAAAATGCATGGCCGTTACAACCCTCCGAGGATGTTCGATTGCTCGTCAGCCCGCCAGGCCGATTCATATTCGACGAGCCGTTCTTTCAGACTGGACTGGATGTGTTCGCCCAAGAGGCGTGAAGCCGACGTTTCGTCGCCGCGCGCGACCGCGTCGAGGATGCCCCGATGAAAACCATATACCGTTTCGAGCAAGGTTGCCGTGTGCCACCTATAGGAAGTCCCCTGTCAAGGCGCACTCCGGGCGGTGGCCCGTTTTTGCTTCCCTTGTCGGGGAGGGGCGTCGGAAGGGTGGCGTGGCGAGAACGGGTTCCTGGGGTTATGTCTGCGACGGCTTAGTCGTGATGTCGATGCTTGTCGGGTTTCGGTTCGCTTGACTCCGCATTCGGTGGGTGATCGTAACAAACGTCGCCCAGGCACCTATCGGGGACTCTCGTATGAGGTCCATGCGGATATTGGAGCATGCGTCTGATTCAAAGACGGCGGGTTCATTCACTGGCTGAAGCTCAAGGCTTAGGGGCACACAAGGAACTCCGCCGTTGCTCATGGGCGAGGTTGAACTCGTACAAGCGATCACGAGCAGCCGACGCCACGCACCAACGCAGGGTTGTATCTGCTGCCGGTTTTCCAGAGGCTCCACAACGTAGCGGCCAACGAGTGCGCCACGCTGCGACGAGCCGTCGAAGGATGAACTCCTTTCTCCTGGGTCCAAGAACGGTACTTGTCGGCGAACGGGTTGCCTTCCCCGGCGGCCGCCGACCTGGCCGCTCCGAGAAGTACGTCTTTGAGTCGCCGATTGCCTGCCTTGGTCAGTCGCACCTGCGTGGGCCCGCTACCGCTACGACGTCGCTCCAGGCCCACCCCGCAATATCGCCAGAGGGTCGCCTTGCTGCGGAAGCGGACGGGCGTATCGAGGTAGACGTAAAACGTGATCGCGCGGATCCAGCCAAACCCCGGCACGTCTTGAAAACGACGCACGGGCTCTTCCCGACGCGCCAGGCGAATCAGCGTCGTTCGCAGTTCTCGTTCCTGCGACTCCAGAAGTTCATATACCTGGAACACGCAGTCGAGGTCGTGCAGCAGCACCTTGCGCCGGGGCAGCTTGTTCCAGAGCCGCTTTCTCTCGTCGGCATCGACCACGTCGCCGATCGAGGCAAAGACGCCGTGCCGGCGGAGCAACGCCAACAGTTGATGCCCTTGGCGGACCCGCTCTCGAACGCGGTCGTGATAGAAACTGACGTGCTGCTTCAGCAGCGTGCGATCGAGCGATTCGGGCTGGTGGACCTCCTTGAGGTATCCGCCGCGAAGCAGTTGAGCCAGGCGTTCCGCGTCAATCGGGTCGTCTTTGTCACTCTCCTTGGCGATGAACCGCGTTACGTCGTGGATCGCACACCATCAGACGGTCCACGTGGGAACGCAGGTTGCGCGCCAGCCAATCCGCCAGCGGCCCTTCCTCGAAAGTTAAGACCCGCGGGCCACGAACCGAGTCCAGCGCCGCCGCCAACGCTGGGATGTTCGTGTCACAGCGTGCTCGCTTGACGATCCGGCCGGTGTTCGAAACGGCAACCATCTCGCAGAACTCGCAATGCGTATCAAACGCGATAAAATGAGGGCTCGGCATGTCGGGGCTCCGGTAGGGGGACGATTGGGACGTTGAACATCTTCAATCTATCCCTTCCGGCAGCCCCGGCTTCCTATATCTTCACTGGCGACGCATCGTAAAAATCCGGATGAGCACTGGCGACGCATCGTAAAAATCCGGATGAGCAAACGCGTGCCGCCAAAAACCTTGGACATCCGTCGATTGCCAGACGCCTGCAACAACAAGCTGTGAAAGCGCAAGTCGGCGGCCAGGAAACGCTGCAGCAGCTCATCGGCGAGAGTCTCGCGACCAGATGCCAATAGTGCTTCCTTTACGTTGGCAACCTCCTCGACAAGTTGATGGAGGGTCGCCAGATCCTTGGGCGGGATTCCGCGGCGGGTCGCTCGTGCCACGGCATAGGTTTCGAGCGCTTCGCGCAATTCGTAGAGGTCTATAATGTCCTCGCGCGTAGGCTCGGCGACGACAGTTCCGCGGTGCGCGACCTTGTGGACAATGCCTTCGGCGGCGAGTTGGCCAATCGCTTCCCTCACCGGAGTGCGGCTAACGCCGATTTCCGCGGCCAGTGGCACCTCGGAAAGTACGGCCCCCGATGGAAGGTCGCCCGAGGCAATTTTGCGAACGAGATGGTCGTAGGCGTGGCGGAAGGAAGTCTCCGATGAATTCATGGGGATTGAACCTGGTGGACTTCGGCGATGACATGCATGCAGGATGCGTACAGACGGTCTACGACCAAGCCTCTCAGTGTCGAATTCCCCGGATTCCTGGGAGTTTATTGTGTATGCATCCTGTATGCAAGGATTCTCTTTGGGAAAGTACGATGCCCGCAGGACTTTTCTATGCCTGCTTACCGGCTGAATCCCCAAGCAGCGATATTCCATGCCCCCTTTGTCTCGCCGAACCTTCTTGCGCGGCGACGGCAGGTTCGTGTCATTGCCGCTGCTTGGCGATCGTGCGGGCGTAACTGCCGAACGCCTTCAAACGAAGCATCCGAGCTCGATGCACCTTTTCGGCCGTTTTCCCTGATGCCGGAAAAAGACTTGAATTCATAGGCCGGGCACGCCAGTGGTCATTACTGCCGTCGGTTAATGCCTCATGCTATGGAATCCGTGTCGTCGCCGCTGAGGACGGTCGTCACCGACGCGTTGTTGCCAACCGACGCCGGCGAGCTAGCGCTGACAACGGCAACCGTGATGCCCTGGTCCGACGTGTCGCCGGTGTCGATGCCGGTGAGCGTGATGCTGCCCGTCGTCTGGCCGGCTCCGATGGTGATGGAAGCGGCGGAAGTTGAGTAGTTCGTTCCCTGGACGGCCGCACCGCTGAAGTTCAGTTCGACCGAAATCGGCACGGTCGTAGCGGCTGATAGCGTGGCCGTGACGGTGTCGGTGCCGCCGTCTTCGGCAAACGCTCCGCCGCTGGTGTCCGACAGATTCACCGTCGGGTCTCCGCTGAGGGCGGTCGTCACCGACGCGTTGTTGCCGACCGACGCCGGCGAGCTACGCGCTGACAATGGCAACCGTGATGCCCTGGTCGGACATGTCGCCGGTGTCGATGCCGGTGAGTGTGATGCTGCCCGTCGTCTGGCCGGCGGCAATCGTGATCGAACTGGCCGATGCTGAATAATTGGTATCCTCGGTGGCCGAGCCGGAGAAATCCAAATCGACCGTGACCGCCACCGTCGTGGCAGCCGATAGCGTGGCCGTGACGGTGTCGGTGCCGCCATCTTCGGCGAACGCTCCGCCGCTGGAGTCCGACAGGTTCACTGTCGGGTCGCCGTTGAGAGTCGTAGAGACGGAAGACGTGGTACCAATGGCGGCCAGAGAGTCGACACTGGTAATTCCGACCGTGATGCCCTGGTCGGACATGTCGCCGGTGTCGATGCCGGTGAGTGTGATGCTGCCCGTAGTCTGGCCGGCGGCAATGGTGATCGAACTGGCCGATGCTGAATAATTGGTATCCTCGGTGGCCGAGCCGGAAAAATCCAAATCGACCGTGACTGGCACGGTCGTAGCGGCCGATAGCGTGGCCGTGACGGTGTCGGTGCCGCCGTCTTCGGCGAACGATCCGCCGCTGGAGTCCGACAGGTTCACCGTCGGGTCGCCGCTGAGAGTTGTGGAGACGAAAGACGTGGTACCAATGGTGGCCGGAGAGTCGACACTGGTAATTCCGACCGTGATGCCTTGGTCGGACATGTCGCTGGTGTCGATGCCGGTGAGCGTGATGCTGCCCGTAGTCTGGCCGGCGGCAATCGTGATCGAACTGGCCGACGCTGAATAATTGGTATCCTCGCTGGCCGAGCCGGAGAAATCTAAATCGACCGTGACCGGCACCGTCGTGGCAGCCGATAGCGTGGCCGTGACGGTGTCGGTGCCGCCGTCTTCGGCGAACGATCCGCCGCTGGAGTCCGACAGGCTCACTGTCGGGTCGCCGCTGAGGGTGGTCGTCACCGTTGCGTTGTTGCCGATCAAGGCCGGCGAGCTGGCGCCGACAATGGTAACCGTGATGCCCTGGTCGGACATGTCGCTGGTGTCGATGCCGGTGAGAGTAATGCTGCCGGTCGTCTGGCCGGCCCCAATGGTGATGGAAGTGCCGGAAGTCGAGTAATTCGTTCCCTGCACGGCCGCGCCGCTGAAGTTCAGACCAATTGTAATCGGCACGGTCGCAGGGCTTGATAGAGTGGCCGTGACGGTGTCGGCGCCGCCATTTTCGGCGAACGCTCCGCCGCTGGAGTCCGACAAGTTCACCGTCGGATCGCCGCTGAGTGTCGTGGAAACGGAAGATGTGGTACCGATGGTGGCCGGAGAGCCGACGCTGCTAATTTCGACCGTGATGCCCTGTTCCGACGTGTCGCCGGTGTCGATGCCGGTGAGCATAATGCTGCCCGTGGTCTGGCCAGCAGCAATCGTGATCGAGCTGGCCGATGCTGAATAATTGGTATTCTCGGTGGCCGAGCCGGAGAAAGCCAGATCGACCGTGACCGGCACGGTCGTGGCCGCCGACAGCGTGGCCGTAACGGTGTCGGTGCCATCTTCGGCGAATGACCCGCCGCTAGTGTCCGAAAGGCTCACGGTCGGATCGCCATTGAGCGTCGTTGTAACAGACGAAGTGCTGCCGAGGGCGGCGCCAGTAGTGGTGCCGGCGCTTACTGTAATGGTC
This sequence comes from uncultured Planctomycetales bacterium, assembly GCA_963710365.1. Classification (GTDB taxonomy): domain Bacteria; phylum Planctomycetota; class Planctomycetia; order Pirellulales; family PNKZ01; genus CAVQAC01. Next base: position 262,304 of record CAVQAC010000017.1, read on the forward strand.
TGATTGCTACTACTACCGGTATCGATCCCAGTCAATGTGATACTGCCCGTAGTCTGGCCGGCGGCAATCGTGATCGAGCTGGCCGACGCCGAATAATTGGTATTCTCGGTGGCCGAGCCGGAGAAAGCCAGATCGACCGTGACCGGCACCGTCGTGGCGGCCGACAGCGTGGCCGTAACGGTGTCGGTGCCATCTTCGGCGAACGACCCGCCGCTGGTATCCGAAAGGCTCACGGTCGGATCGCCATTGAGCGTCGTTGTAACAGACGAAGTGCTGCCGAGGGCGGCGCCAGTAGTGGTGCCGGCGCTCACCGTGATGGTCTGATTGCTGGTACTACTGGTATCGATGCCCGTCAAGGTAATGCTGCCTGTGGTCTGGCCAGCAGCAATCGTAATCGAGCTGGCCGACGCCGAATAATTGGCATTCTCGGTGGCCGAACCGGAGAAAGCCAGATCGACCGCGACCGGCACCGTCGTGGCGGCCGACAGCGAGGCCGTGACGGTGTCGGTACCGCCATCTTCGGCGAACGACCCGCCGCTATTGTCCGACAGATTTACGGTTGGGTCGCCGATGAGAGTCGTCGAGACGGAGGACGTGGCACCGATGGTGGCCGGAGAGTTGACGCTGCTAATCCCAACCGTGATGCCCTGGTTCGATGCGCTACCCGTGTCGATGCCGTTGAGCGTGATGCTGCCCGTGGTCTGGCCAGCAGCAATCGTAATCGAACTGGCCGACGCCGAATAATTGGTATTCTCGGTGGCCGAACCGGAAAAATCCAGATCGACCGTGACTGGCACGGTCGTGGCGGCCGATAACGAGGCCGTGACGGTGTCGGTGCCGCCATCTTCGGCGATTGACCCGCTGCTACTGTCCGACAGGTTTACGGATGGGTCGCCCGTCAGCGTGGCTGTGGCCGAGGTGGAACTGGCGTCCGCGCCTATCATGTCGAGATTGGCGGCGGCGTTCGCATCGGACGCCAGGAAATACAACATCGATAGGGCCGAATCGAGCGAGCCGATGCCGACGACGACCGTTTCGTCATTCGCGTCGCTGGTGTCGATGCCAGTCAGTGTTGCTGTGCCGCTCAGGCTGCCGGCAGGGATGGTAATCGCTGCCGCCGACGAGGCGAAATTCGTTCCCTCGACGGCCGTGCCGCTGTAGCTGAGCTCGATGGTCGTGGAGGTAATAATGGCGGCGGGAAGCTGCGCGGTTAGAGTCGCCGTACCGCCGTCTTCTGCGAAAGAACTATTACTCAAGCCAAGCGAGACGGAGAGCACGCGGTCGCGGTTCTAGCGACTCGAAGCCTATCAGATGTTTGACGTTGCTTCCCCGCGGTCGGGATCGACGGTCACGTCGTGCCCCGGCAGGGAACAACCATTGCCACAGCTTCGAACGCCTCATCTGGTATTCCTTTGACAATCGTATCGTGCGCATTGGCTCGTGCGCAATGCGGGGCGGAAAGTGCTTACGGTCGTAGATCGAAAATGATCTTCATCAAGTGATTCATGCTCCGGCCAAACCAAGTGCATGAATCGCAGACGGCGCGCGTGATTGACACGGGCAACCATCGAGCCGAGAAAAGCCTTCTGCCGGCAAGAGAGCAGGCAGACTTTGAAATGTTCGACGAACCCCGCAGGGCGGCAAGCATTGCACCCAAACGGTTTTGCGGCGGCCGCCAGCGGCCCCATCTATTCTCAACACTACATCGCGGTGCGAATGCCGCAATCAAAAAACCGCCGTGGGCAATTTGAATTCCAGCAGGCTTTCCAGGCAGCACGCTTGACCGCGACAATTCGTCGTAGCTTTTGCGGCGCCGCTACAAAACTCTGCGGGTCGGGCCGGAGAAGGTCGGCATCAGTCCCAGAATTTGGTTGTTTCTTCGGAGGCCCGAAATACGGGATAAGATTGCAAGACCGTAATGAATTCGAACTCGCATCAGGCTATTTGCTCTTCCATACCCTTCGGCCGGCGATGATGGTTTCGCGAATTCCAATCTTGCGGATCTCCGTCACCGGCGTCGTCAATGGATTGCGGTCCAGAATTACGAAATCCGCCAACTTGTCTACCTCGATCGATCCTTTGTCTTTCGCTCCGCAGCCCAGGCTTGCGCCGAAGCAAGCCGACTGATTCGTCTTGCGCATGTGGGTGGACAATCTTTCACAGAGGGGGAAGGCCGTATGCGTCTTGGCCGGCGACCGGCGCGCCGGCTTTGATTGTACTGGCGCCGATCTCCGCTTCGCAAAAGCTGCCTTTGCTGAATCCGAGCTAGAAACAACGAGTTTCCGAGACTCCCGCTCTGGTTAATGCTCGTACCTTCTATTTGCCTCCGAACCCCTAGTATAATGCGGCGGGTCTTCGGCGCAATGCGGTTGCAAGCCGACTCGACCCGACTCCTGCACTTCCGTAAGACAACAGTAATGTCTCAATGAGGGCGCCCCATGTCTCTGGGTCAAGAAACTGCGTTTCCTCGGTTGACAACCGCAGAGATCGCGGTTCTCAAGCCATTGGCAACGGCTCACGACTACGCGGATGGCGATACGATCTTTCGCGCCGGGCATGCCGACATCGATTTGTGCGTCGTTGAATTCGGGCAGATCGACATCCTCAATCCGACCGACGGCAATCGGGTCATTGTCACCCATGGACCGGGTCAGTTCTCGGGCGACATCGACCTCTTGACCGGTCGTCCCGTGATGGTGACCGCGATGGCACGGGGCAATTCGCGTATTTGGCACGTGCCAGGCAGTCATCTCAGGGCCTTACTCAATCGCGTTCCTAACTTGGGTGAGAAGTTGATTGTCGCGTTCACCCTTCGCCGCGAGTTGTTGTCGCAGACGGGTATGTTCGGACTGCGGGTCGTCGGTCCGGGACGATGTCGCGACACGAACACCGTCCGCGAATTCCTGTACAAGAACTTCGTCCCCTTTACCTGGTTCGACCCGGATACCGAAGCAGGCCAGAAAGTCTTCCAGGGGCTCGGCTCTCCGCGGAAAACACCGGTGATCGAATGCGGCGATGGGCAGGTTCTGCTGAATCCTTCTTTGCAAGAGCTGGCTCGCTCCGCTGGAATATGGAAGCACTGTCCTGCACAAGAGGTCGATTTCGCAATTGTCGGAGCCGGGCCGGCAGGCATCGCCGCGGCCGTCTATGCATCGTCAGAAGGTCTTTCCACTCTGATGCTCGACCGGTTGGGACCAGGTGGCCAGGCCGGCGGCTCGTCGCGAATTGAGAATTTCATCGGATTTCCGGCAGGTTTGAGCGGCGCGGAACTCGCCACGCGCGGGGTCTTGCAAATGCTGAAGTTCGGTGCGCGGATTGTCGCTCCTGTGGTCGTAGAGAAATTGACTCCGGCGAAGTCCGCAAACGACTTGCACTTACTACATTTGGATTGCGGTGCGGAGATACGCTCTCGCGTCGTGCTACTCGCGCTAGGGGTTCGCTGGCGGCGTTTGGAAGCCGAGGGAGCAGACCGCTTTGTTGGCGCGGGCATTTACTACGCTTGCACCACGGTAGAAGCCGATCTCTATGACCGCGCGGACGTCGCGGTGGTCGGCGCAGGGGAACTCGGCCGGTCAAGCCGTCATGTTTCTGGCGGAGTGCTGTCCCTCGCGCACGGTACACATAGTCATCCGCCGTACACTGGGGCACGGCATGTCGGAATATTTGTCGAACCGAATCCGGGCAACCGCCAACGTCGTCGTCCATGAACAGGCGGAGATTAACGCCGTCCATGGAAGTCATCACGTCGAGGAGATTTCGCTGACCGGCAACTCCACCACGGCGCCACTTCGATTGCCCTGTTCGGCGGTGTTCGTATTCATCGGCGCCGAACCGTCTGCGGAGTGGTTGCCGGCTGAACTTGCTCGCGATGCCAATGGCTATTTGCTAACCGGAAGTGACGTCATTCGTTCGGGGCTATGGCAGCGTACCGATCGCGACCCGTGCCCTCTGGAGACGAATCTCCCGGGGGTGTTGGCTGCCGGGGACATTCGCTCCGGATCCACCAAACGAGTTGGCTTTGCCGTCGGCGACGGCGCCATGGCAGTGACCTGTGCCCATCGCTTACTGCTGATGCAGCGAAACAGTGTTTGATGGAGAACTCCATGGAATTGAAGTCCGCAACCATAAGTGGAGGCGAGCAAGCAGAAGTCAGGCTCTCCGGCCGGAGCATTGCACCTGGTTTGGGCATGGGCAAGGCTTGGGTAGTCGGCGATGTGCTCAAGCTTAGCGGTGAGCCGCCGGCGATTGGCCAGCACGACATTGACGGCGAATTGGTTCAGCTGCAACGTTCGTTCGAAGAAACGCTAGCCCAACTCGCCCAATACGCCAAACGCATCGAAACCGAGTTCGATTCAACGCTGGCCGGCGTGTTTCGCGCGCATGGCGAGATGCTGCGTGATCTTTTTGCGTCAGGCGAGTTCGAACGAGAACTTCGAGCGTCGCATTTGACCGCCGAAGAGGCGGTGCGTCGCGTGCTACAACGTTGGTATCAGAAATTCGAGGGGCTGGAAAACCCCTCCTTTCGCCAGCGAGCCGACGACGTGCTGGACTTGGGTCGGAATATCATCCGGCGACTTCGTGGTGATCAAGACGCAGGACTTCAATCTATTCCAGACCACAGCATTCTGGTCGTTGAGCGACTGCTGCCCTCGGATGTCGTTCTGTTGCCCAAGTCCAACGTGATGGCCGTGGTGGTAGAAACCTTGGGACAAGGGTCGCATGCGGCGTTGTTGGCACGTGAAAAGAACATACCCACGATCACCGAGGTTCCAGACATTCTGTCGCGCATCACCAGCGGAATGGAGCTATTGGTCGATGGCTTCAACGGCACGCTCGTAATCGCGCCGCTGGAGACGACACGGACCGACTTCCAGCAGCGAATGGAGAAGTGGCGGACGACCCTGGTGCGCTGTAAGGCTGCTTGCCGCGATCCCGCGAGTTCTCTTGATGGTCACCTGGTTCGCGTGGAAGCCAATATTGGCATCAACGATGACGTCGAAATGGCGCTCGACAATGGCGCCGACGGCGTTGGGCTCTTGCGGATTGAACAACTGTATTTCGCCCGGCCCATGCCGCCGACGGAGGATGACTTATTCCGCGAACTAAAAAGGCTGATTGCGCCGTTGGGTAATAGACCCGTTACTATTCGTCTACTCGATATCGGCGGCGACAAGCCTCTTCCCTACTTGGCGCTGCCCACGACCTCCAATCCCGTGCTGGGACGCCGCGGCGTTCGGTTGTTATTGGATTACTCGCAGCTTGTCCGTACTCAAATCGGAGCGATCTTGAGGCTTTCTCAGGAACATTCGCTACGAGTGCTGATTCCGATGATCACGCTCGAAGAGGACATGCGGAAAATGCGAGAAGTGTTCGACGCGATGTGCCTGGAGCGAAAGACCAAACATCCTCCGGAATTCGGCGCCATGGTTGAAACACCGGCGGCGGCACTTGCGATCCCCGCACTCTTGAAGCACGCAGATTTCTTCTGCGTGGGCACGAACGATCTCACGCAGTATACGCTAGCCGCTGCGCACGACGACGCGTCGGTCAATGATTACTTCCAGGATGGCCACGAGTCGATCTTACGGTTGCTGCGTATCGTTCTGGCCGAAGCAAGTGGACGACCTGTCACGCTCTGCGGCGAGTTGGCTGGCCGAGAAGCCTACGTGCCACGTCTGCTGGAAATGGGATTTCGAGGCCTGAGCGTGGCGCCGACCATGATTCCCACCACGAAGACACTGATACGCAAACTCAATATAGGCGCCAAGCTGGGCTGAAGCGGGACCTTGAAGGGACTCTCAACGCCTCGCCGCATTGGCGAGAATCGCAGCGAGATTAGAGCGTTTGCCGGTACAAGCCGGACGCCATACAATGCAGACCCTGTCGAACGGGCGTCATGCGAATCCGAGAATGGCGCAACGCAAGAATCGTGAATCGACGTGATTGCTCATGGATGCCTCGATCGAGCCTAGACCGATTCCTGGTGAGTCGCCATTCAGGCGGGGACTAGCGAAGCGGGTATGGATGCTCACTGGGCTGCTGGCGACCAGCGCCGTGCTGGCGTGCCTCGTGGTGTTGTCGTCTCGCGGGGCCGGCAACCCCGTAATACTGGATCCGAAACCGCTTCCCGAACCTGTGAAGGTCGCGGGCCCGGGGCGGTTGACGATTGAAAAAGATTCCGCGCTCTGGCAAAGCCTGGGGGTCAAGGAAGTCGAACGCGAGACGATCGAAACGCCCCTGCTGCAGGTGACCGGCTTTGTCCTGGCGCGGGTTGTCGCCGGCGGTGGGAGCCTCGCGGATCGCTGGCGGTTCAACACCTCTGAGTTGTCCAGCACCTACGCCGACTGGCTTCGCATTCAAAGCGAGGTGCGATTCGCCGAAAGCCAATTGGATAAAACCCGGCAACTGGTCGAGGCCGAAACTCGTTTCCTGGCGTCGGTTGTGAAGCGTCTCGATCCCCTGGCGGGCAACACCAGCGTGCCCGAAGCGCAGATCTTGCAGGCCAAGGCCGATTTGCTGAAGGCCCAATTGCTGGGCGAAAAGGACATTTTCAGCGCCGACTCGACATTGCAATCCGCGCGGAACCGCAAGGCCGCCCTCGAACGTGTGCTGGCCCAAGCGGGCATCGACGCGGCCGTGTTTACAGACGCGGTGGAAAACATGGTCCTGGTTGTGGCCAACGTGCCCGAGCGACATGTTTCGCAGGTAAAAGCCGGCCAGGCCTGCCGTGTGCAATTCTACGCTTACCCCGACCGACAATTTCCGGCCCAAGTCAAGCTGCTCAATTCGCTGATCAGCCAGGATCGACGCACATTGCGAGTACTGTTCGAGCTCAACGATCCGCAAGCGATTCTCGAGCCAGGGATGTTTAGCGATGTGGGCCTCGGCGTCGATCCGCGCCAAGCGATCTTGGTTCCCGATACGGCTGTGCTGCACGTTGGTCACCTGCACTACCTCCTCGTGGCCGATGGCGAGGACGCCTGGAGGGTAGCGCCGGTCCAAGTCGGGGACGTACACTCCAGCCAGTTCGAGATCGTTGCCGGCATCGAGCCGCCCGCGAAGATTGTCTCCCAGGGCGTCATCCTATTGAAGGCACTGGCCATCCGGGCACTGGCCTCGAAAGCAGAAAACGAACCATGACCGTGCGGCCGGATGTTTGGACGGCTACGCACGGTCGTTGGGCGCTGGCAATCTGCTTGCTGATCGCCTTGGGCGGCGCCTGGTCGTGCTGGCAGGAGCCGCTCGACGCGTATCCCGATATTTCGCCGCCGCAGGTGCTGGTGATCACCGAGTTCCCTGGCCGAGCGCCCGAGGAGATCGAGCGACAGCTCACGATTCCGATCGAACTGGCGATGAGCGACGTCCCCAATGTGTCGGCCATTCGCTCGCGCACGATCCTGGGATTATCGGTCGTCGAGCTGGTATTCGACCTGGGCGTCGAGAAGTACTTCGCGCGACAGCAAGTGCAGGAATGCTTGAACGCGGTGGAACTCCCGGAGGGGGCCGCGCCCGGCTCGGCCCCTTGGCCACCGACTTCGGAGAGATCTACCGTTATGAACTGACCAGCGACGGCACGACGTCGCCGCTCGAGTTGCGGACACTGCAAGATTGGGTCGTCGCAGTTCGACTACGGAGAATTGCCGGGGTTGCCGAGGTGGTCACTTTCGGCGGGCACGAAAAGCGATTCATGCTCACCCTTGAACCGTCGCAATTAGCGCGCTACTCCCTGACACTCGATGACGTGGTGGATGCAGTCCGGGCCAACAATGCCAACGCTGGTGGAAGCCTGGTGCGCCGAGGCGAAATGTCGCTCGCGATCCGCGGCCGCGGGCTCTTGCGGGACGCGACCGACCTGGGTAACACGGTACTCAATTCGATCGACGGAACTCCGATTTACGTCCGCGACGTGGCCCGGGTCGAAATTGAGTCTCGCGTGCAGCATGGCATCTTTGGTAAGGATGCCAGGTCCGACGGGCTCGAGGGAATCGTGCTCATGACGCGCGGAGAGAATCCTTCGCGGATTCTGACCCGTATCAAGGCCGAGATTGAGGATCTCAATAAAAACGCATTGCCCAAGGGCGTGCAAATTGAGCCATTTTACGATCGGGATTCGCTGGTTGACAGCACGCTCGAAACGGTCGGCTATAGCGTCGCCGCGGGGACCGCGTTGGTCGGTCTGGCGCTGCTGGCTTTTTATGGCAGCCCGACTCTAGCGATCCTTGCCGTGTCGACGATTCCTTTCTCGTTGTTGTTCGCCCTGTTCGTACTCTATCTGACCGACGTGCCGCTGGGACTGCTTTCGGTGGGAGCGATTGACTTTGGGATCCTGGTCGATGGTGCGGTGCTGATGTTCAATTACTTGTCTCGGCGCCTGCCGCGTTCAGCCGAGGCCGCTGAGCAAGACGGCCAGCAGCGCACTGTGCTTTCGCTTGTAGCGGAAATCCGGCGGCCGATGTTCCTCGCGGCGCTGATTGTCGGCTGCGCTTACCTGCCTTTGTTGACGCTGGCGAACGTCGAGGGACTGCTGTTCCGGCCGATGGCGCTGACGGCGATCCTGGCCTTGGCTGGGGCTGCCATCTTTACATTGTCGGTAATCCCCGGCATGGCTCAATTGTTCCTGCGGCACGGAACACGCGTTTGGGACAATCCGCTACTGGCTCGGCTCCACGTGTGGTACGTTCGATTGTTGCAGAGAATCCTGCGAGCGAGATGGGTTGCGGTAAGTTTCGCGGTGCTTTCGACTGGCGCCGTGGTCGGCTGGGTCGCGCCGCGGCTCGGGCTCGATTTCCTGCCAACGCTCGACGAAGGTATGATCCTGGTTCGGGCGAGTTTTCCGGCTGGAACATCGCTGCAGCAAACGGCCGCCTTTGGCGATCAGATGCGCAGTATCGTGCGAACCTTCGCCGAGGTGTCGTTTGTCACCTCGCAAGCCGGCCGGAACAATATCGGCACCGACCCGTTCGTCGGCAGCCGGCTGGAGATGATGATCGGACTGAAGCAGCGCAATCAGTGGCGATTTCGTAGCCGTCGCGAGCTTCTCGGCGAGCTGACGACACAACTGAAGGCGAGATTTCCCACGACGCACTTCAACTTCACGCAGCCGATCATCGATAGCGTGACGGAAGACGCCAGCGGCACGAGCGCTGACCTCGGCGTGGTGATTTCAGGGGCCGACTTCACCACATTGCACGCGCTGGGAGGTCAAATCACGGCCGTGTTGCAAACCGTGCCGGGCGCTGTCGACGTTTCCGTCGAAGAAGACGAGCCGCAGTCGCAATTGCTCATTGAGTCCGACCGGGCGCACTGCACCGATACAATGTGCGGATCGAGGCTGTCAACCGGCTGATCAATACAGCCATCGGCGGAGAGCCGATTGGTACGCTGTACGACGGCGACCGCCGTTTCAAGATTGCCGTCCGTTTCGACGCGCACTCGCTGCGATCCATCGAGACGATCGGCCAATTGCCGGCATTCTCCGTGTCCGGCGCACCGATTCCACTGGCCAGCGTGGCCACGTTTGAACATGCCGACGGCCAGACTCTTATTAAACGCGAAGATGGCCAGCACTGCGTCACGGTGCGCTGCGATATCGCCGGGCGGGATCAGGCCGGGTTCGTCGCCGAGGCGAGTCGTCGAGTCGCTGCCGAAGTCAAGCTCCCGGAGGGCTACCGCCTGCGCTGGATCGGCCTGTTCGAGAACCTCGCGCGGGTTGCCAGCCGCATTCTCGTGGCGGCAATTATAACCGTTGCGATCGTGTTTGGGTTGCTTGTCACTACACTGGGTCGCCGGCGGCAGGCGCTGCTCGTGCTGCTGCCCGTGCCATTTGCCCTGGTTGGCGGTGCGATCGCCCTTTACGCGCGAGGCATGACATTGAACGTTTCGAGCTGCGTGGGCTTTTCCACGCTGTTCGGAGTATCGATGCTGAACGGCATTCTGATGGTGCGGGCGATCGATGCCCGCTGGCGGATTGGCCCCACGCTGGACGATGCGATCCTCGACGGCGCCCGCGAGGCCTTTCAGCCAATCCTGATGACCACCTCGCTGGGCATGCTCGGATTGTTGCCGGCATCTCTGGCCGTAGGGATTGGTGCCGACATCCAACGCCCACTTGCCACGGTAGTGGTCTGGGGATTGCTCGAGCGCCGCATTGCTGCGCTCTTCGTCGTGCCCGCGTTGGCCCGCATCTTTTGGCAGCAAGTGCCGAATGTTCGTGAGTCGTGATCTGAAAGCAAGGATTCGCCCGAAAACCGTCCGACCGCCGGGTCAATTCCAGATCTGACGAGTTAACGGAACGGAAAACAGCCCGCGCGTCAGCAATGGCTCTCCGCAAACGAACAATGCGCTCGGGCTCGTGGCACATATCGGTAATTGGTTGCGATTTTTTCGGTCAACGTACTTCACCGCTGTCGCGTTCAAACAACGGAACGTTCTAGCTAGGAAACGCGACGTTGTGATAGACTTCCTGCACGTCATCGCAATCGTTCAGCATACCGATGAACTTTTGGAACATGGCCAGGTCTTCCGAACTAAGTTCCTTGCTGCTCTGAGGGAGGAACGTAATTTCTTGAACTTCCAACTCGGTTCCAGGAAACGCTTGCAACAGGGCCGTTTTGGCTTTGTAAAACTCGCTGGGCGGGGCAAAGATCGTCAGGTGACTGCCTTTGCATTCAAGCTCCTCGATATCGACGTCGGCGCCCAACATCGCTTCCAGCACTTGCTCTTCATTGTCCCCCTTGAAAAGATAGAACCGCTAGTTGGTCAAACCAATGGGCGACAGAACCAGTTGCTCCTAATTTGGAACCGGTCTTCGTGAAGCAATTGCGGACATCCGTGATCGTACGTTGATTGTTATCCGTCAGACAATCGACGATCACCAAGGAGCCGCCAGGTCCAAATCCTTCGTAGCGGGCGGACACAAAGTCCTCCCCGCCAGCGCCGCGGGCTTTATCAATCGCCTTTTCAATTACGTGGGCAGGAACCTGATCGCGCTTGGCTTTTTCAATCAAGCTGCGCAAAACCGGATTGGCTTCAGGGTCTGCCACGCCATTCTTGGCGGCCACATACAACCGCGTGCCATACTTGGAGTAGAGTTTCGATTTCTGAGCTGCCGTCTTGAAGATCGAATTCTTACGATTTTCGAAATTTCTTCCCATAACCCACTCTTCTTCGTTTTGTGATCGATCGCCTGGAGTCTTTGGACGGTACCACGTCGCAGGACATTTATCTAGGTGGTGCGGCTACGTGTCTGAACCGCTCGATTGTCGGGTCGATTGAGACTCCAGCTAACCGTGGATTCTGCCGGCGATAGCACCAGACAATGGGGGCGACTCGCGAGTCTCGGCGAAGGCCGCGCGGGACGGGTCTCGTAACAAGGTCCATTGAGAGAATTCCCATCACGCGTAGAACTGATTGAGAGAATAAGGCATCCTAACAGGCAAATGGCCACGCCAGTGCCGCCCGCGCGGCGAAGGGCGCGTGAAAATGGATAAAATGAATCTCCACTCTCAAGCGTCTTTTCAAGGAGAGGATCGGCGCTAGCCGGAGCGCAAAACCTATAGAACCAAGGTGTTTTCATGAAAAAGCTCGGGCGATTGTTTGCGATCGCAGTGATTTTGTTCGCCATTGCCGGCATTGTTCCTGAATCGTCAGCAGCCGAGCCTCAGGGTCAGTTCGCTCGGCACCCCAACGTCCTGTTCGTTGCCGTGGATGACATGCGCGATTGGGCCGGTTACCTGGGAAATCCCACGGCGAAGACACCGAACTTCGACCGGTTGGCGAAGCTGGGTGTCAGCTTCTCCCACGCTTACACGGCCAGTGCGCTGTGCAATCCTTCCCGCACTGCCCTGCTGACCGGCCTGCGCCCTGGCAGTACCGGTGTGTACGGAAATGGCAATGACTGGCGCACCGCCGTGCCGACGGACATCCCAACGTTGCCGGGACATTTTCACAATAATGGCTATCGTACTCTGGGCGTGGGAAAGATTTTTCACGGTGGAAGAATTCGCCGCGGAGATTGGGACGAGTACCAGAAAGATCTGGAACGCGAGGAAGTTGACAAGGACAAGAGCGACTGGTCGCTCAAGCCCGGCAAGACGCCCGAAGCGTTCACCATCGGCAGCAACGTCGTCTTGCCCCTCGATTCGCCCGAAGAGGAACTCGTAGACTACCAGTCCGCGAGTTTCACCGTGGGTCAGTTGAGCAAGACGCACGATCGGCCTTTTTTTCTGGCCTGTGGGTTTCATCGACCACATTTGCCTTGGGCCGCGCCGCGCAAATATTTTGACCTGTTTCCGCTCGACAGCATCACGCTCCCCCCCACGCATGAAGGAGACCTCGCAGACCTGCCTCCGGAAGGAGTGAAAATGGCCAAAGCCGGTGAGTTCGCCGCCATCAAAGACTTGGGCAAGTGGAAAGAGACCGTGCGAGCGTACCTCGCCAGCATCGCGTTTACCGATGCGACAGCTGGGCCGCGTGCTCGATGCCTTGGAACAGTCATCATACAAGAACAACACGATCATCTGCCTGTGGAGCGATCATGGCTGGCATCTCGGCGAGAAGGAACACTGGCGAAAATCGACGCTTTGGGAAGAGGCCACCCGCGCCATTGATCTGGGTCGTGCCTGGTCTCACGCAGCCAGGAAGCGAGTGCTCGCGCCCTGTGGATTTTCTTGGCGTTTTTCCGACACTCTGTGAACTCGCGGTGCTGCCGGCCCCGAGACATCTGCAAGGCGCGAGCCTTAAACCGTTACTCGCCAATCCGCTGGCTGAGTGGACTCAGCCCGCAATCAGCACCATGAAAGCGGGTAACCATGCCATCCGTACGGAGCGCTGGCGCTACATCCGTTATGCCGGTGGCGGCGAGGAACTCTACGACCACGACGTCGACCCCCATGAGTGGACGAACCTTGCGGACAAGCCCGAACACGCCGCCTTGAAATCCACACTCGCAATGTGGCTTCCCTCCGAAAACAAATCAGCCGGTGCGAACAAAGGACAAACGACGCCGGAAGAAAAAAAGGAGGCCCGTCGGCTCAAAAGGAATAAATCCTCGCAGCCCACGCCGCCGAGCGAGCCGGCAAAGCCGTCGGCGCCGTGAAACGAATCGGTCCGTATACACCGACTGCTGCCAGATGATTCCTCGCATTGTATGATCCACGAGAACCACCACGATTGTGGAGACAAGCACGCGCCAATCGCGGCAGCAGGCAAAGAAGGCCAGCGCACCGAAAATGTGAAAGTGTGTTGCGATCCGGCCGCCGGTCAAATGAATCAGCATCGCGGAGATCGACATTTGCGCCACCGCGACGACGTGGCGAGTGATTGTAGCACCGGGCCGGGAACGAACCAGAAACTCGGGCAACGGAATGATGATGCCGCCAAAAACGATGGCGGCCAAGGGCTACCATTTGAAGACAGACCGCTCAGTCCGGCTTGTCCGCGCGCGAAATGGCACCTGGGCGAATTTCAGATCTCCAGGAACTCGCGCATCTCGCCAAACAGCGTCGAGAGCCGGGGGATTTGGTAACTGGCGTTCAGCCCACTGGGATTTGGCAACACCCAAACTGCCGTCGAGCCCACCTTCGCCGATTGGAGGCCAAACGTGGCTTTCGGCTGGTCCCAAGCGACTCGAAATGCGGTCAATCCCAGGACGGCCAGGCACTGGGGCGTGTAGCGCCGGATCTTACGCAATAGTTGCCGTCTCCCAGCGATCAGTTGAGCATACGAAAGTTCCTCGGCCCTGGCCGTTGCGGCAGGCACGATATTCGTGAGCCCCAACCCAAGATCAAGGAGCGTTCGGTCTTCAGCAGGCGAGAAAAGGTGGTCCGTGAAGCCAGCGGCGTGCAGCGTGGGCCAGAAGCGGTTTCCGGGGCGGGCGAAGTGGTGGCCGACAGCCGCTGAGTAGATGCTGGGATTGATCCCGCAGAACACGATCTTGAGATCCTTGGCAAGAACGTCCGGCAGGCGCTTACCTTGCGCCGCCAGGCATTCTTCTCGGGTGGGCTTGTATTTGAGCATTTGATTGCGGTTGGAAGGGTTAGTCGATGATTCCGCTAGATCACTACGGTTTAGGATCCTTTCTTCAACTCAATCGCGAAAAGTTGCCTCGTCTTGCCGTCTTCGGTGATGGACGGAAACAAGATCTGAGTGCCGTCGCGGTTCCAACATGGAGCCGGATCGACGCGTAGCTCGCCGCTGGTCCAACCGTGTTGACCAAAGCCTGGCGATCGCACCGTGCGCCGTCGCTCAAGCGATAGATCACATAGTAGTTGAGCCCCGGCTCGCGGTAGGGTACGCAGTCCTCTGCGTACCATTCGCCTGGAGGGCCACGCCGCGTGCGGTGGCGACCGACATGAAGTACGTTCCGCGAAAAAAACAGCTGCGATTCTCCGGCGTGACCGTATCCTACCGTAGCCCGCCACGACGCCCAATCTGCCGCCAGTGGTACGCAGAGGACTGCGTACCCTACGAGGCTGCCATCCGCTACATGATGGGAAATAGACTCGTGAGCAAGTTGAGTATTTCTAAGACCGCCAGCGCAAAAGTTCGTCCCCTGCGGAAGAGGACTCCAATCGCTGCTGCAAATGCAGAAGGTGCTCCAAAAAAAGCAAGCACAAACAGGAACAATGACCACTTGCTGACGAGAATGGTCCTCCAAGAGATGTAGCCGATTCGCAGAAGTCCGCAACCCAGCGCAAACAAACTGACACAGGCCATCAATCGCCAAAAAGGAAATTGGACTCGCATGCCAGTCAATGTATCCGACCCACGCCGAGATTGCCAAGCAGATTGTGGCAAACAAACGGGACTGGTCTAATTGGGCAAACAAACGGGACTGGTCTAATTGACAGCTTCTTTAGACTGAACGCGTCGAACCCGTTCGGCTCGCACTTCGGTTTTGAAAGCGTTGGCCAGCGCTGTCCAGCCGGACGCAAAGATCTGGAAGCCGACAACGGCTTCAGCCGCTGCTTGTCGCCTGCGATGAGAGTTTCTTTCTTGGCTTTCGACCAGCCCGGTAGGGTACGCAGTCCTCTGCGTACTATTCGCCTGGAGGGCCACGCCGCACTCGGTGGCGACCGGCATGAAGTACGTTCCGCGGAAAAAAGCAGCAGCGATTCTCCGGCGTGGCCGTATCCTACCTCCCTGTTCTTTGTTCCATCCTGCCAGTTTATTCGATTCCGTCGAGTTTGGCAGCCGAAGATGAGTGGCGTAGAATCGGAGTCATGTCCCACCCTGGCTGGACCATCATCTTCGTGGGCCTCTTGATCGTCGGGATTGGCGTTGCCTGGCTCCTCGGTCCGAGCATCCCCTGGCTTGGCCGACTGCCCGGAGACATCGTGATCGAACGGGAGAACTTTCGGTTTTATTTCCCGATAATGACCTGCATTCTGGCGAGCCTATTGTTAACAGGGATCATGTGGCTGGTTCGGCACTTTTCAAAGTGACGAGGATTGGTTTGATGTCCCGCCCTCGTATCGCTGCCGGATTGCTGATGTACCGCATCAAGGGAGGCAAGCTCCAGGTTCTCCTTGCGCATCCCGGTGGTCCACTCTTCAAGAAAAAGGACGAGGGAGCTTGGTCAATTCCCAAAGGCGAGGTCGATCCGGGCGAGGATTTGCTGGACTGCGCCAAGCGTGAGTTCGAGGAAGAAACCGCCATCAGGCCAGCAGGCCCTCTTATCGCCTTGATGCCGGTGACGCAAAAGGGCGGCAAGGTCGTTCATGCCTGGGCGTTCGAAGGCGACTGCGATCCGAGTACCATCGTCAGCAATAACTTCACGATGGAATGGCCGCCACGGTCGGGGCAACCGATGGAGTTTCCTGAAATCGACCGAGCCGAGTTCTTCGACATTGCGGTTGCTCGCCGGAAGATCAAAGCTGCGCAAATGGCGTTGGTCAAGGAGCTTAAAGAGATTCTGAATCGGACGAGCTGACCTCGGCTGACGTGCCGCAGTTCTTGCATTCCATTGCACAGTATTCAGGACGGTCAGCAAGAATGATTGCCATCACGCTTGCACCGCACTTATTGCACTTGGTGAGAACGGCGACCGCTCCCATCCGCACGCAGCTACGTTCCTCAATGGCTTGAGTTCCAAGCCCGTCCGCCCTATTCAAAGTCATGCTCGCACCTTACTTTCTATTCGTCGTTCGCCACCTTCCTTGAGTACGGCTCAAAACCTGAGCGGATCACAAAATCACCTAACATGGCAAATTTGTAATCGCCGCAAGCCAGTTGGCATTCGTGATTCCGCCGAGCTTGGCCTATACCAGCCCGACGCAGCCGAAGAAAAAGCGGTGGACCTCTTGCCTTCCGAACTGGACACGGCGAATAATCAATGACGGATGAGCAAGTCGTAGATGATCGACCTCTTTGGAGGAAGAAAAGCTGCGAAGGGCGAAGTCCGAAGCGGACGTGGCGAAGGCAGCCTGTAAACCTCGAAAGAGGGAAGAACGACTGCTAATGCTGCGTCCGTATTTTTTTGCGCTGATGCAGCCCTTCAGGGAGGACTTGGCTGAATTCCTCTCCAGTGCGCTGTTACCATCCCCCCGGTCGTCGGTCAGAGCACCCGAAGGCGAAGTGATCTTGTGCCCTGGAACCCGGACTGAATGATGGCGTTCAGTCAGTCTCTCTCCGACCGAGTTCGCCAAGCATTGCGGGATGATCGGCGCATCTCCGAGAAGACGATGTTCGGCGGCATCGCCTTCCTGCTCAACGGCAAAATGCTCGTGGGCATCTGGGAGCAGTCGTTGGTCGTCCGACTCGACCCGGTGCAAGCGAACACGGCTTTGAAGCAACCCAACGTCCAACAGTTTGAAGTTGGCGGGCGACCAATGAAGGGCTGGATCGTGGTCGATCCCGATGGTCTGGACAGCGACCAGCAATTAGCCGACTGGATTGACAGAGCGGTAGAATTCGTGGAGATGCTGCCCGCAACGTAGGACGAATAACCATGCCCACGACGATGACCATCTACCCCTACCTTCTCGCCGGCAACTGCTGGGTCTTCGACGACGAGCGCACCGGCCTAAAGGAGGAAGCGTTCGTCCTGGGCATGTCGGAAATGATCTCTCGATTTGTGCAGGCCAAGTCGATCCCGAATGCGTCGAAGGGATTTGCTCTCACCTTTGCCGCCGAGCCGTTCGACCACGACGTGGAATTGACCTGGCTCTCGCCCGATGAAGTCGCCGAGAAGTTCGACTGCTCACGGTCGCAGCTTCCCAGCGAGGGCAACTGGTATCGAGGCGTGGTCGCCGGCAGCGAAATGGTTGGATGGCTCTGCCCGGCTTTGTTTCTCTATTTCAACGAGGCTCCGCCGAAAATCTTTGTGAAGGCTGAGCCGCTGCCTGCGGGAGTTGATCCGATCTGGCATGTTCGGGCTGACGACCCAAAGGCCAGGCAGTTTGTTTCAGCCCGGTAGGGTATGCAGTCCTCTGCGTACCATTCGCCTGGAGAGCCACGCTGCGCTCGGTGGCGACCGACATGCGGTACGTTCCGCGGAAAAAACAGCAGCGATTCTCCGGCGTGGCCGGACCCTACCGTAGCGCACCACGACTCCCAATCAGCCTCAAGTGGTACGCAGAGGACTGCGTACCCTACGAGGCTTTATCGGACCCGCCTGCCCATCCTATCGGATCAATTCTGGTAAACAGGGTCGTTTCCGAGGTGCTGAATACGGCTCACGATCTTCGTAAGCGCATTAAAAAACCAGCATTGCAAATTATCGCAACGCTGGCTTTTATGGAGGCGGCGGGAATTGAACCCGCGTCCCGTAACATTTCCACGCCCGCTTCTACGTGCGTAGTCGACCTATTTACGCGTCTCGCGCCTCGTCCCCAGTCGACAGGGTGTCGAACGGCGCCAGCCAGGCACTTGTTTAACCTTGGACGTTCCCAGCGTTGATCCAAGGCGGTTCGGAATTAGTGACTGACTTTTGAGCCTCTCCGACGAAAGCTCGCAGTCAGGGCACCCTTAACTTAGGCTGCCAACGCGTAGGAATCTTCAGCAATTGAAGATATTAGTCAGCTTTTTACGTGGCCAACTGACCAACCACGGCACGCCACGAACGCTTCAAGCTGTCCGGTCGATCCCAGTTCGCCCCCCAATCGGATGCCCGGCCCAAATGGCCGGTGAAGCCCCAATGACACCGGCAATTATACGATGCCGCCCGGCTCGCGACCATGCCACCCGCCGACATGGGGTAAATAGCCTGGAAAACCAAGGATCGAGGGGGCCGGGGGCGAAGAGCTCGGCCGGCTCATCGGGAAGATGTCCGGCGATACGGGAACGTCGGCCGCACGCGAATGGGAACGGCGATCGGAATACGCGGGAAATGAGACCACCAAGACACGGCAAGCACGACGATCGAAAGCAGTAGAATGAGGTGCATGAGATCAATATCCCGTGGTGCGAAGGATTCCGAGCGATATGAAAAAAACCGCGTCGCAAGCGACGCGGCGTAATGCCGCCCCGGCGCCGTAGCTGCGGGCGGCTTGAAATCTTCAATTCATCAATCCACGCGGAAGTCGTAGCTGTAGACCTGCTGCACGATGCGACCGAAGCGGACCGGCTGACGCCGATCGCTGGCCTCGTGCCAGGCCGTCACGCCTTCCAACTCCGGCATCATTTGCTTGAGTTGCTCGGCCATGCCCTCGGCCAATCGCCGCACGACCGGTTCTCGCGCCTTTTCCAGGATTCCGGCCACGCTCTTCATCAGCCGCACCATCCGGCGCGTTGCAATACCGGAGCCGAAAGCGGCGAGTCGTTGTCGACCAGCAGGTCGGCAACCGGCACTTCCAGCGCCTTTTGCCAGGCGTACAGCCGACTGAGAGGCATGTCGGTCTCGCGTTCTTCTTCTTCACGCAAGACTTCGACGTCCATTTTCATCTGCTGGGCGATACGACGCAGGCTCAGACCCTGCTCTTGCCGTACGGCCCGGATGCGATGCATGGCCGGCGGTTGCCCCGCGGTGTTGGGCGTGACCGATTGGCCCAGGGTGGAGAATCCTTCCGCATTCATTTCTGACGTGCTCATGGCGTGGTTCTCGAATCTTCTTCTGGACGGGATGTGAAGCTGGGATGTGACTGCCTATAACCAAGAACCCACGTTGTCGGCCGGCTAACACAGCCGGCAGCGACAATTAGCGTTCCTTCTGAAATACCTATTACGCAACCGGCGTGCCAAGCCAGCCCAAGAATGCAAATACCGCGGTCCTTCTTGCCTGTCGGACATCCAGTTTCCGACTAAGAAATGCGCGGTAAAACGCAATGTGGAACGCCAACTTTGCGCGAGGCGCCAGGGCCGCCTGCGAACGCTGCAAAGCTCTCGAAAATCAACCCACTACAGCGGAAATGGCGTTCCTGCCAAAGAACGGGCGAGGTGCAATTGCGACAGAAGTCGTGTCGTTCGCCCTGGTCAGCGAGAGAAGCCTGCTGAACCTAAGTCTATCTTAGGTAGCTCCAAAGAAATCGACAAGGGGACGCTAGCATGTGGTCGCCGGCCCCCGCAAGTCGGCTACTCGCCCAGCGCGAACGTCTTAAAACGAGACAAGTAAGACAAGTAAGTGGGACGTTTGACGGCCGCTACGGCCCGCGGGCCGACATTGGCCGGGTCGAGGCGGCTGGGCTTGCCCATGGCCTCGACCAGCCGCTGGCTTAGCGTCTCGGCCGTCCGAACCGCGGCCTGGCGGCGGCAAGCGCGGATCGACACCTCGCGCACGCGGTAGCGCTTCCGAACCAGATAGGAGTCGAGCGGTTCGTCATTCTCGGCCGACATCCAGGCCCAGGTGACACGTCGCTGCATCAGCCGCAGCCGGCTGCCAGCGGGCCGCGAGGGCGGAATGGAAGGCGCGGCGGGCAGCGGCGCTTCGGCACTGGCGCCGGTCGCAACGCCCACGACCAGGTCATGGTTTCGGCCCAACGTCCAGAGCTTGGGCAGTTCGTTGAGATCGGCCTGGCAGTCGGGCTCGAGCAGCAGGACATTGTCGCCGGCGGTTTGGGCCAGCCCTCGGCGCAGCACCGTCATCAGGCCCGAGCCTGCGGGGAGGGAAGACATCGCAACCTGTGGGAACTTTAGCGACAGCTCGCGTGCCACGTCGGGCGTATCGTCACTCGAGCCCAGGTCGAGAACCGCCACTTCGAACTTCGAGGTCAGTTCGGGGAGAATCTCCAGCAACTGGCCCACCAGGCGGCCGAGCGTAGACTGAGCATTCGAAACCGGGACGACGACACTGAGCGTACGGTTCAACCGAAGTTCCTTCGCAACGAAAGGTGAGGTGGTTGGCACAGCGACCGCGGGGGCAATGCTGCGGCGATAGTTGCTCACGTGACTGGCCAGGATCTGAGATCGGGCCGCGGGTAAGGCATTCTGCAATCGGCCGCGCCGAAGAAAGGTGGCACGCGATATAGCGAAGTTGTAGCGCGTGCTGCCTGAATCGCCCAGCGCTAAGTAGATGAGTGATAAGCGTTAAGTGTCCGGTGACAGTTGCTCGGCGTCTATCGCCTATCACTGGCCTGGTCCGGCTTCGAGGGCTGCTGGCGAAGACCTTGGGCGCCGGTTATTCTGAACGAACCGGTTCGTGGCGCCCCGGGGCAATCGCCTTCCGCGGCGCGACGCCGGCGTTGCACCCCACCGGGTTGGGAAACTTCGAATGACCGCTACAACCGCATCGCTGCCCGATTTTTCCAACGGCGACGGGCTGCTGCCTGCCATCGCCCAGGACTCAGAGACCGGCGAGGTGCTGATGCTGGCCTGGATGAACGCCGAGAGTTTTGCCGAAACGCTGGCCACCGGCCGGGCTTGCTACTACAGCCGCAGCCGAAAGCGACTGTGGCGCAAAGGCGAGGAGAGCGGCCACGTGCAAGACGTGGAAGCCGTGCTGGTCGATTGCGACGGCGACACGATCCTACTCAAGGTCCGCCAACAGGGCGGAGCGGCTTGCCACACCGGCTATCGAAGCTGCTTCTATCGGCAAATCACGCCCACAGAGCCGCAGACTGAACCGCGGATTGTCGGCGTTAAGGTGTTCGATCCGGCGCAGGTTTATCACAAATGACGGACGCACTCGATAGTTGCAGCTTCTCTGCATGACAAATTGAGAAGAACACTAATCTTCACTAATCCTCGCTAATTCTGATTAGTGTCGATCAGTGGTGATTAGTGTTCCCGCATTGAAGGCTGAAGCTTGGAGCTATTTTCACTCGATATCGCCTGCCCTATTTCTCATCGAAAAGCGAGGTTCAGCAATGCGGCGTCTTCTGGCTTTGGTATTGGCGGCGCTCCCGGCCCTGGCGTCGGGGGGCGTGATGGCCCACGGAGCGGAGCCGAGCACGGCTGGCGCGACGAAATTGCCGCTGGTGTTCAGCGAGGATTTCGAAAATGGCGCCGGCCACTGGGAGCCGACCGACCCGGCGGCGTGGAAGGTGGTGCCCTCGCGTCATGGGTCGGCCTACAGCTTGTTTCGCCAGAGCAAGTACACGCCCCCCTATCGCAGCCCGCTGAATTTCGCGTTGTTGAAAGACGTCGTGGTGAGTGATTTCGTCTTGGAAGCGGAAGTGCTGAGCACCAAGCCCGACTACGGGCATCGCGACATGTGCCTGGTCTTTGGCTACCAGGACGCGGCCCATTTTTATTACGTCCATTTCGGCAAGAAGACCGACGACCACGCCAACCAGATCTTCATTGTCGACGGCGCGGCCCGGCTGAAGATCTCCACCAAGACCACTCCGGGCACCAACTGGGACGACAACTGGCACCACGTGAAGATCGTCCGCGACGTGGCCGACGGCCGGATCGACGTCTACTTCGACGATCCCGAGCGGCCGGTCATGCAAGCCCGCGATACGAGGTTCGCTTGGGGCCGCGTCGGGCTGGGCTCGTTCGATGACATCGGCGACTGGGACGATGTGCGCCTGTACGGAAACAAAGCGGAGAGTGTAGATAAAGCGGAGAACAAGTAGGGTAGGCACCGCCCGCCGATGGACCGGGTGCGCGGCACATGGTGAGCAATGCCCGCCCTACTATCCGATTCGAATTGCTACTTGGCGGCAACTTTGACGTGAAAGCCGGCGTCGTTCAATGCCTTGACCAAAGCGTGAGCGTCAAAATCGCCTTCCACGGTAAACGACGTCTTCTTCGGCACGATCGAGGTCGAACTGACGCCGCTGACTTCCTTGCAGGCATCGACGATCGCGACCGAACAGCCCTTGCAGCAATTGTGGGCCCCGGTAACTTCCAGCTTCGTTACCTTGCCGTCCGGCGCGCCGCTGTCGTCCTTGATCGAAATGCCGTCGCCCTTGACCGCGCCGTGATAGCCAGCCGCAGCCAGACTGTCGACCGCCTTTTGGGCGGTGGCCTTATCCGGGGCGGTGATCGTTACGGAATCATCGCCAGCATCGATCTTCGCCTCGGCTCCGGCCGACGTGACGGCCTTGCTGATTCCCTTCAGGCAGGCGCCGCAGCAGTTGTGCAGCCCGCTGACTTCCACCGTCGCATCAGCCGCAGCCAGTGAAGCCAACGAAAGCCACGACCCAGCAAGCAACGCGGCGAAAATCATCGGTTTCGATTTCATGGTCTATTCCTTTGGAATGCAAATTGTTCGTGGAACACTGCCGGCGCGACATTGAAATGCCTGAGCAAGCATAAGTCAAGCAAATAGCCCGACGAAGTTGAAAGTCGAAAGGGGCCGCGGACGTTCACTGATTGGCGCGGATTTGCGGTAATCTGCAGCTCATTCCCTTAGTGTAAGTATAATGGCGCTCGCATGCGGTTTCCACAGCGACGTCGGTTCTTTGCGATTTGATGAATGGTCTTTCGAATAGGGTTGAATTCATGAAGGTTTTAACTCTGGCGGTCGTTTCGGCGTTGGCTCCCGGCATGCTGGTTGCGGCGGATGTCCCGGCCAAGGTGCTCGATTTAACGCACTGGAAACTCACGGTGCCGATGTCCAGCAGCGGATCAGGACCAGCGGCCGAGATCAAACAGCCGCAGTTGGCGACGTTCCAGGACCGCAACGTGTTCTTCGTCGATTCACGAGCCAAAGCCGTGGTGTTCCGCGCTCCGTGCGGCGGCGTTACGACGAAGGGCTCCAAGTACCCGCGGTCAGAGCTGCGCGAGATGAGCGTCAGCAATCCGGAATCTCCGGCGGACTGGGCAACCACGGATCCCGAGATTCACACGCTCACGGTCATCGAGGCCGTGACCCATTTGCCCGATCATAAGCCGCATGTCTGTTGCGCAGATTCACGACGCGAAGAGCGATCTGATCGAGGTCCGCGTGGAAAGGGGCAAGCTATTCGTCCAGCGCGACAAGGCCAGCGATGCGGAACTAGACGCGAACTATCAACTCGGGACTTTCTTCGAGCTCAAGATCGTCGCTGGCCAAGGACATGTGCTGGCCTTCTACAACGGGGTGCAGAAGATGGATTGGGAAGTTTCCCGCAAAGGCTGCTTCTTCAAGGCCGGCTGCTATACCCAATCCAATGTTGAGAAAGGCGATGCCGCCGACGCCTATGGAGAGGTGGCGATTCGCAAGCTAGGCGTGACGACCGGGCGTTGATGCGGCGGAAACGCGGGGAAGGAGAAACTCGAATGACGAAATTCGAATGAATCACCAAGCACGGGCACATTGAGGATTTGAAATTCGAGCTTCAATCGAATTTCGTGCTTCGCGTCAAAACCCTTCGGTCGCCTGGTTGTCGTCGCGCGTACAGAGCAGCAGCAATACGCGCAGGTCCAAGTCCTGGTTCAGCCACTTGACGGAGCCGTCTGCAAACAGCGCCTGGGCGCCGCCTGGATGGCAGGAGAAAACGCCGTTGTTGTGCCCCGGGCCTGGCGGACGCTTCACCACCGGCGGGCGCTTCTCGCCTTCCTTGGGTGGCGGGATCGGTTCGAGCGGATCGGCGAACATGCCGGCTTGCAGCATCTTAGTGTTGACCGGGTAACGCACGCTCGTGCAGTTCAGCACGCGGGCTTCGCCGTTGCCGTCGATGCCTTCGGCTCCGGTGCTGACCTGCGTATAGTTGCCGCCTGAGCCCATGAACGCGCCGCCGGGCCAGCCGCTGCGCAGATCATACGGGACCGGATTGTCGTACGGCGCTTCAGACGGCCCTGGGTCGTACCAAACGTCGGATTGCTCGACCACGGCGATGGTGAATCCGCCGCCGTCGCGGATCGCGGCTTCGGCAACCGGCAAATTCGGCGGAAAGACCCCCGAGCCGGAAAGGATGCCGAAAACTCCGTCCTTCGTGTTGCGGCCGAACGGGCTGCCCCCAGCTTTGCCTCCTCCGCCGCTTCCCATATCGGGCGACGATCCCGATACCGCTGCGTACGTGCTGACCGGAATCCCCTCGGGGAGCTTGGGCTTGAGCAGTTCGCGATTCTCGGCCGAGATGTTCTTCAGCGGGTCGTTGCCCTGCGGCAGCGGGCTGGACGGGCAAAACATGAACGTAGGGCGAAAGCCGTCGGCAAACTTGACGTTCGGGTTGGGCGTCTTGGAGTTGAAACTGCCGCTGCTATCGACGTTCTTCCAGCCCTTGAACGCTTCGCCCTGATCGGTCAGCGGCAGGATGGCCTTCCACCAACTCGGCCCGTAAGGCGTTTCGTTGGGGGTCGTTTGATAGCTGGCCCCGACAGGAAACTTGCCGGCGAAACTGGTGCGGTAGGCCTGGAAGGCGTCGCCCATGCGGTGCATGTTGAAGCCGCAGGCCCGGCGTCGGAAGCTTTCCATCCCCCTGAAGACCAAGGGAATCGCCAGCAGCACGCATACCAACACCACGGCGAGGCCGACCAGGGCTTCGACCAGGGTGAAACCGCCGCGCGAACGGCAAGACTTTCGATGATTCAAGGCAGATTCCTCCCGAGTTGGAACGGCGCGCTCGACAGCCAGGCAAAGCGATTGGGGTGCGAGGTTATTGTGCCCCCCCAGACTACGGTTTGCAAGAGTGTCGGATTGCCGAAGAAATGTGGCAAACGTTGCGAGTTCGGGAAGCAAATCCCCGCATGGCTTCGGGCGTCCGAAAGATTGCGGTTGGGCCCGCCAGACCGTATCGTGTTATGCGGCTCTAAAACATGCCCCGCCCGTATCGTTCCCGCCCCACGCTCGAGGAGTCGACCCGATGCCCTACCGCCTCGCCTGCCGCTTGCTTGGCCTTGGTCTTTTGCTTTCGATCTCGCTGACTGCCGCTGGTGCCGAAGAACTCGCGGCGCCGCTGGCAAAGCTGGAATTGGCCGATGGCGACACGCTGGTCTTCCTGGGCGACAGCATCACGCACCAGTGCCTGTACACACAGTATGTCGAAGACTACTTCTACACCCGCATGCCCAAGACCCGCATTCGCTTTCACAACTCGGGCGTGGGTGGCGATCGGGCAGTCGATGCCCTGAATCGCTTCGACCGCGACGTGGCCTTCTACAAGCCCAAGTACGTGACGATTCTGCTGGGCATGAACGACGGCTCGTATCAGCCGTACAATGACGCCATCTTTCAAACCTATCGACATGACATGACGAAACTCGTCGAGCAGATCCAGGCCAGCGGCGCCAAGCCGATCCTGATGACGCCCACGATGTACGACGCCCGTGCCAAGCGGATGCGCGATCCCAAGGCTCCCAGCGAACCGACGGAACTCTACAACTCAACGCTCGCCTACTACGGAGCCTGGCTCCGCGAACAGGCCGTCGAGCATGGGCTGGGCTTTGTCGACATGTACAGCCCGCTCAATAATCTGACCTTGGAATCCCGCGAGTCCGACCCGAAGTTCACGATGATCCGCGACGCGGTCCATCCGGATGCCCCTGGCCAATTGGTGATGGCCTTCGCACTGCTCTCGGACCTGGGCGTGCCGCGGATGGTTTCGAACATCACGTTGTCACGCGCGGCCGACAACACCCTGGCATCGAAAGCCGTCGGGGGCACGATCAGCGACGCCCGTTATACGAGCGACGGCTTGGAGTTCACGTTCGCCGCCGCCGGTTTGCCGTTGGCCGTGCCCGAAGATGCGCAGATCGGCGCCAAACTGACTTCGCTCGGACATCGGTTGAGCCGCGAAGCGGTCGAGGTGCATGGCCTCGCGCCGGGCAAGTACCAACTGTTGATCGATGGCGAACCGGTCGGCCGCTACGATGCCTCGACGCTGGAACGATTTGTCGAATTGCAGGGCAATGCCAAGACGCCGCAATACCGGCAGGCCCAGGCGGTCGTGGCTTTGAATGAAGAACGGAACAAGAGCGTGATGCAGCCGCTACGCAACCTGTGGCGCGACAAGAAGATTCTCAATCGGTCGAAGATTCAGTTGTCGGCCACGCCCGACAATGAGAAACTGAAAGAGACCGTTGCGGGGCTGGAGAAAAAGCTGGCCAACTTCGACGAGCAAGTGGCGGCGCTCGACGCCCAGGCCAAGGCGTTCGAGGATCGCATCTACCAGCAAAACCAGCCGCCCGCGAGGAAGTACCAATTGGTGCGGCTGGCGGAAACGAAGTAACGAACGAGGATTCCCGACCGATGACTGGCAATGATTCCTTCCGCCGGGCGGCACGACTGACCCTGGCGGCTCTGTGTTCCTTCGCACTCGTGTCTGGGTCGATTGCCGCGCAGGCCGAGAATTGGCCCCAGTGGCGCGGCCCGAACAACGACGGCATCAGTTCCGAGACGAACCTGCCCACGACCTGGAGCCGAACCGAGAACGTGGCCTGGCGGCTGGAGATGCCGGGTGCGGCCGGGTCGACACCGGTCATCTGGCGCGACCGCATATTTCTCACCAGCGCCAAGGAGTCCGACCTGGTGCTGCTGTGCGCGAGCACTGCGGGCAAAATCCTCTGGGAGCAAAAGATCACAACGGGCGATCAGAAAGTGCGCGGCGACGAGGGCAACTTCGCTTCGCCCTCGCCTGTTACCGACGGCAAGCACGTGTGGGCCTTCTTTGGCAACGGGGAGTTGGCGTGCTATAGCATCGAAGGCGAGAAAATCTGGCAGAAGAACCTGCAAGAGGTTTATGGCTCGTTCAGCATCCAGTTCGGCATGGCCAGCACGCCCGTGCTCGACGGCGACCGGCTGTACATGCAGTTGCTCAACAGCAGCTACGCCCTGGTCGTGGCCTTGGACAAGGCGACCGGTCGCGAAGTTTGGAAGCAAACCCGCCCCAGCGACGCCACGGCCGAATGTGAGCATTCGTATGCATCGCCCATGCTGTACCGCTCGGGCAAACAGGAGTTCCTGCTGACGCACGGCTGCGATTACATCGTGGCTCACAATCTGAAAAACGGTCAGGAGATCTGGCGCTGCGGCGGGATGAATCCCAAGGGCAAGTACAACCAGACGCTGCGGTTTGTCGCTTCGCCCGTGGCGGCGCCGGGGCTGATCGTCGTTCCTTCGGCCAAGAACGGCCCGGTGCTGGCCCTGAACCCCTTCGGCAAGGGCAACATCACCGACATCAAGCAGGGGCACGTCTGGACGCGTCCGCAGAACACGCCCGACGTTCCTTCGCCGCTGGTTTACGACGGCCTGGTCTATTTGTGCCGCGAGAACGGCGTGTTGATCTGCCTGGACGCCAAGAGCGGCCACGAGTATTACCAACAGCGGGCGCACAGCGACCGGCATCGATCGAGCCCGGTCTATGCCGACGGCAAGATCTATCTGACGGCCCGCGACGGGGTGGTCACGGTGGTCAAGGCCGGCCGCAAGTTCGAGGTGCTGGCTTCGAACGGTCTGGGCGAACCGGCCGAATCGATCTCGGCGTCGCCGGCCATTTCTAACGGGCGGATCTACCTGCGGACGTTCGACGCCCTGTATGCGATTGGGAAAACGTCATCGATCGCCATGGTCCCAGCGAAAGCCACCGAGCCTGAGAACATTTTCAACGGCCAGGATCTGGCCGGTTGGGTCGTCGAAGGAACCAAGGACTACGACCATGCCGGCCAGAAGGAGCCCGTCTGGAGCGTCTTCGAAGGCAATATCGTCTGCGCCGGCCAAGGATACGGCTTCTTGCGGTACGATCGCATGCTCACCGACTTTTCCTTCTCGGTCGAGTTCAAGATGGCCAAAATGAAGAAGCCGTGCAACAGCGGAGTCGGCATCCGCGGCGTGGCCTTTAATGGTCCTAAGGAGACAAGGCCTTCGTTCGCCGGCTACGAGATCCAGCTCCTGGACGATTCAGGCACCAAGCCGAACGATCACTCGACCGGCTCGCTCTATCGCTACGTGGCAGCGACGGCCAGCGCGATCAAGCCGGCGGGCGAGTGGAACCAATTCGAGGTCGAATGCACCGGACCGCGGATCCGCGTCACGATCAACGGCACGCGCGTGCAAGACGTCGATCAATCCACGGTGGAAGCGATCAAGGACAAGCCTTTAACCGGCTATGTGTCGCTGCAAAATCATGGCGGGCGGATCGAATTTCGCAACGTGCAACTGCGCGAACTCGATACGGCCCAGGCCAGCAAGGCCACGGCGCCGCGCTGAAGTTATCTGAGTCTGCCGGCTACGGAATACGGCGTTGAGAGCCTAACGGCTGCCGGCTGATTCATCCTTCCGGCTTCTTGATTCAGTAGTTCCAAGTTCCCTGCATGGCAAACGAAAAGGAACGCTAATCTTCACTGATCTACACTAATTCTGATTAGTGTCGATTAGCGGTGATCAGTGTTCCTGCATCGAAGGCTCGAACTTGCAACTACGGTCATTCTTCCTTTTCTTCGCCGTGCTCTTCTTGTCTTTGCGGTAAATCTTTTTCCGTCGGCGCGTCGCCGGTGCCCGGGCGCCTTGCGTTCTTGACCCGCCGGCGCTTTGGTCCCGGCTCGCCGCCGCCGGTTTCGCCCAACGTCGACTTATGACGCAGCATGTGGTGGTAGTGCTGGGCAAAGCGATGGGCCTCATCGCGAACGTATTGCAGCAAGCGCAGCGCGTAGGCGTGTCGGCTCAGTCGCAAGGGCTCATCCTGCTCGGCCACGAAGATTTCTTCCTCGCGTTTGGCCAGCGACAACACGACCGGCGGCCGTATGTCGAGGGCCCGCAGCGCCGCCAGCCCAGCGTTGAGTTGCCCCTTGCCGCCGTCGATGAGCAGGATATCGGGAAAGACCTGCCCCTCATCGTCCAATCGTTTGAACCGCCGGGCCACGACTTCGTGGATGCTGGCGAAGTCGTCCACGCCCTCGACGCCGCGAATACGATATCGCTTGTAACCCGGCTTGAAAGGGACGCCATCGATGAATTGAACCAGGCTGGCCACGGTCTCGCCGCCGCCCAGGTGGGCAATATCGACGCCTTCGATCGTGCGCGGCTGATGTTCCAGTTGCAGAATCTTCTTCAACCCGGCGAGCCCACGCTTGGGGTCGATGTAAAAAACCTCGGGCTGAACGTGCGTATCCAACTCGCCGCGGCGGTCGAGGGTTTCCAGCATTTGGATTTCGTCGCGCAAGCGGGCGGCCTTTTCGAACTGCCGCTCGTCGGCGGCCTGCTTCATTTCCAGCCGCATTTCTTTGAGCAGCGACAGCTTGTGACCGTCGAGGAACCGCATCAACCGGTTGATGTCCTTGCGATATTCGTCCTTCGAGATCCGCAGGTTGCAGGGCGCCGTGCATTGGTCGATGCTGGCCAGCAGGCAAGGGCGGAACCAGCGCCACTTCTCATCTCCCTCGTCGATGTCGAGGCTGCAAGTGCGGAACTTGAAGATCTTCTGCAACACCTGGATCGCCCCGCGCAAGCTGCCGGCGCTGGCAAACGGGCCGTACAGCCGCGTGCCGCGCTCGCTCGGTTCGCGCGTGAACTCGACGCGCGGAAAATCCTCGCGAACGTAGATTTCCAAGTACGGGAAGGTCTTGTCGTCTTTGAGTTCTTTGTTGAATTTCGGCTGCACGTCCTTGATCAGACGGGCCTCGACCAGCAAGGCGTCCACCTCGCTGTCGGCTTCGATGAAATCGATGTCGCAAATCTCGCGCACCAACTCGGACGTGCGGCGCGTCCTCGGCAGCCGCCTTGAGGAAGTAGCTGCCAGCCCGCGAGGCAGGTTCGTCGCCTTGCCGACATAGATCACGCGGCCGGCCAGATCCTTCATCAAATAGACGCCGGGCGTCTGGGGAAACTCGCGCACTTTGGCGGCGGCATGGCGAAAACCGGGCGACGACTCTTCGCCGCTGAGTTCGGACTGGTCTGTTTCTTGCGACTCTTCCGCCATTGGCCTGCCGCTCGTTTCCGGTGTGCCCCGGAGCCCATTCTATCCGCGGCCGGAAAAATCGGCACGCGCAATACAGCCAGGCGCCTGGGGTCCAGAAACGGCTCCCAGTGGTGGGGAAGGCTCGGCGTCGGTAAAGAATTCTGGTGACGCCGCACGGGCGGCCGGCAACTAACCCTGTGTTGCCGTGAGCGGACACGGTATGTTCAAGCTACTTGAGGTTGGTCACGCAGGTAAGAAAGCTTCACGTCCATGAATCCCTTCTACATCGCCGTTCTGGCTGCCCTGTTGCTGCTAGGCCTCGACCTGCTCACCGCCCCGCGCTACGACGAGAGCGTCTAAAGCTTCTCCGAGCGTCCGTTTGACGTTCTTTCACGGTTCGCCGCCCTTCTCGCCGAGGGCATTCCTGCCTGCGAGCTGGTGAATTTGTCGAAAGGGCTTTCCGCCGCAGGGCTCTTGCCAATCGCCCGTCAATGCGTTGAAATCTCCCAAGTGAGCGGCAACCGTTGCCGGCGAGCCAGCATTGGTCGGGTTGCCGGTACGTCGCGCAACCTTGCGCCAGGTGCGCCTCTGGGGCTTCGCTCGGCAGGAGATGGCTCGTGGCATATTTCATCGGCACGGACGAAGCCGGTTACGGGCCAAATCTCGGACCGTTGATTATTTCGGCAACCGTTTGGCAACTGCCTGACGATGCGGTCGACGAAGACCTCTACGACCGCCTGCGCAAAGTGGTGACGGCCAAACCCCGACTCTCGGCCCACCAATCGCAGCGCCGCGTGGCGATTGCCGATTCCAAGGCCCTGTACAGCCCGGCGACCGGCATTGAGTTGCTAGAACGCGGATTGTTTGCCGCGTTAGCACTGTGGGGGCACCAGCCACGCCGTTGGCGCGAGCTGTGGCAATTACTCTCGCCCGAGTCGAAGCCGACCATCGACTCCGATCCCTGGTACTCTGGTTACGATGCGCCCTTGCCGCAGTCCGTTGAGCCGCACGATCTGGAAAGGCTGATTCCGCATTTGCAGGCCGGATGCGACGAGGCCCGGGTGCGGTTGCTGAAGATCCGCAGCCGGGCCGTATTTCCCGACCAGTGGAACCGGGCCATCGAGAGCTACGGCAACAAGGCGTCGGCCTTGTCGAACCTGACGTTCGAATTGCTCTGCTCGTCACTCGACGTGCTCGACGACGAGCCGGCAATGATCTTCTGCGACAAGCATGGCGGGCGGAATTCCTACCATCAACTCTTGCAGCAGCACGTGCCCGATTGGCTGATCGAAGTTCATGCCGAAGGGAGCCAGTCGAGCGTCTATCGCTGGGGCCCGAGCGAGCGCCGCGTGCGGGCTGAGTTTTGCCCGGGCGCCGAGCGTTTTCTGCCCGTTGCTTTGGCCAGCATGGCCTCAAAGTATTTGCGTGAATTGGCCATGCGTCCGTTCAACGAGTTCTGGAGCCGGCACGTGCCCGAGTTGAAACCGACGGCTGGTTACCCGCTCGACGCCCGGCGTTTCAAGGCCGAAATCTCCGCGGCCCAATCTTCGTTGGGAATCGCCGACCGGGTGTTGTGGCGCGTGCGCTAGCCAGCACGCATAGCGCAGCTCTCTGATTCGCGCCCCTGCAACGCTACAGCATACTCGGTGACGGGTTGTGAGCCACTTTGGCGGGGCTTTCTTGCGCGAACGGCTGCCGCGTAAATCCCCACCCCTGATAGCCGGCCAGCACGCTCCCCTGCTCGAACTTGAAAACTCCGTGCTCGTGCGAAAGCGTTGCCCAACGGACATACGCCAGCAGTTGCTGTTCGGAGTCGAAAGTGGCTACGAGCGTTCTCGCCCCGCCTTGCTTCGCGCCGTAGAGGTAATTCATCGTGAGCTCGGTTGATTTGAGATCAAGAACTTCTACCACCATCGAAGGGAGCAAGCAATATGCCGTGCAACGGCATCGACAGTCATTCCGGGGGACTTCTGCCAACATTGTTCATGTAAGAGCCACTCTGGCGGCGACGCGTCCGCAATCGAGCGACACGGGCTGGCGCGAGTTTTGCACAAGAGTATGCGCGGGCAGTTCCAAAATGTGAGGTTTTCCAATGGCTGCACCCAACAAGCATCATCCGCACGACCAAGAAGAGCGAAGACTCGAAGTTGAGCGTGAAGCGGCGAACGCCCGCGCCGAGAACAATGCGCGGACGGCGCAGTGCGACCCGAACGAAATCGCCCGGCAGGCCCGAGAGAATCTTGCTACCGCCAGGCGGCAAGGCGGCAACCTGCCAAAAGCTAAGAATGGCCCCAAGAGCGCCCGTCCACGCCCCGAGGTGCCAGGAGGCTGAAAACCCGGCTGGAAAAACGTCGAGGGGACGATGAGAAAGCAAACCACCATGCAGGAAGGAGATTATTTGCAGGCACCGCCCGAGGGCGATCGGGGGTTGTTCGCGATGCTCGTGATCATTGGCATCACAATCTTCGCGTTCATTTTCATTCTCTTCGTGTCCGGAGTCGAATAACGGAGCAATCGTAGCGAGCAGGTTTGATGCACGCGAACTACTCGTGCGGGCTGGGCTTTGCAACCTGACAGCAAGGCGGCTGGCTTGAGAGTTCGACGAACGCTTCCCGGAGACGCGTGATCTGGTCCGGATCGACTATCAGATACCGGTGCAGACCGCGAGATTTGGGCGCGAAGTTCGTCAGGCCATCGGCTTCGACAGTGACCCGGCCGGGCGGCGAAATGTTAAAGTAGCCACGATTCGGCTCCACGGCGTACAGCACGCTGGTCAGATCCCAGCAGGGGCGATAGTGCGGAGGCGGCTCATAGAGCCGATAGGCATCGGCCAGCGGGTGATGCTTCACGTAGCCAAAATCCTGCTCAATGCTTTCGGCAGGATACTCGATCGCCTTTCCAACTTCGTACCCGCTGAATACGATCGGCGTGGGCCACGCGGCGAAGAGTTGCTGCGCCGACGAAATATCTTCGGTGATGTTGTATTCGCGAAAGGGTTTGCCGTCGATCGGTTGCATCGCGCCGGCCATTGCCGAGAGCAGCCGCACTTTCTGTTTGACCAGTTCACGGCCTGAAAGCGGGGAGTGCTGGTCGCCCGGGCTGGCCAATAGGCGCGCCAAGTTGGTGGAGAAACCAACCTGGATGATGACCACCGATTTGTCACTCTCAGCAGCGAGCACGCTGCGCAACAGTCCGGTGGCTTCCGGTGCGTCGGTGCCGCTCGCCAGGCGGTGCGGATACCGCGGCACTCCGTCGTCTTGCTGCGTCGCCAGGATGTTGTACCGGCCTACATCGGGTGTCGGCCCATGATGCACGACGCCGATGGGAATCTGCGGCCGGCCGTAAAACGTGTTGACTAGATCAACGAATGGCCCCGCCAGGGGATGGTCCTTGGTGACGGTCACGGCCAGCAGCCGGCACTTGCCGCGGCTCTCCAGCGCGTGAATCATGCCCAGCGCCAAAACGTCGTTGACGTCGTTGCCCATGTCGGTGTCGAAGATCAAGCGCACAGGCATTTGCTCGGGGGTTTGGCCGGCAGCCATCGCTGGGAATAACAGCGCCACAGCGGAGAGAACCGTAACGTATCGCATTTTACATTCCGAAGAACCAGCAACGTGTTGGACGCCATCTCAGCGCACCGCATTCTGACCGGCGAGCGGCCATCGTGGCTAGCAAACAACCGACAGTCCACCCAGCGAATAGTATCATTTCCGTGGCTTCGTCGGCAAGGAAGGGCCTGATCGGAACAAATGATGGCCGTCTCTTGAACGGAAAAAAACCCACCGCAGAGGGACGCAGAGAGAAAAAGAAGACGATATTATTTTGATGCATCATTCGGCGCTGCCAATGGCGAATGAGCAACAAGGCAACTCCTTCTCTTTCCCTTGCGTTTCTCTGCGTCGTCGGCGGTCGATCATCCTAAAGCAAATGATTGAGTCGAACTGAAAACTGGCATGCGGGTTCCCGCAAGGCTTCGCATGAATATCACCGATTCGCTGACCGACATGTTCTTTGCGGCCATGCTGAAGCGGCCGGAGGCGTACCTGGTCGGCATCGCCGGAGTTCCCGGCAGTGGCAAGACGACTCTCTGCCGCGCGATCGCGGGCCGCCGCCCCGACGCGGTTATCGTGCCAATGGACGGCTATCATCTGCCGCGCAGCCGCCTCGACGCCGAAGGGTTGCGTCGCCGCGGTGCGCTGCATACGTTCGACGGCGACGCGTTCCGCACCGACATGGAACTTCTCCGCCGGAACCGCAGCGGCCTCTTTCCTGCCTTCGATCATGTCGAGAAAGATCCTCGCCCCGGCGCGGTTCGCGTGACGCTCGACGTGCCGCTGGTGATTGTCGAAGGCATCTACGTGCTGATGCAATCCTGGCGCGCCGAGGATCTCTTCGATCTGCGGGTCTTTCTCGATTGCGATTTGGACGAGGCTGTCCGGCGATTGGCGAAGCGCCACGTAGAGACGGGCCTGGCGGCGACACTGGAAGAAGGGCGCCACCCCGCCCTGACGAACGACCGCCTGAACGCCGAAGTCATTTTGGCCGACGGCTGCCGCGAACGAGCGGACTTAATCTTAGGATGCAACGCCGGCTCAACCAGCCGTCAATTGGGCGGGCCGCTCAACGGCATATAGTCGGAACTCTTGATCGAGTTGCCTCGCTATCGGAATGTCGACAGGTGAATGATGTTCGATGGGCTGTTCATATTGTTGATTAGCCGTGTGTCCGCAGTCACTAAGGGGCAGTTCTGATCTTCCGCCAACGCAAGGTACAGGCAGTCATAGATGCTGCTTCGCGTTTGCAGCGACAGTTCGTACGCCCGTGCCAGATGGACCGCGGTAAAGAATTGCTGTGGGGGCGTCTAGAGAACTTCGGCGAGGAATGCTTCGGCGTCGTCCTCACTGAGCTTTCGTTGACGATGCAGCTTCGAAAGAACGTGGGCAACCTCCACCGGGAAAATGTCCGGGGCAATCAGTTCGTCGAGACCTCGACGAAACTCTTCACGAAGGCGCGATGCCTTGTCTCGGTGCAACTCAGGAAGCACCCATTTCAACGCTACAGACGCATCAAGAACATACTTCATTCGTCGCGAAGAGCACGGAGAAGCTCAACCGATACCTCGTGGTCGAGTTCGATTCGAACTTGTGCCGCCCGTTCATGTACCCGATTGGCGACGGCGGGATCAACGGGTCGCTTTTCCGCCAGTGCCTGCAAGACGGCTTCCAGATCGGCCTTGGTTTCATTGGTTGTGCTCATATAGTAATTTTCGGCCACGGGCAGGGGGACTCAACTGGAATGTTTTTCTAATGCGAGCCAGTTGTCGTCCGAGTCTGACGTGCAAGTAGGATTAATCGCTCAATAGCCGGCCGGGGCTGCGGACGCTTGTGTGGCGATGGGCGTCAGGCCCAAGCGGAGGCGGCACTCGTCGAGCATTTCGCGCGTGCGGCTCGCTCCGCAACGCGACACGCCCAAGGCCCGCACTTGCAACAGGGCGTCCAGATCGCGGACGCCGCCGGCCGCTTTGACTTGCACGTGAGGCGCCGCGTGCTGCCGCATCAGCTTCAGGTCGTCGTGCGTTGCGCCGCCGGTGCCGTAACCGGTCGAAGTCTTGACCCAATCGGCATGCAGATCAGAGCAGATGCGACAGAGTTCAATCTTGTGTTCGTCGCGCAGATAGCAATTTTCGAAGATCACCTTCACCTTCCGCCCGGCGGCGTGGGCGGGCTCGATGACAGCCTGAATGTCCTGGCGAACGTATTCCCAGTTACCGCTCAGCACCTGGCTGATGTTAACCACCATGTCGAGTTCCTCGCCGCCGTCGGCGATCGCCCGTTCGGCCTCAGCGTGCTTGACGGCAGTCGTATGACCGCCGTGCGGAAAGCCAATCGTGGTGCTCGGCCTTGACGGCTGAACCGCGTAGCATTTCGGCGCAGCGCCGCAGGTAGTAGGGGAGGATGCAAACGCTGGCGACATCGTAGGCCCGCGCCAGTTGGCAGCCGGCTTCGAGATCGGCGACCGGGAGCGTGGGATTCAACAGCGAGTGGTCGATCATCTTGGCGATGTCGTTGTACGAATAATCCATGACATGCTTCCGGCGCGAATAGAGGAAACGATCTGCCGAATCAGTGTGCCAGAGGCATAAGCGTACTGGCAATGCCGGCATGGCGGTCCGATCCGATCGATCTCGACACGATTTCGCCGACTGGGCAAAGTTTAACGGCTCTTCGACCCGATACTAGAGGAGTCGAATTCCTTTGCCGAGAACGTCGCACCAACAGCCGCTAGCACCGCCGGCTGCTTTCCCCAAGGTTGATGCATGGCCACACTTTCCAAGGAAATCCAAGACGCGGTCGTCGGCAACTGCCAGGTCCAGTCGGGCGAGATCGTCGCCAGCCTGTCACGGGCATTGGGCCTGACGTTCGAGGGCCTGGTCACGGCCGAGCCGCACCCGTTGGCCACGTTCGTCGCCGCCCCGAGCGGGCCCGGTTTGGTCGCAATGTTGATGGTTGGCAGTGCGGCCGTGGTGTTGGCAATTCCCAACGATGAGCAGATTCTGCCTCCCTGGTGTCCGGCGCCCGATAAAGCAGGCGAAAGCCGACTGGCCACGCTCGGCCAGGAGTTGGGCATGCTGCTGCTGCCCGACGACGTCATGGCCGAAGACTGCCGCTCGGGTTGGGTACAGCACGTCGGCCAGGCAATTACTCGAGCGAAACTCGCCGATGAAGCCGCCTCTGATGTTGCAGGTCAAGGTCGATGGCGATCGCATTTTGCGATTGTTCATGGCCTGGCCAGCTCTGGACCCGGCGGCTGTCTTGGCCGAACCTGCGAAACCTGCTGCGTCTCAGCCACCGCAGGCGGAGCCCGTTCGTCTGCAGCAACCGGCCGCCCGGCCAGCTCCCGCTCAACGCCGGCCCGCTTCCATGAATGATTTGCCAAACTATTCGCGGAGCTTGCTGAAGATCGAAGTTCCGGTCATCGTGACGTTGGCCTCAAAGCGGCAGCCGCTGGGGAGAATTATCGAGCTGGGACCGGGCTCGATCATTCATTTCAGCAAGTCGTGCGAGGAAATGCTCGATCTGGAAGTCGGAGGCCAAGCCGTCGCCCAGGGCGAGCCCGATCAAGGTCGGCGATAAGTTCGGCATCCGGTTAACTTCGTTGGTCATGCCCAGCGAGCGGTTCATTCCACTGTCGAGACCGGCTCGTTGAATCGGGCTCAGGCTCCGCTGAACCGCGCGATCAGATTGCGCAAGGATCGCGCACTGCGCGTCTCATGCCCCTGAATATCTGGGCGATCCATATCTGGCCCGCCCACCAGTTCAGCTTGCCAGCCGGCCGATCGCGCGGCGAGATAATCGTTCGTTCGATCGTCCCCCACCAGCAACAAGGCCTTCGGCGGACAGCTCAGGGCGCTGCTCGATGACCCGGAAGAAATTCGGGCTGGGCTTGCGCCAGCCTATTTCGGACGATACGAACCGGTGGCGGCAATGCGCCAACGGAGGCAGGCCGTGGCAGATCGAATGCAACCGACCGTCGAAGTTCGAAGCCAATCCCCAGGCCAGGCCTCGCCGTTCGACTTCGTCAAACAGTTCGGCCGCGTCAGTTGCCAAGCGCCAACTCGTCGGCTGGGCAAAGTGCTCCCAAAGCAACGCCAACGCGGCTTGTGAATCGGCCGCTTCGCCCAGGGCTGCCGCAACAACCGCCAACCAGCGATCGCGCTCGCGCGCTTCATCAGTGCGTAGCGCATAAACCCGGCGGTCGAGCGCGTCCTGCTCGCCGAGAGCCACCCGGAACGCGGCGGCAATTTCCAACCGCGAAGCATCGGAACCACACCGTCGGCCGATGTCAGCATAAACGTCGACGACCGGCGGATCGGCAAACAGCAGCGTGCCGACGACGTCGAACAACACCACCCGCAAAGATTGAACGTCTAACGCGAAGTCTGGCATCTTCTTGGCTGCCGAGGCCAAACGCTCGAATCCGGGGGCTCACACCCGTCGGGCCGGGCGGCGCTGGCTGACGGTGGAAGCCAGTTGTTCCCATAGCGGCTCGAAATAGCGCCGGCAAACGCTGTAGTTATTGTGCTTGCCTTCGCGCCGGAGCGTAATCAAACCAGCGGCCTTCAGCAGCGCCAGGTGATGGCTGACGGCCGGCTGGCTCTGGCCCAACAAGCGGCACAGGGTGGTGACGTTCATTTCTCCGCCGCGGGCCAACTCCAGCAGAATCGTCAATCGTCGGCCATCGGAGAGCATCCGGCAGAGGGCCAGGATTTGAGTTTGCGTTTCGTCCGAAATATCGAACAAGGCGGGCGGCGGAGCGACCAGCGTCTGGCCGATGTCTTGAGGCGTAGGGTGAGTTTCCGTGAAGGTCACCATAGAGTGGGCCCTTCCTTTCGATGACTTGTAGAGTACAAAAGCACGCCTCATAATTCTACTGGGATCCCAGGTGAATACAATATAAATCGGCTCTTCGCGGCATGGCGAATAGCGTTTCCCTCGCGACATCTATTGTCGACAGGCCAATTTGTCCGTCTAAGTAGGTCGCGACTCCTTGACGGTCGCTTCCGCCAGGGGGTAAGACCGTAGTTCTCGGTTTGCGAGAACGTAATCCACTGCAAGACCGTAACCCATCTTGTTTCCGCAGCTCCCCGAAGGTTCCAAGCCATGCGCCTGACGATCGATGCTCATCAGCATTTCTGGCAACTCGGCCGCCAGCCGTTCGACTACGGCTGGCTCGATGCCCCGACAAATGGCTGCCATTCGCCGCAACTACCTGCCGGAGAATCTGAAGCCGCTGATCGATGGCGTTCATGTTGATCGAACCGTGTTCGTGCAAACGCAGCACAAGGTCGAAGAAAACCGCTGGGTTCTCGACCTGGCAGCACAGAATCCGTTCATCGTGGGCGTTGTCGGTTGGGTCGATCTGGCCTCGCCGAATGCGAAGCGCAAGTGGTC
This sequence comes from uncultured Planctomycetales bacterium, assembly GCA_963710365.1. Taxonomy (GTDB): domain Bacteria; phylum Planctomycetota; class Planctomycetia; order Pirellulales; family PNKZ01; genus CAVQAC01. The sequence goes on from CAVQAC010000017.1 coordinate 301,392, forward strand.
GAGTTCCGGCGCAATCCGAAGTTCGTCGGCGTGCGGCATATCACGCAGGATGAACCGAACGACGATTTCATCATCCATAGCGACGTCATCCGCGGCTTGAAGGTGCTGGAAAAACATGGAGTGCCGTTCGACCTGCTGTTTTACGTCAAGCATCTGCGGCATGCGGCACCGCTCGGTCGGCAATTGCCGAATCTACCGATGGTCATCGACCATCTGGCCAAGCCGCACATCAAGGAACATCGCATTGACGACTGGCTGCCGAACCTGAAAGCTGCTGCCGCCTGCCCCAACATCTATTGCAAACTATCGGGCATGGTCACCGAGGCCGATTGGAAGCACTGGAAGCCGGCCGATCTGCGGCCCTACGTGCAGCACGCCCTGGAATTGTTTGGTCCTGACCGTTGCATGTTCGGTTCAGACTGGCCGGTCTGCGAACTGGCCGGTACTTACGAGCAGGTGTATTATTCGCTGGTCGAGGCCCTGGGGCCGATCAGCGACGGCGATCGCGCCAAGATCTTCGGCCAAACGGCCATCAAGTTTTACGGACTGCGCGTTTGAGAGCAAGCGTGCGCGCCCCCGCGGAGACTTCCCATTTCTGAGACTTCAACGATTCCCGGCGTGCGCTCCCAGGTCGTGCTCAAACGCGGCAAGGTCCGGCCGTTTTTCGGTCGCCATCCCTGGGTCTTGGATGGCGCGGTCCATCGCATCGTCGGGCAGCCGGCCGACGGCGACGAGGTCGATCTCGTTACCGACCGAGGGGAGTTTGTGGCCCGCGGCCTGTACAACAGTCATAGCCGGATTCGGGTTCGACTGTACTCCTGGAAGGCCGACGAAGCGCTCAACCGCTCGTTCTGGCACAGCCGCGTGGAAACGGCTCTCGAATTGCGAGCCCAACTCGGCTATGACCAGCCCGAAGGCGGCGCTCGGCTCATCTACAGCGAAGCCGACGGCCTGTGCGGGCTGATCGTCGATCGCTACGGCTCCTACCTGATCGTGCAGCCCACATCGCTGGCCATGGCGGCGCGTCTCGAAGAATTGGTCTCGATCCTCGTCGAACTGCTTCAGCCGCGCGGCATATCTGCTGCGCACCGATCGCGAGATCAGCAAAGCCGAAGGCCTGCGGCTGGAAGACCAGGTTCTGTGGGGCGAAGCACCGTCGGGGCCAGTGTTCATCGAGGAGCACGGCATCCGCTACGGCGTCGAACTGACCGGCGGACAGAAGACCGGCTTCTTTCTCGACCAGCGCGAGAATCGCCGGGCGGCGGCCGCCTACGTCCGCGGACGGCGCGTGCTCGACCTGTTCTGCTATAGCGGCGGATTCTCGCTGGCGGCGCACGTTCTCGGCCAGGCTCGCCAGGTGCTGGGAATCGATTCCAGCGAGCGAGCCATCGCCTTGGCGCAGGCCAACGCCGCACTGAATGGCATGGACAATGTCGCCTTCGAAGAGGGCGATTGTTTCAAGCGGCTCGAGCAACTTATCGCTGCCGGCGAGCGCTTCGGGCTGGTGGTGCTCGACCCGCCGAAATTCGCCCGCAATCGCGAGGCCGTGCCCGAGGCCTTGCGGGCCTACCATCATCTGAATCGCCTGGCGGTGCAGGTGCTCGAACCCAGCGGGACGTTGGTCACATGCAGTTGCTCGGGCCACGTCAGCCGCGAGGACTTCCTGTTCATGCTGGCCGACGTCGCTCAGCGAACCGATCGCAACATTCAGATCCTCGATCAGCGCGGCGCGGCGCCCGATCATCCGGTGGCGGCGACTTGCCTGGAGAGCGAATACCTCAAGTGCTGCATCGCGCGCGTGGCGTAAGGGCAGGGCGGTTTGCCGATCAAGTGCTCTTGCCGAACACGTGCGTGCGGACGACTTTCGCCGACCGCGACGTCGTTGCTGGCGTCTCCCTCTTCCCCTCCGGCCTCGCGCAGCACGACCACCGAGCAGGGCTGCAACTTGTAAGGCGATTCAACAAGCCGCGCTGGCGCTTGCAACTCGTCGCTCGCCGTATCGAGCATTAGTTCCCAGCGGAGGCCCTCGGCTTGCGCCGGCAGAACAAACGGTATCTCCGAGCCGTGGTCGGCATTGAACATTAGCAGCAGCGTGTCGCCGCTGATCTCTTCGCCGCGGTCGTCGATATCGATCTTGTTGCCGAACAGTTGCACGCCCAGGCAACGAACGAACGAGTCCTTCCAGGCTTCGGCAGCCATTTCCTCGCCGTCGACGTTCAACCAGGCGATGTCGGGAGCTTCCGATCCCTGAATTGCCTGGCCATGAAAGAAACGACGGCGATGGAAGACCGGCTGATTCTGGTAGATGTTGATTACGCGCTGGGTGAATTCCAACAGCTTCTGCTGACGTTCATCGAGATCCCAGTGCAGCCAGGTGAGTTCGTTGTCCTGGCAATAGGCATTGTTATTGCCCTGCTGGGTATGCCCCATTTCGTCGCCTGCCAACAGCATGGGCATGCCCTGGGAAAAGAACAGCGTGGCGATGAAGTTCCGTTTACGGCGTTCGCGCATGGAGAGAATCTTAGGGTCGTCGGTCGGGCCCTCGGCGCCGCAATTCCAACTGGAATTGTCGTTGCTGCCGTCGCGGTTCTCCTCGCCGTTGGCTTCGTTGTGCTTTTGATCGTAAGAGACCAGGTCTTCCAGGGTGAAGCCGTCGTGGCAGGTGATGAAATTGACGCTGGCGTGCGGCCGGCGCCCGCTCCATTCGTACAGATCGCTGCTGCCGCAAAAGCGCGTGGCAAACTCGCTGACTACGCCGCCGTCTCCCTTCCAAAACTTGCGCACGCAGTCGCGGTACTTGCCGTTCCACTCCGACCACAACGTCGGGAAATTGCCCACCTGGTAGCCTCCCTCGCCCAGATCCCAAGGCTCGGCGATCAGCTTCACCTGCGAGATGATCGGATCCTGGTGGATGATGTCGAAGAAGGCGCCCAGCTTGTCGACGGCATGCAGCTCCCGCGCCAGCGTGCTGGCCAGGTCGAAGCGGAACCCGTCGACGTGCATCTCGGTAATCCAGTACCGCAGACTGTCCATGAGCAATTGCAACACTCGCGGGTTGCGCATGTGCAAGGTGTTGCCGCAGCCGGTGAAATCCATGTAATAGCGGCTATCTTCCGGCGACAGCCGGTAGTAGCCCGCATTGTCGATGCCGCGGAACGAAAGGGTCGGGCCCAGTTGATTGCCTTCGGCCGTGTGATTGTAGACCACGTCGAGGATCACTTCGATTCCGGCCTGGTGCAGCGAACGGACCATGGTCTTGAATTCGCGGACGGTATCCAACGGAAAGGCCGGCGAGTCGAACGTCGGATCAGGAGCGAAGAAACCCAGCGTGTTGTAGCCCCAGTAGTTGCGCAGCCCGCGCTCGAACAAGTGGCGATCGTCAATGTGGTAGTGAATCGGCAACAGCTCGACCGCCGTGATGCCCAATGATTTCAAGTGCCGAATCGCCGGCTCCGAACCCAACGCCACGAAACCGCCGCGCATTTCCGGCGAAATCTCCGGGTGCAATTGCGTGAAGCCTTTGACGTGCAACTCGTAAATCGAAGTCTTTGACCAGGGAATGTTCGGCGGCCGATCGTCGCCCCAGGTGAACGCTGTGTCGATTACACGCGCCAGCGGAGCGAACGCCGCGCTATCGCGATCGTCGAACGACAAGTCCCCCGCCGGATCGCCCACCTTGTAGCCGAACAACTCGTCGCCCCAACGCAACGGCCGCCCGATCGACTTGGCATACGGGTCGAGCAACAGCTTGTTCGGATTGAAGCGATGCCCCTTGGCCGGGTCGTACGGACCGTAGACGCGGTAGCCGTACAATTGATCCGGCGGCGAATCGGGCAGATACGCATGCCATACCAGGTCTGTGAAGTCGGGCATCACGATCCGTTCGTTTTCGTGAGTCGCCTGACTCGCGTCCTTCGTATCGAACAGGCAAAGTTCGACTTTCTCGGCATTCTCGGCATAGATCGCGAAATTGGTGCCGTTACCATCCCAAGTTGCGCCCAGAGGATAAGGCTTGCCGGGCCAAACGCGACGTGCCATGGTGCTCGTTCCTGGATTCGAAGATCAAAACCGTTCGGCCAGCACGTAAGCAAGTGGCGTGCCGGCAGGCGATTCCGCGGTTCCGCTTCTGAATTCCAGCCCAATGGACGGTGAATTACACGGCTCAACTGGTTCAATGCCGAACAATCTGGACGCTAAACGCTCACGTTGGCTTCCGTTCGACCAATCGAGCGCGACAACTCACTTGGGGAACGGAAAATCCTCGGGCAGCACCATGTTGAACACGCCGACCAGAAAAGCATAAGCGTCGGTGACTTCGTCGATTTGCTTCGAAGTGGGAGTCCCCGCGCCGTGACCGGCGCTGGTTTCGATTCGTATCAGCACCGGTGCCGGACCGCTCTGAGCCGCCTGCAATGTGGCCGCGAATTTGAAACTGTGTCCCGGCACGACTCGGTCGTCATGGTCGGCCGTTTCGATCAGCGTCGCCGGGTACGCGACTTCTGGCTTGATGCTGTGTAGCGGCGAGTAGCTCAGTAGGTTTTCGAAATCTTCCTCTTTTTCCGACGAGCCATACTCGGAGACCCAGGCCCAGCCGATCGTGAATTTGTGGAAGCGCAGCATGTCCATCACGCCCACGCCCGGCAGCGCCGCGCCGAATAGTTTGGGCCGTTGCGCCAGGCAAGCCCCGACCAGCAGACCGCCGTTGCTGCGCCCCGAAATCGCCAGCTTTGGAGATGACGTGTACTTCTCGGCGATCAGATATTCGGCCGCGGCGATGAAATCGTCGAACACGTTCTGCTTGTGCTCTTTCATGCCCGCCTCGTGCCAGGCGCGGCCATATTCGCCGCCACCGCGTAAATTGGGCATCGCAAACAGGCCCCCCATCTCCAGCCAAACGATGCGGCTCACCGAGAAAGTCGGAGTCAGCGGAATGTTGAATCCGCCATAGCCGTACAAGTACGTGGGAGTATCGCCGCTTTGCAGCAGCCCCTTCTTGCCGACGATGAACATCGGGACGCGCGTCCCATCACGGCTGGTGTAGAAGATCTGCTTCGTCTCGTATTTGCCGGGATCAAAATCAACCTTCGGAGCCCGAAACACTTCGCTCTTGCCAGCCGGCACGTCGTAGCGGTAGATGGTCGTCGGCATGGTGAAACCGGTGAAGGCGTAAAACGTTTCCTTATCGGTGCGCCGCCCGCCGAAGCCGACCGCCGTCCCTAGCCCTGGCAACTTGATCTCGCCTTGCGGCTTGCCGTCGAAGCTGAATGTGCGGGCTTCGCTATGGGCGTCGTGCAGATACAAGGCCAGGAACCGCTCGCCGACGGCGTGTACGCTATCTAGCACGCCCGGTCCTTGCGGGATGATCTCCTTCCAGGCCGCGCGCTCGGGATGAGCCGTGTCGACGCCGATCAGCCGGTAGCGCGGCGCGTCGAGATCGGTCAGCAGCCAGAACGTTCCGCCCTCGTTGCCCACGAAATCGTATTGCGCGTCCCAGCCCGTAACGAGCTCGACCATCTTTGAGTCGGGCTTTTCCAGGTCGAGATAGAAGATCAGGTTCTTGCGTCCGTACCGCGCCACACGCTCACCACCAGGAACCGTCCGTCCTCGGTCACTTCGCCGCCAAAGCCCCATTCCTTCTCGTCGGCTCGCTCATAGATCAGCCGGTCGTCCGATTGCGGTTTTCCAAGGCGGTGGAAATACAACTTCTGATAGTAGTTCGTCCCGGTCAGTTCGGCGTCCTTCTTGGGCTCGTCATAGCGGCTGTAAAAGAAGCCGCTGCCGTCGCGAGCCCAGGAAATGCCCGAGAACTTGACCCACCGTAGGTGGTCCTTCAAATCTTCGCCCGTTGCCACGTCACGGACTTTCCACTGTTGCCAATCCGAGCCCTTCTCGGCCAGACCGTAGGCCAACAGCTTGCCATCTTCGCTCAGGTCATAGCCGGTCAAGGCGACGGTGCCGTCGGCCGACAGCGTATTGGGGTCGAGCAGCATACGCGGTTCGGCATGGAGCGCGTCGGCGACATACAATACGCTTTGGTTCTGCAACCCGTCGTTGCGAGTGTACAAATACCGGCCGCCACGCTGCGTCGGCACGCCGTATTTCTCGTAGTCCCAAAGCTGCGTCAGCCGCTGCTTGATGGCCGGCCGCTGCGGAACCTGCTCCAGGTAGCTGAACGTGATGACGTTCTCGGCTTCGATCCAGGCCTTGGTCTCAGGGCTGTCCGGGTCTTCGAGCCAGCGGTAGGGATCGGCGACCTTCTTGCCGAAGTACTCATCAACCTGGTCAGAACGACGGGCAGCAGGGTACTTCAAGGCAGAACTCCCAGTTTTAGAAGGCTTGCTTTGGCGCGCCGCGTCGAGCAACGTCACGCTCGTTTGGTCTTCGTCCGAAAGCGGCGGCGAGGAAAGTTCAACGTTCTTGGCCGGCGTGGCTGGGTCAGGCGCGCAACCGCACAAGATCAGCAGGCAGCAGGCGGCTGGCAGCAGGCGGCAACAACTGCGGTGAATCTCAATCGACATCGTTAGCCGCCCCGCTTGCGAGGCGCTCCTGGTTAATCTCAATTGGTAGAATCCAACAGCCGCAAGTTGGGAGCCAACTGCGCCATCTGCTTGCCCAGATAGGTGATCACCTGCTGGCTCGTCGTCAGCCGCGAAGCCCGCTGAAAAATGGCTTGGGCCGCATCAAGCGTCACGTGGCTGGCCAGATCCTTGATCGTGGGAATGAACGCCGGACTCATGCTGAAACTGCGCAGGCCCATGCCCAACAGCAGCAGGAACGCCCGTGGATGACCAGCCATCTCGCCGCATAGCGTCACCGGCTTGCCCGCTTCATGGCACGCGGTGATCACCTGCGACAATACCCGCAGCACTGGCGGGCTGAACGGCTGGCACAAATGGCTAACCTTCGGGTTATCGCGATCGGCCGCCATCAAGTACTGCACCAGGTCGTTCGAGCCGATCGAAACAAAATCGACGACCTCGATCAGCGAGCGAATCATTACCGCCGCGGCCGGAACTTCGAGCATCAAGCCAATGGCCACGTCGACCAATTCAACCCCTTCGCGTTCCAGAGCGCGGCGAGCCCGCGTCACCATGGCCCGCAGCCGGCGGATTTCTTCCAACTGCGTGATCATGGGAAACAATAATTGAACGCGACGCTGCCGGCCTTTCTGCCCGGCCGCAGCCCGCAGCACGGCGCGGATCTGGTGGTTGAAGAACTCGGGATGCTCGAACGACAGGCGAATCGATCGCCAGCCCATGAAGGGGTTGGCTTCGTGGTCGCGGGCGAGGTAGGGGATGGTCTTGTCGCCTCCCAAATCCAGCGTGCGGATCGTCACTTGCTGGCCGGGGCTAGCGGCTACGATTGCCCGGTAGGCCTCGCATTGTTCGTCTTCGTCCGGAACATTGGGGTGAGTCAGGAACAGGTATTCCGTGCGAAAAAGTCCGATGCCGCAAGCCCCAATCGCGGTTGCCGCCCGGGCATCGGCCACGCTATTGATATTGGCCAGCAATTCCAGCGGCTGGCCGCATGCCGTGAGAGCCGGACGCCGGCGGTTTTCGGCCAGTACATCTTTGAGCCGAAAGTACTCTCGCTGCAACTTGCGATACGCGCTCTCGGTTTCGCTATCGGGGTTGATCAGCACATGACCGCTCGAGCCATCGACGACGATCGTATCCCCCGTTTTCACGTGGCGCAATAGATCGGTGACGCCGGCAACGCCCGGAATCCCGCGCTTGCGGGCGAACATGGCGGCATGACTGGTGCGGCTGCCGCTTTCCGTCACGACGGCGGCTACGTCCCGCTCGGCCAAGGCCAGCAATTGCGATGAAACGATATTCTGAGCCACCAGCACCAACCCGCCAGACAACACCTTCGAGCCGCGCGCAGGACGGGCGACAAATGCGCACTCAACCGCACCAGCACGTCGTGCAGGTCAGCCAGGCGATGCTTGAGAAATTCGTCGGGCGTGACGGCCAGCAAGTCGCGATTCTCGCGCAACAAGTGACGCAATGCCGACGGCACGGTCTCACGCTCTCCGATGATCCGCTGGCGAACTTTGGCCGCCAGTCCCGGATCGACGAGCACCCGCTCGCGGGCCTCGAAGACCGAAGCCTGTTCGATCCCGATCTGGCTGGAGACCTTGTGGTACAGGGCCCGCAACTCGCCGGCCGTCTTGGTCCGAGCCCGCTGGAAGCGGCGGAATTCGGCCGCCGCCTCGCGGCTGCCGAGCTTACGGTCGTCGGGAGCGACGAAGATTTCGTCGACGCAGTAGGCCTTGCCGACGGCCACCCCCGGCGATGCTGCAACTCCCTTTCGCATACGCCGATCGTATCAGCCCGGTGGCCACGGCACAACGCGCCGGGGGGGCCGCTCCCGCTTGGCTTGCCGCAACATATCTAACGCTTTATGATTTAAGGGCTTTCACCGGGACTGCGCCACACGCCGATTATCGTTCCCCGCCCCCGGCTGCTCGCTCGTGCCAGAACCCAGGCTTACGCATGCTGTTGCTCCGGGATGTGAAGAAGTCGTTCGTCGAACCCGACGGCAGTCCGCTGCCGATCCTCGATATTCCATCGTTCGACGTGGCCTCGGGCGAGCAGGTCGTGCTGATGGGCCGCAGCGGCTGCGGCAAGACCACCTTGCTGCATATTATCGCCGGTATTGGCCGACCCGACGCGGGAAGCGTCGTGATCGACGGTATCGACATCACCCAGCTTTCCGAGGCCGAGCGCGACCGGTTCCGGGCCATGAAGTTGGGCTACGTGTTTCAGACGTTCAACCTGCTCTCGGGCTTTTCGGCCTTGGAGAACGTGTTGCTGGGGATGAGTTTTGCCGGTGGACGTCCCGATACGGCTCGAGCCGTGTCCCTGCTCACGCGCGTCGGCCTGTCGCATCGATTGACACACAAGCCCAGCGCCTTGAGCGTTGGCGAGCAGCAGCGCGTGGCGGTTGCTCGGGCTTTGATCAATCGGCCGAAGCTGCTGCTGGCCGACGAGCCAACGGCCAATGTCGACACTAAACACCAGCAGAAAATCATCGACCTGGTGCGCGAGACGTGTCGCGAAGAGGGAGTCTCGCTGGTGCTGGTTACCCATGCCACCCAAGTGTCCGAGCAGTTCGAACGCGTCGAGCAATTGGAACAGATCAACAAGGCGGTGGGGGCAACATGAGTTTGTGGAAGATTGCCTGGCGCAGCATTCAGCAACGAGCCTTGGCCTCAAGCCTCACGGCGCTGAGCATGGCCTTGGGCGTGGCCCTGGTCGTTTGCGTGCTGGTCGTTTACGGCGTGGTGAGCAACTCGTTCGCCAAGGGGGCCGAAGGCTTCGACATGATCGTCGGCGCCAAGGGGAGCAAGCTGCAATTGGTGCTCAACACCATCTACCACCTCAGCTCGCCGGTCGAGAACATTCCGTGGAGTTACTACAAGGAATTCAAGCCGGGCGGGCATTACGCCGCCCAGGTGCAAGCGGCGATTCCCTACTGCCTGGGCGACAACTATCAGAATTATCGCGTCGTGGGCACCATCCCTCAGATGTTCGAGATCGATTACGCCGCGGGGCAGAGCTATCGCTTCGCCGCGGGCCGTAATTTCGAAGACGATCATTTCTCGGAAGCGGTTGTCGGCGCCCTGGCTGCTCGCAACACCGGCTTAACCGTCGGCAGCACCTTCCAGCCCACGCACGGCGTCTCGGGTGATGAGGGGCACAAACACGACGCCTTCACCGTGGTCGGCATCCTGGCGCCGACCGGCACGCCCAACGACCGGGCGCTATTCGTCAATATTGAAGGTTTTTATCTGATCTCCGGCCACGCCCGCCAGGTCGAGCCGGCGGCCAAGCCCGCGCACGATCACGACCACGATCACGACGCCGCGGCGAAGCACGAAGAACATGATGAGAAAAGCGGTAAGCCGAAAGCGGAAAGCGGCGCCAGCGATGCCGCGAAGCATGCCGAGGAGCATGAACACGCCGCCGATGGCAAGAACGCCGCACACGAGCATGACGCGCATGACCATGAGCACGATCATGACCACGACCACGGCCACGATCACCACCATGAGCCGCTCCCCGAAAACCAGCGCGAAGTCACGGCCGTGCTCATCCGCACAAATAACCCGCTTTGGAACCCGTACATCTACAAAGCCGTGAACAAGGGGCAAGTGGCCCAGGCCGTTTTCCCCGCATCGGAGATCTACCAGCTCTTTCAGGGCATAGTCGGCAACCTCGAATGGTTGCTCCTGCTCCTAGCCGGATTGGTTGTCGTCGTGGCCGGCATCGGCGTGATGGTCAGCATCTATAATTCGATGAGCGACCGGCGGCGCGAGATTGCTATCATGCGCTCGCTGGGGGCGAGCCGCCAAACCGTGCTGGCCATCATCCTGCTGGAGTCGATTTTGCTGGCTCTGGGGGGCGGGGGGGCCGGATTTCTCGTCGGCCATACGCTGCTGGGCCTGCTCAGCCCGCTGATCGTGGCCCATACGGGCGTGTCGATCGGGTTGTTTCAGTTTGACGGATATGAGTTAATATTGATTCCGGGCCTGATCGCCCTGGCATCGCTGGTCGGCTACCTGCCCGGCCTGGCAGCGTACCGAACCGACGTGGCCAAAGCGTTAATGGGAAGTGATAAGTAACGGAAGTGCTAAATGATAAATGCTAAATGAGGAGTTCGGGGTGCGTCTTCATTTAGCATTTATCATTTAGCACTTATCATTGTTTCTCCACTGGAGTTCTGTGCCGTGTTGCACCGCCTCTCTCGACCTTGGATCGTTTCGCTCTTGGCCCTGTCGCTGTTGCCGCTGGGCTGGCTTGCTGCCTGCCCGTTTTGCAGCGCCGTGACCATGACGCTCAGCGAAGAAATCAAGCAGGCCGACGCGGCGATCATCGCTCGGCTAGTCAAGATTCCAAAACCGCTGGCCAGCGATCCCACACAGGGCCAGGTTCCGGCCGCCGAAGCCAAGGCCGAATTTGAAGTGGTCGACGTCCTCAAGGGCCCCAGCACGCTCAAGCCTAAGTCGACGGTCACCGTGATGTACTTCGGCCAGGAGCCGGTCGGCACGGAGTTCCTGATCATTGGCACTGATCCCAAGGATCTGGCCTGGGGAACACCCACGGCCCTGTCGAAAGCGGCCCGCGAATATGTGGCCCGATTGCCCAAGCTTCCCGAATCGGGCCCCGAGCGGCTGATGTTCTTCCAGCAATACTTCGAGAATTCCGATTCGCTGCTGGCCTCGGACTCGTACGACGAATTTGCCAAGACGCCGTACGCCGACGTCGAGAAGATCGGCGACCGCATGCCACACGACAAGCTGGTCGGCTGGATCAAGAATCCCGACACGTCCACCAGCCGGCGACGACTGTATTTGACGATGCTCGGCGTTTGCGGCACGAAGGCCGATGTCCCGGTGATGGAACAGATGATCCGCAACGAAGACCGCCAGGTGCGGGCAGCCCTCGATGCCCTGATTGCCTGCTACCTGAACCTCACGCACGGCGAGGGCATGCCGCTGGTTGAAGACTTGTTCTTGAAGAACAACAAGGCCGAATACACCGACACCTACGCGGCCATCATGGCCCTGCGATTCCACGGCCAGGAAACAAATGTCGTGCCCAAGGCGCGGCTGACCGAAGCCATGCGCTACATGCTCGATCGGCCCCAACTTGCCGACCTCGTGATTCCCGACCTGGCCCGCTGGCAGGATTGGTCCGTCATGGACCGGCTGGTCAAATTGTTCAAGAATGCCGACGACGATTCGATCTGGGTTCGCGTGCCAGTAATCAATTACCTGCGAGCCTGCCCACTTCCGGAGGCCAAGAAGCACATCGAGGAATTGGCCAAGATCGATCCCGAAGCAGTCAAGCGGGCCAGCCAGTTCTTCCCGATCGGCGCCGCCACGCCTCCAGCCGGCAGCCAACGCCCGAAGGCCGACGCCGAGTCGAACCCGCCCAAGGCCACTGAAACTCCCAAGGCCGCCGAGACGCCGAAGGCACCTGCGGCGTCCGATGCAACATCGGCGACTCAATCCGCCGCCGATGCCGAAGTCCGACGTGGCCGCCGACGCCAAGTCGCCAGCGAGCACACCCTCCGAAGAAACCGCGTTGCAGGTAAAATCGGCCGAAGCTCCGGCGGTTTCCGTGCCGCCGATCCTTAGCGTCAACGATCTGGTGAAGATCAACAAGCCGCTCCCCACCCCGCCGCTCGAAGCCGACGCCACGAAGGCCCAGCCGCAATCTCCGCCCAAGCCAGTTCCAGTGGCCGTCGTCACCGAAACCGGCAACCGCAGCACGGTGCTTGGCTGGGCAACGGCCGCGGGCGTAGTGATCTTTTTCACGCTCTTGGCCATCATGCGTGGAAACCGCAAGCGGGCGGCCCCGGTCACGAAAGCCTCCCGATGAGCGTCGATTTCCAACGACCCTCAGCGCAGCACGCAGCCAGCCCGCTCATGACGTACCGGGCACTAAGCTCGGCGGCAGTCGCTAGCCTGGCAATTTCCTCGCTGTCGTTCGTAGCCTTGCTGGACTGGTCGTTGGGCGTGGTCCCGATGGCGAGCATCGTGCTGGGCCTGACGGCCTTGCGGCGGATTCAAAAATTACCGCTCGAACTGACCGGCGAACGCCTGGCCTTGGCCGGCATCCTGATCTCCTCAGCCTTTCTCGCCGGCGGTTGGATGCGATTGGCCTGGCTGGCAGCCACCGAAGCGCCCCCGGCTACCTGCGGCTGAGCTTTGATGAGTTGCAGCCCGACCCGAACTACCCCAGCCAGGACGTGCCGCCAGCAGCCATAAAGCTGGACGGCCAGCGTATATTCCTCAAAGGCTACGCGTTCCCGGGGCGCGATCGCACAGGAATCAAGAAATTCGTGCTGGTCCGCGACAATCTGCAATGCTGCTTCGGCGGCAACCCGAAGCTGACCGACATGGTCGAAGTTACGCTTGAAGGGGATTTAGCCATGGACTTCTCAACCGACATGCGGCGCGTGGCCGGCACGTTCCATGTTGCAGCGGGCGCCGGGATCGACGGCCTACCGCGCGTCGTTTACCATCTGGATGCGGATTACTTGCAATGAGCCGCCCGCTTGTATTCGTCATTCTGTGGGTGTTCGTCGCGGGCGCCACGTTGCCGCTGACCGGCTGCCAGGAAGCACCCGCCCCGGCGGCCACCAGCGCCAATACTTCGAACGAAACCGCGACGAAGGACGCGGTATCGAACGACGCTGCGCCGAAGGATGCTGCCTCGAAAGACGCGCCGGCCGCCAGCGCCCCACCCGCCTCGGCCGAAGACAAGCCTGCCGCGCAGCCTGCAGCCGCCAACCAGCCGCGAGTCGACATCACGTTCGATACCATCAAGCTCGACATGCAGAAGGACGATCCGTTCCGCCCGGCGCTGATCACTCCCAAGATTCACGCGCTGGAAGGCCGCCGCGTGAAGATTCGCGGTTACATTCTGCCCAGCTTTCAGCAGGCCGGCCTGACACAATTCGTTTTGGTGCGTGACAATCTGCAATGCTGCTTCGGCCCCGGCGCGGCGCTCTACGACGCGATCGTCGTGGAAATGCAGCCCGGCCGCTCGACCGACTTCACAATCCGGCCGGTGGCCGTCGATGGCGTATTCGCGGTTCGCGAACTTCTCGATCCCGACGGCAAAACCCTGGCGATCTATCACCTCGATGGCGAGGCGGTGCAGTAACGGCATCGTTCGTCATGTCGCGATCTTGGTTTCAGCAGACTGCGATCATCTTCTGCGTAGCGATCGTGATCGGACTGCATTCCGCTCTGATCGAGGCCTGCCCGTTCTGCACGGCCCCCCAGCCGACTCTCTCGGAACGGCGAGAAGCCGCCGACGTCGTCGTGCTGGCTCAGCAAGTGTCGACCGACGGCGGTGCCGCCACGCTGCAAATCTACCAGGTGCTCAAAGGCCAGCCTAAGCTCAAAGGCCGCAAGATGCTCGAACTGCCCGTCGCAACGCTACTCCCCGGCGAAGGCTTGTTGCTGGTCTTTGGCAATCCCGATCCGCAACGACCGCAGCAGTTGACCTGGGAATGCCTGGCCGTTGACGAAACGAGCTATGCCTACTTCCTGCACGCCCCGGCCCTGCGCATTCCCGCGGCGGAACGCTTGGCTTACTTCGTGCGCTATCTGGAATCGCCCGACCGCACGATTGCCGACGACGTCTACGCCGAGTTCGGCCGGGCGTCGTTCGACGCGGTCGCATCCATCGCCGATCGATTGCCAATGGCAAAGCTGCGTGGCTGGATGACCGACCCGCAAGTGCCCGACCAGCGCTGGGGACTGTACGGCCTGATGCTGGGCCTGGCCACCAGCGCCGACGACCGCAGCGCGAACGAGCGCGTGCTGCGCCGGCTCATTGAATCGTCGGCGAGCGATTTCCGCGCCGGCTTCGACGGCGTGTTGGGCGGCTATCTACTGTTGGCCAGCGACGCAGGGCTGGACTTCATCGAAACCCGCTTGCTGGCTAACCCGCAGGCCGCCCGAGGTGACGTATTGCACGCCATGACCGCATTGCGGTTCTATCACGAATACGGCCGGAAGATTTCCAGCCAGCGGCTGGCCCGAGCCATGAGCCGGCTGATTGCCCGCCCAGAGTTCGCGGCCGCGGCGATTGTCGATCTGGCCCGCTGGCAGGCCTGGGATTACGCCGCGCCGATTGCCGAGCTGTGGCAGTCGGCCGATTTGGACCGCCCGACGCAACGCTCCGTGATCGGGTACTTGCTGCTCTGCCCGAGCCCTGCAGCGGCCCGTTCTTTGGCGGCAATTCGCTCTGCGGCGCCCCAGTTGGTCGAGCAGGTCGAAGCCGGGCTGTCGGCTTCCCGCGGCGGTCGGTAAGCCCGACTCTTGCCGAGCACCCGAGCCCCGGGGGCGTGAACCCGGGGATGTCGAAACCCGGGGATTCCCCACCCCCTGGCGGCGGATTACACTCAAGGGACTCGTCGTCGGTCGAATTACCCGGCGTCGCTCCCGCCCTACCTTGCTGAAAGCTTCCGCATGAATCGCCGTCTCCGTCGGGTCTTCGTTCTGATGCTGGGCCTCGCGGCCATCGCCGCTCAACTGTGCGCCGTTCCGACACAGGCCGCCGAGCCGCCAAGGCTGAAGCTGGAAAACCGTCAGCACATCGTGCTCATCGGCAACACGCTCGCCGAGCGGATGCAGTACTTCGGCAATTTCGAGACGCTTCTGCACGGCCGGTTTCCTGATCTGGAGCTGGTTGTCCGCGATCTGGGGTGGAGTGCCGACGAATTGATGCTCCGGCCGCGCTCGAAGGATTTCCAGGATCACGGCAACAACCTATCCGACCACAAGGCCGATGTCGTGCTGGCCTTCTTCGGGTTCAACGAATCGTTCGCCGGACCTCCGGGTCTGGCCAAGTTCGAAGACGAACTGGAGAAGTTCATCAAAGAAACTCTCGCGGCCAAATACAACGGCCACTCCGCCCCGCAACTGGTTCTGTTCTCGCCGATCGCCCACGAAGATCTCCACAGCCGCTACCTGCCCGACGGCCAGGCGAACAATGCGAACATCGCGATCTACACCGCGTCGATGGCCAAAGCCGCCGCGAAGCATGGCCTGCTGTTCGTCGATCTCTACGCCCCGTCGCGCGAAATCTTTCAGCAGGCCAAAGAGCCGCTGACCATCAACGGCGTCCATCTCAACGCACACGGCGATCGGCTGATCGCCACGGTGGTCGACAAGGCTCTGTTCGGCCCCCGACCCCAGAGCGCCCCGATTATGAAAAACTTCGGGCGGCGGTGAACGAAAAGAACGAGGAGTTCTTCTACGACTATCGGGCCGTCAACGGGGCCTACATCTACGGCGGCCGCAAGGCGCCGTTCGGCATCATCAACTTCCCGGCCGAGTTCGCCAAGCTGCGAGCCATGATCTCGAACCGCGACCGTCGGATCTGGGCCATTGCCCAAGGGAAAGAGGTTCCCGCGCAGATCGACGATAGCCATACGGGCGAGCTGGTCAAAGTCGAAACCAACTTCACCAAACCGATCTCGCTCT
Organism: uncultured Planctomycetales bacterium; assembly: GCA_963710365.1. GTDB lineage: Bacteria > Planctomycetota > Planctomycetia > Pirellulales > PNKZ01 > CAVQAC01. The sequence continues at coordinate 317,407 of CAVQAC010000017.1, forward strand.
ATCCGCCCGAAGAATCGCGGCAGAAATTCAAGCTGCCCGAAGGTTATGAAGTGAACCTGTTCGCTTCTGAAGTGGAATTCTCCGAATTGGAAAAGCCCGTGCAGTTCGCCTTCGACAGCCGCGGGCGATTGTGGGTATGCTGCATGCCTTCGTACCCGCAGTGCATTCCAGGTGTGCCGGTCGACGACAAAATCCTGATCTTCGAAGACACCGACGGCGACGGCAAGGCTGATAAGCGGACGGTCTTCGCCGACAAGCTGTACCTGCCTACCGGCATCGAGTTTGGCGACGGCGGCGTCTATGTCGGCGCCCAGCCGAACATGATGTTCCTCAAAGACACCGACGGCGACGACAAGGCCGACGTCCGCGAGTTGATCTTGCACGGGTTCGACTCGGCCGATTCGCACCACGCCATCCACGCCTTCGTCTGGGACCAGGGGGTGCTCTCTATTTCAACGAAGGCGTATTTCATTACTCGCAGGTTGAAACCCCGTATGGCCCGCGCCGCTGCGCCAACGCCGGCATCTACCGTTTCGAACCGCGCACCCGAAAGCTCGACGTCTTCGTGTCGTACAACTTCGCCAATCCCTGGGGGCAGATCTTCGACAGTTGGGGGCAGAACTTTGTGGCCGATGCATCGGGTGGGGCCAATTACTACGGCACCGCCTTCTCTGGCGATGTCGATTACCCCAACAAGCACGGTTCGCTCAAGCAGTTTCTCGTCAAGCAATGGCGTCCCACGGCCGGCTGTGAACTCGTCTCCAGCCGCAACTTTCCCGACGACGTGCAGGGCAATTACCTGCTCAACAACTGCATCGGCTTTCAGGGCGTGTTGCAGTACAAGATGCGCGACGACGGTTCGGGCTTCGCTGCCGATCCGATCGAGCCACTACTGCAATCGAGCGATCCGAATGTGCGGCCGACCGATATCGAGTTCGGCCCCGACGGTGCGCTGTACATCTGCGATTGGTTCAACCCGCTGGTGGGGCACATGCAGCACTCGATCCGCGATCCGAACCGCGACCATACCCACGGCCGCATCTGGCGGATTCGCTACACCGACCGCCCGTTGGTGAAACCGGCCAAGATCTCCGGCCAGTCGATCGCCGCGCTGCTCGACCTGTTCAAGACCGAGCCCGAAGAGCGAACTCGCTATCGCGTCCGCGCCGAACTGCGCGAGCGCGACACCAATGAAGTCATGAGCGAGCTGGATCGCTGGCTGGCCGGGCTGGACAAGCGTGACGCCGACTACGAGCATCACCTGCTCGAAGCGCTCTGGCTGCATCAGCGGCACGATATCGTCGATGAACCGCTATTGAAGCTGGTGCTCTCTTCGACCGATTATCGGGCCCGCTCCGCGGCAACCCGCGTGCTCTGCTACTGGCGCGATCGCGTGGCCGATCCGTTGGCCCTGCTGCGTCAACAGGTCAACGACCAGCATCCGCGCGTCCGTCTCGAAGCCGTGCGGGCGGCCAGCTTCATCGACAACGACGGAGCCCTGGCCGTGGCGATCGAATCGCTGGCCTATCCGCAAGACGATTATCTGAGCTACGCCCTCAAGGAAACGATGAACAAGCTGCGCACCGTCGCTCCCAGCACGGCCGCGCCGCTGGTAAAGCTGCTCACCTCCGGCCGGCTGCCGCCCGAACGCCAGGCCACGGTAGTGGAACTGATTTGCGAGCGTGGTAACGGACATGATCTGACGCCCATCTTCGAACAGCTCTTGAAGCCCGATGTCTATGACCCGCAATTGCGGCGGCACGTGATAGAGCTGCTGACTGACGCGGCTCGCACGCGTAAGGTCAAGCCGGAAGGCGACCTGTCGGCGATCGAAAAACTCATCGCCGGCGATCAGGCTGGCAAGGACCGAGGCTTGCAATTGGCCGTGATCCGTCTGGCCAGCGCCTGGCGCGTGCCGGCCATCTCCGACGAGCTGCAGTTGCTGGCCACGACCGTGCGCGACGGCGACCCGCTGCAAGAAGCCGCCATCGAAGGACTCGTGGCCGTGGGCGACGCGCTGAGCCGGGCTACGATCGAGAAGCTGGCTTCGGCCGGCAGCAGCACGCGCGTGCGATTCCTGGCCGCGGCCGGGCAGACGAAGCTCGACCTCAATGCCGCCGCGCGCAACGCGGCTGCGGCGCTGGTCAAGGCTTCGTCCCGCGACAACTCAGAACGGTTGATCGATGCCTTCCTCGTCCGCAACGGAGGCTCCGACAAACTGGCCGCGGCGCTCGAGGGACAGTCGTTGCAAACGGACGTCGCCAAGCGGGCCCTGCGCTGATATGTATTCGATCGGCCGTAGCGATCCGGCTCTGTCGGGCGTGCTGAGCAAAGCCGCCGGCATTGCCGCCGACGCTCCGCCGCCGACGCCTGCGGAAGTGGCCAAGCTCGTGGCTGAAGTGAATTCGCACGGCAACGCGGCCCGCGGTGAACTCGTCTTCCGCCGCAGCGACCTGAGCTGCATGAAGTGCCATTCGATCAGCCGCGCTGGCGGACAGGTCGGCCCCGACCTGATCGCCGTAGGCTCGATCTCGCCGGTCGATTACGTCGTCAACTCGATTCTAAACCCCAACCTGGCAATCAAAGAAGCGTATGTCACTCGAATCGTCGTCACAACCAGTGGCGAAACGTTCACCGGCATCCAGGTCGACCGCGATAGCGTGCGGCTGGTGTTGCGCGACGCCGCGGGCAAGCTGGTCACGATTCCCACGGCCGATATCGAGGAAGAGGCTGAAGGCCGATCGCTGATGCCGCAAGGCATCACCAAGTTCCTGACGCACGACGAATTGCTCGACCTGGTCAAGTTCGTCTCCGAGTTGGGCCGGCCGGGACCGTACGAGATTCCTAAGGTGCCGGCCATTCAGCGTTGGCGCGTGCTGAAGAACGTGCCGCCGGAGTTGAAGACGACCTTGTCCACCGGCACGACGTTCGAGCGGCTGGTGATGGGCGCCGGCTCGGGCGCCTGGAACACTGTCTATGCCAAGGTGGCTGGCGACTTGCCGCTCGACGAATTGCGCACCAGCACCAAGCCCGACGTGCTCTACGTGCAGGGGGAAGTCGACGTCATCGTGGCCGGCCTGATCACGATCGACGTGCAATCGGACGTTCCGACCGAGATCTTCATCGAACGCAAGCCGTTCGACGACAAGAAACAAATCACGGTGAACCTGGGCAAAGGCCGACACAAAATCACCGTCCGTGCCGCAGTCGGTGAGAAGCCAGGCTCGGAGCTGAAGGTGTTGCTTCACAAGCCCGGCGGCTCAAAGGCCCAGTTCGATATTGTCGGCGGAATGTGAGCGGCAGCGAAGAGGTGAATGAATTCGGGCGAGCGGCACGCAAGCTTGCCGGTCTTCACCGAACGTGGTGAGTAAAACCGTCTATAAGCATATCGAGGAATTCCGATGAGCTGGCGGCAGATCATTTGCGGATTGGTCGCAGTTTCAGTTCTGTTGATTGTGATTGGCGGCGTTGCGCGGGCAGCCGACGCCACACAAGACGACCGCCTTCCAGTGCCCGACAAGGCGGCCCTTGAGAAAGCCCGGCAGCTTCTCAAGGATGTTTTCAAGGACGATTACGCGCAAATCAGAATGCCTGGCGTCAAGCCGCAACTGATTGACAAGCTGATTGAGCAGAGCGAAGCAACGCGAGACGACCCCGTGTCGAGTTTCGCAATGCTGCAGGAGGCCGGCGACTTGGCTGCCGACGCCGGCGACCCACTACGCGCTCAGCGCAGTGCCGAGGCCTTGGCGGAGAGATTCTCGGTCGATTCGCTCGAATTGCTGGCCGCGAGCTTCGAACGCATGGCACAGAAGTTCTTCCCGACGGAAACAAGAAAGTCAATCGCCGAGGCTGCGATGCGGCTCACAGATGAAGCGCTCGACTCGCGCCGATTCGAATTGGCCACCCGACTGGCCGACGCGTGTATGGTATTGGCGCAAGGCCAAAGATGCTGGTGTGCTGAAACGCGCGGCCGAAGTTGGTTTGCGCGGCCGCGGCACGAAAGACTTGGGAGGCGAAGGAACATGCCGCCCTTACGTTGGCGACTTCGCCGGACGACCCGGCGGCAAATCTTGCGATCGGAAAGTACCTTTGCTTCGTAGACGGCAACTTCAAAGTGGGCTTGCCGCACTTGGCCAAGGGAAGTGATGCCGCGCTCAAGGGACTGGCCGCAGGGAGCCTCGCACATCCGGAAACCGCCGATGCATTGAATGAAATTGCCGAGCAATGGTGGGCCGCCGCTGAGAAGGTGAAGGGCCAGGACAAAGCCGACCTGCAATTCGCGGCGGCATGCTACTACGCCGACGCGCTGCCCGGACTGACCGGCCTCGCAAAGCTCAAGGCCGTGCAGCGCATCAACGAGTTGCAAGAGAGCGGCAGCGGACGGGGAATTCCTGGGACACGAGAGAAGGTTGCCGAACGTCAACCGCAAGCTCACAGCGGTTCGGCGCAATCGCTCCAGGCTCTTTTCCGCGATGAGTTTGATAATCCGGAGAGTGGCTGGGGCGACACAGTGGATGCAACTCCTGGCAAGCCACGCTTTTTCGGATACCAAGCGGGCCGGGCTTTCATCAGCCGGGCGCCGCCCGGCGCAACTGGATCGGCAACAGCAAGTGGACCGCGGGGAATTTCATTTGCGTAGTTACAGGCCGCGTAATGGGCGCCCCCGGCGAAGGCTGGGGCCTCGCCTTGCTGAATTCCGAACGCCACTTCCTCAACCGTATTGCCGTCACGAACGATCAGAAGGTGCTCATCCAACCGGTCAAGGCACCGCAGATGGATCAAGGCATCACGGCCGGCCCATTCTTCGCTCCGCAACTCAAGAAGGATCACAGCTTCAACAAACTCGTCGTAATGCTCAGAGGCTCGAAACTTAAAATCTTCGCCAACGGCCAGAGCGTTTGCGAGCCTCTAACGCTGCCGGGTGTTGATTCCGTCACCATCAAAGGGCTCGTTTCCGGTGACGCTGGGAACTCCATTGCCGAGTTTGAACGTATTGCAATCTTCGCCCTGCCGCAATCCGAGGCACGCTCAGAGGAATTCGCTCGCACACTTTCAAACGGCGACACGACGACCGGCGCGTCGCCGCCCGCTTCGCCGAAACAATGGCAGACCGACCGTGAGGTGGCCGAGTGGGTTCTCTCATGGGGCGGCTCGGTAGCGGTGACCCCAGCGGCCAATCGATTTGATTTTCCCGAGTACGTCAAGGACGTCGCAAAGCTTCCTGCCGAGCCCTTCCCCTTGGTCGGCATTGATTTCCTTGCGAATTCACGGGTCTCCGACCGGGACATGGCACGAATAGAACCGCTACGAAACCTACTTTACTTGTCATGCGAGAATACTACCCTCGGAGACGAAACGCTGGTTCATGCTGCGCCACGTTCCATCCTTAGGGTATCTGAACATGATGAGCACCAGGGTCACGGATGCCGGCCTGGCCTATCTAAAGAGATCGCCTCAAGTCATTTACCTAAACCTCACAAATGCGCATATCACGGATGCAGGAATCGACCAGGTTTGCCATCTGCCGAACCTCGGGTTTTTGTCCGTAACCGGCCCTGGAATTACGGATGCCACCGTCGATAATTTAGTGCGGAAAACGAAAGGCCTCACCCTTTTCTTTGCCAGGGGTACTGGATTGACGTCCGTCGGATTCAGCAAGCTTGGGGAACTATCCGAATCTCACGTCGCTTGGCTTGGCGGGCACTCAGATTACCGACGCTGACCTCCCATCGCTCGTTCGTCTGAAAAAACTGGGCGGCCTGTTTCTGAAGAATACGGCCGTTTCGGATCGAGGCCTGGAGACGTTAACTGGAATACCCACGTTGACACTGTTAAGTGTCGAGCAAGACCCAGGTCACGCAGGCGGGCGTAGAGGAATTCCGCAGGCGGATGCCGACCTGCAGGGTTCAGTACTAAACGAAATGGAGCGATCTCCTCGGCATCAATCGTGTATGCGATCACGCTTCGGCCTGGATCTTGTTAAGAATTAGAATCGGCTTCATTGAGGCGGAGCGACATGAAGTTCTTATTGAGGTTGCAAGGTTTGTTGCCAGTTTTCGCACTATCGCTCGCTTGGGGTGTCGTGGCACCGCGCCGACGCGCCTGCACGCCCCAACGTGCTGGTCATTCTCTGCGACGATCTGCGCTCGGACTGCGCTGGGCTATGCCGGCAATCCGCACGTCAAGACGCCGCATATCGACCGCATTGCCCACGAAGGCGTCAACTTCAAGAACACCTTCTGCACCACGCAGCCTGTGCTCGCCCAGCCGGGCGTCGATCCTGAGCGGCCTGTACGCCCACAACCACCGCGTGCTCGACAATTTCACCGAATACCCACGGGGCTGGCCAGCTTTCCGCGCACGCTGCAGATCCGCCGGGCTACGAGACGGCGTTACGTCGGCAAATGGCACATGGGCGAAAGCAATGACGAGAAGCGGCCCGGCTTCGATTACTTCGCCACTCACAAAGGCCAGGGCAAGTACTTCGACACCGAGTTCAACGTCGATGGCCAGCGGAAGGTGATCCCTGGCTATTACACGCACGTCGTTACGCAATTGGCCGTCGATTGGCTGCAACCGGCCGCGATCGAAGCCCTGGCTGCTGATGCTGGGGCACAAAGCGCCGCACAGCTTTTACGTTCCCGGAGCTGAAATACGCCCACACGCTTCGACTCGGTCAACGTTCGCTATCCCGATTCGGCGTTCCACCTCGACGGCCAGCCGGACTGGATTCGCCAGCGGCTCTACACCTGGCACGGCATCTACGGCCCGTTGTTCGATTGGCGCAAGAAGTTTCCCGACGATCGGCCGGAAGCGGTCAAGGATTTTGCCGCCATGACGCGGGCCTACTGGGGGACGATCCTGTCGGTCGACGACAGCGTCGGCCGGCTGTACGAATTGCTGCGAGCCGCGGGACAACTGGACAACACGCTGATCGTCTTCATGGGCGACAATCGGCCTGCTGAACGGCGAGCACGGCATGGTCGACAAGCGGACGATGCACGAGCCCAGCATCCGCATTCCGCTGGCGGTGCGCTATCCGGGCCTGCTGCCGCCGGACGAGCCGCGGTCGATCGAGCCCATGGTCTTGACCGAGGACGTGGCCCCGAGCATTCTGGATCTGTGCCAGGCGCCGCCGCTGGCGAACATCCAGGGCCGGTCGTGGAAAAAGCTGGTCCAGCAGGGCGATCCGCCAGTGGCGGAAGTCGTTCTTCTACGAGTACAACTACGAGAAGCAGTTTCCGTACACGCCCAACATTCGCGGCGTGCGGACCGACGATTGGAAATACATCCACTACCCGCACCGGCGACGGCGGCCCCGATCGGCACCTGGCCGAACTCTACGACCTGAAACACGATCCCGACGAGCGGCGAAATCTGATTCACGATCCGGCCGCGGCGGCCAAGCTCAAAGAATTACAGGCCGAGTTGGTCCGGCTGATGCAGGAACCGGGCCTGACGCACGACCAGATGCCGCTCGACGAAGGAATCAAACAGCAGTTGCCGGATCAGAAGATCAGATAGAAGCGATGAGTGATGAGTGATAAGTGCTGAGCGACGGACTATTCAGCACTGATTCTCCTCCACTAATCACTCATCACTAATCACTTATCACTCCCAGCGAGGCTCCCCATGACACGTAACAGCCGCCACGACGAATCGCTGCCTCTTTCCCGGCGGCAATTGCTCGGCAGCGCCGTGGCGGCCAGTGCCGCTCGGCACATTGGCGGGCTGACCTCAGGCGGCCGAGGCTGCTGAAGCCGAAGGCGTCGTCAACGGCCGCATCAACCAGTCGATCGTCTTCTGGTGCTTCAACGTCGCCGGCGACAAGTGGGACATCGAAAAGACCTGCCAGGTGGCCAAGGGGCTGGGCTGCAAGTGCGGTCGAAATTGTCCCTCCGGAACATTGGGGCGTGCTCAAGAACTACGGCCTGACCTGCGCCATGGCTCCCAACGGCATGCCCGGCGCTCCGTTCATGAAGGGCTTCAATAATCCCAAGTATCACGACGAAGTCATCGCGAGCACGAAGAAGGTGATCGACGCCTGCTCGGATGCCGGATTTCCCAGCCGTGATCGCCTTCACCGGCTTCAAATGGCGCAACGCCGAAGACCCGACCAGCGGCGAAATCAGCCGCGAGGAAGGGGCCGACAACTGCGTGGCCGGCTTGAAGAAGATCATTGGCTATGCCGAGCAGAAGAACGTCACCATCTGCCTGGAGCATCTCAACACCCGCGACAGCTCGCATCCCATGAAGGGGCATCCCGGCTACCAGGGAGACGATCTCGACTACGTGGCCGGTATTCTGCGTCGCGTCGGTTCGCCGCGGATGAAGCTGCTGTTCGACATCTATCACGTGCAGATCATGAACGGCGATGTGATCCGCCGGTTGGGCGAAATCCAAGACATCCTGGGACACGTTCACACGGCCGGCAACCCGGGCCGCGGCGAGCTGGACGAGAACCAGGAGATTCAATATCCGCCCATCATGCGGAAGCTCTTGGAATTGGGCTACACCGGCTACGTCGGGCAGGAATTCATTCCGACACGCGATCCGTTGGCCGGCCTGCGCCAGGCCGTCCGCTTGTGCGACGTGTGAGTGTTGCAAGCGATACGCACCATCGGCGGCTTATACGGGCCCGACGCGTCAGCGAGAGAGTTTCTCGATCGGCGCCCTCACTGGCACGTTGAGCAAATGTGCCGCGCGGTCGGTCAGGGGCCAGCCAACGTCAGATCCTGAAACTGGCTCTGGGCGTCGGCCTTGGTCCATACGCCGATCTTGCCGGCCTCGTTGAGCGACGGGTCGTCGAACGACAGATAATTCCGGCCGTCGAAGAAACAATCGATGTGCTCGTTCTCCATCGTCACGCCGATGGTGTGCCAGCCCGGCGATTTTTCCAGGTCGGCCGTTTGCAGCATCCAGGGCTTGCCATCAATGACTTTAAACAAGCGAAAGTTGCTTTCCAACGGGTCGTAGCGGCAAAGGTAATAATTCCTGGCGTCGAGAGCGCACAAACCAGTCCGCCCCCCTGATTGATCGTGCCGGCGATTGCCTTCATCCGCACCGACATGTCGACATTGCGGACGGAAACGGCGCTGACGAGCGTCAGATTGAGCACGGAATCAGCGCCTCGCGCCGACTGCGCCAAGGCATTGCCCGTGTCGGTTCGAATGACGGTCCAGGTTCCCAATTCGCTCGTAAAGCCTTTGGCCAGTGCGCCGGGCGTATCGTCGGCGAACGTCCAGCGCCGCGCCTGACCGAGGGCCTGCGAAGATCCGCCGGTAACAAGCGCCAGAATGATCACCAAACACTTCCCACCACGTGTCATAGTTAGCTCCCCAGATGAAGACGGACCTTACCCCTTCCCCGAGTTGGCGTTAGAGAGGAATACTCGTGCCATAACTCCAAGTTCGTGTTCCGGCTTGTCAGACGATGCGATTTGCCGGCTTCTTCCATTTTTGCTAGCCGATCGCCGATTGATATAAGACCACTGTGGACGCTATTCGAGCAACGACTTGGGCCCGAGTCAGCGGGCGACGAAGGACAGGTCGTCAAACTCGCTCTGGGCATCGGCCTGCGTCCAAAGCCCGATTTTGCCGGCGCCCCTGAGCGACGCATCGTCGTGCGCCAGCAACTTCTTGCCGTCGAGGAAACACTCGATATGGTCGCCGGTCATCGCCACGCCCAACGAGCGCCAGCCCGGCGTCTTGCCGGCATCGGCATTCTGCAGCAATGACCGCGCTCCCTCGACAACCTTATAGAGCCGGAAATTGTCGTCCAGTGGGTTGTAACGGCAAAGGTAATAGTTCCGCGCATCGCGGGCTCGCCACACCAGGCCGCCTCCCTGCTCGAACAGGCCGGCGATCGGCTTCATGCGCACCGAGATGTCGAGATCGCGGGCCGAAGAGTCGTCGAGCAGCGTGATGTTGAAAACGGTCTTGGCGTTCTTGGCCGTTTGGGCGAACACATTGCCCGTGTCGCCCAAGACGACCTGCCAGGTGCCCGTTCCGGCACTGAAGCCGCGGGCGATGAAGCCGAGCGGATCGTCGTCGAACATCCAACGCCGCTCCTGGCCGAACACGGGCGACGCGACCCAAACAATCAAAACGAAAACGATGGCGGCCCGATGGATGGAGCGTGGCATAAAACCCTCCGTGCGAAGATTGGACTCTGTTGAACTGGCCGCGCAGGGGGTCAGGCACTCCGTGCCTGACAATTACGGGCCATTTGAGTTACACGGTCAGGCACGGAGTGCCTGACCTACACGCCACACGCTAACGCACTAGATCGACGGCTCGGGAATCGGCGCCGGTCGCGCAGGCTCTGCCACCGGCGTTTGACCGCGGTTCCAGAGCACCAGCACGGCCACGAGCGAGACCATCGGCAGCCAGCCCATGCAAGCGATGACCAGGTCGTAATCGCCGGTCTGATCCAGGTATCGGCCGAAGATCGGATGGAACGCAGCCGTCGTCAGCCAGGTACACGTGGCTAGCGATCCATTCACTTTGCCCTGGTGCTTGAGCGACAGATCCTGCGTCATCGAGTAATAGGCCGTGTAGCAGCCCAAGCCGCCGCAGGCCACCAGCAGCAACGATCCGAGCAACAGCGGCCCCTGTGGAAGGAATGCCGCCACCGTGGTCATCGTGGTCAGCAAACAGCAGAAAGCGAAGACCGACATTCTCGCTCGGTACACACTCCAGCCGCGGCACGCCAGCCGCAGCGTGACCCAGCCGGTTGCCAGGGCGCCGATATCGGCCGCGATGTAATAGAACGTGGTGAAATTGAGCATGTCGTTGCGCTCGTAGCCCCGCGATTCACGGAGGAATTTCGGCAACCACACGCGGAACAAGTGCCAGTTCAGGTTGATGCAAACCACCAGCACCAGCAGTGCCAGGTAACGGTAGGTGAAGATGACCTCGAAGAACGAGCGTCGCTCGCGGGTTGGATCCTCCGTGGCCGCCGCGGCTGCTGCCCGCGACGCTGCGGCGCGGCGAGAATCGGCCGGACGGATCGACGTCATCCAAAACAGCACCCAAACGCAACCGCCGGCGCCGATCACCATGAACGGCACCCGCCAGCTACTCGGATCGTCGGTCAACAGCATGCGAATGGCTTGCGGCGCGAGGATCGCGCTCAGCGCCGTGCCGCTTTGCAACAAGCTGTTGCCCATCGCTCGGTCGCGCGGCTCGAGCAGCAATTGGATGGTTTTCAACCCACAAGGAAAATGCCCTGCCTCGAAGGCCCCGAGCATGATCCGCAGTAGCAGCAACTCGTTGTACGAATGGCTCAGACCGGTGAGAAATCCGGCCATCGACCAGCCCACCAGCACGACCGGGTAGAGCCAGAACACGCCGACCCGATCGACCATGGCCCCGAACAGCAAGCTGCCGGTGGCGAAGGCCAGGCCGAAGCCCAATTCCAGATTCCCATACTGCTCGTCGTTGAGCTTGAATTCATGCTGGATCTCGACGGCCAGTGTGTTGGTCGTCAATCGGTCCATGTAGTTCACGACCGTGCCGAATAACAGCAAGACGCAGATGTACCACTTCCAGCGCTCGGAGCGAGTTGTTTTCAGATCGAAGCTCGCCAGGGCACCAGTCATGCAATCCCCTTGCGACATCGCGAGCCAAAATGGCGCAGGCGTTCGTAGGGTGGGCATGGCCCACCATCAATGGCACGAACGGCACAAATGGCGGACAGCGCCACCTTACAGATACGCAGCTCATTTGGAGGCCTGCGGCGCAAGAGGGCCATCGCTGCTCAGATAGCTCATCAGGTCGCGAATCTGCTGGGCGTCGAGCGGATCGAGGATGCGCTCGGGCATCAATGACAGCGGAGATCGCGACAAATCTTCGATGTCGGTTTGCGGGATCACGGTCCGCTGGTTCTTGGCGTCCAACAGCGTCACGGTCGCAGGCGTCGACTCGGCAATCAGCCCCGAAAGAACGCGCCCGTCGGTGAGCACGGCCGTGTACTGGAAGAATTCCTTGCGGATCACGGCGCTGGGATCGATGATGTTGCTGAGCAGGAATTGTTTGTTCTTGCGGTCGGCCCCGGTCAGTTCCGGCCCGATCTTGTTTCCCTCGCCGAACAACGTGTGGCAGACACCGCACGTCTTTTTGAACAGCTCATGGCCGCGAACTGGGTCGCCTGGCGCGAGCCGCATCGAGACGATGATGCCGTGGATTTGGGCCCGCTTGGCAGCCGGCGTCTCCTGCTCGACCTTGCCCCAGTGCTTCTCGACCAGGGCGTTTAGCGCCTTGTCGTTGTGCAGGGAAATCTGCCGCAGATAGTCAGACGAGATGTCTTTCTCGGCGATCCGGCCCTGCTCGACATCTTCGAGCAGGCTCATGGCCCAGGCCTTGCGACCGCACAGCAGGCTCAGAGCCGGTCCGCGCAGGCTGGAGGGAAGCTTCGAAAAATTGGCAAGCGTCTGGGCGGGAATCTGCGGATCGGTGAAACGAGCCAGGGCGGCCAGCGCAGCCTTGCGGATCGCGCTTTGCTGCTTGCTGTCGCTGACCAGGCCCAGCAGGACTGGCACACAGGCCGGTTCACCTACCTGGCCTTCCAATTCGATCATGGCCAGCCGGTCCGACTGCGGCACTTTCGTGTCGACGGCCATCTGCAAGGCCCGATCGATCGCGTTGTCGCTCCCCAAACGCACGGCCAGGCGAATTACTGCCGGACTTGGCCGAGCGACAGCCAATAGACTGGCCAGCGGCTTTTCGAGCGGCGGGGGCACAATCTTCAATCGTCGGCCTTCCAGGCCCTTCTCCAGGCCGAGGATTACCAATTCCGCGTCCGACGGCGTCGGAGCCAAGGCCAATAACCGGGCACAACTCTGGAAATCCTGTTCGCTGCCCACCGACGCGAAGCGCCGGGCCAGCCGTTCGACAATGAACTTATGCGTGATGGCCTTGGTCCAGGCATCGGAGCTGGACAGTAAATCAATCACCGCATCGCGATCGGTTTCCACTTTGCTTTCAATCGCCCACCACAACAGCAGCGGAATGAACAGGTCGTTGGCATCCTCGTCGCGCGCGAGTAGTTCGGCCACCAGCGGCAGCGATTGCGACCCCGGCAAGCGCTTGCACGTGCAGGCCAACTGGCAACGGACCGCCGGGCTGGGGTCCGTGGTGGCAATGGCCCCCAGTTGGTGTAGGAAATCGGATGCAATTGAGTTCTCATCGCCCAGTAGCCGGATCGTCCAAGCCCGCACGTCAGCGCAGGGATGATTGAGCAGATCCAGCACGACCGTCGGATCGAGACCGGCCGTCACGTACCAGGCCCAGAGCGATTCGAGCGCCAACTGCGGGTGATCGCTCTCCAAGACATTGCGGCGCAATTGCGGGATGATCGACGTGTCGCACCGATCGGCCAGGATGGCCCGGGCCTGACGAACGTACCAGTCGTTGCGATCCGACAGCATGCTGACCAGTTCGTCGCTGGTTTTGCTGTTGAGGTTCAGCCCCACGACCGATCGCGTGCCCTGGTATTCGAGCTTGTAGATGCGGCCGTTGGTCTTGTCCCAATCGTCCTTGGGATCGACGTGATTGGCCCGCTGGTCGTACCAGTCGGCGAAGAACATCGAGCCGTCGGGGCCCATCGTGCAGTCGACCGGCCGGAACCATTGGTCGTCGGTCGTCATCAGGTCGCCGCCGAAGCGGTTCCTGAAGGTCGAGCCTACGGGGTCGATGTGGTGCCAGTAGATGGCATTCGAGAGGACATTGGCGGCGATGTACTGGTCGCGATATTGCGGCGGGAACACATCGGCCTGGTAGACGATGCCGCCGATCGTGACGTGTCCGCCCTTGAAATCCTGATGTGCCGCGTGCTCGAAGTAGCCGAACGCGTAGGGGTTTTGCAGCGCCCCGTGCTTGCCGAAATTCTTGACGTAGAAGGCACCTTGCACCTGGTGCAGCATGGCGAAGCCGCCGTTGTTCGTGCCGGCGATCGTGTTGCCGTGCCGGTCGAAGTCGTTCCCCCAGGTATTGCCGCCCCCTTCGCTGAACAGCTCGAACTTCTTGGTCTTCGGATGGTAGCGCCAAATGCCTTGCTGAAAGGTGATGCCGCGGATGTGGGCCGTGACCGTGCTTCCGTGGGCTCCGTAGAGCCAGCCATCGGGGCCCCATTGCAACGAATTGGCAAACGCGTGCGAGTCTTCCATGCCGAACCCGCTAAGCAGAACTTCCGGATCGCCGTCGGGCAGGTCGTCCTGGTTCTTGTCGGCATAGAAGAGCAGGTACGGCGACTGCACGACGAACACGCCCCCGTGCCCCAGGGCCAGGCCGGTCGTCAGGTTCAAACCGGAAATGAAATCCTTGCTCTTGTCGGCGTGACCGTCGCCGTCAACGTCTTCCAGAATCGTAATCCGGTCGACTCCCTTCGGACCACGCGGGGGCGGCTCGGGCACGCGGTCGTAAATCGTACGCAGATAGTTATCGACCTTCACCACCTTGAGCCCGGCCGGATTGGGATACTGCAAATACTGAATGACCCACATCCGCCCGCGGCGATCGAACTGCATCGCGACCGGCTGCTTGATCTCGGGCTCGCTGGCGAACAGCTTGACCTGGAAGCCCGGCGGAACGCGGAAGTGCTTCAGAGCTTCTTCCGGAGACAAACCACCGGCCTGGGCCAGCGGCGGCGCAGCAGCCAGAATCAAAAGGAACACGAACAACGGGAAGGCGACGCCGACGATCCAGGACGCGAAACGACCGAAGCGGTGGCTACTCGTAGTCATGCAGTAGACCCTCAACATGCCAGGCGGGGCTGGCGAAAGGCGTGGACGGTGAATGTTGAAACCGGGGCGGGCAGGCAGTACCGAAAAAAAGGCTGGTTCCCAGTATAGCACGGCCAATTGGCGTGGCGAACATTTCGGCGAATTGGGAATGCCGAATGGGAAATGGGGGATGTCCGCCGACGGACGGTTGCCAGCGACCACCCCGCCCCCGTAGGCTATCGGCAAGCTGGAGCGACCCAACATCGAGTGGAGAGGCGGCCATGATGTACGGCGGCGAATTACTGCACCCACGCGATGCGATCCTGCGAACGATGGAGCGCATCTATCGCTACCGCATGACCACCACCAGCGGCGGCAACGTCTCGCTCGTCGATGAGCAGGGAGACGTGTGGATTACGCCGGCCCGCGTCGATAAGGGAAACCTGCGCCGCAACGATATGGTTTGCCTGCGACCCGACGGCTCGATCACCGGGCCGCATCCGCCGTCGTCGGAACTGCCTTTTCATCGGGCGATCTACGAGGCCCGGCCCGACATCAGGGCAATCGTGCATGCCCATCCCGTGGCCCTGGTCGCCTTCAGTATTTGCGGCCGCTTGCCCGACACGCGGCTTTTCCACCAGGCCCGGCACGTGTGCGGGCCGGTTGGATTCGCTCCCTACGCGCTGCCCGGCAGCAAGGAACTGGGCCGCAACATCGCCGAGGCCTTCGCCGCGGGTCCGAATTGCGTAGTGCTGGAGAACCACGGCGTCGTCGTGGGGGGCGAGAACATGGCCGTCGCCTTTCAGCGCTTCGAGACGCTCGAATTCACTGCCAAGACGATCATCAAGGCCAGCCTGCTGGGCGAGGTTCGCTATCTGACCGACGACGAAGTCTCCCTGCCGCGGCAAAACATCGAGCCGCTGCCGACGTTCGACGCCGGTCCGCCCACCAGCCACGAAAAAGAGCTGCGGCGCGAACTGTGCGAATTCGTCCGCCGCGGCTACCAGCAGCGGCTGCTGATCAGCACCGAAGGAAGCTTTTCGGCCCGCGTCGATGACGATGCGTTCCTGATTACTCCGTACCAGGTCGACCGGCAGTCGATCGAGTTGGACGAGATCGTGCTGGTTCGCGGCGGCGCCAGCGAGGCGGGCAAAGTGGCCAGCCGCGCCAGTCGCAACCATCGGGCAATCTACCGCCGGCACCCGCAGATCCGCGCCATCGTCAACGCCTACACCGTCAATGCCACGGCCTTCAGTGCCACCGGTGCCCCGCTCGATTCGCGCACCATCCCGGAAAGCTATTTGTTCCTGCGCGACGTGAACCGCATTGCCTACGGCGTGCAGTTTCGCGACAGCGCGGCCCTGGCCGATCAGGTCTCGCCCGAACGGCCAATTGCTCTGCTCGAGAACGACGGCGTGTTGGTCTGCGGCACGAGCGTGCTGGATGCTTTCGACCGGTTGGAAGTGCTCGAATCGACGGCCGAGGCGATCATCAACAGCCGCATCCTGGGGGACGTTTCGCCGATGAGCGACGCCGTGATCGCGGAGCTGGAGCAGGCGTTTTTCAAGAAGTAGCGGAGCCGGGTCGGAATCGCAATTCAAGCCGGCGAGCGGAAAACGCCAGCTTGTCAGTATCCCGCATATTGCTCGCCCGTCGCGCCTACCGCATATCCATCAGCAGCCGGCCGAGTTGTTCGTGGACGTCGCCCGTCTGGCGAATGACCAGGGCATGACCCGGAGCCCAGTAACGCACCACACCGTTGCCGCCGCGCACGTCCCAGGTCGTCGGAGCAATCGTGTCTTGAATCAGTTCCAACAGCTCCTGGCCATGATCGATCGGCGGTTGCACGTTGCCTGGGGGTTGCCCGGGCTGACCTGGCGCGGCCACCTGGGCCAAGGCCTTTGGCCGCTCGACGGAAGCCGGACCAGCAACCGGCAGGCCAGGGCCTTCCGCGCGCTGCTGAGCCAATTGCTCGCCCCAACGGGCCAGCTTGTTTCGCAGCGCCACCCGCAGAGGCTCACGTTCTCGGGCGCGAAGTTGGGTGTCAGCCTGGATCTCGCGATACAGCGCCGCGGCCCGGCGCACCACCGCATCGTCCGGTTTGCCAGGCTGCCGGGCGGCGTCTCGCAAAAAGGCGCGAATCTCATCGCGCAGAACCGCGCCTGCTCGAACAGGCGGTTCGACCTTGGCCGGCCCGGTCGTAACGAGCCCAGCCGAAGTTGGCTCAGCCGCGGCGGCTCACAGTAACCAGGCTCAGAGTAACCAGACAGAAAACAATTGCCGACAATAGCGAGAAGCCGATGAAGACACGCGTCGTGGCCATGACTGCTCCCCCTTCCTCGATTCCGTAGACGCAGGGATGGGAAACACCGAGCCGACTCAACCGCACGCAATCCGTGCGATACAAATCAGCCTATTTGCCGTTCGCCGCTCCGCCACCCGCCCGCTGACCGCCGGCGGCAAAGGAGCCGGTGATCACGACCTTCATCTCGCCGACGTTGTCGGTCGGATCAGCATCGTACATGCAGAGCCAGAGTTTTCCTGTCTTATTCGGCGTGTTCGAGTAGCTGCTGCCGACGAAAAACGGCTTGCCCCCTTTGGGGTCGCCGTCATCGATCTTGCCGACGAGCGAGCCAGGGTTGAAATCTCGCAACTCCTTGGGCACTTCCATCCCGTCGGCCGACACTTCGTGCGACAAGCGGAAGTTCCACTTGCCGGTGGCGTAGATCTGGAAGGGCTTGTTTTCCGCCACGATGACCCCGGTGTCTTGCCAGCCCTTGCTGGCGTAGATCGACACGTTGGCGCGCATGAAGGTGGCCTGCCGCAGCTTGATATCCTCCAAGCCTTGCTTGCCTTTGGCATAGCTGGGCACCAGCCGGACGATCTCTTCGTAAACTGCCCGGGCCTTGTCGAGCTGATCGTTCTTGATGTAGTCGGCCGCCAGCTTCTCGGCGTGCAATACGAACTGCTCGTAAACTTGCAGGAGCTTCGGATCGTCGGGGAGCTTGGCCTCGGGCGGCTTGTCTTCGTCTTCCGCTGCGGCCTGATTGGGATCTTGGGCCGGGTCGGCCTGTGCCGGATCGGGTTGCTGAGTGCCGCGTCGCCCGGTGCGCTGCGCCCACAGCGAATCGATCGCCCAACAGCCCATCACGGCCAACACCACTATAACGATCAATCGGCGGCGTAGCATTGCCTCTTCCCCCACTGCTCTGGAAATGAACGCGGGGCTCGTTGTTCCCGCGAGTCTTACTCATTGTTCCCGCGAGTATTATTAGAGCCCAAAAAATTGGCCAGGCAAGCCTTTCCAGTTCGGGGAAATGGGCCAGACTACGGGCGGTCCGGCGGCGCGTCGCCCGGGCCTCGGCCACGGGTGTTGAGCCAGGCGTCGGGAATCCGCAAATCCTCGATAATTCGTCCCTGGATGATGGTTTCCTCGACGATCCGAGGCACGTCGGCCGGCTGGACGTTCCCGTACCAAATGCCTTGCGGATAAATCACGACCGTCGGCCCCAGCTCGCACTGTTCGAGACAACCGGACTGGTTGGCCCGCACCAGCGGCCCCAGGTTGCGGCGTTTCAATTCGGCCTTGAAGCAATCGCGCAGAGCCAGGCTCCCGTCGGGATCGCAGCAGCCTCGGCTGTGGCCCGGTTCGCGGCGATTGCAACAAATGAAAATATGGTGCGTGAAAGCAGCCAATTTACTTCTCGCTCACGGCGTCCACCGCCAGCTTGAACATCTCGGCAATTTTGAGCTTACGCTTGGTGTCCGCGTCCTCGCCGACCTGGCGGATGACGATCATGTCCAGGCTCGGAATCAACAGCATGTCGTTGTCTTTCGCTCCCAAAGCAGCGTACGCATCGGTGGGAACGCCCGGCCACTTTTTGCCGGTGGTGTTGTTCCACCACAAGAAGCCGTATTCCGGGTTCAACTTCTGCGAGGGACGCGTGGCCGTGGCAACCCACTCGGACGGGATGATCGACTTGTCCTGCCATTTGCCGTCGCGCAGGAACAAGAGTCCGAAGCGGGCCAGCGATCGGGCCGTGATGTGCAGGCCCGAATACGAGAGCGGCAGCCCCTCGCGCTGCTCCCAGGACCAATCATCGGCGCCGATGCCAATCGGCTGGAAGACCTTGGAATTGAGCAATTGATCGAGCGGCTGGCCAGTGGCTTTCTTGATCACAGGGCTCAGAATGGCCAGGCCCGTGTTGTTGTAGTCCCATTTCTCGCCCGGCTTGTCGGCCATCGGCGCCTTATACAGGGAGTAGCTGAAAAGATCGGCCATCTCGTGCGTCTTCGCATCTTTGAAGACGCCGCTGGTCATCGACAGCAACTGACGCACGGTGACCTGCTTCTTTTCCGGCGGCATTACGTCGGGCAATACTTCGCCGACGGTTGTTTCCAGGCTCAGTTTGCCGTCGTAAATCGCCAGGCCGGCAGCCGTGCTGGCGAACGACTTGCTCGTCGAGTAGACCAGGTAACGCGACTTCGGCGTGGCATCGTCGAAGTACCATTCGCCGACGATCCGCCCGTGACGGATGACCATTCCAGTTTTGCTGCCGGCGTCCTTCAGCCAATCGCGCACCTTTCTCCAGCCCGGCCGTCGTCATTTGCTGACTTTCGGGCGTGGCGGTTTGCCAATCGGGCACCGGCCAGGCCAGCGGTTCGGCAGCCGCCGCGATGGAGCCCATGATGATTGCCAGGCAGAACACGAGGGCAAGTCGAAAACGAGCAGCGAGCATGGGCGCGGATCCTATCTGCTGGAGGGTGGCGGCGGGGCTTCGTAGGCCCGGGTTTTACATTGCGGGGAGAGGCGTGAGCGAGGCTAGCGATTATGAACCACGCCCGTGGGCCTGTAAACATGCCCGCGTTGACCCTCGGTGCCGGCTCTCTTAAACTCAATCTATTCGGGGGGACAAGGAAACCATCGGGCTAGATCCTATTTCTAGCGCTCGACCCAGGTGGGGCCATGGATTCGTTTCGATTGTGCGTCGCATTTGGCCCGTTGGCGATGTACCTATTGCTGTTGGGATTGATCAATCTCTCGCGCCGTCCATTCATCGTCACCGGCGCCCGAGATCTGGCGGCGCTAGGCGTCGGCGTCTCAGGGTTGATGATCGTGGGGCCCATCGAACTGCTCATGCCGCAGCAGACTATGCGTGGGCTGACGCCCTACGTCTGGCTGGTGCTGGTTTCGATGTACGGACTGAGCGTGACGCTGGCCATCCTGCTCAGCCGGCCGCGGCTGACGATCTACAATATTTCGCCGACGGCCTTTCGCCCGGTGCTGGCCCAGGCGATCGAAACGCTCGACCCCGAGGGCCGTTGGGCCGGCAGCAGCCTGGTACTGCCGCGGCTGGAGATCGAACTGCACGTCGAGAGCAGTTCCGCGATGCGAAACGTCTCGCTGGTAGCCAACGGCGACAACGAAAATCTGGCCGGTTGGCGACGGCTGGAAGGCGTCTTGGCCGCATATCTCAAGCCGCAGGAAGTGCGGCCCAATCCCTGGGGCATCGGGCTGGTCATGGCGTCGTTGGCCATGCTCGGCAAGATGACCTGGGAACTGACGCAGCATCCCAACGCCGTTACGCAAGGCTTTTTGGAAATGCTGCGACTGTGAGCTAATCGCGCCGGCGCCATTTCGCCGCGTCGCTCGCGACGTGTTTTTCCAATCGCGCCGAGGGCGTCACGACCAACGCTTATCCACTCGTTTCCGCCACTGGCAGCACGCGGAACACAATACGATACGCCTGATGGCCGGCGGCCAGCTCGCGGGCGTACAACTCGGCAAGTTCACGACGCAACGACTCGGCCGATTGAAATCCGTCGGGCAGGGCATCGGCGTCAGTCAGCTCGTCAATGGCGATCGGTTCGACGCGTTCGACATGGATATAGCCGATACCGGGAATGTAGCTCCGCTGGCCCGACTTCATCCGCCGCCGATCCCACAGCCGGATGGTCTGCGTTTTCTCGCCCCGGCGGATCGCATCCAGGAATTTCTTTTTGAACAACAGCATGGGCCAGTGAGCCAATTCCGCGTCCGGTGCATCCGAAGTCATTCCAACATACGGGATTGGGCCGCCAATTGTAGCCTGCCGGGTGGTAAACTCCGCGGGCAACATCCGGCAAATGTGCTTGATCGTCGCCCCAAGTGCCGATAGATTCAGTACATGTGGCAGCGTGACCGGTATGCCCGACCGCTGCTTCGCCCGCCTTCCCGCTCATCGCCCCCCGGTGAGAAGTTTGCATGCTCCGCCTGCCTGCCAATCGGCGTTTAACGCGCCTGCTCGAATTCGTCGCCTGCGCGTGGGCCCTCGTTTCGGCGTCCTTGATCTGTGCCGAGGAAAAGAGGCCCTCGCAGCCAACCGACGGCCAGGCTCTGGAATTCTTCGAGACCAAGGTCCGGCCGCTGCTGGCCGACAACTGCTTCGAATGTCACAGCAGCAAGTCCAAAGCGTTGCAAGCCGGGCTGCGGCTCGATTCGCGGGCCTCGATGCTCGATGGCGGCGACTCGTCCGAAGCGGTGGTCGTGCCGGGCAAGCCCAACGAAAGCCCATTGGTGCATGCCATCCGCTGGGAAAGCTCCGAGATGCCACCGCGGGGAAAGCTCCGCGATGACCAGATCGCCGTGCTGGTGAAATGGATCGAGATGGGAGCCCCCTGGCCGGAAGGCGAGGCCGCGGCAGCGCCGGAAAAAACCGTCCACTACGATTGGAAAACCCTGCGCAGCGCCATTGGGCCTGGCAGCCCGTTCGCGAGCCGACACCGCCGGCCGTGAAGAAGCGCTCATGGCCGCAAAACGAAATCGACGCCTTCGTGCTCGCCCGGCTGGAAACCGCCGGCTTCGAGCCGTCTCTTCCGGCATCGGCTCGGGTGTTGGTGCGGCGGATCTATTTTGATCTGCTTGGCCTGCCGCCGACGCCCGCCGAGATCGAGGCCTTTGAAACGTCGGCCGCCAAGAATCGCTCAGCGGCGATTGACGAATTGGTCGATCGGCTGCTCGCTTCGCCCCATTACGGCGAACGCTGGGCCCGACACTGGCTCGACGTCGCTCGTTACAGCGAAGGTCACGGCGGAGCCCTCGATAATGCCACCCTCGTCGGCGCTTGGCACTACCGCGATTGGGTCGTCGAGGCTTTGAACCGCAACTTGCCGTTCAACGAATTCGTCCGCCGGCAATTGGCCGGCGATCTGATTGCGCCCGAGCACGCCGTGGCCACGGGCTTTCTAGCCCTCGGACCGTCGTATATCTCCGACGGCGGCGATCCGGAATCGGTGGCCATGGCCCGCGCCGAAACGCTCGACGACCGCGTCGATACGGTCGCCCGTGGTTTGCTCGGGTTGACCGTCTCGTGCGCCCGTTGCCACGACCACAAGTTCGACCCCATCCCGCAGCTCGACTACTACTCGCTGGCCGGAGTGTTCCGCAACACGAAACTGCGGGAAGTGCCGCTCGCGCCTCCGGAGGTGGTGAAAGCTGTCGATGACTACCAGCGCCAGGTTCGCGAACTGAACGAACAGATTCGCAAACTGCAGAAGAACGCCACGAAAGAAGAACGCCAGCTCACCGAGAAGGAGCAGGACGAAGTCGCTGCCTTGAGGAGGAAATTAAAGCGGCTCGATGAGCATCAGCCGCCCAAGTATTCGATGGTTCACACCGTGGCAGACACCGACGACTCGGACATGCCGCTGGCGGTGCGTGGCAATCCGCTCAAGCCCGGGGCCCGGGCGCCGCGGCGATTCCTGCGGATCGTGGCTGGCGAAGATCCGCCACGCTTTACCCACGGTAGCGGCCGGCTCGAATTGGCCGGCGCCCTCACCAGCCGCGACAACCCGCTCACCGCTCGCGTGTTCGTCAATCGTGTCTGGCAGTGGCACTTCGGCCAGGCATTGGTGCGAACGCCGAGCAACTTCGGCAAGATGGGCGAGAAGCCGACGCATCCCGAACTGCTCGATTGGCTGGCCTGCAAATTCACCTCCGACAGCGATCAGGGCATGAACTGGTCGGTCAAGCGCCTGCATCGATTGATCCTGACCTCGGCCACGTACCAGATGCAAAGCGGCTTGAACCCGCGGGCCTTTGCCGCCGATGGCGACAACCGCCTGCTGTGGCGCATGAACCCGCAGCGGCTGGACGTCGAAGCCTGGCGCAATGCCTTGTTGAGCGCCACCGGCGAACTGGATACGAAGCTGGGCGGGGCGTCTGTTTCCAACATCACCAAGAGCCCGCGACGCACGCTCTACGCGTCCATCAGCCGCAGTGGCGAAGAGTTCAAGTCCGACGCGTTCCTGCGGTTGTTCGACTTTCCGCAATCGCGCAGCACGAGCGAAGGCCGGGCGTCGAGCATCGTGCCGCAACAGTCGTTGTTTCTGTTGAACAGTGCTTTCATGGCCGCGCGAGCCCGTGCGTTTGTGAGCCGGCTGGAACGCGATGCCCCGACGGACGCAGCCCGCATCGAGCGCGCCTATCGCTTGCTGTACGGCCGGCCGGCCAACGCTGACGAATTGGACTTGGGCTTGCAGTTCCTGGCCGCGCCCGCGACGGCCGACGACGAGCAATTATCCGCCTGGCAGCAGTATGCCCAAGTATTGCTGAGCGCCAACGAGTTGATGTATCTGGAATAAGGAGCCGCAGGATGGCCCATCGCGATATGTCTTTGCCCCTCTCGCGCCGCGACGCTATTGCGCGGATCGGAGCCGGACTGGGCACGCTCGGCCTGGCCACAGTGCTGGCCGACGATCGGCTGCTGGCGGCGACGTCGTCGTCGGGACCGCTGGTACCTGGCCAGTTGCACTTCGCGCCCAAGGCCAAACGCTTGATCCAATTGTTCATGCCCGGCGGTCCGTCGCAGGTCGATACGTTCGACTACAAGCCCGACATCGCCCGCTACGCCGGCGAGCGCCCCGCCGAAGTCGATCGCAAATCGCTACGCAACACCAAGAACGGCCTGTTTCCGTCTCCTTACGGTTTCCGGCAGTACGGCCAAAGCGGCAAGTGGGTGAGCGATCTGTTTCCGCACGTGGCCCAGTGCGTCGATGACATCTGCTTCATCCACTCGATGCACACCGACATTCCGGAGCATGCCGGCGCGATCCTGATGATGAACGCCGGCCACTTGCAGCCCAGCCGTCCCAGCCTGGGTTCCTGGCTGATGTATGGCTTGGGAAGCGAGAACCAAAATCTGCCGGGCTTCGTGGCCATGACGCCCCGCGCTCAGCCGCGTGGCGGGCTGGCCAACTGGGGCAACAGCTTCCTGCCCGGGGCCAATGCCGGCTGCTACGTCAACATCGCCCAGATGCGACCCGAGTCGGTGCTCGACGATCTGCGAGGCCAGTTCGTCGCGCCTGACGATCAGCGGCGGCAGGTCGAACTGTTGGGCCGGCTGAATCGCCTGCACGCCGACCGTCAGCAGCACGACGCCGCACTCGAGGCGCGGATCGCCTCGATGGAAATGGCCTTTCGCATGCAGTTGTCCGTGCCCGAGGCGTTCGACACGGCGGGCGAAAGCAAAGCCACGCTGGCGATGTACGGCGATAGCGAGTACGCCAAGGGCTGCCTGCTGGCCCGGCGGTTGATCGAGCGCGGAGTGCGCGTGGTGCAACTGTCGCTGTCGATCGACGGCTACGACATCGCCTGGGACACGGGCCATCACGAAATTGAAAAGGGACATGCCAAACTGGCCATGGCCTGCGACCAGGGCATTGCCGCCTTGCTCAAGGATCTGAAGCAGCGGGGCCTGCTCGACGAAACGCTCGTCGTTTGGGGCGGCGAATTTGGACGGGCTCCGACCTCGGAAGGCCAGAAGGGGCGCGACCACGATCACTACGGCTACACCACCTGGCTGGCCGGCGGCGGCGTCAAGCGAGGCACCAGCTACGGTTCGACCGATCGCTTCGGGCTGGCGGCCGTGGAGAACCGCGTCCACGTTCACGACCTGCACGCCACGATCCTGCACCTGATGGGCTTGGATCACGAACGGCTCACCTATCGCTATTCAGGCCGCGACTACCGCCTGACCGACGTCCACGGCCACGTGGTGCGCGAGATCATCGCCTGAGTTGGTTCCCTCGCAGCTTATAGGGTGCGTCCTGACGCATCACCTTATAATCGCGCCAGGGAACCGGCCAAGGCAGGTTCAACGGCGGGGAACGCACGTGTCGGGCAAGCTTTTTGATATGCGCACACTCAATGCGATTGCGGCCGGAATCCGCCGCACCGTCGGACGGATACAGCCACGTGATCGGTATGATCTAAATGGCAACGTCATCGTCCATCATTATGCGTGGTTGCGACAAGAGCAGATCCCTGTTGAAGGCATCGAATCTTGGTCCGCATTTCCCGAGATGATATTCGACGTCGTCTGTATTCGCATGAATGACGGGACCGAGGCTGTGTTGTGCGACGATGATGGCAATTTGCAGGATATCTTGAGTCGCACACTTCGGAAGCAAACTGGTTGGGAACCGCAGCGGGAAGTCGATGAGCCGCGATCCGAAACCGATGGCGTGCTATAATTCGACGATCGTTGGAATATGCCGCGCGGCTACTCTCATGCAGGACGACGGCAAGGATTTACCACCACGACACGAAGGACACGAAGAGGAAGACAAGAGAGCAGGAATTGATTTCGACGGTTTTTCCATCGCGATCGCGGGTTTTCCTTCGGTCGATCGAAAGCTTTCTTGCACCTCTTGGCACCCTTTCGTTGAGCAGTATCCTCCCGCCTGGTGAGAGGATTCTTGCTCAGTGGCTTTTTGTTTCTGCTGCTGCAACAGCAAATAGCGTAGCATCCACGCGCAAGGCCGAGCTTCCGTTCCTTTGCGCTAGCTTCGTCGCATGCATTGCTCTGGGCATGCTTTACGCGCCGGCAGCTTTCGTCAGGGCGAAGGTGATTCTCGATCGCCTTGCGGATTCTCGATGGCATGGCATCTGGTTTGCCTCTCCGAATCCCATCAAGGAATGATGAAGCAGTTCCGCGGGAACCGCTCGCCTTGGTACGAGCCTCGATTGCCGGCTCGCAGCTTTGTTTCATAGAAAGAGGAGACGGGATCATGAGTACGTTCCTGAAGAATGCCCGACCAAATGCACTGGCGCGACGGGTGGCGCCGCTGGCTGTCGCCGTATTGCTGTTGGCTGGTGGTCGAGCGCACGCGCAGTCTGTCGAAAATATCCGCGGCACAGTCCGCAGTCTGACGACGGCGCCGAAAGGCGAGATCGACGGCGCACTGCTCGACAACGGTACGGAACTTCACTGGCCGCCGCATCTGCAAGACAGCTTTCAAGCGATTGCGGCGGTGGGCGAGCGAGTGGAAGCAACCGGACGAACTGAAACCACGCCGCGTGGCGACACCGATTTCGAAGTGCAACGGTTGACCAACCAGCGCACCGGCGCCGTTGCCGTCAACGACGACCGCGGTCCGCGGCCCCCCGAGGAGCGAGGTCCGCGCGGAAAGGCCAGACCCGACGATCGCGATACGACGATCGCGCGGGGCATCGTGCGAAGCCTGACTACAGCTCCAAAAGGCGAGATCGACGGAGCGATCCTGGACGATGGCACGTCCTTGCATTGGCCGCCGCATTTGCAGGCCAGCTTCAAAAACGTCGTGACCCTGGGGAGCCGTGTGGAAGCCACCGGCCGAACCGAAACCGCTCCGCGTGGTGAAGTTCAGTTTGAAGTGCAACGCGTGACCAACCTGAGTACGAACGCCGCGGCCGAGAACGACGAGCGGCCACCGGCCGGACCGCGTGGCCGCAAGGCGGATCGTGATGATCGGCTGCGAGCATTGCAGGAACATTTGTCGCAAATCCAACGAGAACTCGACCAGTTGCGTCGCGATCAGTAGTCGGTTGCCGATCCGGCAATTCCGTGAACAAAGACCAACGTCGACCGAATGTGACCGCGGGATGGAATCGCCTGAAAAGGGAGGTTCGCCAACGAGCCTCCCTGGTCGGCGCTGCCGCCCCGCGGTTTGGTTTCAGCGGGGGCTAGCGGCAATCGGCCGGGCAAGACACGTGCAGAATCGGCATTACAATGAAGAGCAGGCAATGGTTCCGGAGATGTTCGGTGCGTGCGATGTCCAGTTTTCGATTGCAAGCGGCGCTGGTGGCGATCCTATTCCTGGGATCGCTGGCAGCGTTGGTGTTCAATGTCTTCACGGCGGTCGTGCCCCGTGAGCGTGAACTCCAGGTCCGCGAGCAGCTCCGCGATGCCAGCCGAAGCATGGCCGCCGCGGCAGCCGCCCCATCGAGCCCTGCTCACGTGGCCGACGATGCACATCGCGAGGGGACGGATCGAGCTCTGGCGACGATCTGCGAGCAAGCGCTCACGGATTATCCGAATGTCGAAGGCGGATTTTATTTGGGAGGCGTGAGCGATCGCTTTAGCGGATTTGCTCAAGGTAGCGGCATGCCGCAGCCACCAGATCATCGATTGCGGAACGATCCACCCCCCATGGAAGCGGCCTTGATTCGCGTCCAGGCGCAACAAAGCCTCGATCTGCCCCCAGGGGAATTCCTGCTCAGTATTCGTGACGTCGGTCCCAGCCGGGTTGCCGTGCTGACGGAGCCGGTAGGGACGGTACGTCCTGCGCCTTGCCACCTGGGTCATGTTTCGACTGGTAGATCCCAAAGAACTCGGCACTCAGGTGCGAAGATATCAACTTTCCACCGGGCTGGCGCTGGGCGGGTTGGCTTCCGCGATGCTGTTGGCCTGGAACATGGGCAGGCTCATCCGCCGTCAGAACGTCGAGCGCGAACGATTGCAATACGAATTGCGCCGCTCCGAGCACCTGGCCGCGCTCGGCACGCTGCTGTCGGGCGTGGCCCACGAGGTCCGCAACCCGCTGGCGGCAATTCGCTCGACCGTGCAACTTTGGGAACGAATGCCCGAAACGGCTCACAACCCGGGCTCCATGACGGCCGTTGTCGCCGCCGTTGATCGCATCAACCAGATCGTTTCGCAGTTGCTGCAATTCTCGCGAACCAGCGGCAACTCACGCGAAATCGCCAATGTCCATCAACTTCTGGGCGAGACCCTGGATCTTATTGCTGCGCAGGCCCAAAGCCAATCGGTGACGATCGAGCGACACATCGAGGGACGCAAAACGAACGTCCGTGCATCCGGCCAGGCGCTACGACAAGTGTTTCTGAACCTCGCGGCCAACGCGTTGCAAGTCATGCCCGGTGGCGGGGTATTGCGTTGCCATACCGAAGGCGACAATGGCACGATCGCCATCACGTTCGCCGACACCGGATCAGGAGTATCCGTGGCAGATCGATCGCATTTGTTCGAGCCTTTCTTCACCACCCGTCCCGACGGAACGGGCCTGGGTCTGGCCATCTGCCGTGAGATCATCACCCAATATGAAGGACGGATCGAACTGGTTCCAGACGCTGGGCCGGGAGCGACGTTTCGCGTGACGCTCCCCGTGGCCGGGGGCTAATAACGAGGGGCAAATCGAGGACTAAATGTCGAAAGCATGTCTACCGGAAACGATCCTGGTTGCCGACGACGACGCGGCGATCCGCGGCAACTTGTGCCTGCTGCTACGCGACGAGGGCTACCAGGTGCGTGAAGCGGCCGACGGCCAACTAGCGCTCGACGCGCTCCAGGACTCACGGGTGACACTGACCTTACTCGACTTGAAAATGCCACATGTCGATGGCATGGAAGTGCTGCGGCAACGCGCCTCGCACTTGGAGGAGACGCCGATCATCGTGATTACCGCGTTGGGCGGCAGCGCCGCGGCGATCGAAGCCATGAAGCTCGGGGCCTATGATTACATCACCAAGCCGTTCGATCTGGACGAAGTTCTGTTTACCGTCCGCAGAGCGCTCGCGCAACGGGCCTTGGCGGCGCAAGTCCAGGCGCTACAGGCCGAGACGATCGATCGTGAAACTTCGCAAACCGATGCGGATCTGGTCGGCGAGCATCCCGCCATGTTGCAGGTCTTCAAACTCATTGGTCGGGTGGCCAATACGGACGAAGCGGTCCTCATTCTCGGAGAAAGTGGGACCGGCAAGGAACTGGTGGCTTCGGCCATTCATGCGAACTCCAGACGCTCGGCTCGACCGTTCGTGAAAATCAATTGTGCCGCGCTCAGCCCGACGCTGCTGGAAAGCGAACTGTTCGGGCACGAACGAGGGGCTTTTACGGGTGCTGTTGCGCGCCGCGCCGGCCGTTTCGAGCAGGCCCACGGCGGCTCGCTGTTCCTCGACGAAATCGGCGACCTGGACGTTGGTTTGCAAGCCAAGTTGCTGCGAGTGTTGCAAACCGGTCAGTTCGAGCGCGTCGGAGGCAACGAGACCTTACAGTGCGACGTGCGGGTTATCTCCGCAACGCATCGTGATTTGCCGGCCATGATTTCCAATCGAGAGTTCCGTGAAGATCTGCTATATCGGTTGAACGTCGTAACCGTAGAATTGCCCCCCTTGCGCGCTCGTTGCGAAGACATTCCACTGCTGGCAGACTATTTCCTGCACCGGCTGTCGAGAAAATACGACTGGCCGTACCTGGCACTGGCCCCCGAATCCGTCCAATGGCTCACCCAACAACCGTGGCCGGGCAACGTGCGGCAGATGCAAAATGTGCTGGCTCGCGCCGCAACCATGGCCGGCGGCCGAGTCGTCTTGCTCGACCACCTGCGGCAGCCTCGCGAGTTCGGCAACGCCGCCGAGTCGCCGGAGGCGGCCGAAGGGCCGGGCACGCTGCGAGAAGCCATGGCGGAAACGGAACAGCGGGTCATCGCACACGCCTTGCGGCAAACCGATTGGAACCGCACGCGTGCGGCCCAGCAACTCGGGATTAGCCGTCGGCAACTCTTCGACAAGATTCGGCAGTACGGCCTGGAACCATAGTCCGGCTTCCATAACCGCTTATCGCGCCCGCCCAGCATCGGCGGCGAGAATACGCTCCCTGCGCGTGGGCCGATGACGGGCGGAAAGAACCGATAAGCGGCAAGGTCTCCCCTGCTTATCACCCATCATGCAGCGCTATCACATACTTGCTTGCAACTTGCCCCGCCACGTGGGATAATTCACGGGACTTGATCGGCGGCCGCCATCGCGCGGGCTGCTCCTCCCCGCTGCTGACCTGCCTTGACGGCTTTCTGCATACTGCCCTCTGCCAACTGCATACCTTCCATTCCATTGCCGGGAGATGAACGATGAATCAACCTGGGGTCGGTTCCACGCGTCGCGAGTTTGTGAAACAGTCGGGCCGAGTGGCTGCTGCCACCGCGCTCGTCGGCTCGATGGTGCCGCACGTTCATGCCGCTGAAGACAACACCATCCGCGTGGCCCTGATCGGCTGCGGCGGGCGTGGCACGGGCGCGGCTGCCAATGCCCTGTCGACCAAGAGCGGTCCGATCAAGCTGGTCGCCATGGCCGACGTGTTTGAGAACAAGCTCGATGCCAGCCTCAAGAACCTGTCCACGAAGTTCAAGGACCAGGTCGACGTCCCCAAGGATCGGCAGTTCGTCAGCTTCGACGGCTACAAGCAGGCCATGGACTGCCTGCGGCCGGGCGACGTCGCCATCTTCGCTACCCCGCCGGCCTTCCGCTGGGTCGACTTCACGTACGCGATCGACAAGAACTTGAACGTGTTCATGGAAAAGCCGACCACCGTCGACGGCCCCAGCACGCGGAAGATGTTCGAGTTGGCCGAGAAGGCCACGCAGAAGAATCTGAAGGTGGGCGTAGGGCTGATGTGCCGCCACTGCAAGGCCCGCGGCGAATTGTTCGACCGCATTCAGCAGGGCGAAATCGGCGACATCTTCATGCTGCGAGCCTACCGCCAGCAGGGCCCGATCGGCACCTGCTTCGTCGCTCCGCCCAAGGACGACATGAGCGAACTGCTGTACCAGATCAAGAATTTCCACGGCTTCCTGTGGGCCAGCGGCGGCTGCTACAGCGACTTCCTGATTCACAACATCGACGAGTCGTGCTGGATGAAGAACGCCTGGCCCGTCAAGGCCGAGGGCGCCGGCGGCCGCCACTATCGCGGCAACGACATCGACCAGAACTTCGACAGCTATTCGGTCGAATACACGTTCGCCGACGGGGCTAAGCTGTTCCTGGGCGGCCGCAACGAGGCCGGCTGCGAAGACCGCTTTGCCAGCTACGCCCACGGAACCAAGGGCATGGCCGTCATTTCCAGCTCGTCGCACACGCCGGCCAAGTGCCGCATCTACAAGGGTCAGAGCACCGACAGCGAACTGGCTTGGAAGTTCCCCCAGCCCGAGCCGAACCCATACCAACTGGAATGGGACGAACTGATCCAGGCCATCCGCAGCGACAAGCCCTACAACGAAGCCAAGCGCGGCGCCGAAGCCAGCCTGGTCACGTCGATGGGCCGCATGGCCTGCCACACCGGCCAGGCCATCACCTACGACCAGATCCTGAACTCGGACCACGAGTTCGCCCCGATGGTCGACAAGCTCTCGTTCGACTCTCCGGCTCCGCTGCAACGCAATAGCGCCGGCATGTACCCGGTGCCGATGCCCGGCCTGGTCACGAAGCGAGAATTCGAAGTGTGACCTGGCGAGCGACACGCGCCAGCGTGTCGGTAGTTCGCGCCGCGAAAATGGATTATTTGATTGTCAATCGTTCGCCCCGCTCTTGGCACAACGCCAAGAGCGGGGCGTTTTCATTTCGGGCTCGCGGCACTGCGTTGCCGTAACGCTTCATAGAACAACACGGCCGCCGTGGCTGAGACATTCAAACTGTCGGCGATCCCCAGCATCGGCACGCGCACCGGTACAACGTCAGTTCCATGCCAGGCGTCGGAGAGCCCTTGGGCTTCGCTCCCCAGCACGACAGCCGTCGGCCCGCGGTAGTCGGCCTCGCTGTACGCCAGCCGAGCCTCGACACGGGTGGTGAAAATCCGAAATTGCTTCTCGCCGAGCCAGACAAGCGTCTCGGCCGCGGTGGCCGTGGCGATCGGCACCGAGAAGATCGTGCCCATACTGGCGCGGATGGCGTTGGGATTGAACAGATCGGTCTGCGGATCAGCTACGATCACGGCCGAGACTCCGGCCGCGTCGGCCGTGCGCAGCACGGCACAATATTGCCGGGCTTTTCCACGCCCGCCAACACGGCCACCAGCGGATCGATCGCCAGCGTCGGCAAGTTGGCCAGCGCAGTCTGCGGCGTCGTAGCCGCGGCCAGCATCCCCTCAGCCCGATCGCCAAAGGCCAGCTTGCCGAACACCTGCGGCGTAACCAGCAGGATTTCGACCCCTTGCGAACGAGCCAGCCCCAGGGCCTGCCCAGCGTCGTCACTGCGACACAATTCCTGGCAGACGAAAAGCTGATCGAGTTTGAATCCAGCCTGCAAAGCACGCAGGATCTCGCGGGCCCCGTCGATCAGGAATCGACCTTGCCGCTCGCGATGGCGGCGATCTCGCAGCCGGGCCGTATCCTTGACCCGTGAGTTCTGCCGCTGGTGATCGTCGATTCATTCATTCAAAACGTTCAGTATAATTTTCCACACAAGCCCGACGCGCCAGCGAGGGAGTGCAACGTGAGACTCCCTCGCTGGCGCGTCGGGCTTGTATACGGCCGCCTATTTCTTCGCCTTGCCCTTTCGCAGGTCGCCGAACGGGAGCGGCAGGAAATCTCGCTCGCGCACCATCCAAACTTCAAGCTGAGCTTTCAATTCGCGTTCGACGGCTGCCGCCTCAGGCTTGCCTGCCAGGTTGTTCAGTTCGCTTGAATCGGCCGACAGATCGTACAACTCGAACATCGGCCGTGTGGGCGAAAAGTAGATTCCGTCCAGCAGCGGCGGAAGCGTGCCGGCCGTGTGCCGATCCTGTAAATCCTTCCAGAACGGATCGCCCGCAAAGTCGACCGGCCAATAAGGCAAATGCCACAGGGCATTGTAAATCAGCTTGTGCGTGGGGCTGACGATCACGCGGCCCAAATCGAAGTTGGCACTGTTGGTCGGCAGGCCCGAGCCGTGCGCTCCGCGCTCGGCAAAGACATACCTGCGGGCGTCGTGCGGCTGGCCTTCGGCGGCGGCCAGGAAACTGCGGCCAGTCATCGATCTTGGGCACTTCGAGCCCCGCGGCAGTCAGCATGGTCGGCCCGATGTCTTCGCCCGAGACGAGTTCTTCGGTCGCGCTGCCGGGCGGATGTGTCCGGGCCAGCGCACCAGCAGCGGCACGTGGATGCCGAACTCGTACAGCGTCCCTTTGCCTCGCAATTGCGACGCGCCGTTGTCGCCCATGAAGGCGACGATCGTGTTGCCGCCAGGCCGCGACGCTGCAATTCCGCCAGCACGCGGCCGAAGCTCTCGTCGAAGCGGGCGATTTCGTCGTAGTAGCGGGCGAAGTCCTCGCGCACCAGCGGCGTATCGGGATAATGCCGCGGCAACGTGAGCTTCGCCGGATCATGCGGCGTGCTGATGGCGTTCTCGTCCAGCGGCCGATGCGGATCGCTGAAGCA
This sequence comes from uncultured Planctomycetales bacterium, assembly GCA_963710365.1. Taxonomy (GTDB): domain Bacteria; phylum Planctomycetota; class Planctomycetia; order Pirellulales; family PNKZ01; genus CAVQAC01. The sequence goes on from CAVQAC010000017.1 coordinate 350,570, forward strand.
AAGCTGCAGGAAGAACGGCTTGCCGCCGGGAACCTGGTCGAGGAATTCGTTGAACTGTTGCAGCATCTCTTCGCGCTTGCCCGATTGCTTGACGTAGTCCAACCGCCGGGCGAAGGTTCGCAATTGTCCCTCTTCAAACGCCCGCAAGACCTCGGGCTGGCCGGAGCTGTGCCCGTCCAGGTGAAACGTGCGGCCAGCCACGCCGGCGAAATAGCCGTGCCGACTCGCAGAATCTCGGGATAGATCGGCACGTCGATCGGCAGCGGAGCCGTGAAGCGCGTCATCTGAATGGCCACCGGCGAACGGCCGGTCATGATCGCCGCTCGCGAGGGGACGCACTGCGGGCAGGCCACGTACGCCCGGTCGAACCGCATACCCTCGCCAGCCAAGCGGTCGAGGTTCGGCGTGCGAATGTCCGGGTTGCCGTAGCAGCCGACATGTGCCGCGCTATGGTCGTCGGACAGCACCAGCAAGACGTTCGGCCGATCGGCGGCCGGTAGCGATTGCGGCACGAAGAGCCAGATTCCTGCGATTGCGATGCTCAGCCGGAGGGTCGATTTCATGCGATTCATGCATTTGTCTTTCAGTTACGAAGCGGGACTAGTCGCATAACGCGCCAGCCGCATGTTTTATTGTGTCGCTAGTTTAAGAGCGCGACCACCGGTCGCGGCTTTCTGACCCCTAGCCCCTAGCCACTGACCACTTCCCCTCAGTACGTCTTCCCTTCCAGCAACCGATCGACGACACCATGCTTCGTTTTCCAACGGACTGGAAAGCAGGTCCGCTCGACGCCGGTTTGATTGACGAACACGGCCACGTGCAAGTGCGGTCCGCTGGTGTGGCCCGTGTTGCCCGACGACGCCAGCGGCGTGCCGGCGGTGACCTGCTGACCGAGCTTGACCAGCGCGCCTATTTTGCTGCAAATGCAGATACTCGGCATACGTGCCGTCGTCGTGCTTGATGACGATCAGGTTGCCGGCAAAGTCGAACTGCCGATCGTCGCCCCCCTGGTTCGAGTCTTGTTTCACTCCCACCACAGTTCCGCCCCGGGCAGGCCAGGACCATGCTCCCCTCGGGCATGGTCCAGTCGATGGCGTACTCATTGCCTGAGCCTTGGCCGTGACTGACACGGCCCAAGTTGCCTTGGCTGACGATATAGGCTTTGCTGCGCGGATAAGGGAGCCGATAAATGGCTCGGCGATCGTGGTTCCCTTCCATGCCGCCACAGCGCGACGTATACGAGAAGCTGAACCGGTTGGGCCGCGAGCGGCTGATGGGCGTGAACTTCAACACGGCTTCCGGCTGCTCGTTGCGGGCCACGAACGTATAGGGCAACGGGTGCGAGGGTTCGAGATTCACCAGTGTCGCGTCGATCGTGACTGTCGCTTCCAGGCAAGAGTTGAGCTGGCAGATGAGCGAGGTGGCCGAGTCGTCGCCATCGCCCCGGGTCTCGGCTTTGATCTCGACAAGCGGCTTGCCGGGGGACGATTCCACGGCAGGTAGCCGCAGCAGATCGATCGACCCGCCCAGGCCCGACAAGGCGGCGACGAGCACGCCCAGCAGCCAGCAGCCTCGCCCGCAAATTCGCATTCGCTCATTCCCCCGAACATTGTCCTCCGCATCTACGTCGATCATCCTATGCACGCTCGGGCGAAGCCAGCCCTTTCGCTCGATTGCCGCAGGCTCCTGGCACGCGAGGCGAGGGCATTGCCCCAGCCGCTTCCACCCGTCAGGGGGTCGCGTGGCCGGTGCCTTTGGTCAATGCCGGCGGTATACTTAAGCAAACAACTCGCGGCGAACCTCCAGCAGAGCAACCTTCTCGACGATGAGCACCCTGATCCAGCAGAAGCCGGCCCCCGCCTTTGAGCTGCCCCCCTACAAATCGCTCGACAATGACACCCTGCACGCCCGAATCGAGCAGGTTCGAGCCGAGATGGGCCGGCGGTTTGCTGATTCTCGGCCACCATTATCAGCAGGACGAGGTGATCGCCTTGTCCGATCTGCGGGGCGATAGTTATCAGCTTAGCAAACTGGCGGCCGACAGCGCCGATTGCCGGGCGATTGCCTTCTGCGGCGTTCACTTCATGGCCGAAACGGCCGACATCCTGGCCAACCGACCGCAGAAGCTGGCCGAGCGCGGCGGCGAGCGCGTCACGGTCGTACTGCCCGACATGGCGGCCGGCTGCTCGATGGCCGACATGGCCATGATCGAGCAGGTCGAAGCCTGCTGGGACGAATTGGGCGAAGTGCTCGACACGCAGGACATCACGCCGGTCACCTACATCAATTCGGCCGCCAGCCTCAAGGCGTTTTGCGGGCGGCACGGCGGCATCGTCTGCACGTCGAGCAATGCGGCCGCCGTGTTGAAGTGGGCCTTCAACCGCACCAGTCGCGTGCTGTTTTTTCCGGATCAGCACTTGGGCCGCAACACGGCCACGACGATGGGCATTCCGCTCGAGCAAATGCCGGTCTGGGATCCGCACGCCGACGAACTAGGGGGCAACACCGAGGACGCTTTGCGCGCGAGCAAAGTGCTGCTATGGAAGGGGCATTGCAGCGTGCATCAGATGTTCCGCACCGAACACGTCGAGCAGTTCCGGACCGAAATTCCCCGGCATCAAGGTGCTGGTTCATCCCGAATGCACGCGCGAGGTGGTGGCCGCCAGCGACATCTACGGTTCGACCGGCAAGATCATCCGCGAAGTCGAGCAGGCCCCGGCCGGCACGAAATGGGCCATCGGCACCGAACTGCACCTGGTGCAGCGGTTGAAGCAGGAGCATCCGGAGCAGGAGATTCACTTCCTGTCGCCGGTCGTCTGCATGTGCGCCACGATGTACCGCATCGACCTGGCGCACCTGTGCTGGAGCCTGGAAAACCTGGCGGCCGGCACGCCGGTCAACGTGATCGAGGTCGATCCCGAAACCACGCGCTGGGCACTGGTGGCGCTAGAGCGGATGCTGGAAGTGAAGTGACTTGAACCGCCAAGCGGGGAGTGTGAACTCGCGGGCCGCATAGACACATATCCGCTTGCGGGCAATGTCTTCCGACGTGCGGCACGCTTACGATGCCGCGGGGGACTTCTCGGCTTTCGACAGCGTTGCTCGGCTGCCGGCCTTGCTGCAATTGCTGGCCGATCACGTGGGCCAGCTTGCCAATATCGAGGTTCAACACGCCCAGCACCTTGATGAACGACCAGAACGAGCCCAACGTCACCCGCGGGCGGGCACAAAGATAGCGGGCTTCGAACCGCGGTCGGAAGCGGGTCTTGAAGTGGTACAGGCCAGCCGAGTCGAAGATGAAATTCGCGTAACGGCTGCCGATCACCAAGCCCCAACGGGCCAGCGTACTATCGCCCGGCATCGGCCGGTCGCAACCCAAGCCGGGCACCAGGCAGAGCGAGACGGTCGGCACCCCTTCGGCTTGCAAGGCCACCAGCGCCTGGTGCATGAGAAAGCTCACGCAGCCGCGCGGAGCGTCGGGCCGATGGCGGTAGGTCTCGAAGACCCAAGTCGTGCCGCCGGCCGCCGGATTGGCCACGAGAATGCCTTCGATCCGTCCCCTGCCCTTCGTCGGCCGTGGCCAGGAAGATTCGTTTGCGGCCAATTCGCGCGGGATCGAACGAACCTTCGAGGAATTGGATCTCACCGGCTTTGCGGTTTGCCCGCCAAGGGGGCCGGCCAGACTTCGTTGATCTGCCGCAGTATTCCTTCCCAATCGCCGGGGCGAAAGCAGTTCGCGGTCGGCTTCGGAAAAGACCAGCCCTTGGCGGCGGCAATAGTTCGACTGCCGACGCACCCACTCAAAGGCCTTGCCTTCCCAGGTGCAATGGGCCAGGTCGATCAGCGATTCTTCGCCCCATTTGGTGGCTTGAAAGCCGTGCCGGCGCACCAGCGGCAGATCGTCGTCGGCGAGGTTGTAGAACGTGAGGTGCAGATCGTGGGCGTCGGCGAAGGCGACGAACTGGGCAAGCAGCGATTCCTTGTGTTCGTCCGCGGCCAGCAGCCCTCCGCTGGCGTGCAAGTAGCGGCCCGCGCGGACGTAGCTGATAGCGCCCAATCGCTGGGCCGACCAGAAGCATTCGCGGCCCGGCTCAAGCGCCAGGTACGAATCGTAGCAGCGGCCGTAACGAAGGCGAAATCTTCCAACTGTTCGTGGGCCGTGGCGCATCCGCAGTCAGGGCTTCAACAGGCATGCCAAGGTCTCTACTGGCGGAAAAGCCTGACCGTTCGAAGCCGAACCAATCGACCAGCCGTTCACAGTACTACAATACGCGAGAAGTTTCCGAAACCGTTCGGCCGCCTCCGTTCGCGTTTGCGGCTAAGAGCGACATTCGGCCTGCTCCTCGACTGTCGAACAGCCTAGAGCCCTAATCTGGCCCATAGTCTAAAGCAGACCGTGAGCTACCCGGCATGCACATTCGGCGACGATGGTTGCAGTCGTCGCAATACCCCGCCGCCGAATGCATCGCCAGCACCGAAAGCAAGGCGTCAGCCGGGAGTGCAATTCGGCCCAAAAGGGAAGCCCCGACGTCGATCGCGAGCCAGCAAGAATGCGGACCGATTGGTCGCAAACCCTGGCCAGCCCTTTACTTGCCGGGCCCGTTACTTGGCGTCTGCCTGGCGACACCAGGCGACTTTATCGGCGGTCGTCGTGGGAAGCCCGCCCGGAGGCCTTCGGCTTCGGGCCTTGGCAGCGGGCCGGCTCGCTGGCTGCTGCCATCTCTTCCACTTCACTGTTCCGCAACGGAACCTTCCGCCACGGGGCTGGCTGTTCTTCAGCAGGCTTTTTCTTCCGCCGCATTGCTTCTTGGCGCGAGCAGCTGCGAGGATTTCGGCCGTCGACATCTTTCCGCCTGCAGCGGCCGGCTTCTCGGCCGCGGGCTTCTTGCCGGCGGCTTCTTGGCAGCCGGTGCGGACCTGGCCAGCGCCGCGCTTTGCCCGCCCGGGCGGCCGCCAGGATATCGGCCGTCGACTTCTTCCCCGCAGCCGCCGGCTTCGGCGGCAGCTTGCCGGTTTTTCGGCCTTGGCGGCGGGAGCGGCCTTTTTGGCCGGGGCCGCTTCCTTCTTGGGCTCGATCTTGGGCAACGGTTGATCGATGATCCGCAGGAAATCGAGCTCGATGTCGTACCAGGCGATATTGTTATAAGCGTCGAACTGGACCAATGCCCGGCCGCTCATGTTGACCGTCTTGACCGTGCCGGTGATGCCGGAAAACCGCTGCAACTCCGGCCGATCGAGTGTCGACCGCGACCAGCTTGTCCGTGTACTGACGCTTGAGTTGATCAATCTGCTCGAACGTGAGCTGCATGGTCGTTCCGTTCCTGATCGTCCCGGTGCTGAATGCCGCGAGGTTGGCCGGCGGTCGTGGCAATGCGAGACGGGGCATTTTCCGCATTTTCCGTCTCGAAATCAAGACGCCCCGCCCGGAGTGCGGACGCCCGACCGACCCATGCAGACAAGGGGGGCCGAAATGCACGCGAATTCACGCAAATGAGGACCTTTGGTAACCCCGCCGGGCGGCTCGCTACTCCTCCGTGCATTAGGAATTCCGGATCTGCGTTTGATCCGTCGGCCGCGATATGATAGGCCTTCCGGCGATCCGGCGGCTAGGCAAACAACTCGCGAATCGGCTTTCCTTTGCCGTCTTCGGTCACGTAGAACGGCCGCTTTTCCACGTCCAACGAGGCCTGCGGCGAAATGCCCATGGCCGAGTAGATCGTGGCGTGCAAGTCCGGGAATCGTGACCGGGTTCTTGGTCACCAGGCAGGGCCGCTCGGCCGCCGTTTCGCCGTACAAGAAGCCCCGCTTCATGCCGCCGCCGAACATCAGCACCGAACCCGAGCCGGTGAAGTGGCGGTGCAGGCCGTAGTGTTTCATTTCCTTCATCACGTCGGTCTTGGCGCGCGACTGGTCGCGGGCCATGCTCCCGGGCACGCCTTCGATCATCATGTCGCGGCTGAACTCGCTGGCCAGAATCACCAGCGTGCGGTTCAGCAGCCCACGCTCGTCCAGGTCGCGAATCAATTGAGCGATCGGCCGGTCGATTGCTTTGCTTCATGTCCTTGACCGTCGTGTGGCCGTTCTCGTGCGTGTCCCAACTCACGAAACGGCACATATTCGGTCGTGACTTCGATGTAGCGGGCGCCGGCCTCGGTCAGCCGGCGGGCCAGCAGGCAGCCCTGCCCGAAGCGGCCCGTATTGTATTTGTCGAAACTCTCCTTCGGCTCCTTGGTGAGATCGAAGGCGTCGCGCGCCGGCGAATTCAGCAGCCGATGGGCGTTGTCGACCGCCCGCAGCATCGACTGCTGGTGGTAGTCGCTGGCCAGATCGCCCAGCGGGCTTTGCTTTACCAATCGCTCGTAGTGCCGCTGTCGGCTCTCGAATCGCTCGCGCGACATGCCCTTGGGCGGTTGCACGGCCGACACGGCGTCGAGCGGATAGGGCAGATTGAACGGGCCGTATTCGCTGCCGAGGAACCCGCCGGTCGTGAAGGCCTTCAGTTCGTCCGATTCGCCGACGCCTTCGAGCCGCTGGCCGATGTTGATGAAAGCCGGCAAGGCTGGATTGTTCGGGCCGCGCAGCCGCGCAATCCACGCGCCCAGGTGCGGGGCGGCGACCGTCTGCGGCGGGACGTAGCCGGTGTGCCAATGATACTGATGCCGCGAATGCAGGATGTGCCCCAGATCGGCCACGATGTGCGAGCGGATCAGCGTGGCGCGATCCATGACGCCGGCGACGTGTTCCAATCCTTGCGAGATCTTGATATTGTCGACCGCCGTGTCGATGGCCGGGAACGTGCTCATGATCTTCTCGGCCGGCAGCCCCACCTCGAACGGCACGTAGCGCTTGGGATCGAACGTTTCGGGCGCCGCCATGCCGCCGGCCATCCACAGCAGGATGCACGTGTCGGCCGTGGGCTGCGGATGTTTGACGCGCTCGTGGGCCGACAGCCGCGGCTCGTTGCCTGCGAACGCCGTCAACGCCGCGCTCCGGTGAGACCGAGAAACCCGCGACGGTTCAAGCAATCGAGCGATTCGACGACCGACATGGCAGGAGATTCCGAATGGTAGGTGGGACGTATGATTCGGCGAGTTGTGACCGGCAGCCAAGCACTTTCCCGCGGCTGGACCGGGATTCATTATAACGCAGGGATCGAGGGTAATGCGTGACTTCCCGATGGTCGCCGATTACATTCGAGCCGGGGAACGAAATACCAGAATCTCACGCCCGAACGGTCGAATAGGGAGCTAATTCCATGAATTCCAACATGTTCCTTCGGTGCGGGCCGCTCCGCGAATGGCTCAAGATAGCTCTCTGTGCATCGCTGCTGGTCACGGGTGTGGCTTTCGCCGCCGACGATGCGAAGAAGCCGGAGTCGTCGGCCAAAGCGGCACGACCGGCCGCCCGCAAGCCGTCCCCTTCGCTGGTGCAGATTACCGATGATCCGAAGCTGCCGCGCATACTGCTGATCGGCGACTCGATCTCGATGGGCTATACCCTCCCGTGCGCGAATTGCTCCAGGGAAAAGCCAACGTCCATCGGCCGCCGACGAATTGCGGCGACACGGCCAAAGGTTTGCAGGAGCTCGACAAGTGGCTCGGCAGTGCCAAGTGGGACGTAATCCATTTCAACTGGGGCTTGCACGATTTGAAGTTTCTCGACGACAAGAAACAATTGACCGACTCGGCCGAAGGTCATCAGGTCGCTCCTCCCGAACAGTACGAAAAGAACCTCCGCGAGCTCGTGGCCCGACTGAAGAAGACCGGCGCGAAACTGATCTGGGCTTCAACCACGCCCGTGCCGGAGGGAACCGTCGGCCGGAAGGTGGGGAGCGAAGGGCAGTACAACGAAATCGCGGCCCGGATCATGCAAGAGAACAGCGTGACGATCGACGATCTGAATGCGCTCGTCAAGAAAGATCCGGCAGGCCAACTGCCGCACAATGTTCACTTCAGTCAGCAGGGTTCGCAGGAGTTGGCCAAAGCCGTGGTGGCCAGCATCGAAGCCGCGCTGGCGAAGTAGCAGGATGGACAAGTTTAAGCATGCGGCCGGCCAGTCGACTCCACGAAGGAGCAACTGCCCCTGAGAGGGCGACAAATAGGCCGCGGATAAACGCTGATTTACGCGGATCTGCGTAGATCCGCGGCCTTTTCAAGTTCCGCTCTGACAATCATATCAGCGGCGCCGGCGCCATGTTACCAATCGTCACTGCGGAATGGCGCGGCCGGCAGACCAGCGGCGTTGAACACGTTCGCGCTCTCGGGATTGTTCGCCCAGGCATAACGCACCGCGACCGGGTGCGGAACGTCCGGCGATGAGACCACAACACATTTGCCGTCGATCCGAGCCTCAGCCCAATGAAACTTTCGGTCCTCACCGGCGACGGCAAACCAGCGTGGCGATTCGCCTTCGGCGTGTAAGCCCGCGGCATGGGTGAAACGCACGCGGATACGATCTCCCTCGACGCTCATTCCGGCGTATGTCGGCCCGGCGAACTCGATCGACCGGCTGTACGTTCCGGCCAAGGCCGCCAGCGCCAGCCGTCGGCCGACGTCCTGCTTGTTGACCGGATGGATGTTGTCCCCCTCGCCGATGTCGATGGTGACGGCCATGCCCGTATGCGGCACTTTTTTCAACACCGAGGCCTGGGCTTCGCGGAGTCTTGCCCAAGAGCTTTCCTCGTTGGGATCTTTGGGCTGCGGCAAGTAGCTGGCCAACTGAACGAAATAGAACGGGAAATCTTCCTCGCCCCACAGTCGTCGCCAATCTTCGATCAGCAGCGGAAAGAGCCGTCCATACATCGCCGGCCGCGAGGTATTGCTCTCGCCCTGGTACCAGATCACGCCAGCCATGCGGTAGCGCAATAGTGGATGGATCATGGCGTTGAACAGGATCGTGGGAGTGTTCTGCAAGGCGGCGGCGTTGGGCCGCGGGCGCGTGCAGCAGCGCTTCGGCCGAGAGCGGCGGAAACAGGCTTTCGACTTTCAGTCGCCACTTGTTGCCGACGGTTCTCCGATGTACCGGCAAGTCGTAGTCGCCATGGCGCCGCGCCCAGCAGATCGGATTGCGGGTTCGCAGATACAATCCGCAGCGCGATCACGTTCTTTCCCGATCGAACCAGCTTACCGGGTATGTCATAGCGCCTTGGCGACATGTCGAACAGGGGCGGCTCGTCGCCCGATTGGCCGACTTCGACGCCATTGAAGTAGGCCCTGTCGGTTTGTCCGTGCATGAAATTAAAGTTCATCCGGCAGGCTTTCCCGGCCAATTCCCCTGGAAACACGACATCCTTGCGGAGCCAGAAAACGCCCCCGGTTGTCACGCCGGCCGCCTCGGCCCACGCCGCGGGCATCGTGACGACGGGCCAATCGTGATCATCGAAATCCGGAGCCGCCCAACCTTGAGCCTGGCCCTTGTTCGCAGGTGGCCGAACGTTGTAGCGAGTTTCCCACTGCTCGCGCTGCTGCGGGTATTTCCGGATCGCTTCGGGCTGCGACTTCATCAGATCAAATCGGGCAGCCGTGATCGGCCGCAACTCTTCGATCGAATCGAGCGTTTTGCGCTCGATCCAGCCTTCGATGGGCGAACCACCGACGGACGAATGAATCAGCCCGACGGGCACATTCGATTGCCGCCGCAATTCGCGGGCGAAGAAATACCCCACAGCCGTGCATTGCGACGCAGTTTGTGGCGAGCAAACTTGCCATCGTCCTTCGACCGCGCTGGCCGGCTCGAGCGCTCCTTGCGGCGCAACCGTGAAGAAATGAACCTGCGGATCTTGGGCGGCGGCAACCTCCTGTTCACCCTTCGACGCGGCGCTCAGCGGCACGCCCATGTTCGATTGGCCCGAGCAGATCCAGACCTCGCCCGCCAGTACGTCCTTGACTACCAGCTTGTTCGTGCCGGAGACGGCGAGCGTCAGCGGATCGGCCGAAGCAATCGGGGCGAGCGTGACCTGCCAATCTCCCGAGGCATCGGCTTGCGTCATCTTCTCCTGGGCAGCAATGCACACCGTTACTTGTTCACTCGGATCCGCCCAGCCCCAGACGATCACGGGCACGTCGCGTTGCAGGATCATGTGATCGGAAAACAAGGCCGGCAAGCGCACGGCGGCGCACGCAGGCGAAGGGGAAAGTGCCATTGCGCAGACGAACACGCTGAACAGCACGAAGCCTGGCATTCTCATGAAGCCGTCACCTGCTGGTGTTGTTTTTCGAAAGCGGCTCGATACGCGCATAGGCCGCTTCGTCTCGCCGGCAACTGAGGCCTCGCCAGACCATGGCGAACGCGCGCCGCTGGCGATCGGCCGTGCGGTTTGGCTCGGCCCGGTGAATCATGTTGCCGTGATGGGCCAGAGCATCACCTGGCTCAAGCAAAACCGTCACCTCACGGCCACGGTCTTCCTCGCTGTAATCAGAGATGCCCTGGGAGAAGCCCAGCACATTGGTTGTCTGATGCGGCCGCACACCCAGTCGATGCGAGCCGGGAATATCGCGCAGGCAGCCGTTGCTCTCGTCAATTCGATCCAAAGCCAACCAGATCGTGGCGACGTTGGGCGGCTGGAGACAGAAGTAATAATTGTCTTGATGCGGAGGCGTGGGATGGTCCGTGCCTGCCGGCTTATTAAACCATTCCGGATCGTCGGCCGTGGTTGGTTCGCCGACGAGCGCCTCGGCCAACTCGCGCAGCGCGGATGGTGGCGATACTCCGCGAAGAACGGATCGACGCCCATGTGTTGCAATTGCTTGAGCGTTTCGGGCCGCTTGGCATCAACAAAAAACGCTCCGCTGGCCGGCAGCCCCGGCACCACGTCGCGGATATAGCGATCGAGGTTCTCCGTGAGCGCGGCAAAATCTCGCGCCCCAGGAAATTGCGCACCACGACGAAACCGTCGCGCTCGAAGCTCTTGCTCTCAGCGGCGAAAGCCATATTGGCACCTCTCGAAGCAGGAACACCGTTCGACCTACGGCTGCAAATACAACGCGTAGAACCGCGGGTTGGCTGCCCCGTCGGGCCACTGGATGCGAACACGGAACTTCTTGCCGGCCGGCAAGCTCTGCCCGCCAAACGTCACCGGTACGCGCACGCCGCTTTGCGTAACCGACGCCACCGGATACCCGGCCAAAGGCTGCTCGGCATCGTCGACGATTGAGACGGAAAACGGTGCGTCCGAAGTGACCTGATCGACATTCACCAGCAGCTTGCGCGCCTTGAGCGAGCGAAATGCTCTTGGTCAGAATACTGCCGCTGGTGTCGGTGCGCTGAAAACCTGGCTGCTGGGCCAACTCCGTGCGATGTTTGCTCAAATAGCCGAAACCATCGCGGCGCAGCGTGAGCAGCCCGATTTGCGGCGGCTTGGGATTAAGAGGGCCAGGAACCGGCGGCGTCGGATAAGGATTGCGCGTGTACCAATTGCTGTACCAAATCTGCGTTTCGGTCTCCGTGTTGTGATAGGCCTGGCCTTGCAGCATGCCATGCGAATCCCATTCGTCGCCCTTGCCGGGCGGCACCACGACGAAGTCTTCCAGCGGCTCGCGATAGTGAATCGCGTCGTTGCTGACGACCAGGCCCAGGTCGATTTCCAGGTCGTAGACCATCGCGGTCTTGCGAATGTCCGGGTCGCGATTGATCTTGTCGCCGTACCAGCGGCCGTAGAGCCCGACGATCACATTGCCGCGATTCCACGGCGCGGCTCCCATGTGCAGTTCTTGCCCGAAGCTCTCCAGCGCTGGAGTGTAGTTATTCCGGAAAAAGCTCAGGGCTCGGCCACCGGACCAGTGCCGGAAATCAGGCGAAAAGAAACAGGTCATGGCGCGGCCGGCATCGAGACCGCTCGGCAAATGGCCGCCGGCGCGGCCCAGGTTTTGCCCGGCGACGTAATACAAACCATTGAAGCGGACGAGCGACGTGATTTCGAAATGCCCCTTGGTGAACTCATCGGTGCTGGCCAGCTTCCAACGCAGGCCATCGGCGCTGATCGCCGTCACGGCCGTGCTATGCCGCAGCTTGGGTAGATAAGCGATGTAAACCATCTTGTACGCCGCGCCGGATCAGAGTCGGCATCGTCGCGTAGTACGCTGACGTAATCGTTCGCCACGGCAAACGGATGATCGGCCGGCTCGATCGAGACCAGGTTGTTGTCTTTGCTGCCGCAGAATTCGACCAACCCCAGCTTGGGCTTGTCCCAGTGAATGCCGTCGCTGCTTTCGGCGTAAGCGATCGGCCGATGCGGCCAGGACGTATCCTTCGCATAACGCTTGTCCGGCTGCGGCCAGGCGATGTACCACATCCGCAGCTTGCCGCCATCCTCGAAGACCGTGCCGTAGAGAATCGCGCCGTTGCAGTCGACGCTCCCCGGCGGACCAGACTTCAGAACCGGATTGCCCGGATATCGTTTCGGCTGCTCCAACGACAGCTTCAGGTTGTCTCGCCAGGGAATCGACACGTCGTCGAAACTGAAAAACACCTGTTCATCGACCGAGCCTGCCGGTTCAGCAAACAACCGGCCGGGCAACGCGACAGCGGCAATCAACAACAAAAAACGCAGGGGATTCATGGCAAGCCTCAGCAGGGGTTGGTTCGCAAATCAATTCCGAGCCGGGGGCGTGAGCCCTCGGATTCGTTCAAGCACCGTCATCGCTACGGCTGCAAATACATGGCATAAAACCTTGGGTTGGCGGCGGCCCCATCGGGCCACTGAATACGAATACGGAACGGCTTGCGAGCCGGCAGGCTTTGCCCGCCAAACGACACCGCCACGCGCACGCCGTTCTCTCCGACCGTCGCCACCGGGTACCCGGCCAGCGGCTGCTCGGCATCGTCAACAATGGCGATCGACAGCGGCGCGTCCGAAGTGACCTGATCGACATTCACCAGCAGCTTGCCGCCGTGGTCGAGCGTCAGGCTCTTGGTCAGGATGCTGCCGCCAGTGTCGGTGCGGTAGAAGCTCGGTTGCGAGGGGAGTTCAGTGCGGTTCTTGCTTAAAAAGCCGAAGCCGTCACGGCGCAAGGTGAGCAGTCCCACCTGGGGCGGCTTCTGGCTGCGCGGACCCGGAATGGCCGGCAAGGGAAATGGAGTCGGCGTGTACCAGCTGCTGTACCAGATGTAGGTCTCGGTGGCCGTGTTGTGATAGGCCTGGCTTTGCAGCAGCGCAGTGCGAATCCCATTCGTCGGCCTTGCCGGGCGACACCATTACGAACTCTTCGAGCGGCTCGCGATAGTGAATCGCATCGTTGCTCACGACCAGCCCCAGATCGATTTCCAGGTCGTATACCGGCGTGATCTTGCGCACTTCCGGATCGCGGTCGACCTTGTCGCCGTGCCAGCGACCGTGCAACCCCACGAGCACGTTGCCGCGATTCCACAACCCCGCTCCCATGTGCAGTTCCTGACCGAAGCCTTCCAGCATCGGCTTGTAATTATCGCGAACGAAGCTCAGGGCCCGGCCGCTCGACCAATGCTTGAAATCAGGCGAGAAGAAGCCGGTCATTGCCCGGCCGGCGTCGAGGCCGTCGGCATGGTGGCCGCCGGCGCGGCCCAGGTTCTGCCCGGCCACGTAGTACAGGCCGTCGAACCGGACGAGCGAGGTCATTTCGAAATGCCCCTTGGTGAACTCGTCGGTGCTGGCCAGCTTCCAGCGCAATCCGTCGGCGCTGAGTGGCCGTGACGGCTCCGCTGTGACGTTGCTGCGGCAGGTAGGCGATGTAAACCATTTTATATCGACGCTGCGGATCGGGATCGGCCGGGCTCGAAGCACGCTGACGAAATCGTCGGCCACGGCGAACGCATGATCGGCCGGCTCAATCGAAATCAGGTTGTTGTTCTTGTTATCGTTGAAATCAACGAGGCCCAGGTTCGGCTTCTGCCAATGAATGCCATCGTTGCTTTCAGCGTAGGCAATTGGACGATAATAGCGGTTCGTCTGCTTCGGATAGCGTTTGTCGATCTGCGGCCACGCGACGTACCACATCCGCAACTTGCCGCCGTCTTCGAAGACCGTTCCATAAAGAAGCGTGCCGTTGCCATCGGGCGAGCCCTGCGGGCCGACCTTCATCACCGGGTTGCCGGGATGCTTCTTCGGCCGCTCCAAAGTGAGCTTCAAGTTGTCGCGCCATGGAATCGACACGTCGTCGAAGCTAAACAACACGAGTTCGTCGGCCTCGCTCGCCGCGTCGGCAAGCAGCCGGCCGGGCAACGCGACGATGGCAATCAACAGCAGGAATCGCAAGGTCGGCATAAGAATTCTCAGTATGAGTGGATGCGTGGTTTTCAAGTTAATCCGAGCCGGGGGCGTAAGCCCTCGGATTATTTCAATCGACCGATACACCTCGTTATTTCTCGATCCGGTTCGCCCGCCCCAACGTCTGCCCAGGGCTCAAGCCGATCGGCATCACAAACGTCTCGTCATGTTCCAACGGCAGTTCGCGGCGGCGCATCTGTTCGAGCAAATCGACCGCTTGCCGGCCGATCTGCGTTTCGTCGACCGTCACCGAAGTGAGCGAGCGCAGCGTCGCGCTCGTACGGACAATGCCGCCGAATCCGACGAGCGACATATCCTGCGGCACGCGAACGCCCAGCCGCATGAGTTGCAGATAGATCGCCTCGGCCACTGAGTCGAATGTCGCATAGATCGCCGTGGGACGATCGCGCCTCGCCATCAGGCCCGACAGCGCCGGCGCTAGTTCCCGCTCGTCGATCCAGGAAGTGCGCGACGTGCCGAAAAAGATGTCTCGCTCGTCGAGTTGCCCGCCGGGCGTGAGCACGTCGGCCAGGCCCGCCAGGTAGGCGTTGCTGGCTTCGGACGCATGGGCCGAAAAGAAGGCTACGCGCTGATGCCTCTGCTCGATCAAGGCGCGGCCGGCCAGATGCCCCACTTCGCGAAACGGGATCGACAGCAGCGGAGCGCGAATTCCCTCGACCCGCCGATGGCAAAATACGACCGGAATCTGCGCCTTCTGCAACTGGCGAATCTGATACGCAGGCGTAGGGGGCGTCGTCACCGGCACGATCGCAACGCCGGCCACCTCCTTGTCGATCAATTGCAAGATCACGTTGCCCTGCCGATCGAGGTCGTTGTTCGACTGGCAAACCAGAATCTGATTGTGATACCGCCAGGCCGATTCATCGAAGCTGCGCTGCAGCGACGGGTAGAAGCCGGCTTGCGTCTCGGGCAACACCAAGGCGAGCATGTCGAGCCCGTGCTTCAACTGCACGCGGGCCTGGTCGTGGATGAACGTTCCCTTGCCTTGAATGCGCTGGATCAGGCCTTCGCGTTCCAGAGCCGCCATGGCCTGTCGCACGGTGCTGCGAGCGATCGACCAGGTTGCTGCCAACTGCTGTTCGGTGGGCAACAGGTCGCCCGGCTTGAGCCGGCCTGCGGCCAGTTCGTCGACGAAGTATTGCCGCACGCGCTGATATTTCGGCGGGCCTTCTTCGCGGCCGTTGCGAGACGGTGGCGCCGGCGGAGCACGTTTTACGACCTTGGGCATACGATTGATTCTTTCGCTTTCAATTACTGGACGATTCACCACGCGGTCCAACCGCCGTCGACGACCAGGTTGTGTCCGGTGACATAGCTGCTGGCGTCGCTGGCCAGGAAGACCAGGGCGCCTTTCAATTCATCGGGCCGGCCCATGCGTCCTAGCGGGCTGCGCGTCTTGAGTCGTTCGACCATCGCAGCCGGCGCCTGCGGGCCGGGAAACGGACCTGGGCTGAGGCAATTCACGCGCACGCCGTCGCGGGCCCAATACACAGCAAGGTGCCGCGTCAGATGGACGATCCCGCCTTTGAGCGCGTGATAGGCCGCCGGACTGGCGGCACAGATGCCTTCGTACGCGTCCGGATACGAACCGACCAGGCCGTACATCGAACCGAGCATGACGACGCTGGCCGTCAGCGAGTGCTCAACCGCCTGATCTCGCAGCATTCGCGCCAATAGAAAGTAGCCCGTGGCCAATGACAATTGGCGATTGAACTCCTCGGCCGACACGTCGTGCCAATCTTTGGCCAACGGATGGTGGCCATTGTTGACCAGCACCTGGATCGGCCCGGCCCGCTGGCAGGCTTCGGCAAAGCCGCGGTCGATCGACGCCGGATCAAGATAATCGAGCGCCAGGCCCAGATGCCCTGCCTGATCATAGTTCGGCAACGATTGGGCCAGTTCTTCGGCCGCCGCTGCATCGCGGCTGGTGACCACGACACGACTGCCGGCTTCGGCCAGCGCCGCGGCCAGCGCATCGGCCCAATAGACCGCGCGCACCGGTCACCAGCGACACGCGTCCCGTCAGGTCGAACAATTCGTTCAATGGCATATGCATGAGACCGTTCGCGGGGAGTTTCCGCCGCAGTATTTTTGCGAAAGTTTTGTCAGGCGTTGGTTTTGACGTGTACTTGTTCCAGGTAATGGGCGCCGCCGCTGGTCAGGCGATTGGCAAACTCGAAGCCCAGCGGAGCGAACTGCCGCTGGATCGCTTGCAATGTATTGCGCACGGCCACGATGTCGGCCATGTGATAATGCATGCGCGCGCCCAGTTCCATCAGCCGCTGGCAATGCTCGACGCTGGCCGAGGGCGTGCCCCAGTGCTTGCCTTGCCGCCGGGCAGCCTGCGCCACGTGCTGGATCGCTTCCTGCACGCGCGGATGATCGAACTCGCCGGGAATTCCGCTCAGGATCGAAAAATCGGCCGGGCCGAACATCAGGGCATCGACTCCTTCGACAGCCGCGATTTCGTCGGCCGCGTGAACCGCGCCTTCGTCTTCGAGTTGGATGACGATGAACGTCTCGGCATTGGCTTGGCGCACGTAGTCCGTGACCGGCATGCTGCAGTAGGGCATGTCGGCATTGGCGCCGTCGAAGCCGCGCGTGCCTAACGGGGCGAACTTGGCCCAGCGCACGACCTCGGCCGCTTCGGCCGCATTGCTACAGCGCGGGTACATGATTCCCTGCGCCCGGCTTCGAGCATGCGGTCCATCCGCATGAACTCGCCCTTCGCGGGACGGATCAGGATGTCGGCCGCGCCGACCCGCGCGGCCCGCATCAGATGAGCGGCCGTCTCCAGGCTGTAGCTGTGATGCTCCATGTCCAACCAGATGGCATCGAAGCCCATCAGGCTGGTCAATTCGAAGACCGACGGATCCGTCAGATGCAGGCAAGTGACGAGCACGGGCTCATTGCGACGCAACTTTTGCTTGACTCGACTCGGACGCACGACTGAATTCTCCTGATCCACTGAAACGATTTACTTCACTGCACCAACCGACGAAACGCATCCTGCTGCAAATTCGCTTCGAGCATCTCCGCGAGCGTGCCGCGACTGAGCCCCGCGGCGATGAACGCGAACGTCTCGCGAGCAGCCGTAACGGTTTGCTCGATTTCCGTCTCGCCTTGCGCGCCGTTCAGGTAAAACGAGGCGTAGCCGTGGCAACCGCGCTTGGCCATTTCCTGGATGTAAAGCGTCGTCACCAGCGTTTTCGTGGCCGCGTCGTCGATCCCAAACTGCAATTGCGGGTGAATGGCCAGCCCCTGGCACGTGGCTGGCAGCCCCGTTTCGCGAGCCACGGCCGTGATTCGTTCTTTGAGCTGAGTGCCGAGCCATTGGAAATGCTCGGGCAACTTGCGGCGGCGAATTTCGCGAAGCGTGGTCAGCGCGGCCCGCAGGCCGATCGTATCGCTCCAATAGGTGCTGGAGATGAACATTCGCGCAGCCGGCTCCATGCATTCACGCCGGCCGACCACAACGCCCAGCGGGTAGCCGTTGGAGATACTCTTGGCAAACACGGCCATGTCAGGCGTCACGCCCACGACCGGTTGCACGCCGGCCGGCGACATGCGAAAGCCAGTCGTGACTTCGTCGAAAATCAGTAGCGCGCCGTGTTCGCGGCACAGCCGGGCCACGCCCGCCAGGTAACCGTGCGGCGGCTCGGCCGATCGCAGCGGTTCCATGATCACGGCTGCCACCTGGCCGCGCTGGGCGTCGAGCAGATGGCCCAGCGCATCGAGATTGCCATAGGCGAAGGGGAGCGAAGTGCCTTCCAGCGCCCGCGGCACGCCAATCGGCTCAATTCCAGAGAAGAGGTGCTCGTCGAGGCTGGCCTCGGCCGAGAGATTGGCCGCCAGGTACCAGTCATGCCAACCGTGGTAGCCGCAGAACAGGATCTTGTCGCGGCCGGTTACGCCACGGGCAATCCGCACGGCCATCGCACAGGCCTCGCCGCCTCCCTTGGCGTAGCGGACCATCTCGGCACAGGGGATCAGATTGACCAACTCCTCGGCCAATTCGATTTCCAACTCGTGGTTGATGGAATAGACCGTGCCGGTTGAGATCTGCCGGCAGACGGCTTCGTCGACGACCGGGTCGGCGTAGCCGAGGATGATCGAGCCGATGCCGCTGGCCCAGTCGATGTATTCATGACCGTCGACGTCCCAGATTCGAGCGCCCTTGGCGCGCTCGGCATAAATCGGCGAGACGCCGTAAGCGAACCGGCTGGGGCGACGCGAAAGCAACTGGGTGCCGCCGGGAATCAACTGGCGAGCGCGGCGATAGAGCTCCAGGGAGCGGGCCACACGGTCGGTTTTGGGGCGGATTCCCGTGCTCACGTCTTGCTCAACTTGTACGTATCTTATACGAACAACGCCCTATCTATGACCGAGTCACTAGGGAATGTCAAGCATCGACCCTTGTATTTCCTTCTTGTTGACACGTGTTGTACGTACCTTTACGATCGTGGGGCCTAGCTTGTAGATCATCCACACGCGAGCCCAACGCGTCAGCGAGGAAATGTTAGAAACGAGTCGAACCATGCGCTCCCTCGCGGGCGCGTCGGGCTTGTGTATGTCAGACTACGCCGCATGATTCACCCGCGATTTGAGAAGAGTTGCCGACCATGAGCGTGCCGCCAGAACTTACGGATCTCGATCGACGAATCTGGCTCGAGGAACTCGATGAGTTCGTGCCCCAACGCGTCTTCGACGCCCATACGCACATCTATCGCTGGAACTTCTATCGGAACCCCGATAAAGAGACTTCGGCCTACGCGTTCATCGGCCGCGACTACCCCGAGGCGAGTTGGGATGCGCTGCAGGCCTGCGACGCGGCCTTGTTTCCCGGCCGCACGGTGAATCGGCTGGCGTTCCCTTTTCCGTTTGCCACCCACTGCGATTTCGCCGCTTCGAACGCGTACGTTTCGGAACAGGTGGCCCGCGATCCGGTGTCGGGCGGATTGATGCTCGTAAACCCAGGGATGACCGCCGACGAGGTGGAGTTCGAACTCGATCGTGGCGGCTTCCTGGGCTTCAAGCCGTATCGCTTCTATGCGACCAGCGGCGATGCCGTGAATTGCCGGCTGACGGAGTTCATGCCTGAACAGCAAATCCGGGTCGCCGATCGTCGAGGGCTGATCATCATGATGCACCTCTCGAAGCAGGACGCGATTGCCGATTCGGAAAACTTGTACGATTTGGAACGCCTGTCCGAGCAGTACCCCGGCGTCCGCTGGGTCTTGGCGCACTGCGCCCGCAGCTATTCGTCGTGGGCGGTCGAACGTGCGGCGCCCGTGCTGCGGCGATTGCCGAACTTGTGGTACGACACGTCGAGCGTTTGTGAAACCGATGCGTTCGATGCCCTGTATTCGACGGTCGGGCTGGAGCGCGTGATGTACGCCAGCGACGACATCCCCGTGGGCGTGATGCGCGGCAAATACGTGGCCTTTGGCCGTGCCTGGGCCTATCTCTCGCCGACGAACCAATCGCTGAGCCTGGTGCATTGCGACGGTCGCATGACCTTCACGCGTTACGAGCAGTTACGGGCCATGCGCCGGGCGGCGCGGCGATTCGGTATGACCGCGGCTCAGAACCAGGCTCTGTTCCACGACACGGCCCTGCAGTTGGTTCAAGCCGTGCGCGAACGAAACTGGCGTCAAAAATAACGCAAGCTGTTAACACATGACAAAACGCGTCTTGATTGTCGGCGCCGGCTCGATTGGCGAGCGCCACCTGCGCTGTTTCCTGGCGACCGGCCGCGTCGAGCTGTCGCTCTGCGAACTCAATCCGGAGTTGCGGAACAGAGTTGCCGAAAAGTACGGCCTGGCGCAAACCTTCGAGCGGCTGGACGACGCGTTGGCGGCCGGCCCCGAAGCCGTCGTCATTGCCGCGCCTGCGCATCTACATACGCCGATGATGATGGCCGCGGCCCAGGCTGGTTCGCACTTTCTGGTTGAAAAGCCCCTGAGCACTTCGCTGGAAGGAATTGATCGCCTGTTGCAGTTGGTCCAGGAACGGCGGCTGACGGCCGTGGTGGCATACACCTTGCGTTCGCATCCCGTGCTCGCCGCTATGCGAGACTGCGTGCTCTCCGGCCGATTCGGCCTGCCCGTCGAAATCGTGGCCACGTGTGGGCAGAATTTTCCGCACTGCCGGCCGGCGTACCGCGAGATCTACTATCGCGACCATGCCACCGGCGGCGGCGCGGTGCAGGATGCGCTGACGCACATCCTCGACGCGGCCCAATGGATCGCCGGCCCCATCACCTCGGTCGCGGCCGATCTGGGCCGGCTGGTTCTGGAGGGCGTCGCGGTCGAAGACACGGCGCACGTACTGGCCCGGCATGGAGCCGTGCTGGCGTCGTACAGCCTCAATCAGCACCAGCAGCCCGACGAGGCGACACTCACGATTCACTGCCAACTCGGCACCGTCCGGTTCGAGTCGCACCGCCGCCGCTGGCGGTGGATGGCCGAACCATCGGGCTCCTGGCACGACGAGCCGACGCCCGAGAGCCAGCGCAATGACTGGTTCGTTTCCCAGGCCGGAACTTTTCTCGACGCCATCGAGGGGCGAACTGAACCGCGCTGCACCCTTTCGGAAGCCGCTCATACGCTGCGCGTGCATTTGGCAATCTTCACGGCCGCCGCCCAGCGCCGCTGGGAATCGATCGACTCCAGGACGGTGCGCTGAGCCAAACCGGTTTGGTCGCTGTGCGCCCAACGCGGACGGACGGGGACCGCTCAAATCTAACTATAATTGGTGGTCCAAAACGAGCGACGAATCCAATTCCTGGAAAAGTGAGCTCGTTTCGATGACATGAGCTGGCATTTCCCGCCGATTTGGCAGCTCATTATTACATCGCGAGCGTTTTTTCGTCGGTTCTCAGACAGTGACGCTTTGCCGCCCGAAGCGCTTACCGCTGGGCAAGATCGGCTCATGCAGGCTGTCCGCTGAAGCACCACTTGCACCGCCGTCGGCATGCCTCGGCGGTGTGATTGGCACGAAAGGTGCAAATGCTACGCTCCCAAGAATCGGGAACGAACAAACCTGGCAGTTTGATCTTCTCCGGTCTATCCAATAAACCAAAACCAATTGACACTAGCTTGAGGAACTTCAAATGCACCGCCGCAACCCCCAAGATTCGCAGTCGCGTCATCCTAACAGCACCGCCACCTGGACAGAGCCGTCCGATGTCCGACGCCGCACTGCAGCGATCCGGGCCAACTGGTCGGAAGCCGAACGAGCGCACCGCCGCGAACTGTCGCAGAAGTACGCGTTCGTCTGGCAAGCCCTGGTTCAGTAACGACGCCGACTTCAACGACGGCAATCTCAACGACCGCGGCTTCAGTCAATCAATTCGGCAGAAGATTCCGCGTTCGTTGCTGGGCAAGTCGGGCGGTTAGACTTTCGGTTCCCAGGCCGGGTTATACTGCCGGCTCCAAAGAGCCGTCGCTTCCGGGTCGTCCATGACCTGGTGCGATTTGGGATCGAGATGCAAGGTGTGACCGGTACGGTAAGCGATGTTGCCCAGCAGGCACAGCAATGTGCTCTTGTAGCCCTCTTCGATTTCAGCGTTGAGTTTCGTCCCTTGGCGAATAGCGTCCAGGAAGTTCTGGACGTGTTCTTTGTCCGTAGCTGAGCCGGGTGTTTTCGCGACCTCCTTGCCCTGGAGGTCGTAGATATTGTAGGATCCGCCGCCGATCGTAAGCGATCCCTCGCTGCCATAGAAGGCCACATCGTAAGCGCTCTCTTCGTCCTTGCGCTGGCGATACCAACTGCGGCCTTCCCAGCAGATGGCCTTGTCGCCGAAGTCGAACGTGGCCACGTTCGTGTCGGGCGTTTGCTGGTCGTCGTCGTAGCGGTAATGGCCACCGGCCGAAGATACAGTCAACGGATAATCGACTCCCAGCCCCCAGCGGCAGACGTCGATCATGTGGACGCCGTTGTTGCCCAATTCGCCTGTGCCCCAGTGCCAGTTCCAATGCCAATGGTAATGGAACGGGTTCTTGGTGATCTCGGGAAATTCTCGGTACGGTTGCTCGGGCGCCGGTCCCTGCCACAAGGCGTAGTCGAGCGTGGCCGGCGGCGTACCGAGCTTCATCCGGCCAATCGATGGCCGCGGATTGTTATAATAAGCCCGGGCGTAAATCACCTTGCCGATGGCGCCGGCGTGGAGCTTTTCGATCGCCTCGCGAATGCCCGGCAGCTGCGCCGCTGGGTGCCCAATTGCACCTGTGCCGGTGCTTGCGCGCGGCCGCGACCATCATCTCGCCTTCATGCGGGTTGTGAGCGGCCGGCTTCTCGCAGTAAACGTGCTTGCCCGCCGCGCAGCCGAAAATCGTGGCCGGAGCATGCCAGTGATCGGGCGTGGCGACCACCAGGGCATCGACCGACTTGTCGTCGAGGATTTTGCGGAAGTCGCCGATCGTTTGTGGAGACGTGCCGCAAACTTCGTTCACCTTACTAGCGGCGCGGGCCACGTTGTTCTGATCGACGTCGCAGACGTAGGCCACCTTGCAACCGGCCATGCCGGCGAAGCGACTGGCCAATGCCGTGCCGCGGCCGTTGGTGCCCATCACACCGACGACGACCGTGGCGTTGGGCGATTCGGCCGCCCGCAATTCGGCCAGCGACGCGAAGGTGGCCAACGAAGCGCCGGCAGCGGTTTCTTGCAGAAATTGGCGGCGAGTGAGCGACATGGCAGGAGTCTCCGTGCGTGGTTTCCAGGCGGGCAGGGGGGAAGGCGGGGGAGTGGATCGCGAGGCCCATTGTAACCGTCGCCCTGAGGGCTGGCGAGCATTTTCGCACTCCTGGTTTTCGCGGCACGCGTCGGCCCAATTTGCATGACCGGCCCCTTGCCGCAGGGGTTGGGGAGCCCTACAGTGAATCGGCGCCCTGCTCAACCGCGCAAGGATTGCCTGATGCTCTTCGCCATGCACATTCCCGACGGCTTTCTCGATCCGGCGACATGCCTGGTCACGGCCTTGGCGTCGATCGCTACGATTGGCTACGCCCTGCGACGAATTCGCGTCAGCCAGGGCGGCCGGCTGGTACCGCTAATGGGCGTGATGGCGGCGGGCATCTTCGCGGCCCAGATGGTGAACGTGCCGCTCGTCGGCGCTCAGGCCTCGGGGCATTTGATCGGCGGCGTGCTGGCTGCCGTGGTGCTCGGCCCTTTGGGTGGGGCCGTGGCTTTGTCGGCCGTGCTGGTAGTACAATGCCTGCTATTCGGCGACGGTGGCGTGACGGCCCTGGGAGCCAACGTGTTAAATATGGCCGTGATCGGCTCGATCGGCGGCTATGGTCTGTACGCCTGGCTGCGAAAGTGGCTGGGTGGTCCGCGCGGAACGGTCATTGCCGCGGTTGTAGCCAGTTGGCTGATCATTCCGGTTTCGGCCCTGGCCTTTGCCGTGGAAATGTCGGCCGGCGGCCAGGTCGCCTTTCGGCCCATCGCCACCTGGATGTTGTTCTACCATGTGCTGATTGGCTTGGGCGAAGCGGTTGCCACCGGCCTGGTCACCGCGTGGCTGCTGCGAGTGCGGCCTGATTTGATCTATGATGCCGACGCGCTGGAAAAAGCTCCGCAGCGTTGGGGGCGCGTGATGGCGGCCGGCCTGACGTTGGGGATCACGATCGCAGTCTTCGCGGCTCCTTTCGCCAGCGATCTGAGCGACGGTTTGGAAACCGTCGCTGCCCGGTTGCATTTCCTTGATCAGGCTCGCGCCGTTGGCTTTGCTCCCTTTCCGGATTACAGCGTGCCGGCCGGCAAGGTCGAAAACGAGCCGGTCGAATCCGGGAGTTTACTCTCGGCCGCTGCGATAACCACGTCGCTGTTGGGAATGCTGGGGACGGTCGCCGCCTGGGGTTTCGCCCTGGCCGTTGGCAGCGGAGCAAGGCTGGGCACGACGTCGCCGGGAACGGCCCATGCACTTTGACCCGCGGACCCGCTTCCATCAGCACACGACGCAAAATGCTCGGCGCTGAGGGCGCTGGAGCCTGGCGCCGCGAACACGATTGCTGCTCGCGCTCGCCGCCGTGCTGGCGGTGAGCGTAACGCCGCCGACGTTTGCGGCGCCGCTGGCTGGCGTGCCCTGTTCGATGCTGTATCTCGCAGTTGCTCTGGCGGTATTGGCCGTGGCTAGGATGTCGCCTGGCTATTTTGCCGCCAGGCTGGCTGTTTTCGCACCTGCTACTGGCGCTGGTCGCGGCCTCGGTTCCGCTGAGCCACGGTTTGCAGACAGGCTGGTTCGCCATGGGGGCCGTGTGGATCAAGGGAATGATTTGTTTCGCCACAATGCTCGTCCTGGCCTGGTGTACATCGGCCGAAGAGCTGTTGCGTGCGTTGCGACAACTCCACGTTCCGGTGCTGTTCGTCGCTACGTTGTCGTTCATGAACCGCTACCTGCACGTGGCCGCCGACGAACTGGCGCGAATGCGCCGGGCTCGGGCCGCCCGCACGTTCGAACATGCGCCCCGAGCGCGATTGCCGACGGCCGCCGGCCTGATCGGGATGCTGTTAGTGCGGTCTTTTGATGCTCCGAGCGGGTCCATGCAGCCATGCTGGCCCGTGGGTTTGACGGCGAGATTCGAACTCTGGATTGACGGCTGCCTGTCGACAATCGACGCCAGCACCAGTGCAGCATGCGCATCTCGCTCGAAATTCGTTGTTGGGGGTTGGAAATCGGCTACCATGGAAGGGTAGAAATCGATTCATAGGCTGCTTTTCGGGAGTTGCGGGCATGGAACCATCGACGTTCAATCGACGCCGATTCTCACAACTGGCTGCGGCCGCATTCGGCGGACTTCTGGCCGGCTCGCACTCCGGACAAGCTGCTGCACAGAACCCGTCGGCCCCGCCGGCTGAAAAGAACCCGATGCTGAGCGATCCGCACGTCTGCCGTGGCCTGAATACGTGCAAAGGCAAAGGCAAGAGCAAGAACAATGCCTGTGCGGGGCAAGGCAGTTGCGCCACCGCTCGGGCCCACACTTGTCATTTCCACAATGATTGCCGCGGGCAAGGTGGTTGTGGCGGCAGCCCCGGAGAAAACTCGTGCCGCGGCAAGGGTGCCTGCCGTGCCGCTTTATCCGCAGACCTGGCGGAAAGCCCGCAAACGCTTCGAAGAAATCATGAACAAGGACGGACAAAAATTCGGCGCGGCTCCAGCCGCCAAGTGACATTCACACGTGTCTCCTCGCAATGCAACCCGCCTCAGCTACCGTATATCGCCTGCCTGCTCGCCCGCCTGCCCGATAGTATTCGAGTCTTTAATCCAAAAGTTCGTACGGCTGCCCCCCGATGCTATTAGGGGCAGCTTTTTCTTACCGATCCGGCATACGCCGTGCAACGGATCGGCCCAGACTATAAATCTGACACTAATCCAGATGGCCAAAATGGCACATTTCGGAGCCTGATACCATGGAACGCTCGCTGAGGATTCTCGTCGCCGACGACGACTCGCAGATT
Source organism: uncultured Planctomycetales bacterium (assembly GCA_963710365.1). GTDB lineage: Bacteria > Planctomycetota > Planctomycetia > Pirellulales > PNKZ01 > CAVQAC01. Next base: position 376,291 of record CAVQAC010000017.1, read on the forward strand.
CGCGAGTTTTACCAGGCGATTCTGAGCGAAATTGGCCATGAGGTTCTGCTCGTGGTCGAAACCGGTCAGCAACTCGTCGATCAATGTCGACGATTGCGACCCGACCTGGTGATCTCCGATATCAAAATGCCCGACATGGACGGCCTCGACGCCAGTCAGCAAATCTACCGCGAGATGCCGACGCCCATCATTCTGGTGTCTAGTTATCACGATGCTGAACTGATTGAGCGAACGCGCAGGAAAACCACATCCTGTCGTACCTGGTGAAACCAATCCAACGCGGAGACTTGGAAGTTGCCATCAGCCTGGCCCGCCGCCGCTTCGAGGAATTCGAGACCTTGCGGAAAGAGACCTCGGATTTGCGGCAGGCCTTGCAAGATCGCAAGGTCATTGAACGGGCGAAGGCCATATTGATGAAAGCCGGACAACTGCATGAGAACGACGCGTTCCGCCAACTCCAGAAGCTGGCCAGCCGCGAGAACAAGAAACTGGTGCAAGTTGCCGAGATGATCGTTACTGCCGAACAGGCCTTCGCCCCTGGAACGAAAATCGACGCGCCCGATGCGCGTGCCCATCCCACGCGATCAGCCTCCGGGGAGGGTTCGTCCGGCCGAATGCGACGCCGCGATTAGCCGGATTGTTCTCATGGCCCGCTAGCTCCACCTTCGTGCGGTTGCCTACTGTCTATTGCGGGGGGACCACTCTGCCCCCGCCACACCCCGTCGCGACTGACGTGCGCTGATCGATTGACGCTCAGCTTGACTCCGCGGCGACCACGCATTATGCTTCCGTCGTCGAGCCGAGAGACGGCGGAGCCGTTTTCCCGCAGACAGGTTTTGCTATGAAAGCCCCTGTTGTGCCCCGTTGCACAGCCGGGGCTTTTTTGTTGGCATTGTTGTTTTTGTTGGCACTGTTGTTGCGTAGCTCGGGTCGGGAACCAACCAAATCCCGCGACGCGAGGTGAATGCCATGACTCAACGATACTCCAGCGTGATAGCGGCCGATCCTCAAGATCCCGCCAGTTCCTCCTCGGAGGCTGCGGAGTCTTGGGAACACGCTGAGCAATCCGATCACCAATCCACGCCCGGCAATCAGTCTGCGAACTTCCACGGAGATCATGCCATGTCAACGATCGAAGAAGCTGCGCCAACTCCGGCGCTTGAAGGCGTGGCGGCAGTGTTGCTCGTCGTCGACGACGACCGAGCCGTGCGGCATTCACTGCGCCGTATTTTCGAGGACAGCTCGGTCGAAGTGTTGACGGCCTCCACGGCCGAAGAGGGGTTGAAGATGGCCGCCGACCGGCAACCCGACGTCGTGCTGCTCGACATCATGCTCCCCGATCGCTCTGGTCTGGACACCTTCACCGAATTGCACGAGCGCGACGCACAGGTGCCGGTGATCTTCATCACCGCCGGCGAAAAGAGCGAAACCGTCATCAAGGCCATGAAACTCGGCGCTTACGATTATCTGGCCAAGCCGCTGGATTCGCGGCAAGTGCGGGCCTTGGTCCATCGGGCCATCGAGATTCGCCGCTCGAACCATGCGCCGGTCGATCTGCCCGAACCAGCCGACGAAGACGAACTGCACGAATACCTGGTGGGCCGCAGCTCGGCCATGCAGGAAGTCTACAAGTCGATCGGCCGAGTCGCCTCGCAGGACGTGACCGTGTTGATCCGGGGCGAAAGCGGCACCGGCAAAGAACTGGTCGCCCGTGCGATCTACCAGTACAGCGCCCGTTCCAAGGGTCCGTTCCTGGCTGTCAATTGCGCCGCGATTCCGGAAACATTATTGGAGAGCGAGCTGTTCGGCCACGAGAAGGGTTCGTTCACCGGGGCCGAAAGCCGACGCATCGGCAAGTTCGAGCAATGCTCGGGCGGAACATTGTTCATGGACGAGATTGGCGATATGTCGCCGCTGGTGCAAAGCAAGGTTTTGCGGCTGTTGCAGGAGCAGAGCTTCGAGCGCGTGGGTGGCAACGAAACCATCCGCACCAACGTCCGCATCATCGTGGCCACGAACCGCGATCTCGACCAGATGGTCAAGAAGGGCGAGTTCCGAGCGGACCTCTACTACCGGCTCAACGGCTTCGTGATCAAGCTGCCGCCATTGCGCGAACGAACCGACGACGTGCTAGCCCTGTTGCAGCATTTCCTGCGGCGTTTCAACCGCGAATTGGGCAAGCAGATTCACGGCATCAGTCCCGAGGCCCTGGAACTGCTGCTGCGATTATCCCTGGCCGGGCAACGTCCGCGAGTTGCAGAGCATCCTGAAGCGTTCGCTGCTGCAAACGACCGGCGAAGTGCTGGCCGCCGACTTCCTGCCCGACGAGATCAGGCATTGGCCGGCCAACGCCGGCGGCATGGAAGCCCACGGTTCGGGAGACACGACGCCGCTGACGGCCGATTTTATCGACAACCGGATCCGCGCCGGCACCGAAGACCTTTATTCCGAAGCGGTCCAATTGCTCGAACGCTCGCTGATCACTCGTGTTCTGCAGCACACGCACGGCAATCAATCACAGGCCGCCAAGATCCTCGGCATTACGCGCGGCAGCCTGCGCAATAAGATCCGGATTTGCGGCATTGCCATCGAACATGTCGTCAGCTCCGAACACAACGACGAGTGAGGACGGGGCAGCGACCTCGGGCGTGACGCGGGCCGGTCTTTCTCAACCAGTCGATTCGGCTTGGGCCTGGGTGGTATTCGAGTGGTAGTCGCGCAGCGCCGTGATGAGCCGCTCGACTTCCACCCGCAACTTGCGGTGCATTGCTTGGGCGCCGGTGGTCTTGCCCTTTCGGCCAAGCGATTCAAGCTTTTCGGCCAGCAGTGAAGCCTCGCGCGCTTCGAAATTCCGCACCAACCCTTTGAGGTTGTGCGCGGCTCGCTCCAATTGTGGCGGATTCTGCTGGAGGCAGGCCTGCTCGATGTCGCAGAGCAGGCAGGGCCCGTCTTCCAGAAAGAACTGCGCAAGCTGAGCGAACAATTCCCAATCGTTTTCCATTCTGGCAAGCGCCGTTTGGAAGTCGAACGATGTCGATCGGCGCGCTGACGGGCGGCGCGGCTGGTGGTTTCTTCGGCGGAGGGGGCTTCTTCGGAGGGCTGGAAATCCCCGCCAGTCCTTCGATCGTGGCCATCATCTCGGCGCGTCTAGCGGCTTCGCCAGGTAAGCGTCCATGCCCGCGGTGAGGCAGGCATCGCGGTCGGCCGACTGGGCGTGAGCCGTCACGGCAACGATCGGCGTGCGGCGGCCTGAGCCGTGCTCCATTTCGCGGATGGCCATCGCCGTTCGTAGTCCGTCCTGCTCGGGCATCTGCACGTCCATCAGCACCGCATCGAAGGGCTGCTTCTGGAACAGAGCCAGGGCCTCGACCCCGTCGGCGGCCAGCACGGCGTTGTGCCCGCGCTTCTCGAGAATCCGCTGAACCAGTTTCTGATTGGCAGGCAGATCCTCGGCCACGAGCACTGTCAGCCGCCGCGCGGGGCGGGGCGGGGCACAGCCGGCTGATCCAGTGGCGAAAGCGAATGATCGCCTGCGAAAATGCCGTCGGACGGGGCTGGTGCGAACGAAGCGGTACACGCGAAGGTGCTGCCAGATCCTTCGCGACTTTCGACCCACACGCGGCCGCCCATCATGGCGACCAGTTGGGCCGTAATCGCCAGGCCCAGGCCTGTGCCGCCGAAACGCCGCGTCATGGAACTATCGGCCTGCGCAAACGACTCGAAGATGTGCTCCAGCTTGTCGGCCGGGATGCCGATGCCGGTGTCGCGCACCAACCCGCGGATTTGCACCGCCGAGTCACTTTGTGAAACCAACTCCAGACGCACCACGACCTCGCCGGCCAGCGTGAACTTGACGGCATTGCCGATCAGGTTCGTGAGCACCTGCCGCCAGCGCCGAGGGTCTCCGACGACGCGTTCCGGAACGTTGAGGGCAACGTCCCAAGTCAGGCGAAGCCCCTTCTTCTCGGCGCACGGCGCGAAAGGCCTGATCGTCGCCGCCAGGGCGTCGCGAAGGCTGAAGGGCACCGCATCGAGCTGCAACTTGCCCGCTTCAATTTTCGAGAAATCAAGAATGTCGTCCAACAGCCACAGTAGCGAATGGGCCGATTCCTTGACGATCGCCAGGTACTCGATCTGTTCGCCGTCCAGGTCCGTATCGAACAACAGGTCCGTCATGCCGATCACGGCGTTCATCGGCGTGCGGATTTCGTGGCTCATGTTGGCCAATAGTTCGCTCTTGGCCCGATTGGCCCTTTCCGCCGCGTCCTTGGCGGCGTTCAGGTCGTCTTCGGTTTGTCGGTGGCTGGTGACGTCGTTCTGAATGGCCATGAAGCGGACCACGTTGCCGCGATTGTCGCGGACCGGAAAGATATTCATCGCAATCCAGTAGGCATGGCCGTCCTTGTGATAGTTCAAGATCTCCTCGGTAAAACTCTCGCCGGATCGAAGCCCGGCCGCGATGCGTTCGACGGTCGACGGATCGGTCAGCGGGCCTTGCAGTAGCCGGCCAGGCTTTTTGCCGACGACCTCGAACGGGTCATAGCCCGTGATGCGGCTGAAGCCGTCGTTGACCCATTCGATCAGGCCGTTGCGATCGGTGATGACGACCGAATGGTCGGTATTGCTGGCCACGAGCGACAGCACGTCGAGCTTTTCGTTCAGTTGCTGCACGCGGCGGAGTTGCCGTTTGAGGTTGCGCTCCTGCTGCCGCAGCGCTGCCAGGGCATCGTACAGCTCGCGGTTTTGCTGAGCCGGCAGCGTGCTGATGACGGCCGGCGAATCATCTCGAAGCGTTTGAGCCCAGGCGACCGTCTGGGCTTCGGTAACCCGGGCGACGGCGGGGTCCAGAACCTTGTCCAGCATGACGACCGTGCCGCTCTGGGGGTGACTGTCGACCGAAAATCGATCGACGAGCTTGCGAGCTACGGCCAACCCGGTGTGCGGCGAGCCGTCGGCTCCCAAGGTTGGGCTCAGGATCCCATCGACACCGGCAATTCCGGGGCCATGATCGACAACCGTGGCACGCACGAACTGCCGCCGACCCTGCTCGGCGATCGCCAATTCGACGCTGCCGCCGCCGGCATGCCGCAGCGCATTGAAAGCGATCTCGGCCAAAGCCGTGGCCAGGCGGGCCTGGTCGAACACCGACAATCCGGCCAGCGATGCCAGCCGCTTGGTATAGTGCCGCACCAGGTCCAAGTCTTCCGTCTTCTGGATCGCAATTTGAAAGACGGGCAGGTTCATGGGCTGGGTCCGGGATTTGTGCTCCGAAAGCTCCGCTCGAACAGCGTGGCGGGCGGGCTAGCCAGAAGACAAAAAGAGCCCCACAGGCAGACAAGCCCTGTGGGGCTATCATAGCCGAGTGCCCTTCGAGAGCACCGAAACGAGTGAAAAGGCGTCGCCCTGGGCGCGACCTACCTGAAATAGTAAGTCAAGTCGGCCAAGTATGTCAAATTGCCAGCTATAGCCAGATTTTCTGGCGACTGCATGCCGACGCCCCAACCATGGCTGCTGGCAAAATGTTGGCCGACTTCGGACTCGAACCTTTACCCGTTGCCGGAGCAACCGGCTACAATTCAATACAGCAAATCGACAGAGGCTTCCGGAAATCGACGCGCCCGGTTCCGCGGCCTTTCAACAGGACGATCTCATGCCGCGAATTCTCATCGTCGAGCATAGTCCCGATCAGGAGCGAACCCTGGCGGAGACGTTCGCGTGCGCCGGGTTCGACGTGGAGATTTGTTCGGGCGCCGAGCAGGCCGGCAACCGCGTGCTGCAAGGCGGCATCGATCTGCTGCTGAGTGGCCCACCGACCCGCGATGGCGGACTCGGCGCCACTGCCGAACGTTTGCTCCAAGTGCTGCAATCTCGTTCGGGCCCCGCGAGTCCATCTGCTGCCGACACCGCTCGCGAAATCGACTCGCGACTGCCGCTGCCGGAGTTGCCGGCTGTCGATCACACACTGTTCCAAACCTTGATCGACAGTTTCCCCGACCACATTTACATCAAAGATCTGGCGGGCCGCTACCTGTTCGACAACAAGTCGCACCGGCAATTCCTGGGAGCCACGAGCCCGGACCAGGTGCTGGGCAAGACGGTCTTCGATTTGTTCCCTCGCGAAGTGGCCGAGCGATTCGCTGCCGACGACCGCCAGGTTCTCGAATCGGACCAGCCGCTCATCAATCGCGAAGAGCCCATCTCCGACTGGAGCGGGCGGCGAGGTTGGGTGTCGACCACCAAGGTGCCCTGGCATGGGCCGGATCGGAACATCGTCGGGTTGGTCTGCGTGAGCCGCGACATCAGCCGGCGCAAGCTGGCCGAGGCGGCCGTCGAATACGAGCGGCATCTGCTGCATACGCTCATGGACCATGTTCCCGACATCATCTATTTCAAAGATCTGGAATCACGTTTCCTGCGCATCAATCGTGCCTTTGCGACGCAGGCCGGCTTTCTCGACCCGGCTGAAGCGGTGGGCCGAACCAACGCCGAGTTCACGACCCCCGAGAATGCCCAACGAACGCTGCGCGACGAGCAGGAAGTCATCCGCAGCGGCTTGCCGATCATCGGCAAGGAAGAGAAACAGACCTGGGCCGACGGACGGGTGCGCTGGCTGTCGACCACCAAAATGCCTTTCCGCGACCACGACGGCAAGATCATCGGCACGTTCGGCATCTCGCGCGATATCAGCGATCGCAAGCGGGCCGAAGTCGAACTGCGAATGGCTAAAGACGCGGCCGAAGCGGCCACGCGGGCCAAGAGCGATTTCCTGGCCAACATGAGCCACGAGATTCGCACGCCGATGAACGCCATACTCGGCATGACCGATCTGGCTTTGGATACCGAGTTGACGCCCGAACAGCGCGAATGTTTGCAGACGGTGCAGGATTTCGGCCGACGCGCTGCTTTCGCTGCTCAATGACATTCTCGATTTCTCGAAGATCGAGGCCGGCAAGTTGGAACTCGACCCGGTCCGCTTCCTGCTGCGCGACTGCCTGGGCGACGCGCTGAAGACCTTGGCCTTCCAGGCGCATGCCCGTGGTCTCGAACTGGCCTGCCGCATTCCGGCCGACGTGCCCGACGCGTTGATTGGCGATGCCGGGCGACTGCGGCAGATCATCATCAACCTGGTGGGCAACGGCATCAAGTTCACCGCCACCGGCGAAGTGGTCGTCGCCGTCGCGGTCGAATCACGCACGGCCCAGCAGGTCTGTTTGCACGTCAGCGTGACCGACACCGGCATTGGCATTCCGCCCGATCGCCAGCACCTGCTTTTCCAGGCCTTTTCCCAGGCCGACAGTTCCACGACCCGCAAATACGGCGGCACCGGCCTGGGCCTGGCGATTTCGCAACAGTTGGTGGCGCTGATGGGCGGGCGGATGTGGGTCGAAAGCACGCCAGGGGCAGGAAGCGTGTTTCATTTCACAATCTTCCTGGACGTATTGTGCGAGACGCCGCCGCCACCGAAGCTGGCGATTGAGGGCCGGACACGGGCCCTGGTCGTCGACGACAACTGCACCAGCCGTCAGATCCTGACCGAAACGCTGACGCAATGGGGTCTCGAAGCGGTGGCCGTCGACAGCGCCGCGGCCGCGCTCGATGAACTGCGGCAGAGCGCCGCCGGCTGCCAGCCCTATGCGCTGGTGCTCGTCGACTCTGTCATGCCCGGGATGGACGGGCTGACCCTGGCCCAGGAGATTGCCCGGCATCCCGAATTGCCGCGTAACAACCTGATCCTGCTTACCACGGCCGGGCAGCCGGTCGATTGGGTGCGTTGCCAACGGCTCGGCATCGTCGCCTGTCATACCAAGCCAGTCAGACCGTCGGAATTGCTCCATTCGCTGGCCCGCGCGATGCAGGACGCGTCGTCCGGCCATGCCAGACCGTCGGTCGTTCCTACGATTCCGACGCGGCGCGGGGCGAAGCTGACGGGTTCTGTTGGCCGAAGACAGCCTGGTGAACCAGAAGCTGGCCACGCGATTGCTGGAAAAATGGGGACACACAGTGATAGTGGCGGAGAATGGACGCCGCGCCGTCGAGCTTTGGCAGCGCGAGGGCTGCGACCTGATTCTGATGGACGTGCAGATGGCCGAAATGGACGGCTTCGAGGCGGCCGCGGAAATACGTCGCCGCGAACTGGCTGTCGGCGGCCATGTGCCGATCATCGCGCTCGACGGCGCACGTCATGAAGGGAGATCGCGAGCGCTGCTTGCAAGTCGGCATGGACGGCTACTTGTCGAAACCGCTGCACGTTCAGGAATTGTTGAACAGCATCGAAACGCTCTGCCCGGCACCGAGTCCGCGGCCAGCCCGTGAAGCTGCCGGCCGACAATCAGTACCAGTTGCTCGATACGGACGAAGCATTGCGCCGCTTGGGAGGCGACCGCGAGCTACTGCGGGAATTGGCCGACGTCTTGTTCGACGCCTATCCCATGCAGCTTTCGGAACTGCGCGAGGCCATCGCCCGCCGCGATCGGGTGTCGATGCGCCGCACGGCGCATACGCTGAAGGGCGAATTGGCGAATTTCGGGGCCCGCACTGCTTCGGCCGCAGCCTGGCGTTTGGAATCCGAGCCCGATTCCAGCGATTGGCGTGATGTTGAAAGATGGTTCGCCACGCTGGAACTGGAAATTGAGCACGTCCGGCCCAGCTTGCAATTGCTGCGCGAAGTCTGACGCTCGTCGAGGGGCTGTCACGCTGTAAACTTCCACCTGGCTCAGATCGTCGTGCGGATGATGATTCATGAACTCGCTGCTTCGCAAACTCGGCATCCGTCTGCCGATCGTTCAGGCTCCCATGGCGGGCGTCTCCACGCCAGCCATGGCCGCCGCAGTGTCCAACGCCGGCGCGCTGGGTTCGATCGGAGTTGGCGCCGTCGATTCCGAAACCGCCCGCGGAATGATCTCGGCCGTTCGGTCGATGACGGATCGCCCTTTTAACGTCAATTTGTTCTGCCACGAACCGGCTGTCGCCGACGCGGCCTGCGAGGCCGCCTGGCTGGCACGGCTGGCCCCCGAGTTTGCTCGCTTCGGCGCTAAGCCGCCGCATGAATTGCGAGAGATCTATACCAGCTTCGTCCGGGACGACCCGATGCTCAGGATGCTGCTCGAGGAGCGGCCGGCCGTTGTCAGCTTCCACTTCGGCCTGCCCGGGGCTGAAAAGATCGCTGCCTTGCAACATGCCGGAATCGTCCTGCTCGCGACGGCTACGAATCTGGACGAAGCACGGCGCATTGCCGCGGCCGGCATTGATGCGGTCGTTGCGCAGGGTTTCGAGGCTGGAGGTCATCGGGGCGTGTTCGATCCCGACGCGGCAGACGAGCAACTGGGGACGATCGCTCTCACTCGGCTACTCGTGCGCCAGTTGAAGATCCCCGTGATTGCGGCCGGCGGTATCATGGACGGAGCCGGTATCTCCGCCTGCCTGCTGCTGGGAGCCAGCGCCGCTCAACTGGGGACTGCGTTCATCGGCTGCCCCGAGTCGTCGGCCGACGCCGGCTTTCGAGCCGCGCTGCTGAGCAGCGCCTCGAAACACACCGTCATGACCAAGGCGATTTCCGGTCGGCCCGCCCGCTGCATCGCCAACCGATTCACGGCCCTGGCTGACGATTCGGTTGGTGAAATGGTTCCCGCGTATCCAATCGCCTACGATGCCGGCAAAGCGTTGAACGCAGCCGCAAAGGCCGCCGGAGAACCCGGCTACGGTGCTCAATGGGCCGGGCAGGGGGCGCCTCTCGCGCGGACGATGCCCGCGGCGGCATTGATCGCAGAACTCCAAACCGAAATCGAGCAAGCGCTCGCAAGGCAAAGCTAACGCCCATTCGTCCGGCTCAGCCTGCAATCGCTGCCCGAAGCGTAGTCTGCTACCAGTTGTTGTAGTACGGGAAGCCTATGCGCCCGTTGCCGCCGGAGAAGTAGCCAGCCGGCGGGCCGGAGAATTGCATGAAGCCGCTGGCATAGGCTCCCTGGATGCGATACAGGCGGCCGTAGTAGTACATGTACGGTTCGCCGTTATATCGCTGCATGCCCGGAAACGGAGGGGCGCCATATCGTGGCGGAGGGCCTTGCCACACGGGAATCAAATCCGGGTTGATCCCTACCTTGGTGCGAAAGCTGACGCTGGGGCCAAACGCCGCAGCCGCCGAAGCGGGCGCGCCCCCGTATGGCTGCACCGCCGGCGGAGCCGGACGCCAGGCAGCCGAATCCCAATAGAACCAACGCTGATCGGGCGACCAGTACCACCAACGTCCCTGGTGTCGCTGGTAACGCCAGCGATCGGCCGTCGCCGGCGGAGCGGCCGCGGCAGCGGTGCGACACTCTCCACCTCCCCGGGTTGGATCGTTTCGACGAGAGGCTCGCCAGGCGCAAGTTCGCGTGGTGCGGTCTGGCCGGGGACAATCTCACCAGGCACCGTTTCGTCGGTCGCAATTTCGCTTGGTGCCGAGCCGCCGGCCGGATTCAGGACCGGCCCCGTGTCGCGCATCGCTCGGTTCCATAGGCCCAGCAGAGCCAGCCCGGCGATCAACAGGAACGTTCGCATCATGGCTGCGTTTCCCCTCACTAACCGCGTGAATTCGTGCGATCGCCAGAATTTACGCCGGCATTTTCCTCGTATACAATCGTACCACCATGTTGCCGCGATGCGGCGCGACACGATGATTTTTCTCATCACGGCCCTACAATCGGAACCATTCCAGTCCTCGGGGGCATGCATGGGTTCTGAATACAACGACTTTTCCGTGCCTCGAGTTGCTTGCGGGAAAGCCGCCGGGGCCTCACATAACGCCACCCTAAAAAGGAAACGCTCGACCCATGAGAACTCAACTGGTTGCCCGAACGCTGGCCTTCGTCGCGCTGTTGTGCAGTCCGCTGTGTTTGGCCGAGCGACTGGGCGCCGCGGAGCCGCTGACGCTCGCCAGCCTGTTCACCGATCATGCTGTTCTGCAGCGCGACATGGCCGTCCCGGTGTGGGGCAGGGCTGATCCGGATTCAAAGATCGTGGTCCAATTCGCCGGACAAGAGAAATCAACCACGGCCGACAAGTCGGGCCGCTGGATGGTGAAGCTCGATCCGTTGGCAGCATCGGCCAAGGGGCAATCGCTCACCGTCAAAACGGAATCCGGCAATACTTCCGTGACTCGCAATGATGTGCTCGTCGGCGAAGTTTGGGTTTGCAGCGGCCAATCGAACATGGGCTTCGCTCTCAAGGGATCGGTCCATGGTGACGAGGCCATTGCCGCCGCGGGCGACGGGCAATTGCGGCTGTTCGCGGCCGTGGCCCAAGCCAAGGATGAACCGCAGGAATCGATCGGTGGCTCATGGGCCGTCGATGCGCCGCTGAGCGCCACCAACTTTTCCGCCGTGGCATACTTCTTCGGAAAAGAACTGCGCCAGAAGCTGGGCGTGCCGGTCGGATTGATCAAGTCGGCCGTCGGCGGCACGGTCGCCGAAGCCTGGACCCGCGCGCCGAACTCGAAAGCAACCCGGTTCTCAAACCGCTCCTGGACCTGCAAGCCGCGCGCGTTGCCGGTTACCCAAAGGTTCTGGAAAACTACAAGCAGCATGAGAGCGAATTGCTCGCGAAGTACGCCCAGGCCGTCGCCCAGGCCAAAGCCGCGGGCAAGCGTCCGCCCAACAAGCCCGAGCCGGAGGATCCGAGCACCAACAAGAATCGGCCGACCGGCCTTTACAACGGTTCGATCGCGCCGCTTGAGCCCTTCGCCATGCGTGGCGTGATCTGGTACCAGGGCGAATCGAATTCCGCGCGCGGCAAGGAATATCAGACGTTGTTCCCCGCCATGATCGGCAGTTGGCGAAAAGCCTGGGGCCAGGGCGATTTCCCCTTCCTGTTCGTGCAGATCACGCCACACGTCGGCATGTCGCCCGAAGTTCGTGAAGCTCAACGAGTCACCACGGAAACCACGCCCAACACCGCCATGGCCGTTACGGTCGACGTCGGCGAAGCGACTGACATTCATCCCAAGCAGAAGCAACCGGTGGGCCAGCGGTTGGCACTGGCCGCGCGGGCTTTGGCTTACGGCGAGCCGATTGAGTATTCCGGCCCGACGTACGATTCGATGAGCGTCTCCGGAAATCGGGTGACGCTGGTCTTCAAACATCTCGGCGGCGGACTGGTGGCCAAAGGTGGCGACTTGCGAGGCTTCACGATTGCCGGCGCCGACAACAAGTTCATCGCAGCCCAAGCCGCGATCGAGGGGGACACCATCGTCGTCTCCAGCGAATCGGTCGTCGCGCCCGTAACGGTTCGCTACGGCTGGACGAACGTGCCGGACGTGAACCTCTACAACCAGGCCGGCCTGCCGGCCTCGCCGTTTCAAACCGACGGCGCATTCACCTTGGAACCCGGCTTCGAACTGTTGCTCAGCGGGACCGATCTGACCGGTTGGCACTATAAGGATGGACCGGCATTCGACGGCAAAACGCAGGCCAGCGACGGTCGCTACACGGCCCGTGACGGTTGCATCGTCGTGAACCCAGGAAAGGGGCTGGCCCAGCTATGGACGACCCGCGAGTTCCCGCACGACTTCCACCTGAAGCTGGAGTTTCGTGCCGGCGTGAACGCCGACAGCGGCGTATTCCTGCGCAAGCCCCAACTGCAATGCCGCGATTACCTGGTGGCCGGGCCCTATAAGGAACTGAAGAACTACAAGCCGCAGGACTGGAACCAGATCGAAGTCATCGTACAGAGCGATGTCGCCACGTGTACTTGCAATGGCGAGTCGCTGAAGTTCGCAAACAAGCTGCCGCCGACCGGTCCGATTGGACTGGAAGCCGACCGCGGACAGATGGAGTATCGCCGCATTCGGATCAAGGAATCTCGCTAGCGCCGTCTCCAACTCGCAAATCTCCGAGCCCCGGGCGTGAGCCCGGGGATTTTTCGCCGCTACCGAGAGACATTCCTACCGGAAGCGACGCTCGCGCTCGCTTGGCAACGGACGTAGGCAAGCCCATGAACGTCTACGACCTCACGCGGCCGCAGCTTGCCGATCTTGTCGCTTCCTGGAGCGGCAGCCCGGTGCATGCCGCGCGGTTGTGGAGGTATCTGTACCGCGAAGGCGTGCAGGACTTCGAAGCGATGCTCGAACTGCCAGGCCGTTTGCGCGCTCGGCTCGCGGCCGATGCGATGCTGATACCCCTGGCGCCGCTTGCGAGCGCTCGTCCGACGGCGGGCTGACTCGCAAGTACCTGCTGGGACTCGCTGATGGCCAGCAGATCGAAACCGTCTTGATGCGGATGCGCGGCCGCGTCACGGCCTGTCTCAGTTCGCAGGCTGGCTGCGCTCTGGGGTGTGTTTTCTGCGCGACTGGCCAAATGGGGTTTGCCCGCAATCTCTCCACCGGCGAGATCGTGGCTCAGGCCATGCACGTTGATCGCGTGCTGCGTGAAACGGCCGCCGGCGAAGCGCCGCCGCGGCGCGTGCCCGGCCGCGCTCCGCGAATTGCTGCGCAACATCGTTCTGATGGGCATGGGAGAACCGCTGCAGAATTACGACGCGGTCCTTCGCGCCGTCGAAATCCTTGGCGACTCGGGCGGGCTGGCGATCGGCGGCAAGCAAATTACGCTCAGCACGGTGGGCGTGGTTCCGGGAATCGTTCGGCTGGCCGACGAAGCACGCCCCTGCTCGCTGGCCGTGTCGCTGCATGCCGCGAGCCAGGACGAGCGCAGCGACAATTGTCCCGGCGGCTCGGGCATGGCCGCTCGATGCGTTGATGGAAGCCTGCCGTTATTACACCACGCGGCTCGGCCGCAGGATCTTCTTCGAGTGGACGCTGATCGAAGGCCGGAACGATTCCGCCGAGCAGGCACATGCCTTGGCCCGACTGGTGCGCGGCATTCCTGCGCAGATCAACCTGATTCCGCTCAATCGGACCCTGGGGTTTGCAGGGGAACCGGGAGGCGCGGCGGCAGCCCGGCGTTTTCAGTCGATTCTTCGGAGGCACGGGTTGCCCGTCAGCGTGCGCGAAAGGCGCGGAATCGACATTGCCGCCGGTTGCGGGCAACTGGCCGGAGCCGGTTCCGGCGGCGAGCGCTGAAACCGGGCCACGCCGGACGCAAAGAGAGAGTGAGTTCAAAGCCGCATCCAGGAGCTCGTATGCCGACTTCATCGTTTCTCGCCATCGACACGAACCAAATGCCCTGGGAAGAACGCTTCAGCGAGCAAGTGGGGCGAGCCCTGTTCCGCAAGGAATTGTTCAGCGATCCTGAAACCGGCATGCTGGTGCGGCTGGTCCGGTATCCGGCGGGGGTCATCAATCCGAACCACACCCATCCTTGCGGCCACGCCATGTATGTCCTCGAAGGGAAGCTGGTGACGCACCGCGGCACCTTCGGCCCCGGGTCGTTCGTCTGGTTTCCCGAGGGCGAAAGCATGGAGCACGGCGCCAGTGCCGACGGGGACGTCACCGTGGTTTTCGTCACCAACAAGCCCTTCCGCATCGATTACATTCAGCCCTGACCAATTGAGATGCCCGGGCCGAAGTGACAATCCCGGCCAAAACCGCTAGACTGTGCCCAGCGCGGGCGACCTGTCCAACTGCGGGCACACCTCCATAGGCAGGCAATCCGGGGACCGCTTCCCGGCGGATGGTCGGTCGTCGCAATGCGCCGCGGGCAGACTCTGGGAGCCACCGCTCGAGGCAGAACTATCGACTGGGGCGACGCCAGGGACGCGCAATCGCAACAGCCTTGCTGGATTCTCGGGGAACACAAACCATGCACATCGCCAAAGATCGAGAGCCGCAGACTCAGGATCTGGAGATCAAAGACGCCCACGTGATCTTCAGCACGGTTTGGGAGACGCTCGAAGAACAAGTCGGCCACGAGAATCTCAGGTTCCCCAAAGAGATCATCCTGCTGGGCGGTGCGCCCGGTGCTGGTAAGGGGACCAATACCCGCTTCATCCTGCAAGCCCGCGGCCTGACCCGGCCAGCCATCGTGATCAGCGAACTGCTGGTGACCCCCGAAGCGCAGCGGATCAAAGACCAGGGAGGCATGGTCGGCGACAAGGAGGTCGTCGGCATTCTGCTCCGCAAGCTGCTGCTGCCGGAATTCCGCGACGGCGTGTTGCTGGACGGATTCCCGCGAACCCGCGTGCAGGTGGAGTGCCTCAAGCTGCTGGTCGACCAGATCAGCCAACTCCATAGCGAATTCGAGAACACGCCGCTGGCAATTCATTTTCGCAGGCCGATCATTCATGCCATGGTGCTGTTCGTCACCGAGCGCATCAGCATCGAACGGCAACTCCAACGCGGACTGAAGATTGCCGAGCATAATAAAGAAGTCGAAGACACGGGCGTGGGGGAATTGATCGAGCAGCGGCCCACGGATCTGAGCCCCGAGGCCGCGCGCCGCAGGTATCGGGTTTTCAAAGAGCAGACCTGGGACGCGCTGCAGTCTTTGAAGGACATCTACCACTATCACCTCGTCAACGCAGAAGGCCCGATCGAAGAGGTCGAGGCCAACATCCTGGAAGAGTTGCAGTATCAGAGTTCGCTGGAGTTGGAGCCCCGCACCTACGACCGGTTGAGCCCGCTGCCGCTGGCCGAGGAAATCATTCTGCACGCCCGCCAGGAGTTGGTGCGGCGACTGGACAGCTACGAGTTGGAACACAACGAGCTATTCGTCGGAGTGGTCGAGTTGATCAAGACGAAGTTCATGCCGATCGTCGCCCGCCATGCTCTCTCGGGCCGGGCGATCGTGAACTCGGAAGATCCCATTTTCGGCGATCCGCTGGCGCTGTCGATGCTCATCGACATCTTCTCCGAACGCGGCTTTCACGCGGTGGTCGACAAGCAGATCCAGGAGATCCCGGAACGGGTGGATCGCACCACCGGCCAGATTTCCCGGCTAATCAAGGCGGTGTACCGCATTCAGATCAACTTCAAAGGTTCTGAAATTCGCCGCGGCTGATAGGGGCGTCGGACGCGCCTCGTGAAAAGGCGCAGCAGAACGGGTGCCCCAAAAAATGTCGGAAGTCTAACCACCGCGACACAACGGACACCACGTAAGACAGGTTGAATGGCCCCTGTTTTGTTCCGTTTGCCTGCCTTCCTATACGTGGTGTTCGCCGTGTCGTGGTGGTACTCCCGGCTGCGTTGAATTCCGTGCAGCTTTGACCTACCGGCAAGCTGGCGCTTGCCGCTCGCCGGCGCCCTGCGATTGAGCAGAGATTGCCAGTGCTAGCACGGCGCTGACGGGATGGAATCGTTCTTTGTGCAAATGCCCCGACTTGGTACTCTTGTCATCCCAAAATGAGCCATTATCGAGAGGGCCATGTCGGATGATCGTTTCCAAGAACTTGCGGATTGCCGCCATTGCGATGGTTGTTCTGTCATGTGTCATTGCCCGTCGCGTGGCTGCGGCCGAAATGACCGAGGTCGCTTTCGATATTCCTGACAAGATTGAATGCCGCGACGTCACGCCCGAGAAGTGCGCCGCGGCCCACCCCAATCTGAAAGTGGTTGAAGCCAAGTTCCGCATCTCGGCCAGCTTCATTCGCGGCAGCGAAGCGAACGCCGTGGACTTTGACTACGTCATATGCAGTCCGGGAATGCGGCTGAAGATCCTCGATTATCTGCCGAACACCACGCTTGAAAGCACGTACGCCGACGATCGCATCGAAGTCGCCGACATGACGGAGAACACCGATTCTACGGCAGCGGAAGCCCGCGTAGCGTACTCCGTGCTGTCGTTGAGTTCCACGAAGAACCAGAGCGCCAAGAAGACCGAACAGAACCACTATAAGCGAGTCGCGCCCAAGTCGCTGGTCCTGGCCAGCGGCACGACCAATCGCGGCCACGGCGTGTTCTTCAAGCTTCGGCCGTCGAACGGCGCGTCGCTCGAAGGGGCCAAGGAGTTTACCTTCCTGGCCATCGTTCCCAAGGAATGGCGCGGCGATTGGTGTACATTCGTCTGCGCGGCACGGGCCAACAAGAAATCGCTGGTGTCCAGCAGCATCGTGCTGGCCGGGCGTCGAGCAGGCACACGTCGGTTTGTACTTGTGTGGCGACCGCGAAGCCAGCGACCTGTGCGACCAATTATGCCAACTGCAGGAAGCCAACGACGGCGTGCTGGCCAAGGAAATGGCCAAAGAAGCGGCCCACATGGCAGAAGCCGATGCATGCGGCCACGGTTTCGAACCACGACCTCGTGCATCGTAACGGGCTGTTGCATAGCCTCGTCACGTTCAGTTCCAATTCCAAGCAGGCCGACAAGCAACTGGAACAAGCCAAGACGGCCATCCTGGACGTGCAGGAGCAATTGAGCCGTCTCTCGGCCGGCGGCCCTTGAGAGCCGGGACGTCATTCGGCGGCAATGTGGGCCCCCTTCTCGGGCACGGACCGCTTCATCAGGAATACCAGCGGCACCAAAGCGACCGCCACGACCGCGGCCACCCAGAAAACGTCAAAGTAGGAGAGTGACGCGGCCTGCTGCTCGCGAAGATTGGCGAGCATTTCCAGCGCCATATCCTCCGGACCGCTGGCGTCGCCGGTTTGCGAAAAGAAGAATTCCTTACCCTGAGCCAGAAACGAGGTCACTTCGGGGTTGAAGGGATCCAGGTATTCGCCCAGTCGAAGCGAGTGGAGCTGATCGCGCCGTACTTCCAGCGTCTGAGCCATCGAAGTGCCGACGCTCCCCCCTTCGTTGCGCAATAGTGCAAACAGTCCTACCGCGGCCCCGCGCAGATGCCGGGGCGTGTACATGAATGCGGCCACGTTGATCGGCGCAAACATCATGCCCAGCCCCATGATCAGTCACCACTCGCGGCCAAACCACTTGCCAGGGGCTGATTTCCAGGTTCTGCACCGCACATCCAATAGTTTCCGCTCGCGGCCAACGAGCAAGCCCGGCAGAATCAGCCAGCGTGCATCGGCTCCGCGGCCCATGAGAATGCCGACGATGATCAACATGGCTGATCGAGCCGAAACCCGACGGGGACATCACCAGCCCCGACGCAAGGCGTCGTAGCCGAACAGCGACTGCAACAGGCCCGGCAAGCGACATGCTGGCGGCGTACAGCACCCCATACGCGCAGAAGATGATCAGGCTACAAGATCGCCAGGTTGCGCTCGGCCAACGGCCGAAAGTTCACGACTGGGTTGGCGATCCGCAATTCGCGGAATACCAGCAACAAGCCGAAGCGAGAACACGAGCAAGGCGCCAGCGTCTGCACGCGCCAGGTCGGGTCGCCGAACCAATCCCACTGCTGCCCTTTGCTGAGCAGCACTTCCCAGCAAGACATGGCAACCGCCAGCAACCCCAAGCCGATGGTGTCGAAATTGAGCGGTTGCTTTTCAGCAACTCGGCTCGCTCCTTCTTGAGATAATCGGGATCTTCGAGCAGCAAATAGCACGCCAGCAGGGCCATGATGCCGATCGGGACGTTGATGTAGAAGATCCAGCGCCAGTTGTAATTGTCGGTCAGATAGCCGCCCAGCGTCGGTCCGACGATCGGCCCAACCAGGGCCGCCATGCCGAACAGCGTCATGGCCGCGCCTTGCTTCTCGGGCGGGAAGCGGTCGAGCAGCACGCCCTGGCTCGATGGCTGCAGCCCGCCGCCGGCCAGTCCTTGCAGCACGCGAAACAGAATGATTTCGTTAAGGCTGGTGGCCATGCCGCACAGCGCCGAGGCGAGCGTGAAGACGGCAATCGAGAGCAGAAAGTAATTGCGCCGGCCCAGACGGGCCGAAATCCAGCCGGAGATCGGCAGGATCGTGGCATTGGCCGCCAGGTAGCTGGTGATCACCCATTCGCTGTCGACTTCCGAGGCCGACAGTCCGCCGGCGATATAACGCAGCGCGACGTTGGCGATGGTCGTGTCGAGCACCTCCATGAACGTCGGCACGACCACGGCCGCGGCGACCAGCCAGGGATTGACCGCCGGGCGCGGCTGCGGCACGCTCACCGCGGCCGTGCTCATGGCTTGGCCTCCCGTCGGATCGACCTGGGCACTGCTGCGCCGGTGGCAGTGGACGCATCTGCGGTTGCAGCAGCTTGCCAGCATTGGGGCCCTCGGCCGGTTCATTGACGAACACATACGGAACGACCGACAACCCGACGAACAGCGTGTGCTGGTCCGGGTCGTAATCCGTCAGCTCGATGCGAACCGGCAAGTCGCTGCACCACTTTGATGAAGTTGCCGGTGGCGTTCTGCGGCGGCAGCAGGGAGAGCGTCGAGCCGGTTCCCATCGTGAAGCCGGTGATCCGCGCCTGGAACGTGTGCCGGCTTGCCGTACATGTCGACGTCGAGCTCGGCACGCTGGCCGATGCGCAGGTTCGGCCAGTTGGGTTTCCTTGAAATTGGCGTCGATCCAGATTTCCGTCAGCGAACGGACCACCATCAGCGCCTGACCGGCCTGCACGTTATTGCCCGGGTTGACGTTGCGGCGCGTGACCACGCCATCGATCTCGGCAAAAACGTCGCAGTAGCGCAGGTTCAACTCGGCCTGTTCCAAATCTCGCTGGGCCTGGAGCACCTTGGCGTGGGCCTGCTTGATCGGCGGGGCTTCGCGGATGAGCTTGGCATAGATGCGATCCAGATTGCCCTTTGGATCGCGGTGCAGAATTCCTGGACCATCTGTTTCGGAGGTGCGTCGTACGACGAAGGAACGATGCCCAGCGGTGCAGTGCTCTGTAGCAAATCAGCCAGCGCTTGGCGGACCGTGGAAAAGTTCTGATCCAGGTCAGGAGGCACCTCGGTCAAGTCGCCTTTTTCGGGCTGGGCCGGCAATCCGAGGCCGACGCGGATCTGATAGACCTGCTCCAGCGCCTGTTTCACGTCCGCTTCACTGACTTTAACTTGCGCACCCGCGTATCGAGCTCTTCCTTGCTCAAGGCTCCGGTGGGAAAAAGCTTCTCAGCGCGCGCGAGATTGGCCTGGGCTAGCGCCAGCGTGGCCTTCTGACTTTCGTAGACCGCCACGGCAGCCCGTAGCTGTGCGATCTGGTCGTCGACCAATTCAATGGCGTGCTGGAGCTTATATCGGTTGCTGTGCGCCTGGGCGGCAATCCCGCGCACCTCATCCTCAGTCGCCAGGGAATCGGCCTGAGCTAATTCAAAGGCGGCTTGCTTCAAATCACGCTGGATCTGGTACGGCTCCTTGTCGAGCTGAACCAGCAAATCGCCCTTGGCGACGCGATTGTTGTCGTCGACCAAGACCTTGGTCACCTGGCCCGGAACGCGGGCGGCGACGAACGTGGCGTGACTGTTGACGTAGGCGTCATCGGTCGAGACCGTGTTGAGGGCCCACCAAAGGGCCTTCGAGCCGACGTACACGACCATCACCGCGAGCACGATGCCGAGCGCGAGCAGCAAGGGATGTCGAGCAAAACTGACGAAACGATTTGGCAAAACCGACCGCTTAGCGCCGTTCGCCGGCGCCGCCACGGGTGATTTACTTGCCTCGGCCGGTGTCTGGGCATCAGTCGCCGCGGGCTTGGCTGCCGCCTCGTGTGCATGTTCCGATTCGTCGGGGGACATCGCCTTCTCCTGCTGATTGCATTCATCAAAGGAAATGGATCACGGGGGCGTGCGACACCACCGAATAAATGACGCTGCCAATCAGCCGTGACTGACAAATCAGCAAGCGGTCGTGTGGCTTCGACGGCAACCCCGGCATTCGTTGCCGGTTCACGACGTAGAAAATCTACCACGGCCATGCATCCGATTGAAGAGGCCGCAAATTTCGGCCCGCGTCTGGCCAGGAATTGGTTCCTCATTTCACACAGCCGAGCGTTCTGCGGACTCTAGAGTTCTCGCGATTTGCCAGTCGCTCCACGCATTCCGGGCTGCAATAATAGCCCCGTGGAGTTCAAAACCATGGTGCCTTACATGCCGTCAAATCGTCGTAGCCGCAACACCTTCGCTCTCACGCAACGTGAACACTCTCGCATCGCACTCGCGGGCGAAGGTTTTCTGCTCTTTATTTTCTGCTTGCTCTTCGACAAGGGTGCGGCCTGCGGCGCAGACCCGCAACTTGTTTCAACGGCGGTTCCGCCGGCAGGCTTTCGCGCCCTGTTCGACGGCCAAAGCCTCGAGGGCTGGCACAGCGCTCCGCGCATCGGCGTTCCGCCCACCGCTCGCCAGGCGAATGCGCCCGGTCCAACGACGCCCCGCCCGTCAAAGCCGGGATCTCCGGCGGCGCCGTTTGCCGCGGCCGCCCGAGCGTCGCAGGGAAAGTGGGAAATACACGATGGGGTTCTCACCGGTGGGCAGGTCGATACCCGGTTGAAGAAGCCCGAATCAGGCGAAGAATGGGGTTTCGGCGGCTGGCTGATGACCGACGAGACGTTCGGCGATTTCGAACTGCTCGTCGACGCACGACCTGATTGGCCGGTCGATACGGGCATCTATGTGCGCTCGACGCCGCTCGGGCAGGGCTTTCAAATCCTCCTTGACCATCGTGGCGACGATTCCAGCGGCGTGGGCGGAAGAATCGGTGCGCTCTATCTTCGTGGCATCGGCGGTTGCTGCGTCTCCCCGTACAATTTCCGGTGGATGGTCGGTGCCGATGGGCTTCCCAGCGACGTGAAACTGGTCTCGGCCAACGAAGGCGTCACCAACGTCGACTTCGCTGCCAGTAGCGACGACTTCCGCCGCGCGTGGCGGATGAACGATTGGAACACGTTTCGCATTCGCGTCGTCGGGGAACTACCACGCATCACGATCTGGATCAACGAGGTGCGGGTTTTCGATTGCGACACGGCGACGATCCAGCACCCCGATTACGATCCGGCGGCCGTGAAACAGTTGCTCGGCTGCGCGGGCATATCGCCTTCGAGATCCATGACGGCCCAAACTGGCGCTGGGGGGCCGGCAAGGTCTCGCGCTGGCGGAACGTTTTCATCAAGCCATTGTGAGCTCGCCGCGATCAGTCCGTGAAACCATCGTACACGTTGTCCGTCCGTTCCAACCATCGCATCCATCGCCATGAAAACACCCACACGCTGCGCCTTCGCGCTCACTGTTTCAATGCTGCTCACCCGCCAACTCTGGGCCGCTGCGGATGAAGGCCGCACGATTCACGTCCCCAAAGAGCATCCGACCATCCAGGAGGCGATCGACGCGGCCCACGACGGCGATACGGTTCTTGTCGCCCCGGGCACCTACCCAGGAAACCTGAAGATCAAAGGGAAAAACCTGACCTTGGCCTCGACGTTTCACAACAGTCACAATCTGCGGGATGTCGAGCAAACCATCCTGGACGGCAAGGCAGCGGGCAAAAAAAGCACCTCGATCATCAGCATCGACAAGAGCGTCGGACCCAATACCAGGATCATCGGCTTTATGATCCGCGACGGCGACCACGCCGTCATCAACGCCGGCAATATCGAGGTGCTGCATAACCACTTTCGTGGAAATAAAGACGCGCTCAGCTTCGAGAGCGGCAAGGGCGTCGTTCGATTCAATGTCTTCGAGGACGACGATGACGATGGAATCGACATGGACGGGGCTAGCGAGGCAATCGATCGAAGACAACATCATTCGCAACAATCGCGATGACGGCATCGAGATCCGACTTCACAAATTCAAGGGAGCCGGTTTGAACATCGTGATTCGCCGCAACGTGTTTTCGGGGAACCGGGAGGACGGGCTGCAACTGATCGACTATCCCGGAAAATCGGACCGCACCTTTCGAATCGAGCGGAATCTGTTCGTGAAAAACGCCATGGCGGCCATCGGCTGCATGCCCGACGGCGACACCAAGGAAAAATACTCCGGGGCGGAGCTGCCCGAGCCGGTATTCATCATCAACAACACCTTCGTCGACAATCCGTATGGAATCACCGGCGGCGACAACATGGTGCTGCTGAACAACGTGATCGTCAATTCCAACAAAACCGCCCTGAAGCGCGTCCACGGCGACTCGGCCGCCGGCCCGAACCTGCTATGGAACAATGCCACGGATCTGGAAGAGTGCGATCTGAACCCCGACGTCTTCCTCTCGAAAAACCCGCTTCTGGATATGAACTACAAGCCGAGGGCCGGAAGCCCCTGCATCGATGCCGGAGAGGCGTCGCTGGAATACAACGGCGAAAAATTGGATCTGCCCGCCGATTCCTACTCCGGCAAAGCCCCTGATCTCGGCGCGTTCGAGTCTGGAAAATGATCGCTCCGCAGGTTTTCCCGCAGCGAATCATCCCTCGGTCTCGGCGGCAGCCTGTTCGAACAGATGCCGGGCTGCGCGGCCGCTGATCGTCGTCACGCGGAGCAACTCTTCCGCAATCCGCTCGGCCGCGAGCCAGACACCGGGCTGATCCAGAATGTGTTCCGTTTTGTCCAGCAGCGCCGCTCCAATCGCTCGGCCTGTCGCGGACTGGAGGCTCGGGTCTGTATCAGACAAGCGCACGCCGCGCAAATCTTGCGCAGCGGCGCCGCGGGCGTACTCGCCCGTTTGACGAGCTTCGGCGGCGAGCCCACCGAGCAGAATCAGAATCTCGGTTTCGACGGCGTCTTTGGCCGGGCGGCCTGCGCCCTTTTTGATTTCGCACTGTCCCAGCCGCAAGTGATTGGCCTGCACGCTGACGCGTTGCACAGGCCGGCCGAGCGCCATGGCAACGACGGCATGCCCGGCTTCATGGTAAGCCGTCGCGATTTCCAGCGGCGAGAACGTCATGAGTGATAGTGTATCGCATGAAGCCTTCGGGCAGCTTCCTCAAATCCGAGAGCGCGGGAAGCTAATCGGGTCGGCGGCATCGGCGCTTGAAAGCGAAAAGATGGGCCGGAAATACACGGTAATGCACGGAAATAAGAAGAACGTCGCGATGTTCCGTGGGGTTAGCCGGGTTCGTTTCTCATTCGCGTTCATTCGTATTCATTTCCGGTCCTTTCGTTCTTTTGTCCTGCTCGCAGACAGGAAATCTGTCGCACGCACCCGACGGCTCGGTTTGACCTGCCCGCGGCCGTCGTGAGATAATCGAATGCATTGATTCCTGCGACCGCTGTTCGAACTTCCGTTTGCGAATGATGCGTCCTACGCTAAAAGTCGCGGCCGTGCTGATTTGCTTGCTCGCCGCGTGGTTCTTCGGCGAATGGGCGATGTCGCGCGGCAAGCTACCTCCGTCCTCGGTCGTCTCTCTGAATGACTATCTGACTTGGGACACTTCTGCCGACCGGTTTGTGAAGCTTCCCGGGAATCCGCCGCATTTAATGGCGATCGGCCCTCCTGTGGGCCTGCTGCCGTCGGGCCCGCCGGCGTGCGTGTTCGACCGTACCGGCCGGCTCGTGGATGCGACTCGCGATTTGGGTGATGACCCAGCCTTTGGAGAGCGCTGGGCTATTTCGCGCCCGCTTCACGTTGAAGGCCGTCAGGTCGCCACGCGATGGAACGAACCATGAATTGACACACCTCGCCCCGGCAAACCCCAACCCGCTACCGTTGCATGCAGGTCGTTTCCTGCTGAAACATTTAGACTTGCGCTTTTCCGGCGGAAACTCGTCATAATCAATACAGTCGTAAACGTCGCCGGCAACCACGCAGTTTACCTCAGCAGCGGGGGCCGATTTGAGCTACGCTTGCACTGAAACGTGGCGTGTAACATTTGGCCCATCCTTTGCTCCACCGGTTGCATTGCGAGCCGGAGTGAAGAGAATGGATATAGGGCTCGACGCGCGCACCGAATTATTTGCCCCGACGATGTCTGAGGACGAGGCCATCCGCCGAATTCCGCACACTTGGAGTTATGCTGCCATGAACAAACTCGTTGCGATTGCCGTCTTGTCAACCATGCTGGGACTGGGCCAGGTGGCCAACGCCCAGGTCGCTTATCAAACTTATGCACCGGTCGTAGGGGGCTTTGATCAGCTCACCAACACGGTCACGTATCGCCCAGCTTATACCGCGTACTCGCCGGCCGTGACGTTCGCTCCGGCGGCGCCCGTCGGCGGTTCGTGCTGCGGTGCGGCTCCCGCAGCAACGTATGCGGCACCTCCGGTCACGACGTACAGCCCGGTCACCGCCTACAGCCCTGTAACCACTTACAGTCCGGTCACGGCCTATAGCCCGGTCACTCCGGTTGCGGCTTACTCGCCTGTCGTGGCCTACTCACCGGTGGCGCCGGTCACGTCGTACCTGCCGATGACGACCTACTCTCCGGTCGTCTCGTACAGCCCTGTGGTTGCGGCTCCGGTGGCCTACCCGGCCTATTACCGTCCGGCCTACGTGCCCGGCGAACCGGTCCGCAACGTGTTTCGGGCGTTTTGGTACTAATCGGTTTCAGTTGATAGCGGTTCGAAAAATACGGCGGGGTTGACAGCCGGTGTCTACCCCGCCGATTTTATTGAAGCAGTGCCTCTTTGGGCTGTCACTCCAGCGGAAATCCCGCTGGCCAGATGCCCGGTCGGCTGGTCGAAATCAGCTCGAACTGAGTTGCATTGGTACAGCGCCGGCATGCTGGAAGATTTCGTCCGTCACGTCCAATGGGGGCGAAACGTGATTTCTGGCTTCTTCGACGGCAACCAGGATTTTGCCTCGCGTCACTTCCTGGTCGTAGAAATCGGCCAGCTCGCGTTCAACTCCGCGAGTTAACATCGCGCCGATCAGCCCGCCGGCAACAGCGCCCGACCACGCGGCAACGCCGCCGGCCGCCAGCAGGCCGATGCCTCCGGTGGTGGCGAAGCCGGCCACGGCCGTAAGACCGCCCAACAGGCGCACAGATTGTTCCACCCGCGGCCGCAGCCACGGGCGTGGACGCACCTGCAACGTGCTGATGCTCAAATTCGCGGAAATGGTCTTCCGTGAATTTGTCGGAGCACAGCACCGAAACTTGATCCTTGGCGAAGCCAGCTTGCAACAAAGCATGCACGGCCTGATCGGCCTGGCCGAGCGTGCTGAAGACTGCGACGCGAATCGGCCGACGATTGCTATTCAGTTCCATGAGATTTAGCTCCCTTCGAAGCAAGTGTGAAAACCGCCGCGATCGGCGACTGCTCGGTGACGAGCCGATCGCCGGATCGTCGATCCATGTAAATAGCGAATCGCGTACCAAAGCTGTGGAACCCTGCGTCAAAAAAGTCGCCCCTCGAGCCGCGAAGGGCGATCGTAAATGATTCGGTTGCCCGCTACGACCCGCGCGTGGGGATTGAGCGCTCGCGCCGTCGCCGCACGGCCGCTCATGATGTCGCGAACCTCGTGACCGCGGACGATCAGCGCATCGGCGATCAGGCTGCGATGGCAGCGCCAGGGTACCGCCTCGGAACACATGATCGTGGTGGGCCGTTGTTGCGCCAATTCGATCAGCCGCTCGAGGGCTTCGACGAACGCGGGCGTCTCCATGTAATCGGCATACCCGCGGAACGACGCGTTTTCCCAATAGATATTCGGCGAATCGACCTGCGCGCGTCGTCGTCCGCCCAAATCGACCTCGTGGACGTATTCGATGCCTGCGGCCGGCAGCCACTGGCTCATTTGATCTTTCCCGAAGTGCGGCCAGCGGCGCGAGCCGGGAAACTGCCGGACGTCGACCACTTGTTCCAGGCCGGCGCCGGTGAGCAACTCGACGAACTCCGCGGCGGAGCGCGTTCGAATGCCCAACTGTAAAGATCGTTGCCATATTGCACTTGAAATCGCTGGACAAAGCGCATGCCGCCCTGAGGCTATTGCATCAGAATTCTATGCGGGCGGTCGAGCCCCGCCGTCGCTCATGACCGCTCAGCGTTTAAGTCAGGGAAGATTTTGGCCGCTACTTGCGAACACAAGCCCGACGCGCAAGCGAGGGATTCTGCGGGAGTTGCAGATCTCGCTCCCTCGCTGGCGCGTCGGGCTTGTGTTTCCCAGTTTGCAAAGCTGATCGGCCGTGCTTAGCTGATCGCCCGTACTTACCTGGAGAATTGGATTTCAACCGCTGCATCTGCTAGGGTAGAAGCACTTCTGGCTATGCCCCCCACGCCAAACTTTCCCACCCTTAGAGGAGCTTGAACGCAATGCGAACCCAATTAGCAATTGTCCTGGCCATGTTGGCCGTGACCGCCACGCCGATCGTCGCCGCGGAATTGAAAGTCGGCGACCCCTGCCCTAACTTTTCCCTGGTTGGAACCGACGGCAAAACCTACTCCCTGAGCGATTTCAAGGGAAAGCAAGCGTTCGTGATTGCCTGGTTTCCCAAGGCCATGACCAAAGGCTGCACGATCGAATGCAAGTCGATCCGAGACAATGCCGAGCAGTTGAAGGCGCTCAACGTTGGCTACTTCACGGCTAGTGTGGACACTCCCGAATTGAACAAAGAGTTCGTCGCCAAGGACAGCTTGAACTTCACGATCCTGAGCGATCCGACCAAGGAATTCGCCACCGCGCTGGGCGTGTTGGGCCCCAAGGGCTTCGCGCAGCGTTGGACGTACTACGTCGACAAGGACGGTAAGATCGTTGACATCGATAAGAAAGTGACCACCGCGACTCACGGCGCGGACATCGCCGCCAAGCTCAAGGAGCTAGGGCTCGCGGCCAAGTAGGAGCAGTGGCTGGTGGCCGGTGGCTAGTGAATTGGAAAACGGGTGCCATGCCCACGCTTGCCGTGGGCATGCGCGCCTGCGTGTTGAACATCGCCACGCAAAGCCGTGGCCATGGCACCCAGCTTCCTCGCTACTCTTCCCCGCTTTCCGCTGTCGGCTTTCCGCTTTTGATCATTTCGTCGAACTCGGCTTCGCTGAGCACCGGCACGCCCAACTCTCGGGCCTTGTCGAGCTTGGTGCCTGCGTTCTCGCCGGCCACGACATAATCAGTCTTCTTGGAAACGCTCGACGCGGCCCGGCCTCCGTGCCGGGCGATCAGCTCCTGGATTTCGTCGCGCGAATATTTTTGCAGCGTGCCGGTGGCGACCAGCGTCTTACCCTCCAGGATGCCGGGCGCTTTCTTCGCTCGCCGCGGTCCGGTCATCAGAATTCCCAACTCGCGCAATTCGTCAATCGCCGCGCTTCCTCCGGGGCTGTGCAGGAAGTCGTACACGCTCTGCGCGATCACGGGCCCAATCTCCAGCACTTCGCTCAGCTCCTCGACGCCGGCCGCGGCGATCGCTTCGATCGAACCGAATTGCTCCGAAAGCACCGTGGCCACGCGCGCTCCGACATGGCGAATTGCCAGGGCGTTGAGCAGCCGGGCCAGGCCGCGCTGTTTGCTGGCCTTGATGGCCGCCAGTAGTTTCTCGGCCGACTTTTCGCCCATCCGCTCCAGTTCCAGAAGCTGATCGGCAGTGAGCCGGTACAAGTCGCCATAGCCTTCGACCAGGCCGGCCGAGACGAGCTGATCGACGAGTTTGTCCCCCAGCCCTTCGATGTCCATGGCATTGCGGCTGGCAAAATAGCGAATGCGTTCCTTGAGTTGGGCCGGGCATTTCGGATTGAGGCAGCGAATGTAAACGCCCCCTTCGTCCTTCACCAGCGGCGTTTCGCATTCGGGGCATTCGGTCGGAAAACGAAACTTCCGCAGGTTCTTTTCCCGCAGGTGCTTTTCCACGCGCGTGATGTGCGGGATGATCTTGCCGGCCTTCTCGACGACGACCACGTCCCCCACGCGGACGTCCTTCCGCTCGATCTCGTCGGCGTTGTGCAGACTGGCGCGGCTGACGACCGTGCCTGCCAGCTCGACCGGTTCGAGATCGGCCACGGGCGTGATGGCCCCCGTCTTGCCCACCTGAACGCGAATGGCGTTGAGCCTGGTCGTGGCTTCGTAGCGTTCGAACTTAAAGGCGATCACCCAGCGTGGGCTCTTGCTGGTGCTTCCCATCCGCTCGCGCAGGGCGAAGTCGTTCACCTTGAGCACCAGCCCGTCGATTTCGAAATCGAGTTCGTGCAGTCGCTCGATCGAGCGCTTGGCAATGCTCGACCGCCGCGTCGAACGTCGGGAACGCTTGGACCAGCGGCGTCGGCGGCAGGCCGTAGCCGCCGATCTCGGCCAGGAAGTCCATGTGGTTGTCGCTCTTCAAGCCTTCGACGTAGCCGACGCCATGGCAGAACATCCGCAGCCGCCGCTGGGCGCACAGCCGCGGATCGAGCAACCGGATGCTGCCCGCCGCCACGTTCCGCGTGTTGGCAAACGTCTTCTCCCCCTGGCGGGCTTGCTCTTCGTTGAGCCGCACCAGGTCGGAATTGGTCATGTAGACTTCGCCACGGACTTCCAGCACCTGCGGCACGTCGCTCCCTTGGAGACGGAGCGGAACGTCGACGACCGTGCGGATATTGTGGGTCATGTCGTCGCCGACGCCGGCCGTCGCCGCGCGTCACGGCCCGCGCCAGCAGGCCGTCCTCATAGGTAACGCTGACTGCCACGCCGTCGATCTTCAGTTCGACGACCCATTCGATCGGCTCGCCGGGGACGATTCGGGCCGCACGCTGGCCATACTCGCGCAACTCTTCGATGCTGTAGGTATTGTCGATCGACAGCATCGGCACGCGATGCACGACCTGCGTGAGCGACGAAATGGGCTGATCGCCGATTCGCTGCGTGGGGCTGTCGGGCGTGACCAGTTCGGGGTGCGCGGCCTCGAGCTTCTTGAGCCGGTCCATGAGCCGGTCGTATTCGAGGTCCGAAATCTCCGGAGCGGCCAGGACGTAATACAACCGGTCGTGGCGGCGGATTTCGCGGCGAAGCTTTTCGATTTCTGCGGCGGAACTGCTGCCCATCATAATGCCGTACTAATTGAGCCCTAAGACATTGAATGAAGGAAAAAGAAAACCGCAGAGACACCGAGAAGAGATGGGCGATCGAAGTCAAAGACTCTGGCGCACGGCTCATCCAGGTCGACATGGCCCTCGTTAATCTCCTTCCCCTCTGTGCCTCGGTGTCTCTGTGGTTTGTTCTCTATTCATCGAGCTGGTTTGGCCGGTGATTTTTTCCGGCTGCCGTTCGGCGGCCCGTCGTTGCCAATAGCGGTCGGTGCTGATCGCGCCGACCGTGGCCACGGCCAGCAGCAGCAATTCGCCCCCCAGCAACCGCTCGCCATGATCGTTCATAAACTTCGCCAGCGAGGATGGCAAGGCCACCGGGTTTTGGCCCGCTTCGGCGGCCCGCAGGCTGACAAACGTCATTACCCCATACGCGCAGGCCGTGACGGAAAACGCCACCCCGACCAACACCAGCACGACATAGAACGGGTTGAACGCTTCTCGGTTCTTGGCCACGAGCGGACCTGTGAAGTTGATCGCGGAGATTGATTGGCGGAGAAAAATCGAGCGGCTTAAGAACACCGAGCGGCACAGGAATTCTGCTCGCGCATGAAAAGACCTCGAGTTAACGACTCCCAGCGCCGATCGTGTCTCCCACAAGGAGACCTCACAGCCGTCGCACTCGAGGTCTTTCATCGCCAAGAGGCTTAACACCTCTTGACGACAACTAATAATCTATCGAAAGCGCAAATTGATGGCAAGAGGAGTGCCGCATCGGCATCAAGAAAAAAGTTTCGCTCGCTCCGCGCTCGGGTCGCAACGAAGTTAACGAACTCGCACGGTACTGCCAATTGAAACATGCGATCGTTGTTCGTTACCTGGCGAGCGAGCGCACCAGTTCGACGAACCGCCGACCACGCTGCTGATAATCGAGAAACTGATCGAAGCTCGCGCAGGCCGGCGACAACAACACGGCCTCGCCCGCCACCGACAACGTCCAGGCCTGCGCAACCGCTTCGTCCAACGTCGTCACGACGTGTACAGCGAAATCGGGCGAAAGATCGCGCGCCGCCCGTCCCAGCGCCGCGGCTGTAGCGCCAAAGAACACCGCTCCGCGCAATCGCGCGACGATCGTTTGCAACAAGGGGCGAAAATCGACTCCCTTATCGTATCCGCCGGCCAGCAGCCACGCGGGGCCGCTCATGGCCGACAGCGCGGCCAACGTCGATTCGGGCGTCGTTGACTTGGAGTCGTTGTAGAACACGCGGCCGCCGATTTCCGCGACGCGTTCGAGCCGATGGGGCAGGCCGCGGAATTGATTCAAACCGCGCTCGATCGCCGTCGGTGAACAGCCCCAAGCTTGGGCCGCTGCCGCCGCGCAGGCGGCGTTCTGCCGCTGATGCAGGCCCAACATAGCCAGTGCCGGGCCGCGCGAATCAACTTCGGCCAATATCGATCGGCCCGGGGCAAGTCGTTGCCAGGTGCGGACTTCCCGATCGGCCGCGTTGAGCACCACCGGCTGGTTGCCGCCGGCCACCAGCCGCTGCTTGGCGGCCCGGTAGTGATCCCAGCTCGGGTGCCAGTCGAGATGATTGGGCGTGCAATTGGTGACGATCGCCAGTTCCGGCAACCGCGCCTCGGGCGACAGCCAATGCAACTGAAAGCTGCTCAGTTCCAAGACCGCGAAATCTTCGGGCCGCATCTGCGGCAGATCGGCCAGCAGGCTTCCCCCCAGGTTACCGCCGAGCCAGGTCTTGCGCCCGCGCTTTCCAAAATCAGGGCCAGCATCGTCGCCGTTGAAGATTTTCCGTTCGAACCGGTAACGCCGGCCACGCGCGCTGGGCAGGCCGACAGGAAGAGTTCAATCTCCGACGTGATCACAGCGCCCGAATCAATCGCCCGCTTCACCCAGGGATCGTCCGGGCGCACGGCCGGATTGACCACCACGACGTCGCACTCGCAAAAATCTTCCTCGCAGTGCCCCCCAGCGACCAACGGGCGACCGGAAGCCCTGCGAGCGATTGTATCGATTCGTCGAGCGCTCGGCGCCGGCCAGATCGGTCACCGTCAGCCGCGCACCTTGTTCGACCAGGTATCGAGCCGCGCCAGTCCGCCGCCATGCCGGCCTAGCCCCATGAGCGTCACGCGTTTCCCGGTGAGCAGCATGTCGCATCCGTCGCGAGAGCCGAGGGGAGAATTCGAAGGTTCAATTTCGCTCGGCGATCATTCGCCGGGCCGAACGAATGTAGGGCGCCAGCGTCTGAGCCTCGTCGGGCGGGCAGTCCTTGAGATGTTCGCTCAGCAGGTCCAAGGCTTGCGACGCGTCGCCGGTGCGTAGATAGACGAGCCCCAAATCGCGGCGTTCGTCCGACAAATCGGGCAAGAGCGCCGCCAGCCGCCGCTGGACCGGCACCAATTCCATCCAGCGGTTTTCCATGGCGTAGGCCGCTTTCAGGTTTCGCAGTACGCGGGCCGCAACTTCCAACGTGGATGCCGGCCGGAAATGCTCCTCGGCTCAGCACCTGGTCCTCGCCCAATCGGCTCTCGACCCGCCGGCGACACGATTCGAGCGACAGAACTTCGCCGGCGGAAAATGGGTCGATGAACCAACGCTCATCATCATCGCTGCAAGTCAGCACGAAATGCCCCGGCGCACACACGCCGTCGACTTGCAGATCGACCCGCGCGGCCACAGCCATGTAGACGACGCCCAACGAGATCGGAATGCCCAAGCGGCGTTCGAGCACTTCGTTCAAGTAGCTATTGCGTGGATCGTAGTATTGCTCCTCGTTGCCGCGAAAGCCTTCGGTTTCATAGAGTACGCGGCTCACGGCTGCCAACCGGAATTCGAGCGATCGACTGCCTGGCAGTCGGGTGAGCTCGTAGGCCACGAGCCGGCCGAGCCGGTCGAGTTCGTCCAGGCATACCGACCCGTCGAGTTGCGGATAGGCGTCCGTTGCAAATTCGAGCATCAGTTGCGGCAGGTCGACATCCGTCTGACCGGCCAGCAGCTTGTGGAACTCGATATTGCCCGCAAAAGGGGACGGCATAACCAACGACTCCGGACACAGGCGCGTGCATCGCGAACCGTTCATTGTAGTTGCGCCGCGTGGGGGCTGACAATCGGGCGGCGAGGTGGGCCACGGCGGATTGGTTTTTAGCCTGTAGGGTGTCGTCGAGCTTTGCGAGACGCACCAATCGCAGGATAAAACGCCGGCAGCGGTGCGTCGCGCAAAGCTCGACGACACCCTACGGATTGCCCAGTTTTAAGAACTGCTCAACCATTCTATAGGTGATACCAGCGTTCTGCACGACGCGTAATAATGACGCGGTGGGCCATCAGCTCTTGGCAAGTCCGAGATTAGAACGAATTCGTTCCATTACTTCTGCAAGCGGAGCGACCCGCCCTGCTTCCATGTCGGCGATGCCGGCGCGAATTGCGGCCAGATCTTCCTGGCGCTGCAGCGTTTCCATGGTCGAAGGGTCGGCCAAGAAATAAACTCGACGCGTTTGTTCGTCCTCGACAAGCACCGGGCCATTGCTGTGCCCGAGCGCTTCGCGTTGTTCGGGAGTGATCTTGGGAGTCATGCCATTACCCTACCATAGGGAGCGGTTATTAACCAGTTTTTCCCACAGCTGCTTCGGTTGCGCAGTCTTGCCCAGGATTAGCCCGCATCTGCCGCCCTCTGGTCGCGTTGCCGCCGGCGGACTAGGATTACAGATTGCGTCGTTATGGGATTTCGTCGTCTGGGGAAAGCGGCCGTGCCAAGCCGGGCCATCACGCTGCGAGGGGTCGAGGTCCACAACCTGAAGAAGGTCGATCTCGATTTGCCGTATCGCCAGCTGATCGTCTTCTGCGGCCTCAGCGGCAGCGGCAAAAGCAGCCTGGCCCTGGACACGCTCTATGCCGAAGGCCAGCGCCGCTACATCGAGACCTTTTCGGCCTACACGCGGCAATTTCTCGAGCGGTTGGAAAAGCCGGCCGCCGAACGCATCGACGGCATGCCGCCGGCAATCGCCGTGGCCGGCCGCACGCCCACGCGCTCGAACCGCTCGACGGTCGGCACCGCCACCGAAACCAACGACTACCTGCGGCTGCTGTTGGCCAAGATCGGCCGCGTCTTCTGTCTAAGCTGCGGACGGGAAGTTCGCCGCGACTCGCCGCAAAGCATCGCCGAATGGCTCGAACAGCTGCCCGCGGGCACGCGCTATCTCGTCAGCTATCCGGCCGAGATCCCCGCCGGAGCCGATGCCGCGACCAATGGCCGCGGCACTGCGAGAAGTGGGCTTCCTGCGGGCCATTGTCGCCGGCCGCATGGTGAACGTCGAAGGCAACGAATGGGCCGAGGCGATCGCCGCGGCCGATCGCGGGCCGATCTACGTCGTCGTCGACCGGCTCACGGCCGGCGGCACCAGCCCCCAGCGATTGCGCGATTCGCTCGAGACGGCCTTTCTGCCAGGGCGACGGCCGGTCGTTCGTCTATCTTGCAGCCGGCTGTCGACAGCGAAGCTCTGACTGCGGGCGTGGTCTACGATCTCGACGGTCAGCCATGGCGGCGGATCGGCTGGAGCACGCGACTTGCGCTGCGACGATTGCGAGCCGCGAATACCCGGCTCCCCGAGCCGCGGCTGTTCAGCTTCAACAGCCCGCTGGGCGCTTGCCCGCAGTGCGAAGGCTTTGGCAACGTGATCGATATCGACATGGACCTGGTCGTGCCGGACCCGACGCAAGTCGCTGCGCGAAGGGGCCGATCGCGCCGTGGAACACGCCGGCCTACGCGCACGAACTGGAAGAGCTGCTGGCGCTTGGCCGGCGATTACGGCTGCCGGTCGACGTGCCGTTCGCGAGCTGACCGAGAGCAGCGGCGGCTGATCGTCGAAGGCGTGCCGGAGCGCAAGTTCGGCGGCCTGCGCGGCTTTTTCGCCTGGCTCGAGCGGCGCAAATACAAGATGCACATCCGCGTCTTTCTCAGCCGCTGGCGCAGCTACCGCACCTTGTCCGGCGTGCCAGGGAGCGCGGCTGCAAGCCCGAGGCGCTGGCCACGCGCGTCGGCGGGCAGAACATCGCCGAGATCAGCCGCTTGAAGATCTGGGACGCCGTGCGAGTTCTTCCGCGAGCTTGCAGCTGTCCGATTGGGCAGCGATCCGTCGGCCGGATGATGCTCGACCAGGTTCGTGCCCGGCTGGCACTACCTGGAGACGGTGGGCCTGGGCTATCTGACGCTCGACCGCACGCTGCGCACGCTCAGCGGCGGCGAGTCGCAGCGCGTGGCGCTGACGCTCGGCGCTCGGCTCGAGCCTGGTCAACATGCTCTATGTGCTGGACGAGCCCTCGATCGGCCTGCACCCGCAAGACACGTCGCGGCTGATCGACGCGATCGCGGCTTGCGCGACCGCGGCAACACGGTGGTCGTCGTCGAGCACGAAGAGGCGATGATCCGCGCGGCCGACCAGGTGGTCGAAATCGGACCCGGCGCCGGCGAACGCGGCGGCAAGGTCGTCTTTCAAGGCACGCCGGCCGAAATGGCCGCATGCGCCGCATAGCTTGACGGGCGATTTTCTGGCCGGCCGGCGGCAGTCGCGCATATCGCCCAGCCGCCGCGCGCCGAACCACGGCTGGATCCGCCTGGCCGGCGCCCGCGGCAACAACCTGCAGAACATGACGTCGAGTTTCCGCTTGGGCCTGCTGTGCGTGGTGACCGGCGTGAGCGGGGCGGGCAAGAGCACGCTGGTGCAGGACACGCTTTATCCGGCCCTGTGCCGGCGGCTGCGCAAGGAGGCCGCCAGGCCGCTATCCGTACGACGACGTGTTACGGCGACGGCCAGATCAACGACGTGATCCTGGTCGACCAGAGCCCGATCGGCCGCTCGCCGCGCTCGAACCCGGTGACCTATATCAAGGCGTTCGACGAAATCCGCGCGGTGTTTGCCGAGACGATCGAAGCCCGCACGCACAACTACACGGCCAGCCATTTCAGCTTCAACGTCGAAGGAGGCCGCTGCACCGCGTGCGAAGGGCGACGGCTATATCGAGATCGACATGCAGTTCCTGGCCGACGTCTACATGAAGTGCAGCCAATGCCAGGGCCGCCGCTATCGCCGCGAGATCCTCGAAGTCACCTATCGCGGCCGCAACATCGCCGACGTGCTGGACATGACCGTTCGCGAGGCGTTCACCTTCTTTCGCGGCCAGCCCAAGGTGCAGGCCCGGCTCAAGCGGCTGATCGACGTCGGGCTCGATTATCTGCGGCTGGGGCAGCCGGCCAACACGCTCAGCGGCGGCGAAGCGCAGCGGCTGAAGCTGGCCGGCTACATGTCGGCGGCCAAGCGCGGCCGCACCCTGTTCCTGCTCGACGAGCCGACCACCGGCCTGCATTTTTCCGACGTCGTGCAACTGCTCGATTGCTTCGAGGCGCTGCTGGCCGTCGGGCATTCGCTGATCGTCGTCGAGCACAACCTGCAATTGATCAAGACGGCCGATTACCTGATCGACCTGGGTCCCGGCGCCGCGGAATCCGGTGGCCGGGTCGTCGTTCAAGGGCCGCCCGAGTTGGTCGCGCGGCATGCGGAATCGGTCACCGGCCGCTACCTGGCCGAGGCCTTGGCCCAGGACGAATTGGTCCAGCAAGAATCCTCCGCAGAGCGGCAAGCGCAAGCTTGTCGGTAGGGCATCCAATGTCGAGCGTTGCTCATTCAGAAGACGACCTGCTCACCGCGCTGGAAGTATTCATCGGCGACTCGAACAATGCCGAAGCGCGGGTTTATGCGCGGCTCCCTTTGGCGAATGGCGGCGACGAATATCGCCTGTCCGGCTCGGTCATCGGTCCTTACTGCCGCTACAATCACACGCTGCCGGCGAAGATTCCACTCGTCGATCGAGGGCCCGGCGGCGGGCTGTTGGCCCAGGCAATCGTTCCCGACCCTTGCTTCTGGTCGCCCGAGTTGCCGATGGTCTATCGGGCTCACATCGAATTACAACACTCCGGCCGCACCGTTGCCCGGGCCGAGCGATTGCTGGGCATCAAGCCGCTGGGTGTCCGCGGCTCGCAAATCGTCTGCGAAGGAAAAAACCTGGTGCTGTGCGCCGTGCGTTGGCAGCACCTGCCGCCGACTCCGCTGTCTGTCTGGCGCGAACAGGCGGCGGCGATCGACATCGACGAGCCCGAAGATGCCTGGCTCGAAGAGGCCAGCCAGGCGGGCGTGTGGGTCATCGCCCGAATCCAGCGCCTTGACGATGGACTATCGACTGCCGTCCGTCGCCTGGCGCGCTGGCCGGCCGTGGCCGTGATCGCCTTGGGATCGGCAGCCGGAATGCGGCTTTCGCACCCCACGGGCAATTGCATCCTGGCGCAAATCACACAGGCTACAGGGCCCAGCCTACCTGAAGCCTGGTGCCAGGCCGTGATTGCCAAGCACTCGCAGGCCGGCGAATTTGCTGCCGCGACGGGCTCCGACTCAAGACCTGTGCTCATCGAGCGCGATGCACAGTTTGACAATCTGGCCGACGCCCGTCGGGCTTGCGATTTGCTCCAGGCTGACTTCGCCGCTCGCGGACAATTCGCCGGGTATATCGTTTAGGGAATGACAAATGCTCAAATGACGAAACGAAGTGACGCGGGTCGAGCCTTTCGAACTTCGTCATTCAGTAGTTCCAAGATCTCTATATGACAACTGGAGGGGAACGCTAATCTCCACTAATCTCCGCTAATTCGGATTAGTGTCGATTAGCGATGATTAGTGTTCCTGCATCCGAATGGTCGAACTTGGAACGTCCGTCATTCGTCATTGCCGCCGACTTGAATAACCATTGCCGTCCCAAATATCGAGCCCCGTCATGGAGCCCTTATCGCCCGATCTCGATCGTTACTCGCGCCAGATCCGATACGCGCATTTGGGCGAAGATGGGCAGCGGCGGCTGTTGGCG
Organism: uncultured Planctomycetales bacterium; assembly: GCA_963710365.1. Classification (GTDB taxonomy): domain Bacteria; phylum Planctomycetota; class Planctomycetia; order Pirellulales; family PNKZ01; genus CAVQAC01. The sequence continues at coordinate 413,823 of CAVQAC010000017.1, forward strand.
TCGCGCGTGCTGGTCTGCGGTTGCGGAGCCTTGGGGAGCGTGTTGGCCAGCACCCTGGCCCGGGCCGGCGTCGGCCATCTGCGGGTTGTCGACCGCGATTTTTTGGAACTCAACAATCTCCAACGGCAGGTACTGTTCGACGAGCAAGACGTGGCGGCCCAGTTGCCCAAGGCGATCGCCGCCGCGCATAAACTGCGAGCCATCAATTCGCAGATCGAAATCGAACCAGTGGTGGCCGACATCGATCACACGAATATCGAACGACTGTGCATCGGCGTCGATCTGATTGTTGACGGTACCGACAATTTCGAAACGCGGTTCCTGGTCAACGATGCGGCCGTGAAACTGAGTATTCCCTGGGTCTATGGCGGCTGCCTGGCCAGTGAGGGACAAACGATGACCATCGTGCCGGGTCAAACCGCCTGCTTGCGCTGTTTGATGCCCGAACCGCCGGCCGCCGGCTCGACGCCCACCTGCGATACGGCGGGAGTCGTGGCCCCGATCATTGGCGTGATTGCCTCGATGCAGTCGATGGAAGCAATCAAGATCCTCAGCGGCCATGCCGACGCAATTCAACGGACGCTCACCGTCATCGATTTGTGGGAAGGTCGCATCCGCCAGATCAAGCTCGACGCCCTGCGCGAGTCGAAAGATTGCCCGGCCTGCGACCGCCGCGAATTTCCTTGGCTTGCGGGCGAGCGGGGGAGCCATTCGGCCGTGCTCTGCGGACGCAACGCCGTGCAACTGAACCATCGCGGCAGCTTACCACTACCGCTGGAACAGTTGGCCTCGAAGCTCGCCGGCGTGGGCCGCGTGACACGCAACGCCTTCCTACTTCGATTGGCGGTCGACGATTACCTGCTCACGATCTTTCCCGATGGCCGGGCGATCATCGGCGGCACCGACGACGTGGCCGTGCGCGCAGCGTGTACGCGAAGTACGTTGGCAACTGAGACTCCATCATCGCGTGGCGATCATCGGCATCGTACGGATTGCGCAGGCAGGGTAACAAACACTCAAGCGCCGCGGCCCTCCAATTGACCGTAAACGATTCAGTTTGCCAGAGCGCGAGGCCGATTTCTCCAATGATCTCCCCGATTCCGCAAGTCGCCAATGAGCCGTAGATCGTGAAAAAACTCACGATCTCTCGCCGGCCACCAAGCTGAGCGAGAGCCGGGGAAGTACGTCGATCCGAAACTCTGGATCAGCCCGCCCGGGCTGAGCATGATATGCCTCCGCGAGTGAGCCAGCGCTGCCCGACGCCCTTACGTGAAGCTGCGGCTGAACCGCGCTCCACGCTACGGGTTGGAAGCTGGGAGCTCGTGAGCCTGGCCGGCGAAGGAACGATGGCTCGCGTTTATCGAGCACGGCCGGTTGGCCAACCGGCGAGATCGCCCTGCGGCCTACGCCGTCAAGTTGCTGCGCGAGCCCTGGACCCATCAGCCGGCGGCGATCGACTTGCTGCGCCGCGAGGCCTTCGTGGGCCGGCGGATTTCGCACTCGCATGTGGTTCCCGTGCTCGAAGCCCATATCCAAGATCCGCCTTATTACCTGGTCATGCCCTGGCTCGAAGGGCAAAGCCTGGCCCGATTGTTGCAATCCGGCCCGCTCGAATTGCCAACCGCGCTCTGGTATGCCCGGCAAGCGGCCGAAGGGCTGGGCGCCCTGCACGCCGGCGGATGGATGCACGCCGACGTCAAGCCGGCGAACGTGTTCGTCTCACCCGAAGGGCACGTCACGCTCTTGGACCTGGGCTTTGCCCGCCGCCCGGACGAAACGGGCTCGATCGTCGACCGGTGTTTCGCCGGCACGCCGCTGTATATTGCTCCGGAGATGATCGTCTCTTCGTTGCGAACCGACATTCGTAGCGACATCTATAGCCTGGGAGCGACGTTGTTCGAGATGCTCGTCGGCCGGCCGCCTTTTTCAGGCCCGACGCTGGCTGAATTGGCGTTGCAACACCGTCAAGCCGAGCCTCCCGCCATGCGGCAATTGCTCCCCGAGGTGTCTCGCGGCGCGGCGCGGTTGGTACGCGAGATGCTCGCTAAGGAGCCGCTGCGCCGGCCGCAAACGCCCCAGGAGCTGATCGATCGGCTGGTGGGACTGGAAGTCGAGACGTTCAGCGAGCGCTCGCTGCTGGCCGGCTAAGTGCGGACGCAATCGCCGCACGTCGAGGAACGTCGTCAGCGGCCGTGATTCGGAAACAAACGCCTGAGTTGTGGGCCGTGCAGTTGCAGCATCGAAAGCCCGCGTTTGATGATCATGGCTGGGTTTTCCAGCCTGAACAGCGGTAGCCCTCGAATGGCCACCGCCATGGCCTCGTGCGCGACGCGCACCAACGCCGGGTCGTGTTCATAGGCTGCCATGACGGCCTGCCCCTGCTCGTCGACGTCGTTCACCTGGCCGTGCAGGGCATAATTCGCCATTTCGAAATGCGTGTTATCGACGATCGGAAGTTCCGAGAAATTGACGGCCCTGCCAACGTCGAGTTGCGATAAATCGACGGCCCGACGATTGGGCCGATCGAGCAGAAACGTAACGAACGCCTTCGGTACGAAACGATCCGTTTTGGGACGCATGCCTTGGATCGCGCTGCCTCCGCCGGTAATGTCGGCCAGCACGGCGTCGTCATTCCACAGTCGATCGATGTAGCTGATGAAAGCCGGGCTACCCCGACGGCAACATTCGCGGCTGGTCCACAGATATACCGAGTCGCGCGTGGGAAAGAGGGTTCGATGCAACGGCAACCAAAGGCAGCAGTCTCGCGAACAAAACAGCACGCGCTGCGCCTGCTTCTTCTGGACGAATTCCTCCAGCAGTGCGGATGAAGCGTACAGTATCGGAAAGTTGAAAGCTGCCTGGACGTTCCATAAGAACGTCCGCGGTTCGTCATCGTAGGGGCACGACAGCCGAACGTGACTCATCCACTGCGCCAACTCGTGATTGCCGCCGGATTGGACCAACTGCTCTTCGGCGTTCAAATCGGCTCCTCAGCAGCCTGGTGTTTGCCCGAGGAGATGCCGGCGAAGTTCGTCATTCATGTTGATCCGCGGCATTCTAGCGCAGAGCGTCGAAATGGAGAGTTCGCAATCGGTTCGAGAGCCACACCTACCGCTGCGGGCATCAATCGTTGGTATGCACATCCATCTCTTCGGTTCGCTGCGCCCGCACTTGTAGGATTTCCTCGGCCTGGCGTTCGAGCTTCAAATAGGCGCGCAAATCGTCGAGCTGTTTTGCCAGTCCGGTGAGCAATTCAACGTCGATGGCAATGCGGTTGTCGTCGCTGGCATAGACTTTGAACAGCGGCGTTTTTTCGGTTGCTCCGAACCAAACGGTCAAACGATGCTCTTCGCTGATTTTCTGCCCGGCCCTGGGCTTCGAAATGTCGTAATCGAAAACAATCGCCTGCCGCACCGAGCCGGTGCGGAAATGCTGGATGTCGTGCCAATGCTTGGCCTGGTCGCGCCCGCAAACCGGCACCGACCACAGAATCTGAAAATCGAGCGGCTTTTCTTGCACGTCCCCGGGACCAATCGAATCACCCTCCACTTCGTAGCATTGCGGGTAGTGCTCGTCCTCGTCGACCAGCGCCGGCTGCCATTCTTCCTCGTCCCAATTCCAGTGCATCGACGGGACGTCGTCGGATCGCATGCCATGCAGGCACAACAGCAGATCCTCGATGTTGTGCTCCGTGGCTTCAACTTGCAGTCGCACGGCTTCGGGCAGTTCCGAAAGCTTGATTCGCTTCATCGTTCGTTCCAGTTCGAGCTATCCGCGGAAATCGTCTCTGTGAGCAACGTACCGGGCGCGGCGTGAAGTTGCAAATCGTTTCATTGGCCCGACGTGCTAGACCCGTAGGGTGGGCACCGCCCGCCGTTTGCGGCGCTCTCGGGACAAATGGTGGGCGGTGCCCACCCTACAATTCTTTGCCGCCGCGCCGCCCGCTCATTTCTACCCGATTTCGTTGCCAGGCCCTGGCGCCGCGAGTAGAGTGGGAGCGCGCACAACCAGCGCGTGCGTCGCCGGGCCCGATTCAAACAGGAAACCTCGCGGCATGCTTGATCCGCCCACCCTGACCCAATCGTTCGGCTCGACGTCGTCGAGTCTCGTCAAGCGTGCCCAAGCCCGCGATCCCGAAGCTTGGGAGCGGCTGGTCGAGCTTTACAGCCCGTTGGTCTATTACTGGTTTCGCGGCACCCGGCTGCCGGCTGAAGATGCCGCCGATTTGATGCAGGAAGTGTTTCGCTCCGTTTCGGTGAGCATTGCCCGCTTCACACACAATTCAAACCAGGCTTCGTTTCGCGGTTGGCTGCGGACCATCGCCCAGAACAAGTTCCGCGATTTCCTGCGCAGCGCGAGCGTTCCATGCCCGCCAGCGGCGGTTCCGACATCCTCGAGCAGTTGCTCAATATCCCCACGCCCGAACCGGATTCCGAAAGCGACTCGAATCCGGCTGAGATGATTCTGGTTTGTCAGCGGGCGTTGGAATTAGTGCGCGGCGAATTTGAGCCGCAGACGTGGGACATTTTCTGGCGAGTGACGATCGACGGCCATTATCCGACAGACGTCGCCCGCGAGCTGGGTCTCTCGACCGCCGCCATCTACAAGGCCAAATCGCGCGTCCTCGCCCGGCTCCGCGAACAGCTCGGCGAGATGATGTAAGAAAATGGGGATTTCGGAATGGGGAATGGGGAATGAGAAACCGGAGTTGACCGGCGCTTCCCTGCGTTGATAGCCGGCGCTCGACAGTACCCAACCCATTATCGCGCAGCACCTTGCTGATGCCGGTCGCCGGCTTCGCCCGGTTCGTGTCAGACGATTTCGTTCTTGTCTAATAGAGCGGCATTATCGTTCTGCATTCCCCATTCCCCATTCCGAATTCCCCATTTCCTCCATGTCTTGCCCCAACGAAGAACAAATGGCCGAATACGCATTGGGTAAGCTCCCCGCCGATTCTCATGAAACGGTCGCCGCACATATCGAAACGTGCGCGGATTGCCAGACCACTCTGGCCGCCTTGAACAATGCCGAAGACACGCTGGTGGCCCGCTTGCGCCAGGCGGCGGTGGCCCAGAAGATTCCGGAAGAGCCGTCATTTTGCGCGGCCGTGACCCAAGCTGCCCAACTAATCGGCCGGCCCGCCGAGCCACCCCCCGAATCGCCGTCGCCGACCGTCAATGTGCCGTCGGTCGACGAGCTGACAACGCCCGGTGCCCCAGGGGTGAAACCGCCCCAAAAGGCTGGTATGCTGAGGCAGACTTCCCAGCCCGCAGGTCAGCCGATGGCCCAGTCGCTTGAACAGCTTTCCAAGTCGCTGATCGCTGCCGGCCTGGTTTCAGCCGACGAATTGAAGACCATCCTCAACGGCCTGCCGGCTCCGGTCGAACCTCCAGCCTTGGCCGCGCGGCTGGTCGAGTTGGGCAAGCTCACCAAGTTCCAGGCCCAGTTTGCCGCCAAGGCAAAGCCCGGGCGCTGGTCTTTGGCGAGTACGTCGTGCTCGACAAGATCGGCGCCGGCGGCATGGGCCAGGTCTACAAGGCCCAGCACCGCCGCATGGAGCGCCTCGTCGCGCTTGAAGGTGCTGCCGCCGGCGGCCACCAAATCGCCCGACAGCGTCAAGCGATTCCATCGCGAGGTCAAAGCCGCGGCCAAGCTTGACGCATCCCAATATCGTCATCGCGCTTACGATGCCGGCGAAGCCAACGGCCAGCACTTCCTGGTGATGGAATTCGTCGAAGGTGGCGACCTGTCGGGCCGCGTCAAAGAGCGGCGGGCCGCTGCCGGTCGACGAAGCGATTGCGTACATGCTGCAAGCCGCCCGCGGCCTGGAACACGCACACGCCAAAGGCATCATCCATCGCGACATCAAGCCATCGAACCTGCTGCTGGACAACGAAGGCGTCGTCAAAATCCTCGACATGGGCCTGGCCCGAATCGACAACCCGCTGGCCGGGGCCGACGGCGGCGACGGGCTGACCACCACCGGCAACATCATGGGCACGGTCGACTTCATGTCGCCCGAGCAGGCCATGGACACCAAGCACGCCGACCAGCGGGCCGATATCTACTCGCTCGGCTGCACGCTGTACTACCTGCTCACCGGCTCAGAAGCTGTACGACGCCGACACGGTGATGAAGAAACTGATGGCGCATCAGCAGTCGGCCGATTCCGTCGCTCGCCACCACACGGCTGGACGTGCCGCAGACGCTCAATGAAGTCTTTCAACGAATGGTGGCCAAGCGGCCCGAAGAGCGGTACCAGACGATGCGCGAAGTCGTGGCCGCGTTGGAGACGTGCCGCGGCGAAGGAGCAAGGCCGGCGGCGGGCAGCGGGCAGCAGGCAGCGAATCCCCAGAGCCCCGGGCGTCAGCCCGGGGATACGCCCAGCGGCGCCAGAATGGTCGGGGCCTTTTTACCCTCGCCGGGCGACTCGGTCACCGAGATGTTTGGCAGCCAGCCGCTGAAGCGGATTGTGGAACTGGAAGAGACGTTCGAAAAGCTGCCCGAAGAAGGCACATTTGCCGGCCAGCGCCGCAAGTTGAAGCGCGATCTTCAGTCGGCAGGCGCGGCGGGCGTTCCGCCTTGGAAGAATCGTGGCGTGTTTCTGGGCGCCGGCGGCGCCGCAGCCGCGCTGCATCCTGGCCGGCGTGTTCATCATTCTGAGAAACAACAAGGGGGAAGAAGTCGTCCGCATCCCAGTCGCCGAGAACCTCACGGCCACGATCGAGAAAGACGGCAAGAACGTGGCGAGCGTTCCCGGCGCGGCCGACCCCCGAGCCCCGGGCGTCAGCCCGGGGATTGCCTCCACCGCCATTCCACCGAACACTTCGCCGGCAAATCCTGTGGCTCGCGTTCCCGGCTCGAGCCCGGCCGGTCACAAGCTCGAATTCGACGGCCAGAAATCCTACGTCGAAGTGCCAAAATGGGAATATGCCGGCGGCACGCCGCTGACGCTCGAAGCCTGGGCTCTCCCCGGCGAGATGCCGGCAAACGGAAACGCGGAGGTTCTCAATGCGCTTGAATCCTGAAGCCGGCGAAGGGTTTGAAATTCATCGAACGCTGCACAAAGGCGATCCGCATTGGCAGTTCCAAGTCGGCACGGGAGAGTTGCACGCCTTCGGCGGACCGGCGCCGTCCCACTACCTGACCCACGTGGCAGGCGTCTACGACGGAAATCTACAGATCCGTTTCTACATCGACGGCAAGTCGCAAGGCGCACGAAAGTTGCCAGCGAAAATCCGCCAGGCCGACGCCGTGTTTTGCATCGGAGCCAGATACGTACGCGGCCGTATCTCCGCGCCATTCAATGGCACAATCTCCGAAGTGCGCATTTCCAAGGTCGCCCGCTATAAAATGAATTTCACGCCGCAAGCCCGCTTCGAGCCCGACGCCGACACCGTCCTGCTCTATCACCTGGACGAAGGCGCCGGCGACATCGCGCACGACGCTTCGGGCCACGGCTACGACGGCAAGATTGTCGCGGCCGAATGGGTGCGGAACGAGCCGGCAGCGGGCGGCGGGCAGCCGGCGGCGGGAGTGCCGAATGCAGCCGCGCCGCTCGAATTCCCCGACATCAAAACCCCGCGCGAACTGGCCGAGTGGACGCTCCGCGTCGGCGGCCGGGTGAACGTGGGGAGCTTTGCGACTGGCCGGGACGCGACCGCAGAAGAAATTGCCGCCCCAGATTTCAAACTCACCTCGGTCCGCTACGACAAGCTCAGGGCGATCGATGACGACGCCATCGCGCACATGGTCCGCTGGCCCCTGCCGTCAAAAATCGGATTGGACGAGACGAGCATCACCGACGCGGGCCTACGGCAACTGGCTGCACTGAAGCACGACTCGTTGCATTTGACGTTTAATTCGACGAACATCACCGGCGTGGGATTCGACGCGTTCGCCGGGCGAGCGTTCGGCCATTTGACGGTGCATAGCTGTCCGATTAGTCGCGAAGGTTGCGCGGATCGGCGCGCTGAACCTGACCTCTTGGCTCGACGTCAATGACGCCAATCTGAGCGACGACATGCTCGCCGCAGTGATCGGCCGACAACCGAACCTTACAAGCCTTATGGCCAGCAACAATCCGCTCACGGGTGCGGCGTTGGAACCAATCTCGCGCCTAACGCGGCTGTCGGCGCTTATTTTGGAGCGTACCGGCATCACCGACGTAGGGCTAGCGTACCTGGAGAAAACCAAGACGCTCTTGAGCCTGCGGGTAACGCCACAAAAGTCACGGCCGCAGGCGTGACGAAACTGCAGAAAGCGTTGCCCAATTGCAAAATCGAATGGGACGGGGCGAAAGCCGATAGTGGAACGCCGAAAGCCGGCGCCGCGGCCAGTCCGGACCGCACGGTGGCCGAGTGGGTGCTGGGGTTGAAGGGGTCCGTAGGAGTCCGGCAGCCAGGGTCGTCCGAGATTCTGACCGTCAAATCGGGCCAGACGCTTCCGCCCGGACCGTTCTCGCTTGTCGAGATCGCATTGCGCTCGCGGCAGCAGAATGAACTCGATGCGAGGCCGCCCGAACTGTTGGCCCTGGACTCGCTGGAGACGCTGTCGTTCGAGGCCTGCGTCGCTACTAATGCGTTTGCCGCCGATCTGGCAAAACTGCCGAGCTTGACCCGTGTGGCACTGGTTTATGCCAACTCGCTTAGCGACCCGGGTTTGGCGAGCCTGGCCCAATTGCCGAGACTAGCGTCGCTCGATGTGTCGCGATGCAGCGTGACCAAAGCGGGGATCGATACGTTCCGCAAGGCATGCGCCGAATTGCCAGGTAACTTGGGATGCGAACGGCAGCTGGCGCGCTGAATTTCTCGCAAAGTCCCAAAAAGGTGGGTGCGAAGTGCTGGTGCTCTGCGACGGTCTTGTGCCCCCGCTGGAAAGCATTGGCAAGATGGCGTGGGAGAAGCACTTCGCGCCACGCAAGACCCTGATCGTCGGCTACAGTGGCGCAAATATCCAGCGCGTTGGCAACTGGCTGGCTGGTGGGCTGCTTGCTGATTTTTCGCCCAAGCTGACTATTCTCGCCGTGGGCGCAAACGATTCACCACACGGTGTCAGCGGCCGACTTCTCGAACTGGCGGCCAAGCTGCGCGTGGCACTGCCGAAATCACGTTTCCTGATCATACCGCCGCAGCGCAACCCACTGCAAACATCCGAGACGCGCACGGCATTGGCCGCTGAATGCAAACTGCTCATGAGTGAAGTCGACGGGGTGACAATCCGGGCCGTCGACCCCAGCAACACAATGGCCGAGCCCGATGGCGCGCCTCGGCCCGAGTTGTGGCAGATCATCAAGGGGTCTCAGCTCGCATACCTTACGGCCAACGGATTCGAAGCCTGGGCCGACGCGCTCGAGCCCGAGTTGGAGCGCGTGCTGGGCAAGCTGCCGCCGTCAGCCGCGGCCAACGCCGATCGCCGCGCCGCGGAATGGGCGCTGGCCTCTGGCAACCAGTTGACCATTCTGCCCGAAGGACAAACGAAGATGGTCGACGTCGTCAGCCGCAGCAATCTTCCCGCCGGCCGGTTCGCGCTGCTGAGAATCGAACCTGCCTCGGGCCGCAATCGCGAACCGGCGACCGACGCCGGCCTGGAGAATCTCCGGGGACTCACCGCCCTGGAGTTGGTATATCTTCGCGGTAACGACATCAGCGACGTGGGGATCGCGGAGTTGGGAAGCGTGAAGTCGTTGCAGACCATCCGCATTGCGGAAATCGACAGCAAGATCACCGACGTCGGCGCGGCGAGGTTCGCCGATCTGCCGGTGCTGCGAGAACTGACGCTTTGGAAGCGGCACGATCAGGAGCCCGCGAGAATCACCGACGCGTCTGTCGAAGCTCTGCGCAGGCTGCCGCTGACGATTTTGCGGCTGGAAGGAACCTTGGTCACCGAGCGGGCCGCCGACATAATCACCCGGGCCTGGCCGCGGCTTACCGAGGTCGGGCTGCCGGCCGGGGCGCTGAGCGACGCCGCTTGCCGCACGTTGGCGAAACTGCCGGCGCTCAAGGCCCTGCACTTGTGGGGCTGCGACATCGACGGGCCGGTCCTGCGGCGCCTCGCGGCGTTCCAAAGCCGGCCCATTTTTGAGTTGTCGATCCAGTACTCGAGCGTGCAGGACGCCGACCTGGCGGAACTCGCACCGCTGAAGAGCAACTTGTCAAACTTGAGCTTGTACAGCACGGGAGTCACTGACGCCGGCCTGTGCGAACATTGCGCAACTGACGAAACTGCGTATATTAAACCTGAACGGCACGAAGATCACCGACGCCGGCCTGGTACATCTCGCGAAGCTCTCGGAATTGGACGGTCTTTCCCTGGCCGCAACCAAGGTCACGCCCGCGGGCGTGGCGAAGCTGCAAACGGCCCTGCCCAAGTGCAAGATCGAATGGGACGGGGCGGGGAAGAAGTGATGAGCGATGAGCGATAAGTGATGAGTGATAAGTGAAGACGACCATCGCTTCGCCGGTTTCGTTTTGTTCTTCTGTCGTGGTGCTCGTCGTGCCGTGATGGTGCCCTCTGTTTCGTCCGCAACAATGCACGGTTTCCATCCGGCCGGCAAGCCGTAGGGTGCGTCGCGACCTACGTTTCGTGTTATGTACAAAATTTTATTTGCAACTCAGGCCACCGATTTGCTATGCTCGCGCGTAGCAGGGCAGACAGGGAGGCCGCTCCAGGTGCCAATCCGGCGTCGTGAGTCCATTCTTGAGCTCATGGCGCCGGCAATCGCAAGATTGTGCCTGGGGCCGCCATTGTTCCCGTCCGTTCGATTGCGGAATGCGCATCGCAATCGGGAGTGCGGATTGCAGGGCTAAGCCCGGCTGCCTGGACGACCGCCTAACCGTTTGTCTCCCCGGAACCCGGGTTACCTGGAACTTCGGGATTAGCAGGCAGACGGCACACTGCGGATGAGTAACCCAGTGCCCCATGAAGGCCCAAAGGCCGGTAGTAAGCGGGTGACAAACTCCCCTCGTTGCTCAAAAGGTGCGAGCTGGAACCCCGAGTACGAAAGCTGAAGGCCGGAGACACCTCGTCGGCTTAGTCCGACTTCATAAGTCGTACACGTTTAATCAGGAAACGCCTCCGGCCAAGGGCCCAGTGGCATGCACGAACGGTGCGCAACCGAAGTCGGCGGCGCGCAGGGGGGAAGCTCCCTGCGCTGGCCGATGGAGGGAGAAGGAAATGATAAATGCTAAATGATAAGTGATAAATGGCGGTGCTCTGCATTCTTCATTTATCACTTATCATTTAGCATTTATCATTTCGTCTTATTCGTCCGTCACGCAGCCTTCGCTGGCGCTCTTGACGTTGCGCAGGTACTTGTAGAGCGTGCCGCGGGTTGCTTTGTAGGGCGGGGCTTCCCATTGCGAACGACGAGCCGCCAGCTCCTGGGCCGAAAGATCGACTTCCAACGCGTTGCGAGCCGCGTCGATCGTGATCCGGTCGCCGCTGCGAATCAGGGCCAGCGGACCGCCTTCCTGGGCTTCGGGGGTGATGTGGCCGACGATGAAGCCGTGCGAACCACCGGAGAAGCGGCCGTCGGTCAGCAAGGCTACGCTCTGGCCCAGACCCGCGCCCATGATGGCCGAGGTCGGCGTGAGCATCTCGGGCATGCCCGGGCCGCCCTTGGGGCCTTCGTAGCGGATCACCACCACGTCTCCCTTGGCAATCTGCTTGTGCTCCAAGGCGGCCAGCATGTCTTCTTCCGAATCGTAGACCTTGGCCGGACCGGAGAAGCAATTCCCCTCCTTGCCCGTGATCTTGGCCACGGCTCCCTCAGGCGCCAGGTTGCCGCGGAGAATCTGAATATGGCCCGTCTTCTTGATCGGGTCTTCGATTTTGTGGACGACCTTCTGGCCAGCGGCCAAGCCCGGCAGGTCGCGGAGGTTTTCGCCCAGCGTCTTGCCGGTCACGGTTTGGCAATCGCCGTCGAGCAGGCCTTTTTCGAGCAGGTACTTCATCACGGCCGGCGTGCCGCCGATTTTGTGCAGGTCTTCCTGCACCCAGCGGCCGCTGGGCTTGAGATCGGCCAGCAAGGGGATCCGAGCACTGGTGGCCTGGAAATCGTCGATCGTCAACGGCACCTCGACGGCCCGGGCCATGGCAATCAAGTGCAGCACGGCGTTGGTCGAACCGCCCAAGGCCATGACCACGACCATGGCGTTTTCAAAGGCCCGGCGGGTCATGATGTCGCGAGGCTTGATGTCTTCTTCCAGCAGATGGCGGATGGCCGCGCCGGCTCGAAAGCACTCGTCGAGTTTTTCAGGGTATTCGGCCGGGATCGACGCGCTGTAGGGGAGCGACATGCCCAGCGCCTCGATGGCCGACGCCATGGTATTGGCCGTGTACATGCCGCCGCAGGCTCCCGCGCCGGGGCAACTGTGCTGAACGATTTCCTTGCGCTTCGTTTCGTCGATCGAGCCGGCCAGGAACTGACCGTAACACTGGAACGCCGAGACGATGTCCAAATCTTCCTCGCCCACGTGGCCCGGCCGGATCGTGCCGCCGTAGACCATCAGCGAAGGGCGGTTCAGTCGGCCCATGGCGATCAAGCAGCCGGGCATGTTCTTGTCGCAGCCCGGGAGCGAAATGTTGGCGTCGTACCATTGGGCTTCCATAACCGTCTCGATCGAGTCGGCGATCAGGTCGCGCGATTGCAGCGAATAGCTCATGCCCGACGTGCCCATCGAGATGCCGTCGCTGACGCCGATGGTGTTGAACCGCATGCCGACCATTCCGGCGGCGACGACCCCGTCCTTGACACGTGCGGAGAGCGTGTTCAAGTGCATGTTGCAGGTGTTGCCCTCGTACCAGACGCTGGAGATGCCGATCTGCGGCTTCTGCATGTCGGCTTCGGTCAGACCGGTGCCATACAGCATGGCCTGCGAGGCGCCCTGCGATTTGGGCTGAGTGATTCGGGAACTGTACTTGTTGAGCTGCCGCTGCATGCGTTTCTCCTGCGTAGCGATGGCCGGCCAACGCGTACTCACGCCCAGTGTCCGGGCGGAACTGCCGCCGAGGAACTCGTTGGGGGGAGAAACCGGCGGGAGCAACCGACGGCTGAAATCACGAAGGCCAATTTACGGATCGTAACCTTCCGCGCGGCGCTTGGCCAGCGACAGCGGGCGCCAGTGGCCATACCGATTGACGTTCAGTCGGCGGCTGGGGCGGGGGCCAGGTCGGGTGCCACGGGCTCGGCCCGTGCTCTCCCCGGAGCCCTCGGCTTGCAGGTCAAACTTCCGTCACACGGCGATCTGCCGGCCGCCCAGCGGAGTCGGCCATACTGGGCGCCATACAATAGGCCTGGAGAAACCAATGGCCTCATTCAGGGGCGTTCCGACGACAAGCCAAGGGCTTGCAGAAACACGGGCGGAGCCCGTGGCACACGGAATAGGAACACGGAAAGAGCACACCGGAAGGGTAAGCCGATGTTAACCCAAACGGTGTCAGAACGTCGGCCCGAGGTTGATCGGCCGAGGGCTGGGATTGAGGGCCTGCAGCGTCGCGGCTCAAGCCGCCCGGCGCAGCAAATCCTGTTCTTCGAACAGGTTGATGGTCCGCAGCATGGCACCGTCGGCGTCGTAGATTTGCACAATCCCAACGTCCAACAGCCACATCGCCATCAGGCCGTTGCTGCGATAAGTGCGGCCCCGGTATTTACCCTCGTTAATGAGAATCATCTCCGCCAGCGAGTGATCGTCGAGCTCTTCGCCGCTGAATTCGGCGAACGAGCGTAACACGATCTGTCGGACCAGATTCGAATCGGGAGCTACGGTCATGATCAAATCCTTGGACGCCGCAACGCACGAGCGGCATCGGCAATCATTGCGAGACATGTTCGTCGTGAACATTCCTTGGCATCGGCATTGATGCGCCAGCTACTTTGTTCGGGTTAAGTGATATGGCCGTAAAGCACGCATTTTCACTGGCTTAACAGTCTTTATGCCCTCCACGCGCCCGCATAGTTTGACTTAACTGTACATGTGTATATAATACCGGCGTCAAGGGGAGACATACCGGGGGGAGGAAATAGACCATGAGCGTCAATCCGTTTGGGCCGTGGACGGAATCGTCGGCAAAACCGTTGTCAAAATCGTCGGTGTGGCGTCTGGGCGACGTTCTCGACGAGTTGCTCGGCCAATACAGCCTTACGCCGTGCAGTTCGCCTGAGGGCAACACGGCCGTCTGCGGCCAATCAGGGCTCTTTGCAGCGACCGACTTGTCGGCTGTTCCCGCTTCGGCATACTAGCTCCTGCGCAGCCGAGCCGACAGGCATTGCCGCGAAACAGGCATTGCCGCGAAACAGGCATTGCCGCGAAACAGGGTGCTCTAGCCCACTTTGCTTCATATCACGTTGCAAAGCAGTCCAGATACATACCCGCTAACCAACGCGCATTAAAAAACCCCGCGCAGGTGGGGCAGGAACCTGCGAAGGGCAATTGGCCAGGGGTTGTGCCCCCGACGCATACTAATAGCTTTCCACACAAAAACACCCCAGGCAATCCTTAGTTCGGGGGGATGATTTGTATTTTGTTAGCACGCGCCATAAGGTGTTACTTTTGAATCGGTTACGATAGGCTTCCTAGGCTGGCTCGACCCTGGCACAAGCGCTAAGATTGGCGCACTTCAGGGGGGTGCTTCAACACTAATGAATTCCCGGCACCGAGGAGCCTAAACCGTGAGTGCGAGGATGGTCCGACAATGACTCGTCCCCATGGCCCGTGGCAGATCGTTCGATCGTCCCAGGTCTATCGCGACCCCTGGCTCGAGGTCGATCGCGACGAGGTGATCCGGCCTGACGGCGATCCCGGCACGCATTGCGTTGTCCGCATGAAACCAGGCGTCTGCGTCCTGGCTCGCGACGACGAAGGTTCCGTCTACTTGACCGAGGAATTTCACTACGCGGTCGGACGCCTGAGCCTGGAAGGGGTGAGCGGCGGGATCGAGGCTGGCGAAGTGCCCCTGGCCACTGCCCAGCGCGAATTGCAGGAAGAGTTGGGCCTGGCAGCCGTGAGTTGGCGGGCTTTAGGAACCGTCGATCCGTTCACGTCGATCGTCGATTCGCCGACCCGGCTGTTTCTGGCCGAAGGTTTGAGCTTCGTCGCGGACGCCCCCGAGGGAACCGAACGCATAAGGCGGGTAAAGCTTTCCTTGGCGCAGGCCGTCGAGATGGTCGTCAGTGGCCAGATTACGCATGCGCCAACGTGCGTCCTGCTGCTGTTGGTCGATCGGCTGCGAGGGCCGACGTTGCGCTAGCTCACGAATCGCTCTTCGTGCGGCGGCCGGTTGGAGGCGCCGCAATGTCGGCGATCAACATGCCGCCGTCGCAGACCAACGTCTGTCCGGTGACGAGGTCGGAGCCAGTGATCAGGCTCAAGATTGCGTCGGCCACGTCTTCGGGTTCGCAGACACGCTCCAGCGGCACACGCCCTTCCATTCGCTCCTTGGCCGCTTCGTATTGACCGCCCAACCCGGCGCGCAACCAGCGGCCGGTGATGAACCCTGGCGCCACGGCATTGACGCGAATCTGGGGGGCCAACGCTCGGGCCAAGGAAACCGTAAGGTTGAGCAGAGCCGCCTTCGAAGCCGCGTACGGGATCGAACTGCCGGTGGCCGCAATGCCGGCCACGCTGGCGACATTGACGATCGCTCCGCCGCCCGAGGCCAGCAGGTGCGGCCGAGCAGCGCCGCGCATTGAAAGGGGCCTCGGACGTTGACCGCGAACATCCGGTCCCAGTCTTCATCGACCAGCCGATCGAGCGCGGCATGCGGGACGAATCGTGTTGCGCCGGCATTGTTGACGAGGATATCGAGCCGTCCAAACTGCTGGGCGGCGGCAGCGACCATCTCCCGGCATTGAGCATCGTCGGCCACGTCGGCCTTGAAGGCCAGCGACGGGCGCCCAGCGCGAGAACTTCGGCCACTACCTCTTCGGCCTCGGCTTGCGAGCTTCGATAGTTGACCAGAACGGCACAGCCTCGCCGGGCCAGAGCCAGCGCCGTAGCCCGCCCGACCCCCGAACTGGCTCCCGTTACAATGGCGGCCTTCCCCTCGACTTGCATACGCCTGGATTCTCCTCGATCGGGCTTCGGTTGTGTTTCCCCTGGCACCGTGCGCGGCCACGGAAAAACCGGCTCGAATCGAGGACGGAAATTGGCCAGGCAGGGGGGGGAAAGCGTCACACCGGCTCGATTGTAGAGCAATCGAGAGCGAGGCTCTAGCCGAAATGGGGGCGGCGCAAATCGGCTGTATCAGGGACCGACGTTACTCGGTTGCACCGCCGCCGACCTCGATGGCGTCAATGACGTGAATGACACCAGCGACTCGTTGGCAGCAGTGGAGCGCCAACTGTTTTTCGTAAAACGTCCGCACGCGGCCGAAGAGCGTCACCTGGCCGGCGGACACCGTCACGCCCAGGCGACGCAGGCCTGGAATATTGCGGCCGTCAAGAAAGTTTCGCACTCGCATCGCAAGGTCATCTTCCCCCCGGCGTAATTCGTCCAGTGAAATGAGGGCCGTGCTTCGCGCTTTAGTAATGGTCATAGGATTGCCGCCTGGCAGATTGTCCGGGGTCAAGGTCTTGGTCCGTTCATCGTTGCGATTCCGGCGACGATTGGCAAGTTAGAAGCTCATGAACTCTGAGGACGAAATTCGGTTCTCTCAGCCATGGCCCGAGGCCCCTCGTTCCAGGGCTGCCCGAAGATCCCCCCTGCCGCCGTTCGCCACGTTGCATCTCGAAACGAGCAGAGAGCATAGGTTGTGCCAGAACCGCCAAAATGCGCAGATCATGAGCAGGACAGCACAATGGCGCGACGCTGCGAAATCAGTTCGCTCGATAAAAATGGGTGTAAGGGCAATTTGCGCGGATGGCAATCGGCTACTGGTACTTCTTTCGCCACAACCTGAGCCGTGGCCAGCACCTGGGGAGCTAGCAACCATGTTGGCAGTTCTCGATTCATGCGCGCCGAATTGCGGCGAACGGCGGTACCTAAGAAGCGAACCTCATTCCCTAGTTCATCGTCTGTGATATGAGGCTTCCGAAACGAGCGCCCGAAGAACTGCTCGGCACAGAAAATGCTTCAATCCCTATTTCCGGCGGCGCAAAGGAAAGGAATTGAACCGTTGTCCGAAGGAACGAACCATGAAAGCTTGGCATTTTCCGCTGCTCGTTGCCGAAGGCATCCTGGCGTTAGTCGTGACGTATTGCACGGGCGAGACCCGGACGCAATGCGGTAGCGTGGCAGGAGCCACGAGCACCACCTTGATTGTCCGAGATGACGATGGCCGAACGACGCACGCGCACATGGTGCGGCCCGAAGTTGAGATCACCTTGAACGGCGAGAGAGCGCTTCTCGACGACCTGCAAATTGGTGATAGGGTCGTCGTTTTGTTAGCCTCCGAACGTGGAACCTCGGTGGTCAGGAGCATTGAGGCGCGGTCCGTTCGGAATCCGGTTGCTTCACTGCCAATGAATGCCTCGAATGGCGCGGCCACCGACCCAATCGTCAATGTGGCAACGTTTGAATAAAGTCCGGTGAATAAAGGCCGGCGGTCGGAATGAATGCCGGGCGATGCTCGAAGAACGCTCACGGCGTTCATTCAGCGGTCAGCCTCATTGGAACGGCGTCCGAGGCGTTTCGATCGACGACCGTGGGTGGATGGTTGCCCCCGCGCTCGCCGCTGTCTATAGTTCGGCAAGGAGCCCGACTCTCGTGGCCTTGGCCGGATAACCGGCCAGTATGCAATACGGGCTTACGGATCGCGGTCGCTCCTTCCCGGAGACGCGAATATGCCGAGCCCGGCTGACAAATCGCCGAGTTGGGCGCAACAGCACGCCCCGCCCACGTCCACATATCGACTGCAATTCAGCGGGCAGCTTTGCTTCGCCGCGGCCTTGAAACTGGTTGATTATCTCGACCGGTTGGGGATCGACGCGGTTTATTCATCGCCGTTGTTTCGCGCCCGCAAGGAGAGCTCGCACGGTTACGACGTGACCGATCCCAACATGATCCACCCTGATTTCGGCACGGAGGCTGAATTCGATCAATTCGCCAGCGAACTTCGGCGTCGCGGCCGGGGCCTGATCATGGACGTCGTGCCCAATCACATGGCGATCGACGACGACAATAACGTCTGGTGGCAGGACGTGTTGGAAAACGGCCGCAGTTCGCCCTACGCCAGGTTCTTCGACATCGACTGGAATCCTCCGCAGGAAGAATTGCACGACAAGATCCTGGTTCCCGTGCTCGGCGATCAGTATGGCAAGGTGCTGGAAAACGGCGAGTTGCGGCTGGTCTACGAGGCGCAGCGATTCTCGATCCACTACTATTCGCGGCGTTTCCCGCTGGCGCCGATTACCTGGCATCGGATCCTCGGGCCGGCGATCGAAGGGCACTTGCCAGAGCTGCCGCGGGAAGATCCGGCACGCATGGAGTTGGAGAGCATCGTGACGGCCTTGGCCCACTTGCCGCCGCGTTCGGAACAGGACGCGGAAAAGATCGGCCAGGCACGGCGCGAGCAGGAAGTCGCCCGCCGCCGCCTGGCAGCGCTGGTGCAGGAGAGCGGCGAGGTGCGGCAGGCCATCGACGCCACGATTCGCGATTTCAATGGCCGGCGCGGCGAGCCGCGCAGTTTCGACCAACTCGAGTCGCTGCTAGCCGAACAGACCTATCGCCTGTCGTACTGGCGCGTGGCGTCCGACGAGATCAACTACCGGCGGTTCTTCGATATTAACGAGCTGGCCGCGCTGCGCGTGGAAGATCCCGAGGTCTTCGCGGCCGTGCATGGCATGCTGTTTCGCTTTCTCGAACAAGGCTGGGTCACCGGGCTGCGGATCGACCATGTCGACGGCCTACTCGATCCCGAGCAGTATCTGATCGATCTGCAAGCCGGGTTCCGCAAAATCTGCTCCCAGCGGGACGGGCCGAATTGCGACAAAACGCGGCCGTTGTACATCGTCGTGGAGAAGATTCTCGGCGCACGCGAACGGCTGCGGCCCTCTTGGCCCGTCTGCGGCACTACGGGCTACGACTTTCTCAACCTGGCCAGCGGCATCTTCGTCGAACGCCATGCCGCTCGGCGCATCAAGGAGATCTACGCCGAATTCACCGAAGTCGTGCCGCGATTCGCCGAACTCTACTACGCCAGCAAGCGCACGATCCTGGCCGTGGCCATGTCGAGCGAGCTGCACATGCTCAGCCGCCGCTTGAACACCATTTCGGAGCAGCACCGCTGGTCTCGCGATTTCACCCAATCGTCGCTGCGCGGGCGCTGGCCGAGATCGTGGCTTGTTTCCCGGTTTATCGCAGTTACATTCGACCGGCAACGCAAATCATCAGCGACGAGGATCGGCAACTCATTCAAACCGCGGTTCGCGCGGCCCAGCGGCGCAATCCCGCGCTGAGCAAGTCGCTGTTCGATTTCGTGGCCTCGGTGCTGCTGCTGGAAGATCCCGACGGACTGAGCGACGACGACCGGCAAATGCGCCGCGACTTCGTACTTCGTTTCCAGCAATTCACCGGCCCCGTGACGGCCAAGGGCCTGGAAGACACGGCCTTCTATCGTTGCTACCCGCTGGCTTCGCTCAACGAGGTGGGGGGCGAGCCGAGCGACTTCGGCACCGCGCTCGAGGAGTTCCATCGGCGAATGGTCGAACAGACCTCGGCCTGGCCCACGACCATGCTGGCCAGTTCGACCCACGACACCAAGCGCGGCGAAGACGTGCGGGCTCGCATCAACGTGTTGTCGGAAATTCCCGAGGAATGGCATGCGGCCGTCGTGCATTGGCACGGGCTGAATCGCGGCTCGAAATCGCAACTCGAAGGAGCCGAAGCGCCCGACAAGAACGAGGAATATCTCTTCTACCAGACGCTGCTGGGAAGCTGGCCGCTCGAGGAAATGGACGCCGAAGCTCACGAAGCCTATATACGGCGGCTCGTGGCCTACATGCACAAGGCGGCGAAGGAAGCCAAGCTCAATACCAGTTGGATCAATCCCGACGAGGACTACGCCGCCGCGATCGAGCGCTTCGTCCGCGGTGCGCTGGATCGCGAGAAGAACGCCACTTTCCTGCAAGGTCTCGCAGGCCTGGTGTCGCGAACGGTCGGGCCGGGCATGTGCAACGCCCTGGGCCAGGTGCTGCTGAAGATCGGCGCACCAGGCGTGGCCGACTTTTATCAGGGAACCGAACTTTGGGATCTGAACCTGGTCGATCCCGACAACCGTCGGGCGGTCGACTTCGCGCGACGCCAGGCGGCGCTCGACGCGCTCGAGCAACGCGCCGTCGAGAACCGCGCTCGACTTTTGGCCGAATTGGTCGAGCACTGGGCCGACGGCCGCATCAAGCTTTACCTGACGAGCGTGGCGCTACGCTTTCGCCGTGATCACGCCGAGCTGTTTCTGGCAGGCGACTACCTGCCGCTGGCGCTCAGCGGACCGCAAGCCGAACATCTGTTTGCCTTCGCGCGGCGCCACGGACAGGCCTGGGCGGTGGTGGTCGTGCCGCGCTGCGTAGCCGCGCTGGTCGACCCCGGCAAACTGATGCCCGCACCGAAAGTCTGGCAGGATACTTTGCTGCCGCTCTTTCCGTCGGCACCGACGCAATGGCAGAACGTTCTCACGGGCGAACAGATTCGGGTACCGATGAGCAGCGAGGGGGCGTTCTTTCCGTTGGATCAGTTGCTCAACCAATTCCCCGTGGCGCTGTTGGCGGCTGGAGTGTAATTGGTTTCGCTTCGAGCGCGTCGCAAGCGACGCGGCGAAAAGTGCGATTCTGTGTTCCAATCTTCAACACTGACCACCAGTCACCAGCCACTGACCACTACTCAATACGCACCCTTGCGGCTGATGACTACCCAGGGGGTCAATACCAGCAGCTTGAGGTCCGTGAGTAAGTTCTGGTTCTGGACGTACCAGATGTCCATCCGCATCCAATCGTCGAAGCCGATCTCGTTGCGGCCGCTGACTTGCCAGAGACAGGTCAGGCCCGGCTTGACGCTCAACCGCTCGCGCTGCCACGGTTCGTACTTGAGGACTTCCGACAGAATCGGCGGCCGCGGCCCGACCAGCGACATGTCGCCCAACAGAATGTTCACCAGTTGCGGCAGTTCGTCGATGCTGAGTTGGCGGAGGATGCGACCCAACCGGGTGACGCGCGGGTCGCGGCGATTCTTGAACACCGGGCCGTCCATCTCGTTGGCGATGGCCACCTGCCGCACGTGGGCATCGAGGCACATCGTGCGGAACTTGAACATGCGAAACAGCCGGCCGCATTGGCCGACACGTTGCTGCACGAAGATCGGCCGGCCTTTGGTCGTAACGCACAGCACCAGGAACGTGACCAACAGGATCGGCAACACGGCGACCAGCAAGGCGATCGAACCGACAACGTCCAGCCCGCGTTTGACCAACTGGTACACGACCTCCTGATTGCCACCGGGCAGAACCTGGATCGAAATGGCCGCGGCGTCGGAGTTCAGCGTACTCGAAGCCGACGAGGGCAGCGGCAAGGTGGTCTGCCGGGAAGGAACGAAGCCGGTGCCCAGTTCGAGGCCCGGGTTCGGGTTGGTCGACACAAAGGCGGCCAGCGGTGCGTTGCCGAGCGATCCGAAGATGTCGTTGATGAGCATGAGTTGCGTTATCCGTTTTAGGTGGTCAGCCATTGATTGCCGCGACATGGAATCCAGTCCAAGGCAAAGCCGATGCCAGGAGGCGCAATCCGTTTGGCGATCCGCCCTAAGCACTGTTGCGGCATTGCCTTACATTCCCTGGCGACTGACGCGGCGGCCGCCGGTGTGATGTTGCGGCAAAGCATCGGCGTTGTCGCAACGCCACGGCATGTCGATCAGACGCAACACGCGTTAGTAACAAGACGCAACACGCACGCGCCAGTAGGAGCGAGCTAAACTTCTTTGAACCCAATGTGTGGGAACCCCCGATTGCCGAGGAGCGAGAGACGTGGGCCAACTGCGGCTGGTGATGATCGATTCGCTTGCCTCTTGGCGAGCACAGGCTGACGGCTGGGACGACCTCTGGTCGCGCAGCGACGTGGCCGTGCCGACGGCCCGCGCCGAGTTGATTGCCCAATGGCTGGAAGAATTCGCTCCCGGGCGGCCGTTCTGCGCCTTCATCGTGGCTGACGGCCAAGCTTTTCTGGCCGGCGTCATCCTGGTCGCGACGCGCGTCAAACGCCTGCTCGAAGTCGGCTCCATGCTGACGAACGAATGGTGTACCTGCGGCGATCTGCTCGTTGACCCGCAATCAGACACCGAGGCCGTGCTCGACATGCTGGCGACGGGCCTGGCCGATGCCCCTTGGCCGCTCGCCTGGTTGGAAGACGTGCCCTACGAAGCGCCCCGCTGGCAGGCCTTGCTGGCGGCCTTCGATCGGGCCGGGCTGGCCCACGCGACCCACGCTTCGTTCTCCATTGGCCAGGTGCAATTGAACGGCAGTTGGGCCCAATACGAAGCGGGGCTCGGCAGCAATCATCGCCGCCAGATGCACAAAATGCTGCGGCGCTCAAAGCGCGACGGGGGGATCGAATTGGAGCGCTGTGCGAACCCTACGAGCGAGCAGGTCGAGACGTTGCTGCGGCGCGGCTTCGAGGTCGAAGACCGCGGTTGGAAAGCGGCCCAAAGCACGTCCGTGCTGCGAACGCCGCGAGTGTTCGACTACTTCTGCCGCCAGGCCCAGCAGCTCGCCCGTTGGGAGCAACTCGAATTGAACTTCCTGCGATTCGCCGGACAGCCGATCGCCTTCGAGTTCGGTTATCGCAGCAAACAGACGTATTTCTCGCCCAAGGTAGGTTTCGACGAGAGCTTTGCCGCGTATAGCCCGGGCCAGCTATTGCGTTGGGAACTGTTGAAAAACTTCTGGGAGCATGACCAGACGGCCGCGGTCGATTTCTGGGGCCCGCTCACGCGGGCCACCGCCTGCTGGGCCAACCACAGTTATAAGATCGGCCGTGTCGTATTGGCTCCGCGTCGGCGATCGAGCCGAGTTCTGCTCGGCGCATACCAACTGGGCCGGCGCGGTTTGCGGGCATGGCGCCGAGAATCAGACGCCGTCTTGGAGCACCCAGACGTCAGCGCTCTTCCCGAGAATCGCAGTGAGCCCGTTGCCTGCCCCGATTCCGAGGCTCAGGGCGCCGTGTGCGATCTCAGTTCGCCGGTCGAACTTGCGTAATCCGCGCCGTGGCGGCGGGTGCAGCCGGATTCTGCGGCGAGGCCAGTGAATTATCTCCGGCGCCGTTAAAAGGCAAACGCGCGATCGACTGCGGCGGATTCTGCCAACCCTGCCGCTGAGCAACTCCGATTTCGCAAGCCCGTCCGTAGTGGGCTTGAGCCTCGTTGACGTTACCCCAATCAGCCAAGACGTAGGCCACATTGGCCTCGGCCTCGGCCTCGCCATTGACCTGGCGGAATGCACTCAGACTCTCCTGAATCCGGCCCTGGCGTGCCAGAACGCGTCCCAAGTTCAGCGTGGCCGCGACATGGCGAGGCTCGAGAAACAGGGCTTGCCGGAATACCGATTCGGCCTCGGTCAATCGGCCTTCCAGATAGAGTCGGTAGCCCATGTCGTTGAGCAATTCGGCCGTGGGCGGTCCGAGTTGCCAGGCTCGCAGGAAATGCTGGTCGGCTTCGGCAAAACGGCCTTGTCGCGTAGCCCGCACGGCCAGCCCGTGTTCGACCAGCCGGCTCGATTGCGGCGCTGCAGCCCTGGCTCCGGCCGTAGGCGAAGGAAGCTCGCCGGGTGCGGGCGGCACGGGCAACTGCCCAGGACTCTGTTGCGGCTGTCCTACGGGATAGGACTGTGGTAGTCCGGGAATGAGCCCCGGACCAGGTTGCCCGGGCATTTGCGAAGGGGGCGCCAAGGTTGGCCCCTGCTGCGACGAGCTCATTTTGCAACCACCCAGGCCTACACAGCAGGCCAGCGCCAGCCAGCCGCACGCCTGTCGCACGACGCTTGGGCGACCTCGTCGGCAGAATCTCGCTGGTTGCAATCGTATTCCCGTCGGGTTCATGGCGCGCTCGTTTGCAGAAATCCTCACTGGCGGGACCGATTCTCGTCCGATGGTTTCACTTTTCTAGCGTCTGGCCACTTGGGCCATATGTCACAGCAGCAATGCTTTAATCGGTCCAACCCGCACGAACTGGTCCAATCTCATCTTCGGAACAGCAAGTTCGGCAAGTTGAGCGGTAAAACCGCGAAATGCGGGCAACCCCTTCTTCGAGGCGGCAAAACCCTGAGCAATGGACCCCGGTTCTCTCACGCGACCGGCAAAGTTCACCAACTCGGGCCACGATTTTCGCCGCGGCACCGGATTCCATCCACCGGCGCCGGTTCTTGAATTCAAAGTGAATGCGGACCCGCGGCGCGACAGCACGGACCGCATAAACTTTTCCGTCTACTCAAACTTTTTGTAGGCAAGTTCGCTGGCATTCGTATAATGCGTGCCTTGTATCGCGTTGTTGCATTGCTGCGCCAATTTCACAGTCCCGAGGACGCCATGAAGCGATCGTCAATCCTGATTTGGGCGGTATTAGGAATCTTCTGGTTATCGTTCACCGGTTGGCTGTTTGCCGCCGATGCCAAAGCGCCGGGCGATGGTGCCGGCGGAGCGCATTCGGCGAGCATCACGCTCTGGGAACCATTGTTCAGTCCGAAATACGCCCTGTACGAGCGGGTGGCTTTGGTGGCGAACGTGGTCGTGGCGCTGGCCGGGTTGGGCTATGCCCTGATGCTCGTGGGCCAGGTGAAGAACGCCCCGCAAGGGACGCCCAAAATGCAGGCCATCGCCCAAGCGGTGCGAGAAGGCGCCAATGCCTACCTTTACCGCCAATTTCGCGTGGTCGGGCTGTTGATCGTCATTATCACCGTCCTGCTCTACCTGGCAGCCGATGCGTCGCCGAACACGGCTCCACAGATTGTTTGGGGGCGGGCTTTGGCGTTCTTCATCGGGTCGATCTTCTCAGCCACCGTGGGCTTCGTCGGCATGCGGTTGGCCACGATTGGCAATCTGCGCGTGGCGACCGCCGCGCAACACAGTTTCGGCCAGGCCCTGCAACTTGGCTACCGCACCGGCACCATCACCGGCATGCTCACCGACGGCTTGGGCCTGCTGGGCGGTTCATTGATCTTTCTGATGTACGGCGAACACGCCTACGAGGCCCTGCTAGGGTTCGGCTTCGGCGGCACGCTGTTGGCATTGTTCATGCGCGTCGGCGGTGGCATCTTCACCAAAGCGGCGGACGTCGGGGCCGACCTCGTCGGCAAGCTCGAAAAGGGCATTCCGGAAGACGATCCCCGCAATGCGGCCACGATCGCTGACAATGTCGGTGATAACGTCGGCGACTGCGCCGGCATGGCCGCTGACATCTTCGAGAGTTACGAAGTCACGATCGTCGCGGCCATGATCCTGGGCATCGCCAGCTTCGGCCACAAGGGCGTGATTTTTCCTTTGCTGGTCCGGGCCATCGGTGTCATCGCCAGCATCATCAGCACCTACAGCGTACGCGCCGGCGACAAGGGCACCGCTGCCGAGGCCATGAAGAGCGTCAATCGCGGCTTCGTGATCGGCTCGCTGCTCAGCATCGCCGGCTTCGTCCTGTTGGGCTTCGCCTACCTGCACTTCGACGACAGTTACATGCGCGAGTATCCGCAGGCCATCGACGGCTTCAAGTCCGACCCCGAGTTCGTCAAGGCTCGCACCGCGTTCCAGAAAGAAAACGGCCAGGAAGTGCGGTACATGAAAGAATGGCTGAATGAGGGCTACAAGGGAAAACGCTACGAAGGCAAAATCCTCTCCGACAAGCAGTCGTTTTGGGCGACGCTCGGCGTTCCGGGGCTCGACATGCGGGCCGCCTGGACCTGCCTGATCGGAATCATCCTGGCCGTGGCACTGAATAAATGCACCGAGTACTACACGGGCACCGAATACAGTCCGGTCAAGAGCCTGGCCAAGAATTGCAGTACGGGGCACGCCACGAACATCATCCAGGGCATTGCCGTGGGCTACGAAAGCAGCGTGGCCGCCGTGATGATCATCGTGGGAGCCATTTTTTGCAGCGTGCTGGTTTATGCGGGAACAACGCCCACGTTCGTCGCCTTCGGCGTCGCCATGTGCGGCATCGGCATGTTGACGCTGACCGGCAACACCATCTCGATGGACGTTTTCGGGCCCGTAGCCGACAATGCCAACGGCATCGGCGAAATGGGCTACGAAAAGGCCTTGATGGGCGAAGTTCAGTATAAGGAGTCCCGGCAAACGCTGGCCGACTTGGACGCCGTGGGCAATACCACCAAGGCCATTACCAAGGGCATCGCCATCGGCTCGGCCGTAATCGCCGCGGTATCGTTATTCAACAGCTTCATTGTCTCAGTCGGCTCGGGCGGTGGCGGCGAAAACGAGATCATCAGCTCCGACATCTACAACGGGGTTGCCTCGATGCTCACCATCTCAGCCCCCGACCTGTTCATTGGCATGCTGATTGGCGGAGCCGTGCCGTTCCTGTTCAGCTCGATGACCATCCGGGCCGTAGGCCGGGCAGCCTATCTGATCGTCAAGGAATGCCGCATCCAGTTCCGCGACAAGGAAATCTGGGCCGGCACCAAGCGCCCCGATTACGGTCGCGTTGTCGACATCTGCACGGCGGAAGCTCAGAAAGAACTGGTCGGCCCGGGCTTGTTGGCCCTGATGGTTCCGATCCTGGTGGGCTTTGGCCTGGGAGTCGTCGCTCTGGCCGGCTTCCTGGGCGGCATGATCGTCACCGGTCAATTGCTGGCCGTGTTCATGGCCAACGCGGGCGGCGCCTGGGACAACGCCAAGAAGATGGTCGAAGACGAAGTGCCCGACATGGAAGCCAACACCGGCAAGGGGAGCGAGAAGCACAAGGCCGCCATTACCGGCGACACCGTGGGCGACCCGCTCAAGGACACGGCCGGCCCGGCCATCAACCCGCTGATCAAAGTGATGAACATGGTCAGCCTGTTGATCGTGGCCCTGATCCTCCCCTACGACACGGTCGTCGTCGACAAGCTCAAGAGCATCGGCGTCGAAGACGTTGTCAGCAAGCCGCACGACGGCCTGTTCTGGGGTTCGATCATCGTGTGCATCGTGGGCCTGACCTGGGCCATCTGGCAATCGAAACGCGAATCGCCGGAAATGAGCAGCTGAGTAAAAGGTAATCAGTGGTCGGTGGTCAGTAGTCAGCAAAAAAACTGACTACTGGCTACTGAATACTGACTACTTTCTTCCCCGGCACAACCAGTTCGAATTTGCTGGCCTGCGAGCTGGCGGGGATGCCTTCCCAGCGGGTGTCGGCCGGCAAGGTTTCACCCTTCATCAGCAGCGACAAGTCGCCTAGCTGTGAGCCGGCTTTCATTCGCGTGTCGTACAGCACTAGCGACAAGCATCCGACCGAGCAACGGTCGTCGATGCGGATCGAGGACATCTTCATTACCCGGTCTTCGAACAAATGGGTCTGCACCGTGCAGTCCTTGTTCAGCGCCACGTCGTCGCCGATCGAAATCAGGTCGAATTCCGTCATGTCGGTCGTCTCCAGGAAGGCGCGACGGCCTATCTTGGCCCCTAGCAGTCGGAAGTACCAACCAACAAAGGGCGTGCCCACCAGCTTGTCGACGATGAACAGGTTGGCCAGGTTCTCGTGCAAGGCGGTCACCAACTCGGTCCGCCAGACGAACGTGCTCCACAACGGGCGCTCGCACGGCCGGTAACGGCCCATCAATACCCACTTGATGGCCACTACGGACAGTGCCGCCACGATGCCGCAGGCGGTATACAGCACCGGGAACAGCAGAATCAACTCGGCCTCGGTCACGTACTCCCTGACGATGATCACCAGCGACATCAGCACGCTGGTGAGCATGATGAAAAAAGTCGACGGCAGTATCACTCTCGCCAATTCGATCAAGGCCCGCTGCGTTTGCAGCCAGGCCGAGGGCTGGAACGTCGTTTCGGCCGAAAAAGCCGAACTCTGCTGCCGCTGTGGAAGAAAGATGGCCGGCGACCCGAGCCACGAAGTGCCATCTTTTTCCGATCCGGGCGATTGCGTGGGCGTGGTCGAGAGGCAGCCGATCAGGCAATTGTCGCCCACCTGCGAGCCCGGTGGCAGCAACGCACTGTTGCCGATGAACGATCGCTTGCCGATGCGCGTCTCGGCGATTCGCACATGGCCGTTCTCGACGTGGGCCGCTCCGAGCGAGACGCTATCGGCAATGAAGCCCTCGTCGTCGATCGTCAGCAAGTCGGGCGAGATGAACGAGGCGGTGGAAATCTCGGCCCGGCGGCCAAGCTTCGCGCCCAGCATGCGATACCAAGGCACGAGGTAGATCGTGGCGTATAGGGGGCCCAGCACATCGAGGCTCAGTTCCAGCAATTGATCGACGAACCATTTGCGAAAATAAAACACGCTATCCAATCGAAAGGTTCCGGCCCGCACCTTTCCGAGCAACAGCCACTTGACCAGGGCGATTTCCAGGCACAGAAAGACCACGAACGACAATCCCACCAGCGGCGAAATCACCAGGTAGTAGTAATAGTCGTCCAGGTAATTCAAGTGGTTCATCAGCATCATGCCCGGAAAGACCGAGGCCAAAGCCAGCACCGGGAAGATGAAAATGCCCAGCGTGTACAGGCAGCCGAAGGCGATCCGCCGCCAGCGGCTGGGGTGATAAGGTTCGGCCGACGGCGCCGTCGCGACCGGAACGAGTTGCGGCCGCGCAGGCGATCCAATCCAGGTTTGCCCGCTGGGAATCCGGCCTCCTGAAGCCAGCAGCGATAGGTCGGCCAATCGCGATTTTTCTGCCATCCGGGTTTGGCTTTGCAGGACCGACCGCGTTCCGACGTGGCAGCTCGAACCGATTTCAATCGCGCCAATTTGCAGGCAGCCGTTCGAAACCGAGTAACCCAAGGCGCTGGCGTCGGTGCTGATACTCGTGCCGTCGCCGATCGAGAGCAGGTCGAAGCAACCGAAGTGGTCGCTGCCTAGATGCACGTTGCGGCCAACGCGGGCTCCCAACAGCCGGTAGAAGATCGCCAGCAGCGGCGTGCCGACCAGGTAGGTCGTCGGCACGGTGGTGAGCACACTCTGCGTAAACCACCAGCGAAAATAATAGCTGCCCCACAGCGGATAGCTGCCCGGTCGGTATCGGCCGATCACGGTCCACTTCACCACGATGGCTACGAGGAACATGACCGGATAGACGATCAACAGAATGCCCAATGCCCCGAGGATTGCCTCGTCGATGCCATAGTCATTGTCGATCAGCCACGTGTAGGCCAAATACGGCGCCAACCACTGCACGGAGAAGAACCCCAGGATGAAATACAGCCCCAGCGTTTGGGCCAGGCCGCACAGCCGATGCCCCCAGGGCGACGCCTGTTGAAAGCCGGCTGGGTCGTCTGGCTGAGGGCCGTTTTCAGCCAGCGAACTGTCAGCCGCCGATGTCAGCCTCGCTTCGACCAGCTTTTGTGCCAGCAATTCGATGGTCGGGAAGCGGTAGACGTCGACCATCGACAGCCCTTCCAATTGGCTGTCGCGGCGCAATTCGGAAACCATCTGCGCGGCCAACAGCGAGTGACCGCCCAGGTCAACGAAAAAATCGTCATCTACAGAGACGATCTGCGGGGCGAACAGCGATTCCCAGACCGCGGCGATCTTCGTCTCCAGTTCGCTACGGGGCGCGACGCGCGGACGGGTCCGCGCAGCCGCAGCCGATCGCGGCGCTGGGAGCGCCGTACGATCAACTTTGCCGCTGGGCAGCGTCGGCAGCGTGTCGAGCGTCTCCAGCAGGGCCGGCACCATGAAAACCGGCAGCCGAGTGCGCAAATGGGCGCGGATTGAATCTTCGTTGAGCATGGCCCCCTTGGTCGGCACGAGGTAGCCAACCAACTGTTCGATGGACCGGCTGTCGCTGCGCAGGGTTACGGCTGCGGCCAACACGCCCGGACATTCCAGCAGCACGTTCTCGATCTCCGAGAGTTCGATGCGAAACCCTCGCAGCTTGACCTGTGAATCGGCCCGGCCGAGGAACTCGATCTCGCCGGTCGACGTGAAGCGAGCCAGATCGCCGGTTTTGTAGAGCCGCGACGGATAGCCGCCATGGCTGGTGAACGGGTTCGCGATGAATTTCGCCCGCGTCACTTCAGGCAGTTCGACGTAGCCGCGCGCCAGCCCTATGCCCCCCAGGTACAGCTCGCCGCTGCTGCCGGCCGCCACGGGGCGCAGGTTGTCGTCCAGGATGTAAGCATGATAGTTCGGCACCGGCCGCCCGATCGTTACCGGCTTGCCGGGAGCGCAATCCGCGTAGGTGGCAATGACCGTCGCCTCGGTCGGCCCATACGTATTAACCATCCGACGCCCTGGCCGGCACCAGCGTTCGACCAGGTTCTGCGGACATTGCTCGCCGCCGAGAATCAGCAGCCGCAGGCTGGGCACGTCGTCTTCCATCATGGCCAGCAGCGTGGGAACGCACGACAAGACCGTAACCCCGGCCTCGCGCAACAATCGTGACAGGGCCGGCCCCGCGTGTTGCATTTCGCTCGTGCCGACGACCAACGTCGCCCCGGCAAACAGAGCCAGCCAGATTTCCTCGATCGACGCATCAAAGGCCACCGAAAAACCCTGGTAAACCCGATCACTTGCCTGCACGCCAAAGATTCTTGCTTCGGCGCGAACGAGGTTGGTCACGCTCTGATGTTCGATCTCGACACCTTTGGGTCGGCCGGTCGAACCCGAGGTATAGATGACGTACGCCACGTCCTGCGGACTGCCGCCGGTTTCGCTGCGCGTCAATCGTCCGGACGACGCGTTGAGCAACTCTGGCGACGGTTCGTCGAGCCGCAGCACGCATCCGGCGAACTCCGACTGACCGGCGGCCAAGTCCGTCGTCGAAATCAGCGTGCGGATGTGGCAGTTGTCGAGAATGTAGGCCACGCGATCGGGCGGATAGCCCGGATCGATCGGCACATAAGCGGCGCCGGTCTTCAGCACGGCCAGCATCGCCCTGTAGACGTCTGGCCCTCGCGGCAGAAGTATCGCCACATGCGATTCGCGCCCCACGCCCAGGTTGCGCAACAGATTCGCCAGGCGGTTCGCGCCGCATTCCAGTTCGGCGTAGGTTAAGTGCTGCTCGCCGCACACTACCGCGATTGCTTCGGGGCGGGCATCCGCCTGGTGCTCGAACAGTTCGTGCAGCAGCTCAGGACGGGCCAGGTCCGGATCGAACGGCTCGCCGCTCCAATCATCGAGCAAGGTCGAGATGTCGACCGATGGATAAAGGATCCCGGCGACCGCCTGCTCGTCAGGCTCTTTGATTGCGGAGTGTGTTGTCCACGGTAACGCAGCCGTGTTCGTTTCGCCGTCGGCTTCGTCTTGGGGCGTTCGGGAGTCTTTCCCGGAATCGTTCTCGGTCATGAGCGTGCCTGCTTCGCGCGGCAGCGGCAGTGGAGCACGCACACGCGACGTGCCACCGACGGGGCCTGGTTCTCTGTTTCCGCTGTTCGCTTCTCTCAAGGCGATGCTTCACCCGCCCCGGTCGACGCCTCTAGCTCGACCGCCGCTAGTTGTACGAAACGTAGCCTCATTCGTTTCGCGGCTGGATCGAGACTTACGAAAAAGTAACTCCAAAGGGTTGGTGCGGCCAGACGAGTTTTCATGGCCGTGGCACTTGGCAGCATCCTTTAAGCACTGGCCGGTAAGAGGCTTGTGAGCCCCCGTGGCGGCGGTTAGGCTAGCGTACGCATCCACCACGATTTTGAGGAAAACCTATGAAACGGCGCGATTTTCTGGCGGCGGTCGGATTCGGGGGGTATAGCTTGGTCGTGCTGGCCGACGACGCTCAGCCGCTGGCTGCTGCGGAACTAACCGCGGCGGAAATGCATCGCGAGTTCGAACGCATTGCTCCGCCCTCGGGCAAGCGCCAGGCGGCTCCGCACGAGCCGCACATGACGCTCGTCGATCTCGATTGCGATCTGTTCGTGGCCGGTGGCGGCCTGGCCGGCGTTTGTGCCGCCGTGGCCGCGGCGCGCAATGGCGCCCGCGTGGTGATCGCCCAGGATCGCTCTCGCTTGGGCGGCAACTCGTCGAGCGAAGTGAAGATGCACGTCGTCGGCGCGAACAGCCACAAGGGCCGCCCCGGCTGGCGCGAAGGGGGTTTGATCGAGGAGTTCCGCCTCGACGACGCGGTCCGCAATCCGCAACGTTGTTGGGAAATGTGGGATCTGCTGCTGTACGAGAAGGTTGTCAGCGAGCCGAAAGCGACGCTGCTGCTGGACAGCGTGCTGTTTGCCGCCGACGTCAGCCCCGGCCACATCGATCGAGTTTACGTGCGCTCGGACAAGACCGAACACATCTACCGCATCAAGTCCAAGGTCTATTGCGACGCGACCGGCGACAGCCGGCTGGGCCTGGAAGCCGGCGCCGAGATGCACTACGGCCGCGAAGCGCGCAGCGAGTACGGCGAACCGTTGGCGCCGGTCACGCCCGACAAAGAGACCATGGGCTCGAGCATCCTGTTTACCTCGCGTAAACACGATCGGCCGATGCCCTTCGTCGCGCCGAAGTGGGCCCGCAAGGTCACCAAAGAACAGCTATTGAAACGGTCGACCAACTCCTGGGAATACGGCTACTGGTGGATCGAATGGGGCGGACAATGGAACACCATCCACGACAACGAACGGATCCGCTTCGAGTTGTTGTCGATCGTGATGGGCGTTTGGGACTACATCAAGAACAGCGGCGCGCATCCCGACGCTGCGAACTGGGCCCTCGATTGGGTCGGCATGCTGCCCGGCAAGCGCGAGAGCCGCCGATTGATCGGCGACCACGTGCTGACGCAATTCGACCTGATGGGCGTCCGGGGCGACTTCGAAGACGCCGTTGCCATCGGCGGCTGGCCGATGGACGATCATCCGCCAGGCGGCTTCGATCGGGCCGATCTGGCTCCGGCCGTGCAGATCAGAACGCCGATCTACAACATTCCCTTGCGTTCGCTCTACAGCAAGAACGTCGGCAACCTGATGATGGCCGGCCGCAACATCAGCGCCTCGCACGCGGCCTTCACGTCGACGCGCGTGATGGCCACGCTGCGCCGTGATTGGCCAGGCAGCCGGCACGGCCGCGGCCCTGGCGGCCCGCGACGATATCGCCCCGCGCCAGCTCTTTCAAGACAAAGCCCGCTTGAACGAACTGGCGCAAACGTTGCTACGCGACGACCAGACGATCGACCGGCGGCGCAATGAAGACGCCCAGGATCTGGCTCGCCAGGCCAAGGCAACCGCTTCGAGCGAGGCCGACGATTTCAAAGCCGAATTGGTGCTGGATGGATTCGTGCGCGACGTTCCCGGCGGAGCGGTCCACCGTTGGAGCACGGAGCTTTCTGCCGAGGGGGCCTGGCTGGAATTGGCTTGGGAACAGCCACACAAAATCGGCCAGGTGCAGATCACGTTCGACTCCGGCTTCCAGCGCGAACTGACGCTCACGTCGCAGGACGCGATCAACAACAAGATCATCCGCGCCCCACAGCCCGAAACGGTCCGCGACTACGAATTGGTCTACCGCAAGAGCGCTACGGGCTCATGGCAGAAGCTGGCCACGGTCACGGGCAATTACCAACGACTGGTGCGGCACCGTTTCGAACCAGTCGAAGCCCAGGCCGTCCGTCTCAACATCACGGCCACCAACGGCGACAAGCTGGCCCGGGTGTTTGAGATTCGCTGCTACGGTTAATAGAATTCACCACCGCCGGCCAACCGTTGTTCGAACGAAGGGTCAAGCTTTGCGCATTCGCGCGCCAAGCGGTTTCGGCTTAGATGACCCAGCTTATCCCGCAGCGCTTCCTGAACCGCTCGGCTGCGATTGGAGAACCGTCGCCGCCTCACCAAGCGATCCAGTCGAGCCAATAGCTCTTGTTCGATAGCAATTGTAATTCTAGCGCTCGGCATTGATATCACCTTTCGGCCAATCTCGCGTGCCATCGATCACTTCGTCGCCGATGCGGCAAGCTCCTTGAATTGCTGGAACCCGTCCCAGGCGATCTGCTGCAGCTCAGCACAATCCTTGGCGGAGAATTTGCGCGAAATCGGACCGCCGTCCCGGTCGAGATCTTTATGCTGGGCGTCGAGCGGGCGAGTATCGGTTACCGTGTCGATTGCCAGACCGACGGGGCTTCGATCAAAGATCGCAGCATAGAGCGTGCAGGCGGTGAGATAGGCCATGGCCTGGTTGAGATGGCCGTCGTTCACGTAGCGTAACGCCAGATCCGGACGAGCGGTTTGGCAGCGCAGAGCCACGATCGACATCGGTGCGACCGCGGCGTCTATTTTCCAGGCCAGCGCTGCGATCGTCGCCTCCTTTTGCAGCACTGGCGCCGAATCGGGCGGGGCTGTCAGCGGCTTCGAGTTCTGGGTTCCGGGAGTTGTTTCGTACAGGATCACTCGCCCGCCTTGGGCCTTGATGAGTTCGGCGAACTTCGGCGCGTATTCAACATACAGCGACTTCTCCCCGTCCAAATCATCCTGAGACGATTGCAAAATCACGATGTCCCACGTCTTCAGTTTCGAATCCAACGACTTCAACAACTGCTTGTGTTTGTAGAACGCAGATTTAGCGTAATTGTCTTGGGGGTCGCGGGCGATCGTCTCCTCCAGGGATTTGATGGTCGCCTGTTCCTCGTCGGCCGTCAGCGTCGACTGCTTCACGAAATTCTGCGTCCCCAGTCGCCAATGATCCACCAGCTTGCGGCCGCCATACGTGACCGTAGTGACTTCAAACTTCAACTCCGGGTTGCCGGACTCGGCCATCGATTTTACGAGTTGTGCCAGATTGTTGCGGCCCGTGTAGCTGTTGCCGATGAACAACACTCGAAGCGTTCCAGACGTCGTGGGAGCTGAAGACTCGGCCGCGAACGACGGACCGGCTCCCAGGAGCGCGCTGAGCGCCGTGGCAAACATACAAAGCAGCGTCTTCACGCGATGTCTCCCCGCAAATGAAGCTGTTCAAAATTGAAAGAATACCGGCTCAATTAAACACGCTAGCCCGGCAGCGAAACGGTTCGCCCGTCGTCCATCGCCTGGTTCGCCATGAGCACGGTGGCCGTGTCGCGGAACCCTTCGTGTACGTCGCAGATGGTCTGCATGTCCTGCCGGCGGACGTGATCGACGAACGAAATCAACTCGTCCCGCGTGTCATCGCCGATCAGGTTGTCGATCTCGATCGGCTCGCCACGGTGCGCCCAAGGAGAGTTGCTGAGCTTGAGCGTTTTGCCCGAGGTGATGATCGAGGCGTTTTCGTCCCCTTCGGTCGGCCGGGCCCAGCCGACGTCTTCAGCCGTGCGTTCGCGGAACAGCAACCCCTTGGTCGAGGTGAGCAACAGGCTGCCGCGCGTGCCCAGGATAAGTTCGCTGGCCCCTTCGTAGGCGTTGTTGCAGAGTGACGAATACGTGGCGCGGACTGTATAGCCTCCCGGCGATGGGCTCCCGTCTCCCTTTTTGGGAGCGGAGCCGGAAGTGAGCGGGCCGGGAGCAGGCAACTCGTATTCATAGATGCAAAAGACGTTGTCGCACACGTCACGCCCGTCGCGCCAGTAGTCGATTCCGCCGGTCGCCATAACGCGCTTGGGCACGGCCCCCAACACCCAATTGGCGACGTCCATTTGGTGGCTCCCTAATTCGGCCATCAGCCCCTGCGAGCGGGCGCGATAAAGTCGCCAATTGAGCCGCTGTTCCAAGACCGGCCAGGCCGGATCGCTCTTGGCCACCGGCACCGGCCGCCGCCAGTTGTTGTTGCGATGCCACTGACACTTGATCGAAGTAATCTGCCCCAACACACCGGCTTGGACCATGGCCACAGCTTGTTGATAAATCGGATTGGCCCGTCGCTGCAAACCAACCTGAAAAACTCGCTTCGATTCCTCGACCTGGCGGACCAATTGCCGGGCCTCATCCAGGCTGTAGCACATCGTCTTTTCGCAGAACACGTCGCAGCCTGCGGCCAGCACGTGGCTGGCGATCTGGTAGTGCAAGTACAGCGGAACCGCGATCACCACGGCCTGCGGGCGCACGGCGTCGAGCATCAGGTGATAGTCGCTGAACGTGCGGGCTTGCGGCCCGGCATACTTGGCGGCCCGAGCGAGATGCGGCGGATAGTCGTCGCAGATCGCCACCAGATCGACACCGGCGATCGTCGTCAGGCTTCGCAGCAGATCGGAACCGCGTCCGCCCGTGCCGATCACTGCCACGCGAACCGGTTCGACTTCGGCACCCTGGACCGCTTTCGCAACCGACTGCGCCAGCACAGCGGCACTGGCGGCCGTGAGGAATTCGCGACGAGTCGGGTTCGCAGGCGGCATGTCGTACGGTGGGCATCGCCCACCATCCCGGTTCGACAGGTTTGAACTCAAAGCTTGTGCATCGGGTGCCATGCTCACGCTCGCGTGGGCAGGCCGTTCTCGGCGAAAACATGGCCACGCAAGCCGTGGACCATGGCACCCCAACATATTCCGTCAGAGCGCTGCGCCGAACCAGCAAATCGAAGGCTCGTCAGCCGCGGCCAGCCAGCCGACGGAAGCGCCCGGCCACGCACGTTCAGTATAGACTCGCGCTTCGGCCATTCCCATGGCAAGCAGGGCGGTCGAGAGAACTTCGGCCTCGACCGCAGCAGGCGCGACCACCACACAGGCCGCTTGTTCCACGA
This sequence comes from uncultured Planctomycetales bacterium, assembly GCA_963710365.1. Lineage (GTDB taxonomy): Bacteria > Planctomycetota > Planctomycetia > Pirellulales > PNKZ01 > CAVQAC01. The sequence continues at coordinate 450,527 of CAVQAC010000017.1, forward strand.
GTGGCGCGTGCGTGAACGGAACGACGATATTGGAAGTCGATTCCCTTGCGGAAAACACGGCCGAGCACGAATAACCCCGATCCGCGAGACCGATCTGGACCAATTCGGCCGCATCGTTGGCCGCCCAAGGATTGCGGATGCCCACAGGCCAGGGCTTTCCGCTGGGGCCGTGCCCCAGGGCCAGGATCGAACTCGTTCCGCCGTGCATGAAGGCCCGTTCGACTCCGAAGCTTCGCACTAGCTCTCCCGCCCGATCGAGCGCATAGCCCTTGCCGATGGCACCGAAGTCGAGCACGATTTCCGAGTTCGTGAATCGGACCGTTCGCTGTTTATCGTCGAGTTCGATCTCGGCAAATCTCCCCCAGGCAGATGGACCGGTCAGCACCGCGGCCGGGTCAAAATAGCCGCCGGTCATGACGTGGTACACTTCGCACAATTGCAACAGTTCGAACAACTCGCGGTCGACGAGCACTTCCCCGCTGGCCGCCTCGCGATTGAGCCGGGCCACTTCGCTACGCGGATCGTGGCGCGACAAGAGCCGCTCGACGCGCGTAATCTCGTCAAGCGCCGCTTCGGCCACGGCCCCCAGGTGCTCTTCGTCGTCGCCGATCAAGACGACCTCGAACAAGGTCGCCATCGCCGGCCGGGTATGATGCACCACAAGCGCCATCGGAGCGAATCGCTTTACAGAGCAGGACGCGTCGTTCCGACCGACGCCAGGGGATTGGGCAGGTAATAGAGAAAGCCGTCCTCGGCACTCACCAACAGATCGGGAATCTTGTCGTGGTTCCAGTCGACGGTTGTCGGGCAAGTATCGTGCCCTGCCAGGACGCGCGCCGCAACGGGGCCCAGATTCTCGAACCGGTTGTCGCCCAGGTTGCGGTAGAATTCGACATTGCGGCCGTTGAGCAGGATGTCAACGCGACCGTCGCGGTCCCAGTCGGCAAGGGTGAACTTGCGGCGGCCGCTCTTGCCGGCCAGGCCGGCATTGAGCTGCAACGGCTTGCCAGCCTCGTCGAGAAAGATTCTCTTGCCAGGCAAGAGTTGCACGACCTCGTCCTGCTTGCGCCGCTCGAACCAGGCCAGGAAGCCTTCGTGGTCGAGCATGACCAGGTCGTTCAATCCGTCGCCGTTATAATCGTAGACGGCGGGAGTGGTGCGCCATTGCGTTACCAGTTGCTTGCCCTGAGGCGACCACCAGTTCCAAGCCGGCTTGGGCGGAGTGCCTGGCCATTCGACTTCGATCGGCTGGGCCGCCTTGAGCCGAGGCTCGCGACGCGTCCCTTCGTTTTCGTACCACACAACGGAGCCCCAAATCGAATTCAGCACGATGTCGGGCAGGCTGTCGTGGTTCCAATCGGCCACGCTCAGCACGGTGTAGCCCCATTTGGCTTCGGCGGGCCCCTGAATCGAGCCATTCGGGCCGGCCTCGATGCGTATGGTCTTTCCGCCAGCCTCCAGGTAACGCGGGGCGGCGAAGCGCGGCGGATTGCCGCCGTCGAGGTTCTCGACCAACTGCACGTAGCCGGCGCTGTCGCCGGAGACAATATCCTCATCGCCGTCGCCGTCCCAATCGAATACGTACGGCGTTGCCAGCGCCCCGCACTTCACTAGGTCGGCTTCCTGCCGCAGAAATCGCGGCGGCTTGAATTGCGGAATATGGTCGGCCAGTTTTCCGGTGTTCTCCAGCACGGCCACCCGGCCGTCTTCCTGACCCACGACCAGGTCGACGTCGCCGTCGCGGTCCCAATCAAAGGCCGTTGGGACGATCATCTCCAGGTCGAGGTGAATCACCTGGTGCTGCCACTCGAGAAACCGGCCCGCCGCGAAACGCGGCTTGTGGAGCGTGCCGATGTTCTCGAAATAGGTCAACCGATCGAGAAACTCGCCGCACACCAGGTCCAAGTCGCCGTCACGGTCCCAATCGGCAAACTGCGGGGTGGGGGCGCCGTACATGTCGAGCGTTTTGCCGCCGGCGAGCAACTGCACCGGCTCGCCGAAACGCGGCCGGGCGTTGCTGCCTTCGTTGCGCACGACGTACACGTAGCCGTGCAAGGGACCGTGCGTCCAGCGTCCCTGGCTGTCGAAGGCATTGTCCCAGCCGTATTCACGCCAGTCGCCGACGCCGATTACCAAATCGAGAACCCGGTCGCCGTCGAAATCGACCCGCGTCCAATGATTGCCGCGGCCGATGTAGAACTTCGGTTCGAAGAGAACCTTGGCGCCGGCGGTGAGGAACATCGGCCGGAAGTTCGGGTACTCGCGGCCCGGCGTCATCACCGTGGGCTCGCCGCCTGGATAGGAAATGCTGATGTTGGCGTTAGCATCGGCCAGCCGCACTCCCGGCGCAAGCACCGGCCAACTCCCCGTACCGCCTCGATTCTCGAACAGGTAGATGCCGCCGCTCGGCTTGTTCGAGGTCGAAACCAGCAGATCGAGATCGCCGTCGCGGTCGTAATCCATCGGCATTGGCACCGGCCAAAGACCGACGCCCAAATCAACCTCCAAGCCGGGGTTGCGGTAGCGAATCGGCTCAAAGTCCTCGGCATCAGCCGAACGAGTACCGGCGAAACAGAAGATCGCAATGCACGCGAAGCAACAGAACTGACCGCGGAGGACGCCGAAGGACGCAGAGGAAGACAAAAGGATTCTAGGTATGGAATTCTGCATGTGCGTCTCAATCAAGGTCCAGGTTTTAACGAGAGTGAAAATCTTTGCTGCCCCCGGGTCTCTTCTTCTCTGCATTTTCCTCTGCGTCCTCGGCGGTTTATCTTCCTCGCTCTTTCTCAGCCCCGCGAGGCTCTGATTCAAAAGCTTTGCAGCGGCAGAGAAACTTCCGAGCCCGACTGGGCCGAAGCCAGCCCGGCCTCAAGGATTTCCTGAGCGTCGCGGCCCACGCGATCCTGGCAAAGCAGCGTGAACTCCTGGCCGGTTCGCAGGCAATGGACGAAGTGTCCGCTGGCCGTGCGGTTTTCCAACGCCAGTTCCGGAACCGACACCGGCTCGCCCTCGGGCTTTTCTTTCGTGGCTTTGAGCAGCCGACCCTGCGGACCCGGCTCGATCAGCAGCAGGCCACGCGTGCCGTAGAATGTCGAAACATAGGCCGTCAGATGGCCGATCTGCGTCCACGATCCTTCGCTAATCGCCATGGCCCGCGGATAGCTCATCACGATCACGCCGTTGTCGTCGACCGTGATGTCTTCCTTGACCAACCGGCCCGTAACGCCAACCACGCGACTGGGCACCCCCAGTAGCGCGCGGGCCAGCGCCGCGCCATAGCAGCAATAATCCATGAAGGCGCCGGCTCCGTTCAATTCGCGGTCGTACAGCCACTCGCAAAAATACGGGCTGCAACCCAACTCGCGGGGCCCTTCGTGCGCCGAGCGATATTTCACTTCCCAGAGTTCGCCGATCTCACCCTGCTGGGCCAGCCGGATGGCATGCTGCAAGGGTGCCCACCAGCCGAACGGCCAATTGACCATCAACCTCACTCCAGCCCGACGGGCGGCAGCCAGCACCCGGTCGGCGCCGGCCAGCGTCGCCGCCAACGGCTTTTCCATCAGCAAGTGCAGCTGTTCCGAGGCGGCCATTTCAGCCAACTCGACGCCCGTCGCATTGTCGGCGAACACATAGGCCGCATCGAGCTTGTGCGCGGTGAGCAACGCTTCGTAGCTGCTATACGTCGGGCAATTGAACTCGTTCTTGGCTCGCTCCAGCAATGCCGGCTCGGGGTCGGCCACGGCGACCAGTTCCGCACCGGGCGTCTCGGTCAATTCGCGGAGGTTGCTCCAAACGTGATCGTGCGTCAGCCCAAGAGCTGCGACGCGAAGCCGGTCGGCCATTTGTGGGTTCTTCCTTTCGAACAAGCTGGCGACATGGCGAACAAGCATCCGCCGAACGTGTACGTTGGTTTTGGCCATGCACGCCGTTACAATGGTCCTATTCTGGCCGGCTCGGCGAGTGCCGTCAAAGGCGGCGGGACAAAGTCGAGTACGCCCCAGGCCCGCCACATTCCCCTCAATGCCTCCCGGAATCGAGTCGATTCGAATGTATCTATCGCGAGCCTTCCATTGCTCTGATCGTTTTGTCGCTGATAGGCGTCTTGCCGACGGGCGGTTCGGCCCAAGAGATCAAACCCATACCCCGTCGGCTTCCGCCACCGGGTTTGAAGATCCCTGCCGAAGATCTGGCACGCTTGCGCAGAAGGCTAACGCGCTCGCCAAGGCGATCGAAAGGGTTCGCCCAACGAATTATTTGAACGACGTGTGGTTGCCCGACGTTGAGGTTTACCTCAACGCGGTGCAGTATGCGCTCGACAACGGCGAGTTCTTCGATCTCCGTGATGTCGCGAAGGCTGAGCAGTTGCTAGCCCGTGGACAGGCGCGGTTGAAAGAGCTTGATGCAGCGGCAATCCGTCTGGGCACGAACGGCGAGGCACATTGGTCCAGGGTTTTCGATCGAATCTGGACGATTCCGTCCAGCCCTACGGTTTGGTGATTCCTGAAAAAATCGACCTTGATAGCGAACAACTGGTACCACTCTACGTCTGGCTGCACGGCCGCGGCGACAAGATGACGGAATTGTCGTTCATCATCGGCCGCGAAGGGAAGCCCGGTGAGATCCATCCCGACAACGCCATTGTGCTGCATCCCTTCGGCCGCTACTGCAACGGTTTCAAGTTCGCCGGCGAAGTCGACGTGCTCGAAGCCATCGAACACGTGAAGCGGAGGTACCCGATCGATCCCGAGCGAATCGTGCTGTGCGGGTTTTCGATGGGCGGAGCAGGGGCCTGGCACTTGGGCGCCCATTATGCCGAGCATTGGTGCGCGGTGAGTCCCGGAGCCGGCTTCGCGGAGACGGCCCGATATCAGAACCTCAAGCCTGAGCAGTACCCGCCGTGGTACGAGCAAAAGCTGTGGGGCCTGTACGACGTGCCGGATTACGTGTTGAACTTGTTCAACATTCCGGTCGTGGCCTACAGCGGCGAGTTGGACAAGCAGATCCAGTCGGCTCGCATCATGGAAGAAGCCTATCGCCGCGAAGGGCGCGAGCTGACGCACTTGATCGGCCCCGGCGTGGCGCACAAATACAATCCGGAAACGCTGGCCGAGTTGATGAAGCGGCTGGATGGGTTTGTCGCGCAGGGCGCCCAGCGAATCCTCGCAAGGTGGCGATTGAAACCCGCACGTTGCGCTACAACAGCTACGGCCCGCTCAAGTTGTTGGGCCTGGGCAAACATTGGGAAGATGCTCGGGCCGAGTTCGATGCCAAGGATCTGAAACTCAGCACGCGAAACGTGACGGCGCTGGTAGTCCGTTTGCCGTTTTTGACGCCTGAGTCGTTTACGTTGCATGTTGACGGTCAAGACGTGGTCGTGCCCGGCAGTTTGAAGCCAGTAATACTCGAACGCCAGGCAGACCGCTGGCAGAGCGTCGCACAGTATCCATCGCCGGGCCGCCTGCGTAAGATCCATGGTCTGCAAGGACCGATCGACGACGCCTTCATGGAGCCGTTCCTGGTGGTCACGCCGACCGGCCAATCGCATAATCCACAGGTCGAGCGCTGGGTGCAATTCGAACTGGCGCACTTCCTCGATCGTTGGAAGAGGCTGTTTCGTGGCACGCCGCGCGTGAAGCGGGATATCGGAAATTACCGACCAGGACTTGGAAGACTATCACCTGATTGTCTGGGGCGATCCCGAATCGAACCAGGTTCTCGCCCGGGCCGCCGGCAAGTTGCCGATCGCTTGGGGCCCGGACCACATCACAGTGAGCAACCAGCAATTTGCGACCGCCGGCCATGCGCTGGTGATGATTTATCCCAACCCGCTACGGCCGTCGCGGTATCTGGTCGTCAACAGCGGTCCGACGTTTCGCGAAGGGCACGATGCCAGCAATTCAGTGCAGACGCCCAAGCTCCCCGACTGGGCGGTGGTCGACCTGAGCGTGCCGCCCGATGCCCTGGCCCCCGGCCGCATTGTCGCCGCGAACTTTTTCGACGAATCGTGGGAACTCCGAGTAAGCCCCTCGGCACAATAGCATCGCCAACGGCGTTGCGATTGAGGCGATATTGCCGACCGCGTTCTTCGTTCACTCGAACAAGCGAGGCGACGACACGTCGTACCTTGTGTGTATTCTGGATACACATTGTACACCTGGGACACACATCGGATGTAAATGCGCCGGTCAGAAAGTGAAATGACTGCCGGATTCGTGCCCATGTCGCTATTGCAACAACCTTTGTTGCAATCGTCGATTTGACGCATTAACATTCCACCCAGAACATTCATTGTTTGCGGCACTCGCCTTTTTCAAAGGCGCGACAGCGCGCCACTTTTCTGGCCAGATCGTTGCCGGGGAATGAATGGGCATCGACGACGGTAAAAAAGCGGCACCATCATAAAACGGGAATGCAACGAGAGGTTCACTGATGTCGCAGATTGTTTTGATGCATTCATCGGATCTTCACATGGGACGCGAGCCGGCGAACGACCACTTCCATTCGTCGTGGCCGCGTAAGCTGGGAAATGCCCACAACTTTCTGTTGGGGCACGGCTTGCGAGAAGCTGTCCACGATGTGGCTGCCCGGTTCGGGTTGGGAGAAGATGAGGATCCTTATCAAGTCGTGAGCGGAGATCTTACCGCCTCGGGAGACTCCAAGGAGTTCGTCGTAGCACATACATTTCTGCGATCCTTCTGGCGCGAGATGCGCTCTCCGGAGCATCAACGTTCCGGCCTCGAATTGGGAGACTTGCTGCTCGCTCCCGCGCCCGCTTGGCAACCGTGCCGGGCAATCACGATCAATGGAAAGGAAACGGCTATCTAAACAACATCGGGTTCAATCCCGCTCTGCGCGGCACGCATTTTCGCGCGACATGCTGGAAGCGAACATGGACCTCGGGAGAACTGCAACTGGAACTCTACGGGATTGACTCGAACGCCGGTTTGCCGCCGCATGGTGTTTCTTTAGCGCAGCACGGAAGCTTCGACCTCACGCCGGGTGGGCAGATTGACAAACTGGACCAGGACCTCCAAGCCAATCCCATCAACGCCGGATTTCCAGCCGGCGTGAAGTTCCGCGTTCGCGCCGTCGTGCTGCACCACTCGCTTGCCGGCGGAGGTCGATTGGACAACGCCTCGATTGACAAGTTGCTCGAGTTGGCCGAGGCGCATCACATCGCCGTCGTGCTTACCGGTCATACGCACGACTTTAACAACGCCACGGCATTTGCGACCCTGCCCCACGGAATTCGCACGCTCGTCGAACTCCGATCTGCCAGTGCGATGCAAGCACCCACAAGCGAACGCCGGCGCCGGGCTTCCTGGCGCATCGAATCTACGTTCAAAAGCAGCTGGTGCGCTGGCAAGCCTGCCGTTATGTCTGGGATCCGAGTGCCGGAGGTTTTGCCGTTTTGCAGAAGGATCTAAATGGAGCGTTCTTTCATCAAGTGATTGTGCCATAACAGCTTACACCCCGTCGCGGCTAGCCGAATTGGACTGACATCGGCCGGCGGCCTACTTTCCGCTTTTCAATAAGAACCCTGGAACGACAATTAAATTAGAGGTGGACCGATCGGACCGAAAATAGCACCCCCCGGGGTAGGCTGATAGCGTGAAGGCATGGCAAATGAACTTCAAACGCAGGAATTAATCAAAGAGGCATACAACCGCTTTGGCGTTTATCGCGCTCGTCTGTGGCTGGTGCAGAGAGAGATTATCCTGCCAACGGATCAGATCGTGGCAATCGCGCATTTCATTGAGCACGGTCTGGGATCCTATCGCGCTTTTTGGTTTCAGACCGCGATGAAACGGCCCATGGAACAAGTGCAAGAGCTGTTCACTGAGACTCTCGCCAATTTCGATCCCAAACAGCATCTGCAGCCGCTGTCGCGTCTAGCCCAAGCGGCCGCGCCGGTGTTCGATTGGGATGTGCATGGCGATTTCGCAATTCTGTTGCACCAGGCCGGGGAAGCGGCCTACCGAAGCGCTCGCGAGAAGCTTCGCAATTCGCTGCCGCATGGCCTCACGGAAACGGAATTGGAAGTTTTGTCCGATGACTTCGCGCGACGCGTCTTGCCAAGGGCTACGAAGGCATTCGACATGCAGCGTGGTCGCGGCCACGAAAATGCCTGGCTGACAACCGTCTTCTATCGCTTTGCCTTGAAGATGGTGCTGGCGGATCGAGCCGCAGAAAGACAGCTGATCGAATTGCAACGCGCTCGCGTTCCTGAAACCGCGGTCTCGGAGATTGAAGCCCGGGAAGAAGCGGACATGCTGGCAAGAGTGCCGGCATTTTTGAGCGGTTTATCCAAGGCCGAACAACGAGCTCTTAAATTGTACTTCGGAGTTGCCGAGGGCCGTGAACATTCAGTGGCTGAGATCGCTGCCGATTTGGGCTGTTCACCTTACCACGCAAAAGCGGCGGTCGTGATGGGGCTGGCTCGGATAGCGAGCCAACTGCGGGCCCAAGGACCGTTGACCGCCGATGAGTTTCACTTTGTTCAGATGTTTTTCGCCGAAGGCAACGACCTCGACGATGCGGCACGTCAACTTGGTTGGTCCGCAGTCCAGACGCGGCGAGTTTTGCGCAACGTGAGAAACAAATTCTCACGTCTTCTTCGTGCCCGAACTGTTCTTCCTACGTCAAATACAAACAATCCGCAGTTTTCTCAGGAGGGTAAGCAAATGCCTCATGGTCATCTGGATCGATCAACGGAAGCCGTAGACGAACAAGCGCAGCCGTTCGCGGCGTCGGAAGACATGGCTGAGTTTATTTTTAAGGCGCTCAGAGGCTTACGCGAAACTCCTGAGATCCACGCCGAAAACAAGATCGGCCACAAAGGTGAAAAGATCGACGTGGTTTACCTTGGAGACCGCCTGTTTCCGCTGGAATTGGTTCTCCAGACTTTACTGGAGCGTCCGGACCTCATGGCGAGGCTGGTTCAGGAACACGTTCCTTTGGACTGGCTGGATCCGAACAATCTGCGGGATCGCGCCGACCTTCCGAAGGACCAGCGCGAGATCGACCAGACTCTGGAAGATCTGGCCGATCGTGCTTCAACGCAGGCCCGCTCGTTGGCCGTGCGCCTGTTGGAGAAAGAGTCCCCTGCCCAGGTTCCTGAAGAAGGCCCGGTGCGAAGATACACGGATTCGATCGTGCGCACCCTGGGGGGCGTGGCGCAATCGCTTCGTGCCGGAATCCCTCGTGCATTGCGCAGGAAAGGCGAAGCGCTGTTGACGATCGAGCGGGCAGAGACTGGGCATTTGGAAGGAAATTGGGAAACGACCGAGGTGCGCATCGACGTGACCAATCTGTTTGTCAACGAGGGACAGTTAGTTGGCCGGCTTGACGACAGATTCGCGATCTCACTGGCAAATGACGTTTTTGACGGCATGTGCCAGGGAGTGAATGCATTGCCGGGGTTTGCCAATACCGACGCTGGACCGAGATCGGTTCGCTTGCTGTGGAAGCATCCGGTCGTTCAATGACCGACCGTACAGGCTTGGCCGCAAAACGCCCACTTTAACGAAACGAACACAACGGGCAGTCATCGACCTGAGCGTGCCGCCTGATGCCCTGGCCCCCGGCCGCGTCGTCGCCGCGAACTTCTTTGACGAGTTTTGGGCACTGAATGCCCCGAAACTGCCGAAATAGACAATTTCGGCGGTCGCTGCGACTGTGTGAGCATTGCAAAAGCTAGATTTCACTACCAGCAGGCCACCATGATTTGGGGTGGTCGCCTTCGGGGATCCTGGGAATTATTTGCAGTATGCTGACTCTCGTCACGGGTGCCACCGGTTTGGTGGGCAATAACGTCGTTCGCTGGCTGCTCGATCGCGGCGAAGCGGTACGCGTCCTGGAACGCGAATCCAGCGATCCGCGACCGCTCAAAGGCCTGGACATCGAACGCGCACGGGGCGACATTCGCGACGCCGACGCCGTGCGCCAAGCCTGTCGTGGAGTAGGGCGAGTCGTGCATGCCGCGGCCTACGTGCATATCGGCTGGTCGGGCGCGGATTTGCACCGGGCCATCAATATCGAAGGCACCAAGAACGTCGTTGCCGGCGCACTCGAGGCCAACGCTCGCATGGTTCATGTTTCGACCGTCGACACGCTCGGGTCGGGCAAGCGAAACCAGCCGGCCAACGAGGATACGCCTCCTGATTCACGGATTCGCTGCCCTTATGTCGTTACCAAGCGGGCTGCCGAAAAAGTAGTGCTCGATGCGGTCGATCGTGGGCTGAACGCGGTGATTGTGAACCCAACCTACATGCTCGGGCCTTGGGATTGGAAACCTTCGTCCGGCCGAATGCTGTTGCACATTGCCCGTGGAAGGCAGCTGCTGGCCCCGCGCGGCGGCAACGACTTCTGCGACGTCCGCGACGTGGCCGCGGGCATTTACGCGGCGGCCGAACGTGGCCAGCGTGGACGACGCTACATCCTGGGCGGCGAACCGATGTCGTACCTGGCAGTCTGGAGATTGTTTGCCGAGGTGGCGGGCGTGCGCGGACCGTTCTGCCGCTCCGGGCCGGTGAATATCATGATCGCCGGTTGGGCAGGCGACGTGTGGCACCTTGTCACCGGCCATGAGCCGGACCTCAACTCGGCCGCGACGAAACTCTCCGCGCAGCATCATCATTTCTCTTATCGTCGAGCTGCCGACGAATTGGGCTACGCGCCGCGCCGCGCCCGCGAAGCCGTACAAGCAGCCTGGGACTGGTTCTGCGAACACGGCTATTGTGCAACGCAGCCCGTGGTTCGAACTGCGTAGGCGCTGGGACTCGCGATTGCTGGCGCTGCTAGCACTCTGCGGCATGCTTCGCCCTGAAACGCATTCATTCCCATCTATGCGATGATTCGGGGCCGCACCGCGTCTACGGCACCGTCGCTATCGCCGCTTCAATGTGAATTGAGGTAAGAAGGGAGGTCTCGCGAACTATTTTTCGAGCCGAAGCAGTTCTAGCGGCGATGATCGTAGCAGCCGTTTATTCCGGCGGCGGCCTGTCGCCGCCAGGCCAGCACGCGCGTGCTAGCTTGCGAAGAACATCGGCCCAACGACGAATTCACGCTCGTGCAGGAAAGCGGCATGCGACCGTGGCGGAGAGCACTATTGGCTGGGGTGTTGGCCGCGGCCGGCTTGCCCGGCTGTTCGCTCCACTCGCAGGTGAACAAGCTCTGTTGCCGCTGGCACAGCACGGCGCCGCAACTGGAAACTACCCTGCCGCCGACCGCTCGCGGCACGCTTTCGCCCGATATTGCGGGCGTCGGTTCCCCGGACGAAGTCGATAGGGCCTTGGGGCTGCCGCGCGGAGAGTCCAGTTATTACGAGTTGGACGAAGTCACTTGCCAATGCCGGGCCGTGGCCAATTCCACCCAAGGCAACATGCTCGATGCCGAGCGTGAGAATCTCCGGCGCAAAGCCGGCAAGCATATCGGACGAGCCGACACCATGCGGCTCGACATCCTGGGCACGGCCGCCCTCGAGGCTCGCAACGAATCGGCCAGCGAGGCACTGCAGATCTACTACGGATTGGCCGAAGGCGAAGCGCGGCTCGACCTGGCCCGGCGCGGCGAAAGCGAATTGCTGGCCGACCTGGGCCGAGCACGCCAACTGCACGACCAAGGGTTGAAGATCCCCTTCGACGATTCGGAATTCCAGCGGCAGCTCAACTCGTTGCGCCTGACGCGCATCGATTTGGAATTGCTGATCGCCACGGGAAACCACGAACTTCGCCAACGACTTGGGCTGACCGCGATTGACCGCCGAGTGCGGATCTGGCCGGTGGTCGATCTGCGAGTCGTCGTCGCGCCCATCGACGCCGAGGTGGCGGTCCATGAGGGCCTGGCCATGCGGCCCGAGATTGGCTTGCTGTGGCGGATTGCCAATAACCTCGACCATTCGACCCTAATGGTCGCGGCAGAGATGCTGAAAAGCGTGAACGGCCTGCTGGGAATGAAGGATTCGTGTCCTCTGAAGGGCCACAAATTGCTGGCCCTCCTGCATCACACGTCCGAGATCGAGAGCCGGCGCCGGCAGGTGGCTCAATATGCCGGCCGACGCGAGCAGGAGGTCGCCGAAAACATTCGCTCGGCCGTCGACACGATCGAAAGCCGGACGCGACAGGTTGCGCTGGCCAAAGCCACGGCTGAAAGCTGGCAAGGCCGGTTGCGTGCGCTGGAAGGGAAGCACACCGTCGGCAAAGCATCGTTTCCCGAGATTGGCGCCGCACATTTGAAATCGGTCGAATCGCAGGGCGAAGTCATTCACGCAGTTGCGAACTGGAAAACATCGCTGGTGAAGCTCAAAGCACACCAGGGCCGACTGGTAGCGGAATGCTGCGGCCGGACGCCGATCGTTTCGCCCATCATCGAACCCCTGCCTGCGACCGAAGCCACGCCCATTGCCACGCCGGCGGCGAGCACGGTTCCGTCGCCGCCTCCGGAATTGCCCTACGAAATACCGCAGGCTGCGAATGGAATGGTGCGGATTGTGGCCGGCAACGGACCGTAGGCGGCGGAAAGACACGAGCGGCTCATTGCCGCTGGAAGAGAACTTTTCGCAACTGCTCGCTGAACGTAGCGCTGGCATTGATCACCGCCTCGAAGTCATCCTTGCCCAGCACGTACAGCTCGACGGGCTCCTGGGCCGTGACGGTCGCATTGCGCAGCGCGCCGGTCAGCAGGGCGGCTTCACCGAAGAAGTCGCGTTCCTTGAGCGTGGCCACGACGCGGCTCCCCTGGCCGTCGCGCACCGAGACTTCGGCCTTGCCCTTGCGAATGATGTAGAACTTGTCTCCCGGATCGCCTTGCCGCACGATCGGCGAACCGATCGGAACCTGTTCGATCGCGACCTTGTCGGCGACCGAGGCCAGCGTTCCTGGCGTGAGTTCGAGGAACAGCGGGCAATTCCGCAAGAACTCCGTCACCACGACCACCGCTCCCACGACCACGTCGGAGATGATGTGTCCGTCGACCATGTTCACGATTCGATCGGCAGCATCCAGGATGCGGTTGTCGTGGGTCACCATCAGGATGGTCGTCTTTTCCTCTTGCGCGAATTTCTTCAGCAGGTCGACCACGTCGCGACCCGATTGCTTGTCGAGGGCCGCGGTCGGCTCGTCGGCCAGGATCAGACTGGGCCGGCCGACCAGCGCTCTTGCAATCGCCACGCGTTGCCGCTGACCACCCGATAGGGCCTCGGGTTTGTAGTGGATGCGATGCCCCAGGCCCAACAGTTTGAGCATCTCTTCCGCCCTCACGCGCATTTCGTCGGCGCTTACGCCGTGCAGTTCGAGCGACATGCGAACGTTCTGAAACGCGGTCAGCGAGGGAAACAAGTTGTGGGCCTGAAAAATGAAGCCGATGTTGCGGCGGACTTTCACCAATTCGGCTGGCGCCAGCCCGCACATTTCACGACCCATGATCTGCACGCTGCCTTGCTGAATGGTTCGCAGCCCGCCGATGAGCGTCAGCAGCGTGGTTTTGCCCGAGCCCGAGGGGCCGGTCATGATCACGATCTCGCCGCGCGTGACGTCCAGGCAATTGTCGAACAGCACTTGTTTGGCGAGTTCGCCGTGGCCGAACGAGTGCTTGAGATCGCGCACGCGGACGCCCACGCTGGCGACGCGATGCTCGCCGTCCGACGAGGGGAACTCGCGCGTGGCGAGCCGCGTGGGTATTTCTTTCGTAGCCAACAGAGGCGCATTCATGCAAATAACTCCGCCGGATCGGCAGACAGGACTTTGCGGATCGTAAGCAAACCGGACACCATGCACATGATCATCGTCAATCCGAGCACAGCCGCGGCCCGCCCGACGGTCAACTGCAAGAGCAGCCCCGTGACGCTGCTGAGGCCTTGATACAAGACTTCGCTCAGCAATAGCGCGGGCAGGAACCCCAGCAACGACAGCAGCAGGGCTTCTTCGAGCACGACTCCGGTAAAGAAGCGCGGGCGGTAACCCATGGCCTTGAGCGTCGCATATTCGCGCAAATGGTCGGAAATGTCGGCGTATAGAATCTGGTAGCAAATGATGACGCCCACCAGAAACCCGAGCACGACGCCGAAGCTGAATACATAGCCAATGGGCGTGCTGTTGCGCCAGAACTCCCGTTCGGCCTCGATGAAGTTGACCTTGGTCATGACTTTGACGTCGATCGGGAGAATTTGCCGCAACTTCGCGAGCACGCTTTCTGGATCGGCACCTGGCGCAAGCTGAATGAGCCCCATGTCGATCTGTTCCAAAGCCTGCTGCTGCCGTGCCGGCGGATAAACGGCCTCGAAGTACTGCGTATCACTCATGAACAGATTGGCGTCGTTGGCGAAGTCCGTGCCCAGGCTGAACAGGCCGACGACTTCCATCCGCTTGCCGGCGTATTCGCCAATCGTGCCCGGCGTGGGATGGCCGTAATCGCTCTTCGACAACCGGTCAAAGAGCACCCGGCCGGGGATCAGCAGCTTGGCTTGTTGCTGGTTCACCTCGGGGAGCAGCAGCACCTGCTGCTGTGGGTCGAAGGCCAGCACGCGAATCTGGTATTCGTTCCCGGTATGCAGATCCTTCCAGGCAAAGCGATTGTCGTAATACAGCGATCTCACGGCAGCCACGCCCGGGCAGGCCAACGCGGTGGTCAGTCGCCGGCGGCTGAACGTTTCCTTGATGGTAATCGTGTATTTCGAGGCCCCGACCATTACCAGATCCGCGTTCAGCGCACGGGGCACCTGAACCACGCTGTCGAATAGCGCGCCTTGAAAGCCAAGTTGCATGAAGATCAGCAGCACGGCAAAGCCGATTCCGCCGGCGGCCAGCAACAAACGACGCACCTTGTGCGTCAGGTTGCGCCAGGCCAGGGGAGTGCGGATTCGAAGCCAGCTCATCGCAACTTTCTCAAGCAAACAGGTCTGCGGGATCGGCGGCCAAAACTTTACGCAACGACAACAAACCAGAATATCACGCACATCAACACGCTGGCCAGCAGCACAGAGCCCGCCAGGCCCAGCGTCATCTGCATGGGCAGGTGAGCTTCGCGAGCCGTCAGGGCGTAGAGCGCGTCGGAGACCAGCAGCCCCGGCAGGAAGCCCGCCAGCGCCAGCGTCGTGGCCTGTTCGAGCACGACGCCCGACAAATAACGCGGTCCATAGCCCATCGCCTTGAGCGTTGCGTACTCCGGCAGCCGATTGTCGATGTCGCTGGCCAGCACCTGGTAAACGACGCCCACGCCGACGATCACGGCCACGACCACGCCCAAGCCGAATATGATGCCCACCGAAGTGCGCGTGACCCAATGCATTTGTTCCTGGTGGTAGACTTCAGCCCGCGTCCAAACGACGACGTCGGGGGGCAACAGCGTCCGCAACCGCGCGGCGACCGCGTTAGGATCGGCGCCCGACCGTAGCGTGACCAATCCCAGGCTGACGTCGTCCAGCTTCCGGCCGGGCATCAGCCGCGTGAACGTCAGGTCGCTGGTGAGCACGGCTCCATCGGCACTGAAGCCCGTGCCCAACGAGAACAGCTCGGCCACATGGATCCGCCGGCCGCCGATTTCCGTCTCCAAGCCCGGATGGATCTGGCCGAATTCTGGCCGCGACAGCCGATCCATCAGCACCGTGTCGACCTGCTCGATGCGGCGCTGGTTGGCCAGCACTTCCGGTAATGAGAACACGTGATCGGCGGGGTTGATGCCCATGAGCAGGATGCCACGCCGCCGGCCGTTGGCCGGATTGACCCACATGTTCAGCCCTACGTAGAACGGATCGGCACTGCGCACTTCGCTCAGACTGGCGGCCTGGAACAAGCGGGCCCTTGGAAACGTGCCGGCGCGAGCCAGGAACATGTAGTCGTGCGAGGCCACGAGCAGGTCGAACTGCAAAGAATCGTAGACCCGCGTGGCCGTCCGCACCACTGAGAAATAGAACCCCAACTGCATCAGGATCAGGATGACGGCAAAGGCCACGCCGGCGATGGCCACCATGGTCCGCGAATAATCGTGGAGCAGGTTCAACCAGGCCAGTCGAGTTTTCATTTTTGCGGCGCCTGACCGCCCGGCGGCGTTGAAGAACGACTTGGAGACGTATCGATCGTGATCGTCACCTGCAAGTTCACCAGCCGGGCCGCCTCTTGGCTGCTGTCGAGCCGAAGCCGGACTTTCACGATGCGGAGATCTGAATTGTTCGTGGGGTTCAGACTCAGCACGTCATTCTTGGCGATCATCGTGCCGACCTGTTCGATCGTGCCGGTCAAGCGGCTGCCGCAGTGCCGGACTGGTGATCGTGGCCCGCTGGCCGGCGGCGACTTCGAAGACCTGGGTTTCATACACTTCAGCCACGGCGTACATGCGGTCTGTGTCGCCCAATCGCAAGATCGGCTGTTGGCCGGCCGACTCGCCGGGCCGGGTCACGAGCTCCAGCACGCGACCATCGGCCGGTGCCCGGACGATCGACAACTCGCGCTGGGCTCGTGCCAATTCGACGCTCTTGGCCAGACCTTTCAAATCGATCGCACCCAATAACCGATCGCGATTGACCTGGGCCGATTTCAACTTTTCCTGCGACTGGCGGACGTGGAAGTCGTGGCCGGCGAGGCTCTTGGTCAGCAAGGCCTGGGCACTGTGGAGTTCGGCCCGCGCCTGCTCGACGAGCAAGTCCTGGTGTTCGCGCTCTTGGGGCGAGATGATCGAATCGTCGAGCTTGTGCATACGTGCCGCATCGCGCTCGGCAAGCGCCAGATTGGCTTCGAGCAATTTGATCTTCGATTGTTGAACTGCGACATCCAAGCGGTCGAGGTCCAGCGACTCGACGCCCAGTTTGGCATCGGCTACGAGGCTATCGCCGTAGGCCTGCTCCGTAGCCAGCCGACGTTTGGCCTCTTCCAAGGCCAGTTCGGCGGCCTGGAGTTGAATGTCGCGAACGCGGTAACTTTCGAGCAAGGCCAGCGTATCGCCCTGCTTGACCATCTGGCCGGCTTCAACCTTAAAACTATCGAGCCGCTCGCCGACCGTGCCGCCGACGTCGATCACGCCTCCCTTGGGCTGCAGCGTGCCCAGTGCTACAACCTGGCTCGTAGGCGGCGGCGCTACCTGGCCGTAAACGACACTCGCCGCGGAGCACACATCGGACGCATCACGTCCGCGCAACAGCGCAAAGCTGCCGACGAAAACAACTAGCCCAAGACCAATCAGGATCAAAAGTGATCTTCGCATCCGAAATGCCTTTCGACGCGCTTGCCGTTACGATACGCTAAACTCTAGTAGCCTCGTAGCTCTTCGGCACGGCCGCGCCACTGCCCCGCGTGGGTGGTACTGGTGTCTGGTTTGCATGGCTCAAATCTATCATGGTCAGCCGCAACGTTTGGGGCCACCCGGTTTTCCATGAAAATCACCTCGATTCCCCAAATCTACCGCCATATTGCTCGCTGGCGAGAGATCTTTTCCGTCCTCAGCAAGTATGGCTTGGCCAATTGGATTAGTCGCCTGGACCTGGAGTTTGCCAAGGAGTTCTTCAAGGACCAGGACGGCGAATCTCTGGCCCGGTTGAGTCCGGAAACACGTATCAGGCTGGCGCTGAACGAATTAGGGCCTACATTCATCAAACTCGGTCAAATCCTCAGCACCCGACCGGACCTGGTGGGCGTGCCGTTGGCGACCGAGTTGCAGCGTCTGCAAGACGAAGTGCGCAGCGATCCGCCCGAAGCGGTGAGAGCCGTCATCCAGGCCGAACTGGCACACGGCGTCGACGAGCTGTTTGCCAGTTTCGACGGACAGCCACTGGCTTCGGCTTCGATTGGCCAATGCCACGCGGCCACGCTGCATGCGGGTGATCGGGTCGTGGTCAAGGTTCAGCACCCCGGCATTCACGACAAGATCCGCGTTGATCTCGATATCCTAACGGGCATGGCCATCCTCGCCGAACGCTTGCCCGAATTCGAAAACTACCGCCCGCGGTCGCTGGTCGACGAATTCCAGCGCAGCCTGCTTCGCGAGCTCGACTTCAGCCGCGAGCAGCGCAACATGCAGCAGTTCGCCAGCGATTTCGCCGACGACCCGACAATCCGCGTGCCGCAGCCCTTTGCGGAGCTCTCGACGGCCCGCGTGCTGACGATGCAGCATCTGGACGGAATCAAGCTGGCCGAGACCGAGAAGCTGCGCGAGGCCGGTTTTGATCTGGGCGAACTTGCCCGCCGCGGCGCCGAGATTTACCTGGCGATGATCTTCAAGAACGGCTTCTACCACGCGGATCCGCATCCTGGAAATCTGATCGTCATGCCGGGCAACACGATCGGGCTGCTCGACTACGGCCTGGTGGGACGCATCGACGAAGCGCTGCGCGAGGACATCGAAGAAATGCTCGTGGCCGTGAGCAATCAGGATGCCGAGCATCTGACGTCGATCATCGTGCGGTTGGGAGCGACACCCGCCGACCTGGACCAGGCTGCGCTCTGCCAGGACGTCGCCGACTTCATGTCGCACTACACGTTGCAACGATTGGACTCTTTTGATTTGAGCGGCGCACTCAACGAACTGATCGGCATGATCCATCGCTACCACATCATGCTGCCGGCCCGCATCGCGCTACTCATCAAGGTTCTGGTGATGCTGGAAGGCACGTCGCAACTGCTCTCTCCGCACTTCAATCTGATGGACCTGATGAAGCCGTATCAGAAGCAATTGGCCTGGCGGCGATTGTCCCCCGCTCGTCAGGTGCGAAAGATCCGGCGCTTCTATATCGAGATGGAGCGCCTGCTGACCGAGTTGCCGCAGGGGCTCACCGAGATCTTTCACCAGGTGCAAACCGGCAAGTTCGACGTCCATCTCGAGCATCGCGGGTTGGAGCCATCGGTCAACCGCCTGGTGTTCGGGATGCTCACCAGTGCCCTGTTCCTGGGCTCGACTTTGCTGTTGAGCCAGAAGGTTCCGCCGCTCGTGCGGCTGCCCTGGGTCGGCGGTATCGTTGGCGACTTTTCACTCTTGGGCGCGCTAGGCTGCGGCATCAGCATTGCGCTCGGCCTGCGACTGTTGCGGGCCATCAATAAGTCGGGGCATCTCGACCGCGACCGCTGAAGCCAGGCAAATTTCCGACACTCACCCGACTCGCCGATGCCGGGTGGCGGTCGCCTGCTACGGCCACTACGAAACTCGCCCATTGACGCTTCATGATTTCGGCAGTGTATTTCTGACCTGCCCGCCGAATGGGACCGAAGTGCTCTATGCTGAGCGCCAATCCGCTCATCACGGGCGAATCCGCCCATCAAGCCGGGCGCGTTTGGGGCCGTTTCATCGCAATATGCACAAATCATGATTGTGCCACGCATGGCATTTGAATTGCTCCCTGACTACTCTCCGGGCAAGTCAAAGAAACGAGGTGCGCCATGCAAATCCAAAAGATCCTCTTCCCGACAGATTTCTCTCCGGCCTCGGAAGCAGCGCTCGATCACGCGATTTCACTAGCACGTGATGCGAATGCCAAGTTGCTGCTGCTTCACGTGCTCGAACCTGCTGGAGTGTACGGCGACGCTCCGTGCTATGGCGTCCATGAGCAGGAATTCGTGGGAGAACAACGACTGCACGCAGTCCCGGTCGATCCGCGGGTGCGTGTCGAACGGCGCGTGGTGGTGGGCATGCCGGCCGAACAAATTCTGGCGCAGGCCGTGAAGGATGAAGTGGACATGATCGTCATGGGAACGCATGGACGGACTGGGATGATGCGGCTCGTCACGGGGAGCGTCGCCGAGCGCGTCATGCGCGGCGCCACCTGCCCCGTGCTGGCCGTCAAAGCGGCGGTTCCCGCTGCAGCCCAAGCCTGAAATTGCTGCCGCAATGCGCTTTCCGGAAAACACAAGGGGTGCCGGTCGCACAAGCAGTAACCAAAACAAGGAGGTAACGTCATGTTGAAGGAGAAACACATGGAAATGCGTCTGTCATACTCGTCGGTTTGCCGCGCATGCGCTGCCCTATTGTTGGCGTTGATGTTGGAAAACACCTGTTGGGCAGAGCCGGGTAATTCCAGGCTCGAGGTGCGGACTTATCGCGCGCCCAGCGGTATTACCACGGAAATCTGCGAGAAAACCACCGGCACGCTGAGCGACCAAGACCGCGAACACGTGGCGACTCTGGCCTTGAACGCCATGCATTACGTGCGCGATGCCAGGAACGATCTGGACGCCGCCAGCATGTCCGAGGCAAATGCCGACATTGACAAGGCCCTCAAGGTGCTGGCGATTGTTCGCCAATTACTGCCCAGGACGGCGATTTCGACTCGCGTAGTCGACGCCGAAGGGCAAGTCCTCCATGAGGACACACGCGAGTTGGAACTGGCCGAAGTGCCTTTGGACGCGGTGTCGGCGGACATCGACATTCTGCGACCGTTGCGGCCGGGAAGCAAGGCTGGCAACCCACCAGGTCGCGAATTGCTGGAAAGCGATGTTGTCGAAACGAGTCTTTCACTCAACATTGGCTTCGTCGAACGGCGGTTGCACGAAGCCAAGCGGTCGCTGTCGAGCGACCCCGACCGCGCTGACGAGGCCTTGCAGTTGGCGCTCGTCGACGGCATCGTTGTAACGACCGATCGGTTTGAAGATCCCATGCTGGAAGTCCGCGATGCCTTGTGGTACGCCCATCGGGCCATTTCGTCGCGACAGTACCCGGAGGCGCAGGCCAACCTGAACGAGGCTCGCAAAGCTCTGGCCACCTACAGCACAACGACCGGTAACGCCGATCGCCAGGAGTTGAACGCTTTGTCCCAGGAAATCAGCCAGGTGCAACAGGAGATTGCCCGTCCCGGTTCCGAGACCCATGCCGAGAGTTCGCAGCGCGTGGAACATGCCTTGCAACGAATGCTCCACCTGTTCGGTCGAAGGACATCCTCGACAATGGCACCGCCACAAGCCGAGTTGCCGACAGAGGATCGCTAAGCAGCCGAGTTCAAGGGCCCGGCGGCGACGATGGACCAAATCAGACGCTCGCCGCCGGGATCTTGCCAGTGGCCTCGGCAACGATATTCTGTATTCATTCGAGTATTTGACTTTGCTGCGCCATTCTGCTCACTCAACAGCCATGGCTTCTTTCAGTTCCCAACCGCCACGGCGGCCGATCAAGGCAGCGGCAGATTCGATTGATCTGGCAAACCGGCTGGCGTTTTCCAACTCGATGAAGCGGATATCTCTCGGCTGCGCTCGTTGGCGCCGCTGTTTCTGAAGCACCAGGACGATTTCGTCGACGCGTTCTACCGCCATCTGTTCTCCGTCCTTCAACTGGACGATCGATTTGGCAGGAGAGCCCGTCAACAAGGCGTGGCGAAACCGCAGTCCTTTGTCAGCCGGCACGATCTGCGCGAGCATTTGCTTGACCGAAGAATAATTCGGTTCGGTGTCGCCGCAAAAACAGACACCACCGAACGAGTAAACGGCTCCCGGTTCTATGACGTGCGCAATCAACAATTCCGCGTCGAAATCACGGGCCAAGGAGACTGCGTACGGTAGCGCCGCCTGCGACAGTTCCGAAAAATCGGTCGGGAAGAGAACGGATTTGACTTTCATGGGAGTCCTCACTTCTGACAATAGGCGTCGCACATGGTCACTCTGTTCCTCGATCATTCGTTCCCAAAGGAACTGACGGCCTTTGTATAATTGGCCCGCTCGAACGCCGAGGGATCAGGGCAATTTGCCTGGCTCAATCTTCCCTTGAGTTGCTCGATTGAAAAATGGTCGTTGGCGTCGTGCCAGTGTCGGACCTGATCGACAAGCGTCCGCAAATGGTTGATTCCGTGGCGGTACAAGGTGGAGGTAACCATCGCCACGTCGGCAC
Organism: uncultured Planctomycetales bacterium; assembly: GCA_963710365.1. Lineage (GTDB taxonomy): Bacteria > Planctomycetota > Planctomycetia > Pirellulales > PNKZ01 > CAVQAC01. The sequence goes on from CAVQAC010000017.1 coordinate 472,319, forward strand.
CCGCCAGAATTACCTTGATGACGTCGGAAGAGGTGTTGATGCCACCGGTCGCGGCAAGCGAAACTTGCAATTGACCACGAAGGATTGCCACCCAGCGGAGTGGCAACCGGAGTTCGTCAGACGTGCTCAGACCTAAATGAGGCGATATTTTGAGTGTGTTGACGTCGATGTCGGGCTGGAGAAACCGATTGAAAAGGACGAGTCCATCCGCGCCGGCTGCTACGAACCGCCCGGCCATATTCGCGAATGCCGTAAAGTGCGGCCCCACCTTGACGGCCAGCGGGATCGTAATCGCCTTCCGTACCGCGGCCACGATTCTAAGATAGCGAGCTTCGACCTGCTCGGCCGTGACCGTCGGGTCCGCCACGACATAATAGATATTCAGTTCCAGGGCATCCGCTCCCGCATCTTGTAGCAGCGCGGCATAACGCACCCAGCCACCTTCCGACGTACCATTGAGGCTGGCAATCAGCGGAATCGACACGGCTTTCTTGGCCTGGCGAAGATAACGAACGTAGGCGTCGGGGCCGCGGTTATAGTGCTGTAATTCGCGAAAATAAGACAGGCTGCGACCACCCGCGTCGACGTGAAATGCGGGGTTGTGCTGCCAGCGGGCCTCGTTTTGCTCGATTTGCTCCTCGAAGAGAGAAGGTAGAACGGCCGCGCCGGCGCCGGCCTCTTGCAACTTGTGCAAGACGTCCAACTCGCTCGTGAGAGGGCAGGACGAAACCACGAGCGGGCTCACCAGGCGGAATCCCAAGTATTTCGTCGTCAGATCGATGTTCATGGCGTCTCCTTTTGACAGGCGTTCGTCTTGCACTCGTCTAGTCCGGATCCGTGAATTCGCAGGCACTCGGTTTCTGTGGTGATCGCTTTCCTATGATTTGCTCATTCAACCCCAGGTGCGTCCTGCAATTGACTGCCGGCGGAGATTCCTCGTAAACCTAATGAAATAGAAACAACGGTACCGGACTGCCTTTAAGCAAGGTGCGAGTCGTTGATCCAAATGTGAGTTCCTTGAGGATCGATTGGCCATACGCGCCCATGACGATCAATCCGGCATTGAGCGCTTCGGCCTGACTCATCAAAACCGTGGCGGGCGCAGCGGTCGATTCGATCGCATGCAACTGGGCTGCACGGTCGTGCGAACGCAAGAACTCCACGGCCCGATCCCCGCGCCGTCCGGCTTCCAGTCGATCGCCGCCCACACAGATGATGTGAATCTGTTCAAATCCTGGCAGGTCGGCCGTCAGAAAAGCTTGCAAGGTGCGGGCAGCATGCGAGCTGCCGTCGTAGGCCACAATAATGTTCTTGCCTTGGGACGGCTCGTCCGGCACAACCACGACCGGCCGGGGACTCGTTTGAAGCACGATTCTGAGCGAATGATACTCTTCGTAATCGGTCGCAAATTGAAACCGAAACCGATGTCCGAGCATGATCATGTCGTAACGCTGAGCTTCGCGCACGATCTCGTCCTGAGGCAACCCGGTGTCCTCGAGCAGTTTGCAGGCCACGCGAGCGTCGGCGCATTTCAACGCGAAGTGCTCCAAGTATTGTTCAACCTCGCAACGTGCTCGCGTCACCACGGAATCGTCCCGGTGATGCTTGTAGGAACCTGCTCCCAGCGGGACCGCTTCGGGGGCCCGCAGGTGCGCCTCATCCACTACCACCAGCCCTACCAGCAGGGCGTCGCACTGATGAGCCCATTGGACCCCGAGTTGTACAGCACGAGCGCTCGAAGTCGTGCCATCCAGTCCGATTAAGATGCTTTTGGCCATGATTCGGTTTCCTTGAAAGTGCCCCTTTACTCGTGGATTCTTCAACGAATGCACCCGACTCAACTCGAATCTGCCCTCGGAGTCTGGTACGGCCGTTTCCTTATTGGCACGAACCATGCCAAAAACCGATAACGGTGCAAAGCCGCTGCATTAGCGGAGATTTCGCGGGATTGATGGTGGGAGTGCTGCCGAATCAGGTTTGATTGTGCCCGTTGTCGCGCGCCTGTGTGCCTGGATCGCACACCTGCGCACCGCTGTGACCATACGGAATCAGCGACTACGCCAAGCACGCCCCTCGCAACTGCCGCACAATTCCACAACTCGGCGCGAAATTCGTTTGGTGGAGCACGATGGCACATCGTTTGCAAACTGCCATCAGCCCATGAGAGCGCCTCCTCATCGCGGCGCATGAAATCACCTCACTGGAGATGAACCTGGTGAAGCGTATTCTTTCCGTCGGCGCGTTGGTCATGGCGGCCGCGTGCTTTACGGGATGCCAGCGGGCGCCCGACCTCAAGTACACGTCCAGCAAAGAAGTGCAGGCTCTCGATGCCAAGTTGCAACCGAAAGTCGTTGCGCAGTTGGAGCAGCACTGCGGCACGCCGAACCGGCCAAAGCTGATCGGTGCGCCGAAAGCCGAGATGAGCCATCTGCAGCGCGGAGCAGAGGTGTACCAAACCCACTGTGCGTCGTGCCACGGGGTAAGCGGCGACGGCGCAGGGCCGGTGGCCGCGCTAATGTACCCGCGCCCCCGAGATTATCGGCGAGGCACCTTCAAGTTCGTGTCGACGCCCTATGGTGCAAAGCCGATTCGCGAAGACCTGTTGCGCACCGTCCGGCAGGGGGCTCGCGGCACAGCCATGCCCTCATTCGTATTATTTCCTGAGGAAGACTTGCAAGCTGTTGTCGACTACGTGCTAGTGCTGACGCATCGCGGCGAGTTGGAGAGCTTGTTGGCTGCACAAGCTGAGGCCGACGACGACGTCGATCCAGAAGCCGTTCCGGGACTGGTCGCCAATATCCTGGCCAGTTGGAACAAAGCCCGTGGCCAGGTGGTTGAACCAGTCACTCGCGAACCACCATACACCAAGGAGTCGATTGAATTGGGCAAGAAAGCGTTCTTGTCTGAAACGGCCATCTGCTACAAGTGCCACGGCGAGGACGGTCGAGGCCAGACCACCGACAACATCAAGGGCTTCCGGGATACCTGGGGGTTTCAGACTCGAGCCGCCGACCTTTCAGCCGGTATGTTCCATGGCGGCCAGCAATCCACGGATATTTATCGGCGCATCTTCTCGGGCATCAACGGCACTCCCATGCCGTCGTTTCAGGGCAAGTTGGCCGATCAGCCCGAGACCTTCTGGCACCTGGTGCATTACGTGCAGTACATCTCAAGTGCCCGCCGGCGCGAAGTGGTCAATGAGTACAACGCTCGTCAAGCAGCCTGGGCCCATGCGATGGGCAAGGGGGATAAATGATGGACGATCAGACCAGAAAAACCGCCTGGAGCGATCCTGCATCCGCGGCTCGCGAAGCAAAGTTGCAGGAGCTTGCCGAGCTGCGCCGGCGTGCGGCCGAGTTGGAAGCCGAACTTGATCGGGGCCAGACGGCCAACGGTGGTTGGACGCACACCTACTACACCGGTTATTACGCCACGGCCGGGTTCCTGCTGGGAATCATCGGGGCCCTGGCCAGCCTGGTGTTCAACATTGTCGGGTCATTGATGTGGCAGCAACTAGGCGGACAGGCCCAGAACCCGCTGCGACTCATCCAGGTTTATCTGACGTTTCCGCTGGGAGCCGCTGCCTTGCAGATCGACAACGGCATGACGCTGGCCGTCGGCTGTTGCTTGTATCTGGCGACCGGAATGGTGTATGGCATGTTGTTTCACCTGGTGCTGACGCGGCTGACGGCGAACGCCCGGTTCGTTGACCGCTTCGTCGTGGTGAGCATCCTGGCCCTGGCCGTCTGGTTGGTGAACTTCTACGGCATCTTGTCCTGGCTCCAACCGCTGTTGATCGGCGGCAATTGGATCGTGGAACTGGTGCCCTGGTGGGTAGCCGCACTAACGCATTTGGTGTTTGGTTGGACGATGTTGCTGGTCTATCCCTGGGGATTGTATGTCCCCTATCGACCGGCCCGGATGGAGGCTCGATGAATACCACGACGACATATAGCGATTCCGCACCGCAGCCGCAGCGACTGATCGTCGCAGATCAGCTCGTGAATGAACGCCTGGTGCTGTGGTACTTCATAGCTGCCTTGACCTACATGGTCATTTCCATGCTCGGCGGGCTGCTGATGGCCCTGCAGTTGGTGCATTGGAATCCACTGAACGGGATCGAGCTACTCTCCCCCGGACGTTGGCGAATGGTGCATACCAATGCCATCGCCTACGGCTTCCTGGCGAACGCGTTCCTGGGCTCGCTGCATTGGTCCGTTCCGCGACTGACGTTGCGGCCGGTGTTCAGCAACGCATTATCTTACTTCATCTTCGTGGCCTGGCAGGTGGTGGTGCTTTCCACCGCCGCAGGCATCCTGCTGGGCCAGGCGCAGGGCGTCGAATGGGGTGAGACGCCGGTCTGGATCGACCCGTTGGCGCTGGTCGGGCTGTTGCTCGTGGCCATCAACTTCATGGTGCCGATCACTCAGGCCAAAGGACCGCTGTACGTCTCCTTGTGGTACTTCATGGCAGCTTTTGTGTGGACATTTCTAACTTACGCGATGGGTAATTTCATTCCGCAGTACGTCGTCTCCGGCACCAGCGCAGGCGCCATCGGCGGCCTGTTCATTCATGATCTGGTCGGACTGTTCGTGACGCCCTTGGGCTGGGGGCTGATGTACTACTTCGTGCCGATCCTGCTCCAGAAGCCGATTTGGAGCCACGGTCTGTCGCTGGTGGGCTTCTGGGGCATCGCCTTCTTCTATCCGCTGCAAGGCATCCATCACTTCCTCTATACGCCGATCCCGATGTTCCTGCAGTACGGGGCCATCGTGGCCACGATCGCCGTCGAGTTTGTCGTTACGACCGTGATCATCAATTTCCATTACACCCTGAAGGGTGACTACCGGGTGCTGTTCACCAACTTGCCCATCCGCTGGTTTTATACCGGGATGGTTTTCTACTTCATCACCTGCTTGCAATGCGCGCTGCAAACAACGCTCACGTTTCAATCGCTGATTCACTTCAGCGATTGGGTGGTCGGGCATGCCCACCTGGTGATGTTCGGCGTGTTCAGCCAGTGGCTGCTCGGGATCATGACCTACTTGATTCCACGACTTGCCGGCCGTCCCTGGTACAGCCATAAGCTCTGCGTGTGGCACTACTGGTTGTCGGTTGTCGGCCTGTTCGTCATGTTCACCGTGCTGACGCTGGCCGGCATCTTCCAGGGCTTCTTCTGGGGTTCGCTGCAGCCCTGGGAAGCCTCGACGGGCGGATCGCTCCCCTTCTGGGTCGTGCGGGTGTTCGCCGGCCTGGCCATGTTCACCGGTCAGTTGTGCTTCGTCTACAACATTTATCGCACGCTCAGAGCGCCCAAGCCGGCCATTGCGCCGGACGCCCGGCTGGCAATTGCGTGACACGACTTTCTTCGGAGTTGAGTAGTCCATGTTCGAAAACAAAGCAGGCGTCTTGTTGATTGGCGGCTTGGGATTCTTCCTGTTCGCCTTCGTCTCCAACGGCGTCGTCCCGATTCTGATGTACAAGGATCTGCGCGAGCAGCCGGTGGCCGAGTTGGCCAACGCCAACGTGATGTACCAGTTCGAAGATCTGAACCGTCGGTACCCGGAATCGTTCGCCAAATTCTACGGCAAGCCGACGAACGCGAACTGCGCCAAGGCGTTGGAGCTGGGCCGCAAGGTTTACATCGGCGAGGGTTGCTGGCATTGTCACAGTCAGTTCGTGAGACCCGTTTCCAACGAATCGCGCCGCTGGGGTCCGGTCGCCAAGACCGAAGAGTATCAGAACGAACTGCAACGTCCGGTCATGTTCGGCACGCGGCGTGTCGGGCCAGACCTGAGCCGCGAATCGGGCCGGCGCTCCAACGACTGGCATGCCGTACACTTTTTCCGGCCCAAGAACGTCTCGCCCGAATCTCCCATGCCGGAGTATCCCTGGTTTTTCGAGGGAGACCCGAGCAAGCCTAATGAGCGCGGACTGGCCATCATGACCTACGTTCAATGGCTGGGTTCTTGGCTGGAAAGCGCTCCCTATTATGAAGACTACCAGCCGCGTGAGCTGGCCCAGGAGAAACCATGAGCACGATGTCCGCATCGAAGCGTAAATGGCTGAAGGCCCTGTTCGTGTCGGTGATTCTCGGCCCGAGCATGCTGGGCTTCGGCATGAAATTCATCGAATTCATCGCCATCTTCCGAGGTGACGGCGAAGGCGCATTTGCCATCGCCCCGATTCTCAATTATTTGCTGGCGAGTTTCGGATTCCTGCTGTTGTTCGGCTGGGCCGCGGCCAACGGAATGTTCCACAACATCGAAGGCCCCAAATACACCATGCTCGCCAATGAAGCTCGCTTGGACGCTCCCCGGATCCGCCTGAAAGAGGCCAACTCATGATGCCCGTAGATCCGAATTCGCCCGAGGCCGAAGGCCAGTACCACAACTACGTCGGCAACCGTATTCCCTGGTTTGTCCGCGTGATGTGGCTCGGCTTCTGGTGCATCGCCGTCTATTACTTCGTGCAGCATTTGTTCCCCGATCTGCAGACCCAGTTGCTCCAACCCCGATGAGCGATCAGGCCACCGGCGCATGCGATTACTGCGGTCTTCCGTTGCGCGCCGCGGCGAAATGTGCCCGAGCACGCGGCCGAGCCGGCCTATTGCTGCTTTGGTTGCCGGTTTGCCGCCCAGGTGGCGCGCGAGCGTGGAACCGCGGGCCAGATCAACACGATGCTTGCCCGGCTGGGTCTGGGCATCTTCCTGACGCTCAACGTCATGGTCTTCACCATGGCGCTGTGGACGGGCGACGTTTACGATTTGAGCCGGGAGGGAAATCAGAATTTGATCACGCCAATGGAAGGCGTGTTTCGCTACCTGGCGCTGTTGTTCTCCTTGCCGTTGGCATGGCTGTTGGGCGGACCGCTGGCCGAGAGCGCCTGGCAAGAATTGCGCAACCGCCGCCCGTCGACCGATTTGCTGCTCGTCGCCGGCGTCGCAGCCGCCTTCGTCTATTCGGCCGTGGCCGTGGTGCGCGGTGAGGGCCAGGTGTACTTCGAAGTCGGTTGCGTGGTCTTGCTTACCGTGACGCTCGGCCGTTGGCTCGAAGCCACTGGCAAGCACAAAGCGACGCAGGCCCTCGACGACCTTAGCCGGCTGTTGCCTGACAACGTGTTGGTCATGCGCGAGGGCGCGACGTCGAGATTCCACTCGCGGACATCGTGCGCGGCGACTTGATCCATGTTCTGGCCGGCCAGCGCATTCCCACCGACGGGCGAATTGCCCGCGGTTCGGCTTCCATCGACCAGCAGATTCTCACCGGCGAGAGCCAGCCCAGCATTCTTGAGCCGGGCGACGCCGTCTTCGGCGGAACTCACAATCTCGATGGCGATCTGCACATCGAAGTGACCGCCCGGTCCACCGAAGGAACTTTGCAACGCATGGTCAAGGCGGTGCAGCAGGCGCGTCTGGCCAAGGGACGCTATCAGCGATTGGCCGACCGGGTTGCCACCTGGTTTCTGCCGCTGGTGGCGACAATCGCCATCGTCGCATTCGCGGCCCACACACTTCAGGCCGGGTTCGAGCAGGGCCTGCTGGCCAGCCTGAGCATTGTGCTGATTGCTTGTCCCTGTGGCCTGGCCCTGGCAACTCCGATGGCCGTCTGGTCCGCATTAGGTGCGGCTACGCACGCTCAGATTCTCTTCTCCAGCGGCGACTCCTTGGAGCGATTGGCCGCGGTCGATCAGATTTTCTTCGACAAGACGGGCACACTGACGACCGGTGACGCCCGGCTGTTCTGCACGGCGTTCGATTCCGGGACGCCTGCGGCCGATCTCGACGCCCGAGTCGTCAGTCTCGCCCGGTCCAGCGGTCATCCACTGTCTCGGGCGTTGGTCGAATCGTTCGACTCTGGTATCCAACTTCAACTGCACAATATCCGCACGTTGGCCGGGCGTGGCTTGTCAGCCGATGACGGCTGTGGCTCGATCGTGCTGGGAAGCATTCGGCTGATGAACGAGTCCGGGCTAGCCTGGACCGAGTTCCTGGCCGGCGAGCGAGATCGCTGGCTGGCCGAATGTCGGCCGATCGTGGCCATTGGTTGGCAAGGACGGGTACGAGCGTTATTTGCATTTACCGAACAATTGCGCGCCCGAAGCAGCACCCGCGATTGCAGCGTGCCGTCGGCTTGGCCTGCAAACCGCCGTGCTCACGGGCGATCATCCGTCGCGCGGCGCGCGGCTGGCCGATGAATTAGGCATCTCCGCGAGCAGCCAGCTCTTACCCGAGGACAAAGTGGTTGCCATTCACCAGGCCCGTCGTCTAGGCCATCGCGTTGCCATGGTGGGCGATGGCATCAACGATGCGCCGCGCTGGCCGCAGCCGATGTCGGCATCGCACTAGGCTGCGGAGCCGACGTGTCGCGAGCGTCAGCGGATGTCTGTCTGCTAGGAAACGATTTGCGGCGCGTGCCATGGGCGGTCGAACTTGCCCGACGGACGCTGCGAACCATCCGGCAAAACCTGTTCTGGGCATTCTTTTACAACGTGTTGGGCATCGCTCTGGCCGCAGCCGGTTGGCTCAATCCTCTCTGGGCCGCATTGGCCATGGTGCTGAGTAGCCTGCTGGTGATCGGCAACTCCTTGCGATTGGCCAGCGCGACTCAGGCCGAGCTTGCTGCCGAAGGTGAACCACCGACGGAGGGCTCAACTACAGCCGACGCGCACGCCACCGGTCGCCGATTATCAATGCAGCAGCCAGCAGGAGCCGCGCGATGATGGAAGGCTGGCTGATTCTGCTTGGCGGACTGCTAGGGTCGTCACACTGCATCGGCATGTGTGGCGGCTTCGCGCTGACGATCGGTGCCGGTTCACGCCACTGGACCGATAATCTGCGGCGGCAGTTGATCTACAGTCTGGGACGAATCTTCACCTACGCCAGCGTCGGCGCCGCGACCGGCTACGCCGGCTTGCGTTTGGCTCAATTCGTGTCGCCGCTGTTGAATATTCAAGCGACGCTGGCGATCGTGGCCGGCTTCCTGCTGGCGATTCAGGGGCTGAAGTCGCTGGGCTGGGTGCGGTGGCCCAGGTTCGGAAAGTCTGCGGTGGGCTGCCTGGGGTTGCGGTTCTTCGCCCCATTCTTGTCGGCTCGGAATTCGAGCCAGGTGTTCCTGGCCGGAATGCTGACGGGCTTCTTACCTTGCGGCCTGGTCTACGCGTATCTGGCACTGGCCGCGAGCACTGGTTCGATGCTACGTGGATTGGCTTGTATGGCTTTCTTTGGCGCCGGCACGGTACCAGCCATGGTGTTGGTCGGCTGCGGCAGTTCGCTGGTCAGTCTAGCCATGCGCCGCCGGGTGTTCCGTGCCGCAGCCTGGTGTGTGCTGATTACCGGTGTGCTGTCGATTTACCGCGGCGCCGGATCGCTGCACACTTCCACGTCCGAACCAAGTTGCCCCTTCTGCCACCCGACGTCCGCCGCAAGCCATTTGCCAGCTCCGGGGCCGTCGTTCGCCGAGCGGAAGTAAGGTTTCTCACACCCGGCGCGTCATATCACAGTTTCGTTGCCATTGCTGTGCATCGTTCCGGTGCGCGGAAACGCACGCACTGGGCGTACGGGCACATCCCGTTCAGCGCTGCCTTTGCTGCTCGCATCGCTTTTGTGGTTGAAAGTGCCCTAATCGCCTGGTTTGTGGCATCGGCACGCCGGTTGCTTACTATACCGCAGCACGCTGGCGTACGGACGCCAGCCAAGTATCCAGGCTGAATAATTCGACTTTGCTTAGAGGAGATCCGTTCGATGGCTACGTCCACTTTAACGACTAGTTCCCGGCTCCAGACGACAAACAATCCGGCACAGGCGATCGCAGCCTTGAAGAACGATCGTTCATTGCGCGACGACGACCTGCAAGCAGGCACGCGAGTTTCCGCATTACTCATTGGAGTCTTTGCCGCCGGCCTGTTGATGATGCTCTTCACGGTGCTGGTAAGTCTGAAGTTCTGATATCCTTTTGGACTAGCATGTCGGCCATGTCGCGAACCACGCTGAATTTCCTGCTCGACGCAACGTTGCTGCTGATTTTTTTGGCATTTGCGTGGATAAGCGCGGTGTTGCAGTTTGTGTTCCCGCCGGGCACGGGAGCAGACGGATGGGCAATTTGGGGTTATGGGTTCAACGACTGGGCTAATCTACAGTTCAATCTATTTGGATTCTTGGCCTTTGGGATTCTGTTGCACTTGATGCTGCACTGGAGTTGGATCTGCGGCGTCATCAGTTCGCGACTGTCTAAATGGAAGGGTCGGACGATCCGTTTGGATGACGGCGTGCAGACTTTGTGGGGCGTGGGAATCCTAATCGTCGTTTTGAATGTGCTCGCGCTGCTCATTATTGCTACAGCGTTGAGCGTCCGTTCACCGATGGCTTAACTCAAGAGCTTTACACGGAGCAAGTGCTCGAATCTGATATCAATGGATTTTCTGAGAATTTATTAATCTTAAGCCCCAGTTTTGCCGCATGAGCAACGAGGTATAGGGGCGATCCTTTCGGCATCGGACGAGTTACTCAGTTCCATTGGAATCGTCGGATACCGTTCGACGAATTACTCATATAAAGCCACGAACGAGAGTTGCCGCCGGACTGTGGGCGAGACAGCTTGCATCGGCTGAACGCCCTCTACGCGAAGGTAACCTGCCTTGGAATCGGATGCTGCCAGCTTGGAATTCCTGCCGCTTGAAACGGCCATAGCCGTTGAACTGCCTCAAGCAGGTGGGCTTCGGTACAGTGAGACGCCGCCGGCCATCATCGTGCCACGGGCGGGAACCGTCGAGCTGCGCTCGCTGGGAGTGTTGTTCGGGGCGATCTATTTTCTGCAGGGCCTTGCCGATCCAATCGAGGGGATCGTATCCCAACCGGTGCGAATGCTGCTCAAATCGTGGCACGAGCGTCCGACTGCCATGACGGCATTTGCAGCCCTATTGGCGCTGCCTTGGGCGATCAAGCCGGTGTATGGCCTATTGACGGATTTCGTGCCGCTCTTCGGCTATCGCCGGAAGAGCTATCTGGTCTGCACAAGTCTGACTGCAACCCTTGGTTTTCTAACGCTTTCTAGCTTTTTGCCCACCCAGGGTGCGTTCGGATTTCTCCTCATATCATTGCTGGTGTCGGCGGTGAGCGTGGCTTTTTGCGATGTGGTCGTCGATGCCTTGATGGTCGAGCGCGGTCAACCGTGCGGGCTGACCGGACGGCTGCAAAGCGTACAGTGGGCGGCTATTTACGCGGCCTCAATCATGACGGGTCTGATCGGTGGCTACTTGAGCCAGCATGCTCTCTACCGCACAGCCTTTCTGCTCTGCGGTTTGGGGGGCTTAACTACCTTGTTGGTGGTGCTGGTCTGCGTACGCGAGCCTCGGCAACTGGGTCGAACCGAAGGCCAGCCGAGCATGCGCCGCAGTTTGTCGGTGGGCATTCGCTCGCCGCTCGTTCGCACAGCGTGCCTGTTCTGCTTGCTGTTCGAGTTCAATCCATTTTCGACGTCGGTGTTGTATTTGCACATGACGAATGAGTTGCAGTTCAGTGAAGAGTTCTATGGCATGACGAAATCGATCGTGGCCGTGGCCTCGGTCCTGGCTTGCATCGGCTTTGGCTTCTATTCGCACCGGCTGTCGCTACGGAATTTGTTGCACCTGTCAATCGGATTGGGAGTGCTCAGCTCGCTGGTATACCTGGCGCTGGGTGGGATCACTTCTGCGTGTGCGGTGTCTTTCGTCTTTGGATTAACCTATATGACTGCCACGCTGATCCAAGTGCAATTGGCGGCGCGGGCCTGCCCGACCGCGGCGGTTGGGACGATATTCGCCCTGGTAATGGCGTTATCGAACATTGCTTCCTCGTTGGCCACTTGGGCGGGAGGCTATCTCTACGAACAGGGCATTGCGTGGTGGGGGCACACGGTCAGTTTTCAGGTGTTGCTGATCGTCGGCGCGTGCTGCACGGCCACCTGTTGGCTGGTCATGCCCTTCCTTCCCCGCGATCTATTGCAGTGAATTCTGTCTTCGGCGGTCGTCTGGCTCTGGGGCGATGGGCCTTCTTCGTTGGATCCAGGTCCAAAGAGCTTTTGCGAGGAGTGGTTCTGGCTGGTTGAGTGAAACAATCGGAGATTGCGCGTTGCTGACCAGCGATGCCTCGGTTATGCGCGAGCAAGTGAACCTGGTTTCGCTGCGCGTGCTCGGCTGGCTGACCGCGCTGTTGTTGACCACGGCAGCCGGAGCACTATTGCTCAGTGCTTGAAACGAAGGGCATTAAGTGCAAGTCGAGAGTTTGACCCGCTCGGACCGCACTCTTCCTTTAACTGGATGTGCCGACTGCCAGCTGCCGTGCGGCGTTGGCCTTGGTCGGGTAATCGACGTCCAGAAACACCTGCAGCGCAGACCGCAGACGGTTCCAATCCAGAGGTTTGGTCAGGAATTCACTCGCTCCAAGTTCCCACATTTTCCGTTCGATGCCGATTTCCTTATGGCCAGTAAGCACGATGACAGGGATGTTGCGCGTGACGGGCGACTCCTTGAGCCTGCGAAGCACATGATCGCCGTTGTACTGCGGCAATTCGTAATCGAGAATGATTGCCCGAGGCACTTCCATGAACGCTCGGCGATACCCGGACATTCCGTCCGCCGCACGCATTACCTGCGCTCCGAATTCCGTAAGTCGCAGGCGTAAAGCCAGGGCAATATCGTCGTCATCGTCGATGGACAGAATCCACGGCTGGTTGGATAGCTTTTTCCCATCACTCGGATCATCTCCGAAAAGGCAATCGCCCGTTTCTACGCCGAGAACGGCAAAGATGGCGTCGATCAGATTGATTGGCTTTTGGTCCTTGTGGACATCCGGCGCCACTTTGGTTCCGAAATGTCCTGGACTTGCCAAGGCTTGCTTCAGATCAATGAGATCTTGCAGGACTGGCTCGACTCGCGACCACAACTCCGGACTCTTGGGAACGAAGTGCGTGCGGAGTTGGTCGCCTTGCAAGGCCACGTCATTTATGTTCTCAGTCAGAACGATCAAGGGGATGGTCCGGAAGCTGGCGTGATTCGCCATCATGTCGCATACGCCTTGGCCGTTCACGCAGGTCATGCCAGCATCGATGATTATTACGTCCAGTGAAGAGTCCACGGCTTTTTCCAAGGCCGTCATAGCGTCGTTGGCATACTCGACGTTCAAATGGATATCGCGACAGCGGCGTGTCAATGTGGCTGTTAACTCGGCACTGGCGCACGCGATGAGTACGGTGTTATTCATAGCCTATGCTCTCCACGATGTTGTTCACAGTTTTGTAGCTTTAACTCCCATGCATGCCAGGGACACGCCGTCCGGACCGTGGTGGCAGGTTTCTTGCCATCCTGACGATTACGAAGCACCCTGCAGTTCATTCGGCTCCGGCGCTATGGGCCGCGACGCCTAAGCCTGTTGCAGAACAACTCCATACCATCCAAGCCCCTTGTACGTCTCATAGCCCGGCGTTAGCGCGTACCCAATCAGTGAGCCTTTTCCATCGACGTACGATCCAAGTTTGTTCTGGTTTGCCTGCAATGGCAGTGTCTCGGTGAGCACTCCATTTCCGTCCGAGGCAGCGATCACCCGATGGGCCGAATCGAGCAGCAGGCACCGCGAGCACTTCCTCTCCTCTTCCGACAGATGCACGCCCGTGACAACGGCCTGAGCCTGGGAGTGCCAGTCGAACCAGATGGCAAGCACACCCAGTTGCGACCCGCTGCCCTGTTTCCCGTCCCGGATTGCTGTCGCATACGTCGCCACCGACCGCCCCAGCGCCGGTTCTACCGCGATATCCGCCACGGCAAACTCCGTTCCGTTTTGCGTCGCCTGCGCCTGCGTAAACCACGGCGCATTCGCATAGTTACTCTCCGCCGCGCCTGGATATTTCTCCGGCCGGCCGCTCGCCAGCACGTTCCCGGCGGGGTCCAAGATCCAAATGTCGAGGTACACGGTGTAGCTGTCGAGAATCAGGGCCAGGCGTTCGCTAGCGAAAGCCGCGCTTTCCAGACTGCGGTTCCGCGCAATTCACCACCGCTGAATCCGTGGCCCACCAGCGCACGTCACACGAACGTTCATACAGATTACGATCGATGATTTCGATCATGTTTAACGACAATTCTGCCAGCCGCAGCCCGCGCATCGTCGTTCCGAACTCCTTGCCCAGGCGATCTGCTTCTGATAGTTGCTGCGACAGTTCCTTGTTCAGCATGTTGGCAATGGCCGTGATTCTCCCCGACACGCGTGCCACCTCCTCGGCCACCACTGCGAAGCCACGCCCCTTCTCGCCCGCGTGTGCCGCCTCGATTAGCGCATTGATCGACAGCATTCGAGTCGTCAGATTTACGTGCTGAATTTCGGCAAGACTCTTCTTGGCCGTGTGCGAGACATTTTGAATTACTGAGACCATTTGCTCGATCATGGCGACAAATCTTCCGTAGCAAACCTGCTTGATGGTTCTCGGGCATATGCAGCCGCGGCTCTGTTCGCGCGTGGGCCATGACGGCACTTGAGTTTGGCTGCCTCAACGCACTCCCGACATGCTACTCTAGCATCTTTCGTCGGCGCATCGTGGAGCGATTCCCGCTGCGTGTACGGGATGTGGAAAGCCACGTCGTGTCGATGAATAAGAATGCTCTCTCATCAACCGCCCGTCGTCACGCCTCGGAGGTGCTTCATAATTTCCGAGACGTCTCGCGAGACCCTCGCCGGCGATGGACGTCCATCCGAGCGAGACTGCCGTCTCTCGGATTGCATCCCGGTTGCCTCAGCCGAACACCAAGCGCTCAGCGTGCGGCGAGTGAGCCTGAGTGAATCGTCGCCCCGTCGGAGTGAGTCGCCATATATTTGGCAACCGTGTCCATAAGCACCTGCCGGTTGATCGGCTTCGGAATGTAATCATCGCAACCGGCCGCGACGCACTTTTGCCGATCGTCGGCCATGACGTGCGCGGTCAGCGCGATAATCGGCGCTTCGTACCCACTGGCGCGTAAATGGGCCGTTGCTTCGTAGCCATCCATCTCCGGCATTTGCATATCCATGAGTACAACGTCGTACTTCGATCCGTCTGCGGACGTTGCCAACACGAGGTCGCACGCTTTTTTGCCGTTGTCGACGATTTCAACCACGGCTCCGGCACGTTCGAGCAGGAAGCGGAGCAAGCGTTGGTTGTCCAGACCGTCTTCGGCCAGCAACACCCGCGCCCGGCAATTGGCCTGCTGTTCTGCGGTAAAGAACCTTCCAATACCGGCGCCTTTCGCTCGGCATGCACGGCCGGTGTGATCCGTGGCACGTCGGTTAGATCTCCGGTGGCAATCGACAGCCGAAACGCCGTACCCTGTCCGGGCTGCGAATTGGCGATCACCAGCCCTCCGCCGAGCATCTCGGCCAATTGCCTGCTAATGGTCAGCCCCAAGCCGGTCCCGCCAAAACGCCGGCTCATCGAATTATCGGCCTGCACAAAAGGCTCGAAGAGCTGGGACTGTCGATCTGCCGGAATCCCAATGCCGCTGTCGATGACGTCTATTTCCAGTCGCGGCGTATGACCATCGCACAATCGAATCACGATGCGGACCGAGCCGTGTTCGGTGAACTTGATGGCATTGCCAACCAGGTTAACCAGGATTTGCCTCAACCGAGTGGCATCGGTTTGGATCGATTTGGGAATGGATCCTTCGCATTCGACAGTAAACGTAAGGTGCTTGCTCACGGCACGCAGGCGCATCAGCGATTCGACATCGGCAACCAGTTCGCTCACCTCGCAAGGCCGCGACTCGACGGTCATCTTTCCGGCTTCGATCTTGGAAATGTCGAGAATGTCGTTAATGACGGAGAGCAGGTGCTGGGAGTTGTCTTGAATGGTCCGGATCGCTTCGAGCCGCTGCTGTGGCGCTTGGCGAATATCTCCCAGCTCGTGCAGTAACTCGGCATATCCCAGGATCGCCGTCATGGGCGTGCGGATTTCATGGCTCATATTGGCCAGGAACTCGCTTTTGGCGACATTGGCTGCTTCGGCCTTGTCGCGCGCTACACAATTCCATTTCGCGCTCGCGAAGCTCAAGGGTTCGTTCGTGAATTGTGCTTTCCAGCCCCTGCGCGGTGGCGACCTCGTCCGCGCGACGACAGGCAATCTCGCCCATCTCGGCCAGGCTTAGTTGACACGAACCGATCAGAAACACGTCTTCAAACACGATCCATCCGGCGTGCTCTACCGAACGCCACGTGCCCGCCGAGGCAAAACCGTAAATCGACTCAGGCCAGTACAGCCCCCGTAAGAAGTGGTCGGCCACGACGATCGTCGAGAACGTAATCAGGACGCGCCAATCGCGATAGAAGGATAGAAACGCGAGTGAACCGAAGATATGAAAGTGCGATTCAATTCGTCCGCCGGTCAGGTGAATCAGCAGCGCTGCAATGAGCGCTTGGCTGACGGCAATGATCTGGCGAGTTGCCATGGCGCCTGGATAGACAAACGCCATCACAATTGGGCCGAAGATCGTCATGCCGCCGGTCACGACGGCAAGCCACACGTGCGGGTGCAGGTGGCTGTGCGAGCCCTCCCAGGCAGTCGGCGAGACAAAGAGAGCGACGCCGATGCAGGCCAGCCACTCGGCGAACAGCAGCCAGCCGAACATCCGGTCCGTGCGGCGCCAAATACGGTCGCAATGGTCGGCGAGCAGTGAGTCTGCAAGCTCGGGGAATTTGCTGCGTTGAGTTCTAGTACGAATTGTCGCCATGGCAGCCCGCTATTGTTATTCCGGCAAAACCAGAGAACAGCCAAACACCGGAGTTGAAGAACGCCGGCCAACGCGACCGCGTAGCATGTCGACCAGTGCAGTGCGAAAGCCGTTGATTCCCTCTTGCCCGCGGTGGGCGGTGATTCCACCGTCGAAGCATAGGTTGCCAGTCCGATCAAACAACATGACGTGCCCCGAAACGCGGGCCCCGAAGCGCTCGGCCTCACGGCCGTCGTCGTCCCAATTGACCGTCGCGCCGGCGATTTCGCCGGCCTGCCGCCAGCAGTCGGTCTCCTGCCACGGCTGGCCGGACAACGCACTGGGCCGGCCAAACAGCACCTGGATAGCAACCGGCAAGTCGGCCTGGTCGAGAGCGGCCACAAGTTCGTGCAGTGTTGCCCGCGTGCAAGGACAGCGAGGATGGGCGAATACGAGCAGGGTTGCGATACCAGCCTGGCGCGGAATCGACGATTCGCCGGGCCAACGAATCGGAACCGTGCCAGGCGTCGCCGGAGTCGCTTCGAACGACATTTGCGGCAACCACATGACACTTGCCGACGACATGCCCAGCAGAGACATGGCCATGAGAATTGATTTCATAAGATTCGTGATTGATTCGTTTCGGCAATCTCTGGAAACTGTTCAGGGGGGCCGCGGTTCGAGGACGTCGCTAGACCTGTGGAGAGGCGCAGAGCTGATCGTTCGACAGCGCCGGCTCTTGGTCCTCTGGTGTGTCGCACATGCCCACGCCGGCATGCGGGCTCGTAGTCACGTACATCTCTTTCACCATCTGTTCGACAAGTTGCATCGTACACTGCAAGGTCATCACCATGTCCGTCGTCGTCAGAATGCCGAGCAGTTTTCCCTTTTCGGCCACTGGCAAGCTGCTGACATGGTGTTCAAGCATCATCGTGATGGCAGTTTTGACTAGCATTTCCGGAGCGACCGTAATGGGTTTGTGGGTCATGATCTTGCCCGCGGTCTTGCCCGCAACATCGTGCAGGTCGCGATCGCTGACCACGCCCAATAGCTGACCGTTCTGATCACAGATCAGGATATGGCGAATGTCGAGCCGCTTCATTTGCGCGGTCACTTCACTCGCCGGAGTCGAGGGCAGGGCCGTGGCCACATGCGCGGTCATCAAATGCCGGACTTCAAGATCGTTTGGCAGCAGACGCCTTAGATCGATCGACAGGGCACGGAGAATATCCTGTCGTTTGTTGACGAAGCGCAATGGACTATTCTGGCATGAACCGCTCGTTGACTGATCGTGTCCGCTGAGAATGCTCATGTCTGGTACCATCGGCGTTCGTCGACAGAACATTCCGAGCAATGACGTCCATTTGTAAACGTCGTGGCCTTTGGCTCGTAGCGACAGCGCAATCCCGGTGGCACTCAACAGCCCTAGCGTCAGCAACAAGAGTGCGAAGGCCGACGTGCGATTTGCGTCAGCGCGCGACTCGATGGGTTTGTAGCTTTGTGACAGTTCTAATTGACTGATACGTCGCCGCAGAGGGGTCGTCGATTGGGGCTCCAAGGTGCCCGCAACATTGTCGAAATGCGTTGAGAACACGATTTCGGTCGAGCACAACGCGATTACCACGACGGCCGCGATCGATGCCACGATCAGCGCATATTCGATCGCGCACTTCCGCCGGTGTCGTTGACCCAACAATGGACGCGAGCCTGGAAGCTCCGCGTCGGCTGGCTATACATCACCGTTGTGCTCCATGATCAGATCGCCCTTACCGGCCGACGCCTTCAAACGACGGGCGGTTGCCTTCGGGATCGATGCTGCCCGAAATGCGCCTTCCGCAGAGAATTCTGCGATGCTGCCGAAACCGCGTCATCTATTGTGAAACCTAGGTCAACTTCGATCAGGCCCACCTGGCCCGCGTGGCAGTCCGCCGCAACGGCGTGGAAGACCACGTCGCGGCTGGCGTGCAGGAAGGGCGTGTCCGCGTCCTGGCCTCGCCCGTTTGGCGGTCGTGATAGGTTCTCGTCGAACTAATTGCTCGTCGAGGCGGAGTGCCGCTTTCCGTTTAGACTGCGCCAGCCGGCATGGTCAGCGAGGTAACGATCTCCGGCACGCTGATGACGAGCGCCAAACGCCCACCGCCCAATTGAGCGACTCCCGCAACCGTTTTTGCACCAGGCAGAATATCCTCGATCCCGTTGACGACGACTTTGCGGTTGCCTAGCACCTGATCGACGAGCAAGCAGACGTCTCCGTGAGAGGTGCCAACCAGCACGGCCGATAGCGCCGGCCGCTCTGCGACGCGATTGATTGGCCCGTCCAGCAGCGTATGCAATTCGCGAGCGTCATAAACAACATCGCGAATTGTCACCAGTTGCGAGCCTTGGCAAGGCCGTAGCTCCTTGGGTTTGAGCTGCGTGATTTCGCGGATGTGCTCAAATGGGATGACGAATACCTGTCCGCCGTGACGAATCATCAACCCGTCGATGACGATGACCACTTCCCGCAGCGGCACCTCGAGGCGAAACGTCGTTCCAACATTGAGCTTCGAACTGACGTACACCTCGCCGCCATGTCTCCGCATGCTCGTGCGAACGACGTCAAGCCCCACGCCGCGTCCCGATACCTCCGACAGCTTTTCGGCCGTCGAGAAGCCAGGATGAAAGATGAGTTGGATCGCTTCTTCATCGCTCATGGCGTCGAGCTGCCCTGGGTCATCAACTGCTTTTCGAGTGCCTTGCGCTTCAGGCGCGGGGTCAATGCCGCGCCCGTCGTCGGTAATCACAATTCTGGCGTGCGTGCGAGTGAGTTCGGCCGACAGCGTCAGCCGGCCCGTTTCCGACACGCCGCGAGCCAGGCGATCCTCAGGGGAGTCGATGCCGTGATCGACGGCATTACGCACAATATGGGTAAGCGGTGCATCCAGGTCTTCGATGAGCGCCTTGTCGAACTCGGTATCTTCGCCCTGCAGGACAATTTCGATCTTCTTGCACAAGTCTTGCGCCAGCGAGCGCCCAATCCGCGGGAACTTCGAGAACAGGCTGGACACGGAAACTCGGCGCAGCGCAAACATTCCCTTTTGCAGGTTCGTGGCTTGCTCGGAAAAGCTGCGAATGATCTGCCGCAGCTCGTCGACCAGCGAACGCATTTGACCCGTATCGGCCATTCGCGATTGCAGATCCTTGAGCATTTCGCCCGTAATGAACAGCCGCGACACATGGGTCAGAAACTCGTCCAGACGTTCTTCCTTAACGCGTACCACGCGCTTGCCGCTGGCCTCGCTGTTCGGCTTTGCCGTGTCGCGACTCGCTATGTCGGCGGAAACGCATACCGGTTCGCCGACCTGTTGCTCGTGATGCTCGGCATCCGCCGCGCCCTGCGGCTCCAGCAACTGTTCCAGTTCCGGCACAGATTCTCCCACACGATCGCTAACAGAGAGCTGTCCATCGCCACGGGGCTATCGTGGCAGCACTGAAAGGTTTGTGCCGCCACGTCGAGGGCGTTTGCCAGGCCAACCCGATTCTGCTCGCGTGCCCAGGTCGCGGCGTCGCGTGCCGTGACGATGAAATGTTCGCCGGCCTGTTGATCGAAAGTCCCCTGGTCGAATGCCACAAACAGGTCGCACACGGTTGAGATCCGATCGACCAGATCAGCGTTCGGGCTGCCACGCAGTTGTCCGAGGACGGCTTGGGGGGTCCGGCTCTCGGGCGATCCCAAGGCGCCGGTCAACTGGTCGAGCTGTTCCGCGGCTTCCTCACCGGCAATTTGCGCGGCCAGATCCTCCAGGTGATCGCTGCACACTTGGCGCAGCCAGTCGACTGGCGTGGCCAGGCCTGGGACATCGATCGATTCGAGAGCACTCAGCAGCCTGGCATAATCGGTCGCCGGCGCGAGGTCGTCGACCAACTCGCCAACCAGTTGTGCCATGTTGGCAAGCAGTTCGACGCTGCGGGGCGAAAGTTCGTTGCTGGCCTTCCCGGCCACTGCGTCATGAATGAGACCATCAAGATGATCGAAGGAAGCGATGATTTCCCGCTCCATGTCGACCGTCAGCCGCACGCGCTGCTTGCGGATATCATCAAGGGTGTTTTCGAGCGAATGCGCAAAAAGTCTTGATTTCCAGCAGGCCAAAAAAGCTGGCGTTTCCCTTGAGCGAGTGAATGGCGCGAAAGACCGCGTTAATTGGTTCGCTGTCGGTCGGCTGTCGGCAATGCGCCCCGATTGCGCCGGCAACTCCTGCAAAGCGACGATCGCTTCCTCAGCAAAATCACCCAGCAGATCCGCCAGGTCGTTGTTAGCCGTATCCATATTTCGCTTCGCTCCCTTGCGCGTTTCCGGCACGCACTATTGATGTGCTTCCTGGGGACAGGCTTCCTGTCGTTTGACTTCGCCTAATTGCTTGAGCGCGTTCCACCACCGATCGACTTTATCGAATTCGGCATGAATGGCCTCGACCAAAGGGCCGACGTCGTCCATCGGCTTGAAGAAGCAAGCCGACGCGCCGCGTCGCATGGCTTTCAGGACGGTCGTCATCGAAACGACGCCGGTGAGCATGATAACGTTGATCCCCCCGTCCAGCCGCTTGATCTCGTCGAGCAACTCGAGCCCGTTAATACCTGGCATGTCGACGTCGAGCAACATCACCTGGAAGTGTTCACGGAATAGCAGATCGGCCGCCAATGCCGGATCATTGATCGCGGTGACATTGATTCCATGCTGCTTCAGCCGCGCTCCGATAAGCAGGGTCACGGATGGGTCGTCGTCGACATGCAGGACTTTGTATTTTGAGGCCGAACGGCTTGGCATCCTACGCTCCTTGCTCTTCTGTGGGGGTCTGTGGGAGGAACCCGCTCGAGGCGGAGGGCTTGCTAACTCTCGCAAGTCTCTTCACATCGCGACAACGTCGATTGCAGATGACCGTAGCGCAAGGTTGCAGCCACGCATGACGCCAACGACGCAATCGGGCGTCCGCTTGGCGTACGAGTTCGACCAGCGTCTCGATGGCCAGGGGTTTCAGCAGGTAATCGGTGGTTCCCAGATCGATCGACGCGAGCAACGAGTCGGTGGTCGACGTGCCGGTAATCAGCAATACCTGGGCATACTTATTGCGGGCTTTGACGCAGCGAACCAGGTCCAGGCCGCAGACGTCCGGCATCGACAAATCGGTGATGAGAATGTCGACGCCATGATTCAGCGTGTGCGTCAGCGCCGCGTGCGGATCCGACATCGCCTCGATTTGGATCTGCTCTCCCAAATCGCGGCGAAGCACGTGCTCCCACAGTCGAATCTGCGAGGGGTCGTCGTCCACCAGCAACAAACGGGCGGGGAAATGCGGGATGTCAGTCATATTTATCCTCGATTCAGGTTGCTTGTGGGAATGTGGTGGAGTCTCGCGCGTTCGGTGCAGCCGCTGCAGCGCGATCAGGTGCTCGTGGCCAGGCCGACTTCCAGACAGAACGATCCATGCATCGACTCGAAGGGAATGCACAACGGTGTCACCCCGCTGGGAAAGGCGACCGCGTGGTTACGGCCGGCAATCACGGTGGGCAATCCAATGCTCATCTTCAGCTCTTCGAGTTTGGACTTGGCGCCGCCGACGATCATGTTGGTAAGCTCGCCGATGGCATCGATCACGTCGGCATCGATCGACATACAACGAGTTCCTAAAAGTATGGAAGTGATTTCGAGCGCAGCAGCGCGCTCATGCTGAGCAGCACGGTCCCCTTGGCCATGCCCGACAGGCCGATGATGCCGCTGATGTCGTGCTCGGGCTGCAACCCCTGCTTCAAAGAAAGTGGACCCCGCCGCACTTCCAGTTTCAGCATGGTGGCAAACACCGAATGCGTCGATTCGATGAATGGGTTGATGAATTCAACGCGTATGGGATTGTATTTCATAATCGCACGTATGCCTGTTTAACGGGCAGCTCCCGCTTCCACAAATTTGGTTAACTTTTCGGCGAGGGCGCTGGCTTCGAACGGCTTGATCACGTAATCGGAGACGCCGGCCTGGATGGCTTCCAGGACGCGACGCTTTTCGCCCTCGGTGGTAATCAGCACGACGGGAACATTCGAACCGCCGGCGCGGATTTCCTTCAGCACTTCCAAGCCGGATTTGCCGGGCATGTTCCAGTCCGAAAGGACCAGGTCGAACGGCTCCTGTGCGAACTTCGTCAACGCATCGTTTCCGTCGGACGCTTCGACAAAGTCGTTCAACCCCAGCGAGAGCAAGAGCGCGGATGATGATTTTACGCATTACGCCTGAATCGTCGGCAATCAATACTTTCATGGTTGTGGTGATCCTTGCATGGCAGAAATGGGAGATAACCGTGTTGCCTCGTCAGAACGTGTACGACGGTTCACGCACTGCGCTCGTGTCATTATCGCCTCGGCCAGGCCGTGCAAGGGGAGTTGCACGTCAACATGCCCCATGACAAAGGCGACCTTGTTCATTCCATAGACGTCCGACGTCGCGGCGTCCTGGCCGATGACGTAGCCGCCGGCGGCGCGAATCGCACCGCAGCCGTCGGCGCCATCCCGTCCCATGCCCGTCATGATCACCCCCAGGCAGCGACTGCCATAGAGCCGCGCGGCGCTGAGCATCATGACGTCGACGGACGGCTTATGGCCGCTGACCGGTTCACCGTCCTGGACGAGGGCCTCGACGTGACCGCCTCGGCGCATCAGGCTCAGGTGGCGGCGGCCCGGAGCAATCAGCGCCAGATTTGGCCGTAGCTTGTCGCCCGTTTGCGCTTCTTTCACGTCCAGCATCGAAAGTGAGTTCAGGCGTTCAGCAAATGGACCGGTGAACATCTGAGGCATGTGTTGGACCACCACGATGGGCGGCAGCGGCGGCACGAGCGCGCTGAATAGGGCCGACAACGCCGGCGGACCGCCGGTCGATACGCCGAGGGCAACGCAACCCGAGGCGCAATGCGCCATCAGCGTACTGCTTGGCGCAGCAGCTTTCTTGACCGCGACCGCACGCACCGCGCGGGCCTTGCGATATTCCAGCACTCGGCGCACGTCAGTGCCGGCCATATTGCGAATCTTTTGCGGCAACTCCTCGCGGAACGTGTGGGGCAGGTTGGCTGCGCCGGTGGGCTTGGCAACGTAGTCCATCGCTCCGCGATCGAGGGCTTGCATGGTGACGTCGGCGGCGGGACGCGACAGAGAACTCACCACGATCACCGGAGTCGGACGACGCTGCAGGATCTGGTCCAGAGTTTCCAATCCGCCCATGCGCGGCATCTGCAAATCGAGTGTTACCAGGTCGGGGTGCAGGCGTTCCAGCAATTCGAGCGCTTCCACACCGTCGGCCGCCTTGCCGACGATTTGGATATCCGCATGCTCTGCGAGTGCGTCGCATATCAGCTCGCGAATGAGCGGCGAATCATCGACCACTAACACGCGAATAGGCTTGGTTGCCACGGGATCACCTTTCTGCATTCGGACAAAGCTGCGACCGCGTTACCCGGTTACTCTAACGATACGCTGACATCTTTTTCGTGATCTTGCAGGGCGAACACCACGCCCGGCGCATATCCGCGACGACGTATGTCCTGGACGATCGATGCCAGGCAGCTTCCGCCGTTCTCGATGCGCCTCGTGAGCGTTTCGTCGAGCAATTCCGCTAAGCGTTCGATGGCGGCTGCGGGTTGCGTCAATTCGACGACCGTCTGCCCGGCACGGCGCACGCGAATCTTCAACCAACGGGCCGTGCCAGCAAACCCCCGATCGTCGGCCGAGGCCGCAGGGAGCGCGAGCGACGCAACGTCGTCGCGAAGTTGGCTCAGGCACGGCTCGACCAGCTTGCTCCACCGCATGGGAACTCCCAGACCGGTGAGATAAAAGGTCAGTCCATGAAATGCGCGCAGCAGCGGGATAAGACTGGCAGGACCGGCGAGCCGGAAGTTCCAGCGGTCGGCTCCCAGAATATCGCTGATGCGCTCGCTCAGGTTCCACTCGGCCACGTCATAGCTGTACTCGGCAATGAATGGTTTCGAAGAGCGCCTGACAAAGTGCCGGCAGCTTGTGCTGCAGTGGCGCGAGCAAGTCGGGATTAAAGCCGAGCTTGAGGAACAGCGGATACGGCGATTCGCCATGATCGCGCGTGGCGATGATGAGCCGTGCCAAGGCGTGCATTGTTCACTAGTCAGCCGGCACATGCCTCCGAAGTCGTACAACACCCAGCTTGCCTTCGCGCCGGCTCGTTGAATACGCACGTTTCCAGGATGCCAGTCCGACTGCATCAGGCCATGCAAAAGCACGCCTTCGAAGAACAAGCGAACCAAACAGGCAGCCAGTTCCGTTCGTTGGGAAGAAGTGAGTGACGAGCGCGCGTCGTCCCAGGATTCGCCCGTAACCCATTGGGTCGTCAATACGTTGCTGCTTGAATACTCGGGCAGGACTGCCGGAATGACAATGCTCGGATGCCCACTTGCCAGCTGCACCATGGCCGCTTGCGAGCGCAATTCGAGCCGATAGTCGAGCTGAGTGTGCAAATCAGCGAGGATTTCCTGACGGTACCCATCGAGATTGAAGCCTCGATTCAGTCCACCCAGCGGCATGCTCAGCCAGCCGAGTTGACGTATGTCGGTATCGATCGCCTGTTGAATGCCGGGATACTGGATTTTCAGTGCCACGTCGCGGCCATCGCGGAGTTGAGCTCGATGCACTTGTCCCAGCGATGCGGCCCGACCTGAATCATCGAACCTGGCAAGAACCTGTTCAAGCGGTCGGCCCCAGGCCGCTTCGATCACCGGCAGCAGTTCGTCCACCGGCCAGGGCTCAGCGCTGTCCTGCAATTTGGAAAATTCGTTGCCGGAATCGTCGTTGTCCCAGGAAAAGCTCAGCATCTGCCCAATCTTCTGCGGGATTCCCTTTAGCTTGCCTAATCGGGCCGCGAGCTGGCGGCGTGCGACCGCACGCGCTGCGTCGCTGCTTGCAAACCGCACGCGCCCGGCGGCGTGCAGCGCCCTGGCATGTTGATAGGTGCGTTTTAGCGTGGTTAAGCTCATGGGACGTAATTCAACTCGATGTGTTTCTTGATTCAATTCGGTATTCGCCGGAAGCGTCGCGGACGTGCCTCGGCCCACCCTTGGACAAGGCGCATTGGTTGCAACTACACTGACACCAGTTCCGATTCGATGACTCGCGGTTGATCAACAGTAGCAGTGTTCCGCCGGCCCGCTTCGATCAGCAGCCGATCGGCGACATCGACGACGCGGAGCAGTTCGGGCTTGGTAAGTTGCGCGTCGGCGCCGACGGCCTGTCCTTTTTTGAAGTTGTCGGGCGTAAGAATCGACGAATAAAGGAGCACTGGCAGCACTTTGAGTTGCGGATGCTCTTTGATCCGACGAGTCAGATGCAGCCCGTCGATTTGTGGCATTTCCACATCGCTGATCACGAGATCCGCGACGTCGTGTACATCGTCATGCGTTTCAAGCTGCTCGCACAGGTACGTCCACAGTTGGGCGCCATTCTCGAATACGGTCAGATTGGTGTAACCGCTGGTGCGCAACACGCCCTCGAGGGCATGCCGGGCCGTCACGGAATCGTCCGCCATGACCACGCGCACCAGATCGCGTTTGACTCCATGAACGTTCGAAGCCGGGCCGACGTTGTGCTGACGCTGTGAGACCTGATCTGCAATCATTTCGAAGTCGAGCATGAGCACCAATCGGCCGTCGATGTGGGCAATAGCGGTGACCGGCGAACTCGAATCGTTGAACAATTGCGGCACGGCCAGCACTTGCTTCCAGGTAATACGGTGGATTCGTTCGATGGTGTCGACGACGAAGCCGATTTGCTGCTGATTGAATTCGGTGAGAATGACCTTCACGTCTTGCCCGGGGAGCGACGGCGGCTCCGCAAGGTGACGATGCAGCGAAACGCAGGGTACGACATGCTTGCGCAACCGGAAGCAGCCGACGAGCGACTGATGCGCTTCTGGCAGGGCCACCAGGTCTTGCCGCACCAGCACCTCGCGAACTTTCGCCACGTTAACGCCCAACGTCAGACCCCCAACCCGAAACACGAGCACTTCGAGCTCGTTGGTACCGCTTTCGAGGAGGATTTGATTGTCGCCTGGCAGCGAATTGACGGCCTTCATGATTGGCTCCCGGCAAGAGTCTTGATTGCCTTGGGTTCGGAGGTCGCACAGCCGCCGTCGAACAGTGCTTGCAAGGATTTTGCGAGGCATTCCCGATCGAATGGCTTGATGACGAAGCCGGCGGCACCCAATTGGGCTGCCTCATTCCAGACTTCCTTTTGATCGATCGCGCTAACAACCAGGATCCGGGCCTGGGCGTCGAGCTCACGAATGCCACGCAGACCGTGCAAGCCGTCAAACATCGGCATGACCAGGTCCATGGTGACGGCGTCCGGATGTAGGCGGGCGAAGGCGTCGATCGCTTCTTGTCCGTTGGCCGCTTCGCCAACAACGTCCCAGCCGTGTTGTAAGGCCACTTCCTTGATCATTTCGCGGATGATCATCGAGTCATCGGTAATCAATAACGTGTTTTTCATTAGGTGATCTCGAGTCAGGCTAGGTGCGTTGTGTCCGGTCGGATTGGGAACGACGAATGGCTCAGATTTCCAGGCTTGAATGACCAATGACCTCAATGGTTAGCAGACCTGAATCGCAATCGAACGTCACACGTCGCCCTTGCGGCCCGGCAACGTGTTCGGCAAGAATCGGAATCCTGAACTCTCTTCAATTGGCCTTGCGCGGCGGCGGCATTTTGTTCGCCGATCAAAAACGGCCCCTGGGTGGCGAACATTTTTGAACCGCCGGCGAGCTTGGCAACGAGGCGTCGGCGAACCGCGCCGCGCTTTTGGAGCGATTCGACCATCCAAGGAATCGCTGTGTCCACAAACTTGCCGGGCAAACCCGTGCGCCCATCGGCTGATGGTAGCACTATGTGCGCCAGCGCTCCGAGTTTTTCGTACGAGTCATACATCGTGACCCCCACACACGATCCGAGCACAGCGCGGGCCAGTTCTTGTCCGCTAACTATTACAATTTGCCCCATACCGGCGAGCCGTTCGGGTGCTAGACTGGCTGCCGTACCGAGCATGGCATTATCTCGAAAGAATGGTTGCAAACAGGTAAGCTGCTAAGTATCTTGCCGCTGTCGAGTCTTCGCTCGCGTGAATCGCTTATTCTGTCTCGGTCATGCTGTAAGCGGCCGACTCGCCCAATGTCTTCAATAGCTCTGACGAAGGAACAAAAAATACGTTCCACTCGATTGGTTCACCTCGCAATTGAAACGTCGTGCGGCACAATAATATGGTTTCGCCGGAAATCGCCTGCGCGATTACAGCGCTCTCCAGAACGCCAGCGGCGAAATCCTGTATGACGAAGGGGGGAGACGGCATCACTCGGTGACCGGTCAATAGCGTGATCTGATTCAAATAAGCCGACGCCAGGATGTTGCCGGTTTCTGCCAATGCCGAGATTTCCAGTTGTGCCCAGGTATTCATCGGGCCAACCGCGCGGCTCAGTAAACAGGCGACCAGTTGGCGGGCGCCTTCCTCGTCGAACTGCAGTATTAACTGGGCACCAAATGCGCCGACGACGTCGACGACGACCATGGTCGACATGGAGTCGCCCAATTCGAGAACGACGCTCACCTCTTCAAGCGGGACCTCTTGAACTTCGCTAAGCGAAAGTACAACCTGGCCGTTGGTCCAAGCCTTCATGGCGGTCGAGGCGCTTTCGGTGGCTGGCCCAAACACGTTGTGCCAGTTGCCGCCTGCGGGTTCGTTCGTGGTAGTTGTTTGCATATTGGTGATTCACTTATGATGCGGCAGTTGCTGCAAGTTACGCCAAGACAAGCTCGCTGATGCCAGCGTCGAGCGCCACGCCGGAGCTTATTTCGTTTCGCGGCGGGCGGCATGCTATTTCCAGCAATACGCCTACGTCGAGAATCAGCGACACGCGGCCGTCGCCTAGGATGCTTGCGCCGGCGATGCCTTCGAGGTTCTGGAAGTTCTCGGCGATCGATTTGATGACGATGTCCTGCTCTCCAAGCAGGCTATCGACTACCAGCCCGATTTCGCGCCCTTCAGTCCCTACGATGACGATCGTGGCTCCGTCCCCCGGCGTTCGTGTGGCGTCGCTTGTCGGCGGTTCGGCCCATTCGAGCACTTCGGCCAGTTCGACGAGCGACACGACTCGGCCGCGCACATGGGCCGTCTTGCGCAGGTGAACTGTCGCCAGCTCCGACTCGTTGACCCGCGCGATTTCCATCACAGACTCGACGGGCACGGCGAATACATCGCCATCGATAACCAGCAGCAAGCTCGGCAGAATCGCCATGGTCAGTGGCAACTTGATGGCAAACGTGGTTCCACGCCCGGGCTCGCTGGTCAAGTCTATGGTGCCGTTGAGTTGCTCGATTTTCGACCAGACGATGTCCATACCCATTCCGCGTCCGGACACTTCGGTAACTCGTTCCGCCGTGCTGAAACCCGGTTGCCAGATGAACTGGTAGATCTGCTGGGCGCGAGTTTTTCCGCTTCGCTCTCACAGACCAGCCCTTTGGAGATTGCCTTGGCCAGAATCCGCTGGGCGTCGAGCCCGCGGCCATCGTCGGTAATTTCAATGACGATCCGATTGCCGCGATGGTACGCATTCAGCCGAATCGTACCCTGGCTGGGTTTTCCGGCCGCCTGGCGAACCGCGGGCAATTCGATGCCATGATCGGTCGAATTACGAATCAAGTGGATGAGTGGATCGCCCAGCTCGTCGATCATCCGTTTGTCGAGCTCGGTACCCTCGCCAAGAATCTCGAGCGCAATATCCTTGTTGTTGTCGCGGGCCAGGTCACGCACGACTCGGTTGAAGCGCGTGAACAACGGTCCGATGGGAACCATCCGGGTTTCCATGACGGTGCTTTGAATGCCATCGGACACGCGGTCGAGTTGATGCACCGCTTCGGACAGCTCACTCGTCAGCAGGCGGACCTTGTTGAGCTGGGCGAGCTCGCGTTGAATGGATTCCAGCTCGTCAAACAGGTTACGAGCAACGTCGCACAGGGAATCGTGTGCCGGCGATGGTGCGATTCCAGAGAGCTCTTCGATGCCCGCCGTAAGGCGTAAAGCGGAGTGCCGGGCACCGGCCACCGAATGCGCCACGAGTTTGAAGGTGGACATCCGCTTAAGGCTATCGCCGATCTGCCTGAAGCGGGCCTTGTTGATGACGAGCTGGCCGGCCAGGCTCATCAGCTTATCGAGCCGCTCGATATCGACGCGGAGTGTTTCAGCCGGCTTGGGCTTGGCTACGGGCTTGGCTTGCTGCGCGGCGTTCGTCATCGAACGCTGCTCGCCCGTCGATCGCACATCGACGATGGACGATAAAGCCGGCGCCGACCCGCCGCTGACTTGCCTCGCGTCCGTGTCGGATGCGGCTGACGCCATGCCGGCGACATCGAGACTTTCCGGCGCGACCTCAGCGGCAAGCGTCTCGGGTCTCGTGGGCGACTCATTATTCAAGCCAATGACGAGCAGGCACGCGTCGCTCAAGGTGTCGTCACACGGTTGCCCCGTGGCGATGCCGGCCACGTAGAATCGCATGGAATCGACGCACTTGAGCAATACGTCGGACGTGTCGACGGTCAGCTCGCGTTGAGCTCGCCGGAGTTCCTGCAACAGGTCTTCGATTAAATGCGCCAGGCGAGCAATCCGCTGCAGACCGATCGATGCAGCCGACCCTTTCAGTCGATGGAAGCAGACCAACAACGACTCGATGCGGTCGGCGCCGCCAAGCGACAGCAGCGATTCCGAAATGCTATCGAGCGTCATTTGTCCTTCGTCGACAAAAATCGCCAGGTATTTCGCCGAAGAATCCTTGTCGTCGACAATTCCCGCCAAAGGGTCCGGCGAATCAAGCGCTGTGGGTTGGACTGCAGTCGCTGGAGCAGCGCTCGGGTTGCGGTCCGGCTCCGCGCAACTCCAGGCTAACTCGACTTCCTTTTGCGATGACACGGCTCGCACCGTTCCTGACTCAATGAGTATTCGATCGATCGCTTGCAATTCCGTGCCACAATCGACCGTCGTGCTGTCGGACTGATTCAGCAGCGAGATCATCAGTTCGAGGCGATCAATTGCCTTGAAGACAACCTCTACGACGTCGCCCGTTACCGGGAGATCGCCATTGCGTGCGGCATCCAGAATATTTTCAACCTTGTGCGTCAGGCCGTTGATGCCGTCGAGTCGCAACATGCCGGACAACCCCTTGAGGCTGTGCGCGGCGCGAAACATTTCGTTGAGCACCTCGGGACGCGGGGCCTGTGACCGCTCGGCCACGTCGGTCTTGGCCCAACTATCCAATTGGAGCAGGTGTTCATTCAACTGCGTGAGCAGACCAGACGACTCATCGAGAAAGTCGCCCATCAGGCCTTGGAGCAGATCGTCCGGTGATTCGTTGGCGTCCTGGCTCATCGATACATTCCTTTAATGCTTTGCCGACGCTGAGCGCGGCGAGCAGTGCAACCACCCGTGGATGGAATCAAGGCCTTTGAGTAATTCGGTAACCCCTTCGGCGGCGCCGCTGATGAGCACCGAACCCGGACGCATAAGGCGCCGCACCTGCTCGACTACCTTCTTCTTCGACGCCGCATCGAAATAGATCAGCACGTTCTTGAGCACGATCAGATCGAACGGTGACTGTTTCAACGGCATCAGCAGGTTATGGGTCTCGAAGCGCGTCATTTCGCGCAGGACCGGCTTTGGCATCCAGACGTTGGCACCCGCGGACTTCTCGAAAAAACGTCGACGGTACGTCTCTGGAACCAATCGCATGGCCCGCTCGCTGAATTGCGGATTGGAGGCCTGCGCCACGGCGTCGGCTCCGACGTCGGTACCCAGAATGCTCACCTCCCAATCCGCCAGCGATGGTAGCCGATCGGCCAGGCAGGCGGCGATGGTATACGCTTCGTCTCCCGTGCTGCACGCCGCCGACCAGACTCGAACGCTTTTGCGTCGTTTGCCGCCAGTCGATTCGCGCACCAGTTCGGGCACGAAAGAATTGCACAACCAATCCCAATTCTTTTGATCGCGGAACAGGTACGTTTCGTGGGTGGTCACCTCTTGCAGAAAGCGTTCCCAATCGGGACCGCTGACCGACGAGTTGCATAAGCGGTCGTAATAATCGTCGTACGAATCAACCCCTGTGGCTCGCAAACAGCGCCTGAGGCGGTTGGACAGCAAGGTGATCTTCTGGGGCGAAATCGAGATGCCGATCTTGTCGTAGACCAGTGCGGCGTAGCGCTGCAATTGTTGCGGCGTGACGTCGGTTTGGACTTTGACCGGTTGCATGGGTTGCTCTCTTCTCGCGTGCGTTGTTTGCTGGCCACCAGGGGTTGTTCGTAGGCGTTACTACTTCGACACGCTGAACCGCGAGACGAGCTCGCGGAGCGAAGCAGCTTGCGCGCCCAGCTCTTCGCTGCTGGAAGCCATCTCTTCGCTGCCGGCGGCCGATTGTTCGGTCACCTGCGAAATCTGCTGGATGGCTTTCGAGACCTCGACCGCACTCTGGGCCTGTTCCACGGCGGCATCCGCGATTTCAGTAATCTTCTTGGCAGTCGCTTCGGCACTCTGAATGATCCGCGTCAATGCCTCGCCCGTCTGAGCACTGAGCGTGGCGCCTTCGCTGACGCGTTGGGTCGATTCCTTGATGAGGGCCGAGATTTCCTTGGCAGCTTCACTCGAACGCTCCGCCAGCTTGCGGACTTCGTCGGCCACCACGGCAAAACCCAGACCATGTTCACCGGCCCGGGCCGCCTCGATTGCGGCGTTCAAGGCCAACAGGTTTGTCTGGCTGGCGATCTCGGAAATCACCTGGATGATTTCGCTGATCTGCGTCGAGGACGACTTGATACGCTCCATGGCATCAACGGACTTGCGGACGGCGCTGCCGCCGTCACCGGCCAGGATGCTGGTTTCCTGAGCCACCGTGCTGGCACTGCCGGCGTTTTCCTTCACGGCCTCGATGCTGCGGGTGAGCTCTTCGATCGTGGCGCTCATTTCCTCGACCGAGGCGCTTTGTGTTTGCGCCTTGGGCCAGCGTCTGAGCGCTTTCCGAAACAACGCGTGCGCCCTCGGTGAACTGTGCAGCGCCTTCAACCACCTGCGTAATCACGTCCCGCAGGTCGCCGATCATCTTGCGCAGCCCGTTGGCGAGTTCGCCAATCGGGTCGGTTCCGCGAACGTTCGAATCACGCGTCAAATCTCCGTTGGCGGCCGCATTCACGACGACCAGCAGCTCGTCGACCTTGCGCCGCATTTCAGCCTGGACTTCTTTCTCCCGAGCTTCCTGCTCCTGCTGTTGACGTTGCAAGCGGACTTGCTCGGTGATTTCGGTCGCATACTTGACAACCTTGTACGGCTTGCCGTCCTCGCCAACCAAAGAGCTGTACCGAGCTTGCAGCCATAGCTCCTTGCCACCCTTGCCGAAACGTTGATATTGACCGGAGTCCGATTCGCCTCGGTTCAGCTTGGCCCAGAAGTTGGCGTACTCGGGGCTGGCCGCAAACTTCGGATCGGCAAAGATCGAGTGATGTCGCCCCTTGATTTCCTCGAGGCTGTAACCAACGGCTTTCAAGAAGTTATCGTTCGCCGTGACGATGGTTCCATCCAATTTGAATTCGATCACGGCCTGTGCGGCGCTGATTGCCGCAATCTGATTGGCAAAGTCGCGATTCTTCTCCTCCATGGCCAGCTTTTCAGTGATCACATCCCAAGTGACCATCGGGCCGATATAATGACCGTCGTTGTCGTACACGGCCGACACCAGCAATTCCGCTTTGTCCGGGCCGATCGTAATGATCGTGCGGTGCGGCAGGTTGCGGTCCGACGCCAGCAGGCGCCGCTGCAACTCGGGGTTCTTGTGGAAGATGTCGATCGACTTGCCGAGAACTTCGTCGCCTCGGCAAGGGAGGAACTTTTCCACCGTCTTGAGCTTTGCCACGCTGGCCGGATTGACGTAAGTGATGATCAGGTCGCGGTTGGCCAGCAGGATATTGATCGGGCTGTTGTCGCTCATTGCCCGGTTGATGCTCAGTTCGGCGCGCATTTTATCCAGTTCGGCCTGCATTCCCTTGCCAGCCTTCGGCGTCGCTGCGGTCGAGGGTTTCTTGGATTTGTAAGCGGTTGACATGGCTCGGTGTTCCTTTGCAAGTGGACAGGTTATTGATGAGTTGGGCCGTCGGGCGGAAAAGGGCGTTGCGAACGATGGCAGCTCACGTGCCTAGGCGGCCGTTGGCTGAGCTTCCGACAGAATCCGGTCGGCATCGAGCAGTATCAGCAAGCGCTTGTCGAGCTTGGCCAGGCCGGTGAGGTATTCGCGTCCCAGGCCGGCCACGGTGGGTGGTGGAGGCGCGATTTGATCTTTCGCGATGCGGAGCACTTCGCTTACCGCATCGACAATGATGCCGATGGTCTTGCCGGCGACATTCATCACCATGATACGAGTTTCGTCGGAAGGGGGCTCGGCCGGCATGGCGAAGCGCAACCGTAAATCGACAATTGGAATTACGGTGCTGCGCAGATTGATCAGACCCTTGATGTAACTCGAGGTTTGTGGCACGCGCGTGATTTCGCCAACCAGGATGATCTCTTGGACTTTGGTGATTTCGATTCCGTACTCTTCATTGGCCAGCCGGAAGCTGACCACCTGAATCGTCCCTCCCACGTCGGCCTGGCGTTGGCCATGCGTAGCGGGCTTAGCTGTTAATGTGGACATTAGGGAATTCCTTAGACAGACGCGCAAAGGGTTGCGGTAACTCGGTAAGCAAAAAGGCAGGCAAGGTCGCCTTGCCGAACCAAGGCGACATTGCCGGCAGGGCCTTCGAAACATCGGGGACGTTTGTCGTGGCGACGACAAGGTCGGTCTGCTTGTTTCTCATTCCCTCGCTGAAAGATATTCCCCAAATAGCCCAAGCAAGCACCGCCTGTGTAAAGACGAAGTCGCGATGTGGTAGTCCACGCTGAAGGTTGCCCACGGCAAGCGGTCACCCCTGTGTAATAGAGCGCATTCGCCGGGCGAAATGCCGAGGTGTGTCGCGCGCGACGCGCGGGAGCGACGATCAGTTTTCCAAACGGGGGAATCATTTCACCGAACAGGGGGTGCCCGCGCAGCGAAATAGCACACACCGGCGGCAACGACTCGCTTGCACGATTGCGGAAGACCACACACAATACGCACGTCGTATGTGGCGATGCGCGACCAATGCCGCGGCTGGAACTGCGCCATATTTGGCGCAATTTGTTGCGCCAAAGCGCTAAGTGGTTTTCGGCTAGAGACTTTTAATCCAGCGCAGCGAATGCGCCATCCGATGATTGGCTAGTGCGCGGTTTACCGGGGGGTGTATCGGGGGGCTTTCCAGAGTTTTCGATCGATGAGTGTCGGCCCAACCGAAGAAAGCGCGGACAAATTCAGGCCTTTGCGCCCCGTGCGATCGCCGGCGGCAACCGCGTCGACCCCTCCTCCGATTAGCGCCGCAGCCCGAGCGCCTCAGCAAGCTCACGACGAAATGCAGTGGGCGCTCAGCGAGTTGCGTACCTCGGAGAATCTGTTCCGGCTGTTCGTTGAGCGCGTGCAGGATTACGCGATTTTCATGCTCGATGTGCAGGGCAATGTGGCGACCTGGAACGAAGGGGCCAGGCGGATCAAAGGCTATCAGGACGCCGAGATCATCGGCAAGCATTTCTCCTGTTTTTATTCGCCGGAGGACATCGCGGCCCACAAACCTCAACGCGAGCTGGCCATTGCTGCGGACCAGGGACGCTACGCAGAAGAAGGCCTGCGACTGCGGAGCGATGGTTCGCCCTTTTGGGCCTCGGTGGTCATTACCGCCCTGTACGACGACCAGCGTCAATTGCGCGGGTATGCCAAAATCACCCAGGACGTCACGACTTCGAAGCACGCCGAGGAAAAGTCTCGGCTCATGGTTAACCTGGCACTCAACGCCATGGTGTTGGTCGACAAGCAAGGCATTATCGTGCTCGTCAATCCCCAGACGGAAACTCTATTCGGGTATTCAACCGAACAACTGGTCGGTCAGTCGATCGAAGTGCTTGTTCCCGATCGCTACAAAGCAGAGCATCCGGCCAATCGCAGTCGTTATTTCCGTGACCCGATCCTACGGCCGATGGGCGCCGGACGCGATTTGTACGGGCGACGCAGCGACGGCAGCGAATTCCCCGTAGAAATCGGCCTGCACCCCATCGAAACCGACGGCGGACTGCAAGTGCTCGGCTCGATCGTCGATATTACCGAGCGCAAGCGAGCGGAAGAACAAGCGCGCAAGTATTTGAGTGAACTGGCTCACGTGGCGCGCCTCAGTACCACGGGCCAAATGGTCTCAGAATTGGCGCATGAAATGAATCAGCCGTTGGCCGCCGCAGCCAATTATGCACGCGCCTGCGTTAATTTTGCACGATCAGATAAGGGGGCCACGGTTGATCAGTTGATGGTCTGGATGGAGAAGGCCGCCGCGCAGATCAACCGCACATTGGAAATCGTCAACCGCCTGGCTAGCTTTGTAAAGAACGAGCCCGCCAACCGCGCGCTCATTAACATCAATCGCGTGATCGAGAACATCGTCGCGCTCTCAGTTCCGGGCGTGTCGGCCAGCCCACGAGCGAACGACGTGATTTGTCCGACACTCTTGCTCGACGAGTCGCTTGCGCTGGTGTCGGCCGACCGTATTCAGATCGAACAGGTGCTGCTCAATCTGATCCGCAACGGCGTGGAAGCCATGCAAGACGTTCCGCCGGGCGAAGCGCAATTGGTGATTCGTACTTCGACCGACGGAGAATTCCTGCGCGTGGACGTGTCGGACAAAGGGAAAGGCATCCCCCCGGAGCAAATTCCGCGGATTTTCGGCCCGTTCTTTACTACCAAGTCGACCGGAATCGGCTTGGGGCTTTCCATCAGTCGTTCCATCGTCGAAAACCACCACGGCCAGATGTCCGTCGAATCGATCGTGGGAAAAGGGACGACTTTTCGATTCACGTTGCCGGTTCCTCTTTGTCGAGACACGTCATGAACCGCGAACCGACTGTTTTCATCGTCGACGACGACCCGGCGTTTTTGGAATCGCTGGCGGTGCTGGTTCTGTCAATGGGCCTGAAGACGCAGGTGTTCGCCTCCGGGCTGGATTATTTGAACCAATTCGATCCGCAAGCGCCCGGCGTGTTGATTCTGGATGTTCGGATGCCGAATCTCAGCGGCCTGGCGATGCAGGAGCGATTATCGAACGAGCCGCTTTGCCCGCCGATTATTATCCTGACCGGACACGCTGACGTGCCGACGGCTATCCGTGCATTACGGCAAGGGGCGGTCGAATTCTTGCAGAAGACACTCAGCGAATCCGAACTGCGCGAAGCGATTCAGAAAGCCATCGGCGCGCGATTCCGAAAACCGTCGCGAGCACGCCAGGAAGTCGGGAATCTTCGCGCGGCTGGCGCTGCTTACGCCGGCAGAGCGGCAAGTGCTCGATCTGGTTCT
Source organism: uncultured Planctomycetales bacterium (assembly GCA_963710365.1). Classification (GTDB taxonomy): domain Bacteria; phylum Planctomycetota; class Planctomycetia; order Pirellulales; family PNKZ01; genus CAVQAC01. The sequence continues at coordinate 509,538 of CAVQAC010000017.1, forward strand.
GACAGGTTGCCCCAACAAAACGATCGCGTCGCGATTGGGCGTAAGTCGTCGCGCGGTGGAAGATCGCCGGGCGCGGCTGATGCAGAAACTCGAAGTCGATTCCCTGCCGGAGCTCGTCCGGCTGGCCACCGATGCCGGTTTACGGCCTGCCGAATAGCCACAGCCAGCACGCGGGTCAGACGTGGATAATCGTCGTCCCGACGTGGCCTTACGCTATCGCAATTCTCACTCCCCAAACCTAAGATAGGATTGGGTAAAGTCGCTTTTTCTTCGAGCGATTCCTTAACTCGCCAATCGATCAATTCCGGCGAGCGGTCTTTTCGAAAACAATGCCTGTGGCGCTGGGACCAACCATTTTTGCGATCGATAACGACCAGCCCTTTTTGCTGTCGTTGGCGTCGCTCGCCCGGTCGATGGGCCTGGAATGCCTGGTTTTCGGTTCGGGCGACGAATTCCTTCGCCAGTTCAATCCCGAGCTTCCCGGCTGCCTGATTCTGGAAGTCCGCCTCGCAGGTTTGTCCGGCTTGGAGATCCAAAAACGGCTGGCACGCGAGCCGATTGCGCCGCCACTCATTTTCGTCACGGCGCATGCCGAACTGGCCACGGCCCTGAGTGCCATGCGTGCTGGCGCTATCAATTTTCTGCAGAAACAATCGTTCAGCGAAACCGAACTGTGGGAATCTGTGCAGCGAGCGTTGGCACAGGATCGCGATCGGCGCCGAACGCATGAGCACCAGGAATTGCTGCACGCCAAGCTGGCGCAACTCAGCCATGCTGAACGCCAGGTTCTCGATCTTCTCTTATCGGGCAACAGCAATCAGCGTATCGCCGACTCACTCGGGGTCAACCGCCGGGCCGTCGAAAGCCGCCGCGGAAGGCTAATGCGCAAACTCGGCGTATCGACCCTGCCGGACCTGGTTCGCTTCGGCATCGAAGCGGGCCTGTACCGCTCGCCGGATCTTGCCGCCGGCGACTGACCCGCGTGGATTTCCACGTCGGACCGACGTTCTGCCACGCTTTTGAGGGCAAATCCCCTTTTGCGAGCGTAAGGTTGTTTGACGTTCAGTCAACGGTGGCGTCTGGCGTCGGTTGGCTGCTTACGTCACACATATCCCTGCGCACTCTATCTGCGCTCCAGTAATTCATAAGGTGCGATCCATGGCGAGCATCCCGAGCTTAGCGAATTCCTCGATCTATTCCACCCTGTCCGATGACCTGGACCTGGCTCCGATCGTCGAGATGTTCGTCGAAGAAATTCCACAGCGCATTGCGGCCATGGAAATGGCCGCGACCCGCCAGGATTGGCCCACGCTCGAGCGACTCGCCCATCAAATCAAGGGCGCCGGCGGCAGCTACGGTTTTGAACAGACGACTGCGGTCGCGGGCAAACTTGAACGGGCTGTTCACGAACGACAGCCTGTAGACGCGATCATGCTCTGTTTGTACGAGACGATCGACCTCTGTCGCCGTATGCGCACATCTCGCGAGTTCACCTTATAACGAGATCCGTCATGTCTGCTACTGTTCTGATTGTCGATGATGCACGCGAAATCCGGGTCTTGTTTCGCACGGTGTTGAGCCCACACTACACGACGTTCGAGGCCTGCAGCGGCGCGAACGCCCTGGAAATGGCCCGGCAGTACGTGCCGGACGTCGTCCTGCTCGACCTGGAAATGGACGGGCTGGACGGCTATGAGACGTGTCGTCGGCTGAGGTTAATGCCCGAGTTGCAGTCAACTCGCGTCATCGTGGTCTCCGCACATTCGAACGCTGAAGACTTGCAAGGGGCCTTCGATGCCGGCGCCGACGATTTTGTCGTCAAGCCGGTGAATCCGTACGAATTGCTGTCGCGCGTGCAACTGCACATGCGATTGCACAGCACCCTGCAGATTGCCATCGACTTGCAATCGTTGACGCCATGCGGTGAACAGCTTGCGCGGGCGGAACTCGATCGATCGCAGGAAATCCTGGCCGGCACACTGCTGAAGCTGGCTGAGAATCGGGACAACGAAACGGGCCAGCATCTGGTCCAAATGCGCGAATTCACCGTCTTGCTGGCTCGAGGAACTGCAACGAGGTTCGGAGTACGCCGAGCAGATCGATGACTCGTTCATCACCGACCTCGATCGCGGCGTGCCCGTTGCACGACATTGGCAAGGTCGGCATTCCCGACGAAGTGCTCCAGAAGCCCGGTAAGCTGACTCCGGAAGAATTCGACGTGATGAAGGAGCACACCACGATCGGCGCGAACATCCTGGAGCAAGCCGTTGTTCAGATGAACGGCCGCGGCTTTCTCGTGATGGCGATGGACATCGCGCGATCTCACCATGAACGCTGGGACGGGCGGGGTTATCCCAGGGGCCTGGCGGGCATCGAAATACCGCTGGCCGCACGAATCGTGGCCGTGGCCGACGTTTACGACGCGCTCACCAGCGAGCGTTGCTACAAGGAGGCTTGGACGCCGGCTCGCGCAAGCAAACCATCGAAGAGGGAGCTGGGACGCAATTCGATCCGGTGGTGGTCGACGCTTTCCGGCGCTGCTTTGCCGACTTTCTCACGACTCAGAGCAAGTACGTGAAAAAAGACGAAGCCGCGAGCATTACGCCGGCTTCGTGCAGCCGCCAATTGGCCGTCGCCAGCTAGCCGCCGCGGCGAATTTCGTTGCGGCGTCACACTGTCTCACGTGTCTGACCTGCTGCACAACCCCGGTCGATAACGCTGCCCATCGCGTAAGGCAATCCCCTAGCGGCTTCGCACGCCGATGGAACTGACCGAGTTCCAAACTCGTTCCGTGCCTGCATGTTAACCGCTTCGCGGAAGACTCAAACTCTCGGCCTGCGATAGCGCGGCTGCAAAAGCACAGGTCGCCAAGAGTGCGCGTTGATGGTTTTCGATGTAAGGTTCCGTTGTACGAACTACCGTCGCTCTCCGGGGCCACAAGCCGCCACCAGACGACGAACCGCCGAACCTCTCCGACGATCAATTTTCCTGCCTGCCGAGCCGTTCCTGACGGCCCTGATAGCATCAACAAGCCCACGCCCCCAACGGCATATCCGCCTACCGCGCGGTTGGCCGTACGACATTCCGCCCAACGCGCGAAAACCTGCCCCTTATCAGCAACACCCTCCCGTTCGACACGCATCGTTCACCGGCAATGCTGCGAACAGCCATAATCAAGGAGAGCCCGTATGTCTACGGAGCGTTTGCAAACAATGACACCGTGTCTCTCGTCAGCCACGGACCGCCGCGTTCCACTGATTCTGAGCGTCGACGACGACCCGGACATCTCGCGTACGATCGAGATGCGGTTGCGCCTACGACGTGCGCGTGAAGCAAGCGTTTTTTGGCATGCAAGGGTTTTGGGAAGTGATCCAGGAAGCCCCAGATTTGATTCTCCTGGACATGGCAATGCCGCAAGGGAATGGGCAGTTCGTGCTGGAATGCCTGAAGAGCAACCGGCACAGTGCCTCGATTCCTGTCGTGGTGCTGAGCGGCTTGCGCGACCCGGCCCTGTGCAGCCGCGCGATGCAATTGGGGGCCGCAAAGTTTCTGCGAAAGCCCATCCATTTCGACGACTTGTTGCAAGAAATCGGCCGGTTCGTGGATCTGCGGCCCAAATTCCCCGATCCCGAACAGCACCGTAGTGTCGCTGTCCGCCCGTCTCCCGAGACCGTTGCCGGAGACCCGACAGGCACGCCATTCATCCGCTGCGATCTTCCCCCGCGAGGAACCCCATGACCAACGTCCTGCTGATTGAAGACAACCAGGGCGACGCGTACCTGGTGCAAAAGGCGCTGTCGAAGTCGACGCAGGCCTTCTATGTCGAGCACGTTACGCGGCTGGCCGATGCCATGCACCATCCAAAACTGGACTCGTTCGACGTAATCCTTTCCGATCTGACGCTGCCGGATAGCAGCGGGTTGCAGTCGGTGACGACGATCCGCCAACGGCTGCCCAAGCTCCCTTTAATTGTGTTGACATCGATCGAAAATGACGGCCTGGCCTTGCAGGCGCTCGACCTGGCGCCCAGGACTACCTGGCCAAGGACAGCATCAACACCGACGTCTTGCGGCGCTCGATTCATTATGCGGTGCAACGGCAGCTCGTGGTCGGCGAGAACCTCACACTGCTGGGACAGTTGGCCGAGAGCAAGCAGTTGCTCGAGCGCAAGAACCGCCGGCTGAGGCGGCTCTATCAAACGGCGCAGCAGTTTGTCGACAATGTGTCGCACGAGTTTCGCACGCCGCTGACCGTCATCAAGGAATACTCCTGGCTGATCCGCGACGGGCTGGCCGGCGACGTGACCAACGAGCAACAGCGGATGTTGAACGTGACCATCGATCGGGCCGACGACCTGAACACGATGGTCGACGACATGCTCGACATGAGCAAGCTGAAAGCCGGTTTGTTGGGCGCTTGGCGCAAACCGTGCCGGGTGATCGACGTGGTCCGGCACGCGCTGCCCACGCTGGAGCGCAAGGCCCAGGTGCGCGGCGTAACGCTGGAAACGAAGGTCGACGCGCATTTGCCCCTGGTCTATTGCGACGGCGAGAAACTCGGCCGCGTGATGATCAACCTGGTGGTGAACGCAATCAAGTTCAGCAACCAGCCGGGGCTCGTGCAACTCTGGGCCCGGGAAAATCCGGCGGCCAATGAAATTGTGATCGGCGTCACGGACAATGGTCCCGGCATCGCGGAAGATCAGCGCGAGACGATCTTCGAACGGTTCAAGCAACTGGGCGCCGACGTCGCGCAAAGTACCAAGGGATTCGGACTGGGGTTGAGCATCGCCAAGGAGCTGGTGGAGTTGAACCTGGGCAGGATCAGCGTGGAAAGCGCGCTGGGGCAAGGAAGCACCTTCTCTTTTACCGTCCCTTGGGCAGAGCCGGTCGAAGTTACCGGCCGTTACTTGTCGCAGCTTGCCGCGCGGCGCCAGCGGCCGGCCATGGTATCGCTTGTTCAGGCAGACCTCGCTGAATCGGTCGACGAGAACCTGTCCAATGAAATCGATGCCTTCCTCAGTTACCTGCTGCGTCGAAATGACTTGCTGTTCCGCGCCAGTCCGCGCCGTTGGCTATTCTTGTTGCTGACGCCGCAAGTCGAACTCGACAAATTTCTCGAGCGGGTCGCCAAGGCCCGTTTGACGGCCAACCGCAATCGGCCCTATGGACCGCTTCCGGAGATCCGATACACCGTCGAAGGCTCCTGGCAAGTGGTTGACGAGCGCCCGGAGATCCTGGCCTGGGTCCAAGATTGCTGTCCCGTTGCGGAGGTGTGCTGTGGATAACCGCCGCAAAGTCCTGGTGGTCGATGATGACCGCGACATCGCCTTTGGCACCGCGCTACGGCTGCGCGGGGCCGGCTACGAAACGCTGCTGGCTTGCGACGGGGCGGAGGGCATCGCCAGCGCCAGGAAAAATCGTCCCGGCGTAATCCTGCTCGACGTCCGCATGCCGCACATGGACGGACTTCATGCCCTGGCGGAATTGCGGCGCCGCGAAGATACCAAGAGGATCCCCGTCATCATGCTTTCCGCCAGCATGTGTGATCAGCAAGCGGCCTTGGATTGCGGGGCGCGATTCTTTCAGCGCAAACCGTACCAGGCCGGCGATCTATTGGCCGCCGTGGCCGCGGCGCTCCGCGAAACCGATCCACCCGTGACGTGTCCGGAAGAAAGCTCACCCAGTCCACCCACCCACAACCCCTGCTGAGGAGCACCTTGAAATGGGCCAACGCAACATTCTCATCGCCGACGACGACCAGGATCTCGTGACGGCGCTGACCAGACGCTGCAATGCGCTGGGGCTGAAAGTAGATTCTGCCAGCAACGCTATGTCGGCCTTGGGTAAGATCGAAGAAAATCGGCCCGATTTGGTGATCATGGACGTCAATATGCCCAGCGGCAACGGGCTGGGAGTTTGTGAAATGATGGCCAATCACGAGGAGCTGTCGTCGATCCCCGTCATCGTACTCACCGGCCACTGCGACCCCGAAACCATTCGCCGCTGCCATACCTTCAAGGCGTATTACATAAAGAAGGGAGGCGACGTCTGGAAGCATGTGGAACCACTCCTGCACACATTGCTTTAGTGTCCATGCGTGGCACACCGTTTCACCGTCGGACAGGCCCGAAGATTTGAATTGCGCGTCCTCACGGTCCACTAATAGACCGTGGTGAAGATATGCGAATCGAAAATTGGCTCTAATCGACAAGCTGCACCCACCCCCTGTATGGTTCTCCACATGAGGCGGCACTGCGCCACGAATGCAATAAACACCCCCCTCCGCTTGACACCGGGCACTCTGCAGGCGTAGTGTAATCCATTACGAAGCATCCAGGCAACTGGGGTGCGCAGCGAAGCTGCAAGTCTCATTTTCTCGTCGCACTGCTCGCCTTCGCAGGCAGGATCTGCGAATCCTCTGGTGGTCGTGCAGCGGCACCGCTAGGGCGGTGTCAACCAACACGCTTTTTGTGCCAGGCAATCGCACGCCGGCGCGCAGACCTACCGTGGCTGCCGATCGTCGTCAGTTATACGTGTTTCTCGCAGTGAGCATTCGCAGCGACCAGCCGTTACGCTAAACGTCGCGGGGCCGGCCAGGCAATTTCCCGGTCGAGCCATCATACCGCTGCGGAAATCGGATGATATTTTGTAGTGAAAGAACTTGATTCGAGCCTGCCCCAACCCCTACACGTGTTGATCGTCGACAATTCGGCCGATCACGTGGAATCAATGCTTCTTGAGCTGCGCCGCTCAGGGTTTGTTCCGTCCTGGCAGCAAATCGAGACGGCCCAGGCCATGCATGCGGCGCTCGACGAGTTGCTGTGGGAAATTGTGCTGGCCGACGTCACGCTGCCTGGATTCAGCGCCCTGACAGCGCTGGAGTTGGTGCGGCACACCGGACGCGATCTGCCCCTGATCGTCGTCTCGGCGTCGGCCGATGAAGACCAGGCGATGGAACTGATGCGAGCCGGGGCGGATGATGTTCTGAACCGCGGGGGCATGGCCCGCCTGGGCCTCGTCGTCGAACGGGCGCTCCGCGAAACGGCGAGCCGGCAGGCGCGCAAGCAAGCCGAGACCGCGGCGGCTCAACAAGCGGCCATCATCAATTGCCTCGTCGATGCCGTGATCGGTGAGAACTTGAACGGTGAAATCACGAGTTGGAACCCGGCCGCCGAGCAGTTCTATGGTTGGACCGCCAAGGAGGCCGTCGGCAGGCACATTTCCCTCATTGCCCCGCCGGAGCGGGCTGCGGAATTCGCGAACATCATCCAACGGCTGATGCGCGGCGAGCGGGTCCAGCAGTACGAGACGGTGCGCGTGCGCAAGGACGGCACCCCGGTCTTCGTTTCTCTGACCATTTCTCCGGTCCGGGACGACAGTGGCCGGCTGGTGGGCGCTTTGAAAAGCGCACGCGACATCACGGAGCGGAAAAAGCTGGATGAACAACTGAGACTCAGCGAATTGCGGTTCCGTTGCCTGTTCGAGTCGGAGGTGGTGGCCATGTCCTGCGGAAATGCCGAAGGAGGCATAACCGCGGCCAACGACGCCATGTTGGAGTTGGTCGGCTACTGCGCGAAGAGATGGAAGCGGGCCATCTGCGCTGGACGGATATCACGCCCCCCAAGTACCTTGACCGCGATGAGAAAGCCCGTCAGGAGATACGCGAGAAAGGGCATTGCGTGCCCTACGAAAAGGAATTCATTCGCAAAGACGGCAGCCGTGTGCCGATTTTGCTGGCCGTTGCCACCTTGGGTGAAGGCATCAGGGATTTGGCCGCGGCGGTCGCTCTGGATCTTACGGAACTGAAAAAGATCGAGGACGTTGAAAGGCGCCAACGGCGAATCACCGACTCCATCCTATCGAGCATCAGCGAAGGAATCATCGTGGCCGACGAGCACGGCAAGATCGTGCTCTTCAATCGGGCGGCTGAGGAACTGCACGGTGCCGACATGCTGGATAGCGGGCCCGAGGAGTGGGCGACGTTGAATGGTCTCTATTTGCCCGATCAGGTCACCCTCTATCCTGCGCAGGACTTGCCCTTGAGCAGGGCGCTCCGCGGCGAAACGGTGGCGGATACGGAACTCTTCGTGCGGACTCCCCGGGCTCCGCTGGGAGTCTGGCACAGTACAACCGCCCGGCCGCTGCGCAACGAAGCGGGCGAGAACTGCGGCGGCGTGGTCGTCTTTCGAGACATTACCGAGCGCAAGCGTATCGAAGAGCAGATGCGGCAGTCACAGAAGATGGAAGCCTTCGGGAAATTGGCCGGAGGCATCGCCCACGACTTCAACAATCACTTGACCGTGATCTGTGGTTGCAGCAAAGTGTTGCTCGATTCGGTGCAACTCGATGATCCGGCCCGGGAGTTGTTGCAGGAAATCGGCAAAGCCGGCGAACGATCGGTTGCGCTGACTCGCCAGTTGCTGGCCTTTGGCCGAAAACAAGTGTTGGCGCCGCAGATTTCGGATTTGCGCGAAATCGTGGCCGGCGTCGAGAAGATGCTCCGCCGGATTATCGGTGAGGATATTGAATTGAACATTTTCGCGCATTCCCCGCTGGACTGCATCCAGGCGGACCCAGCGCAACTGGAACAGGTTCTGCTCAATCTGGCCGTCAACTCACGAGATGCCATGCCCCACGGGGGCCGGCTAACGATCGCAGCCCAGAACACCGAATTGGACGAGCCATATGCCCAATCGCATGCCGGTGTCCAGGCGGGACCACACGCCCTGCTGATTGTCCGTGATACCGGCTGCGGCATGACGCCCGAGGTAATGCAGCACATCTTCGAGCCCTTCTTCACCACCAAGCCCCTGGGCGAAGGAACCGGCCTGGGGCTGGCGTCGGTCTACGGCATCGTCGAACAAAGCGGGGGGCATATTACCGCCAGTAGCGAACCGGGAAAAGGAACCACGTTCCGGATCTATTTCCCCAGCATTGCGGCCGCGCCGAGCGGCGGGAAAAAATGACCTCCGAATCGGCGCAGTACCACGGCAGCGAAACCGTGTTGATTGCCGAAGACGACGAGGTAGTTCGCAACCTGCTCTGTCGAACACTCGGGGGCTGCGGCTACAACGTGCTCTCCGCCACCGACGGCCGTGATGCCCTGACGCTTTGCCAGCAACATCAAGGGCCAATCGATCTGCTGGTCGCCGATGTCGTCATGCCGCAGATGAGCGGCGTCAAATTGGCAAGTCAATTGCGCAAGCTCAAGCCCACGCTCAGAGTGCTCTACGTGTCGGGGTACGCCGACGAGGCCATCGTCCGCCACGGAGTTTCAGTCGCTGAGGAGAACTTCCTGCGCAAGCCCTGCTTGCCCAATGAGTTCGCTGACAAGGTGCGGGAAACCCTCGACCGCCGGGCCTGAACGATCGTCGGATCGGCCACAGCATTTTGCCGTGAGCCATTTTCGACCAGCTCGATCTTCGAAGGCTGCATTTCATGAGGGCTGGCATTGCAACGAAGAACCATACGGGGTGTGCGTTTATGACCAAAATAGGAATCGTAACCCATGGGAAGTTTCCTTACACTCCCCCCTATGCTGCCAGACGATAAGCACATTGTACGTAGGGGCGAACAGTCCAATAAAAATCTCGGCTTTTTGAAAAACCCCTCGGGGCAGATCCTTTAATGCGACAAAATGTCTGAACGTTTGCCGCACACGAACAGAGCCCTGTCCAGGGAAGGTGCCGGAGATGATTGAAAAGCCTGTTGTGTATTTGATCGACGACAACGAAGGGGTGCGGAATTTCCTGTCGATCGTCTTTGTTAAGGCGGGGATGGACTTCGAGACGTTCGCTTGTCCTTCTGCGTTTCTCGCTGCCTACGATCCCCAGCGGCCGAGTTGCCTGGTGCTAGACCTGCAACTGCCGGAAATGTCCGGGCTGGAATTATGGAAGGAACTTCGCCGGCGAGGCAACATCCACCCGTTCATCCTCATCTCCGGGCACGGAACCATCTCCACGACCGTAGAAGCCATGCGGCAGGGCGCGTTCGATGTGCTGGAAAAACCGCTGGATCACCACCGACTGATCGCCTGCATTCACGAAGCGTTGGAGCGCGAAGTGCTGGTCTATCATTTGCGGCGCAACGCCGCCGACGTGACGCAGCGCGTGAGCGAGTTGACTTCCCGCCAGCGAGAGATCCTGGAGTTGGTCGTGGAAGGCCGGTTGACGAAGCAAATCGCCAAGACTTTGGGCATCAGCACCAAGACTGTCGAAGTGCATCGCAGCAATATCACCAAGAAGATGGGCGTGGCCTCGGTGGCCCAGTTGGTGAAGGTCATGACGGTTCACTCCGTCTACAGCCTCTCGTGCGTGCTGGATGACGGCCCGGATCCAACGGCCCGAATCAACAGCAGAATGCTCTCGCTGATGAGCTGAACGCCACGGCCCGAGGCCTCCTCGGTCAGCAGTTGACGGCTCTCGCACGATCGTCATGGCCCCCGACCGGCGATGTGGTTCTCCACGAGGCGCACTTCGTAATTGCGCATCCTCGCAATAAGGAATGTCCTGCAACGGGCATCAACGTGCCGCTGAACGGTCGACAAAGTTCTATAATCGAGTGAGTCAAGTTCATGGGTCGCGTTCGTGAAGCGACACGAAGCTGTTCGCAAGCGGGGTTGCCTGGTGGCACTCCGCGGAACAGACTCGCCGGCTTCGATGAGGGATGCTGCCCATCTTGACCTGTGGGCCGATTGCCGGCTCGCACTGCTTCTCGGACCGGTGACGACCCCGCTGAGGTTCGGTCGGGTCGTCCGCATGTCGGTTCGATGGATCTTGAGAGCCAGACCGAGGAGGGTAGAAGTGGACACGGCACCGATCCGAGTGTTGCTGGTCGAAGACGACCCAGCCGACGCTGAATTTGCTCGGCGAGCGCTGTCGCAGGCAAAGCAGGCGAAGTTCGACCTGTGCTGGGCCGCCGATTTGACCGACGCCTTCGAGCGATTGTCCGGCGGCCAGTTTGACGTGGTGGTGCTCGATCTTGGCCTTCCGGCTTGCAGCGGACTGGAATCGCTGGAATTGTTTCGCGAAAGGAATCGTGAGATCCCCATTGTGGTTCTGACCGGCTTGCGTGACGAGCACATGGCCCTACAAGCACTGGAACAGGGAGCCCAGGACCACCTGGTGAAGGGCCACCTCACGGCCGACGGGTTGATCCGCTCCATTCGCTATGCCATCCAATGCCAACGCCTGCAAGCCACGATCCAACGTCAGCTCGAATTTCAGGCAGGCGCACCCGAATTCACCCCGTCGGCCAAGGACGGTGCAGGCCGAATCGTCGGCATTGCCCAGATCGCACGCGAGATCAGCGAATTCTGGCACATCAACCAGAGTCTGCAGGATAGCGAGTCGCGGACGCGAGCCATTCTGGAAACCGCAGTCGATGCCATCATTACGATCGATGAACACGGACTGATCGAGTCGCTCAACCCGGCGACCGAACGGCTGTTCGGCTATCGGGCCGCCGAACTGATCGGCAGAAATGTCAACGTCTTGATGCCGGCCCCCTATCGAGACGAGCATGACGGGTACATGCACCGTTTCCTGGCCACCGGCGAGCGAAAAGTTTTCGGGGTCGAGCGCGAAGTCGTCGGCCAGCACCAGGACGGAACAACCTTTCCCATGCGACTGGCGGTCAGCGAGCTGAAACTGGGGGGTCGGCGAATGTTCACCGGCATCGCCCGGGATATCTCCGACTACAAGCGGGCCCTGGACTCGCTGGCGCAACAGGCAACCGACCTGCGGCGTGCCAATGACGATTTGGAATACGTCAATCAAGAGCTGAAGCAGTTTGCGTATGCGGCCTCGCACGATCTGAAAGAGCCGCTGCGGATGGTCATCAGTTACTGTCAACTTCTCGATCTGGAATACCGCGAACAGCTCGACGATGAGGGGCGGAAGTATCTGCATTTCGCCAGCGACGGCGCTCGGCGGATGCAACGCCTGATCGACGACCTGCTGGCGTTCTCCAGCGTGGGAATTACGAACGAACCGCTGGAGCCGATCGAGCTACGCGCGGCCCTGGATGACGCCCTGCTCAACCTCGAGGCGGCAATCCAGGAAAGCGGCGCGCGGATTGAAGTCGGGCCGCTGCCGACCGTGCCGGGACATCGCACCTCCTTGACGCTCCTGTTCCAGAACCTGATCGGCAACGCGATCAAGTTCCACGGCAAACGCCTGCTGATCATCCGCGTGGCCTGCGCTGCCAGCGACGCTGGCTGGGAGCTGACGATTGCCGACAATGGCATTGGCATCGAGCCGCAATACCACGAGCGGATCTTCGGCTTGTTTCAACGTCTGCATACCCGGGATGAATATCCCGGCACGGGCATCGGTCTGGCTACCTGCAAAAGGATCGTCGAGCGTCACGGCGGGCGAATTTGGGCCACGTCGCAGCCAGGCCTGGGCACGACCATGTATCTCGCCCTGCTGCGTTGCGAGGTTCCAACGCCGCCAATCTTGGAGGCGAACCTGGTATGAACGCCTCGATAACCAGCGAACCGATCGAAACCCTACTGGTGGAAGACAACCCGGGCGACGTCGAGCTGGCCAACGTCGCACTGAAGCGCAGTCGCATCGCTCACCGAGTGACGCTCGCTCGCAACGGTCTCGAAGCGTTGGCCGTGCTGCATCGCCAGCCGCCGTTCGGCGACGCCCGGCGTCCCTCGCTGGTTCTGCTCGATCTCAATCTGCCTCGCAAGAATGGCACGGAAGTCCTGGCCGAAATCAAAGCCGACCCGTCCCTGCGAGAGATTCGAGTCGTGGTGTTCACGTCGTCGAAAGCCGAAGACGACGTTGCGCTAGCGGTTGCCCTGGGGGCCGACGAGTATGTCACCAAGCCGGTCGAATTGAATTGCTACTTCGGCGCGCTCGAAGCCATTGGAGAGCGGCATGCACAGTCGCTCTTGGGCCAGGAGCAGGCCTGGCAAAGATCATGAAGAGTTCTGGAGAGCCGGATCGCGAGGCCCGTCGCCAGTCCATTGCCATTGTCCGCAGGTCAAATCGCTGAGATACTATCGGCGGTGGTGATTCATTTCCGTCTTTGTCGAAGCGAAAGTCTCGGCGAACGTCGGCGGAGAACGGTTCGTCGTTTCCGGCAATTTGCAGGCCTGTTGCTTTGAGGTGTCATGACTCACGCCCCTGGCCCGCAACGCCCGCCCCTGGACCTATCGTTCTGCGACCGGGAACCGATTCATATTCCCGGCGCCATTCAGCCGCACGGCGTTTTGCTGGCCGTTGAGGTTGCGGACCTGACGATCGTGCAGGTTAGCGGCAACTGCGAGCCGTGGCTGGGCCGCACCCCCGAAACGGTTCTCGGACTACCCTTCGACGAGTTGCTGATTCCGGAATCGGTGGCGCCGTTCAGGGAATGCCTGGCCGAATGCGGCGAGACGACCTCGAGTTTGCGGACCCTGCAGTTCGCTTTGGAGAATGGCGATTCGGTGGCCTACTGTGCTTCGGCGCATCGCTCGGGCGACCTGGTGATCGTCGAGTTGGAACGCCGACCGGTCGCCGAAGCACTTGAAGATCAGACCCTCCTGGGCCAGTTTCGCATTGCCAACCGTCGGCTGGGGCTTTGCCAGAGCGTCGAGGCGTTATGCCAGGCGATCACGCAAGAATTGCATCGCTTGACCGGCTACGACCGTATCATGGTCTATCAGTTCGACCAGGAGTGGAATGGCTCGGTCATTGCCGAGCATTGTTTGGAATGCCAGGATCCCTATCTGGGACTGCACTACCCGGCAACTGATATTCCGGCTCCGGCCAGAGCCATGTTTCTGCGGAACGGATTGCGGCTGATTCCCAACGCGCAGTCTCAGCCAGGCGCCGTTGCACCCGCCGCAACATCCGCGCACCCGGCATGCCGCTGGATTTGAGCCGGGCGCAGTTGCGGAGTGTCTCGCCCATCCATGTGGAATACTTGCGGAACATGGAAGTGCGCGCCAGTTTGACGATTTCGCTGATTGTCGACGGCAGCCTGTGGGGTCTGATCGCCTGTCATCATCGCACGCCGCGATTTCCTTCCCCGCTTCTGCGCGAGGTCTGCGAACTTTTCGGCCAGACGGTTTCAAAGCAGTTGACCGAGTGCGTCAGGTCGGCCGGCCAGCAGCAGTCAGATCTATCCCGCGCAGTGCTCGCCCGCCTGGCGGAGCGGGTGCAGAAACACAACGCCATCACCCCAGCTCTGATCGAGAATCACGTCGATTTCCTGGCATTGGCCAACGCCGCAGGGCGCCGTTCTGTGGCGAGACGGCGAGGGGTTTTCGGTGGGCCAGACGCCTCCTCCCAAATCGCTGCGCTGCTCCAGCAGTGGGTGGCCAACACGAACTCCGATCATGTCTTTTTCACCGATCGTCTGCCCAAGGCGTTTCCGGCTGCAGAACCTTATGCCAATGTTGCCAGCGGCGTGCTGGCCTTGGTCCTAACCCGCTCTCCGGACTTGTACATTTTCTGGTTCCGCCCGGAAGTGATCCAGACGGTCTCCTGGGCAGGTGATCCCAGCAAATCGACCGAGCCGGTGGGCGTCGACGGCCGCCTCCACCCGCGGCGGTCGTTCGCCCTGTGGAAGGAATCGGTTCGGTATCGTTCGCTCCCCTGGCTCAAGTGCGAAATCGAGGCCGTTCGGCAGTTGCGGGCAGTTCTGCAAGATCGGCTGGCACGCAGCGCCGAACAGTTGGGCCGGCTGTTGCCGATCTGTGCCTGGTGCAGAAAGGTGCGGTCTGACGAGAGCTACTGGCAGCAAGTCGAGGCCTATATATCCCAGCACACGGATATCCGTTTCACGCACGGCATTTGCCCGGACTGCTACACCAAGCAATTGGCACGATTTGACGATCGTCCGGGCATCGGGAATGGTCGCGTGGCGAGCGGCTAGCTCGGGGCGAATCGAATAACCCTGTGGCGATCGAGGCCGCGTCTCGGAGGTCGGAAGCATGATTCATGCGACTCTGAAACAAAGCACGCGTGATGCGCACCTGGCCTTGGAGAGCAAGCTGCGGATTCTGGTCAGCGATGAGCTGTCACTCGATCAGTATGTGGCGATTCAGAAGCGGTTTTACGGATTCTACAGACCGATCGAGGGCGCCTGCTGCCGATCGGTGGCTGGGACGATCCAAAATTCGAGCTCGCTGCCCGTCTGAAGCTCCCCCTGCTGATCAACGACCTGACGGCGCTGGCCGTCGGCTCCGAGGAACTTGCCGGGCTGCCACTCTGCGAAAGCCTTCCTCGTCTGGAAACCGTTCCCGAAGCGTTGGGATGTCTCTATGTCTTGGAGGGGTCGACCCTGGGAGGCAAGGTCGTTGCCAGGCACCTTAAACAAGTCTTGTCTCTGGACTCGCGATACGGCAGTTCCTTTTTCAACAGCTACGGCGACAACGTCGGTTGGATGTGGTCGACGTACCTGGAAGCTCTGACGCGCCATTGTCAACGACACGGAGATGCTGACATCGTGATCCATTCCGCCTGTCAAACGTTCGCGTCGCTGGATCGATGGTTCTTCGGCGACCCATGTTCCGCAAGGTCAGGCAAGGATGCGGGCGTCAATCTGGATGGATCGCTGCCGGCCGGCCTTCAACCGACTGCTGGGAGACCTTGATTCTGGTTCCCTCGAGCGGCTTCCATAGTCGAGCGGTGGTGTCGAAGCTGGCCGAGACCAACGTACCGCTGGGCTCGTGGAAGTCGAGCATTGAGATCGAGCCCGTATGGCCGACCAGGCGCACGGTCTCGGTCTGCGTGGCGAGATCCCAGATGCGAATCGTGTTGTCGCTGCCGCCGCTGGCGAGTTTGCCGGCGCCGCAGAATACGAGTGCCTGGATCTTGCCTATCAGGCTTGGCAAGGTTGCGACCACCTGGTAGCTCTTGACGTCCATGACCTGCAAAACGCGGTCGTCGCCGCAAGAGGTGAACCGGTCGCCGGCCGGCGAAAAGCCGACGGCATGCACCCGTCGGCTATGGGCCTGCAGGTCGAGCAGGAGCTTGAAGTCTCGCAGGTTCCAAATGCGGAGTTGGCCGTTGCGGCCTCCGGCCACCAGCAGGTCACCAGTCGGCGATATAGCCACGCAGCGTACGTCGCTCGACGGGCATGCCAGCGATTTGACCAGCGCGCCCGACTTGGGATCGTAAATCCGGAGTTGATCGTCGAAGCCACCGGCGGCCAGCAAACCGCCGTCGGGACTCCAGGCTACGCAATAGACCGGGTGCTGCCAGCGTGCCAGCACGCGCGGCGGCGCGGCTTCTTTCATATCCCACAGCAAGATGGTATGGTCGTCGCCGCCCGAGGCGAGTACATCGCCGCCCGGGCTGAACCGTAAAGCCCTGACCCAGTCGCCGTGGCTCCGCAGCTCTTGAAGTAGGGCTCCGTCCGCCACTCTCCAGAGTCGCACCAGGTGATCGTCGCCGCCGGTGGCCAGCCGGGCGCGATCGTGACTGAGCGCGATTGCCGTGAGCACCGGCGGGGCCCCGTCCGGCTTCTTAGGCTTGAGCTGGAAGACTCGCTCAGCGTCAAGCTGGAGAGGCCCCTGCGCGTGGGCCAGTGTTGCCATTGCGATGAGCACGGCCAGACCCATAACGGCTGCCAGCCGCGCGCTGCCGTTTGCCATCGGACGTTCCTTCTCGAACAGGGCTCAATCGCTCAATGGCCGCGGCCACCAGGCAAGCCGGCCATGCCCAGGCCATCCTCGGCCTCGATTGAGCCCTGGAGTTTCTTTCGGACGTCTCACGGCGAGTTCTGCAAGCAGCCCGGGGGAAACCGGGATTTCTTTAGGCTGGAGAGAGGGCTCGCTTGGCCGTCACACCAGCACCGGCTGCACAGACGCCTCGAACGGTGCGATCCGGATCAACGCGGCACGCGATTTGACATTCAGCTTTTTCATCAGGGCGGCGCGGCGGTATTGGACCGTGCGGATGCTGATTTCCAGCCCGGCCGCGATGGCCTTGTCCGGCTTGCCGCTGGCGATCATTTGCAGGGCAACACGCTCATCGCTGGTCAAGCTGGCCAGCCGATCCTGTTTGGCGAGATCCTGCGCGATCGCCTGGCGGCGTTGGCGGGCCAACTCGATCGCTCTCGCGATACTTTCGCGCAGCGACTCCAAACAGCAGGGCTTTTCCAGGAACCCGATTGCGCCGACCTCCATCGCGCGAACCGCAGCGGGAATGTCGCCATGTCCGCTGATGATGACCGCGGGAATCGTGGCGCGGCGCTCGGCCAGAATCTCCAAGAGTTGCTGGCCCGTCAGATCGGGCATCTTCAAATCGGTCAGCAGGCAACTGATGCGCGACGGGTCATAAGACACCAGAAACTGCCGAGCCGAAGCAAAGCACTCGACGTCCAGGTCCATGTAGGTAACCGTGCGACTCGCCAGGTCGCGCACGGCCTGATCGTCGTCGACGATATATACCACGGGGCGTTGGTCCACCAGCAGGGTCTCCTCCATCGATCGGCCGGTACGGCGCCGGCGCGAAATACTCGCCCGCACTCCAGCATATCTTCATCTCACCGAAAAGTAGCTCGCGCGGCCGGCGCAGGAGGTGACCGTATTTTCCACGTCACCCCATCACAGGATCAAGAGTCCCGGTGACGTTTATCGCGATTGAGCACAGAACCACGGTAAGTGCCGACGCGTGCAGGGTGGGCCATGGCGGAAGTGAACCGGACTGGAAAACGGTTCGAGTGCCCAGTTACTCTCCTTGGGGAAGCACCACGGCGTTGAACCAATAGTCGTTCAGGCGCTGGATGGTCTGATAGAAGTCGTCGAAGGATACGGCCTTCTTGATGTAGCTGTTAGCGCCCATGTGGTAGCAATTCTCGATGTCGCGTGAATCGGTGGAAGTGGTCAGCACGACGACGGGAATGGTCTCCAAATGCTCGTCGCTCTTGATGGCGGACAAGACCTCTCGGCCGTCCATCCCCGGCAGATTGAGATCGAGCAGGATGAAGCGAGGGCGTGGCGCCAGTTTTCGATTGGCGTATTTGCCGCGATTGTAGAGAAAGTCCAAGCTGTCATCGCCATTGTCGCAATGATAGACCGGAGAGTTCAGACCGGCCTTTTTCAGGGCCCGCAGCGTGGCCTCGGTGTCTTCCGGACTATCCTCGACGAGGAGGACGGGACAATCAGTACCGGTCATGTTAATAGATCCTTGCCCACGAGCGTGAAATAAAAGGTCGTGCCTTCACCGTACTTGGATTCGATCCAGATCTGTCCGCCGTGCCGCTCAACGATCTTCTTGACGATCGTCAGGCCGACGCCGGTGCCACCGCCGAACTGATCGCGCCCATGCAATCGCTTGAAAATGCGAAAGATCGAGCTGTGGTGGTTCCGGCGAATGCCGATGCCGTTGTCGCGCACGTACAAGGTCACGGCCAGCGGCACGGAATTGACCTTCTGCCCCTCGGCGCGGCCGCCGTCGGCGGAGCGACGGACGAGACGCCGATTTCGATCCATTTCTGTGGTTTGTCGTTGTACTTCATGGCGTTGGTGATCAGGTTGCGCAAGACTTCGCCGATGCGGACGCGATCGCAGCGGAGGATCGGCAACGGCTCAGGAATCCGCACGTCGATTTCCTGCTCTTGCAGGCCGAATCGCAAGGAATCAAGCACCTCGGCCAGCAGCTCGTTGAGGTCCGTATCCTTGATGGCGAACTGCATTCGGCCGACGCGCGAGGTATCGAGCAAGGAGTCGAGCAACGTGTTCATGCGCGTGGTCAGCCGCTGGAGCGTCTCCAGTTTCGTGCGCCCCGCGTCATCGAGCTGGCTGCCGTAATCCTCGATCAGGAAGGTCGCGTAGTTGTGAATGCCACGAAGCGGTTCTTTCAAATCGTGAGAAGCGATATAGGCGAAGTCGTCGAGTTCCTGATTGCTGCGGAGCAACTCGGCGTTTCGCTGCTGGAGCTCCGCCGTGCGCCGTTGCACCTGATTCTCGAGTTCGACATTGGCCGACCGGACGGCTTCTTCGGCTTGCTTGCGTTCGGTGAGGTCGCGGGTGATTTTGGAGAAACCCAACAGCGTGCCGGTTCCGCCCCGCAGGGCGGTGATCACAACGCTGGCCCAAAACTGGGATCCGTCTTTGCGAATGCGCCAACCTTCATCCTCGAACCGCCCTTGGCGGGCGGCCATTTCCAACTCGTGCTGCGGCCAGCCCTGCGCGACGGCCTCTCGGCTGTAGAACACCGAAAAGTGTTGGCCAATGATCTCGGCGGCCCGATAACCCTTGATCCGCTGGGCCCCGGCGTTCCAACTGGCGACGCGGCCCTGCGGGTCGAGAATGTAAATGGCATAGTCGGTGACGCCGTCAACCAGCACGCCGAACGCCTGAGTGATATCCCGGGCAATGCCGGTAAACATCCGCCGGTTCCCCAACCACAGTTCGCTGACTGCCAGATGCATCGGAAACGTGGTGCCGTCTTTGCGCAGGCCCACGACTTCGCGCCCGAAGCCGATGATCTTTTTCTCGCCGGTGGCCAGGTAATTGAGCAGATAGCCATCGTGCTCGTCGTGAAAAGGCGGCGGCATCAGCATTTTCACGTTTTTCCCGACCAGTTCCGCGGCGCTGTAGCCAAACATCCGTTCCGTGGCCGGGTTCATCGATTCGATAGCGCCACGTTCGTCGATCGTGATGATGGCGTCGACGGCTGCGTCCAGAATGGCGCGGGTGCGGGCCTCGCTTTCCCGCAGCGCTTGATCGGCGGGCGCACATTGCGATTGATTGGCCGGCGACGTTTGCGCTGGGTTCCGCATGGCTTCTTGCCTTTCCCCGGACTCAACTTGGGTGCGTCGGAATTGCCCCCCTGAATTGTTGCCCGCCAATAATCGGTTTCAGGACATGATCGGACCTTGCCACCGGAGCGAAATTCGCTCGATCGGCACGGCAAAGCTTTGAGATGTATCGACCTTAGCTTGATCTGCCGCGCGGGATTTTAGCCGCTTGCCATGGGAGTGGCTAGGTGATTGCGAGGCGGCAAATGGACTCTCTCCGTTGCTGGTCATGGGCATGTCGCTTCGCGATCGTGCCCGGCGGCGCGCGAACTAAGGGAAACCCCTAATTTCGGCCTCCGCGGCTGTTGGCTGTGTCGTTGACGCGACCCACGTGGGGGGCGTTTCGACCCAGCCCGACCGAACGAGCCTGTGGTTTTACACATCCGCGCAATTCCTAAGCCAAGGTGGACGAATTCCGCCTGAATCAGGGCCTATTTTGAACGTAGAGGGCGGGTTGATCTCAGCCAACGATCCAGAATCGTGGACGATCCCTGCCGTCGAACGCCAGTGCTTCGCTATACCGTTTTACGCTACGTTCCAGAGAGGGCACAATGCAATCTGCGCCGATTCGGGTATTGCTGGTCGAAGACGAACCGGCCGACGCGGAATTTGTAACCAGAGCGTTGTCGAAGAGTGCTCCTCGACCTTTTAAGTTGTTCTGCGCGGCGCAATTGTCCACCGCTTTCGCACACCTGCAGGCTGGCACTTTCGACATCCTGCTGCTGGACTTAGGCCTGCCGGAATACAGCGGCCTGGAAGCATTGCAAGAGGCGCGGCGTTTGAATCACGATATTCCCATCGTGGTTCTGACCGGCCTGCGGCACGAGAAAACCGCCCTGGCGGCCCTAGAGCAAGGAGCCCAGGACTACCTCGTGAAGGGCACTCTCACCGCTGACTCGCTGATCCGCTCGATCCACTTTGCCATCCAGCGGCAGCAACTGCTGGCCGCCACGGTCGAACGAAAACTGGCGTTGCAAGCATGCGCGAAGCTGGCAGCCATCGTTGAGTTCTCCGAAGATGCCATTATCAGCGAGACGCTCGATGGACGCATCGTCAGTTGGAACGAGGCCGCACAGCGAATGTATGGCTACTCCGCGGATGAAGTTCTAGGGCGCAACGTCAGTTTCCTCTTCATGCCGGGCCGAGCTGAACAATTCGAACTGATCCGGGCCGGAGTCCGCCAGGGGACGCCATGCCGGAACTTCGAAACCGAATTCGTCCGGAAAGACGGCCAAACGATCGAGATCTCGCTATCTATCTCGCCCATCAAAGACCAACAAGACAAGGTCATCGCGATCTCCGAAATCGGCCGCGACATTCGCGAGCGGAAACGGGTCGAACAAGCTCTGCGCAAAAGTCAGGAGCGTCTGGAGTTGGCAGTTCGCGGTTCGAGCGACGGGCTGTGCGACTGGAGCCTGCTGACGAAGGAGGCCTACTGGTCGCCGCGAATGCGCGAGATGCTGGGCTTCATCGGCGATGCGTCCAGCGAGTTCGAAAACAGCTTCCAAGCGATTGAATCCAGGATGCATCCCGACGACCATGAGCATGTCGTCGCGGAAATGGCCCGGGGGGTGGAGGAGCACAAGTCAGTTCGTACTGAATTCCGGGTACGGGCCAGGTCGGGCGAGTACCTTTGGGTTCAAGGACGTGGCCATGCCGTCTATGACGATGCCGGCAGGCCTTATCATTTCGCCGGCGCTTTGACCGATATCACCGACCGCAAACTCTTGGAGGCCGAGTTGGCTCAGCGTGACGAGCAATTGCGGCAGTCGCACAAGCTCGAAGCCGTGGGCTCGCTGGCCGGCGGCATTGCGCACGAGTTCAACAATCTGTTGCAAGCCATCCGCGGTTACACCAAGTACGCCATGGAAGGCTTACCGCCCGACGAACAACGCCATCAGGATCTGGAACAAGTCGTCAAGGCGGCGGACCGGGCAGCGACACTGACCCGCGAACTATTGGGTTTCAGCCGTCGCCAGGTGCTCGAACGGGTGGATTTCGATCCGAGCGAACTCATCACCGACCTGGTGAAAATGCTGCGGCCGCTGATCGGCGAGCACATTGATTTGCAACTGTCTCTTGCCAAGGACGCGGGCTCGTTGCGCGCCGATCGAGGCCTGCTGCAACAGATGCTGTTGAACCTCTGCATCAATGCCCGGGATGCCATGCCCAGCGGTGGGCGGTTGGTTCTTAAGTCGCAACGCGTCGAACTCAACAAGAAATATTGCGAGTTGCATCCCACGGTAAAGCCGGGCTTCTACATAATGATTTCTGTCGCAGATACCGGGCTGGGAATGTCCCCCGACGTGCGGGAGCGCATTTTCGAGCCCTTTTTCACCACCAAGGACATCGGCAAAGGAACAGGCCTGGGACTGGCGATGGTCTATGGCTGTGTGCAACAGCACGAGGGCGCCATAAACGTCTACAGCGAACCGAATCTCGGCACGACGTTCAGAATCTACTTGCCGACAAGCACGGACGCAATTTCCGTAATCAGGGACGCTACAGCCGATCCTGCTGCCGGCGGCAGGGAGACAATTCTGATTGCCGAAGACGAGTCGATGGTGCGCGACCTGGCGGTGCGAATTCTCACCCAAGCCGGCTATTCAGTCCTAGCTGCGGCCGACGGAGCGGAAGCCGTGAGCCTGTTCGAGGCCAATACCGACATCGTTTCCCTGGCTTTGCTCGACGCGGTGATGCCGAAGCTCACGGGTCATCAGGCCTACGATTGCATCAAGCTCAGAAATCCCAACCTGCCGGTCATATTCTGCAGCGGCTACGATCCGGAAACGGGCCAGGTCAAACGCCTCATCGACGAAGGAGTGCGGATGGTGCAAAAGCCGTTCGATCCGGACATGCTGTTGCGCACGGTGCGAGAAGCCCTCGACGCACAACGTCTTCTGGAGGCTTCGCCGTGCAACGAATGAACCAGATTGCTCCCGCACGAGTGCTCATTGTCGATGACGAGTCGTTTGTCCGAGACCTCCTCTCACGTTGGTTGCGCGACGAGGGATATTCCTATGCGACGGCGAGCAGCGCGGCCGCCGCCTGGCGCATCTTCAGGAGCATCCCGTCGACCTGGTGACCTTGGATATCTCGATGCCCGGAGGCTCCGGGCTCGACCTGTTGGATCAGATTCAACAGTCGCTACCCGACACGGCTGCCATTATGCTGACCGCCGAAGGAGACACGGCCAAGGCTATTCGGGCGTTGACCTCGGGTGCCTATGGCTATCTGATCAAGCCCGTCGAACGTAAGGAACTTCTGATTCAGGTCCGCAACGCCTTGGAGCGGCGGCAGCTTGTGATCGAGAACCGCGAATACACGCATCGGCTTGAAGACAAGGTGCGTGAGCAAACCCGGGCCATCCGCCTGGCTTACGAGGAAACGATCCATCGGCTGGTCAAGGCGTCACTCTTTCGCGATAAAGAAACCGGAGCCCATATCAAACGCACCGGCTGGTACAGCGAATTGCTGGCCGCAACGATCGGTTGGGACCGCGAGCGGGTAGAGCAGATCCGCCTGGCGGCGCCGATGCACGACATTGGCAAGATCGGCATTCCCGACGCTGTTTTGTGCAAGCCCGGCAAGCTCACCCCCGATGAGTTTGCCGCCATGCAAACGCACGCCCAGCTCGGAGCCAGGCTGCTGGCCGGATCACATTCGCCCGTGCTGCGGATGGCGTATGAGATCGCGCTGGGGCACCACGAGCGTTGGGACGGCAAGGGCTACCCGTCCGGCCTGAAGGGCCGGGAGATCCCCGAGGCCGCGCGAATCGTGGCCATTGTCGATGTCTATGATGCGTTGACTCACGACCGTGTCTATCGACCCGCGCTCCCGGAACAGGAAGTTCTGGCGATCCTGCGGGCCGGCCGCGGCACGCATTTCGACCCGGAATTGCTGGATGTTTTCCTGTCGCTGCTTCCCGAGATGCGCGTCATTGTCGACACGGTGACGGATTGCGAGGGGGAAGAGCAGGCGGCGCAATTATCAGCCAGCAATCTGGCGCCGACCTGCACGGCCGCCGTGCCGTGAGTGCAAACAAGGTATACGAACCAAGGAGTGCTTAACCGATGGCCGCAACCGAATACAGAGCCCTGGTGGTCGACGACGAACCTGCCTTGCGAATGCTGACGATTCGTGAGCTTTCACGTAATGGTTTCGTCTGTGACGCGGCGCACGACGGCCTACAGGCCAGGGAATTAGCCGCCACCAGGCACTATGACGTGGTACTGACGGACCTGCGTATGCCAGAGATGAACGGTCATGCGCTGGCCGTCGAACTGCTGGAGCGCTCGAACCGGCCGGTGGTCGTGATCCTTACCGGAGTCACGGAGCCGAGACTCGCCAAAGACCTGATCGCCCGGGGCGTCGACGATATCATGTTCAAGCCAGTGGATCAGGGTATCCTGGCTGCGAAGGTGCGGGCACTGGTCACGCGTCGGGCAACGCGACTGATGTCAGAGGAATCCTCCGAACCAATCCCGACAACTGATTGCGAAGTGTCCGCCCAGGGAGCGGTTGCAGAAAAGCCGCTCGTCGATCCTGCGGTGCTGGAAGCAAAACTGATCCAACTGGCAAAGATCATGCCGATCTCGCAAGCCGCGCCGGATGTCATGAACTTGACCAACTCGTGAACGTTTGAGACTCAGGAACTGATCGTTGCAACTGGATGCGTCGATGGCGGCAGAAGTGCTCCGGCTCGCCGACAGATGCCGTTTTTGAGCCGCTAAAATACATCCAAATTGACTCGGCCTCAGTTCTGAAGCTGGACGAACCGCTACGCACAAAGGTTGCATTGGTTCAATTGGCCGTTCTAATGGGGTAGACCGCGGTTGGGCCCTGGGAAGCATGGAATCATGTCGACTTTCCTTCGTCCGACATTTATCGGCGATTAGAGATCGAATCGATCAGCGAGCTGATCCGCCAGCTCAGGGACGAATTGCAACCGATTGGACAGCAGACGCACCTGGCTCCAACCGGCCCTTTGCGTACAGCGAATGCATTCTCGCCCGAATCGAACGAACACGAACTGGCTTATTGCAACCTTTCGGACGAGCCATTCGATTTCCTTGTCGAGATTCTGCACTCGACGGGATTTTCCGTGAATGCCTGCGGGCCGGCAGACATCGCTCCGCAGCGGCAGGCTGTCGTCAACTGCCTGGGAGTTTCCGCAGAACGCATTGCACGAGCTATGGCGCGTGTCTCGAATCACGCCCTGATCACCGAGGCAGCCGACCCGGCAACGTAATCTTCGTCGAGGGCACCTGGGCTAACACGAGCATGGCGCACCGCTACAGTCGCTCACCATGAACATGCCTGAGAGAGACCACTCCGTGCGGTCGTTCGCATATGACCACTATTCTCAGGCGAATTGCGAGTCGAGGGTTTCGTGATCCTACCGGCAGCCTAGCTAAGACTGAGCGAATAATCCCTTGGTGTGGCGGCGGCGCTGCCGCTCTCAATCCACTGCCGGCAGGTCGCGATGAGCGCTGCCTTGTCGATTGGCTTGCTGGCATAGTCATTGCAGCCTGCATCCATGCACTTCTTTCGATCTTCGGCCATGGCATGCGCCGTCAGCGCAACGATCGGCATGTAGTTGCCCCGCGCTCGCAGAGTTTTGGCGAGCGTGTAGCCATCCATTTCCGGCATTTGCATGTCCGTGAGCAGCAAATCGAAAGGGCAGCCTTTGGCAACGGCGACTTCCAGCATCTCCAAAGCGATCCGCCCATTCTCCGCGATCTCGACCTCGGCCCCGGCATTGCGCAGGTAGAACGAGATCAGACGTTGATTATCCGGCCCATCCTCGGCCAACAACAGGCGTCCGGTGAGCGTCGACGACGACGCAGAACGCTTGCTAGTATATGTTTCTTGCACCCTTTCCAGCCGTGCAACCATCGCTGCACCGGGTGCGGGCTCGAGCGGCAAGTCCATGCGGAAGCACGATCCTACATTCGGTTCGGTTCTGGCAAGCACCACGGTCCCACCCATCAGTTCGGCCAGCCGGCGGCAGATGGTCAACCCCAGGCCTGTGCCGCCATACTTGCGTGTCACGGTTCCGTCGGCCTGGCCAAAGGCCTTGAAAAGCTGCTCGGACTGTTCGGGCGTCATACCTGCCCCGGTATCTTCCACATCGATCACCAGCCGCGATTGCCCATTTCGGATCACGGAGCTCATGGTAATCGTTACACTCCCCACTTCCGTGAACTTCACGGCGTTGCCCGCCATGTTCATCAGGATCTGCCGCAGGCGCGTCGGGTCGCTCATGATTTGGTCTGGCACAGGGCTGGCCAAGGCGGTATTGAACGCCAGGCCCTTGCCGATGGCTTGAGGTTGCAGCAGGCTCTCAACCTCATGCAACACTCCAACCAGCGAGGTGCTGACGCGTTCGACGGTCATTTTATTGGCCTCGATCTTGGACAGATCCAGGATGTCGTTGATGATCGACAATAGGTGCCTGCTGGCACTTCGAATCGTATCAATTGCCTGAATCCGTCGTGGCGGAGCCCGCTCAATGATTCCGTCATCACGAAGAATATCGCTAAATCCAAGAATTGCCGTGAGCGGCGTGCGGATTTCGTGGCTCATGTTGGCCAGAAAGTCGCTCTTGGCGCGGTTTGCCAACTCGGCCCCTTCCTTGGCCTGTCGGATGACTTCCTGGCTGGCCCGTATTTCGGCCGTCATGTTCATCGCCAGTGCTACGGCCTGTCTTCTACTCAACCCCAGCGACCAGACGATGATCGCCAACAGCACGCTGAACAGTATCCCGCCGACGCTGATCAAGCCTGGCACCGAACTGCCATTTGCTGCCTCGAACTTCGGCGTGGTGCTGGTAACCATCGTCCAGGTGCGGCCGCCGACCTTGATCTGCGACCACGAATCGAACATCCGCTGTTCATAAGCAGCGTGACCGATGCCCTTGGTGGCCGTGGCCAGGTGACCATCGTAATCGAACAGCAGATTGTCCTTCGTAGTTTCTGCGCCATCGAAGACTTCGAAGTCCAGGTATCCCTCGACGGCAACAACTGTGTCGGAAAGCGCGAGATCCAAGATGATTGGAGCATAGATCAGGCCTTCCAACGCGGCCTCACGTTCCTCGGCCGTTTTGGGAGCCGGACCTTTCTTGTACAAAGGCAAGAAGTAGCGGAACCCAGCGTGCTTCTGGTCATCCAAATGCAGCCTGGTTCTGCCGGTGATTATCGGCTCCCCGGTCTGCACCGCGAGTTCGATCGCGGCCCGTTGCATGGGATCGGAACCAATGTCGTACCCCCACGCAGGACCGGTGCCCTCTTTCGGGTAAATGTACTTGACCACATACAAGTCGCTGGCATGGCTCAGTGCCATCGGACCGCTGAGATTGCTGTGGACCGCAAAGCCGGCATCCCCATCAGCGCGTGCTGCAGCGATGAACGCATCCAGATCGCGCGTGTCACATGTTGAATGAAGCCAAAGCCCAAGACGCCTGGTATCCTCTTGGGAGGGTCTACCGTATTGACGTACGCCGAGAACTCGTGGCGCGATACCGATCGGCAGGCGGCATACAAACCCAGCAGGCCCTTCAGCCCCTCCACTGGTTGATTAGCGCGGCGTTGCGTTTCTGAAGTCAACCGCTCGGACAGAAGCTCAAATCGAGCCCGTGCCAGACGCTGAACCTGCCCGGCAGCATGGTACGCCGCAAATGCGGTGCAGATAAATCCCAGCAGCAGGATTGCCGCCACAAGGATTGTTATCTTATACGGTGCTTCGCCCTGAGCAGGTATGCCCGTGACTGTTGACAACGGGGCCTGGCAACATGGAATAGTCTGAGCTGTGCCTTTCATAATTCCTTCTCTAGACAGAACACGTCTGCTGATTCCGCCAAGCCGCCCGTGCGATTCGCGTTCGTCAACCACGCAAGTACCAAATTGTGTCTTCTATTTCGTCAGTCTCTTGGATCTGGGATGTGCTTGGCATGGACAACGACCTGGCCGTCGCCATCGATTCGGTCTACAACTTCGTACAGATCATCCTGAGGCGGCGTGCTGTCGTCTGCCCGCATGCAGATCTGTGTGCCCGGCGTTCCAAAGTTCGTGTCCAACCAACGATGGAGAACTGGGATGACATCAACGCTCGAATGCGACGTCAGGCCGTCACCCTCAACTCTGCATCCATCCATGCCGCCGCCGATAAACTGGAATTCGATTTGTCGCATCGAGACTCCTCCACGTCAGACCCGCGTGCCGCTCGCTAACTGAACCATAGGACATTTTCGAGAAACAGCTACCGACACGCGGCTTTGCGCCGCTGCATAGATTCGCAATCGAGGAGAGTCAGGCACGTGAACCATCGATGGAACGACGTGGTTTTCCACTTTCGCGCGCATAAACTCTTGGCAAATGAGTTATGCTTAGGCGCCGACCGGCGACTCCATTCGTCGGACTTCGAGCGGAGCGGCCCGGCTGCCGGCCCACCGTGGACGTCAACCGCCAGGGATGCGGTTCGCGGACAGCAATGGGGTTCCCCCCGAAGCCGATGCCGATTGCGGGTATAGCCGGATTTTGACGCTGATATTCGCCCGCAGACGTTCTTTCGCATTGTTGAACCGTGCGACGACCGGAACCAGGCCCGTTTCCGCATCCGCAGACGAACCGATAAACACCACGCGCCCGGTCCAGTCGCTGCCGCCGTTCACGGGCCAAACCAACTCGGCGTGAGCGTGGTTGGTGAGACAATCGGCCTGCTCCGGCGTTACCTCACAGCAAACATCGATTTCGCGCAAGTCGATGATCTGGCCCCAAGTCGTAGTGCCCGGCCGGTTTGCCCGACCAACCGGCGTATCCAACCAACTAATGACGCCATCGATCGGCGCGAAAAGCGTAAAGTGCTCGAGTTCGGCCTGGCTGGCCTCGAGATCGGCCTTGGCGGTTGCGAGTCGTGCTTCCATTTCGGCGATCTCCTGCGAGATCGGCAGGTTGAGCAGGTAGTCGAGATGGGCCGCGGCTGCCCGCTCACTTGCCGCGGCATGCCGGGCCGCCGTGAGAGCATTTAATTGATGCCCTGGGGCGATGGAGCCGCTGTTGAGCAAAGAAGTCAACCGGGACAATTGTTCGTTTGCACCTATCGCCGCAGCATGCGCGCCTTCCAATTCAGCCTTCGCTTCGGCACGTTGCTCGGCGCACGGCATACCTTTGACCCGAGCTAGCGACGCCTCGAGCTCCAAAACGTCGGCCTTTCTCGACCGCACCTCTGCCTCGGGCTCGTCGCGATCCATCTCGATTAGCTTCTGTCCGGCTTTCACGCGGTCGCCCGGCGCCACGAAAACGGCGACAATCGGATGCAGCACGATACTGGTAATCAACGCTTGCCGACCATGGGTGGTCTGAGTTTTGCCGTTCAATTCAAGCCGGGCGCGAGGGTCGGCGCCAACAAATGTCATCGGATCGGCGACTGCGGACGAAAAGAATCGAAAGGGATACGACACATGTGCGGCCTTTTCGATCGAAGCGTGCAACGGCCAAAACATGACCGCAACTGCCAGGACGACCAGCGTGGCCGAGCCCAACAGCGGCAGCCAGAGGGCCCGTCGGCCGTGAGGCCCATTCTGGACGTGACTCCACTCCGCTACGAGAGACGTCAGCACAACTCGACTCCTCGAACAATACTCGATTGCGAAGACCAACTCGAACAAACGGCTCAAAGACGAAGAGCTGAAACCTTTCCGAATCAGCGCGACGCGACTGGTAGAAAGTGTCGGCAATCACCAGCGTGAGAGAGCGCATATTGCGCTGATTATTTCAATATATGTCACCGCGAGACGCACGTGGTAAACCACGGACGCAGGCCACGCGCGAGCGCATCAAGAGGGCAGGGCGGTGAGATGCTCCTCCTTGCAGCCTGCCAATCGCGCCCAATTCTCTGTTCGCAGTCTTCAGTTATGCGTCAGATGCTCGACCAGCCGGAATCCGTCAGCACGAAGTCGATACGCGCTGCTCATCTGATGCGTGTCGCCGCGGCGATTGCCTTTGTTCGCGGTCAAGCTGCCGAACTTGTTGATCGTCACGCGCCCTAACCCGCTCGCCAGTCGGTCGGCGATTTCGAGACGTTGCTTATGCGCCTCGCTGCCGCCGAAGGCCTCGGCCGTGGCCTGCTGCTGGCATGGAAAAGTTGCGCAGCTTGTTGACGTTGATCGTGCGCAGCCACGCGCAAAGCGACGCATTCACGCCTTTTGTAGCTGAACCAGCTCAGGGCGTCCGCGACCGAGCGACCGACCTCTTGGAGCAGACTCGGCCGAATCTTCCACCCGCGAGCGCACGTCGCGGCACCAGTGACAGCCCAGAGGGCGATACTAATCTGTGCCAGGCCGCAGGATCGCGCTTCCTGGCTCGTGCCAACAGGCTCGACGAAGTCGAACCGATCATTTGGTTCGTCGCAAGGCTATGCAAGGCCACGAAGGAGCCACGAACCAGCCGGAGCTGCGGGCCATGCCATTCTCTTCCGTTCGATACCCTGCTCTACGCGTCTCCCTTGGGGAGCACATAGGTGTGCTGCTCGAGGACACATTTCCACATGTCGCCGCTCTTGTTGTAGACGCGGGTCCAGCGGTACTCAGCGCTGACGTCTTTGTCCTCGAGTTTGCCCGTAACTTGCAGCAGCCCGGTGACGACGGCAGTGTCCCCGAAGACCTTCACATTCACGTCCGTCTCGTTCAGCTCTTTGAACTTGGCAGTGCCGGTGCTCAAATGCTTGAGGTGTTGCTTTTTAGTGTGAAGGCCACCGCGCGGATCGACCAAGATATAGTCACTGTCGATATACTTGCCGAGCATTTCGAAATTACCGGCCTTGAATGCGTCCGTTAACTTCGCGTCCAGGGCCTTCAGTTCGGACGCGGCGTCTTCGCCGCGTGCGGGAGAGATGCCAATGGCCAAAACCGCCATGAACAGTACGATGCCAAACGTCTTCATGAGTCGTCCTCCAAAAATGGATGAGTGAAGAAACGCCGCAGCACGCCTGATGGCGGCCGGTACGAACCCGGTCATTGCCGGCATAATCTGGCTTGATGACAACCTGATCGGATGACCTGGTCCGGCTACTATTGCCAATTCTAGTGGCTAACCATCGCTTTGCTCACCGATCCTCAACGGCGGGCGCACTTCCCAGGAGGAATTCGCCGACCGACGTCTCGGCATAGTAATCCATGCCCGCAGCCCGGGCGAACAGGTCGGAATCACCGAGTCCGACGGCACAGGGAGCCAAGTCCATCGCCGTGGCGGCCAAGTACATCGTCTGAAACACCACGCCCACATTTTTTAACACCAGGGCATAGGCAAGACAAGAGTATTTCCATGCGACCCGCGGCAGCCGGGCCGTCAGCACCAGCAAAATCTGCGGTCCTGTGGCTTCGACTGCCGCGGACCGGGCTGCGTCGGAAAGCAGCCTTTCGACCTCGGCGGTCCGCCCGGCGCGGCGCACCAGTTGATGGCCGAGACCGTCGTAATAATACAAGCCTGGCGAAAGGCCGCGGCAAGCCTCAACCACGGCGTAAACCTCCAGTTCGTACAGCGCACCGCCAGACGGGTACGGACGCTGCGCAAAGTCCATCTGAACCGGGCCAACCGGCGTATCAACCTTCATCTGCTGGCAATCCTTCACTCGCGCGACACGGTACAGGAATTCGCCGAGTTGGCGGTCCGTGATCGGTTCGCTCGCGTATTTTCGAATGGAGCGGCGGCGTTTCTGGACGAGGGCGAAGGGGGGGTCCTGGCTTTCCAGCCGTTCCAGGTTGGGACGGTATAGAGCGATGCCTTCCGTTGCGGATTCTGGCCGAAGGGCAGGCGGCGGATCGATACGTCCGGCCAGAGGATAGATAGCCCCAGCGGGGGCGTCGTGTCGTCCCTCACGGCTGCGCGCATGGAAGAGCAAGTCGTGAAACTCCCAGCAGCGCAGGGCGGGATCGGCATCCTCGACGGTGGCACCGCCGTCACCGAGCGCGCAGGCGGCGCCGGCGTGAACTAGCAGGCTGAGCAAAGGTGCTACCGCCTCGACCGGCAGGCCGGCAACGCGTCCACCGACCTCCGCCGCCGTGCCGGGCTGAGCAAGGGCGTGGACCAGTGCGGTTGCCCGCGGGTCGTGCAGCACGATTCGAGCGGGGACGAGGGGCGTCTCCAGTGCCAGAACATCGCCGCGCCGCTGCACCCAGGCAAAGCGCGAAAGCACGTACGAACGGCCCGGAAGCGCGCCGGCAGGCGGCAGGATGAAGGACGCCGCGGTCGGTTCTAGAGTAGCTAACCGCTCACTGCCGGCATGGACCGCAAAACACAACAGACGCCGTCGAGCCAGATCCTGCAGATAATAGTACCATCGAGCCAGGGCCGCCGGCCCATCAACCGTGCGGACATGCTCCGCCAGTCGTCCCGCGCTTTCCCCCGGCGCCGCCAGGCGGCGCAGGGCTTCACACAGCCCTGGAGATACCTGCCGCAGTGTGACCGGAGTGCGTAAGCCGAGTAACCTAAGCTCGCCATCGGCGTGCGCTGTGACGGTTACATACTCCGGTAACGACAGAATCCACGTCGGGTCCACGGGTTTCTCCGAACGGCCTTCCTTGTCGAGAGCTTCGTTGCCTTCGCCAGATTTCCGGCAAGGCACGCGCGTCACAAGAACATTGGGATCGGGTTCAACTCCTCTTCGGCCCGCGGCTGCGGCAGCCAGCCAAGCTTGACCGGCACGTCATACAGCCGGCCCGGCGCGAAGCGAGCCCAGAAGTGCCGCATGCCCGGCACGATCACCTTCACCACTGGCAAGCCGATCTCGGGGCGCGTCTGATCCAACACCAGCAATTCGGAGCCTATCTGCTCGGCCAGCGTCTGGCAGAACAGCACGTCGTCTTTCAGGTTGTCGCTGCGGCACGGCGGGAAGTCGGCGGCGCGGCGCAGTGGACCATCCATCGGTTCCAGGTAAGGCTGGTTGGCCATCGTCGCCGTCCGCAGCCAATCGAGCGTTGGTTTGTCCGTCAGGTGGCTGGCGCCGGGATCGGCGGCGGGCACATTCAATACCGGGCCGAGCATCTGATTCAGCTCGGTCACCGCCCGCAGCAGGGCAATGCGGGCGTCGAGGTGAGCGCCCAAGCCAAACAGAATCTGCTCGGCCCCGCCATCGGTGCGACTCGACATGGCAACGATGGTCGGCACGCCCAGGTCGGACGTCACATCCAGGGCAGTTAGGTTTCGATGATGATCGTGAAGATAGGACTCGAGCTGGCCCAGGTACGGCTCGTTGAAACTGCTCAGATCGATGCCGGGACGACGCACCCGGTTGTACCACCACAGCGCCACGCTATCGCGCTCGACGAGTTCCAGGAAACCCTGCAAGATGGCCTCGGCAACGGTGTTGCCGGCCGCATTGCCGTTGGAACAGCCGTAGCAAAAGGCCCGGTCGGCAGGCTGTGGGTAGTTGAACCAGCAATACGCCGCCGGCAGGTAGCGCACGGTTTGCCGGCTTAGCGACCAAACCGGCGTCCAGTCAATTTCGGCCTTCGGATCAAACGGGAGCGGAATTCCGTCAAAGCCATGGTTGGCGGCATTCCTTATGTCGCGCTCGCGATACTGCTTGTCGCTGTAGAGCGAGCAGACGTTAGGAGCGATGCCGGCGTCGCCCAAGTCGACCAGGCGAGCGCTGCGGCGCGGCTCATCGCCGCGGAAGGCGCCCGAGTAGCGCTCCAACCCCTCGCACAAAGCGCTGGCTTTGGCCTGGGCGTCGGTAGTGCCTTTGCCGCAGTTGGAACTGCGCAAGTCGGCACGCAGGCCGCGCAAGCTGCGTGCCCGACGGGCGCTGTTGTGGCCAGACAGATAGACGTGCATCACGCCGCCACTGCTGCCGTCGCGCTCCAGCATGGACACAATTCCGGTGATCGGGCTGACGTGGTGGCCGAATCGGTCCAGTGTCTGCTGCGGTGAGCAGACGCGATGGCCCCCGTCCTCGGTGTACGTCTTCTTGCCATCGTCCACCATTATGGGCCGCATGGACCGATCGGCGCGGGAGGGCTCTCCACAAACGGAGCAGGATGGCAGACGAACCAAGGTGTGCGTCTGCGATTCGGTGGTGAGCACGTCCAGGCTGCGAACCTTGCCTTCCAGGTGTGGCAGTTCCCCTCGGGCGATCCAGGAAGAGACGGCGGTCGCGGCCAGGCCCCAAGCAGCTTGCAAGGTGGCCGGCGTCGCGGCTTGGTGGGCGGCGGCCTCTCCGGCGTGGCCGCGCTTCGATTCCAGGTAAGCCAGCACGGGGGCGTTGGTCTGGAGACGCTCGGCCAGACAGGCCCAACAGCCCGTCTTGCCGGGCACGAACAGCGGGCCGAGCCAGATCCAACGTCCGACCGGCTTTACCAGCAGCCACGGCCGCCCATTCTTTAGCGCCTCTTCGTTGCAAGTCCGCAGGTCGCTACGCAGGTAGCCATCGGTTGCCACGACGTTCAGCGCGGGCTCGCCATTTGTGCGCACCCCGAGCGAGCGCAGCAGCTCAGCGAGCGGGGCGGGGTCAACGGCGCCGATGGCGCGAACCGTGACCGGCGTTTCTTCCAGACGGCGGGTGGCGGCAGCGGGATCAACCTGCAGTTCGCCCCACAGGGCCAACTCTGCGGCGGGTCGGGCGTCGTCTGCCTCGGTCAGGTAGCCGCGTTTCTCCAACTGGGCGAGCGTGTAGAAGACCTGAGCGGGCGTGGCCTGGCCGCGCAACTGGGCACAAACGTCCTCGACGGCGCGACCATCAAGGCAAGGCGCTACAAGTTCATAAAGACGACCCTGCAGAACGGCCTGGTGCAGTTCGCACAGTAAGAACACGCCCTCGCTCGGCACGACCTCGACGCGGAACTGGGGCTTGAATCGGGGCCGGCGAAACATGCGGCTCGTGTCCTTGCTCGGGAAAAATGGCAGGGACGGGTCAAGGACGCCGCCCTCCGACGCCACGAGGACGCCGGAGGAGAATGCCGTCGCGGTCAACTCTCGTCAGGGTCAGTTCTCGTCAGATTCGGGCGAATGGTAGCACCACACGCAGCCCCCGCAACCTCCGCAGCCACGGCATCCGCAGCCTCCGCAACCGCAACGGTCGACGGCCACAGCGCTTCCCAAGCTGCACAGCTCGTCCTCGCACAGCTCCGCCGCTGACGGTTTGCCAGGCAGAATCAGATGCATCACGCCATCGGTGTCTTCGGGAACCCAATCGGGATCTTCGAGCACTTCAATGCGGAGTCCAGACGGCGGCGGCAGGTCGTACTCCCTGAGAACTCCCGCCGGATCGGCGAGCAAGCGTTGGTTGAAGTCATTGTCGGCCCACGCGCGGCCGACAATCTGGCCCCATTGATAATCCCAGTTGAGCGAATGTTTGAGCATGCGTCTTCGACCTCCAATTCAGGTAGATCACTGGACATCCCGACCCCCCCGCCCATCTCAGCGTACAGGGTCTGGGAGTAGGATACCGTGCTGCGGACCCCATTGTCTAGACTCGTATGGACCAATCGCTGAATGGTTTATGCCGGCGTGCATGACCACCGCTCGCCGTCGTTGCCGCAAAGGGGTCCGCGCTCCAGCCAATCGCGTAGCTCAAGGTACGGACAGATCCCAGGCTGGAGCATCACCGAGCGTGAGCGTGATTGCTTCGACCAGCAATCGGGAAGCAAGGAACGAAGATCATCGCGAGATGGAGCAATAACGCCTGCCGCCTGCGTGGGCACCGCAACCAAACCGCTGGGGGCCGCCGGACGCTCCCCTTAACGGTGGACGTCTGAGACGTGCGACAAAACGGACGAGTTAACGAGGCGCCAGTTTTGCGGAGTGGGCACGCTATGAGCTGCTTCGTCTCTGACCAGGCGGCTGCGTCGGGGAGCTGGTTGGATCGTCCAATGCGCGATCAATGCAGCCACGATCATTTATTGGTTAGCTCGCCGATGAGCCCAACCAACCGTTGCCGCGTTTCAGGCGAAAAGAGAACCTTGACGGCGGCCAATCAGAGGATTCCAATTCGGTCAACTGTCGATTCAGTTCATTTGCATGACGAAAACGGCTGCATCTTGAAACTCGATACAACCTGAATCGTCCTCGTCTAATCCGTGCCGGGGGACTCCTGTTGAAGCGGATTGAGTCCATCACCCTCGCCAGGTTTGCGGCGGGATGTAGGTTGCTCCCAATCGTAGCGAGTGCCACTCTTCGAATCTATTTCGAAAGCACGATAGTCTCAGGAGGCCGACCTTGAACCAGTCAAGTGCAGCGGTCCACAAAGCTGGCCCGACGCCGATATCCTCCGACCGCCCACGAACCCGGATCGTGATTCTCGGCGGTGGGTTTGGCGGAGTCTATACGGCTGTGCATTTGGAGAAACTGTGCAAAGACCGCCAGGACATTGAAATTGTTCTGATCAGTCGCGACAACTTCCTGCTAATGACTCCGCTTTTGTTTGAGGTATGTTCCGGAACGCTTGATTTCCGGCACTGCTCGTTTCCCATTCGTGCCTTCTTGAATACTACTCGCTTTGCTGAGGCGAATGTCGAAGGCGTTGACCTGCAGCGGCGCGTCGTCCATTTATCGGCCCCGGCAGAAACCGCAGAATTGGGCTACGATCAGCTGGTATTGGCGCTGGGTGGCATGACCAATCGCGGAATGATTCCTGGGTCCGAACATGCTTTCACATTCAAGACTCTCGCCGATGCCTTGGTACTGCGCAACCGACTGATCGATCGTTTTGAGCGAGCCGATGCCACCGTCGATTCCGACTTTAAACGTAAGCTGTTGACGTTTGTGATCATCGGCGGGGGGCTGGTGGGAGTGGAGCTACTCGGCGAGTTGACCGCGCTGGTCGATGGGATAATGCCGCTTTATAAGCACATAGATCGTGATCAAGTTCGTTTCATTTTGCTGCAAGGTTCGGATCGCATCATGCCGGAAATTGACCCCGAGCTCGCGGCCTATGGCGCGAGAGTGCTGGGCGGACGGCGCGGCGTGGATATCCAAACCCATACCCGGGTGCAGGCAATTGAGCCGGGCAAAGTCCGATTGCAAGGCGAAGTGATCGAGGCCGAGACGATTATTCTGGCCGCCGGAATTGTTCCCAGCCCGGTAGTCGCGGGGCTGCCGGTCGAAAAGGACAGCCGGGGGCACATCCTGGTCGCTGCCACCATGCAGTGTCCGACCCTTCCCGACGTGTGGGCTGTCGGCGACTGCGCCTCAATCCCAGCGGCTGATGGCCGGCCCTACCCGAATCTTGCGCAGCATGCGCTACGCGAGGCGAAGGTTCTGTCGCGCAACCTGCTGGCAGCGCTGGATGGCCGACCCCTGCAACCGTTTGTCTACGACAATCTCGGCATGATGGGTTCTCTGGGACACTGCCAGGCCTTTGGCCAACTCATCAAGGTGCGCGTCCGCGGCTCGCTGGCCTGGTTCGTGCGGCGCTCTTACTATCTGCTGCAAATGCCTGGGATGGTCAGGAAGCTGCGCATCATGATCGACTGGACCTTTGGCCTGCTTTTTTCGCCCGATATAGTGAAAATCAGCCTGGATAGCGAGCCAGAATGGCTGGAGCGGCGCGGGGCGACAGGTGCTGACGCGGCGGCCGAAGGCGCTCGCCAGACGCCGCCGGCAACTGCCAAGTAGGCTTTATGTTGGGCCGATCAGGCATAACCGGCGCCAGGCAGAGCGCGCAATCCCTTGGCTGCCTGCCATAATAATGCTGCAATGGGCAGCCCCAGGGCCAGCATCGAAAGGCTCAGGAATCGCAGCCCGGTGCGGAAACCGAAAGCGATGCTTTCGAGCTTGGCGAATCCGCCTAAGACAATTCCGGTTTCCCGCTGCAGGTTGGGACCGCTCAAGCCGCGCTGTTGATAATAGGCGGCGACGCGGGCTCCAGCCTCGGTCACGGCTGGACGGTTGCTACTCAGGTTCAGGCGGTAGACGTCCTCGGCCCGGTCCGACCAGGCTTTAATCACCGTTCCTGTAGCGGTCGGCACGGTAATGATTGGCACGACGAGCGCCACGAGCGCCAAGGCGCCAGCATATAGCCCGTCCTTAGGATTCACTCCTTCCACCTCATCGAGCAGGTAGACGGGCGGAATCAAGCCGACAAACGCGCCCCAGCAACCCAGGGTCCAGGCGACCTGCTCTTTGGGCGTGAAATTGTCCACCGAAGACAACCACCAAACGCAACCGGCCGTTCCCAAAACGGCGACCACCAGCCACAGGTGCCGCAAGCTGCGCCGATGAAACCAGGTGGTCAGCAGCGTCGTCGAGGCCATGGTCAACGACGGTGGCACCAGCAGCCAGGCGGCCGTCGTGCGCGGATAGCCGCGCAATTCGATGGCATACAACGACACGATCGTCAGTACGGCGACCATGTGCAAAAGCATCAGCCCGCGCGTCGCCATCGACAAGACGTAGACCCGGGTGCGCACGAGCCGCTTCAGATGTTCGTCGGGGCTGTAGCCCGGTCCAAGCCGAACGATCAACACTACCGGCAAAAGAACACAAAGCAGAACCGTCGCGGCAAAGGCATTCGACGTCCATCCGCCCCATTTGCGATACCAACTAAAGGCGAACACAACCGCCACCACCCAGGCCGTGAACACCGTCACGGCAAGCCAGTCGATCGGCAAATGGATTGGCTTGGATGGTCGGTCGGGACGGAAGAACAGCCACACGAGTACCAGCGCCACCAAAGCCATCGGAACGTAAATCCAGAATGTCCAGCGCCACGAAAAATGCAAGTTGAGCTCGGCCAACAGAAGCGGAGTACAGTACCGGGTGGCATAGGCAGAAACTCCATAGAAACCGACGGCCACGAGCAGCATCCGATCAAAGTGCTTGTAGAGCGTGGCTCGGCCTAGGGCCATGACGAGCATCTTGCCGAAGCCCTCCACGAATCGGCCAAAGGCCAGGCTCTCCAGGCTGGTGGCGGCCCCGCACAGTAGGCTACCGAACGCAAACCCGGCGAGCCCCAGCGAGATCGTGTAGCGTGCTCCGATGCGAAACGACAGCGTCAGCGCCACGAACACCCCGTAAAGGACTCCGACGCCATAGGTGACCTGCGTCCAGACCATGTCGTAATCGTCGGCTTCGACTCCCTTGCGAACTGCATCGTCCGTGACCACGGTTTGCACCAAGGTCTGATAGGGCGCAAAGAGAACGAACAGCATTGCCAGCGCCGCCAGCCAATGACGGCGCTCCAGCACCACGGGCGGGGGAGGTATCGTGGCAGGAGCCGCGCCGGCAACGGTCATTGATGGCACACAAGAATGATGCGATTGCGGGGAAGTATATCCGGGGCCGTTCTATATTGAGAGCGCATTACTCGCTTTTTTTCTGCCGATTGTATTGTGACTCGATCTGCGCCATTGTCTTGGCCGTTTTCTCGGCCCAGGCTGGGTCGCCCGCTCCATGCTTGATGACAACTCGAGTCGATAGGCCAGCACGCAACTGCGACCAGCGGTCATCCTTTTCGATCCAGATCCGAACGGGCACGCGCTGCACAACCTTCGTGAATTCTCCCGAAACGACATTACGCGGCATCAACGCAAATTGGGCACCGGTCGACTTGTTGATCCAGACCACTCGACCCTTGAAGGGTCGGTCGAAAGCATCGAGCCAAAGTTCGGCTGAATTGCCCGGTGCTACGCCGCGGAGCCGCGTTTCCTCCAGGTTTGCATCGACATAGAGATTGTCGGGATTGTACATGCTCAGAATAGCCACGCCCGGCGAGGCGAAGTCGCCGAGATTACGGTAGCGCTTGATGACCACGCCAGGAGATGGAGCACGGATTTGGGTGTACTCCAGGTCGTGCTGCGCCGCCTCCAGGCCGCGACGGGCCTCCTCGACGGTCAATTTCTTGATTTCGACCACCAGCTCGACGACGTGGATCTGATCATTGCCCGTCTTGGCGAGATCGACGCCCTTGGCTGCTTTGTTCGCGGTTTGTTGCGCACCGTCCAGGGCGTGCTGCGCAATTTCGATCTGGGTTTTTGCAGCCAGAGCCTTGGCCAGGCGGGCTTCGGCCAGTTCGAGTTGGGCCTTCGAAGAATCATGCCCGCGCGTCACTTCCTGCGACCGTCGCAGAGTGACCGCCTCCTGGCGATAGAGGGTGGTAAACCGCTCGTATTCCTGCCCTGCCAGCGCCAGGTCGGCCTTGGCTGCCGCGACTCCGGCCTGCGCTTCATCGATTCCCTTGGCGACCTCGTTTCGAGTGTATTTCAACGATTCATTTGCTCTCAAGCGATCCGCGTCGGCGGCGGCCAAAGCGCCCGGCTATCTCGATCTGAATCGGAATCTCGACTCGCAGCCGTTCGAGATCAGCTTCCTGGCGTTTCAGATCTGCAACCGCTTCCGCGAGCTTGGCCTGAGAAACTCGCACGCGGTCCAGATACGGCACGTTATCGATCTCCGCGAGGACTTGTCCACTCTCGACCGAATCGTTTTCCTCGACCAGGAACCGGACAATGCGCCCGGACACCATTTCACGGGGCAATATTAACGATATGCGACTCCACGAACGCATCATCCGTGATCGAACTATTCCGGCGACTTACGACCCAGGAAATCAGAACCAATAGAACAACGACGACGAAAGCCGAAATCAACCCGATCCTGAAGCGACGGCTGGTCCCCATTGGCACTGGACTCGGAGC
Source organism: uncultured Planctomycetales bacterium (assembly GCA_963710365.1). Lineage (GTDB taxonomy): Bacteria > Planctomycetota > Planctomycetia > Pirellulales > PNKZ01 > CAVQAC01. The sequence continues at coordinate 549,918 of CAVQAC010000017.1, forward strand.
GGATGTAGAAGGTGAGGGTGCCGGATTCTGTGGTGCTGGACTGGTGCTCATGAGTTCCCTCGGCGTTGTGGGGACGCCGCGCGGTGGGGCTATTCGACGAGGTTAAGAGTGGGGTCCAGGCGGGGCCATTTACGAACGAACGGGCGAAGCGCCTGTTGCGTAGTCGAGCTTGGCAATCGCCGACAGGTAGTCATAGATCGAATTCAGATAGTTCTGCTGCGCTCGGGTCAACGCTGTCTCTGCATCCGTGATTTCCGAGGGAGTGGCATCACCCTGCTCCGCGCGAGCCCGAACCAGCCGATAATTCTCCTGCGATTGTTCGACTGCCGGTCGGGCACGTTGAATGCCCAGTCGGGCGGTCGCCATCCGGCGGTACGTCTCGTTTACCTGGAAGGCGATTGTATCGGCGATCGACTGGGTTTGCGCCATGGCCTCGCGAACTTTCGAGTCGGCAATGTTTCGTTCGGCGACTCTTTTCCCGCCTTCGAAAAAGGCCCATTCCAGTTTGATGAATCCCAAGGCAACATCTACGTGGCCGGTCGGGTTGCCCTGTTGAAGGTCGAACAACGCCCCTTCACCGACGACGCGTGGCGCAAAATCAGCTTTGGCCACCTTGGTTCCCTCTTGAGCGACCTGAATCGTACGCCGAGCCACCTGAAACTCTCGACGGCGGTTAATGGCCGTTTGCAGACAATCGGGCAACGACCAATTGAACTCGGGAATGTCCGCTGGCTCAACGACTTGGATCGGAGCGTCGAATTGCTGGCCAATCGCCAGGTTGAGTGCGGCAAACGCCACGGCCAATCCTTCGTCGCTCAAATCTTTCAATCGCTGAGTTTCGGCCAGCTTCACCTCGGCGCGCAACAGCTTCTCGCGCTCGATGACGCCCCCCTTGGCGAGTTTTTGCGCAACATCGCGCTCGTCTTCGTCGCGAAGCACGGACTCCTGCGCAACCCGCAACAGCGCCTGGGCGCGCAACACATTGTAATAAGCCAGCGTTGTCTCATTCGCCACCGTCTGATAGGCGCGGTCGGCTTGCAACTGGTGAATATCGATGGCCAACTTCGAGGCGTTGAAACGCCCCATCCGGCGGCCGAAGTCGCAGATCAACCACTGCATCTTCAACTCGGCCAATTCGTAGTTGGTGTGAATGTCGAGGCCCACGGGAATTGCAAAGCCAGGTGGCAAGATATTGTATCCGGACCCACCGGCCATGACCGGGATCCCACCCGCGTTGATGCCAAAACCGCCGACGCTGTAGCCGCCACCAACCGTGGGCAAGAATGGGGCAAAGGCGACATCCGAGAGCCCCTGCGCCTGCCGGATGCTTTCCAGATAAACCCGCAGCCGCGGCTGGCGCTGGAACGCCAGGCCGACTGCGTCTCCCAACGTCAACGGATAGCCGGTAGGGTCGTCAGCCGTCGTCGCATTCAGCGGACCTGACGGCGCAGAATTCGTCGAGGATTGAGAGTCGGGCGGAGCCGCCGGTAACGGGATTGGGAGATTCTCATCCTGACGGTGCTTCTGTTGTTCAGCGACTGCAAAGCGCACCATCGCATCGCCGGAAGGCAGTTGATTCGGGAGAATGCTCGTGGGTTGTTGGGCGCTCGCTAATTGAACTGCGGAGGTGTCAGCGGGCAAGCGTTCGACCACCGGCGGTTTGGCCTGGTCGTAGGGGCTTCCAACGTGGCTTGCGACTTGGGGACGAGAGCGCGCACAGCCAGCAAGCTGCATCGCGGCGAGCATGCAAACAAGCGCGCAACGAATGCTGAAAACGCGATTGAATGCTAACTGGCTCATCTGTGAACTCGCACAGTCGCTGTGGGATTCCGGTGCCACGGATTTCCCTTCATCTGACCTTTCGGACAGCCGCTCATTGAGGCATTAAGAGGGCCTTGTCGACCCCGCCGAAAGCACCCAGAATTCGCGTTTTGCGGCCTTTGATCGCCACGCGGGCGATAGAAACAGCCTGCAAAGCTGTCTGCTTTCAACGCCGTCATTGCCGCAAGGCGCCGCCGTAATTTGCGTGCCTCTTCCGCCACGGATTACGAAGCAACCGGTTCACGCATTACCTTCTGATTGCTGTCAGGGCGGATATCGGAGATTGGGATCGATCTGCGTGCCGTGATCCAGGACGCCGCGAGCGTTGGTATAAGTGCGAAAGCCCGCGGGACGCTCGGGAAGGCACGAGGATTCCGGCACGCTTTGGCGCATGCCCGAAACGGTTCGGTCGATCGGAACGGCGGCAAATATCCTCGTTCCGGTCCAATACCGCCCATATGCGGCTCCAAACCGCCGCCTCGTTATTCAAAGCAATCAAGAACTCGATGAAACAATGAGCGTACGGAAAATCCATACTTTTCGATGTTGAAAAATTGGGGCGGTGGTCGCGATGCCGGACTATCAATCCAACGTCATTTCGCCCTTGGACTCCTCCTGGGTATTTTCCGCCCCAGCGGACGCGACAGAATCGCAGGTTGCAGAGAATTGATGCTTAATTCCGACATTTGGCGGAATTGGTTCTCCCGTCGAGTCGACCGAGATAACTACAACTCAAACGTGCCAATTCGAGAGGCCAGCGGTACTCAGCCATAGGTCGAGCGCCTCGATATGAATGATGAATGTGTATCTGGAAACTCGTTCTAAAGCCACCGGACGAGCTGGCGCCCATCGGGGGTTGGCCGAAACCCGGCGCGAGTATAGAAGCCAATCAAATCGGCGTACGCCTCGAGGCCTCGGGCGTCTTGGCTCGTGGGCAACTCCAACTCGACCGTGATTTGCCGCACCTTCTTCGCGGTAAGCGCCAGGATCAATCCATCGAGAAACTTCGTCCCAATGCCAACGCCCCACAGACCAGCCAGGACGTACAGATTGTCACTCCGCCAACCGACATGATCATCGCTTATCGACCTGACGATGGCGACCGCCGCCTGGATACAAATGGAATGCTGCGGATTGCCGTCGTCGAGCTTGATTTCGTAGCCGAAGCAATCTGAACCAGGCGGAAGCGGGCCATGCGGCTCTTCCAAGCTTCGAGCGCCGCGCCGCCAGTCACCGAGAGCTTCAGAACGCTCGATGTCGCTGCAGCGACCGGTTTCGTGATCAGTCGCCGGTCGACGTAGTCGCGCAATTGTGCTCCGAACAGCGGCTTGATCGTCGGCCACCAAAGGCGGAATGTCTGGGTACACGCCCAACGCTGAAAAAGATTTGTCCAACCCAGGTTGAGCGGATGGTTCCAGTGGGTTTCCAGGTAGCAACTGACGCACACGTTCTCCATCAATTGGGTAATCTGCAAAATGAAGTGCAATCCGCTCAATAGCTCTGGCTCGCTGGGCGCGGCGGGCGGGCCAGGGGGCTGAATCGCATTCAACTCGGGAAACAATTCCCGCATGAGCCGGCTGGGGGCTTCTTTCCGCAATTGCTCTTCCAATTGATTGAAACTGCGCCGTGTATTTCTCGAATTGACTTGCGAGATCGGGAGGCGTCGGATACCAGGCCATGCGTGCTTGGTTGAAGATGTCTTCCGCCGGCAAAGAGCCACCCAATGCAGGCTGCTTGCCGTCGAGAAACGACAACGCCGTCTTGGCCGCATACTCGCCCAGCCGACGATAAGCCTCCCACTGGGCCTCGTCGTAGAATTGATCGGCCGTTGATTCATGAGGAAATGCGGGATTGCGGGTCTTGTATTGCCGGACGTCAGTGGGCTCGGTCCCTGTGAGGTTCGGCTTGAAGTAGAGCAGGGTTCCCTTGTCATTGAATCGGGCTGGCTTGTTGTTGGCAGCGCCGGATGCCGGCCAGAGCGAACCGTGGTCATAATGAATCGTTCCTACGACCATGTGTTGGCGAGACAATCCATCGGCGTTCGGCTTCAGCGGTTCCAGATCGATCTGAACATCGACGCCGAAATCTTCGCGGATGCGGCGGACGGCATTTCCGAAGTCGTCGAAGGCAAATTCGCCGTCGTCACCGCAATCCGACACGATCACGAACCGGCAATGGCGGCGCACCAGTTCGTACAGTCCGAGATTCTCGAAATGGGCACCGTCAGAGAGATGCACGTCGTCGCAATACGGCTCGGGGAGTTTTTTCGGGTCCGTGGTTGGCCGAACGCGACAACTCGTTTGCTCGAACATTTCGCGGAAAAACAGGGTGCCAGGCAGCCAGCCCCAATCAATGCTGGTGCTGAGCGGATGACGCACCCAAAGACCCAAACGGAGGTTCAAAGCGCTCATCAAAAAACTCACTCCGGGGCCCAACTGGCGCGAAATCGAACCCATGTTGGAGTTGAAGGCCGCCGCGGAAGCCGTCAGCGCCGAGCCCAATCGCAGCTCGTGCCGCGGAGCCCAGTAATTACCAATCGAGATTCCAAAGCAAGAAAGCACAGCGCTCCGGGCTCCGCGGCCAAGCGTGCCAAGATTGTCGTCGGCGAGCATGTTCGCCGTGCAACAGACCAGGTGGATTGGCCGCTGCACTTCGGGCTGACACAATTCATGCAGCTGCAGATCGTCTGCCTCGCGCCGATCGGCCTGTCGATTGTCGATCGCGCCGGGCGCATCTTTATTCGATGCGCCCAAATACGATCGAGCGATCCGGTCGGAATAGAATTCGTGCAATCCGAAATGCTTGCTGTCCCACAGCGCGGCGAGCAAGTACAGAGCCAGGACCGCGACCCCAAGCACCGTGGAAAGCCCAAACGGGAAGCGAAGAATCTCAACCACGGCCACCCCAACCAGGACGCCCAGTAGTGCAATCGTCACGTAGGCCAATAGGCCGGGCAGCATGCGTTTCAACTTGCTCAACGGGCTGGCCGTGGCGGGCCGTGTCGCAGAACGCGCCAGCCAGTTGCGCAAGAGGGTGAAACTTCCGCCGCCGGCCAAGGCCCCCAGCCCGGTTGTCAGGATGCGGCTACCTTCAACGTCAACGAAGCGAGCAGTCAGCCAGATCAGTCCGGCCAGCGACCAGACCGCAGCCGAGCCCAGCAGCCGCCCCAACACGCGGTCGATCGCTTCACGAAAATCGCGATATCCCCGCGAACTGGGCTTTCGGGAGAAAAGCAAGCGGCAGACCACCAAGATCACCGCGACGAGGAACCAGACCGCTGCGGGCGAGAAGATCCATAACAGCCGCCGCCATTGCTCGATCACTTCGGATGCGTCAAGCTGCTTGAGCCACAACAGCCGCAATGCCGAATTGCCGAGGTGATCCCAGGCCGTTTCGACGCCGCACCAACCGAGGCCCGTCAGGATAGCGGGAACCGCGACCAAGACACAAAAGCCGAAGGGCGTCCACAACCTGACCGTTTGCGGCTCTGGATCGTCGCTCCCTTGCCACCACATTTCGAACAATACCAGGATGGCAGTAGTCAAAACCACCAGCACGCCAGCCGCGATGCATGGGGCTGTGGACCAGAGGGCAAAACCACAGACGAGCCAGCTTCCAAAAACCAGAAAGGCCACGCAGGCTGTCGCGAACATGGCAATGATGGCGCCGCTGAGCACCGCGACCAGGCCGTTCCACATTTCAACCTCGAAGAATCCCCACCGCGGCGATAGGAACATGCTGAACTCGCGCAAATGCCGCACCGCATCCGCTTCGCGCAATTCGGGCACTGCCGCGCCGCCCGGGTCGGCGACGGGGAAAAGGGATTTGAGATCCTTAGGCCTACGCTTGAGCCAGCATGTCCACCAACCGCCGATGTAACCTCCTCCGGACACAGTCGCCAGATAATCGACGATCGGCAGCACCCTCAAGTCGAAGAGCCCTTGCAATAACCCCAGATTGAATGTCGCACTGCGAATGCCACCGCCTGACAGGGCCAAACCAACTTTATTGTCGGGAACAAAGGCCACCCACGGTTCGTCCGGCGTTCCCGGAGTTGTTACCTCCGCATCGCTCTCTTTCTCTTTTTCGTTCTCCTTCTCCTTTGCTGTCGATTCCCCGAACCGAGCCAGCCCCTGACGTTCGCACCGGATCAAGTCCGCAAATTCCCTGGCTTTCTCGCTCGTTTCCTTCAGAGGCTTCGCTGCGATTGCGTCCACTTTTCCGGCGGGCTCCGCGGCCTTCGCCCCAACTTTCTCCAAGGGCTCCGCAGCGGCCTTCTGAAGCTCACTTTGCGGGTGGCAAGCGCCGCAGAGGACTTTTCCTGCGCGGCAGAGGAAATTCCGTGTCGGATAGAAAAGCAGACGGCCGAGATCAATGACTCCGGCGATCTCGGCCCCCATCACGACAGCCAATAAGACGAACTTACTGGTCGAGATCAAAAACGTAAGTCCGGCCAGATCAGAAGTAGCCCCAGAAACGTTTCCCGGCGGCGATCGCATTTGCCGAAGCAACCAGAAATCCTCTTGCACGTCGCAACCAGCCGCCAACAGCGTCAGCATCGCGACTCCGCCAGCCACTAACCAGGCGGCATGATGATGGATTCTGCTCAAGCAGATTCCCAAGAAGAACGCCAGGAAAACGAAGCCGGCTACATAAGAGGGAATCAATTCACGATCGAGTAGCACGGCCTGCTCGGCTTGATCTCGATGCGGTGCCATGCCACGCACAACCTCCGCGGCTCTTTCCGGCGTCCTTGCCAATTGCAAGTCGACGGTGCTGTAGTGCGTGGCATGAATACGATCGAACGATCGCGCGCATTGACAAATCCGGCAATCGATAGAGCCAGGAATAGCACGCCCAGAACGCGAAGCCACCAGGTTTTAGACATGATTCCACTCGACGTAAGATCAGGGGTGTTTTGCCAATCTGGAATTCAAGGTGCGGCAACTGGCCGCCAGGGGACGAATGCGTTGTTGATTCTGTACAGCGCGGCGGAGAGTTCCGGATGCTGACGCCGCAGGACGTCGAGCATGCTGGTCCCATTGACCCAAGCAATTCCTTCGAGCGTGAACACACCGGCGTTGAAGCCCTATCGTGCGCCGAATACCTCAAAGAGACTTGAGATATTCCAATAATTGCATTCGCTGGTCGTGGTTCAACCCGGCGCCATACTGGTCGTGGCCTGTGTTTCGATTGCCGTCGAGACTGGTGTCGATCTCCGTTGTCCCGGGCCCAGACTTGAATTGAAAGCCCACATTGACCGGATCATATTCCATGTTTCCCACATAGAACTTCTTGGTTCGTTGGCCCGCGGGCAAAAGCAGTTCGTAAAGATTGGGGACCGATCCATTGTGCAGATACGGAGCCGTGGCCCAAATGCCGTCGAGCGGTCGCGCTTTGTAGACATAGGGATTGTCATCCATCTGCACCTTTGACGATCCATGCAGCTTGCCCGCCTTGTCGGCGAAGGCGACCAGCCGCCGGTTATAGTCGTTGATGAATTCTCGATAGGACTCGAGCGCCTGCACCAACTCCTGTTGGGTCTTGAACTGCGTATCCTGCAAGAATCTCTGGATGTCGTCGGGAGTAAGTTCGCCGGGGGCGTTCCGCGCGCGAGCAACTTGCTCCTGAACGGCAAAATGGTTAGCAACGTTGTCTCGATGTCACGAAACGGACTGATCTCGGCGCCTCGGACCACGTTCACCAACAATGCCCCGGTTGGCATGTTGGCAGGAAGCAGGTCGAACCCAGGAGGGACCACGGAGCCCTCGAGCCGGCCTGTCGATGCTTGAAACATAATGGAGTTCTGAGCCATTCGGCCATCGGTGCCGACATCACCGACGGGAATCCGGACGACCGTGACCGGCGTTTCCTGCTCGCCGTGCGGGACGACCTGGTGGCAGTGCGCAATGCTCGACGAACAGCTTCTCGCCTTGGATCTTCTTGTTCTGGTCGATGGGCGGGAATTCGTCTGGCCATTGGGGCGACGAGAGCGACTTCAGCCAGTTCTCCATGTGGACCATGTTGAGCCGACGGGCACTCGTGCGATAGTACGGCCGGAGCAGCGACGCCTTTTGCAGATCAGCCTGGGCAAAGACGCCCAACACTTCGCCTATGTTGCGTCCCAGCCGCTCAATGTCGTTGCGATTCGGGGCCGACGCATTCCACTGCACACGGTCTTCAGCCGATGCTCCCCACAGAAACGGGTAGCTAACCGGCGCATTCGGATGATGGCTATTGCCAGGAATCTCCAAATCGATCGACGACACTCGATTGAAAATCATGCCGAACGCGTCCAGTCGGCCACGACCCCAAGTGAATTTGGCATTCGTCGGATCGGGAGTGCTGTCGGCAATGAACTGGTTCCAATGGCTGCGAAAGCTGTTCAGACTGTTTCGCAGGTCCGCCACCTGGTTTGCCGGTGTGCCGCGGGCCAAGCACCGCACTCGCAAACCTTCCGAATTTCGGCTCGTTCGTGGCGGTTGCATTCAAAGAGTCACCGATACCGGTCAACAATCCCCACATGTCGGCCAGCGTGGGAGCGCCGTCGATTTGAAAGACCTTTCCCTGATATTGAATCCGATTCGTGTGACACGCCGCGCAATTCGAGCCCCACATGCTTCTGATCAAAAGCGTCGACATCCACGACGAAGCCGACCGGAAGCTGATCTCGATTGTTGAATGCATCCTCGTTCGGCAGATACCCCAATTGCGGCACGCGCGTCTTCAAAAACGATGCCTCACCATCACTGACCTCCAACGCTACGAACCATTCGTAGGGAAGCATTCGCGAGCCTTGAGTGGTGGTGTAATACAACTGCCGCGTCACGTCGTCCCAACTCTGATCGAGGAACGTTACTTCGCCTTTCGCCGGATACGGCAGCGAAGCGACACTGATTGCGGCGCACCAATACAACAACGTTTGAATGCTCTTCATGCTGCCTCCCCCTTTGAATCACGCGCTCACACCAGAGCGCCTTGCGCTATCCGCCTGTTACCTTACCGCATGTTGCGCTGCGCTGTTCCTGCTATATGACTTCATGCCAGACTTTACGCTGCAAGTGTATTTCCCATGCGTAACACTGCGACATTCTTACCAGACGCCTTTACGAATACAAGAAACTACTTCGCCAAAAGCATTGCATCGGCAGGCACGCCTGTGGCAACACGACGACACCGGGTTGCACCGGCGATGCGCAGCAGGTTGGCGAATCGCTCCGACTTTCGCCGTTCGACACAATCTGCCCTTTTCGTGACACACAGTTTCATTCTGTGGCGGTTTCTCCCAAGCAAGCCTGCTCACGCCCGGGTACGGATCGTGATACCCCGGCTAACAACGCAGGTGAATGGAGAGCAATGGAAGATCGATTCCTGCGGAAAAAGGCCTCTATTTGGATAAGCATGGCCCTAGGCTCACCAGCCAGGGAGCAGCGAACCAAGATCATTGGTGCGAAAGGCTTTGTGAAGTCCGCCCGCGGTTTTTCGGACGGAAACAGTTTAGTAGATTCTGATACCCGGGCTGATTTCCGCGCGACCGAGTCGCGGCCTGTGACGCCCGCGCCCGGCACTGATTCGTGACGGGTGCCCGACCTTGATGCGGCGGCGTGCCACACATTTGCCCGGCGGTCGAGCGGAAGCCGTGTTCATTCGGACACGCGATCGTGCATGCGATTGCGCCTGTGCTTAAGTCCGTCGTTCGAGCGCTGGGTGTTTTACATCACTTTTGCCTTATCCGATCGGACAAGTTCATAACAAATGCATTTCCAACGGTCCATCCAGGCCGCCGTTACTGATCGGTCAGTCACGCATTTCGTTACAGTAATGACTTGTCGTCAACGCTGTACGTCATTGGCATACAAAACTCTGTTACGCGGATATTGCGGCGCCCGGAATTATTGCTACGCTACAACACACGCCGCGCCCCGCCGACTAGCATTCTTGCATTCGCCTAAAAGAGTTGCCTTGCCGTTCAGTCGAAAGGATGGGGGCGCAGCGTCTGCCACTTCCGTGCCGCAACCCGTCGTTTCATGTTTTGTTGACGCGGTTTTCCTCGGAGTCAATGTCGCTGTCATGACTATCACGGTTCATCATCAACCGGTCGACACAAGTGCGATTTGTAGCCTCCATGCATGGCAGCTTGCTTGGGACGGGAATCAAGTATGGGACCGTCCGGGAACAGTCCGAGACAAAATCGTCGACTTCGGTTTTCCCGAAGTTGATGACCCCAGGCAAGTAGATTTCTTGTATCTGTCCACTTCAACGCCTTGCAGCCAGACTACATGGGAGCCCAACGACTTTGCCCGTCAGATTGTGTCACCAAGAGTCTCCGAGATCTGGACGTTCCCTTCCTCCGCGAGGATTCTGTACGAAGAACCGCAGCCCGCTGGTGTGGCTTTCAATGCGGGGAGCGTGCTGACGATCAACGTCTTGACCGGGCAGCGATTTCGCGGCGGCCAGATTTACGCTTGGAATCCGTACGATCCGACGAATCCAACAGCCAGGTTCGCGGAATCCTCGCGCGATGACAATTCTGGCGTGTCGACGTTCACCGTTACGCTCACGTCATGGATGACCGCAGGGTTTCACTTGAAACTCGTCGGGCGCGACGACAAAGGCAACGACGTATGGGAACCAGACTCGAGTAATCGAGTTTGGCGGCCCTGCGACGGGAACTCCGTTTGGCTCAAGAGCGGTCAATGTGACGTGCGGAAGCAGCCGTTAATGTTGACCACGTTGACTCTTGAGGTCTTAATACACGCGTCATTATCGCCCGCTCCCACGCTCTCGCTGCAAGACGCCGCCGAAGGCACGACGATCACACTCATTTCCACGACAAGTCAAAACTACCCTGGAAGCCCGCTGTTCCAAGTCGCGACGTACCAGCCTGCGATTTATCCGCAGGCGGCCTACAATCTATGGGCTAATACGGGAGAGAACTTGACGATCACCCGGCCGTTTCCCGCAAACCCCGCAGATCTCAGCGAGATTTCGCGTTTTGCGCTGGGGGCTGGCGGTTGGGTGAAGGCGTTTCCTGTAGTTGCCGCCACGGCAACGTTGCACATCGAGCCCAAAGCGGTGTTCGAGTTTTAGTTCGGGGGTGTCGGTTCAAACGGCCATCGGCAATTCAGCACCGTACGCTGTCGTCTCGGCGACGCAAAACGTAGACAAGAGCTGGACGGCCCTCCTGACGGTGGCACAGAGCACGACCACGAGCATTCAACTGGTACCAGCCAGCGGCAGCGAGCCGAAACCGTACGATTGGATCGATACCGGACGGTTCTTCACGCCGCCGAGCGGCGCTGCCACCTTCTACACGACGGAGGGCGTGTTCGGCATCGCCACCAGTGGCAAGACCCCTTTTGCCGAGCCGCCAAGCCGGGCAGCGCTCATGCAGTCGGCTTTTGGAGCGGCCATCGTCAACAGCGGCGTATTTGCCTCGCGCGAAATGCCGCATGGTGCGACGATTTCCGATGGGTCGGTGTATTTCGTCCTGCACGCCCCCCATGCAATCGTCGCGGCACTGGTGTTGGTGAAAGAGGGATGCCAGGCGCAGCGACGCGCCAATTGATTCCGATGACGTTGACTCCCGACACCTTCTATTGGTGGTGCTCGGTTCCTTTGACCAGCGCGCCGGCCGGATCGCGTTATCATTTCGTACTCAACGATACGCTGGAAGTTCTCGATCCGGCTTCGCGCGAAGTGCAGGACCGCGGAAAATTCGATGTCGCGTTCGGCTCGGACCCGAACGATGCTAGTACCTCCTGGTCGGTTGTCCTGGACGTAAACAGCGTCAAGAATACGGCCTACGCGCAGCCTTGGCAGACGATGGGCTGGGAAAGGCTGTTGACCTACGAGATACATGCCCAACGCTTCACGGACTTGAGCCCCGGCACGTTGATGCCACTGGACTTGCTGGTCGACGAACTCCAGCCAGTGAGTCGACTCAAACAACAGGGCTATCTGTACTCCTTGCCGGTGACGGCGATGGAGTTATTGCCGGTTCAAGAGTTCAGTAGCTCGATTTCCTGGGGCTACGATCCGTCGTTCTATTTTGCGATCGACGGACACTACGGCGGTAGCATGGCTTTGGCCAGATTCGTGAACGCGGCGCATGGGGCCGGTCGTGGGGTGTTGCTCGACGTGGTGTATAACCATTCGCTCGGCTCGCCGCTGATGAAAATCGCCTCCGACGTTTACCGAAACGGCGATTACGACGGCGACCGCATGAATTGCGGCCATCCGATGGTGGGCGAACTGCTGCGCCAGGCAACAATCTACATCTGGCGCACCTTCGGTCTCGATGGCTTCCGATTTGACGACACGCAAACCATCGTCACCAAGTGTACAGGAGGTTGGGAATTCCTGGGAATGATCCGATCGACGCTCCGCACGGCTGCTACGGCAGAAGGGCGTCGCTGGCCGTATTGCGTGGCAGAGAATTCGGCAACCAATCCGTGGGATATTTCCAATCCCGGCTACGGGGTGATGGACGGTCAGTGGGGAATCGACGAATCCTATCGGATTCGTGATGCAAGTTACGACAGTTGGAATCCTGGCTGGGATGACTCGCAACCGCTGATGAACGAAATGAACAACCCCGCCTACATGGGGCGGCCTTTTTTCCAAGCGACTCGTTTCGGCGAATCCCACGATATGGTGAGCGCTCAGGATTCGGGGAACCAACGAATCGCGAAGCGCCCTCCTCCTGGCCAGGGTTGGCAATTGGCCAAGGCCTTGGGCACCTTGACGCTCCTCTCCAACGGCGTGCCGATGCTTTTCATGGGCCAGGAAGCGGGCGAGACGGTGCCCTTTTCCTTCGATAGCAGCGCCCTTGCACTCAATCCGCAGAAGTACGATCTGCCGCCCGGTTCAGCGACCGACAACACCCGGGTGCTCGCCTGGTTTCGCCAACTGATGGGCCTGCGAAATGATCCGGCCCAAGGCCTCCAGGGGAACGCCAATTATCAGGTCGTCGGTAGCGGGAATCGCACGATCGCATTTTCGTGTGGATCCTGGCGCTGCTTATTCGTCGTGGTGACATTTGGCACTCCCAATCAGCAACAAGATAGCTCTTGGCTGGGACTACCGGCGGGCAGCGCCTACAAGGAGATCTTCAACTCGTCGTGGCCCGTCTTCCAGGTCGAGTTTGAACCTGAACATACCAACGGCGGCTACAATGCCCGGATCAATAGCGGCCAAATCCTCAACTTGCCCTATATGGGAGCGGTTGTGCTTCAGCGAGCGTAGGCAGGGCGCGATCCACCGTGCGCCAGAACGGACGCCCGTGCGGCTGATTGATAGGTGAGACGTCAAAGTCCGAAGGAAATGCTCGCTAAAATTGGACTGGCCCTCGGGTCGGTGGGCGCTAGCGTCGCATTCAATCTGGGTCGGGCCCTCGAGCTCCGATGGGTCAACCAGACCCATACGCCCAGAGTAGACCGGAATGCTGGAGGCTCGCCGATCTTGGGCGGAGAGCAAGTTGCGGCGTTATTTGCGTCGCCATGGCGCCATATCGTGCAGCAATAACGCCAGTCCAACGAGGAGGCCGACGATTAGATAATCCGTGCCGGGCTCTCCCACGCGCCGCCAAAGCTCGACCACGCACAAAATCGCGCTGGCGCCGACCATTACCACGGAGACCCGCCGATGAAACCCGCCGACGTCTGATTCCGACCAACTGGCCAGCGAGCGGAAGACCATGCGTCCGTCGTCGTGCGACGTGCAACCTTCCTTCATGGAGCAGCCGTTGCAGCGCGACGCGGGGGCACGATAGATCGCCAGTTGTTGCGGTTCATCGATTCTCTGCCGCAGCAGCCGTTCGCCTCCGGCACAACGGTAAAGGTCTTCTTCCGGAATGTACTCGAACCCTTGCGCCGTGCCGCCGGGCACGTTCAAAATGGAGTTTGGCAATGCGCTCGACGACGAGAGCGGCGACAATCAACGCCGCCACGTACCCGAGCACGATCCAAAGCTCGCTATCGACGGGCAAGTCGAAGATCGCGACAACCGCAGGCATGCGAGAACTCCTAGAAACGCAAGCCGCGTCGGTCTGGTTCCGGCGCTTCGACGATCTGGGTAAACAGGGGCTTTTCGAAAACGGTTCCGCTGGGGTCGGTCGATGCAACATTTCCCGTGGGACGGAAAGCTGCCTTGGCAGTCAGATAAACCAGCGGCACGACACCGGCAATGAACAGCGCATCTCCGGGCAGTCGCAACCACTCGATGTAGGTGTGTTTTTCAAAGAACACCAGCGAGCGTGCATGCCAGTAGCCATGGGCAACGACGTCGGCCAGTTGCAACACGCCCAGCGGAAACAGATTGGCGAAAACCATCCAGACGAGGCCGAGATTCAGCGCCCAGAATGAAAACTGGACAATTCGCTCGCTCCAGTCCTCGGGACGGCAGAGGTAACGAAGGCAATAAACCATCAGGGCCATGGCTAGCATGCCATACACTCCCATCATCGATGCGTGCGCATGGTTGGCCGTGAGCTGTGTGCCGATCTCGTAATAGCTCACGACGGGCAGATTGATGAGGAATCCGAATACTCCAGCACCCAGGAAATTCCAGAACCCGACCGAGGCCAGGAAGAGCACCGCCCATCGATGCGGAAACTGCGTCGTGCCGATCCCAAGGTGTTGTTGCGAGCCCAATTGCAGGAAGGTCCAGGCTTCAACCGTCAGGAACGTCAGTGGGATGACTTCGGCAGCGGAAAAAAAGGCTCCCAGCGCCATGTGTATGGCGGGCGTGCCGCTGAAGTACAAATGGTGCATGGTTCCGACGATCCCACCGATCGAATAGAGCAAGACGTCCAGATATACCACGCGCGTCGCCGTTTTCTCGGATACGACACCCAGCACGACGAAGATATAGGCCACCATCATCGTGGTAAACAGTTCCAGGAAATCCTCGACCCACAAATGCACGACCCAGAATCGCCAGAAATCTGCCACGGCAAAATCCGTCTTCGAATGAGCCAGCAATCCGACCGCGTAGAACAGAGGAATCGACAACGCACTGTAAAAGAACAAGAAGGGAAGGTTGCCAGGGCTTTCGTTCCTGAGTTTTCCTCGCAAGCCGCGAAACAGGATCACACACCAAAGAACCAACCCCGCGACGAGCAGCATCTGCCACAATCGACCCAAATCCAGGAACTCCCATCCCTGGGCGCCGATCATCGGGCGCAATGCGCCTTCGAGCCAACCCTTGTAGCTGGCGGCCTCGCCCGCGAGGCTGCCGCCCACCACGACGACCAATGCTGCCAGAAGCGAGAAGGTCAAACCGCGTTGTCCGCGCGGCTCAGAACCGGAAATCATCGGAGCCAAGAAGATGCCGGCCGCCAGATACGACGCGACGACGAAGAACAATGACAGTTGCAGGTGCCAGGTGCGAGTCAAGTTGTAGGGGAAGTACTTGGCCAGATCAAAGCCAAAGAACCCGCCGGTTTCGGCGTGATAATGGGCCGTTGCTCCGCCCAGCAACGTTTGTACCAGGAATAAAACCGCGACGACGAAAAAGTACCAGGCCGTGGCGCGCTGGGCGGGGGTCAATGCCACCTCGGAAGGCTGCCGAAATTGCAAAGGACGCTCTTCGGTTCCGTGCCAACCCAGGACGCTCGAATACCGACCGAAGAGCGTCAGTAGCAATCCTGTACCACCCAGCAGCGTGACGATCGACAACGTGCTCCAGACGACTGCTTCTTCAGTAAGCTGATTGCCGACAAGCTCCTCGGGGGGCCAGTTGTTCGTGTATGAGTGGGGCTGGTTGGGTGCCGGGCTGCCGACGTCCATGCTGTCCAGGCGATGAAAGCAACGATTTTGCGCGCCGCCTCGGGATCGGAAATAGCATGTGGCCCCAAACCGCCGCCGCCGCTCGTTTCACGGTTCAAGATCGTCTGCTGGTAGTGGCGACAGAGTTTGTCGAACGCTTCGACCTGCCCCTTCGTCCAGGTAAGCGTGTCGGACTTCGGATCATAGCGATTGGCCTGCAATTCCTGGCGAACTCGCTCGTCCGCGACCGGCCCTCCACCGTATGAGGCCTGCATCTCGACTGCCTGGCGGTGGAGATAATCGGCCGTGAAGTCGGGGCCCAAGTACGCGCCGTGTCCGTAAATACTGCCGTACTGCATCAAACCAAAGGTCAGAAACAGTTCCTGACCCTCGCGGACGTCGTCGCCGGTCAACAAGGTCTGCCCCGACTCGGAAACGACGCGCCCCGGAACGGGCGGATGATCCTGGTAAACCTTGATGGCCAGATAGCCCATGATTCCGAAGCCTAACAGAAACGTGACGACAATCGCCTGTATGCACAGCGGCGACACGACCATCGGGGAGCGTGACGGTTGGTTCATTCGGTACTCCTTATTCTGCGACACAATGTCATGGCGCGCCATGGCCTATGACCCCGATCATCAAACCGTCGCGGCGTTGGCAATTCGTAGCCCGGAGGGAGCCATTTACCTTTGCCCGCTCAACATCAACTTCAGCCACTACTGCCGCAATGCGTTGTAAATCTGCTCTTCATGTGCTATTTCCTCCCGAGTTGTTCCATCGCGGTCGCCAATACCAGCTCGGGTTCGAAGCCGAACTTCCTCTGGAGTTCCTTGAGCGGAGCCGAGGCCCCGAACGTCTTCATGCCGATCACCCGGCCCGACTCGCCGACGTAGCGCTCCCAGCCCAACGTCGAAGCCTGCTCCACGGCGACGCGAGCCTTCACCCTGGGCGGCAGCACGCTTTCGCGGTACTCCTGCGTTTGGTGTTCGAAGATGTCCCAGGACGGCATCGAGACCACGCGCGAGCGGACCCCCTCGGCGAGCAGCCGCTCATGGGCCTGAACAGCCAGACTCAGTTCGCTGCCCGAGGCGATGAGGATCACCTCCGGGGCACCGTCAGGCGGGTCGCCGAGCACGTAGGCGCCCCGCGCCACTCCGGAGGCCGGCGCATACTTGCGCCGGTCGAGCGTGGGCAACGGCTGGCGCGACAGCGCCAGCACAGCCGGCTGGTGACGCAACTGCACGATGTAGCGGTAGGCTTCCACAACCTCGTTGGCGTCGCCGGGCCGCAAAGTAACCAGCCCGGGAATGGCGCGCAACGATAGGAGCTGCTCCACCGGCTGGTGCGTCGGGCCGTCTTCTCCGTCGCCCATGGCGTCGTGCGTGAAGACAAGGAGGGTGGGCAATTCCATCAGCGCCGACAGACGGATGGCGGGCCGGGCGTAGTCGCTGAAGATGAAGAAGGTCGCTCCGAAGGGCCGTAGCTTGGACAGCGACGAGCCCGTTCACGATCGCCGCCATCGCATGTTCGCGAATGCCAAAATGGAGGTTTTTTCCGCCTGGGCTATCTGCCTGGAAGTCTCCTGCCCCCTCGAACTTCAAGGTGGTTTTGTTCGAGGGGCCAAGATCGGCCGAGCCCCCGAGGAACCAGGGAATGTTTTGCGCCAGGACGTTCAGCACCTTGCCCGAGGCATCCCGCCCTGCGATGCCTTTCGAGTCGGCCGGAAACTCGGGGAGATTTGCGTCCCATCCGGCCGGCAGCTCGCGCCGTTGCATCTGGTCGACTTCGCTGGCCAGTTCGGGATACTGGACCCGGTAGCTCGCGAACAGGTCCACCCACCGCCGCCGTGCGGCATCGCCACGCGCGCCAATTCCCGCGGCAAAATGTTCGCGAACGCCATCGGGAACCAGGAACTTCGCATCCTCCGGCCAGCCGTAAGCTCGTTTGCAAAGACGGACCTCCTCTTCGCCCAGCGGCTCGCCATGGGCCGCCGCGGTATCTTGCCTGTGTGGCGAGCCGTAGCCGATGTGGCTGTCCAGGATAATGAAGGTGGGGCGACCCTTCGTCTCTCGGAAGACCTTCAAGGCGTGCTCGATGCGATCGACATCGTTGGCGTCGCCGACCCGCAGAACGTTCCACCCGTAACCCAGAAAGCGGGCTGCCACGTCCTCGGTGAAGGCGATGCGCGTGTTTCCTTCGATGGTGATGTGGTTGTTATCGTAGACCCAGCAGAGGTTATCCAAGCCCAGGTGGCCCGCCAGTGACGCGGCCTCGGATGCGACGCCCTCCATCAGGCAGCCGTCGCCGCAGACGGCGTAGATGTGGTAGTCGAAAATGTCGAAACCCGGCCGATTGTAGCGATGGGCGAGCCACTTCTGCGCAATGGCCATGCCAACGCTCGTGGCGATCCCTTGACCGAGCGGACCGGTGGTCGTCTCGACGCCCGAGACCCAGTGATACTCGGGATGCCCTGGGGCTTTACTGTCGAGTTGGCGAAAACGGCGGATATCGTCGAGGGAAACCGACGGCTGCCCCAGTCGCTCATAGTCGGCATTTACCGCTTGCGTGCCGGTAAGATGGAGCACGGACCAAAGCAACATCGAGGCATGCCCATTGGAGAGCACGAAGCGATCGCGATTGGGCCAGATCGGATCCTGCGGATCGAAGATCATGGCGCGGTTCCAGATCGTGTAGACCAATGGCGCCAGCGCCATCGGCGTGCCGGGATGTCCGGAATTGGCCTGTTGGACCGCGTCGATCGAAAGGGTGCGGATGGTATTGATCGACAATTGGTCGAGTTGTTGGTTGGTCATGTGTTTCACCTTGTTGGAATTACTGCGCGCTTCAATCTGCATCCAGCGAAGCTACTTTGCCAATTGCGATCAGCCGTTCACGATCGGGTTGTGCCAACCGGCGGGAGGCGCAACTTCCTTGTCAACTTCGCTCGGTCCCCAGGTCTTCGGCTCGTATTCATAAACCGGAGTGCCGGCCTTCAGCGCCGGATCGACGATTCGCCAGGCTTCCTCCACATAGTCCTCGCGGGCAAACAGAGTGGCGTCTCCTTCCATGGCATCTCCCAACGCTCGCTCGTAGGCATCCATCTCGCCGACGCTCGGATGATGGGTCGACAACAGCTCCACCGGTTGGCCGATCATTTTCTCTTCCGAGTCCATGACGGTCATGCCGAACGCGCTGGTCACTTCAGGGCTGATGCGGAACCGGAAGTAGTTGCGCGAAGCTGAAGAAGTTGGAAAGACCGTCGGAGGCCGTCGCAAGCGGACCATGACCTCCGTGCAGGTCACGGGCAGTGACTTTCCGGCCCGAATATAGAATGGCACGCCTTGCCAGCGCCACGAGTTGACTTCCAGCCGCATCGCAGCAAAGGTCTCGACCTGTGAATCCGCTGCCACGCCTTTCTCTTGGCGGTAGCCCCGGAATTGCCCGCGGACGAGGTTCTTTGCGTCCAGCGGCGGGATGGCCTTCAAAACCTTGACCTTTTCATCCCGCATCGTTTCGCTGTCTGTTCGGACCGGGGGCTCCATGGCCAGGTTGGCCAGGATCTGGAACAAATGGTTCTGCACGACGTCCCGGATCGTGCCCGTTTGATCGTAAAAAGCGCCGCGGCCCTGGACTCCGAAGTCTTCCGCCATGGTGATCTGGACGCTCTCGACGTAGGTGCGGTTCCAGAAGGATTCCAAGAGCGGGTTCTCGAAACGAAAGAAGACCATGTTATGCACCGGCCGCTTGGCAAGGTAATGGTCGATGCGAAAGATGGCTTTCTCGTCAAAGGTTGCCAGCAGAATCTGGTTAAGCGACTGCGCCGACGGGAGGTCGTGGCCGAAGGGCTTTTCGATGATCACGCGAGCGTTCTTGGTGCAGCCCGACTTGGCGAGTTGCTCTACGACGCCCGCGAACAACATGGGCGGAATGGCGAGGTAATGGGCCGGCCGCTGAGCGGGCCCGAGTTCTTTGCGGATGGCCTGGAACGTTGCCGGGTCGTTGTAATCACCGCCCACGTAGCGCAGCAGGCCGCACAGCTTGTCAAAAGCTGCTCCATCCACTCCCCCGTGCTTCTCGAGGCTGTCACGCGCCCGAGCCCGGAGTTGCTCGGTGCTCCAACTGGATCTGGCCACCCCAATCACGGGCACGTTAAGGTGGCCGCGTTTCGCCATGGCCTGCAACGATGGGAAGATTTTCTTGTAAGCCAGATCGCCCGTGGCGCCGTAGAAGACCAGGGCATCGGAGTGAGTTGCGTTCATGGATACATCTCCTTCTCGCCGTTACTTGCCGGCGATTTTCTCAAGGTGGCCGCCGAACTGGAAACGCATGGCCGACAACAGTTTGTCCTGGAAATCTGCCTCGCCCCGCGAACTGAAGCGCTCGATACGAGCGCCGTCGTGAGAACCGGCACCGGCACGGCTTCATCGATGGCGGCCTTGATCGTCCACCGTCCCTCGCCCGAGTCCGAAACGCGCCCCGCGAATTCGGAGAGCGTGACGTCTTTGGCCAGTGCAGCTGCCGTCAAGTCCAGCAGCCACGAGGCGATCACGCTGCCGCGCCGCCATACCTCGGTGATGTCGCGCAGATTGAGGTCGAACTGGTAGTGCTCGGGGTCGCGCAGCGGAGTTGTTTCGGCATCAATTTCGTGGAGGTGCTTGCCGATGTTGGCGCCGCGCAAGACGCCCAGTCCTTCCGCGTAGGCGGCCATGATGCCGTACTCGACGCCGTTATGTACCATCTTGACGAAATGGCCCGCGCCACTGGGGCCGCAATGCAAATAGCCCTGCTCGGCAGTGCCGCCGATCTGCTCACGCCCTGGAGTGCGCGGGATTTCACCCGTGCCAGGCGCCAGCGTCTTCAAGACCGGATCTAGCCGGCGGACTGCCTGGTCTGGGCCGCCGATCATCATGCAGTAGCCGCGATCCAGCCCCCAGACGCCACCGCTCGTTCCCACATCGACGTAATGAATCTGCTTCGACGCCAGTTCCCGCGCGCGACGGATGTCGTCCACATAGTAGGAGTTGCCGCCGTCGATGAGGATGTCGCCGGGCTCGAGATAGGGCAAAAGATCGGCGATGGTTCCGTCCACAACGGCCGCTGGGACCATCAACCAGATGGCTCGCGGCTTGTCGAGCTTCTTCATGAAGCCTTCGAGCGCCGAGGCTCCCACCGCCTTCTCGCGAACGAGTTCTTCAACGGCCTTGGCCGATCTGTCGAAGACGACGCACTGATGTCCTGCCTTCAGTAACCGTCGCACCATGTTGGCGCCCATTCGGCCCAGGCCGATCATTCCGAGTTGCATCGCGAACTCCTTTGCAAAAAAGTTGCATCAAGCCGATGAATGCCACTTCCGCTTCTCCGAGTGGCTTCACCGTCCTCGATCAAATAGATGACAGGAAGCCGCTTGTTCATGACTCGTACTTCTCCATCGTGGTTGGCCACGAGACTTCAATTTCATTTGCCAGGAGCGGGAGAGTCGTCGCTCTCATCACAACTTCTTGAGCAATCTGCTTTGCGTAGTAGCTACGGGCACTTCCATGCAGAACCAAACCATCGTTCCAGCGGATCAGTCGTAAACCGCTGACACGCCCGCCCAACAGGCACTGTATGTCCCGTACCAACTCGTTGATTTGCTCAGGCTTCAT
Organism: uncultured Planctomycetales bacterium; assembly: GCA_963710365.1. Classification (GTDB taxonomy): domain Bacteria; phylum Planctomycetota; class Planctomycetia; order Pirellulales; family PNKZ01; genus CAVQAC01. The sequence continues at coordinate 571,156 of CAVQAC010000017.1, forward strand.
TACGACACCTAATTTTGAGTAGTTCCGGGCCCTACACTTTCAACTTCAGCAAGAACGAAGCGAGCGTTTGGCCAAGGCCTGCAATGGCCGCTTGCTGCTCCTGGTCAATCAATGCCCCGTTCGACTGGAACGCCTCGTGCGCCTTGGGCACCGCAACCTGCCCCGGCAGAACGACGACGCCCAAATTGCCGAGAATGGCCCGGACGTGGACCAGCGCACGCAAGCCGCCCAGGGCGCCAGGCGAAGCGCTCATCAACGTGGCGACCTTTCCTTGGAACGCCACTAGGGGCGATTCGCCGGGCTCCGGCCGGGATACCCAATCGAAGGCGTTCTTGAGAACCCCTGGGATCGAGCTGTTGTACTCGGGTGAGGCGATCAGCAGGCCGTCATGGTCGATGAAGAACTTCTTGAGCTTCTTGGCCATGTCCGGCATCCCCTGCTCGGCTTCGAGATCCTGGTCGAACAGCGGCAGCGGGAAGTCTTTGAGGTCGAGGACCGTGACCTCGGCACCGGCCTTCTCGGCGCCTTGAGCGGCGATGGACACCAGCTTCTTGTTGAACGAGTCTCTGCGGAGACTACCGGCGAACGCGAGAATGCGTGTGGTCATCGTTTGAAGCATTGGACATCCTCCGAGACTGGATCAATCACGACGGCGGTCATGTTATGAGCCGCAAGAAAGAGACACTATTGGACGAAGGTATCGACAATACCAAGGTACGAGTCCGACTACCCTCCGGAGTGGGTCGCCCGCATTACGCGGGTGTAACTCTATGCGCTCATTTCGATATTCCGAGGCGGCGCGGCGAATGATCAACCGCTGCGGTAATTGGTTGCTCGTTGGCCGGCAATTGTGGTACAAGCACCTGATCGGGGCGGGCGGCTCGCCAGGGCCGCCCGCGCTTCGATGTCGATCTAAGGCAAAGATGCTGGTTGCCGTCGCGAAGTTCATTTCAGATCGAAAGGGACCGGCGCTATTGGAACAGAAAAAGAATCTCTGCCCGAAGAAGGCAGCCTATTGACGCTGGCGCTCGTGTCGCTCGCGGTCGGTGTGGCGACGGGGTTGGTCGGCGCGGCGTTTCGGCTTTCCCTCGGTTTTGCGGACGACCTGCGTAACACGCTGATCATCCGCGCGCACCACCAGCCGCTGCTGGGTTTCTTGCTGATCGTCGCGATTTGCGCCGTTGCGACGGCGGCTGCCGCCTGGCTGGTTCGTCAATTTTCGCCATACGCATCGGGAAGCGGCATTCCTCATGTCGAGGCCGTGCTGGACGAAAAATCGCCCCCCGCGCCACTGTCGATGATCCCCGTAAAGTTCACAGGCGGATTACTCGCCGTTGGTTCTGGACTTGCGTTGGGCCGCGAGGGGCCAAGCGTGCAAATGGGGGCCTGCGCCGCCCACCTGGTGGGAAGAACCTTTCGCCGCAACTGGCCTGACCTGCGGGTATTGATCGCGGCTGGCGCCGGCGCCGGTCTAGCCACGGCGTTCAATTCGCCGATTGCCGGCGCGGTATTCGTGCTCGAGGAACTCGTTAAGCGATTCGAGACCCGCATTGCGATCGCGGCCCTGGGGGCATCGACAACCGCTATTGCCGTGGCGCGGGTATTTCTGGGCGAAGCGCCGGACTTTCAAGTCGAGCCATTGACTTATGTCAGTGCCGTATCGAGCCCGCTCTGGTTGGCGCTCGGCGCAATCGCTGGATTATTAGGAGTCGCCTATAACCGGACCCTGCTGGGCACGATCGCCGCCGCGAATCGGCTCGATCATTGGCCGGTGGAATTACGCGCCGCGCTGATCGGCGGGGCCGTGGGGGTTTTGGCCTGGTTCGAGCCCAATCTGGTCGGCGGAGGCGATGCGATCACTCAAGCCACGCTTGCCGGCAATGGGACACTTTCGATGCTCCCTGTGGCGTTTCTTCTGCGCTTCGCTCTGGGTGCAGTTTCCTATGCTGCGAAGACGCCCGGCGGACTATTCGCGCCCATGCTCGTGCTTGGTACCCAGCTTGGGCTGCTCTTCGGGGCATGCTGCCAATGGGCGTTTCCTGATTTGGGAATTCAGCCCGAAGCCTTTGCCGTCATTGGCATGGCCGCCTTTTTCACCGGCGTCGTGCGGGCTCCGACGACCGGTATTGTGCTGGTCATCGAAATGACAGCCAGCTTTACCTTGCTTTTGCCGATGCTGGGAGCCTGCTTCGCAGCGATGGTTGTCCCAACCCTGCTGGGCAATGCGCCAATCTACGAGTCGCTTCAGGTGACAATCGCGCCGGTTCGGAATCGAAAGCCACGCGGATGAATCACATGGTCATGGAGATTGCGAGCCGGCGGTTCCTGGTGTTCGGCGACGGTTTCGCAGGCAAAGGGTGTCGCGCGTGCGCTGGCCCGACACTCCAATTTGCACATCAGCCTGAAAGTTCTTGAGGCTATACCGATGGGCATAGCGGGCCAGCCCCAGGTTTGACCCTAGTTTGCGGACTTGCCGGCTGAGGGCTTCTATTGCGGATACGAACTGAAACCTAAGCTGGGTTTTAGCAAGCGAAACCGATCTTTGAAATTGCATTTACTGGTGCTCAATTCTCGCGTGCGTTTCGATTGTCTCACTGAGAGGTTCAACAGTCTCTTGCTTGATTAGTTTGCGGTCGCCATCAATTCTGCCAAACAAGTAATAAAGGCCAGGAATGACCAACACCCCGATCACGGTGCCCGCGAGCATCCCGCCGGCTGTCGTCGTGCCAATGGTTCGATTTCCGATTGCCCCGGCGCCAGTGGCCACGACCAACGGAATCAGGCCGGCAATGAAAGCGAAGGAGGTCATCTGAATCGGCCGGAAGCGCAGTCGTGCGCCTTCGACGGCCGCGTCCTGGAGAGACACTCCCTCCCGCCGCCGCTGGACCGCGAATTCCACGATTAAGATCGCGTTCTTGGCCAGGAGACCGACGAGCATGACCAAACCGATCTGAGCATAGACATCGTTTGCCAGGCCCACGGCCTGCAGGCAAAAGTAGCAGCCGAAAAGCCCAATCGGCAGCGACAAGATCACTGCCAGAGGCAGAATAAAGCTCTCGTACTGCGCGACGAGCACGAGATAGACGAAGGCGACGACGATGAAGAAGATATAAACCGCCTCGTTCCCCTTTCTTGCTTCGTCATAAGAGAGCCCAAACCAGCCGATATCGAACCCGCGAGGCAGTGTTTGGGCGGCGACCTCCTTGATCGCCTGGATGGCCTGGCCGGTGCTATAGCCAACCGCCGGCGCGCATTGGATGGCGGCGGAAGTGTACAGGTTGTACCGGGTGATCTCATTCAACCCCTGCTTTTTCTTGATCGTCATAAAGGCGGAGTAGGGAACCATTTCGCCCTTGTTATTCTTGACGAAGAGATTGTCCAGATCTTCCGGGTAGCGGCGGTACTGCGCCTTGGCCTGAACGAAAACCTTATAGAAAAAATTGAATCGAACGAATCCCTGTTCCCACGTGCTGCCAATGAGAATGTTGAGGTTATCCATCGCTTCCTTGATCGTTACGCCCTTCTGCATGGCCACGTCGTTGTCGATGATCAACTCGTACTGCGGGTAGTTAGCGGCGTAGAAGGTGAACAGGTTCGTCACTTCCTTGCGATTCTTCAGGCCGGCCATGAACCTGCCGGTCACCTCTCCGAGGTGCTGGTAATCTGCGGAGAACGTCATGTCGAGTACCAGCACAGAGATGCCTCCGGCCGTGCCAAACCCGGGAACCGCGGGCGGTTCAAAGAATTCGAGCTTCACGTTGCTCATTCGGCGGCACTTTTTTTCCAGCTCCACGATGAGTTGGCGTGAAGTCAGCTTGCGCTGGGACCAGTTTTTCAGGTTGATGATGCAGGTGCCCGAGTTCGACCCGCGGCCTTCGGTCAGAACCTCGTAACCGGCCAACGAGGTCACGGAGGAGACTTCCTTGATCTCCTTGGCAATCTTTTCAAGCTCCTGGGATTTGGAATTGGTGTACTCGAGCGTCGAGCCTGGTGGCGTCTGGAGGACGGCGTAAATGATGCCCTGATCCTCGCCAGGGATAAAACCCGTCGGGAGCTGCGTGTTGACAACCACGATTCCGATGGTGAAACCCACGACGACGGTCGTGGTCAGCATTCGGCGCGTGGCGATCCGGTGCACGAGCGCGGAATAACCGCGCGTGACCTTCTCGACGGCGCGGTCAAACGGGCGCTGCACGAATGGCAGAAGAATGAGCCCAAAGCCAATCGGCCCCCACAGTTCATACGCCAGATAGGTCAACCCGCCCAAGAGCAGCAACCCTCCGAGCGCAGACCAGCAGCCTGGCTCCGAGTCCGCGTGGCTTTTTCACATTGGTAGTGTCTGGGGCAGGGCTTGCGCTGGGTCAGGGATGGTGTGCGCGTCGCTGTCCGTGTGGCTGTGCGGCTTGAGAAGCATCGCACAGAGCACGGGTGTCAGCGTCAAGGCAAGCAGTCCGGAAAGAATAATGGCCGTGGCCATCGTGATCCCGAACTCGCGGTAGAACGTGCCGACGGCCCCGGGGATGAATGTCACCGGAACGAAGACGGCCGTCATCACCAGGGTGATGGCAATGATCGCGCCGGAGATCTCGTTCATGACCTGCTTGGTTGCGAGATAGGGCGACAGGTGCTTCTGGGCCATCTTGGCATGCACCGCCTCGACGACCACGATGGCATCGTCCACCACCACGCCAATGGCAAGAACCATGGCAAACAGCGTGATCAGGTTGATCGAGAGCCCCATCAACTGCAAGACAAAGAAGGTTCCGACCAGCGACACTGGAACCGCGAGGGTCGGAATCAGCGTGGAGCGTAAATCCCCGAGGAACATGTAGACCACGAGGGACACCAGGATGAACGCCTCGAGCAGGGTGTGCAGCACCTTTTCGATCGAGGCATCCAGGAATTTCGAGACGTCGTAGGCGAATTCGTAATCCATCCCGGGAGGAAACGACTGCTTCTTGATGGTTTCGAGTTCCGTCTTGATCGCCTCGATCACCTCCGCGGCGTTCGAGCCCGGGGCCTGCTTGAGAACGATGGACGCCGCGGGATGCCCATTGATGTCGGAGTAAATGTCGAAGAACTGGGGGCCCAGCTCCACGTCGGCAACATCCTTGAGCCGCAGGATTTCGCCGTCGGGATTCGCCTTCAAAATGATGCGTTCATACTGCTCGGGCTTGTTGTAGCGCCCGATATAGGTCAACACGTACTCTTTCGATTGCGACGTCTTCCCGGTGGCCTGGCCGAGTCGTCCGGGCGAGCCGATCACGCTCTGTTCCGCTACGGACTTCATGACATCCTCGGTGGACACGTTGTAGGCGCGCATGCGGTCGGGATCCAGCCAAACTCGCATCGCATAGATGCGGTTGCCGAGGTTCCTGGGGATGCCCATGCCTTTGATCCGCTTGAGCCGGGGCATGACGTAGACGTTGGCAAAGTTGAAGAGGTCTTTCTGGTCGGCATTGGGGTCCGTGCTGAAAATGTTCACGTACATCAGCATGCTCGGCACGACCTGGCTGACGAGGATCCCCTCGCGCACCACCAGGGGCGGGAGCTGGAACAGCACGATGTTGACCCGGTTTTGCACGTTCACGACGTTGATATTCGGATCCGTGCCCGGCTCGAAGTAGATGATGATCGCCGCCTCGCCGGCACTGGTCGCGGAGGAGGTAATGAAGCGCATGTTCTGGACGCCATTGATGGATTGCTCCAACGGAATCAGAACCGATTCGACCAGGACATTGGCGCTGGCGCCGGGATAAGAAATGGAAACCATGACGGTCGGCGGCGCGATGTTGGGGAACTGTGCGATCGGAAGGGTCTTGATCCCCAGCACCCCCAGGAACAAGAGGATGATCGAGATGACGATCGCGAATGCCGGCCGAGTGAGGATTTTCGTGAACATGGTTCGGCGACCTATTCCGTTACGTTCGGTGTCGAGAATGTCGTTGAGCGATTGCTATTCCGCGTGGAATTTTTGGTTCTTCAGGGCCTCTTCCGGGGAGCGAAACATGTATTTCACCTTTGCGCCTTCCTCGACCTCCCGAACCCCTTCGAGAACGATCTTGTCTTTCACGTCAAGTCCGCTATCGATGACGAAAATGTCCTCCAGTTCGTGCTTGACGGTGATCAGGGTCTGGTGCGCGACGTTATTCTCGTCGACGACCCAAACATATCGCTTGTCGAGGAGCTCGAACGTCGCCCGCTGGGGGATGACGAGGGCGTTCTTCAAACGGTCGGCGGATCTTGATGGTGCCGGTCTGACCGTGACGCAGCAGGCCGTCCGGGTTCGGAAATCCGCGCGGAATTTGATGTTCCCATTCTCGTTGTTGAAGTCGGCCTCGATCGCACCGATCTTGCCGGCCTGCGGGAACGTCTCGCCGTCCGCCAGCACGAGCTCGATTTTGTCCTCCTTCTCACGCTGCTTCCGGGTCGCCATGTAATGGAGGTAGTACTTCTCGGGGACGTTGAAATAAACCCACATCACGCTGTTATCAGCCAATGTCGTGAGGATGTCCCCCTCCTTGATCAGGCTGCCCTCCCGCTGCAGCAGGCGGTCGACGATGCCGTCGAAAGGCGCTCTGACGTCGGTAAAGTTCAATTCGGCCTCCGCCAGATTCGCCTTGGCCTGGGCCTCTGCCAGTTCGGCCTTCAGGAGTAACGCCTCATTCTGAGAGACTACTTTTTTCTCGACCAACTGCTGGGTGTACTTATACTTCAGTTTCGCGAGCTTGGCCTTGGCGTTCTCGGCGTCCAGCTTTGCCTTGTAAAGAACGGGTAGGATCTTGAACATCACATCCCCCTTCTTCACCGCCTGGCCCTCGTTGATGAAGATCTTGCTGAGATACCCGCCCTCCAAGGCACGGACCTCGATGTGACGCTGCGAGCGAATCTGGCAGACAAACGACTCGGTGATGGCGACGTCCTCGACCATGGGGGTGGTTACCACGATCTCTTGCTCATTGTGGACCTCCTCTTCATGTTTGCTGCAAGCAGCCACGCAGAGGGCAATGAGGGCCAGAATGACGGCCAGGATTGGTGAAGATTTCGTTGTTCCTTCACCCATATAGCACCACTTATGCCTACTATCCGCGAATATGCGGCCCCTGGTCGGCGAAACTCCGGCACGACATTCAAGTCGAGATGCACTAGACGCCGTGCAAATGCCGTCGCGGGCGATGGCTGCTGGCGCCTGCGCGACAGGCGCCGTGCGGTCATCGGTATATTGCGATTCAGAAGCAGACGCATTTGCGCTTCTTTGCCAGCGTCCGACTCGATCAATCACGGATCGATTTCGATTGGACTCGCGCGGGTTTCCGTTTGCTGCACTTCGATGAGCAAACGGCATGTCGAAAAGCTCTTTCCTTCACGGCCGATCAACAAAAAAACCCTCGGGAGATCCCCGAGGGTTTTTTGACATCATTCGAAAGTCTCCTACCGAAGGGATCACCTTCCGGCAGGAGTCCATTAACTGTGACGACGCAATGGTAACGGCGAACTCCATCACCGTGTGTATCCCAAATTATTCGATGGTACCTGTTGCGAGTCAAGAATCCATGCATTTCGATTTTTTCGACAGGGCATGGATTCCTGGGACATGAAGCGAGAGGCCGGAGGATCCCGGGCCCTTCCGAGTTGGCGACTTCCGCTTCCCGGCCCGTTGGGGGGGTGCGGGGGGCTGCGCGGCACGGCGAACTTTGCGCTAGCGAGTTTTATGGTTGCGGCACGAATACCGTCATTTAACCGGTTCGCGCGAGCACTCAATGGGTCGAGCGGAAGCCGTCGCATGACGCATGACTGGCTGCAAATAAAGGTAGTTGGACTAAATCGCTGCGCGATAGTGTGAGGTTTCACCCTGGCAATGGGTGTTGGGGGAATCCATGATCGCGGCCCTCAGATCAATTTGGTCGCGCGACAGACAAGAAATGGGGCCGGGCGCGGACGGGTTAGGAATCAATCCATGAATGGCGCCCGTCGCTACATGTCATAAGAGCTGCAGATCTTCGGTCAGCAACGCCTGAAAAACCAACTCGGAATTTCAACTGCCGAGTCGCCGTCAAATCGGAGGTTTTCGATTTTGCAGCGACCGGGCAGCGCCGCTACCTCGACCAGCACCGAGGAGCTTCGGGGTGCGACGTCAGCCAAACGTCAGGGAGTGCAGCGCCCCGCGAAGAATTACCGATCGGCCGTCGAGCCCCCTTTTAAGCCACGTGCCACCACAGCTCGCTCCACCCAATCGATCAGGAGTTGCAGAAGTACGGCAAGCAACGCCGCAGGTATCGCTCCCGCCAAGATCAGCTTGACATCATTGAGCCGAATGCCGCGCAAGATTGGCTGTCCAAGCCCGCCGGCTCCGATGATCGCTCCCAAAGTCGCAAACCCCACGTTCTGTACCGCTGCCGTGCGAATACCAGCCAACATGACCGGCAGCGCCATCGGCAGTTCGATTTCGGCCAACTTCGCTGCTGGGCTCAGTCCCAATACGGTCGCCGACTCGATCGTGCCACGGGGGATTCCTTCCAGCCCGGTGAACGTGTTCCTTACGATCGGGAACAAACAATACGCCAACAGGGCGACGACGGCCGTTACCGATCCTTCGCCGACGCTTGCGATAGCCCAGGGCCCCCACCACCGGCATCAATAAGACCAACAGCGCCAGCGAGGGGATTGTTTGCAATAGTCCGACCACAGCCAGCACAACGCGGCCAGTTCGTCGAAATCGCTGGCAAAAGATGCCCAATGCCGTGCCGGCGACGATGGCGGGCAACAACGAGCGCCGCACCAGGTCGAGATGCTCAGCCACGTGTTGCAGGATGACGCGAGCTCCATGAGTCTTCCTTCGGCTCCGTCTTCACTCCTAGCTGTGTGCGCAGGAATTCGGCCGCCGCTTGCGACTCGGACTGCTCGCCTGACTCGACGACGTCGTTTAGCTCTCGCATTTTTTGCTCGGAGATGCTTCGCTCGAGCCGGTGGATGCCCGCGAGCAATTTGGGCTGACGCTCAGCCGTGTCTAACCGATATAGCCACACGGCGTCGTAGCGAGGAAAGAACTTCAGATCATCTTCCAACAGCACCAAGTCGTTGCGATGGACCATCGCGTCGGTGGAATAAACGTCGGTCACGTCGATTTCGCCTGCCAAGAGCTGAGGATAAGCAATATCGTGATCGACTCCCACGACATTGCGTTGTGGCAAGTCATAGTGTCGAGCGAGCGCACGCCAGCCATCGCCACGGTCGAGAAATTCGTGCGTCAATGCCAAGCGCAACTCGGGCAACCGCCGCAGGTCAGAGATTTTTCTGATTCCCAAGGCCTCGGCGCGTTTCCTGGTGAGCGCGAGTGCGTAGCTGTTGCTGAAGCCCAACGAATCGGACATCCCGATTCCGCGAGCGTGGAGTTCTCGCCTCATGGCTTCGTCATCGGGCACCGCTTGCCCGGCGAGAATCTCTTGCATGATCGTGCCGGTGTATTCCGGGTAAGCGTCGATCTCGCCGGCCTGTAGGGCTTGGAACACGATCCGCGTCCCGCCAAATTCGCGATAATGAGCAGCGTTCAGGCCCGCATCGACGGCCAGCAATCGCAGCATTTCTCCCAAGATCACGGACTCCGTGAATTTTTTCGAGCCGATGCGTACCGTCGCCTCGCGGCGCGGCAATGGAGAGAGCCCGGCAGCAAGAAGCGCGACGCAAAGTGCTCCCCATTTTAGAATGGCTGTGTTCTTCATTTGGCGACTATCTGCGAATTGACGAATTCGCGCACGAAGTCATTGGCGGGACTGTTCACGATGCTCGCGAACGACCCCTGCTGAACAATTCGCCCGTTTTCAAGCACGCACACCCGATCGGCGAACCAGCTCGCCTCGACCAGATCGTGGGTGACAAGCAACACCGTGGCACGCGTGCGCTCAAACACGACTTTCAGGTCACGCTGCAGTCCGGCACGAACCATTGGATCGAGTGCTCCCAGCGGCTCATCAAGCAGCAGCAAGCGCGGACTGAGAAACAGCGCGCGCATCAGGCTGACCCGCTGCCGCTGCCCACCCGATAGCTCAATGGGGTAACGCGTAAGGGCGTCCGGCGGAAATCGCGTCATCTCGACCAACTCGGCCAATCGCTGGTCGCGGCGTTCGCGGGGCCACCTCTGGTGGCGAGCCATGAGCGTCACATTTGCCTCGGCCGTCAAATGCGGAAACAGACCACCCTCTTGAATCACATAACCGAGCCGATGTCGTACGTCAGGCAGGGTGCGCTCAGTCAGCACCAGGTCGTCTACGACAATTTGTCCTTCCGTGGCCTTCACCAGTCCCGCGACCATTCGCAGGATCGTCGTTTTCCCGCAACCGCTCGGCCCGAGCAGCACGAGCACTTCGCCGGATTCCACCGTCAAATCGAACGGCGGCACAACGGTTTTGCTTCCGTAGGACTTCGAAACTCCTGAGAATCGAAGCATGTTAGCACTTCCCGAGTTGCATCGTCATTCAGAGTCTGCCACGGCGTCTCTTGCCTGACGAATGCCACTGAACTGTTAGCGGGCACCTGGTCCACCTCGAAGCCCATTATTGTCGGCCGAGGCTTTCAGCAAAGTCCAGCATGACCGCCAGGCCGCGTCGAAAAAAAGAATATGCCACTCGGGCATCAACGACATTGGACTTTGGTATTGGTTGCCGCCCCAATACCTAAGTCCAATAGCCCTCTCTCCTCGCGGTTTCTAATCTTCAGCAACTCCCACCCGAGGAGTTCCCGTGCAGTCGCAACTGAGGAAGGCAGTAATGTCTAGTCTCAACTCGACATTCCAAACCGTGCGGTCGGCGACCCGCTCTCTCGCTGCAGAGGCTTTCCGCCGAGGACCAGATGGTCCAATCATGTCCCGACGCCAGTCCGGTCAAATGGCATCAGGCCCATACCACATGGTTCTTTGAGACTTTCGTGCTGCAGCCCTACTTGGCAGACTACAAACCCTTCCACGAGGCATTCCGTTGGCTCTTCAACAGCTATTACAACTCGCTCGGGGAAGAGATTCCCGATAAGAAGCTGCGAGCTTCCTTTTCCCGCCCTTCACTCGATGAGGTCGTAGCGTACCGGGCACACGTTGACCGAGAGATGGGGAGACTCCTCGCGCGCCCCGTTGATGATGAGGCGTCACGGAGGATTATCTTGGGCTTGAACCACGAGCAGCAGCACCAGGAGCTCGCCCTGACCGACATCAAGCATGCGTTCTTTTCGAATCCCCTCCATCCTTCGTACGCGGTTGATCTCCTCGTGGAAGAGAGGGATATTGCCGCCCCGAAACTCGATTGGCACACCTTCGACGGAGGGTTGATCGAGATCGGCCATCCGTCTCGATCGGACAATCCTCTGGAGTTTTGCTTTGATAACGAAGCTCCTCGACACAAGGTCTACTTGCAGCCGTTCCAGATCGCAAACCGCGAAGTCACCTGCGGTGAATACCTGGAATTCATGGCGGACGACGCCTACGCGCGCTCCGAGTTCTGGCTCTCTGCCGGCTGGGACACCGTGAAGGGCGCGGGCTGGCAGGCGCCTCTTTATTGGCGACGTGATGCCAGCGATGAGACTGGCTGGCGCGTTTTCACGCTGAGGGGTTGGGCTGGACTGTCCAAGCTCCTCGATGTGCCGGTATGTCACATCAGCTTCTTCGAAGCCGATGCCTTTGCACGTTGGCGGGGTTGCCGACTTCCGACGGAAGCGGAATGGGAATACGTCGCGAGCCAATCGCCCCTGCGCGGAAATCTACTCGACACGGCGAGGCTGCATCCTGCAAAGGCGCACGGCGCAGGCGTCCAGCAACTTTTCGGAGACTGTTGGGAATGGACGGCCAGCGCCTATACCGGCTATCCGGGATACAAGCCTTTCCCTGGAGCATTGGGCGAATACAACGGCAAGTTCATGTCCGGCCAGATGGTTCTGCGCGGAGGATCCTGCGTCACGCCCGCGAACCATGTGCGCGCGACGTATCGTAACTTCTTTCAACCGGCGACTCGGTGGCAGTTTACTGGCTTACGTTTGGCACTTTGAATGGACTTACTCACATGACTACGTACCCGATTGCACTTGACTTAGATCGCTCCTCTTCGTTGGATACGCGCGCACCGCTGATCCGGGAAGTTCAGCGCGGCTTGCTCGGGCAACCCCGTTCTCTTGCGCCGTGGATGTTCTACGACGCGCGCGGCTCCCGTCTTTTCGAACGGATCACCGAGCTTCCGGAGTACTACCCCACGCGCACGGAGCGCGACATCCTGGCGAAGTGTTGCGATGCGATCATCGCGACCGCTTGTCCTGACACGATCAGAAGCCGTGCGTCTGGTTGAGCTAGGTGCAGGCACCGCCTCGAAGACCGCCATCTTGCTCGGTGCCGCCGCGAGATTGCAGAGCGACGTGCTGTACACGCCGGTGGATGTATCTGCCGATGCTCTTGACGTTGCCTGCGAGACGATCGCAACCTCGCTTCCCGAGGTATGCGTATCGCCCATCGTAGCGAACTATGTAACGCACCCGCCCCAGCTCGAGTCCTTCAACGGAACAACGCTGGGATTATACGTCGGTTCGAGCATCGGCAACTTCACGCCCAAAGAGGCGCGAACGATTCTTCGCAATCTAAGCGGGCAACTTCGAGCCGGTGATGCGCTGTTGCTGGGAGTCGACATGGTGAAAGACGAGCGGACGCTGGTGGCTGCCTACGATGACCGAGACGGGGTCACGGCAGAATTCAACCTGAACATGCTACATCGCCTGAATCGAGAGCTTGACGCGGATTTCGAGCCGGCGAGGTTTCGCCATCGTGCCCTTTGGAATCGCGTGCAGTCCCGCATCGAGATGCACCTGGAGAGTACTTGCGACCAGCATGTACGCATCGCTGCCGCAGGCCTTGATGTTCATTTCGCCAGAGGCGACCGCATTCACACCGAGAACAGCTACAAGTTTACAGGCAGGACCATCTACGCTCTTCTCAGGGCCGCGGGCTTTGAGGTCGAACGGACGTGGACCGACGAGCGCGGTTGGTATTCCGTTACGCTCGCCCGCATCCGGTAAGGCGTCGTATGGCACCAAATCGCTGTGATGCGATTGTTCGAAAGGAACTGGAGGAGAGCACATGGAAACTCAGAACAACCGCGTTGCCTTGGACCAGCACTGGGCGGCATCGGCATCCGGAGACTTGAAAGCAGAACACCAGATCTACGACGATCATGTCGTCTGCGAATATCCGCAGTCAGGAGAGAAGATCCAGGGCCGCCATAACCTCCAGGCCTTGCGTGGCCATCATCCGGGAAAACCAAGTGGCTTCTCGGTCCGTCGCATCGTGGGCATGAACGATCTGTGGATCACCGAGTACGTCATCAATTATAAGACCACGGTTGTCCAGACGATCAGCATTATGGAGTTTCAGAATGGCAAGGTCATCCATGAAACTCAGTACTTTGCCGAACCCTTCGAACCGCCCGCATGGCGCTCGCAATGGGTGGAAAAGGCCAAATAGCACGCGGGGTGTTGAAATGGCGGCGACTCAAAGCAAGGTGAGCGCTCGCGACATCCACGGCATCCAGGAGTTGAACCCCAGGCTCGTTTCCATTGTGTCTTAACTCGCGATTGGAGGGCTTATGGATCACTACGATGCCATCGTAATAGGGTCGGGACAGGCGGGAACACCGCTTGCCATTGCACTGGCCGAGGCTGGGCGAAAAACCGCCGTCGTAGAGAGTCAGCATGTCGGCGGCACCTGTATCAATGTGGGCTGCACACCGACGAAGACCATGGTCGCCAGCGCGCGAATCGCTTACCTGGCTCGGTGCGCTGCCGACTACGGCATTCGCTGCGGGCCTGTCGGCGTTGACATGGCGCAAGTCCACCGGCGCAAGCAGGCAATCGTGGACGACTTCCGCGCGGGGTGCAGCGTCGCCTGGAAAATGCCGAGAACGTCGAGCTCATTTTTGGCGAAGCGCACTTTACCGGCCCTCAAGTCGTCGAAGTAAGGCTCAATGCCGGCGGCACGCGGGCATTGACCGCCGACACCATTTTCATCAATACCGGCGCTCGGCCCGCGCAACCTCGCATCGCCGGACTCGATTCAGTGAGAGCTCTGGACTCCACTTCGATCATGGAGTTGCAAGAGCTGCCGGAACATTTGCTGGTTCTGGGGGGCGGTTACGTCGGTCTGGAATTCGGCCAGATGTTTCGCCGTTTCGGCAGTGCCGTCACCGTCGTGCAATTCGGAAAGCAGCTCTTGGATCGGGAGGATCCGGACGTTGCCGCCGAAGTGTGCAAGCTGCTGCAGGCCGATGGCATCGAGATCCTGCTCGAAACCGAAGCGGTCGGCGTGTATGGCAGCGCCTCTGGCGTCGGTTTAGAGCTACGCGGCCCTGCGGGAGAGCGGACCGTCACCGGCTCCCACCTGCTGATCGCCACGGGCCGAGTGCCGAATAGCGAGCGGCTCAACCTCGCCGCCGCCGGCGTAGACGTCGACGCCCGCGGCTTCATCCCGGTGAACGACCGGCTGGAGACCAACGTCGCCGGCATCTACGCCTTGGGGGACATCAATGGTGGCCCGGCGTTCACGCACGTCTCGTACGATGACTATCGCATCATCCGCAACAACCTGCTTCGTGGCGGGCAGTCGTCGACGAGAGACCGACTGGTTCCGTACACCGTGTACATCGACCCACAGCTGGGACGGATCGGCCTAACCGAGCAGGAGGCGCGGGCGCTGGGCCGCACGATCCGAGTCGCGAAGATTCCGATGACCTGGGTGGCACGTGCCGTGGAAACGGCCGAATCGCGCGGCTTCATCAAGGCCATCGTCGATGCCGAGACCCGGCAGATCCTGGGGGCGGCCGTCTTGGCCGTCGAAGGCGGCGAGATCATGTCGATGCTGCAGATCGCCATGATGGGCAAGCTTCCCTACACGGCCCTCGAAGACGGGATCTTCGCGCATCCGGCCTTTGCCGAGGGATTGAACACCTTGTTCATGTACATGGAAAAATGAGCATGGCCTGCTGACAATCCTCATTGGCGAGGTGTTCGCCACCTGGAAAGGGTCGAAGGAAGGTTCGAGATGCTTAAGGCACGGTTGCTGTCAGTTAACGTGGGCTGCCCCCGAGAGATCGCATGGCGTGGTAAGACGGTTTACACGTCGGTGTGGAAGGAGCCAGTCGATGGACGGCGCTTGGTGCGACGGCTCAATATCGATGGCGACGCGCAGGGTGATCTGGCCGGTCACGGTGGAGAGCACCGTGCTGTGCTGGTCTACCAAATGGATTCCTACCACTACTGGGAGCGAGAGCTGAAGCGGCACGATTTTACCTTCGGCCAATTCGGGGAGAATTTCACGGTAGAAGGCCTGGCGGACAGCGAGGTTTCGATCGGCGACCGCTTCCGGATTGGCGAAGCGGAGTTTGAAGTCACGCAGCCACGTGTGACTTGTTATCGCGTTGGCATTCGAATGGGCGAGCCCCAGATGGCGGCTTTGCTGGTCGCGCATCGCCGCCCCGGATTCTATCTCCGTGTCCTGAAAGAAGGAGAGGTGGGCGCTGGCGACGAAATCGTGAGAATCGCCGACTGCCCCGAACGCCTGACGGTCGCGGAGTGCGACGCATTGCTCTATCTTCCCGGAGCGACCAAAGAAGAACTTGAGCGGGCTTTGCGCATCCCGGCCCTGAGTTCGGGATGGAAGTCTTCCTTTGAGGCGCTTCTACGCCAGATGACGCAGCCGGGCTCCCACACAGGAAATGCCGGACTAACGTCCTCTGAGCAAATGGTCACAGCCGCTCCTGGATTCCGACCTCTAAAGGTGGCGAGAATCGATCGCGAGAGCGGTAGTGTGGTCTCGCTGCTGCTGGAGCCAGTGGACGGTCGTCCTCTGACGGTCCCGCTGCCCGGACAGTTCGTGGTGTTACGACTCCATCCTGAGGCTGACTCACCGCAGGTCTTGCGCAGCTACTCGCTTTCCAGTCTGCCCGACGCTGGTCGTTACCGCATAAGCATTAAAAAGGAATCGCAGGGAATCGTCAGTACTTTTGTCCAGTTCGCAGCTTCGCACGGGCGACGTGCTGGAGGTCAGCGCGCCCCGCGGCGCCTTTATCCTGCAAGCGAGGCGATTCTCCTGTGGTGCTGTTAAGCGCCGGCGTGGGTGTGACGCCGGTAATGGCCATGCTCCACTCGTTAGCAGCAGCACGCGTCGCCGCGCCCGGTATGGTGGATATACGGAGCGCGCAGCGGACGGGAACATCCCTTTGCCCAGGAAACACGCGACTTGCTGGCCAGGCTGCCCCATGCCCGGAGCTACGTCGCGTACAGCCAACCGGACGCGACTGATCGGCCAGGCATTGACTTCGATGTTGCCGGCCGGCTGACCGTCACGGCCCTGGAACAACTCGGCGTAGCCCGCGACGCCGATTATTATGTGTGCGGCCCTCACGCCTTTCTAGAGGAATTCACCGCCGGGCTCGGCGCTTGGGGCGTAGCTTCTCATTGCATCCACACGGAGATTTTCGGTTCAGGCAGCTCCATCATGCCGGGTGTGAATATATCGCCGCGCCTGCCACCGCACGCACCTGTGGGGTCGCCAGGCCAAGGTCTAAGGATCTCGTTTGCGCGCGCCGGACTGACCGTCACTTGGGAGCCCAAATTCCAGAGCCTGCTGGAGCTCGCGGAAGCTTGCGACGTTCCGGTACGTTGGGCTTGCCGGACTGGTGTTTGCCATACCTGCGAATGCGGATTGATTTCCGGGTCGGTGAAATTTGATCCAGATCCGCTGGAGCCTCCGGCAGCGGGAAACCTGTTGATCTGCTGCGCACGTCCCCAGGAAGACCTGGTAATCGATATCTAGGTCTTCGGGCGAAGTTGTTCAGCAGCGGCCGAGACTAACTCGGCGAAACGGCTGGCAAGCGGGATAGATTGAAAACAGTTCATGCGACAAGCGTCGAGAGCATCACCGACGATCGCCGCAATCTCAAGAGTCACCGTGGCGGCTTTGACGCCGACGGTCTTTTCGCGCCCACCCGAGACGTTTCCCGCAAATCGACTTGCACTTCTAGCGAATTGCCGGGTTGACATCCTGGTGCGGTCGCCGAACGCAGCCTTTCGGCCATTCTCACCAAATCGGCGATGGATTCCGCCTGCATCTTTTCCATGACTTTGCCGCGGTGGGCTTTGACGGTAATTTCGCTGATGCCCAGTTCGGAACCGACTTGTTTGTTCAGCCGGCCGGAAACCACCAGATCCATGACTTCGCGTTCGCGTGGCGTGAGGGTCGTGAAGCGTTGCTGGAGTTGGCGAATCTCGCTTTGCTCTACGAGTGCCGATCGGCTGCGCTCGATGGCCTGGCGGATGGCACTCAGCAGATCGTCGTCGTTCAATGGTTTGGTGAGGAACTCGACCGCGCCGGCTTTCATGGCGCGCACGGTTTTGGGCACATCGCCGTAGCCGGAGATGAAGATGATCGGCATGTCGCTGCGGTCGCCGGCGATTCGTTCCTGTAGCTCAAGGCCGTTGGTGCCCGGTAGAGTCAGGTCGAGCAAGAGGCAGCTCGGTGTTTCCGGTCGCGAACGAGCGAGAAACTCGTCGGCGGATTGGAAGGCCTCGGACCGCCAGCCTTCGAAACGGATCAGGGATTCCAACGATTCTCGCACCGAGACATCATCGTCCACGACAAACACAATGGGCGTTTCATTCGACATGGCACACCTCGATCAAACAAGTTTCAATCTAATTCGTCGGTATGGCGGCGCGCATCGCCTGAAGCAAAGCCGTGTCACTGAACGGCTTGAGTAGGCAGGCAACCGCGCCTTCTTCGACCACGCGTAACCGAGAGGTTTCATCCTTGTGCCCGGTGATGAACACAATCGGAATCTTCTGCTTGCGCCGCTTCAATTCACGTTGAACGTCGAACCCGCTCATCCCCGGCATGGCAATGTCCAGAATGAGGCATTTCGTGTCCTGCACGTGCTCGGAAGCGAGAAAATCTTCCCCCGACTTGAATGGCTGCACCGCGAACCCAAATTCTCTCAACAGGTCAGGTAGCGACTCGCGCACCGACTCATCATCATCAACAACCGAAACCAATGAGCGTGTTTCCATCAGAGATTCCTCGCAACCTCCCCAGGTTGATTCGCGGCGGGTTTTCGAGGCGAGCTCGGCAGGCGCCCGCCGGTCGCGCTCCCGAGGCTCTGAGGAATGGAGAATGAAAATGTTGCGCCAGGGCCCCCGTTGGGCTGCGCCCAGATGCGGCCCTGATGATTTTCGATGATCGACCGGCTGACGGCCAGTCCGATTCCCATGCCGCCGTTTTTGGTGGTATAAAACGCATCGAAAAGTCGGCCTACTGACTGCGCATCGAAACCGATCCCGCTGTCCTGCACGGTCACGCGCACGTGATCCGCTTCATCGCGCTGGGTTTGAATGAGCAACTGCCGCGAGCGCTCGTGTACGTCGACCATCGCATCCGCTGCATTTTGCAGCAGGTTCATGATGACCTGCTGAAGCTGCACGCGATCGCCGGTGATCGGTGGCAGACCGTCCGCAAGCTCAGACCGTAGAACCACACGGTTGCTTTGCAGTTTGCTCGACAGCAACTCGATCACTTCTCGCGTGGCTTCATTCAGATCAACCGACTCGGTGGTGGCCTGCCGCTTGCTGAACAACGCCCGCAAACGTGTGATGACTTCTGAAGCTCGGTTGCCGTCGCGAATGGTCCGCCGGGCGGTTTCACGCGCGCCTTCAATATTCGGAGGATTGGCATCGAGCATTCGCAAACAGGTGCCGGCGTTGGTGATGATCCCGGAAAGCGGCTGATTGACTTCGTGCGCGATTGACGCGGTGAGCTGACCCATCGTCATCACGCGCGTCATGTTGGCCAGTTCCTCCTGGGTGTTGCGCAGCGCTTCCTGCGACTGCTTCCAGTCGTGCATGTCCACCACGGTGCCGTGCCATTTCAAGATACGACCGTCCTTGTCGAGCAATGGCAGGGCGTTCATCACGCACCAGCGGTACATTCGGTCCGAGGCGTGAATGGCTCGAACCTCAACCCGAAACGGCGCCCCGCTGGTCACGCAGGACGTCCATGCCCGGGCCGCTGGCTCGACGTCGTCGGCATGAATCAGCTTGGTCCAGCCGTTGCCCAAGACTTCGTGGGCCGCAAATCCGGTGTAGTCGAGTAAGCGAGTGTTGCAGTAATCGATGGCTCCGTCGGGGGCGGCGCTCCACAGCATCTCTGGAATGGTTTCGGTCATCTGCCGCAAATTGAGTTCGCTTTGGCGGAGCTTTTCTTCCGCCCGTTTGGAATCCGTAATGTCTCGAACGAAGGCACTGAACACCCAATCCTCGCCGAGTTTGAGGGGCACGACTTCCAACTCGACGGGAAATTCTACGCCGTCGCGGCGGATCGAGGTGACTTCAATGCGCCGCCGCAGCAGCGGGCCTTCGCCCGTGGCCAGAAAATGCTGCAGACCGCGTTCGTGCGCCATGCGGTACGGCTGCGGAATGACCATTTCCGACATGCGCTGACCAATCGCTTCGCTGCTGTTCCAGCCGAACACGATTTCGGCCTGCTTGTTCCAACTGGTGATGTTTCCGGAAGCATCCATCATGACCACGGCGTCCAGCGCGGTGTCGATGATCAATCGCGTCCTTTCCTCCGCCTTGCGTATTTCCTGCTGGGACTGTTTGAGGTCTTCGATATCGGTGGATGTGCCGACAAATTTGATGATCTTGCCCTCGGAATCGCGCAGCGCAACGGCTCGGTTGAGATGCCAGCGGTAAGCCCCATCACGAGCGCGACGAAAACGGGCCTCCGTCGTAAAATCCTTTCCGGCCCGGATTCCTTTCCAAAAACTGGTCGATGCGACGTCACGATCATCAGGATGGACCGCAGCCATCCAAGCCTCGGGCCGCGACAAGACATGCTCGATCGCCTGGCCAGTATATTCCAGCCACTGTTGGTTGACGAAATCGGGTGATCCATCCGGCCGGATCGTCCATGTTGCCACGGGAATCAGTTGCAGCAGGCCGACTTGCAGTTGCAACTGTTGATTGACGGCGGCGAGTTCCCTCGTTCGCTGCGCGACTGCGCTGATCGAGTTCGTCGGCAAGCCGCTTCTGTTCGCTATGTAGTCGAGCTTCGTGAAGCGCGATCACGGCCTGGTTGGCCGCTACTCTCAAAAGAAGTTCCTCAGTCCGTCCGGGGAAATCCGAGCGCTCCGCCCCGGCCACGAGCATGCCGATTTCACCATGCAATCCAAGTCGCAGGGGCACGATCGACAGATTCGTGTCTCCAAAGCGGCCCTGAATCCGCGAGGGCCATTTCTGGGGATCGTCTCCCAAAAACCGGTTGAGTTGTGCGCCGACCTCTCGCGGCTGCGTTGCCGGCACGGGAGTGTTTTCCACCCTCGCCAATTCCAGGGTAACTTCGCCCGGCGGGTCTTTCAGTTGCACATAGATCAATTGCAAATGGAGCATACGTTGCAGGACGTCGATCAACGTGCGAGCGATCTGCGATGGATCGCCCCCGGTCCAGAGCACAGGGAGAGCCATCATGCTGATCAGGTCGTTGATGCAACGTTCCAGATGCTTGACCTGTTCACCGGGATGTTTCTCTTGCGCGTCCATTCCTATGCTCGCCATCCACGCAGTTCACGCAAAAACTCTTCCGGGGGCACGTAGAACAGATTGGACTGAATCATGCCGCCGATGATGACCATCGGATGCGTCCGCATGATGTCAATGACCGTATCGCCTCCGAACTTCGCTAGATCGTAGACGCAAATGACCGCATCTTCGTGGCGACTCCATACCTCATTCACGCGCGATTCGAATTCGACGAGATTGTCAATGTGCGATCGCCCATCTGCCGCCCAGTCCATCTGGCAGATGATTCGGCTGAGCGGAAATCCTGCCTTGTCGTTGCCGCTGGACAATTGCTCGAACTCCTCGAGCATGCGGTCCTGATCGAACTGGCCATCTCGCAGATAGGCGTCGACGTTGGTTCGAAGCTCCAATTGCCCGCTTCGCTGGACGGCGGCCGCATCGATTCCCGCAGCAGCCAATCTTTCGAGATGATCGTGACGTCTCCCCGGATTGACGACATGAACCGCTTTGTGACCGCATTCGAACCCGTCCTTAATGAACGGCATCAAGACACGGTACTCTTCATCAGCACTGTTAAAGAAGGCACAGACATGGCGTACCTCGCCAAGCTGGGAACCGCCAAAAGGGATAGGGGCCGTCGTCTTCATGGCGTGCATCCCCTCTACTCTACGCGGCTCGACGGAACCTGAGAATATGTCATGCGTACCGGAACCGCCATCATACTTTAGTATTGGGTTGGTCTGTCAATCGGTATCACCAATACTTTCGTCCAATGGATTGATTCTAGTCGCCTGCTAACCTAGGAGCAGTCTGCTCTTACTCGGTCTCTAGTGGAATCCGTGGGTTGGTTTTGACGAGGGGCGGTGTTGATTTCTGAGCTGCGGCAGTTTCGCCTTGGGCGAGGCCTGACGCGGGAACACATTAGTGGAGAGAAACAATGATGAATGCCGACGACCTTCGTTATACGAAAATAGCCCTCGCCAATGGATCCGGCGCCATTCCCGCGCTCGGCTTTGGCACGCTCATTCCCGATCCCGTGGCAACCAGAAATGCGACCAAGGCGGCGCTGCAGGCCGGATTTCGCCTGCTCGACACTGCGGAACGTTACCGAACTGAAAAAGAAGTCGGCGAAGCGATGCAGGAGGTGTTCCAAGAGGGGAAGATCAAGCGGGACGACGTTTTTGTCATTACGAAGCTCTGGAACACGAACCATCGTCCTGAAAACGTCAAACCTGCTTTTGAGGCCAGTCTCAAAAAACTCCAGATCGACGTCGTCGATCTTTATCTCATCCACACACCCTTCGCTTTCAAACACGGAGACGATCAGGATCCGAGAGATGCAGACGGCAATGTGATTTATGACCAAGGGGTGACGTTGCTCGACACATGGAGGGCGTTGGAGCGCCTGGTAGATGAAGGGAAGTGCAAGGCCATCGGATTATCCGACGTCAACCTCGAGCAGGTGCAACAGATCGTGGAAGCTGCCAGGATCAAGCCCGCGGTCGTTCACGTTGAATCCCATCCGTATCTCCCGGAATGGGAACTTTTGAAATATTGCAGGGAACACGGCATCGTGCTGCAAGCTTTTGCAGCGCTAGGCCATAGTAGCGAGCCCAAGTTGCTGGAAGACCCTGTCGTCATCTCCATCGCCAAGCGAGTCAACAAGACCCCGGCCCAGGTCTTGCTCGCCTGGGCTATTCAGCGCGGGACGGCCCTGCTCACCACCTCGAAGAACCCCAAACGCATCCAGGAGAACTTCGACGTTTCCGCCATTCCTGAAGACGCAGTGCGGGAGATCAGCGAAGGAATCAAGTCGCGGGTCAGGTTCAACACAGTTGTGAAAACCGGTGTCCCCGGATTCATTCCGAGAGAAAAGCAATGAAAAGTCGAACGCCACGCCATTGGGCACTCGCGTCAAGATGGCCGAAGAGGTTGCGCGTCAACGTCTCGAATAACCAAGGCATCGATGCTTTGAGTTCAAGTGACGCCCATGTGTAAATGATTGCCGTATCGCCGCCCCCAAAAATGCACCCTTGTTGAACAGTTGTTCAATGACCCATGTTTCCTTGATATCCGTTGTAGATGACGACGAATCGATCCGCGAATCGCTGGAAGGTCTGCTCAAGTCGCTCGGCTACGACACCTCAGTGTTCTCGTCGGCCGAGAGTTTCCTCAGTTCGGAAGCGCTGGCGAAAACCGCCTGCCTGATCCTCGACGTGCGTATGCCGGGAATGAGTGGCCCTGAACTGCAGAGGGAGTTGATCAGCCGGCAGCAGAAGATCCCCATCATCTTCGTCACGGCGCAAGGCCATGAGGATGTAGTTGCGAGCGTCATGGCCCATGGAGCGGTGGACTGCCTACACAAGCCTTTCAGTGAAGAAACGCTGTTGACGGCGATCAGCCGAGCCTTACAGGGTTGAAACCCAGCTCACGGCGGAGAATTGTTAACCTCGGTAGCCTTGAATCCGGTCGTCGCATCGTAAATGACGATGGTTCCGCCCTCGCTCCCCGCCGCCAGTGTTTTCCCGTCAGGACTCCACGCAACTGTCGTCATCGGAAACGGATGATCAAGAAATGAGAGCATCAATTTTCCGGTTACCGGATCCCACACTCTCACCGAACGATCGCTACTCGCCGAAGCCAGACGATGGCCATCCGGGTGCCAAACTATTTTCCTAACCGATTCCGTGTTCCCTAGTAGCGTCTGCTTTTTAGCACCGGTCGCCGCATCGTAGATTTGGATCATGGAGTCTGCTCCGGCCGACGCGATCGATTTCCCATCGATACTCCAAGCGACAAAGTTTGTCGCATGGTTATGCAAACGAACGCTCCATATTTGCTCTCCCGAATCGACGTCATGGACTCGGACCGTCCCGCCCTCCCAAGCGCTGACTAAATGGCGGTCGTCTGGACTCCAGGCGGTTGCATAACAATAGGTCCCGGGGTCGCCGAGGGTTCGTAAAAGCGCGCCGCTATCGGCGTTCCAAACAAAAATATTTCCACCCTCGTCAGCGGCCGCCAAGGCACGACGGTGATGGCTCCAGTCTAGCGAGTAAATCGGCTCGACCTTACCCGACAAGGTGCGAGCCTCGGTGCCGGCGTCGACATTCCGAATGTGGACGGTTGAGCCGTTCCCGCTCGAGGCCAACAGCTTTCCATCAGGGCTCCAACTGACTGAGCGACTGGCCCATGCTTGTTCACCGAAGATGATAGGTAAGTCACGTTCATTCGGGTCAAGCAACTTTACTTGACCGTTGCTGCTCGACGCGGCGATACGCAGGCCATTGGGCGACCAGGCAAGATCGTTCACCACTCCATTGCGGACATCCAAGTGTGGAGTCTCATTTCGCGACGCGGCTGACCAGAATTTGACCGTTCCATCGCTGCCGCTAGAAACCAACTTCTGATTGTTGTCGCACCAGACGGCCGAAGTCACTATGCTGCGATGACCGCGAAATGCGGTTCGTTCTTTGCTATTGCTGGTATTCCAGATGCGGATCGTTTGATCTTCGCTGCATGTCGCCAACTCCGTTCCATCGATCGACCAACTGACGCCGCGAACACCTTGCGTGTGGCCAGCAAGCGTTGAAACGACGGAGCCATCGCGAGTGTCCCAGATTTTGCACGTCTGATCGTTGCTGACCGACGCCAGCCTGGCTCCGTCTGGATGCCAGGCCACCCTGTTAACCCAATTTTTGTGATCCTTGAGGATCTTGGGATGTTCTGGATCGCTATGATCCCAGATACGTACGCTGGTGTCCTTACTTGCGGTCGCGATTCGATTCACGCTCGGATGCCACGCCACCCCAAATATGGCCTCGGCGTGGTCTTTCAACCGACCGATTACGTCACCGTTCGTTGCCCTCCAAACCCACAACAAAGCGTCTTCACCCCCAGCAGCCAAAAACGTTCCGTCAAAACTCCAGGCCACCGAGTGAAGCGGACCGCCTTGCCCTCGAAATGTTCGTAATTCTTGCCCTGTCTTCGCATCCCAAGTTTTTACGCTGCCGTCCCAACTGGCCGAAGCGAGCTGCGAGCTATTTGGACTCCAGCTCACGGAAAACACAGGTCGATCGTGACCTTTAAACCGATGGACCAGATTTCGGCTTTTTGCATCGATTACGCAAATAACGCCGTCATCCCCCGCTGTTGCGAGTTGCTTGCCGGCAGGACTTGCCGCAAGACACAAAAGTTCAGTACCAGTCACCGGCAGTGTAGCGAGATCACGGTGGCAAAGGCCGTACAGATAAAACCACTCCCAGCCACGAAGATCCGGTTTCGAGTCCTTCCATGGCGTCAGCCAGTCATGAAGGCGACTAATGCCGCTGGGGGAGTTTGCCGCCTGGCCACACAGGTTCATCTCGGCAGCGTACAAGTTGCGACGAAGTGTTGTTCCGCGCTCCTCGGACTGTTCGTGCAATCCTTCTGCGCGGACTTGTGCGTCCAGCGCGTTTCCTCGTTCCTGTTCGTAGCGCGTTGCGAGCTTGCCGTTCTCGTCGGCAAGTTGTTCGAAATGAAGCATGGCGACCAGCGAGCCAGCCGCGAGCACCAATAATAAAACTGCCACAGCCAAAAGCGAAGCAGCCAGACCGCGATGCCGACGAACCCAATGAATCAGGCGTCCTAGGGGACCGATCGGTTTGGCCATGATCGGCTCGTGCCGCAAAAAGCGCCGCAAGTCAGCCGCTAATTCCGCGGCCGACGCGTAACGATGCGCGGGTTCCTTTCTCAAACACATCAGACATATGGTCTCAAGTGCGCAAGGCACCTGCGCATTGAGCCTCGCCGGCGGTACGGGCTCTTCGGCAATCACCTGGCGTTCGGTTTCTGCCGTCGAATTGGCTCTGAACGGGGGACGCCCCGTGAGCACTTCATACAAAATCGCACCCAAGGAATACACGTCACTGGCAGGGCCAATTCGATCGAGCTGGCCAAGAGCTTGCTCGGGCGGCATGTAGCTGGGAGTGCCAAGCCGGTCGCCATGAAATGTCAATTGCGTCTCGGCGTTAAGTTGCTGAGCCAACCCAAAGTCGCTGATCTTAGGCTGCCCCTCCTCGGTAAGCAGAACATTCGCGGGTTTCAAATCGCGGTGCACGATCCCGTTTCGGTGTGCAAAATCAACGGCGTCGGCGAGCGTGGCCACGGTTTCGGCGGCATTCGTCGCTGAAAACGGAATGCCGGCCAGTTTCTGTGCCAGTGTGCCGCCGCCAAGCAATTCCATCGTGAAGTACGGGCGTCCAGCGACCTCGCCCACGTCGTGTACTTGTACGATGTGCGGATGCGTGAGCTGCGCCTCGGACTTGGCCTCGCGAGTGAAACGCTCCAATTCCGCTCGACTGGCAAATACCCCGGATAGCAGCATTTTGAGAGCAACGAGACGATTCAGCTTGAGATGTCGCGCTTTGTAGACGATGCCCATTCCGCCTTGGCCAAGGACGCTTACGATTTCGTACCCGTCGATGTGCGGGTGCTCGGCAGTTGTGAGCGACTGGCCGTCGCCACGGGCAACGAGCTTCGTCGAAATAGATGGGAACAGCGATTCAAGTTTTCCCTCGAGTCGCCGAACTTCCGACAGTTTGCGTTTGACTGCCTCGATCAGTTGTGGGTGCTCTAAGCAAGCCGCCTCGACGTTGCGATCAGTGGCTAGGATTTCAGCCACGAGCGCTTTGACGATCTCGTGCTGATCCATATCCGACACTCGCGGGAACTATCGGCGTCATTGCGGACGGTTGACTGTCGGCCACTGGCCACTACCACAAACCACTATTGGGCCGGGCGCAAATCGACCAAGGTTTCCGATAGCAACTGCAAGCCGTGAATCAGGCGGCACTTAACGGTCATTGAGCAAACACCGAGCACCTCGGCTGCCTCGGCATGCGATAGCCCTTGGATCCGAACCAGGTAGAATGCTTCACGCTCAATTTCTGGCAAGCTATCGATCGCCTCGAACATCCGTCGGCTGTCGGTGCTAAGTTCGGAGTGGTTGCTGGCAGGTGCGATCACGCCGTCCTCCAAGAGCGAGGCGGCGGTCGGCGCCTTATCCAATCGCCGGGCCATTTCATTGAGTTCCCACCGCATGTGCTGGCTAGCCAAGGCGAAGAACTGGCGAACGTTGCCGGGGCGGGCCTCGCGAAGTGCCTTGAGCAGTCTTTCAACCACGCCGCTGAGCATTTCGTCCGAATGCAAATTCAGCGGCGGCCGGGTCAAGCGGGGATAGCTGCGGTGAAGCATCGCGGCACAGAGCTGCGACAACCGGCGAACGGACCTATCGATCAAGGCACGAATGATCGGCTCGCTGGGCTCCCCGCCAACGAGGGCGTCCAGATACCGTTGGACCACGGCAGTTGTACAGTCCGCTTCCATGTCAAGGCGCTTGGATTCTACGTACAGCCGAAGAAATCGTGCTTTGTGCGTACCGCCCATTGTAGCGGCGTGGCGGCGATTCACAAGCTTCACAGATAGCCGCAGATGACTGCCTAAGTCTCTTGTGCTGAGGGAGTTGCGCGCACGGAACTGCCGTGCTCGAACCGCCGTCCATTTCCTAGCAGTTCGATGTTGCCCTCGTTCGCTTAGTAAGGCAGCGGAACGAATCACGAACCGCCCAGATGCGTGATGCAGAACCGACATGCGGGGTTGACCCCGGCCGCGGTCGACTCTTCGGAACCAAGAATAGGAAATGGAATATGAAAGTCAAAACGTGGGTTGCGCCCGCAACTTCCCGGACTGGGGATCTCCGTCGTGATGGCCTGCACGACAACGAATTGGTTGGCCTTTCGTGGAAAGGTCCGAGTCACCAGCACGTCTTCACGTCGGGTCGAGTGACCGTGTTGGAAATGCTGGCCTCGCAAGCCGCGATTTCTCTGGAGAATGCCCGGCTCAACTCCGCACTGGAGCAAGAGCGTCTGGAGCGTAAGCGCGCCGAGGCAGAACTCCGCCAGGCGCAGGCTGAATTGGCCCATGTGACGCGGGTGACGACGATGGGCGAGTTAGCCGCATCGATCGCTCACGAAGTCAATCAACCCATCACCGGAGTCGTGATCAATGGCAACGCATGCCTGCGATGGTTGTCCCGCGTCGCGGACGAGTCCATCGAACTGAAGGAAGCCCGTGAAACGATCCAGAGGATCATTCGCGACGGCAACCGAGCTGGGGAAATCATCAGCAGAATCCGGGCGCTCTTCAAGAAGACGGAACTGACCAAGGAGCCATTGGATCTCAACGAAACCGTTCGGGAAGTTATGGTTTTCGCTCGCAGCGAAATAGAAAAGCAGCGGGTCGTGCTGCGGTTGGAATTGTCGTCCGACCTGCCGCACGTCGCCGGTGATCGAATCCAATTGCAGCAAGTTCTGCTCAACCTGATATTGAACGCGATCGACGCGATGGCGACGGTCGAGGGACGGACGCGTGATCTCGTCATTCAGACGCAGATCGGTGAAGCGCGGGAAGTGGTGGTGACCGTCCGCGATTCTGGCATCGGGCTTCCTCCCGAAAGCATGGAGCATCTCTTTACTGCGTTCCATACCACGAAGCCCGGCGGGCTAGGAATGGGATTGTCGATCAGCCGCTCGATTGTCGAGAATCATTCCGGGCGGCTCTGGCTGACGACGCCGGAAGATCCCGGCGCCAGCTTTCACTTTGCCCTGCCGGCAGTCTCGTACGCGGAATCGTAATCGGTTCCGGGAAGATCTCGGAGAGTGTTCCGCTTTTGCGACGGAGATCCTGGCTGAGACGCTCGCTACGATCCTGCAATAAACCTGATCCTGATAGCCGCCAGAATCCCGGATGCTTCGTTCGCTGATGGACAAAGGATTGGGTGTACCGCCTGGCGCCAGCTACAATTGAGGCGACAACTTTCCAATCCGACAGCGCATGGTACTGTGCGATTGGCAAACGGCATCGAGGCGTTTGTCCCGGTTCCTTTGGGTGCCTCGGCTCGACATATCTGTGTGACGTCATGCGACGCCGGAGGAGCCAGCTGATTCCTGGCATCTTTTCCGCGTCCGTCTGCCCAACTCAATGCTTGCCCGCGCTGTACGCGTCTGCTGGGGCGTGTTAGAATGACGATTACGCGATCCGGAGACCTGTCCGGTTTCAGCGCCCCAAAAGACTTCGGTCGACGAATTCGCGACTTGATCTCGGCAGCCTGTTGGTCACGCGGTTGCCGAATTCCTGCCAACGCCGCGACTCCGGCTGAATCCTGCCCGCCAAGCTACGCCCGCCTTCTTGGAGTCGTGCCATGAAATTGATGGCTGCGTTCGTGGTCCTCTCGCTGCTATTGCCTGGATTATGTCGCGCTGCGGAATCGTCGACGCTCGAAGAACGATTTGACGGTGAACTGTCTGCAGATTGGTTCTGGGGGCTGGGGACCTGGACCAGCAAAGCCGGCGTGCTGCGCGGCTACGAGTCGGGCCCTCGGCGGCACGGACCCGTCAAGTTGCGAAGGTTTCCTTTACGCGATGGCGTTGTCGAAATCGATTTCCGGCTCGAAGGGCGGGCAACTTTTGCCGGAATCATCTTCAATGGGTCGCAAGAGCGCGGCCATATCGTCCACCTGGTTGTCGCTAAAGATCAGCTCCGTGTTCTTGCCCATCCAGCGAAAGGTGAAGCCTTGGAACTGTTCAAAGAGCCTGCCCAATTCCCGGTGGGACAATGGCGCCATGTCAAGATACAGTTCCAAGGATCGCAGATGACGGCCACCGTGGATGACAAGACCATCACTGCCAAACACGACTGCATCGCCGAACTCAAGCTCAACTTCGGCTTGGGAGGAGACTCCGGAGGGCCAGAAGGTGAAAAGGCCGGCGCCTTGGAATTTCGTCAACTGAAAATAACCAGCCAGCCATGAGATCCTTTCTAGTTTTCTCGATTTGCGCCCTGATCTGCCTGCCCGCGTTCGCGGCAGAGCCGCAGGTTGCGATCGATTCGAAGCATCGCGCATTTTTTCGCAAGTACTGCGTCCGCTGCCACAACGCGGATGTTCAAGAGGGAAAGGTGCGTCTCGATGACCTGGCCTTGGTAATCGATTCGATTCCGGTTGCCGATCGCTGGCAAAAGGTTCTCAACGCTCTCAATGCCGGCGAAATGCCTCCCGACGACGAGGCGCAGCCCTTGAAGCAGGAGAAAGCAGAGTTTCTCAATGACCTCTCGCTGGCCATGGTCGCAGGCGCAAGAAGCTTAGCGATACCGGTGGTCAAATCACTATGCGCCGGCTCAATAAGCGAGAGTACGTGAACACCATGCGCGATCTGCTGGGAGTTGAAGTCGATGCCAGAGAATTGCCGAACGACGGCGGAGGCGGCACGTTCGACACCGCGGGGAGTTCGCTGTTTTTCTCGAGCGATCAATTCGAACAATATCTGGCCATCGCGCAAAGCTCTCGATACGGCGATCGTCAACGGTCCGAAGCCCGAAACGGCGAAAAAGCGCGTCGAGCCTGAGGGCGAAACGAACCGGCGCATATCCGGGACTCTGCGCAACTACTATCTGGGCGGCTACCGCATGTATAAACTCTGGCAGGCGTCGAATGGCCGCCCTGCGTCTGATTTCGGGCTCGTCGACGACCGCGAGATGAACTTTCGCAAGCTCGTTTGGGACCGAAATGCGCCCGCATTCGTCGACTACCTGACAAGACCCGAGTCCAGCACCGGGGCGTTTCTGACCATCGGCGAGCCCAACCCACAAGTTGGCCTGGTGATCCCCGACACCGCGCCGGCAGGCGAATACGTGGTCCGCGCTCGGGTGGGCGTCGCCGCCAAAATGCCCGCTCGGCGCAGCTTCATGGAGATCGGATTACGCAGTGACCGGGCAGACGGTCCCATAAATGTTCTGGCGTGCGAAATGGTCCGAGGCACACTCACGAAAGCACAGACCATCGAGATCAAGCTCACGCTGCCTCCGTCAAAGTCGAACGCAAAGAGCATCGGTTCGCAGGCCAAGGCCGTTGTCGGCGACCGAGTGATCGCCTTTCGCGAACGCCAACCGAACAGCCGCGACGCAGCGGTTTACGCCCACTTCAAGTCGCTCGAGGAAACGGGGCTCGGCATTGAACCCGCGCTCTGGCTTGATTGGGTTGAGTGGGAGGGTCCGCTAGTAAGGCAGTGGCCTCCTGAATCGCATTCGCGTCTGTTCTTCGACAGGCCAGCAGCCGCGAGCGACGATGCCTACGCCCGCGCCGTCGTCTCTCGATTCGCCGAGCGCGCATTTCGCGGCAGGGAGGTGCGGGTGAGTTATCTCGACAAGCTCATGCAGCATTATGCTGACCGTCGAGCGGCGGGTATCGGTTTTCAGGAATCGCTGAAAGAGCCTCTGGCGATCGTGCTTGCCTCCCCCAGTTTCATTTATCTGGCGGAGCCCGCCGGAGAGCAGCCAACGAAGCGAGATCTTTCGGCGCTAGAGTTGGCCAGCCGCCTTTCATACTTCCTGTGGAGTGCTCCCCCCGACGATGCGCTGCTTGCGCAGGCACGAACCGGCAATCTCCAGCGACCCGCCGTTCTAGCCGCGCAGGTCGATCGCATGCTGGACGATCCAAAGGCCATGGAATTCA
Organism: uncultured Planctomycetales bacterium; assembly: GCA_963710365.1. GTDB lineage: Bacteria > Planctomycetota > Planctomycetia > Pirellulales > PNKZ01 > CAVQAC01. The sequence goes on from CAVQAC010000017.1 coordinate 602,285, forward strand.
TTCGCGGCTTTGCCCAGCAGTGGCTGAGCATGGAGCGGCTGGACTTTTTCCAGTTCAACTACCGGCTCTACCCCGAATTCGATGACAGTGTGAAGCTTGCCGCTCGGGAGGAAGTGTTTCAAACCATTCACGCGCTGCTCCACGATAATATCAGCTTCGCCGGGCTGCTCAGGTCGGATTCGGTCGTAATCAACGATCTCCTTGCCGACTACTACGGAATCGAGGGAGTGCGCGGCTCCGACTTTCGCCAGGTGAAGGTTCCCGGCGGCGCCGCGAGGCGGATTCTTAGGAATGGCTGCGATTCTGGCGATGGGTCTCCGACGGCGAACGTAGTTCGCCTGTCGAACGGGGCGCTTGGGTCATGCGCAAACTGTTGCATGCCCCCCCGCCGCCTGCACCCCCCAATGTTCCACAGTTGAGCCGTCATGCAGGCAAGCTGCTTCCAGCCCGTGAACTCCTCGCGCGCACATGGAGGAACCCCAATGCGCCCAGTGTCATCGCAAGATCGATCCGATCGGCTACGGACTGGAAAACTTCAATGCGGTCGGGCTTTGGCGCGATAATGAGTACACCGAAACTACGAAGAACAATCGCGTGATCAAGTCGAAGTTGTTTCCCATTGATTCCGCCGGCACATTGCCCGACGAGCGCCAAGTTTCAGGATTTCTTCCAGTTGCGTGACGCCGTCGCCAGGCACGAAGCGGCTTTCGCTCGCGGTTTGATCGAGCGTCTCATCGAGTACGCCCTCGGGCGCCCCTGCGGATTCACCGATGAGGATCTCGCCAGCGAAATGCTCGCCAGCGCGCAGAAGGGGGACTACAAGCTTCGCTCCGTCATCCATAACCTCGTGGCCAGCCAAACTTTTCAAACGAAGTAGATATGTCATGAAAGACCGTGGCCTTTCGCGTCGGGTATTTCTTCGCTCATCGAGCGCTTTGGTGGCGCTGCCGTTGCTCGAATCCTGCGGGGGAGGGCGTTTTGCGACGGCTGCAGCCGTGAAAGCTCCGCCGAAGCGACTGGTGTTCCTGGGTTTTGGCTGGGGCGTGACCAAAGAAACGTGGTTTCCGGCCATCAAGCAGACAGGACCGAACTACGATTTGCCTGCCGGACTCCAACCGCTTGCGCGACACAAGCAGGATTTCACGGTGATCCAAAACCTGGCTAATCAATTTAACAATGATGCGCACTGGGGCAGCACCTTCTGGCTCACCGGCGCAAACCGCTACGCAGAACCCGGACGAAGCTTTCACAACAGCATCTCCGCCGACCAGGTCGCCGCCGAGGTTCTTGGCCAGGATACTCGGTTTACGTCCTTGGCTTTGGGCTGCGAAAAAGCGGAAGAATCGGGCCATGGCCCCGGTCTCTCACTGGCCTGGAACCGACAAGGCAAGCCCGTTGCCGGTTTGAACAATCCCCTGGCAGCTTATCACCGCATGTTCTCCGACGATGCGACGCCATTGGCGCAACGCCAGGCGATGCTCGAACAAAAGCGAAGCGTGCTCGACACCGTTCTCGATGATGCCCGCAGCCTGGCCCGCAGCCTCAACAAGAGCGACACCGATAAGTTGGGCGAGTACCTCCAGTCGGTCCGCGATATCGAGACTCGGATTTCCAAGGAGGAACAATGGCTCGATACGCCGAAGGCCAGGCCCTCGACACCGGTCCCTGAACCACGGGGCGACATCGCCGGCTTCGAAGAGATCAAGGTCATGTATGACCTTCTCGTTGCCGCATTACAGACCGACGCCACACGCGTGATCACGTACCGTCAACCGGTCGATACGCTGCTGGTGAGTCTTGGCGTGCCCTTCACCGGACACAACATGAGTCACTACGCTCCGGGCCCGCGCATGGAGGCGAGTCAGCTTCGAGACGAAAAGCAGTCGGAGCTTCTGGCTCACCTGATCGATAGACTCCAAGCCGTGAAAGAACCGGACGGCACGAGCCTTTTCGACCACACGTGCCTTACTTACGGCAGTAACATCCAAAGTATTCACTACCTGGACAACTGCCCCACGCTCATCACCGGGGGTGCTGCCGGTGTCAAGCACGGCGCCATCTCGTGATGAGCGATCGCAAGACGCCGCTGTGCAATCTCTGGCTTACTTTGCTGCAGGGCATCGGCATCCCGCTCGAATCTCACGGCGACAGCACCGGAACAATCAAGGAATTATTCGGATAGTCGGGCGATCTAAAGCCGAACCTGAATATCTTGGTGCGTGATCGATGCTACAGCCAGCGATTTGTTCATCGGACATTATTCCCAGCCAGCCTCGACCGGAAAGATTGAATGAAACGACCGATCTCAACCGTTTTTGCCGTCACCGCGTTGTTGCTGACAGCCCTACGCAGCAGCGAGGCGTCGCCACCGGTCGGCAAACCGAATTTCATCGTTATCAACATCGACGACATGGGCTATGCGGACATCGGACCGTTCGGCTCGAAGCTGAACCGCACTCCGCACCTCGACCGCCTGGCTGCAGAGGGCGCAAGCTCACTTGCTTCTACGCCGCGCCGGTTTGTTCGCCCTCGCGATCGGCGCTGATGACCGGCTGCTATCCGAAGCGGGTGTTGCCCATCCCGAGCGTGCTGTTCCCGTCGGCTGCGGTCGGGCTGAACCCGACAGAACACACCATTGCTGAATTGCTTCGGGATGCCGGCTATAAGACCGGTTGTATTGGCAAATGGCATCTTGGCGATCAGCCTGAGTTTTTGCCGACGCGGCAGGGATTCGATTACTACCTGGGCATTCCCTATTCGAACGACATGGGCCCCGCCGGGGAAGGATCGAAAAGCAATCTAGGCGATCCCCTTCCCGAGCAAAAGGCGATGGCCGGCAAGGGCGTTGACCCTAAGATC
>CAVQAC010000018.1:0-491618 GCA_963710365.1 uncultured Planctomycetales bacterium
TCCAGGGCCCAGAACAAGTTCACGGCCGTCGGCCGGCTGGTGGCCAGGTATTCGCAGAGTTTGGTGAGCTGGGTGAAGAAATCAGCTTCGTTCGCCGTTCGGTCGACGATTGCAGGCCGAGGCACACGCCATAGGCCGCGGCAATGCCGATCGCCGGCACTCCGCGGACTTGCAACCTTCGAATGGCCGTGAACACCGTCTCGACATCATGGCAATCGAGCCAGGCCAATTCAGTCGGCAGCAGCGTCTGGTCGATCAGCCGCAAATAGCCGTCGACGTTGCCGATCCACTCGAGCGTCGCCGGAGGGAGTCGGTGGGAAGAGTCATGCGTCAATGGGCCGGCGTGGGGGCGCGGTATCTCGAAATGTCGATCGAGCGGAACCAGGCAATCGTTTTCTGCAGCCCGTCGCGCAGCGCGACCAGTCGGCTGCCAGCCGAGTCTGGTTGCGCGCCAGCGTAATATCGGGCTGACGCTGCGTGGGATCGTCGGCCGGCAACGGGCGGCAGACGAGCTTGCTTTTCGAGCCGGTCAATTCCAACACCAGTTCGGCCAGCTCTTTGATCGTGAACTCGTCCGGGTTGCCAAGGTTGACCGGCCCGACGAAATCGTCCGGGCGCGTTCATCATGCGGATCATGCCCTCGATCAGGTCGTCGCGATAGCAGAAGCTGCGGGATTGGCGGCCGTCGCCGTAGATCGTGATGTCGCTGCCGGCCAGGGCCTGGCAGATGAAATTCGACACCACGCGGCCGTCGAAGGGATGCATGCCCGGCCCGTAGGTGTTGAAGATCCGCACCACGCGGATGTTCAGCTGATGCATCCGCCGGTAATCCATGAACAGCGTCTCGGCGGCCCGCTTGCCTTCGTCGTAGCAGGCCCGCGGGACCGATCGGATTGACCGAGCCGCGATAGGTTTCGACCTGGGGATGCACCTCGGGATCGCCGTAGACTTCGCTGGTCGAGGCCTGCAGAACCTTGGCCCGGCAACGTTTGGCCATGCCCAGCACGTTGATCGCCCCCAAGACCGAGGTCTTCATGGTCTTGATCGGGTTGTACTGGTAATGGCCCGGCGCGGCGGGGCAGGCGAGGTTGTAGATCTCGTCCACGTCCAGCCACAGGGGCTGCGTGATATCGTGCCGCACCAGTTCGAAATTGGGCATGCCCAGCAGGTGCGCAACGTTCGACTTCTGGCTGGTAAAGAAATTGTCCAGGCAGATGACGTCGTGTCCGGTCTGAACGAGGCGCTCGCAAAGATGCGAGCCCAGGAAGCCGGCGCCGCCGGTAACGAGAATGCGCTTGATGGTGGACAACGTCAGACGTCGCTTTCGTAGTGAGATATGGAGGCGGGCAAAGGCCCTAGTCGACCCGGCCGTGGGAAGTATACCATGTGATAAGAACGCGGACGCTAACGCACTTCGCCGGCTTGCCATTAGCGATTGCGTCGAGCCTCTTCCTCCGAGAATCGCAGGAAAACCGCCGCCGTGGACGATCCACTGTTTCGCCATCTGACGCCCGCCCAGCGCGAGGCCGTCGAGCACATCGATGGCCCGCTGCTGATTCTGGCCGGGCCGGGAAGCGGCAAGACCCGCGTCGTGACCCATCGCATCGGCAACTTGCTGCGGCATGGCATCCCTCCCAGCCGCATCCTGGCGCTGACGTTCACGAACAAGGCGGCCCAGGAAATGAGGAGCCGCGTCGAGTCGCTCGCCCCCGGCCGGTCGGTCTGGACCAGCACGTTCCACCGCTTTTGCGCCCGGCTGCTGCGCGAGTACGCTCCGCTGGTCGGGCTGACCGAGAACTTCACGATCTACGACACGTCGGATAGTCAGACGGCGCTCAAGCGGACGATCGAGCAATTGGATTTCGACCCGGGGCATTATTCGATCCAGCAAATCGCCGCGGCAATCAGTTGGGCCAAGAACAACCTGATCACTGCCGAGCAATACGAGCCGCGTCCCGGCCATCCGCTGGGGAGCATCGTGGCCCGCCTCTACCCGGCCTATCAGTCGCGGCTGTTGGCTTCGAGCGCCGTCGATTTCGACGATCTGCTGCTGCACGTGGCGACGCTGCTCAAGGAGAATCCCGAAGTTCGCAGCACGCTCGATGCTCGCTACAAATACATCCTGGTCGACGAGTACCAGGACACGAACCTGGTGCAATACGCCCTGGTACGGGCGCTGTCGCTCGATTATCCGAACCTGTCGGTCACGGGCGATCCGGATCAGTCGATCTACAGCTGGCGCGGAGCCAACCTGAGCAACATCCTCGATTTCGAACACGACTATCCTGACGTCCACGTGGTGCGGCTGGAACAGAACTACCGCAGCACGAAGCGAATTCTCCGCGTGGCCGGCGAATTGATTCGGCACAACAAGCGCCGCAAGCCCAAGGAGCTGTTCACCGAAAACGAAGAAGGGCCGCCGGTCCGCTTCACTGCCTATCCAACACAGCGCGACGAGGCAGAAAGTATCGCCGCCCAGATTGCCGGCGAGATCGCCTCGGGCCGCCGCCGGCCGCGAGATTTTGCCGTCTTCTATCGCACCAACGCCCTGTCGCGAACGATCGAAACCTCGCTGGCAGCGCAGGGCATTCCGTATCAGATGGTGCACGGCGTCGAATTCTTCCAGCGCAAGGAAATCAAAGACGTTCTCGGGTATCTGACGCTGCTGGTAAACCCTCGCGACGACGTGGCCTTTCAGCGAATCGTAAATACGCCGGCCCGGGCGATCGGCAAGTCGTCGATCGATCGGCTGCGGACGCACGCCGTGCGTTTCGGCATGACCATGCTGGATGCAGCCCGCGAAAGCGGATTGATCGAAGACTTGCCGAAGCGGGCGGCCGTGGCCGTGGCGAAGTTCGTTTCGCTCTACGACCGTTTGAGCTTGCTGGCGATCCGGCCGGTCGAAGAGATCCTGGGGCACGTGCTCAGCGAATCGGGCTACCAGGAGATGCTCAAGTTATCCGACACGGACGAAGACCAGGAGCGGTTGGCGAATATCGAGGAGTTACTGACCGCGGCCCGCGAGTTCGACGAGCGGACTCCCGGCGAAGGACATCTGGAAGAATTTCTCGAAGACGTTTGCCTGGTCAACGACACCGACGACTGGGACGCGACCAACGATTGCGTAACGCTGATGACGCTGCACGGCTCGAAGGGGCTGGAATTCCCGGTCGTTTTCATCGTGGCCTTGGAAGAAGGATTGATCCCGCACGAACGCTCGCGGGAAAAACCTGAACAACTGGAAGAGGAGCGGCGGCTGTTGTTTGTCGGCATCACGCGCGCAGAGAAAGAGCTGAACCTCAGCGTGGCCCAGTATCGCGAATTCCGCGGCCAGCGCAAGATGACCGTTCCCAGCCAGTTCCTGCTGGAATTGCCGTTCGACGAACTCGAATCGCAGGAGGTTTCCTGGGACGCGAGCACGATCGATGCGGCGGCGCAGGAATTTGCCGACGACGTTCACGAATCGTGGGAGGATCCGCAGTGGGAGCAGTCGGCCGCGGTCGAAACCCGATCCATACCGGAGCCGAGGTCCCGCCCGCGATTCGGCTGAAAACGGCTGCGGAAATGGCCGCTCCGACGGAAGCTTTGCCTGGCGTATCGCCTGACGTGTTTTGCCAGGATATGCTGGTGCGGCACCCGGACTACGGCCTGGGCCGAATCTTGGCGCTCAGCGGCAGCGGTTCGTTTCGCAAGGCGACGGTTGAATTCCCCGGCGTCGGCCAGCGAACGTTCGTGCTGGCACAAAGCGTCTTGCGGCCGGTGAAGTGATCCATCGATTGACGAACTGATCGAAAACGCGACGCATTCGCTGATGTACACCAAGATTGCACAACTCAAAGATGTGTCCGCGTTCAGAGCCCGGCTGACGGAACTGGGGCTGGAATTGCCGGTCGACGATCGAATTCTCACGGCCGCCGAAGGCTCGCCGTTGGCCGCGCCGCTCGACGTGGGCGGCTTCCGCATCGGCAATCGCTGGTGCATCCATCCGATGGAAGGCTGGGACGCCAACCGCGACGGTTCTCCCTCGGTCCATACGCTGCGGCGCTGGCGGCATTTCGGTCTCAGCGGCGCGAAATGGATCTGGGGGGGCGAAGCGGCCGCGGTGCAGGAAGACGGCCGCGCCAATCCGCATCAAACTCTGGCCACGGCTGTCGAACCGTGCCGGCCTGGCCGCGCTGTTGCACGAATTGACGGCAGCCCATCAAGAGGCGTTCGGCCGCACGGACGATCTGTTCGTCGGCCTGCAACTCACGCATTCGGGGCGATTTTCGCGGCCAAATTCCAAACAGCTCGAACCGCGAATTGCCTACCATCACCCGCTGCTGGATGCCAAGTTCGACATCGATCCGCAGGACACGTCGATCGTCTGGACCGACGCCGACCTGGAAAGCCTGATCGATCGCTACGTGGCGGCCGCGGGGCTTGCGCGGGATGTCGGGTATCGGTTCGTCGATATTAAAGCTTGTCACGGATACTTGCTGCACGAATTTCTTAGCGCTCGGGTGCGGCCGGGCCAATTCGGCGGCGACTTCCAGGGTCGCACGCGGCTATTGCGGACGATTGTCACCCGGATTCGCGAGACGCTATCCCGATCTGATCGTCGTCGTGCGATTGAGCGCGTTCGATACGCTGCCTTATAAAACAAGCCGCGAGGTCGGGACGGCCGATGGATTACGCCGACCTGCTCCCCTACGAATATGGATTCGGCTGCGACGCCCGCGACCCCATGCAGATCGACCTCGCGGAAACCATTCAGCTTCTGCGTGAATTGCAGGCCTTGGGCGTGGCATCGGTGAACGTTTCGTGCGGCAGCCCGTATTATAACCCGCACATTCAACGCCCGGCCATCTTCCCTCCCAGCGACGGCTACCAGCCGCCGGAAGACCCATTGGTAGGCGTAGTCCGTCAAATCCAAGCCACGGCCGAATTGAAACGGGCCGTGCCCGAGTTGCCGCTGGTGGGCACCGGCTACACGTACCTGCAGGACTACGTGCCGCAGGTGGCGCAGGCCGTGGTGCGACAGGGTTGGGTCGACGCGGTCGGGCTGGGCCGGATGGTGCTATCGTATCCCGAGTTGCCGGCCGAAACGCTGGCCCAAGGCCAAATGGCCCGCAAACGGATCTGCCGCACGTTCAGCGAATGCACGACCGCGCCGCGCAACGGCATCATTTCTGGCTGCTTTCCGCTCGACCCGTATTACAAAGTCCTGCCGGAAGCGGCTGAAATGCGGGCTGTAAAGAAGCAGCAGTAGTGGCAAGTGTCTAGTTGCCGGTGGTTCGTTTTCCGACGGCTAACCAGCGAACGCTAGCCCCTGACCGCTCTTTTCCCACTGACCGGGGCCCGAGTTTCCGGTAGAATTCCGCCACGATGGTGACGGTGGAAATGCGACCTATGGCCCCCGATCGCCTACGGCATTTGGTCGGGAGCTGGCAGCAAGCCGAAGGATTCGCCGAGGTCGTGGCCAGCCTGCGGGCAGGACACGGGGCCACGCTCGACGGAGTCCGAGGCTCAGCCTCTGCGCTGGTGGCGGCCGCCCTGGCCGACGAGTGCCCCGGCGTACTGGTGGTCGTTTGCCCGCATCAGGGCGACATCGACGACTTCGCCGAAGAGTTGAAGCTGTTCACCGAGCGGGCGGCCGAGAAGTTTCCGGCTTGGGAATCGCTTCCCGGCGAACGGGTGATCAAGGACGAAATCTTTGGCGATCGCGTGCGGTTGCTGAAGCTGCTTGGCCAGCCCGGTCGTCCACGGCTGGTGGTGACCAGCATCCAAAGCCTGTTGCAGCCGGTTCCCGCTCCCGAACGTTTGACAGCGCAGACGCGCCGCCTGGCCGTAGGCGAGACGTTGGATGTCGATGAGTTGCTGAAATGGCTGGTGGCCCACGGATTCCATAACACCCCGGCCGTCACGCTGCCGGGCGAATTCTCGCCCCGCGGCGGGCTGTTGGATATTTTCGCTCCCGACTGGTACGACCCGATCCGCATCGAGCTGTTCGGCGACCAGATCGAATCAATTCGCCGCTTCGAAGTCAGCAGCCAGCGCAGCCTGGAAGTGCTGCCGGCCATTGACGTAACGGCGCTTGGAAATCCTGGACGAGGATCGTTCGCACCTGGGCGACTACCTGCCGCCCGCGAGTTGGTTCCTGCTCGTCGAGCCGGGCGAGTTGGAAGAGGAAGGGCGCCATTATCTGACGCGACTCGAACGGCCCGAAACGTTCCATACGGTCAGTGAAGCCCTGCGCGAAGTATACAAGTTTCCCTCGGTCACGGCGGCCAGTCTGTCAATCACGTCGTTGGAAACGACCTGCCGGTTGAAGACCGAGTCGGTCGAACGCTTCAGCGGCGACATTACCAAGGTACGGCAAGAGCTCGATTCCACGACCGAAGGGCAGGACGTATACATCGTCTGCCAGACCGAGGCCGAGTGTCAGCGGCTGCACGAGGTCTTCGGCCAGACGCGGCTGGCGGCCGAATCGAAGCTGCACTTTCTCGTCGGGCGGCTGCGCACCGGCTTTCGACTGGTGCAAGAACGCCTGGTGCTGATCGGCGGCAACGAATTATTCCATCGGGCCGAGGTCAGCCGGCCGTCGCGGCGGCGCTTGGGCCGCGTGATCGACAGTTTTCTCGAGCTGCGCGAAGGCGACCTGGTGGTCCACGTGACCCACGGCATCGGCCGTTATCGCGGCTTGAAGTTGCTGGAAAAGGACAGCCACGCCGAAGAGCACCTCGAATTGGAGTTCGACGGCGGGACAAAGATTTACGTGCCGGCATCGAAGATCGAACTCGTGCAGAAGTACGTCGGCGGCAGCAAGGCCCGGCCCGCGTTGGCCAAGATCGGCGGCAAGGCCTGGGTTCGGCAAAAAGAGGCGGCCGAAGTGGCGGTCGTCGACCTGGCCAGCGACATGCTCGAACTGCAAGCCTCGCGAGCCAGCCGGCCCGGCATCTGTTTTCCGGCCGATACCGAATGGCAAAAGGAATTTGACGCCGCGTTCCCCTACACGGAAACGCCCGACCAGCGCACGGGCATCGCCGCTGTCAAAGAGGACATGCAGGCCATGCGGCCGATGGATCGGCTGATCTGCGGCGACGTGGGCTACGGCAAGACCGAGTTGGCCATGCGCGGAGCGTTCAAGGCCGTCGATGCCGGCTACCAGGTGGCCGTGCTGGTGCCGACGACCGTGCTGGCGGCCCAGCACGGCCGCACGTTTCGCGGCCGCATGAGCGAATACCCGTTCCGGATCGAAGTCCTCAGCCGCTTCTGCACGGGCCGGCAGGAGCGTGAGATTCTGGCGGGAATCGGCCGACGGTTCGGTCGACCTGGTCATCGGCACCCATCGCCTGGCGCAGGCCGACGTCCAATTCAACAACCTGGGGCTGGTCGTCATCGACGAAGAGCAACGCTTCGGCGTCGGCGTCAAAGAGCGGCTCAAAGCCTTGCGCGCCACGGTCGACGTGATGACCATGACCGCCACGCCGATCCCACGAACGTTGCACATGTCGCTGCTGGGATTACGCGACATATCGAATCTGGAAACGCCGCCCGCCGAGCGGCTGGCCGTGGAAACGCAGGTCGTACGCTTCGACGAGGATCTGATTCGCCATGCCATCATGCGCGAATTGAACCGCAACGGTCAGACGTTCTTCGTTCACAATCGCGTACACGACATCGAAAAAGTTGCCTGGCGATTGCAGCAGATCGTGCCCGAAGCGCGCATCGGCATCGGCCACGGCCAGATGGGCGAAGGGCAATTGGAACAGGTGATGCTCGATTTCGTCGAGCACAAGTTCGACATCCTGCTGGCCACGACGATCGTCGAAAGCGGCTTGGACATTCCCAACGCCAACACCATCTTCATCGACGATGCCGATCAATACGGCCTGGCCGATTTGCACCAACTGCGCGGCCGCGTCGGCCGGTACAAGCATCGCGCCGCATTGCTACCTGCTGCTGAACCCGGCCAAGTCGCTGACCCCCACGGCCACGAAGCGACTGACGGCGATCGAAGAGTTCAGCGACATGGGAGCCGGCTTTGCCATCGCCATGCGCAACCTGGAAATCCGCGGAGCCGGCAATATCCTGGGCACCGAGCAGAGCGGCCATATTTCAGCCGTCGGCTATGAGTTCTATTGCGAGCTGCTGGAGAAGACGGTTCGCCGGCTGAAGAAGCTGCCGCCCAAGGTAGTGGTCGACGTCAATGTCGACCTGCCGGGCGAGGCTTACCTGCCGCGGCGTTACGTGAGCGACATGCGGCTCAAGATCGACTTGTACCGGCGAATGGCCCGGGTAACGACGTTCGAAGAGCTGAAAGACCTGACGGCCGAGCTGGTCGACCGCTTTGGACCGCCGCCCCGCGAGGTCGAGCGTCTGCTGGGGCTGGCCGAACTGCGATTGCTGGCGCAAGGCTGGCTGGTTGGCTCGATCCACTTGGAAGATGGCTATGCTGTCTTTGGCTATCAGTCGCGTCCACGCATCGAACAGCTAGCTCGGCGGCGCGGTGGCAAGTTGCGGATTGTGGACGATCGAAGTGCCTATCTTCCCCTGGCCAAGGGGCTTACGAATCCGGACTCAATTTTTGCGGTTATAAAATCGCTGTTGCAGCCGGAATGACGGCATCGGTATACTCCCGCCGCGCAAATGGACTTGCGCCCTCTCTCCTTTCTCATTATTCCGTAATCTTCCAAGTTTCTCACCACGCTGGTCGAACCTAGCCAACGCAAGGATGCGCTCTGGCAGTAAGGTGCGAACCGTCACGTGACTCGACTCTTCTATACAATCTTATACTCGGCAATGGCTGCGCTGGTGATTGCGCAGTGGAACCGACACGATACGCGCGAGTTGCTCGACCTGGTCGGGGCGCGGCACGCGAACGCCCAGAGTCCGGACCCTACGCTGCCCGGTGCGTTCGATCCGGCAGCCGGCGGTGGGATGAACAATCCGAGCGGGTTCAATAACATGAACCCAGCCAATCCGGCTGCCCAACTCATGAACTCGAACGCTCAACAGTCACCGAGCAACCAGATCTTCACCAAGGACGCCACGCGCCCCACGGCCTGGCCTTCGAAACAGGCGATTAGTTGGGGAGCTCCGGTCAAGCCGACAGCACAGCCCATTCCAGGAGCCGACGGGTTGCCGGGCATTTCGCTGACGCAATATCAAGAATCGCTGGATACAGCCAAGCCCGCGGCAGCCGCACCCGTCGACCCAAACGTTCCGCTCGGCCTGCAGTATCCGAATCCCAATCCGAACGCAACGTATCCCACGGCATCCAACTATTCGAATCCGGCGGCGCCGCCACCGAGCTATCCATCGACGGGCATGCAGTCTGCTCCGCCATACGCCGGATGCGCAGGCGGATATCCGCCTCCCGCGTATGCTTCGCCCGGCAACGCACCGGTTGGGTATCCGCCGCCAGCAAATTATCCCCGCCGGCATCCACCGGTTGCGTATCCGACAACATCGGCCGCTCCGCCCGGCAACGCGCCGGTCGGCAACGCTCCAGTAGCCAACACGCCATTGAGCAACGCGCCTGTCGGGTATCCGCCGGCGGCGATCGCCTCGACTGGCAACACGCCAATCAACTATCCTTTGCCCACAAACGCTCCGCCCACATACACTCCGGTCGAAAGCGCTTCCGCCGGCAGCGTTCCGCCGGGGAACACTCCGCCGGGAAATGCTCCCACGGGAAGCGTGCCGCCGGGAAGTCCCCCGACGGCAGCGACCGGCCAGCCTGCGGCAGCCGAAGTTGACTACGGCAAGCGGCTCCCCGGCACACGGATCATTGCCCGGGTCGGAACCGAGTTCGTTCTCGAAGCCGACGTGGCGGGATATGTCAACGATATGATCCTTCGCAATAAGGACCGCATCCCCAAGGACCAGGTGGAAAAAGTTCGTGAAGAGCTCATGAAGCAGCGTTTGAGCGAATTGATCCAAACGAAAGTCGTCTTGTGCGAGCTCCGCGGCAAGATTCCGGCGGAAGGTTTCAAGAAATTCTCGGAAAAACTCGGCCAGAATTTCGACGAAGAGGAAGTGCCGAAAGCCCTGGAGCGAACCGGGGCCAAATCGCGATTCGAACTCGACGACCAGATGCGCGCACACGGGCGGTTCGCTCGATCGCGAGAAGGCGTCCTACATCGAGCGTCAAATGGCGATGGGCTGGATCCACGAACAGTCCAAGAGTGACAAAGAAGTAACCCACGAGCAGATGCTCGAGTATTACTATCAGCACATTAAGGATTACGAGTACCAATCCAAGGTCCGATGGGAACAACTGCAAGTTCGCTTCAAGACCTCGGCTGCCAAAGCCAATGCGGCCGCCATGGCTCCCTTGGAATGGGATCCCAAAACCGGCCAAATGCGTTTGAAGAGCGACCCGAGCAAGCTCGCTGCCTGGCGCACCATCGCCGAAGCTGGCAACCGCATCATCGCCGGCGAGCCCTTCGCAGATGTGGCCAAAGCCGTATCCGACGGCCCCACGGCCAGTAAGGGCGGGATGCATGACTGGACCAATCAGGGCAGCCTGTCGTCCGAAGAGGTCGATCGCACTCTGTTCACCTATCCCGTCGGGCAATTGAGTCCCATCATCGAGGATGAACGGGGCTTTCAGATCGTCCGAGTCGTGGAGCGGAAGATGGCCGGACGCGAACCGTTCACCGAAGTCCAGGCCGAAATCAAGAAGAGCATCAAGCAGGAACGCAGCGCCGAAGCCATGCGCAAGTACGTCGCCGGCTTGAAGGGCCGGGTGAGCGTGTGGACGATCTTCGACGGAACGCAGATGGAAGAGTTGGAGCCCGTCCGGTCCAAAGACGATAACACGCCGGCAAATAGCCCGTCATCCTCTTCAGGCGGAAAAGAAGCCCCCTGGATGCGCGCCGGAAAGCTCAACAACCCTTGATGCCCGCTCCGGCATCGGGTAAGACGCCAGAACCGGCGTCACGATTGGCACGGGCCGGCGAGGGCGCAATGCGCCCATCTCAATTCAAGCCCGGGGGGCTGGCCATGCATTCGTCTCCGTTACCTGCCGATCGAACAACCGGCGTCGATGGATCTGCAGATGTGAGCGGCGGGCCGTTGGCCCGAAATATCGAACTCAAAGCCCGCCTGGTCTCGCTAGACGCCGCGCGGGCCACTGCTGCACGGCTGGCCACTGAAGAGCTTGGGCTGGAGATTCAGGTCGATACCTATTTCGTGTGCCGCCAAGGCCGGCTCAAACTGCGCCAAATCGACGGCTCTCGGGCGCAGTTCGTCTGGTACGCCCGGTTGGACCGCCCCGATGCCAAGGCCAGCGATTACCGCCTCGTTAGCGTGAGCGAACCGGAACCGCTCAAAGCGGCCCTGGCCGAGGCCCTGGGGAACGCTGGTGGTGGTGGAAAAACGCCGAGAAATCTACCGTTACCGCAATGTCCGCATCCACTTGGACGAAGTTGCGGGGCTGGGACAGTTTATCGAATTCGAAGCCGTGCTGGGCCCCGGCATCGACGAAGCCGGCGGTCGAGCCCAAGTCGCGTGGTTGCAGGACGAATTCCGAATTTTGCCGGCCGACCTGCTGGAGGGTTCCTATAGCGATTTGCTGCAAAAGAAAATCGAATGCTAACCTTCGCTGCTCCAGATGCTAGGCGGGAGCTGGGGGCACCGAATTGTGAAATCGCAGCCGGGCCGTTAAACTGCGGATTCGTGCCATACCGTTTCGCTGCCGGACCGTGGCCACCGGCTTGAAGTCCCTCGCCTCCCGCACGCCTGAGCGAACAACCAAGAGACAGGACCATCAAGACGGATATTCTTCCCTAGAAAGGAAGGCTGCCGATGAGCTTCGGTTGCCAAGCTTCGCCTCAATGACCAGGAAATCGAGTTGCCCACCATGGTTGGCAGCGAAGGTGAACCCGCGGTCGATATTTCGCAATTACGCAGCAAGACGGGCTATATCACCCTGGACGAGGGCTACGGCAACACCGGAGCCTGCACCAGCGCCATCACCTTTCTCGACGGCGACCGGGGCATCCTTCGCTATCGCGGCTATCCGGTAGAAGTCATCGCCGAGAAGTGCGACTTCGTCGAAACGAGCTACCTGCTGATCTACGGCGAGTTGCCAACGTCCGAGCAGCTCAGTCAGTTCCGTAAGGCGCTGCGGCGGCACACGATCCTGCACGAAGACATGCGGTCGTTCTACAACGGCTTCCCGCGCGACGCCCATCCGATGGCGATCCTCAGTTCCGTCGTCGGGGCGCTGAGCACTTTCTACCAGGACTCGCTCGACCCGCACGATCCGCACCAGGTCGAAGTTTCGATCCATCGGCTGATGGCCAAGCTGCCGACGATTGCCTCGATGAGCTACAAGAAATCCATCGGACAGCCGTTCATTTATCCGCGCAACGACATGACCTACTGCGAGAACTTCTTGCAGATGATGTTCGCGGTCCCCAGCGAGCCGTACGAGATCGATCCTGATTTCGTCGCAGGCTCTGAACCTGCTGCTGATCGTGCATGCCGACCACGAGCAGAACTGCAGCACGTCGACCGTGCGCATGGTCGGTTCGAGCAATGCCAACCTGTTCGCGTCGATCTCGGCCGGCATTCTGCGCCCTGTGGGGCCCGCTGCACGGCGGAGCCAACCAGGCCTGCGTCGAGATGCTCGAACAAATCCTGGCCGATGGCGGCAACGTCAAGAAGTACGTCGACCTGGCCAAGGACAAAAACAGCAAGGTCCGGCTGATGGGCTTCGGCCATCGTGTCTACAAGAACTACGACCCGCGGGCCACGATCATCAAGAAGACCTGCGACCGCTTGCTCGGCAAGCACCACATCTCCGATCCGATCTTCGACATCGCCCAGGAACTTGAAGCAGCGGCCTTGTCCGACCCGTATTTCATCGAGCGCAAGCTCTATCCGAACGTCGATTTCTATTCCGGCGTGATTTATCGGGCCATGGGCCTGCCGGTGCAGATGTTCACCGTGCTGTTTGCCATCGGCCGGCTGCCAGGTTGGATCGCGCATTGGAGAGAGATGCACGCCTCGCCGACCAAGAAAATCTGCCGACCACGGCAGATTTACACTGGCCCCACCGAACGCAAGTTCCTGCCTCTGGCCGAACGGGGCTGAGGCATCGGACCGCTGCGGTTCTTCAAAAGCGCTCGCGCGCCGCAGGAAAAACAACCCCACTCCTCCCAGGCAACCCATCTTCCCCTGGGCGCTGTCTCGCTACAACTAGCAAATCCCCCGCTGGCGGAAACTTCGTACCTATTCGACTGACGCGCCGTCAGTTTCGCCGCCGATAGAGGATATCGGTGCGTCGCGCGCGGCCAAGCGGAATTCTCTCGCTTGCGTCCGCGTGAGAGCGTTGCGGCGCTCACACACTGCGCTTCGCCGTGGCTTGTCGAGTGGGGGGGAAGGGCATGAATCGTTTCGATTTCGCGCCGGCAATTGCCGGCTGCCTGATTCTGGTCATTTCGTTCGCTTCGCGGGCTGCCGCCGAGGCTCCGGCCGAAATCTCGGCCGATCGCGCCATCACGCTTCCCTCGACAAAAGCCAGCGGCGCTCCGCCCGTGCTTACGGCCGTTGCCTTGAGCCCCGATGGCCAATTACTGGCGACCGGCGGCGACGATCATGTGGTGCGACTGTGGAACGTCGAAACGGGTGCCATGGTGCGTGAGTTGCGCGGACATTCGGACTGGGTCCGCGATGTCGCGTTCGATCCATCAACAGGCCAGTTGGCTTCGGCCGCCGATGACCGGTTGGTGAAAATCTGGTCCGTGGATGGCCAGGTTTTGCATACGCTACCAGGATCGGCGCATCCGGTCTTCTCTTTAGCCTACCGACCGGACGGAAGCATGCTGGCAGCAGCCGGCTATGACAACGCCGTGCGACTCTACGATCCTCGTAGCGGCAAACAACTTCGTGAGCTCGCCTGCGAAGATGCCGAGGTGCGGGCTTTGGCCATTTCGCCCGATGGCCGCTTCCTGGCGGCGGCCGGTCGGAACGGGCATGTGCGTCTCTGGAACTTGAACGACATGACCCTGATCCGCGATCTGGCAGCCCATCGCCAGCGCGTGCGGGCTCTATGTTTTTCGCCCGATAGCAACCGATTGGCGACCGGGGGCGATGACCGCCAGCTACGTGTTTGGGACACCAGGTCGGGAGCGGAAGTGCTCGGTGTTCCGAGCCGATCGGGCAAGATCCAGGCACTCGTCTTTTGCGGCAACGACAGCCTCGCCGCCGGCTCGAGTGACAACTCGATACGCCTGTGGAATCTGGCTGCTCCGAGCGAGGCGCTTCGGCTGGTCGGACACACGGGCTCCGTCAGTTCGTTGGACTATCTGGTGGGCACGAGCACATTGGTTTCCGGAAGCTTCGACACGACGGCCCGGATTTGGAAGCTGGCGCACGAGGGGGGCCCCAAGGTTGCCCGGCAACCTGGCGAAGGATCCGCGGCGGCCGATCCGGCGAGAAAATAGGCGATTGCGGTGCGCTGTGAAACAGGGAGGTTGAACGTGGGCCTGACACGGATGTTGGCACATTTCGGCCGGCGAATGCTGGGCCGGATTCCGGAACTGGAAAGCCCCATCGGCTCGTATCGCATCTGCCGAGTCGAAGAACTCGAAGCGCGACAGTTGATGGCGGCCGATCTCCAGATGGGTGCGGTTTACTACGACCCCCATGCCGGCGACGGCTTGCAACCGCAACTCTTCTATATCAATTTCCAGGGCGGGGCCTCCGGCACCGAACTCACACACCTGACGATCAATCTCAACAAGAGCGGCACCGCCAACATCGTCGATCCAGGTCCGTTATCGAACGACGACTTCTTTCATACGGCCTCGAGCACCTACATGTCGGCTCAGGGTTTCCCCTTCGCGGTGGTCAACTCCGGCGGCGTGACGGTGACCAATGCCTCGGTGCAGAATGATTCGACCGAGTTGGACCTGGATTTCTCCGGCTTTACGGCCGGCAAGACGCTGGTCTTTTCGATCAAGGTCGACGAAGCTCAGGATCCGAACAACGTGGTAGTCGAAGGCGCCGAATTCCAAGGCGCTCAGTTGACTGCCACGTTTTCCAATCCCAACTATTACGCCGCCAGCGGTTCAGCGACCTTCAACGACGTCTACGATTTCAGCGACACTTCACTGACCTTGCCGCCCGACGATTACGTCCCCCCGAGTTCCATTGACGAAAGCGTCTACACGGCCGGCGCCGAGACGCCGCTGGCGCAAACGCCGCTCCCCAGCACGCTGGCCGGCATCGTCTATGTCGACAAAACCGGTTTGGGCACTTACCAGCCGGGCGATACGCTGCTCAGCGGGGTCAACGTCGAACTGCTGGACCAGAACGGCGACGTCGTCAGTACGCAAATGACCGGGGCTAACGGGGCCTATAGCTTCGGCGGCTTGCTGCCCGGCACCTATTCAATCAAGGAAATCCAGCCGAGCGGCTACCTGACCGGCGGCGATTACGTCGGCTCTCTCGGCGGCACTGCATCGGACGCGAACGATCTGACGAGTATTCCGGTCGGTCCCAACCAGAACGGCGTGAATTACAATTTCTACGTCGTTCCGCCCAACAGCATCAACGGCGTCGTCGAGATCGAACCGTCGCAGGGCCATCAAAACGATCCGAGCGACACGCCGCTGGCCGGGGTTTCGGTCGAACTGACCAATGTTCAAGGCGCGGTCGTGGCCACGACAACCACCAACGCCAGCGGCCAGTACAGCTTCCAGAACCTCTACCCTGGCACTTACGAAGTTCACGAGTTCGTTCCGACGGGATACTTCGCCGGCGACGACCAGGTCGGCACGCAAGGCGGCACGGCGAACGGATTGACCGAGATCGATGCCATTGCACTTTCGGGCGGCGTTGTCGGCGCCAATTACAACTTTTTCCTGCTGGTCCCCAACAGCATCAGCGGAACCGTCGAAATCGAACCCTCCGAAGGGCATCAAAGCGACCCGGCCGACACGCCACTGTCGGGCGTGACCGTCGAGTTATTCAATGCCGAAGGCACACTGTTGGCCAGTGCGGCTACCGACTCCGGCGGAAAATACAGCTTCCAGAATCTGATGCCTGGCACCTACGTCGTCCGCGAAATCAAGCCCAGCGGCTATTTCGACGGTGATATCCAGGTCGGTTCGCAGGGGGGCGTCGCCAATGGCCTTGAAGAAATCGACAGCGTCGGACTGGCCGGCGGCGTCCACGGCATCAACTACAACTTCTTTTTGTTGCAGCCCAACAGCATCAGCGGGATGGTCGCAATCGAACCGGCCGAGGGACATCAAAACGACCCCGCCAACACGCCCTTGGCGGGCGTGACCGTCGAGTTGCTCAACGCGCAAGGGCAGCATTCTGGCCACGACCATCACCAACAGCTCTGGGCAGTATTCGTTCAATAACCTGCTTCCCGGCACGTACGAGGTCCGCGAAATCAAGCCCAGCGGCTATTTCGACGGCGACGTGCAGGTTGGCTCGCAAGGAGGCGTCGCCAACGGTCTGGAAGAAGTCGATAATGTCGGGCTGGCCGGCGGTGTCCACGGGGTCAATTACAACTTCTATTTGCTGCAGCCCAACAGCATCAGCGGCGTGGTTAAAGTCGAACCGGCCGAGGGACATCAAACCGATCCCAGCGACACGCCGCTGTCGGGCGTGACCGTCCAGCTTCTCAATTCGCAAGGCAGCGTCCTGGCCACGACCACTACCGATGGTTCAGGCCAATATCTGTTCAGCAACCTGCTGCCTGGCACGTACGAAGTTCGGGAAACTCGGCCCAATGGCTATTTCGACGGCGACATCCAAGTCGGCTCACAAGGGGGCGTCAGCAACGGCCTGGAAGAGGTCGACAGCATCGGCTTGTCCGGTGGCGTCAGCGGCGCCAACTACAACTTCTATCTCATCCAGCCGGCGAGCATCAATGGCCAGGTGAAGATCGATCTCTATGGGCCGTCCGAAACGACGCCCGGCAATCCGCCGCTATCGGGCGTTACTATCGAACTGCTCAATGGCCAGGGCACGGTTTTGGCCACAACCACCACCGACGCCAACGGCCAGTACAGCTTCCAGAACCTTACGCCTGGCACCTACGAAGTTCGCGAGATCGTGCCTACGGGCTATCTCGCCAACGACATCAGCGTCGGCTCGCAAGGGGGCACCGCCAACGGACTGACCGAGATCGACGCGGTGCCGCTAACCGGCGGCATCCACGGCCAGAATTACGACTTCAGCGTAATTCCGCCCGGCAGCATCTCGGGCTACGTTAACGACAATCTCGACGGCCTGTGCGAAGCGAGCACCACTGATCCGCACCTGGCCGGCGTAACGATCAACCTGCTCGACGGCCAGGACAATATCATTGCCACGACGGTTACCGACAGCCAAGGCAACTATACGTTCGGCAACTTATTGCCCGGAACGTATGGCGTGAGCGATGAAGCAGCCCCGGGCTTCCTCCTCGAAGCTGCTCACGTCGGCTCCGTGGGCGGGGTCTCGGAAAGCGCCAGTCTGGTCGATCAGATCATGCTCACGGCCGGAGTGCAGGGCACGAATTACGATTTCTGCCAGGCGCCGCCCGGCTCGCTCAGCGGTCTGGTCTTTCAGGACGGCCCGGCAATTCCGCTCACCAGTGCCAGCGAAACAGTCACTCCCGAGAGTGCCGGCCGCGATGGAGTCTATGTTCCCGGCGACCCGCCCATCGCCGGCGTCACGATGATCCTGGGCGACGCCAACGGCATCATCATCTTCGATTCCAATGGCAACCCGATTGAAACCACGACCAACGCCAGCGGCTATTACCAGTTCACAGGCCTGATGCCCAACCAAAGCTATACGGTCTACGAAATCGAGCCCGACGGTTATATCAAGGGGCTCGATACGGCCGGCTCCACCGGCGGCTTTGCGCTGAATGCAGGCGTGGTTGTCCCTTTTGGCATCGTGACCGAAGCCGGCCCCTATGCTATCGTATCGATCCCCATCGCGCCGGGCCAAACTTCGGTAGACAACAACTTCAGCGAATTGGTAACCACGTTCCCGCCGGTTTTCCTTCCAGATCAACCGCCGCCTGCTGCGCCGCCGCTGGCGATGGCTCCCTTGCCCGCGCAGGTGATCGCGCCGTCGCCGCTACCGATCTTCGTTCAGCCGCCAGTGGTGCAATATGGCGGCAGCGGCGGCGATGGCTTCACCTGGCATCTCAGCGTGATCGATGCAGGCCAGCCGCGCGGCGACTCGGCCGACGGTGCGTTCGTGATGCTCACCGCCCAGACGAAGTCTGCCGACAGTTGGATGGCCAGCGCCTTGGACGTTGCCCCCTGGACGCTGGTCACGCCCGAGGGCGAACTGACGCCGGATGGCCCGAGCACGTCCCGCCCGTTGCGTTTCGGCATGCGCGGCGGCATTCCAGTAACCGGCGATTTCAACGGCGACGGCGTCACCAATATCGGCGTCTTTTTCCGCGGGCATTGGTTCATTGATCTGAACGGCAATGGCGTCTGGGACAAGGACGACCTGTGGGCCAAACTCGGCTATCGAGACGACCAGCCCGTCGTGGGCGACTGGGACGGCGACGGCAAGGCCGATATTGGCGTCTTTGGCCTGGCCTGGCCGGGCGACCCGCGAGCCATTGCCGAAGAGCCCGGTCTGCCCGACCCCGATAACGCGAACGCTGGCGTCCGCAAGAATGCTCCGCCCCGGAGCGACGTGGCACCCCACGGCTGGCGCGCGATGCAACGCACCAGCCAGGGCAAGGTCCGTGCCGACCTCATCGACCATGTCTTCAACTATGGCGCACCCGGGCGACCCGCGCTGACCGGCGACTGGAATGGCGCGGGGGTCGATACGGTCGGGATTTTCCACGACGGCCTGTGGGCACTCGACGTTGACGGCAATGGCAAGCGGAGCGAGGGAGACGAAATCTTCCGGTTCGGCCGCAAGGGAGATCAGCCGGTCGTCGGCGATTTCAACGGCGACGGCACGGACGAAATCGGCGTATATCGCAACGGAACCTGGTACATCAATATCAATCGCGACCACGTGCTCGACGACAAAGATCTCGTCCTGCAACTCGGCACGTCGAACGACATGCCGGTCGTCGGCGATTGGAACGGCGACGGCCGCGACGAGATCGGCGTGTTCCACCAGGACAAGTTGGAGCAGGCCGCGCCTGCCAAATAACGGCGATCGAAATTCGCCGGGCGATTCGATTCGTCAATTCCGCGCCGGCTGCCCTGGGCTCTCCGCAGCCCTTTCTGGCCCTTAAATCCTGGGCAATTCCTACCGATTGCGCTGCTTGCGCCCCCCTTGAAGGCGATAGATTCTCGTTCCTCGGATTAGACATCCATTCGTTTTCGAACTAGGGTTTCGTTGGAGCCTCGGGAATTCTCCGCAGAGGCTCCGCCGGGCCAGTAGGCCCACAGTTGCGACGAGCAGATTTTGCCCAAACCTTTCTTGGGGCAATTGCCCGTCAAGCGCTAGCACATCTATAATCAATACGCCTCATTTGATTTCACATCAGGAGCGGCTGCATGTCGGCGCCCCGCGTTTGGTTGCGCGTTTCGTGTGTACTGGCGATAGCCTTTGCGTGGCATCTTCCGCCGACGGCACAGGCGAAAGCCGAACGGAACAACACCCGTCCGGCAATGCGCCTGGTCTCGGAACCTCGCGAGTTGCCGCCGCTGATGGTGCCGCCGTTCGTACCGCCAGTGAACGAGCCGCTCGTCGATGCCAACATTCCGGCGCTGGCACGGCCCTGGGTTCAATCACAGCTCTTCAGCGGCGGCACGTCTCTCGAAACCACCTGGCACTTGAGTGTCATCAACGGCGGCAGCCCACGCGCTGCGGCCTCGCCATCGACGCGACCGATCAGTGATACCCATGCCCGATCGGCGCCAACCTGGCCCAACGCCGCCGTCAATCAAGGCGTCTGGGCCTTTCATGACTTCGAACCGGCTCAAAGTTCGACCGTCGCTTCGATGTTGGGCGTGGCCGGGGCAATTCCGGTATGTGGCGATTTTAACGGCGACGGCCGTACAGAACTTGGGGTGTTCGTGGCCGGCGTTTGGTATCTCGATACCAACGGCAATGGCCGCTGGGACGAGCGAGACCTGTGGGTGCGGCTCGGCGCCGCCGGCGATCAACCCGTAACCGGCGATTGGGATGGCGACGGCAAGACCGACATCGGCATCTTCGGTCGAGCCTGGCGGGGTGACGCCGCGGCCTTGGCGGGCGAGCCCGGGATGCCCGACGTCGAAAACACCTCACATGGTCCGCGCAAGAACGCGCCTCCCAGTCTGGCCTCGCTGGGAAACTGGCGGCTCATGCAGAGCACTTCGACGGGTGCAGTGCGGGCTGACGCCATCGACCACGTTTTCCAATTCGGCTCGAGCGGCGATCGCGTGATCGTCGGTGACTGGAGCGGCGACGGCATCGACACGATCGGCGTCTTCCGCCGTGGCCATTGGGTGCTCGACGTCGACGGCGACGGCCGCTTCACCTCTCGCGACACGACGTTCGATTTGGGCGGTTCCGACGCCGTGCCTGTGGCTGGCGATTTCAATGGCGACGGCATCGACGAGGTGGGGGTCTTCGAGCAAGGTGTTTGGCGGCTCGACACCAATGGTGACCGCATGCTCGATGAGCGCGATCGCATGGTCCGCTTTGGCCAGGCTGGCGATCTGCCGCTGGTCGGCGATTTCAGCGGCAACGGCCAGGACGGCTTGGGCGTGTTTCACGTCCCAACAACGGGCAGCAAGCAGTTAACCACCCAACGATAAAAGATAGTAGGGTGCTCTGTGAGCACCATTGTGCTGCCACAACGCTCGCAAGCCGCAACCATCCGTCAACAGTTGGTGCTCACAGAGCACCCTACGGCTACTACGCCGGCCGTCACTTATCGCTTGCCTTGAGCTTCTCGACTTCGGCCGTCGTGGCCGCGAGCTCCTGCTCCAGCCGGCGCACTTCGTCCGGTTCGTCGGTCTGCTTGCGGGCGCCGGCCAATTGCCCGCGCAGCTTCTGCAGCTTCTGATTCAAGACGTCAATCCGGTGCTTGGCTTTCTTGTCCATCGGCGTGGCTCGTCAAAGTTGAAAGATGAACGGCTTGCGGATCACTTTCCGGATTCGGCGTAAGAGAGACGGCGGCCGCCGGCGCGGCGGCAATCTTCGGCGGATGCGGCAGGCCACGCAACACGCCCGAGATGCAAACCACCAGAATCGCCATGGTCATGTTCACCGTCAGCCAACAGCGGGCATTCGCCCGCACCTTCTGGGCCAGAGCGCTGCGGCCGTTCAAGACGCTGGCCAGAAAGAAAATCGCAAAGGCCAGCAGGAACTTGATGCCGAACAACGCGTGATACAGCGCTCCCAGCTTGTAGGCCCGCTCCATTTGCATGAAGTTCCACAGCCCGCTCACCAACAGGAAAAGAATTGCCCCGGCGACGAACTTGGACCATCGGCTGCGGATTCCTTCCAACAGCGCTCGCCGTGGCTCTTCTGGCAAGCCGCTGGCGGCCGGCAACAGGGCCACGCGAGAAAAGATGGTGCCACCCACGGCCGTAATGGCCGCCAGGATGTGCATCCAACGCAAAACGACGCCTAGAAAATCAATTTCCACGAGCAGCCTCGGCCAGGTGTTGCTTCAGAGTTGAACAGGAGCCGTGCGCTCCCCGCTTGCTCGATGGTAGGCAGCCGCTGGCGGTTTGTCCAGCGGCCGAGCCCCACGTGGAATTACGGGGATTTCCTTCGCGTCCCTTTCGGCAATCCGCCGGCTAGCAACCGCTTGACCCACTCCAGCGCTTCCGGCTTGTCCCGCACGGCGCCGTCCAATTGCGCGTCGCGGACGCTTTCCAGCAGGAACGCATAATCCGGCCCCGGATTAATGCCGTGCGCAATCAAGTCGTTGCCAGTCACCACTGGCGGCGGGTTCAACTGCTCGGCAGGCCACGCCAGCCGCTGGCGGCAGAACGCCAAATCATCGTCCGCCAGTCCATCGGCAATGGCCTGGGCTTCGTGCAAGGCCAACAGTTCGCGGCTCCCCGGCGAGATCAAAAGCCTCTGAACGCGCGGCCAGGGTTGGCTCGCCGCCCCGCGGAGCGCGTGCTGGTGCAGCACGAGCCATCGGATCCGCTCGATTTCGTCGTTCGATAGCCGCAGACGCCGCGCAATACTCTCGGCGATCATAGCCGACCGATCGGCGTCGACATCGTGCGCGGCATCGATTCGGCCGGTGGATTGCAACAACGTGCCCAGTGCGAGCGGGAAACTCGGCTCCGCCAGGGCACCGAGCACGCGGAGCGTGTAGTCCCACCACGATTCGTCCGGCCCGGCGACGGCTCGAAGCTGCTCGCACGTCGCAGCAACTTCCGGCAGAACAGTAGGCAAGAGTTTTGTCTCACGCAAAAGTTCGGCGGCTCGCACCCGCGCGGGGAGCACCAACGTCATGCGCAATTCCTGCGCGATGCGTTCGACGCTGACAACCGTAACCTGATCGGCCAGTTCTCGCACGGCTTCGAGCGTTGCCGCGTCGAGCGCGAAACCGAACGTGGCGGCCATCCGCACGGCCCGCAGCATGCGCAGCTTGTCCTCGACAAATCTCTCGCGCGGCGAGCCGATCGCCCGCACGATCCGACGATTGATATCGTCTTGCCCGCCGACAAAATCGAGCACGCGCTCGTCGATCGGGTCGAAGAACAACCCGTTGATGGTGAAATCGCGGCGCTGTGCGTCCTCTTGGGCCGTGCTGAAAGTGACGGCATCGGGGCGCCGTCCGTCGCTATAGGTTGCGTCACGGCGGAACGTCGTCACCTCGATCATGCCGGCCGGACGAGGCCCGACGACAGCAATGACGCCGAACGCCGCGCCGATTTTGAGCGTCTTGCCGCTGCTGAAACACACGACAGATCTCATCGGGTATGGCATTGGTTGCCACGTCGTAGTCTTTCGGCCGCCGGCCCAGCAGATGATCGCGCACGCAGCCGCCGGCCCAATAGGCCTCGAAACCGGCGGTGCGCAGTTGTTCAACGGCGTGCAGGGCGAATTCGCGTTGGCGTTGAGGGTCAAGAGTTGGCATATATTCCTGCACTTCACCGCCTGCTGCCCGCTGCTTCCGCCATGGCTCGCTCAACAAGCTGTGCCGCACGCAATCGCGCGGCGTCGTTCCAGTCGAAGGCGTAGTCCATTCCAGAACGCAGAAAATGAAGCGTCAGACTCGCCGGTGCGACGCCCAAGATCCGCTCCGCGGCCAAGGCATAGATCAGCATCTGCATTTCATAGTGGGCCGCCACGCCTGCCAGGTTCGCTTCCGACGCACGATCGGTCTTATAGTCCAAAAGGTGCCAGTTCCCAAACTCGTCCTCGGAGAGACAGTCGATGACGCCGTGCAAATACTGTCCGCCGGGCTCCGGCCGCTCGGGCGGCCAGGCGACCAGGAACTCAATTTCGCGGTGCAGTTGACGAGCCCGCCGCAGCTCGTCCGCCCGCGCCGATTTCACGAATCGGCCGATCAACTCGATTGCCTCGGCTCGCTCCTCGGCGGCATCGTCCGCCAGATGCCGGCCGGCATGACGTTCGACAATCTGGGCCACGTCATTTTCGGTCGCCAGATTCCACGACGCCAGGATTTCGTGGACCAGCGTTCCCAGGCCCTTCGAATCCAGCTGCGCCGGCCGAACGACATCGCCCTCGGCCACAGCCTCCGCCTCGTCGGGCATGGCCAGGCGTTTCAACTGGCCAGACAATCGCGAGAACGAAAAGCCGCGGCGAGCCAGGCGGTCGGGCGAAATCGCGGCGACCGACGTAGGAATTGCTCCCAAGTGGCTGGCCGCGGCAGTTCGAGCCCGCTCGACAAGCTCGTCCAAATCCGGCCGGCGCGACTCGCCGCTCGGCTTGCCGGCCAATTCCGGCTCGGTCGTCGTCACCCTGACGCGTGAAAATCCATATCCGGCGGGCAGCGTGGCTAACAGTTGGCCGGTGGTGAGATCGAATCGCTCCGCCAGCAACTGCGTCCACGCTCCGCGCGGGCTCGCCAAGTCGGCAATGCCGCTGGAAAGGATCAGATAGTCGGCAGCTCTCGTAGTGGCGACGTACAGCAACCGCGATTGCTCGGCCGCACTCTCGGGCTCTTCGGCCAGCCGCAAAAGTTCCAGGCCGCTGAGCCCCGTACCTTCCGGATGCCGCACCAAGGGCCCTAGGTCTGGGTGAAACGCCGCAGGCGTGGTCGAGCCCCGGCTCTTGCGCTCCAGATCGGGAACGACCACGACGGGGAATTCGAGCCCCTTCGATTGATGGATCGACATCAGCCGCACGACGTTTGCCGTTTCGGCCTGAGTTGCCGCCAGGGCCTCGTCGGGCTGGCGAACGACAAAATCCGATAATTGGCTGATGAAATCGGCCAGCGTGAAGATGCCAGCTCGGTCCATGCTCCGCGCCTGGTCGATGAGCTTCTTCAGGTTGGCGAGCTTGCGTTGCCCGAGGAACTCGGCCAACAGCGTGGCGTCGTACCCGGTGCGTGCCAGCGTCTGTTGCACCAGCTCGGCAATCGGCACGCGGTCGCGCATTGCTCGCAGGTCAGCGAGCGTAACCGCCGCGAAGCGAACCCGAGCTTGCTGGGCAGCCGACAATTCGGGGCTCAGCGTCTGGGCGAACAAACCAGCAGTCAATCCTTGCTGGTGCTGCGCGAGCCAGAAGAGCGTTTCATCGTCGAGCGAGAAGATTGGACTGCGCAGTACGCCGGCCAGGCTCACGGCATCGGCGGGGCTGGCAATCGTTCGCAGCAGGTTCAGGATGTCGAACACTTCCTGCTGGGCGTAGAAAGCGTGGCCTCCGACGACATAATACTCCAGCCCATAGCGACGCAGGGCGTTTTCGTAATACTGCACGTCGGACAAGGCGCGGAACAAGATCGCAATATCCCCTGGCTTGACGGCCCGAGCCGTGGGCGCCGCGTTGGGACCGGCCGCTTTCTCATAGACCAGCGTTTCGCCGCTGTCGACGATCGACCGCAAACGCCGGGCGATCCAATCGGCTTCACGCTCGCGCAGCCGCGACACGCGGCCGGTTACTTCGGCGTCTTCGTCTTCTTCGCCAACCGACCAAAGGAATTCGATTGCCGGCTCAGGCCCGACTTGAATTCGATCGGGCACCAGCGGCTCGTATTCCGGGCCCAATTCCGACTCGAACAAGGCGTTGACGAAATGCAGGATGGCCGGCTGGCTGCGAAAGTTTCGCGACAGCGGTAGCCGCCCGCGATCGGGCATTTCTTCTCGCAACTGCCGAAACACGCGAGGATCGGCGCCGCGAAAGCGGTAGATCGATTGCTTATAGTCGCCGACGAAAAACAGCTTGCCGCGCGTCAGGCGCTCGCCACAGAGCGACTTGACCAGGCTGACCTGCAAAGGATCGGTGTCCTGGAACTCGTCGACTAGCAGCAGTTCGATGCCCGCGGCCACGCGCTTCCGCAATTCGCTGTGGGGCGCAGCAGTGAGCAAATCGTGAGCGCGGATCAGCAAGTCGTCGAAGTCGAGCATGCCCAACTCTTGCTTACGGCGCTGGTAGGCCTCGATCACAGGCCGAGTCACAGCCAGCAATTGCAAGCCGGAAATGGCCGCCAGCCGGGCTTTCACGGCGTCGAAGTTCAGGGCTTCGCGTGCCTTATCGACGTCGGCTCGGAGCTTCGTCGCAGCATCGCGGAAAGTATTGTATGCCTCCTCGCTGGGCCAGGCCTTGGCTCCGCCACCCCCTTGCACCTTGGCCTGCTCGCGAATCTCGTCCAACGCCCCGGCCGGGTTGGGAGTTCGTTCCAATTCGGGAAGCAATGTATCCAGGGCCTGGCAGCGCGCCCGCATGGTTGCGTTGCTCGGCAAGCTGCTGCGCAGAACTCGCAGCAACGTGCGGGCCGCTGGGGAACGGCAAACGCGTCGCAACACAGCCGGCCAAACCTGTGCTTCCTGGAACTGATGCCAGGCGCTGACCAGTTCGTCCGGCGAGCGGTTTTGGCAGGCGTCGAAGTCGATCGCCTGCCGCTCAGCGAGCAGGATCTGCACCATGCTGCGGAGCGTGCGCAGACCATAATCCACGACCAGATCGATGAGCGGCGGGTTTTGATCGGCCAATTGCCGCCGCAACTCGTCGTCGAGCAGGTCGTTGAGCAGCGTGCTGGCCTGGTTGGGATCGAGAACGCCGAACCGCGGATCGAGCCCGGCCTCGATTGGATGCGATCGCAGCAACGAACCGCAAAAGGAATGGATCGTGCTCACCCGGGCAGCTTCCAACTGCCGTAACAAAGATAGCCAATGGTCGACGTTCGCGTCGTCGACCATCAGCCGTTCATGGCACTTCTTGCGGATGCGGTCGCGCATTTCGCGGGCCGCGCGATCGGTGAACGTAATGGCCACCATCTGCGACAGGCTCGTCGTCCGGCCGCTGGCTGCGGACGGCGGCGCAAGGTACGACAAGAATCGTTCCGTGAGCACGAACGTCTTGCCGCAACCGGCGCCGGCCGATAGCGCAACGGAAACGCCTTGGGCGAAGATCGCCGCATGCTGTTCGTCGGTCAGATTCAGGGCTGGCTGGGCCATTTCTTCTCCAACGCCCGAATCTGATGAATGCGGCACACCGTATGATATTCGCAGCGGCTGGTGCATTGCTCGTCGCGGCAGGCCACCGGAAACTCGCCGCCGCGAATACCATGCACCAGTTCGGCCACGCGAGCCAGCAATCGCGGCCGTATTTCTCGCCACGCGTCGCTCGGCTCCCAGTGGCCTTCGCCCGGCTCGTAAAGATCGAGCATTTGGCGATAGCCCTTCTCGCTGACGAACCAGTAGCCGGCATGCCAGGGGACGGCATGCTCCGACGCCAACAGCAGATCCTGCACGGCCAATGCATACAACGGCAACTGCAACACGTCTCCGGAGCGAACCGCCTGCTTGGTGTAGCCCGTGCCGCGGCCGGTTTTGTAGTCGAGAACCGTGAACCAGGACTGTTGGCCAAGCCTGCCGAGATCCACGCGATCGATCCGCCCGGCGATCAAAACCTCTTCGTCGCCGATCGCCAGCTTGAGCGGCTCGATCGTCGAGAGCGGATCCTTGGACGGCGGTTTCAGGCCGAACGAAACTTCGAAATGGGCCGGCTCGACAGCGAGCTTAAGTTCGCGGGTCGATTCGTCGTACGCGGCATGTTGCTGTCGATAGCTCGCCAGCCAGCGGGCCACCAGCCGGCGGTCGATCTCGGCCATGGCCCGATCGACGGGCGATTGCCAGGCGCGCTCAAACACCTCGGCCACCGCTTCGTCGGCCAGGCGTTGATACTCGACCTCGGTCAGCGCCGCCGGCGAACCGGTGCCCAATTCAAGTTCGATGATCTTGCGGTGCAAACGGGCCAGGGTAGCATGCAGCCGGCTGCCACGCACCATGAAATCCGTTTCCAACTCCAACTCCGGCAGCGGCTCCAGCCGCAAGACCTTCGCTGATAGAAACTGGAATGGGCAGTAGCCGTACTTCTCCAGATCGCTCGGGCTCCAGCGATGCGTCGGGCTGAATCGGCCGCCCAACACCGCCTGCGCACCGAGCACCGGGTAAGATGCCCTCCCAGGGCCCGAAACCTTCGCTACGGCTGCGCGCTCGAACCGTCTGCAAGGCGGCCGTGATATTGTCGGCCAGCGAATGCGTCTTAGCGTCCTGACACAAACCGGCCAACAGTCGCGTCGCTGCCTTCGAGCGATTGCGCCACGGCCATCAGCCGCTGCTCGGTCGCTCCGAACGGCACGGTGCCGGCCGGCAGCGGGCTCAAGTCGGGCATTTCGCGCGCCGCCGGTGCGTTCAGGATCCGCTCGACTTCGGCCAGGTACGGGCTGGGAAGCAAAGCCTGAGCTTTATCGTCCAAACCTGGATAGCTGAGATACAATCGCTTCGTGGCCCGCGTGAGTACCTCGTAAAACAGCAGCATCTCTTCCTGGCTACGCTCCGCTCTCAGCACGAACGGCAAGTCGTACTGAGCCAGGATCTGATACTCGGTCTCCCCGTACATGCGGTCTTCGCGCTCGGGCGGCGGAAAGGCCTTTTCGGACAAGCCGGCGAAGAATAGGTAGGGAATCGACAAAGCCCGGGCGCTCCGAGCCGATAATACACGAACGCAACCGGTTTCGTCGGCAGAGCCGGGGATCGGTTCCAGCCGCAGCAGGTCGAGCAAAACTTGCTGAAATTGGGCCGCATCGAGTTCCGGGGGCGTTTGACCCAGGTCCATCCACAGACGATCGGCCGAACCAAGCATTTTCATCAACTGGTCCCAAGCCGAACGATCGCGGCGACCGGACGTATCGTCGATGTCCCCAGCTTTCAACAGGCCCAGATCGCCGGCTAGCGCGGCCAACGTTCGCCCCCACGCGCTCGCCGTAGCCTTCGCCGACAGATTCGCCAACGCCAACTCCAAAGGTTGCAGCACGGCCAGCGCGACGCGAGCCCGTTGCTGACGGCGCTCGCGCTGGCGCTGCCGCTCCTGCTGAGATTCATCCTCGGAGAGCAGTTCTGGCTGCGAGAGATCCTCGCCGGCGCGGCGCGCGAGCTGTTCGAGCAAATACTCCCGGCCCGAGGCGACTTGCAAATCGCGAATCGCCAGTTCGATCGACGTTGCAGCCTGTTCCACATGCCAAGCCGGCCAATCGGGTTGAAAGTAGGCACTGGTCACCAGCGTCAGCAGCCGGTCGAATGGCCAATCTTCGCGCGCCAATTGCAGCACGTTCGCCAGCGCGACGAGCAGCCGCGATTGACCGAGCGATTCAGATACCTCGATCGCAAACGGCAGCCCTAGCTCGCGGAAGACCTCACGCACCAGTGGCGCGGCTTCGGAGAGTGAACGATAGACGACCACCACGTCCCCCGGCCTCACGGGCTGGCGCGTGGCAGGATCGCCCTCGACGAGCAAGGTCTTGATTTCACGGCCGATCCGCTCGACCTCGCCCAACGACCGGGCTGCGACACGTATCTCGACTCCCGCCGAGTCCTTGGCCTTGCGGACGTGCTTGGGGTTCTTGAACAGCTCCTGCTCGACATGGGTCAAGGCAAGCCAGCCTGGCTTCGAGGGTCGCGGCAAGGCTTCCTCGACGGCTCCCAGCTTCCGAAGCCGGTCGAGCGTCTGGCGCGGCTTGGCGAACAGGTCGGCCCGAGCGTCGCCCGGTTCCAGAGGGAGCGTGACATGCATCTCCGCGACCCGCTGGGCAAGGATGGCCAGGATTTCGTGCTCGGTGCGGGTGAAGTCGGCAAAGCCATCGACGACGACCAATTGCAGCCGATCGTAGGGAGGGCGTGCTTCGCGTTGCAGCAGGTCGCGGGCTGACCAGAAGCGCCCTTCCACATCGTACAGATGGTGTGCGTTCAGTTCGTCCTGGTACGTTTTGTACAAATCCAGGAGTTCGCGGTCCTTTTGCTGCAAGCCGCGCTTCCGGCACGCTTTTTCAAAATCTTCGGGCCAGATCTCCAGCCGCTTCAGTTCGCTGATGAATTGCGTGCAGAGATCGGCCAGGCCCGGGCGGTCGGCAATCGGCTGAAAATAGGCGAGGCGATTCTCTGCCGTGGCCTGAGCCAACAACCGGGCCATGAGTTGCCGCTTGGCCCAGGCGCGAGAAAACGCATGGGAGTGGCCGAGCGTGCCAGGATGGCCTCGGCAAATTGGCCGAAGGTCACGATATTGGGGCTGAACACCCCCGGGAGTTCGCGATTCAGCAACCGATCGCGCAGTTCCTGCGCGGCGCGGCGCGTCGGGGCCAGCCACAGGGCGGAGCCTGGCGGCTGGTGAGCCAGTGCCAGGCGGTAGCGCGCGAGCAGCTGAGCCGTCTTGCCGCTGCCCGCCGGCCCGGTGAGCACCGTGACGCGAGCGGCTTTACCCGGCGGCTGGGCGGTGGAAGCGTTCCGTGCCATGCCCTTGTTGTAACCGGAGCAGGGCGAAATAGCCAAAGGCTCTAATGCGTTCCGCGCCCCTGGTTGGCCCCCATCGGAGTCTATATAATTTCCGCCAACGCGCCGCGCGTCCTTACGGTTCGGTCTCGGCGCTCAACTGGCTGGATGCCGGAGGTTCGAGCGTCATGGGGCTACCGGGACCATCCGAGGCGCGGCTGTATTATCGCGCGGCCAGGCAGCGATACGAGGACGCAGAATTGCTCCTGAGGGCCGGGCGCACGACGGGAGCCGTATATCTGGCAGGGTATACGGTAGAATGCATGTTGAAGGCATTGATCCTAGTTAGTGTAGCGGAACGTGAACGCGAGAATTCGCTGAGAACGATTCGGAAAATCGGTCATAATATCCAAAAGCTTGGCGCACTTTACCGTCAACACGGAAGGGCCCAAATACCGCATGAGGTGACGCGGCATTTGACGCGCGTCGCCGCGTGGTCGACGGATTTACGATATTCTGACGGGACACTTCGGGCACGCGACGTCGAAGAATTTATTGAGTCGGTTGTAGCCATTTCACAATGGGCTGATACGAGGATGTAAGATGGCTTTTCAGTTGCTTCGAACAATAAAAAAGCCAGACGCGCGCTTGACGAAGATCGCCAAGGTTCTGGAACGTTATGCCGCGGAACATCCAACTGCCGAGGTCGAGGCATACCGTCAAAACCAGGTTTCGGTGCGGGTTCGTATTGTCGACCCAGCGTTCCACGGATTGAGCCGTTCGCAGCGTGAGGACGATTTCTGGGCGGCGTTCGGTGAATTACCAGACGATCTGACCGCGGAATTGAGTGTGTTGTTGCTGCTAACGCCTGACGAGGCGAAGAAATCGCTTGCGAGCATTGAATTCGACGATCCTACGCCGTCGAAACTTTGAGCCTCCGACAGTTCGTCTCGTTGCCGGTACGCGTATAGGAAGAGAAGAAAGCATGACTGAGAGCCAGGTTCCCTTGGAAATCGATTGCCTTGCGGTGAAGCAGAAGCTCGACGCGGGGGAACCGATCGTGCTGCTCGACTGCCGCGAGGCGGACGAATACGCCACGGTCCACATCCCCGAAGCTCAATTGCTGCCGATGAGCGAGTTAATGAAGCGAGTCGGCGAATTGGATCCCCATCGCGAAGCCGAAGTCGTGGTCCATTGCCATCATGGCGGACGGAGCCTGCGGGTCGTGCATTGGCTGCGCCAGCAGGGATTCGCCAAGGCCCAAAGCATGTCGGGCGGCATCGACCGCTGGGCCGTGGAGATCGATCCGAGCCTGACGCGGTATTGAGCACGCCGCGAAGGGGCGATTATTTGGGGCCCTTCTTCCGAATTCTCCGATTTTTGCAATTGCGACCGGAGAATGTTGCCGTCCATCAGGCTGCGGGCGGCTTGAAAACTCGGCCGTCGCGGCCTATAAATGATGTCGCCGCTGGGGAACGAGATGGCCGGCTTTAGAGTTCGGCAACGGAGCTTTCCCAGTGCTTCCCATGCCCGGGTGGCGGAATTGGCAGACGCGCAAGCCTCAGGAGCTTGTGACCGTAAGGTCGTGTAGGTTCAACTCCTATTCCGGGCACTGAACGTAGGACTTGCGGAGCAATCCGCAAGTCCTTTTTTGTTGGGCGCGGCGGTAATTAGAAAAGAACTGTCTACGAGAGAATACCGCATCCCCGGGCTCACGCCCGGGGCTCGGGGTCGATCACGCAGAATCGCGAGGCTCGTACGAAAGACGGAAGCCGACGAGCTCAGATATTGAGCGGGCGGCCGTCGACGGCCAGCGCCGCCTCGCGGATTGCTTCGGGAAGCGTCGGATGAGCGTGGCAAGTGCGAGCCAGATCTTCGGCGCTGGCGCCAAATTCCATCGCCGCGGCCGCTTCGGCGATCAGGTCGCCGGCACGCGGGCCGATGATATGCACGCCCAGAATGCGATCGGTCTGGGCGTCGGCCAGGATCTTCACGAACCCATCCGAATCGCCCAGCGTGCGGGCACGGCTGTTGGCCCGGAAGGGAAAAATGCCTTTGCGATACTTGACGGTTTCCGCCTGCAATTGATCTTCGGTCTTGCCGACGCCGGCTACTTCCGGATGCGTATAGGCCACGGCCGGAATCACGTCGTAGTTCACGTGCCCGTAGCCGGTCACGAGTTGCTCGACGCAGGCCACGCCCTCTTCCTCGGCCTTGTGGGCCAGCATCGGGCCGCGGATCACATCGCCGATGGCGTAGATGCCCGGCACCACCGTGCCGAAATGCTCGTCGACCGGGATGCGGCCGCGCTCCAGCGAGATGCCCACGCTTTCCAGGCCCAAGCCGTCTGTGTTGGGAACGCGGCCGACGGAGACCAGTACGCGGTCGCAGGTAAGCGGCTCGGCACCTTCGTACTCGACCGTGCAGGTCTTGCCGTCGTAGCGAGCCCGCGTAACGCGTGCACCGAGGCGGAATTCGAGCCCTTGCTTTTTGAAGATCTTCAGGGCTTCGCTGGCAACTTCCGTATCAGTGCCGGGCATGATGCGGTCGAGGAACTCAAGCACGGTGACGCGTGCGCCCAGCCGGCGCCAGACGCTCCCCAATTCCAGGCCGATGTATCCGGCGCCAATCACGACCAAGTGACCCGGCACGGCAGGGTACGACAAGGCTTCGGTGCTGGTGCCGACGTATTGGCCATCGAGTTCGATGCCGGGCAGGCTGCCCGACTTGCTGCCCGTGGCGATCAACAGGTTGCGGGCCGTGACTTCGGTCTGACCCGTCGGGCCGGCAATGGCCACCCGGTCCGCCGCCATGATTCGGCCGTGGCCCGCGTAGCGGGTGATCTTGTTCTTCTTGAACAGACTGTCGATGCCTTTGGTGAGCGTGGTGACGATCTGGTCTTTGCGGCCGAGCATCGTGGGCAAATCGAGCGTGACGCCGCCGGTTTGAATGCCATGCGTGGCAAACTTCTCGCGGGCATCGGCCAGCAGGTGGCTCGACTCGAGCAGGGCCTTGCTCGGAATGCAGCCGACGCGAAGGCACGTGCCTCCCAGGGCCGGCTCCTTCTCAATACAGCCGACGTTCAATCCCAACTGCGCGGCACGAATTGCGGCGATATATCCGCCCGGGCCGGCACCGATGACGAGGAGATCGTGATTCATAAAGAAATGATAAATGATAATTGCTAAATGATAAATGAGGGCAACAGCCCGATTCCAAAATTTATCATTTAGCACTTATCATTTAGCATTCAGATCTCAAGCAACAGCCGCGCCGGCTGCTCGATCCCTTCCTTGACGCGACGCAGGAAGGTCACGGCTTCGCGGCCATCGACAATACGATGGTCGTACGTCAGGGCCATGTACATCATGGGCTTGATCACGACCTGGCCGTCGCGAGCCACGGGCCGATCCTGAATGGCGTGCAGGCCCAGAATGCCGCTCTGCGGCGGGTTGACGATCGGCGTCGAAAGGAGCGAGCCGAACACGCCGCCATTGCTGATGGTGAACGTGCCTCCCTCGAGCTCTTCCAGCTTGATCTTGTTTTCGCGGGCCCTGCGGCCAAAGTCCTCGATCGCCAGCTCGATTTCGCCAAAGCTCATCCGCTCGGCATTGCGCAGCACGGGCACAACCAGCCCCTTGCTGCTGCTGACGGCGATGCCGATGTCGTAGTAGTTGTGGTAGACGATATGACTGCCGCGAATCTCAGCGTTGATCTGCGGAATGGCCTTCAGGGCTTCGATCGTGGCCTTGATGAAAAACGACATGAAACCCAGCTTCACGCCGTACGCCTGCTGAAAACCCTCGCGGTGTTCCGTGCGCAGGGCCATCACGCCGCTCATGTCGACTTCGTTGAAGGTTGTCAGCAGCGCGGCGACCTGCTGGGCTTCGACCAGCCGCTCGGCGATCCGCCGACGTAGCGGACTCATCGGCACGGCCTCTTCTTCGCGGCCGCCGACGGAGATAGTCTTGGAAGCTTCGCGGCGTGCAGGCGGACGCGCTACCGGGGCTGCCGGCGTGGCTGCGACGATCGGCGCCGCTTGGATCACGGGGGCAGGCGCTGCCGCGGCCGCAGGCTGTGCAACTTGCCGCTGGACGTCTTCCTTCAACAACCGTCCGCCAGGGCCGGTCGGCTTCACGTCGGCCGGCTTCAACCCATGCTCAGCCAACTCTCGGCGGGCAGCCGGCATGACGATTGTCGCAGCCGCCGGCGCCTTGCCCGAATCGACCGGAGCCTTGGCCAAATCAACCGGGGCTGGCGACGGCGCCGGAGCGGGTTGAGCCTTTGCTGCTGCTGGAGCCACGGGAGCAGCGGTGGGCGTAGTGGCCGCGACCGCCGATTCTTCGATGTAGCCAATGACTTCGCCGACCACGGCCATTTCGCCGTTACGTTTAAGCACCTTCACCACGCGGCCGGCGACAGGCGCCGGCAACTCGACCGTCGCTTTGTCGGTCTCGATCTCGACGAGGTTTTCGTCCTTCGCCACGGCATCGCCTTCGGCTTTCAGCCATTGGCTGATCTGGACTTCGGTAATCGATTCGCCGACTGCGGGAACCTTGAGTTCGACAGACATCAACAGGCAACCTTACTGCGGAAGAAGCGAAGAGAACCATGCACGGAGGGCGATCGGGCTGCGCCCCAAACTGAGCGGAACTGAACTTACGCCGTGGGGGGCCCGCCGTCAAACGCCCCCGAATGCGTTCACGACCAGATCGCGCTGCTCACGTTTGTGGGCACCGGACGAACCCGAGGCAGGACTGGGCGAAGCCCGGCGGGCAATGCCCGTAAACGGCAACCGGTCGAACAACTTCTCGCCGAAACTAGCCCGCAGATAACGCCAAGCCCCCATATTCTCCGGCTCTTCCTGGACCCAGAAGACCGGCGTTCCATCGGGATAGCCGGCCAGGACGGTCCGCAAGTGCTCAAAGGGGAGCGGGGCGAGTTGTTCGACGCGGACAATCGCCACGTCATCGCGTCCCAACTCGCGGCGGTGCTGTGCCAGGTCGAAGTAGATCTTGCCGCTGCACAACAGCACGCGGCTGACCGGAGGGTTGACGAATGGATCGGGAATGACCCGCAGGAACCGGCCGACGGTCAATTCGTCCATCGGCGAAACCACGTCCGGATGGCGGAGCAGACTCTTGGGCGTCATTACGACCAGCGGCTTGCGGAGCCTTCGCCGAACCTGGCGCCGCAGGCTATGAAAGTACTGAGACGGCGTGGTGGGGTTGATGACCTGGATGTTGTCGCAGGCCGAAAGGTCGAGGAAGCGTTCCAGCCGGGCGCTGGAATGCTCCGGGCCTTGACCTTCCATACCGTGCGGCAGCAGCAATACCAGCCCCGAGAGCCGGCGCCATTTTTCCTCGGCGCTGGCGATGAATTGATCGATGATCGTCTGCGCGACGTTGACGAAGTCGCCGAACTGCGCCTCCCACATCACCAAGGCGTCGGGATAGTCGATGCTGTAGCCGTATTCGAAGCCGAGCACGCCAACTTCCGACAGCGGGCTGTTGTAGATCTCAACCGGGGCCTGCTTGGCCGCCAAATGCTGCAACGGCACGTAGCGGTGACCGTCTTTGATATCGTGCAGCACGGCATGCCGCTGGCTGAACGTGCCACGACCGCTGTCCTGGCCCGATAACCGGACGCGAAAGCCGTCGACCGAAAGCGTTGCAAAGGCCA
The DNA here is from genome assembly GCA_963710365.1 of uncultured Planctomycetales bacterium. Lineage (GTDB taxonomy): Bacteria > Planctomycetota > Planctomycetia > Pirellulales > PNKZ01 > CAVQAC01. The sequence goes on from CAVQAC010000018.1 coordinate 35,523, forward strand.
GCGATTCGGCCGTGGCCCAATCCAACGGGCGCTCGCCGCGGGCCATTTCCGCCCGCACCTTCAGCGTGCGCTCGATCTTGGGATGCGGATGAAAATCGGTGGGCAACCGGGTTTGCCTCTCGAGCAACTCGGCCAATCGCTCACGGGGAACGCCCGTGTCGACCTCTTCCACGGCGCTCTCGCGGCCGCCGACGTAGTTCGTCCAACCGTTCGGAAAGACGTCCGTTCGCGGCACGAACTTCTCGCTACGAGCCACGGACAGTTCTTTTTCGAGCTGTTCGCGGCGTTGCGTCTCGATTTTGTCGGCCTCTTCGCGGGTCAGGCCGCCGAGCTTGAGCAGGTGTTCGAGGTAGGCCTCGCGCGACGACTTGTGCTTCTCGATGGTCTGATACAGCAGCGGTTGCGTGAACGAGGGCTCGTCGGCCTCGTTGTGCCCCCGCTTACGGTAGCAGTACATATCGATGACGACGTCGCGCTGGAATTCCTGACGGAAATCAAGTGCCATGCGCACGATTTGCGTCACGGCTTCCGGATCTTCGCCGTTGACGTGGAAGATCGGGCTTTGCAGCATCTTGGCCACGTCGGTGCAATAGGGAGTCGAACGGGCATCTTGCGGGCTGGTGGTGAAGCCGATCTGGTTGTTGACAACGACATGGATCGCGCCGCCGCTGGTGTAGCCATGCAGCCCGCCCAGGTTGAGCGTCTCTTGCACCACGCCTTCGCCGGCAAAGGCCGCATCGCCGTGAACCAGCAGCACCATGCCGCGACGGTGATCGTCGTCGCCGATCCGGTCCTGTTTGGCCCGCATGCGGCCGAGGGCCACGGGATTAACGAATTCCAGGTGGCTGGGATTGAAGCACAGCGACAGATGGATCTTCTGGCCGCAGCCGGTGAGCCAGTCGGTGCTGTGCCCCAGGTGATATTTCACGTCGCCGCCGCCGGCCTGCAGCTCGGGCAAGGCGTCTTCGAACTCGCGGAAGATCAGTCGCGGGCTCTTGTGCATGATGTTCGCCAGCACGTTCAACCGGCCGCGATGGGCCATCCCCAACACGACCTCGCTGACGCCCTGCTCGCCGGCCTTTTCGATCGCCAGGTCCAACAGCGGGATCAGGCTCTCCGCGCCTTCGAGCGAGAAGCTTTTGGCGCCGATGTATTTCTTCTGGATGAACTCCTCGAAGATCACCGCGTCGGTGAGCCGCGTGAGGATGCGGATCTGCTCCTTGCGCGTCAGCTCGCTACGGTTCTCGCTTCCTTCCATCCGATGCTGCAGCCAATTGCGGACGCGCAGATCGTCGATGTGCATGAACTGCGCGCCGATCGAGCGGCAGTAGGTGTTGCGGAGCCGCTTGAGAATGCCGCGGAGCGTCAGGACGTCGGGGCCATAGATCGTGCGGGTCGAGAAGGGCCGATCCATGTCGGCCTCGGTCAGCCCGTAGAATTCCAGATCCAATTCCGGCGGCACGGGGCGCGGCAGACCCAACGGGTCGAGATTGGCAATCATGTGACCGCGGACGCGGTACGCGCGGATCAACTGGTCGACCCGGTCTTGAAGCACCGCGACGTTCAACTCTTTCGTGGCCCCATTGGTCCCGTTGCTCCCATTGGCATGGGCCACGGGCGGGTTGTACATGCTGGAGCGCGGAAACGACGGACCAAGGCTCTGCCCCATGCCGGGGACAAAGCCATCGGTCATGGCCGCGAAGTACTTCTGCCATTCCGGAGCGACGGAACTGGGATCCTGCAGATAGTCGGCATACAAGCCTTCGACGAAGCCCAGGCTCAGGCTGTTGAACTGCTCTTGGGTAGCATCCATGATGGGTTTTCGGACCTTGGACCAACTCGTCGGTAAATCTCAGTCAGTGCGAGTGGTCGTGGAGTGAGGGTTTTCGAGCGATGGCGTTAGACGCAATTCTATACGTAGGGGGCAATAACAAAGTCTGCCCAAATTAACATCGGCAAGCACGATCTTCAGCCCGGCGGAAATCGACCTGGCCCACCAACTTGCGCACAGGCCGGAGACGCAAGCGGCTAAGGTCTCTTAATGTACCGGGAAGACGTTGGATGCACAAAAAACCGCAGGCGCCTTCGAGCGCGATCGTTCCGACAGGCGGGTTCAACCACAGTCAATTCTGTGGGCTAGTTATTTCCGCAGTCCTGTCGACTCGATGGCAGCCACCAGGGCGTCCGCTCGCTGGGCGAACTCTTCATCGCACAAGACCGGCTGACAACCGGCCGTCGCCAGCGGTTCACGCAGCTCGATCCAGCTTCGACAACCTGCAAAATAGGGCGAATTGTCGAATTCCAACGCCAGTGCAGTTTTATACACCCTCACCAGCAGCAGGAACAATCCTGGTTCTCGATAAATGAACCGCTCGCGGACCGTCGCAGGGCTCCATAAGTGGTGTCCGTCCAATAGTTTCAATTGCGATTCGTCGGTCAGGTGAAAGACCCTCTTAACGACGGCGTAATGCTCCAGGCGAACCTTTTCCTCGGGCGGTTGGCGGGCGGACACTTCCGCGAGAAGCGGCTGGGCTCCTTCCACCAACCCCCGGGCATCTTGATGCACGTAGGTTGGAAATAGCCAAAACTCCGGATAAGCCACCCGGAAACCATCACGGCCCTCATGAATACCCCCCTTGCGAAGGATGGCGACCTGGCCGCGCTGCTCGAGGGCGGCGCAGATCACAGCCCATTCCTTGAAAGCAATTCGGTTGGTGGATTCCACGATGATGGCCTGCGGAGTTCGGTCGAACAGTTCGAGAGCCCGGATTGTACCATGGTGCCGAACCGCGCAAATTGTCGACACAGGGTCTTGGCCTCGGCCAATTCTGTGCGACAAATAGAAGATACCCCGGCGGGGCTGATTTTCGACGGCCCGCGCCGGCGCCCTGCAAGAGCGCCCTTTCGACGGGAGAATTCATCCGCGCCTGCTACCGAGTTTCTCCTATCGTCCGCCCCCGAGGAGCACGCTATGTCTGACCCTGAAGATTTGGTTTCGATCTACAAGGCCGCCAACGTGACCGAAGCACATCTCGTGAAGAACATCATGCTTCAGTCCGGCATCGAAGCACGTGTCACCGAGGAATACGACCCTTTGGCCGGGCTCAACATCGGAGCCCCGGACGTGCTGGTGCATTGCCGCGACTTCAAGCAGGCCGAGTCGATCATCGATCAATACGAGGAGCGGCAGATCGCGCGGCTGCAAGGCCCCGAATGGAAGTGTGAAGGTTGCGGTGCGATGAACTATGCCGGCTACGATACATGCGACACGTGCGGTGTCGCGAAGCCGAAAAAGAAATAGGGCCTGCTTCACAAAGCCGCGACCGGCGGTCGCGCCCACAGCGAAGAGCAACAACGGGCGTGCTCGCGGCGATGTTAGCGCGTCACAGTGGGCGTCGCGCCTGCGCCTATCGGCGGCGCCATTTGTTGCGCCACGTTGGCATGGCTCCGTTGGTCGAGCCAGGCCAATAGCCGGCGCGGTTGCTGGAGTTCGGCATTCAGCGTCAACGCTTGCTGGAATTCGGCGCGCGCGGCGTCGAATTTTTCCTGTTGGGCCAGGATGACGCCCAGGTTGGAATGTGCTTCTGCCGGGGTGGCTGCCTTGGCCAACGCTTCGTAGGCTTCGCCGTAGCGTTCGCGGAAGCCGAGCACCAGGCCCAGATTCGCCCAGGCCGGCAAGCATTTCGCGTCGCTGGCCACGGAAGCACGCAAGGCCTTTTCAGCCTCGTCGAGATTTCCGCGCTGGAGATAGAAGTAGCCGAAGTCGTTTAACAATGCGGCGTCCTTGGGAGTGCTCTTCAAGGCCTTCTGATATTCGGCCAGCGCCTCGGCATACTTGCCGCTCCGCTCGTAGCACAATGCCAGGCGGTGGCTGCACTGCGTCAGCTTGGGATTGTATTGCCGTGCCCGATCGTACAGCTTGATCGCTTCTTCGTCGTGTCCCGAAGCCGCCAGATCTTCGGCTGTGACGAAGCAAGCCTGCGCCGACTGCGACAAGGGCAATTCGGGCTCCGCCCGCGCTGGCTCATCGCGATTGAGCGACGCCACCATGTTGGGCCGGTCGTCGAGTGCCGAGTGGCAACCCAACGCGAGCGTCAACAGTACGGCTCCGCCAGCCCACGATTTCATGGTCTTTTTCATGTCAGCCGTGCCTGCGTAAGAATGACGAATGGCCATAGTTCCAAGTTTGAGCCTGATTGCAGGAACACTAATCGCCGCTAATCGACACTAATCAGAATTAGCGGAGATTAGTGATGATTAGCGTTCCTTTCTCATTCGAATTGCGAGCTTTAGAACATGCCCATGCCGCCGCCGAGACCACCCCCGCCGCCACCACCGCCGAGGCCACCGCCGCCGCCAAGACCTCCACCACCGCCCATGCCGCCTCCGCCGCCGCTAATCCCGCCGCCGCCACCTCCGCCGCCCATCGATGAGGCCGAGCTGCGCAGGTAACCGTAGGCGATCAGCGGAGCCGTCTGGCCGTACAATGGTTCGGCATCGGGATAATCAACCAGCACTCGCTGATCGGCGTCTTCAATTCCCTTCGTAGCCAAAGTGACGACGACCGCCTGGCGACGGGCTTCGTCAAGTTCGGCGTCGCCTTGCGGCTCGATGAGCACGGGACAGCCGGCTTCGCCCAATCGCGAGGCGAGGCCTTCGACATGCCGCTTGCCCGAACGCGACAGTGCTTTGCCAGTGCGGTCCCATTCGTATTGATAGATCACGAAGTGGTCGGCGTCGGCCTTTTTGATTTGCGTGGCATCGAGTTGGCGAAGATGCGTGCCAACCGGTTGGGGAATGGCGCCCGGTGGAATGGTACTACAGCGGTCGAACCAACTTGGCCCTTGGCAGCCGAGCGCGGCAAACAGCAAGCCGCCTACGGCCGGCGCCAGCGATCGAGGTCGCCAGAATGTCGTCGAAATATGCATAGGGTTCGTTTCCGCCGCCTACTGCTTACTGCCACAAGCCGCCTGCTTGCAATGTCCATGCGGCCCAAGAATATAAATGTCCTCGCAATGTTCGTAGCGTTTGATCCGTGCTAAATCGGTCCGCACCGGACTGCGGAAATCATACTGACGCCGGCTTTCCAACCGATTCAGCAGGAAAAACTCGATGTCGCCCGGTTCGAACATGTCGGATCCTGGCAGCGGACTGACTTCGTCGCATTCCATGGGGTGGACCAATTGCGGCGTGATCAACACCACCAGTTCGAACTCTTGGTTGCTCATCTGGTCGAAACCAGCCAGATGCCCTACCAACGGCAGATCGCCGAAGAATGGCACCCGGTTGCTGCTGGAAGTGAGGTTGTTCTGAATCAAGCCGGCCATGGCCAACGTCTGACCTTCGCGCATCTCGAGCGTCGTGCGAAACGTGCGGGCTTGCAGCCCCGGCACGCTGGTGCCGCCAACGGTCGCACCGAGCGAGGCGTCGGTCGTGCTGACGCGGCCAAACAATTGCAAGCGAATACGATCCCGATCGGTGATGTAGGGAATGAAAGTCAGCGACACGCCGAAGGGAACGAACGTGACGCTTTGACCGACGGCGCCAAAGGTCGCCGTGGCATTGGGGACAGGGAATTCACCGCCGGCCTGAAACTGAGCCGTCTGGCCATTGATCGCCACGACGTTCGGCTCAGCCAACGAGCGGGCCAGATTCAGCGTTCGCAAGGCCTGAATGGCCAGCAAAACCTGCCCGTTGTCGATCGACGCCGGCAGATTGGCCGTGCTCGTGGCCAACCCATTCGCGCCCGTCGTGCTGGCCGAGAGTAATCCGCCAGTGAAGCTGCCGAAGACGAAATTCCCGGCCTTATTGGCCAGCGAAAAGTTCATGCCGATGCTGCGGGCTGCCGTGCGATTGACTTCGGCCACGGTAACCTTGAGCATGACCTGCTGTTCGCCCGGAATGCGCAGCAGGTTGATGATGTTGCGACCACCCTGCAGAATAAAGCTGTTCACGCCCGGGGCGCCTGGAGCATCGACTCCCAATTGGCCGGCGATCAGGCTGTCGTCGAGCGAAGCGTTGTTCGTGGGGAACATTCCGCCGGCGCCGATGGGAATGTTCATGTTGGCGATCGGACTGCCGCCGCCCCCCTGCCCTCCGGGACCGCCTTGACCACCCTGCCCGCCTTGGCCGCCTTGGAAGTTGGCCGAGATTACCATGATGATCTGTTGGGCTTCGAGCACGTCTTTGGCTTCGCCCCGCACGACGAGTTTATCGCCGACCAGCGCCAGTTCGACGTGGCTGTTGGGAAAGTTCTCGTTGATCTCGCCGGCCAGAGCGTCGTAGATTCGCTCCAGCCGCTGCTTGGCCTCGGGGTCGGGGATCACGCGTACCAGGTAACTCAACACCAGTTCGGCGTTCGGATTGTCAGGATTGGCGAACCACAGGTTGACCACGGTCGAACCCGTGCGCTTACCGACCACGGCAATCTGCGTTTCTGAGAGCACGCTGTAGGTGGCCACGGTTTCATCGGGAATTTGCACTCGCTTCGGAGGTTGCTTCAGCACCAACACGCGTGGCCGATTGAGCACCAGGTCGAGCGTCTCCTGGGGGTCGATCTCACGGTCGACGAAACGATCGAATTCCTTCTTGATTTCCGGCGTTGGATGGGGTGTCGCGGAGAACGGAGATGGCAGCGGCGGCAACGACTGCAGCGCCGCGGACGGATTCGCTGGCCCGGAGGGATTCGAAGGCCCAGGAACCGGGATCGGTTCGAGCAGCACGCCCGGTGGCGGCGCCGGGGGCTGCACTTGCACGAGGTCTGTGCGTGACCTGACGGGCCCGGTCTGGAATGTCGGGCCGACGAACCTGGTGCTCGGCTGCTGGGCCTCGGCCACGGCAGTGCCATAGCCTAGCCAGCACGCCAGAGCCAGCCACGCGCAAACGCGGCGGATCCAGAGTCTGTTCGACTTACGATGGTGGAAATCGATCGGCTTCAATGCAGCATCCTGCTGGCAACTGCCTGACTTCAACCACCACCTTAATGGCGACGGCAAGCTTGGCAGAGTTTTCCGAATAACACGAGTCTGCCGGTCATATCGACTTTTCCGTTGGCTATCTTTGGTTTTCCTGACAAAACCTGTGGCGATGTCGGTCCGCACCCCTTGTTGCAACTTCTATGTGGGCCAGCAGGTTCTAATTAGCAGACCAGTTGCTGCAAGCATGGCGGAGGATTGTCGCAACTTTCTGAATCGTGCGCCGCTAACTTCAGCCGGTCGCCAGTTTGAATCGGCGCGGCCTCGCCTGCCGGAACCTCCAGCACTGCCAGCGTGCCACGTGGCGCGAAGGCAAACCGCCAAGGACGCACTCCACGTCCGACGGCCAGAACGGTTCCTTCACGATCGAGCCAGACAATATCCAAGGCGAAGCGCATCCAGCACGTATGGATGCTGGCGCACGGCGCCAACAGCAAGCCAACTCCGGCGCAGGTCGAGACCGGAATTGCCAGCCCTGCAATCGCGACCAGAAGCCCGCGGCCACGTCCAACTCCGAGACGACCAGCCGGCTGGTTTCGCGATCGATCATCCGCCATCGTGGCATTGCTTTCATCGACCTCGCAAAAAGCCGTCGGCAAAGCGCAGGAATTCCATGAGCGTTGGCCCCAGGGTGACGACGAAAATCCCCGGCATGAAGCAGATGATCATGGGAAACAAACGCTTGATCGGCAGTGCCATGGCCAATCCCATGGCGTCTTCGCGCCGTCGCTGACGCAGATCGTCGGCCTGGCGACGCAACACGCCGGCCACCCCCGCCCCGATCTGCTCGGCCTGCACCACGGCGGAGATGAAGACGCTGAAAGCGGGCACCTGCACGCGCCGGCCTAAGCGGCGGAAGCACTCGATACGCGGTCGCGAGGCCAGAATGTCGGCCTGCAAAGCTTGCAAATCTTCGGCTAGCGGTCGCAGCGAAGTCTGCGATTCGAGCACATGCGCCAGTGCTGCGTCGAAGCCCAGGCCGGCCTCGCTCAGCGTAGCCAACAGTTCGAGCGTTACCGGCAAGTCCTGCGCAATGGCCTCGGTCCGTCGTCGTCGGGCGCTGCGCACCACAATCCAAGGGACGCTCCCCACCAACAGCGCGAACAGCCACGGCGCCAGGTAAATGACCGGCAGGCTCAAGTCGCCAATTCCGCCGGGAAGTCTCAACATTAGCGCGACCGCTGTTCGCGTCAGCCCACCGGCCCAGGCCAAATAGGCCAACACCATTCCCACGATCGACATCACCACCGTCAGGCTCACGAACAGGCGGGGCGAGGCAGGATCGCGATATCCGGCCAGATACAGCCATTGAGCCAGCGGGCTGCGTTCGAACAGATTCTCGCCTCCCGCCTCCGACGGTTGCGAGCGAACCCGATCCAGCGTCTGGCGGCGCAGCAGCGATCGCTGCAAAAAGCGGTAGCCGATCGCTAGGATCAGCGCCCAGGCCAGAATCAGTAGCGCGACGAGCGGATGAATCAAGACGCACCTGCCAGGCGAAATGACGAAGGCCGAATGTCGAATGACGAAAGAATACCGAATGACGAAACTTGAAACTTCGTCATTTGAAATTCGTCATTCTTTCGACATTTGGATTTCGTCATTCGTCATCGCTTTCTAGAACTTCACTTTGCCGATATGAGCCGCCCACACAATGCCCACGGCTTCGAGGACCAGTGCGCCCGACACCAGCAGCTTCCCCACGCTGTTGGTCAGGAATTCTTCCATCCGCTGGGGATCGTTGCGCCACATCAGCAGCCCGAGGAAATAAGTCGTGCCCAAGATGGCGATGGTCGAGACCCGGCTTTGCGTGGTCATGGAGTGAATGCGATTGGCAATTTCGATCCGATCGCGAATCGTCCGGCCGACGGTCGCCAGCGTTGGCGCCAAGCTGCCGCCGACCTCCCAATGCACGGCCAGACTGGTGGCGAACAGTCGAAAGTTATCGAGCGGCACGCGCCGCGCCAGCCCGCGAAACACGGCGATCGGATTGTCGCCGTATCGCAGTCGGCCCAACACTTCCTCGAATTGCGGGGCGAGCGGGCGTTTGGTTTCGCGCAGTGCAATCTCGACGGCACTGGGCACGCTGGCTCCGGCATACAGCGCGCCGACCATCAAGTCGATGGCGGCTGAAAGCTGCTGCTCGATCAGCGTCTCTTGCCGCGCCAGCCACATGCCGTCGAGCAGCCCGCCCAGAAAGCCGACCATCGCTCCCAGCGCGAGCGAAAACACCAGGTCCAGCCTCAGCAGCCCGTTCAGAACAGCCACGACGACCGTGGCCACGATCCATGGCACGAAGAGATGCCGCCGGGCGAAGGGGCGATCTTCAGCCGGCGCCGCAACGACATCCGTCGGCACGACATGCATGCCGGCCATGCGCTGCCGCGCCAACTCGCGCAGCCGGGCCAGACGCCAGGTATACACGATCATACCCAGTCCCCAGGCCAGGCCGAGAATTGTCAGTAGTTGAGTCATGGAAGACCTTTGGGAAATGACGAATTCCGAATGTCGAATGACGAAAGAAACCCGAATGACGAAGCTCGAATCTTCGCCATTCGTGCTTCGTCATTCTTTAGACATTCGAATTTCGTCATTTGAATTTCCTTTTTCACCCTGAGTTCTCGCCCGTCGGCTGCGGCTTACCGGTTTGAAACATCGCCATCGGCACTTCATAATCTTTTTCTCGTAGCGATTGCACCAGTCGCGGCACGACGCCGGTAGGCAGGAACTCGCCGGAGATCACACGCCCCCGCCGCCCTCCGCGCACAAAGCGAAAGATCTCTTGCGTCTGCGGCACCAGCCCTTCCAGGCCGGTAATCTCGATAATACTTTCCACGCGCCGTACGCCGTCGTCGAAGCGCCGCACCTGCACGACCAGTTGCAGAGCCGAGACAACCTGTTCGCGGATCGCCCGCGACGGCAATTCGAGCCCCGCCATCAGCACCATCGTTTCCAAGCGGGCCAGCGCGTCGCGCGGGCTGTTGGCATGGATCGTCGTCAGGCTGCCGTCGTGCCCCGTGTTCATGGCTTGCAGCATGTCGAGCGCTTCGCCGCCGCGGACTTCGCCGACGATGATCCGGTCGGGGCGCATGCGCAGGCTGTTGATCACCAGGTCGCGAGCCGTGATCCGGCCCATGCCCTCGACGTTGGCCGGCCGGGTTTCCATCCGCACGACGTGCGCCTGGTCGAGAATCAACTCGGCGGCGTCTTCGATCGTGACGACGCGGTCGGTCGCGGGAATCGCTTCGGCCAACGCGCCGAGAAAGGTGCTTTTGCCCGCCCCCGTGCCGCCGGCAATCAGGATATTCGTGCGGGCCTTCACGGCCTGCTCGAGGAACAAATTCATGTCGGGCGAAAGCATCCCCAGCCGCATCAGGTCTTCGCGACGCAATCGCGTCCGGCCGAAACGGCGGATGCTCAGCGTCGGTCCGTCGATCGTCACCGGAGGCACCGTGGCGTTCACGCGGCTACCGTCGGGCAACCGGGCGTCGACCATGGGCGACGATTCGTCGATCCGCCGCCCGATCCGGGCCGCGATCCGCTGGATGATGCGGATTAAATGATCGGCGTTGCGGAACCGCACGTCGGTCAATTCCAATCGGCCGAAGCGCTCGACGTAGACCTGCTCGGGGCCGTTGACCAGGATGTCGGTCACGGCCGGATCAGCCAACAGCGGCGCCAGCGGCCCTACGCCCAGCGTTTCTTCCAGCAGATCGTCGACCAGCCGCTTCCGCTCGGCGTCGTTCAGCGGCAGGATCTCGGTCGCCAACACGCGGGCCACGAACTCTTCGACCGCGGCCGTGAGTTGTTCCTCGCGGGCTGAGAGCAGCTTGCGCTGATCGAGCTCGTCCAGCAATCGCTGGTGCAGTTCGCCTTTGATCGAATGAAATTCCGAACCACGTCCGACGACGACCGGCTCGGGCTCGGTCCGCGATTCCTCGCGCGGCTTCGGCTTGTTCGAGCGCAGCCGCGTGGCCGGCAGCCCCAGTGTAGTGCGAGAAAACAACTCTCGCGAACGCTGCCCGGCATCCGCACTCCCCTCTCCCCTCGTGAGAGAAGGGTCGGGAGTGAGCGGGCTTGCAGGTTTGATACTCTCTCGACCGTCGTTCATTTGCGAGCTTCTCCCAATGCCTGGCCATTGACGATCGGAGCGGGCCGGGTGGCCGGCGCCATGCGATCGACTTCGCGAACCAGCTCTCGAATACTGCGTCCCAACCGAGAGAAGCGCCCAGCCGTTTCCACGAAGGGCCGGCCTGTGTTCGCAGCTAGCACAGCGTGTCGATCGTAGGGAATGATGTGGTTCACGTTGCGCCGCAGTTGAAGGGCCACGTCGGCTGCCTTCAGGTTGCCGGCACCGGTGGCGTAGCGATTGAGCACCACCCGCTGCCGAGTTTGATCGTAATTCATGCCGTCCAGAAGTTCGATCAGCTTCACTCCGCTCTGCAGCGTGGGCACGACATTCTCGAGCACGATGTACACGCGATCGCTCAGGTCGAGTGCGGACATGACCACCCGGTCGAGCATGGGAAACGTGTCGACGATCACGAACTCGTAGGCCCGGCGGCCGAGCGAGAGCACACGCGAGACGAGTTCGTCGTCGATCTCGGCCGCGTCGGTTGCCGAAGCCGGCGATGCCAGCAGGTGCAAGCCCGACGGATGCACGGTCGCCAGTTGCCGCAGCAGGGTTTCATCCAGCCGTTCGCGCTGCCGCAAGGCGTCGGACATGGTCAGCGTGGGGTTCAAGTCGAGCATCGAAGCACAGACGCCCATCTGCAACGACAGGTCGACCAGCAGCACCTGTTCCGGATGCCGCTTGGCCAGCCCGCGGGCGATGTTGACCGAGAGCGTCGACTTGCCCACGCCTCCCTTGTTGCTGACCAGGGAGATAACCTTCCCCATCGGCCGGTCGCTGGCAGCCCGCGTTTCGCTCAACCGCAGCAGCAGTTGGCCCAAATCGTGGCTCGATACCGGCCGGCGTAGAAAATCGCGCACGCCGGATCGCAGGGCCTCGATCAGCACGGCGCTTTCCGAGACGTCGTAGCCGAACACATCGGGCCGAAACAACGCGGCGACGACCGTTTCAGGCGAGCCCACCTTGACTTCTTCGGTGAAAGTTTTCAACAGCCGCAGGTCGCGGGTCATTTCCACCAGGGCCAAATGCGGACGTCGACTGCGGGCCGCCTCGACTGCCTGGCGCAAATCGCCGACGGCATGCAGAATCGGCTGCTCGGCGCCCATGCCCGATAGCGCCGCCTCGATCTCCTCCAGGAGCTTCGGGTCGGAGCCAGCGATCAAGATGTTGGGGGTGGTGATCACGGACGGCGTTAGTGGGGAATAGGGAATGGGGAATGGGGAATGATGCGTCCGGGAGTTCGAATGCTCGGCAGTTATAGTTGTAGGGTGCTCTGCGAGCACCATGTTTTCAGCCAGACTTCATCGGCATGGTATGCGTTTTCGCCGGAAAATGGTGCTCGCAGAGCACCCTACGGTCTCGGCGTTAATTTCCACGGCCCAGCCATTCACAGCATAAAGCGCCTGCGCGCACGCTCGCCGCTGCAATCTGGTCACGCCCGCCCCGAAGGGGCCGAAAGCACTTAGCCAGGGGCGTGAGCCCCTGGTCTTCGGGCTCGCAGCGCCCAGAAACAGCCCCGCAAGGGGCGGAAGCGGGGATCGGGACACAAGTCCGAAACACCACGGTGCCCGCATCGGCGTAATCCTGTACATCGCCGTGCGACAAAAAGAGCCGGACATTATCGTAGTCTTAATCTTGGCGATCATGGTTTGGTAATTACTGCTGTGGCGGAACGTTGGTGCTCATGAGCGACGGTGCCAACGCGACGTTTTGCACGGCGCCCTGCGCAGTCAACGCATCCATCAGCGGCATCTGCAAGTCGGTCGCCTGGAGGTCGACTGCAAATGGTTTCAAGAAGGCAGGCGATGCGTTTTGAACGACGGGAGCGCTCCCAGCAACGGTTCCCGGCACGCGTGCCACCACGAACGTCACCACAGATGCCACGGTTGGCCCGGGCAGCACACCGGCTCGACCAAAGCCAGTAGTTCGCAGGACGCTAGAGGTTGTGATCGTATTCGATTGCAGTGTAGTACTGAAGTCGTCATAAAGGGGCACGATCGCATCCATATTCAGCGCCACAGGATCCGCCGGATTATGACTCACCGGGGAGTTGCGAGTTACGGACCAAACGGCTGTGGACGAGAAGTTCGTCACCAGCATTGGTTCGGAGCCAACCATGATCAGAAACGCGGCGTTCGGGTCATTATCAGGATTCGGCGGAAAACCGTCTCCCGTGAAGGTCGTGCCGCTTCCAAAGGGAGACTGAAGGGAAATCGTTGAGTCGGATACTCCGACAGCAGCAGCCAACATAGTCCAACCCAACGGCTGAGCGATTTGCACCTGATCGCCGATCGCGGCAATGTCGCGCAGCCGAACAGCCGCAGAGCTATCCGTATGCTCCGCGGGTGTGGTGCCATTGAGTCCACGTTGAACAACCCACGTGGTTCCCGAATTTGCGGACGACACTTCCATAACCCCGAGGATTTCCTGATCGATTTGGATCTTCATTTGCGGAAACGTAGGGGGCGAATCTGGCGTAGGTATCGGCGGCAACCAATTCCCAGCACTGACATTCATCGATTCATCGCCGACCCCCAAATCTGCCGTGAGGGTCGCAGTTCCAAAAGAGCATCCGGCAATGGGCGTCAGGGCCAGCGGCAAACTGCTGGGATTGTGCGACGCAGGCAGCGTGCCAAGGAGCCCGCGATCGATCGTCCACAGCAAATTGTTCTCGTCGTTGAAATCTGCGCACCCGCACATACTCTTGCTGGCTGTCGGTAGGCTGGCTTGGATCATGGATTAACACCATGAACATCAAGGCCGGATTGTTATTCGGATCAGACATGTAGCCGGCGGGCATCGTAACATTAATTTGCGTCGCGCTAGCACTTATGTCGCTCGATACCAGGATCACGTCGACCTGCGAGCCGATGGCTGGCAAAGTCGAAAAGCCCGGCGTGATTGTCCATAACGACGACCAGGTGCCGCTCGTCGTAGCGCTCGTCACGGTCTGCTGTGATGCGGCGATCTGCCCAGACGCGTTGACAATGACGCCGAAGTTAGAATTCGCAGGGAACGCATGCCCCGCGACCGACACCTGCACGCTGGTCGGAGTCGCCATGGAAACCAGGGGCGAATCCACGATCGTATTCGTGCTGGACGCCGCGTCGATGTGCAGCGGGATGCCCGCCGTGTTGACCATTGCCCCCCAGTACCCTTGGTGCAACGCGATATTCGCCAATCCTTCGATACTTGTCGACAGCCCGCGTAGCGAGGGTGCATTAACCGAAACGGCCGACTGAGAGTTGCCAATACTCGTCGCTCGAACGGTCAACCCGTCCTGCGCGGCTGGTAATTCGTCGATGTGGTCGGCAGCATCATCGAGCCACGGGCGAATAGAAACGGCAACGGCGGCCCGTACGTGCTAACGTCGCTAACGCCGTCAATGCCCGGCTGAACATCGTTGGGATTCAATCGCCGCATCCGCACTAGGAAAGCAGAGTCTGCCGGTGCCCCGTCTTGGCCAGGCGACAGGTCTGGAATAAAGTCGCGACGCTCATACGGTGTGCCTCCCGACGTGGCTTTCGCCGTCTCTCCCGACCAGCCATTGTACTGACCACCATAACTCGCGTTGTACGTGTACGTGCCCGAGACCATGTCGCCATGGGCCTGCTGCGATGATGTCGAGCCGGCTGTTACAAGATTGGTTTGCAAGGCCGGGTACTCGCCGCCGAGTTGGCCGGGGTTATAGGTTCGCTGACCGGGCGTCGGAACTCCAAGCAATTGCCCCGCCGCCAAGGCCGTGTCGCTCCCCACGCCGCCGCTGAAGTTCACCACCGGGCCAGCGCCGCCAATTGCCAGGTTGCCCACCCGGTCCGCTGGTGTCCGTGTCGTTGGGGTTCAAATCGTCGTCGAAGATGTTCGAGACCATCTGGCTGGCGAGCACGCGCCGAAGCGTGTCGAGATTGGAATTGACGCTCGTGATATACGACTGCCAGTCTGGGTCGTACGGGTTGTATTCCGCTTGAGGAGCTTGTCCGCAAGTCGGTTCGGCGAGTTGCTGAAACCAGGGGCTGGCCAGCATGTAGGGCGGAATTCCGTCTCGAAAGCGCAGCCCCTCGAGCGCCGCCGAGGCCGTGGCCGATTGCATCTGCTGCTGCGTCAACCGGACCATGCCCATGTCGATCACCAGCGCCGCCAGCGCGAAGAAGGCGAACATCAGCATGGCGATGAATACCAGCACATAGCCCCGGCGATTATGGCTGGTTCTGCGGCGACTCATCGTAGGGTGCTCTGCGAGCACCATCCTCTCTCAATCAAGTTTCAGTTCGTGGCGTTCGACGCCGCCCAGGGGGGAGAAGGTGCTCACAGAGCACCCTATGGGGCTGTGGCTCTGCGCCGTCTCATGGCCGGCTACCAGGGTTGAACGGCGCAAACGCCGTTTCTTCCGCCGTCTCGACCGAATTCCGCACGGGCAGCGACCGCTGCTTGCGGTGCGGAATCGTGGGCGGCTGCGCGGGACGCTGCGGGCGGGCAGCCGGTTTCTCCTCGGGCATCGACTGCGGGAAAACCACCGTTTGACGCTTGTCGCCGACCACGGTCTCGATGATCGTCGGCGGAGGCGGCGTATTCGAGTCGGGCGTGAAGCTGTCGATCTTGGCATCGTCTGGATGACCGCTACGGGCCACCACCGTTATCGTCGCGTTCTGGCTGATCGCGGACGTCAACCCAGGAATCTCTTCAGGTTCCAAGGCGATCACGACCTCCTCAACCGGTTTCACGTTGGTGCGCTGCCCCTTGGTCAACGACTGGCTCGTCGACAACTCGTCGCGGATGCGAGCCGGCGTCACGACCGCGCCGTTGTCCACCAGCACGCGCACGCGTGGCTCGAGCGACGGCATTCCGTCCAGGCCACGCACGTTATTGTTTTGCGCGTTGGGGCGGTTCTTGTCGACGGGAAGCGTCGATACGATATCGAATCGGTCCCCCATTTGCAGGCCGTTAATGCCCTCGAGTTTCGCCGTCGGCAAGGTGAGCGATCGCTTGCCCGGCGGGATGCCCGCGACCAACCCGGCCCGGGTACCCACGGGCATGAAATCGTTCTCGGTGAACGAGAACAGCGGGCCCTTGTCGTAGTTTATCACTCGGCCGATGATCTTGGCCGGATCGGCGACGATCTTGTGCGTCGCAATGTCCTTTTCGGCCGCCCAGGTCTCAATCCACGTGCCGGTCTCAGGATTGATCAAATCGTCGCGGCGAATGAGCTTATAGGCTGGGATCAGTCGAGCCGAAAGGGGCACTTTGACCATGCCGACTCGCGAAGGTTCGCGAGGCCGTAAGAACGGCAAGTCGACCAGCCCCATGGCCGCCAGGGCAGCCACCGTTCCGGCTCCGCCAACGACAATCAGCAGCAGCGTAAAAAAAATTACCAGCACCGGCGACGTGCTGCGACGATTCGAAGAGTAAGCGGTCATCGGGTTACCTCCACTTTAGCCAGATGCTCATTGAGCACCGATCGCGTGCGTTGTTTCGTCATGTAGGAGTGTAGGCGTAGGTCAGTAGGTGAGGTGTAGGGTGTGTCGAGTTTTACGAGACGCACCATAAGCAGGGTGGTGCGTCACGACGCACCCTACTTTGCGACATGATGCTTTTCATGGGCTCGCTCCAAACACCTCGCGGCGATAAATCGCCTGGCAGGTGATCGTTTTGCGGAATGGCCGGACTTGCAAGTCGACGGCGCCGAGAGCGCCAAGCCCATAGGTTCCACCATACGTTCCGGAGTAAAAGCCAGATTGTGAGTTCGGCGCTACCGGCGTCCCACCGTTGAGAAAGTTGTTGGGGTCCGACGACTGCACTTGCGCGTCGTCGGCGATGTTTGGGTTAAGGACGCGGAAGGTCGAGGGTTCGCTTTGAACCACGAACGGCTGGCTCGGATTCGCGGGCGGAGGATAGCTCACCATCGTGGCGGCCTGGAACGGATAATTGACCCGCACGGCCGCCAATCCGCCGGCCGGCACGCCCAAGCTACCCGACGTGCCCGAGGTGACGCTGAACACATCGCTCTGGTTGCCGGAGCTATCTGCAAACGGAATTGCTTCCACGACGTTGTGCCAGACAATGATTTCTCCCCCGAGAAGTTGCATGCTGGAATGCGGACGTGGATCGGCAACCCCCGCGCGAGAGACAATAACCGGCACCTTGACCGTATAACCACTGGGGGCCGTGCTGCTGGTCACCAGTGCGCCCGGATATCGCAGTAGCGGCATCGTCTGTCCGGCGTTCCCCGACCCGGTCGTCGAAGTGACGAACATCAACGGCAGAAGGAGCTTGTTTACGGGCGGAAGCGGTAGCGTGTCGATGTAGCCGATTAGCGTCTGGCCGCTGTTGACCGGGTTCAACATCCAGTCCGTCAGATCGATGGCCAAATAATCTTCGCTGTAAATGTTCGTACGCACATATTGCACACTCTGATCGCTCTGGTCGCCTGTGCTGAGGTAATAGTTCAACAACAGCGGTGTGTTGAGGTTGGCCGGATTGGGACCGGTCGCAGAAATCGGTGCCCGCGACAACTCGCGAGCCGCGAAATCAGCCACAGACTGGACCGTCTGGGCGCCGAAGAACAACCGGCCGAACTCAATGATCGCCGCAAACAGAACGTAAACCACCAGCGCCACCAGCGCGAACTCCACCAGCGACTGGCCACGGCGCGTGCGGCGTGGCGGCGAGAATCGGCGGGCGCGCGAGGTCGTCAACATAAGGGCGATCAGACCTGCCGAAGAAGCAAGTTTTCAACGGCATTCGGCCAGGCGAGTTGGACACACAGACCCACGGCAATGGCTGGCACGTAGGCAAACTCGCGCCGGCCGCAGGCCGCCGACATCAACGCGAGCACGCCGCCGGCCAGCGCCATCCAAAACAGCACCTCGAACATGGCAACCGGCCCCACGACGGCGCCCAAGGCGGCGAGCAACTTGGCGTCGCCGCCCCCCAGAGCGCCTGACGCGAAGCAAATCGCGCCGATCGCCAAACCCAAAACGAGTCCGGCGATCAGCGTGAACCAAGCAATTTCCGTCCAGCCGAGCGCGCAGACCAATACTGCCCAACCGAGCAGTGCCAAGGGCACCGCGTCGGGCACTTCTCGTCGGCGAAGGTCGGTGACGACCGCCACCAATGTCAAGCCGAGTGGAACGGCCCAGCGGGCAAGGTCAGGCATGGGTTTGGACGATGCTAAGGCCTCAAGAACCCTGATTTACTGCGTCAACAATCAAGGGAGTTCCGCTGGAAGAGTTGCCGACCGCGTTACCGGTCAGATTGCTGCCGAGGTTGCGACCGGCCGTGCTCATCGCGGTCATATCAAGCTGGATTTGTCCGGTGGCGGTCGTCGTGTCTTCAATCAAGTGGCCCTGGCCAATCGGGCCGTTATCGTCGGTATCCGCGCCCGGCAGAACAATCGCGACCAGATCGAGCATGTCGCCCGTCTTCTCGCCGATCAGCGACACGCCCAGGATGCCGACCAGCGCAATACCTGCGACCAACAGGGCGTACTCGACCATGCCCTGGCCCTTACGGTCTTGCAACAAACGACCAATGAAAGACTTACGCACCATGACGAAGCTCCTGTTGACTAAGGGACGGAGAGGGAACTGTAACGGCCGCCATGCTAATGAGAATGAGTCTCAATTGCAATAGGAAGCAGTCTAGCCGTTCCATTCTTGCTGTCAACTATTGCCGTCCAAACTTTTCCACACCCTGTGCGGCCGGAATTACTCGGACGCTATCGTTTTGGTTGGTTGCCGGGGGCCTTTCAGCGGACCTGGAAAATGCATCCTTCTGGATGCCGCCGATTACCTTGCATCCCGCCGATTACCGCGTCGATCGCGGTTGGTGGCGACCGCTCCGAGTTCGGCGAAACTTCGACAATGTTGACTTTCACCCGACTCGTGACCAAGCTCAGGAGCACTTCCGAGGGGCATTTTCGCTTGGCGGGGAGACATGTTCATGTTTCACGGCGTCCGATCTGGTTTCTGGCCGAGACTGCTCACGGCGGCCGTGGTTTTATTGGCTGGAAACATGTTGGCCCCCACCCATTGCCAGGGCGCAGAGCCGAGCGACGACCGGCTGCCGGCACCATTACCCAGGGACTGCGTGTCTTCACCTGTGGTCACAGTTTTCACGTTTTCGTCTATCCTCTACTGACCGAAATGGCTCAGGCAGCCGGCATCAAGGACCATCAGCCCGTCGGAATATCGCGGATCGGCGGCTCGCGCGTCATCCAGCATTGGAATGTTCCGGACGAAAAGAACGAGGCCAAAGCCGCCCTGCTTGCTGGCAAGGTGGATGTGCTCACGCTCTCGCCCATCTGGCTTCCCGACGAGGGAATCGAAAACTTCGCCAGGCTGGCCGTGGAGCATAACCCGAACGTGCGCATCACCGTGCAAGAGTACTGGCTGCCGAACGACACCTACGAGCCGAAGTACCCGCTCGACACGCGTAAGAAAGTCGATCACGACGCTACGAACCTGGCCGAACTCAAGAAGGCCAATGATGCTTATTGTCACGACATTGAAGTGCTCGTTCGCAATTTGAACAAGCAGTTGGGCAAGGACGCCATATTCGTCGTACCGGTCGGCGAGGCCTCGGTAACGCTGCGCGAAAAGATCGTCGCCGGCGAAGCACCCGGCTTGAGAGCCCAATGGGATCTCTTCCGCGACACCTGGGGGCACGCGAAAGCTCCCTTGCAAGTGTTATCGGGCTACTGCCACTTCGCGGTGATCTACCGTCGCACTCCCGTAGGCTTGCCGGTGCCCTCGCTGCTGGCGAAGGACGAAAGCATCTCGGCGCCAGGACAAGGAGAAGCTGAATCGCCTGCTGCAAGAGATCGCCTGGGACACGGTCCGCCATCATGTGCTGACCGGCTTCACGGCGGAAGCGGCTTCTGTAGGTCAGGGCTCCCCCTGCCCTACGCCAACAACTCACTGATGGGTTGGCCGCCGGTTTGCGAGATCTGCTTGTAGCGGCCTTCGTGGAAGAACGTCAGCTTGTTGTCGTCCAAGCCCAACAGACGCAACAGCGTCACGTGCAGATTCTTGATCGGTTGCACCACTTCGACCGCTTTCGCGCCGAGTTCGTCGGTCGCGCCGACGACCGTGCCGCGCCGCGTGCCGCCGCCCGCGAGCCACATACACATCGCCTTGGCGTTGTGGTCGCGGCCGGCCGTGTTCGTGCCGCCGCGCACGCCGTTGTCGGGCGAGCGACCGAACTCGCCGCTCCACACCACCAGCGTCTCGTCGAGCATGCCGCGACGCTTCAGATCGGCGAGTCAGCGCCGCGATCGGCCGATCGACGGCCTGGATACGCGCCTTATGTGACACGCCCAGGTAATCGTGCGAGTCCCAACCGCCGGCGTAGATTTGCACGAACCGCACGCCCCGCTCCACCAACCGGCGCGAGCAAACAGCGCCGGCCGAAGCTGGCCGTCTCCGGCCGATCGAGGCCGTAAAGCGAACGCGTGCCGGCATCCTCGGCGTCGACGTCGAGCACGCCGGGCACTTCGGTCTGCATGCGAAACGCCAACTCGTACGATTGCATGCGCGCGAGAGCGATTGGTCGTTGGGGTGCCGGGCCTGGTCGCCACGGTTGAGCTGGGCCAAGAGCTCCAGGTCCATTTGCTGCGCTTCGCGTGTCACGCCCGGGGGCGGGCGGAGATCGAGGATTGGCGAGCCGGCGGCCCTGAGCGTGGTGCCTTGAAAATAGGCCGGCAGGAAACCATTCGACCAATTGGCCGCGCTCCTTGCGGGAAGGCCACTTCCGGCAGCACGACGAAGGCCGGCAGGTTGGCATTCTCCGAGCCCAAACCGTAGGTGACCCACGAGCCGACGGCCGGGTCGCCGCCGAAGCGGTTGCCGGTGTTCATGTGGTAACAGGCCGTGGGATGGTCGATCGATTCGGCCTGGCAACCTCGGTACACGCACAGTTCGTCGGCCACGCTGGCCAGTTCCTGCCAATGCTCGCACATCTCAAGGCCCGACTGCCCGACCTTGCGAAACTTGAACGGGCTGCGGACGAAGTACCGCTTGCCCGAGGCCATGGCCGAGGCGAACTGGTCCTGGCGTGTGAACTCGCGCATGTGGAGTTCGTCGAGCTTGGGCTTGGGGTCGAAGGTGTCGATATGGCTCGGCCCGCCCTCCATGAACAGGAAAATGCAGGCCTTGGCTTTGGCCGGGAAGTGTTGCGGCCGCGGAGCGAGCGGCCCGGCGTCGGCCGCGGTCTGCTCTTTCGCCAGCAGCGCGTTGAAGGCCACCGTTCCCAACGTGGCGCCCAGCCCATATAGAAACTCACGCCGACTGGGAAGCGAGAAAGGTTGCATCATGGTCATTCCGTCCAGGTGCTCGCCGAAAAATCAGCGATCTGCCGCATGAAGATCCGAACCATTCACCACAGGGGCGCAGAGACACAGGGAAGACGACGAATTCTCGTTCTGTATTCGATCTTTCGCTTCCCCTGATCGCATTCTCTGTGTCCCTGTGCCTCTGTGGTTCACTCTTTTGCAATCCGTCAGTTCATCGCACACACAAAAACTCGTTGGAATTGAACAGCACCAAGGCCAACTCGGCCCAGGCCCGCGTTTCAGGCCCCACGTCCCAGGGCTTGAGGTCGGACTGAAATTGCGACATCAGATCGAGATCTTCATCCCAGCCGAATGTCTCGCCGGTCAACTCTTCGATCATTTCCCGGCGCAGCGCTGCGCGCCGGCTCGACCCGCTGGGGCGAATGCGTGCGATGGTACTCGGTCATGCGCACCACGTGCTCCAGGCACTTCTGACGCTCATCGTCATGGGGTCGACGCCCGTATGTCCAAAGAAACGCGGTGTCGACGCGCTCGCGCGGATCGGCCGAGCGCTCTTCGAGCCGCTTGGCCAGGGCCAAGGCCCGATCGTGAACCGTCGCCCCGTTGAATAATGCCAGCGATTGCGGCGCTACGATCGTCTCGTCGCGCCGTTCGCAAGAGATTTCGCTCCCCGGCTTGTTGAGCACTTCGAACAGCGGGTCGCTCAATGTGCGGCAATGAAACGCGTATAGCGTTCGCCGATGTCGGTCTTCGCGTCGCGGCGACGGCTGGTAGGCCGGCGCGACGGAGCCCATGATGTGCCGCGGCTGCAGGGCCACCTCCCAGTTAATCTCGGGAAACACAGGCGGCCCGCCGACGCATGCGTTCAATTCGCCACTGATGGCCAGCATCGAATCGCGGATCTCTTCGGCCGCCAGCCGCCGCACGGGGTAATAGGCCAGCAGTTCGTTGCGGGCGTCGATCTCCGCCAGACGTGAAAAATCGGCGTGCTCGCTCGACTGCCGATAGGTCTGGCTGGTCATGATCAGCCGATGCAGTTTCTTGATGCTCCAATCGTGATCGACAAACCACACGGAAAGAAAATCCAGCAGTTCAGGATTCGTGGGCCGCGAACCCATCTTGCCAAAGTTGTTCGGCGTGGCGACCAGCCCGCGACCAAAATGCTGCTGCCAGATGCGATTGACGATCACCCGCGCCGTGAGCGGATTGTTGGCCGCGGCGATCCACTGCGCCAGGGCCAGCCTTCGGCCATTGGGTCCGCCGGGAATCGTATTCCAGGCCGTGGGCTGCTGACGATCGCTCGAGCCAAAGGCTGCACTGAGCACGCCCGGCGAAACGATCTCGCCCGGTGAATCGACGGCGCCGCCCTTGAGAATGTGGACGACCTGGGTTGTCGATGGGCTGGGCGTCGCCTGTTTATCGGCCTGCTTTTTTGCCTTGCCGTTGCCTCGGCCGGGCAAGCCCGGTTGGCCGCGTAGCATGTTGAACGTAGTCAGCGGACCGTCGTAAACGCACAACGCCTGGGGCTCGTAGCGTCGCATTTCCAGAGTGTAATAGTCGACTCGTTTCTGAAAGACTTTTTCCAGGCTCATTTCCAGCTTCGAAAGTCCCAAGTGTCGCTGCGGGCGTTGGTCGCCTGGCACTTCGTCAAGGCTTTTGTGGCCGTGCTCGACGAGCCAGGCATCGACGGCCACGTCGTGCTTGCGTTTCAAGCCGTCGAGAAAATTGTTGGCTTCGTGGAGCAGCCGCTCGGTGCGTGGCCGGCCGGCTGCCAAGGAGGACGTTTCTTCCTGCGGTAAGAACGGCACGGTCCGATCCTGGAACTGCACCGGCGCAAAGACCGCTTGTAAGCGGTAATAGTCGCGCGTCGGCAGCGGATCGAATTTGTGATCGTGACACCGGCAGCAGCACAGCGCCTGGCCCAAGAACGTGACCCCCACGCTTTGCGTTACGTCGTCAAGAAACTGCTGCCGCGTTTCGACGGCCACGCTCATCGCCGTATGTTCCCAGGGCCCCATCCGCAGAAAGCCGACGGCGATCAGCATCTCCGGGTTCGCCGCGTCGAGTTCGTCGCCGGCAAGTTGTTCGGTGATGAAGCGATCGTAAGGCTTGTCCTGATTGAAACTGCGGACCACATAATCGCGGTATCGCCAGGCGTGCGGCCGCTCGTAGTCGTTCGAAAATCCGCTGGTGTCGGAATAGCGGACCACGTCGAGCCACAGCCGGGCCATCTGCTCCCCATAGTGCGGGCTGGCCAACAGCCGGTCGAGCACTTTGGCAGCGGCCTCGGGCGAGACGTCGGCCAGAAAAGCGTCGAGCTCTTGCGGCGTAGGAGGCAGGCCCGTCAGATCGAACGTTGCCCGTCGCAGCCACGTTGCTCGGTCGGCAGGCGCCGCTGGTTTGATCTCGCGCTCGGCGAGCCGACTGCGGATGAAAGCGTCGATCGGATTGGCCATATCGGCCGGATCGAGCCCGAGGTGTGGAATGGCCTGGCGACGCAAGGGACGATACGCCCACAGATCGGCCGGCTGGTATTTGCGGTGCGTCCATGAATCGGACTGCCCACCGCTGGTGGGAATCTCGACGCCCTCGGGTCCGGTCGCTTCCCAGACATTCGCCGCGACCCGCTTGGCAGCCGAGGTCGCTGGCTCGTCGACCCAGGGCGCACCGGCGGCAATCCAATCGCGCAGACTGGTGATCTGCGCGTCCGTTAGTCGATCGGCCTCTTCGGGCGGCATGACCAGCTTGGGGTCGCGACGCGTCACGGCTAGAAGGAGCCGGCTCTTCTCTGGATCGCCCGGAGTAATTGCCGGCTGCTTCGATTCACCACCGCGCAGTAGGCCCGCGCACGATGAGAGATCGAGCCCGCCTTCGACCTGGCCATCTTCGCCGTGGCAGGCCAGGCACTTCTGGGCCAGCAGCGGTCGAACCTGCTCATCGAACAGTCGCTTGCCGATCGTGTCGGGCTTGGCGGCCGGTTCGTCGGCCATCGCTGAGCGCAAGGCGCCAAAGCATACGGCTGCAATCACAAGCAATAGTCGGCAATCTCGGTCGTAGGGAGCTAGAAACTTCATGGCTGGATGTTGTCCTCCAGAGCTCGCAGGGCCGCCTGCTTGTCGCGTTTGCGAATGGCTTCGACGATTGCCTGGTGCTCGGCAAACGATTCGCTCAAATGGGCATGGCGCGTGTAACGCAGCCGCATGCGAATGATCGTCGACAACCAGATTTGCAGCAAATCAGGGTCGCCGACTCGCTCAACGATCCAGCGGTGCAAGGCAATGTCGTGCGGAATCGCCTCGGATATTTCGTTGCGGATGCAAGGCTGTTCAAAACGCGCGAGAATCTCATCCAACTGGTCGAGATCCTTTTTGGTCAATTGATCGAGGACGGCCTCCAGGGCGAAGGCTTCGATTCGCCGTCGCATGGCCACAACCAGCGGTTGGATCTCTTCGCTGGGCCCCTGCCCCACGCGAACTCCGCGATTGGGCTGGGCCACGAGCAAGCCCTCCTGCGTCAGTTGCAACAGAGCGTCGCGGATCGGCCCGCGGCTGACGCCAAACCGCTCGGCCAGCTTCTGCTCGCGGAGCGATTCGCCGGCGGCAATTTCGCCGGAGAGAACTTCGTTGCGAAGCTGCTCGACAATTTGCTCGCGAATGGTTCGGTAGACCGTGGAATTGGCCATTCTAGGCTTCCCGTCACCAAGTGGGGCTTTATCGGTACAAGTCGCATGCTATCGAACGAATTGCAGATTGTCAACAATCTTCAATCCCGTGGTGATCTGGTGGTCTATAGTTGACATAAGCACATAATCCGCATCGTTTTGCGATTCTCGTAGACTCTTGCTTGCATAATTTTGACATATTTCATTGCCAAAATTGTCAAAACCTATAAGATGAAGCCAACAGGCCAGGGATAACCCGGGGCCTTGAAGGAAAACACGCCTATGAGCACAGCCAGCGAAACCTCCGACGCCCGGCTGCTAGATTTGCTGCGGCAACGCGGGGCTATGAGCATTGCCGAAGTGGCCGACGCCAGTTCAGTTACGGCAACTGCGGTGCGGCAGCGATTGACGCGGCTCATCAGCCAGGGGCTGGTCGAGCGGGACATTGCCCGGGCTGGTCGCGGTCGGCCCAGCCATCGCTATTCACTTACCGAGAAGGCACGCCGGCAGGTTGGAAGCAATTTTGCTGATCTGGCCCTGGTGCTATGGGAAGAGATCCGGACGATTGCAGATCCTGAAGTTCGCCGCGGGCTTTTGCAACGCGTGGCCGGAGCGCTTGCTCGGATGTATGAGCAACGTGTCGGTGGAACGGACGTGGCTTCGCGAATGAACGGCGTGAAGGCCGTGTTCGAAGAACGCCAGATTCCGCTCCAAGTGGAAGTGACCGCTGCGGGGCCGATGCTGACGATTGTCGACTGCCCTTATGCCGAATTGGCCGAGAAGGATCGGGGCATCTGCGCTGTGGAAAAGATGTTGTTCGCCGAGCTTTTGCACACTCCGTTGCGGCTGGAGACCTGCCGGCTCGACGGCCATACGTGTTGCCAGTTTCAATCCAACTAGCAGTTTTAATCCAACTAACCCGGGGCTATATTAACGGTTTTCCCCAGAACCAGCCCTTTTTGCACGAAGCACGACTGATATGACCAAGCCCTGGATCGAAGGAAGGTTCGAAGAGAACGTCATTACCACGACGATCGAGCAGGCTATCAATTGGGCCCGCCAGGCGAGCATTTGGCCGATGACCTTCGGCTTGGCCTGTTGTGCCATCGAAATGATGGCCGCCGGCGCCAGCCGCTATGACATGGACCGGTTTGGAGCCGGCGCATTTCGTGCCACGCCTCGGCAGGCCGACCTGATGATCGTCGCCGGGACGGTGACCTACAAAATGGCCAGCCGCGTTCGCCGGCTCTACAACCTCATGCCCGATCCGAAGTTCGTGATTGCCATGGGCGCCTGCACCGTCGGCGGCGGCCCGTACTTCAAGTGGGGCTACCACGTTTGCAAAGGGGTCGACCTGGTGGTGCCGGTCGACGTTTACGTGCCCGGCTGCCCGCCGCGGCCCGAAGCGCTCTTGGAAGGCCTGATGCGGATTCAAGACAAGATTCGCGGCCACAAGATTGCCCGTCGAGCCGCCGGCGCCGAAGGCGTCACGCTGCCAATCGACGATGAACTGCCCGTGCCACATCACTCGGGGTACGTCGATGTCGAAGAGAAGCAACCGGTGTTCGATCACCAGAAGATTACCGGGTAGTGAAATGCAAGGTGCTCTGTGAGCACCCATGAATAGACCGAAAGACGGAAAGACTGCGGATAAAGACTGCGGATCAAGAAACAACAAGAAGAATGGTGCTCGCAGAGCACTCTACGCAAAAGAGTTAAAAAAGGCTTTATGACTGAAACGCTTACGATCAAGAATCTGCACGTTGCGGTAGAAGGAAAAGAGATCCTCCGTGGAGTGGATTTGCTCATTCATCGCGGCGAGACGCACGCTCTGATGGGCCCCAACGGCTCAGGCAAGAGCACCCTTGGCTTTGCCATCATGGGGCATCCTGGCTACGAGGTGACCAGCGGCTCGATCGACCTGGACGGGCACGACATTCTGGCCATGGACCCGAGCGAGCGAGCCCGAGCCGGGCTGTTCCTGGCGTTCCAGCGGCCCATGTCGATTCCGGGCGTGAAGATGGCCGACTTTCTCCGCCATGCCACGACCAACGTCCGCCGGCCCGAGCGCAAGGAGGGGGAAGAACTGATCCCGATGCGCGATTTCCGCAAGGAGCTGAAGGCCAAGATGGAACAGTTGCGGATGGATCCGGAGTTCGCCCGTCGCTATGTGAACGACGGCTTTTCCGGCGGCGAAATGAAGCGGGCCGAGATTCTGCAAATGGCCATGCTCCGGCCGAAGTTCGCCATCCTGGACGAGACCGACAGCGGCCTGGATGTCGACGCCGTGCGGCTGGCCAGCCAGAGCATCGCCGAAATCGGCGGAGCCAAGATGGGCATTCTGATCATCACGCACCACGACAAACTACTGGAACACAACCGGCCCCAGTTCACCCACGTGATGCTGGGCGGCCGGATCGTCGAGACGGGCGGGCCAGAACTGGCCGAAGAACTGCACAAGAGCGGCTACGATCGCATTCGCGCGGCGCATCCTGAAGCGGCCGCGGACGAGGAATCCATGAAGAATGCCACGTCAGCGCTCGAGTCGGCAATCGGCTAAGGCCTCCCGTGAAGCCGCGACCGGTGGTCGCGCCTGTTATTCATACATACCTGCACAAATTCGACGCCAACAACGAACGAAAGCGAAGCGTATACCATGGCAACCGACGTTAAGCACGAGACTTTCGATGTCGGTCTGGGCGAAATCAATAAATACGATTTCCGC
This sequence comes from uncultured Planctomycetales bacterium, assembly GCA_963710365.1. Taxonomy (GTDB): domain Bacteria; phylum Planctomycetota; class Planctomycetia; order Pirellulales; family PNKZ01; genus CAVQAC01. Next base: position 63,300 of record CAVQAC010000018.1, read on the forward strand.
AACGACGAGAAGTACATCTTCAAGGCTCGCAAAGGAGTCGATGCCGACATCGTGCGGCAGATCTCCGACATGAAGAACGAGCCCGACTGGATGCGGGATTTCCGTCTCAAGAGCCTGGAAATCTTCAATTCCAAGCCGATGCCCCGCTGGGGCGGCGACGATCGATATCAACTTCCAGGACATCTATTACTACATCAAGCCCTCGGACCACCAGGGGCGCACCTGGGACGACGTGCCCGAGGAGATCAAGACCACGTTCGACCGGCTGGGCATTCCCGAGGCCGAGAAGAAATTCCTGGCCGGCGTGAAGGCCCAGTACGAGAGCGAGGTCGTGTACGGCTCGCTCCGCGAAGAGCTGAGCAACCAGGGCGTGATCTTCACCGACACCGATTCGGCGCTGCGTGATTATCCGGACCTGCTGCGCGAGTACTTCGCCACGATCATCCCGCCCTCGGACAACAAGTTCGCGGCCCTGAATTCGGCCGTTTGGTCGGGCGGTTCGTTCATTTACATCCCCAAGGGCGTGAAGATCGACTTCCCACTGCAAGCCTACTTCCGCATCAACGCCGAGAACATGGGCCAGTTCGAGCGGACGCTGATCATCGTCGACGAAGGGGCTCAGATCCACTACGTCGAAGGCTGCACGGCCCCCATGTACACGACCGAGAGCCTGCACTCGGCCGTGGTCGAGATTGTCGTCAAGCGCGGGGCCCGTTGCCGCTACACGACGATCCAGAACTGGGCCAACAACATCTACAACCTGGTCACCAAGCGGGCCATGGCCTACGGCGACGCCACGATGGAATGGATCGACGGCAACCTGGGCAGCCGGCTGACGATGAAGTATCCGGCCGTCTACATGATGGAGCCGGGCGCGCGGGGCGAGATCCTTTCGATCGCCTTCGCTTCGCACGGCCAGCACCAGGACGCCGGGGCCAAGGTGGTGCATTGTGCTCCGCACACTTCGAGCCGGATCATCTCCAAGAGCATCTCGAAGAACGGCGGCCGTTCCAGCTATCGCGGCCTGGTGAAGGTCGAGAAGGGGGCTCACAAGTCGAAGTCGAGCGTCGTCTGCGATGCCTTGATCCTCGACCCCAAGAGCCGCAGCGACACCTATCCGTACATCGAAGTCGAAGACCAGGACGTGACCATCGGCCACGAGGCCAGCGTGTCGCGGATCGGCGAAGAGCAACTCTTCTACCTGACCAGCCGCGGCCTGTCCGAGGCCGAAGCCAGCACGATGATCGTCAACGGCTTCATCGAGCCGCTCGTCCGCGAGTTGCCGATGGAATATGCCGTCGAGATGAACCGGCTGATCGAATTGCAGATGGAAGGCACGGTGGGGTAAGAGAACAACGGGTTAAGAGAACCTATCGTCCAAAAACAGCTATGAAACCCCGGTGCATTCTGAGCGATTACCTGACCGCCGCGATGGCGCGCGAAGTTTGAAAAGTTGCGCGATGGATCCTACTCCGGATCAATCTCGCAATGTCCGGGTGTGATCGCCTTTGGTCGCACGGAAGAAGATTGTGGCGACGAATTGCGATCGACGCTTGAGGATTGGCTGTTGCTGGGGCTCAAGCTCGGGCATCCGCTGCCCGTGATTGATGACATCGACTTGAATCGGGGCCCGGTCGATGAGTCGGTGGAGTCCGTGCAAACGTAGCGATTTTGTCCGCCGGTTGCGCCGCTTGGGGTTCGTGGGACCACTGGCGGGTGGAAGACACCACTTCATGGTGATCCGACAAGCCCGGCTGGCGATTCCTTGGAACGACGAGTACTCGGTGCCTCAATTGAAAATGATGATCCGCGAGGTAGGTGTCCTATTAGGACGCACGATTTCGCAACAAGAATGGAATTCTCTCGCCTGACGGCGCAAACAATTTTTTCGCGGAACACGCATTTACGATGAGCACCGTGGTTGAAAAAGTCGATTGGCAACAAGCGTTCGAAGGCTTCGTGACGTCGCGCCATGAGCCCGCTTGGCTCGTCGAAAAGCGTCGCGAGGCTTGGAAGGCGTTCAACGAATTGCCGCTCCCCTCGCGCCATGAAGAAGAATGGATGCGGACCGACATCCGCATGTTCCGGCTGGAGAAGTTCGGCCTGCCTGGCGAACTCTCGGCCGACGCGTCCGCGAACGTCGTGCCCGCCGCACTGTTCGCGCAAGGCGTGACGCTGGCCGGCCAGATGACGACGCTCAACAGCCGCCATTTGTCGGGGCATCTCGATCCCAAGTGGGCCGCCCGGGGCGTGGTCTTCGGCAGCCTCGACACGCTGGTCAACGAGCACTCGGACCTGATTCGCCGCAACTTGTTCCGCGCCGTCAATCCGTCGATTGACAAGTTTGCGGCCTTGCACGGCGCCTGCTGGTCGGGCGGCAGCTTCTTATACGTGCCACGTGGCGTGGTCGTCGATGAGCCGCTGCACGTGCTGACGGCCCTGGCCAACGGTTCGACCGACTTGAACCATACGCTGGTGATTCTCGAAGAAGGGGCCGAAGCCACGCTGCTGGCCGAAACGGCCGGCGACGATTCGCCGGGATTGCACTGCGGAGCCATCGAACTGCTGGTCGGCCCCGGGGCCAAACTGCGCTATGTGAACCTGCAACAATGGGGTTCGGGCGTTTGGCACTTCGCGCATCAAAATGCCCTGGTCGATCGCGACGCACGGCTGCAATGGACCATCGGCGCCCTGGGGGGCCGACTGGCCAAAGTAAACCAGCATGTGGCCCTGGTCGGCGAGCGGGCGGCGGCTCAGGTCAATGGCGTAATCTTCACCGAGGGCAAACAGCACCTCTCCTACCACACCCTGCAGCACCACCGGGCTCCGAACTGCACCAGCGACCTGCTCTACAAGGGCGCCATGCAGGACGCGTCGCGAATTGTCTGGCGCGGCATGATCAAGGTCGACAAGGACGCACAGAAGACCGACGGCTACCAGCGTAACGACAACCTCATGCTCTCCGAGGCGGCTCGCGCCGATTCGATCCCCGGCCTGGAGATCGAGGCCGACGACGTCCGCTGCACCCACGGTTCGACGGCTGGGCGTGTAGACGACAACCAGATTTTCTACGCCCGTTGCCGCGGCCTGACCCGCAAAGAGGCCATCCGCATGATCGTGGCCGGCTTCTTCCAGCAGGTCTTTGACCGCATTACCATCGAGAGCGTCCGCGAAGCGTTGGGCGAAGCCATCGGCCGACGCATCAGGGAATACAACTAAGGGAGAATGCTAAATGATAAATGCTAAGTGATAAATGGACGAAGCCGACGACTTCCTCCGCATTTATCATTTATCATTTAGCATTTATCACTTATGTTCGTTCGTGTTGCCAAAGTTACCGACATTCCCGATCCTGGCAAGCAACTTGTCGAAGTTGACGATCGGCTGATCGTGTTGTGCCACGTGGGCGGAACGTTTTACGCCATCGACGACGTTTGCACGCACGACGGCGGACCTCTGGGCGAAGGTTGCCTCGACGGCTTCGCGATTGCGTGCCCGCGCCACGGGGCGAAGTTCGACATCCGCGACGGCCAGGCCCTGACTATGCCGGCGACGCACGCCACCGGAGCGTATGAAGTGAAAGTTGAAGGGGAGGAAGTGTTCGTTCGGGTTGAATGATAAGTGCTAAATGATAAATGCTAAATCACGGCCCGGCACTTCCGACATTTAGCCTTTATCACTTATCATTTAGCATTCTTTGTTGGAGGGTTTCCCATGGCCATCAGTGAGGACGCGATCCGCGAATCGCTCAAGCAGGTCATCGACCCTGAGTTGTTCGTCAACATCATTGACCTGGGGTTGATCTACACGGTCGTCGTCACCGAGGAAGCCGACAAGTCGAACGTGCTCGTCGAGATGACGATGACCAGCCCGGCCTGCCCCGCGGGTCCGCAGTTGCTGGCCCAGTCGAAGGAAGCGGTGGGCCGCCTGGAGGGCGTGGGCACGGTCGATATCAAGCTGGTGATGACGCCCCCCTGGACTCCCGACCGCATGACCGAAGACGCCCGCGACCAACTGGGAATTTTTTAATATCTCTCCGGTCAGCGTTTCGCATCTTGCATGGCACGCAGCGATTTCTGCCAGAAGGCTTCCTCTTCGGGCATCTGGCGGGCCGCGGCGAAGGCCGCCAGATCTTTGAACCTTTTTTCCGGGTCGGCGCCGGTGGCGAAGCACAACTTCGCCAGGCACTGTGGGCAAAGCCAGAGCGGCTGCAGATCGGCCTCTTCCAGGTGGTTGCTGCCGTTCATGCAACACTCGTAGTAGACGCAGTGAGGCAGGGAAAACATGTGCCCCGTTTCGTGCGCGGCGGTCTTCAGGGTACGGCGGAGCGTCGTGCGAAACGCCGTATCGCTTTCCGCCGGATTGCCAAAACGGTAGATCGACCACACGCCGACCCGATCCTCCAAAGAGGCTTGGCCGAAGACGAAATTCCAACCTTCGCCGGGCCATAAGTCCGAACCGGTGAAGGCGATCGAAGCTACGGCATCGTCCGGCAATCGGGGCTTGAGCACATCCCGCAGAATATACGTGCTCAGAATCTGCGACATGCCCCAACGCGGATGCTTCCGCGTAGCCTCGGCTGGGATGATCGACAAGGGCAGATCTTCGAGCACTTGAACGGGCAATTGAAAATAGACGCCCAGAAACTCCGCGGTCGCATCGATGACTTTGCGCTCCGCCGGGTTGAAGCTCCCCAGCGGCTGTACGTAGATGATCCGGTGCCGGGCCAACGCCCGCACCGGATTGCCTGCCGTGTACTGGCGATAGGTCTGGCCGAGCTCCTGGTGGCGTTCGAGCCACTCGCCGGGTTGCGGTTTTCCCAAGGGCTCGTGCAACGATACTAGGCGTTGCAACCGCGGCGGCAGCGCCGCCTGATCGTCCGGCGCCAAGAACGTAGCTCCCAGTCCCGATAATCCTGCAATGGACAGCAGCAGCCAATTCCTGAATCGCATGGCGCGCGTGCCCTTAGGTTGAGTGAATCCGACGTTCACGCCGCGTCGCGGGTCGTGGCATCGACCAACTCGGTGAAGCTGTCGAGCGTTTTTTGCAACTCGGCTTCGAGCTTTTCGAATTCGCTCGTCTCGCAAGTGAATTGCACTTCATAGTTCCGCTGCCGACTGCGGAAGCGCCGTTCGAGCGTGGTCACGCTCGTCTTGCCCTGCACGGTTTGCACTTTCGTCTCCAAGGCGAACGTTCCGCCTTGAGGCACGATGCGGCAAGTGACCTGAGCCTTGGCGTCGCGTTTGACGATCTCCGCCGGCAGGGAGTTCTTCAACTCTTCCAGCGGCAGGGGCCGGGGCACCGTGGCCCGCACCACCAGGTTGTCGGTCAGCAGCCCATCATGGCTTGCGCCGGCGGCGAAGAACAACACCTTGTCGCTGGGCCCAAAGGCCGGCTTCCATTCGGGCGGCAGCCGCAGGGCGAAACGAAAATCACGCTGCATCCACATTCCCCCGGGCAAGCGTTCCAGCCCTGTTTCGGGAGGCGTGAACACGGCGCTAGCCAGCATCTCGTCGAAATCGAGGCGGTAGGCTTCGAAATGGGCTTCGTCCGTATTGAGCGTGAACGTGTAGAGCGTGCCATGCACGACAATGCGCACGCGGACTTCGAACGATCGATCGCCCATCGGCGTCTCGATCTGCCAGACGCTCAACAAGCGCTGGCCCAGTTGCTTGGCCAGTCGTTCGCCGAACTTCGCAGCATCGAGAGGTTGGAGCGCGTTTTCAAGCAGTTGCCGCTGGCTGATGGCCGCGTCGTCTGGCGGCTGACGAGCCGATTCGTCTTCGCGCTTTTGGTACTCCGCCAGGCTTTCCGGCGCAACGCCCAGCTCGCATTGCACCAAGCCGTTGCTGGCCTTCGAATCCTGGGGCAATCGCAATGCAAACGCCTGGTTGTCGCGGGCCCAGGAAATCAGTCGCCAGGCCTGCGGCACGCGAACCGTGATCCCGTAGCGCTTGACGTCGACTGCGCGACGACCGTCATCGGCGGCACGCGCCGCCGGCGAAAAAACAGACGGCCAGAACACCGAAGGCGACGACACTGCCAGGCAGCAGGCCGTCAGTAGCAGGCGGCGAGCAAACTGGTCGAAACTCCCCTCACCCCTTACGGGAAAGGGGACGCGGGAGAGACCTAGGCCGGGCGAGAATCGGCGGTTTTGTATGAATCCGCTCATGGCAATTTCATGGTACTCGAAGCCGTGTATAAAGTCGATCAAACCGCGGCCCGGCGGCGGCTGGCAGGATCGAGCCTAGAAAAAGAAGGGCCGGAAATACAAGCAAATCCACGGAAATGAAAGCTGAACGAAGGCAAGTCTTCCACTTCCCGCCGGATTGCCGGGCAGGCTATAATCAAGGCTTGCCGATAGATTCCTGCCAGTTGATCCCACGCCCAGGCAAGGCCAGTCCGCCGCTCCCGAAGCAGCGGGCTCGCTCCCCCCAGGATTCACCCAACCGCCTTCTCCGCACCGGAGCCACTCACATGCCTCGCCTTCGACCGGTCCTTTCAACACTCTTGGCTATTCCTCTATTGGCGATGATTGCTGCCGCGGCTCCGCCAAGCAACGATTGGCCGACATTTCGGGGCCCCAATCGAACTGCCGTTTCGACGGATACCGGCTTGTTGAAGGAATGGCCCAAGGACGGCCCGCCGCTAGTGTGGAAATCCGAGGGCGCAGGTCGCGGCTACGCCAGTCTGGCGATTGCCGGTGACCACATCTACACGCTCGGCGACGCCCCCAGCGTGGCCGACGACGAAGACGAGTATTTGCTGTGCTTCAATCGCGAGTCGGGCAGTAACCTTTGGAAGCTCAAGACCGGCCCCGCTTGGACTGATGGCCAGCCAAACTGGAAAAGTTCCCGCTCGACGCCGACCGTAGATGGCTCGTTGGTCTATGCCCTCACGGCGCACGGCGAGTTGATTTGCGCCGAAAGCGCCACCGGCAAAGAACGCTGGCGGAAGAATCTCAAAGAAGATTTTGACGGGAAGAAGGGGGACGTTTGGGGCTACAGCGAATCCGTGCTGATCGACGGCGACAAGCTCGTCTGCACTCCCGGCGGCGAGGAAGCAACGATGGTCGCCCTCGACAAAAAGACCGGCGAATTGATCTGGAAGACTTCTCGCAAGGAAGATCGCGGCGCCGGACACGCCTCGATCGTCATTGCCGAGATCGGTCCCACGCGGGTTTATGTGCAAACCACGGCCAGCGGCGCGCTGGGCGTGCGAGCCAGCGACGGCAAACTGCTCTGGTCGTACGAAATCGACAAGACGACCGCGGTGATTCCCACGCCGATCGTGCGCGGCGACCTGGTGTTCTTTGCGGCCGGTTACAAGCGAGGCGGGGCGCTGCTGAAGCAAATCGCCGAGCCCGAAGGCGAAGTGAAGGTTGAAGAGATTTATCCCATCAAGAAAGAACTGGCCAACAAGCATGGCGGGATCATCCTCGTGGGCGACTACTTGTTCGGCGATTCCGACGACCAGGGAATTCCCTTTTGCGCGGACTTGATGACCGGCGAGATCAAGTGGAAGAAGCGCGGGTCGGGCCGTGGCTCGGCTTCTTATGCGGCGGCCGATGGACGGCTTTACATCCACTCTGCCGATGGCGTGATGTCGCTCGCCAAGGCCGAATCGGATGATTACGCCGAAGTTGGCTCGTTCAGCACGCCCGGCAGCGGCGAGCGCCCCAGTTGGTCGCACCCGGTGATCGTCGGCGGCAAGCTCTATCTGCGCGAGCAGGATCTCATCCTGTGCTACGACTTGCGGGCCGCGCCCTGACGAGTGTCATGCCGCAACGAGTGTAGGTCAGGCGCGCTATGCCTGACCTACAGACGCGAGGTGTCGCAGCTAAACTAATAACTAGCGGCACCCGCAGTAGCAACCATGATGCCGGTATCGGTAGCCGCCGCAATGGCTCCGGCCGCACGAATACGACCGGTTGAAATGCGAACGATGGCACGGCCGGTAATAGGAATACTGTCCGCAGCCACTTCCGCTCGAATTGCACTGCACCCCCGCACAGTTCTGGGCCGACGTTTTCACACTGACGAACGACGCCGGAAGAACTTCAGCCACGCCGCCCAGCCTGGCAGTCGGCGAAAGGGGCCCAGTCGCGACGGGTGCTCCGGCCGTATCGCGGCTCGATAGATTGCCCCTCGAAACGTTCAGCGCCGCGCAATCCTGCGCCTGCGCGTGGGTCGCCACGGACAATAGCAGCACGGCTCCCAGAAAAGTCATGACTCGCTTCATGGCACTTGTCTCCTATCTCCACGTTGATCGAAACACGGCACGGCGCCATCGGGTTCGCCGCGCGGCCGCGAGCGGAAACGACCCGCTTCGTCCGTCGGCCTTTCATCAGACCAGTGGGCGACAGAGGCCAATGGTTACGCTCTCACGCAGAGGATTCGCGGCAAGCGCGTGCTTGCACAAGCAGGCAAGCGAAGGAGGGCGCGAGAGTTCAGCGTCTGCTGATCTTGTGCTGGAGCGCCGCTAATTCTTCGAGAAGCCTTTCTTGGGCGGCTTCGGGCGATGCGCGTAGGAAACGCCGCCCATCTCTCGCTCGTGGAGGTTGTCGTGCAACGAGCGCAACTCTTCGTACGACCAGGTTTCGATGCTCCAGGCCGAGGCGATCTGGCTGCCGTGGGTGGGGCCACGCAGATGGCTGATCACTCTTTCTCGCGACGGGTACCAATCGTCGTCGATCGACCAGTGATTGCCTCGCAAGGGATAGTTGCCGGTTGATTCCACGCGGGCGGCTTCGGGAATCTCTGCCTCCGGCCGTTCGTTGACTCCCTTGACCAACCAGCCGAATGTCCAAGCATCGAGCGGCGTGGTGCAACCGGTCCGAAACGAACGCACGATCTCCTGGCCGCTGATGCAGAGGATGATCGGATAATGGCGGGCGTCGATCTCTCGAACGAGGTCGGCAACCGCGGCCTGGTCGATGAGTTGCAAATGGTTCTCGGGGCCCGGACCGATCTTCCAGCCCTGGGCTTGCATGCTTTCGAAATCGCCCCCTGGCCGGCGCAGGCGGGCGAGCTCCTCGTCACATCGCGGGGAGTCTTTGGCCGTAATGAACAGCACGCGCGGATTCTGAGGTTTCGCGGCGGTGTTTGGACCGGCCGTTTGAATTCCGACAATGAGCTGCCGCAAAACGGAATCCGCGGCTGCGGTTTGCCGCACAGCCACCGATGCATCGGCTTGCGCCTGGCTGGACTCCGTCGTTGGTGAGCTGAGAACAACGGCGGCCGCAACGGTCGTTTGCAGCACCAAGAGCAGCATTTTTCTAGTCACCTCCGCGCGCCAGGACCAACAACCCGATCGACCCGCGATTCAGCCGAATTCGCGGCAGTTTAACGCGCGTCGTGGCGAGTCGACAATCCGCGGCGAACCTTTCGAAAACGTCATTTCTTGGCGAATCTTTCGGAAACGTCATTCGCCGCCCGCTTCGACCACCCAACAGTATTGCCATTTTTAGCGTGCCCAGAAGTATTTCTGGAAAAGTGGAGCGATACTGAACGCTTTTACGCCAATTCCGAACCCGGTATGGTTTGCGCTGCGTAGTAGTGGTAGCGTTGATGAGACCGACAGCAACAAGTCTAAAGTTCCTCGTCCTCGAGGAAGGGAAGTGTGACCCGTGCGTATTCGATTCTTCAAACTCACAGCGGCAATTCTGGCGGCGGCAATGTTCCTGGGTTTGCCTGGGACAGCGGCCTGGGCCCACGGCGGCGGCGGCGGTGGCCACGGCGGTGGTGGCGGCCATGGCGGCGGTGGACATGGTGGAGGCGGTTATCATGGCGGCGGCGGATACCGCGGCGGCGGAGGAGGATATCGTGGCGGCATGAGCGGTGGATACCGGGGCGGCATGAGCGGCGGCATGGGCGGTCGTTCGATGGCCGGCGGCATGAGCCGCGGCGGAATGGGATCCAGTGCAATGTCGCGCGGCTCGTTCACCAGCCGACACTTTGGCTCGACCGCCGGCATGAGCGGAGCAGCTCGTGGTGTTGGTGGCATGGGCGGAGTCGGCGGCGCAGGTCGCGGCATGGGCGGTTCCAGCTTTACGAGCCGACATTTCAGCGGTGGCGGAGCTGGTGGATTGGCTGGCGGAGGACGCGGCTACGGCGGTTACGGTGGCTATGGCCGCGGCGGATACGGTGGCTATGGCGGCTACGGTCGCGGCGGCTATGGCATGGGCTATGGCGGATACGGCGGCTATGGCATGTATGGCTATGGCCTCGGGTACGGCGGATACGGATTGGGCCTCTACGGCCTGGGTCTCGGCTACGGCTTAGGCTACGGCCTTGGCGGGTATGGCGGCTACGGAGGGTACGGCGGCTATGGAGGGTACGGCGGATATGGTGGGTATGGGGGCGGCTACGGTGGGTATGGAGGGTATGGCGGTGGTTACGGAAGCGGCTATGGCTACCCAACGACCACGGCCTCGTACGCCAGTCCGGTAACTCCGACCACGCCGAGCACAACCGATTTCGCCCTGCAAGGCGAGACCGACTTCCGAGCGGGCAACTATACGGCGGCCGTGCAGGACTTTCAGCACGCGCTGGTCGACACGCCCAACAACGGCGGCCTGATCATGCTGTTGTCACAGGCCCTATTCGCCAGCGGTCAATACTCGCCGGCGGCTGGTGCCGTCCAACTTGGGATGCAGGCCCTGCCGCAGGATCAATGGGGCAACGTGGTCAAGAATTACACCGACCTGTATCCGAACGTGCAGAACTACACGGATCAACTGCGGGCGCTTGAGAACGCCCGCACCGCCAGCCCCAGCGACCCTGGGCTCCGATTCCTGTTGGGTTACCACTATGGCTACTTGGGTTATCCAAGCCAGGCGGTCAAGGAGATGGACAAGGCACTCGCCTTGGCGCCGAAAGACATCGGCACGCAGGTTCTGCGAAACGTGTTTGCAGCGCAGGCTGGAGTCCCCGCGATTCCGGTGACTCCGCCCCCCGCGGCTCCGACCAACCAGGCAACTCCCGGCACTGCCGGGACTGAAGCCGGTTCCCTCAACGGGTTGATAGAATTGCAGCGCAGTTCATCCGAACGACGGAGGGCGGAGCATCGAAGCTCCGCCCTTCGTCATTTTTTGCGCCAAATCTCCCGCGATTTGCGATGTTGCGGCCGTCGATTAAGATGGCCTGGAGCAGTTCACCACAGGGGCACAGAGACACAGAGAAGAGAGATGCAAATAGCGACGGAAACGGCTAGCGCTCAAACTCTAAGGTCATTCGTCGCAACGCGACATCCAGTCGGATGCGCTGGTTTTTATCCGGCACGAACGTCGTTCTTACTTTCTCCCGCCGCCTTCTCTGTGTCTCTGTGCCTCTGTGGTTTTCTTCCTTCTGAATAATCCGGGAAAGTCGCGGCGTACCCCCTATTCCCCTTTCGTTTAGAAACCATCCATGAAAATTGCCGTCACCGGCGCAACCGGCTTCATCGGCCGATACATCGTCCGCCATCTTGCGGCTCTGGGTCATAGCTGCCGCTGCTGGTTCCGACCGGGGAGCGATCCGAGTGGGCTGGACGACGTTGCCCTGCAAATGGAATGGATCCCCGGCGAGTTGGGAGACGCCCGCGCTGCTGCCACGCTGGTCGAAGGTTGCCAGGCCGTGGTTCATGCGGCTCTGTACCATCCCGGCGGCGGCTTCCGAGGCGGCGAAGGGAACATCCTCGATTTCGTCGCCAAAAACGTCATCGGCTCGATCGAACTCATCGAAGCGGCACGAACGGCGGGCGTCGGACGCTTCGTTTTCATTTCCACATGCGCCGTCCACGAACGCATCCTCGCCGACAGGCCGCTCGACGAGACGCACCCCACCACGCCCACCAGCCACTACGGCGCACACAAAGCGGCGATCGAGCAATTTGTTCACAGCTACGGCTGGGGCCAGGGCTACGAGATTTGTGCCTTGCGGCCGACGGGCGTCTATGGCGCTACGCAGCCCATCGAGCAGAGCAAATGGTTCGAACTGGTGCGCGACGTGGTTCAGGGGCGCGACGTCACCTGCGAACGGGGCGGCAAGGAAGTCCACGCCGCCGACGTGGCTCGAGCCGCCGGAGTGTTGCTCACCGCGCCACATATCGCCGGCGAAGTCTTCAATTGCTATGATCGCTACATTTCGCAATACGAAGTCGCCACTCTGGCCAAACAGGTGAGCGGCAGCCGTGCTCAGATCCACGGCCGCCAGACCTCGGCCAAGAACGAAATCGTGACCGACAAACTGCAAGCCCTGGGGATGCAGTTCGGCGGACGCGCCGCTGCTGGAGCAAACCATCCGCCAACTCGCGGCGGGCGTATCAGTGTAGCACGACAAGCATTGGCAGGTAATCTTCCACACGGATCGTCCGAAGTCGCCCCATCAAAGCCGTTGTCCGCAGATGCACGAATCAAATTCAACAACCTTCGAACGTACCGACGCATTCTTCAACTCTGCCGGCATGCGCTGCGCGGCTTGGCTTTACCGCCCCAAGGATTCCGGCGTCCGCGTGCCGTGTGTCGTCATGGCGCACGGTTTCGCCGGCGTGCGCGAGGATCGGCTGGACGCGTTTGCCGAGCGTTTCGCTCAGGCCGGATTCGCGGTTCTCGTCTTCGATTATCGACACTTTGGCGCGAGCGACGGCCAGCCGCGTCAACTGCTCGATATCGACCAGGAACTCGACGACTGGCGGGCGGCCATCGCCTTTGCACGTTCTCTCGAGGGCGTCGATCCAAAACGCATCGCCGTGTGGGGCACGTCGTTCAGCGGCGGTCATGTGATGACCCTGGCCGCTGAAGATCCGAGTCTTGCGGCGGCGATTTCGCAGGCGCCCTTTACGGACGGCCTGCGAACTTCGGCCTCGGTCAGCCTGAAGCAGTTCCTGCGGCTGGCGGGTGCGGGGTTTCGAGATCAGTTCGGAGCGATCATCGGTCGGCCACCTTTCACGATCGCCGTCGCCGGCCCGCCGGGTTCGCTGGCCATGATGACCTCGCCCGACGCCCTGCCCGGCTATTGCTCGATTGCCCCGTCCGAGGTCGACGGTTGCCGGCGGGTCGCCGCGCGGATTGCCCTGCGGATGCCGTTCTATCGACCGGCACTACACGCAAAACGGATATGCTGTCCGATTTTGTTCTGTATCTGCGATCGAGACGTCGTCGTGGCCCCTGCCCCGGCGCTCGAGGCCGCGGCGCGAGCGCCGCGGTCGGAGGTGAAACGCTATCCACTCGGTCATTTCGACGTCTATTCCGGTGCCGGTTTCGAACAAGCGGTTGCCGATCAGGTCGAGTTTCTTTTGCGGCACTTGCTCATCGAGAAGAGCAAGCTGTAGGTCAGGCGCCCCGTGCCTGACCGTTGCGCGAAATGACTGTCAGACATGGGGTGCCTGACCTACGGGAGCTTGATTATCTGGCGTCGTCGCAGCCGCATCGTGCATTTCCACGGCCGTTTTGCCCAGGCTGTACAGGATGGCGGCCAACACGCTGCAAGCGGCTCCCAACACCAGGTAAATTGCCCAGGGGAAACGCTCGCCGAGCGGTCGCGACGGGGCAACGTAAGCCGGATTCGCTTGCCGGGGCGAAAGCGTCTAAACGCTCGGGCTGTGGGGAAAGTTGCGCCGGCAGGTTGCGCTCCAGGTCGTAGTGCGGTGGTTCGGCGGCAAGATTGCCGTAAAACAACCGCAACGGTCCGCGCAAGGAAGCTTTGCGCTCGAACACGATCTGCCGGGCCGGTGCTATGAACTCGGCGCTCGTCAGCTTCAAGGGCGGGTTGCGAAAATCGGTTATGATCAGTTTCAGACGCCCGGCAGGTTGGCCGCCGAATTTGGCCTCCAACGGCTTGAGCGGATCGCCCGCCCGCCGGCTCCACTGGCCGCTGCCGATCCATTGAAACGGCTCGTCCGATCCGACAATACCCCCGAAGTCGATTTCATAATCACGGGCGAACTCGCGATCGGCAAACTCGACGAGCACCTCCTCGCAAGGCTGGTGCGCGCCCCCGAGGTCGAGAATCCAGGCCGAGCCAGGGCCGGCACTGGCGCGCACCGCCTCGCGCAACCCAAGCTTTGCCGGCAGGGTTACGAATTCGCCCGGCACTTCAACCGTGCGGCGGACCACGACCTGGCCGATGACCACCGGTTTCTCATCCACCGCCGGATCGCGATGCACACGCAGCCGCAGGTAGCGAAAGCGGCTGGGCGGATACGTCAGCCGCAGGTCTTCGATCCGCTTGCCGTCGGCCTCGAAATCGACCAGGTTCTTGGCCAGCAGTTTGCGCCAGGTCTGGCCATCGGCGCTCCCTTCCAAATCGACGGCACGACGATAATTACTCCCTGGCGAGTGGACTTCTACCTCGTTGTGCTCCGGCGGGTTGTCGCCCAGGTCGAGCGTCAGCTCGCTCGACTGGTCGGGCCCGACGGCCCGATTGAACTGCCGGGCCGGAACTTCTTCACGGCTGTTCACCGGTTGACGAATCCGCAGGGCATAGGCAATCTCGGCGCCCGATGCGTCGTACAGCCGCAAGTCTCCTAGATCCTCACGGGCCTGGTCGAACACGCTGGGGGGCACGATGAAGTCGTACCATTTCGGTCCGGCGTCTCCAGCGTCAGCCGGCAACGTCAACTCTTGCAAATAAGGCCAGGCCGTTCGATCGCCGGGAAGTTCCGCTTCGGCTGCCTGAGTCTCGGCAATCAGCGCCAGACCAACGAGGAGAATTGCTGCCACGAAACGAACCATTTCCAAACTCCTAGGGAGAATTGCCGGCCACCGGGTCGGGTTGCAAACGCTGATAGGCCCAAGCCGCAATGCCAAGCAAAACTGCCAACACGAAGAATGCCACGATGCGATAAATCTGATCGAGCCCCGACATGTCGAACATGAAGACCTTCAACACCGTCAGGCCGAACAAGCCCAAACCCGTCCAGCGCAACCAGGCGTGCCGAGTACGAAAGCCGACGCCCAGCACGATCGCCGCATAAACGCTCCACCAGGCCGAAAGCGACATCTGCGCCATGCGGAACCAGGCCGTTGCATCGGGCGATGTTGCCGACAGGGCGTCAAAATACCCCCATACGTCAATCGATACGATCAACCACACCAACAACACGCAGCCGATGGCCGCCATCGAGACTGGAGCGCGTTCCTTTTCGCCAAGCACGTTCAACCGCTGGCGCGTGCTGATGAGCCCCGCCGCCAGGCAGCCGACCGAGGCCAGAGCCGGCAGCGCGTAGTCGTTGAAGATGGGTGTGAACGGCAATCGAGTCGACTGGGGCGTATCGAGGAACAACACGTGGCCCACGGCAATCATGGCCAGTGCCGCCGCCATAGCCCGTAGCGGCACGGAGCGGATCCGCACGCCGGCCCACCATAGCACGCTCGCTTCAGCCGCCCAGCCCAGCGCCACCCAGGCGCGTCGGCCTGCAACGGAATCGCCAACGCCAAAAAGCCCATCGCAATGGCCACCGAGGCCAGCAACAAGCGGTCGTCGCGCACGCGGCTTTTGATCAGGCACCGGGCCAAGCCGGCATACAGGGCCGCCATCGTTACGGCCAACGCTCCGAGCCAGGCATGGTAGTCGTCGTCCAAAAGTACATAGGCCGCCGCGCTCCACAACCCAGCGTTGCCCAGCATCCGCGCCAGGCCTTCCCAGCCCGCCCGCCGGTTGGCAAGCAAATTCGCCAACAGACTCTGCAACAAAAAGAGCCCGTAGATCACGGCCTGAAAACCCAGTGCCCAGGCCAGCTTTTCCGGGTGATAGTTCTCATCGAACCACAACCAAAACAAAAGTTGCGTGCCGAGCAAGCTGACGGTGCCGACCAGCGGCCAATTGCGCCGCAACAGCAACCACACCACTCCGGCATTCAGCACCCCCAGGTACGTAAATAGCGAGGCGTACTGGTCGTGCTCGGAGTGCATGAGCGCGGGCGTTAGCAGGCCGCCCAGCACGGCCATCAAAGCAATCGCCGGCGCCTCGTACGCCAGTGCCAACAAAGCCGATTCGGCCACCAGCAACAACAGAAAAACGCCGGCCGCCCGCTGGCTGATCAAGTGGTAAAAGCCAAAGGCTCCGTACATCGACAGGTACAACAGTACGATGCCAGCCGAAGTGAGCATTTGGGCAAACAACCACCAACCAAGGCGATGCCGCCGCGCGCCCTCTGCGCACCAAAGCCAAACCCGCCACCACGCCGAGCGTCACGCGCCCCAGAGGACCAATCCAGTAGTTCTCGAAGGCGTATCGCAAGAAGAAGGCCGTGGCAAACAGCAGCACTACGACCGCCACCCAACCCAGTGCCTTGCGGCCGATCAGGTCTTCCCAGGAAGTTGTGTCGACGCGCGACGGCTGGACGTGCGGCGGCGGCGCGGGAACTTCGCTGCCGCTCGCAACATCGCCAGGCGCCGGGATGACAGGATGAACCGCCGCTGGCAACTGCACCGGCTTGGTCGGCAGCTCAACCGTTCGAACAAATTCGCCGATTTCGCCCTGGCCGACGAGTCGTTCCAACTGCTCGATCCGACGAGTGAGACTCTCGATCCGCTGGACTTTCAGCCAGGTCACGAGCACCATGATCGGAGTTCCGACCAGCAGGGCCAGTACCGTCAAGACCGCAATTCCCGCCAGTAATTCCACGTCAACACGTATCCAGGCTTGATGTGACCGGAAATGGGTCGGTTGCCGCCCTGACCCATTTGCATGGGCCCACGGATAGCCCGAGGCCGAAGCCCGAGTTGAACCAATTGCCGCGGATTTCGCAAGTGAAAGATTATGCGGCAGTCGATCACTGCGGCAAAGCCTTCAATGCATACACAGCTGCGCCGCCGGCTGGAATCTTGACGAGCATTTGCCGGTGCTGATCCAACCGGCCGCGATTATCGGCGGCCAGCACTTCGATGGCCTGATACGCGGGGGTGTCCGCGTCGATCGTCATCCGCACGGTCGCCTCACGGTCGAGTGCCTTGTTGATCACCACCGCGTAAACGATACCGGCCGGGGCTTCGAACAACCGCAGCGCGACCTGTTGCCGGCTGTCGACCAGGGCGACATGCGATTGCCTGGCTTCCCGATCATCGAGCCGGCGGGCTTCGAACAGCGTGTTTTCCAGTTTCCGCGTCACGGCTGCCAATTCGCGCACTTCGTCGTACCGTCCGTCCGTGAGCGGCTTTGCCGTCCAATCCAACAGACCGCGAACCGAAAAGTGCGTGAACAGATACGCCGTCTCCACATAAAAACCCTGCGCGCCGCCGGCCACGCACCACCAGTACTGATTCCGCAACTCTTCGCGTCGCGGCACCGTCGGTTCCAGAAACGGCACGTGGGCTTGCAGCACCGCTTCGCTGCGCACTTCGAGTTTCGCCAATTCGCGCAGCCTGCGCTTCCCAACGCGACATCTCCGGCACTTTTGTCCAGCCGCCAATGGGGGCGTAATCGGTCGCAATCACATCGTTGCCCCAGCTTTTGAGATCGCGGATCAGGCCTTGCTTGTCATCCGGAATCTCGACCGAGTTGTGGCCCCAGACCACCTCGTTGCCGATCGGCTTGTCCGAGACGCCGTGCAGCCAGGCAAGTTGTTCGCGCACCATGTCCCGTTGTTCGGGCGTGAGCTTCGCGGCGAGTTGGTTATACAGATGCCAGCCCAGCAGGCCCGGATGGTCGCGCGTCGCCAACACGACGGCCCGATGGGCGGGGCTCAACGGCGCCGGCAAATGCGCGACCTCCTCGTTGCCGACGTACAGGACCGTGTACAGCCCCTCCTGCCAGGCGATATCCAGGGCCTTGCTGAACACGGCCGGCGCGTCAGGCAAGTCGACCCAGCCGCCGCTCTGCACGACGACCGTGTTCATGCCGGTCCGTGCCAGGCTGCGGACGACGCGTTGATACGATTCGAGCGTCGGCATCGGGCTTCCCCAGATCCGCACGCCGAAGGGAACTCTTGGCTTCGGCGGAACCGGATCGGGCGGCGGCTTGATCTCGTAGGCCCACGGATCGAGCGTGTACCGGGCCACGAACGGCAGCCAATAGGTGCCCTCGGGCAGTTGCACCGGCCAGTTGCGCAACTTGCCGAGCTGTTCTTTCTCAGGATGAATGGAGAAGGCCAGCATTTCGGCCGCGGCCCAAGCACCCACCGCATCGCCCCCCAAGGCCACGATGCATTTCTTGCCCGCAGCCCACGGATTGTCTGACGGTTGGATGGCGTATCCGCCCGCATGCACGTCAGCCAGCAGCGTCGCGTCGTTCTTCAGAATCTCCCGCGCAATCGAGTTCTCTGGGAACGTTCCCAGAACGAGCAGGGTCTTGGTGCGATCTTCGGCCGTGAGCTGCCCTGCGGAAACGATCTTCGCACGGCGGCCCTTGTCGACGATCAATTCGGCCATGCGGCGCAGCGCTTTTTGATCGCGATTTGCCGAGCCTTCGGCGTCGGGCAGCACGATCCGCAAATCGTCGCCAAAGCGTCCCAGATCGATCGCCGGCTGGGAAGAAAGCTCCGGCACCGCCGGGCGCATGATGTTGGGGAGCGGAATCGGTCCGCAGCGCCACAGAATCCAGGTGTCCGGATCGGCTCGGGTTTGCGCGAAGGTTTGCGGCACGAGCAAAACCGCCAGCACCAACAACAGAATCCCGCGAGTAGCCCATTGTCCGGCACGATGCATGGCGGTTGATCCTGTTCTCATCTGCTACGGCAGGCTATGGACAATCGGCTAGAATCCAGGCCATTCGGCCGGAAAAGCTATGCACCCACCATAACGTTGCTGGCCGCCGATCGCCAGGGTTTTGATACTACTGAAAAACGCCGCATGAATTGCTAGAATCAACGATTACTTCGCCGCCGGACGTCGCGAGCCGCAGTTCTCGAGCCAGTATCCATGCGTAAAATCTTCATCTGCTACCGACGCCAAGACAGCCAAGCCATGGCCGGGCGGATCTATGATCGTCTGTGTGGCTCGTTCGGCAAGGAGGCCGTCTTTCGCGACGTCGATTCGCTCCCGTATGGGCAAAAGTTTCCCGACAAAGTCAAAGCCACCGTTGCACAATGCGACGTCTTCGTGGCCCTGATCGGCGGCCAATGGCTCGCAGCCCGCGACGCTGCCGGGAACCGCCGGCTCGACGATGCCGACGATTACGTGCGCGTCGAAATCGAATGTGCGTTGTCTCGTTCCGACAACCTGACGGTGTTACCCGTGCTTCTTTACGACGCGCGCATGCCGTCGAAGAAGGACTTACCGCCGAGCTGTAGTGACCTTGCCGAGTTCAATGCCTTGCAGGTTCGCGACGATCCCGATTTCAACCATGATATTGAGCGTGTGTTGACGACGGTCCACGCGGCCCTGGCCGGACGGGCCGGGTCGGCCGAGGATGCCGACGCCGTATTTGATCCCCAGCCGTCAGCCCGGGCTCGTCCGCCGCGTAAAATCGGCTATTCCTTGGCGATTGTCGCCCTGGCCCTACTGTTGGCCGGAGTCGTGCTGACAAATCGCCTGGCACCGCAGCCTGACCGCACGCAACGGCCAGAGCCCCAAGATCCGCCGCGGCAGACCATCAACAGCATCGGCATGTCGTTGGTTTTGGTGCCCGCCGGCGATTTCGAAATGGGAGACGGAGAAACCCGGGAACAGTTAAGCGAAGCCGGTTTCTACGTGGGCGAAACGCCGGATAATCATGGCGAGAAGCCGCCGCACCGTGTGCGAATTACCAGGCCCTTTTACCTCGGAACATGCGAAGTAACCAAGGGGCAGTTTGCCCGGTTCGTGGCGACGACCCGTTACCGCACCACCGCCGAACAAGATGGCCAAGGCGGTCGAGGCTACAACGCCGAGTTGTTAGGATTCGAAAACAGGCCCGATTTCAACTGGCACTCGACCGGCTTCACGCAGGGGGACGACCACCCAGTGGTGAATGTCAGTTGGAACGACGCGGTCGAGTTCTGCAACTGGCTCAGCGTCGTCGAGCGACGAACGCCTTGTTACGCGCACGAAGCCAGTGGCATTTGGATTTCAGACCCGGAGGCCACCGGTTACCGGCTGCCGACAGAAGCCGAATGGGAATATGCCTGCCGCGCCGGCACGAAGTCGCGTTTCTGGACTGGAGACTCGCAGGCCAGCTTGGAGGGAGCCGGCAATTTCTGGGATCAGAGCCGCGCCCAAAGTTTATCAGCGAAATCCCCGAAGCATTCCTGCCGTTTGCCGACGGCTGGCCCTTCACGGCGCCGGTCGGGCGATTTCGGGCCAACCCATGGGGCCTGTACGACATGCACGGCAATGTGTGGGAGTGGTGCCAGGATTGGCTCTCGAAAGATTACTACGCCTCGTCTCCCCCAACGGACCCGCCCGGCCCACCCACAGGCGCCTCCCGATCGTATCGCGGGGGCGGCTGGTTGAACTATGCTTCGAATTGCCGTTCTGCATCACGCCGCGGCTACGGGCCAACCCGCCGAGGTTTCATTGTCGGCTTTCGCATCTTGCTCGTTCTGCCAGCCGAGACCCATCAGCCGCAACAACCGTAGGGTGGGCATCGCCCACCATGAACCCGGTTCGCCACGCGTAGTGGCCGGTGCCCACCACGCGTTTCTAATCGGTGTCGAGTTCGCAATAGCGATCGGTACACATCTCGCGGAGCGAGATGACAACGTTGCCGTCTCGCTCCGCGAGACGTACGGTGCTCTGCGAGCACCTTCCCTTCGTCTGCAAGGGACAAACAAGAAGGGACAAAAACGGGTCAAAGGGACAAAAAAAGAGGGACAAAAAAGGGTCAGAACTATTTATATAAATAGTTCTGACCCTTTTTTGTTCTTTGACCCTTTTTTGTTCTTAGGGGCGCGTCCCTGCGCGCTGGCCGATGACGGGAGGAAGAAGTAGGCAGTAGGCAGACAGAGGACGGCGAACTTCGAAATGCTGAAATCCGAAGGAATGGCGAGGCTCATATGATCAAGCCAGCCAACGGCTGGGGGCATCAAAGTCGCAGGGCATTCAAGGACGCCAGGCAGTAAAGGGCGTCAGGAACCTATCGGTCCGTTCCGGACAACTTTCATTTCGGTTGGTGGTTCGCTACGCCGGCAAGGCGGTTGATCAATGCTTCGAAATTGCTGGCAAAAGTGTCGAAGCGAAAAGAATCGGCCGTGACTGCTGCCGCCTCACCCAACCTGGTCCGTAAGCTCGCGTCATGAAGGAGCATGTTTAGCATTCCGGAAAGAACCTGGACATCCCCCACTGCATGCATCAAGCAATTGTGACCGTGGCGCCAGATTCCCTGGTAAGCAGGTAGGTCGGTAAGAATTAGCGGTAGCCGGTGGCCGGCGGCCTCGAAGGCGACAAGCGGCTGCGACTCGGAGGCCGATGGGAGACAAAAGATGTCGGATCCGGCAAACCATGCTTGGGCGGCAGCATTATCGAGTTCACCAATAAGTCGAAACACGTTTGGTCTGGCCTGGACGATCGATTGGACTGCGGGCTCGAACGGAATGACGCACTTGCCCACCAGGACACACTCGACATCCTTGCGATTCAGCGCATGGACGGCTCCGATAAGATCCTGTTGGCGCTTGCGTGGGTAGACCGAGCCGACGCAGAGGATCCGCAACCGCTTTTGACGCGGTACCGGTTCTACTTTCGGTATCGGTCCGACGCCATTGGGGATTACCGAGAAACGGTCGGACGGCAAATTGTAGAGGAAGCTGCGATAAATATCGTCTCTCTGGAATCTCGTCTGGAAGACAACGTGCGTGCATTTTTGAAATGCTGCAATCCAGCTGGGTTCCTTGACAAGGGCACTAACGCCCACCTCCCCCTCGTGCAGCCACCACAGAGTGCGTGAGTAGGGGGCAAACTTCAGGAGCAGCGGAGCGGCTTCGATTGTGTTGCCGATGACCAGGTCGAATCGCGAAGTATGCCCCTCACGGATGACAGGGATGCCGGAGGTTTCGAAATGCCGCAGCAAGGGACCGTGGTTTTCGTGTGAGGCAAAAACGGTGACTGAATGTCCTTGGGCGGCAAGATGAATTCCCAGCCGGCATAGAATCCACGCAGCCCCATTCATGTTGAATTCGTGGGTGATCAAGAGAAGACGCGCCACCGCGGGGTTCTCCAGGTAGCAGGAAAGAAAAGTTGCAACGAACCTACTGCAGCAAGCCAACGATGGGGTTCAGCGGAACTAAAATACCCGATGAATCGGCCCTTCGAAAGACGCCGCTATCCTGCCTGTTCCGCCAGCCGGTTCAAGGCTTCGCCCAGCAGTCCGAAAATCGTCGAGCCCTCGTGCGGCTGGGCGCCGAGGTGGAAATAGAAGCGAATCGCCGGCTCGTTCCAGTCAAGCGTCGACCATTCCAATCGGCCGCAGCCTCGTTCCTTGGCGATTTTTGCCACTCGGGCCAAGAGTGCGCGGCCTATGCCTTGGCCGCGGGCGGCCTCGCGTACGAACAGATCTTCCAGGAACATGCCGGGCTCGCCCCGGAACGTAGAATAGGTGTGATAGAAAACGGCAAACCCGACGGGCTCGCCCGACCAATGGGCCAGCAACCCCTCGGCATATTTCTGGGAGCCGAAGAGCGTCTGCCGCAGACGATCCTCGGTGGCAATCACCTTGTTCGACATTCGAACATGCTCAGCAAACTCTCGGATCATTTCCAGAAGCAACCGGGCGTCGTCGGCGCAGGCCGAGCGGATTTCAAGTTCGGAAGGGCTGGGCATGGTATCTTGCAAATCGTCGAGGGGAAGTGAACGATCAGGACCAGACACGCGGCGCACGAACCGGCTCGTCTGTGGAACCAAACTTCCGTGAACCCGGCCCCCGTTTGACTTGTCGGGAAGTCTAGCAAGAATACGCATTTGATGTCGATCACTGGCTGGGGGCGTTGTCACAATCGCAAGAGACGAGAACGATGTACGTTCCGCCCCATTTCTCACAAACCGATCCAGACACGTTGTTCGAGTTCATGGAGCAGAACAGCTTCGGGCTGCTCGTTTCGCAACTGGGGGGCGAGCCCTTCGCCACGCACTTGCCGTTCCTGCTCGATCGCCAGTCAGGCCCCCACGGCACGCTGATCGGCCACGTGGCCCGAGTCAACCCGCACTGGCAAACCACGGATCGCAACGTGCTGGCGATCTTCTCCGGGCCACACGCCTATATTTCGCCTTCGTGGTACGAAACTGAAAACGTGGTGCCGACCTGGAACTACGCAGCCGTCCACGCCTATGGCTCATTGCAGATCGTCGAAGACCACGCAGCCACGGTCGAAATCGTCCAGGATTTTGTGGCCTTCTACGAGAAGTCGATGCCGCGTCCGTGGTCGGTTTCGCAGGGTGATGCATTCATCGACAAGCTGGCCCGCTCCGTCGTCGCCTTCCGGATCGAGATCAGCCGCCTGGAAGGGAAGTGGAAGCTCAATCAGAACCATCCTCGCGAGCGACGGGAGAAAGTCACCGACGCCCTGAGCCTGCGGCATGACGAGAATTCGCAGGCCATCGCGGCATTGATGGCCCAATCGCTGCGGGAAGAGGGCTAACGCGGCCGAACTGGCCGCCGCCAAAGTTGAACTGGAATGTTAAGCTTGAGCGCGGAGCTTCGGCCCGGATCTGCGAAAAATAATAATTTGCTTTCGACGGTGCCGGAGAACCAGAGCGGGCCGCGTAAACCGGGCAAATCAGCGATCTATTTGCCCAGCTTATACAACTGTGCCGTTCGGCAGATTCAGGCACCTGACATAGCGCCGGAAAACTGACTGGATGCTTGAGCGACGCGGCCGGATAGTGCATGATAAGTCTTGGGTCGAACGTCGACAGAACACGCCGCCAGCGAGTTTTTCATCTGTCGCGAGCGACCCTAATCGTCCAGCCGGACGATACCAGCCTTTGATGGCTCGGGACACGAGCCCACGCACACACACCCATCGCACGCCCCGCTAAAGTTGCGAACCCTGCCGTCAACGGGGTCGCTTGGTACAGAGCCATTGGGCATTAGGGTTCATTGCGATGGTCGAATCTAGTGGATTCGTTGGTCCGGCAATGTCCCGGGGTGCCTGCCTCGCTCGTCGAGACGCACATCCGCCGTATGCCGGAGAGTTATCTTGAGGGGAACGCGCCGGCCGAAATCGCCCGCCACGTGCGGCTGCTGGGCCGCCTCACGCCCGAACAGCCGGTCGATGTCGATGTCCGATCTCTCGGCGGTCAGAGTTACGAAATCTGCGTGGTCGGTTTCGATCGGACCGGCGTGCTGGCCGCCATCACCACGGCTCTGGCCAGCGACGGGCTCGACACGTTGGACCTCCGCCTGGCGACGTATCGCTCGGACGAAGAGGACGACCCCGTCGGTTCGGCTTGTTTCGTCGACGTGATCAGGGTCATTTCGGCGCGCAAGGGATGGTCCGTTGCCGAAATGGCCTAGGACCTGCGCGACCGTTTGACGCTAGCCTTCGAGCACCTGGCCGAGGGCGATTTGCGAAGCGCTCAGACGGCTGCGGCCGACAGCGGCTCGACCCTGGGAGGCCGATTTCGCACTCCTCATCCGCCAGCCGCTCCGTGGGTAGTGAAAGAAGGTTTGACGCTGGGCGATTTCCGTTTGGAACACAAGCTGGCCACCGGTGGCATGAGTGAAGTCTACCTGGCGACGCAAGCCAGCTTGGGTCGCAAGGCGGCGGTCAAGATCGTGGCCTCGTCGGCAGTCACCGCCGGTGACTCGGTGCTGGCTCGCTTTCAAAAAGAAGCCACGGTCCTCGGTTCGTTTACTTCTCCTCACATCGTGCAAGTTCTGGCTTCCGGCACGGCTGCGGCGGCCAACGGCACCATGCTGCGTTGGTTGGCCATGGAATACTTGCCCAACGGCGACCTGGCGAGTTGGGTGAACCGGCGAGGGCCGCCCGCGACCGGGCTCGCAACTCGCTGGTTGAGCCAGTCGCTGCAAGGCTTGCAATACGCCCACCATCGCGGCATCTTGCATCGCGATATCAAGCCGCACAATCTGCTGCTCACGGCGGACTGGAACGTGAAGATCAGCGATTTCGGCCTGTTGAAAGACGCCCAGCAGGCCGAGAAAGAACTGACCATGCACGGCGCCGTGATGGGCACGCCGCAATACATCTCTCCTGAACAGGCGTTGGCGGACGCCGTCGACGAGCGCTCCGACATCTATTCGCTGGGCGCCAGCTTTTTCCACATGCTGGCCGGCCGCCCTGCATTTGAAGAACGAACCACGACGGCCACGCTGATCCGGATCACGCAACACGACGTGCCGGCGCTGCTCGACGTGGCACCGCAAGTCCCTCGGCCGCTGGCGGTGATCGTCGACCGCATGGTGGCCTTGCGACCGGAAGACCGCTACCAGGACGTCCGCGTGATTCTCGAAGATTTGAACAGCTACCTGCAGCGCGGCCGATTGACGATGTCCACTGCCGACGAGTCCACAGAGCAACCGGCTACGAATGAACCCCCGGCCGACCGGACCCAGATTTACCTGCCCAACGCTTCCAGCAAGCCGCCGTGGTTTTCTGTGGCGCGGCGCCAGGACTGATGACCGTTGATTGGCGGAAGAACGAAGCCAGGCAATTCGGCGATCAGAACGGCCAGTTCTTGCCTAGGGCCTCGCGCTGAACTTCGACCAGGTGTTTGATGCCGCTACGAGCCAGCTTGAGCATGGCCGCCAGCTCCTGCTCGTCAAAGGTGGCCTCTTCGCCGGTTCCTTGCACTTCGACGAACCGCCCGCCGCCGGTTAGCACCACGTTCATATCGACGGCGGCGGCTACGTCTTCGTGGTAATCGAGGTCGAGCACCGGCCGGCCTTCGACAATGCCCACGCTCACGGCCGCCACGCTGTCGCGTAACGGACAGCGCGCCGGATCGAGCCGACCCTTGAGGCTGTGCAGGGCGTCGACCAGCGCGATCAATGCGCCGGTAATGCTGGCCGTGCGCGTGCCGCCGTCGGCTTCGAGCACGTCGCAATCGACGGTAATCGAACGCTCGCCGAGCGCTTCGAGGTCGATCACGGCCCGCAGGCTGCGGCCGATGAGCCGTTGAATTTCCGTCGTCCGACCATCGATCTTGCCGCCGCGGTCGCGTGATTTGCGTGGGCTGGTGCTGCCGGGGAGCATGCTGTATTCGGCCGTGACCCAGCCGCGTCCTTGCCCCTTCATCCAAGGCGGCACTTGTTCCTCGACGCTGGCCGTACACAGCACGGTCGTACGGCCGGCCTGTAGCAGCACGCTGCCGGGCGCCGCGCGGGTGTATCGCCGTTTGATCTTGATGGGCCGCAGTTCGTCGATTCGCCTGCCGTCGTGCCGCGTCATGCGGTGATATCCTCGCAAAAGAAAATGTAGCCTGATGCGCTGAAGATTGCCGGTAATCGGCAAGGTCGTCGACATTGTACTCCGAACGCGATCTCATTGCTTGGGTTGCGCACGGCGGCCCAAGAGGTCGATGACGCCATTCAGCATAACGTGGCCGACAGGCTCAAGCCCTTCCTGGCGGATAAGTCGCAAGTCTACCGGTTGACGGCCGACGCCTGCGAACGAAACCAGGAGATCGTGGCCCTGGTGCTCGACAAGTCGATCACCAGGCTAGCCGACTTGATGCCACGAATCGAAGCCTTGGCGGCCGACTGCGATGCAGCCCAAAAGGCGGCCGCCGAGGCGTCTGCCCAAGCCGACGAGGCGGCCAAGCAGTTTCAGTCGGCTGCCAAGAGTTGACTGGTTTCCTACCGGACGAATTCAGCCTTCACGCGTGGGGGGAACACCGTCGTGCCATGGTCTTGGGAGAATCGTGCAGCCGGCCAATTTGCAAACCGCGAAAGCGGCGGTTAAACTAGCAGTTACTGGACGTAGGCGATGGGCAGTCGCAATTGCGGGCGTAGCTCAGTTGGTAGAGCGCTGAGCTTCCCAAGCTGGATGTCGACGGTTCGAGTCCGTTCGCCCGCTCTTCAAGACACCCACTGACAATTGCTGTCAGCGGGTGTTTTCTTTTTGTGGCGCCGGCACTTACCGCTCCGCGCTCCCAGCCGCCGCGCTGTCGGTTTTGAACCTCGATTTAACCCACGGCGAGCACGCTCGCTTTTCTTTCGTCGCGAGATTGGTCGCGACTCAATCTCCGTCTCGAACAACCGCGGTTGGCTTGCCATCGGGCGAATGCCTTGGATTCCACGAGCCCGCATCATCGAATACGATGGAAAACACTGGATCGAACTCAGTATCAATACCGCGGGCAGGTCGACGTTCGAACAATGAAAAATCAAGAGACAACATGAAGCACGTTAGTAACCTTTTCATCGCTTTGCTGCTAACGTGGCCGGCAATGCCCGCGAGCAGTTCTGCATCCGTTCCCAACGGTGATTTTGAAAAGCAGGACAATGGCTCGCTCGCCGGCTGGGAACCGGGACGAGCAATTCATCGCCTGGTGCCCAATACGGATACGGGCACGGAGAACTTGTACTTGCGTTTCGTGTGGGACAATCTTTCGCACGGCCAGGGCCAAGGTTCGCTGCAGATTGAGGGAAAAGGCTTGCAGCAGGGTGGCAAGTCGGACACGGCCAGCGGAATCGTCACGACTCCGGCGAACCAGATGCTCGTGCAGCCGGATACGGAATACAAACTCACCTGGTTTTTCAAGGCTCGGGGGCTCTCCGCCAAAACCAGGATGACCACCGTCGTGTTCGTGCAGAGCCCAGGCCCCCTTGGCCCACCGCCCGACGGCAGCCGCTTTCTTGCGATGAAGAGCCACGAACAGACCAAGGACGCGAAGGACTGGCAGCCGGGGTCGCTAACGTTCAAGACCCCGAAAGACGCGGGCTGGGCACAGCTCCACCTGGAGGTTTCGGCGCTGAGCCGCAAAGGAGATTCTCAGTCTGGTGGGACGACTTCGTGTTGGTTCGTGCGGATGGCAAGCCGGTGAAATACGAAGAGCCCAGCACATGGACGCTCCGCGATCCCGCAACCCACGCAAGTGAGCTGGGCCTCGACGGGTTCAAATTGGCCGAACCGGAGTTCCCTTATGGCAGTCGCATCCAGCGAACGATGCGGCTGCTGGCGACCAGCACCCCGCAACAACGCAACCGGGTGAAGATTCTGTTCTATGGCCAGTCCATCATCGCGCAGAACTGGTGGAAGGCAATTGTCGCCGACTTGCGTGAGCGATTCCCGGACGCGGACATCGTCGCGACGAACCCATCGATTGGAGGTTTTCAGTCCAACTGGCTCAAAGACACGATGTATGCGGACGCCTATCCGGCCAACGCCGACCTGATTTGCTTTCACGACTACGGAACCGATGACCGCAGCGAGTTGGAGGAGATATTCGCGAACCTGCGCCACCTCACGACGGCCGAGGTGATGCCGTTCACGCACCACATGGCGAAGCCCAAAGCCTGGGCAGGCAAGCAGGATCGAGAAAGCAAGTTCATCCAAGAACTGGCGGATAAGCACGGCTTTGAACTCGTGGACATCCGCACCGACTGGAAACGCTACCTGGAGTTCTCCAAGTCCAATCCCGGCGAGTTTCTCAAGGACACGGTGCATCTCGGTCCGAACGGTGAACTGCTTTGGGCGAAATTGACGATGCCACATTTCCAGTATCGGCCTGACGCGAAACCGGATTGGCGCGAACGGGTCAAAGTCTTCACGCCCGACGGAAAGCGATTCATCGCCCCGCGAGCCGAATATCCCGCCGGTGGCGTGCTGCTGGCGCAGCCGCTGAAGCTTTCCTTTGAAGGGAACCGCGTGGACATTCTCTCGAACCCCACACCGGGGGCGAAGCTCGGCACGGCGAGAATCCTGATCGATGGCAAGACGCCGTCGGCCTTGCGCGAGCTTTACTACTCCACGACAGGCACACGCCCGCCGGATTTCTTCTGGCCCATGATCCGTCGCGTTGAGGTTGGCAAGAACCCTGTGCTGGAAGACTGGAAGATCACGTTCAAGAACATCCGTGACGGCGGCGCCAGCTTCGAATACGAGGTCGCTGGATCGGTCACCGGTCCTGATGGAGCGGGCACGGCCCAAGAGGGCTTCGTCTCCCGATCCGGACGGCTGATGATTGACCCAAAATGGTTCATGATCGCGCCGCTGATGAAGTCGGCTCGCAAGGGCCAACCGTATCCGGACGGCACGACCTGCACCGTCTCCATCCGCGGCAACTATCTCGACGTCTGGAAGCCTGTTCTGCCGGCGAACCCCAGCAGCGAAGACCGCTACACGCTGGCATCGGGGTTAAGCAACGGTCGGCACACGCTGGAAATCATCCCCAATCGCGACGGCGAACTTCCACTTCGAGCCATCGTGGTGCATCAACCATGAAAAGCACGCTCCCAAGCGGGACTAAGGCGGCTTTTCTATTGGGCTCGATAGGGCGGTCCACTCCGTAGTCGGAACTAAAGCGGACTTACGGCTCTGACGTTTTGAGTGTGCGGATCGACGACATAGATGGGAGTCGAGCGTCCCGCCAGTTGTCGTTTCAAATGGTCCGGCGGAGTGTCGCGGACTGTTCTGGCCAGCGTCACGGCATCAGCCTCGGATGGGCTGGTAAAAGACGCGGTGGAATCAGCGGCCAACGGATCGAGCGCCTGTCCGTTCGGCGGAAATACCGGGATCGTTGCCAGGACAACCCCTTCCGGCAGATCATCCAAAACGGTGCCGTCCAGGAAGAGTTGGGCGTGGCGTTCCGATTTGAACGAGACCTGTTCCGTAATCCAACGGGGCGTTTCTACGATTTTCGAGACGACTAGCGCGCTGAACATTCCAAACACCAATGACAAATTGTGAGCGAATTGCAGCCAAAGCGAGATGCTGAAAAAAGACTAGCTCACGAATTGTCCAGGCGTCACACAATGACGATTGCAACGATCAGGAGGCCAAATTGCTTTGGCAGCGCCGTTGAAGCGGCTGAGATCGCGGGAGAATCAGTCGGTCCGCCGCGCGTAATGTGGGCCTCGAACAATTGCGATAAGGCCGACAGGCTTCTATGACATTCAGCCGCTCAAATCCGGCACGCGCAACAAAAATGCGGCTTGAAGAAAGGTCTTCAAGCCGCATTGGCTAAAAGGCGGGCGTGGGCTCAACTCGTCTGCTCAATGGCAGTTTGAGTTAATGGCAGCCGGCGGCGGAACAACCGACGGGTCCGCAAGTCGCTCGCGAGCAACCCGACCGGCCGCAACGACGCCGACCGCGTGCATCGGCCGAAGATTCGAACACTGCGAAAAAGCTCATCACAATTGCGAGTACAATCAAACGCTTCATGGCATGCTCCAGTGGGAAAAAAAGATTCAACACTGAGAGCACCTTAGCGGAACGGAGCGGCCAGCGGGGCCAAAAAACCAAAAGCTTTCTGGTTTTAATTCTGTTAGAAAATCGGATTAGGTCTTGACCCGTACGACAGCACAATAATTCGCTCCGATGCCCTGCCCCCCTCATGACCCAAGCGGCTCAGTAAGTTCTGAGGGAGGGGGACTGCTTGCAACTACGCGATGCTGGCTGCGTGATCCACAGGCGCTCTGCCGCCTGACGCGTTGAAGTGCCGGACCAGCGCCGCAACATTCGCCAGCCGCTTGCCAGCGCGGCCGGGAACCTGCGCCGGGGCGGCGACCACGCCTTCGGCGATCAGCAGATCGTCGAGCGTGCCGATTTGTCGACGCGGTTGCAGGCCGGCGCTCTTCAGCACCAGGCACGGAGTGGGCCGTGCGCTGATGCATGACAGCAGACGAGCCGTGCCTTGGTTGTAGACGGCCAATGTGTCGCCAGGTCGACGAAATGCGGCCCACGAAGCACATGCGTCTTCGAACGACAAGGCCGCGGCAAAATCTTCCTGCGTCAGTTCCAAATGACCCAGGAACTCTTCACGCACGGGAAACTCGGGCTGAATCACGCAGGCAAATCGCTCGCCCGTGCCGAGCCGCTCGGCGGCCCAATATACGGGCAACTGCGAAACTCGCTCGCACCCACGTTCGCTGGGCGCGGGTTCTCCGTACGCCACGACGACGCTGCTCAGGTCGGCGAGGATTGCTGCCGGAATATTCCCACAATGTCGCATCCGTCGTTTGTTGCGGCGCCAGCCGTGCGACGACTTGGGATGCGCAAACTGATGTTCGACCATCAAGAGAAAAGCGGCCATGAGTTGATCGAGGCCCGTGGTTTCTGGTTCCAAGACACCGAGCGCCGCGACCGTGGCTTCGACCGTCGACAGAGCCGTGGCGCTCGGCTCGCGACGAATGCGGAAGCGGCTGGGGGCTGCCGGCGCAAGCCGGTATCGCGGCAGAGCGCGTAGCGCCGCCACGTCGCGGACCATGGTCTTGGCATGGTGCCAGGTGCCGTCGAGGATCACCAGTTGTTCGGGCCGCTCTTCGCGAGGCAAATCCGAAATCAACGTAGCCTCGGGGCCCGGATATAACAGGCCCGCACGCGGTTTAAAGGAAAGGCCCGCAGCAAAGCCCGGGGTATGATCGACCAGCAGGCGCGAATTCCGCAGAGCTTTGTGAACGATGCGGGCCGTATTGAACGGATGAAAACGCTCGCGCACGTGCTGCAAGATCAGCACTTCCGTTTTATTGTCGATGATCGGAATTGCGGCGCAGTAGCAACTGTGCTGAGGCCGAAAGCAACCGTAGCAGCGCTCTCGGCAGACGCCGCGCAGGGCCTGATCGTGGGATTGTGGTGATTCCATTCGAGTTCGCGGCGGGAAACGTTTTCCTCGGTTCAGCCGCCATTCTAACCGCAATTCCCCCCTGGGCGTCCAGTTCGCCACGGCTTTTCTCCGCGATGCTTTGACGCGCCGTACCGAACCTTGCCTGGTTTGCAAGCGCCAAAGCGGCGGATAGAATCGGTTGTTATGAACTATACTATGAAGCGACTTACGGCGTCCCTCCTGCTGCTGACTGCATGCGCGTTCGTGGCACGGCTGACGAACTCTTCGGCAGCAGAATCGACGAGCAAAGCCGGTCGACTGTCGGCGACGGATTGGCCCTGGTGGCGAGGCCCCACGCGCGACGGCATTGCCCAGGCCGATCAGCAGCCGCCGCTCAAATGGAGCGAGACCGAGAACGTTCTGTGGAAAACCAAGGTGCCCGGCCGCGGGCACGCGTCGCCAACGATCGTCGGCAATCGTATTTTCCTGGCTACGGCCGACGAACAGCGCGAAACGCAATCGCTGTTGTGTTTCGACCGCCAGACCGGCCAGTCGCTGTGGACGCTCGACGTTCATTCAGGCGGATTCGATCGTCGCGGGCACCAGAAGAGTTCGCAGGCTTCGGCCACCGTGGCCTCGGACGGCGAGCGAATCTTTGCCAACTTTCTGCACGATGGAGCCATCTATACGACGGCCCTGGATTTCGACGGTCGACAGATCTGGCAGACGAAGATTTCCGACTTCACGACCCATCAGGGGTTTGGTTCTTCTCCGGCCATTTATCAGTCGCTGGTGATTGTCTCGGCCGACAACAAGGCGGGCGGCGTCGTGGCGGCGCTCGATCAGCGCACGGGCAAAATCGTGTGGAAACAAGAACGGCCCGAGCAACCGAACTACACGTCGCCGATCGTCTTGACCGTCGCCGGCCGCGACCAGGCATTGCTCTCGGGTTGCGACCACATCTCCAGCTTCGACCCGCTCAGCGGCAAGCGGCTGTGGGAGATCGAAGGTTCGACCACCGAATGCGTGGGAACGATCGTCACCGACGGCCAGCGCGTGTTCGCCAGCGGCGGATACCCCAAAAAGCTGACGGTTGCGGTGCGAGCCGATGGTTCGGGCAACGTCGATTGGCAAAACGAAACGCGGACCTATGTCCCGTCGATGCTGGTCGACCACGGCCATTTGTACACGGTCACCGACGCGGGCATTGCCTTCTGCTGGAAATCGGACACGGGCGAAGAGCTGTGGAAGGCCAGGCTAGGCGGCACCTTCAACACGTCGCCTGTGCTGGTCGGCGACAAGATCTTTGCGACCGATCAAAGCGGAAAGACCTACATCTTCAAGGCCAACCCCAAAGCCTACGAACCGATCGGCGCAGAACCAATTGGGCGAAGAGGTTTACGCGACGCCGGTGTTCTGCGGCAGTCGCATTTACATGCGCGTGGCCTATGGCAGCGGCAACGATCGGCAGGAATGGCTGTACTGCCTCGGTTCGAAGTCGAGGTACCAGCCATGACCATCCTCTGCTAGGACTGGCATAATGTTGTTTATGCTGGGCTACGGAAAATCTCAACTCTATCCTCCGCGGAGACGCACGCCATGTACGACATGAACAATCTCAAGAAGCTGAAGAAGTTCGGCGACCTGGCTCCCGAGGCCTGGAAGGCGTTCGTGGCCTTCGACCAGGCGGCAATGGCCGACGGCGCTGCCGAACAAAACCAAGGAGCTGATCGCGCTGGGGGTCGCCATGACCACCCAGTGCCCCTACTGCATTGAGATTCATACCAAACGGGCCAAGGCTGCCGGTTGCACGGAAGCGGAGTTGGTCGAGGCCGTTCTGGTCGCGGCGGCTCTACGAGCCGGGGCCGCCGTGACTCACGGCACGCACTGTTTGGAATAGCGCCATCCGATCCGCGGTACGACTCCAACACCCCTATGTCAACCAAGATGGTGCGGCGGCGTTTGCAGTTGGGGATTTGTTGCAGTTCATAGAAATCATTGGTAATGGGGGGTCAGTCGTCACGCACTTTTAAGTTTGGCAACGCCTTCATGAGCTCCTTTCTTCCGGCTTCGAACGGCAACGACATTGTTAAGCGGAGATCAAGGTATTGAAGGTGATTCAATCCCTGAAGATGCACCAGCCCCGCGTCGGTAACTTTTGTATCCATCAGGGCCAGGGTCTGAAGCTGGTTCAATCTCCGAAGATGCACCAACCCGGCGTCGGTGATTTGCGTTCCGCTTAGGTTCAGACCTGTGAGTTGGCCGAACCCTTCGAGATGCGCGAGTGCAGAGTCCGTGACGTGCGTTCCGCCAAGATTCAGGTGCCGAAGTTGAGTGAAGTTTTGGAGGCGTGGCAACCCGGCGTCGGTAATCTGCGTTCGGTCGAGATACAGGTCGTTAAGCTGGGTCAGACCTTCGAGATACGCCAGTCCGGCGTCAGTAACTTGCGAGTTACCGAGACTTAGAGTTCGGATCCGAGGCAGTTCTGAAATCTGCGCGAGGCCATTGTCATTGCACAGCGGGTGGCTGCTTCCGGCCCCGATCACGTCTCGAAACTCTTTCTCGCCTAACAGCCTTCTCAGCCATTCTAGAAAGGTTGCCGACCCGCTATCCGCACGGCGATAATTAACCCAATAGCCATACGTCCTTAATTCGGCCACAGCGTTTCGCTGCTGCCGGGCCTTGTGCATTGTCCAGCTTAGTGACGCTGCGATCACCACCAAAAGCAGCAACATGCCGCGCAAGTTGAATTGCAGCAAACGGCGTTTGGGCTTCGGGTTGCCGGTCGTCGGCATAGGTAAACGTTCGCCAGGTATAATTCGAGTTCTGCCCGAGGAATATCAATCCGCTGTTGCCCGACCAACTCACCATCGTATTGCGGCAATTGCTTCTGACCAATTTGCCTGCGAGCAAGATCAGCCCGTTTTCTGCCATTAGTAATCTGGTCGATCGACATTACCCAAAAACGAGAATGCAAACGTGATCAGCGGCGCACCAGCCACCTTCGATCAACGAGCCGCGAATACCCGTTCGCTCAACCGGCCGACATGCGCTTGATCAAAGTGACCTGGTTGCCCGTGGCGTTGAACCGCACCTCGGTCATGAACTTCCGCATCAGCAACAGACCGCGGCCGTTGGGCTTATCGAGATTGTCGGGCTCGGTAGGGTCGGGCACCTTCGAGGCATCGAACCCAGGGCCTTCGTCGCGAATGATGAATACTGCTTCGTGGCGCGACAACTGGGCTTCGACGTAAATACTTCGACTCTGGTACGGCTCCAGCCGTTGCCGCTGGTCAATCAACTCGTAGTACCTGGCCGCATCGTCTTCTTGCAGGTCCGAGTGGACTTCGAGGTTGCCGTGATACAAGGCGTTGATCAAGGCCTCTTGCAGCGCCACGCCGATTCGGATTCGATCCGTTTCGTTGCACAAGCCCATGTGCATCAGGTTGTCTTGCAAGTACACGACCAGCGGAGAGACGAGCCGGACGTTATTGTGCAAAACGAACGAGCAGTCGAAGCGGCACATGCCTTCCAAGAGCTGAGCACGGCTGCGGCGCTGGTCCGATACGTCCAATACCCGGTAGACCGTATCGCGCAGGTACTTGGCGATCATCCGCTTCGGCACGTAGCTGGCCGCCCCTTGCTCCAGGGCCTGAACGGCAATCTCTTCGCTTCCCCGGGACGTGACCAAGATGACGGGCACCAGCGGATAACGATTCACCACCGTGGTCAACAGCTCCAAGCCGTTCATCTCCGGCATGTGCAGATCGGTGATCACCAAATCCAGGGGCGTGTCGGCGATGATCGCCAGCGCTTGTTTGCCGTCTTCCGCGAACCTTACGCTCAGATCGGCGTCCTTTGTCAACAGACCGCCGATCAAGCGTCGGTCAACGGCCGAGTCGTCCACAACCAAGACGGTCGCCATAGCGTCCCTTTACGGCAATGTGCAGGCTCTTCCCCCAAACTCCGGCGGCGGCTGTTGCCGGAGCGCAAATCAACTTTGAGCATACCCGAGAGTTGGAAGTCAGTCACCTATTGGCCGCAGCCAATATCCATTGCCGGCCAGGGCCGATCCGAGTTTTTTAAGCTGGGAGGGCATCGGCCGCGGCTTGCGAACACTAGCCCGACGCGCAAGCGAGGGATTCTGCCGGAGTTGCAGATATCACCCCCTCGCTTGCGAGTCGGGCTCGTGTTTTCTAACTTGAAACACTGATCGGCCCTGCAATGCCAGTGGACTCCCTCGCCGCCTTCATCGGCCTGTGCTAGGCTGGCGAGCATCTCCTGAACATTGCGGGAAGCAGCCATGAATTCAACCCGTGCCGCCGTGATCCAGGCTGCCCCGATCTTGTTTGATTCGGCCAAGACGCTGGAAAAACTCGGCGAACTGGCGGCCGATGCCGCCCGGCTTGGATCACAGGTGGCGGTATTCCCCGAGGCCTTTGTCGGGGGCTATCCCAAAGGGCTCGACTTCGGGGCCCGCGTCGGCCTGCGCACGCCCGAGGGCCGCGAGCATTTTCGCCGCTATTTCGAAGGGGCGATCGGCGTGCCCGGCGCGGCCACCGAGGCAATCGGCAAGGCAGCAAAAGCCGCGGGCATGTACCTGGTCGTGGGCGTCATTGAGCGGGACGGCGGAACATTGTACTGCACCGTGCTCTTCGTGGGCCCTCGAAGGCCAGTTGCTGGGCAAGCACCGCAAGTTGATGCCGACGGCGATGGAGCGGCTGATCTGGGGCTGCGGCGACGGCTCCTCGTTGACGGTGGTGGACACGCCGTTGGGCCGAATCGGCGCGGTGATCTGCTGGGAAAACTACATGCCGCTGTTGCGGATGGCCATGTACGGCAAGGGGGTGCAACTCTACTGCGCACCGACCGTCGACGACCGCGAAACCTGGCTCCCCACGATGCGGCACATCGCGCTCGAAGGACGTTGCTTCGTCTTATCGGCGTGCCAGTATCTGGAGCGGGCACACCTGCCGACGGACTACCCGCTGGAATCGACGCCCGGAACCAGCGCGCGGCGCTGATTCGCGGCGGCAGTTGCATCATCGGCCCGTTGGGCCAGGTGCTGGCCGGTCCGACGTTCGATACCGAATGCATCCTGACAGCCGAGCTCGATCTGGACGAAATTGTTCGCGGCAAATTCGATCTCGACGTCGTCGGGCATTACGCTCGCCCCGACGTGTTTCAACTCACGGTCAACGAAACGGCTGCCCGGGCGGTGACAACCGTGGAGACGGGACCGATGAGCGACGCGGTGGAGAATTAGGACTCAAGCACGGGGCGCTGAGGCCTTGTCCGGCGGCGAGTATTGCCACACGGCATAGCCCATGTAGGCAACGATGAGCACATTGATCGCCAAAGCCAACGCCTTCATCCAGGTGAGGCCGCGAGTCAGTTCGTAGATTTCGATCGGCAAATAGACGGCGCCGGAAATGAGCGCGAACCATTCGGCCCAGCGGCGCTCGTGCCACAGGGCGTAGGCTTCAATCTCGCGCATGACCGCATAGCTCAGCGCCAGGGCCGCCAATGCCAGCAAACGCGCATCGGTAAGTTTCGAGGCCGCTTCGAGGAACAGGGCGGGATACTTCTTGGCCGGATTGAGGTGCAGCCATCCCACCAGGTGCTCGGCCAACGCCCGCACGTCGTGATGGACGAGCGACAACAGGCCGAAACTGGCGATCAGGACCAATCCGCCCTTGGCCGCCTCGGCAAGCGCTACCGCGCGGACTCCACGCAACGTTGGGGATTTGGGCATGATTCGAGCGGTAGATGTCGGGGTGGTATACGCCGAAATTATACTTATCGGACAAACGCGAGGTTATAATCAGCGGCCAAATCGCCAGGATCGATGCCAGGATGCTCCCAACCGCATGCCTGCGCACGCGCATTGCCCGCTCTCAAATCAAACCGTCAAAATGGTGTTCCCTGTGGAAGAGCTTCGATTCGCAATCAACGTTGGCGCAGCTCTCATTCTGGGGGTATGCATCGGGATCGAGCGTCAATATCGACAACATCCGGCGGGTCTGCGGACCAATGCACTGGTTTGCGTGGGAGCGGCCTTGTTCATTTCGATCACGCGACTGATGGACACCAACGGCAATGCCGACCCGACACGCATTGCTTCGTACATCGTCAGCGGCATCGGGTTTCTCGGCGGAGGAGTCATTCTGCGGGAGGGCTTTACCGTCAAGGGCATGAATACGGCCGCTACGCTGTGGTGTACGGCCGCGGTTGGCAGCCTGGCCGGGGCCGGATTCCCATTGCACGCCTTGATCGGCACCAGCACGGTGCTGGGGATTCACCTCGGACTGAGGCCCATCGGGCGCTGGATCGACATGAAGTTAAAGCACGCACCCGATGTGGAAACGATCTACCGGCTTCGAATCGCCTGCGATGAGGCGGACGAGACGCTGGTCCGAAGCATTGTGATGCGTCACGTCGGCAGCCATCCTCGCATGTCGGTCCAGGGCATTTCTACGCACGAAGGAGAAGGGCCGGGGCAGGCGTTTGTCGTGGCAGACATCTTCTCGCTCGATCGACAGGATCGGGCCATGCACGACATCATGAGCCGGCTGAACATCGAACAGAGCGTCAAGAGCGTCAGTTGGACGAAAGCTTGACATTGAACGAACACGCGCGTTGGGCCCCCCCGCGTTGAATCGGAATGGTCCGCAATTCCGTGCGCCTAGCGGCATTCGTGCCCCCCTAGTGAATCGGATCTGCAAGCGAAGTTTCCGCTTGTCGTATGCGATTGGCCCAATCTGGCATTGCCAACGGTCTCCGCTTCGCGAGAATCTATGGGTAGTGGATGTGAAACCATCCCGACCTGTGCTTCCTGCCGGCATTCGGATGGCTGGCCAGCAGCTCAGGGGCTTGGTCTTGCAAGTTGATTGGCTAATTGCAGCCGCGAGCCTGTTCATACGGTTCGTGGCGGCCTTTCCTGGCTCACGGTGGGCTGGGCAAGCAGTTCGACCGGGTCCCATGATCGTTGGCCGCTCGTTCGCCTCAGACGCCACGCAGCATGGAAGCATAGAGGAATTCTCGGGATGCATCTCAGAAACCCCGCCGATTATCGTTCGGTATTATGGGTAGCCTTGGCAGTTGCCGTAGTCGTGCTGCAGTATGCCCTGCCGCAGACGGTGCTCTTCGTGCTGCCGTTCAGTTGCTATCTGGGAATTGCCTGCGGCGTCATCGCGCACAATCATAACCACTGCCCCACCTTCGCGCGCAGCAAGGCGAACCACGCCTTCGGGCACATTCTGACGGTCTTCTACGGGTATCCCACCTTGATGTGGATACCGACGCACAACATGAACCATCACCGCTTCGTGAATCGCCCCGGCGATGCGACCATTACCTGGCGCTATACGAACGGACACAACCTGTTCATCGCCCTGACGTACTTCTTCGTATCGAGCTATTTTCAATCGGGGCCCATCCAGCGCTACATCGACTATGCCCGAGAGCACAATCGACGGCTCTATCGCCGGATCATGTTCCAGTACGCGGTTTGGCTCGGATTCGTCTTCGGTACGTTAGCGTTGGCGCTGGCGATCTCCCCACGCTGGCGAATGGGCCTGCTGTTGTGGCTCGGCGCGGTCGTGATCCCTTCCGTGTGCTCGCTGTCGATGATCATGTTCTTCAACTATATCCAGCACGTCCACGCCGACGCTTATTCAACCCAGGACCACTCGCGCAACTTCACCGGCAAGATCTTCAACTATCTGTTCTTCAACAACGGGTATCACACGGCGCACCACGACAACCCCAATATGCACTGGAGCGTGTTGCCGGCCGCCCACGCTCGAATTGCAGAAACGATCGAACCGCGACTCAACGAGCGCAATCTGCTCTCGTTCTTCTTCAAGCAATATGTCCTGGCTCCGTTGTTTCCGCGACTTGGCACGCACCAGCTTGGAGCCGAGCCCGGCGACATAGCTGCCCGGGAAGTCGCCGCTGCCCAGGAAGCCGCCCTAGAGCCGCTTGAGCTCGAGCCGGACCACATGGCTGTGATTCCGGAAGCGGCTATTCACGAAGTCGCCACGCCGTAGCAGTCTGTCACGCGATTATTTTCGCACTTGGGTGCCATGCCCAAGGCCGCCGTGCGCATGCGTTCTGCGGTAGATAGCCCGGCCCGTAAGGTCAGGCTTTGAGTTCCGTCTCGGCACGAACGAATTCCGACCCGCTCGCGGCAGGCCCGTTTTCAGCAATTTCATTGACGAAGACCGGGCGGGGTTTTAGGTTGCAATCGTCCACGCGGGCAGTTCCGTCGCTTCTTTCAGTCGGGAGTTGCTATGCAGTCTGTCGTTGCCAGATGGTTGTTCTCGTTGGGGATCGTCCTCGTTGCGACGTTTCAAGCCGACGGAGCCACCGGGCCGCTCCACACGCTTGACTTTTATTGGATCGACGTGGAAGGAGGAGCGGCGACGCTGATTGTCACGCCTGCGGGCGAGTCGGTGCTGATCGACTCGGGCAATCCGGGGCTCCGCGACGCAAACCGCATCGTCCAGGTTGCCGTCAAAGAGGCCGGCTTGCGGAAGATCGATCATCTGATCACCACCCACTATCATCGCGACCATTTTGGCGGCGCGGCCCAGCTTTCGGCTGCTCTGCCCATCGGCGAAGTCCACGACAACGGCGACTTCGAAGCACAACGTGAAAAAGCCGACCCCGAGTATTATAAGTTCAAGGCCGACAAGCGGTCGGTCATCTCGCCTGGCGATTTGATCGGGCTGCGACCGCTCCGCGAAGAGATGCCGAAACTCACGCTCCGCTGCCTTGGTGCCCGGCAGAAATTCACCGCCACATCGGACTCGCCGGCCAATAAGTGCTGCGAGGCCAACCAAGCCAGGCCGATCGACGATTCCGACAACGCCAACAGCGTCGTCATGCTGCTGTCGTTTGGCGATTTCGACTTCCTCGATACGGGCGACCTGACCTGGAACCGCGAGTTCGATTTGGTGTGCCCTGTGAATCGTGTCGGCATCGTCGACGTCTTTCAAGCCTCGCACCATGGGCTCGACATCAGCAACAACCCCGTATTGATCCGCTCGATCGAGCCGCACGTGGCGGTGATCAACAATGGCACCACCAAAGGCTGCATGCCACTGATGTTCGCCACGCTCAAGGAAACGCCGTCGATCGAGACGATTTACCAGATGCACAAAAACCTGCGAGAAGACGGCGCCGTGGTCAACACCGGCGACGAGTTCATCGCGAACCTCGCGGCCGACTGCCGAGGCGATCACCTGAAAATGACGGTCGCCGCCGACGGCAAGTCCTACACAATGTTTGTTCCGTCGTCCGGGCATCAACGCACGTACCCGTGCAAGTGAACCTTTGCATTTTAGAAACTCCTGGATTCCCGCCAGGATGGATCGATCTTCATGAAACCATTTTTTTTGATATGCACGATTGCAATTCTACTACCATTTCAGCCGAACGCTGTTCACGCGCAGACCGCCGGTGCGCAAGACCGGTCCGGTTTGCGCTGCGTCAGCAGCAAGCTCTTCTCCGTGCCGCAGGGGAGTAAAGTCATTTCCCTGGACGGCAGCGATTTTGAAACGGGCAAAGTGCCGCCCGGTTGGGGCCGAGGATACGGCGAAGTGGTGACCGCCGACGATGCCCCGCAGGGCAAGGCCTACTTTCGCATGCAGGCGAAAAAAGGCGCGGACCTGCGCAGCCCGGAGATTCCGGTCGCGTCGGGACGTGCCTATTTTATCTCCTACTGGCTCAAAAATTCCGATGAACCCTGGGCCTACATCAACTTTACTTCCGACGAGCGGGAACCAAGCTTCAACAACACCTATCCGGGCATTCCCTTCAATACCAGGGACGAGTGGAAGCAGGTAGGCTTTTATTTTTGGATGCCGGCTCAGTGCAAGACGATCCAGTTTCTGCTGGCTCCCCGCGAAGACAGCGCCCCAGGGCAATTCATCTGCGTCGATGACATCCGCTTGCGCACGGCGTCGGCGGCCGAGACGACGGCGGCGTACGAAGCCGAGCGGTCGCATCTTCCGCCCTATGATGTGACTCCACGCCCTGGCGACGGCAGGAACCTGGCCCTTTCCGTCGCGAAGTGGGAACGCCGAGCAGGAATCCCCGGCAAGCCCTTCGTGATATGGGCGCTAGGGTCGAGTTATACCGCCTGGCAGGGTGATGGTTTTGAACTGATCGAGGCCATTCGCCAGCGTTTTCCCAACGCCCCGCCGATCGTCTACCGTAAGCACGGCGGCCCGGGCACTCCTTGGGAGTTTGTCCATGCGTGGATCAAGCAGTTCGTGGCGGCCGAACAACCGGACCTGATTTTCACCTATACCACCGGCACTTTGGAAGGACTCGATGCCCTGCTGACGGAAGCCCGTCGGCACAGCACCGCCGAGATCATTGTCCCCAGCGTTCACTTTAAACCTCCGGGGACCATGACGCCCAGTGACATCGAAAACGGCGCCGGCGTTCCATGGGCGAAGGCGCGCGAAATCTGCGCAAAACATGGGGCCGAGTTCGTCGAGAATCGCCGCGAATTAGCGGACTATCTCACTCGGACCGGCCTCGATATGGACGAGCTATTGTTCGACCACAATCACCAGAACCAGCACGGGCGAATCCGTATTTGGGACAATGTCAGCCGCCACCTCGCCAAATCGGATCAGTCAACCTATACGCCCGAGTCGAGGGAGCGGCGGATTGCCGTGAACCCGCCGAGCAATACCACGACCGAGAAAGTCAGCCTTTCCGGCAGTTGGACGACGGCCGATGGCTCGGCTGCGCACGAGCGTTCCTGGAGCACGATTGAAAGTCAGTTTCACAGGCAATCGGATCGATTTGATCGGTCGCAAGCTGCCTGGGGGCGGCACGGTCAAGGTGCTTGTCGACGGAATTCCAGGCGACCAGGCGCTCGTCTTTCTGATGAATTCCATCCTGCCGAATCAATAAACATCTCTGGCGTGCCCCGCACGCGGTGGATCTCGGCTCCAGCCCTGTGCCGCAAAAGTGGACGATTACCATGACCAGCGACGTGGGCGATTATCGTCTCGAAGGGAGTGTCGCACGGGCCTCGATGGCACGGGCAATCTGGCGAAGCCCTTCGTCGGCCGATTCGGGCCAGATAGGCGTCGACCCGAAATTCTGGCGGCAAGGCCGGGTCGAGAAGAACGGCCAGACGCGTCGACTACGGAGTTGCCACGGGGGACTCTTTCACCTTCGACGTCCACCGCGGCGCACTGGGCGAGTTGAGCTTTCAAGGCAGACGAACCCACCGTGATGGTCGAGCCGTTGGTCCGGAATTTGCCAAATCGGCCAGCACACGGTCGAGTTGATCACGACCGGCAATGGCGAA
The DNA here is from genome assembly GCA_963710365.1 of uncultured Planctomycetales bacterium. Taxonomy (GTDB): domain Bacteria; phylum Planctomycetota; class Planctomycetia; order Pirellulales; family PNKZ01; genus CAVQAC01. The sequence continues at coordinate 106,196 of CAVQAC010000018.1, forward strand.
GTGGTGATCGATGGCCTTATACGTCTTTGAGCCCCCGGAAAAGGACTAAGAAGCAATCGATACGACACTGCGATTGGATTCAATTCATGACGATCGCAAATAGCAACCCAAGGCGTTCGCAAACCATGAGATCAATCTCAGCGATTGTTCATGGCGGAGGCTGGCTCACGCACGAAACCACAGGGAGGCCCTGGGCACGCTTCTTCGGCTTCGTATCGTTTCTGTGGATCGCTATATCCGTTGGTGCGTCGTTCCCATTCTGGGACGGCTGGCCAAAATCGTTCGGCTACTTGGAGTGGCTTTGCGTCGTGCTGCTCGTCCTTCAGTCGGTGTTTTTCATCCTCGCGGTCTTTTTCTATCTGAGAGAACAACCACGCACGATAATCGAACATCTGCCGAATCCAAACCACGACATCCGCAATCTGCATTAACTAGCGCTACCCAAAAAACGCGTCAACCCACGAGCCGGCGCGGCGCCTGGCAATGTTGCTGGAAATCCATTTCAAGAATCACCAGCGTCATATTGCAAATGCCGCGGGGCATGACGACTGCCCGAAGAACGAGGAGCCGGAATGCGCAGGATCCTTGACGAGTTGACCAAGGCCAAGATCATCCACGATATCGCCCGCTACTGTCAGCAGGTGTTGGAGTCGCCGAACAGCGCATTTGGCAATAAGCCGGCTTGCCCCTTCTCTCGTCGAGAGCGCGAAGCGGACAAGATTCAGTACGAGTTCTTTGCCATCGGTCCCGAAGGCCCGTCAACCGACGTAGTTCAAGTCGTGCGAGAGTTTGCCGTCGCTGCTCATTACAGCACGTTGCTCGTGATCGACCCTGACCAGCACGTCACCGTCGCCGAGGCAGGAGCATACGGAGTTGAGTTGAGCCGGCAGTGCCGCAGCCTGCAAATCGTCGCCATCAGCGTGCATCCCGACGATGACTATGCGATCGATGGATTTCAGCCTCGCCGTGGCGTTCCCTACGTAATCATGCTGTGCCAGGCGGCGGCTTATCTGCGCGACGCGAAGAAGCAGTTGGAAGGGAGCGGTTACTACGCGAAGTGGTCGCAGGCTGCACTGGACTACAACTTCGAGCAGATCGGACAATTCCTGGAGCCGCCGAATTCCGAGTCGAATGAGCCGGGAAACTCGGGACACTGATTCCGCCAGCCAACAGTCGCCTGGCCGACGGGCCGATTCGCCAGGTCGGCGCGACCTTTCGATAGCGCTCGCAAGGTCATCAGAGCCCACCGTGGAAGCGCCGAATGTGCTCGCCAGCATCATGGCCATGAGGAACATGCCGAGGCCGAAAGGGGCCACGTGCATTGTCCGTCGCAAGTCGAAATGCCCCACGCGGCAGAGCAACAGGTAGGCGATCAGTAGATTGAACATGCCCCACAGCACGTTCACCATGGCAGACGACAGTCCCTCGCCGGGCGGCGTTGCGAACGGCGATTGGAACGGGCTGCCTGAGACTCCGGCGATGAGGTGCGGAACGGTATTCATCAGGAAGGCGCCGCCGAAAAAGCAAGCGACGAAGTGATACCAGCGGGTTTCGACCATGATGTTGTTCTCCAAGTCACTGCCGATTCGTTGAGATCCAGTCTCCCGCCGACGACATCAAGCCCGACGGCATCGTTGAAGCTGAAATCTTACCAGACGAGGATTCCCTCTGCCCCCGCTGCTCCCTCGGCATGTTCGGACGGAAGGGGCAATCGCGGCTTCTTCTCCGGACGCCGGAGTTACTCGACCTGTCCAGCGACTGTTGACGCGCCGTCAGCGTTGCCGGCAGTACGGCTCGATCGGCGATGCCAGCCGCTAATTATTTCCTCGTCTCGCGGAACTCGGGTGCCGCGGCCAGAGTGAAGAGCACGACCTCTTCGCCGGTCGTGGTGCTGATGTCGTGGTGCAGGCTCACCACGCTGACGCCGGTGATCTCCGCGACCATCTTTTCCAAGACCGGCCGCGCGGTTTCGATCAGGTGAGTACGAACTTGTTTGAGCAAGTCCCGCCCCTTGGCGGCTTCGAGAGTTTTGACCAATTGCTGTTCGGCCGCAGTTAAAACACCTTGGAGACGGATGACCAAGAGGTCGCCGATCAGATGAGTGTGGATCTGCTTGGGACCGCGTCCCATGTAATCCTGCTCGAAGCGGCTTATTCCTTCACCGATCGCAGCTTCTATTTCGCCTTGCGTTTTCCCCGCCGTCTTGGGCATCTTCTTCATACTCTCCAGAAGGCACAACGGACGATCCAATAGGCACGACGTCGACTCACGAGCCATCGCGCTTGCGGACGATTATAACGGCGCGACAGGAAGCCAGGACTGGGATTCCGTTTGCTTTCCTCATTCCGCACGGTAAGATGAACTACACGATGTCGGACGACTGAATGAATGGCAGCCCGGCCAGTCTGGGCGGCTCGTCAACAAGTAAGCCGACGTGGTGGAAGACCTTTGGGTGTTCCACCACGTCGGCTTTTTTCGTTTTGCGGTGGTTTGTCGGCGACGGCCAGGGTCTCAAGCGACGGAATCGCGACTGGAACTGCGATTCTGCCTACGCCCCCGGGGCCGCCACGATACATGCGCAGCGCAAAGCTCGCTCGGTTTTTCATAGGAGAGTTCACATGTTAGGCACGATTTTGCTCGTCGTTCTGATCCTGTTCCTTCTGGGTGCATTGCCCAGATGGAATCACAGCCAGAATTGGGGCTATGCTCCCAGTGGCGGAGTGGGGTTGATCGTTGTGATTGTCGTCATTCTGCTGCTGATGGGACGGATATAAGCGAGGGCCGCCCGAATTGTTCGAGGGATTGCCGTCGAGCGAAGGCGCAGCACCTGGCGGTCTGCAACTCGAACTGGGCGGGGAGTCATAACAAACGAATTCAGCCGTTTTTCAAGCAAGAGCTCGATGCAGGCGGTCTGCCGCAGACTCATTGCAATACTCCTAAGGAGGGTTTTCAAATGAAACGTTCGGTTATGTTGTGCGTGCTGTTGAGCCTGGCCGCCGTCGTTGCCGTCGGGTGCGAAAAGAAGGCCACTGTGGAAAGAAAAGAAACGGTGACCACGCCAGACGGCACAACTACGACGACTGACACCCACAAGGTCGAGTCAACGGGCACCAATCCGCCAACCAACGCCGACGGCGAAAAGGCGAAATAGAAGTGAAGCCTCCCCAAGGAAGCAACGGCTTTTCTCTCGACCCGCACTAATTCGGTAACTTTCTATCGCGCGATCGCGTGGCGGCCCGGAATGGCCGGCACCGCGAACCGTAAGCACCAACCACAACAAGGAACCAGGTCATGTTATTTCAGAACTCCAAACCAGCCGTCGCCGTCGAATTGCTCCAGTTCAAGAAACTGAACAAACTCGGCGCAATTGCAGTGAGCGGCGCACTGCTGGTCGCGCTTTGCGCCCCGGTTAAGGTGTGGGCTCGCGGCGGTGGCGGCGGCCGAGGTGGCGGCGGCGGTGGTGGCGGTGGTCGCGCATCTTCAGGAGGCTACAGCGGCGGGAGTCGTGCGCCGGCAGCAGTCTCTAGCGGAGCGGGGCGCAGTTACAGCGGCGGCTATAGTGCAGGGTATCGCGGAACGACCGCTGCCGCGGGCCGCTCCTCGGGCGCCAATGCCACGGCCGGCTCCTTTTCGTCACGAAACTTTGCCGCCAATTCCAACAACGTTGGCGCTGGTGCCGGCGCCAATCGCTACGGTGCCTATGGCGGAGCGGGCCCCTACGGGATGGGTTACGGTGGCCTCGGTTACGGCGGCATGGGCGGAATGGGTTACGGCATGGGCTATCCGCTGTTTGGCATGTACGGCATGGGTGGCCTCGGGATGATGGGCATGGGCGGGATGGGCGGATACGGAGGTGGTGGTGGAGGCTACGGTGGCGGAGGCGGTTACGGCGGTGGCTATGGCAGTGGAAATACTGCCACGCCAACAACAGCTCAGAACAATGCTGCACCGACCGACGACCAGGTTGCCGCAGCCGATTCATTCGATACCCAGGGCGAGGCCGATTTCAAAGCAGGCAACTATCAAGCTGCCGTGCAGGATTGGCAACACGCCTTGGTCGATACGCCGCACAATGGCGGCGCCATGCTGCTATTGGCTCAGGGCTTGTTCGCCAGCGGCCAATACCAGCCTGCCGCCGGCGCCGTGCAACTCGGCATGCAAATGCTGCCGCAGGATCAATGGGGCAACGTCGTCAAGCACTACACCGATCTGTATCCCAATAACCAGAACTTTACAGACCAGCTTCGTGCATTGGAAACCGCTCGCAAGGCGACTCCGAACGATCCGGCGATGCGATTTCTGCTGGGTTATGAGTACGGGTATCTTGGCTTCCCGACTCAGGCCATTGCGGAATTCGACAAGGGCATTGCTCTGCGTCCGCAAGATCGCGGTGCTGTGACGATGCGGAATTTGTTCGCAGTCCAGGCAGGCGTTCCGGCCCTGCCGCTGCCAGTCGTGCCAGCGACGCCCGGGAATCCGACCGCTCAGCCCGCGCCGACGATTGGCCCCACGAGCTGATCGAGCGGAAGCAGGTGCTATTGGATCATGGCGTGGGCACGTCGTTCGCAAGGACGTGCCCACGTCGTTTGCTTTGTTCCGACATAGCGGGCATCACGGCGGCCTCCCGCGAAATCAGGAATCAACCGCTCGGGGAGTATCGATGATGGGACCACATGAAGAAGAGTTTCTGAAAAAAAACGACGGCTTCAAGGCGCTCACGGATCACTGGCAGTCGTTCGTCGAAGCGGTTGGGTTGCATGTTGACCCGCAACAGCCAAACGCTGCACATCCTGACCCGCCGTCCACCATTGCCGTCGAGAGCCGGTATGTGTTCCCGCTGTTTGGTAAGCGTGCTTTTGTCCGCTTCGATCACGACTTGACTGACGGCTTCATTTCGTACGGAATCATCGCGAGCGCTGGGAGCATGAACCAGGAACGGGAATCAACCCGGAATGTTCTCGCGTTCGATAGCTCAGGCAAGGTTTATCACCTTTCCAATGGGAAGCGTTCCAAAGAAGCTGGCATTGCGTTAGGTCGGATTGAGGATGTTCGGGAGATGCATTTTCAGTGCCTGCTACAACTGTGCGACAAGTCGCCCTTTGCAACGCCCGAGGTCGAACGTGAGGCAGCCTCAGAATAGGCATAAGCCACTGAAGAACCGGGAGCGATGCTGTCAGGTCGAACTCAGTTTGTCGTGGCTTTCTTTGTACGCCACGGGATAGAATGAGATTACGATTTGAGACGATTTCATCTTTACCTAGGAGGGAATGAAGATGGCGAAGAGAGCCGCAAGTACGCCCAAGGCAGCGAAGCCGGCGGGCAAGGCTGCGACGAATGCAGCGGAATCGCAAATCGGCCAGCGCGTAACCCGCAAGGCCACGAACACCCGCGCGGAGATCCGCAAGGAGTATTCGCAGCGACAAGGCCGTTCAAAGTAAACAACATGCGAGTTTCGCGCACATCGTCGGGACTGTTCTCCGTTGTCGTGCTCATTGCATCGGCATCTTTCAGCCTGGCACAAACGCAGAAAGCACCTCAGGGGGAGAATGCATTGCCGGCCGCCCGCGCGACGGCTCCGCCGGCATATCCGCTGGTCATTCGCATCGACCATATCGCACTCGAACTCCTGGCCACGAATAAAGTCGACGAGTGGGGCCTCGTCGACGACGTGGTGTTGGGAACGCACGCCGTCGGCAAAAGTCACACGCAGGGGTCGATCACAGGGCGGATGACTCCCGACCGCAACGACGCCTCGTTTGACATCGTTTTCCAAGGCCGAACACACTCCACCACGGTAGGAACCAACGGACCGGCCCTGATCTACAGCCACACGGACACCGATTTCGTCTGTACACGGCCGATCACATTCCATGCGCGCCAAGGGTTTGTGGCCGCTGATAGCAGGATCGTTGCCCACACCAACGTCGTGTACGACGGGTTCGATTCGTCGCGAGGCCCCCTGGGCCGCCGACTGATCCGCTGGATTGCGAAGCGGCGTGCAAGCGAGTCCCAAGAACAAGTGCGCCGCATCGCCGCGCGGATCAATGAGAGTGAGTTGTTGCAAGGGTTCGATAAATTGTTGAATCCTCAGTTGGTTGCCGTGAATCAGAAATGGAACCTGGCTCACTATGTGAATCTATTCATGGGCGAGGCGCCCGTGCGGCTCGCCGCCAAGTCGTCCAAGGAATGCATTTGTATCGGTGTCGGCCAAGAGGGGAGTGCCGCGCGGCCGATCACGGATCTGCCGCGTCGCGACTCGGCGGCGCCTGTCGAGGTGTGGGTACATCGAACGATTCTAGGCGAGCCCGTGGCCAAAATCGTTGAGGTGCTCGGAAACGCCATTTTGCCGCAACCCTTGCAGTCGAAGATTCTGGCGGCGCTGGCGATCAACGCGGCCGAAACCGCCAACATTCGAGACATCGCCGTGCATGACGATTGGTTCGTCCTGGGTTTGCAGAACGTAGCGGCGGCGAGTCTCCAGACCGCAACGACGCAACACACAGGATCCGACTCGACAAAGCTTCTCGACTCAAGCAGGGTCGTCACGCCATGTGCTCAAAGACCTTGAGAGGCCGGTCCAGACTCGAAACCTGATCCGCAATACAGAACGAAAGGATTGGATTCGGGTTGCTTTTTGAAGTGCGCGCGGTAGGATTGCGCACAGTTGTTCGGATGACTGAATGAATGGCAACCCGGCTGATCCGGGGGGCTCGTCAATAAGTAAGCCGACGTGGCGGAATACCTTTGGGTGTTCCGCCACGTCGGCTTTTTTCGTTTTTAGGCCAAGCCACGAAGGCCTTCCGGCGAACGCTCGCGAGACCAAACGACGTGAGCCGTCGCCAACCGGATGTGCTAAGTGGCTAACCATAAGGAGCTTTCGATGACGAGAAACCTAGGCATGCTCTTGCTCGCTATTTACTTGATCGTCAGCGGCGCCATTGCCGTGTTTGGTCTCACCTTTGCAAACATGGGCTTGATTCTCGGCGTGCTGGCGATTGCGGCGGGAATCTTCATCCTGCTCGGACGCTAGGCTGTCGGTCATTTACATCCAATTTTCTCTGGAAAAGGAGTGTCAATCATGAGCGGCAAGACAGACATCATCAAGGGCCGGATCAAGGAAGCTGCGGGGGCGCTGACCAACAACGAAAAGCTTCGCGTGGAAGGCCAGACGGACCAGACCGTCGGCAACGTCAAGGAAGCCGCCAACCAGGCAGTCAGCGACGCCAAGGAAGCGGCTCATACCGCCATCGACAAGGCCAAGCAGGCGGCTCAACACTCCATCGACAAAGCCAAGGGCGTGGCCAAGAAAATGTCCGAGTAATCTGCCACGGAGGTCGCTGTGGATGGCCCGGCGCCATCGGCCACCACAATCATTCAAACCTAAGGAAAACAGGCTTATGAAGCTTCTCAATACCACGCTAATAATGGCAGCAGCGTTTCTCTTGCTGGGAAATCCGCTGCTGGCTCAGGTTCTCTCAGGTGAAGAAGACCGTTTCCAGGCCGCCATGAAGCAGCTCGGCGGCACGGTTCGGCGCGACGCCATGCGTCCGGGCCGACCGGTCGTAGCCGTCGATTTACGCGGGCCTCAGGTGACCGATGCCTCGCTACAAACGCTCGCCTCGCAGCCGGACCTGGAAACGCTGGTGCTGGTCGACACCAAGATCAGCGACGCCGGGCTGGAACAACTGTCCAGTATCAGCGGATTGCGATCGCTCGATCTCGTCAGCCGCGACACGAGCGACGCGGCGCTGGCCTCGATTGGAAACTTGAAGCACCTGAAGACACTGGTGCTGAATACTCCCCGTGTCACCGACAATGGCTTGAAATCGCTGGCTGGTCTGTCGACCTTGGAGTCGCTACAGCTCCATGGCACACAGGTCACAGGCGCGGGACTGAAGTCGTTGGCGGCCCTCCCCAAACTTGAGGCACTCGATCTGCGCGGCGCACCGGTTAGCGACGAGGGCCTGGCAGCTCTTGAACAATTCCCCGCGCTGACGACGCTGGTGCTCGAAGGCAGCCACCTCAGCGACGCCGGCCTGACGCACATTAAGGCCCTCACGAAACTCGAGCATCTGGTGCTCAGTTCGGGCGAGATTACGGATGCCGGTTTGGCCTCCGTGGCCGGCCTGACCAACCTTCAGACCTTGTGCCTGCACAACATCCAACTGAGCGACCAAGGGCTAGCGCAACTCAACAGCTTGAAGTTGCTCGAAACGCTCGTCGTGGGTGGTCCGCAGATCACTGACGCCGGCATCCAGCAACTCACCGGCCTGACCAGGCTGCAAATGCTCTCGCTGAACGGTACCCAGGTCACGGATGCCGGTCTGGAACACGTCAAGGGCTTTCAACATCTCACGTCGTTGCACCTCAGCGGGCCCTACGTGACCGACAAGGGCCTGGAGCATCTGGCCGGTCTGCACGACTTGCGCGATTTGAACCTGGCCCACAGCCGTATCACCGATCGCGGCGTGCAACGACTCGCGAGCCTGGTCAACCTGCGGACCTTGGCGCTGGGGCCGGAAGTAACCTCCGCCGGCATGTCATTTCTAAGCAACATGACTCAACTCGAGGCTCTCAAGCTTAGCCACAGCCAGGTGAACGACATTGGCTTGGAAGACCTGGGCAAGTTGCTCAGCCTGAAGCACCTCGACTTGAGCAACACGTCGGTCACCGACGCGGGTCTCGAACGCTTGCAGGGGCTCGCTCATCTGGAATCTCTCGATCTGGCCGGCACGCCGGTATCGGCTGCCGGCGTCGCACAATTGCAGAAAACACTTCCCGAACTGCGAATCTACTTCTGAACTGGAGCTGAGAATGAATTCTCGACTACGAACTTGCCTGTTGGTTTCCCTTGTTGTCGCCGGCTCACTGACCTTCGGGCCCGGCAAAGCCAAGGCTCAGATCGTCCGCGCGGCGGTCAACCAGTACTTGAACGGCGCGTACGGCGGTTACGGAGGTTATGGCTACGGCTACCAGCCGCAGTATTACGGCGGCTATAGCAGCTATGGCAACGGCTATGGCTACAACAGCTATGGCACCAACGGATACAGCTATGGCAGCACTTATCCGACCTACGGCTACAACGGCGGCTATGGCTATGGCGGCTATCCGGCCTACGGTTACCGCGGCAGCTATTACGGCTACTAAGCACGCCGGCGTGGTGGAATGCCGTTGGGTGTTCCGCCACGTCGACTTTTTATCACTCACCGAGTTTCCAGACGACCGCGTACACCCGGAAGAAACATGCAACAGCCCACGTCATCGATGGCGCAGCAGATCGCCGAAGCGGCCAGCGCGTCCGAGCTGCGGCGGACAGGCATCAAGCCTCAGGCGGTGAGCGTGGTCCTGAGCGAGGAGACGCTCGTAATCACACTGCACGGGGCCTTGTCTCCGGCCGAGAAAGCCTTGGCCAAAACGGCAGCAGGCGCCGCCCAGGTGCAGGAGTTTCACCGGCAATTGTTCGCCAGTTCGTCTGAGTCTCTGCGCGAGGAAATCAAACGCATCACCGGGGTCGAAGTCCGCGAGGCCACCGCGGAAATCGAACCGGCGACCGGAGCCGTCATGCAGGTCTTCACCACGGGCACCATGGTGCAGGTGTTCCTGCTGGCCCAAAACATCTCTCCTGAGCATTGGAATGGAGCGGGCAATCCGTCTTCGTGAGGGAGACGAGGCCACGTTGATTTTGCCAAGGAAGAGCCGAAAGAGTCGCACCCACATCTAGGAGTTCAATATGCAGAATCAACACTTCGAAGATCACGGCGACGAGGCCGTCACACGAGAAGACCTGGCTGCTCTTCTCAACGACGACTTGGCGCGCGAGTACCAGGCGATTATTTCCTACGTAGTTTATTCGCAGGCCATCAAAGGCGCCAAGTACATGAACATTGCCGCCGAGTTGAAAAAACACGCTGGGGAAGAACTCGCACACGCCCTGCTCATCGCCGGTCAGATCGACTATTTGGGCGGACTGCCGGTCGCGGTGCCCAAGCCGGTCAAAACCTCGACCAAAGCCGAAGAGATGCTGCGTTTCGACCTGGACAATGAGAACGAGACAATCCGCCATTACCGGCAACGCGTCCGCCAGTGCGAAGCATTGGGCGAATACGCCATGGGCGAACACATCCGCGCCATTCTAGTGCAGGAGCAAGACCATCAAGTCGCATTGGCAAACGCCCTGGGGGTGGAGATTCCCGATGTTACCAAACCGAAAGCGCACATCGACGAACATTCCCGCATCGCTGCCGGATTGGCGCGCGACGCGTAGCGGAACAGAATCCCGCGCAAGCCCAATAACCCTTCAACAAGGATTGCCCCCTTGACCAAGACCGCAACGAAAGCGAAAGCGACGCCGGCGAGTTTGCCCAAGTGTACGACGGGCATCCAAGGGTTGGACGAGATCACCGGGCGGAGGGCTGCCCCAAGGCAGGCCCACCCTGGTGTGCGGCGGCGCTGGCTGCGGCAAGACTCTCCTGGGGATGGAGTTCCTCGTCCGACGGTGCCTTGCTGTACGATGAGCCGGGGGTATTCCTGGCCTTCGAGGAAACCGCCGAAGAATTGACTCAGAACGTCCGTTCGCTCGGCTTCGACCTCGATGACCTGATCGAGAATAAGAAGCTGGCGGTAGACTACGTTCACATCGAGCGAAGCGAGATCGAGGAGACGGGAGAGTACGACCTCGAAGGGTTGTTCATCCGCCTGGGCTATGCGATCGACTCCATCGGCGCCAAGCGGGTCGTACTCGACACCCTGGAGACGCTGTTCAGCGGCCTGTCGAACGTCGCCGTCCTGCGGAGCGAACTACGCCGCCTCTTCCGCTGGCTCAAGGAGAAGGGCGTCACCGCCATCATCACGGCCGAGCGGGGCAACGGCTCGCTCACCCGGCACGGTCTGGAAGAGTATGTCTCCGACTGCGTGCTGTTGCTGGATCACCGGGTCGAAGGGCAAATCTCGACCCGCCGCTTGCGGATCGTGAAATATCGCGGCTCGTCCCACGGCACCAACGAGTTTCCGTTCCTGATCGACGAGGGCGGCATTTCGGTTCTGCCGATCACGTCGCTCCAATTGCAGCACAAGGCGTCCTCCGAGCGCATTTCCAGCGGCGTCCCGGCCCTGGACGCCATGCTGGGCGGTCCGGGATTCTACCGAGGGAGCAGTATTCTGGTGTCCGGCACGGCGGGGATCGGCAAGACCAGCCTCGCCTGCCATGCCGCCGACGCCTGCTGCCAACGGGGCGAACGCTGTCTGTATATTTGCTTTCGAGGAGTCGGAAGCCCAACTGCTTCGCAACATGCGGTCCATCGGCCTCGATCTGGAGCCGTGGGTGAAGCAGGGATTGCTGCGCTTTCACATTGCCCGTCCGACCATGAACGGCCTGGAGATGCACCTGGCGAGCATCCACAAGAGGTCGAAGCGTTCCAGCCCCACCTGGTGATCGTCGATCCGATCAGTAACTTCGTTTCGGCAGGGACGACCTCGGAAGCAAGTTCCATGATGACTCGGTTGGTCGATTACTTGAAGGCCCGCCAGATCACGGGCCTGTTCACGAATTTGAACCCTGCGGGAGGGGTCTCGGAGCAGACGGAATTGGACGTTTCCTCGCTCATCGACACCTGGTTGCTGCTGCGCGACATCGAACTCAACGGCGAGCGCAACCGGGGACTGTACATTCTCAAGAGCCGAGGCATGGCCCACAGCAACCAGATACGTGAATTCCTGCTGACCGATCAGGGCGTTCAGCTCACCGAGGTCTACCTGGGACCGGAAGGCGTTCTCACGGGTTCGGCCAGGCTGGCCCAGGAAGCCAAGGAGAAGTCGACCGCGGTCGAGCGCAGCCTGGAGATCGAAAGGAAGCGGGGAGAACTGCAACGACGGCAGCAAGCGCTCGAGGCTCAAATCGCCGTTCTGCAGTTGCAATTCCAAACTGACAAGGAAGAGATGGAACGGGACATCGTCCGCGAACAGGCCTATGTCGAGAAACAGGACCAGGGACGTCAACGAAATGGCCCGCAGCCGCAAGGCCGATTCCAACGGACTCCACGCTTCTCCAAAGAAGGCTCGCAAATGACGACGCATTCCAAGCCCAACGGCCAACGAGCGCAGACCGAGGAGCCGAAGCAATGGCAACTGCGACTGTACGTTGCCGGGCAAACGCCAAGTCCGTCACGGCCTTCGCCAATCTCACAGCGACATCTGCGAGGAACACCTGGCGGGCGTGTTTGAAATCGAGGTGATCGACCTCATCGAGAACCCTCGGCTGGCAAAGGACGACCAGATCGTCGCCATTCCGACTTTGGTGCGGAAGCTGCCGGAGCCGATCCGCAAGATCATTGGCGACCTATCGGATACGGAACAAACCCTGGTCGGCTTGCAACTGCGTTCCGCAAAGAAATGAGGTGGAAATTGTGAAGGAAGATGAGCCACGCGCAATAGGGTCAAACAACTCCCAAGACGTTCGAGGGTCGGATGGCTAACTACCCGAAGGATTGCTACATCTTGTCTCTGTACATTGCCGGGCTAACGCCCCGATCCACGCTGGCCGATCGAGCGCATCCGGGCCATCTGCGAACGCTACCTGCCGGACCGGTACGAATTGACGGTCATCGATCTGTATTTGCATCCCGAGGCAGCCCGGCAGGCGCAGATCGTCGTCGTCCCGACGCTGGTCAAGCAAGTCCCGTCACCCATGCGGTTGTTCATCGGAGACATGGCGGACGAGAAGCGGATTCTTTTAGGTTTGAACATCGCATCCTGAACGGATGCTCGTCACGCATGAGCTTTCCATGATTATCACGCCCAAGACACTTGAAGAACTCCTTCAGGAAAACGAGCGGTTGCAACTGCGACTCGAAGAAGCCGAGGCGGTTGTTGAGGGCATTCGCAACGGAATCGTCGATGCGGTCGTCGTCCACTCCACGCCCGGTGAGAGCGTTTACACCTTGGAAGGGGCTGACCGTCCCTACCGGCTGCTGGTTGAAGCAATGCAACAAGGCGTTGCCGTGCTGAATTCGGACGGCGTGCTCATCTACTGCAATCCCTGCCTGGCGGATCTGTTCAAAATGTCCGTGGAAAATCTGACGGGATGCACGGCGGAACAATTCATGGAGGAAGCCGACCATGTCAAAATCTTGGAAGTCGGAAGCACAGCGGCCCAAACGACGGTGCGGCTGTCGCCGTCAGGACGGAACCACGTTCCCGGCAGCGCTCTCCCTCAGCGCTTTGCCTTTGCGGAAATACTGTCTGCTGGTCACTGACCTGAGTCAGCAACGACAGTACGAGGAGCTGCTCGCGTCCAAAGCGGCGTTGCAGGACTCGGAGATTCGTTATCGGCGGCTGTTCGAGACCGCCAAGGACGGCGTCCTGATTCTCGACACCCGCACCGGAAGAATCACCGACGCCAACCCTTTCATGAGTGAGCTGCTGGGGTACTCTCACGATCATTTCCTGAACAAGGAACTTTGGGAAATCGGCCTGTTCAGCGACAGATCGGCCAACGAAGCCGCGGTGCGAACGCTGCAACAGATCGGCTACATTCGTTACGAACACCTGCCGCTGGAAACCAACCATCGACAACGGGTCGAAGTCGAAGTAGTCGCCAACGCCTACCAGGAAAATCAGAACAGCGTCATTCAGTGCAACATTCGCGACATTACCGAACGCAGTCGCATGGAGAAAAAGCTGCAGGAGCAGTCCCTGGCATTGGCGGACTTGCATCGCCGTAAGGACGAGTTCCTGGCAATGCTGGGTCATGAGCTCCGCAATCCGCTGGCGCCCATCACCAACGCCATGCATCTTTTGCGTCTGCAAAAGACCGAAGACAAACTCCAGTTTCAAGCCCGTACGATCATCGAGCGTCAGGTGGTGCAACTGACCCGACTCGTGGACGACTTGCTGGAAGTCTCCCGAATCACCACCGGCAAAATCAACCTTCAACAAGAGCGGATTGCATTGAATGGGATTGTGGAATGCGCGGTGGAGACCGCCCGTCCGCTGATATACCAACGCAGACATCTACTCACGGTGTTGCCGTCGCTCGAACCACTGTGGGTCTATGCCGACGCCGCCCGGCTGGAACAGATCGTGGTGAACCTGCTCACCAATGCCGCCAAGTACACGGCTGACGGCGGGACAAATCGTGCTCACGGTTCAGCACGAGGGCGATGAGGCGGTGCTGCGAGTGCGAGATACGGGCATTGGCATTTCCCCCGAACTGCTCCCCCGCATCTTCGACCTTTTCACGCAAGCCGAACGATCCCTGGATCGCGCCGCAAGGCGGATTGGGAATTGGCCTGTGCCTGGTGCAGCGGCTGGTCGAAATGCACAGCGGCAAGGTCGAGGCATACAGCGTGCTGGGGCAAGGCAGCGAGTTCGTCGTGCGTCTTCCGATCGTCGACACTCCTGCAACACAGCCTCCATCGGCGCCACGATGAAGCCGCCGAGGCCGACAGGACAAGTGTTGCGGGTGCTGGTGGTGGATGACAACGTCGATGCGACCGAAAGTTTGGCGACTGCTGTTGGAAGCGTCAGGACACGAGGTCCGAGCGGTTCACGACGGCCCCACGGCACTGGACGCGGCCCTGGAATTTCGCCCGGAGGTTGTGCTGCTGGACATCGGCTTGCCGGGACTCGATGGGTTCGAAGTGGCAAAGTGGCTGCGAAAGCAACCCGTTCTCAGCAGCTCCGTGTTGGTTGCCATGACCGGCTACGGGCAGAAGTCAGACCGCCAGCGTTCGCGAGATGCCGGTTTTGATCACCACCTGGTCAAGCCTGCCAACTTCGGAAAGGTGCAAGAGATCCTGGCGAGCGTTTCGAAAAGGGCGACCTGATGGCTACCGAGCGGCGATGACGACTTGCGAATTCAGCATCGCCCATGCCGTGAACTAGACAACGGAAAGAAGCCTATGCCGACCACGGAGACCACGCTTCGGGTTCTTATCGTGGATGACAACCGAGATGGCGCCGACTCCTTGGGCTTGCTCGTTGAAGAACTCGGCAATCGAGTGCATGTGACCTACGGCGGGACACAGGCACTGGACGTCGCGGTTGCATTTCGGGCCGATCTGATGCTCGTCGATTTGGCAATGCCTGATTTGGACGGTTGTTCGCTGGTCAAGCAACTTCGCCTGATTCCTGCCTTCGCTCACACGAGGATTGTGGCCATCACCGGCCATGCAGACCAGGGACACAAATCTTTGGCCATGAAGGCCGGGTTCGATGCGGTCGTCTTTAAGCCCATTGCAATGACAGACATAGACAACGTCTTATCCAATGTCATTCCCGTACTCGCACTCAACGTCCAATCACCACCAGCGGCCAAACAACTGGCGAACGTGGAAGCCGCGCGGCGTTTGCCCATGGGCGATGCACGGCGGATCAGGAATGGACGGAAGTCAAAGACGCTCACGCATATAGAGAGCGCGGCGGCTATCTGCGAGGGAATCATTCGGTTTCAAGAGGAGTACATGGGGTGGAGGTCCGAGCGGATTCACGCCCACTTCGTCAAAGATCTTCTGGTGATTCGGATTTTTGGCGTGCTGACGCAGGCCGAACGGCAATTGGCGAAGTCGCTGTCTGCGGATAAAGGCCGCGATCTCATCAAGCAGGTCCGAAAGCAACTGCTGGAACTGGGACGTCCGATGCTGGAGTCGCTGGTCCACGAGGTTGCCGGGGTGAAGGTGGTGAGTATGCACCATGACATCAGCACCGTGACGGGCGAAGAAGTCATCCTCTTTTCTTTGGCCGAACCGCCTTGCCTGTGGTAAAGCTCGGGCGAAAAACAATTCCTCCGCTGCTCTCCAACTCCCCTCGTGGGAAAGGCAGGATGTGCGAGAGATCCGCTTGCAGTACAACTCAAACATAGCAGCGCCAGCTTAAAAACAAACAAGCGAAGGCTGGCAGGCAATTCGGTCGTTACCGGAACGGCGACATGTTTGCTGAGCGCGAATCGTTCGCAGCGATTGCGTCGGAGCCGGCGCCGAAAGAGCTCCGACTCTCCGCGACGCATGCCTGGGCTTGTTTTCGAACCACGTCCAAACGGCACAGGAACTGCTCCATGTCTTGGACGCATAAAGAGATCGGTTCAATATCAAGCCATCGCTGCGTGCGAGGCTAGCAAGAAATGAAGGTTTTCATGCGTATTCTTCTCCGACTTTCGGCGTGCCTCGTTCTACTGGGCGCTACCGCGAGCCTCCAGGCAAAGCAACCAGCCAGCGTACGGTTCGATGCCTCGAGGGCCGTTCCCTGCCGTGTTGTGGCGCCATCCCGCCCTGGTGCCGTCGACATTGGCAACAAACTGATTGAAGCCAGGTTCCGAGTGTCGATCCTCGTCGACGAAGGCAGGTCGGAAAACGTCGAAGACGTCGTCGTGCTGATCGAAGGCCCTCATTGTCGGCTGCGGGTCATCGACTTTTCTCCCAAGACCGAAATGGCCAATGCCGTGGAAGGCGAGGTGCAGACAACCCGCACCACCGAGAAGACCGCGACGGCCGGGGCGCAAATCGGCGGCGGTGCATTTCCGCCGCTCTATGGCCTGGCCAGCGCCACGCTCAGCGGCTCGCAACACAACGTTGTGGCCCAAACGTTCAAGGAGCTGCCTTCCAAATGCCTGGTGCTGGCGAGCGGCACGACCGACGGCGAACATGGCGTGTTTTTCAAGATCAAAGGCGCACCGCAAGTTCCCCTGGAAGGCGCCAAGGAGTTCATCTGCACCCTCGAGGTTCCCAGCAATTGGCGCGGCGACTGGTGCTTGCTGTCATGCCAGGCCCGCAGCCGTAACGAGCGAAATAAAAAGTTCGAGTGCTGCGGTCGCGAGGAGATCTTTGTCGGCCTGTATCTTGCCGACGACGAACATGGTCAGGATGTTGCCCGGCGGCTCGATCGTTTGCAGTTACCCCAAGCGGCCAATAGCGCCCATCGCGTGTCGTTGGGCGTGCCCGCGAATGCGGAGCAGACAGCGATCGCGTTGAACCATCATAAGACGTTTCGGGCAACGCTGGCTAGCTGGAGCAATAACCCAGGGCTGTTCGATTACCGAGCGACGCAAAATGCCATCCAAGAGAAGCGAACCAACGTCGCCTTGCAGATCACGCTGGACGAACTCGGCACCATGGCCGGTCGCTAAGAATGGATCACGGTTCAGCAGATCCGGCACTGGGCTGTGACTTCAAGCCCACCGTATTCACGGCAATCACGCGGTAGGTGTGCTTCTTGCCGGACTCGGCCCCGGTGTCGGTGAATCGGAGTGGCACCAGAGGTTGCGTGGGCGTGTCGCTGTATTGCAGGTTCTGAAAGATGGGACGACCGAACGGGTTCTTGCCCTGTTCGGGGACGTTCGCGAGGAACCGGCCGTCCCGCTCGATGATGAAGCCGGCTAGCCCACTCTCGACATCGGCTTCTGCCTCCCAACTCAGTTCGTTGCCGCTCACGCGCAGGTTCGTCGGCGCGGGCGGCGGTGTGGAGTCGGTAATCGCGGTGTCTTTGACGTATTGCATCCAGTCCCTCGCGATCGACTCATTCGGCAGCCAGGCCGCTTTCAGGGGATCGCCGGCAAAGGTCGCGGCAGGAACGGCCTCGGTGCCGGTGACAGGGGCTAGCCAGGTGTTGCTCGTCGGCATGTCCTTCATCGGCATCACCGGTGACTTTCGGCAACCGGGCACTCAGGCAGGCGTCGAGCCATGGAATGGCGAGATAACGCTGATTGCCGCACTCATGAGCGGTGAGGGGATCGACGGCCACGCCGATGAGGCCGCCTTGGGACCGCACCTCGTTGAAGAAGGCTTCATTTGCCGGCCACACGCCCGCGAATCGACCATCCTTGACGGTGACGCCTTCTTTCGTGCCCAGATTGCACATCATCGGCACCTTCAACGCGGCGTCGGGCAAGGTATGCGCCTTGATCGTGGATCGTGCCGGATTCGGTTTCAGCAGCGGCACGCCGGAGCGCAGCCACGCGGCGGCGACACGTTCCGGATGCAGCAGCACCATTCCGCCGGCCCAGTGACCTCCGCCGCTATGCCCCCACAGCGCCCAGGGAACTTCGGCCAATTCCGGATGGCCGGCTTTCTTACCGAGATCGACCAGGCACTTCTGAAACGCGACGCCCGAGCCATTGCGCGGATCGCACCACATCTGGCAGTCGGCTTTTTCCGGTTGCTCGTAGGATGGAGCCAGCAGGGCACAATCGTGCTTCTTCGCCAGCGCCTGCCAGTGCAGATCGTAAGCGCCCGTCAGACCTGACTTGCACGATCCCTCGCCGCACCCATGCTGATGCACGATCACGCCGCGGATCGACTTCACGTCCCTGAGGAATCCAGATCGTGTAGTTGACGGGATAGATCAGTTCGCCCGGCTTCGTCGAAGCCTCGTACCGCACGCGGTAGTACGGCGGCTCTGCCGGCGGAAAGACATCATAGGGCGGCTGCTGCGCAAATACGGTTGCCGTCAGCAGCCCCAGCCACAAGATGGCGAAGATTCTCATTTGGCTGAGATCGCTTTCGCGGAAGGAGCTTTCAGGCTCTCGATCAGATAAGCACTCGAACGACTTGTGCTTCGCGTCCGGCGCACGGGGTAGTAAAGTTCGCAGTCCACGCCCATCTCTTTGCAATGCTCCTGGAGCTTCACGCCGAAGTTCGAGGTATGCGTGGGGTCTTTCTGATTCTCTCCGAGCGCGGGCGGCGTGCCGTAGTTGAGATAAACCGGCGGGTCGTCGCTGGTAACCAGCGCATAGGGCGAATACTCGGCGATCCACGGCAGGATTTTGTCGCGACTGGCGAGGAACTCAGTAAATGAAGTGGATCGTTTCGCCGGGTCGGCCTTGAACGAAGGCGTGGCCGCCGTAGCCGCTGTTCGGTGTCCAGTCCTTCATCTGCTGGGGATCGAGCGTGGTCTGGGCGCCGTCCACGGCGGCGCACCACAGACGCGTGGATTCGCGTGCGATCGGGTCGTCGCTCTTCGCGTCGGCCAGATCATCGTGAAATGCGAGCCAGAGCGACGAGCAGGCCCCTGCCGAGCCGCCGTTCGCGCCGATGCGAGTCTTGTCGATGTTCCACTCCCCGGCCTTGCTGCGAACGAACTGCAAGGCCCGCGCCGCATCGTGCAGCGGAGCTTTCACCGGCGGCGAGACATCCTGCGCCTGCGAAATGTAGCGATAGTTGACCGCCGCCACGGAGATGCCGGCTTCGAGGTAGGGCTTGCGGATTGATGCCGTTCTTGTCGCCCCCCATCCAGCCACCGCCGTGAATAAAGAAGAGCAGCGGCGTGGGCTTGTCCGACTTCGCCTGGTAGAAATCCAGCACATTGCGCTCGTGCGGGCCGTACGAGAAGATCGGCCACGGTGGGCTTCATCGAGCGACGGGGCGGACCCTTGAGACTCGCGATGAGATAATCGTCGACGGACTTGTGCTTCACGTCCGGCGCCCGGATAGAACCAGCTCGCAGTCCACGCCCACGCTCTGGCATTTCTCCTGCAGCTTCACGCCGTAGTTTGCCGTGTGCGTCGGGTCTTTCTGTTCCTGGCCGAGCGCCGGCGGCGATCGAGTAAATCAGATAGACCGGCGGGTCATCGGCGCGTGACGTAGCTCGATCGGCGAGTATTCCTTGATCCACGGCAGCAACTTCCTCGCGGTGCTCCAGGAATTCCGCGAAGCGCGTGTCGCGCGACTTGAGGTCGTTCGGGTCCATGAAGCCGAAGGCGTGGCCGCCGTAGCGGCTGTTGGGCGTCCATTCCTTGAGCTCCTTCGGGTCGAGCGAAGTCTGCGCACCGACCACGGCGGCGCGTCCACAAGCGCGTCGATTCGCGTGCGATCGGGTCGTTGCTCTTCGGATCGGCCATGTCTTCGTGGAAGGCCAGCCACAACGACGAGCAGCGCCGGCCGAGCCGCCGCTCGCGCCAATCCGTTGCTTGTCGATGTTCCACTCCGCCGCCTTGCTGCGCACGAACTGCAAGCGCCCGCGCCGCGTCTTCCAGCGGGGCCTTCACCGGCGGCTTCACGCCGGCGAGCTGCGCCTGCCACGAATAGCGGTAGTTGATCGAGACGACCGAAATGCCTGGCTGCGAGATACGGCTTCGCCGCATTCACGCCCTTTTTGTCGCCGGCGACCCATCCGCCGCCATGGATGAAGAACACCAGCGGCGTGGGTCGGTCCGATTTGGCTTTGTAAAAGTCCAGCACTTGCCGCTCGTGATCGCCGTAGCGCACATCCGCCTCCGTGGGCACAATCGCGGGCACCGCGGGCTTCGCCGCTGGCTTCGGCGCATCGGCGGCGTGCAGCGCGGCCAGCGGAGACCAGCAGCAGGGCGGCGAAATAGGATCAGCATGCGTTTCATGGAATTATCCTATGGTTTATAGGGAATGATCATTTCGACCATGGGTGAGATACGTTCGATGCCGGCTACTTCTTCGACTCTACGGATGACACTTCGATCGGCGAAGTCGAGATGTCCGACTTTACGCCGCGGAGATACATGTCCCAAAACGCTTGAACTCGCTTGTTCAACTCGGGACCGAACGGAATGCCGTGCCCTGCGTTCACCACGGGGATCAGCAACGACGTAGCGCCGACCCTTTTGAGCGCTGCGTCGAGTTTTTCTGCATTCGTGAAATTGACCCGCATGTCTTTCGTGCCGTGGATGGTCATGATCGGCACCGCGTTCGATGTAACGTACGTCAGCGGCGAAGCGGCCTTGGCCAGTTCGAGCCTTTCGCTCACCTTGCCGCCAAGCAGTCCGGAGACGGCAGGATCGTCGGTCTTGGCTGCGTCGCCTTGCATCAGCGGCAGCGTCATGTCGGTCGGCCCGCACACATTGACCACGCAGGTGACCCTGCTGCTTTGCGATGTGTATTCGCCAATGTCCCCCTCCAAGTTCCTTCACTCCGCCCGTAACGCCTGAGAGCGTGACCAGGTGCCCGCCGGCCGAAGCGCCGGTAGCGCCGATCTTGTCTGCATCGAGATTCAACTCCTTGGCGTGGCCGCGAATCCAGCGGATCGCCGCCTTGCAGTCGAAGATCTGCTGCGGCCATTTCGCTTCGGCCGAAAGCCGATAGCCGACCGACACTGCCGCGTACTTGCCGGTGGCGGCCAGGCTGGCTGCCGGAAAAGCATAGCCCTTTCGATCGCCGCCGCTCCAACCGCCGCCATGAATGAACACCACCACGGGGACCGGCTTGTCGTCGACCCGCTGCTTGGGCAAGTAGAGATCGAGCATCTGGAAACGATTCGATGTGCCAGCATAGGGCTGGTCGAGCCGCACATCGACCGTTTCGCCAAATCGCTTTTCCAGATCGGCACGAAGTGTCGACAGTCTTTTCTTCTGCTGCCTTTTCCTGGGCAAAAGCCGGCGCGGCTAGCAGCAGCATCATCAACGAAAGGTGCCAGATGGATGTTGCACGCATGATATTCATGGCGGGAGAATTCCTGAAACGGGACCGTGCGGGTGGGGCAATAACGGGGTGGGCAAGGGCCGTCCGGCATCGGAGCGGCCAACGTTACTTTCGTCGATGTAAAGCTCGAAAGCAAGCGCCAGGCACGTAATCGCTGTGCCAGGCAACAGCTCAAGCTGCCGATCCGCCGCTTCTTCGGTCTTAGCCGCTTTCAGAATAATTGTCGACCGCTGCTTCGTAGACGGCCACAGCGGCTTTGGCCATCATCTGATACGTATGGCCAGAGGGCAGCAGCGGCAGCCGTTTTCTGCCCATCTTCACGACGACATCGGCGATGGCTTCCTCGATTTTGGCTTCGAGCTTTTCAACGGTTTCGGGGTCCATGGATCGGTCCTTCATAGCCAATCGCCTTCCTAACACTTGAAGGCAGTTCTTCCAGCAAAACGCGCGTCACGGCCAAGTTGCCGTTCGATCCGCAACAACCGATTGAATTTGGCGCCCCGGACGGCGTCAATAGGACGTCTGCTGGAACCCGCATTTCCCACGGGCCGAGCACGACACTAGACTCGTTCCCCGGGCGTCAATGCTCCAGCCCGACTCCCCTGGCAATCCGCGTGAAGCCGAGTTAATCTGCCTGGGCTTTTCTTTCACCAGCAAACAGCGATTCTGATGCTCGTCTGGATGCAGTGAAGATTCTACGCGTTTCTGGGGATCATTGCGATTTCACGCAATACCCTCGCCCTGGCGGAATCCTGGTTTGCGTCGTGGTTGAATTCTGCATGAAGCCTCCGCCCATTCGGGCTGAGCAGCCTAAGCCCATCAATCCGTGCCGATGCCACGACAACCAGCGATTTATCGTCAGATGATCGAGGCAGAAAAGAAACTCCGCGACTTTGGCGGCATGAAAAGCAACTTCCAGGTGCGGGCCACGAATCAGGACGTCATTTCCTTCCACGAGAGCTTGGGCTACGCTGTCGAGGAACGGGTCAGCATGGGCAAGCGGCTACCAGCAAGTGTTCAGACATGATCGATTTTTTTGAGTTCAGCAATGAGATGCTCTGTGTTGCCGATCATCGTGGCTATCTCACTCGGGTAAATAGGGCCTGGACCAAGACCCTGGGTTGGTCGGTCGATGAGCTTACCAGTCGCCCCTACGCCGAGTTCATGCACCCCGACGACGTAGAGGCGACCGCCCAAGAGGCGAGCCTGATCTTCAACAATAACCACGAAACGGTGCGGTTCGAGAACCGATACCGTTGCCGCAATGGTTCCTATCGCTGGTTCGCATGGCAAGCAATCCTCGAACCGGAATCGAATCAACTGCTGGCAACAGCCCGTGACGTGACCGACGAGAAGATCCAGGCGGAAGCCTTGCTCGAATCAGAAGAACGATTTCGGACGCTCGCAAACTATGCTCCGATTGGCATTGCGCAAAGCAATGCCGAGGGTCGCATTTTCTTCGTGAACAGCAAATGGTGCGAGATCGTAGGCGTGCAGCCCGAAGAAGCCATGGGGTTTGAATGGAAGAACTTTATCCATCCCGACGATTTTGAAGAGGTCATTCGAGCGTGGCAGACCTCGGTCCAATCCGGAGCGGATATGCCCACGCTAGAATTCCGTTTCTTGCACAAGAACGGAGATATACGATGGGCATCGAGTTCGGTGTCGCTTTTGAAAACAACTGCTGGCAAAGTCGTCGCCCGAATCGCTTCGGTTCAAGATATTACTGAGCGGAAGCGGGCAGCCGAATCCTTGGAATCGGAACGGTCGTTCCTGCAACACACCATCGAATTCCAAGATCGTCAGCAGCGGCTGATGGCTTACGACATTCACGATACGATAATTCAGCACACGACTGCTGCCCTGCTCCACATTCAAGGAGCGATCACGCAGGTCAACACACCCGAACTTGCTGGGACGATCGAGACGGCCATCGGCCTTTTGCGCAAAGCATTGGTCGAGGGACGCCGCATCATGAACGGCATCCGAACCCCGATTCTCGATGATTTGGGAATCATTCCCGCCATCGAACAACTAGTTGCCGAGGAGAACCAGGCCGATCGCCGAGTCGAATTCATCACGAGCGGCAATTTGGGAAGAATGGTCCTCGAAACCGAGGAAGCCCTGTTTCGCATTACGCAGGAAGCATTGACCAACGCACGCAAGCATAGTCAAAGCGATTCGATCCGGATTGAGATTGCCCGGCGCGGTGATCGTGTAACTCTGGAAATCCGAGACTGGGGCGTCGGCTTCAAATCACCGGCAAGAGTTAAAGGGGTTCATGGCCTGAAAGGCATGGTGGAGCGAGCACAAATCGCTGGCGGCACTTGTGTCGTTCACAGCGAGCCGGGGAAGGGAACTGGGGTGATCGTGGATCTGCCCTACGTGATCAAAAAGTGAGAGCATCCGGCCACCAGGAAAACATCGCAAGGCCATCCATCAAGGGCCATCATGCAAACTCTCCTTGTTACGGGATGAGGATTAAGACTGGGCCACGGAGGGCCATTTTCACCACCGACGAAAGGTGCGGGCAATGCCCCAGGAAAACGAATCCTACCTCGATGGCGCCGAGGCCGGGCAGGAATGGGCCGTTACGGCAAGCCCCACCGCTCTCAACTCCCTCCTGGTTTTCTACAGGAACTTCACCATCTCCGGACAATATGACCAGTTCTTTGAGGCCATCAACGCCGCCGACACGGCGGGCGACGGAATTGCTTCGGCGCTAAGCGCGTCGTCTATTGCATATTGGAAAAATCTGCTTGGCGACGAGGATTCGCCATTGGCCGGCAATGTCGAATTTTTCCGGGGCTGGGTCGAGGGGGCATTATCCGTCGCGAGCGATGCCTGGGACGCAATAGTCCTCGCTCGCACCGAACTCGCAATGGCGGCCGCTCGCGCGCTCGAGTCGGCAAAAGCACCCGCCGGGGCGAAAGACGAGCCCGGACCCGACGACCTTGCCAAGATCGCCGAGGCCCAAAAGGAATTGAACAATTGCCAGGCGTCGGCAATGAATGCCCGGCGGTCATCCGCATCGTTCCGGGCGATCTCGGTCGAGGCCCGCGCCCGGATCGACAAGCGGCTGTCGAAAGGCGGCTGAAGTCGTAGGAAATCACCAATGCGAGAGCCGGGACTTGAACCCGGACGGGTTAATCGAGCCGCTGCCCCCGGCACCGCATGCGATCCAACCCGAACATCTCCGGCCCGCGTCCTTCAGCTTGCTCAGAGGCAAATCCAGCGGATCTGATGTGCAACGAACGTCAGGAAAACGGACGCAGACACTTAGTTATTTACCTAACTGTTTTCGGTCGCTAGAATGCCTCGGGGAAATGAAATCGTTTCGTGACTTACCTGGTGTTCTGCCATGCCTCCAGCCGTCGCCGACCACATATTTCGAGCCTTGTCCGACTCAACTCGGAGAAAGGTCTTGGAACGCCTGGCAAAGGGGCCAGCTTCGGTCAGCGAGTTGGCTGAACCTTTCGACATGAAGCTGCCTTCGTTCGTGCAGCATCTTGCAGTTCTCGAAAAATGCCGGCTCGTGAAGTCGAGAAAAACGGGTCGAATCCGGGTCTTTCAAATCAATCCTCAACGGTTCAAGGTGGCCGAGGATTGGTTGGCTCTACAACGACGGCTGTGGGAGACACGTCTCGATCAACTTGATGATTACCTTCACAAACTCAAACAGAAAGAAGAACACTCATGAGCAAGCACCCCGTGGTTGACTCGAAACTCGATCTCGTTCTGGAAAGAATAATCGACGTTCCCCGGCATCTTGTCTGGGAAGCGTGGACGAAACCTGAACACCTCAAAGTGTGGTTCTGCCCGAAGCCGTGGTGCGTCTCCGAGTGCGAAATCGACCTGCGACCGGGCGGCATTTTCCGAACGACGATGCGCTCGCCGGACGGAAAGGAGTTCCCGAACATCGGCTGTTATCTGGAAGTGCTTCCGATGGAACGTTTGACGTTCACATCGGCGATGGTTCCGGGTTTTCGCCCCGCACCCGCCGGCGACTTGCCTTTCACGGCCATCGTCACGATGGAGACTCAAGGGGCTGGTACCCGCTACGTCGCGACGCTATTGCATCGAGATGAGGCCGGGTGCGAAAAGCACAAGGCGATGGGGTGCCTCCAAGGTTGGGGGACTGCATTGGATCAACTCGTGGCGCATGTGAAATCGATTTCGTGATATCGAACACCGAGCAGGACGCACCGGGCATCGCCGCGCTCGATGTTCATGTCGACAGCATCGCCCCTCGATGATCCCAAGACAACCTACGCGCCAGTGCTGACCGAATTCGGCCTGGGCGATCCGCACTGCCACCTCGAAGTCTTCATCGGGCAACTTCGGGTTGATTACCGTGTGGCCGTGATCTTCGAGCTAGGTCAGTTTCACGCCGCCACGAACCGGTCGCCAGCCGTAGAGAAAGTAGAGAAAGATGATGGTCATTGCCATCACAAATCGGAGTTCGCTCGAATCGCCCCCTTGGGAAGGGCGTCCCGACCGCAGTGGTTAAGGACTATCTCGGCCACCGCCACATTTCGACCACGGACAAGTACTACATCAATACGAGGCCAGCCATGCGGTCAGCAGCGGCAGCCCGCCAGGTGCGGCTGGAGGGAGAAATGTAGAACTCTTGTAGAACTCAGACGATCGCCGCAGTCCCTCGGAGTTGCTGGCAATCGCCGTAACAGTTGACAGGTAAAGAAGAATGCGAGAGCCGGGACTTGAACCCGGACGGGTTTCCCCACTGGATCCTAAGAGCAATCTCGCCGTTGGGCTTTGGGTTGGGCTAGCAGGGGTCTCACTGTGCAAGTTCGTTCCTGAAAACTGTTTCCAGCCACCGCGGCTGTGTCATGCATTGTAAGAGCTGGGGTGTTGCTGGGGCAACGTCTTCCCCAAAACTTCCCCACGGTCACCGCACATGCCGGTACCGTTCGACCGGGAGAAGCCCTTCATTCTGGATGCGCAGAAGCTCCTCGTGACTGACCATCCATTCGAGCGCGTTTCCACGGCCGTACGGACGCTTTTCGGCATGAATGCGATCCGACCGAGCGCACTCCCGGACGGTCCAATGGGCCTTACCTAGAATTTCAGCGATCTCGCCCGTCGAATACCATTAGCACGAGCAGGCCGACGACCGTCCGAACGATCTGGCGGTTCACAAATAACGAGGGCTTGTACGCCTTTGCCTCGTCAGGAATCTGGCGACCGTGCTTTCGGGCCGCGATGTCGAATCCACGATCGGCGGAATTGGGTGTACGCTCGCGCCCAGCGAGCTGCCTTACCTCGACTGCCTCGAAGGGATAATGCACCAAACGCACTGTCCCCAGAACAATCCGCTCCAGGTCGGTTGCCTTCCCCTTCAATCTGCTGGACGTGCTTTTTTGCCGTGGCTCGAAGATAGAAGACGCAACCTGGTTCTAAGAAACCGACCCGTAACGGCACTAGACAGCCAGTGCGTTGCACCGAGGGAGCCTCGGCAGATCCTAGTAGCGCGCTCGAAACACATCTCAGCCTCAGTGTCCCGGTTGTCCTGCTCCGAGACTAAAGTCCCCAAACAGCAATGTGCGATTGCAACGAAGGGGTGCGAGTCACGGCATTGTGGCCACACTCGCTCGATAGCGTCCTTAATGAGCTTCTCTGCCTTATCGATGTCGTCCCAGGATTGACAGTAGAATCCGATATTTGTTTTGCCAAGACAGACATCTGGATGTCCAGGACCTAAACAGGCTTCGCGCAGATGCGTCGCCGTCACGAATAGTTCGTCGGCTTCGTCCTGATGCCCTTTCCCCAACGCTACAAAACCCATATTTTCGATGACGTCAAAATAACCGGGCGCTGACGTGTGCTGCAATTCCTCGAAAATGCGACGCGCTGACTGAAGGTGTGTGTCGGCGATCTTTAAGCGGCCGTCCGCAATTGCAAGCGCTGCAAGAACGCCGAGCAATTCCGCCGCATTAGAGGCGAACTCCACTCGTCTGTTTTCAAAATTTGATTGGCGTGGTCAATTGCGAACTGCGCTTCGGTATAGTCGCGATCGAATAGTAGCTGCTCCGCAAGCAATATGTATAGCTGAGCAACCCCGAAAGAATAAATAAGGGACGACCCATCCCAGCTCTGCCTTATGGTCTCGCGCAAAAGCGACGATGCCTCACTGAAGCTTCCCATCGTTAGCAGAACGTTGACACATGTGATTATTAATGAGCGGCTTGATTCTGCGTCCGCCGTAATGCCTGGTACGAGTTGCTGCAGGCAACCACGCGCCGTTTCTTGGAACCAAGGACATGGCACGTGGCCATTTTGAAACGCGATCCAAATCAACGCCTTATTCTGCAGCACTTCAACAAAAGCATGCATGCGGCGGCCATAAATAATCGCATTGAACGAACGATCG
Organism: uncultured Planctomycetales bacterium; assembly: GCA_963710365.1. Taxonomy (GTDB): domain Bacteria; phylum Planctomycetota; class Planctomycetia; order Pirellulales; family PNKZ01; genus CAVQAC01. The sequence goes on from CAVQAC010000018.1 coordinate 133,961, forward strand.
GAAGGTTCAAGCGATTCGGGTGAGCGTTCTATTAACCTGCTCCAGGCATTCCTAGCCTCTTTAATCGCTCGTTGAGCTTCTAACCACTCCTGGAAAACGGCAGGTACTATCTTGGAGTTGCGCTCTTCAAGCCAGCGCCTGAGCTGGCGAATCTGAGATACCGAATGATCTGGGATAAAGATTGCGGAAAGGATCGCTTTCGCACGGTCACGAACGTCGGGGGATCGCAGGATCTCGTCAAGTCGATTCAGGATGTCATCACGCAGCCCCCTCGGCTCGACTCCATCAAGTAGCTCCAAGATCAACTGAACGGAAAAATCTGCCCTTATCGCGGTCTCAAGATGCCGGCTAATGGCGTCAAATGAGTCCGCCTCTAGGAACTCGCCGTCTAGCCACTCTGAGGCAATATCCGCAAGAATCTACAGGCTCTAGGCGGTAATTTGTCGCCCGAAGGTCCTCTAACACAAGGATCTGTAAGCCTGATGCGCCCTCAATCAAGGCTGCGCCAGCCATCCCCGATACGATTGTCCGCATCACTTGCTCACAATTCTTATGCCACTCTTGTTACAGCGATCTTCAAGTAGACGCAAGGCGAGCGACGTATCTTGGTCGAGGGGCTCGGACCGATCGACAATGACTGATCGGATTGCTTTGCGCGTGATCGGACCGAACACATGCGCCTCAATGAAGTCATCGGTGTCCGTGGTTGTGCCAACGCGCAATACCTCCTGTTGGGCGTCGTAGAGGGAAGAGAGATGGGGTATGCGGTCTTCAAGCTTGATTACCACTGACTTTGCCCGGTCATCCCAGCATGCGCAAAGTCCCCGGATATGCTCTTCAGCATTCTGAAGCGGAATAGAGTTGCTGATAAACCATGTCACTGTGTTCCACGGGAAAACCGTCGTGCGATGGCAAATCATTTGGGTGTCGAGGACGAGGGCGCATCGTCCGTAAGTGTATGGCCCATCGCCCGTGAGAGAGAGGCAGCCGAAACGAATAGCTCGTTGATAGCCTGGAAAGAATATAGAGTCGATCGAAAAGCGTAATCTATCCCATTCGTTGTCATCGGGGAGTCGAGAGCTGGCTATTAGGTCGTAATACGTCGCGTAGATCTCCTTGTCGCTTGTGAGAACGCGAACGGCCTCCCGGGCGTTTCGGCAGATAACAGCAACGGACTCGCTAACCCAGGCCTCGAAACCGGCAACAATGTCAGTCGAACATGTCAGAGCAATGCGAGAAGCAACGTCTCAATATCGGGAGTCTAAAAGAACCTTGTCCGCTTGTGCACGACGCACATTCGGCGCGCTCAAGGCGTATCCGCAGTGCGGACAACGATCGGCAGCCTCCGGGACCGAATTTGTACAGTTGTCGCAACTCGCTTGGCTAAAGTCTGGCGAAGAGTTGCCTAGCGGTGTCGTGAGTGCGTCTGTCATTGTGGCAAGCACTATTCAGAGGGTGGGAGATGGTGGCAAGCAGAGGCAAGGTCCGTGTCGTGAACTGGTTGAGTCGGATTGCATGGACAGCTCCGATTACGCTTTCTAAATCTTAGACGAGCACGCGGTCGATTACCAGCGATTACCGGCATCAGAGCTGTTGTCAAATGTTTTGGACGGGGCTGTTGGTCAGGCGGCAACTTGGGCTCCGACTCCGTCGGTGAAAACGGCGCCTGCGATGACGTCCGGCAACGCTCTTGGCGGCCGTAATCATCGCTTCCCTCCCCTGGTTGATGATTTCAACTCGTCGATGAGCGTTGAAGCGTCGGTGCAAACCATCAGGCAAGGTGGAATGGGTTGCGCTATTTCACATGCCGGTATCGATCGACGAGGAGAAGCCCTTCATTCTGGATGCGCTGTAGCTCTTCGTGACTCACCATCCATTCGAGCGAGTTTCCACGGCCGTACGAACGTTTCTCGGCATGAATGCGATCCGTCCGAGCCCACTCCCGGACGGTCCAATGGGCCTTACCTAGAATTTCAGCGATCTCTCCCGTCGAATACCATTCCTTCACCGCCCGCTGGCTGACAAGCGAGTCGAGGGTCGTCTCGATGCGGTCAAGTCGCTGGATCAACTCGTCGAATCTCTGCAATACGGGGTCCACGGCCATCGTCTCATTCAGTAGGGTTCGTGGGGAGTGGTATCTTTCAGGAGCATCGAACAGAATGTTGCCGGAGATAAAAGCGGGGGCCGGCGCCAGCCCCCTGGGATCAATCAACAACCCAATCAAGCAAGAGGGCATCCAGCGATTCATAGTCCTGCCGTGGGAGCCCCGGCAGTTGCTTCAGCGACGTAATGTCGCCGATGTTCACGAGGAACACCGAGCGCTCGTAGTCCGGATGGTCGACGAGCACGCCGAGTCTCCACATGCCGTATTCCACATCGCGCAGGTGCCGAAGCGGCAGCAATGGATAGAAGGGCCAGCGGGCCTTGTCGGCGATAAGGCCATACTTCGGTGCAATCATCGCATTCCTCCTTTCAGGTGAATGATCCAGCGAGAGAGTACAGGAAAGAGGGCATCCGTGCCCCTTTCCATTACCGCTCACCGTTCGGCGGTGACAGCCTCCTGCTGGGACTCAGTCCCGTTGCCGTTGCTTTTCTTCTCCTTCTTGGGGACCGAGCTTCTGTTCTGCACCGCTTCCCAGAAGTCCTTCTTGCAGAAGTGGCCCTTGAGGCCCGATTGGTCCTCGAAGTCGGCCGGGAGCACCTCCATTTGCGTGTTGCAAACGGTGCATGTCCCAATCTTCAGTTGTCCGAATCTTGGCATCGTTTCTCCTTTCACTCCATGGTGGGATGTGCTGCTCATTTAATTCGATCCGCGTCCGGCAGCGAGGGCACGGAAAACTGTCGACGGGGCAAAACCACTTCGCCCCGCACTTGCACACGTGTAGTAGCTCATTGCAGCGCCTCGCAGAATGTACGCAGCTCGCGGATCACGATTTCCGCATCGGACTTCGGCAGGTCGCCCTCTGGATCGAGCACGCCGATCTTCACGCGATACTGCTGGATCAGCGGTTTGCGGGGGTCGATCGGATTCGGCCTCTCGACGACGCCGATGACGTTGCCGCTCACGACGCGGTACACCTGCTGTGGGCCGTCGGTGCTGCGGACTCGTTTCTTCGGCATGGGCGGAGGACGGTACTCCGATCTTTGGTGACTGCAACGGGTCTTGGTCACACGGCGGCATGAACGAGGCTCCTGCTGGGTTTGCGGACAATCGTGCAAACGTCGTGAAGGCCGGGGATAAAGGAACTGCGATAACACTTGCTGCTCGACGAATTGCCGTGCTGGAAGCGAATAATGTCCGTGCATTCCTGTTGCAGTCCGGCTTCGAAACAGAGCCGCTTGGTGTGGTAGGTGAGTGGCACGTAGCCGGCTTCACGATCGCTGTAATCGCCCATCAGGATCGCCAAGCGCCGCCTGGTTCGAGCACGTTCGCGCAGTTTTGGATGAACCGGCCGTAGCGTTGCAGGAAGTCATCCAGCGTCGGCGAATTCGACAGGTCGCGCGGATCGCTGCTGTAGCGATTCTGGCGCCAATAGGGCGGATGTACCCAGATGAAATCGAACCGCAACGATTCTGGAGCGGTCGCCGGATCACACGCGTCCGTGCCGAAGCGGATGTCGTCCGAACAACATGCTATGCCGAGTTCCGTACAGACGTCCTTGCACGTGCCGGAACCTGTCATCGGATCGAACACGAGGTTCGGCTGAAAGTATCGCAGCAGATCTTTGATGAGTTCGCCCGAACAATTGCCCGGGTAGCGAGGATCGCCGTAGGGTCCACGAATTGTCCGATGGTAGAGACTCGTCAACCACGGCACGGGGCTCGTGTTCAGCGGCGCTCGCGGCAGAACAGCAATGGCCGGTGATGGAGGTAAACCGTACATAGGTAAATGGAGGAAAGAAGTACAACTGCCTGCGGTGCAGGCGACTGCTACGCACGCGACGACGCAGCCCGTGCTGCCGAGGTGGAGCCCACAGGGAACACCTGGCGGCGCGGCCGTCGTTGCGAAATTTCGGGAGCCTGCCCGAGCTATAGAGCGCGAGCTGACAGAGCACCCGAGAGTCGAGTGCGCTGTCGCAAAGAAACGTCGGCTCTCGAAGGTCACCGCAGTGGTCGGGCGTTGTGGCCGGACGCTGCGCGGTGACGCATCGAGCGGCGAGAACGGTCAGGGCCGTTCCCGCCGATTTGCTCAATTCAAGCCTTCGTGGCTCCTTCGTCTCCAGCAAGCCGGTCGATGTATTCGGCCGCCTGTTGGCAGAGCGCGACGATTTTCCCCAGGTCCTCGCGGTCGAAGTTCTTGGTGTAGCGCCAGTCGCCAGCCGCGCTCTTGTACGAGCGTGACAGGCTGATGCTGTAGAACGTTCGACCGTTGTACGCTCGACTGAACACGCTCGCCGATACGTCGTCAACGCGGAAGACGTTGATCGGAATGCGGTGCTCGTCGGTCGTCGTGTCGATTTTTGGCTCCTTTGCAGGGGCCGGCTTCTTTTTCGTTTCCATACGAAATGGGGGAAGAGGATACAAACGCGCAGCGGGCCACAAGGGTCCGCAGCGCGATAAATCCACCCCGCGAGCGATGCGTTGCCATCCTGATGGCGCGGCACAGCTCGCGGGTGTGGCTGCTTCAAACACGATCAACGCCTTCGTAAAAGCAATTGCTGGTTCAGTGGTGGCGAACGGCTCGATAGCCGGCCGGTCGCGAAAAATGTGTAGCGGGCCGCCGCAGGGGTCAGCGGCCCGTGGTGCAACATCACTGTTTGCCAGTGAGTTGCTCGCTGGCGAGGTACTTGGAAGTCTGTTGAATCACCGACTCGACGACGCGAAACTTGGACGAAGGCATAGTCAGTAGTCCTACCCATTTTTCGTCGTCCGCTCCGAGAAACTCGAACACCAACCAAGCGCCGCCGGTCGCAGGTTGATGTTCGCAGCCGCGCAGTTCGCGAAAGACACCGATGCGAAAACGTTCCTCGGAAAACGTTGCGTCGGCTGCAGCATTGACCCGTCCCTCGAACAACAACTCGAAGGGTGGTTCGACTGGAGACGGTTGCGGGCCCTTGTGGTGACCAAGAGCCCGGGCGATCGATTTGAACATAGCAATGGGGGGAAAGGAAAACAAAAATCCACGCTCGATGATCGAGCGCGCCGTACGCCTTAGATTGCACATCCCCTGAGAGGCAATCCGAAGGAGTGGATCGAGGGAGCGGTTGCATGGCGAGCGAGAAGGCCATGCACCGATTACGTGCAGAAATAGGAGAGAGCGCAAAGCGCACGAAAGGGGTGCGCGTTTCGCGCGAAAGTAAAAGCGGAAGGGGAGCCTTCAGGCAGGCTCCCCTCGCAACTCAGAGCAAAAGCCCAATGCCCAGCACGACGGCCAACGCGATGACTGTCGCATCGAACCACAGTCCGGGAGGATCGAACGGTTTGCGGCGAAGATCGTGTTTGCGCGGCGGTTCGTAAGCCAGAGCGAGCAGCGATTTGTCCGCGGTCGAATGAGTCGCCATATGAAAGGGGGGAACACGAATAAGCAGCGCCCATGTGAAGCGCGCCGAGAACGCCGTAATGCGTACACTGGCCTGAGCGGTACGCAGCGAGCGGAATGGCTGAAGCGAAGGAATCATTGATCTGGCTTGGCTTGCGTCGCCACAGGCGACGGCGAACGGCCGAAGCGATAGCGAAGAGCACGCAGAAGCGGACACGCGGAGCGTGCGTGCCGTTTGCTGGGGTGCCGGGGCGTCGCCCTGGCTCCTTGTGCGGAACCGTGGCGGAGCGACCCGCACGGCAGGTGGCGAGCGTTAAGCGAGCCGGCAGCCCCAGGCACACAAGGAGCCAGGGGGCATGGAGCGAAGCGACATGAGCCCCTGGCAGCCCCAAGCCAAGCCTCATTAGGGCTTTGCGTAATTGCCCCGGACAATGCCGGGGTGTACCGGCCCGGTACACCTTGCGGACACCCGCCGGCACAGTGCGATCGAAAATCGCCAGAAGGCAGTCAGGCATCGTCTGCCCCCTTCACGCGCACCAACGCCGCTGGCTCGCCGTTACACGGATAGAAAACCGGCGCGGTGAATAGCGTGTCCGGCGCCAAATCTTCGACCGATGCGAATCGCCATAGCGCTGCCCCCGGCTTGGAATCGATCGCCTTTCGCAGCGCGTCGCGTCGCCGTCCCGTCGGCGCGATCATCAACACGGTGAAGGTGTCAACGGTCGCTTCGGGAAAATGGCGTCGATGAGATCCGCGCTCCGCCATGACTGCATAGCCCTGCGTTTTGCCATTCGCGATTTGTTGCACGCCGCTGGTGGCGCGATCTTGCTCCAGATAGAAAACCTTGCGATGGCCGCGGAGGCTGAGCAGGAAAGCGGAGTCGGGCGCACAAATGAGACGCGGGTTCTCGCGCAATAGTGTGTAGATACGGTAACGCCTTTCCGGCGCCGACTCGTCTTTGTTGACCGTATCCCACTCATTGAGCCAGCCGTCGATTTTGATCTCATCCTGCTTGGACACGGCATCGTCGAAAGCGATGTGCGTCTCGCTAACTGCCAGCCAATGCAAAATATGATGTGGGAGCGGAGGCGCTGTCGACGTCGCCAAGTAGTGATCGTCGCCCGTTTGATCGTGGAGTATTTCGCAACCCCGTCGCGAAGGGTAATAGACAGGCGCAGGGGCCCCGTTGAGCGGATGGCAAACCAGCATCGCTTGCCGATTGATGAGCTTGGCATCGACCAGCGCTTGCAAGCGGCGACGCGTAACACGGCCATTGGGATCAGTCGGAAAAACCAGCCGCTGAATTTGCTGGCGGTTGAGCACGTAGTAGCGAACTACGGCCTTGAGAACGTCTATGTCGCGTTCGGTGATCATCCCTAGCTCCAGAAACAAAGAGTGCCGAGGCACCCTGATAATCCAGGGCGTCTCGGCAGCCAATTGTCCCGCAAGCGGGATGTCACCAGGCAACTTCGCTGCTCAAAAGAGTCTACGAAAGCCGTCACCGGTGGTCGCAACATAGAGCCGCAACAAATATGAACATACCAAGTTCGCCTGGCGAGTCAACTTTTTTACAAAAATGGCGATTCACCGGGTTCTTGCCGCTCGTCGTCAAATCCTTGGCGATTCTCGTTTTCCGAGGGTGACGACGAATCCGCGGAGCGGGACTGGGACGCGCTCCCCGCGGTAAACCGATCAAGTCGTGCCTGTTGGGCCGCGGGACCAAGTTGTGGCCGGGTGTTATACGGGTGCTGGCCAACGATGATGTCTCGAATGCGTTGGATCGCGTCAAACTTGTCCTTCGTGGGCCATTTCTCATCGACCATCGCTGCTTGAAAGACGAAAGCCCCCTTTTCGCCGCGTAGCTTGGCGATCCCTTGGCCGACGCCGATGGCATGGAAAGCCACTTTCATCCGTTCGAACTGATCCGAAACGGAGTTCATCAATTGCGGTGTCTCAAACACCTCTTCACGGGTCTTAGCCAGTGGAACCTGCTTGTGAACGACTGATTCCGATCCGCCCTTGCTGTTGCCCTCTGATGTCTGGGACGATGAGCCAACGGTCGCTGATTCAGAGGACGATATCCCGTGAGATTCACTTTCGTTCGTCGATTGTGATCGAGAACGGCTTTGACTGAAACTCCGCGACTCCGAACGGCCGGAAGAATGAGATGAGCTTTCGGACCGGCTTTCCTCTTCTGACCGTCCCGAGTTCCGCGATTCGCCCGCACTATCTCCCTCGGTGACTCGTCCGCCAGCAGAGCGCGAAGTGCTGGTTCCACGCTGGTACGAGCCACCGTCGCTTGAACCACGACTGCTACTCTTAGACGACGATTGTGAATTGGACGAAGAGTGCTGAATGCTTCGTCCCTCCTCCGTGCCATCGGTTCTTGAATCCGCGGACCCGTGGCTCATACTGTGGTTCTGCCCCCGGCCGATTGTCCGCGACGTTTGAGACCCACTTGCCTCCTGCGTTGATTCGGACCAATTGGCGCTCTCGCTGTGTTCGTCCATTGCCACGAATTCATATCCGTCGGGACGATCGACTACTTGCTCGTACTTCGTGAAGTCGAGGTTTTCGGTCCCCATGACGCGGACCAAGATATCCACGTCTTCAGGCCAGGTCTGGCGAAAGCTGACAAGCGTTCCGCATTGGCTGAGAACCTTAGGCCGAAGATCAAGCTCCCCCTTCTTGTACGATGACAGATCTTGGGCCGCCAGGCAGATCGACAAACCGAACTTTCGCATGACGCCTAGTGCTCGCTGAATGTCGGGCCCGATGAATTCGGCGGCCTCGTCGACAATCAAGTAAAATGGCTTCCGATCTGCACGGGGGGCGTTTTGAGCGGCGCTGAGAATCTCGTGAATGAACATGCCGCCAATCGCGGCCGATTGATCGGCTGAAAAATAGTCGGTCTCGCGCAGATTGACCAAAAGCACTTCTTGCTTCTGAAGGATCGAGGCAAAATCGATCGTCGCCACGTGGTCGCTGAATATCGAGCGCACTAACGGGGAAAGTAGGGAGCGCAACCGATTGACCGTGGACTCCGTCTCGCGGATTCGGTCCTCGACCCGACGATACTTTCGCAGCCGCTGAAAGTCGGACAATACGTCATCGTTCAGATGCTTCGATACCAGTTGATAAACGTCTTCATGACGTGGGTGGTCAACGTCAACCAGCACCAAGGCGTCCGCCAGCGGCAAGTGTCGGCCGTCGCGATCGACGGCTGTGCCTACGGCGGTCAGCACGTTCTTGAGATTTCGCTGCAAGCGCGCCATACCCTGAAAATCGGCATCCCCTTGCTTACGTTGGACGATCTCACCCAAACGGTCAGCCTTGGCATCTAGCCACGCTTGGAAAGCTGCTTCGCGATCTTGTTCGGCAATGGGAGTTCTGGGACGGAAACGAAATGGGTCGTAGTGAAATACCTGCTCAAAGGATGGTTCGAGGTAATGGGTCCGCGCCACAAGGGCCTTATCCTTCTTGGCGGCTTTGCGAAAAGCAACGTACGCCAAGAGGTCTTCGGACAAGTCTCCATGCGGGTCGATCAGCGCAAAGCCGCAACCCGATACCATCAGGTAGCGCATCATCTGTTCCAGGAACTTCGACTTGCCGCTGCCGCTTTGCCCCAACACGCAGAGATGGACGGCCAACTGCTCGGGTCCGATGTGAAACGGTTCGCGGACGGGGCCGCTAATCCGATCACCCATTTGAAACTGCAAACCCGTCGTGTTGGTACCCGGAAGCAATTTTTGCGAATCCCGTGGAACAAGCATGGTCGCCTCGTCCGCTGAATGATCGGATTAAATATCCTGAATGGTGAACTTCGTTTTGGTTCGTTGCCGCTCGGCATAAGCCGCGGCAATTGACTGTAATTCCTTGCGCTGCAAGTCGGCGACATACAAGTAGTAATCAAGCAGCCGATCATCGGGGGATGGCAAGGTGCGACGAGTCGCTCCCAGCACGTACGCAAAGATGATTAGCTGAGGGCGACAGTCATCAGCGGTGTTATGCAATGAGTGGTCTAGGAATTGGTCACGGTGCGGGCGGCCGTAGTCGAGCTCAAACGGGATTTCAAATTGGTACGCTACTAACTGCCTGACAGCATCCAAAACGGGCTTCAATTGGTTTGCATCTATCCGCAAGGCCAGCTCCAAGAAGAAGTTGCCGCCGCCGAGGCCCTGTAAGAAATCTTGTGTCAGCTAGCAGAAACGGGTAATTTTCCGCAACCTTTTTCTGACTTGGAGACTGACGCATGGATGCTTCCCTACGATCACGGGCCGAGCAGCTAGCAAACGAGTTTTCCAGCCAGGCCACAACGGCCGAGGAGCTCAACGCGTTTATGCGGCTGATGATGAAGTCTGCTTTGGAGCGGATGCTCAACACGGAGATGGATGTCCATTTGGGTCGCAAGGGTTCGGCGGGAGCCGCCATGCCCGACGAGCAGCCTGGTGCGACGTCCGTGGCCATCGAGCCTGTCGCGTCTGTGGCCAGCTCGGGCAAACGCTCGCCCAACCGCCGCAACGGTCGTTCTCGTAAAACGGTACAGGGGGACTTGGGCGAATTAACCATTGCCACGCCTCGCGATCGTGACGGTACGTTCGAGCCGCAGCTGATCGGCAAGCACCAGCGACGCGTGCCGGGCTTCGACGAAAAGATCCTGGCCCTGTACGCCAAGGGGATGACCACCCGCGACATTCAAGAGGTGGTCTTGGAACTCTACGGCGTGGAGGTCTCTGCCACGTTGATCTCGGAAATCACGGCCGATCTGGACGCGGAAGTGACGACCTGGCGTACGCGGTCGCTGGACGGTGTCTGGCCGATCGTTTATTTCGACGGCATCGTCGTGCACGCCCGCGGCGACAACGGCCGGGTCGCGCAGCGCACGGTCTACGTGGCCTTGGGCGTCAATCTGCAAGGACGCAAGGAGCTGTTGGGACTGTGGCTGGGCGAGAACGAAGGAGCCAAATTCTGGCTGGCCTGCCTGACCGATCTGAAGAGCCGGGGGTTGCGGGATATTTTTGTGGCCTGCATTGATGGGCTGTCCGGCTTTGCCGAGGCGATTCACGCGGCCTACCCCCAGGCCAAGGTGCAACTGTGCATCGTGCACCTGGTACGTGCTGCTCTGCGTTACGTGAATACGCAGGACAGCAAGCCGGTGACTGCCGACTTGCAGAAGATCTACCGGGCCGCGACGGCCCTCGAAGCGGAGCAAGCGCTCGACGCTTTTGCTAAAGCCTGGGATGGGAAATATCCGACGATCGCAAAGATGTGGCGTGCCAAGTGGCCCGACATCATCACGTTGTTCGATTTTCCGGCGGCCATTCGCAAGGCGATCTACACGACCAATGCGATTGAATCGGTGAACAGCGTGATTCGCAAGTTCACGCGGAACCGCAAGATTTACCCCAACGAAGAGTCCGCTTTGAAGATCGTGTACATGGCGATCCATGAGGCGGCCAAGAAGTGGACGATGCCGATCCATCACTGGAAAGAGGCCCTCAATCACTTTGCAATCCTATTCGAGGGTCGCATGCCAAAAGAAAGCAAATAACGTTCCGCTGCGCTAGCCTGACACAAAAGAAATTACAGGGCCCCGCCGACAAAATCGCCAAGCTGTTCCTTTTGTTCCACGAAAGTCGCCAATTCGGGTACCGAACTCAAATCGTCGTTAGCGGGCGTCACTGAATTGTAGACCGCTTCCAGTAACTGGCCTGATTCCGCTTTGCACCATGGACAGCTCGGGCTCAGATATTCAGGGTAGGCTCTTTCGCACCCCGTGCAGCGTCGGACTTTGCGAGCTCGGTTGAATCGCTCCTGTTCCCGCTGTCTCGCCGCGGCTTCACGGGCAGCCTGTTCTTCAGCCGCCTGACGCCTCACAAGTTCTTGTTGGCGTATCTCATTCTGACGTCGCTCCTCTTCTACTCGTTCCTGCTCTTGTTGTTGTTGATGACGCTTCTCCTGCTCTTTCCGATATTCCTCCTGGTTTTGGCGGTGCAGCTTCGCGGCGAGTGCCGCTTCTTCCCGGCGGCGAGCTTGCTCTTCGGCGAATCGTTCAGCCTCGCGTTCGCGTCGCAGGCGCTCTTTAATCTTTGAGACGACGATGTATACGTTGCTTCCAACCAGACTAAGGCAAAGGATGGCATACAAGCCAATTAGAGTCGGGTGAATCTCATTTCCGTTCGATTTTGCCAACGCCCCCATCATGGCCAACAAAAAAACAAACGCATAGGCAACGGTAAATACCTCTATGACTACGTCGTTATCTTTATTCTTCATGAGGTCATCTTCGATGGTACGTGTCGATCGCTAATGGATAACGTTTCGAGCGAAGCAGGACGTAATTCCTGATCAGACAGCAATGTGACCCAGCACCAGGTGCCGAGATGGCCAGTTTCGCGCCGCTCAATGGGGGACAGTGAAATCAGCCGTATCGGCACAGCGTTAACAGCGGTTATCATTTTGGGTCGGTACAAATGCGAATGCAAGCTGGCTAAGCGCTTCTTTGCTTCGGCTGTGTCAGATCCGTCAGCATTTGACGATAAACCGCACGAATGGCCCTTTCGCGGCTCTTGATTTCGTTATTAATCGCCTGTTCAGCTACAGCCGCGTCTGAGACATCCTCCCTGCCCAAATCGACTTGAATATCGGTCTCAAACTCTGAGGGCTCGATGGTCAGGGTCCGATCTTGGCCGACGTGCCAATCTCGCGATTCGTCCCAATCCGCTTGTCCCTGGCGAATGGCCGGATCCGTGCCTACCGCAGGAAGCTGCGGGGCGATTTGCTCATAAAGTCCGCGGAACATCTGCCGCATTTGATTGAGTTCTTGCTCGCAGGCGGCTTGCACGGCATCAGCCGTACTTGCCGCGGGCACATGTATCTCGTCGATTGTTCCGGCAATTTGAATTTCGACGTTCTTGCCGTCGCGGACGTAGTCAATCGACGCGTTGCCGATGTCGGCCGATGCTTTGGATGGAGAGTTTTCCAAGGCGGAAGGGGGTAAGGATAGAATACCACGATTTCGTACCTCGCGCAAGCGAGCAAGCCCCCCAGCCCAGCGTCGCTTGCGCGAGCGTCGAAAGAGTGGCTTCTTGCGCCGGTCATTCCGCAGGTGTATGCTTCGCCTAACCCATTAACCGCGAACCAAGCGAACTCGCCACATTCGGACCGCGTAGGCAAGAGTGGCTGAGAGTATAAGTCGCGACATCATTGATCAGAGGGTAGCGGATCACTAGGCTTCGAGTGCAGCTTGCAGTTCCTCAACAAGCCGAAGCGAGCGAATGGCGAAACAGATCTGCCCTTCAGTATTTCCGCCAGGCGATCCGATGGCGACTAGAGCTAGGTCGCCAGCTTGGAAGGAGATCGCTGGTGGCACAAATTTGCGGGATACTGCGACCGTAATCTGGTGGACTGAATGCTCGCTTATGCGGAGAGCCATCTCGCGGACACGGAGATCAGCTTCTGTTCCGACATTTCGCGGACAACAGATAATCCGTATCTTAGCTCCATCCCTGAGTGTCTGTTTTATAATAGCTAAAACCCCGGAAGTCTCCCAGAACCCGTTCGCCTCATTCATAAAGATGTCAAGGCGAGCACGTAGGCCTTCGCGAGCAGCTCGGTCGAACAACTCGCGAATCGAGTCCGTTAGGTTCTCGGGCTGCAGAGGGAGCAACAGCGCGTTCTCATGCGCAATCTCACCAAGGATTGGTTGTAAGTCTTCGGATTGTTGACGTAATTCCGGATCGAACAGAATAGTTGGCTTTCGTCCTTGAACTGGTGGGTTCGCATTGAGCTCGTCGGTCGAGTCATCTTCGTCGATCAACTTACGCTTCCAGAGTACGTCGCGTACAGCGCTGATCTTAGAGGCAAACTCCTGGAGTTTCTCGATAACTTTGTGAATGGGTTCTTTGCAATTGGGGACACGTCTCGGGACTGAACTATCGAGCAGTTCTCGCACGAATGAGCCACCTTCGCCTTCGTCGATAGCGACCGTCAGCTCCGACGTTGGTGTCCAGCCGTCGACTTGCAGGACCGGCTGATTCGAGAGAAGAACCTCGGGAGGTGCGAACCTAGCTTTGACACCATCAACGATGCAAACGGGCGGGGAAATGCAATATCCCGCCCGCGGTGCTAAAAGCTTCCGATCTGGGTCAAGTTTTTTCGCGGCACGAATCGGTTCAGTGCCGGTCCCATCGAGACGTACGATGATCAGGTAGGGGTTGCAGGCTGTCGAGCCGCTTGTCGCGGCAAGCAATCGGCTGACGAGGTCATCTGGCAGTTCGTCTGCTGCAATTAGGACGTAAGATTTGGCACAAGCCCAAAGTTCGTCGATATGCGTGGTAGCGTCGTTTGGAGGCCCAAACGTGACTGCCGCACCATTGACGTCCTTTAGTCGTTCGCTCAAAGTCGACCGCGTCCGCTGCTCGTGTTCCCAGGCAACATCGTCGGCTGAAATATCGGAGGTGCGGATGAGATGGACGAATTTATCAAGCCAACGATCAGCGTGGCCCTCAAGCTGACAATCGTCGATCAGACCAGTTGATACGTTATCTTCGGAACGGTACACCTGTGAAAGCTCGACCTCGTCGATTCCGGCCGCGCCGCTTGCTTGTTTGAGTGCTCGAGTCCAGGCCGTCTTTACCCAACGGGGAATCTGTTCGGCCTGGATGTACTCAAATACGTCATCCGCCCCCGATTGGCCCGCGATCACGGTTTGATTAATCGGAACATAGATGTCGAAGGGACCGATCCGTTCGCGATCGACAATCGCGTCCACATTCAAGCCGGGCTCAGGTGCAGCCAGGAACGATCGGTCAGCGCCGTTGAGCGAGGCTGCGATACGCGTGCTTGCGCCTCAAGGAAATCAGGCGGTGGACGTTGACGATCCCACTCAAGCGGGATGACCTCGGCCCCGACTGGCCGCCAACGAAACTTGGTCACCAACCGCTCTGGTAGAAAGCGGCCGCTCAGCAGGTCTTGCCAAACTCTGACATTCTCACCGAGGCGATATATCCGTCGGCAGTCGGCATCAGCTGGGGCAGCGATTCGGATTTCCCCTCGCTCCAGGTCAAGCGAGGCGTGGCCACGACGCAGAAGATCGCCGAGAACATCTTGGATAATGAGAGGGGGCAGGCCGAACCCTTGCACTAATTCTCTGATACGAGGCTCCGCAGGGAGAACCTCGTCCAAAAAGAACTCGGCTACGCGGTCGAGACCGCCCTCAGAGACGTACCGTACTCGGCCGCTGTAGAGTACTCCCTCAATGCGAGCCACACGTTCGGTCATGCTCACCTCGTTCATTGCTGATAAAAGGCGCCGTCGTTTTGACGTCGGCGAGTGTCGTGTTCGCGAATCATCTTCTGGCTGTGGGCATCGACCAACGAGCGAGCATCTATAACCATTCCACTTTGCTCGATGTACTGAAAGACTTGGTTGATGTGAAGGTCAGGATTCTTGGCGAAGTGGTCGGAACAGCCGACGACTATCAACAACGACTCAGCCCGCGAAAACATTACTCCAGACCGTTGTGCACTTTCGAGGAACCCGAAGGCAGGTAGTCCTCCTGGCTCAGAGTTGTTGCGCACAAGACTGACGATTACGACTGCCGCTTCGCGACCTTGAGCACTATCAACTGTGTCTGCCAAGTCGCGCAGATCCCCTGTGTGCCGATTGCGATCGCGTGTCCAGGACCGAAAGAATTGCTTTAAGAGCTGGACCTGAGAGCGATAGGGAGAGAGCAAAAGGATGTCGCGATCGAACCCACCGCGGCGGGTTTCAACTTGACGGAGAAACTGAAAGATAGCGTGGCCCTCATAGTAGTTTCGATATCCGCCGCCGTGGTAGGGCCGCTCCGCCGAGATGGCGTCGTTGGAACGGGCTAACGGCGTGTCAATCCAGACAAGGTTGACTCGAGAGATCTGGTTGGGCGGGTTCGAACAAGGGTGTCGTATAATAGGATGCACGCGGTTCTGGCGGAGATACGACTCGTTACCGTTCTGAAGGAACTCGTAGTAGGCCTTCCGAAGCAAATTGCCAATCTCCGGGTGCATCCGCCACTGCATCCGCAGCCGATCTGCGAACCCACCGGCCTCACCGAGGTTGAACAGGTATTCGAAGAAATGAACTAGCTTGTGGGCTCTGGCTAAAGATTGATCATTGAGCTGTAGACGATCAAGATCGGCTTTTCTTCCTGGTGTGCGCAACGATGCGCGGCCAGCAAGATCCCTGAAGCTTGCCTCTAACTGGTCCGAGAACGATTCAATGTTGAACGGTGGAAGTTGATGCTGGTCGCCAATCAGGAGCCACCGCCTTGCGTGCATCATCGGCGCCAACACCTCAAGTGGGTAGGCCTTGGCAGCCTCCTCATAGATTAACAGATCGAATACTGAGTCCTCACCAAGTTTGTAGATTTCTCGGTCGTTCGCCGTAACGAACACGAGGTTGGCCGTCCGCCTTAGCCGTTCCTGCAGATCTTTCTGAAAATCGGTCTCGGATTCTCGTAAGAACTGGCGCCAACGATTGAGCAAACTGCGTGGGAATAAAGAATGCGGTGCTGGCTCCCAGGTGAGCGATTCTCCCCATTTTGTTCGGGACACCGCTGCTGGGTGGAACCGTGCCACGTCGTCATCACCCGCGAGCGATCTACCGGACGATGGCGGGCGGATATCGCCTCGTCCATCGGCATCGGAAGTGCTGGTTCTCCCCTCGGTGCCCAGTCGGATGATTACCGGCTGCGAGCCGGCCATCCGGTTTGCACGAACGCGGCCAGCGCTGGGATGTTTATTAGATTGTTCCTCGAGCGCTCGATTAACCTCTTGCAGCAAGTGGTTTAAGGGGGCGTGGGACTGAGAAGTCACTAGAATCCGGCCACTGGTCCCCGCCAATTGACAACGGTGGAGTGTCTGGCGAATGACTTCAGTAGCTAAGGTCGTCTTTCCAGTGCCTGGTGGTCCCTGAACGACGAAGAGCGGTCCTGTCTTCATGATCCTTTTGACAAGGCTCTGTTTTCCTTCATCGAGATCGGGATTGAAGAATCGGTCGATATCTCCCTCTTGATTCAGTTTCCGATTGTTTTCGGAGATTGCCTGCAATAAGTAAGGGTCATCCTCCAAGCGATTCAGAAGATTGCGCCTTCGAAGGTAAATGGATTGGTTACCTCGTAAACTCTGTGGACGGAGGAATCCTTCGATGGGAGGACTTTCGACCGCATCTTCATGTTTGCGGCTCAACTTGACGCGAAGGTTTTCCCTGTCAACCTGTTGGACAATCCAGAGATGGCCTTCCATGAACGGAGCGGTTGCGTAGGATCGAGTGCTAAGCTCGAACTCGACGAGTTCGCGTGCGATCTGCTGACTCACGAATTGCGACAGCTCTGGATCGTGATTGTTGCGCCCCTCGATCAACACCCAATCATTACCGTCATCAGCGCATCCCTTATCGACCATACGATAGGGGACAACATGACGATCCCAGAGGCGGCGCTCAACCTCGGCTGTAACGGTGAGCAAGCTGTGAAGTTCACGCTGTTCGGGCGCAGGTCGTCGTCAACCTTTGCGGCATCTAGAAACAACCGTTCCCAGATTAGACCTTGACGGATCAGGTTACCCATCTCGCGACCTGAAACTTGATTTCGAGCCTGAGCGAGGTCGAGCATTTCCGTTTTGCCGGGAAGCCGAACTAACTCATGGCCGGACTTCCAGTCGCGAAGTCGGGCCACATTTAGAAATGGAAGGGAGCGGAAGACGTTGCCCTCATGTTCAAAGGGTTGTGCAACAAATGACACACGACGGCCTTCCAGCAATAGCGGCCAATTGGGATCGCCGCCATTGCGATAGACTCGGGCGCCAGCCAGCTCTCCCTCGACAAAGTGTGCCAAGTCATCCTGCCTGGGCCCAACTCGGCTCAGATCTACACCCTCATCCGAAAGATATCGATCGATCGAGTCCGGTGTATTTCGCCGTAGTAGTGAGACGAGAACCGGGGGCTGTCCGTCGTGCAGTAGTTTCTGCAAGTCGCTCGTCCCGCGAACCAATTGCCAGGCTGCCTCCACTGCCCAGGTGAGGTTGGTCTCGCGTCCTTCGGGCTCGGCGACGAGCATCCGCTCGATCAGTAATCTCTCATCGAATGAATCAAGGCGAGTGGCAGCCTCCTTTCGCAGTTTAGCGATCCAACGGCAATGGGCGTCATAGTCGTAAGAGCCTCCGTGGCTATAGAGATCCAGTTCGGTGTCAAGTCGCCTTACCAAGACCTCGAACAGCAGCAAGCCCAGCGCGTAGACATCTGATGCGAAACTTTCGCCTGCGGCGGCATCGCCAGTGACACCGGCGTGACGTTGTTTCAGTATTTCTGGGGCGAAGTAGTAATCATGTGCCCGCCATGCCTTTGTCTGCTTTTCGGCGAGCGCCTGCAGGTAGACTGACCATTCGAAATTGGCCAACTTCAGCGGCGAGAGGTCGTCGTTCCGTGATTGCAGGACGTTCTCGGGTCGGATCTCGCGGTGCAAATACCCGTGTTGGTGGAGCGTGTCGACCGCCTCGATTATCCAGAACAATTTCTTCCAAATCTTGCCGCGCTCGGCCAGTGCACCTGCGCCAAACTCTCCCTGGATGAGCAAGTCCCGCAAGGTGCGGTCGTTGACTCCTTCCGTTACGACAAGCAGGTAGCCGCGATTTGAGTCGATGTACGAACCTCGGAACGTTGTCAGGCCACGGCCGTGTGGCCGGCTTGAGAGGTCATCCAGCAATCGTCGCTCTTTCTCCCACATCGTCAGTAATAGTTCGCGGATACCTGCATACTCGCCGGGCGGAGGCAGCTTGTAGACTTTGACGTTGACTTCCTCTTCAGGTGAGCCATCTAAGCGGAGAGCCGCGCGGAAGAGGCGGAGGTAATCCCTCGGAACGCCACCTACGTGGACCCTCAACTCGCGCGGATAGTACAAGTCATGCTCACGTAGCAACTCCTCTAAGTCAGCATTGACCTTGTCTGGCGATGCCGCTTTCACAGGCTCTTGTGGTTGCTCCTCACGAGGGAGATCGAACTGACTGGCCACGTCGCTAGCGCCAGGCAATGACACTAGGTCAGGATGACTGAGTAAATCCCGCCATCCAATGAGCGAATCGCTCTCGTCTCGCATTAGAACCCACGTTCCTCCACCAGTGCGCGGCCGATGGGCACGGTTAGCCAGCACCTTGATCTGCCCAAGCAATTCTGGTGCGATCCTATTGTTGAGCTGGCGGTGTCCAAGTTCCAATAGCATTCGGTACAGACCGGCGCCTTGACTAAGGAACCGCCGGACTCGGCGATCGTCTTCCATTGGATCGCTCGGATGCTCACCTGCGTCTAACGACAGTATGTGCCCTTCCAGATGGTCGCACAGCTCGGCAATGGGAGGAGTATCAAGCCAGTCGCCTAAGAGCTTGACCATCTGAATGGCTTCAGCAAGGTCCGAGCGAAGCACGGTGCGAAGCGGGCCGGGAGGTGTCGGGCCAAAAGTTCACGAAGCTCAAGTCGATAACGGTCCGGAACCCGAATGCTTAGTTTTTCAAGAACATGGACCGGCAGTAAAGGGCCCGTGCTCGTGGGCAACCGGTCCCAGGCAAGCCGCAGGATTCGTAGGGTCTCGCTCCACCAAGGCTGGGACAACTCGCGTTTGAGCGCGGTACGAATCTGATCGAGAATCTTCTCGTTATTTGCGAATTCTGCCTCAAGCGCTCCGAGTCGCACTTCGGCATTAGGCGCGATTTGGCCCTCGGTTAGGATTAGGAAGGCGTCTCGTACCGCTGCCAGGCCGGCACGAAGTCGATCTTCATCCGCTGTAACCTGATCCAAGAATTCTACGTACTTCTGTGCAGCCCGGTCGCGCCAGCCATGGGGATTCAAATCGGCCAGCGTCGCAAAGGCCGCCGCCGCTCCAGGCTCATCGCTGTAGCCCGACTCGATACGGCGGGTAAGGCACTGCCGCCACCGCGCTAGACAAGCTTCAGCCAGTGGTATCGCAACATCGGGACGGTCAATCCGTTCCCGCTCACGATCCACCCAGCAAAGCTCGTCCCATGCTGCGGTAGGGTCATCCCCCGTAGCAAGGGGCGAAGTATCTGTTGAACCAGGGCTTCGCATAGTGCAGCGTTGCCTCGACCGGGATCGCGAGCCCAGAGCTTGCGGTAATGCTCAAGTGCGTCGCCGAGTAGACCGGCGTTCCTTTCGAGTTCTGCAAGTATCGCTAGATCGTCGATGGGCAATGGATTGCCGATCGGGTCACTTTTCTCGGCTTCAATCAGGTGCTCACGGGCCAACACTTCCTGGCCGTGCTCGTAATAATGTCGGGCCGTATCAATGTGTTTGCGGAAGTCGTTTCGCGTTAGATTTGCGTACTCTTGTCCTGCCAGCCAACGACCAAGAAACGGAGCGGTCAGTCGATAGCGTTCGGCCTCACCTCCGAACGAGCTCACGTGGATCACTCCGTTTTCGATTAGTCCGTGCAGGGAAGATCGCAACAGAACTGTTTCGAACGCGTAGCCGTCGGCGTGCAACCGACCTTTCACTTCATCCATCGTCACGCCAACGGGCAAACCAGCACGCGCGGGGTTGTCTGCACCGTGGGTCAGCGCGGCCAAGGCTCGACCAAAGCAACTCTGGACGGAGTTGAGCTGCTCCCAGGCGCTCATCAAGCTGGATTCGACCACCCGAATTGCATCGTCGACGACCTCCATAACCTCGACCCGAGTCACCGGTTCGGTACGCTCGGCGGCACGGCGCTGACGCCAGATAACGCGATTAATTCCGGACGCATACAACGGATGTCCGCCGGTTTGAGTCATCAACCAATCAATCGCTTCATCGCTCCAGGAGTACGCACCGGCCAATTCGGTCAGGCATTTTATGGCATCGCGATCAAAGCATCTCACTTCGATATTGGTGACACGGGGGAGCCAGCGCTCAAGCGGTTCGGAAAACACTTCGCCCAGCCCAAGGCTCCAGCAAGCAACCAGAAGAGGAGGTCGACCGGGCCCTTCCAGCCCAAATGCATCGAACACGAATCGAATCGCTTTGCCGCGCTCCGAAGCGAGCGCGTCGAGTGCCTGAATTTCGTCCAACACCACGATTAGGCGCCGATGATTGGCGGCTTCAATGAGCTGCGGCAGGACGCGTCGGCGGAAGTCTTGTGGCGTCTTGGCCGGCTCGGCACAGCTAACTTGCAAACGTTCGGCAAGTTTTTGCGCCAGGAAATTTAGCAATGACATTGCGACATCTTCCGGCGTCGATGGCGGCGGCGCTTCATCGCGCAGATCGTGCATGAACACGAATGCTGAAACCGCTTCTGTGGGTGGTGTCGCTCTTCGGTCCAATTCCGCTTCGAACCGTTTCAGCAACGATGTTTTCCCAATCCGTCGCGGACCGTACACGACGACATGGCAGTGCTCGGGGGCGGCGGCAACCTCGTGCAATTCGCGGCGTTCGCGTTCCCGGTTGGCAAAGGATCGGTCTGAGCTGACTGGGTAGCCAGCCTCATACGGATTATGAGGAGGCCATGTCATCGTCTGCTCCATGTATTGATCCAGGCTACCACTGCCGGTTCGTATGCCGTTTTGTTGCTGACCCGCTTCGACGGCGCGGGTCTTTGCCGCAAAATACCGGCTCGACAAAGGGCTTTCACATCTTCTAACCGCTCGGGTATATCCCAATTACCGTCCATCAAGATTTCGCGAATCGATGGCGGGACCGCTCGTAAAATGCTGGCGGCCACTGTCGCATGTACCCTGTTCACAGCGTCGGTGTAGTCGCCGGAGGGTTCTTTGGAGAATGCTGCTAAGCCTTCTCGAAAGGCTTGCGGATGCATCTCGGCGATCGCAAGGAGGTTCTTGGCCTCAGTTGAATCGGGATCGATTTTGGCTTGCTTCATCGCGTCGACGGCCCATGCCTCCCATCCGTCGCAGAGCCGAAAACGCGCCAGAGGAAAATCGACCTTGGAGACGTCGTTGAACCGTGCGTTCAAAACGTGAATGAGGTCAATCGTGCCGAATACGAAGCTCTTCTTGAGCTTCGATAGGCGCGAATAAAACTTCTTGATATTTCGGACCGATTCGTCGTCGCGTGGCCAGCTTGCGACCAATTGGTCCACATCATGCAGCAGGAGAACGATATTTGATCGGTCATCCGACAAGATTTCTTTGATGCGACCGAAAATCGAATAGCCGTCGTCGTTGCTATTCGGCATTTTGATGGTACTTGCGGAATCGCGATGCATCTCCCGGAACGTCGCCTCCCAAAAAGCAGTTTGGGAGCCGGTACTGTCGGCCGAGAGCTCCACGAGCGTCATCTTGCCCTTGGATTGCCGCTTCCATTGCGCAATGACTCGTTCATGCTCGTATCCAGGCGGCACCAAGACTTCGATCATGCCCGACGACTCGGCAAGTCGTTGTCGAAGCTCATCGAATAACGACGAGTGCAAAGCGAACTCATCCTGCGGCGCTTCATTGTTCGCTCTCGGATCATACGCTTGCTGCAATTTGTCGAGCAGTATACGAAGATTTTTAACCTCATGCACGGATTGCTTTCGCCAACGCACTTCGATATCAGCCGGATGAAGAGAATCAAAATTAAGTTGCACAGTCCGAGTGCGTTGACGCTGGTGCGGCTCCATGATCCGCTGCAGATGTTCCCCGAAAATCTCTTTTAGCCAAGCCGACAAGGCATCCAAACTTTCATAAAGCGTTCCGGCTGGCTTGTCGGCATATGTAAATGGTCCGATGAATTGCCCTTCCGCCTTGGACCTAAGGATCGCTTCAATCAAGAAGATTGCCATCGCCTTTGGCCCCTTCTCCGAGCTCGGCCTGACACACGGAAGTGGTTTCTTCGCGCCGTCGGGCCAAAACTCCGCCTCGGTCAGGACCGGCGGATCTCGATCGAAAGTCAGTTTGAGTTTGGAGGCCATATCGGTAAGCCGAACTCCGGTGAGCCGCAAGTTGACGCGCGTCACTTCATATGTATATCGCGTGGACGTGCTCACTGAAATCTCTTGGGAAAAGTTTGGGAAGTCGCTGGGAACGTAGGTACTCGGGAAAGAATTAGGAAATCGTCGAGACGTATTGGGAGGCCGGATTCAGTAGCGTCCAGGAATTCCGCGTGAAAACGATGCCTCGTCGGGCTGCCGTTGCCACGCATTTACCTCGGGAGCTAGACAATGAATCCGACCACCAGTCTGCTGAATGCCGTCAAATCACCCGTCTCATTCGAGGAAAGGAAACAACAGCTTTCACTCACGGCGCCGCTGAGCCGTCCGAAGAGGTTCCGCGCACAAAACCGTTGCCTCAAGATCTACGCTGACCGCTGCCCCCGCGACGGTTTCCCCGGCCCAATGGGCATCTATAAGTCGCTTCGCCTTGATGTCGGTCGGTACGAGCTCGACCGACCCGGCAACGGCGAAGTTCTGTGCCGCGTGCGGAAGGTTGCGGTGTGCGGCAGCGATCTGCACGCCGTGCTTGCCGACGGGGCTGGCTACTCGTCGTTCAGCGGGCCGGCCGCCGGATGGGAACGGGGCCTAACATTGGGCCACGAGTTCGTCGGCCAAATCGTCGCCCGTGGTGAAGGCGTAGATCTGCCGCTTGGGCAGTTGGTGACGGCCGACTCGGTTCTGCCGTGCCGTCGCTACGACTGCCCGACGTGCCGTTCCGGGTTGCTCAACTACTGCCCGCAAGTCGAGTTGGTCGGCCTGCAACGGGACGGCGCCTTCGCCGAGTATGTAACGATACCGGCAACGGCGGTCTACTCGATCGAGCCGCTGATCGATCGCTACGGGTTTGAGAAGGCGGTTCGCTTGGGGACGCTGGCCGAGCCGTTCGGGGTGGCCCTCAACGCCGTCGCCGACGCGACTCATCACGCGCGGTACGGCGCATGCACGTCGCCGAATGCGCTGATCGTCGGCGGCGGTCCCATCGGCGTGCTGATGGCAATCGCATTCAGAGCGCACGGTTACGGTCCGGTCGTCGTGCTCGAGCCGAACCCGATTCGAGCGCAGATCGCCCGCGCGTTCGCCGACTATGTGTATGACCCCGAAGACTACTGCTGCGAGGCCTACGACAACGCCTTCGGTGGCGACGGGCCGACCGTCGTCGTCGAGGCCTCAGGTGCCGTCGACCTGCAGCAGGCGGTCGACTACGCGGCTCCGGGCGGCGTGGTGGTGACCGTGGCCCGCACGGGTCGCCGCGTCTGCATTGACGCCGACATGCTGATTAGCCTCGGGAAGTGCGTTCTGGGGGCCCGCGGGCACGTGGGGCATGTTCCGCAGGCCATCTCGCTGATCGCGGAATCGAAGCTGGACTTCGACCGCCTGATCACGGCCAAGTTAAGCGGCTTGGACGCGTTGCAGGCCTACCTTTCGCAACCGGCCGCGTGGGCTGACCAGATGAAGGTCGTGTGCAACGTCGGCGAAGACCATTAGTTCGTCCGGCACACGTCTCCTCGACATCAACGGAGGCGTCGAGGAGCTGTGCAAAGTCCGTCCATTCGTGTTCGTAGTTCATGCGTCTTATTTCCCCTTTTTCCTTTCGCCTTACTTTTTGAAGGAGTCGTCCGATGAATTCGCTTGCCAGCTTCCCGATCGACGCCGCGAAACGCGTTCAACTGGCCGAGGGGCCCGACGGCCTGCCGTTGATTGTCGTCAAGCAGGGCGCGACCTACGTCGTGTCGGTGAACAACTGCCCAGACGAGCACCTGCCACTGAACGCCCCCGAGCAGAGCGTCGTGCCGATCAATCCGCGCGGCGACGTTCTGTGCGTGCACCACAAGGCGCTTTTCAACTCGTGCACCGGCTGCCTTGTGTCCAGCGGTAAAGCTCACCACGTCGACCGGTTGGCCGAAGGCCTGCAGATGGTCCTCGTCGTCGCTGTCGAAGAAACGGCCGTCACGATCGAGATCACGCCGCAAATCGCCGCCTACTGGCAAAAGGTCCGCGAGATTCGCTTCCGCAAGACCTTCGGCCGCGGGCCCGTCGGCGCACTGCGCCACTTGCTGGCCAAGTGTCGCGGCGATGCCCCGGCGCAATGCGCCTAGCTTCACCCCGTAGAGAACGGTTTGTCTTCCACCTCCATTGCAAGAAAGGAACATCATGAACCGCCCTGACACCGTCTTCGAGCGCCGGCAAACTTCGCCGGCGTTCATCGAGTTCGAAACCATCCCGGAGTACGTTGCCTACTGGTCGCGGCACCGGCCCGATGCCCCGGCACTCGCCGTGCTCGGCCGTCGACGACGCACACTTTCGTACGCCGAGTTCGAGTCTGCCGTCGCCGGGACCGCCCGGCGTTTGGCCGACGCCGGCGTCAGGCTTGGTGACGCCGTTGTCGTCGCCTGTAATCTCGACGAGCGTCATCCGATCACGATGACGGCGATCGCGTCGCTCGGCGCGGTTGCTGTGCCGATCTTGCTCCAGTCCGATGCCGCGCGGCATGTGCTCGTCGCGTTTCAACAGAAGCGGCCGATTCGGCTGATCTGCTCGACTCGTTCGTACCGCGCGTTCATTCGCAGCGCGCTGCCCGACCTGCCGGACGATCGCATCTTGTCGATCGATGACACTCCGGAACCCGATTCGGCCTCTGCCGGCGCTGTTGCGTGGTGGCGCCTTCTCACACGGCGAAGCGGGGACGAACCGGTCTATGCCAACACGACAAGCGGCAGCACCGCGCAGCCGAAAATCGTGCTGCCGACGCACAAGCAGTTGCTGGCGAACGCTCGGTCGACGTGCGAGCATTTCCGCATCACCGCAGATTCGCGGATGCTTTGCACCTTCGTGCACCATCCGCACGAACATTTCTTGCGGACATTGCTCGTCGGCGGCTGCGCAGTGCTGACTCCGCTGCAAGGGCTTACCAAGCCACTGTCCGCGATCTGTCGAGAAGGGAACGTCACCCATCTGATGACGAATCCGCATTCGGCCGATCGGATGTCCAGGGAGCCCGATGGAGCGCTACACGAGCTGCGAGGACAACTTCACTGCATCGAGATCGGCGGTGGCATCGTCGACCCGGATGTCGCTTGCACGCTTGAGGCCACGACGGGGGCGAAGGTCTTAGTCGCCTACGGTGCGACGGAGTTGAGCGGCGTGGCACTGGCCAGCCGCTGGAACAACAGTCCGGCCGACCAAGGCTTGTGGCCGCTCCCGGGCTACACCTTGGAATTCACGCGGGCCGATGACCAACGCGGCACCGAGCTAATTATCGAGGGGACTGCTGTCGCCGACGGCTACTTGACCACGCCCCCCGGAGGGATACACCTTTCGCGGCATCGCTTTCGGACTCGCGATCTCGTTAACCTAGTCGAAGGGGGCGGAGTCGCCGTGGTCGGTCGGGCGGACAATGCCGTCAAAATCCTCGGCAGTCGGCAACCGCTGGAAGAAATCGAGAACCGTTTGAAGTCCGGACTCAAAGGATTGGCCCATACGGTTCAATGTCTCGACGTTCGTTCGGACCGATCGACGGCGGTGATGGCCACGTTCATCATCGCGCTGGTACTGCTCAACAAAGAAGGGGCGGAGACGTGGCGCGGCCACCGGCGGCGACTGGCTCGCCGGGCGTTACGCGCAGCCAAACTACAGGCTTGGTTGACGGCACCGCGCGTACTTCCTGTTCGTCGAACCGGATGAAATCGGAACCACGAGCGGCAAGTTAATTCGGTCCCATGCGAGGCGCCGTTTTCCAGGCTCTTTGGCCGCTTGGGACGATGCCGTTCGAGCTCGATTGGTTCGCAGTCCACTTCTCGTCGGCGACGTCGTACGTGCGCTGCGACGCTGCGTGGCCGAGCTTCGCTCGATGGGTGCACCGTGGACGGCGGCTTGGGCTCTGGTTAAGCAAGCATGGGGACACCGGCCGCGCTTCTCGGCCCCTGCATCTATCTTGAGCAAACGGCATCGCACGGACGTTCCCGTCGTGCCGGAAGCGCAGGCCGATGCGTCGTACCCCGAGGCGGATCGCCGCGGTTCCGACGACTCGACTCGATCTGAAAACGCCGTTCCAGTTGGCAAGGCGCCGAACATCAAAACGGGGAACCGAAAATTCACTGCAGCGAAATGGATGTTCCAGGTGGTGATCGCGATCCTCGTCGTAACCACGTTGATCGTGGCCGGGCTCTGCGTCTTCGAAGACAACTTGGTCTATCGCCGTGGCGGTTACTACCATGTGCCACCGGCAGGGTTTCAACATGAGGAAGTTTGGATCACGACCGACGATGCCGTGCGACTTCACACATGGTACTGTCCAGCCGCCGAGAACCGTGGCAACGGCCTCGTCGTCATCTACTTTCACGGGACCTTCGGCGAACTCACCTATCGCACCGCTATCGCAGATCGCTCGCGCGACACCCTACATGCGGACGTCGTTTTGTTCGACTACCGAGGCTACGGACTGAGCGAGGGAACGCCCTGCGAAGCGGGACTATACCGCGATAGTCGGGCTGTGTATCGCTGGTTGGTCGACGAGCGCAAGATTGATCCCCGACGGATCATCTTGGTCGGTCGATCGTTAGGTGGAGCCGTGGCCTTGGAACTGGCGTCGAACGTCGAACACCGAGCCTTAGTACTGGAAAGCACCTTTACCTCGATCACGGAAATGGCTGACGAGTGGGCTGGGGGGCTGCCGATTGGCATGATTATGCGCAACCGATTTCCGTCACTTGATCGTATTCGTACAACCAATCGGCCTGTTCTTATCGCCCATGGCGATGAAGATCAGTGGATTGGGATCGAACATGCGTATCGACTCTATGAGAATGCAAATCAACCCAAGCGATTGATCATCTTGCCGAATCATCGCCACGTGGACAATCCGGGTGAGGGGTATTACGTAAATGTTCGGCAATTCCTATCCGATGTCTCTGCGTGTTCAAAGCCGAAGTAATGACTCATGTTATGGAACATTCATTGTATAAAAAGACGTCCGGAATCAATCGCTATTTGTTTGGAGGCATGCATCGGTGAGCAGCTTGTTCCTGTTCGACGTCGAGTTGTACGCAGTCGAGGAACTAGCCGACAGGCTAGAACTCGATGTCCGCGCCTTGTGCATCTGCCCGGACGTGGTGACGCCCAGCCGACCGCAGTTGCAACACCTCAGGCTACGGACCGAACGAAACAGCATATTGGCGTGATTCCAGGCCGAGCTGGAACGGTGCCCCCGGCGCAACCTGTGGCAACGTCATTTGCCGAGAGAAATCGCTCGAACCTGCCGAATTGCAAACTCGGAAGGCCGGCACAACCGGGAGGCAGGGGAATCTGATTCGAATCGGGTACAGCGCTACTTTCACGCGGGTTTTGACCACAAAGGCGATCTAGTCAGGATGGGTGCATTCACATCTGGAATACTGTATCCTCAAGGACTTACAGCGACCCAAGGCGGGTGCGGAGTGCGGCCAAGTCGACGAACAGCATGACATAGAACTGTGGAAGCTGGGAAATGCTGGCAGTTTGGGAAGGGGTTGTGATGCCTAAGCCACTGAGGGATTCCGCCTCCGCCAAAGGTCGTGAGCCTGAATCGGTACCGCCGTGCCCCGCGGACCTCATTGAGTCGCTTCGTGACTTTGGTTACACGCTACCATCCGCTCTCGCTGATCTGATCGACAACAGCCTTGCCTCGCAGGCGGCAAAGGTTCGCGTCATCGTCGAGCCGACATCACCGGCTCCCCACATTGCGATCCTCGACGACGGCCACGGCATGGCAGAGGATCGGCTGGTCGAGGCGATGCGGATGGGGAGCCTGGGGCCTCTCGCACCACGAGGGCAAAGCGATCTGGGACGTTTCGGTCTCGGAATGAAGACCGCGTCTCTCTCGCAGGGGCGATGCCTCACCGTCATTACCAAGCATCGAGGAGAACGGCGCCTTTCCGTTCGACGATGGGACTTAGCTCACGTCCGAAAAGTTGGCGACTGGCAACTTCTTGCTAAACCTACGACACTTTCAGAGGGATATGCGCGAACGATTGAAGCAGCGCGGCATGGCACTGCGGTTGTGATCGAACAACTTGATCGTGCGGCATTTCTCAATCTGCCGGAGCTTGCACTTGCATCCTCGCTTGCTACGACGCTCGACAGCATCAGACTTCATTTGGGAATGGTCTTCCATCGCTTTATTGCCGAGGATGGCTTTGAAATCCGACTTGGTGAGACTGCGATCAAACCCTGGGATCCCTATCTGTCCGATCTTTCCACACGTCTGCCGTCCGAGCGACTGAAGCTGACGGGATTTGAAGGTGCGATCGAGGTTACTCCCTTCGTACTTCCGCACCATACCCACCTGACCGACGATCAGCACGATTTCATAGCCGGACCGCATGGGTGGAATGCCCACCAAGGCTTTTACATTTATCGATGTCGACGCCTGATTGTTCCTGGAACATGGTTGAATCTCAAACTGCGGAAAGAGGAGCACTATAAGCTTGCCCGCATTCGAGTCGATTTGCCCAATACAATGGACTCCTGCTGGCATCTAAATGTCATGAAGTCTCATGTCGCGCCGCCTGCCTCGCTTTGGGACGACTTCAAGCGCATTGCATCCGATGTTCGCCGCCAAGCCTCAGATGTTTACCGTGTTCGAGGAGAACGACAAGCACCCTCGCAGGAACGGCCAGATCATTTCATGTGGCGGAGAAAAGCGACCCGTACGGGCGTCCGCTACATGATTGACCGCTCGCATCCAGTCTTGCGCGCATTGCTCCACGCGGGGTGTCCACATGAGCACCTTCTGAGCGAGGTCTTATCCTTAATCGAAAGTACGGTGCCAATTGCCTCTATGCTGCAGGAACCGCAGAAGACATTAGATGGCGCAGTACAGGCGGAGCCTCCTGTAGATTTGGACTCTCTGGTCGACATGGTGTTTCATGCGGAACAGTATTTTATTCGGACGGGTAAGAAGCCAACCGATGCTCGTAACCTAGTCCTATCGTGCGAGCCTTTCGTTCGGTTTCGAGAAGGACTTCTCGATCGCCTACGGGAACGCACAAGCAGCTCTCAGCATAACGGTGACTCATGACAAGTGGTGGTGGTGGAATTGCTTTTGGCTTTCGGCCGGAGCACGTCGTCGAGATGTTCATGCGCGGATATTCTGCCAGTAGTATTCCGACGCTCAACGAAGTGCAGCAGAGTGTAGATGCCCTCCTGGTCGGGCCATTTGCCTCACTCCGTCCTCACATCGAAAGTATCGTGCGAGACATCCTCCATCGTATAGATGTACGCATCGGAAGCGCATCGATCCTGGAGAGCTTGATCGATCATGAAGTATGGCTGCCCAATGCTGACCGGGGCTCCTGGCGGCTATGGCCGCGACTTCAGGGTTATCTTCGAGATCATGAGCGACTTCCGATTTCGGTCCTTGCAGAAGTTGATCGCTCAACAGACGAGGCGTTAGCTCGACTAGAATCGCCAATTCGTGGTGGAAGGTGGGACCGACGCGGACTTGTTGTCGGCCACGTACAATCGGGCAAGACCACGCACTACACTTCGCTCGCAGCGAAGGCGATCGATTCTGGCTATCGAATTGTGATCATCCTTGCCGGAATTCACAACAGCCTTCGAAGCCAGACCCACGAACGCATTGATCGGCACCTGCTCGGTCGAGACAGTTGTGCGCTGCTGCATAACGGTGAGCCAACATTCCGATTGGCCGGCGTGGGTGAGTATGCCCGAGAACTCTCGCTTCCAGAAATTCCTTTCAGTATGCCTACATGCACGACCGCGGCTGAAAATGGGGACTTCAAGGATCAAATGGCCAGACAGGTCTGGTTCCAAGTAAATGACGGTGCACGGCTAATCATGGTTGTGAAAAAGAACGCAACCATTTTGCGCAAGTTGAGGGACTGGTTGCGAGCGCTACTGACCGAACAACACGAGTCAGGGCGCAAGAGCTGATTCACCATCCGACGCTGTTTATCGATGACGAGGCGGATCAAGCCTCGATCAATACGAAAGACCCGGACCAAGACCCGTCCGCTATTAACGGACTAATTCGTGAGCTGATGATGTCGTTCGCGCGCGTCGGCCTCGTTGGATACACCGCAACTCCGTTCGCGAATATTTTTATTGACCCTTCCGCAGCCTTGAACGATTCAAAACACGGGCCGGACCTTTTCCCGCGTTCGTTCATCATCAGCCTTAAGGCGCCTAGTGACTATATTGGGCCTGCTGTCGTATTCGGCCATCCAGGTGACGACTCCGTCGGAATTAGCCCGCAGCGGCCATTGCCCATGTATGTTGAGGTCCGTGATTCGGGCACGTGGATACCCTCGCCGCATAAGACGCACCATGTACCTGGTCCGCTTCCAGGATCGCTTCGTGAAGCAATTCGATTATTTATTTTGGCCTGCGCTGCCCGGGCCGTTCGTGGAGACAGCACGGTCCACAACTCAATGCTCGTGCATGCGACTAGGTTCATCGCGGTGCAAAACCGGATCGCCGAACAGGTCCAGCAGGAAATATCTGAGATTCAGACCTTGATTTCCTTTGGCTCCAAGGAAACGTTGCGTGACCAGGAAGCAGCGTTGCACGAACTATGGGTACGTCGCATAGCCGACTGCCACGAGGCCTTTGTTACGCGGCTCGGAGACCGTTGTATGCCGCTTCCAGAATGGGAGCATGTGTGGAAGGAAATCCCGGCTGCAGCAAACAAAATTCGGGTCATGAAAATCAACGGCTCCTCCGACGATGCGTTGTCGTATGCCCGCGCTCCTGATGGGCTGTCGGTCATTGCAATCGGTGGAGACAAGCTGAGCCGTGGCCTGACGCTAGAGGGCTTGTCTATCAGCTACTTTCTCAGAACATCAAGTATGTTTGATACATTGATGCAAATGGGACGTTGGTTTGGATACCGGCCACGTTATGCCGACTTGTGCAGAGTCTATACCACTGGTGATCTTTACGGAGCCTTTCGTGAGATTGCGCTGGCAATCGACGAGCTTCGCGAGGAGCTCGACCGGATGGCTCTTGCAAATCGCACGCCGATCGACTTCGGGTTGCGCGTAAGGACACCGTCAGATGGCTTGGTCATCACCGCTGCCAACAAGATTCGTCGAGGCGAGCCGGTTCAGGTTCGTTTCGCTGGAGAGATCGTTCAAGCGTTGGAAATTCCTGGAACCGGCCCAGCGGCTCAAGCAAACCGAGACGCATTAACAGCACTTATGAGCGCGCTCCCGCCGCCCAGACGGACGATTCGTGGAGAAGCAACGGCTCATTTTGTATGGGATGCGGTTCCGGTGTCGCAAGTTCTGTCGTTCCTGACATCTTACGATGCGTACCGCACGCATAGCTTTCTGAATCATTCCGAGCAGCTGCGTCGCTATATCACTGATCGGGTTGCACATGATGAATTGATGACGTGGACCGTTTGTCTTGTCTCAAAACGCCCCGGACCCAATGTCCGATCCGTTTGCATCGCTGGCCTTGAGGTGCCGCTTATCCAACGTGCAGCGGACGAGCAGAAGAAGCCTCCACCAGGGCACTTTGTCACACGGGCCGTCGCCGGGCGTGCGGAGGAATCAGCGGATATGACTGAAGAACAGTTTCAAGACGCCTTGGCAGCAACGCAGGACGCCGAAAAGCAGGAAGGGAAAAGCGCCACCGAATTGAGCACCACGCCTGCTCGCGAAGCCATACGCGCTGTCCGATCGCCGCAGAACGGCCTTCTCCTTTTGTATCCTATTGATCGTGACTCTGCTCCCGCTGATGAACTGATGGTGTCCGCCGCGATTAGCTTTCCTGAATCGCTCACGGCGGAGGCGCTAACATATACCGTGAACGACGTATGGCGCACCGAGTACGGCTTCTTGGGAGACTGGGATGAAAACACCTAGCCTTCCGGAGATGTGGGCGGCTCTTCGCACGTCAAATCCAGCCGAGACAGCTGGTGATTTCCGAATGCGCCTATGTCACGCTGTACCCGATCTTCGTGTGTTCGCGGCCGTAGCCGGGGCCAGTCGAGACGCCGCGATTGTTGTTGAAATACCTGAACGAGTCAGGCCCCAGCATTTGAATAGCGTGTCGGGACGGCGTCTATCTTTGCTGGTGGAGGCTCTGCTTGGCTTGTCCGCGGGACGAGAAGCCGTGGTCATAAGACTTCACGATCCTGAATTCGAGGATCTATTCGCTCAACTTGGCGCGGATTTAATAGCCGGCGTGCAAAACGCGGCGAATGTATCGGCTGCGGTTCAGTTTATCGTTCGTCTAATCGAACGATGGAGGCGATTTCTTGACCAGCATCGTGCTGCTTTATCGGAGGAGGAAAGCGCGAGGGCTCATCGGCGAGCTAGCGGTGCTCGAACGATTGGTACAGCGCCTCGATCCAACTGCTGCACTTGCGGCTTGGAAGGCCCCGAATGGCTCAATCCGTGATTTTGAGTGCAGCGACCGTACGATCGAAGTGAAGACGTTTATGGCGTCTGCCGGGGCTTCAGTTCGAGTGAACGATCCTCTTCAACTTGAACCGGAGCCCGGAGTGCCTCTACTTCTTGTATGCCAGGAACTTGCCCGGGCACAGTCTCCTGAGTTCACGTTGCCTGGACACGTTGCTCGCGTTGCTCGCCTGTTTGCCCACGATCTTCAGCTTTCGGAAGATTATGAGGATGGAATTGCGTCCGCCGGTTACTTGCCTAACCATGCGACGCTTTATTCAAGCAGTTACGCACTTGGCACGACTCGAACCTTCCTTGTTCGAGCAGACTTCCCTCGTATTTGTCCAAGCGCGGTCCCACCCGGGGTGCTTCGCGTACAGTTCTCGCTTGAGATTCTCCAGCTGTCTCAGTTCCATGTGGATAGTGACGATCACGTTGGCATACGGCCATCGCAACTGACGGTATCGCCATGAGTCAGAAATTTCTCGATTGGTTACTTCAAGAAGTTTTTGATCGGGCACATGATCCCGAGTTAGGAAGAATCCGTCTTCCTGCATTAACCTCAGTCTTGCTTGAGAATTTGGAAGACGCCGGCATTCTTACCACGCCGCAGACGGCATATTTCAAGTACGAACGAGGAAACATCGCTGCCGAAGTACATGGCTACGCTTGTGATGTAGAAGACGACGTTATTTCCTTGTTCTATTGCATCGATGCAACAGCGGATACGCCTTTGAGTCAGCCGGCTACCATGTGCAATACGGGTAAGGATCTGCTCGACAAGGCATTTCGGCGCTTGGAAGCATTCGTTCGGTACTCTCAATCGGACCGAAAGCCCGATAGCGAAGAATCTCAGCCGGCTCATGACCTGATCGATCTTGTGAAGGAAGCTGCGAGCGGTCGACTTGGAATCGAACTGCATGTGCTGACGACGGGAGTTGTTTCTGACCGAGCGGCGGCAGCAGGCGCCGACGGCTCTATGCGCCGTGAGATATGGGACCTCGTTCGCTTAGAACGAATATGTGGCGGCAGCCGCGATGGCGCGATCACGATTGATTTCCCTGTTGAGTTCAAAACGACCCTTCCGTGTCTGGTGACTCCCCCTTCATCGGATGGATTACGAGTGCTCCTGACGTGCATACCAGGCAGTGTGCTCGCGGACATCTACAATCTGTACCGGACCGAACTTCTGGAACGAAATGTGCGCATCGTTTCTTCAGTTTACGGGAAAGGTCAACAAGGGAATCCGCTCCACTATTCTCAACGAGCCGCATCGTTTCTTGCCCTACAACAATGGCTTGTCAGCAACCGCTCGTGAGGTCGTCATGGATGTTCTGCCCGGAGGCCTCGGGCAGATACGTGTCGTAAGAGACTTTCAGATCGTCAACGGTGGTCAAACCACTGCTTCGATTGCGAGCTGCTCCAGACGTGATCGGGCAGACCTTGCGAATGTCGCTGTTCCAATGAAGCTCACCGTCGTCCCCGAAGGTCTCCTTGACGGGCTTGTCCCGCAAATATCTCGGTATGCCAATACCCAGAATAGAATTCAGGACTCAGACTTCAGTGCGAACGATCCGTGGCACATCGCGCTAGAGCGACTTTCTCGTTCGACTTGGACACGAGCCACGCCCGAGGCACCTCGCGGAACTCGATGGTTCTACGAACGGTCTCGCGGCCAGTATTCTGACGGGCTTGCGTCGTGCCCGACGCCGGCCGGGAGGCGTCAGTTTCGGAACGAGAATCCCACCGCCCAGAAGTTCACGAAAACGGACTTAGCGAAGTTCTTATTAAGCTGGGATCAGTACCCGGCGACGGTGAGCCGTGGTGCTCAGAAATGTTTCATGGCCTTCATGTCGCAGTTAGCAAGCTCTCAGCGGAAAACTCCTCAAGAGACAGATTTCCAGCGCGTCATTTCGCTGGCAATTCTGTTCCGGACTGCGGAGCATCTTTATGGCGAGTTGGGATACCAAGGTTTTCGGGCAAACGTCGTCACGTACTCAATTGCTAGGCTCTCCCACGAATGCCAGAGATACCTCGATGTGGAAGCAATCTGGAAAGAACAGGCGATTCCGGAAGAATTATCGACCGCACTCAAGTACATCATCACAGGCGCGCACGACGTTATCGTCAATCCACCTCCTTCACAGCGCAATGTGACCGAGTGGTGCAAGCGAGACGAATGCTGGGCCGCCGTCTTGGACCGTTCCATTCAGGTTCAGTTGAAGTCTGTTCCGGATGTTCACCGTCGTTCCAAACCGCTTCCAGTTGTCGCTGCCACAACATCAAATCAGCAGCAGTTGGTTGATGCGGTAGCGAAAGTTGCACCGGAGGTCTGGTTCGCGATTTCCGCTTGGGCCAAAGAGACAGCGACTCTTCAGTCGTGGCAGCGCAGCCTTGCATATTCTCTAGGACGGCTCGCTGCAAGCGCACGCTCGCCGTCGGGCAAACAGGCCATACAGGGCTCTCGTATCGTGCTGGACGCTTCGCGTCTGGGCTTTCTTCACGATGCACTACAAAGTGAAGTGCTGGAGGCGATCCGTGATACGTCGGGCGCATCAGGTCGGCAAGGCTAGGTACTTGCCGACCGAATGGATCGCAAGTGCGTGATTATGAGTCGAACAAAATGCTCAGCCGATCGTTCAACTTGGTGCTCCCAAATCCGCATCACCTTCCAGCCGTTACGACGGAGTTTTCTGAAATTGCGCTGATCGCGCCTTCGCGTGGCGGAGATCTTCAGCTTCCAGTGCGCTGCCAGTTTGTGTTCCCATAAAGGGAATCTCCATCCATGCCAGAAGTTGCCATCCACGAAGACAGCGAGGCGCGCATTACGAAAGACGAAATCGGGAGCTCCCGGCAGATCACGGGCATGTTGCTCGAATGTAAGCCCTTGCGCAGCTAGCAACGCCGCGAGCGTTTTCTCTGGCTTTGTGTGCTTCCCGCGAATCCGGGACATTACCCGACTGCGGGTTTCGCGGCTCATGGTGTCACCGCTATGCGAACCGGGGACAGGCTGGCCACGC
The DNA here is from genome assembly GCA_963710365.1 of uncultured Planctomycetales bacterium. GTDB lineage: Bacteria > Planctomycetota > Planctomycetia > Pirellulales > PNKZ01 > CAVQAC01. Next base: position 169,811 of record CAVQAC010000018.1, read on the forward strand.
GCCCCCCAGGATCGATGGCCGGCTTTCCTGTGTTTGCTGCGGTCCGGCGTCATTCTGCGCGACTCAATTCATATGCGCGATGCACGCTTGGAAGCGGCCGGCTTTTCCGGTGGATGTGGATCGTTCTTTTGAAGCAGAGCAACGATCTCCTTCATCACGGCCGGCGCAACTGCGTTCCCGATGAGTTTGATTCTCTCCCTGCGGGTTACGTCCGGCCACTGGTAGCGTTTTGGGAACCCCATTGCTTCCGCGAGTTCCGGGGGCTGCAACATCCGCATCACGTGCCCTTTGCCTGACGGGCGTACGAGAGCAAATCGATCCAGGGTTGTAATCGTCCTCAATGGCCGATCAAGTGTTTGCCATCCTCCGGCCGCATCGGTCCCGTAGTATACGATCAAGAACGGCTTGTGGCTGCCAAGGGAGGCGATCGCCCGTCTCGCGCGATTGAGAGTGTCCTCCGCGCGTCTTGGATCATTTCCAAAGAGCGACGACATGCGGTAGTTGAATCCATTGCACTCCTCAGAATGCAGGATGTCCGTAACTGCCCGACGCTTCCTTGTTCGTGGCTTCGGAACCGGAGGCTCTGCTAGACGATCGCATATCACATAGAGTCGCCTTCTCGACTGGGCGACACCGAAATCCTGCGAGTCGAGTACGGCTTCTTTCAAGTGATAACCCAGACGCTTCAGCCTCTTCTTCCATTTCTCGTACTGGGTCCACTGCCTCATCGACACGACATTCTCAACAACTATCCATCGCGGCTGCAACGATTTCGCGAGTCGTGTTACCGCGAATGCCGTACTTCGGCTACGTTCCTGCTGCTCACCGACCCGGCGATTGCCTTTAGCGAACGTATGGTTAGTGCATTCCGGGGACGCAAGGATCAGGTCGATTGGCCCCACTTCGTCGGCAATAGCGGTCCCTGTTAGCCCTTCGATACGCCTATTCCAGGTTTTCGCCTTTGGAAAGTTTAGTTTGAACGTATCAATTGCCGTTTCCCAGGCGTCAATTCCCCCCACGATTGTTGCGCCGGCTTGCTGGGCACCGCAGGAACTGCCTCCGGCACCGCAAAACAAGTCAATCGCACGTATCAACTTCGAGACTTCAGCCATCGATCCCGCTCCGATCCGGTTTCGCAACAGTTTACCAGGTCTTTAAGCCAGCTGCCAGGTTTGGAGCCTGACGGAGGCTTGATCGCCCCACCGAACAGCGGCGAATTGCGTCAATTGACCGCGGCAACCGAGCCGTTGACGGCTCTGGGATGCTACCGCACAATCAGCGGTAGGAATCAACCCAATGGAAGCGCCTGAATCAACCGAGCGGCCGCGGGAAGTCAATGACCGTGCAACCGCAATCGCGTTTGTGCGGTGGTGTGTCGGTCAGCTCGGGCTCGGGTACCATCCGGACACTTCGTTCGCGGATTATGTAGACAGGGAAGGACGAGCGACCTTTCCTTCAGAGGAGGCGAGAGAGCTCGACAAGCTTCAGGACCAAGCCTTTGAGAAATGCGACCCCTATGAGATAGGCCTGGCCGAAATCCAGAAGCTGGTCCCGTGCCTGGGCGAAGACATGAACGATTTAGAAAAGACCTACGCGATTCCTGACGAACTTTCTAAGTTCATCAGTGACGGTTTCCTGCAAATCGCCGATGCGAGCCTCGCAGAGAAAACGGTCCAGTTACATATCCCCGCGTTACGACAGACGGACGATCAAGGCCGGATCACGACGTACTCGCTCACGTGGATACACCCAGACCACAACGCGCAGTTCTGCCACTACTACGAAAAGACGCCGGGCGACCTGCCGAATTTCTACGTTACCGAGGACACTACTGAAGTCGGCAACGACGTATTGGACATTGACTCGCTTGACGACTTAATCGCTTGGCTGGATGAGCGTCGATCGCGCATTTGATAGCCTTCACTAGGTCCACTTCGTCGCGAAATCGGTCGGCTGATTGCGTCATAGTACGAGCTTCCTCTTCGCTTCAACACCCTGTCTGGAAGTAGCCCATTTGCGGCATGGTAGCATTTGACGGCTTTCAAATCAGAATCCGTTCAATCTCATCGAGAGTGATTTCATCGCTCGTGCGGTCGTAGAGTTTCGTCGTGCGCGGTGACTCGTGCGCCGCGATCCGCTGGGCATGTTCGAGCGTGCCGCCATTGAGCAAATACGCCGTGATACCGGTCGCCCGGAAACTGTGGCAGCAAGTTCCGTCGGGCAGAGGCAACCTCCGCGATCGACGCTTTACCATCCCCAGTGCCTCATTGCGAGAGAGTCGTCGCTCCGTCAGGTGCCCGTGCCGATCGACGGAACGGAAGAGGGGACTGCGACGGTCGCCAACGCCGCCTGCTGCGGACATATACGCATCGAGGTATTGGTCGAGCCGGTGGTGGGCCGGCACTTCATGGAATTTGCCGCCCTTCTCGTGCAGGCGAATCCACCAGCGCTTGCCATCGGGGTAATAGTCGTCGACGTTCATGCCAAGCACCGCCGAGACACGAGCGAAGCTGAAAATCATCGTCGCAATCAGTGCCCGGTCGCGAAGGCCGATGATGCTCGTGGTGTCGATGGAATCGAGGAGCAGCTTCGCCTGATCAGGAGCAAGGACCGGCGTCTTGCCACGTTTGATGACGTGCTTGGGACCGCGCACAGACGCGGCGGGATTCATCGGCAGGATTTGGCCGATCACCAGGTAGTCGCAGAGCATGCGGATGGCGGCGAGGTGCTGCTTCACCGTCGGCGCCGAGACGTGCGTGCCGAGCTGCTCGATGTACGCCGCGACGAGAAACGGCGAAAGTTGGTGCAAGCCGATCTTCTGCTGGTCGGACCAAACCGAGAAACGATGGATCGCCCGCGCATATGCTTCGCGTGTATTGCGGTTGCGAATGTTCGCCGTAAGAAACTCGACGTAGCGACCCCATGCTTTTTCGCCGGCGTCAACGAGCAGCGACGGAAGGCGGCCGATCCCGAGCCGGCCGAGTTGACGATTGCCCTTGATGATGATGTCACGGTTCATGCGTGGAGGAAGGGAGAACCTCTGACGATCGACAGTGCATAAAGGACGTTATGACCTGCCGTCAGAATAGCGGGCAGGCGACGGTGCAGTCGAGACAGCCGGAAAACAAACGCGTGATTACGCAAGGCGAGAAGATGGTCGATGCCGTGACGTTACGATGGGGAATCATTTCGCCAGTTCGGCAACCCGACACGAAAACGCTTTTCTCGGTAGCCATAGAAAATGAGGGACGGTGCGGGGCACCGTCCCAGACGCAGATGCGGTTCCTTCTCGCGTGCGCCTAACTCGTCACTTCAGCCTCGACGCTCTCGACGTATTCCATCGCGAGTTGCAGCACGCGCAGCGCCGCCGGCAGATCGGAGAGTTGAAAACTGGTCGCGCTTTCCCACTTGTCTTCCTTCTCGTCGAAGTACCGACGCTGGAGGTTGACGGAGCGCACCGTCCTCTTCTGGCCCGGGGAGCCTTCCTTCGGTTCAATCACATTCTTGAATACCGACGCATTGACGAGCCCAATGCGGAACACCTTTTCGGGCGAGTTGTTCGCCATGATCGACTCTCCTGTAACGTAAGGAACGCGGACCACCTGCGTGGTTCCTTGGCGATGTTGCCAGGGAGGACCAGCAAACCACAGCTGTACTCACTGCGCAATAGCTTCGATTGCCCGGTCGTTGATTGCCCACGGAATCGTTACGCCGCCATCCGTCCACGTCGCGCCAGCGCTATGCCCAAAGGGCCGAACACTTTGCCGGTGCCAATCGGCTAGCGTTCGCATCGTTGATTTAGCTATGCATCAGGCCCCTAGCGCCGCGCCGTTCGTATCAGGACATTCGTCGTCCGCGGCTGCGGCGCTACGCCCTGACGCTTGGCTGACGGCGCACCCCGGAGCTCGTCGGTGCTGGTCGAGGAAGCGGGGCTGCCAATCGCTACAAAATCGAAAACCTCCGATTTGACGGCGATGCGGCAATTTGAATTCCGAGATGAGTTTTCGGGCGTTGCTGTCCGAAGATTTGCAGCTCCCACGGCTTGCGACGACGAGCGTCGAAAAGCGAACCATTTACAAGGCTGTTTGGCTTGGCAGGCCCCATGACTGGGGCACGGCGGAGTCGCGCCGACGTGCACAACGCGACGGGCGTATCAGATGAAAATGGCCTTTCCCGTGCATGCGAATAGGTCTTTGATGAAAGTTCTTGGCCGTTTTTACGTCGCAATTCTTGATGGCGCGTATCACGTGTGTTGGACTTTTTGCCAGGAGAAACGCCGTCTGCGCCTGAGTGGAGGGCGGTAGTAAATTGGGGTATACTGACCACGAAACTCACAAAGATTTCAAAAACTGGATTGTCGCTGGAATCTGATGATAAATCCAAATTCTAGTCATTCTGATTCGAACAAATCCGACGGCAGCAGCACCGCCAGTTATATTCCCCCTCCTGAATTCATCGGTCGCTATCGCGTGGATTGCCTGCTGGGCGAGGGAGGTTTTGGCAAGGTTTATCTGGCTCGGGACGAACAATTGTCGCGGCTGGTGGCCATCAAGGTGCCACATTCCCACTTGGTGCGGTGTCCAGAGGACATTGAAGCGTACCTGAGAGAAGCTCGCACTGTCGCAAACCTGGATCATCCCAACATTGTGCCGGTTTTTGACTTCGGCAGCACTGAGCCGTTTCCGTGCTTTGTCGTGTCGAAGTATATCGAAGGCACCGACCTCGCCAAACGGTTGAAACACTCGCACCTGCGGCTGCGAGAGTCGGTCGAGGTGGCGACGGCAGTCGCCGAAGCACTGGGCCATGCCCACTCGCATGGAATGGTGCATCGAGACATTAAACCAGGCAACATCCTGATCGCGATGAACGGCACACCGTACGTAACCGATTTCGGTCTGCGCTCCGAGAGGGAGACTCCGAAATCGGTAAACGGTTCGCGGGCACGCCCGCTTACATGAGTCCCGAACAGGCGCGCGGCGAAGGGCATCGCGTCGATGGGCGGTCCGACATTTTCAGCTTAGGGATTGTCTGTTATCAAATGCTCACCGGCCGCAGGCCGTTCCGCGGGAAATCGCCTCACGTTGTCTTCGAACAGATCATTCGAGCCGAGCCCCGCCCCCCTCGGCAGTTGAATGACGCGATTCCCAAGGAACTCGAACGGATTTGTTTGAAAGCTCTGTCGAAGCGGGCGGTTGACCGGTATTCGACCGCCCAAGAAATGGTCGACGATCTACGACACTTCCTGGCGACTACGGAGTGGGAGCCGGCCCAAGATGACCGTTTGCCTGCCGCCTCGTCGACGACAGCTCAGTTGCTTTCACACCAGTTAGGTCTCGGAGATCAGAGATCCAAGGTGCTGCGTAGCACCTTTCTATTCGCGGATTTCAAAGGTTATACGGAGAGAGTGCGGATTCTGGAAACCACGGCTGGGCCTCAAGCCGCGGCCGAGATGCGAAGAACCGTGGCGCAGTATGTCGACGAAGCGTTCAAGTCGCTCACCTCACAATTGAAACCGGATGAATGTCAACTGATCGACGTTGCGGGTGACGGCTTCTTCTTTCACTTTTCGCGTGCCGACCACGCCTTTCAGTTTACCGAGGCGCTGCAAAAGTTACCGCGCTGCATAATGCCCAGGTGTCCGATGAAATCGCCGTGCATTCGTTTCGCACGGGCGCGGCTACTGGTGATGCGGCTTGGGATGGTGGCAGGCCCGTCGGCAACGTGGTCAACGTGGCTTCGCGGCTGCAGTCGGCTGCGTCGGGGGGCGATATGGTGATCGATCAGGCCACTTTCGATGCGCTCGCCAGCGAGAATCGAAAGCTCTTCGGACCAAAAGAAATCATTCACGATAAACATGGCGTACCGTACGACGTCTTTCGAACCGGGTTCGGCAATGCTCTGGCGCCACTGCCTGCTACGGATTACAGCCGTCCGTCAACCTCGGAAATCTCCACGATTTCAATCGACACGACGCCGCTCACGTCAACGCCCAAAGTCGTTCCCAAGGGTTTACGCTCCTTCGAACGCCAAGACGCCGACTTTTTTCTCGAGCTGCTTCCTGGCCCGCGCGATCGCGAGGGCTTACCCGAGAGCCTACGTTTCTGGAAGACACATATCGAACAGCGCGACGCTGAAAACACGTTCTCCGTCGGCTTGATTTATGGCTCTTCTGGTTGCGGCAAGTCGTCGTTCGTTAAGGCTGGATTGCTCCCGAATCTTGCGCCCGATGTCATCCCGATCTACCTTGAGGCCACGGCCGACGAGACTGAAACTGCGATCCTCAATCGCCTGCGAAAAGGATGTCCTCAGCTGACTGCGACGCTGGACCTCCGTGAGTCGCTCGCGTCGCTGCGCCGTGGAGTTGGGATTGCGCCAGAAAAGAAGGTGTTGCTCGTCATTGATCAGTTCGAGCAATGGCTGCATGCCCATCGGGATGCGGCGAATACAGATCTGGTGCAGGCGCTGCGGCAATGCGACGGTATTCGCGTACAGTGCATTGTCATGGTCCGCGATGATTTTTGGATGGCCGCAACTCGGTTTATGCGGGAGTTGGAGATCCGCCTCCTCGAAGGCCAGAATTCTTTATCGATTGATCTTTTCGATGAAGATCACGCCAAAAAAGTGTTGACCGCATTTGGCGTGGCGTTTGCCCGACTCCCCGACAACGCCGGCAAGCTCGACAAGGAACAAAAGGAGTTTCTAACGCAGGCGATTAGCGGCCTGGCAAACGAAGGCAGGGTTATTTGCGTCCGGTTAGCCCTGTTTGCCGAGATGATGAAGAGCAGACCTTGGACGCCCGCGTCATTGCGAGATGTTGGCGGGACAGCCGGCGTGGGAGCGACTTTCCTGGAAGAAACATTCAGCGCACCGGGTGCGCCACCGGAACATCGCTTTTATGAAAAGGCTGCCCGGGGCGTTCTCAAAGCGCTGCTGCCCGAAGCCGCAGCCGACATCAAAGGACACATGCAGTCGTACTCCGAGCTGCTGGCTGCCTCTGGCTGTGGCAACCGTCGCCAGGATTTCGAAGATCTCGTTCGAATCCTCGACAACGAACTGAGGCTTATTACTCCGACCGATCCGGACGGAACTCAAACCGGCGATGAGTCCACTGCGAACCGTGCGGGGGGCGAAAGATACTATCAACTTGCGCATGACTACCTCGTTCACTCGCTTCGCGATTGGTTGACCCGCAAGCAGAAAGAGACTCGACGCGGACGAGCGGAGTTGTTATTGGCCGATCGAGCCGGCGTATGGCAATCGCGTCAGGAAAGTCGGCAGCTCCCCTCCTTGTGGCAATGGTTCAGCATTCTTTGTCTCACCAGAAAAGCAAAGTGGACACGTCCCGAACGACTCATGATGAGGCAATCTCGCCGCTATTACCTTTTGCGTGGAGTGATGGCAGGTTGTGCTTTGGGGTTGCTCGGCTGGGGCGCACTAGAGGCCCGTGGCACCTTCGAAAGCGACTCGCTACGAAAACGCCTGTATGGCGTCAATATCAGAGAACTACCGGCCGTTATCCAAGAAATGAATCCGTACCGGCGTTGGCTCGATCCGATATTGCGCGACGATTACAGTCTCGCCGAGACGGCAAAAGATGGCAGCAAACAAGTTCGTGCCGCGCTGGCTTTACTGCCCGAGGATCCTACCTATGTCGATTACGTCTACAGCCAACTGCTGACCGCTGACACGCAATCACTCCCCGTAATTCGAGAGGCTTTGGCCTCGCATCGCACCGAGTTGCTTGCCCGACTTTGGGTCGTCGCAGGCCAGCGCGGTAAGGCATTTGAACAAACCCGGATTCGCGCCTCGGCAGCTTTGGCGAGCTACGATTCGCAGAATTCTCAATGGAACGTCATTCGCGATCAGGTTGCCGACGACCTGGTGGTCGTTCCGATGGTATACGCCGCCGATTGGATCGAGGCCTTTCGGCCGATGCACGAAGACTTGTTAGGTCCCTTGGCAGAGATTTATCGGGATCACAAGCGCACGGAGACCGAGCGCTACCTGGCCACAGATATTCTGGCCAGCTATGCCGAAGATCAGCCGAAGATGCTGGCCGACCTGCTGATGGATGCGGACGAACGGCAATTCAGGAGCCTGTACCCGATTTTCCAAAGGGAATGGCAAGCCGGTGCGGCTCCGCTCCGATACGAAATTGAACAGAAAATCCCCCCCGACGCTTCGGCCGAAGCGCGAGACAAAGAGGCGAAACGCCAGGCCAACGCAGCCATTATCCTGTTGAAGGTTCACGACCCTTTCGGAACTTGGGCGCTATTAAAGCACAGTCCAGATCCGAGCGTGCGAAGTTACCTCATACATCGCCTGGGACCGTTAGGTATCGAGCCTCGACTCGTCATGAAGCGGCTAACCGAGGAGACAGATGTCACGTCCCAATGTGCGCTCGTCTTATCACTGGGAGAATTCCCCGACGACGCCTGGACGAAGGATGCCCGAGAAAAAATGATTCACACTTTGAAGGAGCTCTATCGAACGAGTTCCGATCCAGGGCTGCACGCAGCAGCACGGTGGATGCTACAAAAATGCCGCCAAAGCGAATGGTTGCGGGAATGCGACGAGGCGTGGGCCAAGGATGAACAACACAGAGCCCATGCACTTGCGGATATTGCCCGCACCAAGGCTAGCGCGCCGCTGGCAAGTGCTCGTTGGTACGTCAACAGCCAACGCCAGACGATGATCGCGTTGCCAGGTCCGGTTGAGTTTCAAATGGGCTCGCCGTCCTCGGAACCAGACCGTGTCGGGGGAGCGGCCGGAAAAGTTGAAATGCCGCATCGCATGCACATTGGACGGACCTTTGCGCTCAGCGCGACGCATGTGACGGTACAACAGTTCTTGCGGTTCCGAGCCGATCACCACTACAACAACACCTATTCGCCCACGGAGGATCACCCCGTAAGTACGATCACTTGGTACGACGCTGCTGCGTACTGCAACTGGCTCAGCGAACAGGATGGTATTCCCAAGGAGCAATGGTGCTACGAACCCAATTCTGATGGACAATTTGCCAAAGGAATGAAGATCGCTCCAAATTACCTTCGTCGGTCAGGTTATCGCCTGCCAACCGAAGCGGAGTGGGAGTATGCGGCACGAGCCGGGGCGACCACGAGTCGCTTTTATGGAGATTCTGAGAGCTTGCTCGTTCAGTACGCCTGGTACTCTCGAAACTCGTTGAGCCGCGTGATGTCCCCGGTCGGCAACTTAAAGCCCAATGACTTTGGCTTTTTTGATATCCTGGGGAATATCTGGAACTGGTGCCAGGAGCCCTACATCGAATATGCAAATCAGATTGATCAGGGACGAGTCGACGACCAGGAGTTCGAGGTTGAGATGCAGACCGAGAATAAGCGTGTACAACGCGGCGGGTCATTTCTAACGCACGGTGTGTTCATCCGTTGCGCGGCTCGCTACGGCGAGATTCCGTCGCACCATGTTGATAATATGGGCCTTCGACCTTCGCGAACCCTGCCTTGATTTATCGGGGAGCCATGTTTCTACTGCAATCCGCAGCCGCCTGCCAGTTGCGTGATTCATCGCGTCGCTAGCCGACGCCCAACGCGGACCTTCTTTTGGCAAGATACGTCGGAGACACCGACCGCAAGCACGAACACCAGATGTTCGCCAAGAACTCGTGCGAACAGATTGGTTGTTGAGACCTCCGGAAAAACCACCGTTTGCAGCACTCCTGAGAGCAGACTGGCATGGCCGGGATGCTGAACTGCAACGTCGGTCAGGTCGGGACTAGCAGGTGTGCTTCCTGAAACGCTTACGTGCCGTCGCTGGACGAGTGCATGATGGTGCGCTACACTGCTGGGCCATGTCTCGACGTGTTGCGATCATCGCCGGCGCCGGTCCCGCGGGTCTGACCGCGGCATACGAGTTGCTGAAGCGAACCGATATCGAACCGATCGTCTGTGAAGCGAGCGACACCATCGGCGGTATTGCGCAGACGTTCAATTACAAAGGCAACCGCATTGACATCGGCGGACACCGCTTCTTCAGTAAGAGCGAGCGGGTCATGCGCTGGTGGTTTAACATCCTGCCTTTGCAAGGGAAACCCGCAGCCGATGACGTGAAAAAGGACCATGCCGTCGATTATGCGGTCCAGGCGATACAGGAATACCTATGCCCGGAGTGCATGCCCGATGCGCATGAACGCGGATCGTGCAGGGTGACGCGTCCTGCGCCGGACCCTGAGCGGGAGGATGACGTCATGCTTCAGCGACCGCGTCTGTCTCGGATTCTCTACCGCCGGGCATTCTTTCCCTACCCACTCGGCATCACACTTGGAGTGGCTCGCCGTCTCGGCCTCGTGAACACAGCCTTGATCGGGCTCTCCTACATCAAGGCGAGGCTCTTCCCGTGCAAGGATGAGACCCACCTCGATGCGTTCTTCATCAACCGCTTCGGGCGACGCCTCTACGAGACGTTTTTCAAGGACTACACCGAGAAAGTCTGGGGAGTGCCCTGCGGCCAGATTCGTGCGGAGTGGGGAAAGCAGCGCATCAAGGGGCTTTCGCTTAAGCGGGCCGTTGCGCACGCCATTCGTGATCTCCTGCGTGGAAATGCCGGCATCATCCAAGAGGAGGGCGAGACCAGTTTAATTACTCGGTTCTTCTACCCGAAGTACGGTCCGGGGCAGATGTGGGAGACGGTCGCCAAGCATATTCAGGCCTGCGGGGGCGAACTACGAATGCGAAATCGTATCGCGGGCGTACAACTTCGCGATGGCCGGGTCGTGTCCATCACTGTCGAGCACGCCGATACGGGGGCACGAGAAGATATTGAATGCGACTTGTTTTTCTCCACGATGCCTTTGAAGCAGTTGATCGGCATGATCTTGCCTCATCCGCCGGCTACCGTCGTTGAGGTAGCAGAGGGTCTTCAGTATCGCGATTTCCTGACCGTGGGGTTGCTCGTCAATAAGGCAGGGCTGAATAGCGAACCGTTGCTCGACAATTGGATTTACATTCAAGAGGGCGATGTCCGCGTGGGTCGCGTGCAAATCTTCAACAATTGGAGTCCCTACATGGTGGCCGACAGAGAGAACACGCTATGGATCGGGTTGGAATACTTCGTCAACGAAGGGGGCGACCTGTGGGTGAAGCCCGATCAGGAAATGATCGATCTGGGAATCGCTGAACTAGAGAAGATCGGATTCTTGCGACGCGACGACGTCCTCGATGCATGCGTTCTGCGGATGCCGAAGGCGTATCCCGCCTACCTGGGAAGCTATGACCAGCTCTCGGTCGTTCGAGAATACTGCGCCGCCATTCCTAACCTGTTTTGCATCGGCCGCAACGGCATGCATCGCTACAACAACCAAGATCACAGCATGCTCACCGCCATGCTCGCCGTGGACCATATCGTGGAAGGGAAGACCGACCAGTCCGCAATCTGGGAGGTGAACGTCGAGATGGTTTACCACGAAACGGTGGAAGGCAAATAGGGTACCTATAGCGCTCCGCTGCTTTAGTTTGAACGAGGAAAATAGAGACGCAAGCCGGCTATATTCTCTGCACACTTCGGCAGGGATTCGGTGAACCGATCGTTGATAACGGCTTGGATGGCATCGGGAACATACTTGAGATCCAATGGTGTGACGATGAGTCGAGTGCGGTCCAGATCGTCGGCCATTTTCTGTTCAAAGTAGGGATTGGGCTCTTCAACCGGAGCTGTCTTGCTGAATACCTCGGGGAAAGACCTTAACAGTCCATAGTAGGCCTGGTACGGCGAATGGACGGTATAAGCTGCGATCACATGGTGCCTCGTGTCCGCCAGAAGATAACGATCGATCCCGCACTCTGTCATTAGGGCGTCAAGCTTCATAGCTGCCTCGCGCCCTGTCTCTGCGAGGCCTTCTTGCTTCATAAGGTCGGCTGACAGTCCCTGGTAGTCATAACTAATCAGAAGGCACGAATAAAGGACAAGTGCCCCAGACAGAACGCGGAGAACGACCCGATTCTCTCCCAAACGGACGAGGACATGTACCCCGAGGGCTATGAGTGGGGGGAACGCGAAGACGAAGTGTCGAGTCTCGAAATTCCCACCAGTGACGATGAGAACGCTTGCAATCCATAGTCCAGCCAGGGAGCAGGCAGATGTCACACATACGGTGCAGACCCAGGGCCAGCGACACCAACCGATACCAACGGCGATCAGAATTAGGAGAGCAATCCCGACCGATGCACCGAGCAGTTGCAGCACAATTGGATCGCCCCAGGGCACAGGTTGTCCCATTGCATGAATTCCGGCGACAAGGGAGAGCAAGAGCGAGACATTATGTAGAGCAACAATGCTCGCGGCGATGACGGTGGCACTCACGATCAACGCGGACCTGGTCAGGTGCCTTGCACGCAATAAGGACCATAGGACCAAGCAGGCGAAAAGGAACAACGAAAGCGCAATCGGGAGCCCCGTAAAGAGGTGATAGACGTCGAGGGCTCGTCCCCAGAGCGGAGTGGGGACGTAGTATTTTGCGCCGTTGGCATAATCGGGGAAAATGAGAGTCGGAGGAGTCCTTCCGGAGATTGTTTCTGGCAAGTAAATCGAAAAATACTCCGGCAGGCATCCGGCGAACCACAGGATCGTGAAACAGAACACTGCTGTTACGAGCAGGATGTACGCGAGTTTCTGAGGTACGCGAACGACGAACATGGCCAGGACCGCCGAGACCAGGAACGGTTCCTTCAACATGGCGGCGATCGCAATGCACCCGGCGATGAACGTCGCCTCGATATAGGAAATGTCCTTCTTGGCCACCAAAACAAGAGCCGGAAGCGTAGCGAACAAGATCGCAAAGCCCTCTGCCTCATACCCCGACGACCGATGGAGTGTTTCGACGGCCATCGTCAGTCCGAAGAGGAGCCCGACGATGAATAGGGGCCGTGATTTGTCCGGCCTCCAAGTCGCGAGAGCGACGAGCGGAGCGAGTAGAGCCAGGAGTACGAATTGCAAGACGAAATAGAACGATGCTCCGTTGGTGAGCTTGATCGAGAGAGCCGCCAGCAAAAAAACAAGCGGCGGTTTTGTTTCGAACAAGTCGCGATAGAACGTCAGGCCATTCAGCCAGCTTCTGCCCAGTGCAAAATAAAGTTCCGCGTCGTTGGTTATCCCGGCGCGAGCGAACAGGAAACCGACGTATACAAAATGACCAGTCGTCAAAAGAATCGCGGCGGCCAATAATAGACGTTCTGACGTGGACGGCCATCCTGGGTTATCAACGCCGGAACGAGACGGCATAGGAGAGGGTTGAATCAATCGAGAGATTAGCGATGACAAGGTTAGCAGTTTCGAGCATGGCTGGCGACGGAGTCACTTGAGGGGGCCGTGGCTGCAGGTGAGTGGAGTAGCGGCACGATATTGCCGTCTCTTAAATCAGAAGAGCGTCTGCTGCCTGGGCGGGCCATCGTTCGGTTCGGGAGTCGGTTGCTCGGGTGCTGGTTGCGGTGCGACAGGCTTGTCCCCTTCCGTCGCCTCTAGCGCTGGTTCCAAGCGCGCTAGCCATCGCGGCACTTCGATGACGGTGAGGACCGGAGCGGTGTCGGTATCCGCTGGCCTGGTCTCGGATGCGAAGAGCGATTGTACTTGCTCCCGCGTGTGGCCGGCGAGCACAGGCACAGGCGTGTGTTCAGGCGGTACGTCGCGGATCACGCCGCGGCGCAGACCGTTGGGCGTTTCGTGGTAGAAGGAGCCGATCCTGTACGCGAACTTCATCTCGCCAGACAGGCTGTTGCCGCAGAGCACCCAGCCGTAGCGACCGCGCAGACCGAGATTGATGGCGGTGATCATCGTGCATCGAGCATCAATGTCCTGCCCGACGAGTTCGACGTGCGAGTTGATTGCAGCGGCTTCGAGGAGCATTCGCCCCGTACCGCAACACGGATCGTTGACGAGAATCGGTCTGCCATTCTCGGGCCGGGCATCGGGATCAATCGTCATTTGGGCCAAGAGCTTCGTCACGGGCTCGGGCGTGAAGTACTGGCCAGCCTCGCCGTAGGTAATGGCGCCCTGGAAGAGGTCGCCGAGAATATCGGTGTCGGACTCACTCATTGCATTCACCAGTTCGCCGAACATCTGACCCATCACGTCGACACCGCGCCTGTCCCTGCTTGCCGGCTTTGTGGCGCTCTACCATCGCGAGGTACTCCCGTTCTTTCGTCTCGGCCGCCAGCGCGCAGACCATCGCGGCAAGCCAATCCTCGAACGCCTGCCCGCGGCTAACGCCGGATCGCTGGCTGAGGTGCTCCAATTTCTTGAAGAGGGACTCGGATGCCGGATAGGCGAACTGCTCGCTGGCCACGGGGGATGGGTGAGGCCACCGAAGTGTAGCCGAAACTCTCGTCGGTGATTCGTTCCCGACGCAGCCAGAATGCAGGTCGGCTGCGTTGACGGGTGATGCAACGATGGGGCACCGTCAAGGCCGCGTAACGGGTGACGCGGCGCTACGGCGAGTTATGCTCTGACAACAAACAAAAAAGCGGCCCCACTGTCGCGGGGCCGCCTTGCTATCGGGAGGTGTTCGATTATCAACTACTCGGCATCGAGAGCATCTTCGAGGCGACTAATTGTCTGGTCCAGTTCGGGGATGAAGAACGTCCGGGTGTTGTCCACCTCGAACCGGAGCTTATCTACGAATTGTGAGGCAAAGATCCTGGTCTCTAGGTCGCACTCAGTGATCGGCTTCCATGGCAGATTTGCCGGGATATCCGGGTGCGGCCCGTGTTCGTCGTACTGGGGCCACTCGACGGCATGGCAGAGCCGCCATTTGCCGTGCTGCCTCTGGATACCCAGGTAGTGGCGTTCGAGGTAGTCGCCATGCTCCCCGGTCTGCTTGCAGGAGACCTCAACGGTAATGTTGCGGGGTGGCTGACGGCGGAGGAGCTTCCGTTCGACGCGGCTCCAAAGCTCGTTGACGCGGTCGAGTTTCACCTCGACTTCGTTCGACGGCTCTTCGTGGTTGGTGTTTCCGGCCGGATGGCCGTTGCGAGAAGCGGAAAGCGAATTGCGAGTCATCTTTCTCTCCAATCTGCCCTATTCAGGTGCAGTACGGGAAATAGAAGAAACAGAAAAAACGATTTGTCGGAGGGCCTATCCAGCCCGGGCATTCACGCCCCGTAGCGCCTATCATCGTAGCTGAGAACGCTAGTAATGGCAACGGCTCCAACTTCTTGAAGAGGGCTCGGATGCCAGATAGGCGAACTGCTCAGGGGACATGGGGTATCGAAGGTTACCCAGCATATAGTGCAGAACCGCGCCGCCGAAAAAACGCCCTTCCGAAGAAGGGCGTTGCGGATCGGGTGTCCCGATCCAAGCGGGCTCCACAGCAGCTAGGCAGCGGTCACAGCTTCATCTTCCACAGGCCGGACCGGGACGTCGATCGGCGGAGTGAGCAGCTTGCTCAGCCGCATCGTGGCCAGCGCGGATTCTGCGGGGAAACTCGCCTGCCGCTCCTGCCCCAGCACGGTGGTGAAGGCATTGAACAGGGAGTAGGCCGTCCTGGGCCGGTACTCCTCGAACTGCGGATTGCGCCATTCCCGAAGGACCAGCGGCAGCAACCGCAGACCGATGACGTCGTGCTCGTAGGCTTGCAGCAGGTAGGAGTTTGCCGCGTCCTCACTCAAGTCGTAGCCCTGCAACTGCTTGATCCAGCCGGCCGCCGATTCACGGTACTGGTCGAGCGACGCGACCGCCCGGGCCAGCCCTTCGAGGTAGCGTTCCTGCCCGAAGCGCGTGTGCTTCTTGCTTACCACGATCTCGGACGTGAAGGCCAGGTTATCGCAGACAAAGACGCGCTGCCCGCAGCAGAAGCCAATCGGAAAGCTCTGGTCGGTCGAATTGCGGATGCCGACGGCGAGCGACACGCCGTCGCTGATCGGAGTAGCCAGATCCAGTGTGCCAAAGAAGCGTGCGTCGGCGTGCGCCAGCGATAAGCGGCTCTGGCGAATCTGGAATCCGGCCCCTTCGAGCGTCGACCAGACAGAATCGAGGACGGCCCGATGTGCGATCGGGTACCAGGTCTTCGTTGGGCGGCGGCGCTTCAATTGTCGCCAGTTCGTCGCGGAGCACCTCACGTGCGCCGCGATGGTTCATCAATGTGGACGTAGCCATGACAGTAACCTCCGTTGCAGTGGTGAAAAGAACCCGAATGACGAAAGCCCTGTGCCTTCGCCAACCGCGGAGGCTACTCCCCTATCGAGCGGCGGCGCAACGAAAGACGCTAGACGTGGAAGGCATGCTCTATCGTTTTCGCCACTTCCTCGACCGGCCGCGCGTACTGCCGGCGGGACGCTCGGCGAATGATGTCGGAACGGCGGGCCTCGCTCGGCTGCGTCGGCGCCGCGGTGCGCAGCGAGAACGGACGGCTGGGCAGCCCGTCGATCAAGAGCCGGACGTACGCCTCGTACTTCGGAAGCGCCTGCAGATCGTGGGGCAAAACGGGCTCACCGAGCTGGGCCGCGAGCGTCTCCGCGTCCCCGGCTCCCACCTGGAACGCGAGCAGCGACCCCACGTTGCCGAATACGGCCGCCGCGGTTGCCTCGTCCATTTGCGCGAGGTACTGGTTGGCCAGCGTCAGGGACAGGTGGTACTTCCTCGCCTCGCTCAGAATCGTCGCAAACGACTCGGTTGCGAAGTGCTGGAACTCATCGACGTACAGGTGGAAATCCGGCCGATCCGCTTCCCGCACCTCGGCCCGGCTCATCGCCGCCAACTGGATCGCGGTGATCAGGAGCGACCCAAGAAGGGACGACGCATCCTCCCCCACCCGTCCCTTGCTGAGATTGATGATGAGCACCTGGCCGCGATCCATGATCCGCCGCAGGTCGATCGTCGAGCGTGGCTGACCGATGATATGGCGCAGCAGCGGGCTGCTCACAAACTGGCCTACCTTGTTAGCTATCGGCGCGATCGCTTCGACCCGGAGCTTGGCCGGCATCCCCGCGAACTCCTGGAGCCAGAACGTCCGCACGACCGGGTCGCGGACACGATTCACGACCGAGCGGCGGTAACCTGCGTTACCGAGCAACTGCACGAGCGACACGAGTGACGCGCCTGGAATCTCCAACAGCGCCAGCAGGCAGTTGCGGAAGATGTGTTCCAGTCTCGGCCCCCACGAATCGCCGTACAACTTCTTGAACGCGGCGAGCATGCCCGAAGCGACGAGCGGCCGCGCCTGGGGATCGCAGTCCGCCAAGGGGTTGAAGGCGACCGGATGGCGCTGATCGCCGGCATCAAACAGAATCACATCGTTCGTTCGTCGCGATGGAATTTGCAGCAGGACCGCCTCGGCGAGGTCGCCGTGTGGGTCGACGAGGCAGCAGCCTCGTCCTGCCGCGATGTCGGCAGCCAGCAGGTTCAGCAGGAGCGTGCTCTTTCCCATCCCCGTCTTACCGACAATATAGAGATGTCGGCGCCGGTCATCGGATCGGACGCCGAAGGGCCGACGGTCGTCGCGGAAGTACGTCTTTCCGAGCGGCGCAATCCCCTCTTCCCGTCGTGGGTCGGGCAGGCCGACCGGCGGTTCGAGTTGCCGGTACGGTGCCAGATCGAGGGTCGGCACCTGGAGCGAGAACACTGGCAGGTGCCAGAGCGTCGCAAGTTCCTCGGTGGAGAGAAGGAAGCTGGGGTTCGGCCGTGGCCTTTGGTCGCCACACCACAGTCCCATCACATGCCAGGAAGCCAGCTCGGGCTCCGTGAAGGCGCCGAACGCCCCCGCCAACTCCTGGAGCTTCGCGAGGGCGCGCTCTTCCTGATCGGCGGGAGCTCGAACCGAAAGTCGCAACCGTACCGCAAAGACCCTTCGCCGAAGTTTGTCATGCGCCGATTGCAGAGCCGACTCGCGATCGTGCGTGCGAGCGGACGATGCCGGCTCGTGGCGTTCCGGCGGAATACTCCCAGCGGCTCCGCATACCACCACGCCAGCGCCTCGGTATGGCCGGCGATCGGAGAGTGCCCAACGGAGGTACCGCTCGCTCCGGGGCCGCACGGCAAAACCGCGGCGCTGCAAGTTATGCAGCACCTTCTGCGATCGGCGGATACGCCGATGAGCGACGGGGCTCACGATCAACTCCACGCGCGGCCGGAGCGCGTCGCGCTCTCCGCCAGCCAGCGCCGAGAGAATCCCCGAGAGGGGATCGGCCGGCGATTGTGTGGCCTGGTCAGTGAATTGAGGATGGCGCTTGAGCGGGAACAGTTCCGGCCGAAGCGACAGCTCCGCGGACCACACCTCGTGGCCTTCCTGCACGTCCTTCATCGCCTCGATCTTGGCCGAAGGGTATTGCGCGAGAAGCTGTGTCGTCACGAATTGCCGCAACCCTGCGGGGACATCACAGCCAGGGCCAACGGTCGCCCCGTCCCGCCCCAGAGTCAGAGTGATCGTCTCGCTCCGGCGCATGCCTTGATGCAGTGCCGCGAGCGTTTGTTCCATGAAGAGGGGACCACGATCATTGAAGGCCGACGCCGTGATCCGCAACAGCATGGCAGCACCGTACCGCACGCGCGGTCGATCTCCGATTGTCGCCGGCGCCACTTCACCGCGGCGTAGTCGTCGCCCCTTCACCTACATCACCTGCAGGAATTGCGCCGAGCAACTCATGCTACGTTTGGCTTCTGAAAGCCAAAAACGTACTCGAATTAGGACTCCCCGCCCCGAGCGATCTGCCATCACTCGCCACGGGGCGGGGCCTGCCCGGCGGATTCGACCCGGCCGATGGTTCCAAACCGGAAGGCAGCCCGACTGTGCGGACGGTTCACCGATGACTCGTTCGTCACGCGCCGCGCGCGACGGGGAGCCAGACTCGGCGGCCTGCGGCGACGGTGAGGGGAGTGGTGCGTGTTTCGCACCGACTCATCGACGAGCTGAACATCCGAGACAGGAAGAGAATCCTATCACTGTGACGTCGAAGCTTCGCTTGCTGCTCTCTGACTGCGGCGGTCGCGTATCGTAACAGGATCACCGCCGGCGATCAGGCTGACGGACCGCAAGTGATGATCGAGGAACACCGGTGCATGGAGCGCCGCCGACGCAGCCAGGTACATCGCCAACGGCGCACCCAGGAACAGAGACCGCTGCTTGTTGCTGGCCACCGCGCCCGCCAAGGCGAGGATGGTTTTCAGTCGCGGCCCGCTGCGCGTGGTGACCACGAGCACGCGGAACCGATTGGACGATGACGACTGCAGATCGTCGTAGAGCCGTACCTTCTTCTGCCAACTGTCGGCGTCCTTCGTTGATCGGATCTGCTCGGTATGGTTGTCGATCTCGACCATGTAGTTAAAGGTCCGCCCATCCGGCAGCACCAACTGGAAAGCCGCGTCAGGAAAGAGGCAGTCCTGCCCGACCGTGAGCTTCAACGTATTCTCCCGGTAGAAGTCGGTGAACTCGACGCCGCCCGCGTACGCGGCGACGATGGTGTGGACGATGAAATCCGCCAGCGCCCGGGTATGGTGCTGCCGGGCGAGCGAGAGTGGGGCGAAGTAGCGCTTCGTCGGCGCCTCAGCCCGCTCGCCGTAGAGGATACGGTAGCCGGTGCGGCTGAGTTGATAGTAGTTCTGTCCGGCCCCCTCACCGACCGTCGCGTACGCGCTGCCTGCACCCAACCGGCCTTGCCGAGGGAGGCGAGCCGTTCGCGAACCATCCGCTCACTCTGGAAAGAGTGTGCGAAGGTGCTGCTGAGCTTCAGCAACTGTCCGGCGGTGAGCGGCGTTCGATCCAGTGCGGTGAGCACCTCCAGGTCACGGCCGGTCAGCACGTGTCGCGGGCGTGTTGTCATCGGTGACAGTCCACCCTACCATGCGGCCGTCCGTTCTCCGCTTGCATGCCCGACAGGAATCGTGGCTTCACAAACGTCGATGAACTCACCGAGGACATCCGGCGGAGCAATTCCACAGAGGAGATTCTCCGGAAGATGACCGACTTCTACGGTGTCCCGCTTCCTGAACTGCAGCGTGTCGGCAATGAGATTCGGCTCGCCTGCTTCTTCGCCTGCGGGAAGAGCTGCGAAACCGGGAATCGCGCTGAGCCGTCAGTGTCGATCAACCAGGCATGGCCTGGCATTGCCACCAGTACGGCTGCGGCAAGAGCGGGAATTTGGTGGGCGCGATGGATCTGCTCAAGCCGGGCGACAACATGGGGGGCAAACCCCGCGGCCCGCGGTTCAAGGACCTGATTCCCGACCTCCAGGCGATCCACGGGAACCTGCCGGCAACAGCTTCGCCGCGCGCCGACTTCGGCACCGGCAACTCCCCCACCGCCGAAGCGGAACATGCCGCTGGCGGCAAGCGACAACGAACGGGCCCGCGGACTCGTGGACCTCGACGCGAAGTTCGTCACTGATCCGGCGTCGATGCCGCCGGCCGCGGCGAGCTACTTCCGCCGCCGCCCCTTCCTTTCTCCTGAGGTGTGCAAGTCCTGGCGCGTGGGCTACTTGCCCCGCGACGTTGGCGGAGAGGACAAAAGCGGGGGAACGATGCGGGGCAAGATCGTGTACGCCTACAAGGACGAAGAGGGGAACGTGCTGACGTGGTTCGGGCGTGATCCGGAGTTTGAGGAGAAGCACCACCGCTGGGAAGCGGGGGGTCGGGTCGAGCGTGAGCCGGAGAAGTTCCACTTCGTGAAAGGCTTCCACCGCGGACTGGAGCTGTTCGGGGAGAATGGACGCGAGCGGCTCGGGCGAGCGGACTACCGCGAGAAGATCAAGGAACTCGGGCTGATTGTGGTCGAGGGGCCGAACGACGTGATCG
Source organism: uncultured Planctomycetales bacterium (assembly GCA_963710365.1). Classification (GTDB taxonomy): domain Bacteria; phylum Planctomycetota; class Planctomycetia; order Pirellulales; family PNKZ01; genus CAVQAC01. Next base: position 190,565 of record CAVQAC010000018.1, read on the forward strand.
CGCTCGACTGCTTGGGCGTGCCGGCGGTGGGACTCTGCTCGAACACGGTAACGGATGAGCAAGCAGAGAAGCTGGTGCGGTGGTCAGAGCAACTCGCCGATAGAGTGATAACGCTGATGCTCGACTGCGACCCGGAAGGGGAGAGCGGCGCGAAACACGCCCTCTGGAAACTGGCGCAGCGAACCCGCGTCCGGTTGGCGTGGACGAGCGAGTCGTTCAGAGGAACCTACCGGGATCGACAGCCGGAGTCTCTGTCTTCAACAGACTGGGAGCGCATCTGTCGGAATTTCTCTCCTGCGAGAAACCCCTCCACGGACGAATAGCGTAGAACGTGCTAGCGGTGCATGCCGGCGGTAGGAGGCTGTCGCGGAGGGGACGTGGTTGGCAAATTCAACGTTGGTGGGTCATGGGGATATCGGTTATCCTGCCCGCGTCATGGAACGACATACCGCTGACGATGGGGAATCCGAAGGCATGGACGTGCGGGTGCAGGCCGAGCCTGACTACGATCAGTTCCGGTCGATCATCGAGCCCTATGCCGGTGCGATGATCCGTGATTTTCCATCGTTGACGGAAGGGGACTGGCTCTTCGATTGCTTTCGTTCATTCGACGAATTCTATCGGCGTTTCCCGCGGACCGAGCAGCGCGGTCTTGTCATCGCCGAGATGCAAGGCATGATGGAGCGGGTAACACATCGCTGCGCGGAGGCCCGGAGACAAGTGGAGGAGATTGTCGGCGGTCGTCGAGCCCCGAGGTTACCCTTCGAGGATGGCGACTAACTTTTCATACCACGGATACGCCTTCGCCCATTCATGGATGGGCCGATAGACCTGGGGGCACACGCAGCCCGTGGGCTCCCAATTCGCCAAAATGAGACTCTCAAGTTCGCGAGCTGGATCGGCGGAGACCAGGGCATTGGCAACGCATTCGTGCCACTCGTCCTGGGACAGCTCGGTCTTCCAGCCTTTGCGCTGCAGCAACAACTCCACAACGTATGCGGCGATTCGGTCGGCACATTGCGCAAACACGCGACGGGGTTCGGCCAAGCGGCAGCTCAATATGGCGAGGGACTTCGGAAGAGAAAAACCTTGCTCTCCAAGACGGTTATTGTCGCGCTCACGGTTGGCGGCATACTCCGCAACGATGTGCCCAAGCATCGCATCTCCGCTCATTCCGGCGATGGACTCCTTGACCACATTCAATGGTTGAATGTGGGCTTGCGCATACTTGATTGAAAGTTGCAACTCGACCAGCTCTCTGGTGCGGCGTTTCTCCCAGTTAGGCCCCGGCGATCCGTGCACGCGTACCTCCTTGTAAACGAGTTGGGTGCGACGTATGAGAACTTATGAGGGACGAGCCAACGCTTGCATGGCGGAAGATCTTCGTGATTCAGCGGGACGTCGTTTTCGCATTGGCGGTGGGGAATTTGGGGTCGGATCGTCGATTGTCCAGGGTATGGCTTCAGCAATACTCGCAGATATGCATTCAAGTCTCCTATCGACCTCAGTGAAATCGGGCGAGTGAATGTCGAGACCAGGCCACAAGTCGGGATCGATGACGACTTGGTTTTCGCCGGCACTGCGGACCAGTCGAAAGGCGGCAAGTTCATGTCGGCCAATTGCAATGTAGGCGGGGCGGCGCGAAGAATTGACAGCGTGCAACAGGTTTTGTTGGATGCGAGCGGCGGCGGCAATGATGTCCCACGTCTTCTGGGGATACCAAGCACATGCAACAGAATCGGGGTAGTCTGTGGCCTCAAAATCTGGAGTCACTGCGCCCGTGTCGGAAAATGCTTGGCGGCAGGTCTCACGAAAGAACTCGACGAAGCGAGTTTGGCGTTGCCGGCGGTGCGATGAAGCACCATCGAGTACGGCGAGCAGAACAACCGTTTCGGGGGAGAGATCGGCTTGAAGTCTTTGCCGCAGATTGAGAAGGAATTTGTCCGCGTCCTCGCTCTGCAACGCAAAGAAGCTGCCGTTAGTGCACATCGAAAAGACCCTCCATGGGATCGGTAGGAAACGTCAACGGTCGGGTAAGGAATGTCGCACGGCTGGACCGCCGCATTGGATTGTACCGGCGGGCGCGAGGGAAGCAATTCTCCGGTGAAAAGTTAGGAATGTGGGGTGGCCTGGGATACCCACGGGGTGTACCTGCTCAGGGGGCGCCTGGCACGGAGACGACGCCGAAGGCCTTTTGTGGCGAGGGAATCCGCTCCGCGGCCGATCCCCGTGGGGGAGCGGTGCGGCACGCCACGCGCGATCACTCCACACGCTCGCTATATTTCCGCAGAGCGGGTCGGCGAAAACCTACATCACCCACCGATGCCAGGCCGGCGCCCACCCACCGACCCGCTCAAGTCGACGAGGTACGAGTCGCGAGCGTGTGGAGTGTGGGTGGGCGCACGGGCGAATGCTCCGCGCGTGGCGTGCCCTGATAGAGGGGAAGTCCGTGGCTCTCCCGAGCCGTCGTCGCGTCGGGCTCCGTCCCGCCGACGTCCCCGGTATCGCTCTCGTCAGTCCTGCCGGACTTCCGACGGATCGTCCGGCGGGTCGTCACTGAACCGTGATTGCTCCTCGTCGCAATTGAAGAGGCGACAGACAAGGGGCCGCGTCTCGTGAATTGTGCAAAGGCGGGTCTGCCGATCGAAGAAGACGCACGCGCCGCCGTTCTCCCGACTATTGAGCAGGTAGCCCCCGACCTCCTTGCGCCCCTCGAAGATTTGAATGTCGCTGTCCCAAATCGGACGGCACAGTTCTTTGATCCGCGGTTCGCGCTCGGCGTCGCGCAGGGAGACCTCGATCAGTAGCGATTCACAGCACTTGCCGCACCGGCACTTGCAGGCGACCGTGTGGTTGCGCTCCAAGCACAGTTCGCATTCCTCGGCATCGTGCGTGCCTTCCTCGTCCAGGTCGTGCCCCGGCTCGTTCGGGCGGGGCGAAAGGATCGCCGTCGGGAAGTTGTTCGGCAGTCACGAGGAGGGAGTGGTTCGGCGGTCCACGCCGGTGAAGCTCATCTTAGGGGGCTCGAACATCAACTCGACGTGCCCCGTCGGACCGTGGCGGTTCTTGCGGACATACACGTCCGTCAGGTTCGGTTGCTCGTAGTCGTCGTCGTAGGCGCCGCGGCGGTAGAGCATCAAGACGCTATCTGCGTCCTGCTCGATCGAACCCGATTCGCGAAGATCGGACAGGATCGGGATCGGCGGGTTGCGCTGCTCGACACTGCGCGAGAGCTGGGACAGGGCGATGACGGGGCAGTTGAGTTCGCGGGCCAGGTTCTTGAGCTGCCGGCTGATGTGGCTGACCTGTTGCGTGCGGTTCTCGCCGCTGGCACGGTCAGTCACCTCGATCAATTGCAGGTAGTCGATGATGAGCAGGTCGATCCCATGTTCCATCTGCTGTCGGCGAGCCTTGCTCCGCAAGTTCACAAGCGTGGTGTCGCTGTCATCGTCGATGAAAAGGGGATGCTCTCGCAGACCGTCCATCAATGTGCCGAGCCGCTGGAAGTCGGCGTCGGTGAGTTGCCCCTTCTTGAGTTTCCAGGCGTTGATCCCCAAGTATCCGGCGACGACACGGTCCATCAATTCCTCCTTGCTCATTTCGAGCGAGAACACTGCTACGTTCTTTCGCTGTACGCCGGCGACGTGCCGAGCGACGTCGAGTGCGAGTGAGGTCTTGCCCATGCTCGGGCGGGCGGCGACGATGACGAGGTGTCCCGGCTGGAGTCCGGTGAGCATGTGGTCGAGGTCCGCGAAGCCGGTGCGCAGACCGTAGAGCGCGGCCTTGTCAGTCGCCTGGTGCAGTTGTGCGTAGCGGTCGAATGCTTCGGCGCCGATCTCGGCGATATGCGACGGCTTGGTGTGCGTACCGCTGCGAGAGAGCGCAAGCAGTTTCTGCTCGGCGCTCTCCAGGGCGTCACGCGCCTCGGTGCTGGGATCGAGCGCGGAGTCCGTGATCTGTTTGCCGGCGTCAGCAAGTCGTCGCTTGAGTGCTGCGTCGCGAATCAGTTCTGCGTAGCGTGGTGCGTGCGAGGTGGTCGGGACGTTCTCACAGAGTTGCGCGAGGTAGGCGGCGCCTCCCAAGGCGACAAGTTGCGGATGGTCGCGAAGCACTTCGCTCACCGTGACGAAGTCGACCGGCTTTCGTTCCTCGTGGAGTCGGACGATGGCCGCGTAGATGTCGCGGTGGAGTCGCTCGTGAAAATCTTCGGGGCGAAGTGTGGTGGCGATCTCGAAGTAGCGTTCCGGTTCGATGAGCAGTGCCCCGAGGGTGACGCGCTCGGCGTCGATGGATGCCGGCCGCAAGTCATCGAACGTCGGGGTAGTGTGATGCGTCTTGCCGGTGATCGATGGCGTTGCTGGCATGACCGCAACAACGCTACCGCTGTCGTCGTCACGCGCCAAGCGGTGTCGTGTGTGTGAAAAAGGCAGAAGAAACTTCTGCTAGTTTCACAGTGCTTCTTGCAGAAGGGTCGCTACGACTACAACGTACTCCAACAACACTCTACTCAGAGATACAGTACTCATGTCGCAACGCGGAGGGAGTGAAACGGTCGCAGCAGCGAATATGAACCGAGAGGGGAGCGGTCGCAATCGGTAACGGTCGCTTCCTCGCACCGGCAAGCCATTTTCGTTGCTGCGTAGGTTACGACACGTCCACCAGAATCGGTGCTGCCCCGGTTACGCCAAGTCCACCAATATCGGGACCGTTCAGGTTACGCTGCATCCACCAATCGTGGTTACGCCACGTCCACCAGTTCTCCACCGCCGCCGGTTACGCCACGTCCACTGGCAGTCACGCGCGGAAGAACGTGTCGTACACGTCCATCGAAGTCTGATTAGGCGTCACTCCATCGAACACCGCCACACGTTCTGCGCGTCGCAGGTCTTTGTACCAGTCGGGTTCGGGGTGGTCATGCTGACAGCGATTGATGAACGCGGCGAGTTCGCTCTTGGTGAAATCGGCGGGGTGATGTTCCTTCTGCGCGAGCACGACGACGATCTGTTTCTGCATCACGTCGCGACCGAACTGCGCGACGAGCCGGCGGAATGTTTCGGGCGGACAGAGCTTGCGGTGTTCGTCTCGGAGTTCTTTCACTTGCGCATAGAGTGCATCGTTCTCGATGCGGTCGGTGAAGACACGCTTGTCCGCGTCATCGGTTTTATTTCGGAGTGCCGGTCCGCGACTCCAGCGCAGCGCGAGCTTCCCCGCGTCGTGTCCCTCCGACAGTCGTGAGAAGTATCCCTTCCACGGTGCGTAGGGACGGATGATGTCGAGGTCCTCGGCCGCGGCGACGAGTTTGCGGAGCTTGAACAGCCGCACCTTCTGCAACTCCGGTTTCTCGTCGTAGCCGATCTGGTGGATGGCGAAGTCGTCCGCGAGGAACACGCCGCTGTCGCGCTGATTCCATCCGTCGCGATTCGTGATCAAGTAGAACCGTCGCATCGCCGGCGACAGTGTGCAGTAGAGTTCGTAGTCGAAGGTCAGCATCGTGCCGTCTCGCACGATCTCCAGGAACGACCGGTCCCACTCGAACGTGATCGGGCGCCGGGACTCGGTCATCCGCGACATGCTCGCCACGTTGTAGAACCCGAAGTTGCGGATGTCGTACGACTGCTGTTCGCGGTTCCAGAATGCGGAGTTCGTATACTTCGCATAGCTGAACCGGAAGATGCGGCTGCGGATACGCAGGTACGACGCCTGGCCGTCGGCCGGCAGCCCGAGTTGCCGGGCGAGAAAATCCACCGTCAGATACGTGCGGCCATCGGCCGGCAGTTCGGGGAGACGCTTGAGGTAGGTGTAGAGCCCGAGGAACATGTCGAAGTCCTTCGGCGCGAGGCCGAAGGTCGCGGTGACGACTTGCGTGCCGACCTTGCGATGCCCGTTGCGGTCGGTGTAGGGGAACTGCCGCGGATAGACGAGCGGCTCGCTCACCTCCAGGGCGGCCAGTGCCTTGTCGCGTCCCAGGTGCGACCAGTTCGCGTGCTCCTTGAGCGGCATGGCGTTGAACTCCAGCGGGCAGAAGGCCGCCTTGATGAAATCGAGCCCGGCGTAGGCTGTGGAGTGCCGCTGCTGCACCGCAGGTCGTGGCATAGTGGGCACGATAGCACGGTGGTATTGCAAGGGGCGAGTTGTGCGGTGGGCGAGAAGTGTTAAGGTAAGCACGGGGTTTTCGACTCGCGGGAGGGTCGCCGGGAGGGCGTTCTGTATGGCTTGAGCCGGCCGCTGTGGTATACTTACGGCATGGAAACTATCCGCAAACTCACCGAGATTGATCCCCAGGACCTCTCCATCGTGGAGCGGGTGTTCGGGCAGCGACTGGAGGTAACAGCGAACGTCGTCCTCGTGTTGCGGACGCTCGATGTTCCGGCGGACGCGGGCCCGGCTGATTCCGACGAGTTACCGGCTTGGTGCAACGTGCTTGAAGGGATGAGCGAGCAGGATCGCGACGAGTTCCGCGCGACGCTCGACTCCCCGGTCCGTCTCGCGCATTCCGACTAAACGATGGACCGTTCCCTCCTGGACACGAGCACGCTTTCCGACGTGATCGACCTGCCGAAACAAGCGGTCGCACCGCGTCGCAAAGCGGTCGAAGGCCTACCTCCGTGCGCATGGCCACTTCGTATTCTCGGAAGTCTCTTGCTATGAGATTCTGCGTGGCTTACGGAAGAAGCAGGCTCCCGTTCAAGAGGGACGATTCCAGGTGTTCTGCCAGCATTGCGAGCGCCTGCCGGTAACGGCCGAGGTGTTGGATCGTGCTGCAACGCTGTGGGCGGAGGGGCAACGCCGGGGAATCGTCGTTGAGGATGCGGACCTCATTATTGCAGCAACGGCCTTGATACAGGGGTTGGCCGTCGTGACCGCGAATCCTCGGCACTTTGAATGGATCGACGGCCTGTCGCATTCCAACTGGCGCGACGCATAGCCGTCGTTTGGAATCGCAACACGACGATCCGAGAAGGGCGTCCTCAGCTGCGCCGCTCGATATTCAGCTTCGCCTTGATCGGGGATGCCTTATCGCGGGCCTCGTCGAGCGCGGCGACGATCTCCTCATTGGTCACCGATTGCTTGCGGAATGTGAGGATGACATTCGCCTTGGTGGTGACATACTGCACACGGGTGACCGGTGCCCCACGCTTGGGCTGGGCGGTGCGGCGGGCGATTTCCTGATGGACGAGCTTCTCGGTCGCGACGGCGGAGAGACGCTGCTCGCGAACGGCGTCGATCATCGTCGCCTGGCCGTCGGGGGCGAGTCGGGCGATGTTGTAGAGGTGGCTGAAACGACAGCATTCCGCTCGGGTCATTCCGGGCGTCCTTCTGGACCGAGGGTTGCAGCTCCAACAGTTTGAGGAAACGGGAGATTTCGGGCTCGGGTTTGCCGAGTCTCCTGGGCGAGCTGCTTTTGGGAGTAGCGATTCTGGTCGCGCAGTTGACCGAGGGCATCGGCGATCTCGAACGGATGGAGCTGCGCCCGCTGCCAGTTCTCCACGATCTGACGAACGAGAATCTCGCGTTCCTCGGGATTGGTGACGATGCAGGGAATCGTCGGTCAGCCCAGCCAGCTTCGCGGCCTGGTAGCGACGCTCACCGCTGATGATCTGGTGGATATCGTCCTTGGGGATATAACGGACGCTGATCGCCTGCACCACCCCGAGCCGGCGGATCGAGGCGGCGAGTTCCTTGAGCGAATCGTCCTGGACGGCGCCGCGGCTGCGCCGGGTCGGGACGGATGCGATCGAGGTTGATGACGAACGCGCCCTTCAGTCGCTCGCGCCCTCGCTGTTCACGTGGAGCCGCGGGCGACTGGCTACCGAGCGGCAGTTCCGACCGGTGCGCGAGTACGCGATCGAGGGCGCGCTGGGCTTTCGGTACGAGCGGCGATACGACGCTGGACTTCGTCTGCGAAGTTGCGGGCGACCTGTGCTGCTTGGCTTTGGGGTTCAAGAATGGTGATGGGAATGCGGTCGGTAACGCTACGCTCGAAGTCTGCTAGATCACTGAGCGCCGTGTCAAACATTGTGTCACCGAAGTGCTCTCGCATGCCTGCGGCATAGGTACGCTGGTAGCTTCGGGAGCGTTTGAAGCGGGAAATCAAATAGCCCAGGAGCGACAACCGTCCGTTGTTGCGGGATCGCACGTACTCGATGGCTTCGGTCACTTGCAGGATTCCCTGCGCGCACCCCAGTCGGCGGCTTCCAGCGGCACAATCACGAAGTCGGCGGCGCAGAGTGCAGCGTAGCTCACCAAGCTGAGACGGGGTGGACAATCGAAGACGATCAGGTCGTAGTGGCTGCGAAGCGCGGATCGGATCGACGAGGCCAGATGGCCGTCGGTCTTCTCCCACTCGCGCTGGTCGGAGAGGTCAAAGGGGCCAAGGCCGGCGGTCGCCGGGAGGATGTCGATATGGGGGAACGCCGTACGCTGCACGAGTTGCAGGACGTCGGGTTCAGCGGACGGGTCGAAGAGCATCGCAACGCTTTCGGACAGCGCTACGGAATCGAGGAATGACTTGCTGAGGTTGCCCTGCGTATCAAGATCGATGAGCAGGATGCGCGTTCGCGTTCCTCCGCCAGCGACGCGAGGACCCAAGACGTATGCGTTTTGCCCACGCCGCCCTTTAGATTGAGGACGGTCAGGACATGGGCGGTGCGGGCACGGTCGGCCATCGAGTGGAGCGTAGCAGTGCGGAATCTCGTACGTCCAGCAGCGAATCGGTACTTGCATGCAATGGGACAAAGCCGAGAATAAGAACGTAACTTTATACTGGAATGGAGGTTCGATGGTCTGCTGGCGCGGAACCGCTGGGTTAGGTACCAAGCGAGATGGGTCCGAAAACGCATGATATTGATCATCACGAACCGCCAGGATCTGACCGCAGATTTCGTAGTGCGCAGGCTGACCGAACGGGGGCTCGCCTTCGCGCGCCTGAATACGGACGAATTCCCGACGAACGCGTACGGGGTCGTCGGGTTTGGTGGCAACAGGAACGGATGGGGCACGATTCATTGGACGAACCGCCCACGGCCGCTCCGGTTTGAAGATGTCAGGGCGGTGTGGTATCGGCGTCCGGTGGCGCCCGTCGTCGACACCGCAATCGCCACGGATGGAGCCCGCAAGTTCGCAACGGACGAGTGCTACGAGTTTCTGCGCGGGCTTTGGTACAACCTCGACTGTTACTGGATGAGTCATCCAGAAGCGATCCGGCGTGGTGAGCACAAAATCGTGCAGTTGCGGACCGCGGTGGAATGCGGCTTCTCGGTGCCAAACACGGTCGTGACGAACCGCCACGAGGAGGTGGCAGCGCTGGCTGCGGAGTGCCCGCACGGCATCGTGGCGAAGGCGCTTTATCTGGGGTACGTCGAGGATGCGGAACAGGCGGCATACATCTACACAACACGCCTGGGGCCTGAGCATCTTGCAGACCACGATGCGATTCGACTCGCGCCAGCGATCTATCAAGAGTATATCCCGAAGGTCGCGGATATTCGGGTCACCGTTGTCGGCCACGATGTCTTTGCGACGCGTATCGTCGCGCCAGAACTTCCGGATGATATACCGGACTGGCGTTACGCCCAGTTGAATCTTGAGCATTCCCATTACGAACTGCCCGCGGAAGAACGAGATCGCTGTCGACGCTTGGTCCAACGCCTGGGCCTGGAATTCGGGGCGATAGACTATGCGCTTACGTCGGATGCACGGCACGTCTTTCTGGAGATCAACCCCAATGGCCAATGGGCCTGGATCGAAACCGCTACCGGATGTCACATTAGCAGTGCCATCGCCGACCGTCTCGCCTCCGCCACAACCTTTTAAGAAGTGGTGTTGGCGGTGCGGTATGCGGTATGCGAAAACCTTGCTCGGCAAGAACGGCGATTGGCTGTACGTCTCTCTCGAAGGGCCGTGCTCCAAATGCGACGCCACGAGCGGGCCCCAGGAGCATGATCTTGATTTGGATTTCGCCTCGACCGACCAGGCCTATGAGGCATTCGGTGCCGTCACCGAAGCAGACGGCATGAGCCTGGTCCTTGAGCACGCGAAAGCGTACTACGATGGGGTCGTAGAGACGCAAGGGATAATCCGCGACAAAGCGAAACTCCTTCTTGGTGCAACGTCGTTCACCATCGGCGTCTTCGCGCTGGCAACGACCGTGCTGAAGGATTCGCTTCAGTCGATGGCTTGGTGGCAAATGTCCTTGATTGTGATCGTGTTCGTTGTCGTCACTGTGCATTTCACACGGGCGCTCGTGTACGCGCTGGTCGCGATCACACAGGAGTCAACCCAGGCGGTATCGACACAGGAAGTTATCGCAGCTTTGCAAGGACGCGGCGCCGAATTCATAATGCCGGAGGTCGAACGACGCCTTGCCGCGCACTACCGGTCGGCTGCGACGCAGACGAATCAGAGAATGATCGGTGGGAAGACGACGGTGATGCTCGCGCAAGGCTGCTTCAAGTGGGGACTCGTCTGGCTTCCTGTCCTAGTGTTCGGCTGCCTGCTCACCGCGTACATCGTCGGTGCGTCGGCCATTCCGCGGTGGGCGCAACCAATCGTGGACAGGGTCGACGCCCTGGAATCGTCGGCCAAGGCAATGGAATCGAAGGTTTCGGGAATCGAGAACAGTGTCGGCGTGCTGACTAAGGCGACGCTCGACGCGCGGCTGCGGGGGGTCGAGCAAACCCTAGCGGGGAACCTACAAGAGGGGAAGAACGTGGCGGTGACGTTGCAGGCGGTTCGAACGGACCTGAATCGAGACCCGCGCTCAGCTTGTCACGGGGAAGGGAGAAGCGCGTGCCGAGCTTCGAGGCCTTGCCGAACGCGCCGCCGGTCTGGATAATCGCCTGCAGGCGCTGGAGCGGCGAGTGCAAGTGGTATTGGATTCGGTGAACCGCCCAACGGTGTCGCCGCGGGAAAAAAAGTAGCGATTGTTTGCGGAGGATCGATCATGACCGAAGGGATTCCCCTGTTGGTGAAATTGGCGGTCGCCGTGCCCGTGCCCGACGACGAGGCCCGGCAGGAGGACGCCGACGGGACCCTGCGTGTCTCGGCCGTAGCAGTGACCGGAACGATAAACACCAGACAGGTCGACGATCCGACGGCGGACGAGTCGGGAGACCGATAGAAATCGCGTCCAAGACAGCATGTGGAAGGGGCCGCCGATGTTGGCCGGTTGGGAACGATGGATACTATGAAACAACCGTTGCTTGTGCAACTCGCGGGCGCACCGCAAGACGTACTGAGCGTGCGGGGGTACGACGTGGAGCTAGAAACGGCCCTCGACGGAGAAGGCAATCTCGACACGTGGGCAGTCACCGGAACGCTGCAGACCAAACAGAGTCGCGATCCGACGGGCGATGAGCAATCTGATCGTTAGGCCGACGGCCCCGAGGAGAACCGAATGAGAATAGCATGGCCGCTGTTGTTGAAGGTTGCGCATGCTGCGCCGACGTCGGTCCTGCCGCCACTGGAATCGTACAGTACGGAGACGGAGACGATCGCCGGCGAGGAAAGGCAGCAGCTACGGCTATGGACAGGAACTGAAAAGACCGCGCAAACCGTAGATCCAACAGGCGACGAGTCGACGGATCGGTGAATATGCTGCAGCCGCTTCTGATCATTCTCAGGCGCCGTATCGAGCAGGCAGAGACCAGCTCGATGGGACCATACAACGTAGAGACCGAGACGGTGGATGACGGTTCGGCCGCGTACAGCGTCGTTGCCACGCATTCCACGATCACGAAAGCGCAGCGGGACCCAACGAGTGATGAAGCGAGTGATCGATAACGATCAACGATCGGCTTCGTTCGGGGGCGGGAATCGCGGTACGGCCGGGGGCATCCACGCAAAATCGAGCCCCTGCACATTAAACGTTACCGGCGTCAGCGGGTCTGCCATCTGTGCATTCGCTGGTAGCTGACCGGTCACGAGCTTGGTCATTGCCTCTTCGAACCGGACGCCGAACGCCTCGCGCAGCCGAAGTAGGATTTCGTGCTCGGGCTTGCTTAGATGTGTTTCATAGTAGATCCAGGAGTCGAAGCCGTTCGTTTCGGTGTAGGTTGATACCGCGAATATGGCCTCGATTTGGCTGGTGTGCCGGCGGACGGATTGTTCGACGAGTGGGCCAAACTCGGCATGCGGGAAGCTGCCGTACCCAGTATTGAGATAGATGAGACCGCCGCGGAGCGACTGGTCATTGAGTACCGCTTTCGTCGATTTGATTTGCCTGCCGGCATCGCGGGTTTTCTTAAGCGGGCTAGCCAGGATCTCGAAGTATCGAGTGCGTTCCTCGTCGGTGAGCACTGCCGGATCGAGCACGACTGGGCTGTGCCCGTCGCATAAGAAGTGAACAACTCGGCGAGCTTCTGCTGTCGGTTGCCATCCCGCAGTCCCTCGACCTGAAGGTCTTTGAGTTCGAATACCCATTCCCCGATCCGATAATCGGCCATCTGATTCTTCTCGTCGGTCACGAGCCGGATGCCGCCGACGTCCGCGATGACCGTGTCGATGAACGCTTCCGTGACCCGGGGCGGTCGAACGGCGGGGATGCCGTCCTTTCCTGCGCCGAAGTTCATGGGGAAAATCTTCATCGCGCTGCCGCGCTGGCAGGCTGTGTTGTAAAATTTGAGGAATTCGCCTCCTTGTTCCTGTACGCGATCCTCGATGAGCAGGTCGAGCCGTTCGGTGGCCAGGATCTGCCACCGTGCGCCGTGAGCGCCGTCTGCGCAGTTGCGCGTGCGGCATCAACATCGTCGGCTTTCACGAGCACGACGATCCGCGCCATCTCCCACTCTCGAAACTCGCGGTGTTGTGGCGAGGGCTTCGCCTTCACGCACACACGGAAGATGGCCATGAGGAAACCCTCAATACTCAAGCGGACCCATCACGTTTTGTTCAAACTCTACCCGCATCGGGTCGTGTGGCGGGCCAGCTAAGCGTCAGTCGAGCGCGCTTGGCAGTATCAACGCAGGTGCGCCTGCGCGCGGTTACAGCCAATAGTTGCACGGTCGCGACAGCATGCGCTCCAACTCGGCCATTTCGGCGTGCGTGACCGTGGATGACGCATGGGCGTTATAGTTCAGCCGCGCCTTCGCGAAGGTGGTCCCGTCGAAGAGCATCGCGCCACCGAGCCGCCGCGGCGCCGCCAGAACGTCGCTTGAGTGCTCGCAGTACCAATCACCGGCCATCTTGCCGCTGGCAATTAAGTTGTTTGCGGTGAAATCCGCCCACGCTTGTAACGAAATATCGGTGAAGCCCTCCGGAACGCCGGTCCGCGGCATCTTGGGCAAATCGGCGAACAACTCCTCGAACGCCCATCCGACGCCATGATGGCCGGTATCGACGCCTGGGCCCGCGAAACACACAAGAATGGTGTTCGGCTCATTGTCGACGCATTGGCTCTTCGTCGGATCGAGGTTCTTAGCCACCTTGTCGTATATCTTGCCGTAAAGCCGGAGCGGCATGTAGTACGGGCTCGGCCCCTTGGCGTTCGGCGGGTCGTATGAACCAGGGCGGATCAGAGTCTTCCTCGGATCGCGCTTCTTGTCGACGAGGAAGCGGTCCCAGACCGCACGGGACTCATCGTCGTTAGTGATCACCGTGCATTCAAAGTGAATGCGACGGCCGACGATGGTCGCGGAAATATCGTGATCGCGCCCATTGAGCAGCGGCACGTCGAACTCGACGTTCTGCGCTGACCGCAAAAGCGTTGCTTTGGCGAACACCTCGAACAATCCGCCGTACCATCGGCTATCGTGGTCCGTGGCTCGTGTGTGGAGGAAACCAGTGACCGAAGAGCGCCGGGCGGCCGCCGTGTGGCTGAGCACCAGGTCGAGATCTCGATCGAGGTCCGCGATCGCATCATCGGGCGCCCGGCCAAGGAACCCGAAGATGCAGGGCCAGTAGCCGTAATTGAGGTCGGCCACGTCCGCTGTACCCTCGATTCTTGCGTGAAGCTGGTCGAGCAGCTCGTCTGTCATGGCCTGCCGCACATGGCTTGATGGCGGGAGTGTGTCCCGTCGCTCGCGGGCGACCGTCAGGTCCCGTCGATGAAAATCGCGGGCGTTCTGAGTTAGCGTGCCGGTCATTGGTGGGGTACCTCCGTGTGCGAAGTCAGCATGGAATTCGAGATGCTGTCATGATTACGACATTATAGACAATGCCTTGCTTCGCTGCGCCAAAAGGCGGCGGGGGCGTACGGATTCGGTGTCGCCTCGATCAGCGGCTCGTCGCTGTAGGGATTGCGACTGGAGCTGAGCTGGCAAAAACGAGGTTGATCGCTTCCTGCTGCTGATCGGCGATCAGATGGCGGTAGCGGCGGACCATCGATTCGCTCAGGTGGCCCACCCATTCATTGATGAGCCGTTGGTCGATCCATCGCGAGGCGCAATTCGAGCAGAAGGAATGGCGGAAGACATGCCAGCCGCGGAGCTTCTTCCACTTGCTCTCCGCGAGCGTTCGTTTGAAGTGGTCATGGGCCTCGTCTTTGGAGAGAGGGCAGACCGTCGTTCGCTTGGTCTTGCTTCGCTCCGTGCCGAGCGCGTGGCAAAAGGTGTGCTCTCCGCCGGGATGTTCCGCAAGCCAAGAACGCATGACGGAAGCGAGGAGCGGCGACATCGGAACGCGACGGGTCGTGATTTGATCGTGGGATTTCTTCCGTTCGTGGATGGTGACCATGTTCCCCGCGAAGTCAATGTCGGTAATCTTCGACCGCAACATTTCGGCACGCCGTGCGCCTGTGTGGGCGGCGAAGACGAACATCGGGTAGATGAATGGCTGGCGGGCATTCGCCCTCACATGGGCCAAAAGCTCGACAATCTCCGGAAGCGTCAAAAAGAGGCACTCCCAGAATTCGGACTGGTCCTTCTCATCCATTCCTTGGACCAGCCTCTCGATTTCCCCATAGGTCATGAAGGGGCGCTTTTCCTTGCCTTTCGGGAATTTGAGCCCTTTGTTCGGGAACTTGCCCTGAAGGTGCCCGTGCTGGACACCCCAGTTCCAGACGGACCGAAGAGTGACGACGCCCTTCTTGATCGTTGTGGCCGTGACGTTCCCCCTGTGTCCTTTGTCTTTCGTGCGCTTGTGGACGTAGTCCTGAAGATTGGCAAAGGTCAGTTCCTGAATATGGAACCGAGCGCCTAGCTTCTTGAGCAGTTGCCGCTCGTGAATCCGCATTCCCTGGATCGTCTCGGGCTCCAGACTATTCTCCAGGATGTTCGCGAAGAACAACGTGAACAGCTCTTTGAGCGTCAGCGTTTTCTGGGCAATGGGCTTCTTCACGTGCTGCCCGTCGGACAAGAGGAATGAAGCGATGTCCGTTCCTTCCGGGACCGCAAGAGTGCCGAGACTGAGCCGGCGAAGATTATCTTCCAGGCGGGCCAAAGAGGCTGAAGCCGCTCGCTCGCTCTGGGTCTGAAGCGAACGTTGGAATTTCCGTCCGCCGTAGCAGAAGACGACCCGGTACCACTCGTTGCGTTTCTCCAGCGTTGCCATGATTCGATTCTCCCGTGACAAGCAGGAAGAACCAGCAACGCAAGACCAATGCTAAGCCAACGACTTCCCCAAATTTTCCCCATTCGCGGCCTCGGACGTATGGGGCGTCCGGCGATCAATCGTCGCAAGTCTTTATGCGACTTATCAATGCGAGAGCCGGGACTTGAACCCGGACGGGTTTCCCCACTGGATCCTAAGTCCAGCGCGTCTGCCAATTCCGCCACTCTCGCTCGCGGGCAATTACGATAGCTTCCGACAACGACCAATCAGTGTCAACCCGGTCGAGCGCCCCCAGCCTCTCGCCCCCGGGATCCATCCTGCCACGCGTCGCCGACAATGCACCCCGATCGCCTTGCCGCACCGGAGCTGCCGCAAGAAGTGAGACTATGCGCCCCACCTGCGCACGCTTCGTTCCCGGCTTGAAAGGCATAGGCCGCGCGACCGGCATAATCACGCCGAGAATCCCCGCATTTTGCTGGTTTGGAACCCGGATACCACAGATTAATACTAGGATTGAATGTGGGATAAGCGTACTTGGATTAGAAAAAGGGCCGGAATACCTCACATGTGGATCGCCTTGTTGCTGCTGGCGGGCGGCAATCTGACCTTGGGCTGTGCCCTGGGCCTGAAACTGAATGTTCAGCGCCTTGCATTCGCTGGAATTGAATCCGGCCCCGGTCGCATTGGCTGAATCAGTCCTCTCGACACACTCGATAGTGGCCGTCGAACCTACACCGGCGGCATCATCCACCACGAAAGACGACCAAAGCAACGAACTGATCCGGCAATTGCAGGGCTGGCTCTCCGGCATGAATCAGAATATCGGCGAGCATAACTCCCGGCTCGAGGTGCTCGGCGGCCAGATCAAAGGCTGCGCGGCAACCGATCCCGAGGCGATTGCCGCACTGGTATCGCAAATTGTCGATGCCAACAACACTCTGCACGGCGAATTGAACGCCGCCCGCAACGAAATTGTCGAGAAGCAGCAACAACTGGAACGACGCACGGCCGAAGCCCGCACCGACGCCCTGAGCGGGTTGGCCAATCGGCGGGCCTTCGACGACGCCCTGCAGCAAGGCCTGCAGAACGCGGAAGCCGACGGCGAGCCTCTGTGCCTGATGATGGTGGACGTCGATCATTTCAAGAAATTCAACGACACGCATGGCCACCAGGCCGGCGACGCCGTGCTGCGGCAGGTGGCCAAAGTGCTGGCCTCCGGAGCGCGCTCGCAGGATCTCGTCGCGCGTTACGGCGGCGAAGAGTTCAGCGTCATCTTTCCCAACACTTCGATCGAAGTGGCGGGCCAGGTGGCCGAGGAGCTGACGCGCGGCCGTGGCGCAGCGCAAATTCAACTTCGAAGGCCTGGAGCTGCAGGTCACGGTCAGCGCCGGGCTGGCCGAAAAGGGGGCGGTAGACAACGCCGAGTCGCTGACTCGCCGCGCCGATGCGGCCTTGTATGGGGCCAAAGAGGGAGGCCGCAACCGGGCTTTCTACTTCGAAGGGGGAGTCGCCAAGCCAATCCGCCGCAGCGAGAGGCACCAGGTCGAGAGCGTGCAGATGATCGCGCCGCTGCGGAACAACGATCTTCCGGACGAGTCGGCCTTCTACGCCGCGCGCTGTCTGGACGTGTCGACCGGAGGGTTCGCCTTTGTCTGGCCCGAGCGGCCTACCATGAAGCGGGTGGTCATCCGCCTGGGAACTGCGCAAGACTTCCGCTACATGGCCGCCGAGGTAGCCAACATCAGCGACCTGGGAAGCGACGCCGCGATGCGGTTTCGCGTTGGCTGCCGGTTCACGGGCCGCTTTTTGGCGGCCGCGAACGGGCTATTGTCGCATCATGACCTCGAAGATGTTTCGGAGAGCACCAGCCGCCTGACCGCTGCCGCCGCTTCGTAACAGATTTACGAATCGGCTCCAGGTCGCCCGGCGACGTTTGTCGAAGGGAAATAAAACGATGGAGAGTCACGTTGCCCTCGCCGCTTCATTAGATGTGGCCTGCACGGGTTCAGAGTCCCCGCCAGGCGTGTTGTACGAAGCTCATCGTCGCCTCAACGCCGCGCCGAGTTCTTACCGCGACACAGAGAAGCGTTGCGAGCCGCGCCATTCGATGGCACTCAGAGCCGTCGTCGTGCCGCTGAACGGCCAGGGCGAAGCATCCGGCCAGGCGTTTGTCTGCCTGACCAACAATATCTCGGCCAGCGGTTTGTCGCTGCTGCACACTTCGGCCGTCAGCGAGCTGCTGCTGGAAGTGACGCTGGACAATGTCTCCGGCGATCCGCTGCACGGGACGCTGGAAGTGCTTCGTTGCCGAGCGGTGGCTGAGTGCTTCGAAATAGCTGGACGGTTCATGCCCTCCTCCCGCTGACGGTTTGCCGTCCGTCCAGTGAGGCCACCGGTACGGTTGGTTGTTCGCCGTCGATGGCGGGCCTATACTCGCACTCGGGGTTCTTCATCGCAACAGGAGTTGGGCGGATGAGCAAGGGTCGTAAATCGGTGCCGGGCCAGAGCTGGAGTCGACGAGGTTTTCTAACCGCGAGCGGAGCGTTGGCGGCCTGGCCGTTATTGGCGCCGCCAGCGAGCGCCCAGGTTCGGCGCCGCATTCCTTGGGCCGATTACCCGTTCAAAATGGGCGTCGCCTCGGGCGAGCCCTTGGCCGATGGCTTTGTCCTTTGGACGCGATTGGCCCCCCAGCCATTGGCCGGGGGCGGCATGCCGCCGGAGAATGTCGAAGTGTCGTGGCAGGTGGCGGCCGACGAAAAAATGACCAAGGTCGTGGCGCGCGGCACGGCGGTCGCCACGCCCGAGCTGGCCCATTCGCTGCACATCGAAGTCGCGGGCTTGGAACCCTGCGCTGGTATTGGTATCAATTCTCGGCATCCGGCGAGACCAGCCCGGTGGGCCGCACGCGCACGGCTCCGCGGTCCGAAGACATGCCCGAGCGGCTGCGTTTTGCGTTCGCTTCGTGCCAGCACTACGAGCAAGGGTTCTTTACGGCCTACGAGCACATGGCCCAGGAAGATCTCGACCTGATCATCCACCTGGGCGACTACATCTACGAATACGGGCCTAAGGCCAAACAGGTGCGCTACCACATCGGGCCCGAGTGCGAAACGCTCGACGAATATCGGCTGCGTTACGCGCAATACCGCTGCGACGAGAATTTGCAAACCGCTCATGCGCATGTGCCCTTGGCTGGTTACCTGGGACGATCACGAGTTCGACAACAACTGCGCCGGCGAGGTGTCCGAAGAGCCGGATGTCGGCACGGCCAAGTTCCTCGCGCGCCGTGCGCCGAGCCTACCAGGCATATTATGAAAACATGCCGCTCCGCCGGGCCCAGCTTCCGCACGGGCCGCACGCCCGCATGTATCGACGCTCGCGATTTCGGCCGTCTGGCGGGCTTCGCCGTGCTCGACACCCGGCAGTATCGCACGGACCAGCCCAACGGCGACGGCAACAAGCCGCCCGGCACGGCGGTCTACGATCCCAAGGCAACGCTGCTGGGCGCCGAGCAGGAGCAATGGCTGTACTCGACGTTGCGTTCGTCCCCCTCACGCTGGAACGTGCTCGCGCAGCAGGTGATGATGGCGCGCGTCGATCGCGTGCCGGGCGAATGGTGGCCTACAGCATGGATCAGTGGCCGGGCTACGAGCAGAACCGGCAGCGCGTGCTGAAGTTCTTTGCCGAGAGCAAGGTGGCCAATCCGATCGTGCTGACCGGCGACATCCACAACAATTGGGTCAACGACTTGCAGGTCGATTCGAGCAATCCCCATTCGCCGGTCGTGGGCACGGAGTTCGTCGGCACGTCGATCACTTCAGGCGGCGATGGCGCAGAAACCGCGAAGTCGACGCCGGGCGTATTGGCCGAAAACCCGTTCGTGAAGTTCTTCAACGCCGAGCGCGGCTATGTGTCGTGCGAAGTGACGCCGCAGGAATGGCGGTCGCATTATCGTACGGTTCCCTATGTCAGCCGGCCCGGCGCACCGCTGGTAACGCGAAAGTCATTTGTGGTTGCCGACGGTCGACCGGGGGCGGAAAGCGGCTGAGGCCTGTGTTAATCAGCCGTGGCGAGCGGCAAGCGCCAGCTTGCCGGTAGTTCAATCCAGGAGAAGGCCTGCCCATGATTATCACAACTCGACGCCGCATCGTGGTCTTGTTCGATTGCTGCGCATTGCTCTGCCTCGCATTATTCCTAGCGACAGATGCTCGCGCGGACGAACGACCGCAGCAAGAGTTTCCACTTTGGCCGACGGCCGCGCCGTGCGCTGGGTTCGGCCCCCACGGACATTCCCACGCTGACGCCGTTCTGGTCCGACGTGGGCGGAGGCTCGACGATGATCGTCTGCCCGGGCGGCGGATACAACGTGCTCGCTCCGCACGAAGGCGAAATCTATGCCCGTTGGCTGAATAGCCTGGGAATCCACGCCTTCGTTTTGAAGTATCGGCTGGTAAAGAATGGCTACCATCTGCCCGAGATCTTGCAGGATGCTGCCCGTGCGGTTCGCGTCGTGCGACACGGGGCAAGCGCCTGGCAAATCGATCCCAAGCGGATCGGCATCATCGGCTCGTCGGCCGGCGGACATCTTTCAGCCACGCTGATGACGCGTTTCGATGCCGGAAAGCCAGACTCCAACGACCCAATCGAGCAAGTCAGTTCGCGTCCCGACTTGGGCGTGCTCTGTTACGCCTTCATCATGTTGGATCGCAACGACAAGCCGGACCGGCAAACCCGCTTCCTGGGCGAGAAGTTCACGGCCGAAGACGTGCGTCTGTTCGCGCCGGCGTTGAACGTCACCAGCCAGTCGCCTCCCTGTTTCGTCTGGCAGACGGTTGAAGACACGAGCGTGGTGCCGGAGAACGCAATGGTCTATGCCGACGCCTTGCGCCGTGCCGGCGTGCCGTTCGAGTTGCATCTCTACCAGAAGGGACGCCACGGAATCGGCCTGGGAAGCAAAGACCTGTCAGATCCTGCGAAGCTGCATCCTTGGACCCGCGAATGCGCCAATTGGCTGGAAGTGCAGGGCTTCAAACGGTCGGCCGAAGGTAAATAGGGCGCCGCCATCCGCGGCGCGTAGGCATGGTTGATCAAGAATTTCTCGCTTGATTCGAGGACTGCTCGCTGCCTTTCGAACAATGGACGCACCGTTCGCACGTCAAGGTCGCCCATCTCTACCTGCGGAGATACCCCTTTGCCGAAGCTCTCGCCCGGATCCGCACGGCGATCCAGGCTTACAATCACGCGAACCGGGTACCCGAGGGTCCGACGAGCGGCTACAACGAGACCACGACTCGCGCCTTTCTGACGCTGGTGGCAGCAACGATGGCCGCTTATGACGAGGCGATTCCCACGACGGGCGCCGACAGCTTTTGCGACGCCCATCCTGAATTGATGACGCGTCACGTCCTGCGAATTTTCCATTCGCCCGCGGTTCGCATGAATCCGCTGGCCAAGACCCAGTTCATCGAACCGGATCTGGCCCCGCTGCCGAAGTGCCCAGGCAACATGCCTTGATGAGAAAGTCCGGTTGCGGCATCCGAGTAGCACGTGGACGAGGAATCGGTCGAGTCGGAAAGGAAGCCACTAACCCGGCTTCCTCTCCGACTCGACCGATTCGTATTCTTTCAGCAACTCAGTGCGAGTTTGCGACTCGCCAAGGCGCCATTAAGAAGTCTTCTTGCCGGTCGAGCTGCGTGCAGTGCGCTGACCGCCGCTGTTCGATCCGTTTTGGCTCTTGCCGGCGAAACGATGTTGACCATTGCGGCCGCCATGCTGGCAACGCGCCTGCTGGTTCATGCCACCATGGTGCCGGTGATGGCGATGGCCGACGAATTGGTTTCCGCCGCCGTTGCGTCGATGACGATGATGGCGAGCCATTCCATTCGACCCGCGCCGATGATGCCCGGCGGCGTGCATCCGCCCGCGATGGCCGCCAGAACGCCCGGCATGATGACCACTATGGCCACCACCATGACCGCCGCCATGTCCACCGCGAGCTTCGGCCGTGGCGGTCCAACCGACCATGACCAGCGCCATCATGACCCCGCCCAAAACGATTGCAATCCTGCGTCGCATGACTCTCTCCCTCTCCTCGAAAAAGAACGTGAAAACCTGGTCCACCTGCCATTTCCTATGCGCGCCGCCCGGCAACAGTTCAGCCGCAACCGCCGGATAACGAACATTTAATCGCCACGCACGGTCCAGGCGGCCGAGCGGGCAGCCGGCTTCTTGGTTGCAACTGGCCGGAACGTCGGGGATATTGAACGTCCTTCCGCGTTCCACAACCTTCATGCTGCCAGGCAATGCAGTTCTTCCCGCAGATTGATCCTCACACCCTTTGCATGAGATTTGCTTTCATGTCTCGGCGAACCTTCTAGAAAGGCATTTGCATGCGAACATTTTCCTCCTTGGTCCTGGTTGGTTTTGGACTGCTCACGCTCCCGGGCAGGCCGGCACTGGGCGACGAGCCTGAGCCGATAACGAAGGCTTTCGTCGACGGCGCCGGACTGGGCTGGCGACCGCTCGGCGAAGCAGACTTCGAGCACGTCAATTGCGACCCCGACACCTTCACCTGGACCGACGGCAGCGTGCATTGCACCGGCAAGCCGGTCGGCGTGATTCGCACCAAGAAGCAGTACGTCAATTTCGAACTCGTAGCCCAGTGGCGGCATCTGTCGAGCGGCGGCAATTCGGGCATTTTCGTGTGGTCGCCTGAGGAGGCCTTTACCGACCTGCCAAGCAACAAGCTCCCCCGCGGCGGCATCGAGGTCCAGGTGCTCGATCAAGGATATGCAGAAAAGTACGAGAAACGAACGGGCAAGAAACCGGATTGGTTCACTGCCGACGGCGACGTTTTCCCGGTCGGCACGTCCGACATGACTCCCTTTCCGCCCGTCTCTCCCAAGGGGAAACGCAGCTTTCCTTCGAAACACCTGAGCCGCGGCGCCGACCAGTGGAACCATTACTACGTCCGCTGCATCAATGGCGAAGTGCGGCTGTGGGTCAACGGCGAAGAGGTCTCCGGCGGCACCGCCTGCAAGCCAAGCCAGGGCTATTTGTGCCTTGAATCGGAAGGAGCTCCGGTCGATTTCCGAAATCTGCGAATCCGCGAGTTACCCTGAGGCTTCAATCGTGATACCGTTTGGCAATCGAAGGACTGTTTGATCGGGTGGCACTGGCTCCGCCAGTGTTTTCCGCAGCCCTTGGCTTGCGGTTGAAGTGTCTGGCAATCTTTAAGCGCGCCGGTGGTCATCATCCTGGCCCGCCAAGTGCGACTGAACCAGTCAATCTAGATCCGTTCGTACGCAGCACTGAAACGCTGCAGAAGTAAATGACCTTAATATAGGGGTCCGTGCTGCAAGCCAAGGGCTGTGGAACGCACGGGCGGAGCCCGTGGCACTCAGAAAGGGCAAACTGTTGTCGACCCAAACGGTATCACTACCGACGCTTCCCGGCCGTTTGCGTCCGCCGCTCCTGGCGGGTTAAGATATCGACATTCCCGGGTGCGACGGGATCATTTATTCATCTTCACGCAACAAAAGGGCAAACAACGTGAACATGCGACTTTGCGGCAGGGCCAGGTTCGGGTTCAGCGCGTGGATTGCTTGGACGTTTCTGTGTGGAATCGGCGTGGCGGAAGATGCGGCGACCGACCCGACCGGCGCGCCACGGCGCAAACCTTCACCGATCACGATCACCGCCGATCCGCTGAAGATCGAGCCGGGCAAGCCACTGAGTCTGCGCGCGTTGGTCTCGGAGCCGATGCAACTCGAGGGCGCGCTGAGCTGGACCGTCGAAACCCGGCTGCATCGCGGCGCCTTGTTCGCTTACGCATTCAGTCCAGACGACAAACTGCTGGCCACCGGCGGATTGGACGGCACGATTCGCATCTGGGATCTAGCCAACGGTTCGATGGTCCGTGCGATGATCGGACACAACAGCTATATCTATGACCTGTCCTGGTCGCCTGACGGAAACTCGTTGGCCTCGGCCGGCGGCTGGGACGGCACAATGCGCGTCTGGGACATCCGCACCGGGATGCCGTTGAAAGTCTTCAAGAACCCCAAGGAATATTCGCTGTGGGTTAGCTGGTCGCCCGACGGCAGCAAGCTGTTGGGCGCTGGCGGAAGCAGCGGCTGGGTTTGGATGTGGGACGTCAGGGCCGGCACCGAGACCATCGTGCTGGAAGTCGGTCAGAACGTCCGTAGCATCGATTGGTCGCCGAGCGGCGAGCAGTTGGCCGCGGCCGCGCAAGTTGGTTCGGTGGCCGTCTACAATTCGTCGTCGGGCAAGGTTGTGCAAACCTTGGGCGACATCTCGGCCGTTTTCTATTGCGTTCGCTGGTCGCCCGACGGCACGAAGCTGGCCTGTGGCTCGACGACCAACACGACGATTTACAACGTGGAAGAGGGCAAGGCATTGAAGGAGCTGGTCGGCGCGGGGATCAGCGCCGCCTGGTCGCCCGACGGCAAGATGCTGTGTACATCGCGCGGCAGCGGCGCGGCCACGGTTTGGGATGCCGAGACGGGAAAAGTCGTCAAACCGATTCCGGCTCTAGGATCCGATATCGAATGGAGAGAGTCGGAAATGCTCTTCTCGCGATTCCACGTCGGTTCACCAATGGCAACCGACCGAAGCGAAGCAAACGAAGGATCTCACCGTGGCCCGCGTGATGCCTCCGGTCTGGAATTCTGGCCGGCCGATCGTCGTTGGTTTGGGCCGCACGAAGCTAACGCTTTGGGATGCCCTCACCGCCAAGGCTCTCAAGACGCTCGACGGCCACACGGCCGCGATCACGGCCGTGTCTTGGACGCGAGATGGAAAGATCCTGGCCTCGTCCAGCTACGACAAGACGGTTCGGCTATGGGAGGCCGCCTCGGGTAAGCTGCTGCATACACTTGAAGATCACCAGGCGCCGGTGCTCTGTGTGGCCTGGTCGCCTGACGGCAAGACCCTGGCCTCGGGCGGAGCGGATAATAAGGTGCGACTGTGGCAAATCTCGGGCAAAGCCGTGGGCGAATACGAAGGGCATACCAAGCCGGTGAATGTCGTCACCTGGTCACCGCGCGGCAACCTGCTGGCCTCGGGCAGTTCCGACATGAGCGTGCGCCTGTGGCAGGCCGACAAGGCGAAGAAGCCGCTGGTGATTACCGACAGCCAACCCATTTTGGGCCTGGCCTTCAACTCGGACGGCTCAATGCTCGCCGGCGGCACGAGCGACGAAGTTGTGCGCATCTGGGAAACCGGCACCGGCAAGCAACTTACCAAGGGCATCCGTTCGCCGCGGACCAGTCCCCCGGGCGTGACCTGCGTCAGTTGGTCGGCCGATGGAACCATGATGCTCGCCGGCCGCGCCAACCACACCATGCAGCTTTGGGACTTGAACACGCCCAAAATCGTTTACGACCTGCAGGCCATGACGCCCGTGCAGTATTGCACCTGGGCGGCCGCCGGTTCGATGATGGTGGCCGGCAGCAGCGACGGGACCGTGCGTTTCTGGGACGGGCCGACCGGCGTCATCCGCGGCATGATTCTCGACGAAGGCGACCACGTGGTGCTCTTGGCCGGCAACGGCAATTACCGTCTCGACAAGGCCTTTCAGCCCGACTTCTTCTACGTGCTGCAAACCGAAAAAGAGCAGTTGACCATCAAGGTCGAGGATTTCGCCAGCCACTACAAATGGAAGAACGTCCCGGCCCAGGTCAAGTTCGCCAACAAGTAGCCGCGCGGGGTGCGTCGCGACGCGCCAGGTTTACTCATTTCCACCTTTCGCACTTTCGCGTTGTCGCGACGCTTGCTCCTCGAATGCAGGCCCGTAGGGTGCTCTGCGAGCACCTTCCTTTCGATGGCATGTCTCGACCGGGGCCGTTTGCGGCTGCGACGCCAAATCATATGGTGCTCGCAGAGCACCCTACAATCTGTACAGCATTTCGTTTACAACTAGGCGCCACTTCTGACCATGGTGGGCCGGTTCGTTATTCCGCGAATCACGCTTCGTTGAACTGCGGAGGTTGGTCGAATGTCCCTCGCCTTGATACGCGTGGCCCACCCTACCAGTTTCGCCGGGCACCCTACAATGTGTTCAGAATTATGTTTACAAGTAAGCCACTCATCGGCTACACTCCCAGGCAGGCAGCTAGGGCAGAGTGGACGTTCCGGGTGCGAACAACATGATGAGCCGAAAACTTGGTACAGGCGCTTTGTGTTGCAACCAAGTGTTGTGCCTGGCAATTGCCAACTCGTCCGCGCGACCACTAATCCAGAGTGCGGGTGGCCGTGTGTGCGGATCGATGGGCTTGGCCCAGACCTGGCTGATAGCTCTTCCTGACTCGTCGGAAACGCCTCGCGCGCTGGTTACGAGCGCGAGGGATCTTCCCGCAAAGCCTTTGGGCGTTATCCCCGGCAGAGACGGTCGCCCGTTTTTCCTGCCGGGCACTGCCGCCCCGCGACCGCGCGGCCAGACGCCGACGAAGAGTGAGAGTGGACGCAACCCAGGGCCCCCTGCAGCTCAAAAGGCTCTTGACCGTAGGCGTCGATTCACCTTGATCCGACTTCGCTCGCCTCATTAACTGGAGGCGCGGAGGCACGCCGAGCGTGTCTTTTGCGAAGCACGTCAACGGAACGCCGCGCGACGGCCGAGGGGCGGAGGCGGTGAATCATTTTTTTGCGGCCGCCTGCGGGCGTGCCGCCCAAGTACCCAAAGCCTCCGTATCCCGGAGTTGCAGGCAGCAGCGCGAACGGCGCCTCTTCCGAAGTCGGCGGCGCGCAGGCAGGATTCCCTGCGCACGCCGGCAGAGGAACGGAAAAAGTGATGAGTGATAAGATGAGCACGAACAGTTGC
Source organism: uncultured Planctomycetales bacterium (assembly GCA_963710365.1). Taxonomy (GTDB): domain Bacteria; phylum Planctomycetota; class Planctomycetia; order Pirellulales; family PNKZ01; genus CAVQAC01. The sequence continues at coordinate 216,891 of CAVQAC010000018.1, forward strand.
TTGAATTTGTCCTTTGTGTTTCTTCGTGGTGTCCGTCGTGCCGTGGTGGTTGGCTTCGCTGCGTTTGGCTCAACCGCCGCCGTGCGAATCGCCTGCCGAGCGCAGGCGCGACGGATGTCCATCCAGATTTCAGCCACGATCACGCCGGGAATGGTGTGGCTGTCGTGACGCACGCGGTGTTCCAAGGGGCGCTCGCCGGTGGCCAACAGCGCTTCGCGCAGGCCCATGCTGAGAGAACTTCGCCTCGCAGGCGCGGCGCATCAACTGCCAATGGTCCCAGGTGCCGACAATTACCTCGCGTCCTTGGTACTCGATTGTCGGCCCGTAACCCAGGGCGGCTCCGGCTCGCTTGGCTTCGGCCCCGTCCAGCAGCGCGACGCGACGCCGCTCTGTGGGATCGGCAAACTTCAGCCCCTGCCAGAACCCTTCGACCGAGGCGTAATGCTCGCCATCCAGAATGAAAGGCGTGGCGGCGAAATTACCGATCTGCGCAACCGCCGGATCGGAAGCCATACTGGTCACGTTGAGCGGATGTCGGCACGCGTCGTCCTGCGGTCCCAGGTCGGCGAGCGCCAACCCCGAGCCGTCGTCTTCGCGCACCAGCAACACGTGGCGGAGATGCTCGCTTTTCCAAGCTGCGAGTTCTGCCGCCATTTGCTCATCGGTCGGAACGAGAATGATCTGTTGATTCTTGAGCAGTATGTGCATCGCAATTGCCCCCCGTCGGTGGTCGATCGACGATTGGTCGGGATTGAAGCCGCTGGCGCAAGCAGGCTCGCGAGTGCCGAGGCGTCGCCTGACATGCTATTTAGACTGCTGACGTTCGGCGGAAGTTCGCACGCGGCGAAGCAAATGTTCGGTTTCCTCGCCCAGGATTTGCAGCGTCAGGCGAGTTTCCCCGATCAGCAAGCCGGCGCCCGCCACCAGGCCGCCGATGCCCAGCATCCCGCAGGCCAGCCCCAGACCCAAGGCCGTGCGATGCAGCAATTCTCGCTCGGCGAGCACGAACACCGCGCCCAGCAGCGAAACCAGGCTGGCGCCAGCAAACGAACCAACCGCCAGGTAGAACGCCGACAAGGCCCGGACCAGCAACAACGCCCGGCGCTGGGCGACATGCAACTGGCGGAACTTGAACTGTGTCTCAGGACTCGTGGTCGTTTTCCTGACCTTCGAGTTCCGTTCGACAGGCTCCGCACCCGGTCGATCGCCCGTGCAAAGCGGTTCGAAGTGCCGAGCCCCATGACCGACGAAGCGTTGGTCAGAATGGCCGGGGCGGCGATGAAGGTCAGAATGGCGAAGGGATTGCTATCGAGAGGGGCCACTTCAATGATCTTCCAGTTCGTCTTCCGACCACAGCCGGAACACGCGGCCGTCGTGGAGTGTGAGGGTCCAATCCTCGGGCCCGAGCATGCGGATCTGCGACCCTACGGGCAACTTCCACTTGCCATGGCCGAGATACGTAACGCCGATCTCGCCCAAGGGAGTGATCAAATCGGAATTATCATGCGCAATACCGTTCAAGCCAGCCTTCATGGTTCCAACTCCGCTTCGAATGCCAAGAGTTGACGCGTGGTGAACCTCGAGCCCAAACAATCGCGCCCGTCACCTTAGCCCGGACGCGACAATCATCATCTTCGCCGACTGCGACGATTTTTTCCATCACCCGACTCTTAAAAACTTCTCTCGAAGGTTAGTCAGGCAGAAACCGGCGCAACCGTGACGCCAGTTCTTGCGAATCGCCGGCCACCGGCAGAAGGATGCGAAGCGTGGTGCCTTGCCCAACCGCAGACTCCAAGTGTACGGCTCCGCGATGACTGCGGACGATGCCCAACAAGTTCGAAAGCCCCATACCAGGGTGAGCCTTCTTCGTGGAAAAGAACGGGTCGAAGGCGAGCGTCAACGTCTCTTCGTCCATCCCACAGCCGTTGTCGGCAATTTCGACAAACACGTAAGGCCCTGGCGGAAAATCGGTTGCTGGCCGCATCTTCTCCAAGTAGGTTCGATCCACCACGATCGAACCCGTCTGCAAGGTGATGGCACCACCCTCGGGCGGCAGCGATTCGATCGAGTTGCGAATCGCGTTGCGAATCGCCATTTGCAGTTGCGCTTTGTCGGCCGCCACCGAGGGGAGTGGTTCGGCCCACTGGCAACGCAGCACGCTCGACGGGCTCAACGAGGGTTGCGCTTCTGCGGCAAGTTCGTTCAGCAATACGCCCAGGTCGATCGTGGCCAGAGAAAGCCGGGCCTGGCCGGCGTAGGCCATCAACTGGCGGCAGAGTTCCGCTGCTCGCTGCGAAGCGGTGAGAATCTGGTTGAACTGCGCTCGGGCGGGCGAATCGGCCGGCGACGTCAACAGGCCCAATTCAGCCTGTCCAAGGATGACCATCAGGAAATTGTTGAAATCATGAGCCATCCCGCGGGCCATCTTGCTCAAGCTGGCCTGTTTTCTCTGTTCGAACAAGGCTCCAGCAGACTTGATCGGCCGGGCTGTTTCACCGCCAGGTTCGACATCTTCCGGCATGGGCATTCTCCAGCAGCGAGAGTGCAGGCCCCGGGCGGGGAACGCGTGCGGTCTGTGCCGAGATCACTTGGGGTTCGCCGGTGCTGCGCCACCGCCACCGGTCGTGGGCAAGGTCGAGATGGTCTTCTTGCCGCTGAAGTCGTAGATCTCGACCTTTGGATTACCCGAGATCAGCCCGATGCTTTCGCGCAGCGCCTGTCCGTCATGGAAGGTCAATTGTGCCGAGGTCGAATCCTTGGCGAACAACTGAACCAGCACTTCGCCCTTATCGTCGGCCATGCGGATTTCAGGATCGGCGGCGGCCGAAAAACCCAGCGATTGGCGAGGCTTCCCTTTGCGGTCGTAGAAATGCAAGTGCGGAAGACCGTCCTTGCCAACGCCGACCGAGAAGACCACTTTGCCAGCGGCATCCTTAATCGCAAAGGACTCCTCGCCCGCCACGGCTTTCAATTCCAGGTTCTGGCCGCGCAGCCCAGCATTGCCTTTGCCGGTAATGCCCGCCCCCAGCAAGGCGCCGAGGAGGCCCGCCAATACGGCCAGCGCGCCCAGTCCCAAATAGATCCAACGTTCCTTTTCCAAGCGTTCGATGCGTTGTTGCAGTTCCACGCTCATGCTCATTCCTCTCAGCAGTTCGTCTGAAGAACCAGAGATAAGTTGCGGGACGCTTCAATCCCCGGCCCGCGCGCGCGACCGGCCCCATCGCCAATTGTGGGCAAAACCCATCGCGCCGTCTACCTGGCCGTCGGAATTCATGCCCGCCGGTCGAGTTCGCTCGGACTAGCCGGCCAGGTATCGCACGATGTCTGGCAGAATCTGCCGCATCGCCCGGGCTCGGTGACTGAGACAGGCCTTCACGGCCAACCCCAATTGGCCAAACGTGCGATGGTATTCGATGATCTCGAACATCGGGTCATAGCCGAACCCCGCGCTGCCATGCTCGGTTTCGAGAATGCGGCCGTGGCAATACTCCTCGGCACGGGCTCGAACCTGACCTTGCGGATCGGCCAGCGTGACGTGGCACACATAGTGTGCCGTGCGTCGCTCAAGCGGCACGCCCGACAGCCGCTCCAGCAAAAGCCGGTTGTTGTCTTCGTCGGTTGCTTGCAGGCCGGCAAACCGGGCGGAGTAGACGCCCGGCGCCCCCTGCAGGGCATCAACCGCCAGTCCGCTGTCGTCTGCTAGCACCCACTGCCCCAAATGCCGGGCCTGCTGGGTGGCCTTCAGCTCGGCGTTGGCGGCGAAGGTGTCACCGGTTTCGTCGACGGCTAATGCGATGGGAAAGTCAGCCAGCGTGCGAACGTCGATCCCCAACGGCGCAACCAAGTCGGCCAGCTCGATGCCCTTCTTACGGTTCGCGGTGCCAAGGACTAGCAGTGGTCGTTTCATAGCAGTAGCCGCATGTTTATAGCGCTGCCAATTGGCTGTCTAGTAAGCCTTTGCGATTTTGACAGCCGGAAGCCGGCAATGGGCAAATGGAAGAATCTTTGGCCGGGTCAAAAGTGGACACTTTGGATTATGGGAAACTGGGCTCTGCCTGGTTTCTGTGCACGAAGGCTAGTGCTGGCAGATGCGGCACAACTGCCTGAAATCAATGCAAGCAGATAGCAATGCTGTAAGTGCTGTCAGCGAAATGACATCCATGCTGGTCTTGACTCATCTCGCACACTCGAGCTATTACGGCGACTTCTTCGCGGTCGTCGAAATGGAGTTCGCCGTTTCAAATGGAGGAAGACATGAGTGAACAAGTCCAACACGTCCACCGCGTCGCCCAGGAGACTGTTTGAAAAGGCCACCGATTGGGTCACCTTTTTCCGCGAAGTGCTCGGGGTCAACGGCGTCATTCGCCAGCAGTTCAAGACGCCGGACGAAATGGCCGACTTCGAGCAGACCGAAGAGTACATGCAGATCCAGCACATGCTGGCCAAGCTGCGGAGCCAAGAACGGCGACGGGCCGACAGCGGCAAGGAGCCGACCCGCGTGATCACCGTCCGCCTGCCGCAGAGCCTGCACGAGTCGCTGCGGGCCGAAGCCCACGATCGGCACACCAGCATGAACAAGCTCTGCATTTCGAAGTTGCTGCAGATGGTCGAGCGCGAGATGGTGCCCGTCGAGGCCTGAAGCCGACTGTAGAGGTTGATGCGAGGCGTCCCCGCCGCCAGGAAGCAAAACGGAGAAAAACAAGGTCCGGAGTGGACGTGTAAGCCGGGTTCTGTTCCCGGGCGGCATATGCCGCCCGGGCGATGGCCATTTCTCTAGGAAGCCGATTACTCGGCTCCTCCAGCAGCCTACCCGGAAGTCCTAACGGACCGGACGAGCCGCGTGTCGGACCGGGCGGCATGAAAGTCGCTCGGTCCGGCACATGCTTCCTGTTTGGCTTTGCTCCCTGTGGGGTTTACCTAGCCAGAGCTGGTCACCCAGCCTGCTGGTGAGCTCTTACCTCACCGTTTCACCCTTACCGCGACCGGGGCGAACCCCGCCGCACCGGCGGTTTGCTTTCTGTTGCACTTTCCCTGGCCTCGCGGCCGGTGGGCGTTACCCACCACAGTGTCCTGCGGAGCCCGGACTTTCCTCCCGCCGCGAATTGCGGCCGGCGGCCACCCAGTCCGCTCCGAACCTTGCTGAATGCTAAATGATAAGTGCTAGGTGATAAATGCCTGCCATTAGCACTTATCACTTGGCACTTAGCATTTCGTACTTCTTCCCTTGCCAGGTGTCGCGGCGGGCGAATTCCGCCTCCAAGGCCACGCGCAGGCCCGGCTTGTCGAGACACCAGGCCGGCCCGACCAGATAATCGGGCGGAGCATCGCCGCTGACCCGCTCGACGATGCACGTCCGGCGGCAGCAATTCCAGCACATCGACAACCGTGCGGACGTAGTCGTCGCGCTCGATCAGTCGACACTTCGCCGGCCCGCACCTGATCGGCCAGCGGCGTGTTCTTCACGGCATAGAGGTTGTGGAGCTTCACGGCGTCGACCCCAGCCGGGCCATTTCACGCGCCGTAGCCAGCATGTCGTCGTGCGATTCGCCCGGCAGGCCCAGCATCACGTGGGCGCAGATCTCGAAGCCTCGCCCCGGCTGCGGGCGATGGCGTCTAGAAATGCGTCGTAATGATGGCCGCGGTTCATCCAGTCCAGCGATCGGTCGTGCATCGTTTGCACGCCGAATTCAACCGCCAGATAGGTCCGTCCGGCGATTTCTTCCAGCAACGTCGAGCACGTCGTCGGGCACGCAATCCGGCCGGGTGCCAATGGCCAGGCCGACAACCTGCTCGATGCGCCAGGGCCTCGTTCGTAGAGCGACCGCAACCGCTCGACCGGAGCGTAAGTATTGGTCGCCGGCTGGAAATAGGCCAGAAAATCGTCGGACTGTGTAGCGGCGTTGAATGCGCCGGATGCCTTCGTCGATCTGGTCGTGGATCTTCATCCGCGGCTGCCGACGGCTGGGGCTGAAGCTGCGATTATCGCAGAACGTGCAGCCGCCGGTGGTGACGGTGCCATCGACGTTCGGGCAGGTAAAGCCCGCATCGATGCTGACCTTGTGGATGCGTTGGCCGAATTTCTGCCGCAGAAAAAAGTTGTAGGCGTGGTACCGTAGTCCGGCCGAACGCCAGCGGCAATTTCGCAGGATTGGTCGAGGTCATGAAGCTCAAAGCGAGCGCAAGCGCAGAGCTTGCCGGAAGTTGATATTGTTGTAATATCACGTCGAAGAACAGCCGGCTAACCGGATCGTACGGACTTAAGCCTCGCAAACAAGCGCCAATCAGTTCCCAAGCCGCGATTCTTCCCCAGCCGGGGATGGTAGAGCTAAGGGCGATGGCCAAGAAAGAAAAAACAATTCCGCGCCGAATTCCGCAAGAACCGCACCCCGCGGACCCGCCTGAGACGATTGGACTCGCAAGTTCCAGGCCGACGCGGATCGCCCGAAGACGCTGCTCAAAGCGAACGCGTCAGCGGCAAGGGCGAACTGACCCGGCGGCGAACCGTCCGCGGGGCAAGCCAGGCCGAGGAGGGCATCGATGCGGTGCTGGACGTCGGCCACCACGACTGCTTGCGGGGACGTGTGCTAGCGTGCATGGGCTGACCAGCACGGTCGAAGGGCCATGCAGGCCGACAATACAAATGCGCCACGCGGCGGATCCTGAAGACCCTGGCGACCGACCAGCGCCACGTTGTTGCGGCGGGCGACCTGGTTCTTATTTCGAGTGCCGAGGAAACGAGGGGATCATCGAGCGGATCGAACCCCGGCATGGCGTGTTCAGCCGCGCCAGCCGCGGCCGCCAGCACGTGATCGTGTCGAACGTCGACCAATTGCTGATCGTCGGCACGGCAGCCGAACCCTATCTCAAGCCGAACCTGATCGACCGTTTCTTGATCACTGCCGAAAAGAGTCAGATCCGCCCCATCATCTGCATCAACAAGGTCGACCTGATCGACCCGGCTGACCTGATGCCGATCGTCGGCGTGTACAGTCAGATGGGATACGAAGTGCTGCTGGTTAGCGCCAAGACGGGCTTCGGTGTTCAGCGGCTGGCCAGGCGGCTCGTCAACCGCCAGAGCGTGATCTCAGGCCAAAGCGGCGTCGGCAAGTCATCATTGCTGAACGCCATCGAACCGGGCCTGGCGCTGCGCGTCGGAGCGGTCAGCGCCGAAAGCCAAAAGGGCCAGCACACGACGACCACGGCCCGCGTATTGTCGCTGGCCAGCGGCGGCTATGTAGTGGATACGCCGGGCCTGCGGCAGTTTCAGCTCTGGGACGTGATCGCCGAAGAGGTGGCGGGCTATTATCGCGACATTGCGGCCGTACGTCAGCCTGTGCAAGTTTCCCAACTGCACCCACACGCTCGAAGAAGACTGCGCGATCAAGAACGCCGTAGCCGACGGCTGGATCGATGCTCGGCGTTACGAGAGCTTTTGCCAGGTGCTTGAAGGCGATGGCGAGTGACCTAATTGACGAAGGCCAACTCGTTCGTCAGCAGCAAGGCCTGGACGTATTTCTCCCAGGGTGACAGACCCTTGGGCGCAGGCGGTTGCGGACCGTCGAAATCTGCCTGGGCATTCCACTGGTGTCGATCGTCGAGCCGATCACTCGTCCCCGGCTCGTCCAGGTCGATTACCGGCGCCCACTGAAACGATTCTTGGGCTTCGCTCGTCGACAAGACGATGAAGTCGACAAAATCTCCCTTGCGAACGTCAAGGCGGTGAATCGGCGTAGGCGTCTTCTTTCCGTCGGAATCGAAACGCCCTACAACTCGCGGCTGAACGTCGGAGCGGGTAAGCACGATGAATGCTTGCACGCCGCCGGCTCGCTTGCCGCGACTCGCGGGCCAAGTGTTCCCTGAATGGTGATCTGCGCCGGTCAGCGGCGCGGTCCAGCGTCGAATCACGCCCGTGCCCCGCGTCGCACCGGTCAGTCCACCCGTTTCGACCAATTCTGCCTGGATGGAATTTGTTCTGGGCGTCGCGCACCGGCATCTGCCATTCATCGTGGACGAACCGTTTGGCCTCGTTGAAGACCACGGTCTGTTTCTTTGAGCTGTAGGAACCTGAACCGTACTTCCATGCCGATCGCGGTGCAGCCTCCGACTTCCAATTCTACGTGTTGCTGCACGAACTCCAGGGCGTCTTTCGCATCCTGCGCCGTGGGGTCGCGCTGAAACAGCCTACGATAAAGCCATCGCACGCGCTGGGCGTCATCAGCGAGTCCGGCAAGATCCGGAGAAGCCGCCAAGTTGCGGGCCTGCTCGATGACCAACGGGCTGTTCATCAGGTACAGGGCCTGCGTCGGAACCGTGGTTTCAAACCGTTGGGGAGTGCTCATCTCGGGCTGGGCAAAGTCGAACGTGGTGAACACGCCCGCCAAATTCAATCGGTCGACGTGCGCGTAGATCGTCCGTCGCGTGGCGGTCGAAAGCAGGTCGATCGAACGCCCGCCAATCGCCGGATCGAGCGAACCGGTGACTGCCAGGATCGTGTCTCGCAGGGCTTCGAAATCGAGCCGAGTTCGATTCATGCGCCACAGCAACGAGTTGGTGGGATCCAATTCGCTATAGTGCGGGTTATCGTCGCTCGACTGCTGGTAGACGGCTGAGAGCATGATCAGGCGATGCAGCTTCTTGATCGACCAACCTTCGTCGATGAAATAGCGGGAAAGATAATCGAGCAAGGCGGGGTGCGTGGGGGGTTCGCCACGGAGGCCAAAATCGCTGGGCGTGCCAACCAATCCCTGGCCAAAATGGTGCTGCCAGATGCGGTTGGCCATCACCCGTGCGGTCAGCGGATTGTCAGGGCTGGCGATCGCTTGCGCCAGTTCAAGCCGGCCGCTGCCATGCTGAAAGGGTTTGCGATTCGGGCCGGCCAGGATCTTCAAGAATTGCCGCGGCACATCCGGCCCGGGCTTGTTCCGGTCGCCGCGGACATAGATCTTCGAATTGCGCGGCTGGGGCAAGTCTTCCAGCACCATCGCGCGCCCCGGAGATCCCGGATGGCTCAGCTTGATGTCGTTGGCCTTGGCCACGAGCCGGCCCCATTCGGCCTGCCTTACGCAGGCCGACCTCGGTTTGAAACGCCAACCGCTCGCGCGGCGCAATGGCTTCGGCTCCGTACAGCCGTCGTCGGAGAGCGTCCATCGTAGGGTCGGACAGCTTGATTTCGACAGGCTGCCACGCTCCGGCCGTTTGCAGAAGTTGCGAGCGCTGCTGCTGGTACTGCTCATCGACCTTCGCAAACAGCCGGCCGTAAGCCTCGGCGACGTCATTGATCGAGCGCGGAGCGTCGCCGGCAAAGAGCTTGGCGACCAGCGGATGAATCGGCTTCTTGCGATCCTGGTTGGCGGCAAAGCGGGCGGCCAGATTTTTGGCTTCGATGGCAAACTGCTCTGGTTTCAGGGCCGCGAACGCCACCCACGGGGCAAAGACCGGATCGTGCCGCTTCGCCGCGGTGCGAGTCAAGTAGTTGCTCCAAGCCCTGGCAATATTCGCCGACAGCCCTCGCTGGCGGTAGAAATTTGTCAGCGACAGGCCGCTGCGTACCGCCTGTCGTTTCGTGGATCGCCAGCAGGTATTTATCAAGTTGATGCCAAGCCTCGCTCAGTTCGCGATTCCATTCATTGTCTTCAAACTCGTCGGCCGTGCGCTGGGCTTCTGTAACCTTTGCGAGAAAGTCCCGATACTCGGCATCCTGCTCGACCGTTTCCACGATCGGGCCTTCCTTGGGCTCCGTGCAACTGGCGAAGATGCCGTGCCACGAATAGTAGTCTTCCGTGGGAATCGGATCGAACTTGTGGTCGTGGCACCTGGCGCAAGCCACGGTCAGTCCCATCAGGCCCCGGGAGACGACGTCAATCCGATCATCGATCAAATCGTCCTGGTTATTGGCGAACCGCTTGCCGACCGTGATGAAGCCGAGCGCCGCTTGCGACTCTCGGTCGCCGCCCGAGGGCAATTGGTCGGCCGCAAGTTGCTCCAGGATGAACCGATCGAAAGGCTTGTCCGCGTTGAAGGCTCGAATGACGTAATCGCGATAGGTGTAGGCGTAGACAAGCCGATTTTCGACGCGGCCGCCGAGCGAATTCTCACCCGTCGTATCGGCATAGCGGGCAATGTCGAGCCAGTAGCGTCCCCAACGTTCGCCATAATGGGGCGACGCCAGCAACCGGTCCACCACCTTGGCAAAGGCCTGGGGCGACGAGTCGGCCAGAAAAGCATCCACCTCGTCACTCGTAGGCGGCAAGCCGATCAGGTCGAACGTGGCGCGACGGATCAGCGTCCGCTTGTCAGCCGGCGCTGCGGGATGCATCTGCCTGGCTTCCAACTTGGCGATCACAAACGCATCGAGCGGGGTCTGCAACCAAGCGGTGTCGCTCACTTTCGGCGGAACGGGCCGCTCCAGGGGCTGGAACGCCCAATGACTGCTGGACTTGGCCCAGATCTCGTCGGTGTGCCCTACGCCGGCTGCGGTGAGACGCGGGTCGGATGCCCCCCCTTTGATCCACGATTCCAGCAGGGCGACTTCCGCTTCGGGCAGCTTCCCGTCCGGCGGCATCTGCAGGCTCGAGTCGTCGTAACGGATTGCCGTGACGAGCAGACTCTGGGCCAGATCCTTGGGCACCACGGCCGGACCGGAATCGCCCCCTTGCAACAGCCCGTCACGCGAGTCCACGGTCAGCCCGCCCTGGATTTTTCCCGAGTCGTGGCTGTGGCACTCGTAGCAACGGCTCTTGAGGATAGGCAGGATCTGGCGAGTAAAAAACTCGACGTCACCGGCGGCCGATGGCTTCGTCGCCAACTGCCGCGTCGGCGATTTTTCGGCGGCCGAGGTCGCACTGGCGATCAGCAAAGAGGTCGCGCAGCCGATCAGCAAAGCCGTCAGCCCTGCGGAAGCCGGCAATCGGATCGCGTGATGATTCATGGTGCGAAATCCTTGTTCGATATGTCGCGTCTTTCGGTGGCAGGCAACTTCCGCGAGGCGGATCGTTCTTACCGGAAATGTGCAATTAGCAACGCGCACGGCCACGTTGCCTCAGGCGATGATCTCCTTGACCGCTCGGCCGAAGACGTCGGTCAGCCGAAAGTCGCGGCCATTGTAACGATACGTAAGCCGCTCATGGTCGAAGCCAAGCAACTGCAGGATGGTGGCGTGCAGGTCGTGGACGTGTACCTTGTTCTCGACGGCCACGTAACCCAATTCGTCCGTCGCGCCGTGAACATGGCCGCCCTTGACGCCACCGCCGGCCAGCCAGGCGCAGAAGCCTTTGGCATTGTGGTCGCGCCCCGGGGGCGTCGTAGCGGCAATGTCGGCGGTCGGCAATTGACGCCGTGGCATGCGGCCGAACTCGCCCCCCCAAACAACCAGCGTGTCTTCCAGCATGCCGCGCTGCTGCAAGTCGGTCAGCAGCGCCGCGATCGGCTGGTCGCACTCGCCGGCTTTCTTGCGCAAGACATTGCCGATGTCCTGGTGATGGTCCCAGCCGGGATGCCACACCTGCACCACGCGCACTCCCTTTTCCAGCAGCCGCCTCGCGATAAGCATCTGCCGCCCTTGCGGCGTGTCGGCCATGTATTGCTGGCGAATGTATTCCGGCTCGCGACTGATATTGAAGGCGTCGGTGGCTTCGGTTTGCATCTGAAAGGCCAGTTCAAACGACTGAATGCGCGCTTCCAGCGCCTGGTCTGTCTGAAACCGCTTATTCAACTTCTCCACCAGATCCAATTGCGAACGCTGCTCTTCGCCCGTCACGTAGTAGTTTTTGATGTTCTCGATGAGCTTTTCAATGCTGGTGTTGTTCGTATTGATTTGCGTTCCCTGACAATTGCCAGGCAGGAATGCCGAACGCAGATTCTGCGCCGAAGGGAACGGGGCCGGCCGACAGCGCGATGTAACCCGGCAGGTTCTGGTTCTCGCTTCCCAGGCCGTAGACGACCCAGGCTCCCATGCTTGGCCGGGCCAACCGACCTTGGCCCGTGCTCATCATGTACGTGGAAAAGATATGGTCGGGAATATCGGTGTGCATGGAGCGAATGACCGTCATCTTGTCGACATGTTCGCCCAGCCGGGGAAATACGTCGCTCACCTCGATGCCGCTGGTTCCACGCTTGCTGAACTTGAACGGCGATGCAAAGGCCACGCCGTCGAGTTGCTCAACAACTCGACCGTCGTAACGAGCTAGCGCCGGCTTGGGATCCCAAGTGTCGACATGCGACGGCGCCCCGTTGGCAAAGATGTGCAGCACGCGTTTGGCCTTGGGCGGAAAGTGAGGCCGGCACGCGCCAGCGGAGACTTGTCGGCCGACGATTCATCGCCACGCAATTCGGGACCGAGCAATGTGGCCAGGCCGATGGCCCCCATGCCCATGCCGAAATTCGACAGAAATCTTCGGCGCGAGGCCATCGTCGCCGCACGGATCACATCGACAGGGGCTTGCATCGACATTCCTCCAATAAACTCGGTTCCGCACCTTCTATGGCAGGCGGTATGGGTTGGACCGGCAGCAACCGAAACGCCCCAGGCCTTCGTCACGTCCTAAACGAGAATGAAACGCAGCGCGCTCAGCGCATTCGCCGTGCGGAGTCCTTCTAGTATATTCCTAAATGAGTAGCCTGTCAGGGTCTATCAGGGCGGTGGATGCCGATCGAGGCAGGCACAAAAGCGTGCGCTTTCGAGCGCCGGAATCCCTGAGCAGTATCACGCAAGAGATGCGGGTGTCGAAAGAAAAAAGCCCTGCTCAGCAGGGCTCGGCTGCCTTGTACGAAGGCATGCTAAACGTAGTAAGGGCGCTGCAAGACTCGAACCTGTAACCCCTGCCGTGTGAGACCGACCGGAATTATGTCTTATTAACCGCAGAATACCCGGGGCTTTGGGGATTTTAGCGGTTTCTGACGCCGTTGCAAACATTTGCAACCGATCCCCACTGATCCCTTGTATTCTCCGGGGAAAACCGTCATTTTGGTTTCACGCCGCGCACGAATTTCCGTCAAGGACGGAAGCCTGCTCTCGCGTTGCGGGCCGCCCTCGAAGTTAGTTTTATCGAGAGCGAATCCTGCCCCCTCTTTCGCGCAGTTTCGACGAGAGTCTTGCAAATGAGCGATATTGATTTCCTCGAAAAGGTCCGCAATCTGTAACCGTTCCACCAACCGCATTACGGCTGGCGTGACGCTCAACGGTCGAGATCAGGGTATTTGGCTGCCGTGCAGGCGCTGCAGAGGTAGCCTTCACGGCCGTGCGAATAGCCGCCATCGGCAAGCACGATCACGGCATTGCAGGCCGCGCAGCGGGTCGCCTCGTACGGAGGCGGATCGGCCAGCACCTCGAAGTTGTATTCGTTGGTGCCGTAGTAGACGTACATCTCGGGCTCGATGTCGTCGCGGCACTTGGCGCAGTCTTGCCACCGACCCTCGTGCTCTTCGTTGAAGTGGTGGGCGCACAGCGTGTAGCGACGGTGATTCCGAGAGCAGCTATTCCGGGCGTACGAGAATAGCTCGTACGTGTGCTCGTCGTCGCAGATCCATTGGCCGCAGCACTCGGTTCGGGTAAGGTTCTTCGTGGCCCCACACAAGCCGCAACAGCGTTCATTCCCAGTAAGCTCCTTTCGCTTGGCGCGCGTTTTCGCGGCTTTGCGAAGCTGTTTTAGCTGGGCCGCTTGTTTCTGCGGGCGAGTGGCCATCGAGGCGAATCCTTTCCGGAAGCGAACGGCGGAGAGAACCTGCGGCTGCATTTTAGCCGCCGTGACGATTCGCCGGAAGTTACCGGGATCCCGTGCGCCGGGCCGCGGGATGATGGCGAAGCCAGATGTCTGGCAAGAACTCGTCGAGCGCCGCGCCGTTCTTCAGACCTGGCAGCCGCGCCAGCACGTCGCGCAGATAGGCCCACGGCTCAACCTGGTTGGCTTTGCAACTGGCCATGAAGCTGAACAGCACGGCGGCTGTCTGGCCGCCGCGATCGTTGCCCAGGAACAGCCAGTTCTTGCGGCCAATAGCAGCCGGTCGCAGCGCGCGTTCCGACAAGTTGTTGTCGATCGCCAGCGCGCCGTTTTCGCAGTACCGCTCCAAACCTGCCCAGCGCGGCAGGGCGTAATGGACCGCTTGTCCAAGCGGGCTCTTGGGCAACACGGCTGGCGCGTAGCTGGTCTAGCCAATCGCGGAACTGGCCCAACAAGGGGCGCGAACGCGCGATGCGCAGGGCTTGACGGGCTTCGGTCTCCAGCAGCTTCGCCTCGCGCTCCACTTCGTACAGCCGCGCAATGAAGGCCAACGCCTGGTGCGCTTTGCGCGGCTGCGAATCCTTGGCCTCGAAGAACTTCCTGCGCGCGTGGGCCCAGCAGAGCACCTGTTGAACGGTGCCCGCCGCGTAGATTCCGTCGTAGCCGGCGAAGGCATCGGCCTGTAAATAACCCTGGTAATCTCTCAAAAATGTCGCTGGGCCGTCGCGCTTTCGGCTGGCCGTGTAGTCGTATACCGAGTAGGGATGATTGGCGTCGCCGCAATAGACCCAGAATCGGCCCGTCCGCGTATGCGGCAACAGGGGGTCGAGCACCGGCACCGGCGTATCATCGGTGTGAATCACGCGTGACAATCGCACCCGGGCGATGAACAACTGGTAGAGCGGCTGGAGCAGCTCGGCCGTTTGCCGCGCCCAGCGGCAGAGCGTGGTCCGCGGCAGCTCGGCGCCAGCCCGCGCGAACACGTCTTCCAGGCGATACAGCGGCAGGTGATCGCTGAACTTGCCTACCACGATCTGCGCCAGCAGGCCTGGGCCAGGCAACCCGCGCTCGATAGGCTTGGCCGGTGGCGCGGCAATGGCCACGTGCTCCTGGCAGGCCCGGCAAGCGTACTTCCAACGCACGTGCTCGATCACCTTCAACTGGGCCGGCACGTAGTCGAGCTGCTCGCTGGTCTCGCAGCCGATCCGCTGGCGCAGTTGCCCGCAACCGGGACATGCATTCTGTTCCAAGTCGTGTTCGATCCGCTCACGCGGCAGGTCGGACGGAAGCTGGAGACGCCCGCCACCGCGACGCGTGTGTGCCTTGACCGGCGACTCCGAGAGCGGCACGGCAACTTCGGCTGCCGGCTCTGTCTGGATCTCGAACAGCGGCAATTGTTGCGAGTCAACTCGTTCGCGACGCGGCCCGAACCTGGCACGCAGCAACTGCGCGATCTGGTGCTCCATCTGGCCCAATCGGCGTTGCAAGCTGTCGATCGTCGACGACTGCTGCGCCACCAGTTCTTTCAGCAGCGGCACGTCATTCGGCAATGATTGGGCATCCGTGCTCATACGCTCATGATTGAACGCAACCGTGAAAACGTTACGCCACGAATTCACGCCGGCCGCCGATATCGCTTCCGTTGGCGGACACTGGCCAGATCCACCCCTCCCAGGATCAGCGTCAACTGCGTGCTTGATAGCGTCACGCTCGTCGCCTCGGCGGGGACGGCCGGCAACTGAAACGTGCCGGCTTCCAGCCGCTTATACCACAAGGCCAGGCCATCCAGGTCCCACCACAGTAGCTTCACCCGGTCGCGCCGCCGATTGAAGAACACGTACAGCCCACCGGCCAGCACGTCCCGCCCGGCGTGTTCTTGGGCCATCTGCGCCAGCCGATCGAAGCCGCGGCGCAGGTCGGCTGGCTCGACGCACAAATAAATCTCGACCGGCAAGGACAGGCTCAACATGGTTGCCGCAACGCCGCCAGCAGCATCTGCAGCATCGCGCCGTCCACGTCGTGCGCCAGACGCAGCGTGACGCCACCGGGCAACGCCACTTCCGCCGCATAGCCCGCTCCCTCACCAATCGTGCTCCAGCGGACTGGCACGAACTTGGCACTTCGCGAATGAGTTGGCGACGCGGCGTTGGGCTCCACCGCGGCAGCGATCGTAACGGATCGTGGCCTGCCACGCTTGGCCGGCTTCGTCGACGGCTGGCCATCCTCCTGGGAAATCCGCCGACGCCAATAGTGAAACGCCGTCTCCTTCAAGCCCTCGCGCAGACAGAACTCGCGGACCGACAAGCCGCTTTCTCGCTGCTCGATCAAGCTCGCTCGCCAACGCTGTTCCCGCTCTGGATCTCGAGGCCGACGCCCCATCGTTGCACCCCCTTGAGCTTCTGGTCTGCAAAACCGGAGAATCTCAAGCTACCAGCCGCCGCAAGGTGCGGTTGCTGCAACGGATACCGCAATCTAACAATCGCCGCGTTGTTCTCTGACGACGATCTCATGGATCGAATTGTATTAAAGGGAGGAAATGCAATTGATTTGATCCATGGAGTCTCGCTTCGCAGTTCTCAGGATCTTGATTTCTCGATTCCGGACGAGTTTGATCGAGCGCAATTGCATGAGTTGCAAGCTCGAATCGGGCGGCGTCTTACTGAGTCTTTTGCGCCAGATGGTTATAAGGTATTTGACGTCGGTTTGTTCGAGCGGCCGAGCGAGCAACGACCAGGACAACCACGTTTTTGGGGTGGATATAGATTGGAGTTCAAGATTATCGGCCGAGATACGTTCGATGAACTGGGCGGACGGATCGATGTGATTCGCAGAAATGCCACTGTTATCGGAAGTCAGCAAAAACGAATCATGCAGATCGACATAAGTAAGTACGAGTATTGCGACGGTAAGGAGCAGCGAGAATTGGGCGGGCTCGTGATATACGTTTACTCGCCTGCGATGCTTGTTGTTGAAAAGCTGCGCGCTATTTGCCAGCAGATGGTTGAATATTCAGCGTCGGTCCCAAACCCTGGCCGCTCGCCGCGTGCGCGAGACTTTTTCGACATCTACAATCTAATCCAGCGCTTTCAACCAGACATCACGTCGCACACTTTCCAAGATTTGGTCAAAGCCATTTTTGCAGCAAAGAGTGTCCCTCTTGAGTTGCTTAACGAAGTTGCCAATGTCAGAGAGTTTCACAGAGACAATTTCCACTCCGTGAGAGCAACAGCGAAGCGCGGACACGCCCTTCGTGACTTCAATTTCTATTTCGACTACGTAGTCGGTGTCTGCGAGCGACTAAAGCCCATTTGGGAAGTATAGTCTCCAGCGCTTTGAATAGTCGGGATTTGTCATGTTGTGCGTGAGATAGAAGTCATACCTAATTGGGAATCGCTTAAGTAGTTGGATTGACTTCTCCGGGTAGCCTGCGTGCTCAAGATAGAATCCTATCGCTTGGTGATACGGATAGACGTAATCCATCCGTGTTAGGAGAGCAGTCAGTCGATTGACTGATACCTTTTTCTGCGCCTCTCAATAAGCTCCGAGCACCTCGGATACGCCTCCGGCGTAGAATGGACGAACTGCGATATTGATGAGCGTTCTTTCTACTCCCGTCAGACGCAGCTGCTCCCCGTCATGACCGATGCTTTCGATGACCCCAAGTTGATCTTGGCCCATTGAGTTTAGGATACAGATTTCGCGATCTCCGAAGGGTGCGCACAACCGTAGTGCAATTCGAGGTGGCCGTTTGAACGCAGCGTCAATTCGTCCTTGCTCTAAGTCCTTGCTTCGCGCCAATGGGGGCGGTTGCTCGAAATTGACAAAGATCGTTTTGGGTATTTGTTCGGTCAGTCCGTGCAAATAGACAGCGGTGTAGTGCGACAGGAAAGCTTTGTCGCGAAGAGTCAATGCGACTTCATATATCGTGGTCTGGCCCCAGCTATAACGGGTTTCTTTTCGATACGGAAAAGGGAAAACCGCCGCCGAAAGCTTTCCGTCTTTTGTCAAGAATTCAATGAATTGGTCGACATTCGTTCGCTCTGCTAGCCGCCAGAATTTACGGTTTTGCGACAGAATCTCTCCCAGTTCGGAGCGCTCTGAAAACTTTCCTTGGCGACTTCTCGAACAGGGATATGATGTCGTTTTTCGCGATTTTGATTCGGGAAGCTGCCATTCGAGTATCTCCGTGCTGCGTAGTATATATACTACGCAGCATTGCAAAAAGCGTCGCGGGAAACCGATTTGTTCGGCGGACGGCGAGCTTGCGCGATGATTGGCGTTACTTCAGCCGGGCACCGAGGCTAGGCGTAGTATATATACTACGCCTAGCCTGTATGGCCGCGACGCACTGGAGCATAACAAGAACCGTCGAGAGCCAGTCGACGACGCAAGTCGTTATGCAGTAAGTGGTTGTGGAGCCTGGCTTGCGCAGTACCACTGTAGTATATATACTACAGTGGTACCAAGTGCTCCCGTCCGCGTCTGAACCATCGTGGAATACAGTATCTAGTAGTATACATACTACTAGATACGGCACACGATCAATCACGCTCGTGCCCCTTAGAAGCAGCTCGTCAATCAAACCTAATCGTCGTCGTTCCGCGGGTCAGAACCAGTCGGGATCGTCAACCGGCGCCCGTTGCTCCCACGGAAAAGTCTCAGGATCATCAATCGCCATTTCGGCCAACTCCTCGGGCGTCGCGGCGTCCCAATCGAAGATGCGAATGTTCGGCATCGGCTTGATGTCCCGCGCGGCCAGCAATGCAATTGCCAGCGCGACTGCGCGGTCAGCGTGCCCGACGTCACGCTCGAATCCAACACCGGCCACGCTAACCACCGCTCCGGGAACACGCCCCGGCCGGACGCTTAACGTTCGCACAATTTCTTAGCAGCTTTAAATACTGAGATGGCGGTCTCGGACTTCTCAGCGGCGAGACTTGGCGGAAATCTGAGCATCTGATCCCGAACCGGTCAAACCGACGATTTGTGGCGCACCCTTGGCGTCATTAGAGAGAGGGCTGCCGAACTGGGTTGATCCTGAACGTCCACGCGGCTTCAATTGACGGGTGAAAGACAAACCTTCCCTTGTCCGGCACAACGACATGTTCACGCCTCACATTCGTCGTCCCTCTGCTTCTGGCGCCGTTGACCGCGTCGCACGCCGCTCTTCCAACGAAGGACGAAAACTCTGCGGGTCATCTGAGCTTCATTGGTTCCAGGTTTTCAGGCCGCTCAGGCCAGAATCTCTTTCACGACCGATCCGAACACGTCGGTGAGCCGGAAATCGCGGCCGGCGTAGCGGTAGGTGAGGGATTCGTGATCGAAGCCCAGCAAGTGCAGGATGGTGGCGTGCAGGTCATGCACATGCACTTTGCCTTCGGCGATCGAAAGGCCAATGTCATCCGTGGCGCCATGGACGTGGCCGCCGCGCACGCCGCCGCCGGCCATCCAAACCGTGAAGCCGTCGGCATGGTGGTCGCGGCCAACTTTGGGCGTCAGCGGCATTTGGGCCGTCGGCGTGCGACCGAACTCGCCACCCCAGATGACCAGCGTATCCTCGAGCATGCCGCGATCCTTGAGATCCTGAAGCAAGGCGCCGATGGCCTGATCGCATTCGCGTGGCGAGTCGCTGGTGCATCTCCACGATACTGTTGTGGCTATCCCAGGGCTGCCCGGCGCCGTGCCAAACCTGCACGTAGCGCACGCCGCGCTCGGCAAGCCGCCGCGCCATCAGCATCTGGCGGCCTTGCAACGTATCGCCATACATCTGGCGAACGTCTCTCCGGCTCCTTGCTCACGTCGAAGGCGTCGGTGGCCTCGGTCTGCATGCGGAATGCGAGTTCCAGCGACTGGATGCGCGCTTCGAGCTGTGGATCGCCCGGTCGCTCTTTGCGATGCATTTCGTTGAGTTGCTGGATGTAGCCGAGCTGCTTGCGCTGCTGGCCAGGAAGGATGAAATCGTTGCGCAGATTGTCGATGAGCAGGTCGGGATCGGTTTGCCTGGCGTCGATGTGCGTTCCCTGATAGATGCCAGGCAGAAACGCGCTGCGCCAATTGGAGCTCTGCGCGACGGGAAGGCCGCCAGGGCACATGACGACGAAACCCGGCAGACTCTGATTTTCGCTGCCCAGCCCGTAGAGCACCCACGAGCCCACGCTCGGGCGCGGCAGCGACAGATTGCCCGTGTTCATCATCATCAGCGCGACTTCGTGGTTCGGCACGTCGCTGAACATGGAGCGAATGACACACAGGTCGTCGGCATGTTTGGCTACGTGCGGAAACAGTTCGCTGATCTCGATGCCGCTTTGGCCGTGTTTCTTGAATTTGAAGGCCGAACCCAAGGCCGCGCCGCTGAGGCGTTTGTCCTTGCTGAAATCCTTCGATACAGGCAGCGTCTTGCCGTGAAACTCGTTGAGTTTCGGCTTTCGGGTCGAAGGTGTCCATCTGCGACGGGCCACCGTTCATGAAGAGGTGGATGACGCGCTTCGCTTTGCCGGGAAACTGCGGCGGGTGCGGCGCAAGCGGCGAGAGGCTGGCGAGCTTCGGCGGCGCTGGCCGAGGTCAGCCCCATGTCGCTGAGCAAGCCGGCCAGGGCAAGGCTGCCCAGGCCGAAGCCGGTTTTGCACAACGCCTGGCGACGTGAAATCGGCGGTTGCTTCGAAAGCAGTGCATCCAAGTGGTGGGCGTTCATGTTCTTCGCTAACGTGGAGTTGAGGCGGGGCTAGTCAACGCGTGGCGTCGTCAGTCCACAAACAAGAATTCGTTCGTCATCAGCAGCGCGTGAGCCAACTGCTCCAGCGGTTCGAGCTTGGGCGGCGGCGGGGCTTTGAAATCTGCCTGGGCATCCCACACGGTTTGCACATCCGTCGGCGCATCCTCAGGGCGAACGAGTAGCTGGATCGTGGGCACCCAGCGGTATCCGTCCGAGTTCGTGGTCTCGCGGCAGTCCACCGTAAAATCCACAACCTCGCCAGCCTTGAATTCCACGCGTTTCAGTTCGGTTTTCGCGGCGGCTCCATCGGCGACCCACTCCCCGAGCAGACCTGACCGGGATGAGATGATGCGCGTGCGCGGATTCCGTCCCCCTTGTTTTGTCTTCCCACGGCTCACTTCGCCGCTGATGGAGAACTCGCCGTCGTAGGGTGCGACCCAGCGCCGGATGGATGCCAGGGCGAGCCCCGCGCCCGGGTGGCCGCCCGCGGCGGTCAGGCTGGCAAAACCAAACTGTGGATGCGGGAAGACCCGGCCTCCCTGGTAGCGCCTCGGTTGCGGATCAAAATATGGCAGCGGCTGAAAGGCCTCGCTGCGCGCGCACCGCCGGGTCTGCACTGCCGACGCCATACAGCCACGAGCCAGGCGTCGTGTCGTGGACGCAGGGTGGCCGTATCGGCGAGGAACCGTTGTGCCAGGGCTATCTCTGGCTTCGTGGGCTGCCGCTGAAATACCCGGGAATACAGCCAGTCGATGACCTGGCCCGTATCGCTGCTCGCCGACCGCGGCCTGTGCCGTTTTGGCCAAGGCCCGCGCCTGGCCGATGATGAATGCGTCGTTCAGCGCGAACAAGCGCCTGCTGCGGCACTAACGTCTGCGAGCGTTCGGGGCTGGCAATATCGGGCGACGGGAAATCGAACGTGGTGAAGAGCGGATCGAGGTTCACGCGATCTACGAAGCCATAAATCGTGCGCCGGCCGCTGAATGGTTCTGACGACAGGTTCACTGAGCGGCCACCCAGCGCCGGATCGAGCTGGCCGCTGGTGGCCAGCATGCGATCGCGCATGGCCTCGAAGTCCATCCGCCTGCAGTTGGCACGCCAAAGGAGATTGTTGTCGGCGTCCACGGCGTATGCTTCCGCGCGATCCGCGCTCGACTGCTGATAGGTCGCAGAGAGCGACGATATCACGCACCAGTTTCTTCGTGGACCAGTCGCGCTCGCATCAGCGCCGAGGCGAGCCAGTCGAGCAACTCCGGGTGGCTCGGCGGCTCGGCCTGCAAACCAAAGTCGCCCGGGCGTCTTCACCAGCGGACGCCCCAGCAGATGCCGCCACACGTGATTGGCCCAGACGCGCGGCGTCAGCGGATTGTCGGCGCTCGCGATCTTCTCCGCCAATTCACGCCGGCCGCTACGGTCCGACGCGAAACGGCGTCTTCTTCGGGTCGAGCACTTGCAGGAAGCGTCGTCGCCACGGTTTCGCCAGGGCGCGCAGCGATCGCCGCGCACGAAGATCACGGGCGTCACCGGCTTGGCCTTGTCTTTAACCGCCATCGCGCGTGCCGGCAGCACCGGAATGAGTGGCTTCCAGATTCGGCGACGACCGCTTCGAGCTTCTCCAAATCCTTGCGGCTGGCAGACTGAACTCGATAGGCGTTCTCCACGTCTTTGAGATCGAAATCCAGCCAGCCCCCCTCGCCGGTGAAGGCCTTCACGATCTGCTTCAGGCCATCGTCCGACGGCGTCTTGCGCCTGTGCCAAAAGTTTGCCATACAGCCGCAAGAGCGCTTCTTCATCGGCCGGTTTCTCGCCGCGCAACGCGGCCAGCACGAACGGGATGCACCGTCCGCTGTTCACCCGCCAGAAGTCCCGGTCTTCGTGATGTCTGCCAACAGTCCCGCCATGCGGCGCGGCGATGTTCCGGCCGGCATGGGCCAGCGGCCCGAGCACGGGATCTTGCCACCATTTGCCCGGCTTCTTCGCAGTCGTCCATTGCCGGCCCAGCAGCATCAGCGCCGTCTCCAGCATTTTATTGCCGCCGATGAGCTTGCGCACGTCCGCCGTCTTCTTCACCTCCAACTGGCACAGCGCATCGAAGTAGAGTTCCGGCTTCGCCAGGACATCCGCGACCGCCTTGTCCTTCTGCGCCTGAAAGAAGTCCGCGAGCGCCTGTCTGCGCCTTGGACTTCGCCGCCTCGTAGTCGGCGCGGGCTTTGGTGATCGACCTTGGCATTGGCCAGCGCGATCTCCGGCAGGTTCACGAGGTCTTCGGTGCTGTTGAACACGCCATGCAGCGCGTAAAAGTCAGCCGTGGGGATCGGATCGTATTTGTGATCGTGGCAGCGGGCGCAGGCCACGGTCATGCCCATCAGCCCGCGCGTCACCACGTCGATGCGGTCGTTGATGATCTCGTCGGTGCGTCCGCAGAAAACGCGGTCCCACGGTCAGATAGCCGAGCGCCGCCAGCGTCGGGATCGTCGTCCTTCGAGCCCCATCTGGTCGGCCGCAAGTTGCTCGCGAATGAACTGATCGTAGGGCTTGTCGGCATTGAAGGCCCCCACCACGTAATCGCGATACGTCCACGCAAAGGGATAACGCAAATCCGGCTGCGGAAAGAAAGTCTTGCGTGTCTGCATACCGCGCCAGATCGAGCCAGTAGCGTCCCCAGCGCTCGCCGAAGTGCGGCGAGGCCAACAGCTCATCTACCTTCGCCGTCACCGCCGCATCCGCGTCCTTGGCAAACAGCCGCTCGAACTGCTCCGTCTCTTCCGAGTCCGGCGGCAGGCCGGTCAGATCGAAATGCAGCCGCCTGCAGCAGCGTCCGCGCATCGGCCCGCGGCAGAGCGCTGCAGGCCTTTGGCTTCGAGTCTTGCCGCGACCATGGCGTCGATGGTCGCCGGCCCATCATCGGAGCGACGCCGCCGTCGCTTTCGGCACGGGTTGAAAAGACCAATGCGTGGCCGCCTTCTTGAAAATCAACTCCTGATTGCCCAGCGCCACGACGCCTTCCGCTGTGCCGCTGCTGGCTTTGCGCCGGCCACTTCGCGCCTGATCGATCCAGGCTCGCAGCACCGCGAGAGTTTGCTCGGGCAGCATCTCCTCGTCCGGCGGCATTTCCATGCCCGACTCCAGATGCGCCATGAACAGAATCAGCGGACTCTCCGCACTCTTGCCGGGCACAATCGCAGGTCCGTACGAACTCCCGCCCGCCAAGGCTGCCTGCCGGGAGTCGAGACGCAGCCCGCCCTTCTGCTTGTCCGGTCCGTGACAAGCCACACAGTGATCCGCAAGCACGGGATGCACGTCGCCGAAGTACTGCACCGTTCGTTTGACCGGCTCGGGTAAATCGGCAGCACTGGGTTCCGCGTTTGGCGCGGCAGCGCGTAATGGATTCACGACCGTGCAAACGATGAGCGCGCAGGTGACCGAAAGATGCCACCATGGAGACAAATGTGTCATGAAGTTGGGTCCGTGCGAAACTCCGATCGTGCGATCGCCGGGCAAAGGTTGATTCTACCGCGCGAGACGCCCTCTTTGGCCGGAGAAATTGCTAATCCGGCGAGTAAGACGAAAGCTCCCATCCATTACCAGTTGCCGAAATGAGCGCCGCCATCGACGTACAGAATGTCGCCCGTAACCGTCGCGGCGTCGGTCAGAAACATGACCGCGTCCGTAATGTCCTTGACCGTCGAAGGTCGACCCATCGGTGACAGTCTCTCCATCATATCTTGCGGAGTCTCCCGGTGAAGTGGCGTGTAAACGACGCCCGGCGCAACGGCGTTCACGCGAATGCCATCTTTCGCATACTCCATTGCCAGGTGCTGGGTGATTGTTTCAAGACCTCCTTTGGTGATCATCGGTACCGCCGCCGTGACGCCGCGGATCGGGTTGCGAGCCAGGGCCGCCGTGATCGTGACGATGCTCCCGCCGGTCTTCTGCACCAACATTTGCTTGATGGAAAGCTGAGTGACGTACAGAAAGCCCTCGACGTTCGTCGAAACGAGCGACTTGAAGTCCTCGGCCGTATAGTCCGTAAAGGGCTTGGTGAAGAAGATGCCGGCGTTATTGACCAACACGTCGATCGACTTGAAACGAGCCAGCGCCGTTTCGACGACCTTGGCGGCAATTGCCGGGTCGCCGATGTGGCCATCGACCACAGCAACGTAGTCGGAAGCCGCCACCTCGGTGGATTGGCTCATCTTCCGGGAATTGGCAACGACGTTGAAACCCCGTTCAACAAACTCTTTCACGACTCCCGCGCCGATCCCCTGCGAGGCTCCGGTCACGATGGCTGTTTTCCGCGGGCCACTCATGGCCATTCACCTCGAAAACTTCTTGTCTCTCGAAACACTTTGATTGATCAACCGAATCAAAAATCGGCATCCAGCACGATGCGGTAACGAGCCTTGCCAGATTCAAGCCGGGCGAAGGCTTCGTTGATATTGCTCATCGGAAAGTGCTCCGTCTGCGGCGCGACATTGTGCCGTGCAGCAAAGTCGAGCATCGTCTCGATCGCCGCTGGCGAGCCCGACGGCGAACCCGAAACACTGCGCTGCTGCATGATGAGCGAGAACACTCCGACCGGAACGGGTTCAAGCACGGCGCCGACAAAGTGCAGCCGGCCGTTGGGCGCGAGCGTGCCGATCATCGCGTCCCAATCGAGCTTCGCGTTGACGGTGCTGATCAGCAGGTCGAAGCTGCCAGCGAGTTTCTTGATCGCTGCCGAGTCCTTGCTCGACACGACGTGGTTCGCCCCGAAACCTTTGGCTTCCTCGAACTTGCTCTCACTCGACGTGAACGCCGTCACGTCACACCCGTAGGCGTGCGCGAATTTGACCGCCATGTGGCCCAGGCCGCCAATGCCGATGATGCCCACCCGGTCGGTCGGCCTGGCGTACATCATCAGCGGCGCAAAGACGGTGATTCCCCCGCACAACAGCGGCCCGGCATCGGCGAAGTTCAGCTTTTCCGGCAGCGCGATGGCCCAGGCCCAGTGCGGCGGATGTGGCTCGCAAATCCGCCGCGATGACCGACGATGGTCATTTGCACCTGCGGGCAAAGGTGATGGCTCCCCGACATGCACTGATGACAGTGCATGCAACTAGCCGAGTTCCAGCCGACGCCGACGCGCTGTCCGACTTGAAGACCCTTGGCATTCGGACCCACGGCCGTGACCCGACCGATGACCTCGTGGCCGAGGATCGCGGGGTATTGCGAAATGCCCCATTCATTATTCAAGATCGAGACATCGGAGTGACACAAACCGCAGTTTTCGACCGCGACTTCCACGTCTTCGGTCCCGAGCGGTCCGAGATCAACGGTTTCCAGCGTGATTGGCTGTTTCGCCGCCTTGGCTACCCAGGCCTTGGGATTCATCGCGTCTCCTGTGCTGATACTCGGGTCAGATTGGACGGCAGAAGTAGACGCTGGCACTTTCGACTTCAAACCGTCGACTGGCTCATTGCGGCTTTGAGTTGAAGCAGGCATAGGAAATCCTTTCTGCACGCATGCGGAGATAGAGGGGAATAGAACGACCGCCCTAGATGTCCGATTCGATCGGTTTGCAATATAGCAGATACGATCGCACCAAGAGACCATTCATCCGGTCAATCCATCAATTCTTATTCATTGCTTCATCGCAGGATTCGTTCACGATTCGCAACACCAACCGAGCAGCGGAATTAGAATGCGCAGGCTCGTCGTGCCGATGTGTCCTTGAGCCGGACGGTGCAAGCCTGGAATGCGGCAGAGAACCGATTGGAGGGCCGAGAGTGTCGTCGACATTTACCTGGCAGTGACGAGTGCCTTGGTATAGACGCTGCCGTTATCGCGAACCACCACCCAACCATGCACCGCGGTCAACTCCAATCCTGGTTCCGGCGCGTTGTGGCGGCCGCGATCGAATCGATCTCCGACATTCGCCAACTCGATGCGATGTCGTAGCCCGGCGTCTGCCGCAGTTTGCTCCAGCCAGGTGATGAGCGCGCCACGCAGCGCCACGACCTGATGCCCCGCCTCGACGGACCAGCGATAGAACGATTCGCCAACCTCCTTCAGCAACGGCGGGAGACTTTCGGGACGCGACGCGCGCCAAATCCACAATCGACCGATCAGATCGAGCGCCGCCAGGTCGCCTCGCATCAGCCCCGCCAACAGTTCTCGCCGATCACACTCCGAGCCCGGGTCATTGTTCAACGACTCGCCAAAGACGCTCGCCGGCCAGTTGATGGGCGGATCCACCACGCTGTCTTCGGTTCGGCGCCTACCCGGCGAATTCGAAGATTCCAAATCGTGAGCCGTCAGTAGCTCGGAATCAAAAGGCGGAACGCCCACCGCAGTCGATTGCAGGTCGCCGGGGCGTTGCTCCAAGACGCCTGCGAGCTGCGTGCTCAGTTGTTGGCATTGCTGACTCGCGTGCAGCAATACCTGCTGGATTTGGCGGACGGCGAGCAAGGAGTCGCACATTAGGGAGCCTCCCATTCGAGGTGATCCAATCCACCGGTGTCGAGAAAGAATCGCTCGTCGGCAAGAGTGCGCGAGCGGAACGAGACGTTCTGGTTGAGAACCGCGGGTTGGCCGGCAACCGTGCCCGAAACCGATTCCACGATCAGATGTTCCTCGGCCTGCCGCGTGGCACGCATCCGCCGCAATCGCACGCTGACCTCGGAGTGGCCGATGCCCTGTTCGCCGCTCAACTTCAATTCGTAAATCGGCGTGGCCTGGGCTCGAGGATTGACGCTCGGCGTGCGGCCCAGGAGCAGCCGTAGCGAGGAAGTTTTGAATTCAATCGAATCGCATTGCGGCTCAACGTTTGCGGGGCGGAACAGGATGCGTTCGGACCGCAGCTGTGGAGTTGAATCAGTCATCACACCCCAGTAATAGGTTGCTTTGTGCTCGATATCGTCGATGCAAAAGCGGAACTGCGGCAATAGTCCATTGCTGGCCAAGAACTGGATGGCAGCGCCGACGACCACGGCGCTCTTCGGATCGACAATCCGCCCCGGCGCGCCGCCCGACTGGTCCTGGTAGGGATACCAGTTGCCGGCGTAATGATGGTGCATGGGAATGATGCGTGAGTCGGCCAGCGGCAAGTAGGCATGCACGATTGCACGCAGAGGTTCCAACTTGGTTGGCTGGCCGGCCAGCAGCACCACGTCGGCGTCATGCTCGACGATCCGATGGCAGTAGTCGAACAACAATTCGTCGAAGACCTCGCGAACCAGGGCGTCGAACCGCGCGGCATCGTGCTTCAAATGCAAATCCTGCCAGAGGTTGTAGTAGCCGGCGCCGCGTAGCTGATTGCAGACGGCGCCCAGCGTTTCCAGCACCGCCGGGTCGACGAGCGCGGGATCGGTGTGCGAGATCGTGGCCTGACCGTCGCCGTCGACCGATAATTGCAGATACGCTTCCGCCAGGGGCAAGAACAACCGATTCATCCACTCGATGCGTTGCGCCCGGAAGCCACGATTCTGCGGCACTTCGGGGCCAAACAGCAGCAAGCCGTCGGCAGGTTCGATGCCTGCTGCGCTGGCGAACGCCGGCACGATGATTCGCTCCAGCAATCGCTTGATGAGTTGATCGCCGGCGGTCGCAATGCTGTCGCGATGCAAAACCTGCCCGTGAACCGTATCATCGATTCCTGTACGGCACTGATAACTGGCGATCATGATGTTGCTGGTGCCACCGCCAATATCGATGCAGGCAATCCTCACTTCCGCGTTGCGCGTGATTTTCTTTGGCGGCTCAGCGGCGGATTGATCGCGCTGCCCCAACATGCTGAACCACAACCGCGGATCCTGCCCCAGCACCTGCAACTCGCTCCACAGGTAGGCCAGTTGGACGGCACTGGCTTCGTCAATTCCGAAATGGAATGCCGGCACTCGCAGTTGATGTTTCCCCAGCGTTTGGTGAAAGATGCGAATCGCCTGTTCCGCCAGCATCTGCCAGCGCTCGCGTTCTTCCTGAAACATACCCGACGGATACGACAGGCTCAGGCTGCGGATTTCGCGGACTCGGGCGGCATCGCCCGCGCGGGATCGGTAGCGGGGGGAATTCACGAAGCAGTAAGCCTGGCAGAGGAACTCGTACAATGCCGCTACCATCAGTGTTCGCGGCGGATGACGCGGCTTGATCGGCGACAGCGGCAAATCGGGCGGCAAGGCGCGGGGCTCGCCGGAAAGAGGGCCGCGTTGAGCATCGTCGGCTAGCAGGTTCAGCAATCGGCCTTCGAGCTTCGACGCAAACGTGCCGCCATGGCAGCGATCGTAGGGATCGGCCATGTGCCAAAACGCCCCTTCAAGCCAACTATCATCATCGGCCCAAAGGTATCGCTTGGGCGAGCTGACCCCCAGCCGCAATTCTCCCTGCACGTGAATATGCTGTCCCAAATCGTCCGATTCGCGTCCGATGCGCGCCAAGGACAGGTTGTCGAACAGGTCCGACTGCTCGTGCTGTTGCCGCTCGCTGACCGTTTTCCGCCGCCGCCACAGTGACTTGACGGTTTGCGGAACGTACTGGGTTCTCACCACGGGCCGCGGCGCATGGTAGGGCGTGTTGCACCAGCGGGTTTTCGACGAGAACCATTGTGCCGCCGGGTTGGCGAGCGGTTCGCCCCGCTGGTCCCAGGCGTCGAGCCGAAAGCGATCGAGCAACTCGAACGGCATCATTCTGACCGGCCCGGCCGTTTCGGTCGAAGCCTCGAGCAACAGCGCCCCGCTACGGCTATTGCCGAAGTCGATCACCAGGTCGACGGGCCGGGCATCACCCATCGTCGACGTGGCGGCCCGAAGGCAAAGCGGTATCCGCGGAATCCCTGGCAGCAATTCGCCTGACAAATCCACGAGCCCTTCAATCGCCAGGTGGTAATCCCCGGCAAACGCCTCGGGAGCACAGACGTGCCCCAGCGACGGATCACCGAGGCTAGTGTCGACGGCCAGAAACAGCCGGCTCGTCTGCGACTGAATGATCTGCCATTGCACATAGGCAAGGCCGCGCATGGCGCCGGCCGTATCCCCCTTGCCATCGGCGTTCGTTCTCAGCCGGCAATACTGCCAACCATAACCGATTCTGCGCCGTCGTATAACGCCGCGGCGAATTCAAGGGAACGCAGACGATTTGCACGCCAGTATTGGTGAACAGCAGATGCATGATGAACTCTCCTATCTTATGTAAAAACCTTTATCGGCCGTCCAAGGGAATCGTCAGGCCGATGCGTGACCTTCGAGCAGATGCAACAACTCCTGGTTTCCCGACGGAATATGCACGGCATCTCCTGCACCGGCTGCCAGCACCTCAGGGAGCAACGATTGCCAACGCTGCACGAAGGGAGCCATTAAGCCGAATCTTCCGCCAACGCCACAATCGTCGCCCTCCGCGGACGGCGCCTCACGCGGCGGGGCGAGGCCCGGATTCAACACCAGATCGTTGAGAATCAACCGCACATAGCGACGGCGGCCCTCACGCCGGGCACCTTCGTCTCGCAGCTTCACGCCGATCACCTGCCAAAGCATCGACTGCAATGGGACGAAAATGGCCGGCGAACAGAAATAATCCGCCATGTATCCTGCCAGTCGACCGATGTCGGAGGATGCCAGCCAGGGCCCGCGATCGCGATGCGATTGCACATAGCCGTTCCAGTTCTCGATCACCTGGCGCTCCGACCACTGATGCAGAAACTCCCGCAACAGATCCGCAAACCGCTCCTGCGACGAATGCCGACGGCCCGGAAACTGGTCTCCCTCCTGTTCGGCGAAGTCGGCAAGTCGGAATTGTTCTCCCTCGTGAAGACCCAATGAGTGCCGCAGCGCGCCGACTCGGTCGTAAATCAATTGCTCGTCCGACGTCAGCCAATCGAGCACCAGCTTGGCGCAGGCGATCCGCTGTTCGCGGGCCCAATTGCGATCGGGGTTGACGATCCAACGGTGCGCCAACTCCAACAGACGATCGCGAGTTTCATTCAACCGCGATTGCAACTGATCCTGTTTGAGCGCGGGCGTGGTGACCGACCGCCATCCCGCGCTCACCAGCGACAGGCCTCCATCGCCGTCGCGCAAGGCGGCAGTCCATTTGGCCGACGCATCGTCGACGAACCGATTCACGCACGAAGACGCCAGGAAGGCTCGTCCGGCATGCCGCCACTTGTCCGCCCCTTCACGTTCGCGCTGCTGCGAGTCGGCGTCCCAACTTCCCGGATACCGCAGCGGGTAGATATTCGTAAACGGCTGATCCACGCCGCCGAATTGCGTGGCGACCGAGCCCAACGTGTCGGCAAGCTGTGTGAGCCGGGTGTCGTACAGCATCGGCTCAGCAAACTCTTCACGCTGACGAAACTCCTCGTCGATCCCCGTGAGCCCGATGAACAACGCCGGCATTCCAGCCGGGACGTGCGCCGGCCAGTTCTCGGTGCCATAACGAGATTGCCCCCAGCGATCGAGGTGGTGCTTCAATTGCGAACTGACTTCGAGATTGCCGCCGCGAGCCAACAGCAGCAGGGTTTGGATCTGGAACTGCTGAGTGTAATGCTCGAATAAGAATGCTACCTTGCCGCGCTTCAGGATTTCGAGCTGCTCGTCGAGCGTATCGGCCGAAGTGCGTTTCCCTTGTTCGACTCCTTGCCGTCCTGCACGCAGGCCTGGAATGTCGAGAATATCGTTCTGCTCGAGCACCTGGCGCCAATCATCGTGCAAGCGCTGCGGCAGAATCGGCACCACCAGTTCGAGCAAGGCGGCTTGAATGGTCTCTAACGGCTCGCGATACGCGCCCGAGCCGGGCCGATGTTCGAGCACCGGCCACCGGCCTCGTCGGGTGAGCTGAAAGTCAGACCACTCGACGCGTGCAAATGCGCGGCTGCCGCGGCGTTCGTGGACCGCCGCGCGTTTGCTATCGAGCAAGAACCGCACCGCTGCCCAGTGCAGCAGCAATTCGGGCTCCGGACCTTGGGCCTTGATCCCGGCCAGGAATTCGTCGATCCGCAAGAACAACCCCGTCAACGAACGCCAATTGTCCCAAAACAACAGGGCCGCCAGGGCCAGGTAGCCCTCGCTCGTCAAAGCCTGCTCGGCGAGCGCCGTGGCCAGTGATTGCTCCGTCGCTTCGAAACGCCGCGCGTCGCAGGCTTGCATCGCTGCGTACGCGTCGAGCAAGTCGCTTCGCCAGGCCTCGTCGACGTGGGCTGCCGGGTAACGGCGTCCCAATTCGACAATCGCTCGCTCGATCGCGGGGGCGTCACGATCGGTGTACCGAGCCGCACACTCAATTGAGAAGCCACGTGCCAATACCTGCAACAATTGGCCACGGCTCATGGCGCGAGCGACGACTGGAAACTCCGGCGGCGTATCGCTCGAAAGGCGATCGCTGGTCGTAAACCGAGTAACCAGCGCCGTGGCTTCGTTCGAGCCGTTTTGCGGATTCAAATCGACTTCGAACGACAATCCTGTGAAATACCCCGGCTCGCCATGCCGCTCATCGCGACCCAGAGGGCTGCGCCGGCAATCGCAGGGTGAAAGGATGCGGCCCACGAGCAGGCTCTTGCCCACCTGGGATGGACCATACACGGCGGCGGCCACGGGATGTCGAGCCGAGCGGCACAGGTTCGTCGCGGCACGGTGAAGTTGCAGCAACTGCAACTCGTCGCGCTGCGAAACGGCGGCCTCTTCCGGTTGCTGTTCTGTTGGCCGGCCGAATGTCGCCAGCCACGCGCTCAGGTCGCCCGCCAACTTGCCGACCTGGTCGGCACTGCGAATCAACGCCCGGTCGCGGTCGTTGGGAAAACTCATGATACGATCTCCTAGGTAGGCCGGTGGTTCACCCGCCGGCAGCCGTCAGTCGAAAAGCCGCTTGAAACTGCTTTCGCTCACCGGCCAGTTCTCGTTCCACGAACAGTTCGTAGCTGTCGCCCGACACGCGGGCGATGGGCCGGCTGACGAGCGTAGCCGTGCCGGCGCTCAGTTCCGACCACTCGCCCAGCAATTGCCCTTGGCCGTCGACGAGCCGGTACCTTGCTGCCTGCGCAAGTTCCAAATCGATTGCCGCCTGAAAGCTGCGGTCCGAAAGGCTCGCCGCGCACGCCGACCAGCTTCACTTCGTAAATCGCATGTCCAACCAAGGCGCGAACGCCACCCTCAGCGACCGTCACGTTGCCGACCGCGCCGTCGATAGTTCGGTACTGCACCTGTTCGCCTACGATGATCGGACGCTCTGCAAGGTACGAACCGATCGCGACGGCCGGCAACGGTTCGAGCGATATGCCATTCACGCCCGTGACCTGAGTGCCGGAAGACAACTTGGCGCGGCTCGATGTGGAATTGGTCGGCGGCCCGGCCGTTACCACGACAGTCCCTTCTCGCTGGGCCAAACCGTTGCTGACGTGCGACACTACGGGAACAACAGCTGCCGCCGCGGGCGACGTTGCGTGAAGCGGCATCGTGGCAATGGGCCCATGACTCGGTGATGCGCCAGCTCGCGGCGCGGCATTGGAAACGGACGCTCCTGCTGCGGCGGCGGGACTATTGTGACCGGCAACGGCGCCGGGAGACGCGTTCGCAGCTGCGTGAGCCGCGGGCTTAGGCAGATGGCTCGATTCTGACGCTGGCTTCTGGTTGCTCTCCTGCCCCTTGATTGCGGTTTCGTGCTCGGCCTGGGGAAGTGCAGATTCCTTCTGGTCCGCTACGGCGCGATTTGGTTCTTTCGGACGATCTTGGTTCGAGCGGGGAACGTCGGAGCTTTTTTGATTCACCTTCGCCGCAGTCGATAGCTGCTCCGACGGCGATTTGCCTCCGGATTCCACCGCCGGGCGGCTATTACGCAACGCCGCCAGGACGTCGTGGTACGAAAAGAGTCCCACACTCGAACGGCCGGCAAAGAAGAGCCCCATTCCACAGGCGATTGCCAAGATCGCCAGCAGCCCTGCCATGCGTCGGCGCGACCACGATCGCTCATGAACTGGGGCAGCAACGCCCGAGCAACCGGGGCAACGCGTCTTCGACCCCGAAGTTCGCAGGAATAATTGCTTGCACTCCGGGTTCGTGCAGATGGTCGCGTCCGCGGGCTGGTGATTCTTGCGCCGATAGCCCCAACACCAGGCCAATTGCCACGGCTGCCCCGCCTCCCGATACTTGATGAAACAGCCATCGAGACTGCCGTCGTGGTCGGACTTTCCCAACATCGCGAGCGAGCTCCGGGCCGCCCGGTCGAGCGCCTGCTCCATCGGCGTCGACGGCTTGGCGCGGTTCAAGCGGTCGAGCAATTCCTTGACGCCTGATTTGCAGGGCCCGGTCAGATCGTCTTGCGTCGCGGCCAGGCATACGGCCTGCGTCAAGCGACCGCCGTGTTCGTCGTGGACGTAAAATCGCAATTCTCCCGCCGTCTCCCACGCCGGCTCGGCGATGAACTTTCCAAACCAGCGTTGCATGACGACATAGCTTCCCCCGCCGCGATCGATCGTCGGCACGCCCGGCTCCAGGGCGATCGGTTCGAAGTCAACGGCATTTTGTGACAGGTCCAGGCGCAGAACATGAGCGGCCATGAGGATTTCTCCCATGCTTGAGGAACGGAAAGATCAACCGGAATTCGGCTACGAAGGGTGCGAGGCACCGCCGAGGGCTATTGATCCGGTAGATGAAGCTGCCCCAGCCCCAGCGGTTCGCTGTAGAAAGTTTGAAAGCCGAGATCGACGACCGCCCACACGAACACCTCGGCCCCGTCCCATTCCGGCGGAACCTCGAATTCGGCCGCGGGCGTCCCCGCGTCTGTCGTGCCGCGTTCGAACATCATGCTGTGCAGCAGATCCAGATCGTCGGGGATGGTGTTTCTCTGTGGGTGATCGCGGGACACGGTCAACTGGCAACGGTTCGTCATCGCCGACACCGGCCACGACCAACGCAGCCGCAAACGACGCGGGCCGACCCATTGCCATCCACCGGGCTCGCAGACGCCAAGACCACACTTTGCCAGCGGCAAGATCTCTTGCTCGGTCCAGCTTCCGATGATGCGCTGGTGCCTCGACGCCTGCGCACAGAGCTGAGTGATCAGTTCGCGATCGAACATCTCGGCAAACTTTGACGCGTCGTGGTCGAGTATCGCTTGCACGAGCGACTGTCGCTGCTCGGCGCGGACCTGACGAAACCTCTGGCGGTAGGAATCGAGCAGCGCCGCCATCGGAGCCGGAAGATCGTAATTCACCAGGCGCGAATCAGCCAGCAGGCACTCAATGGCTATATGGTCATCCGCCGCGAGCGCCGTTTCAAGACGCGCGAGCAAGTCGGCCCGCACACGCGCTTCCAGCCATCGCGGTCGCATTTCCATGGCCTCGCCGCAGCCGGCCAATAACGAGTCGTCCCATAACTCCAGCAGCCGCCGATCACGCTCTTCAGGCGCCAGGGCGACAATCGGCCGCAACGCCTCGATGAGCGCAACGCGCCGCTCCGCCAACACGACCCGATCACGGCACGCAGACCCGATCAACATTTGCCCCTTGGCCGCGACGACGGTCGACCAGGCAACCAATAACTCCCGCTCCGAGGCCGGCTCGTGGGCCATGGTCGTCAGCACCCGCGCCGCGTCGAGACGCTGACTCGCCAGTTGAATGCGCCCGGGCATTTTCGGATGATAATCGGGAGGCAAGAAGCGCAGGCTGGCGGCGATCTGCTGTTCGCCCAACAGCGTGGGAGCCCTGGTCAAATCGTTCATGTAGCGTAGCCGCCTGATCCGTTGTTTCGCCGCGCGCTCTTGCGAACGGCGTACTTCCAAGCGTGTTTCACCGAGCCGTTCGGCCGCTTTCCACAGCCGGCGTAATTCCATGTCGCCGGCGTACGTGGGCGATTGGCAACTCGTGGCAATTTGCTGGGACACCTGTTCGAACAATGCCTGACGCATTCGACGACGCTCGACGGCTTCCGCCAGGTGCTCGGCATGCGGCGGCTCGCCGTCTTCATGAACCGCTTGCCACTGGCAGGCAATCTCCGCGTCGTCGCTCGTCGGATCGTCGACTAGCGATTGCAACCGCTGAACGGCACTCAGCTTGTCGAACAGCACGCGGCAAGCACGCGCCGCGGGATTCGAATTGAGCTTGCCGCCGTGAGTGTTCCATAGAGACGCAAATTCGTCCCACTGTTCAGCCGCTCGGGCCGCTTCGAGCAGCTTCAGAATGCGGGCAGCTTCGAGGAATTGACTTGCCCGCTCGCCAACCAGCGTTGCGGCTGGGTAATCTGCCAGCAACTCGGGCACGTAATAGCGCTCGATTTCGGCGGCCTGGCCCGATTCGACCGCCGCTTGCAGCGACCGTCGACAGGAGACTCGTCGCAAGGCATCGTCAATCGCGGGCAACTGGCACGGCTCGATCCGCTCTTGCGGTCCCATGCGCGACACCAGTTGAACGGCCCGATCGAAATCTCGCTGCTCCAGCAAACTCTCCAGCGAATCGCACCAGAGCAGAACTTCGTCGATCGACGGCACGTCGTGCAGGCCGCCGCGCCATAACTGAAACAGGTAATGGGTCAGCTTGCGCACCTGAGCGTCGCGCGATGCCAGCAAATCGCGGTACAACCGCGACCGCTCGGGCTGAGAAAAATCTTCCGGCAAGAAGAGCAATTGCCCGGGGAATGGAGTCGGCGCGTGCGTATCCCAAAGTCTCGGGTCAACGGCCAAGGCCCTCAGGGCGACATAAATCACCAGGGCCGAGAAATTGTCGAGCCCTGCAAACACGGGCGTTTGCGAGTTGCGGTCGGGATGTTGATAGGGGGGCGTGCCTGTTTCGGGATTTGGCAGCCCAATCATGGCCGGCGCCGAGAGGCAATCGTAATCGACGAGCACCAGGCTGCCGTCGGGCTGGACCATGATGTTCTCGGGCTCCAGATCGCCATGCACGATGCCCTGGGTGGCCAGGCTCTTCATTAAATCGCGCCATTGGTGGGCGATGCGCAGAATCGGTTCGGCGCGGTTGTGTCGTACCTGCTCGGCAACCCAAGAGTCGAGCGTGCGGCCCGCAACCCAATCCATGACGACGACAGGAGAGAACGTGTTCGAGTCGTCGTGGCAAATGCCTTCAGCATAGTAGCGAAAGCCAACCAGCCCTGGGACGTGATGGCGCTGTAAATAATCGCGAGCCACAGCGTACCGGCTGTGCAAGCTTTCCGCCGCTCGCGGCAAGGCGCAACGCCTTCAGGCGTCCGTCGGCCAACTTGATGCAATAGACCGTGACAACGTGTTGCTGACGCACGATCGGCGCGCCGTGGGAATCGGAGATGAATTGGCCGCCGTGCAGCTCTGGAGCGTTCAGCGTGGGCAGCAACGGCTGGCGTTCGTGATTCAGAAAGATTGTCGATTCACTGCTCATGTCGATTGCCTGGTTATCAACGTGCTCGATTCGGTCGGTGAAAAACGTCGTCTTTCTTTGAGCGAAGTTCGATAGATGCATTTTGCGGGGGCGTCGAGCGCGTTGATCGTCGCTCCATGGATGCCATGCAGGTGGTCGTCATTCGGAGAGCCTCAACGCATCCGCAATGCAGAACTGGAAATCGACGAAGCTGACGGAAACTTCTCGCACGCGAGTCTCGATCCATTCGCCGCCGGTATACACTTCCTTGTCCGGCAGGTGCAGGAGTGCTTGCGACTCGGCAAAAACCAGCCCGTGCGTGGCAGGCTTAGCGTCGGAACGGCCGCCAGAACGCACCAACATCAGCGAGGCCCTTGCGGACTGGAGCACGACCCCGCCAGGCTCGACGACAATCATTACCGCGTTCCCAGAGAATATGCCGCCAGGTTTGACCCAAGCGATTCGATTGCGGAGTGTCTTTCCGGTGGCTTGCTCGATGCTTTCCATTTCTTCCGAGATTGCCGTAACGGTTGCGCTCGTGGGCGTGGCAACGATGACGTGGGTAGGGACCATGGAAGCGGTGCCACCGCCGACAAGGTTATTCAAACTCGTCCTGTCGTCTGGCACCTCGACACGTAATTCCGTATCGCTCATTACGCGGAACCCAGGCTGCGGGCGGCGTAGCCTGCCATACGCATCGACGAAATCGACCCGAGTGGTTCTTAGCAGCCCGGTGCCTCGTACGGTGATAATGTTGCCGGGGCAAACCTCGTGCGGCTGAATGTCAGCGATCTGCGGTTGTTCGCTTGTAACGTTCCTGTTCGGCGCCGAAGGCGAGGCAGCATAGACGAACAGTCCGGCATCGCTGACAGTGATGCGGGGGACGGTGAAGACTTGCGAACGTCGCTCCGTCGTCGCGCTCAGGATCGCCCCCGGCTCCGCATAAACTACGACCTGGCGCGGATCCACGTCGGCGGTGCCTCGACGACGGACAAAATAGGGACCGATGACTTTAATACGCCCGTCCGATCCCGTCGCATTTAGAGTGCCACCCGGCTCGACCAGCACGGTGCCGGCCTGACCACGCCGCGTGTGATTATTGCGGACAACAAAGTATCCGGGTCTTGCCGAATAGGTGTCGGCATTTGCCATTGGGGCGGTTTCCAACATGAAAGTCGGCGGAAAACTGACCGTTACGCCGTCGGGCGTCTGAACAACGATCATCGCGGCCGAACCCGTGATAAGACATTCGGGCGCGATGACTCTCAACTCATGGTCGGATTTGATCGTGAACTCGGCAGGCTTTGAACTGTTGCGCACATAAAACAGAACGCTCCGGCGCTCGCGAATCCCACGCCACGAATGGTGATTGCATCGCCTGCAATACCTGTTGATGGCTCGATGCTTTGAATGGCCAGCGTCGGGTCAGGGGGCAGCCGCGGCCCCGCGGCAAGCACGTTGGACGATTCAACGGCCGGTCCTGGGACGCCTCGCGGGTTCCTCTGAGATCCGGGCGATTGAGAGTCGCCCGTCGGCGAAGGCGACCAGGTCACTCCATATTTGCCTTGTCGAGCGGCGCGGTGCGACTGATGAAGAGGATCGTTGGCCGATTCGTTCCAGAAAAACAATGCGTGGACGATTATCCCGGCCAACGAAAGCGCGGCCAGGCTGCCCCATAGCTGATGCCGGCGCATCGCGGCACGCCGCAGTCGGGCGGCCTCCGCGGCATTGAGAGCGAAGCGCGGCGGCGACACCGAGGGAGCGGAGAGCGGCACTTCGACCGCGCCAGGGGTGGACTGGCCGCCTCGGGCAAAGCTGGAGCTACTCGTGCCGGTGGCGCTGGTCGACGCGGTCGATGGACTTCGTCGAATTGATGACGTAGCGACTCGGCGACTTCGGCCGCAGTTTGATACCGGTCTGCCGGATTTTTCTGCAACAATCGCTCCACCACCGCGGCCAGCCAGGCCGTGGCGTCGGAATTGAACTGTGTAATCGGCGGCGGCATATCGTCACACACCCGGCGAATCGTCGCCAGCGGCGTCGCAGCCTGAAACGGCGACCGGCCGGTGGCCATCAGGTACAGCACGCTGCCCAGGCTGAACAGGTCGCAACGCGCGTCGACCCCGTCTTCGCGAGCCTGCTCCGGAGCCATGAACTCGGGCGTCCCGACGAGCGCGCCGGAATGGGTCAATTGGCTCCCATCGAGCACGGCAGCCAGGCCGAAATCGGCGATCTTGACGCGTTCGTCGGCTCCTTCGAGCAGCAGATTCGAAGGCTTGATATCGCGATGCACCACCCCCTGCTGATGCGCGGCCGCCAATCCCAAGGCCGTCTGCATTCCAATCCGCAACACATCCGACAATGGCAAACGATCGGTACGCGCGAGCATTTCGGCCAGCGACCGGCCCACGACGTAGGGCATGACCAGATATGGCAACCCGGCCGACTCGGACACGGCATAGATCGACAGCACATTGTCGTTGCTGATGGCCGCCGCGGCCCGGGCTTCGCGTGCAAACCGCTCCCGAGCCGTAGGTTGATGGGCCATGTGCGGCGCCAGAATCTTGACCGCAACCTCACGGTTCAGAACCGGGTCGTGGGCTCGAAAGACAATCCCCATCCCGCCGTGGCCAAGCAGGCTGATGACCTCATAATAGCCCAAGCGGCCGAGGTAACGAGCATCGGCCGAGGGCTCGAGCAGCCGGGCCAGCAGTGGAGTGTTGGGAGCTTCACTGCCGGTACGCTGCGATTTCTGCAGCGTATCCAAAGCCCGGTAAAACGCCGGCCCAAAGTTGGACGGCGCGTCGAATGGAACTTCTGCAGGCGACAGTCTGCCAAGGTACTCTAAGCGGTCGAGATGCTGTTGGCAGGCCTGGCAATCGTCGATGTGACGCACCATCTCGACGGCTCGCGGCGAACTGAGCGAGCCAACCAGCAGGCCTCGCAGTTCGTCCGCCGAAGGACAGGTTGCATCTTCGTTAGGCATTCTGTTCACCATCGCTGGCGCCGGCCTGCCGGGCTGTGCTACGCTTGGTTCTCGGCCCGTGAACACGCTCATGGACGACCTCCATTTTAGAGTACGAAGGTCGCGTTCAAACCTTACACGTCGACTGACCGTCGGGCGGGCACAAAAACGCGTCGCTCTACCAGCGATCCGCACTCGGACAGCGATGGAAGTCCATTATGCACATTGGACTTGCAGCCAGCGACAAGATCTTTCGCCGCGTCCATTCACGGTTACACGCCGGTGCCTTAAAATTACAAATTTATAATCCAGCGTCGGGAGAACCTGTTAACCGATGCGGTTGCACCGCTCCGCGATTGTTTTCGTATGGTGAGAAGGGGCGCAGCCCGCCGACGTGTCGTTTGTTCCCTGGTAACGCTTAAGTTGAGGCCAAGATGGACCATCAGCCAACGACCGCGCCGAGCTTGTTGATTCGGTTGCGGAGCACGTCCGATGGCTTGGCCTGGGACCAGTTCGTCGAGGTCTATTCGCCGCTGATCTATCGCTTTGCCAGGCGGCGAGGCTTGCAAGATGCCGATGCGGCCGACTTGATGCAGGACGTGCTCAGCGCGGTTGCCCGGGGAATTCAGACCTTCGAGTACGACCCGAGCCGGGGGCTGTTCCGATCCTGGCTATTCTCGATCGTGCGTCACAAAGTTGCCAGCCTGGTATCGCGCCGCCAGCGACACCCCGAGGAGCAGACGGCGCTTTCGGATGTCCCTGCCGACATTTGGGCGAGCGAAAGTTCATCCCCGAGTGATCGAGAAGACAGCGAAATCTGGCAACGCGAGTACCAATTGCGGCTGCTTCACTGGGGCTTGGACCAGGTTCGCGGCGACTTTGAAGAAAGCACCTGGCGCACGTTCTGGCTTACTGCCATGGAGCATCTGCCGCGCGCGAAGCCGGCCAGCAACTCAGTCTGACCCCGGGCGCCGTTTACGTGGCCAAGAGCCGCGTGCTGAGTCGACTGAAGGAGTGCCTGCGACAAATCGACGGCGAAGCGCAGGCCGGGTTCGATGAATGACCGCAGCGACGCTCCGTCCAGCAGGCTGAAAGACGGTACGGTCGAGCATGGCAGATCATGCGCCGCTTCTACTGAACGCCGCCGCGTCCGCGGTCGTTGTCGACGAAGCGGTATTTGAAAACCTTCGTGGCCGCGGCTTCCCTAATGCACTCCAAGCCGCGCCAAAAAAAGACAGCTTGCGACACGTCGAGCATCGCAAGCCGTCAAATGATAAGGAATGGGCGTTACAGGACTCGAACCTGTGACCCCTACCGTGTGAGGATAGTGCTCTAACCAACTGAGCTAAACGCCCGAATGCGCAGGCCGTGTGAGTGACCTGCGATGGACCGATCTTACACCACCAACAAGCGATGCTCAACCCGGTGCATACCAACCGCTGCCGTTGCGGCGACGCAAGAAGAAAGGAAAGCAGGAATTACGAAAGAAGCAAACGATCAGACGTTTTCGGCAGGTTTTTCGGCTTTGGGTTCGGCCGTCGGCGGTTCGAACTTGGGCGCCGTCGGTTCGTCGCGGTCTTCGGCGTCGGCGTACTTCGTTACCTTCGGACGCGACGTGCCCTCCGAAGCGCTGTGGAACTCCTCTTCCAAGCCGGACATTCCCTTCTTGAAGTCCGTCACGCTCTTGCCGAGCGATCGGGCTACGCTGGGCAGCTTGTTGCCGAACAACAATACCGCCACGGCCCCAACGATGAACAGTTCCATCGGATTCAAACCGAACATGGCAGGAAACCCTCGATTGGCAGTAGCTTTGGATTAGTTAAACGGGGCTATCAATTCGCACACAACCACCGACATGCACCGCCAGCAATTCTTACGGCCGACGGCCAGCCCCGGTTCTCGCTCACCTGATTCTTCGCCTAACGATCGCCCTTGCCCACCTTGGGCCGATCGTCCGACTCTTCTTCCTCGTCCGTGTCGTTGATTCCCTTCTTGAACTCGACCACGCTCCGGCCCAACGATCGCATGAGTGTCGGCAGCCGGTTGCCGAACAACAGCAACACGACGACCAAAATGACCAGCATGCCCAAAGGGCTGAAACCAATGCCAAGTCAGCGCGCTCATCGGTGCAATCTCGAAGTATTTGGGGTTGCCCGCGAACCGCGAGAGCCAGAGGCGGGGGGACGCGGGACGCCACACGGATCGCCACCGTAAGCCCGCACCACGTTTTATTTTACTGACGGCCGGTAGGGTGTCAAACAAGAATCGCAGACGCCGGCCGGCCGGCCTTGGCCAGCGGGTCGGACGGAACTCGTTGCCTGGCTCGGAGTTTGGCCCCTGCGACCTCGGTTCGAAGGCCAGGGGACAGGCGATTGCCGGTTACGCCTCGTGCAGCAATTATGAGGTCCGAATTGATCGCGTTCTTTCGATTCTCAGCCGGACAAACTCCCCAACTGTTGCAGGACGAAATCGAGGACGTCGGCGCCGGCTTCGGCGTACAGG
The DNA here is from genome assembly GCA_963710365.1 of uncultured Planctomycetales bacterium. Classification (GTDB taxonomy): domain Bacteria; phylum Planctomycetota; class Planctomycetia; order Pirellulales; family PNKZ01; genus CAVQAC01. Next base: position 259,091 of record CAVQAC010000018.1, read on the forward strand.
TTCGCCGTGTCGGCGAGCATCAACCATCGGGCCAGTCGCCCGTAAATACGACCACGAATCCCAAATCCAGAGGGCCCTTCTTGTTCGTGCCACCCGGAGCGGCGTTGAACTCAACAAAATTTGTCGGCGAGTCGGCCACGACGGTTTGGTAGCCGACGGCTGCGTCGAAATTCACGTTGCTGGCCAGGTAACTACGGCCGCGCTCGGGCAAGAGCGTGGCGGCAATTCGAAGAGTGGGATTCTTTGGCTCCGCGGAGAAATCCACGGACTAACGTCCGGGGCTCAGATCGTCCGGAGCTCCGGCCGAACGGCGCATCGACCGCACGATGTTCGGACTCAGTCGTGCGCGCACCAGAAGCGAAGAGAGAACGCTACTTCCTGCGGCTGTCGCGGGCGGCCGCTTCGATGTGCAGCGGCAGATATCGATAGTAAACCTCGAGACACAACGCGCTCAAAGCCGTCGAGTAGACGCGGCCGCCGTATCCGCCCCAGACCGGGTCTGGATCCCACGTGCCAGCGAGCTTGCCGTCATGATGTTGCGAGCCGAGCAGTTTGCTAGTCAAAGCTTCGTTCCAGCGTCGCCAGGGCGTGCCTTGCACCTGGTACAGGCTGAGCGTGGCATAGTACCAGTAATAGAGATTCGTCTGCGAGACGCCCGGCAACTCTTCGAGCAAGTATTTCGCGGCTTCGTCACCCGCTGCCTGCCGGCGTGGAAGCCCAAGGAATTGCCGGCAAACCAGCGCTTCGGCGGTCATGGTGCGTGAGATCTGTTCGCCGGGCCGGTAACTGGCCAGTCCGCCGTGCGTGCCGCTGGTGACGGTGCCCAGAAAGCGGACGATCAACTCGCGATGCACCTCGGGAATACGCAGCCCGCCCAGTTCGGCGCTCTTGAGCACCATCAGTTGCCAGCCCAGTTGGCTGGTGTCGCCCGTATCGCGTGGGCGATAGCGCCAGCCCCCCGTGGTTTGATTCTGCGAGGCCAGCGTATAGGCCACGGCGCTGCGAACGCCCGGCAGCAGCCTCTGGTCGCCGCTCATGGCGTAGGCTTCGCTCAGCGCCAGAGCCGCCATGCCGTGACAATACATGTGAGCAAAGACCTCGGCCTTGCCGGCCAGGTTGCCATCGACGCCCTGCGAGCGGAGCAGGAATTCGAGCCCGCGGGCGACGGCCACCTTGTGATCGCCGCGCAGATGGGTATTGCCCGAGCCGAGGAAGGCCAGCAGCGCCAGACCGGTGACGCCCGTGTCCGCCTCGGTGCCGGCACCGCGACGATTCTGGCCGAACGTGTTGTTCTCGCGCCCGATTCCAACTGGCTGGCGTCCCAACGTCCGTCGGGGCTTTGGTTCGGTGGCCAACCATTCGAGCACCGCCTTGACGGCAGCCTCCGTATCGGCCGAACCACCTTGCAACTCGGCCACGCGGGCCCGATCGGGCGATGTGCGAAGCTTGTACATCGCCGGCAATTCATGGTCACTTCCCCCGCCGCTCCCTGACCGGCAACTGCGGAGTTAGTCTGCGTTCGCACCGCCGCCGCCCGAAGCCAGATTGCTCGGCATCAGCAAGGCACGCAAGGCTTCGATTGTCTGGGGCGATGGCCCATCGGAAGGCAAACCGGCCGAGTCGGCAACCGGGCGAGTGCCCGAACCGCCGCTGGGCTGGTCATGCTTCGCTTCGAGATAACCCTGAGCATCGTGGGCATTGGCGTTTTCCGCCAATCGTGGCAGGCCGCCCGGCTTAGGTAGGACGACCACTCGCTTGCCGGCCGGTGCTGCGCTGGCTACCGGCGTCCCGGGCTCGATCGGTTCAGCAGGCCTGGCGACGCCGGGCTTCGCCTTCGCAGGTTCGATGGCCGCCGGCTTGGGCTGCGGCAAGGCCACCACGGCATCGGTTACGCGCCGGGGCGGCAAACGCCGGCAGCGCCTCGGAGCCAGACCCCGATGAGACGCGCTGCGGCGCGATGGACGGCTCGGCCGGCGCGGCGCGCGGGCGAGGGATTGTTACCCGCCGGTTGCAAGGCATCGGCCTCGGCAAATCGTTCCCAGGGTTTGAGCGTGCCCGAGGTTTCACCGGCCTCGCTGGTTCCGTAGGCGCTGGTGGAAACAGCATCGACGCCCTGAATGTAGATCGTGCCTTCGCGGCCGTTGCCTGGCGGCGGCGTGAAGACGATATCGACCGTCGTGGCATAGACGGCCAGCAGCACGTGGGCCCAGACCGACAGCACGGCGCACTTGGCGATGGACTGCGTTTGGCCCCAGCGCCGTCACCATCAGCGCGGCGAGCGTCAGGGTCAGCACTCCCAAGCCGACCCAAAGCGTGATGGCCGCCACCTTGGGGCTCAACAGCGCGGCCAGCAGCACGACGACAGGCGGTGCCATGATCTATCTTTTCTGGTTGCCGACCCGCACCGAGATCGCCAACTCGTTGATGCCTGCCTGCTTGCAAGCATTGAGCACCTGGGCAACGTTCTGGAACGCACCGATGGCGTCGCCGCGCACCAGCACGCCCAAATCCTTGTATTGCCCGCGAGCCGCCGACAACCGAGTGCGTAATTCGTCCAATGTCACCGACTGCCGATCGAGCGTAATCTGCCCGTCCTGGTAGATATTGACGATTCTTTTTTCCGGCGCAGCAGTCAATGCACCGTGATCGGAGACCTGCGGCACGCGCAGTGCGATCTTCCGCTCCATTTCGGCGAACTTGGTGCCGGCCATGAAGAAGATGATGAGCAGGAACAGCACGTCGAGCATCGACGTGAGGTTCATGCTGGGCAGTTCGTCGTTATGGGTTTTCAACGGCATGTTGGCGTGACCAAATCCGAAAGACCAAATTCGAAATTCGAATGAATGTTCAAAGCACCAAGATTCGAATTTCGGATTTCAAGTTTCCTTACGCTGCTTCGCGGCGCCGGCTGGAGCGCGGCGTGGCTTCTTGTTGCGCTTCGGCCGAAATCAATTGCACCAATTCCTGGCCGACCGCATCGAGTTCGATTACCAGGCGGTCCACTCGGCTGATGAAATACAAGTAAAACGCCAGCGACGGAATCGCCACGGTCAGGCCGAAGGCTGTTGCCAGCAAGGCTTCGCCAATTCCGCCAGCCAGTTGTTCAGGCCGACCCATGGCGTCGCTGTGAGCAATTTCGTTGAAAGCCGTGATCATGCCGTAGACCGTGCCGAGCAATCCCAGCAGCGGGCAAATCGTGGCCACGGCGTTGAACGCGCGGATATAGCGCCGCAAGCCGTTGACGGCCCGTTCGCCGGCATCCATGATCGCCCGCTCGACTTCGACCTCGGGTCGTCCCCATTTGCGGCAACCGCCGGCAAACATGGCGGCCACGGCACTCTTGCTCTCGGAGCAAAGTTCCAAGGCCTGTTCTTTGTCGAGCTTGCCTTCCTGAATCTGGTGCAGGAATCGCTTCACGAACGGTTTGGGAATGACCCGTCCCGTACGCAGGGCGATTGCCCGCTCGAAGACAAAGACCATCATCAGGACCGAACAGAACAGAATCGGGAACATCAAGATCCCGCCGGCCTTGACGATCTGCAATAAGTTGCGGGCAGGAATCTTCGGCACCGCTGGTTCGAATTGATCGACCTGCGGAACTGTAGGCGATTGGGCACTGGCCGCCGGGGGAACGTGTGTCCAGACGATGGTCGCCAGCAGCGCCGCCATGACCAGCAGCCCCAACGGGCCGCCGTGCTTCGACGGTCTGGGTTGCATAGCGCGGCGCGACGACGGGCCGGTGAGCGAATTGGATTCAATCATCTGCGGACCTTTACTTCAGTTGGACGTGCTGTTGGGCGGATTGCAGGCGGCGCGTCGCTTCTTCGGCGAACGTGGTCTGCGGATAATTCTTCAACAGCCGCGCGTACAACTCGACGGCTTGCGGCCATTCACCCAGCGCTTCGTGACATTTGGCCGCTTGCAACAGGGCGCCGCCCTGCCAGGTGGGAAACGCATAAAGGATCTCCAGCCGCAAGTATTCGCGAATGGCTGCTTCGTAGTTCTTCTGATGAAAGTACGACTCGCCGATCATCCATTGAGCCATGGCCGCCGTCTCGGTCTTGCCGCCCAACTGCGAGCGAATGACGCGGCCGTAAGCCTCGCGAGCCTTATCGAAATCACCTTCCGCGGCCAGGCAGCGGCCGAGCACGTAGTCGACTTCATACTGCTGTTCGAATTCGGGGAAGTTGGCGGCAATAGGCTGGGCCAGTTCCTGGGCTTCGTCCCATAGCTTTTGATGCACGAGAATTTGAGCCTGACGCAGCGGCACCATGGCCATCCAGGCCTCGCGCTTCTCGGGCAGCCGCGGCGCGAGGGCCGTGAACTGCTTGCCGGCTTCGCTGTAGTTCCCCAGACGATAATTGGCTTCAGCAATCCAGAAATCAGCCAGCAAGCGCAGCGGGCTCTCAGGATAATCTTGCACCAGCCGCGACAGAGGGGGCAGCGATTCAGCCCACTTCTCGTCAGCAATTGCCAGTTGTCCCGATAGATACAGGGCATGCACGAGCATCGGTTCGCTCGGCTTGGACTCGATCAATTCGGTCAGCAGCTTCTTGGCCCGCGCATGGTCGGGCTTCTGCATGGCACTTTCGGCCAGGCGGTAGGCCGCGTCGGGCCAGTACCGACTCTTGGGATATTTCGCGTGCAACTCTTCGAACTGCTGATCGGACTCGGCCGTGCGTCCCAATTCGCGCAGCACCCAGGCCCGGTTGTAAATGACCGTGTCACGGTCCGAAAGTTGCGGAAAATCCTTGGCCAGTCGGCCGTAGAGTTTTTCGGCCTGCTGGAAATTCTTCTGCTGCTCTTGCAGATGCGCGGCCGCGGCCAAGGCCTGCGGCACGAGCGCGTTGGTCGGATAGTGATCGATGAGTTGCAGGTAAGCGTCGAGCGCCGGCTGAGGTTTCTGGTCTCGCTCGAGAATCTGGCCGCGCACCAGTGCCGCATCGGGCGCGGCCTCGTCTTGGGGATATTTTTCGACAAGCTGATTGAACGATTCCAGAGCTTCGGATCGCTTATCGGATTTGAACTGACTCCAGCCGAGCCCCGACAGCGCTTTGGCCGATTCGCGCGGCGAAGTCGCCTCTTTGAGCAGCCGCGTGAACAACTCGGTCGACCACTCAAACTGGCCGGCTTCCAGCGCTGCTTCCGCCAGCAAGACAGTAATTGAAGAGGTCAGCTTGGGCGAAGGCGAGTCGTGGACGAAGGCCTCGAAGGCAGTGCGCGCTTCGCCGAATTGCCGGGTATGCGCATAGCAAATCACCAACTCGGCCCGGGCTTGCGCAGCGGCATCGCCCGTCGGTTTTGATTCCAAATAGCTGTTTAGCGTGGCAATGGCCTCGGGATATTTCTTCAATGCCAACTTGGCCGCGGCTTCCAGTCGCACGGCGTCGGCCTTCAGCCGCGGATCGCTGGTGGCGCTCACGGGTTCGAGGGTTCGCAGCACGTCTTCGGCCCGGCCCAGGCCCTGGTAGGCCAGCGCCAGCAGGTACCGGTCGTCGAGAGCCGCGGCCGTGGGGGGCGTCGGAGCCTCCTTGACCAGCGGTTCGAGAATCGCCGCCGCAGGGGCGAACTTCTCCCGCACCAATAGCGAGCGGGCCTGAATGCGCCGCGCGTCGGGAAGCAATTCGCTCTTGGGAAATTGTTTGGTGAGCAATGTCACGGTCGCATCGACGCTTGCCCCGTCGTTGGTGGTCAAGGCGACGCGGAGCTTGCCCACCAGCGCATCGTCGGCCAATTCGTCGTTGGGCCAGTGCTCGAGCAAGCGGTTGAACTGCACCAGCGCCTCGGCCGGCTTGCCCGATCTCAATAGCGCGTCGCCGGCATGGAAGGCAATGGCCGGAGCCAAGGAATGATCCGGGCCGTCGGCCGATGCTAGCAATAGCGCTTCGGCTGCCGCCGGCCATTGTTCGTGCGCTTTGAGCGTCAGCCCCAGCCAGTAACGGGCTTCGACGCCGAGCGGACTTTTGTCGGCCAGTTCGCCCAGCAAGGCCTGCGCTTCGTCGTACCGCTGTAGTTGGAACATGGCCTGCGCCCGCCCCAACCGCGCCTGCGGCCGCAACGAACTGGCAGACAATTGCTGGTCGAACGTGCTCCAGGTTTCAATGGCTTTCTGAAATTCACCGGCGGCGTACTCGTCGCGGCCCAGCCGATACCGTGCCTGGTCGGCCCAGGCGCTGCCGGCCTTTTCGGCCAGTGCCTGATACTGCTTGCGGGCTTCGGCCCGATGGCCCTGATCTTCCATCGCCCGCGCCAGCCCAAAGCGGCAGTCGTCGGCGAGTGGGCCGTCAGGATAGTCGTGCAGGCTGCGCTCGTAGAGTTTCTGGGCTGCTGCCAGATCGTTCTTTTCCAACGCCATGTCAGCCAGATAGGCCAGCACGTAGGCGTTGAGCTTGTCGCTCGGAAAGCGCTCGACGAACTGGTTCAAGGCCGTGCGGGCTGGGTCCAATTTGCCGGCGAAATAGCTGGCTTCGCCGGCGCGGAACAGCGCTTTCGCGCCAGCGGCTCGCCGGGCGATTGATCCAGCAATGCGAAGAACTGCTTGCTGGCCTCGTCGAAGCGGCGCAGTTGCACGAGCGACTCGCCGATGTAGAACCGGGCCTGGTTGATCTTGGGATGATCCGGAAAATCTCGCACTAGCGCGCGAAACTCGCTGAGGGCCATCTCCCAGCGGCCATGGCCATAGTGCCCGGCAGCCACGGCGTATTGGTCGACTGCGTCGTCGGTGCGCAGCTGCCTGGCCAGAAGCCAGCAGCAGCACCAGTGCAATCACGGGGACGAAACAGCGATGGATCGGGAGCATTGCAATCGACCTACGCCTAGGGGACGGGGGAAATTCGCGGACATCGTAGCTGCGGCCTCGCCGAGGTGCCAAGCCCGAAATAGCGGCGATTCAGACCGCCGCGGCGGCGAATGCTGCGACGTGCTTCGCTGAAAAAGTCGCTCCCCCCATCACACTCCAGCCAACCTCCTCACGCTTGCACGTGAGAAAGTCGCCAGCCATTCGTTTCGCGTTCCGACCACACGGCCACCGTGGCTTTACAGCCCGGCCGTAGCACTGTTGTCGGGATCGGCACCAACCGTATGGAAGTGGTTGTGGTCGATATAGATGACTTCGCGAGAATCTTCATCCACGTTGGTGTGCGGCAGCGGCCAGCCGACGCGTGTGACCTGCGTATAGAAGATGGTGCATTTGTAATGGGCGTGGTGCAGTTGGGCCGGTCCGATCAGCGGATACACGCGCGGCGGATCGACGTAGTCGGAAATCGGTTCGATAATCATCCGCACATTGTTGCGCTGCCGCTGAAACAGGAACGGCACGCCGCCCTGCAACGGTTGAGCCTTTTCCAAGGCCCGCATGACTTCGTCCGGAGTGGGCGGATCGAGGGCCACCGCGGGCACCGCCCGAGGTGATCGGGCCCAGGATCGGCACGCGCTCGTAGCGTTCTTTGTTCCACTGCCGATCTTCCAACCGCTTCTGAAAATACGGACTGACCGGGATCGGCACGGGAAACGTGATGGCCGGATGGGCCCCCACGGTATTGAGCGGAAACGAACAGCCGGAGCAAGAGAGCAAGCCCGTCGCCAGCAGTAGCATGGCCGCGGTGGACATTGTTCTGGTATTCATGGCGATCCCTTGTGTGTTCGATCGGCTGGAGGCGACAGCATCCAGGTCTGCGATTTGGGCAGGCCGGACCCGCCGCAACGAGCTTGCGCTGGAACTAGCCCTACATATCGGCGCAGATTAGGTAGATCTTGCGGATTTTTCCGCGCAGGCCGATTTTTCCGAAAAAAAGACCTCCGCCGACTCGAAGTCGGCGGAGGTCGCGGTCGTCACGAAGCTTCGGCCTCCGCCGGGGGGGGCGAGCAAGCAGAGCCGTTCCATCACTGCATGCTCGCGTGTTCCCCGCGGATTACTGCTTTAGTGATGGTGATGCGTGTCATAGAAGTCGAGCCACCACCAACCATCGTCCCATTCCAAAGCAACCTTCCGCCAACCGAGCGGAACTTGCGGGTAGGGATAGAACGGACCGATGTACGGCCAGGCGGTCGGTGAGTACTGCCGCGGATAGGTGACGGCTCCATAGTTCGGGTAGGCTGCATAGCTAGGCCAGGCATAGCCCGGCATGTTCGGCTGCTCCATGGCAGGGCCATTGCAAGCACCACCCTGGCAGCCGGCCATCGACGGGCCCGACGGCATCGGACCGCCGTAGTTCGGCACGCCGCGCGGATAGTGATATCCGGCTGGCGACACTCCCGGCGGTGCTTGCACCGGTTGAGCTTGGAACGCTCCGCCATTCGAGGCCATGCGATACTGCGGGCCGCCCTGCTGCATGTTCATTGGCATGCCTTGCGGCATGTTCATCTGCATGCCTTCGCCTTCGATTGCCTGCATGGCTTGCGCCTGAGCAACTTGCGAGTTGCCTCGCATTGCCATTCTCCGCGGGTCGGCGGCGGGCGATCCGTTTTGCGGACCGCCGGCCTGCGCGGCCTGCCCCTTGTTGGCGACAACGCCCAAGGGCTCGGCGGAGAACAAACGCGAAGTGGCGGACGAGAATCGCGGGGGAGCAGTTTGCGCCAGCGGATCGCCCGGATCGGTGTCTGCAAGCTGCTTAACCTGGGCCGGCCGTCTCGGCATGGCCCCGGCACTCGAAGCAGTCTTCCTGGTCGTGGCCGTAGCGCCCGAGGGGCTGCCAGCTTGGGGCGTTCCTTCGGCTGCGGTCTGGCTGATCTCGCCCTGCTGGCCGCCTTGTCGCGACATCGAGTTCTCAGGGAAGACGACCTTGGCGCTGGAGTTCGGCGAGCCGTTCGACGAGTTGCCGGCGCCGGCAAATTGCACCGCCGAGGCCCCTGTGCTGGCCGTGGCTCGCGAGCTCTTGATTTCAAGTTTGCTGACGACGTCGGTCACCGACGGCAGCTTACGTGCCATGGCAATCGCCCGGTCGCGTTGCTCCTCGCTGGCCACGCGGCCCAGCAACCAGGCCGTGCCGTTCTCGTATTTCACTCCGATGCTGTAGTCGACCAGTTGTCCGCTGGAACGCAGCGAACCGGCGATTTGCTGGGCGATCTGCTGGTCGTCTGCCGACGCCCAGGCCGGCGCCAGCATGGCACCGGCAATCGCCAAAGCCCGAATGAATCGTCGCATAATTCCCCCTCCTAGCAATGGAACGAACGCTTCGTGGACCGCTATGAAGACTGCATCAGGCGGCGTGTTGTTTCCGCTTTGACGCTCTTCCAACTCCCACGCCTTACGAGTCTGTTCTCGTATGGTTGGGATGAGTGTTTTGATAAGTGAACCAAGCACCACCATTCGCCCAGCGCAGAACCAGACCGCGGGCAGCTTGCCCCTTGGACCGGTGCTCTCCGTGGGCGGTCTCTCCGGCGCAACTTTGCTCTCCCCGGATTCCCGTCTATAGGTTTCGGTTGGCGATTATGCGGACGGGAAGCTTTTTTTCGATTTTGCCGATTTTAGCGCACAAGACCGGCGGCTAGCAGCCGGCGCTAGCAGAGAACGGAGGAGATGAGTTTGCCCAGAGTGATAAATCTGGTGCTCTTTGGTTTGAAGATCATCGCACTCGGCTGCCCAATCTACGATTGCCGTCGCTGCCGCGGGGCCATAAGCCTGAACAACCAACCGGCGATCGCCACGATGCCAATTACGATGGCTAACCGACTGATGCTTTCCTCCAGCGCCGCTGGCACGCTCCGAGCGGTGATCTCGATGTCGCCGCGCAGCGTGGTGAAGCGGTAAGCCGTTCCGCGGCGCGGTATCTCGACCATCAGGCTAGCCAGCCCGCGGCCTTCGCCCCGCTTCGCTTGCTCTGCTTTGTCGTTCGGCTTCGTTTCAAAGAATCGGCATTTCGGAGCACCGCATCGCTACCCGGAGCAGCCGCCTGCACCGAATCCGCAGTCGCTGTCATGCCAAACGCTGGAGCCGCCTGCTGTGCTACTGGAGGATCCGAATTTCGATTGCGTTCCAAACCGGGCATCTTGCCCCGCAAGCTGGCCGCCGCCTGCAACGATTTGTCGGCTCGATCGACGAGCTGCTCCGAGGCCGACAGCTGGTCCTGGGCGAACCACCGAGCGTCGAACTGGCCTGCCTGGGCCGTATTCCGCGGCGCCATCTCGCTATTCTTAAAGTTGTCGCCCAGGCGATCGACGAAATTCGATGCCCGTTTCCACCACCACTTCGTCGCGGGCTGAGGTTTCCAGGGCCACGTAGCGCTCGAGTGTCTGGCCAGTTTCCAACATCGGAATCGGAGCCTCGTGCGCTGCGAGGGTGTAGAGCGTGTCATGCTCGATCAGCACGCGCAAATCGTCCATGACCGCGTCTTGCAATTCGAGCCGTACCCGTACTTGCTCCCGGCCAGCCTGTCCGGCTAGCGGTTCGATCGTTTTCTGACGAAGTTGCGGAGCACTGATTTGAGCGTCGCTGAGCTCGGCCGGCAGCAGAAAGACCACCTCACGAATGCCCGCCTCGCGGATTACCAGGTCGATTAAGATGGTCTCTTCGATCGAGCGGTCCGATAGTCGCATATTGGTCAGCGTCGTTCCCTGCACGCGCGGAGGTCGTAGCGACAGCCGTAACGTGCCCTGGTAGTTCGGTTCGCGATAGGCCAAGGCCAACCGTGCCAGTCGACTTTGCGAGTCGCTGAGTCAGGCACGCGTCTGCTGGAGCAAGACGACTTCGCAATTGGCCAGGTCTGCAGTCTCGATGTTCAAGGTTGCTCGCCAAACCGCGAGCGATCGGACAATTGAACCGTGATCGCTTCCGTGCCGACTGCCGGGCGTAAGAATTCAATCTCCAACCGACCGGGCCGCTGCTGATCGGACGGCGACCAGCCACGTACGTTGTCGCCGCTGACCTTCTCGACGAGATAACCGGCCGGGACTTTGATCGCGCAGCGCATCAAGCCCGGGCCGTTCGACGTGGGTACACCTGGAAAAGTTCCAGAAAAATCGGCGCAGCGCGTATTTTGCGTTGGGAAGTGCGGCATGCAGGGCCCGGCGAGCAGCGCGAGTAATTACGATCGTGGCGGCGAGCGTGGCCACGATCCCCAAGCCGAGCAGGGCCCTGGCGGCCGGGCCGCCTTCGTACTGGCCGCGGACCAGATCGTCAACGTTCTTGATCGAGGCTCCGAGGAAGACATGCAAGGCCGTGACGGGAAGCATTCCCAACCACGTGCTCAGGACATAAGTACGCAGCGGCAGCCGCGTCGTGCCGTAGGCGTAGTTGATGACATTGTAGGGGAACGCCGGTGACAGTCGGCTGAGCACGACGATCTTGAAGCCGTTTTCTTCGACCGCCGTCTCCAAAGCCTGCAGCAGCGGCCAGCGGGTGCGAAGTTTCTGAACCCAATCTCGAGCCAGGTAGCGCCCACAGAGAAAGCCGCTGACCGCCCCCAAGGTGCCGCCGAGCGAAGCCACGATCGTGCCTGGCACAACGCCGAAGATGAACCCGGCCGTCCACGTGAGGGGCCACGAAGGGAGAAGCAGGGCGGCCGCCGTGACGTAAACGGCGATGACCAGCACGTAGCCCCACGCACCCATGCCGCGCAGCCACTCGATGAACTGAACGAGGTGCCCGGCCAACAGCGGATAGAAAACCAGCACCGGCACTGCCACCGCCGTGACGAAGAGCATGAGCAGCAATCGCCAAGGGACACCGTGCTTCATGCGGATGTCTAAAAAAAGTGCTGGGGGACGGAACCGACGCGTTGCTAGTGTACCGAGTCGGTGGCCGCATCGTTCAAGAGTTTTTTATTTGCTCCCTTGCGGCCGCGCAACAAGAGCGGACGCGAGGCACAAACGGTAGGGTGGGCCACGCGCGAGCAAGGCGGCAGAGACTCAACCAATCGCGGAGTTCCAGCGAAGCGTTCTACCTCGCGCTCAGATCGGCCCACCATCGTGCAAGCTGGCGCCATGGTGGGCCGAAGAACCGATTGAACCGCATGGCCGGGATTTGGGCTGCTTGGCCGCATACGCCCTTTCGGCCCGATAATACGTGGCCCACCCTACGAGTCTCACAGGGCCTCGTAGACTGGCGCACGATGTCGGCCGGAGAGGCCCCGGCGAGATTAGGCGTCGCTTTGAGCAGCGTGGGCGGCCGAGGCCGGCAATCGCGCCGGCGCAATCCAGTTGCTCAATTTAAACATTGAGAAAGACAGGCCGAATCCGACCGTCAGCAGAATGCATACGGCGAGTAATTGCATCGCAAATTGCGAAGCATCTCCATAAAACAGCCCCCGCACGCCATCCATGCCCGACTGGGTGACGTAATTGTCGCGGACGACTCCGTTCCAACCATGCCCGTACTTGCCGTTTGCGAACAACCCCACGGCAATCATCCCCCACAGTCCGCCGGCGCCAAATGCTGAAACGACACGAATGACGTCGTCGATGCCGCGACGTTCCAGGAATGACGCGCTGGCCATGAAGAGGATGCCCGCCACGCCGCCGATCACAGCCGCCGCCGCGGCGTTGACGAATCCACAGGGACCGCTGATGGCTGCCAAGCCAGACAGTCCGCCGCAGCCAATCATCACCAAATCAAGCTTTCGGCGACGAAGCCACAGGGCCAGTGCGACGACGCTGGCAGCCGTCGCCTTGGCAAGATTCGAATTCATGGCGACCGCACCGAAGGGGCCGCCGCCCTCGAAATTGGCATCCAGATTGGGGGCCAGCAAGATGAGCAGTCCCAGGATCGCCGATTGAAAAATCGGTACCAGCGAGCTTTGCGGCTCGCCCTCAGTAGATTTGCTCGGACGGGGCCCAAGGACCAGGCATCCGGCCAGCGCGATGATTCCCCCTAAGCCATAGGTGAGTCCGGAACCGGCGAAGTCGGCGACCCCATGCCCCAGGCCCCAGGCCCCAGTTCTTGCCGGCCTGAGCCAGCCATCCGCCGCCCCACATCCAATTGGCCAGCAGGCCATACGGCAAAGCAACCCACGTCCCGAACATACACAGGCTCTTCCAACTCCACCGCCCTGCCAGGGCGGCGGTCGACAGCGTAGCAGCGATGCAGAACATGGCCCACATCAAGCAGAATGTGTGCAGCACGGCGCTGTTCTCGAAACCATGGACGAAGAAGCCCGTCGTCCCAATCAATCCATACTTGAACTCGCTGGTGGCCGGATTACCGCCCAGTCCAATCCCTTCGTTGAGCACGGACATACCGGGACCGAGCGAACTGTAGCAACCGGGCGGCACCGGTGCGTTGAACCAGTTTCCCCAGCCGATGGCAAAACCGTACGCGCAGAATGAAAGCAACGTCAGCGGAACAATCGCCAGGCACATCCACCAACCGCGCGGGCCGGACCGGGACGGCGACAAGCCGGCGACCAGCATGGCGATCCCAATCGCCCAAGACAAAGCGATGAGACAAGACTTCAGGACGCTCAACGTTTGCTTCGCTTGTTCCGATTCGAGTTTCTGCAGGATTGAGTCATAGGGGCCATGGTCGGCCGCATCTTGGGACGGGTCCGCGGATGGCGTCGGCCAATACCCATCTTTCCCGATCGGGTCCGGCCACTTCTTCGGATCGGCGCCCGTGAAATACGAAGGCGGCTCCGCCGCAGCTTCTTCGGCGGGTTTTGCGAGCGGCACCGCGCCGGGTTCGCCGTTCCCGCCGCAGGTCGATGCGAGAGCCAACAACAGACCAGGCAAGAACATTGCTTTTCCCTCGACCGAGACGCGTTGAATCGATCCAGACGGCGATTCTAACAGGGTGCCATTCGGACAAGCTAATTATGGGTGGTTTTTCTTCAGTCCCGGCCGTAACAATGTGCTTTTTAATTGACACCCGGCGCGGCCGCTGGCAAAGTGCAGCTTCCTGCCAGACCCCATCCCACCCTAAATTCATTTGAGGCCGCTACCGTGAGCGATGTACGTGATTTCGGCGCCAAAGGCGACGGCCAGGTCGACGATACTCCGGCCATCGAACATTGCCTCCAGGATGGCGAAGGGCTGGTCCACTTTCCGCCCGGCGATTATCGCGTTACTCGGACGGTCCGCATCGATCTGGCCAAGACCGGACGCCTGGCGATCGAGGGCAGCGGCGGCACGGCCAAGATCATCATGGCCGGCGCGGGCCCCGCTTTCCAGATTGTCGGCACCCACGACAAGAATGCCGAACCGAAATCATTTGCCCGCGGCGTGTGGGCCCGGCGAGCGAATGCCGACCTGCTTGAACCTGGAAATCGAAGGGCGCGCATGCCGAGGCCGAAGGCTTTGAGATCGATGGCACGATGCAAGCCACGTTCGAGGGCCTTTTGTTGCGCGAGCTTTTGCATGGCATCCACGTCCGCCGGCGCTGCCGCAATTTGCTGATCTCGCACTGCCACATTTACAACAACCGCGGTGTGGGCGTGTTTCTCGACCAGGTCAACCTGCACCAGGCGATTATCACCGGCTCGCACATCAGCTATTGCAAGCGAGCGGGCATCAAGATTGCCGGCTCGGAGATTCGCAACTTGCAGATCACCGGCAACGATATTGAATACAACTATGACCTGTCGGGCGAGCCGTCGGCCGACATCTGGATCGATGCCACGGCCGAAGGCAGCTCGGTCCGCGAAGGGACCATCGCCAGCAACACCATCCAGGCCAAGTACAGCCCCGGCGGCGCCAATATTCGCATGGTCGGCTTCAATGCCGAGCGAAACCACAAGGCCGGCATGTTCGCCATCAGCGGCAACCTGATCGGCAGCCAGGAAACGAACGTCCACCTCGTGGCCTGCCGCGGCGTGGTGCTCTCGGGCAATGTGCTCTATAGCGGCCACCAGCGCAACCTGCACATCGAAGGCTCGCGCAACATCATCGCCACCGGCAACAGCTTCGATCACAATCCCGACTACGAGCCGCGCGAACTTTGCACCGGCGTCCGCCTGGCCGACAGCCACGACTGCACGCTGAGCGACTCGATCATCCACGATTGCCAAACCGGCCAGCACACCGCCACCGACGCGAAACCGATCGAGCGCGAGGCGCTGGTGGAGATCGCGCGATGCCGCCGCGTGATCGTCAGCGGCTGCCAGGTGCTCGATGCCCAGCCCTATGGAATTCAAGTCTCCGATTCGAGCCTGGTGTCGATCACCGGTTGTTCGATCCTGGAAACGCGGAGCGAAAAGAAGACGCAGGCGGCCGTCCGCTTTATAGGGCAGGGGACAGGCAATTACCTGGCCGTCAACACACTGGGGGCCGAGATTTCCGCCGCCACGACCGCCGGGGTGAAGATTGGCGAGAATTTGCTCGCCGCAGACGCTCAGTAATTCTGTACTTCATCGCCAAGGAGTTTTGGAAATGATTCGTATTTTGACGGCGCTGGCCTTGCTGCTGATCATAAGCCCAGCCTTTGCCACGGACGATTATCAACTCGGCCCAGATTCGCAAAGCCAAATCAAAGTTCCCTCGGGAGATGTTACGCAGCACCATTGGCGAAGCAAAATCTTCGACGGGACCGAACGCGATTACTGGATTTATGAGCCGGCCCAATACAAGAAGGACCAACCGGCCTGCGTGATGGTGTTTCAGGACGGCAGGAATTACGTCAACAAAGAGGGCCAGTTCCGCGTGCCGATCGTATTCGACAATCTGATCCACCAGGGCGAGATGCCGGTCACGATTGGCATCTTCATCAACCCGGGCGTGTTTCCCGCGTCCGATCCGAAGGCCAAGCCCCGTTCAAACCGCAGCTTCGAGTACGACACGCTCAGCGATCAGTATGCCCGCTTCCTGCTCGAGGAAATCCTGCCCGAGGTCGGCAAGTCGTACAACCTGGTGCAGGACGCCGCCGGGCGGGCGATCTGCGGCATCAGCTCGGGCGGAATCTGTGCCTTCACCGTGGCCTGGGAGCGGCCCGATGCGTTTTCGAAGGTTCTGACCCACGTCGGCAGCTTCACCAACATCCGCGGCGGTCACAACTACCAGGCCCTGATCCGCAAGACCGAACACAAGCCGATCCGCATCTTTTTGCAGGACGGCTCGAACGACCTGAACAACGAGCACGGCAACTGGCCGCTGGCGAATCAGGAAATGGCCTCGTCGCTCGCATTTGCCAAGTACGACTACAAGTTCGTCTACGGCGACGGCGGCCACAACGGCAAGCAAGGCGGCGCCATTCTGCCCGATTCGCTCCGCTGGCTGTGGCGAGATTATCCTGGCGTCGTCCAGGCTGGCAGCGACAAACCCAATTGAAAACAGCTCGAAAGTTAATCATTGCCATTCTTCACGCTCACATAGAGGTCTCCATGTCAGGTTTACTGCGGTCTGTTCTCGGTTTTGGCGGACTTGCAATCGCTTTGTTGCTGACGTCGGCGTGCGCGGATGACAAGCCGGCAGCGCCGAAGGTTTACACCGATCCACTCGCGGCCGATGCCGACTTCGCAATTCAAGGCGAATACTTGGGCGACATCCAGGTCGGCAATGGCAAGTTTGCCCTGGGCACTCAGGTCGTGGCGCTGGGAGGCGGCAAGTTCCGCGGCACCAGCTACCTGGGCGGCCTGCCCGGCGCCGGTTGGGATCGCCAGGTTCGCTACGAAGGCGAAGGGGAAATGGAAGACGGCGTGGCCGTGTTCAAACACCTGCTGGGTTCGGGCAACGTCAAAGACGGCGAGATGTTCTTACGCGATCCCGACGGGGACGAGGTGGGCCGGCTCAAGAAGATCGAACGCCGCAGTCCGACCGAGGGTCGCGAGCCGCCTGCCGGGGCCGTGGTGCTGTTCGACGGCAAATCGGCCGATGCTTTCGCGGGCGGACGGTTGACTGAAGACGGACTGCTCAAGGCTGGCGCGACGAGCAAGCAGAAGTTTGGCGATTGCACGCTGCACCTGGAGTTTCGCACCCCCTACATGCCCGAGGCCCGTGGCCAGGCCCGCGGCAACAGCGGCTGCTATCTGCAAGGCCGGTACGAGGTGCAGGTTTTGGATTCGTTTGGTCTGGAAGGAAAGAACAACGAATGCGGCGGCATCTACACGGTGCGCGCCCCGGACGTGAACATGTGCTATCCGCCGCTGGTATGGCAGACGTACGACATTGAATTCACGGCCGCCCGGTACGACGCCGCGGGGAAGAAGACCCAGGACGCCCTGCTCACGGTGCGTCACAACGGCGAAGTGGTGCAGAAGCTGGTGCGCGTGCCGCAACCGACCCGTGCTGCGCCCCTGCCAGAAAGCCCTGAGCCTGGGCCGCTCTATCTGCAAGACCACGGCAACCCGGTCGTGTACCGCAACATCTGGATTGTCGAAAAGAAACAGAGCGATGGGAAATGACGAATTTCGAAATCCGAATGACGAAAGAATGACGAAGCCTGAATGACGAATCCTAGGCGTTCGTCATTCGGGCTTTTTTCGACATTCGTTGTTTGGCATTCGTCATTTACTTCGAATACCGCTCTTGGGATGCGACCACCGGCACGTAGGGGTGATTGCGCTTGCGCAGCACGCGTGCCTCGACGATCTTATCGCACTGCACGTAGGGGTTTGGCTTTTCCGGGTCCATCCGCTGGAACTTGTCGACGACGTCCATGCCCTGCACCACCTGGCCAAACACCGTGTGCTTGCCGTCCAGGAAGCTCGTGGCCTTGAAGGTCAGGAAGAATTGCGATCCGCCGGAATCGCGGCCGGCATGGGCCATGCTCAGCGAGCCGCGTTGGTGATGCACGAAGTCAGGCCGATAGCATTCGCAGGCAATCGAGTAACCCGGGCCGCCGGTGCCGTCACCCTTCGGGCAACCGCCCTGAGCCATGAAGCCGTCGAGCACGCGGTGGAACTTCAGTCCGTTGTAGAATCCCTTTTCGACCAGGTAGACGAAGTTCGCAACGGTGTTGGGAGCCTGGTCTTCGAACAATTCAATGACCACATCCCCTTTGGTCGTGCGCAGCAAGACCAGCGGGCGTTCTTCAGCCGCCATCGAGTTGGCCGGCAAAACGCCGCCGAACCCCACAAGTGCCGCGATCGCGGCCAAAAACAAAGGCTTCCAGGCTCCCCTCATTGATCGGACTCCTTCCGTAGTTCGACGTTATCTCGTTGGCCGGTACTGAGCGACGCAAACAGGCCGCTCGCCTCGGCGCATCTTTTACTAGGAACCGATTTTTGCAGCCAGGGCAACTGCGAGCCGGTTGGGTTACTTTTTCGATAGCGAGCCAGAACTGCACGGCTGCAACCGACCGGGTATGATAGCACGGCCGCACCCCGGCGCCGCCTGAGCGGCCGCTGTCACACGCACAGGGTAAAACGACCGATGACCGTTCGTGCTATCTGGCTCCGACTGCACCGCTGGCTAGCCCTGGCGGCTGCGCTGCCGCTGATCATCTTGGGACTGACCGGCGCAGTGATGACGTTCGAGAATGAGTTGGATCGGCTGCTGAATCCGCGGCTTTGGAATGTCAACCCACGCGGCGAGCGATTGGCCTGGCAGGACGTGATCGACCGGGTGCGCGGGGCGTATCCGCGTGACCGCGTTGCCGCCTTGCAGTTGCCTGCCCGCGATGATCGGGCGGCGATGATTACGCTCACCTCGGGGCTGCTGGTTCATGTCGATCCCTACGACGGAACCATTCTGGGAACTCGCCGCCGCCAAGAAATCCTGACGGTGAAGATCCACCAATTTCATACCAACCTTTGGCTCGGCCAACGTGGCAGCCTGGTGATGGGCAGCAGTGCGCTAGCGCGCTAATCATTCTGGCCGCCAGCGGCCTGGTGCTATGGTGGCGATCCAAGTTACTGCGTTTCACGTGGCGCAGCCCGTCGCAGCGGTTACACTACGAGTCTCACAGCGCGCTGGGACTGTACGGCCTGGCTTTCTGGCTGATATTGGGTGTCACGGGAGCCATGATGACGTTCGAAGACGTCGCCCGGCCAGCGGTCGACTGGCTGACGCGTTCGCGGCCGCTGGAAGAACCCCGGCTCAAAGTCACAGCGCCGTCTGGCGCACCACTGCTGGCCATTGACCGCATCATTGAAACGGCCCAGCAGATTTTGCCTGGGGCCAGCGTGTCGTTTGTTTCACTGCCGCTCAAGCCCGAGGCGGTTTGCGTGGTCGCGTTGAAGTTTCCGGAAGACCGCACTCCGGCCGGACGCAGTCGGGTGTTCGTCGATCCCTATAGTGGCCAGGCGGTGTGGAAGATCAGCACGCGCGACGTGCCGCTAGGCACCTGGCTGTGGTTTCAACATCGCTCCGCGCACACAGGCGACGTGTTCGGTTGGCCGACGCGGCTATTGGCCGGCGCCGCCAGCCTGATGGTTATCGTCCAGGTCTACACGGGCGCCTGGCTCTGGTGGCGGGCGAAAAAGTAGGCCGTAGGCAGAGGGCAGTGGGCAGGCAGCGGTTCTGGGCCCCGCATTCTCATGCGCGGATCCGCGACTGGAAACCTGGCGCCGGGCGCGCGACAATGCAGCACACTCAGAATTCGATCTGCCATTTCTCCTTCGAGGCCCGAATGTACATGCCTTCATTTGCGTGGAGCATTCTGCCGATGCTCGTGCTGACTTATTCGCTCAGCGCCGCGGAATATGAAGCCCACGTGTTCAAGGGCTCAGCCGACAAGACGCAGCCGTACCGACTGCTGAAGCCCGACCATTACGACAAAAGCAAACACTATCCGCTGGTTCTGCTGTTGCACGGCTTTGGCGAACGCGGCACGGACAATGAGAAGCCCGTCAAAACTAAAAGCAGCGGCGCATCGTTGTTCTTGAAGGAAAAAGTGCGCGAGCGGTTTCCCTGCTTCGTGCTCGTGCCGCAGGCGCCGGAGTCTGGGTCTCGGAACCCGATTTCGACGTTACCACGCCATTTCGCGAACGGCCCCAGGATTCAATCCTGCTCGCCGGTCTGTCGATTCAGGCATTGATGAAACAGTTTCCCATCGATCCCGATCGAATCTATGTCATGGGCTACTCGAACGGCGGCTGCGGAACGTGGGATCTGTTGGTGCGCGCACCCAAACTATTTGCGGCGGCCGTGGTGATCAGTGGCGCCGTAGATCCGGCCTCGATCGGAGTCGCCAAACGCGTGCCGGTCTGGGTTTTTCATGGCGCGAAGGACAAAACCGTGCCGGCAGCGCGAGGGCACGACATGGTCGAAGCCCTGAAAAAGGCCGGTGGGCATCCAATCTTTACTGAGTACCCCAACGCCGGACATGGCGACACACCGACGAAAGCCCACGACGAACCCGATCTGCTCCCGTGGCTGTTCGCCCAAAGACGGGGCAAGCCGATGGTCGATATTTCGGCGCCCAAGAGCAAGCCGAATTGACTGAACGGAGAGCATCACCATCAAGCGGCAACAAGGCGGCCCTACGAGCGCAATTCAACCCGCCGGGGATGGCGAAGCTTGAATCAGCTCCGTCAGCCTGGCGAACAGGTATTTGGCATCCCAGCGCCGCTGCCCCTCGTCCCAGTGCTGATCCGCCCAGCCAAGTGCCGCAGGCAACGGCACCGTCACTGGTTCGCCCCCCACGAGAAGCGCCGATAGCTGCGACAAGTAGTCGGACAATTGCAGCGGTACCGGCACGCGCGCGACGCGATTTTGGCGCAGATTGGCACATAACGCGGCCGGACTCGTCACCAGGTATTCGCGACAGATCGAAGGACGGTCCGCGTGAATCGAGCACGCTTCGTCTTCGAGGAACGGGCAAGGCAAACCCAGTTCGAAGTACTTGAGCGACAAATCCACGATGGCCGAATCGCTGGCCTTGACCGGGCCTGCCACCGCCTCGATGCCCGCCTTGAGCAATGCCTGGCGGGTCTGGGCGAAGCGCGACGATGACCGCTTCGCTCCGCGCAGCGGGGAATCGGAGCACCACGTCGGCCAGCATAAAGACTTCAGGCGGCGACAGCGGCACCAACTGACGACAACAGGCGCCGCAACCTTTGCTGCATGAAATCTGCAAGCCGCCCGAATGCGAACCCGTTCCACAGGCCACACCCATGCCAACAAGCTGGTCGTCTACCTTCATCAGATTCCAGGCCAGTTCAGCCAGTCGCATCTCCCGGTTGGGCAGTAGCATCCGGCCGCGCAGTCGACCGAAACTCGTTGGAATGTCCAAATCGAACGGAATATGCGATGGGACGGTCATGAAGTGCCTCAAATCGCCAAAGTTCGAAGGCTCGGCCATGCCTGGCCAAAAGCCCGGAAAAACACTGTGGCCAGCGCCAAACACCGTACTTTAGACGTGGAAAACCGTCCAGGCCGCTTGAGAAGTCGATGCTGCGAGGCTCCTTGGCCGCATGTGACAAATGATGAAAGAAAAGGTAGAATCAAGGGGTCCGATCGAGGCTTAGCGAAGGCTAGCCTCACGCCCGCCGGCGAAAGACGAGGTCTGTCGTTTGGCGGGGAGAACCGGCAGCAGTACCCTGCCCCCACGACCCCGCCTCAAGCGCACCGCAGAGAAGAAGATCGAGCGCAGCGAATTTGGATCTGGTTTCTAAAGCCGAGGAGTTGCTGTGTCCCTGTTCGTCTTCGACAGCAGTCGCGCATTGCTTCGAATCAGCATCGTCCTGGCCTGGGCCGTCGCCCTGCTCGCTGCGAGCATGACGGCCGTGGCCGCCGAGCAGACCGGCGAGCAGATCTTTCGTCAGCAATGCGCCCGGTGTCATGGTGCCCAGGGCGAAGGCGTCGCGAAGGAATATGGCAAACCGCTGGTGGGCGACCGTTCGGTGACGGAATTGGCGCAGTTGATCGGCAAGACAATGCCCGAGGACGACCCGGGCACTTGCCAGGGCGACGATGCTCGACGCGTGGCCACGTATATCTACGACAACTTCTATTCGCCCGTCGCGCAGGCTCGCATTCGGCCGGCCCGGATCGAGTTGTCGCGCCTCACGGTGCGCCAATATCGCCATGCAGTTGCCGACCTGGTGGGAAGCTTCCGTTCCGTCGGTCGCTGGGCCGATGAACGCGGCCTGCAGGCGAATTACTATTCATCGACCCAATTGTGGAACAAAAAAGACCACGTCTTGGAGCGAATCGATCCGGTCGTCGATTTCAACTTCGGAGAGTCGAGCCCGATCGCCGAAAAGATCAAGCCCGAAGAATTCTCCATTCGCTGGGAAGGTGGCGTCCTTGCTCCAGAAACGGGCGAGTACGAGTTCATTCTACGCAGCGAGAACGCCGCCCGGCTGTGGATCAACGATCCCACTCGGCCGCTCATTGACGCGACCGTCCAATCGGGCAAGGACGTCGAGCGTCGCGAGTCAATTCGATTGCTGGCCGGCCGCGTCTACCCGGTGCGTATCGAGTTTGTGAAATCGAAAAAATCGAAGGACACGCGGGGATCGATCTCTCTGGGATGGCAGATGCCCGATCGCGCGGCCGAAACGATTCCGTCGCGCAGTCTTTCACCCGGGCGTTTTCCGCAAGTGTGCGTGGTCACCACGCCGTTCCCACCGGACGACCGCAGCACCGGCTTTGAACGGGGAACATCGATCTCGCAGGCCTGGGAACAAGCCACGACCGACGCGGCCTTGGAAATTGCCGATTACGTCGTCGACCACCTGAACGAATTGTCGGGCGTCGAGAACGACGGCCCCGAACGAACGAAACGGATCCAGGATTTTTGCGAGCGCTGGGCCCAACGTGCATTTCGCCGGCCGCTCGACGCCGAGCAAAAGCAGTTTTTCGTCGAGCGGCACTTCAAACAGGCGCCGCACGTCGAGGCCGCGGTTCGACGCGTGGTGCTGATCACGCTGCTGTCGCCGCGCTTTTTGTATCAGGACATCGACGTCGCTCGACTCGACGCGTACGACGTGGCATCGCGGCTGTCGTTGGGCCTGTGGGACTCGCTTCCCGATGACAAACTGTGGCAAGCGGCCGCGTCCGGTCGGTTGATGAAGCCCGACGAAGTGCGACGGCAAGCCGAGCGGATGGTGGGCGACCTGCGAACGTCCGCCAAGCTGCACGAATTCTTCGAGCAATACCTGCGCATTGACCACTTCACCGACCTGGCCAAAGATGCCAAGCGGTTTCCCGAGTTTGACGAGGAGATCGTCTCCGACCTGCACACGTCGGTCGATTTGTTCCTGGACGACGTGATCAATAGTGCGGATTCGGACTACCGCCAGTTGCTGCTGGCCGATTGGCTGTATCTCAACGGGCGACTGGCGAAGTTTTATGGAAAAAATTTGCCGGCCAATGCGCCGTTTCAGAAGGTGACCTTGAATGCCGACCGGCGGGCGGGCGTGCTGACGCATCCCTACCTGATGGCTGGCTTCGCTTATACGGCTTCCAGCTCGCCCATTCATCGCGGCGTGTTCGTGGCCCGCAATGTGTTAGGCCGGTCGTTGCGGATGCCGCCGATTGCCGTGGCGCCGGTGCCGGCCGATCTGCAGCCCGATCTGACCACGCGGCAACGCGTGGCCATGCAAACCAAGTCCGACGCCTGCCAGGCTTGTCATCGGATGATCAATCCGCTGGGGTTTGCCTTCGAGAACTTCGACGCTGTGGGCCGCTTTCGCGACAAGGAGCAGGGCAAACCGATCGACGCCACGGGGGCCTATCAAACCCGCACGGGAGAGATGGTCAAGTTCCGCAACGTCCGCGACCTGGCCCGCTACCTCGCCGATTGCGAAGAGACGCACGAATCGTTTGTCGAGCAACTGTTTCATTACCTGGTCAAGCAGCCCATTCGGCGCACGGCCCGGAAACGTTGTCGAAACTGGAAAAGTCGTTTTCCGACCACAAATACAGCATCCGGCAATTGGTGATCGAGTGCCTGGTCGATTCGGCGTTGCACAAGGACCAGGCCACGGCTCTGGCGAAAACAGAGCCGGCCGTGGGCCGTGGGCAGCAAGCAGCAGGCAAAGGGAAATAAACCGAGGCGAAGCGGGCCGTTCGCCGCCACCCTCTTCTGTGCGTATATTGCGGGAAGCAGGCCAATCGTGGCCGAACTTTTGAGGAGAATCATTCGTGGCTTCTACAACGAACCGGCGTGAATTCATTCGTCGGCTGGGGATGGGCGCGGCAACCGTGCCGTTCGTACTCAACCTGCCCAGCCTGGGCTTCGCCAACCAGCAGCAGCGCAAGCAGCGGCTGGTGATCATGTTCAGCCCCAACGGCGTCATTCCGTCGGCCTTCTGGCCCGACGAGCAGGGCGAGAAGTTCGCGTTCAAGGAAATCCTCAAGCCGCTGGAGCCCTTGCGCAATCGAACGCTGATTCTCAACGGCATCTGCGACAGAGTGCGCGGCGACGGCGACAACCACATGCGCGGCATCGGCTGTTTGCTGACGGGCATCGAACTGTTTCCCGGCAACGTGCAGGGCGGATCGCACACGCCTGCCGGCTGGTCGAGCGGCATTTCGATCGATCAGGAAATCAAGAACTATCTGCAACGCGACGCCAAGACGCGGACGCGGTTCGGTTCGCTCGAATTCGGTGTGCTGGTGCCCGAACGGGCCGATACCTGGACCCGCATGGTCTATTCCGGCCCGAACAAGCCGATCGCGCCGATTGACGATCCGTACCAAATGCTGGCCAAGCTGTACGGAAAGCTCAAGGATCAGGAAACGCTCAAGAGCGTGCTCGACGAGGTGCAAGTCGACCTGGCCAAAGTGGGCAAGATCGTCAGCAAGGAAGATCGCCGGCTACTCGAAGAGCACACCACGTTCGTGCGCGAGATGGAGCAAGAACTGGCGGCGGCCAAGCAAGACGTAGGCCACGCCGTACCGAAACTCGAGCCGGGCGTGAAGCACGAAAACGACAACATCCCACGGGCCAGCAAGCTGCAAATCGACCTGATGGTCAACAGCTTTGCCGCCGACTTCGCCCGCGTGGCGACGCTGCAATACACCAATTCCGTCGGCGGGGCCAAGATGCGCTGGCTGGGCGTCGAGGAAGGGCACCACGAACTATCGCACGAACCCGATTCGAACGAGAAAGCCCAGGAGAAGTTGACCAAGATCAACAAGTGGTTCTGCGAGCAACTGGCCTACCTCGCCAGCCAATTGGCCAAGACGCCCGAACCGGGCGGCGGCGGCAGCCTGCTCGACAACACGCTCATCGTCTGGACCAACGAGTTGGGCAAGGGCAACTCGCACACGCTCGACAACACCCCGTTTGTGCTCGTCGGCGGCGGGCTCGATTTCCGCATGGGCCGATCGGTCAAGCTTCCGAACCTGCCCCACAACCGGCTGTTGCTGTCGCTGGCACACGGCATGGGCCACCAGATCAAGCGCTTCGGCAACCCGGATTATTGCGGCGAAGGCCCGATGCCGGATCTAACTTAATCGGCAATCGGAACTGGAAACCGGCAACAACTCGAATGACGAAATTTGAAACTCGAATGAAATCCAAAATTCGAATGACGAAACAAATTCCAACGACTAGAATTTGAACATTTGTCATTCGAATTTCTTCACTTCCCGGGTTCTCGATTCCCATGCCACAGCCCAACGATCACCGTACGCACACACAAAAGCTCTTTCGCGTTGCCACCTGGTTGTTGGGACTATTGGTCTTGGTGGCGATCATTTTCGTCGTGGCGCAGGAATTCAACACCGTCGAAAAACGCGAGGACCGCACGGTTGAAAACCTGATGGGCCAATGGAAGAATGCCGGGCTGCCCGTGGGACAAATCCTGCCGGCGGCCGATCCGTTGGGAGCCATGCGGGCCGCCGAGGCCGACATTGATGGCACGCCGGTGCTGGTCTACCAGTTCGACCCGTTCGACGCAACGCAGGTCAAGATGCTCGATAAGATCAAGGCCGAGGGAAGCATCATGCACGACGGCCAAAAGACTCCGATCCTGGTCAATGGGCCGTTCATCCTGGCAGGCTATGAGAAGCACCCCGACAAAGATTTGATCGTGAAGACGTTCCAAGGCTTCGGCACGTTCGAGGGAATCGAAGCCGAGCGAAAACTCGAAACGCCCCCCAAGAACTAGCCCTGATGAAACGAACCTCGCTTCCACTCGTCCTCGTTGCCCTGTTGCTCCCCGCCCCGCTCCTGCATGGCGGCGAAATCACCCCGCAAGGTAGCGGCGTTGTGGTCGAGGCCGGCACATACGACGTCGGCGGCAAGCCGGTGACCGTGCGCGAGCGCTGCACGCTGGCGGTTGCTGCCGCTCCGATTCTGAGTGTCAGCAACGAACCCCTCAAACTCTCGCTGGACAAGCCCGTTGGATGGGCGAAAGGGACGCGATTGCGAGCCTGCAATGCGCGCGACGTCAACGCCTGCGGATCATTCGTGGCCGGCTCGCTGGAGATTCGCCGCAGCCCTGGCGGCGAAGTGCTCAAGGAAGCATCCGATTACCTCGTCGATGCCGACTGGGGGCATGTCGGCCTGGGACCGACCAGCCGCGTCACCGACCACGATACGGTCTTCGCCAGCTATCGCTATTCGCTGTTGCGAATGGATACCATCCAGGTCTCGGCCGACGGCAAGGCTTCGCTCGTCCCGGGCCAGCCCCATATCAGTTCGCCCGTGCCGCCCGCAGCCGAAACGTCTTGCGTCGCCGTGGCGCATGTGTTCGTCGGCTATCGCGCCACCGAAGTTACGCACGACGGCATTTATCCGATCCGCGAAACCGCCGCGCAAGCCGTGACCGGCAGCACTCCCGGGCGGATTCCCAAAACGCTGGCCAAACTCAAAGCGGGCCAACCGGTGACGATTGTCTGCTGGGGCGATTCGGTAACTGCCGGTGGTAACGCCTCGCAGCCGGCGCTGCGGTACGTCGACGTGTTTGCGGCCGGCCTGCGTTCCCGTTTTCCGCAGTCCAAGATCGACGTGCGGAACATCAGCCTGGGCGGGTCGAACAGCCGCCAGTGGCTTCACCCCGACAAGTACCCCTACCAAGGTCGTAGCGGCAGCGAGAGCAAGGCACAATTCGACCAGGTGCTCAAAGCGAAGCCTGATCTGGTGACAATTGAGTTCGTCAACGACGCCGGCCTATCGCCGGCAATGGTCGAGCAGACTTACGGCGAGATTCTCGCGAGGTTGGAGCCCGTCGGGGCCGAGGTGATTCTCATCACGCCGCACTTTACGATGTGGCGGATGATGGGCTTCAAAGCGATGCGAGAAGCCGAACGGCGTCCCTACGT
The DNA here is from genome assembly GCA_963710365.1 of uncultured Planctomycetales bacterium. Classification (GTDB taxonomy): domain Bacteria; phylum Planctomycetota; class Planctomycetia; order Pirellulales; family PNKZ01; genus CAVQAC01. The sequence goes on from CAVQAC010000018.1 coordinate 286,115, forward strand.
ACTCGCGCTGCGCGAGTTCGCCGGCAAGCATAACGTGGCGCTCGCCGACGCCGCCGCGCGCTGGCAGCACCTGGCGGCCGAAGGCATCCCCTATCTGACTCTGCTGCACAATACGATCAATCATCCCGACGATCGTGGGCACCGGCTGTTTGCCGAGGAACTTTGGAAGTGCTTTGATCCGGGGCGTTAGCTCGTTCCGTAAGTTCGGTGGACGAAATCGGATCTGTAAGACGCCGCGATTTCGCTCGAAAAGCGAGTTTACCTGGGTATTGCCAGTCGCTAAGATGGCCAAGTCTCAATGGGGGGCTGGCCGATGGCCATTGTACTGGAGCAACTTGTCAAGCAACTGACCGACCTGGGCATCGTTGCGCCCGGCAAGCTTCAGGATTTCTTGCCCCCAAAGACTCATCCCAAGACGCCTGAAGAACTGCTCCGCCAACTCGTCGAGCAGAACCAATTGACCAGGTTCCAAGCCCAGCAAGTTCTGGGCGGCAAGGGTAAGGGTTTGGTGCTGGGTGACTACGTCATCCTTGACAAGTTGGGCGCCGGCGGAATGGGCGACGTGTTCAAGGCTCGCCACCGCCACATGGATCGCGTGGTCGCGCTCAAAGTCGTGTCGCCGCGGGCCATGAAGGACGAAGCGGCGGTCAAGCGATTCGAGCGCGAGGTCAAGGCGGCGGCCCGGCTCGAACATCCGAACATTGTCACGGCCTTCGACTCGCGACACGACCGCGGCATTCACTACCTGGTAATGCAGTATGTCGAGGGCGTCGATCTGTCGGGCCTCGTCAAGCAACAGGGCCGATTGTCCGTTGATCTGGCGATTCAATGCATCTTGCAGGCTGCTCGAGGGCTTGCCTACGCGCACGGCGAAGGGGTCGTCCATCGCGACATCAAGCCGGCCAACTTGCTGTTGGATAAAAAAGGGACGATCAAGATTCTCGACATGGGACTGGCCCGGCTCGACGATGCCTCGGTCGACAACCTCACCGGCACCGAGCAAGTGATGGGCACGGTCGATTACATGAGCCCCGAGCAGGCGGCCAGCACGCATGCGGTAGACGCGCGGGCTGACATTTATTCTTTGGGCTGCACGCTATGGTTTCTGCTTAACGATCGGAAGATTTACGAGGGCGATACGCTCATGTCGCGAATGCTCAAGCATCGCGAAGCGCCGATTCCCTCGCTGTGCGCCGCCCGCGACGACGTGCCGTATGCGTTGGAGGAGCTCTATCAACGGATGGTGGCCAAGTTGCCGGAGCAGCGCCACGCATCCATGCTGGAAGTTGTGCGAGAGTTGGAGAGCTTGCAGGCGAATACGTCCGGCCTGAGTCGTCTGGCTGCGAGCGACGACAGCGCCGTCAATGCGTTTCGTGAATTCACGCTAAGCTTAGAGCCAGGCACCTCGGTTCGAAGAGCGCACCTTCGCGCAACCCAAGACCAGTTTGCCAGGCGGCGACGCACTGACCGTTGACTATCGCGACAAGAGCGTTGGAACGGACCCGAAAAGCGAACTAAGTGTCAAGCCTTTGGCTAAGCCACGCCGCGACAAAAAGAAGAGCACACGCTTCATACCGCTCGCGGCGTGCGTCGTCGGTGCTTTGGCCGTTCTACTGGGCGCGATCGTAATTCTCAAAAACCAACAGGGCGACGGGGTTGGCAGGGGCGCCATGGGAGTCCCGAAAGGCGTACCGGCGGAGCAGCGTAACGATTTATCTCCCATCGCGGGCAAATTGGCTAGCAAGAAAGGGCCCGGCGTTCCGGTAAAGCCGCCGGCCCTGGCGAACGCGCCCTTCGATGCCCAGCAGGCACGAAAATATCAAGAAGCCTGGAGCAGGTATCTGAAGATCCCGGTTACCGCGGCCAACTCCGTCGGTATGGAGATGGTTCTCATCCCTCCCGGCGAATTCCTGATGGGCAGCACCGCCGAACAACTCGCCGCGGCGACAAAGATGGGATTCGATGAAAAACGCCTCAATGAAAAAACCGCTGACCTTCGAAACGAGTCCCCACAACATGGCGTGATTCTGACAAAGCCATTTCTGTGTGGAGCGACTGAGGTCACGATCGGGCAGTTCGAGCAGTTTGTCGCGGCCACGAACTACGTGACAGAACCAGAGCGCGACGGCGGGGGAATGCGGGACACAGAAAAAGATCCCACTCGCAACTGGCGGACGCCGGGCGGCACAAATCTGACCGACGATTGGCCGGTCACCCAGATCACCTGGAACGATGCCATCGCATTCTGCAACTGGTTAGGCGCAAGAAAAGCACGGCTTGGCCTACGATAACCACCCCATCGCAGGATTGCGTGTCCTGCCCAACGACGGCTACCGGTTGCCCTCCGAAGCTCAATGGGAATATGCCTGCCGGGCTGGCACGGTGACGGTTTTTCACTGTGGCGACGATCCTCAGCAACTAGAGGCATACGCCTGGTTTACCAAGAATTCCGGTCTAGAGACGCACGCGGTTGGTGAAAGGTTTCCGAACGCATTTGGGTTGTTCGACATGCAGGGAAACGCGGCAGAGTGGTGTCAGGATTTTTTAGACGAGAAATGGTACGAGAAATCGCCGCGGCTTGATCCGGCTGGGCCAGTTGCCGGAAAAAGTCGCGTCAATCGCGGCGGCCACGCTTCTGTTACAGCCGTCAACCTTCGTAGCGCTCGCCGATTCAGTGGTGCTCCGACGACACGCGCCATCAAGCTCGGGTTTCGAGTCGTTCGCGTGCTCAATGTTCCGGACTCATCACCGACCCAGTAAAGGCGAGGGGCTCGCACCTTGTCGTTCCAATCGGCCAGGGCCGGCGGCAATGATAATTCCAGTGCAGCCGTTTCTGGCAGTTCCCCGGTTTATTCCGCACACCTCGATCTAGCTTAACCAGTTGCACCACAGTCGCAGCGACTCCTCTTAAGCGATAAGCTAGAAACTATTGCGGTCCGTAGCGAGGTCGTCATTATTCGAAAGGCAGTTTATGAAGCTCATAGTTTGCGCCTGTCGGGGATTGGAGTCCTGCTGTTGGGCGTGGTGGCAACGCTGGTGGTGCATGCCGAGGATACGGCGGCCGCTAAGAAAGAAAACCGGCGGATTGAGCATGCCCGCGTGTTCCTGGCGCTGACGCGGCTCGACTTGCAGATGGCCCTGGCTCGCAACAAGGCCAATCCGAACACGTTTCCAGGCTCGATGATCGTTCTGCTCGAGCAGCAAGCGGCTGTGGCCGAAGAATGGTTGCGGCACACGCAGAATTCGGATTCGACAGCCTATGATTTCACCGTCAATAGCGCCCAGATCATTGCGAACGCCGAGGCGGCCAACTATGCCAATGCAGTGAAACTCAACCGGCTCGGAGCCATGAACGCCGAGGATCTGGAGAGGATTCGTCTCAAGTCCGAACTTGCCCAACTGAGCTTGGGGTGGGCCAAGGAAATCGATCCGTCGTCGACAACCGCCCTGATGCAGTTTCACGTCGTGCGCTTGGGCGAAAACGTGGGCGAACTCACCAGGACGCAGTTGGAACTGCTGGACAGGAACTGATCTCCGCAGTGTTGGATACGGTGCGCCGCCGTTGATCCTCGCGGGAAACGTGATCCCGCGAAGCGCTATGGATCCAAGATGATGATGTCCTCGCTACGAACGTCGCCCGCGGCACGATACAGCGTGGCCGAAAGATATTCGATTTCGGCCAGCGACTTGTTCACGCTCGCGTCGTACTCGGCCTGAGCCGCCTTCTTGAGTTTGACGGTGTCGCTCATCAGTTCGCGCAGACGCTGATCGGCGGCGTTTTGCACCTGCTGGCCCCAAAGCTCCATCTCGTGGTGGTGCCGCATCAATTCGGGCGGGCTCGGCACGTCCGGCAGCGGCGGCGCCGGTCTCTCGCCCAACGCTTCAGCCAGTTTGGTCATGGCATCGTGCCCCTCCTGCTTGCCAAACCCGTTCTTGGCTTTGGTCCGCTGGCCATTGATGAAGCGGATGCTGGCGAGCTTCTCGGCTACTTTGGCGTCCTTCTGCGCGACGTCCGTGAACCGAGTCACTCGAATCTGCCAGCGCCAGGTTGCTCCGCGCTTGAGTTCCACGCGGACGTCCTTGACGTTCATCGTAGCGGCCAACTCACGCAGGCCCGGCGCCTGGCCTGCCCCGCTCGACGCGAGCGAAGCTGGCAGCCTGGCGCGGCCGCCAAATTGCTTTCGGCCAACCGAGTCGCCGAACTCATACTGCTTGCCCGTCGATGGGACGAAGAGTTTCCCACGGGCGACGCGAAAATCGAATTGCTCAAGCGCCGCCGCAGCTTGCCTCGCAGCGGGTGTGTCGGGGAAGTCCGCGATGCCCTGGTGGACTTGCAGGCAAGGAATCCGAGTCTGACCGGTTGGCGACCCTGGAATGCTCGGGATCGCGGCTTCCGAGTCGTCGAGCGATTCTAACGCTTGAATGCGGGGCAGGGTCGCGCTCTCCGAAACGGTAGAGTTCAGCATCCTGCTTTTCGTCGCGGAATCCGGCTTCAGCAGACTGGAGCCTGCCGAGGCATAAAGCTGGTTGACGTTCGCAGCTTCGATCTCCGGGCTGGGAGTGTCCACGGTTTGCGATGCCAACGGTTCGTTTGCACCCAGAATTGCCGGTGGCGAATTGCCTGGCTCGATCGAATCCTTTGGCGTTTCCAATTTGACTGGAGTTGCATCGACCGATGCGGTGGTCGCGTCGGCTTGGCTCACTTCGAGCGGCTGCTGGGGTTCATCGGCGGGAACTACCGCCGGCGTCGCAGGCAATTGCTTGGGCTGAATCCCCAGGAATATACCGGGCACAGATCGCTGCCGCGTGCCGTCCGAGGCCACGATTGAGGCCCGGGCTGGGGAGATCTGTTTCGGTGCCTGGCTCCAAAGGAAGACGCCCGCGGCGCCGCAGATTGCCAGCGAGATGACGCCCATTGCCATCGGCGCTCGGCTCGATCTCGCTGCTCGTTTGACAATAGAAGCTTTCGCACGAAGTTTCGGAGTGCTCTTCATGCTCAAATCGAAAGATAGATCCGGCCACGATTCGGCCTGTCTGGTTTCCTGAGCACTCACGACGGACCGCGGCAGCAAGGCCTTGGCGCCGGCTTTGAAGAAAGGCCCCAGCGCTCTCGCCACTTCGGCCGGAGTCTGATACCGGTCCTCCGGCTTCTTGGCCATCATCTTCGCCACGATCGCGGCCAATTCGGCCGGAACATCGGCCCGCAACTGGTCGAGCGGCCTGGCCTGCAACTTGTCGTGGGCTTGCATGATTTCATACAGGCTGCTGTTGCCCGCAAACGGCGCGTCGCCCGAGAGCAGAAAGTAGAGCGTGCAGCCGAGGCTGTAGATGTCGGCACGGATGTCCGCCTGGTGCGCATCGAGCGATTGCTCCGGCGCAATGTAATGAGGCGTGCCCAGCATCTGCCCGTTCTGGGTCAGTTCGCCGTCGATCGGCTTTTCGCGCGTCGCCTTGGCCAGGCCGAAGTCGAGGATCTTGACGATGTGCTTCTTGCCCACGATGGAGAGGATCAGGTTGTGCGGCTTGATGTCGCGATGCACCATGCCTCGTTCGTGGGCGTGCTGCAGCCCGATCGCGGCTTGATGCGCGTAGAACGTTGCGTTCGTCACCGGTAGCCGGCCGCGACGGCGGACGACTTGCCACAGATCCTGCCCATCGACGTATTCCATGGCGAGAACGAGCAGGTCGCCGAGTCGCAACGCGCGTATGCGCGGCGACGATGTTCGCGTGGTTCAAACTGGCCGCCGCACGGATTTCGCGCTGGAACCGTTCCAGCGAATCGTGCCAATCGAGCAGCACGTTGTTGACGACCTTCAGCACCTCGAGCCTGTCCATCAGCCGATTGCGAACGAGATACACGACCCCCATCCCGCCTCGGCCGAGTTCTTTGAGCAGTTCGAAGTTGGGATGGCTGGTCAACTCGACGGGAATGCTCCGATCGGCTGACCCGTCGGCGCGCGGACGTCGCCAGGGCGGGCCTTCGTCGGGCGCGGTCTGAAAGGGATCGGTGGGGTACTGATCCGGGACGTCGTGATTTTGCATTTTTGAGACCTGTGCCCAGGACAGGCGACGCCCCCCCTGAGAAACAATCTCCGGCAACGGAAGCCGCTAATGCAATCAACGTACGACCCCGCCAATTTGAGACATGGAATTTGCCCGAAATCTGCTCGGCGCGAACTTTCCGGGCTAGGCCTGTCGACGCAAGTGATGTCTTATAAGCACGTTGCAACTACCATTGGCAGCGACCAAGCGAGGAGCGCAGTTTTCTGAAACCAGGCGGGGGCTTCGCTCGCCATGTTCTTATTTGGGAGGCATCCAAGTCGGCAGGGAGGCGATTGATTGTCGAGCCGCCTCCGAGACGGGAATGCCCCAATATTTGAAGAACGGGCCAAGGTTCTTGCCGACGGCCCGCGAGAATCGAACCATCCATTGATCCCGTTTCTCGCCGTCGGTCTTCGGAAGCTGATCCTGCGGCAGGTTGCGGTATTCCGCAAAGACTTTCTTGTACGCGTCCCAGCCAAACGCTTCCTGCAACTGCTGGTACATGATCAGCGCCAGGAACGGGTCGGCCTTCCACTGATTGAAGTCCGCCGCCCTTGGCGATATATGCTCGTTCCTTCTCGCGCTTTTCGCTGAGCTGGATTTGCTGGTGTTTGAAGGCTCTCGGGGTGAGCGTTTCCAGCACGTACATCGAAAACAAGTTGCAGGTCACTTCCACGGTCCCGTCAAATGTCCAGGCAGACTGCTGATGGTTGTGGCCGAGTTCGTGATAGAAGCCCCAACCGCCCTTGGTCTGCAGCAATTCCAGATTGACGACTTCCGGAGCAGATGGCTTGATCCAAGCCATGATCGGATAGCCGGAGTGCATGAAGCCGGCACTGATTTGCACGTCGAAGACAATCCGCTGCGGCGTCTTTCGTTCGCGCGGGATCGTGGCCAGGTCAGCACAGGCATCAACCACCTGCGTCCAGTGCTCCATCAGCCGGTCCGGAAAGCCAAGCCCGCGGATCAGCTCACTCGGCACGGTGATGATAAAGTTGCGAGTTTCCAGTTCGGCCCAAGGCGCTGGGAAGTTCTGGATACTGTTCCAAGCGCTGCGACTCGTCACTCCGTGAACGTAGTAAGGCGCATCGACGATGTTCGTGAACTCAAAGTCGCCTTGGCCCGAAGACGCCTTTTCAGGCACGTCGACATATACCAGTCCCCCCAGCGCATGACCAATTTCGACGCTGGGTTGATTCAACGGAAAACGACGGATCATTTCCGGCGGGCGCTTCCAGGGCGCATCTACTTTCAGCAGGCTGTCGCGGTGGCAACCGATCTGCAGCGAAAAGCCTCGCTTTGCCGTCTCGGGATCGGTGCTGACCTTGATTCGATCGCCAGGTAATGCGTAGACGCCGGTGCTCTTCCAACCGGCCTGGCTGAAATCGATGCTCACCTTGCGGCTCTTACGTTTGACCTTCGAAGTCAATGTTCCGGGAAAAGTTGCCGCCGTCGGGGACGGCTTCAGATCGGAAACCGGCAGATGGTTGAAAATCTCGGTTTGCACCGCCACGAGCAAGCGATTATTGGCCTGCGACGGCGCTATCGGCGTCTGTTCGGAAGGTGTCGGAATCTGACGCGACTGCTTTTCCACATAGTTCTCAAGCCTTGCAAAGATGCCCGCATCCTGCTCGCGTGGGATCGCGTCGTAACAGCCCGCCAGCGTATAGGGAATTCGCTCTAGTTCGGCGGCGGTCAACGTGCGTTTCTTCGCGGCGACATTGTCGAGCACATCGAGACACCACGCAACGTGAGATAATTCAGCGGGTTGCAAATCGACTTTGACGGTCGCTCCGCTCGCGCTGGGAGTCGTGCCGTCGGCCCAAACAATGCCGGCGCGAGAAAACAACTGGTTTCCCGGATGATCGATCTTCGGGTCGGCGTCGGCATGCGATTGCTTCCAGCCCCAAATCAGATTCGCCGCAACAACTCCGCCGCCTTGGCGAATGAATGAGTCCAACGCTTGAACCTCGTCCGCATTGCATTGCTGTAAATCAGCCACGACGACGTCCTCGCTCCCGATCTGAGAAACCCAGTTTCGATCCGGCAACTCCGTCACCGCGGCACCCGATGCATTAAGGAGTTGCCGCAGGGGGGCATAACCGCGCACCGCAATTCTTGGTCGCGCTCCGGTAGTCGTCTTCTGGCCTGCCGCCCAGTGGATGACGTTCGACAGCAGGCGCCCCGTCATCGGATGCCTGACCACCAGGTCGCCAAAGTATCCGTTGTGCGGCAGGGCCACCACGCGTCCTTGGCCTAGCTCGGCGGCGGCGACCATCACCACATTCCGAGTGTCTTTCGAATCGATGACGACCGGAAATGCGCGCGGGCCATATACGCACAGCGGACCGGGAACGCCTTGAGTCAATATCTCCATCACACCGTCGAGCATGACCTGGAGATGCTTGGCAGCGAACTCCAGACCGTTCGCCGGCCCGTCGTTCGAGCCGCCCTTCAGCTTGTTGCCCTTCGGAGTCGGCTTGGTCCGAACCTTGGGCGTCGGCTTTTTTTCGCTGGCCTGGGCAACGAAGAGGGGAGTTGGACCGTCGGCGGATAAGGGCCCAGCACTTGCAACCAAGAATCCGGATGTGATCAGCAACAAAGTTACAAGGCGTCTCCACCTGGCTTGAATTGTCGTTGGCATCGGAATCTTTATTCTTTCAGTCGAGAGGGATCTGTGGAGGGCGTGATGAATGCACTTTGATCATTTTTCTTGCGACGATTCCTGTTTCTCGTTCGGAAACAATTCGGCCCGGCGCTTGAGCCAGCTCGGGTCGGCCTCGGCGGCCCAGGCCCGCAGGTTGTCGACTTCGATCGTGCGACCTTGCGTCGTGAAGCCCCAGTCGGTCTTCGTCGCGTGTGCGATGCCCGGCGATTGAAGATGGGCAACCGGCTTGCCGTCGAGACTAGCCACCATCTCATCGCCGACGATCTCGACGGTCATTCGATACCAGCGTTCGGCGTCGACGGAAACAGGAACCCTTTCGATCCGGCCCTTGACCAGCGGCTCAACCTCGGATTTGGTCGCGGGATTCTGCCAACGCTCATAGATGCCAAGTTTCATGGTGCCTTCACAGTCGTCGCCAAGCGTCATCTGCCGCGGCGAGACTCCGGCCCGGCAGATATGACCGGCGTGCGAGGCTTGGTGATCACGGTCGTTGAAAACCAGCGTCAGTTGCTTGCCCCCGACGAACTTGAACTTGAAATCGACGACTGCATCCTTGAACGGCACGTGAATGCGGCACACGGCCGGGTGCCTGGCCTCGGGTCGCTGGCCCGTGATGAACACCCCGTCGGAGATGGAATACGATTTAAGGCTCACCGTCCAAGCTTCGCCCACCTCGGAACGCGAGAAATCGTCGCTCACCAGCAGCTTGCCGCGCACGGCCATGACCGTTGCCGGTTCGTCAGCTTCGGCCCAAGCAAATTGCGTCGCCAGGGCGACGACAATGGCCCCCACGAACGAATGTAGTAGTGGTAGGAAAATTCGATAGCTCATGTTTCCGCCGCCCAGGAAATCTTGAGTCTAATCCGCCGCCCGACGGTCGTGTAGTCTGGCTGCCAGCGATTTCAGGGTCGAACACCGATCCGCACATGATTCGCGTCGCGGGCCGCTTCGCACGCCTGGGCTACGTCGTCGAGTGGGTACCACTCGGCCACCAGTTCTGCGAAGGGAAACCGCCGGTGCTGCTCGGCGAGAAATTGAACTGCGGAAAGGAGATGGCGTGGAGCGTAGTTGTGAACTCCACGGATCGACAAATGACGGCGAACGATCTGCTCCAATTGCATCGGCACCGGAGCCGATGGGAAGACCGAGCCCACCAGGACCACCGTCCCGCCCAGGCAGACCAGCGGCCAGGCGGCCTCGAACGCGTGGGGAGATCCCGAAAGCTCCAGGACCACATCGACGCCCTGCTCCTCGGTGGTTGCGGCGATCTTCGTGGCAAGGTCTTCGGGAGCAATCGCCTGCGTTGCTCCAAAGGTGAGCGAGCGGGCGACTCGCCCAGGATGCACGTCGACACAAATCACTTCGCGGGCACCCTGGGTGCGGGCCATCGCCGAGGCCGTCAAGCCAAGCAACCCGGCGCCTAGAATGCACACGCTGCGATCCCGCACGTCGCCGGCGGCTTCGAGAGCCGCCACGATGGTTGCCGTCGCGCAACTGGCCGGGCATGCGGTCGACAAAGGCAGTTCGTCGGGCAGTTTCACGATGGCCGTTCCCGGCACCAGCAGGCAGTATTCCGCCAGGCCGCCGAGCAGCTCGCGCCCTGGTCGGAATGCTTCGTGCCCGTACTTCACCGCCCGCTGACATTTTTGCGGCAATCCACGCCGGCAATAGAAACAGTCGCCACAACTGGCGACGATCCCCCAAACAATCCGGTCGCCCGCCCGGAGCGAGTTGCCGGCCAGGTCGCTTCGCGGAGCGGAGTCGCCCAGCGTTTCAATTTCTCCGACGATCTCATGGCCGAGCACCGTTGGCACGGGCACGACGCGACGCCCTTCATAGCTGTGTAGATCGCTGCCGCACAACGTGCAGCCATGGACTCGCACCACAATCTCTTCGCCTCGGGGCTGCGGAACAGGATACTCGCGCAGTTCCAGCCGGCGTGGAATGCCTTCGAAGACGGCTGCCAACGCGTTGCTCATGCCGCGTCTCCTGCGACAACCAATTGCGCTGGCGGAGCACAACGGAATCCGAAGTAACGCCAGCTTCCGACCAGGCAGAATGCCGAGACGATCGCGGCGCCCCAGCAGGCGGCCGTGAAAAAGTCGACCAGGTCGTCCGTGGGCGCCATGGCGTTTCGCAATAACATCACGGCCACATAGCCCAAATAACCGACGGCATCGGCCACATACATCAAGAAGCCGATATTGCCGCGGTCGCGGGTCATCGCCAGCAATCGCTCGAACACGGTCGTGTGAATGGCCACGTACGGCAAATACAGTCCTAAGCCCAGCCAGCACCATGAAGCCGAAGCCGTCGACCAGGCCGCTCTGTCGGCCCAAGAGCGCCGTCTGCGAGCAGGCAGAAACCTGCCGCTGCATGTGCCCAAGGAAATGAAAAATGCCCGGCGATTATCACGCACTAGCACCGTGCAGCCATTGACGAGCAGCACGCCCAGCGCCACGCAGATTTCGGACTGGCTGAAGGTGGCCGGCTGGGCCGGAGCACCAAGCCGTGCCAGAGCTCCGTGGCAAAATCGGCGCAGAATACTGCGCAGGATCGTCACGACCAGGTACATCGTCACCAGCAGCGACAAGCCGACCCCATAGCGGTGAAACAGCGACCAGCGCTGGTTGCGGCTCAGTACGGCGCCGCGCAGCTCGGGCTGCAACATCTTCGGTCGTCGGGGGTGGAATTCTCGACAGCATGGCCACGCCCACGACCAGCGGCCCGAGAAAGATCAGCCCCGCGACGCTCGGCATCCAATCTTCGGCGATCGCCGCGTTCGAGCAGCCAGGCCCCCACGGATTTCGTGACGCCGTCGGCCAGAATGAAAGCTGGCGCACAGTCCGGCCGTCAGGGCTTCCGTCAGCTGCGCCCTTCCAGGAATCCCAGCACCAGACCGAAGACCATACCCAGGGGGAGCCCGTTGGCGAACAGGCAGACGGCGTTCCAAGGTCGCGGCACAATTCCGAACAGCACCAGCGCCGACTCCGCAAAGAAAACAAGCACGAGGATGCCAATCGCGCGACGCTCGGGCGGCATCTCGGCAATGACTTTGATTCCGATAAACTTCGAAAGCATGTAACCCATCACTTGCGACGTGACGAGCATGGTCTTGAAGGTTGCGCCCCAGACCAGGGGTCCATCAAAACTGGCGGCCGTAAATGGCTTGCGAAAGGCGTACATGCAGAAGTACGTGCCAAACGCCGCAATGACCGACCAACTGGCCCAATAGAGTTCGCTCTTGGGCGTAGCTGGTATTTCGAGACGTTTGTCGCAAGGCTGGCTCATGGAGTCATGGTCTGTCTGGCCTGGAGCTGCAATCGGCGATGATCCGGAGGATTCTTTTCCGTAGCCCAGCCATTTATGGCTGAGGCTTCATCGGTCGTCGCACCACTTTCCAGTCCTACATCGAGCCGACCTAGGGCGGCTCGATGTAGGACTGAACACCTATTGTGGCGTCCAAATTCCCAGCCATAAATGGCTGGGCTACGGAAAACTCGCACCAATAATTCTTGCTACACGCTCCGTCATCGAAAGATGCTGCAATTGGACAGGAAGACACTATACTAATCCAGTCGATTCGATGATCCGGTTAGGTTTCGATGAGGTCGCGACGACGATGGACCATGCTCCTCAGCATTCGCATCATGCGACGACGATCGAGATATTGCAGCTTTTCCGCGAACACGGCGGCTCGCAGTACGGCGGCGAGGCGGTCAGCCAATTGGAGCATGCCCTGCAGGCGGCATTCTTTGCCGAACGTGAAAAGGCCGAGCCGGCGCTGATCGCCGCGGCGCTGCTGCACGACGTGGGCCACCTGCTGCATTCGTTGCCCGCTGACGCGCCCGAGCGGGGAGTCGACGATCGCCACGAAGCCTTGGCCGCGCAATGGATGGCCAGGCGTTTTGGCCCCGCGGTGATCGAGCCCGTCGGCATGCACGTCGAAGCCAAGCGATATTTGTCAGCCACTGATCCCGGCTATCGCAGCCTGCTCAGTCCGCCTTCGATATTGAGCCTGGAATTGCAAGGCGGACCCATGACCGCCGTCGAAGCACGCCGCTTCGAGACGCATCGATCGTTCACTGTGGCCGTGCGGCTACGGCGTTGGGACGACGCGGCCAAGGTCGTCGGCATGGCCACGCCGCCGATCGAACATTTCGCGCAATACGTCGATGCCGCGTGCTGCGAGGTTGCTTCATGACCGGCCAGGACGTGGCGGTCGTGGGCGCCGGCATCGTCGGTCTGGCCCATGCCTGGTCGGCCGCCGAGCGGGGCCACCGTGTGACGGTCTTCGAGCGATCCGACCTGGCCTGCGGCGCTTCGATTCGCAATTTCGGCATGATCTGGCCCATCGGCCAGCCAGCCGGCCCGCTGCACGAATTGGCGTTGCAAAGCCGCGAGCGCTGGTTGAAGTTGGCGGCGGCGGCCGGAATCTGGGTCAACCCGTGCGGTTCGATCCACCTGGCTCATCGAAGCGACGAATGGGCCGTTTTGCAAGAGTTTCACGCTCAATCGGCCAGCTTGGGCTTTGACTGCTCGCTATTGACGGCGGCCGAAGTTCTGGCCCGATCGCCCGCCGTCGCGGCCAACGGTTTGCTCGGCGGCTTGTTCAGTCCGACCGAACTGGGCGTCAATCCTCGAACCACGATTCGGAACCTGCCCCATTGGCTGGCGCAACAGTTCGGCGTGCGATTCGAATTTGGCACCATGATCACGCGCGTCGAATCCGGTGAATTGCACAGTTCCGACGGCCGGCATTGGACCTGCGACAGAACGATCGTCTGCGGCGGCACCGACTTTGCCACGCTCTTCCCAGACGTGTTTGCCACGTCGGGATTGAAACTCTGCAAGCTGCAAATGCTGCAAACCGCCCGGCAGGCTGCCGGCTGGCGAATCGGGCCGCACCTGGCCAGCGGCTTGACGCTGCGGCACTACCACAATTTCGACGTCTGCCCCAGCCTGCCGGCGCTCAAGCAGCGGATTGCGGCCGAAACGCCGGAACTCGATCGTTTCGGCATTCATGTCATGGCGTCGCAGAACGATGCCGGCGAGGTGATCCTGGGCGATTCGCACGAATACGATCGCCACATCGAACCGTTCGACAAGTCGCAGATCGACGAGTTGATGCTCCGCGAGCTTCGCAAAATCATTCGCTTGCCCGACTGGTCGATCGCCGAGCGCTGGCACGGCATCTATGCCAAGAGCACCGCAGGAGCGATCTTCGAGGCCGAACCGCTTCCCAACGTGCATATTCGCACCGGCACAGGCGGGGGCGGAATGACCATGTCGCTGGGCCTGGCAGAGCAAACCTGGCGGCGCTGGTCGCAAAACGAGCCTCACTGCCAAAACGAATTGCCCCGAGCGTCAGCCCGATGAGCCGTGATTCAGCCAAGAGTCCGCCAGGAATTTGAGGATTGCCCGCATGCCCGTTGAACCAACCCCGCTACGAGCCGTGATTCTCGATTGGGCCGGCACGACCGTCGACTACGGCAGCCGCGCGCCAGTCGAAGTGTTCATCGAGATCTTTCGCCAGCGCGGCATCGCCATCACCGACGCCGAAGCGCGGGGACCGATGGGTCGGTCGAAACACGAACACATCGCCGAGGTTCTGGAATTACCTCGCATCGCCGCGTTGTGGCGCCGGCAGCATGGTCGCGCTCCAGGCCGTCAGGACGTGCAGGCCATGTACGAAGATTTCCTGCCGCTGCAGAAACGGACACTCGAACGCGGCGCGGACGTTATCCCGGGTGTCCCCGAGGCGATTGCCGAGTGTCGGCGCCAGGGCTTGAAGATCGGTTCGACCACCGGCTATACGCGTGAGCTCATGGAAGTTGTGCTCCCCAGGGCGGCTCGCGGCGGATACGTACCCGACGTCACGATCTGCTCCGACGACGTCAGCGCCGGTCGGCCGGCGCCGTGGATGAACTTCCTGGCCGCCGAACGCCTGGGCGTCTATCCGATGAGTGCCGTGGCGACCGTCGACGACACGCCGATCGGGATCGAAGCCGGATTGAACGCCGGGACTTTAACGATCGCCGTCTCGCAAACCGGCAACGCGCTGGGGCTTTCGGCCGCGGAAGTCGCCGCCCTGAGTGAGTCCGACTTGAACTCCCGCCTCGACGCGATCGAAGAAGGCTTTCGCCGGGCCGGCATCATTTCGTAATCCGGTCGGTCGCCCAGTTGCCGGCGCTGTTGGCCGAGATTAAGAATAACGCATGCCACGAGAGCACCGTGAGCTGACGTCGGCACATCGCAAACTTGTGAGAGAGCACTACCCATGAACCGCCGAAGCTGGAACTCGTTGTTTGGTGGATTAATCGTGTCGATTCTAGGGCTGTTGCATGCCACGGCTGCGCAAGCAGATGAACCGCCAACAGCGGACGAAGTGCGCTCGACGATGCGCAAGGCCGCCACGTACTACACCACCAAGGTCGCGTCGCATGGCGGGTACGTTTACTACTACTCGTCCGATTTGCAAGAGCGCTGGGGCGAAGGCAAGGCCGGTCCCGATCAGATCTGGGTTCAGCCTCCCGGCACGCCCACCGTCGGCCTGGCTCTTCTCAAGGCCTACGCCGCGACCGGCGATCGCTTCTATCTCGATGCCGCGGTTCGGGCGGCTGAAGCGATCGTCTACGGCCAGCTCAAATCGGGCGGATGGACGAACAGCGTCGATTTCAACCCGCGCGGTGACAAATCCGCACGCTATCGAAACGGCAAGGGAGATGGGCCGAACAATTCCACGCTCGACGACGGCATTTCTGAAGCAGCCATGCGGCTGTTGATGCACGTCGATCGCGATTTGGAATTCAAGAATCGTCCCATCCATGAATCCATCGAGATCGCGCTCTACGGCGCTGCTCGCCGCGCAATTTCCCAATGGCGCGTTTCCGCAGGTCTGGACGCAGCCTGTTTCGCAACCGCCGGTCGTCAAGCCGAGTTTTCCCAGCTACGACTGGCGAACCGAGGGGCGAGTCAAGAACTACTGGGACATGTACACCTTGAACGACAACATCGCCGGCAACGTCTCGCAAACGCTGCTCGAAGCCTTCCAGGTGTATCACGATGCGAAGTATAAGGATGCCCTGAAGCGACTGGGCGACTTTCTGATTCTGGCCCAAATGCCCAACCCGCAACCCGCCTGGGCCCAGCAATACAGTTACGAGATGCAGCCCATCTGGGCGCGGAAGTTTGAACCACCGGCAATCACCAGTAGCGAGTCGCAAGACGTGATGGAAACCCTGATGAAGATCTATCGCTTCACGGGCGACTCGCGGTATCTGCAACCAATCCCCAGCGCGCTGAAGTATTTGCGAGGCTCCTTGCTGCCCGACGGACGACTGGCCCGCTATTACGAATTGCAGACGAACAAGCCGCTGTACATGACCGTAAGCGGAAAAGCGTATTCGCTCACGCACGACGACAGCGATTTGCCAGGGCACTACGGTTGGAAAATCGTGTCGCGGCTGGATGCGATCGAACGCGAGTTCAATGGCCTATCGAGTGGCGGAACCTCCGAGGCCGAGAAAGTTTCGCCTGCGGATCTCACAGCCAAGGTCCGTCAGATCGTCACGTCGCTCGATCCCCAGGGACGCTGGCTTAGCACCTACGGTGGCGAAATGATCACCGGCCAGCCCAAGTTCCGGCCCGGCATGGTGTATATCAGCAGCGCGGTGTTCAGCGAAAACCTCGAACGATTGAGCAGCTTCTTGGCGCCAACTCGCTAACCGAACCCGCATCTCAATGGCGTGGGCATCTCAATGGCGTGGGCATCGACTCGGCCAGCGGCACGAGCCCCCCGATTGGCATCGACTGCGAATTCTACGATTTATATGTCCTCAATCGGCCCGCGGGCCGTTCTTACTATTGCAGGCCAGACCCAGCGGCGGAACCCTCGTCGTTTTGCGGGGTTTAGAATAACCGCAAGGCATTTAGGGGCGCCGCTGCCCAATTTGGAATCCGGGGAGGCGTTGAGCCATGTCACGACAAATTCGCGTGGTAATCGTTGCGATGTTTACCCTGGGCGTAACCGCGAGCCTGGCTCATGCCCAAGGGCCTGGGATGAACCCGCAGATGCAGCAGCAACTGTTGCAGCGATTCGACAAAAACGGCAACGGCCAGCTCGATCCCGACGAAGTACAGGCCATGCAGCAGATGCGAGGCGGCGGAATGGGAATGGGCGGGCGCCCTGGAGGACCAGGCGGACAAGGTGGACCCGGCGGCGGCGGTGGCGGCCAGGGCGGTGGTGGAATGATGAACCCGCAAATGCAGCAGCAAATGTTGCTGAAATTCGATCAGAACGGCAACGGTCAGCTTGATCCTCCCGAGCGTCAAGCCATGCAGCAATACATGCAACAGATGGGGATGGGCGGCGGCGGCATGGGCATGGGCGGCATGGGCATGGGCGGCATGGGTATGGGTGGCCGGCCCGGAGGTGCTGGCGGCCAGGGCGGCGGCGGGATGATGAACCCGCAGATGCAGCAAAGGCTTCTGCAGATGTTCGACAAGAACGGCAACGGCCAACTCGACCCCGACGAAAAAATGGCCGCCATGCAATACGGCCAGCAGATGCGCGGCGGAATGGGCGGACCTCCAGGAGCCGGCGGACCTCCAGGTGGCCAAGGCAAAATGCAAGCCGCTACGGTCGGCGCCACCGCGAAGAAGGGCAAGCAAACGACCAATGCGGCCCAGGACAAGCAACTGCAGTTGCTGCGGTTCGACAAAAATGGGAACGGCAAGCTCGAACCCGACGAGCTCAAAGCGTCACGGGACGCCGCCAAGGAATAATAAGTGGGCCGGCAGTTGCCTCGCGGGAGAACGGTTCTCCGGACGGAGATTCGACCACCACGATACCACGGACGCTACGTAGGAAAGTTCTCTATCTGACAAATAGAGGGGAAGGCCCTGTAAGAAATCTTGTGTCAGCTAGCAGAAACGGGTAATTTTCCGCAACCTTTTTCTGACTTGGAGACTGACGCATGGATGCTTCCCTACGATCACGGGCCGAGCAGCTAGCAAACGAGTTTTCCAGCCAGGCCACAACGGCCGAGGAGCTCAACGCGTTTATGCGGCTGATGATGAAGTCTGCTTTGGAGCGGATGCTCAACACGGAGATGGATGTCCATTTGGGTCGCAAGGGTTCGGCGGGAGCCGCCATGCCCGACGAGCAGCCTGGTGCGACGTCCGTGGCCATCGAGCCTGTCGCGTCTGTGGCCAGCTCGGGCAAACGCTCGCCCAACCGCCGCAACGGTCGTTCTCGTAAAACGGTACAGGGGGACTTGGGCGAATTAACCATTGCCACGCCTCGCGATCGTGACGGTACGTTCGAGCCGCAGCTGATCGGCAAGCACCAGCGACGCGTGCCGGGCTTCGACGAAAAGATCCTGGCCCTGTACGCCAAGGGGATGACCACCCGCGACATTCAAGAGGTGGTCTTGGAACTCTACGGCGTGGAGGTCTCTGCCACGTTGATCTCGGAAATCACGGCCGATCTGGACGCGGAAGTGACGACCTGGCGTACGCGGTCGCTGGACGGTGTCTGGCCGATCGTTTATTTCGACGGCATCGTCGTGCACGCCCGCGGCGACAACGGCCGGGTCGCGCAGCGCACGGTCTACGTGGCCTTGGGCGTCAATCTGCAAGGACGCAAGGAGCTGTTGGGACTGTGGCTGGGCGAGAACGAAGGAGCCAAATTCTGGCTGGCCTGCCTGACCGATCTGAAGAGCCGGGGGTTGCGGGATATTTTTGTGGCCTGCATTGATGGGCTGTCCGGCTTTGCCGAGGCGATTCACGCGGCCTACCCCCAGGCCAAGGTGCAACTGTGCATCGTGCACCTGGTACGTGCTGCTCTGCGTTACGTGAATACGCAGGACAGCAAGCCGGTGACTGCCGACTTGCAGAAGATCTACCGGGCCGCGACGGCCCTCGAAGCGGAGCAAGCGCTCGACGCTTTTGCTAAAGCCTGGGATGGGAAATATCCGACGATCGCAAAGATGTGGCGTGCCAAGTGGCCCGACATCATCACGTTGTTCGATTTTCCGGCGGCCATTCGCAAGGCGATCTACACGACCAATGCGATTGAATCGGTGAACAGCGTGATTCGCAAGTTCACGCGGAACCGCAAGATTTACCCCAACGAAGAGTCCGCTTTGAAGATCGTGTACATGGCGATCCATGAGGCGGCCAAGAAGTGGACGATGCCGATCCATCACTGGAAAGAGGCCCTCAATCACTTTGCAATCCTATTCGAGGGTCGCATGCCAAAAGAAAGCAAATAACGTTCCGGCGCTAGCCTGACACAAAAGAAATTACAGGGCCAGGGGAACGCTAATCTTCACTAATCTCCGCTAATTTTGATTAGTGTCGATGTGCGTTGATTAGTGTTCCTGCATCCGAATAGTCGATCTTGGAACTACTTTAATTCTTCGTCTCTGTCGTAGTGTCGTGGTGGTTCCCGTTTCTATGTCCGCAGCGCCGATAGGTTGAAGCGCCGGCGGACGAATGCCTGCCACTCATTGCAGCGCATCGTCTCAATCATTGACATGCCGCTCCGGCAGCCGTCAAAGCCCCGTGAAGTCGCCCAGTTCGTCGCGCAGTCGCTGCAAGATCCGCGATTTGGCCACGCGAACGGCGCCGGCAGTCATCGCCAGGTCGCTGGCCACGTCCTTTGCGCATCGGCCTTCGATGGTCGTCAACCAGAACGCCTGCCAGGTTCGCGGCTCGAACTCGCCACGGATCGAAGCCAGCGCCCGGCGGAACAGGCTGCGTTCGGCGCTCACTTCGATCTCGCTAGGATCCTCGGGCGAGCAGGAGGGAATGTGCTCGGGCACTTGAGTCAGCCGCAGGCCGGCCTCGGTTCCGCCTTCGCCTCCCGGTTCGCGCCCAGCCGGCGGTAATGGTCGTGGATTTTGTTGCGGGTAATCGTCCGCAGCCAGCCACGGAACGTGTCGCTCGCGGTTTGCTTGCGGAAGCCTGAAACATGGGTGGCCACGGCCAGGAAAACCTCCTGCACGATGTCGGCCGTGTCGGCCGTTTGCAACTCGCCATGGCGGCACCACCCCAGCACCAGCGGCGCATACAGGCTCACCAACCGGTCCCAGGCATCCGGATTGCCGGCCTGCACGTGCTGGAGCAGGCTGCGGTTGGTGGCGGACGAAGGATCGGAACCGCTGCCGTTGGTTGTGGTTGGAGGGGCGTTGTTCATGCGCTGCGTTCTTGCCGGGCGTGCGGCGTGCGGGCGGTCGACGGTTTTCCTGCTATCGTACAACACGTAGGATGAAAAGTATGCGATGCATGGCAATTCCCCTCGGTCGCGCCGCCGCAGCGCGTAACGCGGGGCCGTTACAGTAGTATCGAGGACCGGATGATGTCGCCAACCTGCCCCCCGCGTACGGAACTCCATGAGTTTGCGCTGGGTAATCTGCCGCGGCCGGCCTGGCAACGCGTCGAAGACCATGTCAGGCAGTGCTATAGCTGCGAAACGATTCTGCAAGAGTTCGACGCCGCCCGTGACCCCGTCCTGGCCAGGCTTGAGGAACTGAGCCAGGCCGACGGCTCGACCGAGTCTCAGATACCCGACGATTTGCTGCGAGCTGCCCGCACCGGCTTTCGCGACAAGCGTGCTGCGGTCTGGACGCTTGCCGATGGCCAACGGCATTTGGGCAAGTTCGAACTGCTCGAGGAAATCGGCGTCGGCTCGTTCGGATCGGTGTTTCGCGCCCGCGATCCCGATTTGGATCGGACGGTCGCCATCAAGGTATTGCGGGCGGGCCGCCTGGCCAGCCGGGAAGAAATGGATCGGTTCTTTCGCGAGGCCCGCAGCGCCGCCCAGCTCAAGCATCCGGGCATCGTCTCGCTGTACGATACCGGCCAGACCGACGACGGCACCTGCTTCCTGGTCGAGGAGCTGATCCAGGGCCAGACCTTGATGAACTGGTTTCGATCGGCCCGCGCGACGTTCCGCGATATCGCTGAGCTGATCGCGCGGCTGGCCGAAGCGCTCGACTACGCCCATGGGCAGGGTGTAATTCACCGCGACGTCAAGCCGTCGAACATCATCATCGACAGCCAGGGTCGGCCCCATCTGATGGATTTCGGGCTGGCCAAGCGCGATGCGGACGAAGCCTCGATCACAGTGGACGGCCAAATGCTGGGCACGCCGGCCTACATGTCGCCCGAGCAAGCCCGCGGCGAAGCGCATCATGTCGACGCCCGCAGCGACATCTTCAGCCTGGGAGTGATCCTGTACGAGTTGCTGACCGGCGAGCGTCCGTTCCGCGGCCATGGTCGGATGCTCATTATGCAGGTGCTCGAGGACGAACCCCGGCGCGCCGCGCCGGCTGAATGACAAGATCCCCCGCGACTTGGAAACGATCTGCCAAAAGGCCCTGGCCAAGGCCCCAGTCGCGCCGCTTCGCAACGGCTGGCGAATTGGCGGACGACTCTGCGCCGTTGGTTGACGGGCGAGCCCATCCGAGCCCGGCCGATCGGCTCGGCAGAACGCGTATGGAGATGGTGCCGCCGCAACCCCATGCCGGCCAGCCTGCTGGCGGCCGTAACGCTGGGTTCGGCGCTGGGTCTGTGGCACCTTTCGCAGCTAAGTGCTTACCTGGTGCGTACCACGGCCTTGGAGAGTTGCACGCAGCAGGCCGAGATCCTGGAAGTCGTCGATAACTATTACAGTTCCGAAGTCGTCGATCGTGTCGGCAAACACGGTATTGAAGTCACGCACGACTATCGAAACCGGCCCAAGTCCATTCCTCTGCCGGCGACGCTGAACATTGAGCTGGGCCAACGTATCAGCGAGAAGAGCGTCTCGGGCATGCAGGTGCGGCTGTATAGCGACTACCCGTTCAAGTCGCGCAAGGACGGCGGCCCCAAGGACGAATTCGAGCGCCAGAGCGCTCGACCTTGTTGCGCAAGATCCCCGAACGGCCCGTCGACCAGTTCGAAGACTACCAGGGTCGGGCTTCGCTTCGCTTCGCGAAGGCTCGCCGGATGGGGGATGCCTGCGTCCGCTGCCACAACACCCACAAGGAAAGCATCAAGACCGATTGGAAAGTTGGGGAGGTTGGCGGGGTGCTGGAAATCATTCGTCCCTTGGACCAGGACATCGCCCGCACACGTGCCGGTTTACGGGGCACATTCATCCTCGTGGGCTCGGTCTCGGGATCCTTGCTGGCGGCGTCGGGCCTGGCAATTTGGGTCCGGAGTAGTAGGCAGAGGGCGGTGAGCAGTAGGCAGTAGCCAGAGGGCAGCAGGCGGGATTGCGTGGGTCGTGTAACGTGGCTGCGTTATGTTAGTAGACGGGCAGGAGCGCCACGAAGGAACCTAGTCGCCGGTCGGAACTGCCCGCTGCCTGCCGCCGGCTGCCCGCTTCGAACTGCCTACCTTTCCTGGAGAAAAGCCATGAGTAATCGCAGCCGTCGTGAATTCCTGGCGGACGTGGGGCGCGGCATGCTGGTGGCCAGCGTCGGTTCGAACCTGGCCGTCGACATGGGCTTGGCTTCGGCTCGGGCCGCCGATGGGGCGGCCGATCGGTTGGAGTTCGGCTCGCTCGAACCGTTGGTGTCGCTCATGCAGGAAACACCGGCCGACAAACTGCTGCCGGAGTTGGTTCGCCGGCTTGCCGATGGAACCGATTTGCGCACGCTCGATTTCGGCCGGCGCACTGGCCAACGCCCGCACGTTCGCCGGCGAGGATTACATCGGCTTTCATACGTTCATGGCCTTGCTGCCAGCCTACGAGATGGCCCGCGAACTTCCCCAGGATCGGCGGGCACTGCCGGTGCTGAAAGTTCTGTATCGCAACACGTCGCGGATGCAGGCCCAGGGAGGCTGCAAACACGAAATGCTGCACCCGGTTGAACCGGCGACCTTGCCCGCAGGCCGCAACGGCGGCGAGCTATTGCAGGAATTGACGCGTCGCCGCGACGCCAAAGCGGCAGAAGCTGCCTTTGCGGCCATGGTTCAAGGCCCCGTTGGCGAGGCTTACCAGCATTTGCAATACGAGATCCAGGACGAGGTCGACGTGCATCGCGTGGTGCTGTCGTGGCGGGCCTGGGCCATGCTCGACCTGGTCGGCGAACAGTATGCCAGCACGCTGTTGCGTCAATCGGTGCGATTCTGCCTGCAGCAAGAAGGCTACGTGGTCGAGCAGAAGCGGCCACCTTGCCCCATTCGCACGCAACTGCCGAAATTGTTCGACGAGTACAAGCTCCTTAGCCGCCCACTGGGAACGCGTGAAGGGGATGACACCTGGGTCGACAATTTCAGCCGCACCATCTATGCGGCCAAGCGCGAAGCGGCAGCCGATGCCGTGGCGGCAGCGTTGGCCGAAGGTATCTCGCCCGAATCAATCGGCGAAGCGCTTTCGCTGGCTGCAAATCGGCTGTTGCTGCACGATCCCGGCCGCCGCCAGGCCGCGAACGCCGACAAGCCAGTCGGCAGCGTGCATGGCGATTCGGTCGGCGTTCACGCTTCCGACTCGGCCAACGCCTGGCGCAATATCGCTCGCGTCAGCAATCAGCGCAATGTTGCCGCCAGCCTGATCGTCGGCGCCTTCCATACGGCCGGCCAAAGCGGCGGATTGAACAAGGATCCGTATCCCTCGGTCGAGCAACTTTCCGCGATCACCGCCAGCAATCCTGACGTGCTGCTCAAGGAATTGGACGCGGCGATTCGCGCCAAGGATCAGTTCCGGGCTTGCGCCTGGCGACCAGCTACGCCGGCTCGGGCGGGCAGCAGCGTCCGCTGTTCGATCTGCTGCTGGGCTTTGCGACCAGCGAAGACGGAGCCCTGCACGCCGAGAAGTATTACCGCACCGTGAGCGAAGAGTTCGCCCACACGCGGCCGGCCTTCCGCTGGCGCCATCTGGCCGGGTTGGCCCGTGTCTCCGCCAGCGAGTATGGCAAAACCGCCCCGGGCTACAGCCAGGCCAAGGACTTGCTCAAAGTCTGACGACGACACCTCCAGCTTTCAGGGTAGACCGATGTCGAGAATCCAACCTACGGTGTTGCGATGCGCCCTTTTCGGTTGCGGATGGTTGATCCTAGGGCTGTCATCGTCGGCCGCTGAGCGGACACTCTTCGAGGAGAAGTTCAGCCGCCAACTCTCGCCCGGCTGGACCTGGATCGACGAACAGCGCGAGAGCTGGCGGCTCAACGGCGGTAATCTGGAGTTGAAGGTCGTTCCCGTGCCCGAGGGCTTGCAGTCGGGCGGTCGCAAGCATCCGAACCTGCTACTGCGCGATCCGGGTACGCAGGGAGACTTCGCCGTCGAGGTTCAACTTCAAATCCGGCCGACGTCCGATCGGGAGCACGCCGGAGTCGTGATTTACTTCGACGGCGATAACTACGTCGCGATCAACAAGGAGGTTCGCGGCGGAGATCTCGGCAGTGCGTCGGCTAAGGCCGAAATCGTGATGGTCGCAGAAAAGGCCGCCAAGCCGGAGGTGCGAGAGAAGGCCTACGAACACGAAGAGGTGTGCCTGCGTTTGTCCGTCGTGGGCAGGAAGGTGATCGGTCAGTTCCGCCACTACGATTCCGACGAGTGGCAGACGCTTGGCGAACTAGACATGCCAAATCAGGGGGCCTGCAAAGTAGGGCTGCTCGCCGGCGGGCCGCCCAAAGATGCCGAGCACTGGGCTCGCTTTAGCCAGTTCCACGTTACGGCGGGGAGCCGGCCTGAGACGGCCAAGAACGTCGCAGCCTCGAAGCCTTCGCAAGCTGCGAAGGATGAAAAGCGGCCCAGCGTCGCGCCAATTCAGAAGAAGCGGCCGATCGCAGCCAACGTTCCTTTGGCAGTGCAGGCGCGCGAGGCGGGCCAGCGGAGCGTTCCGTACTTGGAAAAGGACGGCGTGGCATGGATCAAGGAACGCAAGTGCGTAACGTGCCACTACGTTGGCTTCATGGTCTGGAGCTTCCGCGACGCCCGAGGGCGAGGTTTTGACATCGACAAGGAAAAGCTGGCCGAGTGGACCGAATTGGGCCTTGGCCGGCGCCAAGGGGCAGGGCGTCGAAGGCATGGGCCAATTGCTAGTCGCTCGCAATCCGGCCGACACGAGCGAAAAGACCGCCAAGCTGGTCGATGGTCTACGCGAAGCCATCCTGGCAAAACAGAACAAGGATGGCTCGTGGAACCCAGGCGGCCAACTCCCTAGCCAAAAGCGGCCGGTGCCGGAAACCAGGCAAGTCAGCACCATGTGGACGATCCTGGCCTTGGCAACGCTCGACGAACCTGGCGAAGCGGTTCTCAAAAGCCGCGAAAACGCCCTGAAATGGCTGAAAGACAACGCGCCCGGCGAAACCGACCCTCCCGTCAGCAACGAATGGTACGTGGCGCGGATGCTGGTAGCAAAGCAATCTGACGAGCCGAAGGAGGTCGAGAAACTACGTGAAAACATCCTCGCCGCCCAGCAATCGGACGGCGGTTGGGGGTGGCTACGGGCCGACAAGAGCGACGCCTTCGCAACCGGCCAATCCCTGTACGCGCTGGCCACGGTCGGCGTGCCCAGCTCGCACCCTGCCGTGCAACAGGCTTGGAAGTTCCTCATTGAGACCCAAACCGACAACGGCTCCTGGCTGGTGAACGGCACGAAAACGGAGACCAAAGACGCGGTGCATCCGTTCAGCAGTTTCTGGGGTTCGGCCTGGGCTCTGATCGGGCTAGCAAAGTCACTTCCCGACTCGGCCATGCACTCTGCTAGCACGGCTTCTATTCTGCCTTGAAAAGCGTGCCAGCACTTCTTCCCCACGCTGCCGGCCGCATTGCCTCGATTCGGCCGTAAAGGTAGAATCCGCGTCCATTTCCATACGCCTCGGCCGCTCGTTCAAGGATGGACCTGCCGTGACGCAAGAAGCTTTACGCCTGGCCAGCCTGAGCCCGCTGGAACAATTGCGCTATCGGGCGCGAGATCATTCAGCTCGAAGCCCAAGCCCTCGACAAACTTAGCCGCCGCTTGGACGGCAGTTTTTGCCGTGCCGTCGAATACTTGCACCAGTGCCGCGGCAGCATCGTCGTGACCGGCATCGGCAAGGCGGGCCTGATCGGTCAAAAGATTTCGGCCACGCTGGCCTCGACCGGAACGCGTAGCATCTTTCTGCATCCCGTCGAAGCCGTACACGGCGACCTGGGGCGCGTGCATGCCGACGACGTGGTGCTGGTTCTTTCGCAAAGCGGCGAAACGGCGGAAGTGCTGCGTTTGCTTCCCGAACTCGAAAAACTGCATGTCCCCGTGATTGCCGTAACCTCACGGGCGGCCAGCCGGCTGAGCCGGGCGGCGTCGGTCACGATTGAATTGGGCGCCTTGCAGGAAGCGTGCCCGTTGGGCCTGGCTCCCAGCACCAGCACGACGGCCATGCTGGCCGTGGGCGATGCCTTGGCCCTGGTCGCCAGCCGCTTGTCGGCGTTTGGCCACGCCGATTTTGCCCGTGTTCACCCGGCCGGGCAATTGGGCCTGGCCACCAGCCGCGTCGATGATCGGATGCGGCCCCTGGGCGAATGCCGGGTGGCCCGCGACGGCCAGACCGTGCGCGAAGTGTTTGCCGAACTGCGTCGGCCAGGGCGTCGTAGCGGCGCCATCATGTTGGTGGGCGACGACGGCGCCCTGAGCGGGCTGTTCACCGATAGCGATTTGGCCCGGTTGTTCGAGGCCCGTCGTGACGCGGCCTTCGACCGGCCCATTCGCGAAGTGATGACGATCAATCCCCGCACTGTGGCCCAAGGCTCGATGCTGACCGATGCCGTAGCCATCATGGCCGAACGCAAAATCAGCGAACTGCCGGTGATCGATGTCCTACGTGCGCCGGCCGGCTTGCTCGACATTACCGACCTGGTGGGTATGATTCCGGAAGAACCCCGCTAGCCAACCGCAAGCGCCGCACAATCGGCAAACTCAGCCGTTCGAGCGATCGATTGGCAGACCGAGCGCGAACCAAGCCTGACTCTGGAACCGTACATGACCATAGCAACCCACCTTTGCCAGCCCATCGAGTTGATCCTGTCGGACGTTGATGGTGTGCTGACCGACGGCACCATCTTCTACAACAACGAGGGAATCGAAAGCAAAGGTTTCCAGATCCGCGACGGCCTGGGAGTCAAGCTTTGGAACCGAGCCGGAGGCAAGTTCGGCGTGCTCACGGGTCGCAATTCGCACATCGTAAATCTGCGGGCGGCCGAACTGGGCATCGAAATCGTACGCCAAGGCACGGAGCAGAAGCTGGCGGCCATGAAAGAAGTCCTGGCGGAGTTGAAATTGCGCAGCGACCACGTTTGTTACATCGGCGACGACTTGCCCGACCTGGCCGCGATCCGCTTCGCGGGCTTGGGCGTGGCCGTGGCTGATGCAGCGACCGAAGTGCGCGAGGCGGCCGATTACGTGACCCGCCTACCGGGCGGCCGCGGCGCGGTGCGCGAGACGATCGAGCTGATCCTCAAGGCTCAAGGCCGCTGGGACGATCTGATTCAAAAGTACAGCTACTAGAGTTGAATGACGAATTTCGAATGACGAATCACGAAAGAAATCCGAATGACGAATGACCAAAAGCCCCGTCATGAAGCTCGACCTCGCAGTTTGCCATTCGGCATTTGGGCATTCGTCATTCTTTAGACATTAGACATTCGTCATTTCGCAATCGACATTTCGCCCCCCTCCGATCGCCACGGTTCACCTTGATTCCACGTCTGACACGCATCATCGGCAGTCTCGGCGCGGTTATCGTGCTGTACTGGATGTATGCGCTGTTGGCTGTCCCGTTCATTGAGCCGACGGTCCGGGGCGCCGATACCGGTCAAGATCGACCCCAATGCGCCGACCCCGATTGACGTGCATGGGGAGCAAGTCAAAGCCTTGAAGGCCTGGTTTTCCGAGGGGGAATGGGAGCGGACTTCGCCCAAGATCCTGGAAACTGCGCAGGGCATGCTGCTGGTAAACGACTACAAGATGATGGGCGAAGGGCGTGTGCAAATCACTCCCTGCACCATGATCTTTCTGCCGGAAGGCAATTTCAGCGAACAAGAACGGCAGCGTCGGGCCATCATCATGCAATCGCCGCAGGGCGCCATTCTGCAGTTCGACGCCTTCGACATCACGCAAGGCAAGGTCGGAAAGCTGATTGCCGGCAAGCTGATCGGCGCCGTGACCATCCGCAGCGACCAGCGCGAGCCCGGGCCGCAAGACGATCTGCAAATCATCACCAGCGACGTCGACATGACCGAGCAGCGATTCGCCACGCCGCAGCCGGTCGATTTCAAAGTTGGCCCGAACTACGGGCATGGACGCTCGCTGCAGATCGACATGGCGCCCCAGGGCTCGAAACGCGGGTTCCGCGGCATGACCTTGCTGCAATTGTTCGAAGACGTCGAAATGCACATCATGCCGGGCGGCAACGAGATCTTCCCCAGCGGCCGTAATCGTGCCGCCGCGCCAAGCTCTTCAGCCGACGAAAAAAAGCCCGGCCTGCCGATCGAAATCTCCTGCAAAGGACCGTTTCGATTCGACTTTCTTACGAACGTCGCCACGTTCAAAGAACAAGTCGACGTCAAGCGAGAAAACGCGGCCGGCCCCAGCGATCAACTCAACTGCCAGTTGCTGTCGATGTTCTTCGAGGCCGTGGTGACGCCGGGCGCTGAAGGCAGCCGACGCTGAGAAGACCGCTTCGAACTTGCAGCCGGTTCGCCTGGAAGCGGATGGCAGCCCAGTAATCGTCCACGCCCACAGCAACGGCATGTCGGCTCGAGGCCAGCACGTCGACTACCTCATCAAGACCGGCGCCGTGACGATTCGCGGCGAACCCGAGGCGACGGTCGAACAGGGGGGCCGCGAGATCCATGCCCGCGAGTTGACGTATCAGCCCGATCCGTCGGGGAAGATCGGCCAGTTCACGGCCACAGGCCAAGGCTGGGTCCGCGGTGCACGCCCCGAAGACAAGGGGCAGCATTTCCACGCCGCCTGGTCTCGCCGGCTCTACTTCCGGCCCTATGAAGGCAATTATCTGCTCTCGCTCGAAGGCGGAGCGCTGGTCGAAGTGGTTGGCAAGGGGGCCGTAGGCGCCGAGGAGATTTACCTCTGGCTGCGCGATACCTCGCCGCCGACACCACCGGGCCAGGCCAGCACCAATACCAACGGTCGCCAACAATTCTCGCCAGATAGAATGCAAGCCGTCGGCCATGTAAAGATCGACGCGCCACAACTCACCGGCGACGTCGGTCAATTGCAAACCTGGTTCGAAACGGTCGCGGTTCCACCGCCGGCTGCGCCAACGCCCGTTGCCGAAACGGTCCCCGTGCCCGCGGCGCGCGAGGCTGCGCGTGGGCCGACGACGACGTTGCTCTCGACGCCAGTTGCCCCGCCTTCCGAGTCCGCACTGCCGACGGCGGCGCCAGTGTCAGCACCGCCCCCCGCTTCTCCTGCCCCGGTGGCGCCGCCAGCGCAACCGCAGCGCAAGCGCCGGCCTCAGCACCAGCAGCGCAGCCAATTGAAACCGTTGGCCCGGGGGGCGTGGCTGAAACGCCCGCGGCTGAAAGATTGCCTGTCGTCGAAGCCGATGCGGTTCCCCAACAGCGATTCCACATCAGTGGCGAATTGATGCAGGCGCGCATCAAGATCAAGGGCAACGTCACCGAGCTGTCGGAAGTTGTCGTCGAACACAACGTCCGGCTATCGGAGACGCAAACCCGCGCCGCCGAAGAGAAGCCCTTGCTGGTAATGGGCCAACGGCTGCACATGACCATGCCGCAACCGAAAGACGCCATCGTGATGGTGACCGGCGAGCCCAGCTATGTCGAAGTGCGCGGCATCACCATGACTTCCGAGACGATCCATTTGAATCGGGGCCGCAACATACTTTGGACCGACAGTCAGGGAGCGATGACGTTTCCCCTCAATCGCGATCTGGACGGTCGGCCGGTCACCGAAGTGCAGTTGCTGAACGTCAGTTGGCAGGGCCAGATGCAATTCGACGGCCAGGTGGCTCGTTTCGATCGCCACGTGATCGCCGATCAAGGTTTGCGCAAGATGACCACCGATTTACTCGAAGTGCTGTTGAGCAAGCGCGTCGAGTTCGGATCGGCCTCGAACAAAGAACGGCCTGAGGTCGAACGCGTGACCTGCCGCTCTGGAGTGCTGGTGGAAAGCCGTACGCTGGAAGGCGAGCGGTTGATGTCGATTGACAAGATGCACACCGCGGAATTGACCGTTCACCAGCCGACCGGCGACCTCGATGGACGGGGGCCAGGCTGGATCAGTTCGGTTCGATTCGATGCCAACCAGAAGGCTCTGGCAGTTCCCGGCGCTCCCCAGAAGTCGGCGGCTCTGCGCCGAAGAAACCAAGCAGTGGGCTGTCTTATCTGGGGGTCGAGTTTCAACGCAGCATCACGGGCAACATTCGCCGGCACGAAATGCATTTCGAAAACCAGGTGCGGGCTGTCTATGGCCCCGTCCCCACCTGGGAATCGCGTCTCGACCCCGACCAGCCGGAAACCTGGGGCGACGAAGGGGCTTTGCTGACGACCGACCGCTTGAACGTCGTCGAGGTCGCCGGGGCTCCGGACCAGCGCTCGTACGAACTCGAAGCCCTGGGGGGCAAGACGTCGGTCGACAACTCGATCTATCGAGCCTTGTGCAACCGGCTGACCTATGACCAGGCCAAAGACTTGTTGGTGCTCGAAGGCGACAGCCGCAGCAGTGCTCGGCTCTATCGCCAATTGCGGGTCGGCGCCGCGCCGTCGGAAATGGTCGCTCGCAAGATTTTCTACTGGCCGAATACAAATCGCGTCAAAGTCGACGAGGCCAACATGCTCGATCTGACCATTCCGCCGGGCACGGGCAAGGCCACGCGATAATTGCAGAATGGGCGAATCACCCCAACGTATTCCCCATTCCCAATTCCCCATTCCCAATTCCCCATTCCCAATTCCCAATTCCCAATTCCCAATTCCCAATTCCCAATTCGCAATTCGCAATCCCCCATTCCTTCCTCAGACGACCCGGCGGCGTTCCTGCTCGAGCCGCTCGGCAAGAAAGCCAACGGCGCGCGGCGCCATGTGGTTGTAATAAGCCCACGAGTGTCCGCCGGCAGACGTTTCGAGATCGTGCTCGTGCATGATTCCCAGCGCCGAGAGCTTCATGTGCAGCCGGTCGGCGCTGGCATGCCAGCGGTAATCGAGCGGGTCGCAACTGAACCAGGTGTTGCGTGGCCAGTTGAGCGGATGAACGTGCAGCGTCGCCGTATCCTGCCGGGCGCTCTCGGCGTCGGGATACATCTCCGCAGCGATTCGGCGTCAGGATCGTCGAAGCGAATCTGGTAATCGATCGCCGGCGACATGGCTGCCACGAACGGAAACGTCCGCGGATGCTTGAAGGCCAGTCGCAAGGCCCCCTGCCCGCCCATGCTGGTGCCCAACAATGCCAACCGCGGCGACGTGCTGCCCCAACGCTCTGCGGCGTAAGGCACTACATTCCGCAGCACATGTTGCTCGGCGCTGAGTTGCCGATCGAACTGGCGGCAGATCTTGTCGGTCCACCAACTTGGCCCCGTATGCGGCGCCATTGCCATCAGGCCATGCCGCTCAAACTCGGCCGTGAAGGCTGCGTTTTCATGGAGCCGGGCCTGGTGAACGCCGTGCAGATAAATGACGACGTAACCGTGCTGGTTGCGGTTCCGCGGCTCGTAAATGTCGCAGGCGTGCCCTGCCAGTTCCGTCACGCTCCAACCTGCAGCTAACCCGCTCAATCGATCACCTCCGTCGGCCACGGTTCCGCGCCCCGCACCAGAATAGCATAGCGGTCGGGGGTTCCGAGATGACGGTTGAAATCGGCCGAATTGGCCTGCCGCGGGGGTTCATCGGGCGTGCCCGACTTCCTACAATGGCGCCCTCCAGGCTTGTCGGCTCGCGTGCGTGGCCGATCTCGTGTACGAATGGGTGGAACTTTGAAGACTCTTCTTTCCGAGCAGCAACTGCAGGGCGGCGTCGCCCGTTTGGCCGACGAGATCAACGCGCACTACCAGGGGCAGCCGCTCACCATTATTGGCGTGCTCACCGGCAGCGTCGTCCTGCTGGCCGACCTGATCCGTCTGTTGACGATGCCGCTTCGGGTCGGCGTCATCCAAGCCCGCAGCTACCGCGGCTCGGCAACCACGCCCGGCGAACTGACGATCCAGGCCGACTTGCTTCCCGACATCCGCGGCCGGAACGTGTTGGTGGTGGACGATATCTTCGATACGGGCCAGACGTTGCTGGAGATTTCCGCGCAGTTGAGAAAGTTCGAGCCGATCTCGCTTCGCCTGGCAGTTCTGTTGCGCAAGCAGGGCCGGCAGCGCGTCCAGATCGAGCCCGATCACGTTGGCTTTGAGATTCCGGACGAGTTCGTCGTCGGCTACGGCCTGGACTACCAGGACGAATATCGAAATCTGTCCTTTGTGGCAGCGCTCGAAGCCGCAGAACTGGCGGCAGGTCCGGAATCGTGAGCGCGCCGCGTGTGGTGCTGATATCGAAGCGTTTCTGGCCTCTGACCGGCGGGCCCGAGGTGATGCTGGCCCGGTTGGCCACCGGCTTGCACGCCCGGGGAGCCACGGTCACGGTGCTGACGGCCTGGTGGCAACCCGACTGGCCGCCGACGTTTGAAGATCGCGGCGTCCACGTGGTCCGGCTCGTGCCGCCGGTCGGGCGTCGCTGGGCGACTATCGCCTACGTTGCTAGACTAGCTCGCTGGCTGCAGGATCATCATCGCGAGTTTGATCTAGTGTACGTATCGGAGTTGAAACACGAAGCCTATGCCGCGCTGTTTGCGTCGCGTCACGCAGGTTTTCCTGTCGTGCTCCGCGCGGAACACGCCGGACTATGCGGCGACTGCCATTGGCAACTCACGGCCCGCTGCGGCCGGCGAATCAAGCGTCGCTGCCAACAGGCCGCGGCAATTGTCGCCCCCACGGCCGCCGTAGAGCGCGAACTGGTAGCCGCCGGTTACTCTCGCGACCGATTGCGCAAAATTCCACACGGCGTGCCGATGACCGCCCAGGCTGCTTCGGGGGATCGGGCCGAGGCCCGCGCGGCTCTGGCCCAAACCGATCCGCACCTGGCGCTGCCCGGTTCCGGGCCCTTGGTCGTCTACGTCGGTCGGCTGTGGGCCGAAGCCAAGGGGCTGGACGATCTGATCGCGGCCTGGCGGCGGGTGGTCGACGCCTGCCCTCAGGCCAGGCTATGGATTGTTGGCGAAGGGCCCGATGCCGCGAGTCTGCGGTCCCGCGTCGTCGATTTCGATCTGGTTCCGAACGTAGCCTTTGCCGGCGCGTTCGACGACATTGACGATTTCCTGCAAGCCGCCGATCTGTTCGTCATGCCGGCCCGTGAAAGCCAGGCTTCGTTGGCCTTGCTCGAAGCGATGGCCTGGGGACTGCCGATCGTGGCAACGGCGACCGCCGAGACGCAGGCCGCGATCGACCATGGGCGGCAAGGCTGGCTCGTTCCGCCAGCCAACCCGACCGCCCTGGCCGAAGGCCTGTTGCACCTGGTAAAAAATCCGGAGTTCGCCGCAACGCTGGGCAGCGGGGCCCGCCTGCGCGCAGCCATGATTTCAACCTCGAACGAGTCGTGGAACAGCACTTGTCATTGTTCCAGGAAACTCTCGATCGATCGCCCCGCCTGAAACGACCGAAGCCCGGTCCGCCGATATGAAACGCATCTTGCACGTTATTCCGACGCTCGACCCTGGTTGGTCGCAGCAGCAGTTGATGCTGTTGGGGCCTGGGCTGGCGCACGACGGCTACCAGATGCTGGTCGTGGCACTACGCGGATCCGCGGAACCGGCCAACGGGTTGTCGCCCGAGGTCGAGATCCGCACTTTGGCGGCGCACGACCGCTTCGATACACAAGCCATGCGGCGCTGGATCGAACTGGTGCGCGGCTTCGGGCCCGACATCATTCACGCCTGGACGGCTGAAGCATACCGCTGGGCCTGGCTCGCCAGTCGATTAGTGCGCGGGCCACGCCTGGTGGTCACGCTGCCCGACGATTGCCGCGGTGAGCCTTGGCGCTGGCGCGTCGCCGACCCCTGGCTGATGACAAGCGCCGCGCGCGTGATCGTCAATTGTGAGGGAGTTCGCGACCTCGTGGCGAACGGTCCCAGCATGGCCCCGCGCACGACAGTGATTGCCTCGGGGGTCGAACCGCCCGATGTCGGCGGTTCGCGTGCCGAGTTGCTCGACATGCTCGGCCTGCCCGGCGATGCATTGCTGATCGGCGCCGCAGGACAACTGCGTGCCGATCGCCGTCTGAAAGATCTGATTTGGGCGACGGACATGCTCAAATTCATCCGTAGCGACATCCACCTGCTCATCGTTGGCGACGGGTCGCATCGCTGGCGGCTCGAACGGTTCACCAGCCAGGTGCGGATCGAGGACAAGGTTCACTTTCTCGGCCGTCGATCGGATTGGTCCCGTTGGCTCGGCTCCCTCGACGTGTTCTGGTCGGCCCGGGAGAGCGCCGGCCAGCCGCTGGCGCTCATGGAAGCGATGGCCTGCGGGCTGCCGGTCGTGGCGACGCGTGTGCCGGGCAGCGAAGAATTGATCAAAGATGGCCAGGACGGCTTTCTGGTGTCAGTCGGCGATCGCTTGGCCATCGCGAGGGCGACGCAAAAGCTGCTGGAAAACCCGACGTTGCGGACGCAGATGAGTCAGGCAGGCCGCCGCAAGATCAGCGAGCAGTTTCCGGCCGCGGCGATGATTGCCCGCGTGACAGAGGTCTATGAAGACCAGGGCGGTCGATGACCCCCGGTTATGGCGCTGATTGCTTGCCAAGTGTGTAGGGATCGGGCAAAAATAGTCCGTCTGCCGGCTGCGGGGCAGCGGATATGCCGAGCAGTGCGCCGTTGCGCCATTTTTTTCGCCGCCACCAGCAAACGAGGAATTGAAGCCATGCACGAGGATTTGCTCAGCCTGTTGCCCAAAGCCGATTTCACCCGCCGCGAGTTCGTCGTCACGACACTGGCCACCGGTTTCGCGTTGGCCGTGCAGCCGGTATCGGCCCAGACGATCACGACCGACACCGATGGCCTGGAAGCCGGCGAAGTGCAGATCCCGGTCCCCGACAGCCAGACGCCGATGCCGGCCTATCGGGCTCGCCCCGCGAAGGGAGAGTCGTTTCCCGTGGTGCTCGTGGTCCAAGAGATCTTCGGTGTCCATGAACACATCAAGGATCTTTGCCGCCGGCTGGCAAAGCTTGGCTACCTGGCCGTGGCTCCGGAACTCTATGCCCGTCAAGGCGACGTGTCGAAGATCGCCGATATCAAAGAAGTGATCTCCAAGGTGGTTTCGAAAGTGCCCGATGCCCAAGTTCTCTCGGACCTCGACGCCACGGTTGCCTGGGCGGAAAAGTCCGGCCGGGGGAACGTGGCCCGGTTGGGCATCACAGGGTTCTGTTGGGGCGGTCGGATTGTCTGGCTGTATGCGGCCCACAATCCGCGGCTCAAGGCAGGCGCCGCCTGGTACGGCCGATTGGTGGGGCAAAAGGACGAATTCCACCCGCAGCAGCCGGTCGACGTGGCGGCGTCGCTCAAAGCCCCGGTGCTGGGCTTGTACGGCGGGGCCGACACGGGCATTCCGCCGGAAAGCATCGAGCAGATGCGCAAAGCCCTGCAGGCGGCCAATCAGCCTTCAGAAATCGTCGTTTACCCGGACACGCCGCACGGCTTCAATGCCGACTATCGTCCCAGTTACCGCAAGGACAATGCGGAAGACGCCTGGAAGCGGATGCTGGAGTGGTTCAAGAAGAACGGCGTGGCATAGGGCGCGGGGCAGCCCGTCACGGCCCGTCAGTAACCAGAATACGTTGAACCTCGTCGGCCATCCGGCCGGTGGCCATCAGAGTCCACATCTTCAGATCGCCGCGTACGCGCCAGAGCGGATACTTGAATGTCGCCGGGCGGTTGCGTTCGATCGTGAAGTGGCTGAACCAGGCCAGCGCATAACCACAGACCGGCACGGCAACCAGCCACAGCCAACGCCCCAGGGTCAAGGCGGCGAACAAGACGACGATGGCTAAAGTCGTGCCCACGAAATGCAGGCGCCGGGTCGTCGCGCAACTGTGCTCGCGGACATAGAACGGCCAGAATTCGGCAAACGACTGAAACTCGCCATCCGACATGCCAAACCTCTCCACACGACGGGATCGCCGGACAAAGCCGCATTCTATGCTCCGCAGCACAGCATCCTAGCCCGGAGAGGATCGCGCTTGGAACTGGCGCAAAAAAACAGCGAGAGCGGAACCTTGCGACTCCGCTCCCGCATGTTTTGCATTCTGCCTTCGACTTCGACTACGAAGCCGGATTATTCTTCGCGGCCGGCGGCACGGTCTGCGTGGCCGGCGTGGCGGGATTTGTCGGCGTGGCCGACGGAATCGCCGGCATCCCGGCTTTTTCGGCAAAGACATTTCGCAGTTCGACGGCCAACTGGTCCTTCGGCTGGATAGCGATGCCCTTGTCGAGTTCGGTCACGGCCTCCTTGGGATAGCCGAGATAACCGTAGTGATAGCCTAACAGGAACCGCAGACCCGGATCGTTGGGCTTGTCCGTGCGTGCCTTCTCCAAAACCCGGAGCTGATCCGTATAGTTCTGAATATTGGGATAGAGCTCGCGGTAGTTGGCCACGACCGTGTTCCACTGGCTCTGCGGGAGCATCTGCATGGCCAATTGCAAGGCGCCGGCAGCCGGCTCGAACTGGCCCGTGGCATACAGCCCTTGCGACAGCAGCAGCATCAGACCGCCGTTGTTGGGGTTGTCGACCAGCGCGTGCTGCCATTTTTGCACGGCCTCCTGGTATCGACCTGCCTGGAAGGCTTCTTCACCTTGGTTGGTAAAGTCCGTGGCCGATGCCAATTGATCGGACGTCGGTTGGGCCGTGGTATACGAAGCGGGATATCCATAACCGCCGTAGTTGCCGTACCCGCCATAACCATAGCCACCATAGCCGTAGCCGCCGTATCCGCCATAGCCGTAGCCGAACGGGAACCCGAACAGGAAGAACGGATAGCCGAAGCCATAGAAGCCGCGGTTGAGGCCGCCGTAATTATTGTAGCGGCCCCAATTGTTCTGCATGTTGTGCCCGCCGGTGGCCATGCGTCCTGCCGACGTCATGCCGGTCGTGCCCGCGGTTCCAAAATGCCGCGACGCAAAACCGGAAGTGCCGAGACCCGATCGCGCGCTCCCGGCAATTCCGCTGGTCGCCCCGCGGCGCCGCCCATATTCGCGCCCGAGTAGCCGCCTCGCCCGCCATAGCCGCCTCGCCCGCCATAGCCACCATACCCGCCGCCGACATATCTGCCGCCACCACCGCCCCAGCCGCCGTAGCCGCCATGACCACCCCCGAAACCGCCATGGCCACCTCCGCCGAAACCACCTCCGCCATGTCCGCCGCCACCACCCCCGCCTCCTCCGCCGCCGCCGTGAGCCCACGCCACGGACCCCGCCCCGGGATTAAGCATCAACACCGATCCTAAAACACAGGTCGCAAACTTGAACGTTCGAGTAGCCATGAGTCGATCCCCTGGAATCAAATGGACGCGCCCGATTGGCCGCGCTGTATTGTACGCACGTCGAAAAGCGTTTGATCCAAAAATTCGCGAATGCAATTCGCGTCGCGCTCGCGCGCCTCTTCGACGATGTGAATTCTGCCCTGCGGTTCAAGAGAGCAAAGCGGATGCCGCCCACGTGGCTCCGTGCAGAATTCAATCTTCGCGCAACTTGAAATATGAAGGGCTGCCTATTTTTGGGGGAAGACTGTTGGCGTATGCCCTCTTGATGATGACACTCGCGCCGATTTAGTGATGGCGCCGCACCTTCGGACGTCGGGGCTGTCCTCTGTGCTCAGTCTCTTCGCGAGACGAACATTCTCCCCTTGAGACGGCTCGATCGACTAACCTCGCGTCAAATGGCGCATGATTCGAAGACTGGGAGGTTTGAGGGTGATATGAGGTGCGGTCGCATCAGCTTCGGTTGGATGACCGCTCAACTGCGGGCGGCTGGAAGGAACAACAGTTCGTACGCCGAGATTGCGGCGAGCTCATCGAACCCGGGATTGGACGGCGATGAGCTTCGGAGTGGCGATTCGGGTTCCGTGGACAGCGCACGAAGCGCTCGCGCAGTTCCCGAAAATCCCATCGCAAGAATTCATAGAGTTCCGCCGGAGGATTCCGGGCCAACCAGTCCGCGGCGAATTGCGCATGCCGGCATGAAACTCGCGCGTGCTATGGCCGTGGGCATAGCAACGGCCGGCGTGCCGCCGCAGGTCGCCGTCGAAGGCTGGTCCGATGTGCCACAACTCATGGCAGACGGTCGCCAGCTTTTCCTCGAACGGATAATCCAGGAAGCGGGGCAAGTAGAAGCTCAGCAGGTAGAGCATCTCACGGCCCGACGAGGGATCGAAAAGCCGTTCGATGGTCCAACGTCTTCGCCGGCGCAGTGGTTTCCAAAGCTCCGCCGACAAAACGCAACGGCGTCAGGCTGGCCTGCATTCCGAAGCGGCCGGCCTGTCGCACCTGGCAAGTGCGAATGGCCACGCGGCTCATGTCCACGTGAGCGAATTCCGAGAGGCGTCCGACGATGTCGACGCACAGCGTACGAACGTGAGCCGTAAAGTCGAAACCAGACAACATGGGCAATGCTGGTCCAGCCACCACAGCTCAAACGCCCGATGCCCGGCACACATCATGAATACCGGCGTCGTTCAAGCCTGGGTTGTTCAGGCGGGGGTCGCCTGCAACTCAATGACCTGCCACTCGATTATTTACCCGTAACCCTACTTATCCGTGCCTTCCGCGGCGCCTTCGAACGTCGGGCGCCTGGGCCACGCGTGCGACTCGATCGCGAACGCCGACGAATTCCAGAATCGCGCGGGTGCCGGCATCGCCCAAACGAGGCTTGGCCAGCCGCAAGATCCGTGTGTAACCGCCCGGACGATCGAGAATCGCGGGGCCACGTCGGCGAACAGCACCCGCACGGCCTTCTTATCGCCCAGCAGGCACCACGCGCCGCCGTGCGGCCACGGCCGGAGCGATGGCCTTGTTCCACTGCTTCCAACGGTCGCTCTCGCGCCATTTCTTCCAGGCTTCGCTATTGCGCTCGGCGTCGGTGGCGTATTCCTCGGCCGCCTGCTGGCCGCCAGGCTGCGGCGGGCAATCGTAATGCAGCGCTCGACCAGCGGGCGGACTTCCTTGGCCTTTTCCAGGGTGGTGATGATCCGGCCCTTGACCTTCGGCTTGTTGTCGTCGTAGCTCGGCGTCTCGCTCGGTCAGCAACAGCGCCGAGGCCAGATTGCGCAACAAAGCGCGCTGATGGTTGGGATGCCGGCCGAGCTTGCGGCCCTGCCGTCGATGTCGCATGGCAATCGGCTTTCTAAAAGAGCTGTTGTCGGATGAGTGACGTGCTTCGATGGCGCGCTTGATCCACCGATCGCTTGTCACGCACCGCCTAAACGCGAGACGAGGCCGGCAGCCGCATGCCCAGACGCAGACCCAACTCGGTCAGTTTCTCGCTGACCTCGTTGAGCGTCGTCTCGCCGAAGTTGCGGACTTCGAGCAACTGATCGGGCGTACGCGTGACCAGGTCGCGAACAGTGTGGATGTGTTCCGACTCAAGACAGTTCGTGGCTCGGACCGAGAGGTTCAGCTCGGCCAGATTCAGGTTCAGCTTGCTCTCGTGAAGCGAGTCGGATGCGGTGCCCGAGCCACGGCTCTCGGAGTGAATCTGCGAGCCCAGCTCGCTGTACTGGACAAACGGATTCAAGTGCTTGCGCAGAATCTTGGCCGCTTCGATCAGGGCCAGTTCAGGGCCGACCGAACCGTTGGTCCAGATCTCCATCGTCAGCTTGTCGTAGTTGGTCTTCTGACCGACGCGGGTCTCTTCGATCTCGTAGCGCACGCGCACCACGGGGCTGTAGACCGCGTCGATCGGGATGATGCCGATTTCCTGCACGTTGGGGCTGTGCTCGGTCGCCGGCACGTAGCCTCGGCCGTTCTCGACGACCATTTCCAATTCGAACGGCACGTCGGCCGTGAGCGTGGCCAGCACGTGGTTCTTGTTGATCACTTCGACCTGGTCGTCGGTCAGCACGTCGGCGCCGGTGATGACGCCCTTGGTCTTCTTCTCGATGCGGATGATGCGGGTGTTCTCGCTGTGGTTCTTCACCACCAGCGACTTGATGTTGAGAATGACGTCGGTCACGTCCTCCACCACGCCCGGCAGCGTCGTGAACTCGTGCTGGGCGCCATGCAGCTTGACCTGCGTGATCGCGCTGCCTTCGAGACTCGACAGCAACACGCGGCGCAAACTATTGCCGATCGTGACGCCGAAGCCACGTTCGAACGGTTCGGCCATGAACTTCCCATAGGTCGACGTCAGCGACTTATTTCGCACGTCACCAGACTGGGCAACTCCAGCCCACGCCATCGAATACGCATTAGTACCCTCCGCAAACTTCAGCGGCCGTGATGAACCACTCCGGCTCCCGGCGGAGCCCCGTGCCACGAATCTCAAACTTCGAGCCGGACAGTTTCCTCCTTGCAACTCGCCGCCGCGAACGGGTGCGTCCGAATCCTTGGACGCCGCGCCGGCCGACGTAATATCTTCCGAACCGACTGTCTTCGACCACGCCCAACCGGCTGTGCTACTTCGAGCAGAACTCGATGATCAATTGGGTTTGCACCGGAATCGAGACGTCGAACGCTTCGGGCAGACGCGCCACGCGTCCTTCGGGCAGCAGGCCCTCGGTCAGGGACAGGAAGTCCGGGACCTCGCGATGATTCTCGGCCATGTTGGCCTGCACGGCCGCAAGACTCTTCTTGCGGTTCTTGGCGCGGATCACGTCGCCGGCTCGACCAGGTAGCTGGGGATATCGACCCGGCCGACCGTTGACCGTGATGTGGCCGTGCCACACGAGCTGCCGTGCCTGGGCCCGGCTTTGACCGAAGCCCAGCCGATGCACGATGTTGTCCAGCCGCCGCTCCAGCAGGCTCATCAGCGTTTCGCCGGTGTTGCCCTTGGAACGCATGGCTTCGGCGAAGTAATTGCGGAACTGCCGCTCCAGCACGCCGTAGTAATGCTTGACCTTCTGCTTCTCGCGCAAATGCACGCCGTAATCGGTCAGCTTGCCGCGGCGATCCTGGTGCATGCCCGGCTGCGGTGTCGCGGCGCTCGACGGCGCACTTCGGCGTGTCGCAACGCGTGCCCTTGAGAAACAGCTTCATTCCCTCACGGCGGCAAAGCCGGCAGACGGGTCCAGTGAGTTCGAGCCATATTCCTGGTTTCTTCGAGTGTT
Source organism: uncultured Planctomycetales bacterium (assembly GCA_963710365.1). Taxonomy (GTDB): domain Bacteria; phylum Planctomycetota; class Planctomycetia; order Pirellulales; family PNKZ01; genus CAVQAC01. The sequence continues at coordinate 327,128 of CAVQAC010000018.1, forward strand.
TGTGCTTGCCAAAGCGTTCGAATTCGCTGCGGCTGACGGAACGAGGATCCGTCTATGCGTGTCGAGGCAGGCGATCCACCTGCGACAATCGATGTCCGTTACACCCGGCGCTTCTTCGGCGGCCGGCAACCGTTGTGCGGCAGCGGCGTCACGTCTTCGATCGACTTGACGGACAGGCCGGCCGATTGCAAGGCGGTGATGGCGCTCTCGCGGCCGCTGCCCGGACCCTTGACCCGGACTTCGACCTCCTTGACGCCGAACTTCGAGGCCTTCTCGGCGCACTGCTGAGCGGCACACTGGCCGGCAAAGGGCGTGCTCTTGCGGCTTCCCTTGAAGCCGCTGGTGCCGGCGCTGGCCCAGCAGAGCGTATCGCCCTTGGTGTCGGTGATGGTGACCGTCGTGTTGTTGAAGGTGGCCTTGATATGCACGATGCCCAGCGTGACATTGCGGCGAACCTTGCGTCGTTTGCTCTTACCCACCGTCGTGGTGCTCCTCGCCTGGCGGCCCGTAAATCGCCGGGCCGGCAAAAAGTGTTGTTGTGAATCGATTCGTTCGGTCGCATCCGCCTCAAGGCTCCGACTCGATCAACCGCAGTCGTTACAGCCCGTTACTTCAAGTCCTTGACGCCCTTCTTTCCGGCGACGGTCTTCTTCGGACCCTTGCGGGTGCGGGCGTTGGTGCGGGTGCGCTGGCCGCGAACCGGCAAGCCGCGGCGATGCCGGATGCCGCGATAGCAGTTGATGTCGCGGAGGCGCGAAATGTTCTGCGCCACCTGGCGCCGCAACTGACCCTCGACCACGTAGTCCTTGTCCATCAGCGCGGCCAAGCGAGCCAACTCGTCTTCGTGCAGGTCGCGGGCGCGGCCGTGCGGATCGATGCCCGCCTTGTGGCACAACTCCTGGGCGATGTGCTGGCCGACGCCGTACAAATACTGCAGCGAGATCACCGTCTGGCGATCGTTCGGAATATCAACACCTAGCAAACGCGGCATCTTCGAATTCTTTCCTGCTAATGCGGACAGGGCGGAAACCGGGGCGATCGACCGGCCCCACTAACTCATGAACTGGCCCCACAATTTAACTTACCATGGCGAAAATAGCCATGGGCACCGCCTAGCCACGCGGGTCATGCTCGGCGGCAGTCATTCCGCAGCCCAAACCCCAACCGGCAAGACCCCAACCGGACATTGCGCCGAACCGGCGCCGCTTCCGATCGAAAAGCCGTGCCAGGGTCGAAACTCCATGCGGGCCACAACTGATCCGGGAAGCTGTTTATCCGGGAACTTATCCCTGACGCTGCTTATGGCGGGGATTGTTGCAAACCACGAACACGACGCCACGGCGCCGCACGAGCTTGCAGTTCTCACAAATTCGCTTTACGCTGGCCCGAACCTTCATGGCGACCAACTCTCATCCTAGTAACGCTTCGTAGTTCGAAAGCGCGTTAGTATAAAGGCGGGCCAGGGTTTAGTTCAAGCCCCTGGCCCAGGAAATCTTCACAGCTAGCTGTCCGTGGCGTTTTCTTCGTCATTCTCCGCCAATTTTGCCTCGTGCGGCCCCGACGTCAGGGCCACCGGCCCGTCTTTGGTCATGGCAATCGTATGCTCAAAATGGGCACTCGGCTTGCCATCGCCCGTCGCCTGGGTCCAGTGGTCCGGCATGGCCTTGACTCGCTTCGTGCCCATGTTGACCATCGGTTCGACCGCAATCACCAGGCCCGGCCGCAGCTCGAAATCGCCATTGCGCCGCAATTGGTTGCTGACGAAATTCGGCACCTGCGGATCCTCGTGCATCTCGCGGCCGATGCCGTGGCCGACGAAGCTCTCCACGACGAAAAAACCGGCATCCTTGACGCAGGCTTCCATTTCGCGGGCCACTTCGCTCCACCAGCGTCGGACCGCCATCTGCTCAATGGCCAGGCTCAGAGTGCGACGAGTAACGTCCAATAACCGCTGCACTTCGGGATCGACCTTCCCCACCGGGTGCGTGTAGGCCGAGTCGCCGCACCAGCCGTTCAGCCGGCAGCCGGTGTCGACGCTGACCACGTCTCCCTCGACGAGCTTCCGCGGGCCGGGAATGCCGTGGACGACTTCCTCGTTGACCGAAATACAGGTCACGGCCGGGAACGGAGTCTTGCCGGGGACGCCCTTGAACAACGGAATCGCATTGTGCTGGACAAAGAAGGCTTCGATGGCCGCGTCGATTTCGCCCGTCGTGACGCCCGGCTTGATCATCGCCGACGCAACCTGGTGCGCACCCCAGACGACTAGGCCAGCCTGCGCATCAAACCAATTTCACGGGGCGAGCGGAGGGTCAACAAGCGACTTCAACCTTCACGAGCAAAAACTTGAACCAGCGAACTCACGGCTATCGGCAAACACTTTCGTAGATCAGGCGCTCCGTGCCTGACGCGTCGCACGGTACCGGCAACGCGGAAGCCAGGCACGGAGTGCCTGACCTACACCCTGCGTCCATTTTGCCCGACCCTTGCAGCCGAACGCCTACGACTTTTCCAACAAACCTCGATAATTCCGCATTACCAGATGGCTGTCAATCTTTTGCACCAGATCGAAGGCCACGCTGACGGCGATCAGCAAGCTCGTTCCACCGTAGAAGCTGGCAATCTGATAATCGACGCCGATGCTGCTGGAAACCAGCGTGGGCGCGATGGCCACGATGGCCAGGAAGCCGGCCCCAACGTAGGTGATGCGCACCATGACTTTTTCCAGGTAGTCGGCCGTGCGCTTGCCCGGCCGATAGCCGGGAATGAACGAGCCATAACTCTTCAGGTTGTCGGCCATGTCCTTCGGATTGAAGCTGATGGCCGTCCAGAAATAGCAGAAGAAATAGATCAAGGCGACGTACAGAACATTATGGACGTACGAGGTGCTGCCGGAAAAGCTGCGTGCCATTTGCTGCAAGAAGGCCACGTCCGGGTAACTGCTGCGCCAGGCCGTCGAAGAGCAGCGTGGGGAACATCAGCAAACTGCTGGCGAAGATGATCGGCATGACGCCGGCCTGATTGACCCGCAACGGGAGGTACTGGCGTGTGCCGCCGAACACGCGCCGACCGCGGACGTGCTTGGCGCTTTGCGTCGGGATGCGGCGCTGGCCTAGCGTGATGAACACCACGCCGGCGATCACTGCCACGAACAGCAGCACCAGCACGATCAGCGTTTCCACGCCGATCTGGCCGGGACCGCCGCTGAGAATCAAGCCGTGCTCGAACATCGGGGCAAACAGGCTTTTGCCGGCCTCGGGCATGCGAGCCAGAATGCCGGCCATGATCAGCAAGCTGATGCCGTTGCCGATGCCGAACTCGTCGATCTGCTCGCCGAGCCACATCAGGAACACCGTGCCGGCGGTCATGGTGACGACGCTGACCAGATACCAACTGAAGGGCAAGCCCCGTTGTATAAGAATTCAGGGCGCACCAGCTCGCTCTTGACGAGAAACGAGACGTAGAACCAGCTCTGCCCCAAGCACAACAGCACGGTGGCATAGCGTGTGTATTCATTGATTTTCTTGCGGCCCGTCTCGCCTTCCTTCTGCAACTCTTCGAGAGGCTTCCAGACGCTTCCCAGCAATTGGAAGATAATCGAGGCCGAGATATAGGGCATGATGCCCAGGCCGAAGATCGTGGCCTGGCTGAGCTGCGTGGCGCTGAATGTTGCCACCTGGCCGAGGATCTTGCCCAAGCCTGAATTGGCCTGCGGCGCTGAAAGAACTCGTACATCTTGTCGGGGTCGACGATCAGCAGCGGAATCCACCAGCCGATGCGATAGATGGCCAGACAAGGCAGCGTCAGCAGGATTTTCTGACGCAGCTCCGGGATGGTGAAGATGACGCGAATTTTTTCCCACATAGCTCGATCCGTCCTTTATGCTCGAGGGATCCCGCTGGTGCGCTGCCCTGCTCCGCCGGGCGCACAGAGCGTTGCGGAACGATTCGTGATCCGTCCCAGTTCGCACCGTCCGCGTGCCGTATTGGGCTAGTCCGCGTGCCGCGTTGGGCCGAGGTGCCGATACTACCCCTTTCGCTTCATCTTATTCTTGACCACCGGAGCCGGTCCTGGCAACACCACGGCTTCGGCGCCCGCCTTCTCGATCTTGGCCAGCGCGGTGGCGCTGAACCGATGGGCCGAGATCTTCAGCTTCTTGGTCAGCTCGCCGCCGGCCAGGATTTTCAGCACGTCGTACCGGCCCTTGGCCAGGTTGTGCATGCGAAGGCTCTCGGGCGTGACCTCTTCGCCGGCATTGAAGACGGCGTCGATCTGGCTGAGGTTGACGCTCGTCACCACGGCGGCCCATCGGTTGTTGAAACCGCGTTTGGGAATGCGGCGCGAAAGCGGCATCTGGCCGCCTTCGAACGCCGGCTGCGAACTCCAGCCGGCCAGCTGGCCCTGACCCTTGTGGCCACGACCGCTGGTCTTGCCCCAGCCCGAACCGGGCCCGCGACCTACGCGGCGGCGCTTCTTGTGCTTCTTGATGCCACGATGAATGTCGTGCAAATTCATGTCAGGGTAACTCCGCGGAGCCGCTCGACGTCGGTAAGCGTGCGCAGGCTTTGCAAGGCCTCGATGGTCGCTTTGACCAGGTTGGCCGGGTTGGTCGAGCCGAAGCTCTTGGTAAGAATATCGTGAATGCCGGCCGCTTCGCAAACCGCCCGCACGCAGGCGCCGGCCTTGACGCCGGTGCCGGGCAGGGCCGGAATGAGAATCACGTGGGCTGAGCCGAACCGACCTTCGATCACATGCGGGATGGTGCGGCCCGAGAGCGGAATCTCTTGCATGTTGCGCGTGCCGTCTTTGACGGCCTTTTCAACGCTGGGAGGCACTTCGTTCGCCTTGCCGTAGCCCCAGCCGACCTTGCCCTTGCCGTTGCCGACGACCACCATGGCCGTAAAGCTGAAGCGGCGACCGCCTTTGACCACGGCGGCACAGCGCCGAATCTTCACGACCTTGTCGATCAGATCGCCCGATTGGAACCGCCTGATTGGAACCGCTGGACACGGGGATTACTCCGAAAGTGCACGATTCTAAAATGCCACGCGACGCAGGCCGCTCAACCAGCCGCTGGTCACCTGGCCGTTCAGTGTTTCTCTAGCTAAAAGTTCAGTCCGGCTTCGCGGGCGGCATCGGCCAATGCCGCGACCCGGCCGTGGTATTGGTAGTCGCGACGATCAAAGGCCACATCCTTGACGCCGGCCGCCAACGCTCGCTCGGCAATCGCCTTGCCGACAGCCTGCGCGGCCGTCTTGTTGCCGCCGTACTTCAGCTCGCTCGGACACGTTCCTTGTCGGCCGTGCTGGCCGCGCACAGCGTGCGGCCATGCGCGTCGTCGACTAATTGGGCGTAGACGTGCTTGTGGCTGCGGAACACGGCCAGCCGCGGGCGCGTCGAATCGCGCCTTGATGCGATTGCGCACGCGCAAGCGACGGCGTTGACGTTGCATGGCGAATGGTCTTTTCGTGATTCATGGGAAATCTGCTCGAATTGCTGATTACTCTGGGACTCAAATGCTGAACTCGTCGAGCCTCACATCGGTTACCATTACTTCGTCATGGCCTTGCCGGCCTTGCGGCGCACGACTTCACCGTCGTAGCGAATGCCTTTGCCTTTGTACGGCTCGGGCTTGCGCACGGACCGCACTTCGGCGGCAAACTGACCGACCAGTTGCTTGTCGATGCCCTTGATGACGACGTGCGTCTGATCGGGGCAGGTGACGTTGAGGCCCGCCGGGATCGGCTTTTGCATTTCGTTGGCAAAGCCGACGCGAAGCTGCAAGACGTCCTTCCAGGATCGCGGCCAGGTAGCCGACGCCGACGATCTCCAGCTTCTTCTCGTAGCCTTCGGTGACGCCCTTCATCATGTTCTGCACCAGGGCCCGGCTCAGCCCGTGCAAGGCACGGGCCGGACGGGTCTCGGTCGCGCGCCGACCTGCACCAGGCCGCCGCCGTGTCGACATTCATCTTGATCTCGGGGCGGAAGACGATACTCGAGCTTGCCGAGCTTGCCTTCGACAGCGAGCTTGTTGCCGGTGACCGAAGCCTTCACACCGCTGGGAATCTTGACCGGTTTCTTGCCGATACGAGACATCGCATTGCCTTCAATTTTGCAGGTGACACACCGCTTGAGCGGCGCGCGTGCATTGAGTTAGCCAATCGGGTTTACGCTGCTTGAATCTGCTCAGTTTACCACAACTCGCAGAGCACTTCGCCGCCCAGGTGGCGCTGGCGTGCTTCACGATCGCTGATCACGCCGCGGCTGGTGCTGAGAATCTTGATTCCCAGCCCATTGAGCACAGGCCGCAACTGATCGGCCCGGCTGTAAATCCGGCGTCCCGGCTTGCTCACCCGCTTGATATGGCGGATGACGCGTTCGCCGTTGGGGCCGTATTTCAAGTGACAGCCGCAATTGCTTGGCGGGTTCGTCTTCAACCTCTTCGAAGTCCCAGATGAAGCCCTCACGCTTGAGGACTTCAGCCAGGCCTTTTTTGACCTTCGACAGAGGCATTTCGACGATAGGCCGCTCGACGCGCACGGCATTGCGGATGCGCGTGAGCATGTCGGCGATGGGGTCGGTCATCATCGTGCTTTTGCTTCCCTTTTACCAACTGGCCTTTTTGAGTCCAGGAATCAAGCCTTGGTCGCCCAGTTCACGGATGTGAATCCGGCACAGGCCGAACTTGCGATACACGCCGCGGGGCCGGCCGCACAATTTGCACCGCGACTCGCGGCGCGAGGAAAACTTCGGCTTGCGAAGTGCCTTGGCAATCTTCGATTTACTAGCCATGCATTGAGTCCAAAAATACGAAATGAAATCCTAAGCCGCACCGGCATGCCGGCGGTTTCCGTCTTGAACGGCAGCCCGAACCGCTTCAGCAGCTCGCGCGATTCGTCGTTGTTGTTCGTCGAAATCACCAGCGAGATGTTCATGCCTTGCGGACGGGTGTACTTGTCCGGGTTCAACTCCGGAAACACCAACTGTTCCGACAAGCCCAGGCTGTAGTTGCCGTGGCCGTCGAACGCATTGGGGTTCAGCCCGCGAAAGTCACGCACCCGCGGCAACGCCAGCGAGATCAACCGATCGAGGAACTCGTACATCCGTGTTCCCCGCAACGTCACCTTGCAGCCGATCTCCTGCCCCTCGCGGAGGCGGAAGTTGGCGATCGCCTTGCGGCTGCGGGTAATCGGCGGCCTTCTGACCTGAGATCTGCGTCAAAGCGCTGACCGCATCTTCCATGTGCTTCTTCTCGCTGATCGCGGAGCCGACGCCCATGTTGATGACGATCTTTTCCAGCCGCGGCAGCGACAACCGGTTGCTGCGGCCCAGCGCCTCGGCCAGGCTCGGCAGAATTTCCTTCTCGTAGCGTTCTTGCAGCGCGGAGTCTTCGGCGCCACGACTTTCTCGTGGGCTCCCGGCTTCGCTTCCTTGGCTTCTTCTGGTTTTTTCTTGGCCATGATCGTACTACTTTCCCGTCTTTGCTACTTTCCAGCCTTTTCAGATTGCCTGCGGCGGCGCGATACGGCCAATGCCCGCACTGCACTTCTTGCAGTAGCGTTCCTTGCTGCCGTCGGCATTGATCCGTGCTCCGGTGCGGCTCGCCTTGCTGCAAGAGCCGCAAACCAGCAACACGTTCGAGATCTGGATCGGCATCTCTTTGGACAAGCGTCCGCCTTGCGGATTCCGCTGGCTGCGCTGCATGTGCTTGAACACGCGGTTCATGCCTTCGACCACGAGCTTGCCGGCGGCCCGGTCGACCTTCAGGACCTTGCCGCGAGAGCCCGAGTCGTTGCCCGCAATCACTTCTACCGTATCACCCACTCGAATATGCATTTCACACCACCTCGGCAGCGAGGCTGACGATTTTCATGAAGTTCTTGTCACGTAATTCGCGGGCCACGGCTCCGAAGATACGCGTGCCGCGAGGATTCTTCTCGTTATCGATCAGCACCATGGCGTTGGTGTCGAAGCGGACGTAGCTGCCGTCCGGCCGACGCGTCGGAGCCTTGCAGCGAACGATGACCCCCTTGACCACGGAGCCCTTTTTGATTTCGCTGCCGGCGATCACGCTCTTCACGCTGCAGACGATGATGTCGCCCAGCCCGGCCGTACGCCGACGCGATCCGCCCAGCACCTTGATGCACATGACTTCTTTGGCGCCGGTGTTGTCGGCAACGTTGAGTCGGGTCTGCATCTGAATCATGGTTTGTCGACTTTCCTATTCGCTTCGCATCCAACTGTTGTTCGTTCGCTGACCGCTCGCGGCAGGCGACTGAAACGGATGGTGTTAGTTCTAAGGCGTTAGTTCTCGGTCGCTGCTGGTTTCTCGTGCTTCTCGCCGCGGCGCTCGACCTGCTCGTCGCCCACCAAACGGTCGGCGGCCCGCATGGCCGCGATGTCGACCAACTGGCTCTTGCTCAGGATCCGCAGCAACTGCCAACGCTTGAGCTTCGATTTCGGCGGGCATTCCACGATCTCGACCGTGTCGCCGACGTGCGATTCTTCCTGCTCGTCGTGGACGTGGCAGACCGTCTTGCGACGCATGTACTTGCCGTACTTGGGGTGCTTGACGAGCCGAGGGATCTCGACGCGGCGGCTCTGCTTCATCTTGTCGCTGGTGACAATGCCAATGGCTACTCGCTTGGGCATCAGTTGGCTTCCTTCGGTCGGGCACGCTGGCTCTGGATGGTCTTCAACCGGGCGATCAACCGCCGGTGTTTCTTCAATTCACTGGGAGCTTCGAGCCGCTCGGTCTGGCTCTTGAGCCGCAGACGAAACAGGGTCTCGGCCGCCTCTTTCAAGGTCAGGTCGATCTGCTCGCTGCTCATTTCACGTAGTTCGCTGGCCTTGGTCATAATGTCTGCTTACCAATTCCTCTAACCCGCTCGCCGGCGGACGAACCGCACGCGGACAGGCATCTTGTGCGCGAGACGACGGAAACAAATCCGCGCCGCCTCCTCAGTCACGCCACCAATCTCAAACAACACCGTGCCGGGCTTGACGACGGCGGCCCAATATTCGGGCTCGCCCTTGCCCTTGCCCATGCGCGTTTCCAGCGGAATCGAACTGATCGATTTGTGCGGGAACACGCGAATGTACAACCGGCCCTCGGTCCGCAAGTACTGCTGAGCGCTGATGCGCCCGGCTTCCAGCGTCTGGGCACTAATCCAGCCGCCTTGCGTGGCTTGCAAACCGTACTCGCCGAACACCACTCGGTGGCCGCGGGTAGCGTTACCTCTTATACGTCCTCTTTGGCTTTTTCGGTGCTTCACTCGCTTGGGCATCAGCGCCATCGTCTTCACCCTCGTGATACATACCTTGATTGATCCACACCTGGACGCCGATGTGACCTTGAGCGGTCATGGCTTCGGTAAAGCCGTAATCGATCTTGGCTCGCAATGTCGACAGCGGGATGGACCCGGCGTTGGACTTTTCGCGGCGGGCCATTTCCGACCCTGCCAGGCGGCCTGCCAATTGGATCTTGATCCCCTTGGCTCCGGCGTCCATCGTCTGTTCCATGGCCCGCTTCATGGTGCGGCGGAAGCTGGCTCGTTTCGCTAGTTGTTCGGCGATGTCCTCGGCCACCAATTGGGCCTGGATCTCCGGACGGTTGATTTCTTCGATCTTGATGTTGATCCGCCGGCCGACCAGGTCTTGCAACTCGGTCTGCAGACCGTTCGACCTCTTGACCCTTGCGGCCGATGATGATGCCGGGCCGGGCCGTGTGCAGGATGACCTTGACTTCATCCCGCGTTCGCTCGATCTCCACTTTCGGGATGCCGGCGAACTTGTACTTCTCCTTGATAAACTTGCGAAGCTTGAAGTCCTCGAGCAGCAGCTCGCTGAACTCCTTCTTCGAAGCGTACCAGCGGCTCTTCCAGCCGATCATGATGCCGGTGCGAAAGCCAATCGGATTGACTTTTTGACCCATAACGTAATTTCTCTCGGCGAACTATTCGGTTTCGCTGCGATGGAGTTGCAGCCTGCTGTATTCAATTACCAACTATTCGGTCGGCACGCCTTCCAGGATCGCATGGATGCTGTCGACCGCCACGTGGATGTGGCTCATTCGCTTCTTGATCAAAAATGCCATGCCGCGGGCCCGCGGGACGGACACGCTTGAACATCGGCCCCTCGTCGACGCGGGCATCGGTCACCACCAGGTTCTGCAGTCGCGAACCCGGCGATCTTCGGCATTTCCCATGGCGCTCTTCAACACCTTTTCCAACAGCCGGGCACCACGCTGCGGCATGTAGCGTAGGATGTCCAGCGCTTCGTCCGCATGCTTGCCGCGGATCAGGTCCGCCAGCGGGCGCACCTTGCGGGCGCTGATGCGGGCGAATCGATGCACCGCTTGGTATGCCATGACTTTTCTTCCTTCGTGCTCGCGGCCACTGCTGTTTGACGGCCTGCTTCGAACCGACTCGTTATTCCGAAACTCGATTGCTTAGCAGCGTGGTTGTTTAGTTACTTCGTCCTGCCGTTACTGCATTCAATCGCCTACCGGGCGATTACTTGCCCGGCGGACCGGACGTTTCCTTCTTGGCCTTGCCGCCGTGGCCGCGGAAAGTCCGCGTCGGAGCAAACTCGCCCAGCTTGTGCCCCACCATGTCTTCGGTCACGAACACTTTCAGGTGCAGCTTGCCGTTATGAACCATGAAGGTGTGTCCGACGAACTCAGGCACGATCGTGCAGGCGCGAGCCCAGGTCTTGATCGGGGCCTTCTGGCCCTGATTATTCAGCCGTTCCACCTTCAAGTACAACTTGGGGTTTACGAACGGCCCTTTTTTGAGTGATCTTCCCATGAGCGACTGGCTACCTGTCGGCAGAGCAAAACTTGGTGGTATTGTTACCTTAAACGTACGACTTGACTTAGACCTTCAACTGGCCGTAACGCCGCGAACGGCGACGGCGGACGATGGCCGAATTCGACGGCTTGCGACGCCGACGCGTGCGACCACCCTTGGCGCTCTTGCCCGTCGGGCTGACCGGATTGCGGCCGCCCTTGGTGCGGCCTTCGCCACCGCCGTGCGGATGGTCGATGGGGTTCATCGTGGTGCCGCGGACGTGCGGGCCGACGGCCCATCCAACGCTTGCGGCCGGCTTTGCCCAGCACGATGTTCATGTGATCGGGATTGCTGGTCGCTGCCGATCGTGGCCCGGCAGGTTGCCGGCACGCGACGCACTTCACCGCTGGGGAGCGTGATCTGGGCCCAGGCGGCATCGCGGGCATTGAGCGTCGCGCTGACGCCGGCCGAACGGCAGAGCACGCCGCCGCGGCCCGGCTGCAACTCGACGTTGTGGACCACGGTGCCCATGGGAATGTTCTTCAGCGGCAGGCAGTTGCCGATCGACGGCGGAGCATCGGGCCCGCTCATGTACGGAATCGCCCGCCTTCAGGCCGTGCGGAGCCAGGATGTAACGCTTCTCGCCGTCGGCATAGTGCAGCAGGGCAATACGCGTGCTGCGATTCGGATCGTACTGGATCGAATGCCACCTTGGCCGGAACTCCGTCCTTGGTGCGGCGGAAGTCGATCACCCGATACTGCTGCTTGTGGCCACCGCCGCGATGCCGGACCGTAATTACGCCCTGATTGTTGCGGCCGCCCTTTTTGTGATTCGGCCGCAGCAGGCTCTTTTCCGGCTTGGCACCTTCGGTCAACTCGGCAAAATCGCTGACGCTCGCGCCGCGACGCCCGGCGGTGACCGGCTTGTAATGACGTATACCCATGATCTTATTGCTTTCTGCTGACCCTGGCTTCGCGTCAACTACCAACAAGTTCGAGACCATCGCCTGGCCTACAACCTGCCTGGCTCGCAACCCTGCCCGTTTAGAAGAAGTCGATGCGGTGTTCGGGATCGAGCTTCACGATCGCCTTCTTCCAGTCCTTCGTGTGGCCGCTGCGAAACTTCGAGCGGCGAGGCTTGCCCTTGCGGTTGACCGTATGAACGCGAATCACCTTGACGCTGAACAACTCTTCGACCGCGCGGCGAACGTCGGCCTTGGTGGCCAGCCGATTGATCTCGAACGCATAGGCGTTGTATCGCGTCGAGCGGTGCATGCCCTTTTCCGTAACCAACGGCCGCAGGATGACCTGGTGCGGCTCGAGGAAGGAGGTCGGGATTGGCGGTTTCATCGGCCATGATGGACTGTCACTTGAAGCTGACCTATCCCTAGCTAGCACTGTCCTAGCTAACACTGCCGTTGAATCAATTGCTTGCCTTGGCGGTCTTGTCACGCGGCAGTGGCCCGCGACTTGATCGCATCGAGGCGGCCCGCGTCACCAGCAGCGTGTTCGGCGTCAGAATACGTCCAGGCATTCAGATCGGACACGCGCGACACGCTCACCCGAGCAATGTTGCGGGCGCTTTTGTAAACGTTCGGGTCATGCGCGGCCGTGGCCACCAACAGGCTCTTGCCATCGCAGTGCAAGGCCCGCAAGATGCCGGCCATTTCCTTGGTCTTCGGAGCCTGGAACGACAACTCATCAATGACCACAACTTGTTCGCTCTTGATTTTGGCGGCCAGGGCCATCCGAGTCGCCAATTGCACGGCCTTGCGCGGCAGACGGTAGGTCCAGTCGCGCGGCCGCTTGGCGAAAATATGGCCGCCGCCCCGGCGGACGCCGCTGCGGCGCGAACCGGCGCGGGCATTGCCCGTCCCCTTCTGTCGATACATCTTCTTCGTCGAGCCGGCAACTTCCGCGCGGCTCTTGGTCTTGGCGGTACCCAGACGCTGATTGGACTGGTACATCACCACGACGTCGTGCAGCAACTGCTTGTTGATATGCGGCGCCAACGTCGTCGGGTCGATCTCGTACTTCCCGACTTCTTTGCCGGCACGATCAAAAATGGGCAAGGTGGCCATGACTGACGACGACTCCACAAAAACAAAACCGACCCCGACGGGTCACTGACATTTAAAAGCTACTGATTTCTTACAGGATATTTGTCTGCCGGATGACAACGTAGCCGCCATTCGGACCCGGAACGGCGCCGCGGACCAGCAGCAAATTATTTTCCGTATCGACCCGCACCACCTTGATATTCCGCATGGTGCTCTTCTCATTGCCCATGCGGCCGACCATCTTCTTTCCCTTCATGACGCGAGCGGGGAAAGTATTGGCCGAAGTGCCACCGCTATGACGATGCACCTTCTTGACGCCGTGGGTGGCACGCTGACCCTTGAAGTTATGCAACTTCATCAGACCGGCAGTACCGCGACCCTTGGAGATGCCGGTCACGTCAACCGACACGACGCCGTTGAGCAGGTCAACCTTGAGCTCCTGGCCGACCTTGTAGTCGCCTGCGGGTCCACGAAATTCGCGGACGAATCGCTTGGGCTCACAGCCGGCCTTTTCAGCCAACTGAACGCCGGCAGCAGCACGGCTCTTAGAACGCTTGCTGTCGAGCTTTGCAACATGACCACGCTGACTGCGACTGGCCAAGCGACGGGGCTTATCGCTAAAGCCCACCTGAACGGCCTCATAGCCGTCGCGCTCGGCGGTCCGGAGCTGCAGAATGTGACAGGGCCCTGCTTCGAGCACTGTCACCGGTATAGCCCGGCCCGTTTCATCAAAAACCTGAGTCATCCCGACCTTGCGGCCGAGCAATCCAATCGCCATCGCTAGTGCGCCTTGTGGTCTGTTGCCTACGGGACAGAGCAGCTTAAACGCCGCAATTTACCCGCTCAGCTTCCATGACATAGAATGCCAACCCGGAATAACGGGCCGGTTTTATTCGCTCTGGTTTCGGTTGCCACCCAGACAGAACTACAGCAAATCGATTGCTGCGGCAGCCCTGGCGGTGATTTGCTAGTTATATTAGTGCCTGCTCGAGGCCTTGATCTTAATATCGACGCCCGCCGGAAGGCTCAGCTTATTGAGCGCCTCGATCGTCTTGGCCGTCGAGCGGACAATATCGATCAAGCGCTTATGAGTGCGAATTTCAAATTGCTGCCGGGCCTTCTTGTCGACGTGCGGGCTGGACTGCACCGTGTAGCGTTCGATTCGGGTCGGCAAGGGAATTGGCCCATGAACCTCCGAACCAGTCCGCTTGGCTGTGTCTACGATTTCCGCCGCGCTTTGATCCAGCACGGAGTGGTCGTAAGCTTCCATCCTGATTCGGATGACTTCACTTGTTTGACCGGCCACGATTCGCTCCCAAACCCGTCCGCTGCACTATCCAAAACACTCACACGATTCCCTGCGCCCGCAGGGGAATCACAGATGATAGGAGGTCGAGAAAAACCTGTCAACGGGCTCCAGCGAAGAAAACGCTGGCAAAACGAACCGCGGTCGCGAAAGCCGATGGCGCCAGGAGCCCGAACTGGCCCGCAATGCTTTCGCCGGCGATACAACCGATCGCACGGCGATTGATCATCGCGCCCCTAGATTAGAAGCCTGCGGACGACTCCACCGGGCGTTCCGCCGAACGAAACATGCTCTAAGTGGTTTGGCGTGGCTGCGACTGCCTTTCCGCAGCCCCATAGCGACGCTATACTTGCGACTCGTCTCCAGGGGTGCGACTCAAGCCCGACCGTTCCAGGTCTTCCGCGGCTTGAAATTGTTCTAATCAGCGCCTTTTTGCCGGATTTTTGCCAGATGCCCAAATTCGTGGTGCGATTCGGTGCGATGCGCATGCTGGGGGTTTTTACCACCAGCCAGGGCGAGATGCTCCGCCGCGACACACGGGTCATCGCGCGCACCGAGCGCGGCCTGGAGGTCGGCGAAGTGTTGTGCGAGGGGACGGACGAGGCCGTCGCTCAGCTCCAAGACCCGCGACGCGGCCAAATCGTGCGAAACATGACGGCCGAGGACGAAAACGAACTGATGCGGATTCGGGCGCACCAGCGCGATCAGTACGGCGTTTGCCTGCGGATGGTCGAGCAGCTTAAATTGCAAATGGAGCTCGTCGACCTGGAGCAAATCTTCGGCGGCGAACGGATCGTGATCTATTATCTAGCCGAAAACCGCGTTGATTTCCGCGAGTTGGTGAAACTGCTAGCAGCCGAATTCCAGACGCGGATCGAAATGCGGCAGATCGGCGTCCGCGACGAAGCAAAGCTGCTGGCCGATTACGGCGACTGTGGCAAGCCGGTTTGTTGCAATACGCACCTCTCGGAGATGCCTCCGGTGTCGATGAAAATGGCCAAGCTGCAAAAGGCCACGCTCGATCCCACCAAGATTTCCGGCCGCTGCGGCCGCTTGAAGTGCTGTCTGCGTTACGAATATGAAACTTACGAGCAACTGCAAAAGGAGCTCCCTGCGATTGGAGCGCCAGATTGTCACCAGCAACGGCCGCGGTCGGGTGCTGGCCCACGAAATCCTGGCCAGCCAACTGCTGGTCGAAATGGAGGACCATCGCCGCGTGTTGGTTTTGTCCAGCGATGTCCTGACAGTCATCGCCGGGGGAACACCATCCTCGTCGCAAGGCACGCCCGGCGATAATTGACCCAGACCTCCTGAATTTGATTTCCTGCGGCAAAAAACCGCATGCTGTAACCCTGCCGATCTCACCTGTTTTTCATGCGTATCGTTCACGGCGTAGTTTTTGATCATGACTGAACCCGAGTTGTCGATCGTCGAATTGCTCCGCCAGGACCGGCGTTTCAAGCCCGAGGCCTACTATTTCGTGTTCCATGCCTTGAGCTACGGGCACAAGGTGCTGGGATTGGGAACGCCACATACGGTCGAGAAACTGCCCTCCCCAAGCTCGGGCGAGAAGGAACCGGAAGAAGGGACCGAACGTCACCTCACAGGCCAGGAGCTGTGCGAAGCGATTCGCCGCTACGCCCTTGATGAGTATGGCTACATGGCCAAATGCGTGCTGAACAGCTGGGGGGTCAAGACGACCGGCGATTTCGGCGAAATTGTCTTCAACCTGATCCGCGTCGGTGAAATGCGTAAGACCGATCAGGATCGCCGCGAAGACTTCAACGACGTTTACGACTTCGAGACGGCATTGCAGACCGGTTTTCGCATCGAACCACCCAGCGAGTCCGAAGCCGGCTGAAGGCTGGGCCGAGTGAGTGAGTCGTTCGACTGTTCGCCCTTAGGAAGTGTCCGCGGGAACTGTCTGCATGCCGACGAAACGTGCCCGCTGGCTGCTCGCCTTGGCATCTCTGGCCCTAGTGTTTTGGATTGCCTTTCTGCTGGTGCTGGCCCTGCATTGGATGGGAACGTAACGTCTCACGAAGCCTGGCGGATTCATCCCTGTGCATTCACCCCGCCTACCCTATCCAGCCATATTGCTGGGCGCCTAGCCCTTTGCACATCGCCATTGGGTCGTGTGCCACCCCCCGGACGTGAACAAATGCACAGTTTTTCACTTCCGCCCCATTGAGCACGGGCCATCGCCTTGTAAGAATCGAAGGTACTGCACGCGCGGCATGGCGCCGCCGCGTCAGGCGCGGGTCGACGCGTGCTAGACGCACAATCCGCCCCAAACCTCATAGGAAATGCAAGGAAGATGAAAGTCGTCCCGGTGGGAGACCATGTGGTAGTTCGAGAGTTTCGCGATCAGCCGATTGAACCTGGTGAATTAGCCTTTCCGGCAGGTTACCAACCTGGGCCAGCCGAGGGCCGCGTGGTGTCGGTGGGGGATGGTCGAAGGTTGCCGTGCGGCGAGCGGGCTCACCCGCGCGTCGGCGAAGGCGACCGCGTCCTCTATCATCATAACTCCGGCACAGAATTCCAGATTGGCGGCCAGGATCTGCTGATTCTGACCGAAGACGAGATTCTCGCGGTACTCGAATAGGCTGCACCCCCATGATGCACCTCACATAAAAATAAAATGGCCAGGAGGCCTTCGGAATGAGATCGCACCGCCGCCCGCTTCTGTGCCCGCCTTGGGCGAGTCTGGCCCTGATTGGAATGCTTGGCAGTTTGCTCTGGGGATTGTCCGGCAGCGTTACGCAGGCCGAGGATCAATCTTCAGTCGGCTCGGCCGCGAGCAGGCCGTGACCAAAGCGGTCGACTTTCTGCGAACGCAGCAAGCAACGGACGGTTCCTTCAGCGCCTCCGACGGGGCCGGCCGTCACGGCTCTGGTCGTCACCGGAATCCTGCGCAACGGCCGCACGATGCAAGACCCGATGGTAGCCAAAGGCCTGAAGTACCTCGAAGGGTTCGTAAAGCCCGACGGCGGCGTCTACCAACCCGAGAGCAATCATCGCAACTATGAAACGTGCCTGGCAATTGTCTGCTTTGCGGCCGCCAACCGCGACGGTCATTACGACGCTCTGTTGAAAAAGGCCGATGCCTTTGTCAAAGGGCTGCAATGGGACGAGTCTGAGGATCAAAAGCCAACGGACATCAACTATGGCGGCACGGCTATGGCAAGAGCAAGCGTCCTGACCTGTCGAACACCAGCTTTCTGATCGATGCCCTAAAGGCCGCCGGCGCAGGGCCCGATGACGAGGCCATGAAGAAGGCCCTGATCTTCGTTTCCCGCTGCCAAAATCTAGAGAGCGAATACAACACGACCGAGTTCAGCCGCCAAGAATCCCGACGGCGGTTTCTACTACACGCCGGCCGCCGGCGGTAGCAGCATGGCCGGCAAGACGCCCGAGGGCGGACTGCGCAGCTACGCCTCGATGACCTACGCAGGGCTGAAGAGCATGATCTTTGCCGGCGTCGGGCCCGACGACCCGCGCGTCAAAGCCGCCGTCGAGTGGCTGCGGAAGCACTATGCTCTGGACAGCAATCCGGGCATGGGCGATGCCGGACTGTTTTATTACTACACCACGTTCGCCAAAGCCCTGGACGCCATGGGCCAGGAAACGTTCGTTGATGAGCAGGGGAAAAAGCACGCCTGGCGCGACGAATTGGCCCAGGAGCTCGCTCAGCGACAACGGGCCGATGGCGCCTGGGTCAACTCAAACGCCCGCTGGCTCGAGGGGGATCCGAACCTGGTCACCGGCTACGGACTGCTGGCGATTGCCTACTGCCGGCCGCTGGCCAAGTAGCGGAAAGAGATTCGCAGGCGGGGCGTTCGAACTTCGTCTTCTTTCCCGGAGGTCGACCATGCGACTCTGCGCTCTGATTATTTCCCTCGCAGCGATTGTCAGCGTTCAAGCAGCCCAACGCTCGGCGGCCGAAGACTGGCCCCAATGGCGTGGGCCGACGCGCGACGACGTGTGGCGTGAGACCGGACTGGTCGAGAAGTTTGCCGCCCCGCAACTCGCAATCCGTTGGCGGGCCGAAGTCTCCAGCGGCTATTCCGGCCCCACGGTGAGCGCCGGCCGCGTCGTCGTCACCGACCGGCTTACCGAACCGGAACAAAGCGAGCGCGTGCTCTGTTTCGATCAACAGACGGGCAAAAAGCTTTGGCAGCACCAATACGCTTGCCAGTACAAGATCGGCTATCCGGCTGGCCCGCGGGCGTCGGTTTCGATCGATTCCGGCCGGGCCTACTCGCTGGGCGCCATGGGGCACCTGTTCTGTCTCACGGCCGACAAAGGCGAGGTTGTCTGGCAGAAGGATCTGCAAACCGAGTACAAAATCCCCATGCCCATCTGGGGCATGGCCGCCTCGCCGTTGGTCGTCGGCAATCTGCTGATCGTCCAGGTCGGCGGCGAACCAGGGGCCTGCCTCGTGGCTTTCGACAAGGTCACGGGCCAGGAACGGTGGCGAGCCCTCGACGATCATGCATCGTATGCCGCGCCGATCCTCGTCGAGCAAGCCGGCCAGCAAGTGCTCGTCTGCTTAACCGGCGACAACGTCGTCGGCCTCGATCCGGCGACGGGCAAGCTCCACTGGAAGTACCCGTTCCCGCCTACCAAGATGGTCATCAGCATTGCCACGCCGGTCGTCGATCACAATTGGCTGTTCGTGACCAGCTTCTACGACGGCTCGCTGATGCTCCGGCTGGCCAGCGACCGGCTGGCGGTTGAGAAAGTCTGGAAACGCCAGGGCTCCGATGAAAAGCACACCGATGGCCTGCATTCAATCATCAGCACACCGCTCATCCTGGGCGATTACGTGTACGGCGTGGACAGCTACGGCGAACTGCGTTGTCTGCGGGCCGACGACGGCGAACGAATTTGGGAAAGCCTGGACGCGACGCCCCGCGTGCGCTGGGGCACGATCCACATGGTTCGCAATGGCGACCGCGTCTGGATGTTGAACGAACGCGGCGACCTGATTATCTGCCGGCTATCGCCCCAAGGTTATCAGGAGCTGAGCCGGGCCCATCTGCTGGACCCCACGGAAGACCAGTTGCGTCAGCGAGGCGGGGTTTGCTGGTCGCATCCGGCCTATGCCGACAAGCACGTCTTCGCCCGCAATGACCGCGAGTTGGTTTGTGCAAGTCTGGCCGACGAATGACGCTGGAATCCATACACGGGGTCGATTTTCGTAGGGTGGGCACCGCCCACCATGGGCCGCGTGAGAACCGCATTGGTGGGCGGTGCCCACCCTATGAAATCGATGCAGCGTGCCCGTTCAGCGTTTGGCCGACAACGAGTCGACTTCGGCATGCACCTGTTTGATGATCTGATCTTCGACCTGCACGGACCAGCGAGTTGGCAGTCCGTAATAGATCATCGCGGTTTCGCCTTCGTAGCCCCCTTCGCCAAGCACGCGTAGCGAAGGAATGTAGGCCATGACGTCGTTCGTGTAGCCGGCTACCCAAGTCGTGCTCTGCCCCAGTTCGCGTTTCAACCGCAAGGCATATTCGACCGTCACTTCGCCGCCCAGCGTAACCCATCGCAAGTCGGGCCCGAGTTGCCAGACCTGCACGGGGTACGGATACGTCTGGCTCAGCGGCCGGCCGGCGTCGAGTTGTGCGAGCAGCATCTTCGCGCGGCTCACAATATATCTGTTGGTCGATGTGAGCTCTTTTTGCAAGTCGTCGCGTGATGGAAGCTTGTCGAAAGCCAGCGGGATTTCCGCATAACGCGTGGCCAAGGAGCCGGAAACGGGCGTCATCGAAGTAACCAGCACTTCGTCGACGGCCGTGGCCAGTCGCCGGCCGTAGCTTTGGGCCAATTCGACCGTCAGCCGCGGCAGGGGATTCTGATCGGCTCCGCAACCAGCCCAAAACAGGGCCACCGCTCCGGGATGCGATTCTTCCAAAGCTGCCTGGGCAAAGCCTGGGTAATCGCCGCTGAACTTCAGGTAGCCCATTACCGTGGCGTGGCAGGCATAGCCGAAGGCAATGGCGGTGAACTTGCCCGTCGCGTCACGCACGGCCAGCACCGGCACGTCGTGATCGCTGGGGCCTACGAGTTTGCCTTGTTCGCGCAGCTCGGGCACCTTCAGTTGCACGTTGTTGCGGCGATTCACGGCGAAACCGCTGTAGCCTTGCCCCCAAGAGACCGAACTGGGGGCCAGTTTGCCGATTGCCTCGCCAACGACGGCCACGATCTTCTGCTCCAACGTGGCGGTGTATTCCTTGATCATCTGCCACATCGCGTCGTCCAGGAAATACATCGGCTTCAAATTGCTGCCCACGACCGGGCCGCAATGTGTATGGGAAACATTGAGCGCGATTTGCGACCGCTCCAGGCCGTACTTGCTGGCCAATTGCTCGCAGACTCGCTTCGACAGCTCACGGTCGATGCCCACCAGGTCGAGCGACACCAGCACGGCCCGCTGTCCGGCCGCGTCTTCGAGCACCAGCGCCTTGGCCCACAACGGTTGCTCAACGCCTTCGGCCGGCTTGGTACGGTTGCCATACCCGGCCATCCAGATCATCTTCTCAGGCGTGATCTCAACCTTGGCCACGCCCGCCTTCCAGGTTTCGGCAGCCGGCAACGACGCGGTTGACGCGAGCCATAGCGTACAGAAACACAACACGGCGCGGCGGGCGATCGGGGGCATGTCGGCCTCTTCGAGTAATGGCGGGGTGGTCACACTAGCCCGAATCGTAAGCAACGGATTCTGCGGGAGTTGCAGATTGCACTCCCTCGCTTGCGCGTCGGGCTCGTGTACGGCTCGCCGATGTTCATTTCAGCGTCAACAGGTAGGCGATCACATCGGCCATGGTTTGCTTGTCGATCTGCTTTTCCAGACCCTCGGGCATGATCGACAGCCCGGTGCTGCGCAGATCTTCCAGGTTCGTACGGAGAATCGTGTCGGCGGCGCCTTCGGCCCGCTTGAGCGTAATGCTGGTGGCAGTCTCAGTGGCGATCATGCCCGTGAGCGTTCGGCCGTCGTCAGTTACGGCCATGTAGTTGACGTACTGCGGATTGACCTCGCGGCTGGGATCGAGCACGTTGAACAGGATGAACTCCGCGCCGCGATTCTTGACCGTGGCCAGATTCGGCCCAATTTCGTGGCCAACTCCGTCCGCCCGATGGCAGGCGGCACAAATTTTCTGGAATGTCACCTTGCCGCGCGAGGCTTCCCCCTGCAGCGACAACACCGGGCGGTACGAATCGACCACGTCCTGCCGCCGGCCGAGCTTGATGCTGCTGAGAAGCTTCTGCGCTCGCTCGCGGACCTCCGGGTTGGGATGCGAGAGCAGGAACTGAATCCGCGGCGATTCGAGTTCGCCCGGCTGGAAGCTTCCTTTTTCGATCGCGTCCAGCAGCGTCACCAGCCGTTCGGGCCGGGCGAACAGGGCGTCGCTGGCCGCGACACGCATGCGCGGGCCGAGCGTCGGCCAGGCTTCGAGCAGCATCGCTGCCACACCCGGTTCGCGGAACTTTTCCAAGGCCCCGAGCACGGCCTGCTGCAATTCCTGCGGCTGACGCTGATCGAGCAATTGGGCCAGCAACGCGTGGGATTCGTCGAAGGTGCCGAAAACCAACGTGCCCACCGCGCGAATGCGAGATGCCAACGGACGCTTGTCATCGGCGGCAACCTTCTTGGCATTGGCCAGCGATTTAGCCAACAGCCGCGAGGTCTTGTCGGCCCCCGACGAACCGATGATCGCCTGGGGCGAATGGCCAGAGCGTAGCACTCCTTCAGCAAACCCTTGCACCAAGGCCGAGGCCAGCGGGTCGTCGTCGGCCGGCAGCGCGTCGATCGCACGCCGGAAGGCGTCGGCGTCGGCGGCCCGTGGCGCTCTGGCCCAACCCCATGGCCATGGCCACCAGCACCTGCCGGCCCGCTTCGCCGCGACGGAATCCTTCATCGACCAGGAGCAAATTGAACGACTCGACGCCTCGCAGCGAGGTCAGCAGGGCGAATCGCATCCAACGATCCATTCCATCGCGTCGCGCCAGCTTCACCAGCGCGGCCGTATGCCCGTCGCCCGGTGGAACCATTCCCAGCGTGAAAGCGAGTTGGTAACGAACCTGCATGTCCTCGTCATCGGCCAATTGGTAGAGCCGCGAACGGACGGCCGAGGAAACGTCGGGCAATCGCTCGGAAAGTCGCACGGCCTGCTCACGCACATGTGCGTTCGCATCGTTCAGCCCCGGCAAGATCGCGTCGCTGCTCAATGCGGCAAAGCCGTCGAGCGCATACAGCGATTGCATCCGGCCCAGCGGGCTGGAGCTCTCACCGGCCAGCTTCAGCAGCTGCGGCACGGCCGCCGAATCACGGCGCTCGTACAGCAATCGCGACGCTGTCTGCCGATGCCAGGCATTGGGATGGGCCAGCAACTCGACCAGTTCGGCGGTCGTGGCTTTTCCCAACTGCGGCAATGCCGGTTGCTGAAAACCATCGGGCAGGATGCGGTAAATCCGCCCTCGGTCGCGGCCGCTGGTCAAGTCGAGGTGCTGTTTGATCTCGGGAGGCAGGCTGGCCGGGTGCTCGATCACTTCACGATACACGTCGGCGACGTACAGCGTGCCGTCGGGGGCGTTGGAGAATTGGGCCGGCCGGAACCAGATATCGTTCGACGTGACGAACTCGCTTTTTTCATCAATCCGCCGCGCCAAGTATTGTACGCCTTCCAGAGTCAGGCGTTTGCGATGAATGAGATTGCTCCCCACGTCGCCGACAATGGCCATGCCGTACCACTCGCTCGGAAACGCGGTTCCGCGGTAAAGCGTCACGCCCGTGGCGCCGGTGAAATAGCCGGCCGCTCGGCCGCCTCCTTCGATGGGGCCCTTGGCGGCGCCTGACACGCGCAGACGCGTGCGCACGACCCGCCACGGTTCGACGGGGCTCGATCGAAACACCTCGGCCTGCGGGCCGTCCTCGGCAATGTCGATCCGTGCCGGCGGAGCAGCCAGCCAGGGAGCCCGGGCCAGGTAGCGATCTTCGTACATCACCTGTTGGATGTGGTTGCTGTTGCCCGTAAGGAACTTGTGTCCCCAATCGTCGAACGACATGCCGTGCTGCAAGCCGCCGCTCGTGGCTTCATTGGTCAGCGTCCGCGGATCGAAACGAAAATCACGCCCGCGAATCGACAGCGGCCGGGAGCCCTTCAGCGGATTGCCTTGATCGTCGCAGCGGACAATTTCGCCGCCGGTACTGCTGGCCGCCACTTCGATGCGATTGTCGAGCGTCCAGGTGAAGGTGTTCATGAGCCCTTGCACGTTGCTGGTGCCGAAGCCAGTGAAGACCTTGCGGCGCACGTCGGCCCGGCCGTCGCCGTCGGTGTCTTTGAAGTACCAAATATCAGGCGGGTCGCCGACAAAGATCCCGCCGTCCCAGCAGGCCACGGCCACGGGCCAGAGCAACTTGTCGACATAAACCGAACTGCGATCGAAGTGACCATCGCCGTCGGTGTCGGTGAGCAGGCTGATGCGGCTCAAAGCATCGTCGCGGTTTTCGGAATAACCACGCATCTCAGCGACGAACAGCCGTGAGTTTTCGTCGAACGCCATGGCCACGGGGCTATTCACCAGCGGTTCGGCGGCAGCCTGGTCCATGCGAAAGCCGGGCGCAACCTTGAACGTCGCCAGGGCATTTTGCGGTTCGGTCGCTGGAATTCGTGGCAACTCAGCCTTATAGCCGTCCCGCGCGGGCACAGGCTCGGCGCCTTGCGTCGACGCCGCTCCCCAGGCCAGCAATACCAAACAGCCAAGCAGGGCCGTGAAGCAGGAAGATCGAGTCATACGTGCATCTCGAATCACGTGAGCGAAGGGAAAATGGAACGGGCGGGCGGGAACCGATCGGCCAATGCCGATCTGTCCAGACCGATCGTAGCCGCTGGCTCGGCGCGAGGCAACCTTTTTGCCCTGGTTCGACTTGGCTGAAGATGAAACAAGCACCCGGCGCGATGGACAGCGCGATGGATGCTTGGTGGCTGTTCGCTTATGGATAGGTTGCCGTAGTGTGCGGTCGCACGACGATCGACCACGATTCATCAGGATTCACAGGAATCGTGGTGGTCTTGCCATCCATCACTGTCTGGGCATATTTCGGCCAATGCAGATCCGGCGGACGATCGGCCTGCAGGTGCGCAATGCCCGCAAATGCAATCAGCCCGCTGAATATCGCGGCCAGCCCGCGCACTCCAGGTTGCGGACTGCCAAGCCCCAGCAAGAAGAACCACGCGATCAACACATAGGGGATATAAAAATACCGCTGCCCGTTGGCAAACACGTGAAACAGATGCGGGGCATCGGCAACCGCAATCATCGATGCCAGGCAAAGGACCGTTGCAGCCAATAGCATGGCCTCGATGCGCCGTAATCGACTGGTCGATCCGATCCAAAGGTAAACGCCCGCTGCCACGACCGCCATCAGCAGCGGCACTCCGGCGGCGATCGGCAATTGTTCACCCAGAAAAAGATGCGGAGCAAATCGTTCGATAACCATCCGCCCAATGGCTCCGTAATGTCGCGGCTCGGCCGCGCTCTTCGCCAGGCGATCCGAACCCCACAGGCACGAAAGTTGGACCACCGCCAAGGCCAGCACGAGTCCTGTAAAAAAGCCATTGAATCGGGTGACCCCAAACAACAACGGCCGCAGCAGCAAAATGGGCAGCAGCAATAATACGAAAGGGCCTGTCAGCCCGACCGCGACCAACACACATACGTCGATGCATGCGGAGAATCGAGTCTGTGGGTTATCCTGCAATGCGAGAACAACCAGCAGCGGCGCCAGAATCCATTGGACATTCGCCAGGTTCACGAAGACTTCAAAGCCATGCGGCACCAGCACCATGGCCAACGCGATGAGCGGCTTGTACTGCACTTCGAGCCGGCTGCGGAGGATGAACCAAACTGCGAACAAGGTGCAGCCCAAGGCCGCCAGGTTGTAAAAGAGCGGAATCTGCCCCAGGCTGACGAACCGGTCTCCAATAGCCGCAAACAATCGGGGGACGAAGTGCAAATAGCCGGCGTAGGGAACCATCATTGCCGCGGCTCCCTGGTCCCACTGCTGGAGAAAGAAGATTTTTCCGTCCTCAGCCCATAATTGTGGGTTGAGAAATGCATGGGGTTTGCGAAGGAACAAGCACAGCGTCGTCAGAGCCAGGACCGGCAGCGTGGCGCCGCGCCCATCGCGTGCCATAGCGAGAAGCTTCGCGCAAGCGTCCAATGCGAGCGCCGCAGCTCGCTGGCGTTGGGCGAACTGAGAAGCGAGGAACTCGGTATTCGCCATATTCGTCGCCAGCAATTCGATCGGCCCGCTTCTGGGCCGTGCAGCTTACACGCTGAACCTGATGTTCAGGATGTCGCCGTCGCGGATTAGGTAGTCTTTCGGCTCCTGACGCACCAGGTTGTGCGCCTTGATCTCGCGCTCGCTCCCCAACCGCACCAGGTCGGCGCATTGCATGACTTCGGCTCGGATGAAACCGCGGGCCAGATCGCTATGGATATTGTCGGCCGCTTCGAGCGCCGTTCCTCCCTGCGCAGCATCCAAGTGCGAACTTCCTTTTCGCCGGCCGTGAAGTACAGCATCTGCCCCGAGGCATCGAGGATGGCCCGCAGCACGGCGTCCTTGCGCGAGCCGCTCAGCCCCATCTCGCGTTCGAAATCGGCCCGGTCTTCGGGGCTCATGCGTTGCAGTTCGAGTTCCAGGCCCACGCGGACGGCCATGATCGCTTGCCCGCCGGGCGTCTTGTTACCGAAGCGGTCGAGGTCTTCATCATCGTCGGCAGCGTTCACCAGCACGAACCGGGGCTTTTCCGAAAGCAGACGGAACGAACGCGTGCTCTTGAGTTGATCCTCGCTCATCTCCGAAGCGAGCATCGGCTTGCCGGCTTCGAGCGCCACCAACACCTGCTCCAGCGCCGCCAGTTCGGCAATCTCCTGGTCGCGATTGGGACGCGGCTTCTTGACGCTCTCACGCAACCGTTCCACACGGCCGGAAACGATTTCCAGGTCGGCCAGCAGGGCGTCTTCTTCGAAGCTATGCAGGTCGGCCAGCGGATCGCTCTTGCTGAACCCGGCCACGACCAGCACCAGGCAACTGGCCTCGCGGATCAGGCCCAGTCGGGCGGCGTTGCCTTCATGCGTGCGGGCCAGCCCCGGCGTGTCGACCAGTTCCAGCGCCGCCATGGTCACTTTTTTGGGGTGATAGACCTCGCACAATTGCTGGACCCGAGGCTCGGGCACGGGGGCCATGGCGCTTTGCCCAACGTGGGCCACGGCCGGATCGGCCTTGATCCCGGTGAGCCACTCGAACAGCGTGCTTTTGCCCGACCCTTGATACCCGACCAAACCAATTTTCATCGCCGCGACTTCCGTGTTTTTTGCAAATTGCCGCCGAGCTTTGGCTCGGAACGTTGAGGGAAGCCTATTTTTGTACCCCCCGGGCTGGTCAGTTGTCCAGGGGCTGACGCACGCTGAATCGCTGGACACACAGCCCAGGCAGGCCATTACTGTTGCGAGTCGCCCTTCAGCAAGCGCTGGGGTAAATCAGAGAACCTGGCGTTCCCGTTGGCGTCGTAGGCGATTTGCCAAACGCGGTCGAAGATCGAGGCGTGCCAATTATCGGGCGATTCTTTGGCTTTGAGCGCTTGAGCTAGTTCCGGGATCGTGCCCTGATGCCAGCACACCAGCACGGTTTTGCCCGCGTATCGCGGGTTGTCGCGAATCTCGTGTGCCAGATCTCGGATTCCGTGATTGTGCTCCGTGCTGGTTTTGTTTTTGTATCGATCATCGATCGAGAGATGCAGTCCTTCCGCCAGCGGGGTCACAGTTTCCACCGGGCGATGGCTTTCGTCCGTGTTGCGAGTCGCGAAGATGAAATCGGGCTTCGGAAAAGGCTCCGGCTCGCCGTTCCGACTTCACGAAGAGTTCTGGCAACCGCCGAGCACGTTCTTGGCCGCGATCAGAAAGGTGGACATCGTTGGCGACATCCTTTTTCTCGCCGTGACGAATGATCAGCACGTACCGCGGTAGCTTGCTTCCGCCCTCCGACTGCGCTTCCGCGGCTCGCGAGGTGCAGACCGCCGGCCCAAGCCCTGCGAAAAGCGCACACACCCATGCCGAGGCGGCAATTGTCGCGGCCAACAAGACCTGTCGCAGGAATCGGCGTCGCGTGGTCATCGGTTCGAGCCTGGCAGTTGGCTTGCGGTCACCATGGTGAGAAACGATGAAAAACAGTGTACCGCGCCGAACTCCTCCGGGTTTTTTCTTGACGCACGGGCCGGGTGAAGTTATACCAATTCAAAAGAGGTCATACCACTTGCTTGCCTGCCTGCTGCCTCAAGCCGAACATTTCCGCGGAGCGTCGAATTCGTGTCCCGTCTAGGATCTCAGCAATCTTTGGTCGAGCAGGTTTGCCGGCGGCTCAGCCCGCAGGCTGGCCGTGCGCTGGCCGACGACGAAGGCTGGCTGCCGCCGGAGCGCGAGCTGGCCCAGCAGTTGGGCGTTAGCCGCACCGTGGTGCGCGAAGCGACCAAGCGGCTCGAATTGCAAGGCCTGCTCGAAGTTCAACACGGCGTCGGTATTCGCTTCGTCGAGAAGCTGTACGTGCCGCTGAGCGCGACGGTCGAGTTGTTGCTTCCGGAAATGGCCGAGCGCTTGCGGCAACTGGCTGAAGCCCGGCTGGCAATCGAGCCAGGCGTGGCCCGGATGGCCGCCGAGCGCCGCCAAGGCCGAGCATCGCACGGCGCTACGGGCGACGCAGGAGCGACTGGCGCTGCGGTGGAAACGGCCGAGGCCATTGATGCCGACCTGGAGTTTCATCGCATCCTGGCTCGAGCCGCGGGCAATCGCATTCTCGAACTGGTGCTCGAATCGCTGGGCGAATTGGGCCGTGCCAGTCGCCAGGCGACGCTTGCCTCGACGGGAATTGCCCGAGCCCACGAACATCACGAACAGATTCTCAAGGCCGTCGAGCAGCGCCGCGCTCAAGCGGCCCACGACGCCATGAAAATGCACCTCAATGGTTCGGTGCGCGATCTGACCCGACTCTTCGACGCGAAATGAAGGGATCTACCGCATGAACGGGCTGCACTGGTCACCGCTAGTTTGGCTAGGGCTTATTGCAGTCGCGTCGGCAGCGAATCCGATCGATTTCCAGCGCGACGTCCGCCCCGTGTTCGAACGGCATTGTTTCCGCTGCCACGGGCCCGAGAAGCAAAAGGGCGGCTTGCGGCTGGACGTGAAACAACGGGCTCTCGCGGGGGGCGACAGCGGCCCGGCAATTGTCGCCGGACGCAGCAGCGAGAGCGAACTGCTGCGCCGCGTTGCCAGTACCGACCGTGATGAAATGATGCCGCCGGAAGGAACCCGGCTGTCGGCCGAAGAGCTGACGCTGATGGGCGGCTGGATCGAGGCCGGAGCCGAGTGGCCGGAAACAGCCGCCGATCGGGCCGCCGCCGACGGACCGTCGCATTGGGCCTGGGCGCCGCTCCGGCGCCGAACGTGCCCCAGCCGAAGCGTGCGGCCTGGTGTCGAAACCCGGTCGATCGCTTCATCGCCGCCGGGCTCGAATCCCAGGGGCTCGAGCCCTCGCCCGAAGCCGATCGCCGCACGCTAGTTCGCCGGCTCTATTTCGATCTCGTGGGCTTGCCACCGACCGACGCCGAGGTCGAGGCGTTCGTCGCCGACGCGAATCCCGCGGCCTATGAGCGGCTGGTCGATCGCCTGCTCGCGTCGCCGCAATATGGCGAACGCTGGGCGCGGCATTGGCTCGACGTCGTTCATTTCGGCGAGACGCACGGCTACGACAAGGATCAGCCGCGACCCCACGCCTGGCCGTATCGCGATTACGTCATCCGCGCCTTGAACACGGATAAGCCCTATGCCCGGTTCATCGAAGAGCAGGTCGCGGGCGATGCCCTCTACCCGCACACGCTCGACGGAGTCGTGGCCCTCGGCTTCCTGGCCGCCGGCCCGTGGGATCTGATCGGCCACAAAGAAGTGCCCGAAACCAAACGCGACGGGCGGATCGCCCGGCATCTCGATCGCGACGACGTGGTGGGCACGGTCATGGGCACGATCAACAGTCTCACCGTGCAATGTGCTCAGTGTCATGCGCCACAAATTCGATCCGATTCCGCAGGAAGACTATTACCGTTTGCAAGCCGTGTTCGCCGCGGTCGATCGGGCTGATAAGTCGTTCTACGCCGATCCGCAGGTCGACCGCCGTTACGCGGAACTCGTGGCAACTCAGCACGAGCAAGCGGCGAGAGTGGCAGAACTCGAGGCCGACGTGGCTCTCAAGGCCGGCCCGGAGTTGGCCGAGATCGACAAACGGTTGCGACAAGCCGGCAAGCGTCCCGAGATCATTCCGCCCGAGTATGGCTACCACAGCCGGACTGCCGCCAAGGCCGTGCAGACAAAATGGGTGCAGGTCGACCTGGAAACCTCGCAGGAGATTGCCGAGCTGGTGCTGGTTGGCTGCTGGGACGATTTCAATCGGATCGGGGCCGGGTTTGGCTTTCCGCCGCGGTATCGAATCGAGTTGAGCGACGATCCCCAATTCGTGCGACGACGTGATGCTGATCGTCGACCATACGAAGGAAGACACTCCCAACCCGGGAGCGGCGCCTCAGCAGTTTATCGTCGGCAAGCAGGCCCGTTACGTCCGCATGACGGCCACGAGATTGGCGCCGCGGCAGAACGATTTCATCCTGGCCTTGGCGGAGTTGGAGGTTCGCGATGCCCAGGGTAAGAACCTGGCCGCCGGCAAGCCGGTCGTTGCCCTCGATACGATCGACGCTCCGCCGCGCTGGCAGCGTCAGAATCTGGTCGATGGTCTCGCTCCCAAGTCATCCGTTGAGCCCGACGCTGAGAGTCCTCAACAACTTCGGGCTCGGCGTCAAGCATTGCTCGCAGACCGGGTGCCCGAGTCGTTGCGAAACAAGTTGGCCGATGCGAAACGTGAACTCCAAACTACGCAGGATCAGATTTCCGCGCTGCCCGCGGTGCAACAGGTTTACGCGGCAACGATTCATTACGGCAATGGAGCGTTCCGCGGCACCGGGCCCCGACGGCGGCCAGCCGCGGCCGATCCACCTGCTGCAACGCGGCGACGTCGATCAACCGGTCGGGCCGGAACTTGGGCCCGGCGGCTTGAGCCTGGTCCAGGCGCTGCCCGCCACGTTTGATCTGCCCTCGAACCATGCCGAGCAGGATCGCCGCGCAGCACTGGCTCGCTGGCTGTCGTCGCGCGAAAACCCGCTCACCTGGCGGTCGATCGTCAATCGTGTCTGGCTGTACCATTTCGGCCGGGGACTGGTCGATACGCCCAACGATTTCGGTCGCATGGGCCAGGCGCCCAGCCATCCTGAGCTGCTCGATTGGCTGGCGGTCGACTTCCGCGACGGCGGTCGAATCGCTCAAGCAACTTCACCGGTTGCTGGTCACCAGCAGCGTCTATCGGCAATCGTCGGTTGGCCGCAGCCGAGGCGGAGAAAATCGACGCCGGCAATCGTTTGGCTGTGGCGGATGAACCGCCGACGGCTCGAGGCCGAGGCGCTGCGCGATGGCATGCTGCAGATAGCCGGCCAGCTCGACTCGACATGGGCGGCCCCAGCTTCCAGGATTTCGCCATCGAGCACCCTGAACACTCGCCGCATTATGAATACGATCGCACGGCTCCGGACGATCCGGCCTCGCTGCGCCGGTCGATCTATCGCTTTCATCGTGCGATCGAAGCCGCAGCCGTTGATGACGGTGCTCGACTGCGCCGATCCATCGCATGCGCGTCGAGAAACGCAACCAGTCGCTCTCGCCCTTGCAGGCCTTGGCCATGCTCAACGACGGCTTCGTCGTGGCCATGTCGCAGCATTTTGCCGAGCGGATCGCTGCCGGCGGCGGCGAATTGCCTGCCCAGGTCGAGCGCGCTTGCCGTGATGCTCTGGCGCGACCGCCGCGCGGCGCGGAGCGCGAGGCGCTGGTGGCTTATGCTCGCGCAGCATGGCCTGGCGAACCTGTGCCGGCTGCTGTTCAACCTGAACGAGTTCACGTTCGTCGATTAGGAATTTGTCGGTCGAATTTGCCACGCACAAGCCGACGTGCCCGAGTGCTCACTCCTGCGCGTTGGGCTAATGTAGCCGTTGCCGTACTCGATTAAAGGGTTGGGAAATGTTGCCTCATACGCGCCGCGAATTCCTCTGGCAATTGGGCGGCGGGCTGGGCGGCATTGCCCTATCAACCCTGTTGGCGGAAGAGGGTTTGTTGGCCGCGGCAACCAACCGGCCGGACGAGCAGGGAGCATTAGCCGGCAAGCTGCACCACAAACCGCGGGCCAAGCGAGTCATTCAATTGTTCATGGCCGGTGGCGCCAGCCATCTCGATCTGTGGGATTACAAGCCCGAATTGGTGCGCCGGCACGGTCAGGAGGCCGATTTCGGCGAACACGTCGAGGCTTTCCAGAACGGACTGGGGCCCTGGCTGCGGCCCATTTGGGACTTTCGGCCCTATGGCGAGTGCGGTCGGCCGTTGAGCGAAGTCGTCGCGCCGCTGGGCGCCTGTGTCGACGACATGGCGTTCATTCACAACATGGTCGGCAAGACGGGCGTTCACAGCCAGGCCACGCTGCTGCAAGCCACGGGGTTTCAGATGCCCGGCTTTCCCGGAATGGGCTGCTGGATCAGCTACGGGCTCGGGAGCATGAACGACAACCTGCCGGCGTTCGTCGTGCTCCCCGACCATCGCGGCTTTGCCAGCAACGGCACCAAGAACTGGGACGCTGCCTTTCTGCCGTCGCAGCACTCGGGGACGGTGATCGCCCCCTCGCACGATCCGCCCATCTTCGATCTGCGTCCAGATCGCCGCGCAAAGTATCTGACCTCGCAAAGCGAAGCCGATACGCACGCCCTGCTCGCAAGGCTCAACGGCGAGCACGCCTCGCAGCGGCCGGGCGACCAGCGACTCGAAGCCCGGATTCGCAGCTACGAATTGGCCGCACGAATGCAACTGGCGGCGCCCGAAGCTCTGGATGTGTCTGACGAGCCGCGGTCGATCCTGAAGCTCTACGGACTGGACGAAAGCCGCACAAGCTATCCGCAGGAGATCAACGCCCCGGAAGAAACCGACTACTTCGCACGCAAGTGCCTGGTGGCCCGCCGGCTATTGGAGCGGGGCGTGCGGTTCGTGCAGGTCTGGTCGGGCAATGACAACGGCTTTCCACGCCGCAATTGGGATTCGCACGAAGACGTGCGTCGCGACCATGGCCCGTTGGCCGAAGGGATGGCCCGCGGAGCCGCAGGCGCTGATCCAGGATCTGAAGCAGCGCGGTTTGCTGGACGACACGATCGTGCTCTGGACGTCGGAGTTCGGCCGCATGCCGTCGTCGCAAGGCGGCAAGGGGCGCGATCATAATCCTTACTGCTTCACCAACTGGCTGTGCGGCGGCGGAATTCGCGGCGGAATCGCGCACGGGCCCAGCGACCAGTGGGGCTACAAGCCGGCCGATCGCAAACATCCGACCCAAGTGTACGACGTCCATGCCACGATCTTGCACCTGTTGGGCATCGACCACACGCGTCTGGCTGTTCGCCATAACGGCATCGATCGCCGTTTGACCGACGTTCACGGCCACGTCATTCAGGAGGTTTTGGCGAGTTGAGCGAACGGCAACAGCCGTGGGCCACTCAGCATGCGGAGCGAGTTTTGCTTGCCGGCTTTGCACACTTCAGGCAGCACACGCAAGCCTGCGGCCGACAATCTCCCGGTAGACATCCAGGATTTCTCGGCAGTTGCGTTCCAGTGGATGTTGCATGGCCAATGCCCGCGCTGCCTGACCCATCGCAGTTCGACGCGCCGGATTGAACATCGGCAACAGGGCCTCGGTCAATTCGTGATGATCGGACGGATCGCAGATCACGTAGCCCTCGCGGCCTTGCGTCAGCAACTCGCTGACGCCGTTGAAGGTGCTGGTAACGACCGGCAATCCTGAAGCCAGAGCTTCGAGCACGACCAGGCTGCATGGATCGTAGAATGTCGGCTGCACGTAGGCGTCGGCCGCCGCGTAATAGGGGACCGGATCGTCGATGCGCCCCAAAAAGCTGACCCTATCGGCCAGGCCCATCCATTTCGCCCGCCGTTGCCAGAACTCAAGATGTTTGCCGCCGACAACGGCCACGTGCAAATCCTTGCCGCCGGCCGTCAATCGGGCTGCGGCCCGGAGCAGCGTCCGGACTCCCTTGAGCCGGAAATTATGCGCCACGATCAACAGCATGAGCTGCTCGTCGCGAATCCCCAACTGATTGCGGATGTCGTCGCGAAACGTCGCGGTGCTGCGGAGAGAACCGCTGCAAGTCGACTCCGTTGTAGACCAGCCGCATTTGGCTGGCCGGCACACCGTGGTAGCGCATCATGTGGCCGGCGACCATTCGCGAAATGGGCATGTAGATGCGCTCGCGGTCGCCGTATTGACGGTCGATTAATTTGCGGAACTCGTCATGCCGGGTCAGCCAGCGGGCCGCCTGCCGCTTGACGCCGCGAAACAGTCGCGAAGAAAGCAGCAGATTCTGCTCGAACGATGCCCGCCGTGATCCGCCGTGCGGCTGAAAGACATCGCAGAACCAACCGTAACCGTTGTCATGGACAACGTCGAGATCGTGCCGACGTACTTCCTGCTCCACCGCGGCAGCAAAGGCCACTCGCGACGGGCTGGGCGGTATCAGGTGGGGCACGATCCCCACGCCGACGGCATCCGGCGAAAAACCGCGAGCAAAGACATGCGGTTCGTGCCCGGCCGCCAGCATCCAGCGAGCAAATTGCCAGGTCCACTGCTCGACGCCGCCTCGCTGCGGATCGAATCTCTCAATCACCAAACCGACCCGCAACCCGGAAGGCCCAGGCAATGTGGCCCTCCGACTGCGCTGGAACGATCGGATGTTCTGGAAATTTCAGGCCGTCCATGTTAGGCCCGGCAATTTCGATAGAGAAGTCGGGCGGAAGGATACCGAGCTGAGCGAACTCGGCCAAGGTCAGCCTGGTCGTGCTAGCACGCGTCGGCCCAGTGGCAGATTTGACTACGACAATTTGACGCACCTTCCATTGCCGGGCTGCGCAGGCCGCCTCGACGGCGGGCGGATTTTTTGGATCTAGATCAGGTCGTTCCTCATGAGCTTAGAAGGCAAGACGCTGGACCGAAATCTCCCGCCCGCAAGACGATTTCCTTTCGAAGTGTTGGAAAGCAACTGCTCGTCCGACGAGCCAATGCGTTTCTCGTTTTCGCGAAGTCGAAGTCGCAAATTGAAGCAATGGCATTGTTTCTTCCGATGCGAACGGAAAGTGACTGTCGTCCGTATACCGTCGAGGTAGGAAATTATTTTCCGCGATCTGAAACACGGAACATTCGACCGATTGTGGGGTTCAATTTCTGGTCGGATGCTCACGTCGGGCAATTAGGGTGTTTCCTTCATCCCCGACAAAGACTAGCCGGCTAAGGGTGCCGCTGGGTGATCGAGACGACAGATCGATCGAGACAACGGTGCTGTTCGAGGCAACAATGGAATGCAAACTCGCCCTACCCGCCGTTTCGGGTCGCCTACATGTCCCCAGGCTTTTTGTTCATTGAGGCCTCGGTCAACGCCCAGCAAATTCGCCATTGCCAGTGGAGAGCCGGTCATGAGCATCGTAGCTCGGCACCTGCCCTTGCGGTCCTGGTGGTCGACGCTGACGAGCGGGAACTAGCCGGCACCTTGGCGCCGTTCATGCAAATGCCGGGCGCCGAGTTTCGTCTGGCCTCCAACCGGGCGTCGGCCCTTGACATTGCGTCTGATCTTTCTGCCACAGGTGGCCTTGTTCGATCTGGGCTTGCCGCGTTTGGAGGGTTTTCACCTCGCCAAACAATTCCGCCAGCTGGAGTCATTACGGCAAATTTGGCTCGTGGCCGGCAGCCCCTTTGGCGATCCGGCTTATCGCACTCTGGCCAAAGACGCGGGTTTCGACGATTTCGTCATGAAGCCGTACACGTCGTCCAGGTTCCAGGGACTGTTCGACCAGGCCCTCCATTTCCAGGATCTCCAGCGGCAGACTGGGCTCTCCGACGATCGGATCGACCCCGCTCATTTTGGCGCCGAGGCCGTGGTTCCCCGAGCAGCACTTGCACCCTCGCCAGGTCAATTCCCCGGACTGAACGCCCAGGGGAGCGGACCCGCGGTCTAGCCGGAACGTCCGTCGAGCCTGCTCCAGAGCGGTTGCGGGGTCAGTTTCGCGGCTGCTATATTCGAGCCTCTGGATCGGTCGTGCAGCCGGCAAGCGGGCGCTTGCCGCAGCGCTCGGCGAACTCGTGACGTATCGTACCCCTCTCTATGCCCTCTTCCGCACCTGCTCCTGCTGAAGCGTTTCCTGTCGTTCGCTCCGAGATAGCCGGCCTGGCTGTGGCCGATCTGGCCCGCCAATTCGGCACCCCGCTGTTCGTCTACGATGCGGCCAAGATCGTCGAGCGGATCGGCGACTTGCAGGCTTTCGACCACATCCGTTATGCCCAAAAGGCCTGCTCGAACCTGGCGATCCTCGACCTGGTCCGCCGCCACGGCGTGCTGGTCGACGCGGTCAGCGCCGGCGAAATCCGCCGCGCTTTGGCGGCCGGGTATTCGCCCGTCGGCGATCCGCCGCCGATCGTCTACACGGCCGATATTTTCGATCGCGAATCGCTCGATCTGGTCGTCGAGCACGGCATTCACGTCAATTGCGGCTCGCCGGACATGATCGATCAACTGGGCGAGCGAGCACCCGGCCGCGAAATCACCCTGCGCATCAACCCCGGCTTCGGCCACGGCCACAGCCAGAAAACCAATACCGGCGGCGAGCAATCGAAGCACGGCATCTGGCACGAGCAACTCGACGATTGCCTGCGCCGCGCCGATCATCACGGCTGGTCGTCACCGGTTTGCATCTGCACATCGGATCGGGCACCGATCTCGAGCATCTCTCGCAGGTGTGCGGGGCCTTGGAAAAGCTGGCCCTCGACGTCGGCCGATCGCTGCGATCGATCAGCGCCGGCGGCGGGCTGCCGGTCCCCTACAAGGCCGGCGAATCGTACGTCGACCTGGATGTCTATTATCAGCTTTGGAACGCGACGCGCAAGCGGCTCGAAGACCACTTTGGCCATCGGTTGAGCTTGGAAATCGAGCCCGGCCGATACCTGGTCGCCGAAAGCGGCTATCTGGTGACCGAGATTCGAGCGATCAAGCAGATGGGCGGGAACACCTTCTACCTGCTCGACGCCGGATTCAACAATCTGGCCCGGCCGATCCTCTACGGCTCGTACCATCCGATGTCGATCGTGGCGGCCGATCCGGCGGCCAATCGGCCGCTGGTCGACGTCGTGGTCGGCGGCCCGTTGTGCGAGTCGGGCGATATTTTCACGCAGACCGAGGGGGGCTTCGTCTGCACTCGCAAATTGCCGGCTGCCCAAGTCGGCGATTGGCTGGTGCTGGCCGGAGCCGGAGCCTACGGCTTCGGCATGGGTTCGAACTACAACAGCAAGCCGCTGGCAGCCGAAGTCTTGGTCACCGAAGGGAAAGCCGAGCTGATCCGAGCCCGGCAGACGTTCGAGGATCTGATTCGCGGCGAGCGAATTCCCGGCCGATAGCTCGCCGACCGGCTGGGCAGGAAAATCGAGGCCTTTCGATTTCGGCCATAACCAGTGCCAATGGAGAGATTTGCGACGGCGGCGGGCTCGCCGGGCCAAATTCCCGCACGTCCCGGTTGGCCGGCGGCCGATTTCCTCCTATGATTACATCGTGAAGGTTTTCACAGGCTCGGCCAATACCACCCTTGCGTAACAAAGGTTGCTCCCCGAGCACACTTAGACGAAGAGAGGAACCACCCGATGGCCAAGCAGGGCCCTCGTAAGAAGCTGCCCAAGGAATTGGCGGTCATCAATGCCGACAATTGCACCGGCTGCGAAGCCTGCCTGGAAGTCTGTCCGGTCGACTGCATCAATCAAGATCCAGCAGTACGACAGCATGTACAACTTGCAGAGCTGGTGCGAGATCGACCTGGAGCGGTGCGTCGGGTGCGAAGTTTGCGTCCACATCCCGCGCAAGAAATCCGATCCCTACGATCTGACGGTCTGCCCTTGGGACGCGATCGAAATGGTCCCCACGGAAACCGTCGCTCAAGTCGTGGCCAAATCGGCGGCCCGCCCGCAATACATCTACGAAAACTGGGACCGATTGGTCGGCACGGCCCAGCACCTGGCCGAGCTCAAAGCCGCGAATGGCTAGGCGGCAAAGTAGTCGGTATTCAGTAGTCAGCGAAGACATTCGGCACAGGAAACTGACTACCCAATACTGACGAATGGCATTAGCTTAAGGGGAGCCGATCCTTCTCACGTCGCCGTCGTCGCTGACACGCCAACAACGATTCGATTCTGCGACGTAGACGGTCGCTTCTGGAAATAGCCGCTCAGCTTCTGCCCGTGTTGGCACTCCGTCTTGGCGTGTCTCGATGAACACTGATTTCATCCCGTGTGCCCCGAATGCCCAGAGGTTCCGTGGGGCCACTTGCGGGCCCGGAATCGCTGATATTCCTGGCCGTTGCAAGAGCGCGTCACGTTGCCTAATCCAATTCAGCGAATAGCCGACCCAGGCCAGCGGCACGCTCGAACACGGCGACCACAATCAACAGCGTCCGCAGTCGGAAGGCGAACCAGCGGCGGGGAGGGGTGGGGATCATTCCGCCATTCTAGTCGGTCCGTGGGCGCGGAGAATGCAGGCAAGCGGGCGGACGCCTGGTAGTCGATGCCGGCCAATTCATTAAAAACGCGACTTTACTACGGATTTTTTCTTGCACGCAACCCAATAATGGTCATACTTTTGAACACAAAACACCAACATTGCAAATGACAATAAGTTGTTACCTGCAATCACCTTATGAAAAATTAATTGACTTCGTCGCGTACCGCAGGTAAGATCAGTTCCTGATCTTACCTGCGGTGGGTTTTGTCCATCCAAAAATGACCAAAATTACCTTGATTCTAGGATGCAGCTACTGTATTATTCCGGTAGCGTGCACGGCCCACAGTGCACCACTGGCGGCCTTGACTGGCCGCTAGTGGCAAGTTTGGCGGCACGCTGTCCCCCAAATGTTCGCCGCTACCGCCATGCGCCGGTTGCGCGAAATGTGCCAGATAACACATGCAGTGCCTGCGGCATCTCGGTCCAGGTGGCTTTAAATCGTTGATTGTCGACTGTGATGAATTAAATTAAATAATGAGGCTGAAGTGCGGATGCACTCAATGCCGATGCCATGGATGGCGATGGATCGCTTAGGCGAACGCACATCCTGGACGTGCCCCGAGTTGTAAGCCGCACATGGCCTGCGGCTTTATTTTTGCGCCAATGACTGGCATCAGGCCCCAGATGACGCGACCTCGGCACGCCTCTCCAGAGATAGAGGATGCTGTTCAACTCGCTATCAAGCGGGGCTGGATATATATAGCTTCAAATGGCCATGCCTGGGGGCGACTTAAGTGCGCTTCAGGGCAGCGAGGTGGATGCATTATTAGCGTGTGGTCCACTCCGCGTGTTCCTGCTCATCACGCTAAAAGGATTAAGGCTGCGGTAACCGCGTGTCCCCATCGCGCGAGGTAATTATTATGGCAATTGCATCTGAAAGCAATGAAGTTGTGGAACCGCGAGAGTGCTACTCGTTTACCCTGATACTGTCCGGGTTTGACGAACTACGCCAGAGGTTGAGGACGCACTGTTCAACGCAGGTTGCGACGACGCTCTTCTCGGCATTCACGCTGGATCGCCATACCTTTCCTTTGATCGTGAAGCCGCCTCACTAGAGGATGCGATCAAATCTG
This sequence comes from uncultured Planctomycetales bacterium, assembly GCA_963710365.1. Taxonomy (GTDB): domain Bacteria; phylum Planctomycetota; class Planctomycetia; order Pirellulales; family PNKZ01; genus CAVQAC01. The sequence continues at coordinate 366,152 of CAVQAC010000018.1, forward strand.
CCATCAAAAACGTGGAAGGATGCTCCATTCACATGGAAGTGTTGCGGGTTATCCCGCCTGGGGCTGACACCATCGCAACCATCAATGCATATCTCCGAATTCGACGCACGCTGCTATCTAGTTCGGCCCAACAGGCCGGTGTGGTACATAAAATTGACGAGATGCTGGATGCGATTCTGGCACACAATCCCACAGCCTTAGAGCATATTTTCACGGATAAATAGGAAATAGGCGCGATCCAATTCAGCCATCCGGTGTCCTGCTTCCATGGACACCGGATGGCTGATTCTTTTTCTTTCTGGCCCTCTCTAACCCGGAGAGCGGCCCGCGCCTTGGCGGCGCAGCGGCTTTATAAATCGCATTAGGGTACGGCTCGCACCGTCGGGTTCGATTCCCCCTCTCTCCGCTAGGGCTTTTTAGAGCCCCGCTTAGCGGCATTCCCGAGCTTTTCCCGTATCCAGGCTGAAAGCGTCATTTTCGCCTGGGTGGCGGCTTGCTCGTATGCTTCACGCTCGGCGTCGGTTAACCGGATTTGAAAGACCTGGCCCTTGGCCGATCCCGGATCTAGGGGCGGTCTGCCCATGCGTTTTTTCATGCCCGCATTGTAATTACAAAAAGTTTCCTTGCAAGCCTATTTGGTGCTTGACCTAGATACTTACTGTAATTACAATAAGTGCAGTTCTTTGATAGCCAGAAACGAAAAACCCCAGACCGGCCGGCAAGCCAATCTGGGGCGAAGAACACAAACCAGCTTTCGCCGGATGCGTCCCTGACAAGAGCATTCTAGCGAGAGCCCAGAAAAGGCTAACTCGCAATGCCCCGCAAAGATTTTCGCCGTGTCCGTGACCGCTTTGCCCGCGACGAAGGCTTGCCATTTGGCCGGCTGTTGCCGCGACAATACGTTTTGGACGTACTGGCCGACGAGGGCCACGGCTACCGCAGCCGGGTTTTCTGCCCGCTGGTCACGCTTTGGGGCTGGCTGTCGCAAGCGTTGTCGCAGGACAAGAGCTTGAACGAAACCGTCAGCCGCATCCTGGCGCACCGCGTTGCGACAGGGCTGCCGGCAATCTCGCGCGCAAGCGGCATCGTATTGCAACGCCCGCACGCGGTTCCCCGAAGCCGCCATGGTTCGGATGGCCAAGGAAATCGGCAGCAAGGTCCACGATACCGCTCCGGTTGCTTGGAACTGGCGTGGCCGGCAGGTATTCCTGGCCGACGGAACGGGATTCAGCATGCCCGACACGGCCGAGAATCAGCTTGCATGGCCCCAGGCGAATCCGAAGCGGAAGGGGCTCGGATTTCCGGTCATGCGGGCTGTCGCCTTAATCTCGCTTGCGACGGGATCGGTTGTCGATCTGGCGTTTGCCAAGCATGCTGGCAAGGGAACGGGTGAGTCGGCTTTGCTTCGGTCCATGATGGGCAGCATGAACCGCGGCGACGTGCTTGTCGCCGATCGATACTATCCGAGCTATTTCACGGTGGCCCTATTGCAGCAGCGGGGCGTCGATCTTGTGTCGATTAGCCACAACGCGCCGCGAAGTCTGATTTCTCGCAAGGCCATTCGCTCGGACTGAAGATCACGTTGTCCAGTGGCACAAACCACAGCGTCCGGACTGGATGAGCGTGGAAACATACGCACGATTCCGGACACGATCGAGGTTCGCGAATTCGTGATAGGCATAGACGGCCGCGACGGAACGCGCCAGAAGGCCACGATTATCAGCACCATGACCGATCCGAGCATCCCGCAAAAGGAAATCTCAGATCTGTACTGGACCCGATGGAATTGCGAACTTGATCTGCGAAGTATCAAGTGCTCGCTTGCACATGGACGTGCTACGCTGCAAAACCCCGGAAATGGTCCGCAAGGAAATCTGGGCTCACATTTTGGCCTATAACCTGTTGCGCGGCACGATGGTAGAATCGGCCAAGCGGCATGACGTGCTGCCCCGGCAATTGAGCGTCAAGGGAGCCATGCAGGCGGTCGAGTCGTTCACGCCAGCGATGATGGCTATAGATGGAAGCGAAGCGCTGTATAATGCCTTGCTGGTGACGGTCGCGGCTCATCGGGTCGGAAACCGGCCCGGACGATTGGAACCGCGATTCAAGAAGCGACGCCCAGCTTGGAAAGCCTACATGACGATTCCGCGGAGCAAGTCGCGTCGCCGATTGGCTTCGCAGGTCGTTCCCTTAAGCTAATGCCATTCCCCAATACTGACTACTGACTACTCTTCTTCCGCCAATTCTTCCAACACGCGCTGCATGTAGTTGATGCTTTCGCGGGCCAGGTATTCCGGCCCCGGCGTGTAATCGAAGACTTCGACCGAGACCCAACCCTGGTAGTCGATCTGCCCGAGGGTTTCGAAGATCGGGTGGAAATCGACGTCCCCCATGCCGGGCCCGAGCTTGTTCGGATCGTTGGCGTGGAAATGGACCATCAGCTCCGCGTTCTCGCGAATGATGTCGGCAACCGCACGACCTTCGCTGCTCATGGCCTTGACGTCGAGGTGCAGCCGGCAATGAGGCGAGCCGACCATCTCGCACAATCGGCGACCGGCCGCCGCGGTGAGAAGGAAGTTGCCGTCGGCAGGCCCCAGCGGCTCGACCGCCAACGTCACGTCCAGATCTTCAAACACGGGCATCGCCGCCTGGAACACTTCGGCCGCGAACTGCATGGCCTGGTCGTGCGAGACGCCCGGCAGCAGATTTCGCTGCAGCGGAGAACCGAAGACCATGATCCGTCCGCCCAGATCTCGGCACAACCGGGCCAGCTCGCAAACGTAGTCCTTCGTGCGCTGGCGAACCGCCGCGTCGGGACTGGTAAGGTAATAACCTTGCGTCTTGGCCAGCAACCAGTGCAGCCCAATGACTTCCAACCCCGCGGCATCGGCCTGTTCGCACACCTCGCGGCGCCGGGCGGCGGAGATGTCCCGCGCGTCGAGGGCCATGGTAAACGGCGCGATTTCGATGCCCGTATAACCGCACTCGCGTGCAAAGCCAAAGGCCCGCTCGAACGGCCAGTCCTGGAACGTCTCGTTGCAAATTGCGAACTTCATGGTGGAGCTTTTAGCAATCGGGGAGGGCGGATGTTGGCAGCTAGCGCCGCGTGGCGATCGTACACCAGCCCAACGCGCAAGCGAGGGATTCTCAGAGAGCTCTGCACTCCGCTCCCTCGCTGGCGCGTCGGGCTTGTATTTGCTTACTTGAACCGATAATCAGACTCGGGCGCACTCGCAACTTCCGCCGCTACTCTTGCAGGAACTCGTGGACGACGCTCACTTCGCGAACCTGCTTGGTGTCGGTCTCGAAGGCCCGAATCCTGATCTGAATGCCGCGCAACGGATAACGATACGGCGGCGGGGCTTCCATTTCGCTCGAATCGTCGACGGCGAGGTTGAGAAACTGGCTCGGAAGGCCGTTAAGCAAGCGGATCTTGTTCGATCCAGAACCTGGGGAAATGCTGGTGCTGGCCGTGCTGGGATTGTCCATGCCGTCGACGCCTTCGTCGATCAGGCCGTCCAAGTCGTTATCGATTCCGTCGTGTTCGTAGTGCGTCGACCAGGTGTCCCAAATGCTGGCGTACGGCGCCGGGTAAGTTCCGGCGGGCGTGTTGGCAACAATGCGCGTCCAGATGCCCGATTGCGGGTTCGAGTTCAGGCGAACCAGGGGAGCGGCAGCAACGGCGCCTGGCCCACCGCCCCGATGTGATTGTTGGGAAGTAATAGTTGTACGTATTGGTCGACGCGTAAGCCGGATTGATGACCGCCGTGCTGATGCCGTAGACCGTGCGGGCATATCGCTCCAGAGCCGTCGGATAGGTGACGCCGGTCTGGTCGAGGGAATACATATAACTGAGGTCGACATAAGCTCCCAGGCTGCTCAGTGTCGCCGTCTTGTTCGACGGCGACGGGTTGTTGATGAACGAACGCAGGGCATAGTCGTAGCCCGGATCGCCGGGCAGAACCGCGGAGTAGGGCCCTGCCGTGCCGGCGACCGTGGTTTGCACCTGGAATACCGGAGCGCCGGGATCCCAGACCCGAACGTCGAACGATATGACGTGGTTCATCATGATGTCGTCATACCGGCTCGAGCTGTAGCCCGGCACGGTGTCGGCCGTGCCTGTGCCCGTCGTGATGAACGAGTTTGGTCGTCCAACCTGCCAGCAAAGTTGTAGCTGGTGTTGCTCGTGCCGTAGCGGCAGGGCTCCGCCCAGCACCGACCCGAAACTGCCGCCTTGGTATTGCGATGGAACGATGTACGGCCCCGCCAGCGGGTCATTCACGCGGAGGGGGTCGGGAATGTAATGCGTGTAGGGTGCGTATTGGGGCGGCGGTCCGTAGAAAGGAAAGGGCCAGTTCGTGCTCCCCGATTCGTACAGCGTGGGCAGGCCAAACCCGGGCCGGTAGGCAATGTTCTGCGTGTTCCCACTCGAGCGGCCGTTCCAAAAACGAGCGTCGTAGGGATAGGCCAGCGGCTGATGCCCATAGCGGTTTTCGCGCTTGGTCAGATCGCCCAGGTATTGGCTATGACGAACGGATAGGCTCCGCGCCGGCCGTGGTGTAAGTGCCGTAGGGCATCGCCCGGCGGTCGTACAAGCCGCCTTCCTGATGCATCGAAACATCGTAGTACGCGTAGAAATGGCTCGAATTTACGTTCAGGGCCGGACGAATCAGCAACACTCGTCGATAGAGCGTGGAATTCCTGATGAACCAGCTGATCTCGGCCAGCGGGCTCTGCATCAAGCCGGCCGAGAGATCTCCGATCGACGGGTAACCGCGGCCTTTGAACTGCTCGCCGTTGACCCCGCGGGTAGTGAACATCAAAATGTCGTCGTTGTCCCCCACCGAGTAGTCCAGGCTGTTGCTGTTATAGAGCGACAAGATCGGGCCCATCGGCCCTTCGATCACTTCGAAATATCCCTGCTCGCTTTCGGGCGAAAGTGGAGGGATCGTGGGAGCCGTGACTCCCATCAGGTCGAGTTGCAGGCGTTGCTTGGCATTGCGCAGTTGATCGGTCAATCCCACCACGGCGCGGCTATCGGTCACCTTGTTGGTGACGTAGCCGAACATGGAAACGACTCCGCCCATCAGCAGCAGCGTGATCGTCGCGGCGACCAGAACTTCAATGAGCGTGAAACCAAAGCGGGAAGCGGAAAGCGGAAAGCCGAAAACCGCCCGAACCGGGGGCGTTAGCCCTCGGATTTGCGAGCGGTGGAAAGTAGGCCGAGGGCAGAAGGCGGAAGGCGGTAAGGCGATTATCCTGCTGGTTTCAATCCGTCTCATCGAACAATCCTCCACCCAAGCCCATTCGTTATTCTGCAACTCATCACTCAGTCGTTTCAAGTTCTCTGCGTGGCGAAGGAAAAGGAACGCTAATCTTCACTAATCGCCGCTAATTCCGAATAGTGTCGATTAGCGAAGATTAGTGTTCCTGCAATCACGCTCAAACTTGAAACTACTGTCACTCATCATTTATCACTTATCATTTATCGCTTCCCGTTACTGAATGATCCGCCGCAGCAGAATGGCCTTGTCGACGTTCAGGTTCTGACCGCGCTGGAAGCCCACGGGAATTGAGCGGTCCAAAATGAAGAAGGACCGGTTGCGTTTCGCCCCGCCGACGTCGCTGTACAGTTCGCGCACCAATTGATACCCATCCGGATTGGCGACGCGCGAATCGACCGTCAATTGCTGCGGATTGGCCGGGATCTTCTGCACCTCGAAATAGCCGACCGTGACCCACACCGCGTACACGTTGGAATGCGTGGTGGTCGAGGCCCCGATCTTCTGCAAGGGATAGTAGCGGAAGAACGGGTTGCGGTTCGGATCGTTGTAGCTCGAGAAGATCTCGGCAGAGATTTTCGCCTGCGGCGTCGGTGCCGCGGCCAGCAGCGAGGCCGTCTGCGTGGGCAGGGTAGTCCCGGTCGTCTGCGCGCTTCGCCTATGGCAGTCGTGACGGGGACATTCGCCCCGAAATTGCCCCAACCGTACGTGTTCAGCGTAAACACGGGCTCGCAGCCGTAATTGACGTCGGGATCCGCCCGGCGGAGCATCGTGGCATCGACAAACAACAGCGGCGAGACCGACGGCGAATTGCCTTTCGCCGGGCTCAACTTCAGGCGATTCCACATGCCGGTGATCGGAGCCCGCATGGGATTGCAATACGACCGGAAGGGGTTCGTGTAGATCGTGGGCACGGCCAGGCTGGCCTGGCCAAGTTGGTTCATGACTCCCACGTTCTGCGCAATGAGGTTCACGAAATTCAGCGAATTCTGAATTCCGGTGTTGGCGCTGGCGGGTTGGCCAATTCCGTACAGGTTGAGCCCAAACGGACTCTGTCCGGTCATTGGCCAGAGATCGTCGTTTTGCAGCGATGCGCTCCCGGAAACAGGATAGTACCAGAGACGATCTGGGCCGCGCGGATCGACCGCCGACATGCTGCCGCGCATGTCGTACCAATGCTGGTAGCAGTTGGGAAAATCGTTGGTGATCGCTTGCCACATGGCCGGAGCGGGCCACGCTCCGCCCATCCGATCGTTGTACGAAAGGTTGATGGTGCCGTTGGCGTTGAACAAGATATCCTTGTCGCTGATGGTGTTCAGGTTCACACGGCCTGGCTCGCGAAAACGCGAAACCCGGTTGAACGGCGCCTTGATGGGTTCATTGATGACCGCCTCGCTATTGCCCCCCTGATTATTCAAATAAAAGCGGACGTTATTTCCCGGTAAGGGCGGCCAAGATGTGCCAACGCTCGTGATCGGCGCCTGAATGAGCGGCAGGTTGTTCACGGCGTACGGCTGCCCAATTTGGGTTCCGGTGTATTGAACCGGGAATATCACGTTTTCGGTGCCCGAGAAGGGAGAGGGCACCGTCAGGAATTCAAAAGCTCGGAAATAGTTGGGCGCCGGAATCTGCGTCAGCACGTCCCTGGTTTTCAGGGGATTTCCCGCCGGTCCTCCCGAGGAAAAAAAGTTCAGCAAATGCCCGAAAGGATAGCCGCCCCGGCGCCGCCGCTAGGGATCGCAGCGCCTGAAGGCGAGTATCCTATCAGTGGGGTGAACAATACGTTGGGCGGGTCGAATGGCGGATACGTCATTGCACTCAGGTTTTGATAAGGAAGGTTGTTGGCGTAATCGATCGTTGGATCGAACTGCACTGGCGGAAACGTAGTTTGCGACGATACCACGTTCGCTCGCGGGCCGGTCGTCAGCGGTTGCTGCTGCGGCATCACAGCAATCGCTTCTAGCGACGGTGCCGCGCCCGCTACCGCGGTAGCATTACCCCAGATTTGCGTGGTCGAAAAGTAATCCCACTGCGGATTACGCATCGGCGCATAGTGGTTGTCAAACAGCCGGTACTGCGGATGAGTCTGGCCCACGAGCCGCGAGGCGACGCTGTCGGTGTAATGTGTCTTGTAGCTGAATTCCCAGCCAAATCGCTCGGGGCTCGATGCCGGCACCAGCAGCAACTCCATGGGGTTGGCAAAAGGGCGGTTGTTCCAAGTCAGCCAGGGGAACGGGCGAATGGGATCGCCGATGTAATCATAGAGCACACCATACGCCGCGTTCGTTTGCGCGTAATGCGAGCTAGCGGTATTAATAAAATACCCGTCGATCGCTCCGGGGCTGGCCTCGTTGGCATTCACCAGGCCGTAGCCTTCGTTCAAGAAACCGAGCGTGCTGTACAAGTAATGGTTGAAGACCGGCGCCGAGCCTGCTACGAGCTTGGTGGACGCCGACGCCTGATTATTTGCGCGGGTTGGCTGAGGGTCGTCGGAGAAACTCGACCAGAGCGGCGCCTCGTTCAAACCGTTAAAGTTGCCGTAATTCGGACCGGCAAGTTGGCCGTTGCGGAGGTTGTTGCTTAAACTTGCACCCAGCGACGCTGCCCAGCCGTAGGCGTAGGGCGTCGTCCCAGCGGCGACCTGAGGATATAGGGTGCCTTGATCCACAAGTGCTGGAGGTGGCGAAGCACTCAGTGCATTTGCCGGGATGCGCGGCCCACGCTGCCGCGTTTGGAAGTTGAACGGCGTGTATGCATTCGTGCCATTGGAGCCCAGCGTCGTAAACGTATCAGGGGTCTTTACCAGAGTGGCAGTTCCGTTGGCCAAGTACGACGATTGGCCGTTGAACACCGTCAGGTCAACATTCATCCAGTCGACCGTGATATATGGGTTTTGGTATTCGTCGTAAGGCATGGTCGGATCGGCCAGCCGCTGCAATAGCACCGTGCAGCAGTCAATGGTGGTGTCGTCATTTAATCCGGGCAGGGTTGCGCTCCCCGCGGCGCCGAGGCGGGGGTTGCTCGAATCGAAGGGGTGGTCTGGGAACTGCTGAGTGTTCCACGAGTCGGTCACAGTCACATTCAACGTGCCGGTTGTATACTTCGTGGGCGTAGTCATTGAGGTCATTTGGGTCCTGAGAGCATTTATGCTCGAATAACCTCCGTTAGGTTCGGAGATATTCAATCCGACGACAGGAGTCGTGGCGCTGATCGCCGCGGGCAAGGTAGCTCCAGCAAAACCCGCGAGCGGAATTCCCAGCGGGAACTTGATCTTGCCAACATTTGCAGTGTTACTGCTTGTCACGGCTGGGGTCGAATTCGGGTACGGATACGCGGTGTACGCGCCGCTGACGCTTGTCGAGGTGTGATTAATGCACGGAACGACCATATTGGCGACCGTTGCCGACTGGGCCTGCGACTGCAAATTGATGTACTGGTGCAGGTCTTGCTAGGAGGAGCCGCGGCGGCGGTCGTCGTGTTCACGTAGCCGATGAACGTGACGTTGTTGGTCGACGGATTGCTGGCCGTTACCTTCGCCTCGCTGTTCGGACCTCGGTACGGCCCGACCACGGCGTAGCAACCCGGCTGCAGGAAAATGTTATTCGGCGAGGGCATGACGGGCTGGCCGGTCGTGGAGGGGCCTGCCGGGGTGATCGTGGCCGGCAATCCTGGCAGCGCGGCTGGCGGGAGTTGATAGAAGAAGTCATTTTGGCCGGGGTAGGCGCTGCCGGTGGTGAATTTGCAATTCTGGTTCGTGAAGTAGGCAACCCGGTCGATGTTGGTATTGAGCCGCGCCGAAAACGCCTGCGCTGGGGTTGCGCCGATGTTTGGGCTCACGGCCCAGGCTTGGACATAGTTATTCCAAATATTGGTTTCGAGATACATTGGGTTGGGAGTGGTAATGCCTTGCCCGAGCACTTGCGGCTGCAGAATCGACGAATCGGGGTGCTGTTGGAAATGCGCCTGAACATTGCTGCCGTTGGCGATGCCGGTGCCGGCGCCCGGTTTCGTGGTCGCCAATCGCCACACGGGGTACAAGCCGTTGGGATCGGTCTTCGATAGCACCAGCGCCCCTTGCCGGAAGTTCATCCCCGGGGATTGTTCGTCCCCGCGGTTACGGGCGGAAACATAATAGGATTGATGACGTCGTAGAGTTCGGGCGGGTAATAAGGGAGGTTGGGTGCCGGATAATTCGTCGCGAGATAGGAGGAACCGCCGCCCTGTACAGTCGGCGGCGGCGCATTGGCCATTGTGGGCCAGCCCGGCGTGTTCGGTCGGCCCGTGCAGTAGAGTTCGACGAACAAGCTTCCCTGCGGCAAACGAATCTGATCGAAGTCAGCGTCTCTGTTGGCGGTGGGCGTTGACTGCGTCCCGTGATGCCCCATCTGACCGGGAGCGCTGGTATCGTAGAGGGAATCGGCCAGGGCCTTGTCGTGGAAGGCGGTCGTCTCGGTGATCAGCAAGTCGGGATATTCCATTCCCCAGACCAGGCCGCGATAGGGCTGAATGTCGTCAAAACTCATCAAGCCGGCCGTGGTGCCACGCGACAGCAGGCCATCCACTTCCCAGGTGCTGCCGATGTACTGCGATGACGACGCCATCGAGTTTGGCGGGAGCTGGCTTGGGGATGAACTTTTCAGCGTGGATTGGATGGTCGAATTGAGCGCTACATCGCTGACGAAGGGCCGGATGTCGAATTCGAACCAGGTCATGATTGCGTCGCGGTCGCGGAAGTCGACCACGTTCACGGCCCACTGAGCCACGCGATACGCGTGCAAGATTTCGCGCGGCGTGGGAGCGGCCGCCGGGGATGGTAATCCCGCCGTCGTCGTAACCGGAGGCAACGGCACCGGGATGAGCACGGCCGGCGTGCCAGCGGTGGCGTATTTGGGAAGGTTGTCGATCGTGGGATAGGTCCACGTATATTGAAGGTCGGTGACCAGCATCATTAGCGTATAGAGATGCTTGGCAAACTCCTGGCGGGCAAACGCATCGTTGAAGTTGAGATATCCGTCCCAATTCGTATCCATGCCGACGCCCCCCGCCATGACGGTCGACGTAGGATTCTTCCACATTGGCTCGGGCATCGCGCCGATGGGGATGAGCGACGAAAGGGGCAACGCTTGGGTTCGCCGCCGTCGGCGGAAAGATGGTAGGCCTGGAGCGTCTCCAGCGGTTCGTCAATCGTGCCGTTGCCGTTGTCGTCAATGCCATTGCCGAACGGCCGATTGATGTCCATCCGCAAACCGAGCAGCAAATCGGGTGAGATGGCGCGGTAGGGCCCGCGATCAGTCCACCGGCTATTCGCTAATGTATTCAGCAAGGACATGTTGCAGCCCAGCAAGGTTTGCGCGTATTGCGTAGCCAACTGCGCGATATTTCCCGGCGGAGCCGGGCCGCCTTGCTGCTGCAGCAGTTGGTACGCCGCCAGGATTTTGCCTCGCACCAGGTCGCTGAACGTCAGATTGTTGGTCGGCAGCCCGAACGAGCGGAGGGCGACCATGATTTCCGGCGGAGCAATGACGTTCGGGACGGGGATGTCCCAGCTTTCGGTCGTCACGCGGTTCCGCAGGTCGCCGCTGCTCTGCGGATCGTTGTAATTCAATTCAAACATGTTCTCGGCCCGTTGGGCCAGGGCCCAGGTGTCGACGTCGGCGAACCGCAAAATGGTCTCCAGATCGGCCGGCACGAACGGCTTGTCGATCTCGAACTTGTCGCTGGGGCGGGGGAAGCTCTGCGGAATGTACAACAGGGCCGTCCGCGCGGCCGTGTCCGATAGATCCAGTTCCCAAGGATCGTCCAAAAGTTCGTTGCTCGGATAAATGGCCGACGGCAGATTCCCATACATGGGCTGTCCACGCAGATCGAGCCCCGGCATGAGCCGGCCGTTGGGATCGATCGGCGAGCCGTTGTAGCCCTGCCGCACGAAGTTGTTGTTGGGGGCGGAGAGCGGGTTTGTGTAGCTCGGGCCTGTGTAGCCCGGCACCTGCACTGCTGGGTTCACAAGCGAATAACCACCGCTTGTTATCGTCGTGGCGACACCGTTCCCGCCGACCATCGAATTCTGATAGAAATTGCCATGCGGCTGGCCGAGGGCGGGCGAAGCCATCGGGCTTAAACTCGGATATATCGGCTGCGTGAAATTGGTTCCCGGCACGGGCAAAGTCAGGGCCGAGCCACCAGCGACCGCGGCCGGCACGTTGTCGTCGCCGCTGGCGTTGGGAACCGGACCACCGATGAGGTGCAGGATGGCAGGGGACTGATTGGCGGTAATGCCAGCCTGCGGTCGCGGCCATACGCCGCTATTGCTGTACGAGTTGTTTGGTGCCGTGTTGAGATGCATCTCCCCGTAGCGCCCGGTGATCGGGGGGCGCTGGTATTGGGCGTTCTGCGGGTACGTATAGCTTTCGTAGCGCCCTTCGAACATCCAGCGCACATGGCTCGAACGGACATAATTACGCGGATTGCCGCTCTCGACGCCGGGGTATAGACCGAGCACCGGCGCCAAATTGATCTCCGCCACGGAGAACCCGAGACCTACGCCGACCTGTTTGTTCCAACTCGCGGTTGTCGGATAGGACGGAAACGAGGGTTCATACGAATTCGGCGCCTGTGAGTAAACATAATCAGTCGCGTTGTTGATGCTGGGATTTGGCGGCGAACTGGCCGCGTAGGGGCCGTTGAGCGGGATCGGGACGGGATAACTGCCTCCCGCTGTTCCGCCGAGGTAATGGTAGCGAGTAAGGCCGACAATGTTCGCCTCGTCGCTCCGACTGGTTAAGCTGCCCGGGGATAGCGCTGGCGGTGTACTGGGGGTTTTTGTAGGGGTACTGAGGTGCTCTGTTCGACGAACCGCTACCAGGGTTTGAATTGGGGTATGCGAACGTGTACTGCGTGGAGTTGCCGTGCGCGTTGATGTTCAGTCGGCCGTCCATGTCGAGACACAAGATGGCGAACAACGGTTTGAACTGCGTGCCGTCGGGCGCGGTTTGCACCGGCGCTGCCGAGATCGACCCATATACTGTCGGGCGAGCCGTCGTTGTCGTTGTCTACATCCCAGGGACCGTTGATCGGGTTGAACAGCAAATTGCTCGACCAGTTCGGTTCGCCCACGTCCCATTGACCGTTGTGCGGGTTGATGTCCTGGTACACATGGTCGTTGGGATCGGGGCGCAACATGATCCGCTGGCGCAATCGCGGCGCAAAGCCCGACCCCTGCTTCGAACCGGCCGGCAGTGCCGACCATGGCGTCGAGGCGGGATTCGGCGCCCAGATAGGCCCGCATCCAGTAGTCGACCAGTTCGGGCCGGTGGAGCGACGGAATGCGCACCTGCCAGCTTCCTGTGCCGGCGACCGCGCCGACGGCGGGCGATGCCGGAATCCAACTCCGCTGAGCCAGCATCATGTTCTGAAAATCGGGAGCGTCGTAATCTTCGTCCGCGTCGACGCTGATCGGCGGAGTGCCGGTCGACATCCCGACTAAGTATGCCGGAGGCTGCGTCCAAGCTCCTGAGAGCCGTCACATAGGGTCGATCGTTGAGATAGTCGCGGTACATTTTGTCAGTCGGGTTCGGCGTCAGCGCAAACGGGAAGCTGTGCCCAGCGTGTCGCCCGAATAACCGGGCGAAGCGGCGGCAGGATTGAACAGCGTATACCAGGAGAGGCTGTTGTCGGGCTGCCCGTACCGAGCGCTGTTCGGGTTATAAACGTTGGGGTCGTAGCCGAAGCCACCGCCGTTAAAAGGCCGGCCATTGATGACGAACGTATCGCCGACGTTGAGCTGTCCGTAATACGTGTTGTTCGTTGCGGGAACCGTCTTGAACGGCTCGATCCACATGACCCACGAGCCTAAGCCACTCGTGGAGTTGTAGCTCGTTTGAAAGTAACGCACGATTCGCGTAGAGAGCTTGGTGCACGAGCCGGTCAGCATCGTCAGCACGCGGCCGGCATAGTAGCCTTCGACGGCGTCCTGACCGCCGGGAGAAGAGGTGAAGGCGGGAGAGTTGGCGGTGTACGGCATCTGTCCGAACCGGAAATCATCGTAGACGGCCGGCTTGGTGCTGCTCAGCGGGGCTTCGCTGGCGTTGTCGATGACCCCGTCGTTGTCGTCGTCAATTCCGGCTCCGCCAGGTTGGCGATCAGGGCCGAAGCCAATTCCGGTAATCTCGACGAACTGATCAGCCATGACGAAGCGCGGCGGCAGGACCTCGCCGTTCGCGCCGTCCTGGGCAATGGCGCCTACCACGGCGTCGTACTCGCCATACAGGTCTTCCAACAGGCTGTGCGGGCCGATCACGGAGTTGGGGCTGCGCGGGCCGCGGATCACCTGGTACATGGCCATCTTCAGCAGGGCGTCGGGCGGGTCGCCTTGTTGCTCCGCTTTGGCCGCGGCCCGGTGCCACGCCGCTCGTGACCAGCTTCGAGCACGAACGAGATCGTGATCAGCATGAACAGCGACAACATTCCCAGCACGATCAACAGAATCGCCCCGCGGCGAGGAACTGAGCGGGCAGCGGGCAGCGGGCGGCCGGCAGCGGGCGGACAAATCGGCGACGATGAACGTAAGGGCCGGTGCAAAGCCTTTGCAACGCCACCGTGCTTCGTAGGTTCTCGCACCATGCTAGGCTTACTCCTTAGCTGACGAAACTCGCTCGCGTTAATCATGCTGCCCGCTGCTCGCTGCCCGCCGCCTGCTGCCCGCATCTCTCACCGATCGACCCACAGCGACGCACTATCCAACGTGACCGTTTTGGTGAAGACCCCGATCGCGCCGGTCAATAGCGTGGCAATGCCCGTGGGCGGATTAGGATAATCGCTGTAGCCGAAGCCGCTCTGGTCCTGATACAGCCAGAACTGTTGGCCCATGGCGCCGCCTTGCGTCCAGTCGTCGCCTTGCACCACGGCGTCGACGAACCACTGTCCACTCCAATTCTGCGGCGTGCTGCAGGTGAGAACCTGGTACCAGTGAATGCTGATTTCCGGCCAGCCGTTGGTACTGTAGGGGCACGGCTGTTGGATCTGCGGGTTTTGCCGCAGGCCGGTCACCATGATCCATTCGTTCGATCGCACGCTCAGATACTTCGTGGCGTCATCGATGTTCTGGATCAGATTGTTGTTGTTCGCTCGCAGGCGGACGCTGCCGCGGCTGATGAAATCGGCAAATACGATCCGTTCGCCGCGGGCGTTGGGGTCGACGGTCTGATTGATGTTGATCGTCCCGGGGATGTTGGCGCTGGCGGCCAGCGGGATCAGCGGCCGCTTCTGAAACACCACCACCGAGGCCTGAAATTGCCGCATCGACCCGGCATTGCCGTTGTAGAACGCCGGGGTGTTGTTGCTGCCGGGATACAGCCCTTGGACGCCAAACGACTGCGAAATATCGGGCTGGATGGTCACGAACCAGGAGTAGTCGCCCTGGGAGGCGGTAATGGCGCTGCTCGTGAGGCCGGTGGCGCCAATGTACTGGGCCGTCGGGTAGCTGCTGGAACTGAGGAAGGTATCGCCGCTTTCCACGCCGGCCATGTTCACCGACATATAGGAACTGGTTTGCAATTGGATCGCGTTGTTGAACACCAGGTCGTCGGTGCCGCGAAACAGCCGCTCGGCCCCGCCGGGAGTGAGCGGTTGCATCGCCAACTGATTTCTCTGTACGTAGGCGGGACCGGGAACGTTGCGGAGCGTGATCCGCGGAATGATGGGCGCGATCCCGTCCGGGCCGCCCTGGCTTCCCGAACCTATGCCGTAGGGAAACGTCTGCACCAGCCGTTGGCCGCTGGCATTCGCTCCGCCGCCGTAGGTCGGATTGTTGACCCCGATCATCAACGGATCGAGAACCAGAGGAACCATCGGCGGTTGACCGACGCCGGTGCTCGACGTGAACGGCATGAAGCGTGCTCGCCGGCTACCACCGGAGTGCCGACATTGCCGTTCGACGGGGCATAGAGCCACATTTCCGGCCGCAGCCATTGGCCCACTTGCAACGTGCGGTAGGCCGTCCTGCCAATCGTGGAACCACGGTCAAACTTAGTCGCTTCGGACAATTGGTACTTGCCGATGGGAATCAACGAGGCCAACGACAACAATCCGATCGTCAGCACGGCGACGGCAATCAACACTTCGAGCAGGGTGATGCCCGTTCGCAATGGGGAATGGGGAATGAAAGACCGATGCTCTGAGACTGCGCCGCTGCAGGGGAGTGGCGGCAACGACTCGCCAGCGCAATTGATTGCAGCCGGCGTCTGCCGATTCCCCATTCCACATTTCTGGTCTCCGATTCCCCATTCCCCATTCCCCATTCCCCATTTTCGCTTACCTTCCGCCCATCGTGTCGCCCGCGATCTGCGCCCTGGATCGAAGTCCACAACAGGCCGCCGGTGCCCGTATAGCGCATGTCGGTGTTGATGTTGTAGGTGTTGCCGGTATTGCCGGCGCTGCCGCTGGACGATGCGAACTGGACCAGACGAACTTCATTGCTCGTGACCAGGCCGGTCGTCGGATGGATCGAGACCCAGACGTTCTTCGGATCGCAAACATTGCACTGCTGCAAGGTGGTGGCGTTGAGTGCCGGATTGAACGGCAAATGTTGCGTCGACCCGTCGCTAAAAACTCCCTACGAGCAGATGGATCGTCGCCAGCGCGGAATCACCCCGCCATATCCAGGGCGATGAACTGTTGCTCGTCCCCCATTGCCAATAACGGCAGTAAACCTGCTCGATACTCCCCTGCGGATTGAACATCACGATCACGGGCGTTGTGTCGGTCGGATCCCAAGGCTGACCCCGATAGGGGCTCGGCGGGACGCTGGAATCGCTCGGGTCGTAGCGGGGATGGAACGGACGAAACAAGGGGTAGCTGTAACTCCCCGAAATCGCCGCCGACCGAGGTATCGATGTTCCCCGAGAAATTCAGATCGATGCAGACCCCTTCCGGCAATTGCAGCGAGCCGGACGACATCCGCATCGGCTGCCGCTGAATCTGATACGGAACCGGCGTGCCGACGTGGTTCATCGTCGAGCCGGGCGTCACGAAGGGCGTCACCTGCACTCCCAGGTCGTTGAACCATTGGATCGCATAGACGTTTTGCGACCACTTGTAATTGGCCGTGAAAGGCCCGGCAGGACCGACGCGTTGCGGCTTGTTGCTTTGGTTATAGATGAGACCGGTGCTATTGTTGACGCCGACGGCGATCACCCAATACGGGCCGCCCATGTCGGAGTTGGGAAACAGCCGATACGGCTGGCCTTGCAGGTTGAGTTGCAGCAGGTCGCCTTGCCGAACGAACTTCTGACTGCCGTCGGCATACGACCACGTCTCCGGCCGGACGGGCTGCATGCCTTGCCGCTGCGTATTCGAGGTCAGGCCCGAGGGCATGACGACGTTCAAAAAATACTGCCCGCCGGAGGGCGTCATATAGCCGTTCGGAATGATGAAGGCTTCCAGCATCGAATCGGCGTAATCGCCCGAATAGGGCTGCGGAACCTGGGCGTAGGCCATGCTCACGCAGGCCTCGTTCATGTTCGACAACCGATCGAGCCAGATTCCCGCCGGCCGGCCACTTTCGACGGCGCGATTGCGGGCCGCATTGATGAACACGTTGACCATCCGGCGCCCTCGCGAACCTGGCGACCGGCCAGCGCCGGCGAAACTGCCCGCAGCACGGCTCCGCTTATGATCAGCGAAATCGTGCAGACAGCCAGCAACTCCAGCAGCGTCACGCCGCGACGTGCGACCGGCCATGCCTGCCCGGCGTGCGAAACGTGAAGTCGAGAGACGAGCATTTACTGGCCTATCAAATGGTTGTGGATATTGTCGTAGGCGGAGTTGTCGGTGAATGCCCCGCGTTGAATGTTCTGGCCCGAGGTAGAGGAAGAGGACGAGGGATAGAACGCGTAGGGGTCAACAGATGCTGAACCAGCAGATCGGCGAGGTGCTCGAGCAGGCGGCGATCAGGCTGACTAGCGCCGGCGTCGGAATCCTGGCCGGGGACGGATCAGTGGAGACTCTCACAGAACATCTGGATGCGTTTCCGGCCTTCCAGCAGTTCGTCGTCCGCCGTGGCGGTGCTGATGCGCAGATAGGGGCTCATGCCATAGGCGGCGCCGTGGACGGTGGCGACCTGATACCCAAAGGTAGGTCTCCTCATCGTGGTTAAACCTCCACCCGCCCGTCGCGCGCGCCTCGGGCACGCCAACACCGATCATTGGGAACGCGCTCCAATAGCGTGTCAAGGATCGTTCACAGCCGACCAGGTGGTTTCGCCAGAACCGCCCAAGTGAAGCTTCGTCTTTGCTATATTTCGTTTATCCGCTGGTATCGTAAATCCGACGAGAGCGATATTAGAGACGATGGTGTAGCGGGAAAGATGTGTACTATAAGTATCAGTGACACGGTACATGCTTATTTAGAGAAATATGGAAAATTCCCTGAAAGTTATGATGATGTAATTGCGACGTCTCTTTAAGCTTCGCTCTTCATATGACCAATGGGCGAAAAGAATTCCCAGTTGCAGCGCCGCCATCGAAGCCGTCGGAAAATAACCGTACGAGACGGAATTTATCGACACGTGAGATGAAGGCATGGGTGGAGGGAGCGACCCTCTGGGTCGCATTCGAACGCGAAACTCCCAGGCGCTTCGAACTTCCTTCAAACAAAAACGACAAGAATGGAATTCGTCAAACGCGCGATAGCGCGGTCGATTGGGCAACGACAGAAGATGCTACGGACGGCCAGAAAAATGCGATCGGGAAAGCGATCAGTGGTGCTGGGTACGACCTCACACGTCCTCGCGGGACATATAAGTGAAGCCCGTTCGCTGCCATATGGAGTGCGCCCCGTCAATTGAGGTCAGGATAGAGGATTGTGTCAAAACCATGGTCGAGATTGCAAACATTAAGGATGCCGATCAAATCACCAGCACATTACGAGCCGCATTGCCTGAACGACGCGCCCGGTGGCCGATCGGTTTGCTGGCCTTGTTCGGATCGCGGATGCGCGACGATGCCCAGCCTGGCAGTGATCTGGATGTATTGGTGACCTTTGACCGGCCTATTCCGCTGTCCTCGTTTCTGGCACTGGAGGATAGGCTCTCAGCGATATCGGGGCTGAAAGTCGATCTGGTGTCGACCGCGGCCCTGAAACCGTACATGGGCGCGCGCATACGAGCCGAAGCGATCACGCTGTGACGGCTCCGCGCGATTATCGCGATTTCCTGCGCGATATCGTCGTTGTCTGCCGATCCGTGATTCGCTTCGTCGAAGCGATGACGCTGGAGGATTATCTGGCCGACGAAAGGACCCGCTTTGCGGTGTCGCACGGCTTCGAAATCATGGGGGAGGCCGTAAGGCACATCCCCGCCTCGATACTCGGCCCACCCGGAGATACCTTGGGCGGTCATGATGGCTGTCCGTAACAGGATCGCACATGGCTATTTCGGGATTGACGACTCAATACTGTTCGTCACGATCCATGACGACCTCAAGCCACTGCTGCCACTGCTGGAGTCGCTTGCCCGCTCCAGCGGCCTGGAGGTCTAGCTATCGCAGCCCCTCGCAGAACACCTGGATCCGTTTCAGGCCTTCCAGAAGTTCGTCGTCGGCGGTTGCGGTGCTGATCCGCAGATAGGGGCTCATGCCGATAGGCCGCGCCGTGCACCGTGGCGACGTAGTGTTCCTCCAGCAGCGCCAGGCAGACATCCTCGTCGGTGTTCAGCATGCGCCCGCCGGCGGTGGTCTTGCCGAGGCAGCCGGCGACGTTGGGGAACACGTAGAACGCGCCTTCGGGCTTGTGGCAGGTGATGCCCTTGCAGGCGTTCAGCATCTCCACCGCGATGTCGCGGCGGCGCTGATAGGCGGCGATCTGCTCCTGCGACGCCGTCCTGCGGCCCGTCCAGCGCGGCGGTGGCCGCGGCCTGGCCGACGGTGGAGATGCCGGCCGTCGCCTGGCCCTGCATGTTCACCATCGCCTTGATCAGCGGCTTCGGGCCGCCGGCGAAGCCGATGCGCCAGCCGGTCATGGCGTAGGTCTTCGATACGCCCGGCACCGTCAGCGTGCGGTCCCGCAGGTCCGGCGCCACCTGCGCCATCGTGGCGTGCTCGAAGCCGTCGAACACCAGGTGCTCATACATGTCGTCGGACATGATCCAGACATGCGGATGCTTGCGCATCACCGCGGCGATGGCCGCGATGTCCTCGGCCGAGCAGCAGCGCGCCGGTCGGGTTGTTCGGGTTGTTCAGCACCAGCCACTTGGTCTTCGGCGTGATCGCCGCGTCGATATCCTCGGCGCGCGGCTTGAAGCCGTTGTTCTGCGGGCAGGTCACGAAACCGGCTCGCCGCCGCAGAGCTGCGTCATCAGCGCGTAGGCGATCCAGGACGGCACCGGGATGACCACCTCGTCGCCCGGATCGACCGTCGCCATGATCGCGTTGAAGAGGCACTGCTTGCCGCCGTTGGCGACGGCGATCTCGTCCAGCGCGTAGTCCAGGCCGCTATCGCGCTTGAACTTGCGCTGGATCGCCTCCTTCAGCGCCCGCGTGCCGTCCTGCGGCGGATATTTGGTCTCGCCCCGCAGCGCCGCCTGGTGCGCGGCCTCGATCGCATGCGGCGGGCTGTCGAAGTTCGGCTCGCCGATGGTCAGCGTGATGACGTCCTTGCCCGCGGCGCGCAGTTCGCGCGCCTTGATCGTCATCTGCACGCTGGCGGCGACCTGCGACCCGGCTCAGCCGTTGGGAGAAAGCCATGCGGGCATCAGTGCAGCCCCTCGCAGAAGCGCTGGATGCGGGTGCAGGCGTCCTGCAGCTCCTCGGTGGCGTTGGCGTAGCTGATGCGGAAATGGCCGGGATAGCAGAACGCGGAGCCGTGCACCGTGGCGACGCCTTCCTCCTCCAGCAGCGCCAGGACGAAGGTTTCGTCGTCGGCGATCTTCTTGCCGCCGCGGCTGGTCTTGCCGATGCAGCCATGGATCGAGGGATAGACGTAGAACGCGCCCTCCGGCTTGTGGCAGTTCAGCCCGGGCGCCTTGTTCAGCTCCGACCACCAGGTCGCGCCGCTCCTCGAACACCTTGCGCATCGCCTCGATCGATGTCCTGCGGGCCGGTCAGCGCTTCCACCGCCGCCGCCTGCGCGATCGAGTTGGTGTTCGACGTGGACTGGCTCTGCAGCTTGTCCATCGCCTTGATCAGCGCCACCGGCGCGCCGGCGAAGCCGATGCGCCAGCCGGTCATCGCATAGGCCTTGGACAGCCGTTCATCGTCAGCGTGCGGTCCGCAGCCGCGGCTCGACCTCCACGATCGTCGCCGGCTTGAAGCCGTCATAGGCCAGCTTCTCGTAGATGTCGTCGGTGAAGATCCAGACGTGCGGGTGGCGCATCAGCACGTCGCAGATCGGCTTCAGCTCCTCGGCGTTGTAGGCCGCGCCGGTCGGGTTGCACGGGTTGTTCAGCATGAACCACTTGGTCTTCGGCGTGATCGCCGCTTCCAGGTCCTCGGCGCGCAGCTTGAAGCCGTTGTTCTGGCCGCACGGCACCAGCACCGGCTTGCCGTCCGCCAGCGTGACGATGTCGGGATAGCTGACCCAGCAGGGGCTGGGGATGATCACCTCGTCGCCGGCGTTCAGCGTGCGCGAGCATGGCGTTGAAGATCACCTGCTTGCCGCCGGTGGAGATGATGATCTCCTCCGGCTTGTAGTCGATGCCGCTGTCGCGCTTGAATTTGCCGCCACCGCCTTGCGCAGCGCCGGCGTGCCGGCGACGTCGGTGTATTTCGTCTCGCCGCGCCTCGATGGCGCGGATCGCGGCGTCCTTGACGTTGCGCGGCGTGTCGAAGTCCGGCTCGCCCTGGGACAGGCTGATGACGTTCTTGCCCTCGGCGATCATGCTGCCGCGCCACCGTCGAAATGGCGATGGTCAGGCTGGGCTGGATGCGGTCGAGGCGTTCGGCTGGTGAGGGACATGACTGTTCAGGGTCCTGGGTTGAAAGAAGCGGCGGAACCTACTCAAGCCAGAGGGCCGGGGCAATGCCGAAAGGTCGCTAATTTCGCATGGGTCCGATCGTTTCGCGCATTAGCGGACCCATCATGACATCAGGAATTCCTGGTAGCCGCCGGCGGCTACGGCGTCCGCTCGCCTGCGATAGCGCACGGCGCTGCCGTTGTAGCCGAGGACCCGCCGCACGGTGCGGCCGGCGACGTTCCTGTTGACCCCGGTCATCCAGGAAATTGACGTTGGCCGACAGCAGGATGGAGGCGACGTCGACGACGTGCCTGGTCCAGGCTTCCACCGCCTCCGGCCGGGGTTCGATGCGGGTCAGATTATGGGCTTGCAGGTATTGGATCAGGCCGGTGAGCCATTCAACGCTCTGTTCGATGCTGCGGGGATGTTGCCGCGCGACGTGTGCGGGCCCAGCAGCATGAACATGTTGGGGAATCCCTCGGGTTGCAGGCCGAGGAGGGTTTTGGGGCCTTCTTCCCAACTGTCTTTCAGGCGCAGGCCATCGGGGCCCCGGATATCGATGCGGTCATAGGCGCCGGTGACGCCGTCGAAGCCGGTGGCGTAGATGATCATGTCGAATTCGTGTTCCTGGGCCGAGGTCCTGATGCCTTTTCGGTGATTTGTTCGATGGGGGTTTCATTGACGTCGACAAGGGTGACGTTGTCCTGGTTGAAGACCTCGAAATAGCCGCTTTCCAGGGGGACGCGCCGGGTGCCGAAGCCGTGGTTCCTGGGGATCAGCTTGTCGGCCACGGCAGGGTTCTTCACCCGCTGGCGGATCTTTTTGGCGATGAAGGCGCTGATGGCGTCGTTGGCTTTCTGGTCCACCAGTATGTCGCGGAAGTTGGCCATCCAGATGCCGAAGCCTGGTTCGGCGTATAGTTTCTCCCAGAACGCTTCCCGTTCTTCGTCCGTAACGTCGAAGGTCTTTCGGGGATCGGGGGTGTGGATGAAGCAACTGACGGTTTCCTTGCAGCGGGCGAAGATCTCGGGGTAGCGATTGCGGATATCGTCATGCTGTTCCGGGGTGATCCTGCTGTTGTGCAGCGGGGCGGCCCAGTTCGGGGTGCGCTGGAAGACGGTCAGGGATTTCACCTGCGGCGCGATCACCGGCAGGATCTGGATCGAGGTTGCGCCGGTGCCGATGATGCCGACGCGCTTGCCTTTGAAGTCGACGGGTTCATGGGGCCAGCGCGCGGTGTGGTGGGCTTCGCCCTTGTAGGCCTCGACGCCTGGAATGTTCGGCATGGTGTGCGCGGACAGGGGGCCCAATGCGGTGAACAGGAAACGGCAACGCCATTGGCTGCCGGTTTCCAGCGTAACGACCCATTGCCGCGTGTCCTCCTGCCAGTGCGCAGCCGTCACCCGGCTGTTGAAGTGGATGTCCCGACGAAGATCGAAACGGTCGGCGACATGTTCCAGATACCGCAACGTATCGGGCTGAGGCGAGAAATGCTCCGTCCAGGTCCATTCCCGCAGCAGATCTTCCGAGAACGAAAACCCGTAGCTCCAGCTTTCGGAATCGAAACGGGCGCCGGGATAGCGGTTCCAGTACCAGGTGCCGCCGACATCGCCTCCGGTTTCGAAGACCGTGACCTTCAGGCCGAGTTCGCGCAGCTTCAGCAACTGATACATGCCGGAGATTCCGGCGCCGACGATGATCGCGTCATGCACATCGCTGTCCGCCGCCATCGGCCGTTCCGCAACCGTATCCGACATGTCCTGATCCGCTTCCGTTCCTGCCGTCAGGACACCACCTTCGTCCAGCAACGGCAAGAGCTTGCCCCGTTCGGAAAAATGCGCCTTCCATAGGGTATGACCTTCGATGCCTCACTGCCTCGCCGCCTGGGCGAGCGGTCGGCTCTGCTGACCCCGGCCGAGATGGGCGTCGCCGACCGCACCGCCATCGCCATGGGCCATCCCGGCCCTGTCCTGATGGAAGCCGCCGGGCGCGCCGTCGCTCGGGCGATCATGCGGCTGGAGAAGAAGGCGACCGTGCTGGTGCTGGCGGGTCCCGGGAACAACGGCGGCGACGGCTATGTCGTCGCCCGGTATCTGGCGCAGCAGGGCTGGCCGGTCGCGGTCGCCGCGCTGGCGCCGCCGCGCGCCGGCTCCGACGCCGCCTGGGCCGCCGCGCGCTGGCACGGCCCGGTGGCGCCGTTCGCGCCGGAGGAAGCCGCGCGCGCCGACCTGGTGATCGACGCGGTGTTCGGCGCCGGGCTGACGCGGCCGGTCGATGGGCTCGGCGGCCGACACGCTGTGTGCGGCGCACGCGCGTCGTCGCGGTCGACGTGCCGAGCGGGCTGGATGGCGCCACCGGCGGATCCGCGGCTTCGCGCCGCAGGCGGCGCTGACCGTCACGTTCTTCCGCCTGAAGCCGGGCCATCTGCTGCTGCCGGGCCGAACGCTGTGCGGCGAGATCGTGCTGGCCGATATCGGCATGCCCGGCGCCGTGCTGGACCGACATCGGCGCCGAGACCTTCGCCAACCTGCCCGACACTGTGGCCGCTGCCGCGCCTGCGCGCCGACGGCGCACAAATACAGCGCGCGGCCACGTCACCGTCGCTGGGCGGCGCGCGATGACCGGCGCCGCGCGGCTGGCGGCCGATGCCGCGCGCCGTGCCGGCGCCGGCATGGTGACCATCGCCGCCCGCGGGCCGCCGGGACGTCTACCGGGCCGGCGCGCCCGGCCTGCTCGTGTCACGAGACGCCGCTGCGAGACCTGCTGCGCGGACACGCGCCGCACGGTCTGGGTCTGCGGCCCCGGGCTGGGCGCCGAGACGGCGCGCGACGGCGCTGCCGGCGCTGCTCGCGGCGGACCGGCAGGTGGTGGCGGACGCCGACGTGTTCTCCGCCTTCGCCGGCGATCCGGATGCCTTGCGCGGCGCCGCCGTGCTGACGCCGCATGCGGGCGAGTTCGCCCGCGTCTTCGGCCCGCTCGGCGCCGATCGGCTCGCCGCCGCGCGGGCCGCCGCGGCGCGCACCGGCGCCGTCGTGCTGCTGAAGGGCGCCGACACCATCATCGCCGCGCCGGACGGCGCGCCGCGATCAACGCCTCGGCGCCGCCCTGGCTGGCGACCGCCGGCGCGGGCGACGTGCTGGCCGGGCATGATCGCCGGCTTGCTGGCGCAAGGCATGCCGGCCTGGGAGGCTGCCTGCGCCGGCGCCTGGCTGCATGGGCGCGGCCGCCGCGCGGGCCGGCCCCGGCATGGTGGCCGAGGACCTGCTGCCGGCATTCACCGTGCATCTTGCGCGCAGACACATGTCGCGAACTCGATCTGCCTCGCGATGCTGGTCAGCGCCGTGCGCGATCGCCGCACTCGGGAGATCGCCGCATGAGTGAAGCCGTCTCCACCGGCCTGCTCGATCGCGCCATCCGCCGCATCACCACGGTCTGGCGCGACATGGCGCCAGCGTCGCCGGCGAGGCGGACGAGACGTCGAGGCGCAGATGCGCGCCTGCCTGCACGGCCGCGGCGGCGAGGTCAGCGCCCGCAACCGCGCCGCCAAGCTGGCGCAGACCTATCTCGACGCTGGACGAGGCCGGCCGCGCGGCATTTCCTGCGCACGCTGGCCGGCTTCGATTCCGACCCGGACGCCGGTCGCCGCCGCCTATGCGACGGTGCAGCGACGCCGACGATCCGGCCGAGCGGGCCACCGCCACGGCGGAGCTGCGCCGGGCGCTGGAACCGCCGCGGCTGCGGCTGCTGACGCAGTTCACCACGATCCCGGACGGCCGCAAGTTCCTGGTCGATATGCGCGCGCTCCTGCTGAAGATGCGCGGACGACAAGCTGCTCGCGGCGCTGGAAGCCGATCTGCGCGGGCTGCTCGCCGCCTGGTTCGATATCGGCTTCCTGGAGCTGCAGCGGATCGACTGGAACAGCCCCGCCGCGCTGCTGGAGAAGCTGGTCGACTACGAGGCGGTGCACGCCATCCGCTCCTGGCGCGACCTGAAGAACCGGCTGGATTCCGACCGGCGCTGCTATGCGTTCTTCCATCCGCGCATGCCGGGCGAGCCGCTGATCTTCGTCGAGGTGGCGCTGGTGAAGGGCCTGGCGGGCAGCGTGCAGGGGCTGCTGGACGAAAAGGCGCCGGTGCTGGACCCGCGCGAGGCCGACACCGCGATCTTCTATTCGATCAGCAACTGCCAGCGCGGCCTGGCCGGCATCAGCTTCGGCAATTTCCTGATCAAGCGCGTGGTGGAGGTGCTGTCGGCCGAGTTCCGCAACCTGAAGACCTTCGCGACGCTGTCGCCGATCCCGGGTTCCGGCGCTGGCTGGACGAGATGCTGGCGCGAGGACGAGCCGGGCTGCTGACCGAGCGAGGAGAGCGGCCAGCCTGCGCTCGGCCGCATGCCCGCGGCCGGAGACGGGCGCGGCGGCGCTGGCGGCGATCCTGGCCAGGCGCGGCTGGTGGCGCGAGCCGGCGCTGCGCAAGACCGCGGAGCCGGTGCTGGTGCGGCTGTGCGCGCGCTACCTGCTGCAGCGAGGCGCAACGGCAAGCGCGGCGCGCGACCCGGTGGCGCATTTCCATCTGTCGAACGGCGCGCGGGTCGAGCGGATCACCATGCTGGGCGGACACCTCGGAGAAGGGCGCGAAGGAAAGCGCCACGCTGATGGTCAACTATCTCTACGATCCGGCGAAGATCGAGGAGTGGCACGAGGACTATGCCGGCGAGGGCAAGCGCAACGCCTCCACCGCCGTGCGCAAGCTGGCGCGCGGCTGGGCCTGACGATTCGTGCCGGATCGGCAAGGTAAAGGCCGCCCATAAGGCGGCCCCCGCGAGGATATCGACGGCGTAATGGCCGCCGATCGGGATGGTCGACACGCAAGATCAGACCGCACCACATCCAGGCAAGAATTGACAGAAACCGTATGCGGCGAAGGGCATAGGCTGTCATCAAGGCCATCGCGGTGTGGAAGGATGGAAACGAGACGACACCATTCAGGTCGTGAACATTCACGGTATCCAGCGCCCGCGAATAATAGGCATCGAAGACCGGCATGGCGAACCGTCCAGCCCCGGCCGGAAGCAAATCGGATATCTCTCGCGGCGTATCGTAATAGACGAATGCTTGCGAGGCCGGAATGATGGCCGATATGAAGGCACAGGATGCAGATGTTCCCGCAAAGACGAAGCAAAGCTCCCATATCCGCTCCTCGCGCCGCATCAGGCCCAAGAGGACGACGCTGGTGAATATGAGGGGAACGGTGCTTTTGTAAGCAATATCCAGCAGCCTGGCGATGCTGTCATGCCGGGCGATCCATGCGGACGAAAGGCGGCGTATCCAGTCCAAGATGGCGATCCGCCGATGCCAGCCAGGCGTCAATCAGCGGTGCACCGTAGCGCAGGGCCGCCAGGGCGGAGACCCCTGACCCCCAGACCGGCCCAGCATATCGCGGCCAGGCCGCCGGAGATCGGCCCGACGAACGGATCAGGGCGCCATCGTGTATAGACGATGTGAAGGCCGGCTGGGATGGCGATCAGCAGACTCGCCGCCGCCAGCGGTCCAATGGCAATGGCGGTGTGCG
The DNA here is from genome assembly GCA_963710365.1 of uncultured Planctomycetales bacterium. GTDB lineage: Bacteria > Planctomycetota > Planctomycetia > Pirellulales > PNKZ01 > CAVQAC01. The sequence continues at coordinate 392,947 of CAVQAC010000018.1, forward strand.
TGGCCCCGAACAGGGCCATGGCATCGAGTGTGATGAGAACGCAAGTGCACCAGGTGGCGGCGCGGGCAACGGACACCGGCAGCTTCTGGTGCACGAAGCCGCCTATGCCGCGCGCTAAACCGCCAGTTCCTTTTGCACCAGCGCGACCCAGTACCTGGACGCCAAATGGCAGGGCCTCGTCGTTGAAGTCATACAGCGGTGTATGCACGGGTGCATACTTGCCGTTGGCATCCACGCCGTTGCCGACGAAAATATACGCGCCCGGCCGCTTGCGCAGCATGAAGGAAAAGTCCTCTGCCCCGGTCACCGGGGACAAAGAGCGCTTCACCTTGTCCTCGCCCACCAACTTCGGCCGCGACGTCCATGGCGATCGTGGTGGAGGCGGCATCGTTGACCAGGGGAACGTAGCGGCGTTCGTAGTCGAGTTCGGCGGTGCAGCCGTGCATCGCCGCGGCGGCCTGGGCGATGTCTCCCATCCTCCGCTCGATCAGGTTCTGGGTGGAATCGCGGAACGACGAGCGGTGCCTCGGACGATGATTTCGGATGGCATGACTTGGGGGAGCCCCGGCGCCGCCGGCGATGTAGCCGACGCTGATGACCGCGGTGTCCAGTGGCGGAAACGTTCCGGCTGACGATGTCTGGGCGCCAGTGATGAAATGCGCCAGGGCCAGGGTGGCGTCGGTCGACAGGTGGGCGCCGGCGCCGCCATGGCCGCCGGTGCCGTTGAACGTCACCGTCCAGGAATCGCTGGCGGCCAGCATGGCGCCGTCGCGGCGCCGAACTGGCCGACCGGCATGCCGGGCAGTTGTGCATGCCGTAGATCGCTTCGCACGGGAAACGTTCGAGCAGGCCGTCCTCCAGCATGGCGAGGGCGCCGCCGCGGCCTTCCTCGGCCGGCTGGAAGATGAAGTGCGGCGGTGCCGGCGAAGTCGGGATGTTTCGCCAGGTCTCGCGGCGCCGAGCAGCATGGCGGTGTGGCCGTCATGGCCGCAGGCGTGCATCTTGCCGGGGATCGTGGAGGCGTAGGGCAGCCCGGTCTGTTCCAGGATACCCAGGGCATCCATGTCCGCCCGCAGCCCGATCGCCCGGTTGCCGGGGCGGTTGCCTTTCAGGGTGCCGATGACGCCGGTGCGGCCGACCCTGCGGTGGTGACCTCGAGGCCGAAGGAGCGGCAGCTTGCTCCTCGACGAGGGCGGCGGTACGGATTTCTTCGAAACCGAGTTCGGGGTGGGGCGTGGATGTCGTGCCGGATGGCGACCATGTCCGGCGTGATCGCCTGGATGGTTGCGAGGATATCGTCTTTCATGGCCTGAGCCTCCTGTTCAGTCGCAGCGCGCGGTCATGCCGCCATCGACGACGATTTCGGTGCCGGTGATGAAGCGTGCCTCATCGGATGCCAGGAACGGTCCATGCGGCTAGGCGATGTCGCGGCCATCCCCCATGAAGCCGAGGGGAATGCGGGCGACACGACTTTTCAGCAGCGCCTCCACATCGTTGGCGCCGCGTTGCCTGACCAGCCGCGCCTCGACGAGGGGGGTGTGCATCTGGCCGGGAATGACCGTGTTCACGCGGATCCCCTTCGGAGCGTATTCGACCGCCGTCACCTTGCCGAACTGGATCACCCCGGCCTTGGACGCCGCGTAGCCGACCTGCGCCGAACCGGTCCAGCGGACTCCCGCGCCTGACGAGGTGTTGACGATGGCGCCGCCGCCGTTTGCCTCCATGATCGGGATCACGTGCTTGCAGGTCAGGAAGACGGTCTTCAGGTTGAAGTCCATCTGGTGGTCCCAGGCTTCCTCGGACAGTTCCACGACGCCGCCCTTCGCCGATCCGCCGACGTTGTTCACCAGGATGTCGATGCGGCCGTAGGCGGCGACGCGGCGCCGACCATCGCCTCCGATCTGGCCGGTTGCATGATGTCGCAGGTGTAGGTGCGGATTTCTCCGCCGGGTCCGGCGGTTTCCTGGGCGCGCTGCACCGTCTCGGTCATCGAAGTCGGCGTCGCGGTCGACGGCGAAGACCTTGGCGCCTTCCCGGACGAAGGCGACGGCCGAGGCCCTGCCATTGCCCCAGCCCGGACCGACGCACCCCGCGCCGACGATGAGTGCGATTTTACCTTCCAGACGTCCCGGCATTGGCCCGTTTCTCCCCGAGTGCGATCGTCGTAGGTGGAATCACCGAGAGACGTAAATCACACGATCAAACAAACAGCAGGAGCGTATTCCTGTTGTTCCGGGCTGTATGGCACGGGTTCAGTATTTCAGGAACTCGACCGAGAGACTGTTGTAGGACGAGTTGGTCTTGGTGCGCAGATAATCGGTGACCTCGATCTTGATGCGGGCGGTGTCCGTATCCAGGATCCAGTCGGTCATCTGGCCTTTCAGCAGCGGCATGGAGACCGGTTTCGAGGTCCTGTGGAACCGGGTGCCGTCCTTCAGCGTGGGCAGGCAGGCTTCGATGTCGTGGACCGTTGCCTGGTAGAAGCTGGTGACTGCGGCAGGGTCCATGCGATCGTTGGCGACGCAACGGACATTATGGGCGACTGCCTTGTCGGATGCCCATACGTCGCATTTCGCGTGATCCAGGAAGGGTTTGGCCTGCCAGTATTTGGGTTGGTCTTCCGGGGCGCCTCCGGAGGGCGACGAAGCCCTGTTTATTACTAGGATTGTTGCCCATCTTGATGGTATGGTCCGGAAGATATTATCTAGGATTTAAGTCCAACTATTCATTGCCGGGAGGAAGAATCATCCTGATCGGCCTCTTCTTATTTGTCTTATTTGAACTGAGCTGGGAAATTTTCCTGATCGTTCAAAAAATCCCACCGGCTCTTTAAATTAAGAAAGCCCATCTTAACTCGTAAAGAAGTTAGATGGGCTCAATCTCCTGCATTCCTTTCGGAGTCAGGATTAACTTATTTTATGGCACTTGGCCAGCGCATCAATAGCCAAAGTTGAGGTACAAGCCGTTACCATAATCCCCATAATAATAGGGTTGGTTGCCATAATAGTAGTAATTGTAAGGATAATAGTAATTATCATAATAGGGGTAATAATTATATCCTCCATAGTAGTAAGGATAGCCCCCATAATTATATCCTCTTCCCCAATCACCGCCATGACGTCCCCAGCTGCCGCCCCAATGGCCGCCGCCTCCGCCCCAATGACCACCACCACCACCGCCGCCACCATGACCGTGAGCGGCAATTAAAGTTGTCGATTCTGGAACTGATGCTGATAATTGAGAACTCATCACAAAAGGAAGGCAGACAAGTGCTGCTAGGAACATTATACGAAAGAGATAATTTTTGATTACGTACATATACACTTTCCTCCATCGATGTCACAAAGTTTCACCGAAAGATCAGTCAGGAAAAAGTAGACGTTCTGATGGAAAAGCCCCTTGTGGGCTTTAGGCATAAAAGAGGTTGGTTCAGTAGAATCCTCTTACCATCAAAGCCATGCCATCTGAACGCCTACAAAATCTTAACTTGGGTAAGTTTCACTCCAGTAACATGGCGATTACCAAGAGTGATAGTACACTGACCTCCTTTTTCTATACCTCCATTATATGTAAAAAGATTTTTTTATGCAAATTTCTATAAAAAAAATCGCTAGCGACTGATACTTAGGATATTAAGAAATAAAAAGGACAAGGGATCTAAAGGCTTACGCATCAGGGGACCTTAGGAGGCAATTGCAAAAGTCCATTGAAAATCTTGCAGCCTTACAGGCTGCATATCCTAACCTATTGGTACCCAGGGCGTTGCCCTGGGCTGTTGCACTTTAAGCCCTTCGGGCTATTCGCAAATTTTTTGCAAAGCCCGAAGGGCTTAAAGTGCAACAGCCCAGGGCAACGCCCTGGGTACCAATAGGTTAGGATATGCAGCCTGTAGAGGCTGACAGGAAATTGGGATTCGGACGATTTCGAAAAGATTTTTTGTAAATTTCTTTTTGATCCGGCCCATCCACAACGTCCTAGTGCCGTTTTGGATGGGCCGGTCAAAAAGAAAGAACAAAAAAGATTTCGAAATCGTCCTGAATTACAATTTCCTGTCAGCCTCGTAAGGCTGCAAGATTTTCAATGGACTTTTGCAATTGCCTCTTTAGGTCCCTTAGTTCTTTTTTTAATTGGAAATGTTGACTTCCAAGTTTAGCGAACCAGTCGGTTGAGGAGCTGGTTGCACATAGTAAAATTGAGGATTGTAATAATAGTAAGGATAACCTCTGTAATAATAGGGATAAGCATAGCCACCGTAAGCATAGACGCCATATGGCTCATACCAGGGATCTGTGACGTAAACTCTATCATGATAGTGATGCCAGCCATGATGCCAATCCTCGTGATCATATCCATGATCATGAGCACCTACTGTTCCATGATCATGAGCACTTACTGTTGCGGCCGTTGCAATTCCTAAAATCATCAGACTTTGTGCAAATAATTTTTTCATAACCTACCTTTGTTTATTCGAAAAGAGCATTAACGAAGGCTTCGGAATTAAATGCTTCTAAATCTTCGATGCCTTCTCCTACACCTATAAACTTGACCGGAATGCCAAGTTGCTGCTGAATGCTGACGACAATTCCGCCTTTTGCTGTGCCATCGAGTTTTGTTAATATTAAGCCGGAAATGGGAGTATACTTATGAAAAATTTTGGCTTGATCGATGGCATTTTGCCCTGTTGTAGCATCTAAAACAAGTAGAGTCTCCTGAGGACTATGGGGATTGACTTTTTTGCAAGAGCGCCTAATTTTTTCCAACTCCTGCATCAAATTCGTTTTGGTATGCAGACGCCCCGCTGTATCGATGATGACAACATCGGCACCCCTGGCTTTTGCTGCTGTGACAGCATCAAAGGCGACAGCTGCAGGATCGCTTTTGGCATTCCCTTTGACTAGATCAATATTCAAGTGATGAGCCCATTTTTCGAGCTGTTCTGTGGCGGCTGCGCGAAAGGTATCTGCTGCCCCAAGAAGAACCTTTTTACCGGCCTCTTGAAAGCGATTAGCCAATTTTGCCGTTGACGTGGTTTTGCCATTTCCATTGACACCGACGATAAGGACCACAAAGGGACGCTCTTCTTCTTTAATTTCGGCAATTTCCGGAGGAGTTTTGGAAAGGATTTCTACAATTTCTTTGCGCATAGCCACGATGAGTTCTTCGGGACCCATAGTGGGTTTGTTTTCGGTAAATATCGCGAATTTTATTCGTGATATCCAAAGAAGCCTTTACACCAAGATCGGCTTCATATAGCAGTTGTTCAAGTTCTTCTAAAGTCTCCGGACTTAATGGAGTCAAAAAAAGAGCCCTCAAGCGATTTCCGAGCATAGAGCTGGTTTTAGCCAAGGCCTTTTTAATTTTGAGATAGCTTGTTTTGAATAAGTTCAGAATCATTTATACCATGTTTGACAAAAGGATTGATAAAATTGTAAATCTTCAGCACATAAGGATATTTTATGAATACGCATGAATATCAGGCTAAGCGCATCCTGCAGAATATGGGATTCACATTTCCCCTTTTGCTGTGGCTTCTTCAATGAATGAAGTCGAGCTGGCTATTGCAAAGATGGACCTGGATGAAGCCGTCCTTAAAGTTCAAATTCATGCCGGCGGCCGCGGCAAAGCAGGAGGAGTGAAGATAGCGAAGAGTCGCGAGGAGATCATTCAATACGCCGAACAGCTGCTTTTGATGCGCATCGTCAATAACCAGACCGGTAAGGAAGGCGTCATTGCCCATCAAATCCTTATCTCTCCTTTGGTTGATATCGTGCAAGAATATTATCTCGGCGCCGTTATCGACAGGCAAAAGGCCCAAGCGATGCTTATCGCTTCACCGGAAGGCGGAATGGAAATTGAAGAGATTGCAAAGTCGAAGCCGGACAAAATTTTGACAACCCCTATCCCTCTAATGGAAAATTGCGGCAATACGCCAACACTTCTTCCATTGGAAAGTTCATGGAAACGGCACGGAGATCTTCTTGTGAAAGGAATGGAAATCATCGAATCCTTTGCAGAAAGCCTTTGGTGAAACAGATGCTTTCCCTTTTTAGAAATCAACCCTCTTGCCTTGATTCTGATAATCATCTATGGGCTTAGATGCAAAGCTGAGCGTTGATGACAACGCCCTTTACCGACAGCCCGAAATACGTGCATTTTATGATCCTACCCAAGTCACAAAAAATGAGGCCATGGCAAAAGAGTATGACCTGGCCTATATTGCTTTAGATGGAAACATTGGATGCATGGTCAATGGAGCCGGCTTAGCCATGGCTACAATGGATCTCATCCACTACTGCGGAGGATCCTCCGGCCAACTTTTTGGATGTCGGCGGAGGAGCCTCTAAAGAAAAAGTTGCAGAAGGATTCAAAATCATCTGTCTCAGATCCGAAGGTGAAAGCCATACTTGGTAAACATATTTGGCGGCATCATGAATTGCGAAACATTAGCTGCAGGCATAATCGCCGCGGCCCATGAATTACGAGTCCACGTTCCCCTTTTGGTCAGGATGGAAGGCACCAATGTCGCGCAAGGCAAAAAAATGCTCGCTGAATCAGATTTAAACGTCAAAATTGCCAATTCTCTTGCTGAAGCTGCTGAACAAGTCGTGGCATTAAGTCAAACTTTATAAGGTAACTTATGTCGATTTTAGTGAATAAGAGAACGCGAGTAATCACCCAAGGAATTACCGGCAAGGCAGGGCGTTTTCACACCGAACAATGCATCGCCTATGGCAGCCATTTTGTCGGCGGGGTGACGCCCGGAAAAGGGGGACAAACCATCCTGGATCTGCCCATTTTTGACACCGTCCTAGAGGCTAAAAACGCCACAAACTGCGACGCGAGTTTGATTTTTGTTCCCGCACCTTTTGCTGCAGATGCCATTTTGGAGGCAGAAGAGGCTAAAATACCCCTTATCGTTTGCATTACAGAAGGGATCCCTATCAGGGATATGCTGGAAGTCAGCCAAATCATGCGCGCAAGCAAAACTAGCCGGCTTATTGGGCCGAATTGTCCTGGAATTATAACCCCCGGAGAATGTAAAATAGGCATTATGCCCGGTTACATCCATCGAAAAGGTCCAATTGGCATTGTATCGCGTTCGGGAACATTAACCTATGAAGCAGTCTGGCAAACGACTTTGCTGGGATTAGGCCAATCCACTTGTGTGGGCATTGGAGGGGATCCGCTCAATGGGACTAACTTCATCGACGTTCTTGAAATGTTTCAAAACGACCCCGACACGCAGGCCATTCTGATGATCGGTGAAATCGGTGGCGATGCAGAAGAAAATGCAGCTGAATGGATTAAAGCCCATTGTACAAAGCCGGTAGCGGCATTCATTGCCGGACAGACAGCCCCTCCGGGTAGGAGGATGGGCCATGCCGGAGCGATCATCTCAGGAGGAAAGGGGACAGCAGCCGACAAGATCGCCTCGCTGAAGTCCGCCGGAGCTCTATTGCCAAAACCCCTGCTGAGATGGGACTCTCAATCAAGCGCGCTTTAGGGATCTGATTATGGAGTATTATGATTTCGATTCGCGGTAAAATTCCCATTAGAATTTTCCCAGTTTTTTGGGTATTGGCGATTGCTATCGGTTGGATAAATAGCTATGAGCTGATGGCGACATTTGATGCCATGTTGATTAGCATTGCCATTTGGGTTGTGATTATCGTGATATCGGTATTGGTCCATGAATATGGGCATGCTTTGACAGCGATAGTTTTTGGTCAAACAGCCCGCATAGACCTTATGGGAATGGGGGGATTAACACAACGGGAAGGAAAAAAGCTCAAATTATGGAAAGAGTTTTATCATCGTCTTGAACGGCCCTCTTTTCGGTTTGATACTTGCCTTTTTGGCTTATGAAATCTTATCAACTGATCGGATTTCGTACCCTCAATTATTTGAGCTATGCCTTCAGGATTACTATTTTCGTCAACATATTCTGGACAATTATCAATCTTTTGCCTATCCAGCCGCTAGATGGAGGACGGCTTTTAAGCATATTTTTGGAAGGATTTTTTGGGATTAAAGGCCTTAAAATTTCTTTGTTTATAAGCATCATTTTGTCGGCCGTAATTGGGATCTTTTTCTTTGCCTATCAAGCGACTTTGGCAGGCATTATTTTCTTGTTTCTTACCTTTGAAAGTTATCTCGCTTGGCGCAACAGCTTGCCCCTTACAGAGAAAGACCAAGACGAAACAGCGCAAAATCTGTTAAAGAAGCAGAACAAGATATACGCCTTGGCAGCAAAGACGAGGCTTTTAACAAATTGGAAAAGATTCGCAGCCTTGTTAAAGGAGGAGTGATCGATATTGCGGCTGCACAATATCAGGCCAATCTTTTAGCTGAACAAGGCAAATTCAAAGAAGCCTATGAGCTGCTCGAGCCTTTAAAGAAACAGCTAGAGCCGGAAGCGATTCGCTTGTTGCATCAATTGGCCTATCGCACAGGAAATTATCAAGAGGTCATTTCGTTAGGAAATCGCGTTTACCAAGACTACCCCAACTACGAAACGGCCTTAATCAATGCATTTAGCTACTCCCTTTTAGGACAAGCCGTTCCCGCCATTGGATGGCTCCAAGGCGCAGTCCGCGAAGGCTTGCCCAATCCTGAAACAATATTGCATCAGCACGAATTCGACAAAATTCGCGATACACCAGCTTTTCAAGACTTTGCAAAAAAGGACAAAGGGACCTAAAAGACCTAAAGAGGCAATTGCAAAAGTCCCTTGAAAATCTTGCAGCCTTACAGGCTGCATATCCTAACCTATTGGTACCCAGGGCGTTGCCCTGGGCTGTTGCACTTTAAGCCCTTCGGGCTTTGCAAAAAAATTGCGAATAGCCCGAAGGGCTTAAAGTGCAACAGCCCAGGGCAACGCCCTGGGTACCAATAGGTTAGGATATGCAGCCTGTAAGGCTGCAAGATTTTCAAGGGACTTTTGCAATTGCCTCTTTAGGTCCCTTTGTCCTTTATAGCTTTGAATAGCTCTTCATAGGAAAAGGCATTCAAGGGCAGACGGACATGCCAATCCGCTTTTCCATCACGCCCTAGCTCTGTGTAGATCTTTAAGGAATCTTCTGTGCCAGGGAGAACAATATCAGTCCTAATCGTTTTCTCTTCCATAACCAAATGATCCCTTTCCACAACATTATAGAGGATAGAATTGTGTCCTTTAAACTATTTGGCGTCTACATTGATCATAAGACAATTAGTGGCCTTCACGAAATCAGCTTTGACACCAATAAGGACACTATTTTGAATAAGGCCCGACTTGATTTGGCAATCCAATAAACAGGAGTTATTTTTGTCCGGCTTTAGGCCATAAAAAGTGCGCATTATATGCCCTTCGAGATCATTTTTCGCAATTTTTAGATTATTTTCATAATAGGAATCTAGGGTTCCATAATCCCACCAATAGCTTTGGCTTCCAATATCTACAACGCTAAAAAAAAGGTTGTTTAGGATAGGCATTGCAAAAACGGGCTTTAAAAGCCTGCATGCGCATGAAATGGGCCCTTATTTCTTCAGATCGGCAACCCTTTTTTGGCACAGCTAACAGATAGGTCTCCTCATCGAGTGTGAGCGGCATCCAAAAAAAGGGGTCGCTATCCATCTTCACTTTCTTTTCGTCGAGTTCATGTTTAAACTCTTGTATAAGGGCTAATGTCAGCGGCAATGAAAGGCTGAATGAACCTAGGCTCAGTCCCATTCCCCCTTCGACAGAAATTTTCGAACCTTTAAGCAAATGTTGAAAAGTTGAAAAATCGGACTTATCGATCAGTTTGACATCATTGGAAGAATTGAGACAAAAAAGGCCATAGTTATCCAACTTCTGTTCATTCCATTGTTGATGTGTGGGTAGTGGAATGAACTTGGCTAAAATGTCGATGTGCGATTTAGGCGAATAGTCACAGGATTCCGAAGGGATTAAGATTTGATCCCCCCAAAACACTGAAAGACGTCCTTTACGATCTGGAGCATAAAGGGCAGTTTGCTTGATGACGGCTTCAAGAAGGGTGATAGGCTCCCGAGAACCATCCAGAATGATAAGACCCGGCAACTTAACTCCGGATTTATTATTGTATTCTGTTGCCGCCATGGGGAAAAGGCGCATGCCTTTGCCTGCAGTGTGATATAAGGCTACTGAAGCCCCGGATTTCTGCTTTTCGAGAATATCGATGCCATAGAGATTTTGAGCTTTTTCACAGGCTTTTATATAGGCATAAAGGGATCCTAAACCATTACCTGCTCCCCCTTTATTCCAATCCTCTTTGATCACGATGTTGAGGGCATCTGAGTTGGCCACTTGTCCTCTTGAGTCTTCTAGGCGCTTTTGCCAGTATGTTCTCCAGTTTGTCATTCGCTGTTGAAACAATGATAATGAGAAAATTCATAAAAAGTATAAAATATTTTTTGTTCTAATGTATATTAAGCATGATGAATATGATTCTAGAAAAAAATCTTGAATTCGCATAAACCTCATTAAATATGTTTTTTTAATATTAAGTTTAGTTATTATATAAATTTTTATTTACAATTATTTGTTTTTTATATAAAATAACTTTTAATTTAATTCGTGAGGTGCAATGAATATTAATATAAACAAACTCTCAAGTTATGCTAATTGTGTTCCCCAAATATGGGAAACAAGCATCCTAGTCGAATTAAGCACTTAAAAATCTCTCTAAGGATGTTTATCAAGAGAATGGGCCATTTCAGCAAAACATTGGAATGGGCAAATCAAAAACCACATTCTTAAAGTTCTTGATCGCAATTTTGAAAGCATTCAAAACAATCCCGATCCGAACCTATCTATATTATATTTTAGAGCTCTTTGTGCCCATGCTTGATGCTATCTAAACTCCTTCAGATTCCCTGAAGAGCGTCTTTTTGAATTTCTAAAAAGTTATACTGAGCAAACTGAAGAAGGTTCAGGTCACCATGATTTCATGAAGAAGTTTTTCATTAACCTTTGGCAAATCCCATTTGACTGAAAGCCACCTTCGCGAGCTCTTAGAACTATATGCCAAAGACGCGTACTTTTTGAACACTTTAGACGCTTTGACCGAAGAACAGCTTTTTGGAATCATGAAACCCAACTTATTATCTCACGCTTTTTTTGACAAAAAGGCTTTGAAAATAAATATTATAAAATTAAGTGAAAAACATCGCTTTGAGATTTTAAACCTCATCATCTTGCGATATCCTCATATAGTGGCAGAAATCTTGGACTCTTGCCAACTGACTGAAGCTCACATTAGGGAAATTAAACCTCGAATTATTGATGGAATGATCAAAGTGCTTCTTGATGAGAAGCCTTACTATGACATCATGGTTTTAAAAAACTACCTTCCGAATTGTTCCATAAAGTGGGTGCAAGAGACACTCGAAGAAATCCTTGATGCCGGACTTTGGCTGCAAAGGCTTGCTCAGCAATTTCCTGAAGAAGCTCGCCTTCATTCTGAGATAGTTGAAGAAATAGCCTCTCAGAAAGATCCCTTAGTTCGTGAGAAATTAGCTTATTGGCTTTATGGTTATGTGGCTAAAGGCCAATGGGAAAAGAAGATGTCTTATGAACAGATGAAAGAGAATCTAAGACTTGTTCAAGCTCTCGCAAATTTAAATCATTCGGAATTTCGTGGCCAGTTAACAAACGCTTTATGCACATTTGGCTCGAATAACGAAGTCACTCCAATATTTCGAGCTCTGTGGAATGAGATCGCTTCTTCTATTAACAACTTCCCAAACATTGGCTCCAGCGTTTATCTTGATCTTTTGTGCATTGCCAGACTTTAGCGAAAATCTTTCGATAGAAGAGATCATGAAATGTCAGGAGTTCATGCAAGGTAAGAAGATTATCCAATTTATTGATTCTCAAAGGGAATTCCTAAAGGATACCAAAAAGCAAGTGATATTATTAAACTTTTTGTATAGACTAGTTCAGTCACAATCGCTTCAAACGCTCGAAATTATCAAAAATTTGCTCAATGAAAAGGTGATTCCGCATTATCCTGAACGCCTACAGTTTGCTGAGGATATCATGGCTTTCGGATATGGCGAAAAACTCCATGATAGCGCCGCAGTGGATTCTCTTTCTCAAATTCTGATCGATATCTTTAAAGAAGAATTTGGCATCAATGATTCTGATTTTATGAAAAAGTATCAGAAGACATTTGCTCAATTTCGAAAGAAAGAGGCCATTGTGACCTATGCAAGCCGACTAAAAAAAGCTTCTGAAAGAGAATTACCCTTATCGATGGCTAAGAAGTTGTTAGGGACTTTTATTAAGTCTGTTTTAAATGGAACGTTTTATCATCTTCGCTATGATCGAAAGGGCCAAGAGGGTCTTCATCTGCAACAAGTTTTTCAAAATCGAGATGAGCTGGAAAAACAGTGGCGATCTGGCTGCAGTGCTTTATCTACTGAATTGTTAGGTAAAGAGGAAGAGGCTTCTGAAGAAAAAGTTTTTGATTTTCGCAGATTTTTTATTGAAAAGATTTTTCGCGATCAACATTTAGGCAGCGATGTTCAAAATGCTTACCCCTATTTGACACAAGGATTAACCGAAAGAGAAGCAGTGAACTCATTTTTGACTCAAATAGGTCAAGCCATTAACGATCATGTTTATGAATTAAGAATACTCAAAAAACAACATCTAGTTGAAAAAAAAGAAGAGGTCGAGGATAAACTAAAAAAATTAAGATTGCAGAAAGTTTTATTAGAGCTTTCACAATCTCATGGCAGTGCAGAAGCAGTCGCTCCCTTAGTAAGAAAAGCATTTGAAGCAGTCCCAAAGGATTGCGAACTGCGCAATGATTTAGAAGGTTTTATGAGCCTAAAAAGAGGCGGTCCCTCTAATGACTGGATTGTTGTCGATACGGATGATCCTTGCGATTTACTTCTTTGTGGAACGGAAGTTTATGGAAGCTGCCAAAGGGTTGACGCCGAGGCCAAGTATAACATCTGTTTGTTAGCTTATTTGCTGGATGGAAAAAACCGCTTGATCGCTGTCAAAAATAAGGAGGGTGAAATTATCGCTCGCTGCATCTTGCGCCTTCTTTTGACAAAGGAAACTAAACAGCCGGTTCTCTTTCAAGAACGCCTCTATGTCAATAACAACAACCAGGATGCGCAGGCTCTTGTAGAGGCCATGTGCAAACGGCGCGCCAAAGCCCTAAAACTGCCTTTAGTGAAGGCTGGGCCAAAACCCATCCCCGGGTTTGAAGTCAAAGAAGATCCTTCCGAACCCACATTTGGCGAGTCGGTCGTTTCTTTAGGAGGCCGCTCAGCTTATGAATATGTAGACGCATTAGGCTCTGAGCATCGCTCGAACCAGTTCGAAATCACTGGCTGCCGTGTCATTTATTCGCCCTAAATTGAAATTAATCGTAAATAACATATAATTGTACTTTATAATTAATCAAAACAAAGGAATAAACAATGTCTGTAGGACTATTCCCAAACGCAGATTTACCACCGGAATGCGATCTTGCAATTTTTTCTTACCTAGGCGCCCAGGATCTAGGGCGATGTTGCCAGGTCTGCAAAGAATGGCGCAAGCTGGCAAGTGATGGCACATTATGGAAGCGGCTTTTTCCAGGAAAAGTTTTCCCATCAGGGGTCAATGCAAAAGAGTTTATCAATAGACACACCGTAATCTCAAAAGATGAAGTCGTTGAACACATTCAAGAATTCATCAACATCATTCCCTTACATAAAAAGGGGATCTTTACTTGCCTTTTTCCTTTTAATCCTAGATGCACCATCCGAGTCGAACTAGGAGTTGGAAACGTTCATCTCAAGGGGAAAGGCAATCTGACAAAAACATGCATTTTTATGAAAGACCTTAATTGTGCTGATGGTATTCAGAAACTGGGTGCTTCTCTCATAGACGATCACTCTCTCCCTAATATTTCTATTTTTAACATCAGAATCATAGAGGACATCAAAAGTTCTTCCATTCGCCGCTTCGAAATAAAGCTTCCAATCGCTGCACAAAGCGAAAACCTTGACGTTGAGAACCAAATCAATAACATCCTAGCAACAAAAATGAACAACCTGGCTGCCGAGGCACAGCGTCCTCGAAAAAACAAGATTACCTATTATGGCATAGCTATTACTACTGCTGCAGTGGCTGCTGCAACAATTGCAATCAACATGTATCTCAATGCTGCAAACACCGATGAGCAATCATAAAACAGAGTCCGCTAAACTTTTTCCCAAAAGAGCATGGTAAAGCAATCCTCTATTCTTTCTGTAACTATTTTTCTAGACAAAAAAAATATTTAATTTGCATAAACCTGCTTATGCCCTTTACAAGCGGGTTTATCGATGCGTAGACTTTTCTTATTCTTGTATCTCGTCCTTTTTTCTGCATTAGCTACCGGGGAGGAACCCTTAGCAAGCAGCTCCCTAGCTAGTACGGAAGGCATTGCTAGCTCCCTCGTCAATGGCTGTGTCTGTGCTATCTCGGGCGAATATGTCGATACAGCTGTGGATCTATTTGTCCCGGGTCCTACTCCCTTGCTTCTGCAACGCAACTACTGCAGCGCACGTTCCTTTCTTGATTATAATATCGGGCGTTGGGTTCTTTCCGAACCCTCAAAATTAATATTTGATTACTCTCTTCTTGATAAGAAAACGAAAGAACTTAACGCTGTCACCACCACAGCCCACGGCGCCCGTGCTAAATATCACCGGAAAGTAAAGAAAGAGGAGGAGGGAGAGGTCAAGGTCAAGCTCAAATTTGGAAATAACAAAGGCTACACCAATTGTGGAGCAGGATTCATTTGCGGCCAGACCAATCTCAGAAATAATCAACTGTTCATCGATCTAACGAAAAGGAAGAAGGTAAAAGAGACCACAGCAGAGCTTGTCGCTGGAAATGGCGATAAGAGGACATTCATCTTTTCTTCCCTATCGGGTTTAGTCCATTTAATCTGTAATGAGGATGAGAGCTGCCAAAAAACCCGCAAGACATTTACATATAAAGATAAAACGGATCTAGTGAGGATTCAAAACAAGAATTCGGCAGGAAATTTAGAATTCGGCGCTTTTCAATTCTTTTGTCTCGACAAAAAAAAGGATGGGCTCAAAGTTACCTCTAGTTTAGGTGAACAGGTTCTATACTCATTCAAAGGGCATAAATATAAGATAAGAGAAGGGGAAAAGACAACTGAAATCGAAGAATATTATATTGAGGATGTCGATAGCCCTTACAAGCCCCAAGAGCATTATGAATACGTCAAAGCTAAAAAGACCGACCATTATCTGCTATTATCCGAGAAAAGAAGCCATGGGCGTATCCTTCAAGAGATCCAATATTACAGCAAAGGCAAAAATCTAGTAGGGGACAAGATTGTCGAGCTTGAACATAGCAGCGATTCCCAGGTCGACCGGGTCATGGTTTTAAAGGCGCCTGTAGGGGCCGATGCCACTCGTGTGACCACTCACACCTTTTTCTACACGGTCAACAAAGACAAATATGACGAAATCATAGATGGCTCCACCGATGTCTTCGATGCTTACAATAATAAAACAAGTTACCATTACGACGATCAGCAAAGGCTTTCTGCGCTCAAAAAATATATAGGGTCAAATACCCTTTATTCTGAAGAAAGCTATGTTTGGGGATCCAGCAAACCTTTAGAAGGCAACTTGCTGGGCACTTACTTAAAAGACGCTCTTGGACAGATCAAAAAGGGAAAAGCCTTTTATTATGATAACAAGGGTAATATTACCGAACTTCTCGAATATGGAAAAGTCCAAGGGGACATACACAACGCAATCGTCTTTAATAATAAATATCCTCCCGAAAATGGAGCCGAATATTATCGCCGCAGCTTTGAGTATGACGACAAGCACCGCGTCACCAAAGAAAAAGAAACCAATGGCAAAACGACGGCTTTTAAATATCTTGATGAGAGCAATTTGCCGGTCCAAAAGGAGATTTCCGATTCAAAAGGCGTCGTTTGTCGCGAACGTTACGGATATGATGCCAATTTTTTCCTCATCACTAAAATTGTCGATCAAGGCGAGGGCACGCCCCAAAAAATCACGCGCTATACCCCACGGATGAAGATCCCCTATGGGGTTCCTGAATGCATCGAAGAGAAATACCTTTTAAATGGCAAGGAGAAGCTGCTGCATGCAGTCAATAACCATTACACCAAGGAGGGATATTTAGAGGCTCAAGAGCATTTTGATAGTAACAACGTTTCACGTTATGTCTTGAGATGGACATATAACAAACACGGCAAAGTTACTAAGGAGACCGATGCCCTCGGACAGGTTATCACAAGAACATACGATGACTATGACAATCTCACTGAAGAAATTGGCCCCTCCAAGGCTACTGTACGCTATGAATATGATCACTCAAACCGCTTGACAAAGGCTACCTATACCCATGACGATGGCAAAGTCCTAAGCTGCTCCTATCGCTACGATTATCTTGGCAATCGCATCATGACACAGGACATCCATGGCAACCAAACGCTCTCGCAGTATGATTCTTTTGGCCATGTGACCAAGGTGACCTATCCTGCTGTTCATGACGGGCAAGGTCAAGTCGTTCAGCCTACCGAAGAATTCAAATACGATATCTTGGGCCATCTCACACAAAAAACTGATAAACGTGGCTTTACTACTTACTACGAACATAATGTGCATGGTAAACCTTTATCTATTAGCTATCCCGATGGAACTTCCGAACAATTTTTTTATAAGTCCGATGGAACTTTGCTGAAATCTGTCCACAAAGACCTCTCCTATACCCTTTACAAGCATGACTGCTTTGGGCATCTCTTAAAAAAAGAGGAGTTTTCTCAGCAGGGAGAATGCCTCTCTACGCATGAATATGAGTTCGATTATTTCCATCTGCTTTCAGAAACCGACGAAGAAGGCTTGTGCACCAGCTATCAGTATGATGCCGCGGGGCGCCTCTTAGCTAAAATCAAAGGAGATCAAAAAACCGGTTACGAGTACGATACATTGAACCGCGTCTCCAAGGAAATCGAATGGATTACCCCTTCGGAAGCCCGTGTAACGGCTTATAACTATGATCTGCTAAATCGCGTCATTGAAGAGCGTGTTGAGACACTATCCGGACAAATCCTTTCCTCTACCCAATATGCCTATAATGTTTTCGGACAGAAAATTCTGACAAAGACCGGCGACAGCATCGAACAAACCCTCTATAACAGCCGTCAGGAGCCCATCAAAATCATCGATGCTGAAGGCAATGAAACCAAAATTGCCTATCAGTTTGACTACCGCAACTCATTGGGACAGGGCGTCACCCGAATTACAACGACGGATGCCCTTGGCAATACCCTTGTTCAGGAAAAAGATGCCTTAGGAAGAATTGTGGCTGAAAGCGGTTACAATTCCCGCCAACAGCTGTTGGCTAGAAAGAAAAGCTATTTTAATCCTGAAGGCGATCTTGAAATGGTTCAATACGATCGCATCGCTTCGGAAAAGACCCTGTCATCGATTAAACACATCTGGAGCTATGACCCCGCACGAAAACTCACCGCGATTACGGAGGCCATCGGCACATCTGAACAGCGTAGCCGCCGCTATGAATACAATGCATTTGGGCAGAAAACCGCCCTAATAAAGCCGGATGGAGTCAAGATTGCCTATGCTTATGATGCGAAAGGGCGGTTGGCGACCGTTCAAACATCCGATAAGACCCTCCACTATAGTTTTGAGTATAATCGAAGGGATCAGGTTGTCAAATGCGCAGACTTAAACGATCACCATGAGACCTTGCGTTGCTATGACGCATTTGGAAGACTCAAGCAAGAAACCCTTGGCAATGGATTGACGATAAGCTTTTCATACGATGCGCTCGATCGCAAAACAGAGCTGACATTACCTGATGGATCTAGCATCCAGTATGCTTACGACCCCCTCTTTCTCCGTGAAGTTTCAAGAGTAAGTGGAGCTAAGAGCCTTTATACACACTATTATGAAAAGTATGACCTTGCCGGAAACGTGCTCAAAAGCAGGTTACCTTTGCAAGCGGGGACCTTGGAATACACCTACGACAAGCTCCATCGCGAACGGTCGATCAAACATCCCGCATGGACTGAAGAAATTCACTCGTTTGACAAGCTTGGGAACCTTTTACATTTGAAGGTTCAGGATGACTTAGGAGAAGTTGAGGCCCGCTATTCTTATGATGATCTGAATCAGTTGACTGCAGAAAATGGCCATGAAGAACATAAATACCAATATGATTCTCTCCATAATCGCATTCAGAAAGATATGTCGGATTGCCCCATTTCGCCGCTTAATCATTTGCTTGCTCAGGAGGGCATAGAATATAAATACGACCCCAATGGAAACCTTATCGAGAAAAACGAGCGGGGAGAGGTCACCTATTATACCTATGATGCTTGGAATCGCCTGAAGAGATCCCGACAAGGCAATCGAGAAACCCATTATACCTATGATGCCTTTCATCGACGACTTTCGAAGAATCAAGAAAGCTATCTTTTTGATGGGCAAGATGAGATTGCCGGCTATCAGCAAGGGCAACTCCAAGCTCTGCGCCTCCTAGGCCTTGCTAAGGAGGCAGAAATTGGCGGAGCCATTGCCCTTGAGATAAAGGGAAAAGTTTTGATCCCTTTGCATGATCATACAGGCAGTGTGGTGACCCTGTTGAATCCTGATGGCACAGTTAATAAAGCCTATCGCTACACAGCCTTTGGCATCGAGCTTACCTCCTTAGACGACAACCCTTGGAGATTTTGCAGCAAGCATTTTGACCCTGAGACAGGCTTTACCTATTTTGGAAGACGCTATTACGATGCGGAGGTCGGACGTTGGACCACACCCGATCCGACAGATTATGAGGATGGACCCAATCTACATGCGTATGTGCATAACAAGCCTTTGACTCATTTGGATGCGTATGGATTGTTTTCTTTTTCTTCTACAATCAATGGCATAGGGAATGGCTTATTTAATCTATTTTCGCAAGTAAGCAGTTTGCTAGGGAACATGCTTTATAATATTGGGCACCATTTGATGCCCTGTCCGATTGCGAAGGACATCTTTCAATTTCCAGGACATCTTTTATGTGGAGGCAATCCAAGCAACTATGTCATGTCCTATCGTGAGCAGCATTCCTATTATCAATTGGCGTATGAAGGCAGTGAACCTGGAAATTCCAATATGGTAATGATGAATGGCATGTGTACTGACTGGAACGAAGCCTTGCGAAGAGCTTATAATGCCCACAAATCTGCTGGTGGGAAAAAAGATACTTATGTATGCTATAATGCAACCCATGGGTTTGTATCGGATCTTTTTGAATGTGTTTTACAAGGTTTGGGCATTCCGGTGCATGCCACACATGTGGCGAAGAAGTGTCTGGTAGAAGCGACAGGTAACCTTGGCGAGAATGGAACGACTTATGTTAACGCCCATAGTCAAGCGGGATTAACTCTCAATGACGCAAGCCGTTCTCTTAGTAAATCCACTCGTTCACGCATCGATGCCTTTACAGTTGCTTCCCCTGTCGCTATCCCTGAGGGGATGTTTAAGCACTATAAAAAATGTGGCAGCCAATAGGATTTTGTTTCATGGGGAACGAGAGCCTACTAATGGGATTAAAAGCATTTTCGGAGGAAAACCAGCTCCAAATTGAGGTCCTCAAGACACGCGGATCTTTTTGCAAGGCCCATTCTTATGATGGAGCTTCTTATGAGAAGTGCTATAAACAACCGATTACATGGGATTAAAGGGTCGTAGAGATGCGATATTTTTACCTTATTTTTCCGGCATTAATATCACTCATTAGCTGTTTTTCAGATCCTACTCATGTAAAAGCAGCAGACAAACTCATGAACTCCTTCACTAAGAAAATGAAAAAAGAGGGATTAAGATTAGTAGGTTCTGGCGGTTCGATGATGGGGGATATTCAAGTCATAAGTTAGGAGTTTATAATTTGCCAAAATGTAAATATTGACAAGCAAGAATATTATTTATCAAAGAAGCTGAAGCTTTGTTAAATGAAATGAATTCTGACCCTGAAATTCGTCCTTATTTACGCGATTATCCTTCAACTTCACGCAATATTCATTTAACGATTACGTTTATTAAACAAGATGGGGATTATGCGATTTCCCCCTATATTGCCTATGTTTCTTTACTTCCCGGCAAAAATCGCATATTCTATGACAGTCTATAATGTGCAAACAGAAATGCTTGACGATGCATATGAAGAGCCTTACGAAGAGGCTTTAAGAATCTATAATGAAACTATCTGCAATGGTACGTTGGCACATAAGCAGGCCCTGAACAAGGCCTGGGAATATCGAAAATTGGGATTCAGACCCAATGCCATCAACTTAAAGAATAAAAAGGTATCACTTCGCGCGAAGCGCTTTTGGAGTGCGTGCAGCTTGCTGCCGCTTTAGATTATCAAAGCCTTGTAAAATCTAAAACGGCAGCAAGCTGCACCTCAATTTTGAATCGCCCTGCGGGCTCATCTTATTTTTATTCATTTCCCACAGCTCCTACGTCGCTGTGGGCTATATTCAGACGCCCTGCGGGCTGGTTTTTCTTTAACTTAGGGCTTGTCCTGCTTTGTTTTCATTCTCAGGCAAAACAGGAAAGAAAAAGGGCTCAGTCTTTTTGCAGCCCATAAAATGGAAAAAAAGATTTAAACTAGGTCTATAGGCCTTTGCTTTTCAACTTTGTTGCAAAATTTTTAGCTGTTTGAACATGGCTTAGGGTAACTGTTAAAGCCTTTTTTCGTGCTGCAACAGCATCAACTAAGCTATTTAATTCTTTTTCATTAAGCGGACATGCGAATGTTACTGAAGTGATCTTACAAGAGCTTTGACCGAGATAATTGGCCAGTTTGACAATATCCTCAACATTGTTTCCAAAACATGTAAAATCCGAAAATGTTATTGCAGGATTGTCTTTCAGATATTTAATAACAGGATTCATATCATGAATTTTTATTGATCTAGATTGGGGGTCTGTTGCAACTCCTCCCTGCTGGAGATAAGACGATATATTTGATCCAAAAACTCATCTATTGCTTCTTCTCCTTTTGAGATAATTTCCTCAGAAGGCTGAATATCTAAAGCTTCACAAAGCCCCATGGCTGCTTTTCGGCGATCTTCTTGAGATACGTAATTGTTGGCCAGATTTTGAATTGTTTTGTCACATTCTTGGATGTTTTTGTCGCGTTCTTGGATATTTTGTACGCATTTTTGGATATTTTTGTCGCATTCTTGGATATTTTTGTCGTGTTCCTTGATTTTAGCTTCTGCTTTTTGTCGAACCTCTCGAAGATCCTCTACTTCCTTTTTAAGGGTCGTGTAACTATTTATATATGCAATTTGTTGTTGGGTAGCAGGTACTACCGTGATGGTTGTGACCTTAAATTGAGATTGTTTAGGAGTACCCGTTGCAATAGTGTGTGTTTTTTGAACAGTAGAAGAGACGGCTTTTTTATGTTCTGTTAAAGAGCTAGTTGGAAATACTGGTCCTTTCCAGAACCGACAACAGCATTAGTGTAAGAATATGACATCAAAATCCTCCCATTTTTTGCTTAAATATTTCTTCTAGATTACCACTATGCATAAAATAAAGCAATATTTTTTTGATAAATTTAGGAAAATGGATGAAATTGTAGATAAAAAAGATAAACGATTGTAAATTTATAAATTTAATGTGGTATAATTTAATTAGATGTTTTGAACTTATAAAAGTTTGATAGTCCAATGCGAAGGAGTTTGATTATGGCAGAAATTAATCTTAATTCTTCTCAATCTTTGCCCCAACAATCAGAAATAAAGCCAAGCAAGCGAATAAACTGGGCAAATCGAAGCATGTCTAAGATAAAAAAGTCGAGGAGCGTAAAGGCTTTAGCTATTAAAGGAGAAGTTGATCTATCAAGCGAAGGCCATCAGGTCAAGAATCTTGATAAATCCGTAACCCGAGAAGATTCTCAGGATCCCAAGTATCAAAAAATCAATACCAATGCCACTGAAATCTTGGGATTTTCCGAAAAGGCCGAGAAAAAAGGGATTGATTCGAGCGAAACACTAAAATCCAAAAAAATTCTGACAACTCAGAAAACGCTAACAAAACAGTAGAATCTAACGTAAACCATAAGAATGGTGAAATCGATATCATCACTAAGATAAGAGAACAACAAGTGAAAAAAATTCACGAACAAACAATAAAAAGCCAGAAGAAGAAGTAAAAAGCCAAAAAGAAGAAATAAAAACCCAAGAACAAGCTGAAAAAGGCGTACAGGTAGAAGTTGTAGATATTGGCGATTTAGCGAGGTTATGAAATCCAAGGATATAAACAAGATAGAGCAATTTATTCATAAAAACTTTCATTTAATCAACGAAAAAGGGGAGTTAATCGAAGCACAAGATGATAAGATGAAATCTCCTGAAGAAATTATAAAACATTTTAACCAAGGAAAAGCCGTTTTTAGAAATGTTAAGGCTGATGGAACCATAGAGTACCATGGGAATATTTCGAAACCTCTTAAAATACGAATAGTTGACCCTATTACGGGACAAATCACGGAACATACTGTAAAACCGATGTCCAAAGAAGAACTTAGGCAAATTAATGCTTTATTTGCTCAATATTTTCAATTGAAAGCCTTTAATCAATTAAATGCAGGTAATCTCGCGAATCTAACCTCAGATCCTTTTGGAGAAAAGATTTTTACTCCCCGTGCTTTGCGGCTTATATTAAGGCATCTTGAAACTACAGGCAAAAAGAAAGGGAAAACAAGCAAAGAGGGGATACCTTTATTCTTAAAGACCATCCAACTCCTCATGGCTCAAAAGTACGCCTCCGATAAAAAGAGGGCAGAAGAAAGGGTTGAAAGGCAAAAAGCTAGACAAGAGTATTGGAAAAAAACATACGAAAGAGAATGGCAAGTGAAAGTTGATGCAAAAACCCATACAATTAAGGAAGGTGATCAGTTGAGTAATGAAGTTACAAAAGAGCAAAAGAGTAAACAAAGATAAATTAATAAATTTGTAGCGTAGGCTTTAGCCTGCGTTTGTTTTGGCGGGCTTTAGCCCGCCTCAAGCTAACGAACGGGCTAAAGCCCGCCAAAACAAACGCAGGCTAAAGCCTACGCTACCAAATTTGGAACAATCTTGAACCTCAATCTTCAACCTCCTATGCAATTTTGTAATTGAAAACTTTTCCTATTTTCCATAGAATGACTCATTAAAAAGTGAAGATCTTAAGTATGGAATTACCTTTAGAAAAACGTCTTGAAAAAGTTATTACAGCATGGGAAAGCGACTCGGATTCCTTTGAAAAATTAGATAGCGAAATCGATTTAGAGGACGAGATGTTCACAGTGCTTAATGAGCTTGAAAGTAAGAATTTATGGAGTGAGATTGAAAAACTTGATCGTGCTTTGCAGTGTCAGCCGCAACATTATGAAGAGTGCAGTAAGTATATTTCACAAGCATTAATACCCCTCTATTTAGCTCAGGACAGAGAAGACTCTAAAGAACAGAAAAGCCGTATAGAAGAATATTTGAAACCCTTTTACAAATGTCCAGAGAAGTCATGCGAAATTTTGTTTAATGTCTTGGATAAGTTGATTTGCTATGACCAATCTTCCATTGCTGTCGATTTATGTAAAAAAACATATACGCAGATAGCCAAATCGGACGAGTTTTTTATTAATCCAAAGGATGACATTGCAGAGATTATAGTTTGGGATGAACTTCAAGATGCCTATAGAAGATTTAAAAAAAATATGGATGTCGATTGGGTCTCTTACGATAAAAAATTTAGAACTTATGAGTTTCAATTTTCGCAAGATGATTTCAAATGCTTTGAAGAAGTGATGAAAGGGCGTTTAGATCTTGCTCAGATGTTCAAAATATTCAAGAACAAAATATCCTTGGTGCTCTTCCAAATTAGGCTCGCTTTTTGCTGCCAAATGTATGATTTGGATGGAACGTCTTTCGTTACTTCCAATAACTTTGCTTCGAGGGTTATCGATTTTCTTTCGACAATACCGGGGAGAGAAAAGTGTCCATTGCATACCTTTTTTAAAGTCAAGCCACATTTTTTGGAGCCATATGTTAGCAAACTCATCAAGAGCACATGGTTTGATCCAACCTATAAACAATTTGCCTTTTTAGGCGCTCTTCCGATTTTTTACCTAGTTCTTTTAAAAATAGGAATAATCGAAATGAAAACTATAGAAGAGATACTCCCGGCTGTTACCGTTTTTAAGAGTGAATACAAAAAAGTTTGTTTAGATATGCCATGGACATTTAATTTCATTAAAAAGCTAGAGAAGCAATCAAGCCTACTAGTACAATCATATCAGCATAATCAATCGCAACCTGCCGGTTAAACACACTGAGAATGTCCTGGGTTGGTTCTGCGTTACAATACCTGGTGATCGAGGTGTAAGGTTTTCTCAAAAAGGTAACTTTATTATGTTTTTAGAGCCAAATTAAATTGAGATTTTTAAATGAATAAGAATTTTGGGTTTATCATCGCTAGTCCTATAGATAGGGAATATTGATATGTGAAATCTATTATAAAGATGAAATTATTGCCGAAATTTCGCAAGAAACTGATGAGTTAATGCTTGAAATATACGCTCCACAAAGTAATAAATATTGGGAATTCCCTTTGTCTGCTTTTCAACAAGCTCTAGAAGATGGGAAAATTTATTTATTAGGAAATAAGTGATTGGGGTCATGATTGGGCTTGCAAGATGCAAGATGAGTTATGTCATCTTGCAAGCCCCAACCCGATACCCCTATTTTCTTTAGGAAGTAATTGGTTTCTTATGTTTTCTAGCAAAGTTAACTTTATACAGTCGGTAGCAATTGACCCAAAAGAAAGCATCAACAACTAAAGCTATCGTCATCTTAACTCCTAGGACCCATCCTATCATTTGATTCCAATACCCTATCCAAAATGATGTCAAATCCCATATCGGCACAAGAATCATTATGCACATTAGCCAAGCTGTTCCTCTCTTTTTGTAAGAGCAATGATAGGTTATCCAAAGAAAGGGAACCATTAGCAAAAAATCTGACATCATCATTATAAAAAAACGAAGGGCAGTTCCTAAAAGAGGTTCTAATTTAGTAAATGTTCCGTATTGTATGTTAATTATTACAGTTGACATTAATAAATAAGTAATAAGAATGTAAAAGGAAAGCAGCCATAATCTTCTAACTTTTTCTTCATTCTGTAGAGTCATCTCTTACCCTCGTTTTTGGTGAATTATTTTTGATCGTTTTTAACCTTAAACTCAATGTTGGTCTTTATTAGGGAAAATTCTTATCGATTTTAACGTAAAACTCAAGATTTTTTTGCACTGAGACCTGGAATCAGGGTTAGCAAGCTGCGCACCCAAAAGCGCTTCGCGCGAAGTAAAGAGTTGTTGTAAAAGAGCCGTGCCTGCATTGGGCCTAACTTTTTAAAAAGTTAGGCCCAATGCAGGCACGGCTCTTTTTACGGCCCGTTTTATTATTTTTCTGAACTCCCTATTTTCTTTAGGAAGTAATTGGTTTCTTATGTTTTCTGGCAGAGTTAACTTTATACAGTCGGTAGCAATTGACCCAAAAGAAAACATCAAATACAAGCGCTGTTGTCATGATAAACCCTAGAAGAACGTCCCCTTCCACGATTTGTTTGCAAGCTATCCACAAAGACGACAAAGCCGAAATCGGCAGGAGAATCAACATAAGCATTAGCCACGCTGTTCCTTTCTTTTTGAAAGAGAAATGATAGGTAATCCAAAACCAAGCAGCTGAAAACAAAAAAGAAAACGTCAAAATCAGAAAAAGACGAAGAGTATTTCCTACAAGGGGCTCAGCTTGAGTCAATCTTTCTTCCTGGATGCTGTTTATTAAAATTCCAATTAAATTATTGGCTACATAGAAGTAGAAGGTAATTAGCCACCATCTTCTCACTTTTTCTTCATTCTGTAGCGTCATCTCTTACCCCCGTTTTTGGTAAATTATTTTTGATCGTTTTTAACCTTAAACTTAATGTTGGTCTTTATTAGGGGAAATTCTTATCAATTTTAATGTAAAACTCAAGATTTTTTTGTACTGAGACCTGGAATCGCTAAAAGAGGCTGTGCGGGCCTGGCACTGATCACTTCATTTTGGTCAATTTGTAGAATTGATTATCCATAGGAAGCTTGTCAGCGGGTTTTGTCGCAAAACGCGCTTCATCACCGAGGATTTTAGGCGTATAGCGAAATGTAAAATTAAGGCGCGCATCTTTAAAAGGAAGGAAACCAGGGGATGTATTTTTATGAATTTTATAGATCGTATGCCAAATATGGCGGCAGGGGCCTCCAAAAATCAGAACATCTCCCGACTCAAATAGTATTCGATGAGCTAAATTTATCGGATTGTCGAGAGGATGGGAAGAATTAGTTTTTGGCTTGCCATGACTAACTAAGAAATCACAACTATCTCCGATGTTAAAAGAGACAATCGGAAAATCATCTTCTCCATCATTTTCGCCATTATCCTGATGCCAAGGAATATACTCCTTTACCGGGGCCTCCGGAAGCGTTTTGTAGTAAAGCAGAATCAAGTGAGTTGCCTGAACCGTTTTGATCGCTGTATCCGTCTTTGAAGCTAAATGGATACTCCTTTGGCATAAATCAGCCATGATATGGGGAAACGACTTCACTGCCTCATACATTCTCCCGCGATGAGGAGCCGAATTCAAGATACGGACTCCATTGTCATCAGTTCTCCAAAAGCCTTTTTCTCCAAGTTCCAGAGCAATCTTTGACAGAGCGATCTGTTCTGTGAAACAAATCCCCTCCTTGATCATAAGAAGACCGGGTTCAAGTTGAACGATTTTTCTATCTGATAGACCCGAAAAGCGACGATTCATACAAGCAACTAAGCCTGGTGCAAGACGTGTTCTAAGCGATTGAATCATAAAACCTGCCTGACATAAAGACGCAAGATCGTAACAAAAAGCAGCTATTTCAATCTATTGGAAAAATATGGATCAATACGTTTTTGAATAAAAGGGGCCGTGCCTGCATTAGGCATAACTTTTATTTGAAGTACGATATATAAGAATCGGGGGCAATCTTGCAAGATGACATAACTCATCTTGCAAGCTTGCAAGCCAATCACTAGATAGGAATTAAGTACTTTTTAAATAATTTAGATTGAAATTATATTGGATTGTTTGTAAAATTAAATTTTAGTAATCGCTATAGATTTATATGGTTACAATTAATTCAATAAAGAGTAGTTTTGTTGATCACATATTGCGTCCTGTAAATAATACGAGGCATAAATCGATTGTTATCCGTCAAGCTGGCAAGGATCAAACAAAATTTAATAACATGGTTAAGCTAGCTCTACTTATTGCTACGATAGGTGCAACAGCGCTTGTTGTTCCTCCGGTTGCATGGGCGGTTGCAGCGACTTCTTTGCTTAGTTATCAGGCTGCTTTGTTTGTTGTGGCACCCATTGTGTTCCTTGGATGCGGTGCAACTGTTTGCTCAATCAATGACAAGACGCAATATTGGACCGCTAAAGTGGCTCTTTCTATTCAGGAAGTTGAGAAAGCAAAAATAGCTAAAGCTAAAGAAAGCAAAACCGCCTCTACATAATTGTAGCGTAGGCTTTAGCCTGCGTTTGTTTTGGCGGGCTTTAGCCCGCCTCTAATTAGCTTGTGGCGGGCTAAAGCCCGCCAAAACAAACGCAGGCTAAAGCCTACGCTACAGATTTTCGAGGGACTTTTGCAATTGCCTCTTTAGGTCCTTTAGGTCCCTTTGTCCTTTTGGCGTTTTTTCAGAAGATAGCCATAGTAGTGGACGGATTCATCCGCTGAAACAAAGCCTAGGAATTCCTCCACGCAGTATATGTGAAAGCCGGCTTCGCGAAAGAGCGGCTCAATCTCTTTTTTGTAGTAATGGCAGATCTCAAATTTCTGCTCAACGGCCCTAGAAAGCTTTTTGGGTATGGTCAGCCCGAAAAATCCTCCTTCACGCAGCACTTTAGAGACTTCTCCAAATAAGGTTGTCGGATTTTTAATAAATTCCATATTTCCCAATAAGACTGCGGCGTCAAAAGTTCCTTCTGCAAAAGGCAGAGGTGCTTCCAAACTTTGACAGATTAGTTGCTTGAAAGGTTCTTTATGGGCTTGATAGATTTTTTCGGAGGCATTTTCGATGCCATAAACTTCATATCCCCTTTTGAGAAACTCATAGGAGCTAAGGCCTGATCCACAGCTCAAGTCTAAAATTTTGGCCTCATGGCATTTCAAGGCTTTGACGACCCATAAAGGGATTTTTTTGAAAGGGGTATAATCCCGATCGCATAAGAGGACATGGTCCTCTTGATGGACTTCTTGGGCATAAAATTTGGAAATTGTTGCCAAGGGCATATGAATCTCCCAAATTGATTTCTGCAATATGGCACGAAAGGAAAGAAATGTCCAGATAATTAAAATTTTAAATATGGATCGATAAATTTTTTCAAATTTTTTGGGATCAGGTTAGAAGTGCCTTGAAGCCTAGGTCTCTCTGCAGAGCTAAGCGCTGGGCTTTGCGGCATTGCGCATTGGCGATCAGCCGATGAATGAGTTCGGTGTAGAGCAGAGGAGGTTGGCTTTTTTCCCAAAGATAGTAGGAGAGCGATCCGGGAATAGGATTTAATTCATTAAAATACAATTGATTGCTGGAAAGGTCGAAAATGAAATCGAATCGGCCTACTCCGGAACATCCCAGCAGTTGGAATGCCTTGAGGGCATAGTCTGTGACTTTTTGTTTAATGGCCGGATCTAAATCTTTAGGATCGATCAAGCGGGTTAAGCCGGCCATTCCCTGGGAGCCGCCCGATACCTTGCTATTATTGCGCAGATATTTATCTTCATAGGTCAAGGCTTGCTCGGAGGCTATGGGAATTTCCACAACAGAAGCAAGAGGGGGTTCTCCATCCATCACGGCGACGTTGATTTCTAGCAATTTTGTGACACAAGGCTCAATGATCGCTTCGTCATCATAGCGGAAAACCTTTGCGAGGGCTGCATTTAGCGAGGGTAGATCATTCGCAATGGAAATTCCGATGCTGGATCCGAGATGGCAAGGTTTTACAAAAAGCGGGAAATGTTGTAGTCCCGGGTGTTGCCAAAACTTGGCGTTGCACTTCATCTAAGCTGGAAATTGCGGCTTTGCGCGAAATAAGGGCTGAGGATAAAACGGGGATGCCCTGCTTTTCCAAGAAAACTTTGGTATGATATTTGTTCATGGCTATTGACGAGGCAATGACGTTGCATCCTGTATAAGCGGCATCGGCCATTTCTAAAAGTCCTTGCACACATCCATCTTCTCCAAATTGTCCATGAAAAGCCAAAAAATAGACGTCGATCGGGATGATCTTCCAAATGCATGCTTCCTTTAGCAGAAATGGGAATGAGGCCGCCAATCGTTGGATCGGGTAAGAGGGTCACTTGCTGTACTTCGGAAAGCGCCAAGTTTCGATAAAAACTCTTATCGAGAAGCTTTTTGCCTGAATACCATTTGCCGCTGGTATGGATGTAAACGGGGATCACCTCATAGCAAAGCGTGTCTATGGCGCTAATGGCTTGCAGGGCTGTAATGACTGAAATTTCATGCTCGGCAGACCGGCCTCCAAACATTACTGCAACGGTTTTGGGTTTCAAAGCTTACTCCATTTTAGCATTTATTAAACGCAAAGATGCAAAGATGCAAAGGCTACGGCATCTGAAAACAATTAAACGCAAAGGCGCAAAGATGCAAAGGCTACGGCATCTGCAAACAATTAAACGCAAAGGCGCAATGATGCAAAAGCTACGGCATCTGAAAACAATTAAACGCAAAGGCGCAAAGATGCAAAGGCGCAAAGAAAAGAAAGAAAAATTAATCCTATTTATCCTACCGCTTGCGATCATGCCTATCCTGTTATTTTGTTTTTATCTCTTTGCGTCTTTGCATCTTTGCGCCTTTGCGTTTAATTGTTTTCAGATGCCGTAGCCTTTGCATCTTTGCGTTTAATTGTTTTTAAAAGCGTTGCACAGCCTCATATAGGTCTGAGAGGTCGTTTTCGATGAGGATGATGTCGCCGTCGCGTTGCAGGTGCTTCAGCTGTTCGAAAGCGTTGTCGCGTGTGGGGCAAATGAGGAGTTGTTTTTGCGTGAGGCCGCCGGCAAGAAGGCCGTTGACAATGGCTTCGCGATTGGTTTCACCGACTATAATTGCCAGGTCGCAAACTTGGGCTGCAAGGCGTCCTATGTGCTCATTTTCTTCATATTGCTTTGTTCCCAGTTCAATAATGCCGGGAGTCATCATCAGACGCCGTTGTCCTGGCAGGGAAGCCATCACTTCCAAAGCTGCGGCGAATCCAATGGGGTTCGAGTTGTAGGCATCATGCAGATAGATGACAGAACCCGCTTTCTTCAATTGAAGGCGATTATCGATGGGGTCAAGGTTGGCTAGCACTGCTAGGACATATTCGGGTTGACTTCCCAATGCACAAGCCATTGTAAAGGCGCCGATGGCATTCGATAAAGCGGGTTTTCCAAGAAGCGGAGTAAAGCCTTGGCAATGATGATTTTTCCATTTGATTGTAAATTGGGAGCCTTTGGGAGTGATTTTCCAGGCTGAAATCCAGCAATCGAGATCCTCTTTAATGTTGTCGAAGCCATATAAAAGGGTCGTTTTTTTGGGATATTGGCTTGCGATGCGACGTGCGCCCTCATCATCGCCGTTGCATACAAGAATTCCCTCTTTGGGAACTGCTTGAGCTAGTTCGGATTTGGCTAAATAAATATTCTCCTTGCTTCCAAACCGTTCCAAATGGGCCGTACCGATGGCGGTAATGATCGCGGCTTGGGGCGGGGTTAGGTCGCATAATCGCTGGATAGAGCCTCGTCCATAGGCTCCCATTTCAATGACTGCATAACGGAATCCTTCTTTGAGCTTTGTCCGTATTTCACGCGTTATGCCCATGGGGGTATTGATGCCTTTGGGAGGCCAAAAGGTGGGCGCGAGGGTAATTTGCAGGATTTGGCTTAAGGCATCTTTCGTGCTAGTTTTTCCATAGCTGCCTGTGATGCCGATGACATAGGGAGAAACTTTAGCGAGAATGCTTTTAGCTTCATTGAGGAACTGTTTTTGGCGTTTTTGTTCATTTCTATGGAGCAATAAATTGGCGGCAATAAGCCAGGCCGGGGTTAGTTGGAATAAAAGCGGCTGGAAGGCCCAAAAAGTGGCGGAAGAGGCAAAAAATGTGCAGATGAGTGCCAAACAGAGTGCCGCGATGAGAGACAAGGCGAGGGCAAGCCGGTAAAGGCGAACGGCTCTTTCGGTCATTTTTAGGCGCAGCTTTCCTTGTTTGGAAGGGTTTTCTTCGAAAGCGGCTATTCCGATAAGGAAGGCGGCTCCGCATAGGGAAACCAAAAGGCTATTTCCAAGGATCCAATCTATACAAGCCGCGGAAAAAGCTATGAGAGAGCCTTTTTTATCAAAAGCTTTATGGCGAATAAGCCATTGGAAAAAGCGGCGTGGATCATATTCTTCTTGTTGGAAATAGCGCAGATAGCGAAGAAGACGATGCTTGATAAACCAGAAGCTGCCTAAAATTATGGGTAGGATCAAAAGGCCGTTGTTCATATGTTCTCCGATAAAAAGGGGAGAATGTGGTAAGCGCACAAATGGGATCCGGCATCGTGATATAATTGATGTCCTTTTCCCGGAAAGACGAGCAGGCGGGAGTTTGAGATGAGGTGATGCAAACGCTTCGCCATTTCCAAGGGGGTTTCGCGATCATCTTCTCCCCAGAGAATAAGGGTGGGGGCTTTAATCTTGAGGATGGATTCGCTTAGATCTTCGTTGACAGATTTCACAAGGATAGAGCGCATGGGGCCTGCTTGCTTATAGTCGGCAGAGCCAAAGCGAGGAGCAAAGTTTTGTTTGAAAAAATTGGTCTTTAATACTTTGTCGATGGCTTTTATTCCTTTTCCTGACCAGCGGATAGTTAGATAGCGGCACTGTTCGGTCCATGTGCGTTTTCGCCGCAGGCCGGAGGGGGCGATGAGAGTCAGCTTTCGCACTCTATCGGGAAAGCGGCTGGCTAGGCTCATGGCGACCTTTCCGCCAAAGGAATGCCCTAAGAGGTCAGTCTGAGAAATATTTTGTTCATCGAGGTATTTGATAAAGCGTTCGGCATATTGAAAACTATTCAAGACCTCATCAGGAGGGGAAGAGCGTCCGAATCCGGGAAGATCGGCTAAATGAACTTGGCATTTTGAAGAAAGAAGCGTCCCCAAGGATTTAAGAGCTTCTGAGGATTGTCCCCAACCATGCAGCATCAGCAAGGGAAAGCCTTTTTGGCTTATTTGTTCAGCATGCAAATCGATTTTATTTGTATGCGCCATGATCGTTATAAGGGGATTGCGGCAAAAAGCCGCAATCCAAAGTGAAAATGTTAGCCAATTTTGACAGCTAGGTAGCGAATGGATTCTCCTTGTTTGATTAGAAGGAGGATTGGCTTGCCTTTTTCTGCATTTTGCAGCGCTGTATTAAATTGATCTACAGTATTTACAGGTTGGTGATTTATCTCAATGATAATTCCACCTTTTTTGAGTCCGGCCCATGATCCGATGCTTCCGGGCAATACCTTGCTGATGAGCATCCCTTTTTGGTTTTTGTCTCCAAGGGATTCGGCCATCTCAGGAGTGAGAGACTGGACTTCTATTCCCAGAGGATTCTCTTTTTGAGCAGGGGGCGGAGGAGTTGCGACGG
Source organism: uncultured Planctomycetales bacterium (assembly GCA_963710365.1). GTDB lineage: Bacteria > Planctomycetota > Planctomycetia > Pirellulales > PNKZ01 > CAVQAC01. The sequence goes on from CAVQAC010000018.1 coordinate 425,753, forward strand.
CCAATTCTTGAGTGCTTGGGAATGTTCCGATTGTCAAGGGAATTTGAAGGGTTTGCTTGCCTCGCAAGACCGTTAAATCGACATTTGTTCCGGGTGCAGTCATGGAGACAGCATTGCGTAAAGCCCCTACATTTGAGACGAGCTGATCATTATACTTAATGACGACGTCTCCTTGCTTAATTCCGGCTTTTTCTGCAGGAGAGTTTTTTGTGACTTCGGTGACCACTGCGCCTTCTGCTTTAGAAAGGCCAAAAGCTTTGGCTAGGTCGGGTTCCATCTGTTGGAGCAAAACGCCAATGTAACCGCGAGCGACAGTGCCATGTTCTTTGATTTGTTCCATGTCATACTTGGCGATGTTGCTGGGGATGGCAAAACCGATGCCTATGTAGCCTCCGGAATCTCCATCGCTGACGATGGCTGTATTAATGCCGATAACCTGGCCATCCAGATTGAGCAAGGGACCGCCGGAGTTACCACGGTTAATAGCGGCATCCGTTTGGATATAATTTTCGACCGGGGCTAACGATAGGTTATTCCGTCCTGTCGCACTGATAACACCCACCGTTAAAGAAGCTTGCAATCCGAAGGGATTTCCTATGGCGATGGCCCATTGGCCGACTTGCAGTTTATTGGAATCGCCAAGCTTCAGATAAGGAAGATTCTGTGCATCGATTTTAATGAGGGCGACATCGGTATTCGGATCTTGTCCAATGACTTTTGCGGGAAATTCGCGTCCATCATTGAGAACGACAACGATTTCCGACATATCATGAACGACGTGGCTATTCGTCAGAATATATCCATCGGGGCTGATAATAAATCCTGAGGCTTCTCCTGTAATTGCGGGTTGGCTGTTATTGCTTTCAAAAGGAAGCCCGAAAAAATGACGCAGAAAGTCATCCCCCGCATCATTTTGGGTGGTTTTTGCGGCCGATTTCACCTTAATCCAGACGACAGCAGGAATGGCCTCTTTAGCGACAGAGGTAAAAGATTGTTCCAGTTGTTTGGCAACTGTAACGTCAGCAGCCTGGACAAGGCTTCCATTAAAGGATAAGCCTGCCGAAACCATTAGGATAAACAAATTTTTCATTAGTTTCATATTCACCTCGTTAAGTTGATCGTTTTCCAAGAATTTCAAGAGTTCTTAACATAATTAGATAGCCTTTTTCAAGGCGATCGATGCCAAAATGTTCGTTAGGGGCATGGATATTGTCATCGGCAAGCCCCAAGCCCATGAGGACGACTTCGCTGTGGCTAGCGTGTGCAAGTTCGGTGACAATAGGAATGGAGCCCCCTTCGAAAATATATTGGCAGGGTTTTTGGAAGACTTCACTGTAAGCTTTAGCGAAGGCTTGCACAACTTCAGAATTTGGATTAGCTCGTACAGCTTTGCCTCCTCCTGGATGCTTGTGGACCTTAACCTTTATTCCTTTTGGGGCTTGGCTTTCGATAAATGAAGCCACTAGTTGGGCAATTTTTTGCGGATCTTGGTTGGGGACGAGGCGGCAGGAGACTTTGGCTATGGCTTTTGCCGGGATGACGGTTTTAAATCCTGCTCCGCTGTAGCCTCCGTTAATGCCATTGACTTCTAGCGTAGGCCTCAGCCACACACGTTCCGCCGGAGGAAAGGCTTTTTCCCCTCCCGTAGGTTTGGCGCCGAAAAGCTTCTCATAATGTTGTGCATCAAAATGAAGAGAAATTTGAGATAATTCATTTGGGGTCAGCTTTACCACATCGTCGTAAAAGCCCGGAATAGCGACTTCACCTTCTTTGTTGTGGGTCTTTGCTAAAATTTCGATGAGCGCATGAATGGGGTTATAAGCTAGGCCTCCATGGGATCCGGAATGCAGGTCTGTTTTTGTTCCTTGGACTTCAACATCCATGGTGACAATGCCGCGCACCCCAAGCGTGACTGCAGGGGTATTGGGTTCGTGGATTCCCATATCGACAATGGCTAAATAGTCGGCTTTAAGCTCTTTCTTTTTTTACCGAGAATTTGAGACAATCCTTGGCTCCCGCATTCCTCTTCACCTTCGATGCATAGTTTTACGTTAATCGGCAGCTGTTTATCCCTTTCTAGAAGGGTTTTTAAGGCAAGTATCGTATAGAAGCACTGCCCCTTATTATCTTCTGCGCCTCGCGCATAGACTTGTCCCTCGCGTACAGTGGGGTCAAAAGGGGGCGATACCCATTCATTGAGGGGATCTACAGGCTGGACGTCGTAATGATTATAAATCAAAAGGGTCGGTTTTTTCGGACCGGCTTCGAGATTTTCAGCATATATAACGGGATGCCCTTGGGTAGGCCAAAGTTCTGTTTTGAAACCTATTTTTTGAAGATATGCGGTTAGCCAAGCGGCACAGGCATCCACTTGGCCTTTATGACTAGGCTCGGAACTGATACTTTGAAAGCTCAGAAAAGTGAAATAGTCCTTCAGAGCTTGCTTTTCGTTTTTTTTGAATATATCGCGTAAGGAATCTAGATTGAGCTGTTGCGTGACCATGCATACCTCGTTCAGTAAATGCTATCATATAGCATTCAAGCGCGTTTTAATTCAAACAGCTTCTATCTAAAATTTTGTTGTTGCGACAAAGTAAAGGATTAATTACCATGCCTACTCGGTTTTAACTTAATAAATGGAGTAAAAAGGTTATGGCTACAGCACAAGTAAGTCCTACTAGCCCCATCTTGCCAAATAGAGCTGGAGGATATTCTCCAAAGACAAAATCTCGAAGAAAAGAGGAGGAAGTAGCTCATAAAGCCCTAGCTGGCACACAACACAACTCATCCGAGATGCGTGGGCGAAAGCCGTGTCGCTCCCTATCCCCAATCCGACCCTCAACCACAAAACGAATAAATGAAATAAGCATTCCCTCTTTAAAACCCCTCACAGATAACAAATCTCTGAATCAAGAAAAAGAAATTAAATTTAGTAATGGCGACATATATATAGGCGGCGTTATGTATAAAAATAACGTTTGTATAATACACGGCTACGGGATTTTTTATTTCCATTCTGATGACATTTATGAGGGCGGCTTTAAAGATGGACAGATGCATGGCTATGGGGTTTATAGTCTTTCTAACGGCGACATTTATGAAGGTGGTTTTAAAGAGGGAAAAATGCATGGCCCTGGATTCTACTCTTGTTTTGCTGATGGAACATCTTACACAGGAAATTTTGTTGAGAATAAAAGAGAGGGGGAAGGAGTTCTTCGATATACAAATGGTGGCCAATATTCCGGGTCATTTAGTAATAACGTGCCGCACGGCCGCGGAATATATAAACTCAAAGGTTTTTACCATCATGTCGAATTTAATAGGGGTTTTTTAATGAACACTCATGGGATTGATTAGCTAGCGTAAAATTTCAGGCCGCTTTTGTGGCCTTTTGAAGGACCTAAAGAGGCAATTGCAAAAGAATGCCTGCATCTGTTATCCTGTATCGCAATAGATTTGTAAATCTTTATTTTGTTGATATTCATAAAGGGATATTATTGTCATTTTATCTACGAAAATCTTTTCTAAAGAAGGTAAAATAATAATTTCTTCAGAAATCTTCTTTATTTTGTTTCTATATAGATTAATTGATTTAAGTTTAGATAATTGACCCATTTCCTTTGGTAGATCAGTCAGCTGGTTCCCTTCTATATCAAGTTGCTCAAGATCAGTTAGTTGACCAATTTCTTGAGGTAGATCTTTCAAGCGATTATTGCTTAAATTAAGAACTTGCAATTTAGACAATTTACCTAAGTTGGGTAGACTCTCTAAATTATTTCTCCATAAAGTTAATATTTTTAATTCTGTTAAATGGCCAATTTCTGCTGGAAGTGTTTTTAATCTATTTCTATTTAGATCTAGAACTTGCAAGGATGTTAACATTCCGATTTCAGATGGTAAAGTGTATAAATGAAAACCTATTTTTTTTTGATCTAACTGCAGTTTAGTGATTGGTTGTTTTTGATTAAATTCATATAAAACATTCCAGATGGCTTGACGATAATCTTTCCCCTTTTCTTTTTTCGGAAATTTTAAGCTAAATATAGCTATGATCTCCTGTGCGCACATTATAGAATCCAAATTTCTTCTCTCTTTTTCTTGTAGAAGATAATCGGGGTAAAGTGAAATGCACTCTTCAATCTGTCTATCACTGTCGGACTTCTCAACTCTGTGAGCTTCCATATGATCTTTGAAATTAAATTGGTTAAATAAAAAACAAAAACGTCTTATTTGTGTTGTTCCGACAAGGTCTTTGAAATCTTTTCGCTCTTTGAGAATCTGATCATTAATTTGTTTTATTCTTTCATCGGCAATTATCCTTGATTGCCTATTAAGCTGGCGGACAGCGCCTAAATTAGAATGCAGTGTGTGAATGTAGAATTGGATTTCACGAGGTAATAAAGAAAAAGACATAAATAATTCCTTTTTTAAATAAATTAACATAATATCTTTTTTAGATTATTTTTCCAATGTAAATTTTTGTTAACAAATTTTTGTTATTGTTTAATAAATTAGAGGAAAAAGGGGGCCATTAAAATGATCGCGGCGATTATTAAGAGGAGAAGATAGCCGACCAAAAAGAGCTTGACTCTCCGGTGGTGGTGTTGAATTTCGGAGGGATTGCGGATCGTCTCTTTCAAGAAATCTATGCGTTCTTGAATGCTATAATGGTGCCAGCTAGGAATGCGGTGTGAATGACCCGTGGCTATTCCTACTTGATCTAAAGCAAGGATCATATGTTCGGGCGGGATCTGCAAATGATAGACATGCAGGTCGGCTTGCCTTTCAAAGAGGCGTGAAAAGAGGCCGAAGACAAAGCGAAAATAAAGGCCTATGATCGAGGCATAGATAGCGAAGAGAATAATAATTCCGTAAATATTCCAGGGTTGAGTGGGATGTGTAAGCTCTTCTAAAGTTAAAAAATGAATGAGTGCATCGGAAAAGAACATCGAAAAAAGCCCTATGCAGACAATCATCCCCAAAAGGATGAGAGGATAGATCAGAAGGTGTTTGCGGTAATTATGGCCGATTTCATGAGCCAAAATGGCTTCGATGGCTTCAGGAGAAAGCTCCCGCAAAAGACGTTTAGTGAACATGACATAGCGTAATTTTGGCACGATCCCTACAATGCCTGCTGTCAACATATCGTTCATTATCGTCAAGTTTTCATGCCCCCATGTTTGAAATGAGCCTTTTGACAAAGCCTGTCAAGGCGATTTTTCAGGTGTCCTTCCTCTAAGGGCTTACATTGCCAAATTTTCTGGATGAAGAAAGGCAAAAAAATCATGATCAACACCATGAAGAGGAGGCTTCCCCCAAACAAGATAGCTGAGCCGAGAAGATTGGTTGAATTAGTCGCAAGAACCTCATGCAGGGATTTGCTTGGAAAAAATTTAAGAAGGTCTAACCCTATTGTAAAGAGCAAAAAGGGCAATGCAAAAGGGACAATTATTCTTAATTGAATCAAGGCGTAATCGAGGGGATAAGAGATTTCTGAGTGCGCCTCTCTTCGACGTGCGTGAAAAGAGCTGTAATGAAAGACTAGAAGGTTTCTCCAAAATAGAGGAGCAAGGTGATTAGGGAGGGGATTGCTTGAAAATCATGCAGAATGGGCAGCTTGTCAAAAAACCTTTGAGCGCCGAAAACAAAATTATAAATGCATAAAAAAGCCAGAAATTCAAGGTTAACAAGAACCGATAGAGCCCCTATTTTTGCGAAATGAAGGTAAGATCCACTTATTTTGAAGATAAATAATCCCTAGTACAATGACATAGAGTCCCAAGCCTAGGGCAAGGGCCACTGTTGGAGATTTCTATCCATGTCGAGGAAACCCCTTCAGATACTGTGGAGATCAGCAATAATACTAAAATTAGAAAAAGCAAATTTGTAAACACAACAGACCATAATCCCGTTGTTATTACGTTACCACAGAGAGGGTTTAAATAAATATTTCTGTGTGTCTATGGTAAAAATGTATAGATTTACCAAAGAATTGCATAACGTAAGGTGACAATGTATCGTAGGAATATATTTACCACAGAGCTCACGGAGAGAGGTGACCTTTTCGTGCCCGTGTGCGTGCCCGTGCCCGATATAATTCAGCTAATTTAATGCTCAAGTCTCGTTTGATTTTTCGGGCACGGGCACGCACACGGGCACGGGCACGAAAAGGGACTTAGGGCACGGAGGTTCATTTATGCGTATACCTATTGCGGATGCACATTGCGATCTGCTCCATTTTCTTAGCAAGGATCCTGCCCGTACAGCCTACGATAGAGCTGTTCGCTGTTCAATTCCTCAATTGCTTGAGGGTGGCGTAAAAATTCAGATTATGGCGATTTTTACGGAAACTCTGCCCGGTTCAGCTAAATCGGGCACCCATCAGGCCTTGATATTTAAAAATCTGCCAAAGAACTATCCTGAAACATTCGAAATTCTTCAAGAAATCCCTCAGCTTGAACAAAACCTGCTTTCAAACAAAATCGGGATCCTGCCGGCCATCGAAAATGCATCGGCCCTTTTCGAAGAAAACAAGCCTTTAGAAGTCGGTTTCAAGCGTTTGAAAACCCTAGACCGCAATATCGGTAAAATTGTTTACATGAGCTTGACATGGAACAAAGAAAATCGCTTTGGAGGGGGTGCCCACACCAAAATTGGCCTTAAAGATGAGGGGAAAAGGCTTCTCGACTTTCTTAACGGACAAAAAATCGCTGTAGACCTAAGCCATTCTTCAGATCACTTAGGATTCGATATTCTCAATCATATCGAAAAGCACAATCTGAAAATTCCGGTGATGGCAAGCCATTCAAATTTCCGGTCTGTAACCCCTGTTCCGCGAAATTTGCCCGATGAACTTGCTAAAGAAATTCTATTTCGAAAGGGGATCATTGGGTTGAATTTTTATAGGGAATTTGTGGGGCCGGAAAATCCCTTAAATTTTGCCAAGCATCTCGAGCATTTGTGGCAATTAGGCGGTGAAAGGAACTGTTGCTTCGGCGCTGATTTCTTTTGCGTAAGCGATTTTCCTGATGTGCAAAAGAAGCTGTCGGGGGTTCAATATTTTCCCGGTTTTGAGGATTCTTCGTCGTATTGCAAGATGATCGAACTTTGGAAGCATCACTTGCGGCTTTCGGAGTCTCAAATAAAGGCTGTCGCTTATCAAAATCTTCAAGATTTTTTGAATTTTATTGGCTAAAAGTCGTTTTTATGATAAAATAATTATTAATAATCATTTATAGTTAATCGGATGAAGAAAAATAGCGCCCTTTTTAAAGTTTTATTTGCCATTAGTCTAGCTGTCATTGCCGGTCTCGTAACAGGGCCCACAATGGGTATTTTCGGCTTTACGTTTCTGCAAGTCTATGGTCTTATTGGCAAACTGTTTTTGAATGCCTTAACCCTTGTCGTTTTACCTCTAGTGGTTTCTTCGATCATTACCGGCACAGCGCGGATGAGCAGCGAAGGCTCTTTTGGAACATTGGGTGTTAAAGCTCTCGCCTATTTTGTGGGCACTAGTTTGTTGGCTGTTCTTTTGGGTTTAAGTTTGGTTTTGCTTATTCAGCCCGGGGTTTTTGAAGGGCAAGAGGCGGCGACAACACTCATCAATTCGGTAGACCATAGCCGTTTGGCGGCTATCGAAGCCCAAAGCCAAGGGAATGGTTTCGAAAGGTTCGAACAAATCCTTTTAAAAATCGTTCCCTCCAATATTTTGGCGGCAGCCTCGCAAGGGCAGATGATAGGGCTTATTTTCTTTAGCTTGGTTTTCGGCTATTTTATATCGAAAATTGACGCGCAGCCGGCAGCGATTATCCTTGGGTTTTGGAAGGGGATTTTTCAGATCATGATGAAGATCACCCATTTGGTGATGAAAGCGCTCCCTATTGGCGTTTTTGGCCTTGTGGCAAAGGTTGTGGCGACTACCGGTGCTGAATCCATCCGTCCGGCAGCCTATTTCACTTTCACCGTATTGCTAGGATTAGCTATCCATGGGTTAGTGGTTTTGCCTTTGCTTCTCAAATTTGTTGCAGGGGTTAGTCCGATTGCCCATTACCGGGCGATGGCGCCGGCCTTGCTGACAGCCTTTTCGACAAGTTCATCTGCGGCCTCTCTTCCGGTGACGATGGAATGCGTTGAAAAGCGCGCCAATGTCTCTAACCGCATCTGCAACTTTATGGTGCCATTGGGAACATCCCTTAGCGCAAATGGTTCAGCCCTCTTCATCTGCATTGCGAGCCTTTTCATTGCACAGGTCTATGGAATTGGCTTTTCCTTTATCACGCTATTTACTGTCGGGGTGATGACCCTTTTGTCATCGCTTGGAATGGCGGGCATTCCCTCAGCTTGTTTGGTCGGCGTCCTTATCGTTTTGCATACGCTGGGGTTGCCGGCGGATGCCATCGGCTTGATTTTAGCCGTGGAACGCATTCTAGACATGTGCCGTACAGTTTTGAACGTCTTCGGCAATTCTCTGCTGTGCAGTCCTGGTGGCCCGTTCTGAAGGAGAGAATAATGTCTTAGCAACACCTGCAGCAATTCCATCTGCAGGTCACTAATGAAATCCTCTAAGCCTACCGTTGTTGTCGGCATGTCCGGGGGCGTTGATTCCTCAGTCGCAGCTCTTTTCTCAAAGAGCAAGGGTATAAAGTCATCGGCATGTTCATGAAAAATTGGGAGGAAAAAGACGAAAATGGCGTCTGTAAAGCTTCTCTTGAATATCGGGATGTGGTCAGAGTCTGCGAACAAATAGACATTCCTTACTATTCGGTCAATTTTGTAAAAGAATATTGGGATAATGTCTTTAAACAGTTCATGGAAGAGTTTAAGCATGGCTATACACCCAATCCGGACGTATCTTTGCAATCGTGAAATCAAATTTAAAGTCTTGCTGGAAAAGGCTCTGGAGCTCGGAGCGGATTTCCTTGCCACGGGACACTATTGCCAAACGCGTTTAATCGAGGGCGAACAGCTGCTTCTTAAGGGCAGCGATCCCGGCAAGGATCAGAGCTATTTTTTATATACGATCAAAGCCAATGTCTTGAAAAACGTCCTTTTTCCTGTCGGAGATATGCTTAAAACCGATTTAAGGAAATTGGCCCACGCCCACGGGTTAGCGACGAGTCAAAAGAAAGATAGCACAGGAATCTGTTTTATTGGCGAACGCAACTTTAAACATTTTCTTGGTGAATATATACAATTTCAATCCGGAGAATTGCAAAACTTAAAGGGAAAAGTGGTGGGGCAGCACGATGGAGTTGCCTACTACACAATCGGTCAGCGGAAAGGAATGGGAATCGGGGGTCCCGGCGAACCTTGGTTTGTGGTGGGCAAAGATGTGGAGCGAAATGTTGTTTACGTGGAGCAAGGAAGCCGACACCCGGCTCTATATTGCGATGAATTGACCGCTGTAGAGCTCAGTTGGGTTTCTCCGGCCGGGGCTCCTGCTTTGCCTTTTAAATGCAAGTCCAAGATTCGCTATAGGCAGCCCGACCAAGATTGCGTGATTAAAAAGATTGAGGGGAATAAAGCCTGGATAGATTTTATGGTGCCGCAAAGGGCTGTGACCCCTCGCCAATCGATCGTTTTTTATGACAAAGACATTTGCTTGGGCGGCGGAATGATTGAGGGAGCAGGCCTCTCCTATTATGAAAGAGGTCTTAATCTGCCTGAGATTCTCTCCGGCTAGCATTATGGTTGAGCTCTAATGCCGCCATTTCGTGTTCGTTATTTTTTAGCTGATACAATGTTTTATAGTTGATGCGATGATTAACAAGGGTAGTGAGGACAATTGCTGTGACGGTAATTGCTGCTGCCCCTAGCACGATGGATTGAAGTAGGCATGCCAGGGCGCCAAAAGCGACGGCTTGGACAATCCCCCCGGGTAGGTTAAAGCGATAAAATTCGTTCTTTTGATCGATCAGTTTCACTTTCCTACCAATTTCTAATAAATGCTTGAAAAACTCCACTTTTTCTTCAGTTACGGATTCAGTTTTGATGGATTTATTGAATTCATAGATTTTTACAGCCATCACAACTTGAGAGGCTATTGGAAAGAAGGTCAGAGCTCTCAATTTCTTTGACTCTAACCCATTGAGGGTTGTGAGAAAGCTGTGATAACCTTCCGAAAATTTTGAACTCATGGGCAAGCAGAAATTCACTTTTACGACTCCTTTTTTATTTGCATGCCTCTGATATTAGCAAATTGATGTTAAGGCGTTTTAAAGAGAAGGTCAAGCGTATGTTAACTTGATCCAGACAATGCTTTGAGCTCTGACTTTATAATACCGAGAGCAATAATAGAGCTGATTGTATTGAAAGCAATTCCGAAAGCTAAAACACCGCAACTTAGTGAATGGAAAGATGTTGTTAATATAGCTAAAGCGACTGTTTGCACAATACCTCCAGGTATATGTGCCAAGTTGATTCTTTTTTGTTCTAACAGGGTAGCGGAACTTGCAGGTCCAGTATATCCTTTCAAAGGAAGATATCTCTTAAGCTTTGCAATTTGGACAGCCTGGGAAACAATAGGGATATAATTGAGAGGATTTTTGGGCGATGTCCAATGATAAAGATTTTCAGCTTTACTGTACACAGCGTTGCCAAATTGGAATGCAGAGATCATACTATTACTCCTTTTATAAATGCTTAATCTCGAATGATAATATCAAGATTAATTAAAGAATAGTTATTTTAAGCAAATTAATAGCTAAAGCCGATGGACTAACTGGACGAATTGGACAAAAAGGATGGCCTAATAAGTCCAATTCGTCCAGTTAGTCCATCGGCTTTTGAAATTACCTTCTTTGTCCTTTAATCGCTCTCACAGGCAGGTTTAAAGCCGAACCAACGGACGATCCCGATCTTGGCTCCATAAGCGCGCAAGCCATGTTTTTCTTTGCTTAAGCTAATGTTGTAGGCGCCTCCGACATAGATGGACCAATCTTCATTTATATCCCTTTCGATCATGAGACCATAGTTGGGACCATCGGAATGACTCTTATTAGAGACTAAATGATTGATAGTGGTGTGTGTGCGGCACCAGGAGTATTGATATAAGGCTGTCATTCGCCAACATTTAGTAAATTTGATTGTCAATTCAAGAGAGAGATAAGGCGCATAGGAGCGGAATCTCTCTTTGACATGAAAAAGGCCGAACATTGGCAGATCGATATGGGTTCTTATGTCTGCATAGGCCCAGCCGACGGTAGGTGTGATGCAAACATATTCCGTAAGGGGAATATAATAGCCAAGCCCGATGCCGGCATTAAAAAGGGAGCCATTATTCGAACCGTAAATGAAATTAGGCTTGAGACAAAATCCTTTATAAAAGTTAATCGCGGCTTCACCTTTAACAGCGGGCATGTCCATCCTATGGATTGTTTTGCCTGACTCCAAAACATCGATATGGGCATAAGTCGGGCCTGCATCCAGTCGACCTTTTATTTCAGCATGAAGTGACTGTTTAAAGAATGATAGAATGCTCAAAAATGCCATCAATAGGGGAGCACTTACAGATTCAAGGCGAGTCATTATATTCATTATTTTCCTCATATTATTGATTTAAGAGGAATACTTATACTTTAACGGCATTTTTAAGCGCATCTAAAAAATTATGTTCACCTGTAGCAATTAAAATTTTGCTTTGGCTAAACGGTAGCATCAATTATACCAAGTTGTTACACAGAGAGGAAAAATTCTCTCTCTCTGTGACTCTGTGGTAAAATATATTTTGCAAGAGCGTCGTAAACAACGCTCTTGCAAATATATTTTACCACAGAGTCACAGAGACGCAGAGTGAGAAAAAAATAATTCCTCTCTGTGGTTCCAAAAACGAGGCAATATGGATGATCAGCAAAAACGTTTAGCTGAAGAGCTGCTGTTTTCAGGCAAAAAGAAGCCCAGCTTTGCAAAAACGCTCTATTTTGGCGTTTACGACTCCAGCCTAGTTTTCCCCTATCCTCAAGTCAGCCGAGAAGAAAAACAACGGGCTGATGAGTTTGTTAGGCGTGTGGAAGCCTTTGCGGAAAAGGAAATCAATCCCGATTGGATAGATCGGAATGCAGAGCTTCCCGAGACGGTTATCAACGGTTTAGGGCAGCTTGGAGTGTTGGGGATGACCATTCCAGAGGAATATTGCGGGCTTGGGATGTCGCAATATGCCTATTGCCGAGTTGCAGAGGTGTTAGCACGACGATGCGGCTCGACGGCGCTTTTTGTGAATGCCCATCAAAGTATTGGATTAAAGGCATTGCTCCTATTTGGCACAGACGAACAACGCAAGCGCTGGCTTCCCTCTTTAGCGAAAGGCGAGTCTATTGCAGCCTTTGCTTTGACCGAACCCAATGCAGGTTCAGATGCGAGCGGTATCGAAACGCGAGCCGTCTTTGATCCGCAGAAAAATGTCTACCGCCTCAATGGGAAGAAACAGTGGATAACGAATGGTGGAATCTGCACAAGTTCTTACTGTAATGGCTCAAACGGAAGTGGAAACAGCAAAGGGGAAGCAGGATAAGGTGACCGCATTTCTCGTCACACCCGATATGAAAGGCTTTAAGGTGGCTGCACCGGCATTGGAAAAAGTGGGAATGCGCGGCACAAAAACGGCGATCCTTGAATTTCAGGATATGGAAGTGCCGGCCGCCAACATCCTAGGTCCTAAGGGGGGAGGCCTTAAAGTCTGTCTGACGGTTCTAGATTATGGGAGAACAACTTTTGGCGCGACCTGTACCGGGATTGCAAAAATGCTGGTGGAGAAAGCCGTTTACCATGCTAAAACACGGTATCAGTTCAAGCGGCCCCTGGCCTCCTTTGCCCTTGTCAAGCAGAAGATCGCCCTGATGTCCGCCTTAACGTATGCCATGGATGCGACCACTTACTTGACAGCGGGATTTGTCGATGGCCATGCCGAAGATTTTATGCTCGAATCGGCCATGCTTAAAGTCTTTGCAAGCGATTCGCTCTGGACAATCCTTTATGACACCATGCAGATTTATGGAGGACGCTCCTTTTTTACAGACTATCCTTTCGAGCGCTTGATGCGAGATGCACGCTTGAATATGATTGGGGAGGGGTCGAACGAGGTGATGCGCGCTTTTATCGGCCTGGTGGGAATGCGGGATGTGGGGGTTCAGCTAAAAGAGACGTTTGAGGCCATGAAAAACCCTTTAAATGACTTTGGAACGATCAAAGGCTTTATCGTGCAGTTTTGGAAACGCCTCAGCCTTCCTAAGGTGCCGGTCCAGTCGCGTCTGCTTTCTGAAGAAGCTCAAAATCTTGGATCGGCGGTAAGACGTTTCGGTTTTGCTATTGTTCGTTTGCTTGCCAAGTATGGCGAAGAGATTTTCGAACGGCAGCTTTCGCTTGACCGCATAGCTACTGCGGCAATGGCTCTCTATAGCTGGACCGCAGTTCTGAGCAAGTTGGATGCAGATTTAAAGTCTGTCAGCGGCAATGTAGAAGCGCTGGGCCATGATGTCGCTATCGCTAAACTCTATTGTCGTTATGCCAAAGAGAATATTGAGCGATCTCTTGGGACGCTATTTGAAAATTATGATTCCACTATTGAAGCCGTTTCCGATCAAATAACAGGAATTAAAGCCTCATGAAAAAAGCTGAAAGCGGTCTAAAAAAACTCACGGAAGATTTTGCTGCTCAGGAGGTCATTCTCCGCCAAGGCGGCGGAAAAGAGGGCAAGGCACGTCAAGCCCGTTTGGGGAGATTGACCGTGCGCGAAAGATTGAATCACTTGCTTGACGATCCAGCCTCATTTTTTGAATTGGGACTTTGGGCCGGCTATGAAATGTATAAAGAGTGGGGCGATCTTCCGGCCGCAGGCGTTGTGACGGGCATAGGCAGCATTAGCGGTCAATTATGCATGGTGATTGCTAATGACGCGACTGTTAAAGCGGGTGCCATGTTTCCCCAGTCGGTAAAAAGGTGCTTGAGGGCGCAACGCATTGCCTACGAATGCCGCCTGCCGGTGATCTACTTGGTGGATTCCTCGGGGGTTTTTCTTCCCTTGCAGGATGAAATTTTTCCTGATGAAGACGACTTTGGCCGCATCTTCCGCAACAATGCTGTTTTTTCTGCAGCCGGAATCCCGCAGTTTGCTGCGATAATGGGCAATTGTATTGCAGGGGGAGGTTATTTACCCGTTCTTTGCGACAAATTACTGATGACGGAGGGAAGCGGACTCTATTTAGCCGGACCTGCTTTGGTCAAAGCGGCGATAGGGCAAGTGGTCGATACTGAAGAATTGGGCGGAGCTAAGATGCATGCTGAAATTAGCGGGACAGTGGATTTTCTTGAACCCAACGATAAAGCCTGCCTGAAAAGAGTGCGCGCTCTTGTCGATTTGCTTCCCCGGAAAAGAAGAAAAACAGACCTCTCCTTTCAAACCGAGTAAAGACCCACAAAAGCTATATGAGATTATTGGCACAAACGGCTCAACACCCTATGAGACGCGCGATTTGCTGGCCTGTTTGGTCGATGCTGATTCCTTGCAAGAATATAAGGCCGAGTACGGTCAAACTCTGGTTACGGCCTATGCAAAAATCGGCGGCATGCCAGTTGGAATTGTGGCCAATCAGCGCAAACCGACTAAAACCGGAAAAGGGGAAATTGAATCGGAGGCGTCCTCTATGCGGATTCCGCCGATAAAGCCGCCCGGTTTATTATGGATTGCAATCAGATTAAAATTCCTCTCCTCTTTTTACAAGATGTGGTCGGATTTATGGTCGGGCGTGAAGCCGAACAATCGGGGATTATCCGCAGCGGCGCCAAACTCGTCAATGTCGTGAGCAATTCAATCGTCCCCAAGATCACAGTAGTCGTGGGCAATTCATTTGGAGCAGGCAACTATGCCCTATGTGGAAAGGCTTATGACCCTAATTTTATCCTGGCGTGGCCCAATGCTAAATATGCCGTGATGGGAGGCGAACAAGCCGCGGATACGTTGTTTACGATACAAGAAAGAGCCGCTGAAAGGCGTGGAAAGCCTTTAAGTCGTGCAGAGTCCGAGAAAATGCAAAAGGCCATCCAGGATAAGTATATGCAGCAGATGGACATTCGCTATGGGGCCGCAAGAGGATGGGTCGATGGCATCATCGCTCCCCATTTAACTAGGGATATCCTTTTGCAGCTTTTAAGGCTAGTTTCGCGCAATCCGGGGCCGTAATTCGAAACTTTCATACAGGCGTGATCCAAGTATGAGGAAAAGACCTTTAAAGATAGGCAACGCCTCAGCTTTTTGGGGGGACAGCGTTTCAGCTGCAGCGCGGCTGATCCAACAGCAGCCTGATTTGGACTTTCTAACCCTTAACTACTTTATCGGAAGTTTCCATGTCGATCATGGCTATCCAACGTGAAAAGAATCCTGAGGAGGGTTATGCGCGCGATTTTCTCAGTGTTGTCAAATCGCTGATACCCTTTTGGAAAAAAGGATTGTCCTTTAAGGTCATCGCCAATGCCGGCGGATTGAATCCTGCAGGGGTGTGCTAAGGCTTGCGCAAAACTCCTAAAAAGAGGCCCAATGCGACTCTTTAAAAGTCGGAATTGTTTCAGGCGATGATGTTTTGCAAACCCTCCTGCAAGATCCGGCAAAACCGTTATATGCAAATCTCGAAACTAAAGAATCGATTCAATCGATCCTCGGCTCTCTTATAACAGCCAATGCCTATTTTGGCGCACAACCTATTGTGGAGGCTTTAAATCAAGGCGCGGACATTGTCATCACAGGACGTGTGGCTGATCCAAGTTTAACGGTAGCTCCCTGCGTTTATCATTATGGGTGGAAATGGGATGACTATGATCGCCTTGCAGGAGCTACTGTCGCGGGTCATTTGATCGAATGCGGGACTCAAGCGACCGGAGGAATTTCTACCAACTGGCTCTCTTTAAATGATAAGGTGAATATCGGTTTTCCTTTTGTCGAAGTTGAGCCTGACGGTTCTTTTGTGATTACAAAGCCGGAAAATACCGGAGGAAAAGTTTCGCAAGAGATTGTCAAAGAGCAGCTTCTTTACGAGATTGGCGATCCAAGCCACTATTTGAGCCCCTGATGTAACCGTTTCCTTTTTGGATCTATCTTTGCAAGAGGTTGGGCCAAACCGCATCAAAGTCTTGGGAGCTAAAGGAAAGGCTCCTCCTGAAAATTATAAGGTGAGCGCCAATTATCGCGATGGCTTTAAAGCCGAAGGGATGCTGACCACTCTTTGGACCACACGCCCAAGAAAAAGCGCATTTATGCGGAGAAATCATTCTGAAGCGCGTGCGTCAAGCAGGTTATGACCTTAAGCGTACATGCATCGAATGCTTGGGAAACCTCGAAGCCATTCCCGGAGTTTTCCCAAGTCGAGAACTTCTGGAATGTGTTTTAAGGGTCAGTGCTTCAGATCCTCGGGAGGAGGCTTTGGAGTGCTTTGTAAAGAAATCGCGCCTTTGGTGACAAGCGGTCCTCAAGGCGTAACAGGTTATACGTCAGGGCGCCCGCATGTGCGGCCGGTTTTTGGCTACTGGCCTTGCCTCATTTCACGCAAATTGGCTAAGCCGATTAGCGAGGTAACCTCTAATGGATAAAGAAACACAATTTCTCAATGAGATTGCTTATGCACGCAGCGGAGATAAGGGTTCCAGTGCCAACATTGGCGTGATTGCTTACACTCCGGAAGGCTATGAATTTTTAAAAGATGTATTGACAGCTGAAAAGGTTGAAAAGTTTTTCAAGCCACTCGGAGTCCAGTCCACAAAACGTTATGAACTACCCAATCTAGGAGCCCTGAATTTTGTGCTAGAGGGTGTTTTGGCAGGGGGAGGCAGCTGTTCCTTGCGAACAGATGCTCAAGGCAAAGCCTTGGGCCAGGCTATTCTTCAAATGCCGATCGAAATACCCCCTGAAATACTACCCAAAAAGGACAAAAATCATGAATAAAGATGAAAAGCCCATTTTACTTGTCGAACAGATCAATCCTCAGGTGACAATGTTCACTCTTAACCGCCCAGAGAAACGCAATGCCTTGAATGTGGCGTTGCTTGAAAAGCTTAGCGAGGCTCTTGAGGAGACCTATAATTTTCCTGAGCAAAGAGTGCTAATTTTTAGGGGAGCAGGTCCAGTCTTCTGTGCCGGGCTTGACTTGACCGAAGCCGCGGATCACTCTAAAGACGAGATCTCTTCCCATATGCTAGCCAGGGCTTTTTCAGCCCTTTACACCACTCCTTTAGTAACGATTGCCCTTCATCAAGGGGCGGCTTTAGCCGGAGGAGCCGGCTTGCTAAGTGCCTGCGACTTTGTCATCGCAGAGCCGAATGCAGTTATCGGCTATCCTGAAACACGCCGCGGCCTTGTAGCGGCCCTGGTCATGTCCTTACTATACCGTCAATTGCATCAGCGCGATATTCACGAATTGCTTTACCTGGGCGAATCCATCAGTGCCGAACGCGCTAAAACGATGGGATTGATCAATCGCATTGTTCCCGCCGAAGAGCTTTTAAATACCGCTATTGCGATGGCCAATCTAGTGATTAAAGGGGCTCCAAGTGCCACCGCCGAAACGAAAAGGCTGCTCGATGCCCTTTACTTTAGCGACTTTGGCGAAGATGTGAAAAAAGCTCTGAAATGCCATCATAAGGCCCGTCAATCGGACGAAGCTAAGGAGGGCATTGCGGCCTTTTTGGAAAAGCGCGAACCCGACTGGAGCAGATGCATTTGCAAGACAAAAACAAACCACAGATAAACACAGATAAGGCCATTTCGATTGCCTCAAAAAATTAAACGCAAAGGCGCAAAGATGCAAAGGCGCAAAGACCGTTTTCGTTGCCTCAAGCCTTGCAAAAATTAAACGCTTTTAATTTTTGCAAGGCTTGAGGCAACGAAAACGGTCTTTGCGCCTTTGCATCTTTGCGCCTTTGCGTTTAATTTTTTTGAGGCAATCGAAATGGCCTTATCTGTGTTTATCTGGGGTTTATTTGTTATGCATGGCGATGCCGAACAAGAGTTTTGTTTCGGAATACATGGCCTGCTGAAGGCTCATGTAGGATTCCAGAACCTTTTTTATACAGGTATCAGCTGTTTCGCCGGGGGCCGGTTTAAACCTCACGATACCGATATTGGGATCGTAAAAGCGGAACATGCCATGCTTCTTATCGATCTGGATAGCGAGCGCATGGTCTTTGACGAAAACCTTTAAAACACCATTAGAGTTCTGGATTTTATCCTGGAACATATCAGCTGCTTCACAAAGCTTGTCCGGCAAGCAGGTAAACAACACCTCTTCTTCAAAGCCCGTTGATTTAGCCAGCTTTTTGGGGATGAAAAGATGGTCTTCGCCTTTTTTAGAATGATCCGCTTGCAATCCATATGCAGCCTGCCGCAGGCGGTCGATCGGATAAATCGCATCGACTCCTAGATCTTTATCTTCGCAGGTTGGATTGCGCTGAGCTGTCATCGCAAAACGATGGACTAATGCAAGGCAAACACCGTCAATTAATGCCTGTTGAGGATCGTCTTCACCTTGCATAAATTCAACCGAAATGTTGTCTTGATAACGATTAAACCATTCCACGAGTTTTTTGTTTTGAATTTCAATATTCTGATACTTCTCTTCACGGGTTTTTGTCATTCCTTGATTTTGAAGAATTTCTTCGATCGCTTGATTAATTCTCTTCTCGAAGGAAGCTCACATCCATTTTAAATACATCAGGAATGCTTCTGAGAGTGTGGAGGAAAGCAATTCTCTCTTCTCGATTGACCTTTTGCATGTCTCTTAACTTGATATTCTCGCATATCTTTTTTCCGATGGAGGCGTGGGAATTTGTGTGAAGCGAGGATACTTGAGCATGTTTGTGGGCGTGTTCCGTTAAACTTTTTTGGAACCGAAACATTGCGTTGAGGAGAATGCGCATATGCTTTATATGGGCGGGATCTACTCCGGCAATTTTCATCCTTTCGATAAAAGCTTGCTTTTTGATCTCGGCTTTAAGCTCGGAGAGCGATTCGCATTCTAATCCCTCAACTTCCAGACGGTTCTTAATAATTTTTTCCATTGTATTTTGAATGAGAGATCTATCCTGATAAGCCTCCATGTGGGGATAGCCTAATTCCTTCAACACCATTTCTTCAATGGACTGCCGCAAAAAGCACGTGGATTGCGGATTTGCTTATTCAGCAAAGCTTTATTCAAAATCAGCTGATAGCGTTGTTTCTTCTCAGGAGCCACGCCTTGCAATAGCATATCGAGATCTTGATACTTTTGCTTAATCACAATTTCAGAGGCTGGCAGGTCGGTCTTCAGGGCTTTTTCGAGATTATCCAAAAGGGCATCGACCTTTTGTCCCTTGTTTTTTGCTTCTTGAATTTCTATGGCTTTTTGAAGGACATATTGCTTCCTTTTTTCGCCTAGAAGGGCATGATTGAACTTAATGTCTCCTCCAATATAGCTCCAATTAGACAGGATCTTTTCGACGACATCGGAATCGACTTGCTGCCGCAATTGCGTTTCCAAGTTGGCCAGTTCTTTAGCATTGATGGCTTTTCGAATATCGCTGACAAGTGCATCAATGGATTTTTTGTCAGAAGAAGAGGGTTTATTTGTAGAGTTTTCAAGAACTTTCGCAATTTCGGTCATGAATTGGGTGGCGATCTGTTTTGTTTCGCTCGATTCCTTTAGCCGATTTGCAAGGAATTCTTAGGAGAATGCTTCAAATTCTTGGTCTTGCTGCCAGGTCTTATAGGCTCGGAAGGCATGTGTGCGAATTTCCTCGCGGTTTTCTTGGGAAGCCACTTCTTTCATGAATTCCATAGCACTCAAAATCTGGACCATTTCTTGAAGTGTAAATGCAAAAAAATCCATTCCCGAAACAAGGTTATCGGAGAATTTTTCGTAGAAAGGAGTATAAACTTTTAAGATATCTGCAAATTTTTTCAGCCCATACGGACTTATAGAATTTTTGAGTTTGTTCGTTGAAAGGGATGTGATCTTTACAGCTATCGATAATAAATTCCTTGTAGCTTCTGCCGAGTTCGAAAAAACTGGATAAGCTTTTGGGTTGTTGTTCGATCTCTTCTCTAACGTCGTTTTGCAGGCATGCATGCATCTTATTGTTGAGAATACATATTAACTTTTTGGTCCAACTCAAAATGCGAAAGTGTCACATTCTTTTCGATGAGGTCTTTGTTTTCTTCAATAAAAGTTGAAGTTTTTCGAGCGAGACAAGAGTTTTGCGAAAAGCGTAACTTTATGGTTTTTACCCATATTTCTTCTATTTGCTGACAAAATAGATTGAAAAGTCCATATTTTATCGCTATTAATTTCGTTCTTTTTCTTCGGTGATCTTGTCACTTAAAGCATGTAAACTTTTTGCCGTTTCAATAAATCTCTCGACCATACTATCTGGGTAGCGATATTCATATTGAGTCAGTGAAATTTCTGTTTCACTAAGAACATTTTCGAAGGGGAAAAAAAGGAAGTTTGTTATTTTGAGTAAAAGAAGTTAATGGATTATTAAAAAAAGACATTATATTACCTAAAATAATATTTAAAATAATTTTAATATATTTAAAGATATAATTCAATGTAAAATTAAATAAAAGGAATTAATAAAAAAATTATTATTGATTTTTTCTATTTTGGCAGGCACATTCTATTTCTTTAGGAGAAAGAAATGAAATTTTGGATCGTTGAAAGCAACAGATTGCGTCTGGATGGGGGTGCCATGTTCGGAAATGCTCCCAAAGCGCTATGGCAAAGATGGGCATCGCCTGACGAGCAAAATCGCATCTTGCTTGCCTCCCGTACTCTGCTTATCCAAACTGAGGGAGGACAAAATATTCTTTTCGAAGCCGGTACAGGTGCATTTTTTGATCCAAAGATGAAAGAACGCTATGGAATTCGAGAATCCGACCATATGTTGTTGAAGAATTTGGAGAAGCTCGGATTTCATGAGCGAGATATCGATGCTGTCGTTCTTTCCCACTTGCATTTCGACCATGCCGGCGGACTTTTATCAGCCTACGACGAGGGGCCGCTGCGGCTTCTTTTTCCTAAGGCAGGGTATTATCTTGGGAAAGCGCATTGGGATCGAGCGCGGAAGCCTCCTCTACGCGAGCAAGCCTCTTTTATTCCCATTCTCAACAAGTTATTGGAGGATTCGGGACGCCTTGTATTTGTGGAAGGGGAATCTCATCCCTCATTAGACTTTGGAGTCACTTTTCATTATTCGAATGGGCATACGATAGGTTTGATGGTTTCGCATATTTCGACTAAAGATCTGAATGTTTTTTATGTGAGTGATCTGGTTCCGGGTTTGCCTTGGGTGCACCTTCCTGTGACGATGGGATATGACCGCTACCCGGAATTGTTGGTAGAGGAAAAGAAAGAGCTGTTTGAAAAGGCATTTGCAACAAATGCCCAGCTTTATTTTACACATGATCCTGAAGTCGCTTGTGCGAGTTTAACCAAAGATGATAGGGGTAAATTTACGGCAACAAAAGGGACCCAAGAACCCCGTTCGTGAATGCCCGTGCCCCTACTTTCCGCATGTGGAAGTCTATCTTGCAGCCTTACAGGCTGCATATCTTAACCTATTGATACCCAGGGCGTTGCCCTGGGCTGTTGCACTTTAAGCCCTTCGGGCTTTTCGCAATTTTTTGCAAAGCCCGAAGGGCTTAAAGTGCAACAGCCCAGGGCAACGCCCTGGGTATCAATAGGTTAAGATATGCAGCCTGTAAGGCTGCAAGAATTGCACGACTTCCACATGCGGAAAGTAAGGGGCTCGGCTCGTTCACGAAGGGGGTTCTTAGGTCCCTTTGGTGGTTTGGCTAGCGAGATTTTCCGAAGCGAACTTAAGGAGCATTTTGCGAAGCTTTTCGGGAATGTGAATTTTTTTGCGCGTTTTTGCATTCAAGGAGACGTGCACTGTTTTGGCTGTGCCCACCAACGATTTATCAGCTTTGTAGATCTTGTAATCCATTGTGAAGGAAGTTGTGCCGATGCGATCTACACTGACATGGACTTCGATAGCATCGCCGACTTTTAAGGGAGCCAGATAGTCGGCTTCTGCATGGGCGATCACGAACACAAACTCTTCCTCGTGAAAGACCCGTTCAAAGCTAAGACCTTCATTATTTAACAAGTCTTCTAAAGCATCATGGACAAAGCGAAATTGGCGTGGAAAATACAAAATCCCGGCCATATCGGTGTCATGCATTCTGACTTTATTATAGGCAACAAACATATATGCTACCCTGGTTTAAGTTGTTTTTAGCTTTTTGTTTCGATTCTCGCAAGAATAAAAGATGTCGGTGCTTTACGATAAAGGTCTCAATCGGCTATTTGTGAAGGATATTATGAGGAATTTCTCATGAGTTTAGCCACGCTATGTTATTTAGATGAGCAAGGTCATTTAGCGTCCTCATGCCCTATTTCGATCCCTGATGATATTCTCATCAAGGGGGTTAAGACGATGCTTTTAACGCGCTTGGTTGATGAGCGCATGATCACTCTTCAGCGGCAAGGGATGATCTCTTTTGCTCTCAGCTCGTTAGGGGAAGAAGCGTGCGCTGTCGCTAGTGCCGCAGCATTGTCATTAAATGATTGGATGTATCCTCAATATCGCGAAGCGGGCGTCATGTTTTGGCGTGGATGCACCATTCAAGAATATATCCATCACATGTTTGGCGATGCTAAAGACCTTTCGCTGGGCCGCCAAATGCCCAATCATTTTGGCTCTCGGGCTTTGAATGTTGTAACAGTCTCTTCTCCGATAGGCACAAAGATTCCCCATACGGCCGGTTGTGCATATGCGATGAAATTGCAGAAAGAGCAGGATAGCGATCTGCTATTTTGGCGAGGGGGCGACATCCGAAGGGGATTTTCATGTCGGCCTCAATTTTGCTGCTGTAAGAAAGGCTCCGGCCATCTTTTTCTGCCGCAATAATTGTTATGCAATTTCGACGAGCTGTGCTTCGCAATTTGCCACCGATGGGGTGACTCCGAAAGGCATAGGCCATGGACTCACCAGTTGGCGTATCGATGGCAATGATTTCTTTGCGGTTTATGAAACTGTCCAAAAAGCGAAAAAAATGTGCCTTGAAAATCAGGGCCCCATTTTCATCGAAGCGATGACTTATCGGATGGGCGCCCATTCAACCTCCGATGATCCGACTCTCTACCGCAAAGTCGGAAGAGGTGGCGCAATGGGAAAAGAAATGTCCTGTTTTGCGATTGCGCCGATATCTTGAGAAAAAGGGATTATGGGACGATCGGCAAAAAAGTCAATTTACCGAAGAAATTTCCAAGGAAATTACCGAAGCGATAAATATGGCAAAGGAGACTTCAAAACCCTCTTTAAGATCTCTTGTACAGCATGTGTATTTTGAAGTGCCCCTGGCTTTAGAGAAAGAATATGAGGAATTAAAAACGTTTTTTCCTAATGAATAAATTTTAGGTATCGCATTATGCCCCTCATGAACATCATCCAAGCTCTGAACCACACTTTACATCAAGAATTTGCCCGCGATGATCGATTAGTGGTCTTTGGAGAGGATGCTGGGGCTTTTGGCGGCGTTTTCCGCGTGACTACAGGGTTGCAAGAAAAGTTCGGCAAAGAGCGCTGCTTCGATACGCCTTTGGCTGAACAGGGCATCATCGGATTTGGCATTGGCATGGCCCAGAAGGGCATGAAACCGATTTGCGAAATTCAATTCGCTGATTACATTTTTCCTGCCTATGATCAGATCGTCAATGAGCTTGCTAAGGTGCGTTATAGAACAGGCAATCAATATTCGGCTCCTTTGGTTATACGCACTCCCTGTGGAGGAGGCATACATGGAGGGCACTATCATTCGCAATCTCCGGAAGCCCAATTCTTGCATACGCCCGGATTGCTGGTGGTGATGGTCTCTTCTCCCTATGATGCCAAGGGACTGCTTAGCATCGGCTATCCGCTCCAACGATCCCGTTCTATTTTTTGAACCGAAGCGCATTTACCGTTCTTTGAAGCAAGAGGTCCCGGAAGAACCCTATCTCATTCCTTTTGGACAAGCTAGCATTGAACGTGCCGGCAAAGATATCACGTTGATCGGATGGGGGGCACAACATCATCAGAACATGCAAGCGGCTCAAGAACTCTTTGACGAGCGGAAAATTGAAGTGGAGGTCATCAATCTGCGCACTTTGAATCCTCTAGATATTAATACGATTGTTGTTTCTGTGCAGAAAACAGGACGTTGTGTGGTCAGCCACGAAGCACCCAAAACGCAAGGATTCGGAGCCGAAATCGCGGCGCTTCTGATGGAAAAGTGCTTTTTAAATTTGGAAGCGCCTGTTAGACGCTGTTGCGGACTGGATACGCCTTTTCCAAATACGTTAGAGATCGAGTATCTGCCGGATGCATATAAGGTCAAAAAAGCTGTTCTAGAGACATTGGAATTTTAACGGAAAAGCAGGGCAAAAGTTATAGAAAAACCAGCCCGAAGGGCGTTTGGTTATAGCCCACAGCGACGAAGGAGCTGTGGGAAAAGATAAAAAAACATAGAGCCCGTAGGGCGACTCAAATTGAATCGCCCTACGGGCTCGATATTTTTTTATGCCTTCCCACAGCTCCTTCGTCGCTGTGGGCTTTAACCAGACGCCCTTCGGGCTAGGTTTCTATCGCTTAGGTTAAGCCTATGAGGCTCTGTCCTGCTTATTATGAAGGAACTTTTATGAGCAAAATTATCACTATCGCTTTACCTGATATCGGTGAGGGAGTTGTTGAGGGCGAGATCATCGAATGGCTCAAACAAGAGAACGATCCGGTACAGCAGGATGAGCCTGTAGTCATCGTGATGACCGACAAAGCCACGGTAGAGCTGCCTTCGCCTTATCCGGGCAAGCTTGCCAAGCAACATTATCGCGTCGGTGAAATGGCCATTAAGGATAAGCCCCTTTATGATATCGAGGTCGGCGAAGAACAAGCCACTCCTGAGGACAAGCCTAAGGTTGAAGCTGAAAAAGCGCCCACCTTTCAACCGGCTCCAAAGCAGCAGACCGCAACAATTGAAGTTAAGAAAACTCAACCTGGCCAAAGGGCTTTAGCTACCCCTAAAGTGCGACAGATGGCTAAAGAATTGGATATTGACATTAACCTCTGTCAAGGTTCTGGGAAGGAGGGCCGTGTCATTCTCGAGGACTTAATAAAAGTTAGAGGAGAATCTGCTCCAGCAGAAGTTCCGGCGCCTCATGTGCATTTGCCCGGGGATGAAGAGAAACCTCTTTTGGGGATACCTAGCTTGATGGCCAAAAAGATGGCCGAGTCCAAAGCCAAAATTCCTCACTTTTCCTATTTTGAACAAGTCGATGCGACGCGGTTAGTACAGTTGCGTCAAAAATATAAGGAGGAGGCGCTAAAACAGGGCCTTCACATTACCTATATGCCTTTTCTTATCAAAGCCTTGTCCCTGACTTTAAAACAATATCCGATTGTAAATAGTTCTTTTGATGCCTCTCGAAATTCTTTGATAACTCACAAAGTGCACAATGTGGGAATTGCCATGACGACCGAATTGGGATTGATCGTGCCTGTTCTTAAGGATATTCAAGATATGCCCCTTCACGATCTTATCAAGGCTTACGAGGATTTGAAAAATAAAGCTATCAAAAACCAATTGAAATCGGCGGACATGAAGGACTCCACAATTACGATCAGCAATTTTGGCGTGCTTGGGGGCGGAGGATTATGGGCGACGCCGATCATCAATTATCCTGAGGCTGCGATTCTGGCTGTGGCGCGCATTCAAAAGCAGCCGCTCATTAAAAACGATAACGTCGTCATTAGAGATGTGCTGAATCTATCTTGGAGCTTTGACCATCGCATCATTGATGGGGATTTGGCTGCTACTGTTTCCCATTTCTTTGCCGCTATAATCCAAAATCCTGCTTCGCTCCTTTGATACCCGGGATAAAACAACAGTAACTAACAAGAACCCCGTTCGTGCCCGTGCGCGTGCCCGTGCCCGTGCCCGAAAAATCAAACGAGACTGTTAGGGAACGAAAAGGGACATCGGGCACGGGCACGGGCACGCACACGGGCACGAAGGGGGTTTTGGGTAACGATTTTTCGGGCACGAACCCGGCACGAAGGGGCTATGGAATGAAGTGCTCCATAAAGGTGTCTACAGGGATATATTCAAGCGCAGAAGGGTTCTTGAACAAATCGAGGATCTTTTCTACTTTCTCGCTATTGAATCTGGTGGAGAGATTGTCTCTAAATTTTTGAAACAGGAGAGGAAGGCCTTCTTGGCGGCGCCTTTGATGACCTAGGGGATATTCGACCACCACCTGCTCGGAGATTTGTCCATCTTTGAACCTTATCTGAATAGCGTTTGCTATCGATCTCTTTTCCGGATCGTAATAATCTGCGGTAAAAGCCTTATGCTCAGTGACGTTCATTTTACTTCTCAGCAGGTCTATCCGTGGATCCTGCGCGACTTCATCCTCATAATGGTCCGCCGTTAAGGTTCCATGCAAAAGGGCTACAGCGACCATATATTGCAGGCAATGATCCCGGTCTGCCGGATTTGTGAGAGGTCCTTTTTTATCAATAATGCGAATGGCGGGTTCGTTGGTTAAAATCTCGATAGATTCAATGTCATCAAAGCGATGTTTGGTAAGGCGGTGCAGTTGAAATGCACATTCGACAGCAGTTTGGGCGTGGAACTCGGCCGGAAAGGCAATTTTAAATAGCACGTTTTCCATGACATAGGATCCGAATGGCCTCTGGAATGCCAAAGGTTTGCCTTGAAACAAAACGTCATAGAAGCCCCATTGTTTTGCTGTCAATGCTGTTGGATATCCCATTTCCCCTCGCATGGTCATCATGGCAAACATGACGCCTCGGCTTGTAGCGTCTCCTGCAGCCCAAGATTTCCTTGAACCCGTATTGGGTTCATGGCGATAAGTACGCAAGGGACCTACATCAATCCAAGCATTGGAAACAGCATCGATGATTTTATCGCGGCTTCCCCCTAAGAGCTTTGTGACGACAGCTGTGGTGGCGACTTTTACTAAGATGACATGGTCGAATCCAATGCGATTGAAGCTGTTTAGCAAAGCCAATCCGCCCTGAATTTCATAGGCTTTGATCATAGCTGTCAGCACATCTTTTATGAGCAGTAGAGGTTTGCCTTCGGCTCTAGCCTTACGTGTAAGATAATCGGCAACGCCTAAAAGCCCTCCTAAGTTATCAGAAGGATGGCCCCATTCGGCAGCTAGCCATGTATCATTGTAGTCCAGCCAACGGATCATAGTGCCGATGTTGAAAGCGGCTCTGATGGGATCGAGGATGAATTCTGTTCCGGGAATGCGCGTCCCATTTGGAACGACTGTTTCAGGAACGAAGGGGCCCAACAATTTGGTGCATTCTTTGAAGCGCAAAGCTAAAATCGCACAACCGAGGGCATCTGCTAGGCAAGCATGGGCCGTCTCATAGGCTTCTGTGCTATTGATTCCCGTTTTAGCCACGTAGTCGGCAATTAATTCTAAAGCCTCATCTGCTTTTTTATTCATGCTCTTTTTCTCTTTGCTCGATCGGAACCCATTTTTGCGAAGGGGGTCCGATATAGTTGCTGATAGGTCTAATGAGCTTATTGTTTGCCCGTTGTTCAAGCAGATGGGCAGACCAGCCGGCAATCCGCGATAAGACAAAAAGGGGCGTAAACATATGGGTGGGGATTCCGCAAAAATGGTAGGCGACGGCGCTATAGAAATCCAAGTTGGGGAAAAGTTGTTTTTCTTCCCACATCACTTTTTCGATGCGTTCGGCTACAGGAAAAATTTGACGGTCATATTGCTCTTGGCTAAGCTTTTTGGCCCAGCGTTTGATGATGGCTGAGCGGGGGTCTGCAGTGGTATAAACGCGATGTCCAAAGCCCATCACGAGTTCTTTTTTGGCTAACATCTCTTTGACGCCTTCTTCAGCTTGCTGGGGGGTTTTAAATTTTGTGAGGAGAGCCATCGCCGCTTCATTGGCTCCTCCATGCAGAGGACCGCGCAAGGCACCGATCCCTCCACAAATTGCGGAGTAAAAATCCGATAAAGTGCTGGCAATAGTGCGGACAGTGAAGGTAGAAGCGTTAAATTCATGTTCGGCATAGAGGATCAGGGAAACATCTAAGCAGCGTTCAAAAATCGGATTGGGCGGTTCTCCATTAAGCAATTGTAGGAAATGGCCGGCAATAGAAGTTGTCTTCGTTTTGACATCTAAAGCTTTATTTGTCTCATGAAAATGTTTCCAATACAGGAGGATGGAACCAAAGATGGCAATCAATCGATCGGCGACAGCAAATTTGTCTTCGCCTTCTTTTTCAGGTTCTAAATTACCTAGATATGAGCAGCCGGTGCGTAGCACATCCATCATATTGGCATTGGCGGGGATCAGCTCCAAGACTTTCTTTAAATCATTGGGTAGATGCCACCAGACGGAAAGCTTGGCCTTATAGGCATTCAATTCGTTGGCAGTGGGTAATTCCCCTCTCAGTAGAAGCCAAGCCACCTCTTCAAAGCAGGCATGCTCCGCCAAATCTTCGATCGGATATCCGCGGTAAAGAAGGCTTTCGTCTTCGGCGCTGCACAGGCAAATGGCAGAATCTCCGGCCACAATACCAGCAAGGCCGCCCGTTTTTTTTTTATCGACCATATTTACTCCAAGTACCACAGAGAGGAATTGACGCTACTTAGAATTTGGTATAAGACTATCGACTTTTTTTTCATAGTCTTTGTGATCTGTAAAGGACAAAAGGACCTAAAGGACAGAAATTGACTTTCCAGTCCTTTAGGTCCTTTTGTCTTTTTTTATAAGATGGGAGGTCAACTGAACTTAGGAAGCACTCTTGTGAGGGCACAGAATTCGAAGTAACGCTTCAGCTCAGTTCTACTTTTTTTCAGATCGTTTTGAAGTTTGACTTTTTCATGCCATTTATTTTTACCGGCAAGAGTTATCTTAGTTTCTTCGATCTTTTTAAATAGATTTTTCATGTCCTCAACGTAAATGTCTTTGTAGAAAGAGGCGATGCGCTCTTTTTCTTTAGAGAACTTTTCCGTTTTATAGAGCTTGTGTTTGACATAGAGTTGAGCGATTTCTTTTTTCAATGCGGGCTGTTCTTTGGCTTTTGCTTTTTTTAATTTTTCGAGGTCTATTTGGATTTTTTGAGTGTCTTCAATATGGGCTTTTCTAGAATTAATTTTTCCCATTAAGTGGACAATCGTTTCATAGCCGCTTTGCATTTGCTTAACTTTAGGATTTGCATTATCTTGGCTTGAAAAGAAGAAAGAATCGATCAAATCTTTTATAAAAAGTTCATAACGAGGTCCGCGTTGGACATAAATAATAGGAGCAGCTTGCGCATCGATGGTAGGAAATCCTCCCGCTTTTTGGATGATATGCGCGGCCAATTGACTTTGAGAAGATAATGAGTCCGCCTTTTCACGCGCTAGATTCATTAATTTCTCAATGGAACCTTTCTTTTCGCTCTTTCCCCATTCGATAAATTCGGGACAAAGCAGGGTCATTTTCTTAAAGGCCCCACAATATTTCACTGCGAGCTCAGAATTTAACAGATCCACAATTTCCTCAGCTTTTTGTTGAGGAGTTAATTGTGTCTTAGCAACAATCGATTCGAGCTTTGTTTTAAACCTTTGTATTGTTGGCAGAACTTTATTGGCAGCTTTGCTATATTTTTTAAGAAACTCATCATTTGGATATAACTTTGATAATTCCGCAAAAAAATCAGCTTGAACTTGAACGCCTTCAGCAAAAGTGCGTTCGGTCTTAACCATTTCATCCATGATATGCGGGAGTTTTGTTCGTCTTTCAAAAGCTTCTTGTAAATCCTTAGTCAGACTTTTCACACCGGTTTTATGCGCAATTCTTGAAGTTAGGATTTTATGAAGGTCTGTGGGAAGTTTCGGTGAAGGAGTTTCTTTGGCTTGAGGAGTAGTTAAGGGATTGTTGAAAGTCACAACGTTAGCAGGTTTTTTCGTCGCCTTAAAAGGGCGTTTAATGCTTTCAGATAATTCAAAACCAAGAGTTGAGAGATTTTGTCTGAGTTCTTGAAAGGATAACTTTTTGATTGTGGCCTTACTTAAGCTTTGTGATTGAAGTGTTTGCGGTCTTTTAACCGGGCGGTAAGTATGAGTCTTATTAAGCTTGGCTAAGTCGTATTCATGCATTGAGTAATGCTTATTATTGTATGTATTTGTTGTGTTTAATGAAGTCATTTTTATTTCTCCAAATATTTTCATTTTATTGTATTAGTATATACTAATGTGTAATTATTAAGATAGTGTTAAGAAAATAAAAAAATCGGATTAATAAACAAGAACTGGTAAAAAAACCTAAAGAACCTAAGGAGGTAATTGCAGAAGTCAATCGAAAATCTTGCAGCCTTACAGGCTGCATTCCTAACCTATTGATACCCAGGGCGTTGCCCTGGGCTGTTGCACTTTAAGCCCTTCGGGCTATTGCAATAATTTTGCAAAGCCCGAAGGGCTTAAAGTGCAACAGCCCAGGGCAACGCCCTGGGTATCAATAGGTTAAGAATGCAGCCTGTAAGGCTGCAAGATTTTCAATGGACTTTTGCAATTGCCTCTTTAAGTTCCTTAGCGCAAAAAAAGAGCTGACTAAATTCAAATTTTTGATACGGTGAGAAAAAGCCTTAAGAGAGATGTTCGATGCCGAATTTTATTTATGAAAAACGCGGTTCGGTTGGAATTTTTAAAATCAATCGTCCCGAAGTACTCAACGCCCTTAACAAAAAGCTTCTAGAAGAATTTCTCCTTTTTCTGGATTTAATTCCTCGAACGCAGCAAATCAAGGCGTTAATTTTGACCGGGGAAGGCGAGAAAGCCTTCATCGCGGGGGCTGACATCAAGGAAATGCAAGGAATGGATTTTCTCCAAATGAAGCAGTTTTGCGAGCTGGGCCAGAAGGTGACGTTGGCGCTTGAAAATGCCCCTTTTCTTACCGTAGCGGCGGTCAATGGATATGCATTGGGAGGAGGGCTAGAAATGGCTTTGGCATGCGATTTCATCTATGCCAGCAAAACCGCAAAAGTGGGGTTGCCCGAAGTTTCCTTGGGAATTATTCCGGGATTTGGGGGTACTCAACGACTTGCGCGTGCGATAGGAACCCGTTTAGCCAAAGAAATGATTATGAGTGGAAAGGTCATCTCGGCTGAAGAGGCTCAAAAATTGGGGATTATCAATCATCTTAGCGAGCCCCAAGATCTTTTGAAGGATTGTTTTCAAATCATTGAAAGCATTTTGCATTTTTTCTGTGGCGACGATGCAAGCGAAGCAGGCCATTAACTGGGGCTATTCCCTGGGGTTGCCGGAAGCCCTTGAATTGGAAAAGAATATGTGCGCCGTGTGTTTTGCGACGCCGGAGAGAGCAAAGAGCATGCAAGATTTTTTGGAAAAAAGGAAAAAGGAATAGCCATGCCACTCGATGAAGCCTTGCAAAATGTGGCGGTTGTTGGAGCCGCAGGAAAGATGGGAAGCGGCATCTCGTTGCTTCTGCTGCAAGAGATGGCACACATCGAAGCCGAACAAAAAGGCAAAGCAGGGACTGGGGCTTTCCGCTTAATCCTCATCGATACATCTGAGAAGGGATTAGACGCCTTGCGGCACTATTTGCATGAACAAATTCTTAAGTATGCCGAAAAAAATATCAACGACTTGCGACGTTTTTATGTGCGGAATCCAAAGTTAGTCAGCAACCAGGAGATCATCGAGGCTTTTGTCGAAGGGGCTCTTGACCTCATTCATTGCGAAACGAGCTTGGAAAAGGCAAAACATGCCACTCTGATTTTTGAAGCCATTATTGAAGATGTGGAGGCCAAAGTCCAGCTGTTCAAAAGCCTTGTGGCAGGTAGAAAAGATGAGGCCTACTTTTTCACGAATACCTCTTCGATACCGATTTCCATCCTAAATGAAAAAGCACAATTGCATAATCGCCTTATTGGCTTTCATTTTTATAACCCTCCTGCAGTACAAAAACTTTTGGAAGTCATTGCTCCAGATCATATGGAACCAGCACTTAAAAGCCTTGCTCTTGAACTCGCTAAGCGCCTTCGCAAAACAGTCGTCCATTCTGGAGATGTCGCAGGATTTATCGGCAACGGCCATTTTATCCGAGAAGCGCTCTTTGCTTGCCATAAAGTCCACGAACTGACCTCCCAATATACTTTGGAGGAGCTCTTATCTTGTGAATCGCGTGACGCAAGATTGGCTAGTGCGGCCTATGGGCATCTTTCAATTGATCGGTTATGTCGGAATCGATGTTTGCCAAAACATTTGCGCGATTATGAGCACCTACTTGAAAGACCCCTCTTTGCATGATGAGCTTATTGATCAAGGAAAAACGGGTTATCGCCCCTTTTCAAAAATTGATGACTTCTTAGGTCCCTTGCCCGAAGGCCATTCTTCCTGGAAAGCGCTGCAAAAGGATCCGGCCAAAAATGAAAAACTGAAACTTTATTTTGAGAATCTGTTTAAATCCACGACACCCGGATCCGAACTTGCCCAAGCATTTCTAATAAACTCCAGGAATATAGCGAAAAAATTAGTCGAAACAAAGGTGGCGCAATCGCTTGGCGATGTCGATCTAGTCTTGATCAACGGTTTTTATCATCTTTATGCAGCGGATAACCCATGGATACCTCAGGAGGTCGTCCGATGAAACCCTTTTCTAGGAGAGTGTATGTAGCCGCAGGCTATAATACGACCTATTTCGGGCCCGGCCGTAAAGAATTTGACCCTTCAAAGCCCATGCGCGGTTTTGAATCCTACCTGCAGGAAACGGCCGAAGGGACGGCCAAACAGATTCCGAATCCCGACTTTGATGAAGGGATTTTGGGCAGCTTTATGTCGGCCCGCTTTTTAAAGCAAGGCAACCTTCCCGGCTTTCTGCCTTTTATGATGCCCTCCTTGCTGGGAAAACCCTGTACGGGCGTTGAGGGAGCTTGCGGGACGGGAGGACGAGCCATCGCTGCAGCTGTTCGCAGTGTGTTGTCCGGCCTTTCCGATTCGACATTTGTGTCGGCCTTTGAAATCCAAAATACGATGAAGTCTGTTTATGGGGCTGACGTCCTAGCCGGAGCGGCCTATTATCATAAAGAACGGAAGACGGGACATGCTTACTTTTTTCCCGGCATTTTTGCCGAACGGGCAAGAGCCTATTATGAGCGTTATGGATATCCAGAAACGCGGCGTGGAATGGCGAAGTGGTATGAAAATGCCATCTTAAATGCGCGCAAGAATCCAAAAGCTCAGGAATACCACAACAGCTCTCCCGACTTATTTGAATTGGGAATGACCCCTCCGGATCCTCAGAATTTTGTGCCCTATCTGAATTATTATGATTGTTCTAAGGTTTCCGATGGCGCCTCTTCTTTAGTGGTTTTAAGCGAAGAAGGATTGCAAAAATGTGGATTATCGAAGGATGATGTAGTCGAAATTGTGGGCATGGGGGAGGCTGAAGGAGATATTACCCAGGCGCCACAAGACCCCACAGTATTTGCTACGACCGCACTTGCCGTCAAAAAGGCCTTTGAACAGGCCGGCTTGTCTAAAGAGCAGATAGCGCTTTTGGAATTGCATGACTGCTTTTCAATCACCGCTCTGCTGGCCTTAGAAGCCATTGGATATGCCCCTCCCGGAAAAGCCGCCTTTTTTGTCCTTGATGAAAATATGACGTTCGACGGAATAATCCCGATCAACTTGTCGGGAGGTCTGGGAGGCTTTGGACATCCGACCGGAGCGTCAGGCGTTAGGCAAATGGTCGACCTTTTGCATCAATTTACGGAAAAGGCGGCAAACCAAGCCCGGCCCAAAACCCCCTATGGGATGATGATCAGCATGGGAGGCAATGACAAAACCGTCACCTGTTTTATTGTGAAAAAAGCCCATGGATTTTAGTTTTACCCCCGAACAATTAGCACTTGAAGAACGCAGCGAGGCCTTTGCAGCAAAGGAAATTGCCGATTCTGTGCCTTTACTAGAAGAAAATTTAGAGATGCGCTCACAATTGTTTCGGAAGATGGCAGAAGCGGGATTAATGCTTTTAAATGTCCCTAAAAAACTGGGAGGAGCCTTTACAGATACGATCAGCTATGCCTTGGCCTTGAAAGCCATAGCGGCTGCAGATGCCGGGATTTCCGTCGCCATGTCCGTCGTGAATATGGTTGCGGAAACCATTGCGATTTATGGGACAGAGATCCAGCGCAAGACCTATCTGTTTCGCATTGGCCGCGGAGAATGCGTCCCTTTAGCGTTTGCCCTGACCGAAAAAGAGGCCGGCAGCGATGCTAAAAGCATCCGAACCGAGGCTAAGTTAGATCCTCGAAATGGCGATTTTTATCTCCTCAATGGAGAGAAACAATTCATCACAAATGGCGATATAGCTGAAGCGATGATTGTGATGGCCAAGATCGATTCGGAAATAACCGCTTTTTTGGTGGATAAGGGTACGCCCGGTCTTGAAGTCGTAAAAAAAGAGAGAAAACTTGGACTGCTTACAGCCAACCTTGTCGATTTATCGTTCCGTGGCTGTCGAGTTCCCGCTGACAATATCTTAGGGGAGAAAGGGCAGGGTTTTAAAATTGCGATGACTGCTCTTGATAGCGGGAGAATAGGAATCGCTGCTCAAGCGGTAGGGATTGCCGAAGCCGCCTTCAAGGCCTCTGTGCGGCGATCGCAGGAACGGCAGCAGTTTGGGCAACCAATTGCGGAAAATCAGGCCATTGCGTTTAAGCTGGCCGATATGCAGGTTAAGTTGAGTGCGGCTAATCTTCTTTTGTTTAAGGCTTGTTGGCTGAAAGATCAAGGCTTGCCTTTCAATAAGGAAGCTTCCGAAGCTAAATTGTATTGTTCGGAAGCCTGCAACGAAATTGTCAACGAAGCTCTTCAGATATACGGAGGATATGGATATGTGAAGGATTATCCTCTAGAGAAATATTTCCGCGATGCGCGTGTAACCACGCTGTATGAAGGCACAAGCGAAATCCAGCGCATCATCATCTCCAGGCATCTTTTAAAAAATAAATGAGGAAAATATGAATAAAATGGACCCAACACTTCTAGATATCCAAGGACCTCTTTCTGAACTTTTCAAAGAATGCACAAGCCAAAAGCATAATGAGATCGAACAGAAAGAGTTTTTTAAACAATTATTTGCGCATAAGTTAAGTGAAAAAAGTTATTTACAATATATTGTCGACCTTCATTTAATCTATAAGAGTCTTGAAGAGGGGATTCGACGAAATCTTGGAGATGTTCGACTAAAAGCACTCTACAATAAGGCATTAGAGCGCTCTTCTTACCTTGAAAAAGATATTAGATCTTTCTCTTCGGAAAATCGCATAAGTCCTAGTCGGGAAGGTCAAGAATATGCCAAGCATTTATCTGAATTGGCTCAAAAGGCTCCCTATTTGCTTATTGCGCATGCTTACACAAGATATTTAGGCGATTTATCCGGCGGATTTGTTTTGAAAAAGCAGGTTGAGGCAAACTTTCCAGGTGGACATGTAGCCTTTTATAACTTCGAAGATCTTTTAGGTGTTGAAACGCCCACAAGAAAAGCATCCCAATTTAAGAGTTCATGGAAGGCTACTCTCGATGGATTATCGTTTACTCCAAATGAGAGAGAGCTGCTCGTCAAAGAAGCTGTAAAGGCCTTCGACTTCGCCGGCCGTCTACTAGCCACCGAACTTAAATAAATGCGAAAAGCAGGGCATAGCCCATACGCATCAACCTAAGCTATAGAAAACCTAGCCCGAAGGGCGTCTGATTATAGCCCACAGCGACGCAGGAGCTGTGGGAAAAGATAAAAGAAAGATAGAGCCCGTAGGGCGATTCAAAATTGAGTCGCCCTAACGGGCTCGATCTGTTTTTTATGCTTTCCCACAGCTCCTACGTCGCTGTGGGCTATAATCAGACGCCCTTCGGGCTAGGTTTTCAATAGCTTAGCCTGATGCGTATGGGCTTTGCCCTGCTTTGGTTTAATTGCTAATGCGTATGACTCCAAAAGTGCTTCGTTGGATGGAAAGGCTTGACAGCTTTTGCTTTAGCAAAGGTTTTTTTATGTTGTTGCATGCACAAGCTTAGCTAATGTTTGCAATGTGGGATTTTTGCTTTTGAAAGTATGATAGAGAGTTGTTCTCGACAAATCATGTTCTTTTGCAAATTTACTTTTGTTTTTAGCACGAAGATGAGCTTCTAGGATTTCAATAACTCCATTAGGATCATTATCTTTCAGGCATTCCCAAACTGCTTTTGCGATGAGTTGCGACTGGGGCCAGGCCTGTAGATCCTGTAGATTTGATTCGAGTCTCTCAGATAAGGCGCCAATCTTAGAATCAAATCTACAGGATCTACAGGCCTGGCCCCAATCTCGACTGGGGCCAGGCCTGTAGATCCTGTAGATTTGATTCGAGTCTCTCAGATAAGGCGTCAATCTTAGAATCAAATCTACAGGATCTACAGGCCTGGCCCCAATCTGAGAGGATGCTTTTCGAAGAACTACGGCTGGGCCATGCTGAAAATCTAAGCGTTCAACGCAAACATTATCAGCTTCCCGCTTCGCCTGTCACAAAGAAGACCATCTTGGACCGATTTCCCTAAGCTTTGGGATAGAATTACGGCCTCTTGCGCCTGTCCAGAGGAGATCAATCACTACGCCATTGAAAAGTTGGCTCTCTCCTAAAATTTGATTTGCGGGAAAATAGCAAGAATCTTAATGTCAATTTAAATTCAAATTTATCATCTTTTCTCTATTTACGGGCTGCTTTACATAACGCTCATATTTACCCAAGGAGAGGTAAATGAAAAACGTTATTTGCACGACACTGTTTCATCTTCTTATTCTTTCCTCATTATTTGCTGAGGAGGAATGCTCTGTTGATAATATTGACCTTGTCATTCGTGAAGCTTATCAGGTAGTGACTCAACAAACTACACAAACAGGGCAAGAAGCCTTTGCTTATTCGATACTTGCAGAATTTGAAGGGACACCCTCTTCAATGGTCAATCAATGCGTCAATGCTGTTACAGGGACTTTTTGTGATTTTCAAACCGATTTAGTTATCCCGGGAGCTGAACCTCTTTATATTCAACGCTCACATGTTAGCTCTGACGCCTTTTCCAATATGGCATATCCGGGCCAGCTCATGCATACCTGGCACTTAAACCATGGTGGAATTGTCTATGGAGAGGCTAAGGAAGGGTTCGTTCATCTCGAAGAAGGAGGCCCTATCACCAGCTATGAATACAACAAAAAGGATAAGCTACGCTTAAAACTTAGCAAACATGATATCAAAAACGGCCTCACCAATTGCTCAACAGGCATTATTGGAGGTCATACAAACCTCAAGAATAACGCCATACATGTAGAAGACGATCCTGGGAAACTGACTCTTCGATTAGGTTCAGGAGGGAGCCGTGAGTTTAAAAGATATCCGAATGACAAGCGTAAATTTAACCTGCTTTTTGACCTAAAACCAAACGGAAACCAATTTAGATATGATTACAATGCTGGCATTCGTTTGAGGCAAATCAACTGCCTAAACAGGCAGCAGAAAATCCTTTCTTATGCAATTTTGGATTATGATAACTTCGCCGTCAATCCTCGCATGATTCTATATTCAAGCGATAATAGGCAAGTGCATTACCAGTTTGTCAGAAAAGACACAAAATTTTTTCTTACACGAGTGGATTGCAGCCATGCCCCTTATGAAGCCTATACCTATAAGGAAGGAGATATTAATCAAATTTGCCGCAAAGATAAACCGGGGGGCAGATTTCTTGAAATTGACTATTATACGTTGGGATTGAACACAGTCGATGGAATATTTGTCGATACTAGCAGTCGCCTCAATCTAAATGATTATATAGTTCACCGTGTCAAACATCTGAAAGAACCTGTTGGACATGATACTGCGCCGATTGTCACTCATACATTTTTTTACGGGAGAGATTACAATAAAAATATAGGCGCCACCGAAGTTTATGATGCCTATAAAAACTTGACTACCTATTTTTATACCGCCTCAAACCGTCTCAGAGGGATTAAAAAATTTCGTGGTGACACTCCTTATACAGTCGAAAATTTCATCTGGGGAACTCCAGGGAAAAATGACGAAGGCAATCTAGTCTCACGACATTTTGCAGACGGCAATGGCCGTTTACTCATGACCCGTTACCTCCAATATGATGCGCATGGAAATGTAGGCTTTGAACAGCTTTTCGGCAATCTAACAGGACGCAATACACAACCCATTATCCTCGATAAGAAAGCCATACCGCAAAAAAACGGCTGCGAGTTCTTTGAGAAAGCTTTTCACCATTCGAATGATGGTTATAATCTACTCCTTTGCGAATCTACTGGACGTCAAAAAACTCATTATCGCTACGAACCTAACAGCGACAGGTTATCGGCAAAAGTTATCACCCCGGGCAATGAATCCAAAATGGTTCAAAGGCAGTTTTTTGAATACGATGAAAATGCCAGTATAATCAAGGAAATAACTGATGATGGCTTTTCGTGGGATAGGAATGATCTTATCGGGGTTACGGAACGCCATATTAAGGAAATTATTCCTACGACAACAACGCCTATTGGACTGCCTGCAGTAGTGATGGAGAAGTGTCTAGACCTTTCCTCAGGCAAACCTCGGGAAGTATTATTGAAAAAGATCGTCAATGCCTACACTTTGGATGGTAAACTCATCAAGCAAGACCATTACGATGCTAATGATGCCTATGTCTTTTCGCTTAGCTGGAAGCATGATGCGCATGGCAATGTTATTGAAGAGGTTGATGCCCTCGGCCAAGTCAAAACCTATGAATACGACGTCAATGATAATCTTGTAAAAGAGCAGGGTCCCAACGAGACATATCACAAGGAATTTGTTTACGACTTCATGGATCGCCTGATAACAGAAAAAATTGTTTATAAAAAGAACGGCCCCTGCTTCACAACATCTCATCGATACAATTATTTAAATCAACGCATTGCCACAGTAGATATTTATGGAAACGAAACTCAATTTTCGTACGACCATTTAGGGCGATTAATTGAAACCAGCCTCCCTGCTATACCTGATGAAAATGGCCATCTCATTCACCCTATTGAAAAACAAGCCTACGATGAGTTAGGAAATGTTATCTCAAAAACTGATCCACGTGGATTTTGTACAACGATGGCGCATACAATCCGCGGAAAGCCCTATCTTATTAATTATCCCGACGGATCATCGGAAAAGTTCGAATATACAATTGACGGCTACTTAGAAAAATCCATAGCCAAAAACAGCGTCGTCACCACCCATATTCTCGACTATCAAGGACGCTCAATTGGAAAAAATATGCTTGGACCTAATGGAGAGGTGTTATCCTCTACAACGGCAGTCTATAATGCTTTCCATCTTTTATCTGAAACCGATCCGGCTGGACACATCACTTATTATACGTATGATTTTGCCGGACGGCTAAAGACTGCGACAAAAGGCGAAGCGAAAACAGCTTATTTTTACGATAACCTGGGACGCCTAACCAAAACCTGTGAGTATTTTGGAGACGGGGATAATGACTATACAGCTAAAGTCCAAAAATATGACTTGCTGAACCGCGTTATCGAAGAGAGGATGGAAGATGCAGCAGGCCATGTATTGCGTAAAATTGAGTTTGGCTACGATGAAAATGGCAATTGCAATTTAGTCAAGACGCGTAATGAGGCGGGGGTAGGGATAACCACTACAACTTATAATGCTCTTGGTGAAGTTGAAGAGGTTATAGACTCCAAAGGCAATCTGACTAAGACAGTTTTTAATTACTCCTATCGCAATGCCTATGGTCAGTGCGTCCCTTGTCAAGAAATAACCGATCCCCTTGGCAACATCATCCAGGCGATATCCGATACCAGTGGAAAGATAGCCCAGATTACCCACAAGAATCCTTTTGGACAGCTTACACAGAAACGCGAATTTACCTATGATCTTTCAGGAAATCGCGTACGGGCTATAGAAACCGTCTTCACCCCAAATGCTACTGAGCGCGAAGTTGTGACTCTTTGGGAATATGATAGTGCTAACAGAATGATCAGCTGTTATGAAGCTATGGGAACTCCCGAACAAAAACGTATGCGATTCACCTATAATATTTATGGTCAGAAAGAGAGCCTGATCAAACCCGATGGAGTCAAGCTTCAGCATGCCTATGATCGCCTTGGGCGGATGATTGAATTCAAAGCTTCCGACAATTCTTTTTGCTATCAATATACTTACGATCTCAATAGCAATTTGATTAAAGCGGCGGACCTAAAGAATCAGACAGAAACATTCAAAGCCTATGACAGCAATGATCGCCTTATTTCTGAGACTTTGGCGAATGGACTAGCCATCAAATACGCCTACGACAGGCAAGGAAGACCGTTACGCATCACCTTGCCCGATCAGTCGGCTGTGGGCTATGAATATGCAGCAGCCTTTTTAAGTAAAGCTGAGCGCTATTCCTCTTCGGGCCAATTAAGTTATGCCCATTGCTACCAAGAATTTGATCTTGCTGGAAATCCCCTCTCGGCAAAAATGATTAAATCTGCAGGAACAACAGAGTTTCATTATGACATTTTAAATCGCATCAGACAGATTCAAAGCCCCTATTGGAGTGAAACAATTCCTGAGGATGGCTATGATCCTGTCGGAAATCTTGTGAAAAGGCAAATTAAGGATAATCTCTCTAAAGTCCCTTGTCAATATACTTACGATGACCTTTATCAAGTTAAGCAAGAAGAGGGCATGGCGAGTCATTCGTATATCTACGACTCCATGTACAACCGAGTATCAAAAGACGGGAACCCTCATCAAGTCAATGCACTTAATCAGCTTTTGCATGACACTAAAAGCCAGTATGAGTATGACCTCAATGGCAATTTGGTTAAAAAGAAGAGAAATTCCGATGAAGTTCAATACGACTATGATGCCCTCGACCGCTTGATTTGCGTCACTTTTGGCAATCAGCAAGTGCGTTATATTTATGATGAAGTGAATCGGCGCCTTTCCCAAGAGAGTTATCAGAACGATGGACAAGGCTGGCAAATGCAGACGACACTCCGTTACCTCTATTTTGGACAGAATGAGGTTGGAGCTGTGGATTCTACAGGAAACCTTGTGGAATTTCGTCTTTTAGGACTAGGAAAAGGGGCTGAGATTGGGGCTGCTGTGGCTATAGAATTAAAAGGAAATGTATATGCCCCTGTCCACGACCATAATGGTAATGTCACCT
Source organism: uncultured Planctomycetales bacterium (assembly GCA_963710365.1). GTDB lineage: Bacteria > Planctomycetota > Planctomycetia > Pirellulales > PNKZ01 > CAVQAC01. Next base: position 467,056 of record CAVQAC010000018.1, read on the forward strand.
GTTTGATAGATGCCCGGACAGGCAATCTTTTTGAAACCTATCGTTATTCAGCCTTTGGCGAGGAGCAGCTTTTTGATGCCAAAGGATATAAGATTGAAAAGACGCTTAATCCTTGGAGATTTGCCAGTAAACGATATGATGCTGAAACTGGTTTCGTCTATTTTGGGCGGCGATATTATAATGCGGAAGCAGGACGCTGGGCGACAGCGGATCCTCTTGGATATGAAGCAGGGCCCAATTTGTATGCCTATGTTTTGAACAGCCCTCTGACACATTTTGATTTATATGGCCTTTGGCATCGCGGTGAAGCCCCTGTTGCGCGGCCGGAACCTACCAGTTTTAAATCAAACCTGAGAAATAATTCCATACAAAGAAGACATGGAATTCAAGATATTGGACGACTTATTGAAGCTATAGGAAGGCACATTCCGATTCCTCTTGTCAAAGATGTAATTGGTATAATCGGGCATTTTCTGAACCATGGACGTTTGAAAGGTTACGTCATGTCTTATCGAGAACCCCATTCAAGATATGGCATATATTATGGAGTTTCTTATCGAGATGGTGTTTCGTTTACCAATGGGATAAATACAGACTATGAAGGTCTCGAACAACAGACTACAAATGTTTCGAAAGCTTTTGGGGATACAGAAGTATTGGAAATTTGTAATGCAAGCCATAAAATCTTTACTGACCTTTTGGAAATCAGTGTACAGAAAATAGGGATTTCGACAAATTCTGTCAGGCAATGGGTGAAAGGAATAAGAGAATGGCTTGCAAAGAACCCAGATGGAAGAATTTTAGCTATTGGTTGGAGCCAAGGAGGTCAAATCATCTATTGTGGAAAAGATTATTTAACGGAAGAGGAAAGAGCGCGTATCGATGTGATTACAATAGGATCTGTAAAAATGATTTCGAAAAAAGATTTTGGAAGCGCCGTCAATTATGTGGGTGATTATGCCTCGATTTGCATGGATACATTAGGCGTTGTCAAGGGGTTGTGCGGGCATAGTGACTATGATGTCCGTTTTCGCTTTTCAAGCCCCTTTTCCTTTTTTAATCATAGCTTTAATAGCCCGACCTATCAAGAAGTCCTGCAAGATAGAGGCAGACAATTTTTACAAAGACAAAGAAGTTACTACTAATGAAATCAAAAATATTACTGCTTTTATTTTTTGTTTTGTCAGCTTGTTCTTTTGAACGAGATCCTGACTATATTATCAGAGCAGATCAAATTGCTAACACCTATTCGAAATCATTACAAAAAAGCGATAACCTTTTTCTTATCGGATCAGGCGGAGCAATGATGTACGATGTAAAGACTTTTGATTTGCATTTCATTGCATACAAGGAACTTGATGTTAATCAAACAAGAAGGCTTTTTGTTAGGTGTGTTGAGGACTTGCTTGAAAGAGTAAACTCAGATGTCAATATCCGTCCCTATCTACATACCTATCCTTTTACTGAAGAAGGAACTGAAATAATGATAAGCTTTTTTCAGCCTAATGGAGAAAGGGTTCAAAAAAATTATGTTGCCTTAGTACATACCTTAAACGGAAAAATCTTCTACAGTTATTACAACCACAAATCAGAACAATTGTTGAATCTACATGAAGAGTCTTATCAAGAGGCCTTAAGAATTTGTCAGGAAGAAGGCGCTCTATAAAAATCCAATCAAAATTGGGCACTTTAATTCGATAAAAAATTGTCAAATTTCAAGCTTTTCATTTTTTGCATTTTAATATTTTTAGCATTTCTGTTAGTTTCTATATTTTCAAAACAATACAAGAGAAAATAAATGAAAAATTTAAATTATCATTTATAGTTATCTTTATTTTATTTTTTTACGGAATTGTCAACGCCTCTACAATCGTTAATGCTCAGCCATCTGAAATGATTGTTCTTAAAATGCCCCAAGACAGTTACACAGAATGGAACGAAATTTGCAGAAGTGTCACGGAAAAAGAAGGTATTGTTGAGCGTATTCCTTTAAATCAGAAAATTGAAAACTGGTCTGAGCTTATTTGTGTGCAGTATCTGCATAAATCTATCATGAATAAAGCAGTAAATTCTATCCTATGTCAGCAGATGAAATGATAAATAAAATCTGCGGAGATCTTCCCGAATGGGCTGTTATGCTCCGTGGTCTTCGCAATCGTGAAGGATTAACGCAAAAAGCCTTCGTCGAAGCTCTTGGAATAGATCAACCTAACATTTCAAAGATGGAAAAGGGTAAACGGCCCATTGGAAAAGCGATCGCTAAAAGGATTGCAGAACTTTTTAAAACTGATTATCGCATTTTTCTGTAAGAACACACTGATTTCAGTGGCTCATTGGTTATATCACTTGACGCATACCGTGAGTACATCAAGTACTTCTTGACTGAACGGAGTTTAGAACAGGGTATTCTTCCACAAATGTTTGCCCAATTTTTAGAGCCAATTGTTCGGCGGCAAATTTCTCTTCAGAGTCTAAATTTCGAATTTCTTTGACACCGGCAATGCCGCAAACACGCCGACAAATTTCAAGGCCAGCAAATCCGACAGCTTCGCCAAATAAATTTTGTAAATACATATTCTTATAGTGTTTGAAATCTTCAGGATTAAGTATTGTTTTTTTTGGATGATATGTCCATAAATCACGAAATTTCTTATCGAATTGAATATGAAAATTTTTGATCGTTTCTAATAGCCATTCTTGATAGTCTGTGTCGGTATTTTTTACTCTTTGTGAAACCCATGCAGTAATTAAATTAGCCAATAATAATCCAATATCAAAACCCATTGGTCCCATAAAAGCAAACTCACTGTCTATTATGTAGGTTTCATTTTGATTCAACATGAGGGAACCAGTATGTAAATCACCGTGAATTAAGGCATCAGTCCGCGTACTAAAAATGGTGCATAATTGAGCCGCATTCACACGGAATTTAGTGGAAAAACGTGTTTGATCTGATGGTAGATGATTCGATGGATGATCCATGTATGGAAAAGTGAAAACATAATCTTTGGTTAATTCACACAATTTATTTCCATGGAAACGCTTTAATAATGCCATGTGCTCTTGTGTACTTAAATGCAACAGAGACGTCTTAAATAATGTTTCGGCCAAGAAAGAGGTGATGTGATATACAAAATTTGGATACCGCGTACGTTTAAATAAGCCTTCTCTTAGAACTTCGTGTTTATTTAAATCCTGCATGCATAGCACCCTCATCGTCCTACTATCAGAATAAAAGATAGTGGGAACATGAGCGGGCAAGCTCTTACCGACATGTTTGGTATAGCTTATTTCGTAATGCATTCTTTCTGAAGAAAGGGGATAATCTTTCCCCAATACATTTTAGATAAGGTAAAGCTTGCTTAATGATTAAACTTTTTTTGGTGTCTGTGTTAACAACCCGAAAAACGTTATTCAGATTGCCATCGCCAATGCTTTCAATAGTTATACCCCAGCCTGGCTCAAACTTCGATTTGGTCCCGTGAGAAAGCTCCCGCGGTTTGACGATCGTAGATCGGTCAATATTAGAAATATTGACCAACTTACGATCGTCAACACCAGGGGCTTTGGCACGGTCCAAATTCGAAGTTTGAGCCAGGCTGGGGTATAGCTTTTTGCCCTCACAAAATGCCTTCAGATTAGGATTTGATAACTGCTTTAAATATCGGGGGATGTTTTCTTCATTTAGAATGCAATAGGTAGAAAAATCTTTAATGTCATTTTCATCATCTGAAAATTGAATTAAATTTCCCTCTGCTAAACCATTGGCAGGATCTAAATATAATTGAGAAGGTTTTTTCCCAAGAATATGCGGTATTAAAGAGGCTATTTTCTCAGCAAGATTGTCTACAGCGATTTTATAGTTGTTCTTATAATCTGTATGAAGGTTTTTATCAAGAAAATTAGTCACGGACTTAATGGCAACCATTTTCACGTCTAATCTCTGAGCCACTTCCGCAATAGCCGCTGCCTCCATATCTACAACATCGGCTTTTAAGCTTTTTAATTCTAGCAAATCCCTTTCTGATGGAACCAAAGAGTTACCTGTAGCTACTACACCAAGTTTCAAATTTAAATCTTTTGCAGCCAATATAAGGGGAAGGTAATTGAAATGGCCTATGCCATATGCTTTATAAGAAGGCGACGAGATTATTCTATCGCAGAATACAAATGGGCTATTGCTTACATAGACCTCTCCAATCTGTGAGTCCTTTAGGCCACCAGCAGTTCCTGCGCTAATAATTGTATCCGGCTTTAATGATTCAATGGCTGCATAAGAAGTGAGAACAGCAGGTTGAGTACCTACTCTGTCCACATCATTAATAGGATCCTTACCATTCTTTATAAGAAAAACTTTTTTCTGATTGATCTTTGTCTGATAGACCTCTAGTTGTAGTTTAGGGTTAATTCCAAGCTTTACTGGATTTTTATACTTCATTTTTAATTTATCAATGATCGGTTCGGCTTCATCATTCATTGCAACGATAATAGCTATTCTCTCGATAGGGGAATTAGAAACATTCATGGACATAAAACTCATGTTATTAAAATTTTAATTGTCTATTTTCTTTTACAATACTCTCTAACAGCATTGAATTTTGAAAAAAGTAGCTATATTCTGAAATTTTTACAAACAAAAAATGAAAAAGATAGATCAGATCTTTTCGATGGGGAAGGGGTCGTGTCCGGATGCAAGGAGGATGCGGTTTTCCTTTTCGAGGAGTTCTTTGCCGGCGAAGACGACGGTGGCTCCGGTATCCATTTTAGGGCATATTTCTTTGCGGACGGCTTCGATGACTTCTTCTGGAGTAAGCGATAGAAGCTTGTCGCGGTAGGCTTGCCGAATTTCCTGCGTTTTTCCCTCTCGCAGCCATCCATACGCAAGGTCGGCACGGTTCCCTGGGGCAACAGGGGCATCCAGCGATTGCACCATTTCTAGCTTGGCTTCTTCCAAGTCGGATTCGTCGAAGTGTCCTTCGATGACTTCCTTGACAGCTGCTTTGAAAGCCTCTAGGGTTGTGATATTAGGATCGCGATAGGCATAAAAATAGAAATTTCCTGTCATTGCATTGCAAACGGCTCCTCCGCCATAGGCTCCACCTTGCTCTCTAAGGCGGTATGAAGCGTCAAATGGTCGAATAAAAAGGAGGAAATGTTGAGCGCTGGAGAGTGAGGATGGGCATAGGAGACCGTTTCAAAGACTTTGCCGATGAAGGCAATAGGCGAGGCGATAATGCGGCCTTGCGAAGGGACGGGTGATAACGAATAGTGGTTTTTCCATGGGGTATAGGGGTTTGTTTCCAGGTGCTCCAATCCATAAAAATCATGGCCTTTCAACTCATCATACATCACCGCCTCGCAGCTTAGAACAAGATGGGGGTTCCAGGCACAAAAGCCGTTTTTGCAGCGATTGCATCTTGGCTACAAGCTTTGGGGCCTCTTCATCGAAGTCCTGGGCCAGGTGGCGGATCATCCAGAAATAAGTCGAGGCCATACCAGGCATCGGCAATTTTAGTGGCTGTTGTCAGGCCGCTTGCCGAGAAGTTGACAGCGTATTTTAAAGCATTTTGATTCAGGCTGCTTTCCAAGGCCGTATAATGCTTTAGGATCGATTTCTTTAAGTCGAGGAAATCTGTGAAGTCGGGAGAGGTGGCCATTTCATGCAAGAGGGTGAAGAGTTTGGGGGTTTTACGGTGCAAGGGCTTTGCCTCGAATGTAAAGGAGGGTAAAAATTTGCCTATGGTCTGAGGCTTGCAAATTAAAGGGCATCGAGGCTCCTATGCCTCCGGTATTGGCTTGGATAAATTCTAAATTTTTAACATAATCTCTGCCTCCGCAGCCCATTTGGGGCAACAAAACGCTGAATAGCCGTACATAAGGCAATTCTTCTTCTGCGAATATCGGGAATATCAAAGAGCAAGATCAGCATAAACAATTTCATTGGTAAAGCAGTGATGATGAAAGACATCAAGTTTCCAACATTTTCTTCCTTTAGATCGAAGATAGCGTGCAATATTGGGGTACATCATTTAAGGAGACTTTTGGAAGGACATCATGTCTTCTTCGGCTTGTTTATTTTGGAAAGAAGCCAGCTCTGCAGCCTGTTTCACTAGAGCATTGACTTTCTTCCGAAGTTACTTGTTTTTTATCTGCAGTCTCTTTTTCCTCGGCAAGTTCTGTGGCTGCCAATTTTTTATCCGGAAAGAGGTCACGCGCACAAAGTGGGGATTGTCGATGAAATGTTTTGCGAATGAGTCCTGTTAAATAATTGGGATCTTCTAGATTGCGTTTGCGGAAGTTTCAAAGAGAGAATGGATTTTCAATCCACTTTCGGGGTTAGCTCCATGCTGGTACAGGAGAGCCGATCGCATAAAGAGCGAAACCCGAAAGGGGAATGATCTCCCGTGATTTCGCTGCGGTGGAATTCGAGTTGATGCAGGGCATTTTCAATCAGCTCTAGAGGGATGCCTCTTTGAGCGATAATTTTAGGGTTTGTTTGAGAAGCTTTTCTAAGGCATCGGCACTGTCGGGATTCGCATCCCTTAGAGTAATGATCAGAGGGGATTTCAGTGATGTCAGTTATCAATATAAGCTGGTGCTTGTTTGCAAAGGCCCGATTTTAAGAAGAGCGAGTTTTAAAGGGGAGGCATCAGTATCCATCAGAATAATTTCCAAGAGCTGAGGGCTAAAAGCTCATGCTGTTCCGAATATGGCAAGTCAGCCATCCAAAAGCTACGAGGTTTTACTTCGATTCTTCCTCTTCGGTAGCATATCGGATAGTCGATTTTCACGAAGTTGGGGCTCCGAAAAGCGTGGCTGTAAGGATAGGGGGCAGCGCAGGGGTGTTTTGTACGTCTTTCAAGGCATGTTTTGCAATAAAATCGAGATGTTCTTCAAGAGGCAATTGCCGTAAAAAAAGAAAAGGCAGCGACTAGGATGATAGTATTGTCGTGGAATTCCGCACATCTCTTGATAGGTCAGTCTAGGAATGTCTTGGGGTCGCCTCCGGAATTATAGCCATAGGTCAGATCGGGAAAAAGGGCTGCGTTGATAGCTTCATTTAGGCGGCATTTGCGGAAGCCAGGGCGCCTTTCATCTCATTGAAAACAATTCCTTTGTATTCCAGAGGAGACTAGGGATCGTTGGAATTGAAAATTCAAGGCGGTGTCCTTCTTGAAGAAAGCTCAATTCGTTAAGATTGGGATGAAAACTGCATCAAGATAGACGTCGAGAAGATTATAAAAATCTTTAGGAACCTGTGTGGCAGCCGGATAGCAGGTGAAATCGGCTCCGGTAATGCATTCATAAAGGTATTAAGACTGCGTCGTGTCATGGCAAAAAAGGGATCTTTAACGGGAAATTTTTTCGATCCGCAAAGGACGGTGTGTTCGAGGATGTGGGCGACGCCATTCGAAGTATCGGGTAAAGTTTGAAAGGAAAGGCAGAACAGATTTTCAGGGTCCTCGTTAGCGATATGCATGACATGGGCACCCGTGGGCAGATGGACTAAGTTCGCGTAAGAAGCATTGAAGTTCAGCAATTTCTAGTGCTTTAGTCACTTCGAAATCCCCATAGCGTTGGCCTGGAGCATTAAGCGGATGTTTAGTGGTCATGTATTCTCGCCTCAAACGTTAATTTTACCCATCTTATTACCACAGAGCACACAGAGAACACAGAGAGAGAAAAAAAATAATTCTCTCTCAGTGGTGGTTACAGTATATAGCATTAATTTTCGTTTTTGAAACCCAAAAAATAAGGAACATGGTATAGTAGACTTTCAATTTTATAAAGAGCATTGATGAAAAGGAAAGTCCACTTATTGCCCAACATCATCACAGCATTTGCCCTATCCTGCGGGTTATTTGTCATTTTCAAGATGAATATGATCGCTCCGGGTGAAGTGGATCAACACGTCCTCATGGCAACCGCAGGAATTCTGATTTTGGCTGCCTTTGCTGACTTGCTAGATGGCGCCTTGGCACGTGCGATCAAAGCCGAAAGCGACTTTGGCGGAATCTTCGATTGCTTAGGCGATGCGATCACTTTTGGCGTCGGGCCTTCCGTGATTGTCTTAAAGAGTTTGTCTATTTTGCCTGGGCACTGAGCTTTCCTTTTTCCTGACTATTGCTGCGATGGTGTATTCTGTTTGTGGGGTTTTGCGTCTTGTGCGTTTCAGTGTGATGAGCCAACAGAGCAAGGGCGATCAAAATCTCATCGATGCAAATAAGAAAAATTTCACGGGACTTCCTATTCCTGCAGCTGCAAGCGCGGCAGTGTCGGCCAATCTATTTTTATTTTCTCATGAATTCCGCTCTATAGTTACACTCTCGGAGGATGCGCGGGCTTGGATTCTTTTCTTCCTAATGATCATTCTAGGCTTTTTTATGATCAGCCGCTGGAAATTTCCCAGTTTAAAGAGCCTTCATATTCGCGTTTCTTCGTTTAAAATCGTTTTTTTTACCGTCATCTTGGCGGTAATTATCTTTTACGGCATTCTTCATCACTTTGCTGTCGTTTTCTTTTGTATCTCTTGGGCCTATGTCATTACTGCATGGACTTTGTCCATTATCCGGCTTATCTCCGGCAAAAAGTCTAAAACGTTAGAGGACTTTGAACCCGAGCCTGAGGAATTAGAAGACAGCGATGACTTGCCTAATCAATAAAGAAAAATTAACCACAGATAAACACAGATGAACACAGATAAGGCCATTTTGATTGCCTCAAAAAATTAAACGCAAAGGCGCAAAGAGGCAAAGGCGCAAAGACCGTTTTCGTTGCCTCAAGCCTTGCAAAAATTAAACGCTTTTAATTTTTGCAAGGCTTGAGGCAACGAAAACGGTCTTTGCGCCTTTGCCTCTTTGCGCCTTTGCGTTTAATTTTTTGAGGCAACGAAAACGGCTATCTGTGTTCTATCTGTGGTTAATTTTTTCAAATTGGTAATGGGGAGTATAGGCGCAAAAGGCCCACGACAACGCCTTGGATCAAGATATCTTCATGGCGAATGATAATCGGCTGATGGCGCAAATTGTGGCTGGTTAAGCGGACATAATCCCCTTCAGGATAAAATTTTTTTATGAGGGTATCGTGATTGTTGATGCTGGCGAGGATGGTTTCACCGGAATGCGCCTCCTGGCGTGCCTCGACAAGCAGTAGGTCTCCTTCTGCAATCATTTCTTCTTGAAGAGAATCGCCGCGGGCTCGTAGAAGATAGGTTTTTTCGGGAGCATGCACAAGGGATTCCGGCACAGAAAGTGTCTGGCTTTGAGGAAACATCTCGATCGGAGATCCTGCTGTAATATAGCCGATGAAGGGGAGTTCGATTTCGATTTGATTTTTTGTTACGGGGGTTGCTTGCGTTAAAGCGAGAGAGCGGCTGCATTGTTTCTCGGAAACGAGTGCACCTTTGCGTTTGAGGACATTGACATGCTTATAGACCGAGCCTAAAGAGGAAAATGAAAAATGGTGTTTAATTTCACGGTAGCTTGGGGCATAGCGGTTGACATGGATAAACTCTTGAATAAAGCTGAGAATTTCTCGTTGTCTTTTAGTTAAGCCTTTCATCTTATCGCTTTATTATCTAAAAAAAGAAGCCAATCAAAAAGCAGGGCGACCAACCACATGATCAGCGCGGACATGAGCACATCGCTAAAAAAGTGGCCCCCTTGTGCCATGCGGGATATCCCTATCATCACTCCCAAACCTATAGCCACGACCATGCTTATAATGAATAATCCTTTTTTTCTGAAACGCATGGCTAAAACCACAAAGGAAAAGAAGTAAAAACCCATTGCACAATGGCCGCAGGGAAAGGATTTGGAGGGTTCAGGCTGATGAAAAAAATTGGGTTCGTAAAAAGGGCGAAAGGGCTGATTTCCGCCAAATTCGATGACTTGCCGCGGGCGCGGGCGTCCCCAATGGTCTTTTAAAACCGTGTTGACAATGAATCCTGCGCCTATAATCATTGTCAATAATAAGAGGAGGCATGGGGTGCGCCATTCCTTCAAGAAGGGAAAGATATAAGAAATTAAGAAGAATAAACCGGCAAAGATTGCAGTGATTTGTGCGGGAACGACGCTGTAGTTAAACATGAAGTCGAGAAAAGGATGGGAAAGAAAATTGTCGCCCTTGGCAAGGCCTATCTGATAGAAATAACGGGCAATCGCCAGGTCGATAGAAGGAGTAAAAGGAGTCAAAATGGCCATGCAAAGAATGGGAATCAGCCAAAGGCCATGCTTTTTGATCATCATATTCCTCGATTTTGTGAAGATTCTAACACAAAGTCTCTATTCTCTTGCATAACGAAAATAGTAGACTAAGTGGACAATAAAAGGCTATATTGTCCACTCAGTCCTCTTTGTCCATTCCAAGCTGCCGCGAGGAGCCCTAAATAATGAACCCTCTTGATGTCATTCTTTTGTTAGGATTGTTCGGCTTTGCCATTGGGATTTATATCAGCCGCAAGGAAAACCAGAAGATTAAGGCAGCCAACAATCTGCTCAATAACCGGCTGGTTGAGGCAGAAACTAAGCTGGTATTAGAGCGAAAAGCGGCGCAAGAAAAGCTCGAAATGATGGGGCACGTCCAGCAAAGGCTTTCGGAAACCTTCAAAGCCCTTTCCGTTGATGCCTTAAAGGATAATACGCAATCCTTTTTGGCTTTGGCGGCGGCTAAATTTGAAAAGCTTCAAGAAGGTGCCAAAGGGGACTTGCAACTGCGCCAAAAAGCTATCGATGATCTGGTCAAGCCCATCAAAGAATCCCTTGAAAAGGTTGACCACAAAATCATGGAAATTGAAAAAATACGCCTCACTGCTTACGTCTCTTTAAGCGAACAAGTGAAAACCTTGGCCCTGTCCCAAAACCAGCTGCAAACGGAAACGGCCAATCTTGTCAAAGCGTTGCGCATGCCTTCGGTAAGGGGACGCTGGGTGAAATTCAGCTAAAACGCGTCGTCGAAATGGCGGAAATGGTCAGAACATTGCGACTTCATCCAACAAGAATCTGTAACGACAGATGATAAGCGCCTGCGTCCCGATCTCGTCATCAAACTGCCCAATAGCAAGCAAATCGTCGTCGACTCCAAAACGCCTCTTATAGCCTATTTAGAGGCTCTCGAAACCCCGGATGAATCCATCAGGGTTCTCAAACTCAAAGAACATGCCCGTCAAATCCGCACGCATATCACGCAATTAGCCACAAAATCGTATTGGGATCAGTTCCAACCTGCTCCGGAATTTGTTGTCCTCTTCCTGCCGGGTGAAACTTTCTTCAGCGCCGCTTTAGAGCAAGATCCCGAACTTATCGAATGCGGCGTAGACCAGCGCGTCATTCTAGCGACACCAACTACGCTCATTTCCCTTCTCCGCGCAGTGGCCTATGGATGGCGCCAAGAGCTTGTCGCTAAAAATGCCCAAAATATCAGCGACCTAGGAAAAGGGCTTTACGATCGTTTAAGGGTAATGGCGGAACACTTCGACGACATCCGCAAAGGGCTGGACCGGACTGTCGAAGCTTTTAACAAAGCGGTTGGCTCCTTCGAGGGCGTGTCCTCGTCACCGCCCGCAAATTCAAAGAACTGGGTGCCTCAAGCGACCATGAAATAGACCTTCTTGAGACCGTTGACAAGACCACCCGAGCTATAAGCACCAACACAGAGATTAAGTAGAAAAGAAATAACAGGATGCCTTGCAAAAAATTAAACGCAAAGGCGCAAAGATGCAAAGGCGCAAAGACCGTTTTCGTTGCCTCAAGCCTTGCAAAAATTAAACGCTTTTAATTTTTGCAAGGCTTGAGGCAACGAAAACGGTCTTTGCGCCTTTGCATCTTTGCGCCTTTGCGTTGAATTTTTTGCAAGGCATCCTGTTATTTTTTTATCTTCTGTTTATATGTGGAAAGAAGTGCGGAAGTTGACGGCTTCCAAAAGGTGTTCATGCTGAACCGTGGGTGCATTTGCAAGGTCGGCAATTGTTAACGAGACTTTTAAAATGCGGTCGCAGGCCCTAGCTCAAAATGCCATCGACGTCGACAGCATGGCGAAGAATGTCGTGGCATTCGTTTGTGAGGGGGATATGCTTTTTTGTTTCAGCAGGCGTCATTTGGGCATTGGTTTTGACGCGGCCAAAGCGTTGGAACTGCTTCTTGCGGCGGCTTTGATGCGTCGCGAATGAGAGAGGAAGGCTCGCCGCTACTTCCTGCAGCGATATCGCGATAGCGCAGGGCAGGGACATCGATATGCATATCGAGGCGGTCCCAGAGGGGGCCCGATATCTTCTTACGATATCTGTCGATTTGGATTTGGGTGTCGATGCAAGGCTTGTCGGGATGTCCTAGATAGCCGCATGGGCAAGGATTCATGGCTGCGACGCACATGAAGCTCATCGGAAAGGTGAATTTGCCTTCGGCGCGGCTGATAGTAACTTTGCGGTATTCGAGGGGTTGGCGCAAGACTTCAGAACCGTTCTGGAAAATTCAGGCAACTCATCAAGGAAGAGGATGCCATTGTGAGCGAGCGAGACTTCGCCGGTTTTGGGGACTGTCCCCCCGCCGATGAGGCCGGCGTAGCTGATGGTGTGATGGGGAGAGCGGAAAGGGCGTTGGGTGACCAGGCTGACTCCGTCGGGAATAAGGCCGGCGATCGAATGGACTTTTGTTGTCCTCTAGCGCTTCTTCCATGGTGAGCTCAGGCATGATGCCTATTAAGGCTTTAGCGATCATCGTTTTTCCGGAACCGGGCGGGCCGCACAGGACGATGTTATGGCCTCCTGCAGCGGCGATTTCCATGGCGCGTTTGACGTGGGCTGACCTTTGATGTCGGGAAGTCCGGAAAGGCGGCAAGGTATTCTTTAAAAAGGTAGTGAAAAAATTTCTCCGGGCTACCGGTGCGGGGATTGAGGAGGGGGATATTCGAGAAATTGGACAGCTTCTTTAAGATAGGGTGGATCGGGATGACTTGAATGCCGGGCACGGCCCGGCCGGCTTCTTAGGACGTTCGCTGGAGGCGGGATAACTTCCTTTTTTCCCCATTTTCTGTGCCAGCATGGCCATGGGAAGGGCTCCGCAGATGGGGCGTGTGGTTCCGCTAAGAGCCGAGCTCGCCGATAATCAGATAATCATTATGGATATCGGTTTTGATGAGTCCTTTCGATTGCAATAATCCTAAGGCTATAGGCAGATCGTAAGTCGGTCCCTCCTTTTTTATATCTCCCGGCGCAAGATTGACGGTGCATGAAACACCGCCGACGAAGAATCCGGAATTTTTAATAGCCGCTAACACTCTATCTTTCGATTCTTTTACAGCGGTGTCAGGCAGTCCAACGATGACTAGAGACTGTTTGTCGGATTTGATGACATCGACTTCCACTTCGATTAAGACGGCATCGAGGCCAAGAAGGGAGACCGAATAATTGCGCGAAAGGGACATAAGGCACCGTTATGAGGGCTGTCTTTCCGCCGGATATCACCGGAAAGACAGCTGTAAGGTATCTATTGTAAGGAGAGCACAAAATAGGCCGGATAGGCAAAGTTATTATTAGGACGCGGAAGTGCACGTATCGCAACTTCTTGGCCTACGTTATCTTGCAGATCGATCTTCGTGCTATATAGATAGGCGATAGGGAGATGGCTCGGATTTATTCACAAGCACAAAATCTCCTGGTTTATTTTTCACGGCACGGTCATAGGGCTCGATGATCCCTTGAAGTTCGACAGCATTTTTTGCTTGCTGTTCATAGAATTTAGCTATAGGCTGAGCGCCATTTTGCTCTTTCCACTGTTCATACAAAGACTTTTCGGCAGGCAGCCAAGCGGCCATTTTGTCGCTAAGGTCTTGTTTTTTGTTAGGTGTGGATTGGAAAGCATACAAACTCAGAAGACCGGAAGAAGTTTGCGTGCCGCTCTGCACCTTCTTTTCCAGCTGAGCTAGACGTTCTTGCTGGGCCTGTATTTCTTCGGAAAGCTTCGAATTTTTAGCTTGCAGGGCATCTGAAGACTGCGATTTTGCTTCTAGATAGGCAATTTTCTTTTGCATGTATTCTTCTTGGATCGTATTGAGCAACGCTGTGGCCCTTGAAACTTGGTCAGAAAACTCTGCATAATCTTTGATGATCTTATTTAGATTGTTTGTAATGCCTTGAAGGTTGATCTGATTGAAGGGCTTCTGCCTTTCAGTTTGGCTGATGAGATAGGTCGAATTCATGAGGCGTTCGGCTTCATCGCGGCGCTTCTCCATAAGGGCCAACGCCGAGAGATCGCCGATCTTTTCGACGAACTCCTTGGCTACATAGAAATGGGCTGCTGCTGGAGGTGAAATTTCCAGCCATTTACTGTTTAGGGGGCTGACAGTGCCTTCGATGCGGTCTCCTGAGTTCAATTGTGCGATAACGGGGGCATCCATTTCAGGTTCAAGGCGGACATTTACGCGATTGCCTTCTACGATATTGTCGAGAACAAAGGTGCGGAAAACGTAAGCTTTTGTTCCGGCCGGGGGTTGGACGGCATAGAAATCTTCGGTTTCGCCAACCACTGCTACAAGGTCGCCGCGGTTTAATTCGCGCAGGATAGGGGCATAGTTGGGTTGTAAGCGCACTCGAACCTTATTTTTTACAACTTTTCCCGCAAATGAGTTAAAAGGGCGGGAAGGCTCTGGCTCAGGCAAAGAGGGTAATGAAGGGCTTTCAAGTGCTGTCTGCGGCTCCTCAGAGGCTTCCGCATAGACCGCGCCGGATTGTACTGTTTGCGTTAAAATTGCGAACAGGGCGAAAAATGAAGCTGTTCCTTTGCGCATTTTAAAACTCCTAAGATAGTATTATTGAAGATGCGCATTCTAATTGTTGCCAACGAAACTGTAAAGAAAAAAGGCGCAAAGTGTTGAAAGAAGATTAAACGCAAAGGGCAAAGTTTTAAAGGAGATTAAACGCAAAGGCGCAAAGATGCAGAGGCGCAAAGACCGTTTTCATTGCCTCAAGCCTTTTTACAAGGCTTGAGGCAACGAAAACGGTCTTTGCCCTCTGCATCTTTGCGCCTTTGCGTTTAATCTCCTTTCAAAACTTTACACCTTTGTGCTTTTGCCTTACTAACTTTTGAGGACGGCAACGATATGCTCGCAGCCGCTTTTTCCGCATGTGCAGCCGATGGGTTGGCCTAGATAGACGCTGTATTTTTCTTTATCATCGAGGCGGTTGATGACGGTAAATAGCTTGTCGCCGTTTTGCACGATATCCCATTGGCGGAATTTTAACTCTTCTTCAGGGACGGACTCTTCCGGGGTATCTTCAACGTGAGGAGAAAAGCCTTGTGTGATCGCGCGAACCACTTGGCAGTGCATGCAATTGCAATGAGGTTCCGGCTTGGGCAGAGCTTGAATGTCTTCCGGGGCGACGATTTTAGAGATGGCCGCGATTTTTTGAAGGATCGGCTTAGGAAGATCGGGGGCATTCATTTGAGCCGGATTGTGCTGCAGTAAAGAGCCCATGTTTTCCATGGATCCAAATCCAAAGCGAACGGGAAATTCCATGGCTTGATCTGCGTTCATTAAAGCCTGATAAAACATGGCAGTTTGGCGAGGATTTTGGCTGTTAGAGGCAGGCTTTTCTTGCTGTTCGTCGAAGTAGGCTGTGTGGTGGGAAAATATTGACTGGATTTCTTCGGCTTTTAATCCGGGAATTTCGATAGACTCTCGGTTTTTCAATGTAATGACGAGAAGAGATCCTTTTGTTTGGATAGACTCTATATTATCCCATCCTGTGGAAAGATAGGGAGGAATACTTAAGATTTTATTAGTGATTTTCATCATACCCTCATCCTTTTCTTCGTTTTATTTTTATAATAAACAAATGCGGTTAAATAGTCAAGCTTTTTAGCACTCGAGGTGTTTAAGTGCTGAGTTTAGCTCTAACTTGTTGCTTTTTAATAATTAAAAATCACAAAAATTTATTTAAATTTAACCTTTTTTCTTTTTTTCCCTTTTGGGGTAGACTCCGGAAATAACCCCTTTTAAGGAGATTATCACGTGAGTCGAAAAACTTTTGTAATCGATACCAACGTCATGCTTCACGATCCCGAGTGCGTTGTTAAATTTCCCCGGAACAATGTCGTCATCCCTGTGACAGTCTTGGAAGAGTTAGATAAAATCAAACGCCTTCCCAGCGACTTAGGTAAAAATTCACGCGGGGCATTGCGATTCCTCGATTCTTTGGCCACGATCGGTTCAGGCGACTTTCATAAGGGAGTTGTTCTTGAAAATGATTCGACGATCAGGATCCAGCTAGAAATTAAATCGGACATCTCTTATGGCTTTTCGCTTGCGATCAATGACAATCGCATTATCTTAGCCGCCTATCTCCTTCAAGAAAGGGGAGAAAAGGTCGTCTTTGTTTCGAAGGATTTCGCCGCGCGCATTAAAGCCGAAGCGATTGGATTGGAAGTTCAAGATTACGAAAATTTGAAGTATTCCTATTCGGCGATTTACAAGGGCGTTCGCAGGCTCGAAATGTCCAAGCATGACATCGATATTTTTTACAAGGATGGGGGGATATCGGCTCCTGAAGGAGAGGAGTTTAAATTTTATCCGAATGAATATTTTGTGATATCGTCACCGGAGCACTCATCCGCGATAGGAAAATACGATGCCGCGCATCATAGAATTGAGCCTTTGTTGAAGCCCACCAATCTTTGGGGATTAAAGCCCCGTAACGTTGAACAGCGCTGTGCAATCGATATTTTATTGCGCGATGACGTGAAGCTCGTCACTTTGATCGGGCAAGCCGGTACAGGCAAAACCCTGCTCGCACTGGCTTGTGGATTGCGCAAAGTGTTTGATGAAGGCGGCTATTCACGCATTCTCGTCAGCAGGCCTGTTGTGCCTTTGGGCAGGGATATTGGTTATCTGCCCGGTACAAAGGAAGAGAAGCTATTTACTTGGATGCAGCCTATCTACGACAATTTGGAATTCTTATGCGGCTCTGCCGGAAGTGAGCCTAGCGAAACTCTGCGCTGGGTCATGGAAAGTAAAAAAATCGAGATGGAAGCCGTGACGTATATTCGAGGAAGATCTTTGCCAAAGATGTATATCATTGTCGATGAAGCCCAGAATTTAACCCCCCACGAAGTGAAAACGATTATCTCGCGTGCCGGCGAGGGAACAAAAGTCATTTTAACCGGAGACCCCACGCAAATCGACAATCCTTATCTGGATAAAGATTCGAATGGCCTTACATATACCGTGGGGCGATTTTCCGATCGCAAAATCTTCGGCCATGTCTTCCTTGAGAAAACAGAGCGCTCAGAGTTGGCTGCTATCGCTGCAGAGATTTTATAAAAAGGATGGATTATGGGAGAAGCTTTCATCAAAGGTCAGACAGCCTTTATTACAGGGGCTTCAAGCGGAATTGGAAAGGCTTGTGCCGAGCAGTTTGCCGCGCTTGGAGTCAATTTAGTCATTACGGCGAGGAGAATGGAACGTTTGCAAGAGATTGCGAAAGATTTGGCTTCAAAATATGGGGTGAAGGTCACGCCTATTGAACTTGATGTGCAGAGTCATGAGCAAGTAGAGGCTGTTTTTAAGCAGTTGGAAAAAGGGAGCATAGAGATCGATATTTTGGTCAACAATGCCGGGCTTGCCTTAGGTTTGGATAAGCTGCAAGAGGGAAAGATCAGCAATTGGGATACGATGATCGACACTAATGTCAAAGGCCTTCTATATGTCACAAGAGCCGTTCTTCCGGCTATGATTAGAAAAAATCAGGGCCATATCATCAATATCGGATCCATTGCCGGACATGATTGTTATCCGGCCGGAAATGTCTATTGTGCCACCAAGCATGCTGTCAGAGCGATTAGTCAGTCACTACGTTTGGATTTGCTTGGAACGGCACTTCGAGTAAGCGAGGTCGATCCCGGTGCAGTCCAGACTGAGTTTAGTGTGGTGCGAATGAAGGACAAAGAAAGAGCCAAAAAGACCTATGAAGGTTATGAGCCATTAGTTGGGGAAGATATTGCCGATGCTGTTGTCTATTGTGCCACAAGGCCGTTGCATGTCAATGTGGCGGAAATGGTCGTTTATCCCCAAGCGCAAGCTTCTATCAGAGATATTTATCGTCAAAAATAAAACCATAGCCCAAGAGCCCCGTTCGTGCCCGTGCCCCCACTTTCCGCAAGTTCACAGTACTACAGTAAAAACAATTTACAGGATAGACAGGATCGCGAGCGGCAGGATAAACAGGATTATAAAGATGAGGCGCTTTTTACCCCAAGCCTTGCAGAAATTTTAACGCAGAGGCGGAGAGACGCTGTGACGCAGAGAGAATTATTAATTTTTTCTTTGCGTCATTGTGTCTCTCCGCCTCTGCGTTTAAATTTTTTCGAGACTTGAAGCAATGGATACGTCATCTTTATCTATCTTTTTCTATCCTGCTCATCCTGCCGCTTGCGATCCTGTCTATCCTGTAAATTGTTTTTTCTGTAGTACTGTGCTCTTACGGGAAGTGGGGGGCACGGGCTCGTTCACGAACAGGGGCTCTTGGGTAACGGTTATCCTTGAAAAATAGTTGTTGTTTAATAATGAGTTAGTTTATTATTTATTATTTATTATTTAATTGTGGAGTAATTAAAATGATTTCTTCGATTTCTATGAGTTCAAAAGAGGGATTACAACAAAAACATTTGCCATCCTCTATCGATTCGCTAAGCGAACGCCTTTATGAAACGGAGGCTTGTTATCGCGCAAGAGATTATGTTGTTGATGTGATACCAATTTTTTATAGAAGTAGTTGTGATGTTTCACGTTTTATTGATAAAAGATGGCTGTGGAGCATACCCTTCTTTATTTCTGTACCTACTTTTTTTACATCCTGTGCAGTTGCGTTAACAAATAGTTTCAACTCGGGATGGGCAGTAACGTTAGGCACATCGGGCGCAGGAACTGTTGTTACCCTAGCAGGTTTGGGAATTCATACGAAGGTTCTAGCTTATAAAGTCAAACAATTAAAATTATTAGCATTTAAATCGCAATATGAGCCAAGCGCCCTTATAGAACCCCAAGATATCATGAGCTTGATGAAGGTGCAAGATCAAGACTTTCGAAGAGAATTGATCGAAAAGATGAACTTTAAGCAATTATATTTTGTAAGGCAAGCACTTACGGACCGTGAATTTCAAAAAATTATGCGGGATCAATGTATCAATACGGAGGCGCTTAATGTCTGGCGTTCTATTCTAGCTGGGATGCCTAGCATTAAGACACTGAAAGATTTAGAAAATAAGCTCAAAGAATATGTTGTGCGGGTGCATATCCAAAAAGATCCTTTTGTGGGAACAGTGATGTGTGAAATATGGAAAAATATTTACAAGCAAGATATTGCTTCGATCGACACTTGTAGCCA
Organism: uncultured Planctomycetales bacterium; assembly: GCA_963710365.1. Taxonomy (GTDB): domain Bacteria; phylum Planctomycetota; class Planctomycetia; order Pirellulales; family PNKZ01; genus CAVQAC01. The sequence continues at coordinate 486,431 of CAVQAC010000018.1, forward strand.
AATTTTTCTTTTTCTTAAAGAAACACCCACTTCAGAAGAAGAAGTTACATTTGAAGTGCCAAATTGCGGATTAATTACAGCGAATCGCTCGCTTTTAGTTCAAAATTCGGAATTTTTCGAAAAATTATTAGCCGGAAAAATGCAAGAAAGTAAGCAGAAGACTATTAAAATAGAAGAATCCGAAGATTTTGAAACCTTTGAAAAATTCATCAAGATTCTGAATCATAAACCCATTCCTTTAGACCCAGAACTTATCCTAAAGCTGATGGCATTAGCTAATAAATATTGTGTAAAACAATTATTTACTTCTCTGGATGCTTATATGGCTATGCATCCTCATCTTTTTTCAGAAGAGGATTTCTATGATTTAGCCAAGACTTATCGCGATTTAAAAAATTTACGCGCTTTTCTTGAAAAGAAATGGGTAAATCAAAAGCTGACAGTTGGAAATTGGGAAAAGTCTTTTTACAAAGGGCTAACGAATGTAAATTTGATGAACTCAAGAAAAAATGTGCGAGTTCAGCAATAGGCACATTAATTTGTCGGGTTGATGCAACTCCTTTCGATGCCGAGGAGGTGAGCGTTTGGTTTAAGAGAAGCAAGCAAGCTTTAACCTCACAAGAATATGAGAAGCTGCTCGATTCGCTTAAAACGCATCTTAGGATGGAAAATTTTAAGATCATTTATGAAAAAGCTATTGAGGAAAAGCATAACTTGGAAAAGGATTGCGAGGATTTCTGCCGGAAAAATGCGAGAGCGTTTAAAACACGAGGCCCTTGGCTTCCATTTGACATTCCTGCGAAGTTAGGTCCTCTTATCTATCCTTCCGAGGGTACTTTACAGCCAAAAGAATCAAAAGAAGAAGAGCAGGAGGAAATCTCTCTCCTTCATTCAAAGAATACAAACATCCCAGAAATTGTTGTCGAGCAATAAAAAGGCCTTCACCTTGCGCGAAGCGTAACATTCCAAAAGCCCTTCGCTTACTTTATCATTGCAAATTTCGGTAGATTTCTTATTCTGGAACGAAAAGGAGAGGCAGTGCCCAGAATCAATTCTTTAGTTAATCTCGTCCTGCAAATTTTGCCTTTATCATGTCTACGGGCATTGTCTCAGTCATTTTTTTTCGAACCGGCTGGTTTGATCTTTCGCATCTATTCCTTATCATAGGAACAGTTTTCTATATAGGACTGATTGCTTTATTTATGGCTCGCCTGTTTTTACTTAGGTCAAAAGTGCTTCAGGACTTTGAAGACATCCAAAAAATGTTCAAATCATCTAACTTTAGCGCAGGGTCGAATGTCTTAGCTGTCAGTTTCTGCCTTTCGGGTTATAATCAAATTGGATTAGCACTTGGGATAGTAGGGACATTCTCACAATTCTCTTAACGTATTGCTTATTTTGCGCCCTTTTTTTTCATACTCGCGCTTCCATTCAAGCAATCAGTCCTTTCTGGTTATTGCTTGCCATTGCCTGCAATTCTTCCGGTATTGTAACCACTACGCTGTGGGATAATGGAATCCTTAGTCATCCTCTATTTTTATTATTTGCTTTTAGTTTTTGGACTTTCGGGGTTTTCATTTATTTGATTTTTATGACATTAAATCTTTATCGGATGATTTTCTTTACCTTTGTGGGCGAGGACATGGATCCTTGTTATTGGACCTGCATGGGAGCTGCGGCAATAGCCGCCATCAATAAGGAAGCCTTTTGATTCTTGCGCCCAATCTTCCTTTATTTATAGAGACGATAAAACCATTCATCGAAGGGATAGCCTTGTTCTTATGGGCATGGGGAACAGCTTGGATCCCTATTTTATGTTTGATGGAGATATGGAAATATGCTTACTTTAAAGTCCCCCTTCATTATCAGCCTTCTCTTTGGGCGATGGTTTTTCCTTTGGGAATGTATACAGCCGCCACACTCTTTTTAGGTTCTATCAATCATCTCGAATTTCTGCAGTGGATGGTTCCTATAGAAGTCTGGATCACATTTTCCATGTGGTTACTTGTCTCTGCGGCCTATCTATTTTTAAAGCCGGCAAAAACGTAGAAAAAGCGAAAAAATTTTTGTTTGCCGTTAATTTAATCATCATCTAAACTGTTTCAATAGATTAAGGATTATATGAATATTCAATTAAACACCTTTGAGGATTTCAATAATTATATTATCCAGCCGACAGCCACCAAACTGTTCGTCTTGTATAAAAAAATAGCCACTATCGTTGCTCTAGCCTTCGAGGCCCTAAGGTCTTGGTTTACATCCTGTTTCCCTTTTCGAAAAAAAAATTTCAATAGCAAGGCCAACTGATGTTTCAAATCCCCCTCCTTTTGTTCCTGAAACAAAAGAGGCAGATCCACTAACGTTTAAATGTTACGGTGGAGAGATCAAAAAGCCCGGTCATTATAAGGAAATTCTTGAAAAAAATAGCAAATACTTTAAAGCGCTGCTCTCAGGAGGATTTTTAGAAGGGACTAGCAAAGACATAAATTTGGAATTCATAAAAAAAGATCATTTCCAAATAATGCTAAATATAATGTTTAAGAGCCATTCTGAATTGCCTCAAGATATAACTCTTGAAGAGCTATTATTGCCTCAAGAAATAACTCTCGAAGAGCTATTAGAATTTTGGCAACAGGCCATTTATTTGGATATGACCCAGGCAGTTCAAATCGCACATAGCTGGTTGGTGGAATCTATTGAAAGTCTTGAATTAAGCCAAGAGCACGCTGATTTAGCAATAGAGATCCAAAAATTGCTATCAGCGTTAAATCGCGATCAGACCGTACAAGATGCTCTGAATAACTATTTTCAAAAATATATTTCGAGCATAAATTTCTTCAAAGCGGAAAACTTCATACAAAAAGAGGGAGAACATTTAAGATGTCTCGATCTTTCGAAGTTTAATTTTCTTAATGATGAGCTATTAGATGAAATTATTAAATGTTGTCCAAATCTGCAAAGTCTTACTATAGATACCTTTTCAACAACCGACTCTACATTAAAAATCATTTGCTCAGCTCTCCCAATTTACAAATGCTTGAAGTTAAACAGTCAAGTCTAACAGGCGCTGGTCTTACTCACCTTGCTAATCTTGTCAAATTGCAAAAGCTTGTCCTAAAGTGGTGTGATAAGCTCACAGATGCAGACCTTGTGCATCTTGCTCCTCTCGTCAACTTGCAGACGCTTGACCTCAGCAATAGCTCTATTACACTCGTTGGCCTTGTTCATCTTGCTCCTCTTGTCAACTTGCAAAGGCTTGGACTTATTGGGTGTTCTAAATTAAAATCTGCTGACGCCAACGCTGACCTTGCTCAACTATCTCCTTTGTTCAACTTGCAAGAACTTGACCTCTCGGGCTGTTATCTGTCTGATGATGACCTTTCTTTTGTAGCTTCTCATAAGAATTTGCAAACGCTTGACCTCTCAGGAAATCGCCGGCTGACAGAGGCCGGCTTTGCCAAACTTGCCTCTCTTATTAAATTGAAGACTCTTAACCTCTTTGAATGTGATTTGACTGATACTGTTCTTGCTCATCTATCCTCTTTTGTCGAATTGAAATCACTAAATCTTAGCCGATGGAATAAGCTGACAAATGTTCGTTTTCCCCTCTAGCTTCGCTTGTTAACTTAGAAACTCTCGACCTTTGCCAATCCTGCATAACAGACACTGGTCTTGTTTACCTGTCTTCTCTTAAAAACCTACAAACACTCGATCTCAGCAATTGCCCTATCACAGGCGTTGGCCTTGTTTCTCTTGCCTCTTTGGTCAATTTGAAAACACTTAGTCTTTTTAATTGTGAAAATCTGATAGATGGGGATCTTGCCCATCTAGCTCCTCTTATCAATTTAAAAACACTTACTCTTAGTTGCTGCACTAAACTGACTGGTAGAAGCTTTATCCATTTGAATTCTCTTGTCCACTTGCAAACACTTAATCTTTTTAGATGTCAAAATCTGATAGATGCTAGCCTTATTACCTTTCCTCTCTTGTTAATTTGCAGACTCTTAATTTAGAACGTTGTGACAAATTAACAGACGAGGGCCTTGCTTATCTTAAGCCCATGGTTAATTTGCAAGTCCTTAATCTCAACAACTGCACTCTGTTGACAAATACAGGCGTTTCTTACCTTCAAAGTCTTGTAAAGTTGCAAACGCTTAACCTTAGCGGATGCTTTGAACTCACCGACCCGGTTCTTGCTTATTTAAAGAATCTCGTCGACTTGAAGACTCTTCTAAGACCAAGGATGCATGCAACTTACAGATTCCAAATTGGAAGAACTTAAAAAAAGTATCGGTTCCCTCCTTGAAATTAAAGAATAAAAAGCTCCCCTTTTGTTTTAACCCATTTTCTAGGTTTAATTGGCAAAATTGTTTATAATATACATATATAGAGGGGAGGGTATTTATTTTATGACAAATACAATATCTAAAACTCAATCAGAATTAGGCTCTCGTTTCAGCGAAGCCTTTCCAATTTTGACAGAAGCCCAGATCGCAAGGATCGCACCGCTTGGGCAAAAGCGGCAAACCCACCAAGGCGAGGTGCTGATCGATGTGGGTGATAACATGGAAATGTTCTTCGTCATCCTATCCGGTCGAACTTCAGGCTATCAAACCAATGGGCAATACCGAAGAACTCGTCGCTATCTGTCATCCTGGCATGTTACCGGCGAGCTCACTATGCTGTCCGGAGGTCGCGGACTCGTACAAATACGGGTCAGCATCCCCGGTGAATTGATTCAAGTCGAACGTAAACGCTTGCAGACTCTCGTGCAAACCGATAGCGAACTAAGCGATATCTTTATGCGAGCTTTTATCCTCCGCAGAGTTGAACTGATCTCTCATGAATTCGGCGACGTCGTCCTCGTCGGATCGAATAATTGCTCCGAAACGCTTCGCATCAAGGAATTCCTGACGCGCAATGGCCACCCCTATTCGTTCATCGACCTGGACCGTGATAACACCGTACAGGATCTGCTGGACCGTTTCCAGGTCTCCGTTGCGGACGTGCCCGTCGTCATTTGCCGCTGCAAATCAGTGCTAAAAAATCCCTCAAATGTTCAGATCGCCGAGACTCTCGGCTTCAATGAGTCGATCGACAAAGCACAATTACGTGACGTGGTCATCATAGGAGCAGGCCCTTCGGGCCTTGCAGCTGCTGTTTATGCTGCTTCTGAAGGACTGAATGT
>CAVQAC010000019.1:0-1700615 GCA_963710365.1 uncultured Planctomycetales bacterium
GGTCCAAACGGCCCCTTCTGTGCTTTGTGTTAAGATGATTACAGTGTTCTATTCAAGATATTTTTCACCAGACCAAGGCCAGTCCAAGACATTTGATCCAAGCCCAAGGCGAGGCCAAGTCAAGGCACCACTGTGCCTCAAGGCACCTGGAGGCCGAGGCACCAGAGGCCATGGACTGCAGTATTATAGGCTTACTTTATATAATAATTAAAGGTCAATGCCATTGCTTAGGTTGTAAACCATATTATGTAATACTATGTAATATGTGAACTAATGAAAGGGTAGCACGAGACGCCACTGATGATGTCATTAGACATCGAAACTGGCGTTAAACTTATTATTATTATTATTGCAATAGTAACGGTTCAATGCTGTTGTATTAAGATATCACATCCAATAGCCAATAATTGATGTTGGTTACCATATATATTAGGCTACCGCAGGCTATATAGGCCTACTAGCGTATTGCTTTGTATTAAACCTCTGTACAAATGTACATCAATATTTCCAAGAAAATAATTTTTCACAAAATGTGAAACGTTATCAAAAACAAAAAAACACTTTAGTAGGTCTACAGTACAGTGCCGTGCCAAATTAATTGAATTATAGAAAAAGCGGTTAGGGTTCGGGTTAGGGTTAGGTTTAGCCTAACCCTAACTCTAACCATAACCCTAAATCTAACACTAAACCCTAACCCCCTTTTCTATGTTTGATTAAATTATTTGGCACGGTACTGTATCACAAATGATGCTAGTAGGCTAGCACCTAGCATAGCACCTAGAAGGCTAGCTGTACACGATGAAAGTATTGAGGGTGGACCGCGTGAACTACGAGGGACTGATTAGATAGGGTCCTCGAGGTTACTCTGATGGCCGATAGGCGACTGCTCAATAGGGACGCTGTGGCCGTCATCTACGTCAATTATAAAATCAGGGATAACAAAATCACTATATGCTTGTCTGAGTTCCGTCACGTACTCGGTTACCGACGTCTTACTTCGTCCACAGTGGGATGTCCTTGCGAAAGTCTGGCCCGAGGTGTGTAGTCTCGATTTCTCAGGAGAGAGTGATGATCTAGAACTCCGGAGGGATGATGTAATCCGGGTGGCGACGAAGTCCAAGGCCACACGCATCTCGATGTCCCAGTACTTGGCGAACTTGTGCCAGACCACCTGGACCGGGCCGCACACCATGTTGGGCTTGTCCGTGGGTTTGCCCTCCGCCTCCCGCTGGCCCGCCAGCGCCACTTGGCCGCCATTCCCCCGAGCATGCAGGCCTCCGACGACCCGATGGCCGAGCATCCGACGGGCTTCGCCGCCTTCGGGGGCGTTCCGCAGGTCGCCCGGCGTCTGACGCACCGGGCGCTCGATCTCGGCCGTCTGGGGATCTCGTCTTTGTCAATCATGTTCTTGTTGATCGACAGGTCCATCAACTTGTGGATCTCGTCCTCCTCCCAGGTCTGGCAGAACGTGGCCAAGTCTGGCGGGCGTTGCCGTCCAGCAGGAATTCGTCGGAGATGGCCTGGTAGGCGTCGTCGGCCGCATCTCGGCGGAGGGGAACTTGTTGGACGGCAGGACGGGGTGAGGAGGTCCTTGCCGGCGTAGACCGAGTCGAGCAGCTCGTCACGGATCGACACGTGCTTGTGGAGGGGCATGGTGGTCAGGTCCTCGTCTCAGGATCGGATTGCGGGCCGCAACTTCGAGACCTACCACGCCCAGCGTCGCGAACGCCTGGGCATCGACGCCGACCAGCCCCACCGGATTCGGTACAAGAAGCTACAGCACTAGCGAAGTGCTAAACGATAAGTGATAAATGATAAGTGACGGGCACTCATCACTTAGCGGTCATCACTTCCCGTGACCTTCGGCCCTATCACTTTTGATCGTCCCGCATACCTGCTGCTGCTGGTCCTGGTGCCGGTGGTGTGGATCGTCGGGCGCAAGAGCCTGGCGGCGCTGGGGCCGTTGCGGCGCTACGCGGCCTTGGTTCTTCGCACGGCGGTCGTGGTGTTGCTGGTGCTGGGAGTGGCCGAGATCCAGTGGGTGCAGACCAGCCGGCGGTTGACGGTCTTCTACCTGCTCGACCAGTCGCTCAGCATTCCGGCCCCGCGCGCGCGGCGATGATCGAGTATGTGAACGCCGCCGTCAGGCGGCATCGCAAGGGGCGACGATCGCGCCGGCGTAATCGTCTTTGGCCGCGAAGCGCTGGTCGAATCGCCGCCGCTGGAAGCCGATCCAGCACTTGCCACGCAAATCGAAAGCCTGCTCGACCCCGAATACACGAACCTGGCCGATGGCGTGAAGCTGGCGCAGGCCGCATTTCCGGCCGATTGCGCCAAGCGAATCGTCATCGTCAGCGACGGCAACGAAAACCTGGGCGACGTGCTGGCCCAGGCTCAGTTGGCCGTCGACAGCGGCATCGGCATCGACGTCGTGCCGATCACCTATCAGACTTCGAGCGAAGTGGCCGTCGACAAGCTGGCCCTGCCGGCCGACGTCAAACGCGGCTTGCCTTTCGATCTGCGGGTGGTGCTCAGGCATGCCACGGCCGACGACGAAGCTGCCGCGCCGATCCGAGGCCGGTTGATCCTCAGCCGGCGAACCGACGATCAGCCGGTCATTCTGAGCGATCAGCCGATCGAACTGCCGCCGGGCCGCCGCGTGTTCACGCTCCGCGAGCAGATCGACCAGCCGGATTTCTACAGCTACGAGGCCCGCTTCGTGCCCGACGATCCGGCCCAGGACGGCTGCCGCAAAACAATCGCGCCACAGCCCACACCCAAGTCCGCGGCAGTGGCCAGGTGCTGCTCATCGAAGACCAGGACCATCGCGGCGAGCATGACCTGCTGGTCGAGAAGATTGCGATCGGCCAACCTGGAAGTTCGCGTGCGTTCCAGCGATCAGCCGTTTGCGTCGCTGGCCGAATTGCAATCGTTCGATACCGTGTTGTTGGCCAACGTGCCGCGCGAGCATTTCACCGACGCTGCAAATCTCGTTGCTGGTTCGCAATACGCACGACATGGGCTGCGGGCTGGTCATGCTCGGCGGCGCGAACAGCTTCGGTGCCGGCGGATGGAACAACACCGAAGTCGAAACGGCCCTGCCCGTCAATTTCGAAATCGATAGCATCAAGGTCGCGCCATCCGGGGCGTTGATGCTGGTGCTCGATAGTTCGGGCTCGATGGCGGGGCAGAAGATCGAATTGAGCAAGGCGGCCGCCAAAGCCGCGCTGCAAGTACTGGGCAATCGCGACCAGGTGGGCGTGATCACCTTCGATTCCGAGCCGCACGTGATCGTCCCGCTGCAACGGCTCGAAGCCCGCGATTGGATCGCTCATCGAATCGGCCGCATCGCCGCCGGCGGCGGCACCGACATGCAGCCGGCGATGGCCGAAGGCTACCGGCGTTTTGCAAGCGGCGCGACGCTGCGCTCAAGCACATGATCGTGCTCACCGACGGCATGACCGCGGGTTCAAATTACACTCAGATGGCCGGCCAGATGCAACCGGCTGGGCATTACCACGACCAGCGTGGCCATCGGTGACGATGCGGCCGTGCCGCTGCTGGAAAGCATCGCCCAGGCGGGCGGAGGCAAATATTACCTGGTTCGCGATCCGCGGGCCATTCCGCGTATTTTCATGAAAGAGGCCCGCCGCGTCGCCCGCCCGCTGGTGTATGAAGACGCCAATGGATTTCGACCTAAGCGTGAGCGGGTTCGACTTCATGCTCAGCGGCATTTCCGACCCGTTGCCGCCGCTCACCGGGTTTCGTAATGACCACGGTCAAAGCCAATCCACTGGTCGAAGTGGCGATCACTTCACCGGTACCCAACGAAGCCTGAAAACGCCACGATCCTGGCGAGTTGGACTTACGGCCTGGGCCGCACCGTGGCCCTGACGACCGACGACGGAGGCCGCTGGGCCAAGAGTTGGGCCGACTGGGCGAACTACGAAAAGTTCTTCAACCAGGTGGTGCGCGTGGTCGATGCGGCCGGCCGGCGAGGCGGTCAATTTCACCGTGGCCAGCGAAACCAGTCCGAAGGGCAGGTTCGCGTCGTGGTCACGGCCTTGGACCAGGAGCACGAGTTTCTCAATTTTCTCGATCTGGGGGGCACCGTCGTCGGCCCCAAGCTCGATGCTCGTTCGTTGCAATTGCGTCAGACGGCGCCGGGGCGTTACGTCGGGAACTTCGAGGCCAAAGACACCGGCAGCTATTTCCTGGTGTTGAATCCAGGCGGCGGCCGAACCGTCGCTGCGCACGGCGGTGAACGTTCCCTATTCGCCCGAGTTCGCGACCGCGGCACGAACACAACGCCTACTCGAGCGGCTGGCGGCGTTGCCGACTCGGTCGGGCCCGGCCGGGACCGTGGTTCGTGATCCGTCGGCGCATGACGATCTGGAACAACTGCTGGCGGTCGACACCTTTCGCCATAATTTCGTCAGTGCCACGCGCACCAGCGACGCCTGGCCGCAAATGCTGTGGCTGGCGGGGCTGGTCTTCTTCGGCGACGTGATGACGCGCCGCGTGCGCCGTCGTTCGACTGGGTGCCGAAGTTGACGGCGCGCGCGAAGGGCCTGCTGCTGCGCCGCCGGCAAGCCCCGGCGTCGACGACCTATATCGACCGTTTGCGGAGTCGGAAGACCGAAGTGGCCGAATCGCTGGCGGCAAAACGGGCCGAAGCGCGCTTCGAACCTCCGCAACCGGCGAGCCAGAAACTGGATTGTCCGAACTCGCCGATTCGGCGCCGGATTAACGACGCCCCCGATACACCACCGATCCGCGGCGACGCTTACTCCCAATGCAGCCCAGCGAAGATGACGCTTATACCAGCCGGCTATTGAAGGCCAAGCGAAAGGTCTGGGAGCAGCGTAAACCGGGCGAATCGAGCGGAATGAAGGCCCTGTCGGCACTCATCACTCCCGGCTCGCACCTTCGCGTAGCCCGCCAAAACTGCCTGCTGGGCGGCATGGATGTGGGCTTCCATGGCCCGACGCGCTTGCTGTGAATCGCGCTTGGCCAGCGCGCGAAGAATTCGGGCGTGCCCCAGATGCGTGCGGCTCAACAACCGCAGATCGTGCTCGATATGCACGATGGCCGAAGACCGTGGTCATCAGCCGGCAATCTTCCACGAGCTTCAGCATCCAGCGATTGCCCGAGGCACGCAGGATCAACATGTGAAACGTCAGATCAAGATCCAGGAAGCGCTCGCGTAGCTGCGTGTCGGCGACCTTTCCAGGCTGCTGGCGGCAGGCCTTGATCAGGTCGAGCATTTCGTCGAGCAATCGCCGCAACTCGGCCAATTGCTGCGTCGGTAATTCGCACGGCGGCACGCATCGCGGCGCAGCCTTCAAGCGCGGCACGCGTTTCATACCACTCTTCTACTTCGCGCGGCTCCGGCACCCGCACATACGCGCCGGAGCGCGGCCGGTATTCGACCAGCCCTTCGCTGGTCAATTGGCGTGATGGCTTCGCGGACCGGACTGCGGCTGATGCCCAACTCTTTGGCCAGAGCATCGTCCGATAACCGTCCGCCCGGCGGAATGCTCGCCGGCCAACAGCCGCTTGCGGATCAGCTTATAGGCGTGCTGCTTGAGTGTCAGGTGGCATAGGGAACGCCGTGCGGCCTGAGAGCAGGAAGACACATCCAGGGGCGAGCCTCAGTTATGCTAACCGCTTAGCGATCCAGACTCAACAGTCCGTCGGCAAAGTAGCGATTTCCATAAACTCTTACCGCCGCTTGCAGATCGCGATTCACGGAAGATTAGAATTCTGTCGACAATCGACAAATAACGGCGACAGGCGATCCAGTCCTGTGCTTCCTGCCCTTAGTGAGTTCGGAACCTCTCGCATGGCTTTGCAGATTCAAACGCCTGCGAGCGATCGACCGCCGCTACGAACTGCCCGAAGCGGCCGGCTCCGACTCCATGCATCCCGATCCGGCCTATTCGCATGCCGTGACGCTGCTGGAACTGGCCGATGGCCGCCGTGGCACCGGCCTGACATTCACCTTGGGCCGCGGCAACGAAGTCGTGGTGCGAGCCATCGAGGCCTACGCCCCGCTCATTGTGGGCCGTGATCTGGACGAGATCATGCCCCGCTTCGCCGAGTTCTGGCGCTCGCTGGCCGACGAATCGCAGTTGCGCTGGATCGGCCCGCACAAGGGGGCCGTGCATTTGGCGCTGGCCTCGATTTCCGCGGCTCTGGTCGACCTGTGGGCGACCGTCCACGAAAGCCGCTGTGGCGGTTGATGCTGGAGATGACGCCCGAGCAACTGCTGGCCTGGACCGACCTGGCCTATCTGACGGACATGGTCTCGCCGGCCGAAGCCCTGGAGTCTGCTGTCCGCCGGCCGATCGACGAACTGGCAGCACGCACGAACTGCTCACCCAGGCTATCCGGCCTACAACACGTCGGTCGGCTGGCTGGGCTACGACCTCGATAGCGTGCTGGGCAAGTGCCGCGCGGCGGTCGATGCCGGCTTTCGAGCCTTGAAGCTGAAGGTCGGCTCGCCGAATCTCGAAGACGACGTGCGCCGCGTGATGGCCGTGCGCGAGGCGGTCGGGCCGGATGTGCAGAGTCATGATCGACGCCAATCAGCGGTTCTCGATCGACGAGGCAATTCGCACTGGCCGCGCGTTGCACGAAGCCAATCTGTACTGGTTCGAAGAGCCGACGCATCCCGACGATATCCTGGGCTACCAGCAAATCGCCCGGGACGTGGCGCCGTTGGGGCTGGCCAGCGGCGAATGCGTTTCCAACGCCGTGCTGTTCAAGAATCTGATTCAGGCCCGCGGCATCCATTTCGTGCAAGCCGACGTCGTGCGATTGGGCGGATTGCCGGAATATCTGGGCGTGGTGCTGATGGCCAAGAAGGCTGGACTGCCGGTCGCTCCGCACGGCGGCGGCGATATGGGGCACATGCACCAGCACCTGGTGGCCTGGCAAGCCATCGCACTGGGGATGGAGGCCTGCCCGTTGGAGCACATTCCCCACGTCAACGAGCATTTCGCATTTCCGGCGAAGATCTCGGCCGGGAAGTATCAACTGCCTACCCAGCCGGGAGCGTCGCTGGCGATGATCGACACGTGGGATCCGAAGATCATGGACGTGCGCGATTGAGCGGGCCGACGGTTTAGGCGGTCGCTGCTTAACCGAACAGTTCATGACGCACGACGCCGCTGCCGGCCATCGGCATCGGCCGGCCTAGTCGATCGGGAATCGTCGATTCGGGATCGATGCCCAACAGGTGCAGGATCGTCGCCAGGATATCCTTGGGCGAAATCGGGCGTCTCGGCGACGTCGGAGCCCAGCCGATCGCTGCGGCCCACCACCCGGCCGCGGGCGATGCCGGCTCCGGCCAGTACGATCGAATACGCCCGCGACCAGTGATCTCGCCCGCCGCCGGCGACATTGGCAATCCGCGGCGAGCGGCCGTGTTCGCTCATCCAGACCACCAGCGTTTCGTCCAACAGGCCGCGGGCGTCGAGATCGCGAATCAGGCCCGAGTAGGCCCGATCGAAGGCCGGCAGCAGCCGGTCTTTGAGCCGCGGGAAGTTTTCCCAGTGCGTATCCCAATCGGTGTTCAAAAAGCCGTATTCATCCCAGAATACCGTAACGAACTTGCCGCCGGTTTCCACCAGCCGCCGCGCCGCCAGGCACGACTGGCCAAACAGCGTCAGCCCGTAATCTTCGCGCAGCGGATGCGGTTCCTGCCGCACGTCGAGCGCCGTGCTGAGCGTGTGCGACGTGATGGTCGCGTAGGCCATCTGCCGGTAACGGTCGAACGTTTGCGTCGAGGGATTCGTTTCCAGTTCGCGACGGGCCTGGTCGAGTTGCACCAGCAGCGCACGGCGGCGGTCAAAGCGGTCGAGCGTCAACTCCGGGGGCAATTCGCAGCCGGCGATGCGGAAGCGGCAGTTCGCGTCGACGCCCGAGTACGGATCGTCGATCGAATGTTCGACGCCCGCCCATGGCGATCTTGGTCACGTGCCGATTGGCCTGGCCGTCGAAATCGGTCAGCACCGGATCGTACGCCGGCCCCAGGAACGCCGCGTAGGGGCCGGTTTGCACCAGCGAAGCCTGCGGCCCGCCGCGCGAGTTCATCTTCCACGGCAGCGCCATGTTCTGCGGCGTGGCCGGATCGCGAAAGCCGGGCCGGTTTCGCAGCACGTAGTCGACCACCGACCCAATGTACGGCCAAAGCTTGGGATCCTGCGGCCGGGTCTCCAGTGCCGGGCTGTAATCCGGAATGCCGCTGGTGACATAGGCCAGGCTATGCACCGGGTACGGATGGGTCATCGATCGCACGACCGTCAGCCGATCGACAATCTTCGCGGTGCGCGGGCAGATGCTCGCCGACTTGGACGCCCGCCAGGGCACTGTCGATGCTGGCGAACTGGCCGCGAATTTCCAGCGGCGCCGTCGGGCTTGGGGTCGAACGTTTCCTGCTGCGAAGGCGACCCGTACGGCAAGAGCAGGATGCAACTCTTCGCGCGGCCGAAGGTCTTGGCTCGCGTCTGCGGCTGCGGTTCTTCCGCCGCCCAGGCTTGCAGCCGCAGGGCATCTTCCAGCGACAGGCCAAGAAAGCCCAGCGACCGATCTGCAGCCAATCGCGCCGCGAGAGCCCGTCGCACAACGTGCGTTTTGAGCCGAGCAGGCGCAGCATGGAAGGTTCCTTCTACGGCGCGAAACCGTGTCGATTGTCGACAGGATATTCGTCCTGGATGGCGAAGTCAAGCTAGCGTTTACGCGGCGGTGGCCGGTCTTATGATTCCCGCCCAAAGTCTCACCAAGTCCGGCGGCGCCGGGGGCGTCGCTGGCGGTATCCAACAGCAGTGTAACCTGGGTCAGGCGCCGGAGACAGGCTTGATGCCCGTCACTTTTCCGCTGACGCCGCGGACCGCTCGGGCGGCGATCGACGCCCGCGGGCGCAACGCGTGCCTGCTGCCCAACTTTGAGCTTTGCCAATCACCGGCTGCGTTTCCCGGAAGAGCGTCAACTGCAAGTCGCGCCCCTGGCTGCAGGTCGACATAGCCGGGAAGCCCCTCTTCGGCTATCCGCCGGGCATGGACGGCCTGCTGCTCGGCCTGGAACTTGAGCAGGCTTTCGTCATCAAGGAAAACGTCCGAACAGATCCGCGCGGCTCCCTTACCGCGCCCGTGGGTCTTGGTTCGCAGCTTGTCACCAACGCGCACGTCCGCGAATCGGGCTGGCTGTCCCTGGCGCCAGTAGCGCGTCTGGCCCTCCGTTTCCAGCCAATGCCTTTCGTGCGCACGAACGATTTGTCGGCGTTGGCGTCCGTGACTTCGATCTTTCCGGATGCGGTGTCGACTCGATCGACGTAGTAGTATTCCTTGTGTCCGAAGAGGAAGTTCATTTCATCCTGAATGTAGGTCAGCCAGGTCCAATGGCCCGCCTCGTCTTCGTGCAGACGGAAGATGGCCCGATCGCCGACGCTGAAATCCTGCAAATCGGCCCAGGCGGCGTGGTGGTACAACTCGGCGTAAGGCAGAACCTTGAAACGGATCACCTCATCGTTGCTCTCCTGGCGAAACTTGCCCGTGCGGGTCGACAGGTCGAGGCTGATAAGTTCGCCCCAGGGGCGACGCATCCGCTGAAAAGGAACAATGGCTTTGCCGGGAATGATTTTGTCCGGCGGATGCGCTGGCGGTTTCGGCGGCATGCGTCCCTCGAGCCCAGGGGGCAACAGCCAACGGCGCCGGCGGCGAAACCACCGTGGCTGCAAGAAACAGCGTCGCGGCAGCGATGGCGAATTCACGTGGGCTACCTTGGTTAGACAGGATGCCTGGCGTCGGCCTCGGGGACGAGCCATTGGCTCGTTATGCCCGCGACAGGTATTCGCCGTTGCGGGTGTCGACTTTGACGATCTCGCCTTCGGACAGGTATTCGGGCACCTGGACGACGAAGCCTGTTTCGAGCGTGGCCGGCTTGGTGCGGCCGGTGGCCGAGTTGCCCTTTACGCCCGGATCGCACTGGGTGACGCGCAACGACACGGTCGCCGGCACCTGAATGCCGACGCACTCGCCGTTGTAGATCAGGGCCAGCACGCCTTCCAATTCCGCGGTGAGAAACTTGCGCTCTTCGACCAGATCTTCCAGCGGAATCGAGTACTGGTTGTAATCGGCCTGATCGAGGAAGTGCATGTGCGTGGCGTCGGAGTACATGAACTTGACGTCGCGCTTTTCAAAGTCGGCCTCAGGGAGCGATTCGCCTCCTTTGAGCGTGATGTCGATCTTTTGCTTGGTGATCAGGTTGCGAGCCCGATACTTGTAGTACGTCGCCGCGCCGCGAGCCGAAGGGCTTTGCACGTTGATCGTTTCGATCACGCACGGCGCACCGTTGTAGTTGAGAATCATGCCGGTTTTGATGTCTTTGGAAAGCATGAGAAAGTAGCGTGCGACAGATGGAGGTCAGTAGGCAGTGAAACTTGTATTCGTTTAGTACAGAATGCCGGCCTGAGGGTCGACGCCCACGCCTTCGGTTAAATGCGTGAGAGCTTCGAACACGGTCAGCAGAGCGCCGGGGTCGAACATTTCGTCAGGGTCGTCCGGATCGTCGTCGGGCACGGCTTCGAAGTGCATCAGGTCGAAACGGGCATCGAACTTGCTCAGCCGCGCCAGCTTCGTGCGGTCGACGCCCTCGCCCGGCTTCAAGTCGGAGGCCAGCGTCTGCCCCTCGGCAGAAACTTCGTCGCCCGCAAGGTAGTCGATTTCCAGGGCGGCATAATCTTGCGGCGAATGGATGGTCAGCGATTCGATCCGCCCGTCGTCGTCGGCCTCGCCGTCGGCGACCTGGAAATGGCCTCGCAAACCGGCTACCAGCTCGCGGACTTCGTCCAGCTTGGGCCGGCGGTGCGAATCGAAGTAGACGAAATAAGTTTCCCGCCAGCGGAAATCTTCTTCGGACATCATACGGTTTCCCTCGCGGCAACTATGTTCAAGGGTGCATTCAGTTCCAGTTCTCGTTTTCATCGCCGGGAGGCGGTTCGGCCCCATTGGCCCAAGAGTCCAGGGCTGCCAGCATGCCGTCGCGTTCAATCTGGTTGGCCCAGACGGCCTCGCCCTGTTCGAGGCGGATTTCGTAGAAGCCCTCGCGCTCGCAATCGTCGGCACCGCAGAAATGCGGCGTCGCAGCCACCCACATCACGCGATACAGCGGCACGTGCTTGTCGTCGACAAGGAAGAAAACAGACATGATCGAAGACAGATCCTTATCAAAGACGATTTAACTGGCTTTTCCTAACTCGGCCGAGCCGCAACGTGGCAGCTTCGACGGCGGCGATCAACACGGCCCGCAGCCCGCCCGATTCCAAAGCCTTGATGCCGGCAATGGTCGTTCCGCCAGGGCTGGCCACCTGATCCTTCAAGACCGCCGGATGATCGCCGGTCGATAGCACCATCTGGGCCGAGCCCAGCACGGTTTGAGCGGCCAAGGCCTGGGCCGTAGCGCGGGGCAAACCCATGCGAACTCCGCCATCGGCCAGGGCTTCGATGATCATGAAGACGAACGCCGGGCCCGAACCCGACAGCCCCGTCACGGCGTCCAGCAACTTTTCTTCGACCTGGTACGCACGACCAACCGCCTCGAGCAATCGACCGACCAGCGCGGCGTCTTCCGCGGTAGAGCCCGGGCCGAGGCAATAGCCGCTGGCCCCCTGCCCGACTAGACAGGGCGTATTGGGCATTACGCGCACCAACCGCGGGCCCGGCCCTAGCGCCGTCGACAGGCTGGCCAACGTGACGCCTGCCGCGATCGAAATCACCAGGTGCGAGGGGCCGACAGCGCCGCGCAGGTCGGCCAATGCCGCGGCCATTTGTTGCGGCTTCACGGCCAGGAACACGACGCTGCTGTCGGCGGCCAGGCGGCGATTGTCGGCCGCGATGCGGCCACCCGTCGCACGGGCGAATTGCTCGGCCGCGGCGGCCAGCGGGTCGCTGCCGACGATTTGCGCACCGGTCGCCAGGCCGGCCCGGATAAAACCCTGGCCCAGAGCCGTGGCCATGCGGCCGGCGCCGATGAATCCAAATCGTTCGTGCATGCACACCCCCGAGGTCACAACGCCCGTAGCGGCTCGTCCCGTTTGCTGGCAATACTCCCGTTCGCTCGACTGGCGAACCCGTCAGGCCCTCGACGGCGAGCGATAACCCCCATCAGGCCAGCACTATGCTACGACACGGGGCAGGTTCAGACAATTCAATCTGGGCCCCGGTTCGGTCGGGGGCAGGCAAGTTCGGCTCCGTCGCCGGGTGGCTACTGGCCACCCTGGGCTGGCGTGCGGCCGGCGCTTTGAGCCGGCCTGGACAGGCCGGGCCAATTTTGCGACACTCCGCCCCCCCAAAGTCTCAAGCGAAATCATCGCTGCGAAGTCTGGCATTTTTCCACTCCGCGGCAGGTGAA
The DNA here is from genome assembly GCA_963710365.1 of uncultured Planctomycetales bacterium. Classification (GTDB taxonomy): domain Bacteria; phylum Planctomycetota; class Planctomycetia; order Pirellulales; family PNKZ01; genus CAVQAC01. Next base: position 12,415 of record CAVQAC010000019.1, read on the forward strand.
AGGACACTGGTTTGCAAGGAGTCCCTGCAGTGAAGACCTTGCTTCGTTGGCTGGCCTTCGCGTTGTTGTTGTCGTTGGCAGTCCCGGACCGCACGGCCGTAGGCTGGGGTTGGAACCCGTTCGCCAAAGACAGCAAAACGCCCACCAAGAACGTGTTGACGACACGCACCACGCTCATCAACGGCCGGAAGATCTCGTCACCTGTTTCCAGCCAATGGCGTTCCACGCCTTCGGCGGCTTCACAATCGGGCGGGGCTAAGAAGGCCATGTCCGGCGCCGTCGACATGCTCACCTTGAAACCATTGCGCACCAAGCTCGCCACTCCACCGGCCAGCCAATGGAGCAACAAGCCGCCCAGTTCGACGGCGCGTCCGAGCAAAGACGCCAAACCGTCGTTCTTCAGTTCGCTGTTCAAACCCACGCAGCCGCCGCCGCCGCGGACGGTGACTGAGTGGATCAATCAGCCTAGCCCGAAGTTCTAGAGAAGCGGGCGTTGGGGAGAAGCGGGCAGCGGGCAGTACGAAGAATTATTCCGTGGCGGCCTGGCGGTCTTCATACGACGGCGTGAGATACGCCGCGATCAATTCAACTGCCTGCCGCCCGCTACCTGCTATGCGTCGCATGCGGGTTCATGATCAGGTGCGGCTTCCAATCCCTGGAGTGCGGCAAGTGTACGGCGAACTGCGCCTGATGAAAGTCACGCTGGCGACGGCGTTCCCCCTTGCTGCGTAGCCGGCCGATTGTCCAGCGTTTCAGCTTGCGCTGCCAGGGAATCGATCGTTCGGCCTCGGCGAGCCAGGCCTGCATGCCTTCAATGAAGGGCCCGCTGCCGGCGGCAAAGGACGGATCGAGCGGGCCCTTGCAGCCAATGCCGAAGACTGTGTGCGGATAGTTCTCGACTCCCTGCCAGCCGATGACCATGCCTTCCATCCCCGACAACAGTCGCGTCATGCAACTCGGCGTCAGCCGCCAGTAATCGCTGGGATAGTCGTGGACGTAGAAGTCCAGCGGTGCGGCCAGCAGGATCATGCCGCCCGGAGCCAGCACGCGCAGCATTTCTTCGACCGCTCGGCGGACTTCGAAAACGTGCTCCAACGTGTCGACGCAAATGATGGTGTGCGCCGAATCGCTGGCCAGCTTCAATCGCGCCAGGTCTTCGATCCGGTCGACGCCCGGACCCGGCCGCATGTCGCAGCCGACGTAGCGTTCGCCGCGAAAGACCTGCCGCAAGTCGCCCAAGCCTTGCTGGCCTTCGACCAGGTACGAGCCGAACTCGTAGACCGGGCCGCGCAACGGCCAGCTCTTGGCGGCCAGTTCGACAAATGCCCGCACATTAGCGCGCATGATTCTCTCCCAGGAATTGAGCGAAGCGGTCGCCCTGCCAATTGTAAACCAGCACGGTTCGATCTTTGGCTTTGGGCTCGGCCGGTGCAAAAGTCGCAGCGAGGCCGGCCCATTGAGCCAGCATCGCGCGCATGGTCGCCCCGCGCTCGCTCTTGGCGGCCAGCTCGGATTGCTCGATGACGATGTAAGCCAGGTTCGGGTCGGTCAGGGCCGCAGCCGCGGCGTGATAACGATAGGTCGTGCGGCCCGAGTACAAAGCGGTCAAACCCATGCTGTCGAGCACCGCCCCGGCGCGGGCCTGCGATGAATTCAACCAGGCCATGGCCTGCTGGTGCCCTGCGCGACTGGCGTGCAAGGGGGCCAGCGTCGGAACCAGGCAGCCAACCACCAGCAGCCCAACCAAGACGCCGGCGACGATCGCAGCCGTCCGATTCGCCGGCAATCGTATCCCCGGCAGACGACGCTCGATGAACTGCGTCGCCCGACGGTCCAATTCCCAAACTCCCAATGCGGCCCAAGGCAATGCGATCGCCACGATCGGTAGCAAGTGCCGGCCTGCCAGGTAGCCGCTTTGCCAAGACACGTAGAATGCAGCCGCGACGTACAGCAGATACAGAATCGTGAGCAGCCGATCGATGGGCCGAATGATGACGGCACGCGTCGCCCACAGCCCGTACAAGGCCAGCAGGCCGAGACCATAGTGCAACGACTGAGCCAGTTCTCGCAGCAACTCGAAGGCCGCGCTCCCCATCCCATGAAACCGAGTGCTGCTGCTGAAATCCTTGCGACCAAAAACCATCGGTCGACCACCGGGCAACTGCCAGGCCGGCTTGTTCGAGATCGCCGCAACCCGCGCCGCTTCGGCGGCGGTAGCGTTCAGCGGTGTCATATCGCCCGGCCCGCGACGGCCGACGAGCCGCTCGATGGCCGCGGCAGGGCTGTACGCTCCGGCAACCGCCAGGTACGGGCCGACGACGATCGCCAAACCCAATGCCAACGCCAGGACGCCCAGCACCAGACCTGTTCGATTCAAGGATCGCATCAGCAGGCATTCGACGAGCAGCGCGGCAACTACGGCCGGCAGGACGATGGCCGCTTCCGACCGGCACAACAGCCCCAGCCCGACGAGCGCTCCGGCCGCCAAGAGCCAGGTGGGGCGTCCCTCGGGTCGCCCGGCGAGGCCGGCGAGATACCGGGCCGTACATCCCAAGCTGGCCAGCAAACATGCCAACTGCGTGCCGTCGCTGAGGCCGTCGCCGCCCGAACGAGCCACGACGGTGATGACGCAGAAGAACAGCCCGCCCGCCATGGCGGCCCAACTCCCAACGCAGTAGCGAAACAGCCCATAGGCCAGCGGAGCCGCCAGCACCAGACCGAGCGCCGAAGCCACTTGCGCGGATGAGCCCCAATTCTGCGGAGCGATGAAGCCGAGTGCTGCGAGCAGCGCATGCACCCGGTTGACGAGCATCGGAAACAGCGGCGGCGAGGGGTCGAGGGCGAGCGTCGCCAGCCAACCATCGCGATCGAATCGCTGAGCCAGCGATACGAACGAGACCGAGTCGAGTGCCGGCACCGCAGCATGCGAAATCGTCCAGGCTTGAACGGCCGCCGAGAAAACTACCAGCAGCGCCGCGCAGACGATCGTCCTGGCAGAGAAGCCGGGACGCCCCTGGGGAAGCTTCGCGCGCGAGGCCTGAGGCTGGGGCCGAGACTTGTTCGAATCGCCGAGCCAGCCCAGGCGTGGAGTCGCGGCATTCCGCGCTGTGGACGGTGCTGGCGTGGTGAGAATGGTCATGGACAAGGGCTAGCAAACTGCGCGAATCCAAGGTGCTCCACGGGCGACGGATAGGTCGCCCATTGCGATCGAGCAAGGTAGCCGCGGCAAGCGATAGCGTCAATGCGGCTTAAGCAGTCGGGCAAGGCGTGCTAGCAGTCATCCCCATGCTCGCGGGCGCCCGTTGGGCGATCCGAGACGCATTGCCTGCACAAGCTGGGTAGAACGGTCAGTTCCTGGCGATCGTACCTTGTATCGCGGAGTGGAGGAGCAAAATTGGCCGCAGATTGCTGCCGCCGCGAGTCGAGTTGGCAGCGTCGGAATGCCGAACTCGAACAGAAGAGGATCCCAGTCACCAACAGCCAAGGATGGCTTCTACAGCGCGTCGATCGCGACAAAAGCCCGCCTTGCGCCAAATCCGCCCGGACGCTATGATTCGCGTCCTCCACCATGCAGTTTCTTCGTAGCGGCCAACACGACGACCGGCGGCGCCGGTTGCTGAGCGGCGAAACCAGCGGGGGCCCAGCGGCACCGATGGCCGGTCCTGCCCAGCGGACGGAAGCAGCCCGCGGAACGAATTCGAAAGGGACGCATCGTTTGAAGTCGCCATCGCATAGTTACGGAGACGGGGCATTCATGGACCGCCAACCCCGTTTGACGGACCTGATCCCGAAAAAGTATTCCACCGTGGCCCTGCTCTTCCTGGGCGGCCTGGCCGTGGTTGCAGGGCTCGAGGGCTTGTATGCCTGGATGCCGCGCTTGGCGGCCATGACCCACGACGGCCGAATCGCCGCCTTCGACCTCGACGGCGAGGGGAGCCTGGCGATGTGGTTTTCTTCGGCCACCTTGTCCGTAGCGGGCATGGTCTCGCTCGTGATTTATTACGTCCGCCGTCATCGGCAAGACGATTACCACGCCCAATATCGCATCTGGCTCTGGGCCGCGGGCCTGTGGTTTCTGATGAGCATCGATGAAGGGGGCAGCCTGCACGAAGGCTTCAAGGAGATGATGACCGCCGTCACCGGCCGCCGCGTCTTCGGCGACGGCTCGATCTGGTGGATCGGCGCTTACCTGGTCGTGCTGGGAGCCATCGGCATCCGCGTCGTCCTCGACATGCGCGAGTGTCGCGCCGCGCTGGCGGCGATGTTCGGCGTCGGGCTATCGTTTGCTGCGGCCATCATCACTCAGCTTCAATGGATCATGCCCCAAAGCGGGCTGCGGGGCGTGATGCTGGAAGAAGGTTGCGAGATGGTCGGCAATCTGCTGCTCGTGCTATCGCTGGTTCTGTACGCGCGGCACGTCATTCTCGATGCCGAAGGCCAATTGCCGGCCAAGCCTGTCGCCAAGAAGCCCGAGAAGAAGGAAGAGCTCAAGAAGGGCGCCGCGAAGGCAGCGTCTGAATCTCCCGCAGAGCCACCTTCGGGCCGGCGGCACGATCTCGAACCGGTGGCCAAGTCGGCCGCGCCGGCCAGCCGCGCCGCGCGCGCGAGGACGACGAAGACGATTACTACGAAGAAGAAATCGACCAGCGCGACAACCGTAACCGGCGGGTCAAGCATCGCATTGACGACGCCGAAGAACCGGTGGAAGATCGCAAGCCCAGCAAGGCTGATCGCAAAGCCTTGCGGCGCCACAAGGAACAGCATCGCCGCGGCGATTTAGGCTGAGCAAGGGCGGCTTCCTGGCCCCTCGCTTGCCCTCTCTAAGGGCGAGCCCCCTCTCAATTTGGCCGAGTGGTTGACGAGCGACCACATTCGGCGCAGATTTTGCGAAAGCCACTCCACGGTGTCTCGATCGGCACTTTGGAGCCTCTGCGGATCGCGCCGAATACCTAGCTTGTATTCGTCATAATACGGGGCGTGCCCTACTGACCTCACGAATGCATATTGGCACAGGACTAGAAGAATCCAAATTGGACGCGTATTGAACAAGGTGTTCATTCCATGACCAACGTTACCGAAGCTTTCTTGGAAAACGGGTCGCCGCGAATCCAGACCGGCGTCGAAGGCCTGGACGATATTCTCGGCGGCGGGCTGACGCCTCATCGGCTGTACCTTGTGGAAGGCATTCCCGGCGCCGGCAAAACCACCTTGGCGTTGCAATTCCTGATCGAAGGGGTGCGCCGTGGCGAACCAGTACTGTACGTGACACTCTCGGAAACCGCCGAAGAGTTGCAGACCGTGGCTGCGTCGCACGGCTGGTCGTTGGAGGGAGTGAATATTCAAGAGTTGGTTCCTTCCGAAGCGCTTCTCGACGGCGAGCAGCAGAACACGATGTTCTACCCGTCGGAAGTCGAAATGAATGAAATGACCAAGACGATCTTGGCGAAAGTCGAACTGATCAGGCCGACTCGCGTGGTCGTCGATTCGCTCTCCGAATTGCGGCTCTTGGCCGACAGCCCGCTCCGATATCGGCGGCAAATCCTGGCACTGAAGCAATATTTTGCCGGTCGGCAGTGTACGATCATCTTCCTGGACGATCTGACTGAACCGAATTACGACCTGCAGATCCAAAGCATTGCGCACGGCGTAATCTCGCTCGAACATTTGAACCCGGAATACGGTGCCGAGCGACGCCGCATGCGGGTGATCAAGTATCGCGGCGCACAATTTCGCGGCGGCTATCACGATTACGCCCTTCGCCGTGGCGGACTCGATGTTTTTCCGCGTTTGGTTGCGGCCGAACATCGCCGGGGCGGCAAACGCACCAGAATCAGCAGTGGAATCGCGGAATTAGATACGCTGCTGGGCGGCGGCATCGAGCAAGGCACCAGTGCCTTGATTGCCGGGCCGCCAGGGACAGGCAAGTCGTCTCTTGCGGCCCAGTTCGTCTCCGCAGCGGCCGAGGCCGGCCAGCATGCGGCAATGTTCATTTTCGACGAGAGCATCCATACTCTGGTAACGCGGGCGGCGAACCTGGGAATCAATCTGGAGAAGTACATCGACTCAGGCCACATCGCCGTCCAACAAGTTGACCCTGCCGAGCTTTGCCCGGGTGAATTGGCCCACGCCATTCGTCAGGCGGTGGAGAAGAAGCATGCTTCGATCATTGTCATCGACAGTTTGAACGGTTACCTCAATGCCATGCCCGGCGAGCAATTCCTGACCATTCAACTCCATGAACTTCTTAGCTACTTGAACCAGATGGGAGTCGCGGCGTTGCTGATCGGCGCCCAGCATGGGTTGATCGGCAGCCAGATGACGTCGCCCGTCGACGCAAGCTATCTGGCCGATGCAATTATTCTGCTGCGCTACTTCGAGGCCCGCGGCGAAGTGCGGCAAGCGCTGTCGATCATCAAAAAGCGCGGTGGCGAGCACGAACGGACTATTCGCGAGTTCTGCCTGCAGAATGGAGGGATCCGCGTCGGCGAACCGCTGCGAGAGTTCCGCGGCGTGCTCACCGGCGTCCCCGTGTACGAAGGCCTGGCCGAACCGCTGATCAAGAAAGAACAGCCATGACGGACAGCGACGGGGCCGAAATGGAACTGCGATTGCTAATCCTGGCGCCGACCGGAAAGGACGCGGGCTTGAGCCAGGCGGTGTTGCAAAAATCGGCTATCAAATGCCGAATTTGCCGGGATATGGGTGTGCTATGCGATGAGTTGATGGTCGGCGCGGGAGCCGTTTTGCTGACCGAAGAAGCCATTCCCGACGCCACGCGTCACCAACTGGCCACCTTGATCGCCGGCCAGCCACCTTGGTCGGACCTGCCCGTGTTGATCATGACACGCAAAGGAGCCGACTCGCGAATCGTTGCCGAGGCGATCAGCAGCCTGGGCAATGTAACGCTGCTGGAGCGCCCCACGCGGGTATCGATGCTGCTCAGTGCCGTCCGCACGGCGCTGCGAGCTCGCCAACGCCAGTATCAGATTCGCTCTCACCTGGTTCAGCAAGAACGGGCCGAAAAATCGCTGCGCGAAGCTGACCGCCGCAAGGACGAATTCCTGGCCATGCTAGCCCACGAGCTACGCAATCCGCTGGCGCCAATGCGAAACTCCTTGCATCTGCTGCGCCTCGCGGGAAATTCGGATTCAACGCTCAGCAGCGTGCGCGAGATGATGGAGCGACAAATCAACCACATGGTGCGGCTCGTCGATGAGTTGCTGGAGGTTTCCCGCATTACGCGCGGCAAGATCGAACTCCGCAAGGAGCTCGTCGCAATGTCGGCGGTCGTCGGTAGCGCGGTCGAAACCAGTAAGCCGCTCATCGAAGGCGCCGGCCATCAACTCACCGTCGAGTTGCCCTCTGAACCGCTGATCTTCGACGCCGACCCGGTGCGGCTGACGCAAGTGTTTGCAAACTTGCTCAACAATGCCACCAAATACACTCCGCCCGGCGGGAAGATCTCGCTCACGGTCGAGCGTGACGGCGGCGAAGCCGTGGTAGCGGTTCGCGACACGGGCATCGGAATACCGGCCGAGATGCTGCCCCGCGTGTTCGAGATCTTTACCCAGGTCGATCCGACCCACCGCGGAATGCAGGCTGGCTTGGGGATCGGCCTGACTCTGGTGCGCAGTCTGGTTCAAATGCACGGCGGCACGGTCACGGCTTCCAGCCAAGGCTTGGACCAGGGGAGCGAATTCGTCGTGCGTCTACCCTTGGCGACGGATGCCAGCTTCGTCGAGAGGCCCCCGTCTAAGACAACGCCTGCGCCCCATTTTGCGGGCCGCCACATCATGGTGGTGGATGACAATCAAGACGCCGCGAACAGCCTCGGGATGCTGCTCAAATTCCTCGGCGCCGAGGTTTCGGTCGCTCACAGCGGGGCGTCCGCATTGCAATCGCTCCCCAATTTCCACCCGACCGTCATGCTGCTGGATATCGGAATGCCCGAGATGGACGGCTACGAACTGGCACGACGCGTACGAGAACATCGGGAGTTTCAGGACATCGTGTTGATTGCACTTACGGGCTGGGGCCAGGATGAGGACCGCCAGCGAACGGAAGCAGCCGGTTTCGACCACCATCTCATTAAGCCTGCCGACGTCAATTCCTTGCAGGCTTTGCTGCAATCCCTGGAAGAACGTGGCAGGTTGCGGCACACCGCCAGCGCTTGAGCCGAGGCCGCTGGGCAGCAACGGCTAGTGGCCGGCGAGACTTTTCGCCATAATGCCACGCGGAATTGACCACTTGCCCCTGGCCCCCTTGCCGCTGCCCTATGGTTCGCACCCGATTCGCCCCCAGTCCGACCGGTTACTTGCACATCGGCGGTGTGCGCTCGGCCCTGTTCAATTGGCTGTTTACCCGCCGGCACGGCGGACAATTCCTACTGCGGATCGACGATACCGACCAGCAACGCAACGTCGAGGCGGCACTGGCGCCGATTCTGCACGGGTTTCGCTGGCTGGGCATCGACTGGGACGAGGGGCCCGAGGTGGGCGGTCCGCACGCCCCGTATTATCAGTCGCAGCGATTGGCACGTTATCAACAGGAAGCCGCCAGGCTGCTGGCCGGCGGGTTTGCCTACCGCGATTACGCCACCACGGCCGAGATCCAGGCCGAGCGCGAGGCGGCCGAACAGGCCAAGCAGCCGTTCATCTATAGCCGCAAGTGGATGGCCCAGACGCCGGCCCAACTGGCGCACTTCGAGGCCGAAGGACGCCAGGGCGTGGTGCGGCTCAACATGCCCCACGAAGGGAAGCTCGTTATTCCCGACCTGGTGCGCGGCGATGTGGAATTCGAATGGGCCCGCGAGCAAGACCACGTCATTCAACGGGCCGACGGCACCTGCCTGTATCACCTGGCCAGCGTCGTCGACGACCACGACTTCGAAATCACGCACGTCATCCGGGCGGAAGAACACCTTTCGAACACGCCGCGACAGGTGTTCATCGCCCAGTCGCTCGGCTACCCGTTGCCGGCGTACGCCCATTTGCCCTACGTCGCCGAACCGGGAAGCAAGACCAAGCTCAGCAAGCGCAAACTCGACAAATATCTGAAGAACCGCGACTTTGCCCGATTGATGGAGCACGGGCAGGCAATCGCGGCGGCGATGGGTCTGTCGGCGAGCGCCGAGACGTTCAACCCGGTGATCGTCGACTTCTACGAGCAAGTGGGCTACTTGCCCGACGCCATCATCAACTACCTCGTGCTGCTCGGTTGGTCGCTAGACGACAAGACCGAGTTCTTCACCCGGCAGCAGATGATCGACAACTTCACCTTGGAGCGCGTCACCAAGAGCCCGGCCAGTTTCGATCCCAAGAAGCTGTGGTCGTTCCAGGACCACTACATGCAAGAGTTGCCGATCAAGCAGAAGGTGGCCGGCGTGCTGCCTTACTTGCAACGGGCCGGTTTGGTTACCACGCCGCCGCCGTGCGACATCGCCTCCAAGCTGACGCAAGTTCTAGAAGCGGCCGGTAGCCGGATTAAGACTCTCGGCGATATCCTGGACTACGCCGATTTCTTTACGCCCGACGAGCAACTCGCCTACGACGAGCAGGCCTTCGACCTGCGCGTGCGTCCGGCCGAAGCGCTGGAACTGCTGACGAAGTATCGAGACCAACTGGCAACGGTCGATTCGTTCCTGGCCGAGCCCTTGGAGAAGTTCACGCAGGAGTTCATTGCCGGCCTGGGAAAGAAGATCGGCGACATCGTCCACCCGTTGCGGGTTGCGCTGACAGGAAAGCCCGTCGGACTGGGGCTATTCGATACCTTAGAGATCCTGGGCCGCGAGCGATCGCTGAGCCGCATTGATCTGGCAACTCGGCGTGCGGCGTAACGGAAGCATGATGCTGCGAGGCTCGCGATCGATGATCCAGAACCTGGCGACGTTCGACAAGCAGACGGCCGACGCCCCGCCCACGCAGGGCGTGAAATACGCCGGTTCAAAACGCAAGCTGCTGCCGCACATCCTGGCGCTGGCACGCCGGGTGGATGCACGCGTGGTGCTGGACGGGTTTTCCGGCTCGACGCGCGTCTCGCAAGCCTTTGCCCAGGCCGGATACCAGGTGATCGCCAACGACACGGCCGATTGGTCGGAAGTGTTCGGGCGATGCTACCTGCTGAACGACCAGCCCGCCACGGCATACGCCGAACTAATCCGGCATTTGAATTCCGTCGCCCCGCAAGACGGCTGGTTTACCGCGCATTATGGCGGACTCCCGAATGACGGCTGCTCACAGCAACCGGACGCGCTCAAAAAGCCCTGGCAGGCACACAATACCCGCAAGCTCGATGGCATCCGCGATGAGATCGATCGGCTACCGCTGACCGAAAATGAGCGGGCCGTGGCACTGACGAGCTTGCTCCTGGCGCTCGACAAGGTCGACAATACGCTCGGCCATTTTGCGGCCTATCTGCGAAACTGGTCCCCGCGGTCGTACCATGAGCTGACGTTGGAAGTTCCGCAGCTACTGCGAACCAACCAACGGCACGAGGTTCACCGGGGCGACGTCTTCGGCGTCGCAAACCGCGCGGACGCAGATTTGGCGTATTACGATCCGCCCTATGGATCGAACAATGAGAAAATGCCGCCCTCGCGGGTAAGATACGCTTCGTATTATCATCTGTGGACGACGATTTGCAGGAACGACAAGCCGGAACTGTTCGGCAAGGCAGGTCGGCGGTTGGACAGTTCCGATCGGGTAGCCGGATCGGTATTCGAAGAGTTTCGCCGCAACGAAGCTGGCGGCCTTTTGGCGGTTGAGGCCATCCGGCGGCTGATCCAACGAACGCGTGCCCGCTGGATCATCCTCTCGTACAGTTCCGGAGGTCGAGCAACGGCCGATGAATTGAATCGCGTGCTGTGCGAGCACGGCCACGTTCTGGAAGTTCAGGAAGTCGATTACAAGCGAAACGTCATGAGCAGCATGAAATGGACCAACCAGTGGACCCGCGATGCCGAGGCTCCGAATCGCGAGTTTCTGTTCCTGGTGGAAAAGCGATGAACTAGATTGACCCGCGGAGAATCCCCGGGCTTACGCCCAGGGGCTTCAGGACACACCCGGCTCAGGAATCCGCGACCTGAATGCAACCACAAGCACAACGAATCCGGTAAATATACCATGAGCGACGAAGAGATCTCCCGTCCGCAGTCGACCGACTTCATTCGCACGATCATCAACGAGCACAATGCCGACGGCAAGTTCGGCGGCCGCGTTCATACCCGCTTTCCGCCCGAGCCGAACGGCTATCTGCACATCGGCCACGCCAAGTCGATCTGCCTGAATTTCGGCCTCGCCCGAGAAGTACGGCGGCAAGTGCAACCTGCGCTTCGACGACACCAATCCCGACCAAGGAAGAGGTCGAGTACGTCGATTCGATCATGGAGGACGTCCGCTGGCTGGGCTTCGAGTGGAGCGAGCTTGTACTACGCCTCGGATTATTTCGAGCAGCTCTACGAGTGGGCCGTGCAGCTCATCAAGCACGGCAAGGCCTACGTCTGCGACCTGACGGCCGACCAGATGCGCGAAGCATCGCGGCACGCTCACCGAGCCGGGCAAGAACAGCCCCTACCGCAACCGCTCGGTCGAGGAGAACCTCGATCTGTTCGGCCGCATGAAGGACGGCGAGTTTCCCGACGGCTCGCGCACCTTGCGGGCCAAGATCGACATGGCCTCGCCCAACCTCAACATGCGCGATCCGGTCATGTATCGCATCCTGCACGCCGCGCACCACCGCACGCGGCGACAAGTGGTGCATCTATCCGATGTACGACTGGGCGCACGGCCAGAGCGATTCGATCGAGCGGATCACGCATTCCATCTGCACGCTGGAGTTCGAGAACCATCGGCCGCTCTACGACTGGTATCTGGAAGCGCTCGGCATTTACCAGCCGCAGCAGATCGAGTTCGCCCGGCTGAACCTGACCTACACCGTGCTGAGCAAGCGCAAGCTGCTGCAGCTGGTGCAAGGAGGGCCACGTCAGCGGCTGGGACGATCCGCGCATGCCGACCATCTCGCGGCTTGCGCCGCCGCGGCTACACGCCCGAGGCGATCCGCAGGCTTCTGCGCACGCATCGGCGTCGTCGAAGTTCAACGGCATCATCGACATGCACGTGCTGGAGAACGCCCTGCGCGAGGATCTGAACAAGCGCAGCCCCGCGCGTCATGGCCGTGCTGCGCCCGCTCAAGGTCGTGATCGACGAACTATCCCGAGGGGCAGGTCGAGAGCTGGAGGCGGTCAACAATCCCGAAGACCCCAGCGCCGGCACGCGCAAGGTGCCGTTCTCGCGGGTGCTCTACATCGAGCAGGACGATTTCCGCGAAGAGCCGCCGAAGGAGTATTTCCGCTCTGGCGCCGGGCCGGGAAGTGCGGCTGCGCTACGGCTACTTCATCAAGCTGCATCGGCGTGGTCAAGGACGCAAGACCGGCGCAGGTGATCGAGCTGCATTGCACCTACGACCCGGCCACCCGCGGCGGCAACGCGCCCGACGGCCGCAAGGTGCAAGGGGACGATCCACTGGGTCTCGGCCGCAGCACGCCGCTGCATGCCGAAGTGCGGCTCTACGATCATCTGTTCAAGGTGCCCGACCCCGACGACGTGCCCGAGGGCGAGGACTACAAGGCGAACCTGAACCCGGACTCGCTGGTGGTCGCTGAACGACTGCCAAGCTGGAGCCGAGCCTGGCGACGGCCGCAGCCGGCAGCCGCTTCCAGTTCGAGCGGCTGGGCTACTTCTGCGTCGACACGGTCGACTCGCGTCCCGGCAGCCCGGTGTTCAACCGCACCGTGTCGCTGCGCGACACCTGGGCCAAGATCGAGAAGAAAGGGTAGCGGGTCAGTCCGAAATCAGGAAAAGTCGGGTGGCACTGGCTTCGCCAGTGATCTCCTCAGCCCTTGGCTTGCCGCTGAAGTCACGGGCAGTCTTTGAACTCGCCTGTGGCCATCATGCACGACTGAAGCGCTAAGAAACAAACGACCTTGAGGCAGTAGGGCTGTGCTGCAAGCCAAGGGCTACAGAAAGCACGGGCGGAGCCCGTGGCACCCGAATCCGCACTCGCACCGGCAACCGTCCCTGCACTCACCGTCACGGTCGGGTGGCACTGGCTTCGCCAGTGATCTCCTCAGCCCTTGGCTTGCCGCTGAAATCACGGGCAGTCTTCAAGCAACCGCTGGTCATCATCCTGGCCCGCGAGACCCAACCGATTCAGGTTATGAGATCCGTTCGTATGCAGCACTGAAGCAACGCAGAAACAAATAACCTCGATGCAGGGAGTCCATGCTGCAAGCCAAGGGCTGCAGAAAGCACGGGCGGAGCCCGTGGCACACGAATTCGCACCCGAATTCGCACCTGCACTCGAATCGGCACTCGCCGTCATGGCGCCGGCAGGCCCGTATTCTCGGCGTTCTCGTCCTTGGGGACCGGCGGCGGCTCGATCGGCGCCTTCTCGGTCGCGAACAGCACCGTCTGTTGCTTGCCGATCAGATACAACACCCGGAACTCAACTGCGGCGTGCTCGTTCAGATCGTTGGCCAGCTTCAACAGCCCCGGCAGCGATTCCTGCATGGCTTCCATTTCCGGTATCTGTTTTCGAAGCTCGTCGACCTTTTGTTTCGCGGCATCGAGCTGACCTTGCAGCTTGTTCACTTGCGACTCGAAGGCCGCTTTGGCTTTGCCGGTACGCGCGGTCGAAGAATTCATTGAGCCCAACTTTGTTTCGAGCGGCGCGACTTTCTTTTCCTCGGCTGCCAGCTTGCTTTTCTTATTGATGAGGTTGGTCTTGGTGTCTTCAATCGCCTTGGAAACGCTCTTCAATGTCAGCGGCCGCGTATTCTGACCGTCGGGAGATACCGCCAAAGGTTGAATTTCTGCCGTGAGTTTCGTGCCGAGCTTCGATAGCACGACGTTCAGATTCACCCCGGGAGAATTCGCGGCCGGCGGTTTGATGACGATCCGCACCGGCTCTTTGACGATGGCCATTTTGTTTTCCGGGTCGAACGTCACCGGCGAGTCATAGCCGGTCAGCCCGTTGACTTCCAACGTCAGGAACTGCGCCTCGGGCAGATCCTCGATGCTAGGGCTGATGGTTGTCGTATCCTGGCGCAGGTCGACGGCTTGCGAAGCCGCTCGAACCGCTTTGCGCAGGGTGAAAAATTTGCGGGCGTCGCCATAACCGACTTGCAACAAACAGTTCCGAACGCCGGCTGCCGCCGAACGGCCAACGCCGTGCTCCCATTGAAACAGCAAATGGTCCTTCTGGAATTTCAGCGTCGCCAGCGGCGTGGTCTTATCGACGAAGATCTTCCATGCGCCGCCGCTGGGTTCGCATTTATAGGCGTTGCCCACGGCGACGCCCTCGGCGTTCATCGGCGTGATGATTCTGAAGGTACACTTGGCCACGTCGGCCGTGGGGATGGCTCCCAAATCGAACGGAGCCTCTTCCGAGGGCTTGGGGAGTTCCACAACTTCGTAAAAGTCTGCCGGTGCCGCAGCACATTGCCCGCAGAGGCCGATGGCTAGCCCCGCCAGTACCACCGCAAGCCGCAACTCAAGTCCACCGCGCCACACCGTTGCCATGACCCGACTCCCCGTGCCAAGAACTGCAGATTTCCTCCGCCACTCCATGTTTAACCGGTCGGGCCGCTGAAAGCCAGCTTTTTGGCCGGGCTGCTTCCCCGCTGCGTCGGGTTTCAGAAGCCGGGTTTCAGAAGCCGGGTGCGGCATGCCCGGGCGGCGTCTGCTATACTGGCCCGTTGGGTCCACTCCCCCCTTGGTCTTCCCCCCTGCCCTGTCCCCGTTTCGAGGATCGGTTCGATGAGCCTGCTGGTTGTCGTGCTTTTGGCGGCCGTATTGTTGACGACGGCTTATTTTACCTACGGCTCGCTGCTCTCGCGATTGCTGAAGCTCGATGCCCAGACGCCGACGCCGGCGGTAGAAATGCGCGACGACGTGGATTACGCGCCAATCGAGCCCAAGTTTCTGCTGAGCCAGCACTTCTCGGCCATCGCCGCGGCCGGGCCAATCGTGGGGCCGATCCTGGCCGGGCTGGCATTCGGCTGGTTGCCGGCGCTGATCTGGATCCTGATCGGCTCGGTCTTCATCGGCGGCGTCCACGACATGACGGCCCTCACGGCCTCGATTCGCCACAAGGCCCGCTCGATTGCCGAAGTTGTTCGCGATCACATGAGCCAGCGCTCGTACCTGCTGTTCCTGGCGTTCGTGTGGATTGCGTTGGTCTACATCATCGTGGCCTTTACCGACGTGACGGCCGGTTCGTTCGTGGGACCGGCCAACGAAGAGAATGGCGGCGTTTCGGGCGGCGCCATCGCCAGCAGTTCGCTGCTATACCTGGTGCTGCCGATCATCATGGGCCTGCTGCTGCGATACACGCGGTTGTCGCTCAATTGGGCCACGGTGATTTTTCTGCCGCTGGTGGGCCTGGCCATCTGGGGCGGGAAGTACATTCCGTTCGATGTCGCCGGACTGCTGCACATCCGAGACGGCGAGGCCCGCAAGGTCTGGGACGTGGCCCTGCTCGTCTATTGCCTGGTGGCGGCCGTAGTGCCGGTGTGGCTGCTATTGCAACCGCGCGGCCACTTGGGCGGCTTCTTCCTTTACTTCGCGCTGGGGGCCGGCGCCTTGGGATTGATGCTCGGCGGCAAAACGATCGAGTACCCGGCGTTCCGCGGCTGGACCGTAATCGCCAGCAATGGCGAGGCCATGAGCCTGTTCCCGATTCTGTTCATCACCATCGCCTGCGGGGCGTGCTCGGGCTTTCACTCGATGATCGCCTCGGGCACGACCAGCAAGCAATTGCGGCTGGAGACCGACGCCCGGCCAATCGGTTACGGGGCCATGCTGCTCGAAGCCATGGTCGCCATCGTCTCGCTCTGCTGCGTGATGATGTTCGCCGAAGGGGCCAAGGAGCTCGAAGGCGAAAAGGCCAACATGATCTACGCTCACGGGATCGGCAATTTCCTGGGCGTGCTCTACATCCCGAAGATGCTGGGCATCTCGTTCGCCCTGATGGCCTTCACGACGTTCGTCTACGACACGCTCGACGTCTGTACGCGATTGGGCCGCTACATTCTGCAGGAGCTTACTGGTTGGCATGGCCCGGCCGGCCGGGCGTTCGTTACGGCTCTCACGGCCGGCATGCCGCTATTCTTCCTGCTGCGGCATCCGACCGACGCCAAAGTGCCCGTCTGGCGAACGTTCTGGTCGCTGTTCGGCGCCAGCAATCAATTGCTGGCCGCGCTCACACTCTTGGGCGTGACCGTTTGGCTGTGGCGCACGCGGCGAGCCTGGTGGGTCTGGCTGGTGACCGGCATACCGACGGTGTTCATGTACACGATGAGCACCTGGGCCTTGCTGAGCATGACGCTCCCCAAGTTTCATAATGGCGAGGGGTTCGTGGCTCCGGCCGATCCGGTCCCTTGGATCGGCGTCCTGCTGCTCGCGCTGGCAGCTCTGATGCTGATCGAGGCCATCCGCGTCCTCCTGGGCAATGACTCCCGCCCCCCCTTCGAGCGAGAACCATCACCCGCCGTCGCTCCTGCCTGAGCGATTGGCGAGCGATCAGCGCGAACAAACGGCGTGCCGTCTTTGCCGTCTCGCGCTGTCGTCGAATCGACCACATTGAACGAGCGGCGCCCCGCGTGACTTGTAGGTAAATTCCCGCTCTCTCCGCAAAAAAGTCACACTGTCCCAGGTTCAGCAACTTCCGGCATGCAAAATGCAACTTCCGCTTTTGCGTGGAGCGGAATAATTTTGGGGCATTGATAGATTGTTATTTCTGAGTTGAGGAAAGGACACAACCAATGAAAACGTTCATACTTGGCTTGGCAATGTTGGGGCTGTTCGCAGTGGCGACACCGGCGGCAATGGCCCGCGACCAGCTCCTGGGAGCATCGACGCAGGCTCCCGTGCAGAATGTGTACTGGCGACGCGGTGGTTACGGCTGGGGCGGCTACTATGGCGGAGGCTACCGGCCGTATTACGGTTACGGCGGCTACGGATACGGCTATCGGCCCTATTACGGCGGCTACCGCGGCTATGGCTACGGGGGCGGCTACGGTTATCGACCGTACTACGGCTACCGTCCCTACTACGGATACGGCCCGGGCTTCGGCGTTGGCATCGGCGTGTATTAAACCGGCGACTCGGCCAACACGGCTTCGACGAGAACGCGCAGGGCGCCGATGTCGAGCACATGCACTGTGCCGACGTAGGCGGCGGTGCCCGGCGCGTCGAAGCCGCGTTTGCGGGCCACGAACGTGCAGGTGTGATCCGCCCGGATCGTGTGGTCAGCCGCAATGCCCGTGTCACAATCCAGTCCGCTCGGCAAATCAATGGCTAGCTTCGCCGCCGGATGCGCATTGAGTTCATCGACTACCATGTCCAGCGGCGGACGGGGCTCGCCGCGGGCACCGGTTCCCAAGAGCCCATCGACGATCCATTCGGCTCCGCCCAATCGCGCGGCTAGCAGTCGGCTGTCGTGGCCAGTTTCAAATCGATCCATCGGCAAGGCCGCCTTTTCCAGGATGGCGAAATTAGCGGCCGCGTCGGGGGTCATCCGCGCCCGCTGACCCCAGACCAGCACGCGTACCGGCACGCGGCGCAGGTCGAGGTGCCGGGCCAGCACGAAACCGTCGCCGCCATTGTTGCCCGCGCCGCAGCAGACTACCACGGGTCCATGCAGGCCGAGTTCTTGGAGCTTGTCCGCCAATTGCCGGCCGGCATTTTCCATCAGCACCAGGCTCGACATGCCAAACTCGCGCACCGCGCGCTCATCGACCGCGCGAGCTTGCTCGCGCGTTATTGAAATGCCGACATGGCCCATTGGAAGTCGCCCGATGAATTGAAAGGAAATGCGGCTTGCCGAGGGGCGTCAATGCGCTCGGTACAAATACAGCGTATAGCCGAGGCCGGGATCGCCGCCCACCACGAAACATTGAATGGCTGCTTCCGCAACTTGCCGTACGTCAACATACATCGCATCGCCATGGAAGACCAACTGGCTTGTAATCGGCGCACCTGCGAACAAGGCGATGGCGGAATTCTCGACTTCCGGATTGAGCTCAAAGCGATACCGGCCTGGCGCGGGTATTTTGAAAGTGAACTTGTCCACGTAGGCAAGAGGCAGTTCGAACACGGCGTCCACAGGTAGCCGAGAGACGCCACTGTGGGCCACTTCGTCAAACGGTCCGCTCTTGTCGAAATCAACCCCGTCGCCAGGCAACTCAAGGATGACTCCTGGATCGCCCGCCCGTGCAACCAGCGTCGCCGTCTCCAGCACGCCGTGCCTTTCGGCAGGTGTCATTTGTTCCGGCTTCAGAACCGGACGGGCATGCACTTCGACGGCACTCCATGCCTGCGGTGCCGGGTTCGGGACAGGAAACGGGGAATCTGGAACGGGCGGGCCGGGGGGAAGAGGCGGGGAAGGAAAAGGTGGCCAGTTTCCACTCGAGGTGGACGGAGCACCGGTAGGCTGCGGGATTGATGACGACTGATTCATGTAAGTGCCCGCGAACATCGTCACAGCGGTTACCATCAACAAGAAACCGCACGCCGCCGACAGTTTTCGGATGGTCGCTCCTCGGCTCGACGCGACGGAGGTCGACGCGGGGGCGCGCTCGGCGCCGGCCGTTCGAGCAATGCCCCCATCGCGCGTCTCCTGCAAATCGCCGGAGCGGGCGATGTCGGCGGCTCCGGCCGTGGGCATTCCCGCAACCGTCGATGCCACCTGAATCCGCTGAAAGTGAAGCTGCGACAATTCCGGAGGCGGCAGATTCTGCTCCGGAAGATTCGGCAGCGGATCTTCCCAGTACGTGGGACGCACGAACGACGCCCGGCGAAGCCTCAACGCGTATTCCCACTCCTGCCGGACATACGTCGAACGCATGGCGTTCTGCGACCAGAAGAGCTGAAAGACGTCCGCCTCGTCGATCATCCGCATCAATTGGTCGTTCCAAAGCTCGCCGGCACGCAGCCGAGTCGTGTCGCGCAAGTATTCGTCCCCCAGCATCCGGCCGTAACGCTCCAGCTCCTCGACGACGTGCTGGTCCAAGTGCGAATACGAAGCGAAGATCTTGCGATACGGCCGCGCGGCGGCCGGCTCAGTTTCAGCGACCGCCGGCTGCCTGGCAGCTCGGTCGACACGGATCACCAGCGGCACGTCGGCGAGCACAATCGATCCGAGGAAAACGGTCAGCCGGCCGCGGAGAGTCGTGCCGTTGGCTGCTTCCGAGGCGCGCAGGCGAAACTCCTCGCGATGCACAGACTCTTGCCATAAGAACGAACGCCGTGGCGGATTGAACTCGACCTGCGGAACCTCGGGCACCAACGTCAACTCGCCGGACCGAGGCACGGCGCTATGGCTGTCTTGCGTCGTCGATTGATACTCTTTCGCTTGCGGGCCCAAAGCCCGCTCGGCCTGTCGCCGCATCTCTTCGATTGGATCAGGCGCTTCGGGCGGCGCATCCAGGGGCTTCTCCGACAAATGCGCGAACGCCAGTAGCGGATACCAGACGGCCGGTTGCACGGCCTTGGGCCGATAGACGGTGAACTGCACGTTCTCGTCCAGCAGCGGCGTCGCGGCGGCCGCAACTCCAACGTGTTTGTCCGGAGGCGGCTCGACCTCAATCGTGGGCGACAATTCGGCTTCAATGGATCGCTGCAGCAGTTCCATCAGCGCGCTGAGCGAACATCGCCCCCGGCTGCAACTCGCTGGCATCATCGTTCCAGTGAGCATCGTACTCGACCGCGGGGCAATCCGACGCGAGCACGGCGCTGCGCAACTCATTGGCCTGGCTAATACTCCCCGGATCAAAGTATTGATCGCGGAACCGAACGGGGAGTTCGTTCAAGGCCCTTTCGGCGCGGAGCATCGCGATCGTGCCGTGCGGCGCCTTATCGGCCCCGAGTGCGTAGCCGATTTCCAAATGCTGGAGCGACTGCCCACGGCGATCTTTGAGCGCTGGATACCGCGCGACGAGCGAGTCAAGAAGCGAGTCGACGGGCATGCCGTAGCCATGCCCCACGAGCATCAGGACAAACGGCCGGCAGGAATCGATCGCCGCCAGGCGTTCGGCCAGCCGGTCGGTGTCGCTCGGCTGACTCCCCGGCTTCGCCCCCAGCGCGGAATCCAGCCAGGGATCGACCAGTTCCACGACAACACCGTGCGGCTCGAGCAGCCGGCACAGCGCCGGCACAATCTCAGTGTGCAACACGCGGCGTTCGGCGATAAAATCGCCGGGCGATGAGCAAAGGAAGACACGGACGGTTCGCATGGCCGCTCGACTCCAGGGCAGCGGCTCATTATCGCCACCCGCGGTCGCCAAACAAGCCGGCGGGCCGATTCGTGGTTGATTCGGAAAGCGATTCGTGCTAAATGCTAAGCATCCGGTTCATCATCTCCGGCACCCAGCACTCATCCTTCAGCCTTCATCATTACCCGACATGCCACTCTACGAATACCTGTGCGAAGCCTGCGGCGCGAATTTGGAACTGCTGGTCCGCGGCGGCGAGCAGCCGCAGTGCAGCCGGTGCGGCAGCAATCGACTGGCGAAGCAACTCAGCGCCCCGGCTGCCCCGGTCGTGAGCGGGGGCCAGCTTCCAATGCAGCAAGGCGGCAACTGCGGCCGGCCGCAATGCGGCACCGGCGGATGCGCCGGGCTCGGAATGTAAGCACCCGGGCGTAGCGTGTTATATAAGGCGCGTCTCGCTGAGTGCCTGATACTCGCCGCGCTCAGAATGCCGTAAACGACCCGAAGATGGCCGTGCCGCTGAGAATTGCGCCAGCCTGGAAGGCGGCGGCCCGAGCGCTGATCGGGAAGCCGTCGATGTGCATCGGCGCACAACTGCCGGGCCGGTAGTAGCCCAGCGAGTAGACGCACTCTTGCGGCAACTCCAAGCCCATGTGATAGGGCAGCAACAGCACGTCGACGAAGAAGTGCGCCCCCGAGGCCAGCGGTTGAATGAACGGTGGCAAGGCGTGGCCATAGCGCTCCACGGCCGGCTGTTCGAAATACAGCGGCTTGTGGCACAGGTTCGAGGCCTTCCAGGCGTAGACCATCTCCGGATAGCAACGCGGCTTGTAGGGCGGATCGCCCAGGTTGCATTCCGGCGGGAAATCCCCCGGTTCGGCGGCAATCTTGTTCGTGATGGCGTTGATCGGCTTCAATTTCTGCCGCTCGCGATCGCAATCAACTTCCAAAGATTGCGGCCCTTGCACGAAAGCATCCTCAAAATTGGGCATTTGCGGCATGGTGGGCGCCGCGCGACGCTGCGCCGTTCGTGGCTCTGCACCGTCCAGAGCGTTGGCGGCATCGCCTCCATCGGGAATGGCGAGCGGCGGCACCGATTTCGTCTTCGCCCCTTCATCCGCCGAGTCGATGGGCATTTGGCCCTCGGTTTGTTGAATCGTCGACAGCCGGGCCAGGCCGGCGTCGAGATCGTCTGCGGTGTCGCTCCCTGCGCTTTCTGAGTCGGCGCTGTCCGAATTGGAACTCTCGGACGCGTCGGCATCCAGCCCCAGATCGCCCCAGGGATCCATGCCCAACTTACCCCATTTGTAGCGATTCGCCGGGCGCGTCGAACTCGATGCCAACGGCTTGGCTTTCGGAGAGACCGGAGCAAGCGCGGGCTCGGTGGCCGACGTCAACTTCACAGGCAAGACATCGGCGGCCGGCTTCGCACGGCGCGCCTTCCACCGCAACTGGCCGGAGTTGTCTACCGGCGACGTGCTCGGTTCGGTGTAAGAAACCTGCAGGATCTCGCCGGACTGACTGCCGGCCGAATGCCACCCGGCCGTTTGCACGCCGCTCGATTGGGCGTCGGCCTGAGCGGCAGCCGGTTGCCAGGCCATCGCTGCCAGGCCGGCCAGCAGGGCCGCCTGCAGCGCCAGGCCACACGAGGGTTTAGACCCCCTCGCTGCCGTGCTCGGTCGTGTAGTTGGGGGATTCTTGTGTGATCGCGATGTCATGGGGATGACTCTCCCGCACGCTGGCTGCTGAAACCTGTATGAACCGCGCTTCCGTTCGCAACTCATCGATATTCCGCGTCCCACAATAGCCCATGCCGGCGCGTAGTCCGCCGACGAGTTGGTACACAAACGTGCTCAGGGAGCCACGGAAGGGGACTCGCCCTTCCACTCCCTCGGGCACGAGCTTGTCGGTCCCGCGTTCGCTGCCGCGTTGGCGGTAGCGTTCGCTGGACCCTTTCACCATGGCTCCCAAGGAGCCCATCCCGCGATATACCTTGAAGGTGCGTCCTTGATACAGCATCTGCTCGCCGGGGCTTTCGGCCAGGCCGGCAAACAATCCCCCGATCATGACAGCGTGGGCACCGGCGGCGATCGCTTTCGTCAGATCGCCCGAGTAGCGAATGCCACCGTCGGCGATGATCGGCGTGCCGCTGGCTTTGGCAGCTTCGGCAGCATGGAAAATCGCCGTAATCTGCGGCACTCCAACGCCCGAGATGACCCGCGTCGTGCAGATCGAGCCGGGTCCGATACCGATCTTCACGGCATCGACCCCCGCCTTGATCAAGTCTGCGCATCCCTCCTTCGTGGCCACATTTCCGGCAACAACGTCTATATCCCAACGCTGCTTGATGTTTCGTACGGTCTCAATCACGTTCGACGAATGCCCGTGGGCACTGTCGACCACCAGCACATCGACCCCTTTGCCGATCAGGCTCTCCATGCGTTCGTACTCATGAACGCCGACGGCAGCCCCGACCCGCAGCCTTCCCAGCCTGTCTTTGCAGGCATTGGGGAACTTACGCATCTTGTCGATGTCTTTGATCGTGATCAGTCCGGTCAGGCAATAGTTTTCGTCCACCAGCAAAAGTTTCTCGACCTTATTTATCATTAAAATCTTCTCAGCTTCCTCAAGCGTCACAGTCCCAGTCGCAGTGACCAGGTGCTGGCGCGTCATGACCTCGGAAACTTTCAGGTCGTTGTTCTCCAGGAAGCGGAGATCGCGGCGGGTCAGAATGCCCTCCAGCCGCCCGCTGGCACTGGCGATGGGCACGCCCGAAACGTTGTGTTGGACCATGACTTCGCGAGCCCGGCGAACCGTGGCGTCGGGGGGCAGCGTGACCGGATCACGGATGATGCCGTTGGCACTGCGTTTGACCTTGTCGACCTCTTCGGTCTGCCGTTCGATCGACATGTTCTTATGAATCACACCCAGCCCGCCCTCTTGTGCCAGCGAGATGGCCATTTCGCTTTCGGTGACAGTATCCATGGGCGAGCTGAGCAGCGGAATATTCAGCTCGATGCGCCGGGTGAGCCGCGTCGCAACCTGACACTCGGTGGGCACAACCTCGCTATACCGGGGCTCCAGCAGCACATCGTCGAAGGTGATGCCGAGATATTTGAGCTTCTCGTCCATGGGGGGTGATTCTCACGGTCCGGAACTGGGAAACCCATATTATCGCGTTTGGCTGCCAGCTTGGCAAACCGGTGATCCGGGGAGCGGCCATGCTGGTTGTTGCCGATTCTCCAACGCGGCTTTTTCACGCGTTCTGAGGTAGGATTGTGGCCATGCTTTAAGCCCTGGAGATCATGTTGGCAGCCATGCTCGGCTTCAGGCTGTTCATGGTGCTGCTGAGGCTCCTGTACTATGGCGTGTTATGTCTAGTCGTGAGGCTGGCTGTGTTCTTTGAATACCTGAGGGCACGGTTTTCGGGAACAGCCCCAGGCAAAAGTGACCACGAGGCACCGAAGGCCAATCCCGGCAATGAATCAACGGAGCACCTCTCAACTCCCGATTGCCAACTGACCCATGACCGGGCGGTTGCTTGCCTCGGAAATCGGCCGCGGCGAGAACCACGGCCGCCCCACCCGGGGCAGTGAATCTCGTCAAGGATGCCCACAATGAAATAGCTCGTTCGAGAGCGGTTCCACGCCGGGGCTCTAAATAACCGTCGCGATCCTGGGAGTCGGGCAAAAAGCGGATGTTGAACAGAAGTTCGCGAAGGGCGCGAAGAACACATTTTTCCCAGGGAATCTTCGCGGCCTTTGCGACCTTCTGTTTAAAGCCTCCTGATTGTAAAGGCGCTGAATTCTGCTGGAATCGTGCGGCTCTATTTAGCCGTAACGTGCCCGGACACTTCCGTGCGCCGAATCGGCTGCGTATTCACGCGCTGCCCGCCCCGCTGCTAAATCCTGCGTAGGGGACGCCCCGACATATCTCGACGGGCTGGGATGGTACGCTGTCGGAGGTCGCGCATGCCACACCACGCCTGCGCTGACCCACGTCGGCCTCCCGCCTGGGAATTCTGTATGATCTCTGATTCCGCGCCCTCTCCAGGCCGACTGCGCGTGCTCATCGTCGATGACAACCGCGACTGCGCCGATACGCTCGTTGAGTTGCTGCAAGCGTTGGGGCACAACGTCGCTGGCCAGTTATGGCGCCGACTCAGGGCTGGAAATCGCCCTGGCTTTTCGGCCGCAATTGATCCTGCTCGATCTGGCCATGCCCGCCAAGAGCGGTGTCGTTCTGATCCGCGAGCTTCGCAACGGCGCAGGCCTGGCGAAGGTTCCGATCGTGGCTCTGACGGGCTTTGCCGACGGGCCACACCGCGAGGAAGCGGCCGAGGCGGGATTCGACGCTTATTTGGTGAAGCCGTGCAGATTGGCAGAATTGCGGATGGTCCTGAAAGTTGCGGAACTTTCTGGCTAGAAAACGCAACCGGGCAGTTTTCCTGTGCGTTGAAGGCACGTCATGCGCGACGACGAAATACAAGCGGGACGCGAATACTTGGCAACCTATCTAGGCCAAGAGGTTTTGGTACGCGCTATGCAACCCAGGCATGACCGCCAAAACGACTGGGTTTGTTCCCGCCTCGGCGACTGGTCATGGTGCATCATTCCCGCCGGCGACTTCCTGCGGATCGTCGAATCCGCATGCTCATGACCTGCCGGAAGGCTTCCGAGTTGTCGACTGCCTGAGCCTTGGAAATCTTCGAGACGAGGCCTGGGTCTCCGGCCAGAACCAACTATTACATAAAAGGTTACGGCGCCGCCCCTCCGCCTC
Organism: uncultured Planctomycetales bacterium; assembly: GCA_963710365.1. GTDB lineage: Bacteria > Planctomycetota > Planctomycetia > Pirellulales > PNKZ01 > CAVQAC01. The sequence goes on from CAVQAC010000019.1 coordinate 37,460, forward strand.
GAAAAACGAAAAAAGGCTCGGTCAGCGACGAGCTGACCGAGCCCACTTGTGGCGGCCCGTTTAGGGCCAACTTCAAACTAGACCAAGGCCTGCGGCATCGCATCAAAAAAACCTTGCGCCAAATAAAAATTTGCTGAAAAATATTAAAAAATCCTGTTCGTTCCTTGGCGCAAGCGGACGCGAAAACTGCAGAACCTCCCAGAGCGGGGGGCGATTAGCCGGCGTCTTGCCCCAGCCGCAGCACGGAGCTCACCAACTGCTGGTCTTCGCGGGGAAAAACACTCCGCAAATCCAGATACACGCGCCCGTTCGAGACGCGACCGAGCACGGCCGGCTCGCTCGTGCGAAGCCGGGCAGCCAAGCGCTCGGCACTCATCTGGGCTGGCTCCAGGGCAATGGCCCAACTGGCCATTTGCCGAGCGACAAGCCCCGAGCCGGCCGGATCGTTCGTCGTCGACACCGGCTCCGCACTTCGCAAGGCGGCACATTCGGCCATCTGCGGAGCCAACCGCTCGGCACGCAGCTTCAGGTTTTCCACCGGCGTCGTCAGGAGCTGCCAGATCGGAATCGAACGTTGAGCTTGGCCGGGTTGCGATACAGTCGTAGCGTTCCGGCCAAGGCCGACAGCGCCAGCTTGTCGAGTTCCAAAGCCCGGACCAAGCGGGTGCCGGGCCAACGTTTCGATATAGTTCCGCCGGCCGAGGATGATGCCGCACTGCGGCCCGCCCACAAGTTTGTCGCCACAAACCAGCACCAGGTCCGCTCCTTCGCGAAGGCTCGTCGCGGCCTGCGGCCACGATCCACACCCCAACGCCTCGAGGTCCACCAGTGCGGCCCAGCCCAGGTCGTCGACGACCGGCAATTGCCGCTTGCGGGCCAATTCGACCAACTCACGCAGCGTGACTTCCGAGGTCGAGCCCGAGACGACAAAGCTGGTCGCCTGCACGCGCCACAGGCCGGCCGTGCGATCGGTGATTGCTTGGGCGTAATCATGAACGTAAGTGGCATTGGTGGTTCCCACCTCGCGCACCAGCGCGCCACTGGCGGCGATCATGTCGAGCAATCTGCAACCCCGGCTCAGCTCGACCAGTTGCCCGCGGGACACCACCACTTCGCGGCCCGGGCCAGAGCAGCCAGCGTGAGCATGACCGCTCCGGCGCCATTGTTCACGACCAAGGCCGCTTCGGCTCCGGTCAGTTCGCACAACGTTTCGGTCACGGCCGCGGCCCGCGGGGCCAGATCGCCCGAGGCCAGATCGAGTTCCAGATTGCTGATAGCCTCGCGCCGTCGCCAGCAGTTCGCCCAACGCTTCTTCGGCCAACGGAGCGCGGCCCAGGTCGTCGCGCAGCACGCTTCCGCTGGCGTTGACGAGCGGCCGTAAGGCCGGCCGCTCGGATTCCAGGATGCGGCGAGCGATCCGCTCGGCCAGTTCCGTCATGGCCGGCAGTCCGATCTCTGAAGTCGCCGATTGCACTTCGCTGCGCAGGTCGTCGAGCACGCTGCGAACCCGGGTCAACAGCGTGCTGCGGCTCATCTTGTCGACGAGCTTTTTCAGCGGAGGGCTTTCCAGCAACTCGCTCACCGAAGGGAGATTGCGCAATACATTCGTCGGCATGATGGGCCTTCCCTCGCGAGTACCGGATTTGCAGTTCGCACGCCCGCATTGTAGGCCGAGACGAAATGCTCCACCAGCGACCGGCCATTCGCACTTTGGAAAAATGGGCAAGCCGTGAGCTACCCGCTCGAACTAAACCAGGTCATGCTGCATAATCATCGCTTCCCGAGGACGGTCTTTTTTCATCTGCGGAGACATGCATCATGGCGAAGAAAAAGAACTCGAAAGCGGCTAAGAAATCGGTGGGCGGACGCATCGTCCTGCGCACAGGAGAGGCGCTGGTCGAGGGCGAACAGGCCTGGTCGGCGGCAGAGCCGGAGGTTCTGATCGGTGAGTTGGATGGCCCTGTAGGTTACGCGCTGGCCAATCTGATGGGCGGCCAGGTGAAAGGACACACGCGGGTTTTCGCCATTCTCAACAGCGACGTGCAGGTACGCCCCGCGACCGTGATGGTCAGCAAAGTGACCGTCAGCAGCGAGAAATACACCAACATTCTGATGGGAACGGTGCAGGCAGCCATTGCGCATGGCGTGCTCGACGCCGTGCGGGCCGGTGACATCCCCAAGCGGAAAGCGAACGATCTAGGGATCATCGTTTCCGTGTGGCTCGACCCGAGCGTGGTGGACGTCGAGATCGACCACAAGATTCTCTTCCAGACGCACCGCGAAGCAACGGCCAAGGCCATTCACAAGGCGATGCATAACGAACCTTCGATTGACTGGCTGCTGCAGAACCAGGACAGCGTGCCGCACTACTTTCATCAACTGGCGCTGGAAGGAAAAATCTGATCGGCCGAATGCTGTCGTCAATCGCTCGTCCAGTTGCCGACGGTCTGCAAGGCGAAGTCGATGGCCCCCTCGTGAACCGTATCGTTGGTTCCGTTCTGCTTGTTGGCCGTCACGCTGCCGAACTTGTTGATCGAGACGCTGCCGAGCGCCGTAGTGAGCGTGGCTGTGCTGCCGCTGGCTGAGAGGGCGTTGTTCCCCTTCGAGTCGTAGATCGCGGCCGAATCCGTGCCATTGCCAGCGCCGGTCACGGCGATCTGGCCAGGCACGGCCAACGTCTGACCGCTACTGACAAAGTACGTATTCACCGTGATCGTGCTGGTGCCGACGGTGAGCGTACTGGCCGTCGAAGTGCCAAAGTAGCTGCCGTTGCCCGGGCTGGTAAGGTCGGCCACGTCGGTGCCGGAGCCCGATTCGAAAACCGAAACCGAATTGAAGCCCAACGCCTGGCTGACGAAGGTGACGCTTGCGTCTTTGACGTTCGTCGTGCTTCCGCTCAGAGAACTCGTCCCGGGCGCGCCGGTGAAGGTGTTGCTCGGGTAGCTGTAGAACACGGCCGCGTCCTTGCCGCCCGTCGAGGCCTGGGCCGTCACGTTGGCAGCGTACACGGCTCCCAGCAGGAAGTTCGTGCCGCTGGCCGTGCCGGTGACGTAGCTGAAGCCAGGGCTGCTCACGAACGTGCCGCCCGATGAATCGAGCGTCACGCTGTCCGTGCCATCGGCCGCGCCCACCACGTAAACCTGTGGGAAGTTGCTCAACGTCGAAGTGACGCCTCCCACGGTGAACGTCGTTTGCGTGGGGCTGGCCACGGTCTTGGCATTCGACGTCGAGTAGATGTAAGCGTACGTCGTGCCCGCCGCGCCGGTGACCGTCTCCGAGCCGAAGCCCGATAGCTCGCTGTAGGCGCCGGTTCCAGGATCAGCGATGTAGCTGTAGTTCTGATCGGTGTCGACGACGAAGAAATTGCTGCTGCTCGATCCGCCGTTGCTGACGTCAACCGTGGCTGACGACCCCGGACCGCCGTAAAGATACAGGGCCGTCGCTCCGTTGGCCTGGAACTGAAAGTTGCCTTGGCTGATCGTCGTCGAGCCCAGCGATTGATTGGCCGTGAACGCACCGCTGGGGTCGTCGAACACCAGCTTCGTGCCGGTCCCCGCCGGGGCGTTGTAAACGACCTGGTTGAAGTTCGTCGTCGAGTACGTCGTGCTGGTCGACCCGCCGGAATCCACGGCGAACTGATTCGAGCCGGTGAACGTGATGTCGACGTCATTGTTCGAGTCGTTCGTGGCGTTGATCATCAGCACCGGCGGAACGTCGATGTCGTCGGTTACAGCCGAGGTCAAACCACTCGCGGAGAGTTGCAACGTGTAACCGGGACTGGGCATGTCCAGCGTAAGTCCGCTGAAACTGGCCACGCCGGCCACGGCGCTGGCGGTGAGCGTGCCGGCCAGCGTGCTGCTGCCCGGATTCGCAGCCAGCGCCGCGCTCACGCTGCCCATGAAGCCAGTGGCCACATTCCCTTCGGCGTCTTCGGCCGTCACGGTAACGCCAAAGCCACTGCCGGCGATCACCGTCGCCGGGGGCTGGCTGGTGATCAAGAGTTGCGTGGCGGCGCCGGGCGCGACGGAGATTCCGCTGCTCGTAGCCGAAGCCAGCGTGCCGCTGCCGACGGCAAGCGTATAGCCGCTGTCGACCAGATTCAACGTCAGGTCCGAGAAGACGGCCACGCTGTTCGCGGCCGCGACCGTGAGCGTTCCGCCCAGCGTGCTGCCGCCGGGATTCGCGGCCAGCGCCACCGTGACATTGCCGGTGAAGCCGCTGACTTCGTTGCCTTCGGCATCTTCGGCCGTCGCCGTGAGGCCGAACGACGAACCCGCCGTAACGCTTGCCGGCGGCTCGCTGGTAATGGCCAGTTGCGCCAGCGCACCGACATTCACCTGGATGGCATTCGTCGTGACCGACGGCAGACCTGCGCCGGTCGCCTGCAAGGTGTAGCCCGCGGCAACCTTATTGAGCGTGAGTCCGGAGAAGATGGTTATGCCGGCGTTGGGCAGAACGGTCAGCGTTCCGCCCAAAGTGCTCCCGCCGGAGTTGGTGGCCAGGGCCACGGTTTCGCTACCGGTGAAGCCGGTGGCCACGTTCCCCTGGGCATCTTCGGCGACGAGGGTCAGGCCGAAGCCGCCGCCGGCCGTGACGGTCGCCGGCGGTTGGCCCGAGATGATGAGTTGCGTGGCGGCGCCCGGAGCGACCGAGACTGCGCTGCTGGTGGCCGACGTGAGCGAGCCGCTGGTCACGGAGAATGTATAGCCGCTGCTAACCTTGTTGAGCGTCAGTCCCGAGAAGCTCGCGAGGCCACTGGTGGCTGACACGGTGAGCGTGCCGCCCAGCGTGCTGTTGCCCGGATTGCTCGCGAGCGCCAATGTTTCGCTGCCGCTAAAGCCCGTGGCGACATTCCCCAGCGAATCTTCGGCCGTCACGGTCAGCCCAAACCCAATGCCGGCCGTGACCGATGGCGACATATTTGTAATGAGCAGTTGCGTCGCCGCACCGGGCGTGACGGAAATCGCACTGCTGGTGGCCGCAGTGAGCGTGCCGCTAGTGACGGCCAGCGTGTAGCCGCCGTCCGCCTTGTTCAGGCTCAAACCGGCGAACGTCGCGATGCCGCCGGAAGCCGTGACGGTCCTCGTTCCGCTCAGCGTGCTGCCGCCCGGATTGCTGGCGATCGCCACCGTCTCGCTGCCGCTAAAGCCCGTCGTCACGTTCCCCTGGGCGTCTTCGGCCGTCACCGTGAAACCAAACGTACTCCCGGCCGTTACCGTGACCTGCGGCTGGCTGGTGATGAGCAACTGCGTGGTGGCTCCCGGCGTAACCGAGATGCTGCTGCTCGAAGCCGAAGCGAGCGTTCCGCTCGTAACGCCCAGCGTGTAGCTGCCCACTTTGTTCAAGCTCAGGCCCGAGAAAGTGGCAATACCGCTGCTGGCCGAGATCGTAACGGTCCCACCCAACGTGCCGCCCCCGGAACTGCTGGCCAGCGAAACGGTCTCGCTGCCGGCAAAGCCCGTGGCCACGTTCCCAAACGAATCTTCGGCCGTCACGGTCAGCCCGAATTGGCCGCCTGCCACGACGGTCGAAGGCGGTTGAGTGGTCAGGAGCAGTTGCGTAGCCGTGCCCGGAGTGACTGTGATTCCACTGCTGGTCGCGGACGTGAGCGAGCTACCGGCCGCGGTTAGCGTGTAACCGCTGGCGACCTTGTTCAAGCTCAGGCCCGAGAACGTGGCCACGCCGGCCACAGCGGTCGCAGTCAGCGTCCCGCCCAGCGTAGTGCTGCCCGGGTCAGCAGCCAAGGCGATGATCACGCTCCCCGTGAAGCTGTTGGCCAAATTGCCTTGCGCATCTTCGGCCGTGACCGTAAAGCCGAACGTGTTCCCAGCCGCGACGGTCGAGGGTTGCGAAGTCACCACGAGCTGCGCGGCCGGCCCGGCAACGTCGGTCAGCACCAGGTCGTTGCCGTCGCCCCCCAGGTAATTTGCCTGAAAGTAGTGCGGCGTCCCCAGGTAGCTCAGGGCAACCGTCTCGCCTTGCGCCAGGTTGGAGAACGTGCCGTTGATTGGATTGCTGCCCGCAGGCGTGGCCGTATTGCTGACCACCGTGAGCTGCGTCCCCAAGCTTGGCGCGAAGCCCAGCGACAAACCCAGCGTCTGACCGTTGGTAGCGAAACCGTCAGTAACCAGCGGCGTGCCGGCCGAATACAGCGTGGCTTGCAAGCCGCCCGTGCCGGGCGTGAGCGTCACGGTGCCGCCATTGCCGTTGAGCCCCGAGCCCGAGCTACTGTTGAAGATAATCGCGGCACTGCTGACAGTCGATTGAATCACGTTCAGTGCCGCGCCAGCCGTGGTGGCAGGCGTGGCCGTGGTGAAGGTGATGTTGCCGGTCTGAGCCGCGTCGCCAATGGTGATCGCGCCTGTCGAAGGCGTGTAGATCCGGGCCAACTCCGCGCTCGTCAAGTTGATCCCATTGACGGCCGAATTGTTCGAACCGCCGATCTGCATCGGCCGCGACTCGACCGACGATTGGATCGTCACACTTCCGGCCGTACCCGTGGGCGAGAACTTGCTGACCGTCGAGTTGCTACCATTGACCACATAGAGGTTGCCGCTGGAGTCGAACGCCAGGGAGTTCGGACCTGACAAACTTGAGAAGGTAGCGGTCGCGATCGTGCTCCCGGGAGCGAATTCGTTCATCGAGTTTATGCCACCGACCACGAACAGGTCGCCAATGGAGTCGAACGCCAGGGCCTCGGGAAGGGTCATCGTCGCAAGCGTGGCAGTGGCCGTGGTTGCGCCGGCGCGAACTTGCTCACCGTCGAGCCGTTATGGTTCGTCACGTACAGGTTGCCGGCCGAGTCGAACGCCATATCCGTGGGATTTTTGAGCCCCGTCAGAGTGGCGCTGGCAGTGGTCGCGCCGGGGGAGAACTTGCTTACGGTGCCGGCCAGGGTATTGAGAGCGTACAGGTCGCCGCTGGAGTCGAACAATAGCGTGCCTGGAAAACTCAGCCCTGTCAGGGTGAGGCTGGCCGTGGTCGCTCCGGGCAGGAACTTGCTCACCGTGCCGTTAAGAGAGTTGGAAACAAACAGGTCGCCGCTGGAGTCGAATGCCAGTCCATCCGGATCAATCCCGGTGGAATAGGTGGCGCTGACCGTAGTGTTCCCCGCGGCGAACTTGCTCACGGTATCGCTGCCCTTGTTGACCACGTACAGATTACCACTGGAGTCGAACGCCATCGCCACGGGATCGGACAAGCCAGCCGAGTACGTGGCGATAATCGAGGTGCTGTTGGGCGCATACTTCACCAGGGTATTCGTGGTATCGTTGGCTACGTACAAGTCGCCGCTGGGGTCAAACGCCAGGGCGGCGGGCCCAGCCAACCCCGCGGTCAAAGTGGCATTGGGCGTGGTGACCCCGGCTGCATACTTGCTGACCGTATCGTTGTTACTATTGGCAACATACAGATTACCACCCGAGTCAAAAACCAGCGCATCGGGATCGGACAAACCGACGGAATAGGTAGCGGCGGTCGTGGTGCTACCGGCCGCGAATTTCAGCACCGTACTGCTGTTACCGTTGGCGACGTAGAGATTGCCGCTGGAGTCGAACGCCAGAGCATCGGGATCGGACACCGAGTACGTGGCGCCAACCGTGGTGCTCCCCGGTGCGAACTTGAGCACCGCGTTTGTGCCCTCGTTGGCGACGTACAGATTGCCGCTGGTGTCGAAGGCCAACACTTCGGGAAAGCTCATTCCCGAGTACGTGGTGCTGACCGTGGTATTCCCCGCGGCGAACTCAACGACGTTTTGATTGCCCTGATTGCTCACAAACAGGTCGCCGCTGCTGTCCAACGCCAAAGCCAACGGGCCAGACAATCCGGCTGAGAAGATAGTGCTGGCGGTGGTGCTCCCCTGAGCGAATTCACTCACCGAGCTGCTGAGAAAGCTGACTACGTACAGGTTGCCGCTGGAGTCCAACGCCAGACCGCCGGGGTCGCTCAACCCTGTAAGCGTGGCCGTCGGCTTGGTATGACCTGGGGCGAACTCACTGACCGTGGTACTGCCGCTGTTGGCTACAAACAGATCACCGCTGCTGTCGAACACCAAAGCCGTGGGATCGTTGAGCCCGCTGTAGACGAGGCTGGCCGTCGTGCTACCCGCGGCGAACTTCGTCACCGTATTGCCGGTTGGGCTGACCACGTACAGGTTGCCGTTGGAATCGAAGGCTTCGGCGTCAGGGGCGACCAGGCCCGCAGAATACGTCTTGGACGTGCTCATCGCCCGTACCGTCGCGACATTGGCCGGCTGGCTGCTAGTGTCGAGGTTTACATCGGCACCGCGGAGCGTAATCGCGCCACTGCTAATCACCGAGGCCGAGGAATTGATCGACAGCGTGCCGACGCCGTCGTCGCCTGCTTCGGCAGCCGTCAGATCGGCGCCCAAATTTAGCGGGCCACTGCCGCTATCGATCGTCGCCCCTGCGGCTACCGCCAGGTTCGTCCGCGCGGTAACGTCGATGGTGGGATTCGTACTGGCCGCGATGATGCTGCCCAGCGTCAGACTTCCCAAGCCGTCCAGATAAATGCTGCTGGGCTGAAGAGTCGACGAGCTGATGACGACATTCTGCTCTGCCGTATTGGTGTTATCGGCAAACTGAATGCGGTTCGTGCTGCTGCCGATAGGGCCCGTCGTCAACAGCGTCACGCGTGCGCCCGTCGTGGCAATCTCGGCCGTGGAGTTATTGGCTGCCAGCGCCGCAATGCCCCCCGTGCCGGCCGTGAGCGTAATATTACCGCCGTTGCCGTTCAAGGCCGTGGCCGTCCCGGCTCCGTCGTCGAGGATGATCTGACCGCCGCCCGTCGTCGACTGAACCACGTTCAAGGCCGCGCCGGCAGTGGTGGCCGGCATGGCTGTCGATAGGGTGATGTTGCCGGTCTGGCTCGCATCGCCAATCGTGACCGAGCCGAGGGCGTTGGTTACGATTCGCGCCAATTCAGCACTTGTGAGATTGATGCCCGCCACGGGCGAACTGTTCGTGCCGCCGATCAGCATCGGCTGCGACTCGACCGAAGATTGAATCGTCACGCCGCCGGCCGGGGGCGAAAGGTTGAACTCGGTCAGCGCCACGTTGCCCGTGCCCGTATTGCCTACGAACAAATCGCCGCTGGAGTCCAGCGCAATGGCGGCAGGAACTGACACACCAGTCGTGAACGTGGCACTCGGCGTCGTGCTCCCCGGAGCGAATTCGACCACCGCGCTGTTGTTCGAGTTGGCCACGAACAGGTTGCCGCTGGAGTCAATCGCCAAAGCGTCGGGAAAGGATAAACCGGCAGAGTACGTGGCGCTGGCCGTGGTGGTCCCCGGAGCGAACCTGCTCACCGTCCCATTGTCCTGGTTGGCCACGTACAGGTTGCCGCTGGAGTCGAAAACCAAGGCGTCGGGGTAGCTCATTCCATTGGTGTAAACGGCCTTGACCGCCGTAGTGCCCGCGGTGAATTCGACCACGGAATCAATGCCCTCGTTGGCAACGTACAGGTTGCCGTTGGAATCGAAAGCCAAGGCGTCGGGGTTGGATAGGTCGGTAGAATACGTGGCGCTGACCGTCGTAGTCCCCGCCGCGAATTTCGTGACCGTGGCCTCCCCTCATTGGCCACGTACAAGTTGCCGCTGGAATCGAAAGCCAGGGCTTGCGGACTGTTCAAGCCCGTGGAGTATGTGGCGACGAGGACGGTGGTGCCCGCGGAGAATTTCTTCACCGTGTTGTTGTTCGCGTTGGCCACATACAGGTTGCCGGCCGAGTCGAGCGCCAGCGCATGGGGGTTCGAAAGGCCGGCATACGTGGCGCTGACCGTAGTGCTCCCCGCGGTAAATTTGCTGACCGTAAAGCTGCCGCCATTGACCACATACAGGTTGCCGCTCGCGTCGAAGGTCAACGCGATCGGATCGGATAAACCTGCTGGGTAGACGGCGCTAACCGCAGTGTTGGATGGCGAGAATCGCGTCACTGTAGAGTTGTTATAGTTGGCCACGTACAGGTTGCCCGTAGAGTCGAAATCCAGGGCATCGGGGCCAGACAAAGTCGTTGCGTAGATGGCACTGGCCGTGGTGTTTCCCGCCGCAAACTCGCTCACCGTACCATTGCTCTTATTGGCCACATACAGACCGCCGCCGGAGTCGGTCGCCAGAGCGTCGGGGCCGGACAGACCGGCCGAATACGTCGCGCTGGCCGACGTGCTTCCCGGAGCGAACTTGCTCACCGTCGCATTGCCACTGTTGAGCACGTACAGGTTGCCGGTGGAGTCAAAGGTCAGAGCATCAGGACTGGACAAACCGGTGGAGTATACGGCCAGCGACACGGTGCTCCCCGGTGCGAACTTCTCCACGGTACTGGTGACCTCGTTGGCTACGTACAGGTTGCCGCTCGAGTCGAAAGCCAACGCGACGGGGTCCGCCATTCCGCTCGAATAGGTAGCGCTGACCGTGGTGCTCCCTGGGGCGAACTTGCTCACCGTATTTCCGATCGCGTTGGCCACGTACAGGTTGCCGCTCGAGTCGAAGGCCAAGGCGACCGGTCCCGTGCCAATACCAATGTTGTAAATAGCGCCGACCGTGGTGCTTCCCGCTACGAACTCGACCACCAGATTGCTGGCTTCGCTGGCTACATAAAGGTTGCCGCTGGAATCGAGCGCCAGAGCGTTGGGGTCAAACAAAGCGTCGGCGGCGTAAACAACGCTGGCCGTGGTGCTCCCGGGGGTAAACTTGCTTACGGTTCTGTTACTCTGATTGGCCACATACAGGTTGCCACTGGAGTCGAACGCCAACGCGACGGGATCGGACAATCCGGAGGGATACAGGGCGCTCGGCGTGGTGGCCGCCTGGCGATTCACCTCCACCGAGGCCGGGTTGGCAGTGGTATCGATGTTCACATCAGCTCCGCGCAACGTGACGGCACTGGCCGACGCATTGGTCGAGACGACCGTCGCCCCCGCGTTGATCGACAGCGTGCCGACGCCGTCGTCGCCGGCCTTAGCAGCCGTCAGATCGGCGCCCAGGCTGAGAGTGCTCGTGCCGCTGTTGACCGTGGCGCCGGCTACGACGACCAGGTTCGTGCGGGCCGTGACGTCGATCGTCGTATTGGCCGTCCCGCCCAAGATGCTGCCCAGCGTCAGGCTGCCCAGTCCGTCCAGGTAAACGCCGCTGGGCTGAACCGATGTCGAGCCGACCGAAACTACCTGCTGGGCGGTATTACTATCGTCGGCAAACTGAACGCGGTGGTTGCTCGCGCCGATCGGACCGGTCGTCAGCAGCGTGACGTTCGCGCCGGTCGTAGCAATTTCGGCCGCATTATTATTGTTCGCCGCCAGTGGCATCATGCCGCCGGTCCCGGCCGTAAGCGAAATGTTGCCGCCATTGCCGTTCAAAGCCGTGGCGCTTCCGGACCCGTCGTCGAGGATGATTTCGCCACTGCCAGTGATCGATTGAAGGACGTTCAGAGTTGCGCCGGCCGTGGTAACTGGCGTGGCGGTCGAGAACGTAATATTGCCCGTCTGAGCCATATCACCAAAGGTAACCGTGCCGCTGGCCGTGGTCTGAATCTGCGCTAACTCAGCCGACGTAAGATTGATGCCTGCCACAGGCGAGCCGTTCGAGCCGCCGACGAGCATCGGCCGCGACTCGACCGAAGATTGAATCACGACGCCGCCGGCCGTGGGCGTACTGCTGCTCGATGAGAACTCGAGCACCGTGTTGTTGTTTTGGCTGGCCGCAAAGAGATTACCGCTGGAGTCGAAGATCAAGCCCTTCGGGAAACTCAAGCCGCTGAGTGTGGCGCCGCTGGCGGTGGTCTTGCCCGGGGCGAACTCGCTTACTGTGCCGTTGCCATTGTTGGCCACGTAGAGATTGCCGCCGGAGTCTAGGACCAAGGCGGTGGGATTGTTCACGCCAGTCAGAGTGGCGGTAGCCGTGGTGCTCCCTGGTGCGAACTTGCTAACCGTGGTGCCGTTGCTGAATCCAGCATTGGCCACATACAAATTGCCGCCGGAGTCGAAGGCCAAGGCGTAGGGCTCGTTCAGCCCGACGAGCTGCGAACTGGCCGTGGTGGACCCCGGGGCGAACTTGCTCACGCTGTTGCCGAACTCATTGCCCACGTACAGGTTGCCGCTGGAGTCGAACGCCAGTGAAATTGGCGCGTTCAGACCCGTGAGGGTGGCCGTGGCCGTGGTGCTGCCCGGCGGCAAACTTGCTCACCGTCGTACCAGTGGTATCGGCATTGTTCGCCACGTACAGATTGCCGCTGGAGTCGACAACCAAGGCGAGCGGTTCATTGAGACCGGTAAGAGTCGCACTGGCCGTGGTGGCCCCTGGCGCAAACTTGCTCACCGTGTTATTGCCAGCATTGGCCACGTACAAGTTACCACTGGAGTCGAACGCCAGAGCCGATGGAAAACTCAGCCCGCCGAGAGTGGCACTGGCCGTGGTGGCGCCCGGCGCGAACTCGGCCACCGTCACAGCTGAGGCCACGAACAGGTTGCCGCTCGAGTCGAAGGCGAACGCGTCCGGGTTACTAATCGAAAGTGCCGCGCTGGCGGTGCTGCCCAATTGGCGATTGGCCCCGATCAGAGCCGGGTTGCTGCTGGTGTCGATATTCACATCCGCCCCGCGCAGCGTGATGGCGCTGGCTGACGTGTTCGACGAAACGACCGTCGCCCCCGCGTTGATCGACAGCGTGCCGACTCCGTCGTCCCCCGCCCCTGTGGCCGTCACATCGGCGGCCAGCGTCAAACTGCCGGAGCCGCTGTTGACGGTCACACCCGTGCCAACCGTCACTGCGCCGGTGGCCTCAAGCGCAATCGCTCCGCCATTACTAAGAACGTTGCCGCTGGCGGTCAACGGCGCGTTCGTCCCGGTGGCCACGAGGTCGATTGCCCCGCCAACGGTGCTCACGACAGCGCCCGTATTAATGACGACCGCGCCGCTGGCCGTGGCCGTCAGCGTTGAGCTGCCTGTGAATGAGGAATAGCCGGTAAAAGCCAGGCCCGAAGTCGAATGCGTCAGCGTAAGGACAAAACTATTCGCATAACCGCTCGACAGACTGTTGCTGAACGTAACCGCATCGCCGCCCGTGCTGGCGGTGTCGGTGATGTTGATCGCAGTGCTAAATGCGCTCAGCCCGGCGGTGGAAACCGTCAGAGTATTAGAGTTGTTGCCGGTGACGTTCGAGTCGTTCGTGCCGGTCCAGTTGCTCGACGCCAGCGTAAGCTGGTACGTCGAACCCAAGCTGACGATGGCGAGGTTTTCGTTGGCGAGCAGCCCCAGGTTCAACGTCGTGCCCGCATCGCTGAATGTGGCTAACAGCCAGCGATTTTCGAGGCTTTCCAAGCCCAAAGGGCGGAAAAACCGAGACCTCGAAGAGTGGCTAGAGTTGCCGCGACGGTTCTGCTTCGGCAACTTCCTGCGTTTGCCGTGACGGCCATTGAACCAGGTCATTTTTTGGTCGCCCCGTTACTTGTGAAACCATTGCCCCCCAAACGACAATCCACCCAGGGGGGGCACGGCGTACTACTGTGGCGGCCTTTGATGTTAAATGAAAAAAATAAATTCATCAAGTAAAAGTTATGAGTGCGCCAGTGCTTTTCTGGGCCACGCGAATTCGCCACCACAAAAGCGCTGCCCCGGGGATGTGCGCGACTGGAATTGCCCTCGCGACAGCAGCGCCGCTACGATGTGCGGCGGTTCGGCTGGGCTGTTTGCGCCCTGGGTCGAGCGGTCCGCACACTAAGGATGGTGCCGCGATGACAAATATTATTGCTGCTAACCGGCGGCTGGCTCAGGAACGCGCACCGCGGGTCGACGCCGACTGCGTTTGCTTTCTGATGATTCCCGGCTGGGAAACGGAACTGCGATCGAACCGCTGGCATTTCGCCCGGCGCTGGGCTCGGCATCTGCCGGTGTTGCTCGTACAGCCGACGCTGACGGAGTGGAGCACCAGCCCGGTGCTCGAACCCGAGCCGCGGATTCCCAACTGCCAGATCCTGCGGGTGGCGCTCCCCTGCCCCGACCGAGGGCCGCGCCTGGCCACTACGGCAACGCAACTCGCCCAGATGCTGGCCGGACTCCGCGACTGCGGATACCGTCGTCCGCTACTGTGGCTGTACAACCCGTGCCTGGCGGAGTTTATACGGCCCTGCCGGCCGCCGCGCGGGTGATGCACTGCACCGAAGCCTGGTTCGAGTTCGAGGATCAGACAGAAGACTTCCGCGATCAGGTGCGGCTGGCCGTACGGTCGAGCGATCTTGTCGTCGCGGTCAGTTCCGGTGTCGAAGCTTCCGTGCGGCGGCAAGTACACGAAACCTGCGTCCATACAGTGACCAACGGCTGCGACTTCCAGGCCTACACGGCCGGCTAGCCCGACGCCGAATTACGCACGCTGGGTCAGAACTACGAGCGGATTGCCGTCTGTGCGGCAAACCTCGATCGGCGCGTCGATTTCGAGATCGTCAGCCGCGTCGCGCAGCGAGCATCCTCGCACCTTGTTTGCTTTGTTCGGCCGGTTGGGCGAGCTTGCCCCCGACGAAGATGCGCAACGCACGCAGGCCTTTGGCGAGCCCAACGTTCGCTATTTGGGCCTGGCTGAGCCCGAAAGATTGCCCGACATTTATGCGGCGGCGTCGCTGGGTTTTATTCCCTATCAGACCAATCCGATGCTCGTCGAAAGCGGCTTCTCGTTGAAGGCCTTGGAGATGGCCGCCAGCGGGTTGCCGGTCGTCAGTTCGCTGATGCGACCGCTCGCAGGCCTGGCCCGGACCCTGCACGTGGCGGCCGACGATGAAGATTTTGTCGCCGCGGTGGGCCGGCTCGATCGCGCCAGATTTCGCCCGACGAGCGAGACGAGTTGATCGCAGCCGCTGCTGCCAACGACTACGACGCCAAGTTTGCCAGCATCCTGGAACTCTGCGACCGGCACATTCCTGCCAACCGACCGCTGGCTGACCGACTGGACGTGTGGGGATCGCTGAATCCGCAATCGGGCGCGATACGTCGATTGGCAACAGCTTTACACGCGCTGGTGGCTCGACTGACAACGACGACCAGCCGCGAGCCGAAATTCCCGTGCTGGCGGCCGATGACTGGAGCGCGCAGTGCTACGCCGACAACGCCGTGGCCTGTCGCCGTAGCGGCCGGTTCGAGATAGGCAATCAACTGACGACCGCAGCCCTGGCATTGCGCGGCCAGGCGCTCGGCCACACGGCAGACGTCGCACTTCTGCTGGAACACGCGCGAGCTCGGCGGGAACTGGGCGATCTGCCGGCTGCCGATGAGAGCCTGGCGAAAGCCCGCGAGATCCTGACCGAACGAGCGGCCGCCGAGCCACGATTGCGGGGCGAAGTACTCCTCGAACAAGGCTCGCTGGCTCGGCATCGCGAGTTCTGGAGCGACGCCCAGCAGCTTTTGCGCGAGGCCGCTGCCGATTTGGCCCCGCTCGACGACTGCCTGCCGCTGCATGCTCGAGCGCTTTATGAATATGGCTGCGCGCTGCGCGGCGGGGAGTTGCTGACTGAAGCTGTGGCTCCGCTGGAAGAGGCCCTGTCGTACCGGCAAGCGTTGGGCTCCGATTACCCCGACCTCGTCGGCGGCGGCCGCCTTCGAGTTGGGATGTCTCTACGGATTGCTCGATCGGCCAACCGACGCACTGCCTGCATCGAACAGGCGGCGGATTTGCAAATTGCCTTGACCGGCCCCGATCATTGGGCCATGGCGATGGTCCTGGTCGAGCAGGCCACGACGTGCGAGACGCTCGGCCGCTGGGCGGAAGCCGCTGAGTTGCTGCATCGGGCGGCCACGATTCAACTGGTCCATTACGGGTCCGAACATCCGAACATCCGCCAGACCTGGGCTCACCTAGGCGCGAACATGGTTGCCCGCGCATGCCAGGCACGCGGAAGATCAGAGCAGCCTGGCCGTCGACCTGTTCTTGCAGACCATCGAAACCCTGCGGCTGACGGATGCCGACGTGACGGCCGGCCACAGCGCGATTCGAGTTGGGCACGCTGCTGCGCGAACTTGGCCGGCCCGCCGAGGCCCTCAGTCACCTGGCTGAAGCGGCCCAATTGCAGCGTCGCATTCTCGGGCCGGCTCGCATGGGAATGTCGCCACTGTGTTGGTGGAACAAGCCGTGGCCTGCCGCGAACTCAAACAGTGGCCGGAAGCTAGAGTGCTGCTCGAACGGGCGGTCCAGATCCAGACCGTTCATTTCGGCCGCCACGATCCGGTGACCCACAACGCGCGGTCGCTGCTGGGCCAGGTTCTGTTCGATCAGGCCCGGCAAGCTCGCGAAGAGACTCGAACCGACGAGGCCATCGAACTGATGCGCCGGGCGATCGACGAGTTGCGCGAAGCGGCACCCGGTTCGGCCTATCTGGCCACGGCCGCCTACGAGCTAGGCTGCCTGCTGCGTCCTGGCGGGCGCTGGAAGGAAACCGAGCGGGCACTGGCCGAGGCGCTGCAGATCGCGGTCGGACCCGAAATGCACGCTTTGCGCGTGAGCACGTTGTGCGAATTGGCCGCGTCGCTGCGCGAGCGGGGGCGCGAAGCCGAAGCCGCCGGCCGATTTGCCGAGGCCGCTGATTTGCAGCGCGAGCAATTGGGCCCCGACCATTGGCTGGTCGGCGTGTTGATCATCGAGCAAGGACTGACCTGGGAAAAAGCCGGCAAGCTTCCCCTGGCGATCGAGCTGCTGGAAAAGGCGCTCAACATCTACAGCGCCCATTTCGGCGTCGACCACGCCGCCACGAACGGAGTCCGCGACCATCGCAAGATCCTGGTCGCCAAAGCCGGCCGCTGGTTCCGCTGAGCGCAAAGCCCTTCTGCTTACTGCCTGCCGCCCGCTGCCGGCTGCCCGCCTCTCTATGCAGCGAGTTTCCTGCCGCACAGCGATTCGAGAATCCGCCGCGGCGAGCGCTGCGGAGCGAGCAGAGCCGTCTCGGGAATGAGATAGGTCTGCTCCATGGCAAAGCGCCCCGACAGGACCGCGTGCGGCACCGAATCGGTGAACGCCATCCAGGTCGAATTGGGCGGAAACTCCAACTGGATCGTTTCCGGACCGTGCTGGAACTCTTCGTTGCCCTTCAAGTAATCATGGAAGCGGAGCATGAACCGGTCGTAGGCCGAGAAGTCCGGCGCCCGCATTCCCACGGCGCGACGTAAGGCGGCGAACTGCCGCGCCACGCAGCCGCGAAACCGACTTTTCGTCGGCCGCAACATGCTCCAAACCAGCCGCACGGGCAAAATTCCGCGCAATATCCGGAAATCGCATCGACGTCAGCCAGACCCGCGGCTGCGTCGGATTGATGTTCGTGAAGAACCGCAGGATGCGGCTGCCGTGCGTCGGGCGCGTGGGAAAGAATCGACGTGCAGCAGGTCGTTGCGCCGGGTGAGCGGCAGGTCGCGGTTTTGCTCTTCGATCGGCCGGAAGCTGGCGAAATCGAGCTTCCATTGCGAGGCATACGGCGCGAGCAGCTTCGTGAGCAACTGCGTCGCCTGTTGCGAGTAGCTGCGCAAGAATTCCGTGCAGCCGGGCGACGTCGTCCGGGTTCTTGGCCGCGAAGCCACGCAGCACGTCTTCGTTCGGGCGATAGGAAATGTTCTTGTGCAGGCTCGAATCGGCCTGCTGCTGCGAAAGCAGAAACTCGCGATCCGATTTACTGATCGCCAGCGGCGTCTGCGGAAAATAAAGGATCTGTCCCGCTTCCAACTGCTCGCAGCAGGCGCGTGCGTTGGAATGGGCGGTGATTTCGCTGCGAATTTCCAGGCCCGATTCGGGCGCGCAGGCTGACTTGGCCATCATGGTCGGATTCCTTTCCGGCTCGCGAGGCGGACGTATCGATTTGATTGCCACGGACTGTGGCGGATGTGGTCGTTGACTTTGGGGGCGTGCTTGTAGCCAATTCGGCAAGCGGCGAGCAAGCCCAGTCGATGACACGGTCGATTTCGCTGCCTGCCGCGGGCTTTGCGCATGGCAATCGCATGCAAGCAGCGAGCGTGTCTCTCGCCGCCATCGCTTGCAGCCATGCGAGCGTCTGGCATATCCTCGCCAACATGGCCCATGACCATGCCCATGAGAATTGCGGCCACGCCCACGGATTGGCGGCCGGCCGCGTAACGCAGTTTCGCCTGGCGGCCAGCGTCGGACTGACACTGAGCTTTGTCGCCTGCGAGGCCGTGGCCGGCTATTGGTCCAACAGCCTGGCGCTGCTGTCGGATGCCGGCCATAACTTTGCCGACGCCGCGGCGCTGGTGCTGAGTTGGTATGCCCTGCGGGTGGCCGAGCGGCCCAGCACCCGTGGCATGACCTTCGGCTTCCACCGGGTCGGAATTCTGGCGGCCCTGATCAACTCCTGCTCGCTGGTGCTGATGGCGCTGTTGATCTTCTGGGACGCGCTGGCGCGGCTACGCTCGCCCGGCGAGGTGCAAGGCGGTGCTGATGATCGCCATGGCCCTAATGGCCGTGGTGCTGAACCTGGGCATCGGCCTTTGGCTGCACAGCGGCCGGCACGATCTGAACGTTCGCAGCGCCTACATCCACATGCTGGGCGACGCGGTCAGCGCCTTGGGCGTGGTCGTGGCGGGCATCGTCGTCGAAACCACCGGAGCGTCGCTCGCCGATCCGCTCGTTTCGCTGCTGATCGCCGTGTTGATCTTGTGGAGTTCGTGGGGCATTCTCAAGGAGAGCGTCAACGTGCTGCTCGAAGGCACACCGCCCGGACTCGACATGGCGGCCGTCGAAGCCAACATCCGCGAAGTCGCCCGGCGTGCTCGACGCCCACGATCTGCACGTCTGGATGATCGGCGCCGGCGTCATCGCTTGCAGTTGCCACGTGGTCGTGGCCGAGCAGAGCATCCCCAGCGGGCAGCAAGTGCTGCGGGCCGTGGTCGAAGCCCTGCAGAGCAAGTTCCAGATCAACCACACCACGATCCAGATCGAAGTCGCAAGGCTGCGCTCAAGACGCATGTACTGCAACGTCGAACCGTTACGGGGCGGCGAGTAGCGATTCAGCCTCATATCCTTACTCCTACGGCACGCGACCAGCATGGCAGCCCGGCGATCAGCAAGGCCGCTCGCAGATCGCAACGGGCAATGCGAAGACAGCCGGTGCGCTCGGCATTTTCTCCCGCAATCTCCGCGGAAACCGCTAGCAGCATGGTCTTCCAGACCCGATGCGACTGCAATTAGCAGACACTGACTGGGTTTGTGAAGATCTGCAAATTGCCGGAACGCCATTTGCTTACCTGTCCGCTTCGTGACCACTCGCGCGATGACGTTGCGTCGCACGCCCTACACATTCCGCAGGCCCAAGAAAAAAGGGCTGCGCAGGAATCTTGGTCGTCGCATGAATCGGTCGCCCATCCTTGATCTCAATTACGACTGTTACTTTCTAAAAGGGAGGATCGACCATGTTCCGTCCATTGTGCCTGTCCGTAGCGCTCGTCGCTGCGCTCGGACTAACCGCCGTTCGCGAAGCCTACAGTCAGGTTGCTCCCCCGGGGTCTGCGGCTGAACCTACCGATGGAAGCGAACCGGTGCGACGCAACAGCTACGAGCCCACCACGGCGGTTGCCGCGATGAACAAGATCGTGCAGCCGGTGCCATTGAAGGCCGACGAGCGCGACACGGCCGTCGAAGGCATCGATCGTCACATCACTGAGGAAGTGGCCGGGCTCAAAGCCAAGCTCAAGACCATCCTCCCGGATGAGTTGACCGTGCTCTCCAAGACCGTGGGCTGGAAGGCCGAAAAGCAAAACGCACTGCTCGTGGCTTTCCGTTCCGGCGATCCGGCGGCTGTCTACGAAGCCTGGACACAAGGCAATCCACAGGACACCGCCGGAGCCGAGTTGGTATCGCGGCAGGTTGATGTCAAGCGGGCTTGCTCCCGGTTGGAGCAGGACGTGCAGCACCACCAGGCGATTGGCCAGGATCTGTCGGATTTGGAAGCCTCGCTGACGAAGATCGCGGCATCCACTCCTTCGATTGCTGACCTGAACACGGCGGTCGCCAGCCTGAAAACCTGGGCTGACGTTCGCAAGCTCGTCGAATCGGCCGTCCCCGAAAACGGAGCGACTGCCCGGCTGCCCAATGGCCGAGTGACATTGATCTTCGCACCGATCTGGAAGTTGGCCAGGCCATCGTGTTGGGCAACGGCGCGGTGATGATCGGAAACCACGGCCGCGGCCCGGTCTCAATCTCAATGGGCAACGCAGCCGCAGCCTTGGGCCTGCCCATGGTGACCGGCACGCCGGTTCCCGACGCTCAGGGCTGGGACGTCAGCAGTGGCGTGCTGTTGGCCAATCGGCCGCAGTCGCGTGCAACTGTGAACTATAACGTGAACGGCAATGCGTACGTCATGCAGCCGGGCATGGCTCAGCGGTTGCCCAGCGGCGGTCCCTGGACCGTTACCTACGATCGAGGCGAGAACATGGGGATGTCGGCCTACACGGTTACCGACGGCACCTATTGGTTCACACCGACCGACAACGGTTTGCAACTCTACCGTCAGCGGTTCGACGTCGTGCTCGATAACGAGGACAATTCCCAGGAATTCAACTACCTCTTGAACGGCCAAAAAATGACCGTGCCCGCCAATGCCACCCGGACCATCAGCAGTGCTTACCCGATGGTGATTCGCTACGACCGCGGCAACGGCACCCAGTTGGCTTCCAAGATCTTGAACTTCGACGGCAACGTCGAGATCGGCGTGAACGCGGTTGACAACATGTGGGACATATTCCCGACGACCGAAGGCCAACGCGAAGGCGGCAAGCTGAAGCTGTTCCAATAACCGCGGTCAGCATCTCGCGACTTCTTCATCCCTCATCCTGGCCGCAATCGCGGCTCAGGATGAGGTTTTTTAATAGTCCCGGAAAGGGCCTCGCGGCTCGCAGGCGTTCATCGTTTGCTTCCTGGCCGCGAACTTGGCACGGAGTTCGGCCAGAAGTTCCGGTTGGGATTGCGATAGGTCGTGCTGTTCGCCAATGTCATTGCCGAGGTCGAACAAGCCGCTGGCTAGTTCAGACTCGACCCACTTGTGATTGCCTGCGCGTGCGGCGCGGTCGAGTTGATGTTCCCAATACATCTCGTGGCGCGGAGAAGAGCCGCGGCCAGCCAGCACGTCGAGAATGTTGTAGCCGTCGAGCGTGACGCCGGCAGGGGCCGGAACTCCCGCCGCGGCGAGCAGCGTGGGAAAGAGTTCCAGGGTCGTCAGCAGATCGTGGTTGACCGTAGCCGCTGGAATTCGACCGGGTCAACGCGCAATGCAGGGCACGCGCAGGCCCCGTTCGAAAAGCTGATTCTTGTGGCCGCGCAACGCCCCGTTGGCTTGCTTGCTCGTGCCGCCATTGTCGCTGGTAAAAATGACTAAGGTGTTTTCGGCAATCTTCTGCGTCTTGAGTTCGGCCAGGATCTGGCCCACCGCCGCGTCCATGCAAGTAATGCTGCCGAGATATGTGCGTCGCTTTTCAGTCAGGCTCTGCGGATACATGGCGACGTAATCTTTGGGGGCCTGGACGCCCGACTTTTCCAGGTTCGACGCGCCGTGAGGCGCGTTGAACGCCAGGTAAAGGAAGAATGGTCGTGCGCGGTTGTCGCGAATGAAACGCAGAGCTTCACGACCGAACAGGTCCGTGGCGTACCCTTCTTCGTTGATCCGCTCGTTGCCGCGGAACATGGATGGAACGCCGTAGCGCTCGTGAGTCCAGTAGTCGATGCCAGTGTTGGCAAAGCCATAGAAGAAATCAAAGCCCCGCGCCAGCGGCAGGAAGCGGCGGGCACGTCCGCTGTCCCATTTGCCAACCATCCCACACCCATTGGCGCAATCGTAAAATGAGCTGTTTCGCCGATCTCGTTCCTGGTAGTTGCCATCGTGTTCGCACCACCGAAAACGAAAAAAGCCGACGTGGCCGGACACCCGAAGGTGCTCCACCACGTCGGCTTTTTTTGTTTCCCGCAGTTAAAGGGATGCGACATGGAAAACGCTCCGTCGCCTGTTCCGCGAATGCATCGCAGGGTTGGACAACCTCCTGTCACCAAAAAGGGGCTCGTGAAGATGCGTGATGCAATGACACAGATGGATGACGGACCTTCAGAAGAGGAAGTACGGCTTGAAACGCACCTACTGGCTCGATTGGGTTTGCGAGCTCGCCATCTTCGGGTGGTGTGTCGAGACGACGGAGTCATCCTTAAGGGGAGCCGCGCCACCTACTACGCCAAGCAGCTTGCCCAACATTCGGTCATGGAGATAACCGACCTACCTATCTTGGCGAACGAAATCGAGGTGTATTAGTCGGGCCGTTGGCCAAGAAGAGATTCGTATGATTTTATTTGTTCATCATAAATGTTTCCTGCGTTGATCGCTAAACCGGAGAAGTGCCGTAATGTTGACCGGATCGGTTCACGGTCGATCAGCGACACTGACATTCACCACTATTTGTTAATTACGCCATCTTAATGTTTGATTGATTTCTCGAAGATCTATGACTGATTTCCCGAAGAAAACGACGGTTCGAATGCATGGTGCCCCGGTCCGTCGCCGACGTGGCACATGGATTGCAGCTTCACTCTGAATCCGAGCCTGGATTTGTTTTCGGGTTCAACTCACGCCAGCGGTAGTAACTCCATCCAAGGAAGCATTCGCATGAAGAAGCATTTTTCAATGGCGGTAGCGCTTGCATTTACTTTCGTTGTCATCTCTCACGCGTCGACGGCACAGTCGGCCGAGAAGGCTCCGGCCAAGAATGCGCTGTCTCAAGACTTGATGAAGGTTTCGAATGAGGGCTATGGCGCAGTGCGGGCCATCCATGTCGCGCGAATCGCGATCTTCAATGGCGATACAAAGCTTGCCGGCGAGATGCTCGCAAAGGCGCAAAAGGATCTGGATGCCGCGGCAAAGGATGCCCACAACTTTCTGGTCGACTCCAAAGCTGCGGATCACAAAAAGAACGGGCATGACACGTCTGCGAGCGACATGATGGATCTGCTTCCGATCGATGGCGGGATCGGAATTGCGGACACTTTTGTCCCATCGCCAGAAAAGAAAGACCATATCGCAAAGGCCAACGAACACCTCAAGTCCGGTCACAGCAAAGAAGCCATCGAGGAACTGCAGCTTGGCGAAATCGACATCGTTTATACCCGCGCACTGTTGCCCTTG
This sequence comes from uncultured Planctomycetales bacterium, assembly GCA_963710365.1. Taxonomy (GTDB): domain Bacteria; phylum Planctomycetota; class Planctomycetia; order Pirellulales; family PNKZ01; genus CAVQAC01. Next base: position 60,605 of record CAVQAC010000019.1, read on the forward strand.
AAGGCGACGGAGAAACGGCTCGCCGATGCCGAGAAGTTCGCCAGCGAGCACAAGTATTACGAGGCTAACCTGGCCCTCAAGGCGGCCGAAGATGGGGTCATCTACGAAACCATAGACCTTACGGGAAATCCCGTTCAAGCATCGACGGCCTCCTCAACGACGTCCACCAAGAAGTAAGCACCCTATCGGCGAGAAAAGGTACGCGCTCCCAGTGCATGATGGTCGAACAAGCGACAAGTGGCAGTGAGCGAATGGCTAATGTTGGAAAAGTCGCGGATAAATAAGTAGACCGAAGTCGGAGTGGCGAGTTTCCGAATAACGGTTGAATCAGGATTGTCGGAAGACTAGATAAAGAGCAGCCCAGCCATGCTGGGTAGCTAGTTAACCAGTAAGCCGACGTGGTGGGATACCTAGGGGTATTTTGTCACGTCGGCTTTTTTATTGAGGCGTTGTATCACGGACGCTACTCGCATGCTGCGACAAAATCCGTGAGTTCGGTCGTCACATATGGGACGGCGGATAGAGATTCTTAAAAAAAGGACCACGTCATGTCAGATCAGAATTCTGTAGTAGCAGTTTTTACTTCCCACGAAAACGCTGAAGCGGCCATCCGCGAACTCCAGAAGGACGGCTTCGACATGAAGAAGCTGTCGATTGTCGGCCAGGATTACCACACGGAAGAGCACGTTGTCGGCTATTACACCACCGGTGATCGAATGCTGTCATGGGGCAAGTTGGGAGCATTCTGGGGCGGATTCTGGGGGTTGCTTTTCGGCTCTGCGTTCTTCTGGGTGCCGGGAGTCGGTCCGCTGGTCGTGGCCGGACCGCTCGTCATGTGGATTGTCGGCGCGCTGGAAGGCGCCGCCTTGACCGGGGGGCTGACCGCCCTTGGAGCTGGGCTCTATAGCATCGGTATTCCGAACAAAAGTGTCCTGCAGTACGAGACCGAAGTGAAGAACGGCAAACTCCTCCTCGTTGCCCACGGGACACCCGCAGAAGTCGAACGTGCCAGGGATATCCTGCATCAGACTCGAGCGCAGACAACAACCGTTCATGCCGAACAGGCCGCGGCGATCACATAACCCACGCTCGATCCTGTTCGGGGCTAATGCGACGTCACCAATTTTCAACCAGGTAGGAAGCAACGCCAGGAGGTGAGTTATTAATGCCGTTCGGCCCCTGTTTGTATCGACCTACCCACCGGAGGAGTGCGGGCTGGCAACGTTCACTAAAGATTCGGCCGATGCCGTGGATTGGGCGGCGGACGAATCAGTATCTTCCGTGGCTGCGATTCAAAAGGCCGGCAGGCTCGATTATGACGACTCGCGCGTGGTCCACGTCATCGACAACCACCGGCCGGGCGCCTACCGCCTGGCCGCCGCCGTTGCCAACGATGGTTCCTGTGACCTGGTGAGCTTGCAACACGAGTTTGGTCTCTATCCCAACGCATGGGGCGGTCGCGTCCTGCAGTTCGTGCGCGATTGTCGCAAGCCGATCGTGACTACATTCCACACTCTGCTGAGTCAGCCGCCGCCGCTTGCGCGCCATATTATCCAGGAGATCGCGCACCATAGCAGCGGTATCGTCGTCATGACCAAGGTCGCCGCCCGGCTTCTGGCGACCGTTTACGATGTACCGGGGTCGAACGTGCGAGTCATTCCACACGGAGTGCCCGAGGCTTCCTGTCAACCGGATGAATCCCAGAAGGCGCGATTGGGGCTGGCGGGCCGGCAAGTCCTCTGCACCTTCGGACTCATCAATCGAGGCAAAGGGCTGGAATACATGATCGAAGCCATGCCTCGGATTGTCGCCGCCTGTCCGAACGTAATCTACCTGATCGTGGGTATCACCCACCCGCAGGTTAAGCGTCAAGAGGGAGAGGTTTATCGAGAGAAGCTGGCTGCGAAGGCGAAACTACTGGGAGTCGGCGAGAATGTTCGCTTTGTAAACCGATTCCTGGACCTACCCGAGCTACTGAACCACTTGCAGGCCTGTGATGTCTACGTCACTCCCTATCCGGGTAAGGACCAGATTGCCAGCGGCACCTTGGCATACGCGCTGGCTGCGGGAAGGGCCGTAGTCAGCACTCCTTATCTATACGCCGAAGAAGTATTGGCCGACGGCAGGGGCCTGCTGGTGCCCTTTGCGGACAGCGCCGCCCTAGCGGACGCGACGCTTTGTTTTCTGACCGACAGCGCGCTGCGCTCTGAAACGCGCCGGCGAGCCTACGAGTACGCGAAGCCGATGTTCTGGTCGAATGTTGGTCGACAGTATTTGGAGTTCTTCAAACGGGTTGTATCGGCGAGCGAATCGCGATCAGAACGAGTCCATCAGAGAAAGGACAACCAACGGCCTGTAGGCCGTTTCATGCTATCCGCGATCGCTGCCAATCCACCAACGGAGAGAATAGAAACGATTCAGGAACCGCACCATCCAATGGTTCATTTGCAGGCGTCCGAATGATCCCGCCATCCGAAGCGGTTGATGGGAAACCGATGCATGGTGCTTCTGTTCGCGAATCGTCGAAAGTCCGCAGCGAAAAGGTAAGGAACGAAATGGTTTCCAATAAGAATTCCGTCGTCGCCATCTTTAAATCGTATGACCAGGCCAAAGATGCCATCCGCGACCTCCAGAGGAGCGGTTTTGACATGGAGAAGCTGTCAAGCGTCGGCAAGGAATACGAAATGGAACGGCGCGTGGTTGGCTACTACCACTGGGTGCAGGGTATTGGGCAGGTGCTCGTGGCGGGACCACTCGCCAATTGGATCATCGGCGCGCTCGAAGAGGCTGGCATGGTGGGGGGACTCACCTCGCTCGGCGCCGGACTCCACAGCATCGGTATTCCGAAGAAAACTGTCGTGCAATACGAGACCGAGGTGAGGAACGGCAAACTCCTCCTCATTGCCCACGGGACACCCGCGGACGTCGAACTTGCCACAAACATCCTGCACCAGAGTCAAGTGCAAACAACAACCGTTCATGCCGAACACGCCGCTGCCGGCGTGTAGCCCTCCTAGAAGTTCCGATGCCACCTGCGGAGGCCGTCATGCAGCATAATCAGCCAATCGTTCGACAGACGCTGAGAGGAGGAACGAAGTGAAATATCTGGAACGCTTCCGGGTGCTTCCGGGCATCCGCGTCAAGCTTAAAGACATCGACCCAATGTTCAACGACCATCATGAAGGCCATAAGGAAGCAGCCAAAGAGATCTCGCACTATCAGCAGAGACTGAGAGAACTACAAGAGTTGCTTCATGCCGAGGGACGGCGATCGGTGCTGATCTGCCTGCAAGCGCTGGACGCCGGGGGCAAGGACGGAACGATCAATCACATCCTGGGGTCCATGAATCCGCAAGGCTGCAATGTAGTGCCGTTCAAGCAGCCTTCCGCCGCGGAGCTTGCACACGATTTCCTGTGGCGGATCCATCGTGCCGTGCCGGCCCGGGGTGAAGTGACCATCTTCAACCGCTCCCATTACGAAGACGTATTGGTCGTCCGGGTCCATAAGCTGGTCCCAAAAGAGATATGGTCCCGCCGTTACGATCGAATCAATGCTTTCGAGAGCGGCCTCGTCGAGGACGACACCCATATCCTCAAGTTCTACCTGCACATCTCGAAGGAAGAGCAGTTAAAGCGTTTCAAGGATCGGCTCGACGACCCTGCCAAGCAATGGAAGATCAGCGAGTCCGATTACAAGGAGCGAACCTACTGGGACGACTATACGTCGGCCTACGAGGATGCACTCTCCCGCTGCAGCACCGAGCAGGCTCCTTGGTTTATCATTCCTGCCGACCACAAGTGGTTCAGGAACCTCGCCGTGGCCCGAATCGTCGTGGAGCATTTGGAAGGATTAAAAATGACGTTTCCTCCACCCGTGGTGAATATCGAGCACATTCGCAAGGAGTACCACTCCGCGAAAAAGCACAGCCAACTGGCCTGAAAGGCGATGTTTGGAGAGACGCGCCCGGGGCAGCGCGGGCGGGAATCGAGCGGAAATAGAACATGATCGAAGTGCCATTGTATCCGTTGCGATTCGAACCACTCTATCAGTATCGGGTCTGGGGCGGCCGACACCTGGCCGATCTGCTCGCGGCGCCACTGCCCGGTGACGGCCCCATCGGTGAAGCGTGGATACTGAGCGATCGCGACGACCATCCCAGCAAGGTCGCCACCGGGCCGCTCAAAGGATTGACCATCCGGCAATTGCTGGAGCAGTCGCCGGACCAGATGCTGGGGAAATTAGCAGGCCGCTTCCGAAGGTTTCCCGTACTGCTCAAGTTCCTCGACGCCCACGAGAAGCTCTCGGTCCAGGTGCATCCCAAGGATGGGCAGAAGGAATATATCCCAGCAGGCGAGAGTGGCAAGACCGAAGCCTGGGTCGTGCTGCAGGCAGGGCCGGCCAGCCGTATCTACGCGGGCCTTACGCCACGCACCACTCACGACGATATACAGCGCGCTCTCGCGAGTCGGGCGGTCGCGAACCGGCTGGCAAGCTTTACGCCGAAAGTCGGCGACGCCGTCTTCATCCGTGCTGGGACCGTTCATTCCCTCCGCGACGTGGTCGTATTCGAAGTGCAGGAAAACAGCGACGTCACTTTTCGCTTGTACGATTGGGATCGCGTCGACCCCCAGACGGGCAAGCCTCGACCTCTGCAAGTCGAGCAGGCCGTAGCCTGCATCGACACCAAGCAAGTCGCGATCGGGCCGGTGACGCCGCTAATTGAGAATGTGGCGCCGGCACTACGAGAACGACTCTTTCATTGTGAGCATTTCTCGGTATGGCGACACGTTGGATTATCGCCGTTCACGGTCGGTGTGGAGGGCACGCCGCGGATACTCGTTTGCATCGCCGGCCAGGGGCAACTGGAGCACGGCGGCAACAATTATCCAATTCGCCACGGCGATGTCATGCTCTTGCCGGCCGAGGTCGGCGCGTGTTGCTGCCGGCCACGCAGTGAAGTCACCTTGTTGGAAGTCGCACTGCCTGAATAGATCCTGCCGGTCACGATCGGGGTAATGAGCAAGTCCAAGAAAATGGATACGGTTAGAATGAAAAAGCTCGTTGTCTTCGACCTGGATGGAACGTTGGCTCCAAGCAAGTCGTCGCTGGACGTCGAGATGGCGGCACTTATCAATAAATTGCTCGGCGTCGTCAAGGTGGCTGTGATATCCGGAGGGAATTGGCCGCAATTTCAAAAACAAGTCCTCGCGCACCTTGCCACCGACGAGCGCCTCAAAAACCTCTCGCTCCTGCCTACCTGTGGCACACAGTTCTACAAGTACGACAACGGTTGGCAGAAGATCTACGCAGAGGATTTTTCCAGCGAGCAGAAGGAGAAGCTCATCGGTTCGCTGAAGAAGGCGATTGCTCAATCAGGACTGAAGACCGAAAAGGTCTGGGGAGAAGTAATCGAAGACCGGGGCAGCCAGATCACCTTTTCCGCATTGGGGCAACAAGCCCCTTTAGACGAAAAGGTGAAATGGGATCCTGATTTCGCCAAGCGGAAGAAGATCAAAGCCATCCTTGACACGCTGATTCCCGGGTTTTCTGTCCGCTTGGGTGGGGCGACGTCCATTGATCTCACCAAGCCCGGAATCGACAAGGCCTACGGGATCAGAAAACTACGGGACATTCTTGGCATCCCCATCGAAGCGATGATCTTCATCGGCGACGCCCTGTTTCCAGGCGGCAACGATTATCCGGCCGAGCAAGCCGGCGTTGTTTCTATCCGGGTCAAAGATCCCAACTACACCAAACCGGTTATTGAAACAATCATCGCTTGTTTGGCTTGAGCCGAACGAGCATGACCTTGTGAGGAGAGAGTGATGGCTGGATTTCAATTGAAGCGGCTGGGGATGATCATGGAACCCGCGCCGGGCAATTCAATGGAGGTCGAAGGGGTGCTGAACCCGGCTGGGGTTCGCGGCCCAGATGGTCACTTCTACCTCTTCCCGCGCCTGGTCGCGAAGGGGAACTACTCGCGGATCGGCATCGCACGAGTAAATTTCAATGAGGATGGCAACCCAACCGGAGTCGAGCGACTGGGCATCGCACTGGAGCCAGAAGCCGATTACGAGCGGCGGGCTGACGGTGCCGGTGGCTGCGAGGATCCGCGCATCACGTTTGTCGAACCGATCCAGCAATATGTGATGACGTACACGGCGTATTCGTCCACAGGCCCTCGGATTGCCCTGGCTTTGTCGAAGGATCTGTTCCACTGGCAGCGATTGGGGTTGGCAACCTTCCGACCCTACAAAGGCATCGAAGTCGACGGCGTGGATGACAAAGATGCCAGCGTCTTCCCAGTGGCCATTCCAGATCCTAACGGGAAACCGGCAATGGCCATGCTCCACAGGCCTCTATTTCCTGGAACTCGTCCGGAGGAAACGGCCTGCGCTCTGGAGTCCCGCGTGGTGGACCTCGCTCGGGAGAGCATCTGGATTTCCTACTGCGAAATGAACAATGATCCTTCCGAGCCCTATCACCTCAGCCACTTTACCTCGCATAACCGGCTGGCCAGTCCGGTGGCGTTCTGGGAGCGACTCAAGATCGGCGGCGGCACTCCGCCGATCCTTACCAGGCATGGTTGGATGGTTATTTACCACGGCGTCAGCGATCTGGCGAAGTCAACTGTTGAATCGCATCACTTTTGCTATTCAGCTGGTGTGCTGATCCTATCCAAGGAGCATCCGCGAGTGATCCGTTATCGTTCGCCCGAGCCGGTGCTGACGCCGGAATTGCCACAGGAACGTATCGGGACCATCGGCAATGTCGTGTTTCCCACTGCCATCGACCGCCGCGACGATCTCGGCATGCCCGATCGATTCGACGTCTATTACGGGATGGCGGACAACCGGATCGGCGTGGCGCGCCTCGACGTGCCGGCAAATCTGCCGCCCGGGGCTCTCATCGATCCGGAAAATGCAGAGCTGATTGGCACGGGAGCTCTGTCATGAGCTTCGGCGTGGTCGAATGTGTTTTGAAGGCAAAAGCCGTCGTCGGCGAGTCTCCCGTCTGGTGTGGTCGGGAACCTGTATGTCATTGACGGCAGCTTCTTTGTCTCGTGCGGGGCGGTGAATCCAGCCTTGACGATCATCGCCAATGCTCTGCGCGTGGGGGACCACTTGCTGGAACGGCTGGCCTGAACTCGGCAACTAGTATCCTGAGTTGTTAATTCGTTTACAAACCTTTTTAACGCGGGCGAGGATCAAATCAGCGTCGGCGGTCCAGACGAACGGCCGTGCTTTGCGGTTGTGGTGGTCCAGGTATCCTTCGATCGCCTTGCGAAGGGCTTGCACGCTACGGAACGCGCCGCGACGAATGCGTTTCTCCGTGATTTCAGCAAAGAATCGCTCGACCTGATTCAGCCACGATGAACTCGTGGGAATGAAATGCACATGATAACGCGGACGCCGAGCGAACCAACGTTTGACCTTGGGCGTTTTGTGCGTGGCGTAGTTGTCCATGACCAAGTGAATTTCAATCCCAGGCACTTCCGGAATCTGCTCGTCGATCAGTTCCAGGAACTTGATGAACTCCTGATGCCGATGCTGTTGTTGACAGTTACCGATCACCTTTCCGGTCGCAACTTCCAAAGCCGCAAACAACGAGGTAGTTCCATAGCGAACGTAGTCGTGCGTATGCCGTTCCACTTGCCCAGAACTCATCGGCAGCAGCGGTTGGCTGCGATCCAAAGCCTGCACTTGGCTCTTTTCGTCGACGCACAAGACGATGGCCCGGTCGGGCGGATTCATGTACAAGCCGACGACATCGCGGACTTTTTCGATGAATTGCGGGTCGGTCGACAGCTTGAACGTTTCGGTGCGGTGCGGTTGAAGGTTGAAAGCTCGCCAAATCCGGGAGATCGCCGTCTGGCTCAGGCCCGTGGCCTTCGCCATGCCGCGAGTGCTCCAGTGCGTCGCGTGCTGCGGCTTCGTTTCCAACGTTTTGGTGATCACTTTTTCAACCTGTTCGTCGCTAATCGTGCCGCGGCGTGCCCGGCCGTGGTTCATCCAACAACCCGTCCAAACGCCGCGCCACGAAGCGAGCTCGCCACTTGCCCACGGTCGGCATGCTGATCCGCAACTCTTTGGCCACTTGCTGGTTCGTGCGACCGTCACCACAACTCAATACAATTCGCGACCTCAGCGCCAGTTGCTGACTGCTCTTCGGCCGCCGCGCCCAGCGTTCCAGCGCTTGCCGCTCCTCGTCGCTCAAAACCAACTCCGCTTTCGGTCGTCCCATAGCCATCGGCTTTCTCCTTTCGAGAAAGCCTACACGGCCCGCGGCCAGGGCGCAAGACTATTTCAGCGAATTTATAACTCAGGACACTAGGAATTATTGATCATGTCAGGAAAGACCATGAACCAGACACGCGAGTTGTTGAAGGGGCAGAATGCGCTGGTCACCGGCGCCAACTCTGGCATCGGGGAGGCGACAGCCCGGGCCCTGGCGGCGGCGGGGGCGGCAGTAGTCATCAACTACGTCACGCACGCGCCGGCGGCCGAGAAGGTCGTCAACGACCTCAAAGCCGCGGGCGGCCAGGCCATCGCCATTCAGGCCGACGTCAGCGATGAAAACCAGGTGGAAGCGATGTTCGCCAAGACGTTCAAGCAGCTCGGCACGATCGACATCCTCGTGAACAACGCTGGTTTGCAGCACGATTCGGCGTTCGTTGAGATGACACTCGAACAATGGAATGGCGTGCTCGACGTCAACCTCACAGGCCAGTTCCTCTGTGCTCGCGCCGCAGCGCGGGAGTTCATTCGTCGCGGCTTGCGACCCGAGGTTTCCCGTGCGGCGGGCAAGATTATCTGCATGAGCTCGGTTCACCAGATGATTCCCTGGTCCGGCCACGTGAACTATGCCACGTCCAAGGGCGGCATCATGCAATTGATGAAGACCCTGGCCCAGGAATTGGCGACTCACAAGATCCGCGTCAACGGCATCGCGCCGGCGCTATCGAGACGCCCATCAACCGCTCGGCATGGGACTCGCCGGCGGCGAAGGCCAAGCTGCTCCGGCTGATCCCTTATGGCCGCGTCGGTTTGCCCGAAGACATTGCCAAGGCCGCGGTTTGGCTTGCGTCGGATGAGTCCGACTATGTTCACGGGACGACCTTGTTCGTGGATGGCGGTATGACGTTGTTTCCTGGTTTTGCCACCGGAGGATGAAGAGCGCCCGGGACCATTAACTTACTTCGTGGAATCGTTCGAAAAAAGAGTCGTCATGCCAATCCTATTAAGCGACCATCCGGCCACCGGCGGTCCTGGAATCGAACCTCGCTGGACGCGCAGCAACAAGGACGGGGTAGGAACCGCATACGCGGCATTGAGCCGGGTCTGGTTTACCGTTTCCAAAGGCATCCTGAACGAAGTCTACTACCCGACCATTGATCGTCCTCAAATACGCGATCTGCAATATCTCATTACCGACGGAGAAACCTTCTTCTACGGCGAACGCCAACTCGACAGCACCCACGAAAGTCTGGCCCCGGCGCGCTGGGCTATCGTGTCATCAACGCAGATCCTGAAGGGCGCTTCCGCATCATCAAAGAGATCATTGCTGATCCGCATCGGTCCTGTGTGCTCGTCCACACGCGTCTGGAGGCGGATCACGAGTTGCTGGCAAAATTGCGGCTTTTTGCGTTGCTGTCGCCGCACTTGAAAGTCGGCGGCCGACAGGTGCGTTCGCTACCTGCCGGGGCAACCCTACGGATCCAAGCCGCTTCCCCGTTCCGGTTGCACTGGACCTGTGACGAATGGAAACAAGCCCACGACACGGGCTCCGCATCCATCGGGACCGGCCATGAATTTGCAGACATCCGAGTGCCGGCGGGGCAGAAGGCTCCCGTCCGTTTCACCTTCTTCTGGACGACCGCAGGGCATTGGGAAGGGCGGGACTTCCACGTTGGCGTGGATCTGGGAGGAAGGGAAGGGGCCATTTCAAACCGGCCCAAGAAGCAGTCGCACAACGAAGCCGATCTCGCCGCGGCGGTGGTATGAGTCGGCACGCTGGTGTTCGCGGGCGGCATCGGCGAGAAGGCACCGGTTGTCTGGGCTTGGATCTGCGATGGGTTGGGATTTCTCGGAATCGCACTCCAAGAAGAAGAGAATGCGGCCGGTGCGGGCGTGATTTCCGCGGCGGCCAGCCGGGTCGCTGTTCGCGTCATTTCTACGGACGAGAAATGGATGATCGCCAGCACGGTCTGCTGCGTCCTGAGTCTCGGAATTGAAAAGGAACATGATCATGAGAATAATAAAGATGTTTGCGAGCGAGTATTCCGATGAAGGCAACTAATAGGATTAAGGAACACGTCGCCGAGGAAACGAAAACGCGGCGCCGGATGGGAAGTCTGCCCCGCGCGATCCGCGACAGTTCGCTCTCGATCGTCCTGTTCGCGCTTTTCGTCATCTGCATCGTCGCGCAAAGTTTTGCCGGCTGGTTACTGCAAAACGATATTTTGGCGGCGCATGGGCAGGCATCGGTCGGCTATTGGCATAATCTGTTCACCGGCACGTTCCTGGAGGGCTTGGCCAGCAATTGGCAGGCCGCCTTCCTGCAGCTTGCCTCGCTGATCTTGTTCAGTGGGTTCCTCTACCAGCGGGGCGCGCCGCATTCGCGCGATCCGCTCAAGACGAAAAGCAAGCAGAGCCAGCGCAGGGCTAGCCATTTCTCCTGGCTTTACCGCCATTCGCTGTTTCTGGCATTTCTGCTGCTGTTTGTGCTCACGCTCGCGATGCACGTCGTCGTCGGCGCCGAGGCCCATAACGAGGACCGTGCGCTCGCGGGGAAGTTGCCGATCTCAATCGCGGCATTTCTGCTGTCGGCTAAATTCTGGTCGTCTACCCTGCAGACCTGGCAGGCGGAATACCTGGCGATCGCGATCTTTGTCGTGCTTAGCATCTTTCTGCGTCAGGAGGACTCGGCGGAATCGAAGCCGGTCGAATCGAGCAATGCAAAAACCGGCGAGGCGAATAAGTGAGCGACACGGGGTTCTACGCCAGGCTCACTCCGGACCTGGTACGGCCGGCTACCGAGTATTCTGATACTTGATGCGACCTGGTTCTAGCCAGGGTCTGGACCTACGGTCTTCGGATCCTGCAGAAGCCATCGAATGAAATGGCCAACGGTGAGTCCCTGCACGATGATCGAAAAGATCACCACGACGTACGTTGCTGCGAGCAGCGGTTCCCGTGCGTCGGAGGTCGGAAGTGACAAAGCCATCGCTACGGAAATTCCACCTCGCAATGCTCCCCAGGTGAGTATTCGCACGGTGCCTCGGTCGCACGATAGAGGACGTCGCAGGGGTGCGATGATCGCTCCCACGCTGAGCCATCTCGCCAGAAGTGTGGTAGGAACGATACAGAGGCCGGCCAGGATATACCTCCCGTCGAACGGCATGACCAACACTTCCAATCCCAGGAGCAGGAACAACAGTGCGTTGAGAATTCCGTCAATCAATTCCCAAAACATATCGACGTTCTCACGCGTCTTAACCGACATGGCAAACGCCCGCCCGTGGTTTCCAATGAACAAACCCGCAACGACCGCCGTAATCGGCGCGGAAAAATGAAGGGCATCTGCCAAAGCATAGCCGCCCATCGCCAATGCTAGCGTGAGCAGGATTTCAACCTGATATTCGTCGACCCTGTGGAGCAAGTGAAACGTCAAGAATCCGGCAGCGAAGCCCAGCAAGATGCCACCGCCTGTTTCTCGAATGAGCAGAAACAACACGTCGGCAACTCCAGGCGTGGTTTCGCCCTGACTCACCTCGAGCAGCGTCAAAAATATCACGACGCCTACGCCGTCGTTGAAGAGTGATTCACCCGCAATCTGAATCTTAAGTCGCTTGGGCGCCCCAACCTTCTGCATGATCGCCAGCACCGCGATCGGGTCGGTCGGCGAAATCAGCGCCTCCGAAAAGTAGGCATGGCGTTATACCCACCGGAATGCCAATGAAACGGAAAATACCGTAGGCACCCACCGCGACCAGAAATGTGGACAGGCATATTCCGAGAACCGCCAGCAGCCCAATCGTCCACTTCTCTCTGGCCAGATCGTCAAGATCCAAGTGGAGTGCGCCGGCGAAGAGCAGAAAGGCGAGCATGCCATGCAACACCGTATCGTTGAAATCGACTTGGCCCACGAGTCCGTTGGCCCATGCCCGGATACCTGTTGCTGTCGAACCCGCTGCAAGGAGCAAGAGCGACGCGACCAGTGCTGTTGCCATCACGCCGATCGTCGGAGGCAGCCGGAGATAACGATAGTTTAAATAACTGCAAAGCGCCGCCAGCACGACGAGCACACTGACCAGCGAGAAGAGACTCATGTCAGTTCCTTACAGGCCATCGAGAGTAAGCACCCCTTGACCGCGATTCCGTTTCCTCCGCCAATCCAAAACATGTGAGCGCCGATCCCAGGGGGCACGTTGCCTTATTAGAGGCGAGAACGCGTTATAGCATTCATGGCATTCTCGGCAGCCTCGCGGAACCGGGCGAGGTGCAAGGAACGACACGCCCGCTCGGGGCATGCGGGCGAGGCCGCGAAGGGCGATAAACAAACGGGAGTGCGACCAGAATGAGTACCACCATTTCCAAGCGCTGAACGTCCAAATTAAAACTGCGCATGCCCCCCGAAATGGCTCTCTCGATTTCGATAGAAGTCTTCATCATGACGAAGAGTATACCGAATGTTCGGTGATCTTCTTGTTTTACCCTCGGGGCGGCGTACAATAGGGTGCACTGGCGAGCTTTGAATTTATTAGCTCCCGGCAAAATCTCGAAGACTTCGGAAGACTAGATAAAGGGTAAACCGGCCAAAGGTCGGGAGACCCGTTAACGAGTAAGCCGATGCAATGGACCACCAATGGTGTTCCGTTGCATCGGCTTTTTTTGTTTCTCGAAGCATCGCTTGGCAAAGACGTGGGGCCATTTTGAAGGGCATGAAAATGGGCGCTAACAAGCACGATGCGGAGAGCATAGGAGCCAAGGAACACAATTATGATGGTTGAAAATGCGGTTCTGGAGAACATCCCTGCGGACATGCAGGAGCTGAACAAATCGGACAAACCATTGTCGCCCGATCTGCTACGAAAGATGAACGCCTATTGGCGTGCCGCGAATTATCTTTCGGTCGGCCAGATTTATCTCTACGACAATCCGCTGCTGAAAGAGCCGCTGAAACTGTCGCACGTCAAGCCGCTGGTGGTCGGCCACTGGGGCACGACGCCGGGCCAAAACTTCATCTACGTGCATTTAAACCGGGTCATCAAGAAGTATGACCTGGACATGTTCTACATCGCCGGTCCCGGCCACGGCGGCCCGGCGATGGTGGGCAACGTTTACCTCGAAGGCACCTGGAGTGAGATTTACCCGAACGTCAGCCAGGATGAAGCCGGGCTGAAAAAGCTGTTCAAGCAATTCTCGTTTCCCGGCGGGATTTCCAGCCATGTGGCGCCGACGACGCCCGGGTCGATTCACGAAGGCGGCGAATTGGGCTACTCGCTCAGCCATGCCTTCGGGGCCGCGTTCGACAATCCCGATCTGATCGTCGCCTGCGTCGTCGGCGACGGTGAAGCGGAAACGGGCCCCTTGGCGACCGCCTGGCAGTCGAACAAGTTTCTCAATCCAATTTCCGACGGAGCCGTGCTGCCGATCCTGCACCTCAATGGCTACAAGATCAGCAACCCGACCGTACTGGCCCGCGTCGAGCACGAGGAATTGGAGCAGTTCTTCCGAGGCTGCGGCTGGACGCCCTACTTCGTCGAAGGGGATGACCCGGAAAAGATGCATCAACTCATGGCCGCCACCTTGGAAAAGGCCATCGAGGACATCCGGCAAATCCAAAAGAATGCCCGCGACAACAACGACACCACGCGGCCGCGCTGGCCCATGATCGTCCTCAAGTCGCCCAAGGGCTGGACGGGGCCGAAATTCGTCGATGGCCTGCAGGTCGAGGGCACTTTCCGAGCGCACCAGGTGCCGCTGCTGGTGGATTCCGATCATCCCGAGCATGTCCAGCAGCTGGAAAGCTGGATGAAGAGCTACAAGGCCGAGGAGCTGTTCGATGAAAACGGCCGACTCATGCCGGAATTGGCCGAGCTGGCGCCGAAGGGCGACCGGCGGATGGGCGCCAATCCGCACGCCAACGGCGGGATTCTGCTGCGCGACCTGCGCATGCCGGATTTCCACGACCATGCGGTACATGTGCCTTCGCCTGGCGCCGTTAACGGCCAGGATACGCTCGTGCTGGGCAACTTCCTGCGTGACGTGGCCAAGCTGAATCAGGATCACGGAATTTCCGCATCTTCGGTCCCGATGAAACGCTCTCGAATCTCTTGGGCGCGGTGTTTGAAGTCACCAACCGTCAGTGGGATGCTCGGGAAGTAAGCAATGACGAATTCCTCGCCCCCGCTGGACGCGTGCTGGACTCGATGCTCAGCGAGCACCAGTGCGAGGGTTGGTTGGAAGGATATCTGCTGACCGGCCGGCACGGGCTGTTCAACAGCTACGAGGCCTTCATTCGCATCGTCGACTCGATGTTCAGCCAGCACGCCAAGTGGCTGAAGGTATGTTTGGAGCTGCCCTGGCGGCGGAAGATCGCCTCGCTGAACTATCTGCTCGCCTCCCACGTCTGGCAGCAGGATCACAACGGCTTCACCCATCAGGATCCCGGCTTCATCGACCACGTGATCAACAAGAAGGCCGATATCGTGCGCGTTTATTTGCCGCCCGACGCCAATTGTCTGCTGTCGGTCTTCGATCATTGCCTGCGCAGCCGGAATTATGTCAACGTGGTGGTGGCCGGAAAACACGCCCTGCCGCAATGGCTGACCATGGACGCCGCCGTCGTGCATTGCACGGAAGGCATTGGCATCTGGCAATGGGCCAGCAACGACCAGAACGCCGAGCCGGACGTGGTGATGGCCTGCTGCGGCGACACGCCCACGCTGGAGATCCTGGCCGCCGTTTCCATTCTTCGCCAGCATCTGCCCGATCTGAAAATCCGGGTGATCAACGTCGTCGATCTGATGAAGCTGCAGTCTGCGAGCGAGCATCCGCACGGCCTGAGCGAAATGGATTACGACTCGCTCTTCACCAAAGATAAGCACATCATCTTTGGCTTTCACGGATACTCCTCGGTGGTCCACCGGCTGACCTACCGCCGAACCAACCGCAACCTCCACGTCCGGGGCTACAAGGAAGAGGGCACGATCACGACCGCCTTCGACATGCGGGTGCAGAACGACCTGGACCGCTTTCATCTGGTGCAAGACGTGGTCGATCGCCTGCCGCATCTGGGTACCAAGGGTGCCTACCTGAAGCAGATGATGCAGGACAAGCTCATCGAGCACAAGCATTACATCGACGAGCACGGCGAGGACTTGCCGGAAATCCGCAACTGGAAGTGGAGAAACCCTAAATGAATACGCAAGAGCTGATCGACACCGCAAGGGCGCTGGTCGCCGGCGACAAGGGCCTGCTGGCGATGGATGAAAGCAATCCAACCTGCAACAAGCGATTTGCCAGGCTGGGAATTCCCCAGACCGAGGAGGCTCGTGCGCCTATCGGGAGTTGATCGTGACCACGCCCGGTCTCGGCGAGTGCATCAGCGGCGCGATCCTCTACGACGAGACGATCCGCCAGCAGAAGAAAGATGGAACTCCCTTTTTCAAGTCCTCACCGATGCGGGAATCATTCCCGGCATCAAAGTGGACACCGGCGCCAAGGATCTGGCGGGTCATCCCGGAGAGAAGATCACCGAAGGTCTGGACGGATTGCGGCCGCGTTCAGGAGTATTCCCGAATGGGTGCCCGTTTTGCCAAGTGGCGGGCGGTGATTGCCATCGGCGATGGCATTCCCAGGCGGGGTTGCATCGAAGCCAACGCACAGGCGTTGGCTCGCTATGCCGCGATTGTGCCAGGAAGCCGGAATGGTTCCCGTCGTCGAGCCGGAAGTGCTCATGGACGGCGAGCATACGATCTGGAGCGATGCTGCGAAGTGACGGAGGAAGTCCTGCGAACGGTTTTCAATCAACTTTACGCGCAGCGGGTGATGCTGGAGGGCATGATCCTGAAGCCCAACATGGTGCTTCCGGGATTGACCTGCCCCCGGCAAGAAACTGTGGACGAGGTGGCCGACGCCACGGTGAGGTGTCTCTTGCGAGCCGTCCCCGCTGCCGTTCCGGGGATTGCATTCTTGTCGGGCGGCCAATCCGCTGAACTGGCCTCGGCCCGTTTGAATGCCATGAATGTTAGATTCAAGTCGCGACTGCCTTGGGCGTTGGCGTTTTCGTTTGCCCGCGCCATCCAGCAACCGGCTTTGGAGATTTGGCAAGGCAAGGAGGCCAACGTGTTGGCGGCGCAGCAAGCTCTGTATCATCGAGCCAGGTGCAACACGGCGGCGCGCCGTGGCGAATACAACGCCGCGATGGAGAGAATCGATAGGGCGAGTGCGCCGCGCGGCGGATCATCTGCGCAAGAGCTCCGTGAGCATCCCAACGGAAACCGGACATGCGCCAGAAATTCGTCGTCGGTAACTGGAAAATGCATACCACTGCCGCCGAGGCCAGACGGTTGGCCAAGGCGATCGTGGATGGCATGGGCATTGAGGACCGCGTATCCGTCGCCATCTGTCCGCCTTTCCCCTATCTGGCCCTTGTCGGGGAGATTCTCAAGGGCAGCCGCGTCGCGCTCGGGGCGCAGAACCTCTATCCCGAAAAGGAAGGCGCATTCACCGGCGAGGTCAGCCCGACGATGCTCCTCGATCTCGGCTGCAAGTACGTCATCCTCGGACACAGCGAGCGCCGGCACAAACTGGGCGAATCCGATACGTTCATCAACCAAAAGGTACGGGTTGCCCTGGCCGCCGGCCTCGACGTGATCTTCTGCGTCGGCGAAACGCTGGAGCAACGTAAGGCCGACCAGACCGAAGCGGTGCTCGACCGGCAACTCATCCAGGGATTGGCCGGCGTGTCGGCGGATACCTTGCCCTCGCCTGACCATCGCCTACGAACCGGTCTGGGCAATCGGCAATCCCGGACACCACGCCACCCCCCAGCAGGCCCAAGACGCGCACGCCGTCATTCGGCGTCGCTTCGGTCAGATGTTCGACGAGAAATCGGCTCAGGCGCTTGCCATCCAGTACGGCGGCAGCGTCAAGCCGGAGAACGCCGCCGCGCTGCTTAGCCGGCCCGGCGTGGACGGCGCCCTCATCGGCGGCGCCAGCCTGCATGCCGAACAGTTTCTGGCCATCGTCCGGGCTGGGATCAGCGAGCCGCAAACCGTCGGGAAATCAGCATGACAGCGATCGCACAATCCGGAACCCGAAGTCGGGATCGCAATGAGCGTCCAAGAGCAACCATCCCGCAAATCACGACAACTGCCGCATAGCAAAGGCAGAAGGAGTACACATGATGAAACCCGATGCCGACCAGCCCAAGAAGCCCGAATCGAAGCCGGGATCGAAGCCGGCATCGAAACCCGATGCGAAGGACGATCTGAAAACCCTGCCCATGCCGGAAGTGGAGAAGAAACTGGGGTCGTCGCCGGACGGCCTCAGTCAAGCCGAGGCGCAGAAACGGCTGACCCAATATGGGCCGAACGAGATTGAAGAAAAGAAAACCAATCCGTTCCTGAAATTCCTCAGCTATTTTTGGGGCCCCATCCCGTGGATGATCGAAGCGGCGGTGATTCTTTCGGCCGTGGTCGGGCACTGGGTGGATTTTGGCATCATCCTCCTTTTGCTTGTTTCCAACGCCGTGGTCGGATTCTGGGAAGAACACCAGGCGGGCAACGCCATCGATGCCCTGAAGGCCAGGCTGGCGATCAAGGCCAGGGTGAAGACGCGATGGGAAGTGGATCAACCCGAAGGCGACGTGAACTGGTGCCCGGCGACGTCATCCGCTTGCGGCTGGGCGACATTGTGCCGGCGGATGCGCGCTTGCTGGAGGGCGATCCGGTCGAAGTCGATCAGTCCGCGTTGACCGGAGAATCCTTGCCCGTCACGTGCAAACCCGGCGAGGCGGTGTTTTCGGGCTCGATCATGCGTCGGGGCGAAATCGACGCGATGGTCTATGCCACCGGGCACGAACACCTACTTCGGCAAGACGGCGCAACTGGTGCAGGAGGCGCACACCGTCAGCCATTTCCAGCGGGCCGTAATGAAGATCGGCGATTACCTGATCGTCCTCGCGTTGGCTTTGGTGGCGGTGATTATTACTGGTCGGTCTCTTCCGTGGCGAACCGATGCTGTTCGCGAAACCTCCCAAGGATCCCGTCCTGTTATTCGCCCTCATCCTCACGGTCGCGGCCATTCCCGTGGCGATGCCGACGGTGCTGTCGGTGACCATGGCGGTCGGCGCCCGCCTGCTGGCGAAAAAAGAAGCGATCGTGACCCGGTTGGCGGCCATCGAGGAATTGGCGGGCGTGGACGTGCTGTGCGCGGACAAGACCGGCACCCTGACCCAGAACAAGCTGACGCTGGGCGATCCGTTCACCGTCAACGGTATCCCTGCCGATCAAGTCATCCTCGACGCCGCGCTGGCGTCGCGTGCGGAAGACAAGGACACCATCGACCTGGCCGTGATCGGCGGCCTGAAAAACGATCAGGCCTTGAAGGGCTATCAGGTGGTCCATTTCCTGCCGTTCGACCCGGTGCATAAACGCACCGAGGCCACCGTCAAGGCCGCGGACGGAAAACAGTTCAAGGTGACCAAGGGGCGCCGCAGGTGATTTTGGCGATGTCGGCCAACGCTCGGTGAGGTGAAGCCCGCCGTCGAGAAAGCCGTCAACGAATTCGCTGGCCGCGGCTTTCGTTCCCTGGGCGTGGCCCGGGCAGATCAGGAACGGCAAGTGGCAGTTTGTCGGCGTGTTGCCCTTGTTCGATCCGCCGCGCGAGGATGCCAAAGCAACCATCGCCAACGCCCGGCAGATGGGCGTGAAGATCAAGATGGTGACGGGGGATCAAATCGCCATCGCCCAGGAAACGTCCCGAAAACTGGGGCTGGGCACGAACATCCTTGATGCCAGCAGCTTGCGCGACACGAAGCAGTCACGAGACCGCGCAGGTGGCCGAGGCCATCGAAAAAGCCGACGGTTTCGCCCAGGTGTTCCCCGAACACAAATACCACATTGTCGATGTCCTGCAGCAGCGCGGCCACATCGTCGGCATGACCGGCGACGGGGTGAACGACGCCCCCGCGCTGAAGAAGGCCGACTGCGGCATCGCCGTTTCCGGCGCGACGGACGCGGCCCGTGCGGCAGCGTCCATCGTGCTGCGTGGCGCCCGGCCTGTCGGTGATCATCGACGCGATCAAGGAGAGCCGGAAAATCTTCCAGCGGATGAACAGTTACGCGATCTATCGCATCGCCGAGACGCTGCGCGTGCTGTTCCTCATGACGCTCTCGATCCTGATCTTTAAGTTTTATCCGGTGACCGCGGTAATGATCGTGATGATCGCGTTGCTCAACGACGGCGCCATCCTGTCCATCGCCTATGACAACGTTCATTACAAGAATAAACCCGAGGCCTGGAACATGCGCCTGGTGCTGGGGATTTCCACGGTGCTGGGCGTCATCGGGGTCGTGTCCGCGTTTGGCCTGTTTTATCTTGGCGAGGTGGTTTTTAAGCTCGACCGCGAGGTTATCCAGACGCTGATGTACCTGAAGCTGTCCGTGGCCGGACATCTGACGATTTTCCTGACACGCACACGCGGCCCGTTCTGGTCCATACCGCCCGCGCCGATTCTTTGGATCGCGGTGGTCGGCACGCAAATCGTGGCGACTCTGATTGCGGTTTATGGGTTTGGGCTTATGGAGCCCCTCGGCTGGGGATGGGCAGCGTTCGTTTGGGGCTATGCTCTGGCCTGGTTCCTCGTGAATGACCGCGTGAAACTGCTCGCCTATCGGATTTTTGACCCTACGAAGGCTCCCTTGTTGGCCAAGAAGCCTCGCGACCTTACACCGCAGATCGCCGCACGAGCCTATGAACTCTACCAGCGGCGAGTCCACGGCGAAAGCCAGGCAGATCAAGACTGGCTTGAGGCGGAGCGAGAGATTAAGAACAATTTGGCGGCAAGAACGAAGACGCCGTCCACGTTTTCCTAAGTCCCATGACTGATGAGCGCGACCGACCTAGCCCATGCCGCCGCATCGTATCGACGGTTCGCATGAGCGTTCGGCTCTCGGTGATATACCATCGCCGCCATACCCCTTATCACGGCCCCCGCGACCGCGAATAGCACGCGATTCGATGCACTACACGGCCCAGCAAACCGCTGGGACGGGTCGTCGGAGGCTTGGCTCGCTGCAACCAACATGATCGACTCACAGAGAGGTTGCCTCAGCGGAAAGACCTACTTCGCCGTGCTCCGTTTGACAGGCAGCGGCGCTCCCAAGGTGTCTTTGTTGGCCGTGAAGCCGTGGCCGTCGACGTCGATATAAATCGGATTCGACACGGCTACGGGCGGAATCTTTTCGTACTCCGGCCCCATCACATGCCCCAGCCGGGAGTGCTCGCCGATCGTGGCCACGATCAGGTGCGCGTCGCCCTGCAACTCGACCGGTATCTGGCGATCGAACTTGAGCGTTCCGGCCGCAAACGCGTCGGGGTTCTTTTCACGCGTAAAATTGAGCTGCGAATCAGGCCGACCGTTGACGAACACTTGCACCCGATCGACGTCGAACCAATTCGGACATTGCACTGCGCACGGCCAGCAGCACCTTCTTCCCCGGCGCCTCGATTTCGTCGCCGGAAATGCCAGGCGACTGTTTGCCGGGCGGCTCGGCTTGCGCGCTAACCTCCAGAAACGGACCGTTCGAGATCACGATGTGGCCATGTTCGGCCGCGTGAACGATATCGAGCACGCGAATCTTGGCCGGATCGTCCGTCGGACAGGCGATCCAGTTGCGCAGCCCACCCGAACCGTGAAAGTTGTAATGGGCGTCAGTATTGACGACCCCTGGCACCCGCGAGCCCTGGTTCAGCAACTGCAACCAATTGAAAATGGTGTTGTTCGAAACTGCGCCGGTCTTGCTCGTCAGGACGGCTCCTTTGAAGATCTGCTGCGGCGGATGAACTTCAATCACGTCAAGATGCGGCAGCACGCCAGCATGTCCTCCATCGGGCGTGCCGTCGCCGTTCTTGTCGAACAACAGCCAGCCGATGTCGGGGTGATTCTGCTGAATCAGCTTCTCGCTGCGGTCGTCCCACAAGGCAAGTCGCGCAACCTGGACTTCCGGATCGGCGTCGGGCAGCGGAGCCCCGCCGTCCTGCGTATGTTCGTGCATGTGCAACGGAAAGGCGTTCAAGTGCCCCAGCGGCAGCGGCGAACTCGTCAGCTCGATCCCCGTGCAGGTGCCCATCAAATGCTCGACGCCCAGCCTGCGCAGATGCGGAACATAAGATGAAATGCGGTTGTGCTCGGTACATGGCGCGAACTCAACATTCTCACACAACAGATTGAGCACGCGGCCGTATTGGCTCGACACATTGTCGCCCGAAGGGCTCGCGTGATTATGAAAGTCGCTGCTGATCCAACCCTTGGTATCGACGGAACGCACCAGCCTGGCCGCCAGGGGCGTCTCCGATCCGCTTGATATTTCCAGGGGCAGTTCGACCACGTCGTATTCCGGCCCATGACTGACGGTGCAATCGTATTTGCCGGGCGGCAATTCGAGCCGGAACTTGCCCTGCTGCGAGTAATAAAGATTGCCGACGGCATGCTCGCCCGTTTTGTCGAAGAAGTAGGGATCCTTGGTCCCCTGGCTGCCGCGGAACTGCACCTTGCAGGGAATCGGCCCGCCCGCGTCGTCGGTGATCGCTGCCACCACCGTGCCCGAGGTCGGTAGCCGAACACGAACCGACTCGCCGGGAGTTACCTCGAGGGTTCGATCCGCGTGGGCCGCGGACGAAACAGTTGCCTGGCATTTCATCGGCAGCGAGGCAACAAACTTGCCGTCCGTCTGGCTCTTCCCTGCCACGATCAGCTTGCCCCCATCCCGAAGCTGAACATACGCCCCGGCGACCGGCTGGTCTGCTTCGTCCGTGACGTTGATCGTGCAGAGTTGTGCCGCATCATGTGAGGACACGCCGGCCAATTGTTGCAAATCGTTCAAGCCGGCAGCAACGTATGCGCCCGCACGACGACGACCGAGCCGCCTGCGGGAATGGATACCTGCCGATCAGCCGCGAGTGGAACAGGCTTCGGATCGGTACCGGTAACCGTGCCCATGGCCAAGATTCCATAAGCCGCGTTCCACCAGCGATCGTACGCCCAGCCCATGTCGCCGCTCGTTCCCTTCACGTATACCGTGCCATCGGCACGAATCTCGTCGGTCGGGGAATAAGCGATCGGTTCGCTCCCCAGGTTCACGACCTTCGTGGAGATGTTCAAATAATCGGCGCCGTCGCTCAGTTCGTACGTCGTTTCAGCCGCCAGCTCCCCGTCTTTGATGATCGTGGCCACCTGGATCGCAACCGTGGGCGCGGTTGTGCTCGCGTTCGGCTCCTTGACCTCTGGAGACATCCGTAGCAATCGCCAATGCATGGCCTTGCCGAGTGGATACCAGGCGCCAAGCTGATCGTTTTGCTGGTCACGATTCGTAAAATCAAGCAGGCAGCCACCGACGTTCTTGACCGTCATGTTGGCGTTGCGCGTCGGAACCGGCCGTGCGATGACGGCTACGAGCTTGTCGTTGCGCAAGACGAAGTCGCCATAGATGGCGTCGACTTCTTTCCCTTTCGGAACCACGGATTCCCAGTTGTCCGGACCGACGATTACGATTTCAGCAGCAGGTAACACGGCGAGCCTTGTGCTGCCCAGAATCGCAACCAGGCATGCGAGGCCAATGATCGACGTCATGCGCATCGACGAATCTCCCTGGGAATGAAGCGGCGGCTAAACGGACCGACCTTGCAGAGCGCCCGTTACTTTGCCGGGAGTTCTTTGATGCGGATGTTGCGCCAGCGAATGTGCAGCGGCTTCTCGCTTTTTGTGCCGTGTACTTGCAAGGCGATGAAGCCGGTGCTGGTCATCGAGTCCTTCAGATCGGCCGCCGGCACGCCGTTGAGCCAGGTCTTGATCGAGTCGCCATCGGCGACGATGCGGAAGGAATTCCACTCATTGTGCTTGAAGGCCTTGCGCACCGCTTCGTTCTCTTTCAAATCGTTGAGCCAGCCGCGGCGACCTTCGTCATAGATGCCGCCGGTCCAAGACCGGTCCGAAGTGTCGATCTCGACCTGGTAACCGTGAACCTGTCCCTTCTTGTAGTCGGGCAGACTGTTGCTGCGGATCTGGATTCCCGAGTTGACGCCTTCGTCGGCTTTGAATTCCACTTCGAAGATGAAGTTGTCGTAATTCCGCGGAGTGCAGAGGAAACTGTTGGGCGTCTTGAGCACCGTGGTGCCCAGGACCGCGCCGTCCTCGACTTCGTACGTGGCCTTGCCGCCGCGCTGCACCCAGCCGTCCAGCGTTTTGCCGTCGAACAGCGAGACAAAGCCGTCTTCTTCGGCCGCCTGAGCGACGCCGACGGGAACGATCACCAACGCCAACAGCAAGCGGCAAACGGCAGTGCGAATTTTCACGCGTTTAGACTCCTCGTCAATAATTATTGAGTTCAATTCCAGGCAAGCGAAGCATCGGCAGCGGCGGATCCGACACCCGCAACTCTAACTGCTGGCCAAACCCACCGCAACCAGTTGCCGAGCCAACTCCCCCCGCGGCCGCTGGACCGATCGCATACAATGACAACGCCCTTCCACTCCTTCCCCGCAGAACATTATGACGCACGACGAGTCCCCGGCTCACATTCGGCTTCCGATCACGCTCCCGAAGCGAATTGCTGCGGCGGTTCGTTGGCGCCCGTTGCGGGCCAGGCCGTCGTCGACCCGGTGTGTGGAATGAAGGTCGATCCGGCCCGCGCGGCGGGGCGGTTCGAGCACGCCGGTCAGACCTATTACTTTTGTAGCCGGCACTGCCTGGACAAGTTCGCCGCGGATCCGCAACGGTTCCTGCAACCGCGGGGCGAACCGGCGGCGACTGCGCTGGTGCAGTTGGGTACGCCGCTTCGAACAAATCCGAGGGCTCACGCCCCCGGCTCGGGCTCGGCTTCGGCATCGGTATCCACCGCGGCAGGTGCGCCACGCTATACCTGCCCGATGGATCCGGAGGTTGTCAGCGACCGGCCTGGAATCTGCCCCAAGTGTGGCATGGCCCTGGAACCGATGAGCGTTTCGCTCGACGAGCCCCCCAATCCCGAATTGACTGACATCACGCGGCGATTCTGGGTGGGGCTCGTGTTGAGCTTGCCGATCTTTGTGCTCGCGATGGGCGACATGCTTCCCGGCCGTCCGCTGCACCTGCAGAACCTGACGCTGGCGAATTGGTTGCAATTAATGCTGGCCACGCCTGTCGTGCTATGGAGCGGTTGGCCGTTCTTCGCACGGGCTTGGGCCTCGCTGCGAAATCGCAGTCCGAACATGTTCACTCTGATCGCGCTGGGCGTCGGCGCGGCGTATCTCTACAGCCTGGCGGCGACCGCCGTGCCCGAGATGTTCCCTGCCGGGTTCCGCGATGGGCGGCACGATGGGTGGCACAGTCGAGCCCTATTTCGACACGGTCGCCATGGTCACCGTCCTGGTACTGCTCGGCCAGGTGCTCGAAGGCCGAGCCCGCACGCATACCAGCGGCGCCATCCGCCAACTGCTGGGCCTGGCGCCGAAAACAGCGCGGCTCGTAAACGGCGACCAGGAATCCGACGTGCCGATCGAACAGGTCCGCCCCGACGATTTGCTGCGCATCCGTCCCGGAGAAAAAGTGCCCGTCGATGCCGTCGTCGTTAGCGGTCGCAGCACGGTCGACGAATCGATGATCTCAGGCGAACCGTTGCCGGTGGAAAAGGATACGGGCGCGCGGCTGATCGGCGGAACGGTCAACGGCACCGGCAGCCTTGTGGCTCGAGCTCAGCGGGTTGGCTCCGATACATTGCTCGCGCATATCGTGCAGATGGTCAGCGATGCCCAGCGGAGCCGGGCACCGATCGAGCGGCTGGTGAACCAGGTGTCTCGCTACTTCGTGCCGGCCGTGCTGTTAATCGCGGCGGCCAGCTTCTTGGGATGGAGCCTGTGGGGTCCGGAACCGCGGCTGGCGCATGCCCTGGTCAGCGCCGTGGCGGTATTGATCATCGCGTGCCCTTGCGCGTTGGGGCTGGCCACGCCCATGGCCATCATGGTCGGCACGGGCCGCGGCGCCTCCGCAGGTGTTCTGGTCCGCGGCGCCGAGGCCTTGGAAACTTTGGAACGAGCCACCACGCTCGTCGTCGACAAGACCGGCACGCTCACCGTCGGCAAGCCGCGTCTGGTCGAGGTCGAGCCGACGACCGGCTTCACGTCCGACGAAATCCTGCGCCTGGGCGGCCAGCCTGGAACGCGCCAGCGAACACCCGCTGGCAGCGGCGATTGTCGGGGGTGCCCAGGATCGTGGGCTGCCACTCTCCGAAACGACGGATTTCCAGTCGCACACCGGCCGCGGCGTTGTCGGCCAAGTCGATGGACGCCAGATTGCCCTGGGCAATCCGCTGCTGATGGACGACCTCAAGATTGCGCACGAACCGCTCAAGCCGCGATTGAAAGCCCTGCGGCCGCCGGGCAAACGGTCGTAGCGGTAGCCGTCGATGGTCAGTGTGCCGGGCTGTTGAGCGTCGCCGATCCGTTGCGGCCCACAACGCGCGAAGCCCTGCAAGCGCTGCACGCCGAAGGAATGCGAATCGTCATGCTCACCGGCGACTCGCGCACCACGGCCGAAGCGGTGGCTCGCGATCTGGGCATCGACGTGGTCATTGCCGAAGTCTTGCCCGAGCAGAAATACCAGGAGGTCAAACGCCTGCAGGCAGCGGGTCAGATCGTGGCCATGGCAGGGGACGGAATCAACGACGCCCCAGCCTTAGCCCAAGCCAACGTGGGCATTGCCCTGGGGACCGGCACCGACGTGGCCATGCAAAGCGCCGGCATCACGCTCGTCGAGGGCGATCTGCGCGGCATCGTGCGCGCTCGCCGACTGAGCCGGGCCGTGATGCGCAACATCCGCCAGAACCTGTTCCTGGCCATCATTTACAACGCGCTGGCAATTCCAGTCGCGGCCGGCGTGTTGTATCCCTGGTTCGGCCTGGTAATCAGCCCTGTCTGGGCCAGCGCCGCAATGAGCCTGAGTTCGTTGTCAGTCGTGGCCAACGCGCTGCGACTGCGCCGGCAAAAGGTTTGATTTCGGCCGCAAAAGGCCGGGCGCCCTGCCCACGTGAACGTGGGCTAGTATCCTGTCACGCCAAGAATTTCGGGTGCCATGGTCCACGCCTGCGTGGCCATGTCCGCTGCACCAACGCATGCCCACGGCGCCCGTGGGCATGGCACGCAAGTTCGAAAACAATGATGTGACGGACCAGCGGTCACACCCGCAGTTCGGCCGCGTTCGCGAGGCTGCCGGCGTAGTCGCGCAACAGCGGATCGACGACTTCGGCCAGGAACTCGTCGACCTGCTCCGGCGCGCGGCCGACGAATTGCCGCGGGTCAGTCAGCGCGTCGAGATTGACGCGCGAAAAGGCCGTGTCGCTGCGCAAACGGTCCAGCAAATCGTTCGGCCGGCCGTGCTCTTTGACCATCGCCGCCGCGGCCTGGCTGTGCTGGCGAATCCGCTCGTGCAGATCCTGCCGATCTCCCCCAGCGGCCACGGCCGCCATCAGAATGGTCTCGGTCGCCATGAACGGCAATTCGGCCTGCAACCGCTGCGCAATCACCTGCGGATAGACGACCAGTCCGCGGGCCACGTTTTCCATGATCAACAGCAACGCATCGACAGCCAGAAAGGCCTGGGGCAGCGTCAGCCGGCGGTTGGCGCTGTCGTCGAGCGTGCGCTCCATCCATTGCGTGGCGACAGTGGCTGCCGCACTCGATTCGAGACTCATCACGAACCGCGCCAGCCCACAGATTCGTTCGGCTCGCATCGGATTGCGCTTGTAAGCCATGGCCGACGAGCCGATCTGGTGCTCCTCGAACGGCTCTTCAATTTCCTTGAAGCTCTGCAATAGCCGCAGGTCGGTTGCCGCTTTGTGCGTGCTTTGGGCGATGCCCGAGAGCGTGGCCAGAACTTGCGAGTCGATCTTGCGCGAATAGGTCTGGCCCGTTACGGCGTAGCTTGCGGCAAAGCCCATCTTGCGGCAGATCAACTGGTCGAGCTTGCGCACCTTGTCATGATCGCCGCCGAATAGTTGCAGGAAGCTGGCCTGCGTGCCGGTAGTGCCCTTCACGCCGCGAGCACGCAGCCCCGCGATCCGCTGCCGCACTTCTTCCAGATCCTGCACCAGATCGTAGGCCCACAAGCAGGCCCGCTTGCCGACCGTCGTCGGCTGGGCCGGCTGCAAGTGGGTGTAGGCCAGACAGGCTAGATCGCGATGCTGCCGGGCGAAAACGGCCAGCCGGTCGATCACGCTCGCCAGTCGTTTGGCCACCAGGCCCAGTGATTCGCGCAGCAAGATCAGGTCGGTGTTGTCGGTGACGTAGCAACTGGTTGCGCCCAGATGGATGATGGGCCGGGCCTGCGGGCAGATGTCGCCGTAAGCGTGAACATGGGCCATGACGTCGTGTCGCAGCTTGCGTTCGTAGCGCTCGGCGGCGGTGAAATCGATGTCGTCAACGTGCGCACGCAGCTCCGCGATCTGCTGGGGCGTGATCGCCAGCCCAAGCTCGGCCTCGGCCTCGGCCAGCATGACCCACAGTCGCGCCAGGTGCGGAACTTGCGTTGCGGACCCCACAGGCGGCACATTTCCTCAGAAGCGTAACGGCCGATCAACGGATTGTCGTAAAAGTCGTGCGACATGGTTCCAATTTCAAAGGCTGGCGGAATCAGTGAAACATCATTCTAACCCGAGACGGCAGTCGCCGCGAAGGGGGGCCAAGGGCCCGATGCGGCGGAGGATTTATCGGCAAGTTGTCGGGTGCGTCGAGACGCACCAAGTGCCAATCCGTTCGTCATGAATCCGTTCTTGAGTTCATGGCGGCGGCAAATGGAAATGATCAATGCCAAATGAAGATGTCTTTCATTTATCACTTATCATTTAGCATTTATCATTTCTGAACCGGCTGCGGCAACGGCTCGGTGGATGTCGCCGACCCTGGCGGGTCAGCCGCCGGCGGAGCAACTTGCTCGCCGGGAGGATTCGGGATCTGCTCTTCGGCCTGCGCTGGTCTTGGCGCGAGCTGTTGGAATAGTGCGTGAGTTACGACGCCAGGACGCGTGAAGCCGTAGTTGAACGGTCGGGCTGCCGCGCGCTTGCGCGAACGTTTGTCGGCGTCGCGGTAGGCCTTGCCCGGCCAAGGGCCTTCGTTCAGGTGAACTTCGTTGTAGTCCAACAGCGAGCCCTTCTCGAAATGCACGTTCTTGATCGCCAGGTTGTATTCGACCAACGCCCGCTGATAGCCGATCTCGGCGTCGACGCGGCGACGCTGGGCGTCGAGCAGGAACTCGATGGGCACGGGCCGATCTGCCGGCGGGTTCAGGTACTTCTGCAGAATCAATTCCGCCTGCTGACTGGCGGCCAGCCGGCGATCGAACGTGCGGCGGACGGCGTTGTAGGCTCGATCGATTTCGGCCACCGCGGCCGCCAGGTCCGTGGCCACTTGCCGCTCCTGGTCGGCCAGAATGGCCTTTTCGCGGGCCACTTGCAGTTGTGCATTGCGCACGGCGGCGTGACCCTGGCGGAAGCCGATCGGCATGTTGAATTGCATCCCCAATTGCGATTCCTGGAACTGGCCGCTGAGCAGGTTCTGCACGGCGTTGTTGAATTCGTCGGGGCTTGCGGTCTGGTCGATCAGATGGTTGCCGAACCCGCGCCACCGATACAGGGCCGAAGCATCCAACCGCGGCAGCAGGTAATTCCGGGCGGCGACGACGGCAAATTCAGCCTGCTTGACCATCCATTTTTGCCGCCGCAGTTCCACGCGCCGTGCAGCGCCTCGCGCAGCGATTCATCCCAATCGAAAACGATGAGCGTCGTCGACGGCTCGTCGGCCGGACGGATCAGCCGCCCGTCATTGACCGGCAAACCGAGCAGGAACCGCAGCCGCCGCTCGGCGGCGTACACGCCGCCCGAGCCCTGGAACGAACCGCCCCCCGAGCCGACGCCGGTCTGCGTCTGCCGGCGAGGCGATCCGCTGAGCGAGTCTTCCACCTGCTGCTGGTAGAAAAAGTATTGTTCGCGGGCCTGGGCTTCGCGATCGGCTTCGCCGCGCAAGGCGCCGCTCTGGAACTGGGCGTTGACCGCGCGCCAGGTCTCCAGCGCCTGGTCGCGGGTCTGGATCTTGGCGTCCAGATCGCGATAGGCGTAATACAGATCCCAATAGGCGTTCTCGACGTCGTTGACCAACGTGCGCACGCCCTCTTCGAACTCGGTCAGGCTGACGTCGGCCCGCAAGCGGGCGATGGCCACGCCCGTCGGCACGGCATAGCCGTTCGACGATTGCGGCCCGACGATGCGGTTGAAATCGACGCCGCCTCCCTGCAACAACGGCTGGCGGGCTTCGACCTCGAAATTGGTGTCGTAATACGAGGGGAAGAGGTTGGCCGGCGCGTTGTTCTTGTCGTACAGCGTATTGTTGCGGAAGAAGACCTGGCCGCCGGTGGCCGTGGTCTTCGACCATTGCATCTGGAACGGGGCCCGGTCCTGCACGAACAGCCGCGTACCACCGCCGAGCAGCAGGTTGTTCAACGCCCGATCGTTGTTCTCGTAGAACAGGCTGGTCGAAAAATTGGTGTCGAACGCGCTCAATGCAGCCTCGACGCCGGTGAGCGGGTTGCTTTCTTGCAGGCCGACGTCGTAGACCGTGGCGACCGCGGTGGGCGAATTGACGATACGGCCGCCCAGATCGTGCAAGACCTTGTTCTGCGCCAGGGCCATCTTCACGGCTTCTTGCAGCTTGAGCGGCCAGTAGTTCGGCGGATCGGTGTCGCGCACCGTGCGGGGCTTGAGCGTGTTGGCAGCTCGTTGCGGTCCGTTCTCGACCTCGTCGGGATAGTCGATCGTGGTCGCCATGCCGACATAGTATCTCTGGTCCGTATCGTCGTGGAGAAAACGAACGGGCTTCGACTGCTGACATCCGCCCAGCCAAGGCAGGGCAAACGCGATGAACGCGGCTAAGCAGCCCGCGAATCGCCCTGGCATAGATGCCCCTTGCTGAGCGTTTCGTGGACTTGCCGCCGGTGGAACGAATGAATCATCAAGCTGCTATTTTCCTGCTCCGTGATCGGACGAGTTGTGAAAATCGCCTGCTACCGCCGACGGCAAAGCTTGCAGTTGGGCTGCATGCGCGAGCCTCGACCGGCAAACCTCGCCTAGGCGTTAATGTCCCCTTATTCGGCTCAGTCTGAGGCTCAAATCCAATCGACCTGGTAGATTCGCGAAACTTTGCGGCGCAGCATTGCCGCCACCGACGGCAGCGCTAGCGGCTTACTTTCGCACGGGGCGAGGCACGACAAAATCGAGCGTGTACTTGTCGTGGAGAAGATAGGACGACTTTGCCGAAAATAACCAGCAATCAGGCCTGGCAGCGAACGCCAGACCGGTCGAAGCCAAAAGAGTCTGCATGTTCCGCTTCCTGCTGAGCCGCCGCGGTTCACGACCGAACTGCCAGAAGCCCTTGCTGCTGGCAATCGGCCTGCTCTGCGCCGGCAGTTGGCTGCAAGCAGCGCCGCTTCCGGAGATCGGCGGAACTCCCTTGATGCTGTGCGCGGCGGCGAGACCGCCCTTGAACACGGGCGAGCAACCGCCTCCGGACGATCGGCCCATCGATCAAATGCAAGCGAACGTACGAGTGAGCGGCGAAGTTCCCGCCAGCGCCGCGGCGCAGTACTTCCCGGACACAGCCGCGGCGGGAACCTGGAGCGGGCGAGGCTGGAGCCAGTCGTGCTACCAGTGGGAAGCCTCGGCCCTGTATCATCAACCGCTGTATTTCGAAGACGTGCCGCTGGAGCGTTACGGCCACGCCTTGCCGCCCCCCTTTCAGCCCTTGCTCAGCGGGGCGAAGTTCTTCGCCACCATTCCCTTCTTGTCGTACAAGATGGTCATGGAGCCGATCAACGAGCCCATCTACGCGTTGGGCTATTACCGGCCGGGCAGCCCTGCCCCATGGCTGTGGTATCCGGTGCCGATCCGCTACGACGCCACCGCCGTGCAAGCCGGCATCGTGCTGGGGCTGATCTTCGTGCTGCCGTAGCGGTAAAGAAGTAGTCAGTATTCAGTCGCCAGTAGTCAGTGACGAGCAACGACTTAAGCCTTCCACTGACTACCGAATACCGACTACTGACTACTTCTAACGACTACTGCTAAAGAACCGCCGATCAATCTTCCTGCTCGCCGCGGCGAATGTATTCCCGCACCAGTGCCACGCGCAAGGCTCGCGGCGTGAGTTGACCGCTTTGCATTTGCCGGTACAGGTCGGCATGCCGGTTCTGGTACAGGGCGAGCGTCGACGTGTCGGTCGAACGGCGGCGTGGGTTGGCTGCCACCGCAGTCGGGGGCGAACGGAGCGATTCGCGGGCTTTGACGTATTCGGTGCCTGCGCCAAATGCGACCTCATCGAGCGTGTCGACGACCGCCGCGCCTCGGGCCGCCGCAACCAGGTCGGTGTCGTCCGCCACTCCAGCCACCTTGGCCATTGCCCGGGCTAGCGCCGGGTTGAGGTTCGACGCCTCGGCGACCTTCATCCGCAGAGCATTGAACAAATCGGCGGCAGGCGTCAACTTCTTATCGACCAGGCTATCCGCAAAATGATCGAAGACGGCTTCCTCGATTTCTCGCGCGGGGTCGTACATCGGCTCGCGACGGCCGACCAATACCATCTTGGGCGAAAACAGCGTGCCCGTCGGCGAAATGAAATCCTGGCCGAAGCTCATCCCCAACTTCGCCAGGTTTTCAACCGTCCGACCCGGCGCCGCATACCTCGACGATCGGAAAGAACTCTTCGCGCGGCACATCGGTTTGCAAGGCGGTCAGCAGCAACAGGCCGGCGCAATAGGTCGAGATCTTCTTCCCGGCCAAAGGCTGATGGGCCAAGGCCACCACCCGCGAAGTGCGGAAATTGAGATCGAACTCGCTCTCGTTGCCGATCAGCGAACGGGCCGCGTCGCTCATTTGCTGGGCGATGTGCGGATCGGGATGGCGCAGGAAGACGTAATGCAGTGATCTCTGCACGAACAGATCGACGTTGGTGGCCGGCAATGCGGTGGATCTTTTCCTGCAGATCGATCAGCACCATTCGTTTGATCCCGTCGCTGCCGGTTTCCGACGTCACCATGCCAACGTGCGTGAACAGCCCCGGCGAGAGATCGGTGAACAGATTGAACGGCGACGGGTTGCGCATCAGCAGCCAATCGCCCGGTTGCACCTCGTAGTTCCCCATGCGGTAGCGATCTGCCGAGAGCCCATGCTGCGCCCGTTCGTCGAGCGAAGCCAGCAACTCGCTCCGCCGGGAAGCGAGCGCCGGCGTAAGCGTGGCAGCGTTGATTGACGCCAACTGGGCATGGACCTGCCGCGCGGTAATCGCAGGCGTCGGCGTGTCGACCGGGCTCCCCTGCCGAGGATCCTGCGGCAGGCCGATCTCGTCGATGGCTCCAGCCGCCGCGATGCGCAATGCCGGCGTGATGTCCGGGCGTTCGAGGAATTCGGCCAATTGAGGCAGCAGCGAAGCTTGCCCGCTGGTGCCGATCAGTCGCAACAGCTTATTCATCAATGCCTCGGCAACCGCAGCGTTGCGCCCAGTAGTCGGCAGTGGTTCAAGCAACGCCCGCGCCGCCGCATGGGCGCCGATCGACGAGCGATGGGCGATCAGCAGATCCAGTAACCTATCTCGTTCGGCCGGGGTCGAAAGTTCGGCGACGCCGCCATGGAGCGCATCGCTCAACAGGTATCGCATCCGACCCGACAGGTCGATCAGTTTCGCCGTCGAATCGCAGGTAGCCGCGAATTGCTTCGCGCCGGGCCGGATCGTCCGGCAGCGTCACGAATTGACTACGCTGATCGAAAGCACGATCAAGCAAGTGGTCGCAGCGATCCTTGGCTGTGAGCAATTCGCTCAGCACCACCAGCCGGTCTTCGCCAGGCGAACGATTCGGCCGCGAGGCGGCGATCACGGTCCATTGCTCGACGGCATCGGTCGCCTTGGCAACGTCGGCGGGCAGATCGACGCCGAACTTCGCGGCCTGCTGGGGAATCAACCGCTCGAGATGATCGAGCCATTGGTTCAACTCGGCTGTCGCAGCTTCCGACGGACGCGAGGGGAGCAGCAACAGCAGCGCAACAATCAGGAATCGGGCGCGGCCCAGCATGCGGGAATCACTTTCTTGGTCAGGCCGGAACCGAGCGCAGCCGCACGCACCTGGTGCGAAGAAGTCAAAGCCTGCCGGAAAAGTCAAAGATTGACGGAGATCATATACAAGACGCCGAACGCGACGGCCATGCAAACGCAGATCCATCCGCCAAAGCGTGCCGCGGACCACAGGATCGACTCCATGTGCTCCTGCCGAGTCGCCGCATATACCAGGCTGATCGTCACGATCAGCGGCAATGAATACCACAAGTCATTGATCTGCACGGCAGCCAGCGGCAGGGAAAAGGAAAGCAGATTCTCGAACATGGGAAAGTCAACCTGGTGAGAGCGATAAATCATGGGGGCTGAGTGCGGCGGGCTAAGTCTTGCCCGCCGACTCATCGTCTTCGTCTTCCGGCTTGGATTTCTCCACCGGCTCGCTATAGGCCGGGCCTCCCCAGGCATCGTAGATTGCCAACACGTTCAATAGTCCGGCAATCATCGTATAGACGGTTCCGAGCTCGAAGAAACGATTGAGATGGTATTGGATCCGATCGAGCTCATCGGCTTGGTCGTTCTGGTAACGAGGATCGGCCACCTGCGGCGGGGCCATGAACCAGTCGGAAAATCGCTCTTGGTGATTTCGAGCCCGCTCTTCGGCCGCCAGGCGTAAGCCCTCGTCACGGAACCGCTGAGCTTGCACCAGTGCAGGCAATGCCGGAAGTCCGACGCCGATCTGACAGAAATACGGCAACCTTCGGTCGTACTGCCGCCACGATGCATAGACGACTCGGCCTTCGCCCAAGTACAGACCGTAGACGAATGTGCCCAGAATACAGACGAAGAACAACACGGCCTTCGACCGCCGACCTTGGTACCAATGTCCCAAGCCAGGCAGGAACCAGGCCAGAATGGCGGCCACGATAGGGTCTTTGAGGTCGATCGGATCTTCGGCCGCCGCTGGCGATTCACCCGCTTCGACGGCGGTGGATAGTTTTGCCACGAATCAGATTCTCCGCACTTGTCACCGGGCTTCGCCAATCAGACGGCCGAAAGGTCCATCCCGCTCAGCCACGGCGCGCCAAGGCTTCCTAATTCTAGCCTTCCCCCCCTGCAATGCCAGAGCAACCCCTTGAGGCGCCGGGAAATACGGCTATCGGGAGGCAGTTCCAAGAGGCTGGCTCGTATTCGCCCGCATACTTTACGCAGTCTACGCAGGCGACTATCCTGTGGTTCACTGCGAAAGGCAACCTTACGCCGAGGGGGTCGGGGGGCCAATGCACTTTGAGCGTGGGAGAGAAACTGTGCCTCGAATCTACCTGGCGATTGTCGGTTGGTTGGTGCTGGGCCTCGACCGTTTGGGCCGGCCCGATTTCGTACGAGCAACAGGGGCCGCGGATGGCCGCGGCCCGGATCAGCCATTGGTTCAACGGTTACATGCAAGTGCCGTTCTGCAAAGGAACCGGCACGTTCGTCGCCAAACAGGATGGACGAGGGCTGGTGCTTACGGCCGCCCATTTGTTCGAAGATAGCAGCGGGCCGATCACCGTCGAGTTCTCCGACGGCCAGGTCTCTGGAGCGACGCTTGCTGGCCAAAGACGAGCAGCTCGACGTGGCCGCGCTGTGGATCTACGCACCGCGCGGCATCCGGCCGCTGCCGCTGGGCGAATCGGACCCCAAGGTAGGCGAGCAGCTTGAAATCTGGGGCTACGGCCCCGATCGGTTTCGATCTTTCATGGCCACGGTTTCCAACCCGAGACTGATCGCGGGCGAAGACCCCGACAGCCTGATCGGCGCCCAGGGAATTCAGGATCGGATGGTAACCATCCCCGGCGACAGTGGCGGGCCGCTTGGTCCGCGGTGATCGAGCTGGTGGGAGTCCATTGGGGTTACCGCGGTTTCGACGGCGATCCCGAGCGTGCGGTCCAGGCGGTGCCCAGCCGGCGGCTGCGATCCTGGTTGCAAGCCCGCCTCGACGGCTCGGTTCGCCAGCGTATGCTGGGGTTCTGATTTGGCCCGGGCGAAAGACCAGGCGAATTCCGTCGCCCAAAATGATCGTCGGACGGGCCAGCGCGGGATAGAATCAGCGGGGGCAGAATGGATGCTCCGAGCCCGAATCGTTTCCGCGGCCACTGAAGGCGACGTTGCCCGCTCGCCGCCCGTGCGTCACGACGATCTTTCCATGCCGAACACGCCCGAAAGAAAAACGCAGGCCAAGCGTCGCCGCGCGCCGCCCTGGAAACTTGCGCCGCCCGATACGGCGACGTTCACGCTGGTCCTGTTGCAAGTGGGATGCTCCGATCGAGGCCGCGTGGTCTCGGCCGCCGAGCGGATTGTGCGCGAGACCAGATGTCGACATTGCGCGCGGCTGGCGGGTCCCCTGCCCTTGGCGCGTTGAACACGGCCTGTCGCACGCCGACGCCTTGCTCGGCCAATTCGAGTTGGTCTGTTGCGACTGCATTTCGGTTTTCGTCTGCGACACGGTGCTGGCCGAGAGCGTCGTCGCAATATCTGACGAGGCTGTTCGTGCGGCTGCGCACCAGCCCGGAGTTCGATCTCGTCGATGCGCGGTTAGAGTCGGTCCCGCTGGGCCCGGCGGGGCTGGCGTTCTTGAACCGGTTCTTCGGGCGGATGTGTTGCGATTTGCCGCTGGGGTTTCAGGTGATGCGAAAGAAGGCCCGCAGCATGAGCCAGGCGGCAGAACAGATCGGGGCTCGGCTCGTCATCTCGGAAGAATAAAAGCTTACCGAGCGCGGAATCTTTCGCTACAATCGCGCCGTAGCGCCAATCGAACGATTGAGCGATTGAACCGAAGGAGTAACGCATGAGCGCCGAAGACCGCTTTGCTGCATTGGGACTCGAACTGCCTCCGGCTCCCAAGCCCGCGGGAGTTTACAAGCCGGTCGTATTCATCGGCGACATGGCTTTCGTTTCCGGACACGGCCCGCTCAAGTCCGACGGCACGCTGATCACCGGCCGGGTCGGCGCCGATCTGAATCAACAGGCCGGCTACGACGCGGCCCGACAAACCGGCCTGGCGATCCTGGCCACGCTTCGCGCCAACCTGGGGAGCCTGAATCGGATCAAGCGCCTGGTCAAACTTCTGGGCATGGTCAACGCCACGCCCGGATTTCACGCAGCACCCGGCCGTGATCAACGGCTGCAGCGAACTGTTCGCCAAAGTCTTTGGTCCGGAACATGGCGTGGGAGCCCGCAGCGCCGTGGGCATGGGCTCGCTGCCGAGCAACATCGCCGTCGAGATCGAAGCCATTTTCGAGTACGAACCGAAGGCGTGAGCATTGCAGGCGATCTGCCGCCGAGGACATAATAATCATTCGTAGTTCGGCGTCTTTGCGTGCATCATGGTTGTCAGCCGTAAGCATGCCTTGAAACGCCTTAGTGCCCTGGAACGTAATGTCGAAGAGCACCTGCAAAAGGTTACCGATCAGCCCGGCAGTTCCGCGACAAGGCATTGGCAAGCCGAGTTGAGGTCATGGCTGTTACAGATGGAGTGTCTACTGCCGCGTGTGGGCACGAAAACATCTGCGGATTGGTCGGCGAAGATTGCAGCGTGGAGAAACCAGTTGGACGAACGCTAACATGGCCCAAACGACTCACGTAGAAGAAGCCCTGGGCAAAGTTTTCGATGCTCTCCGCGAAGGACTACACGGCGAGCTTTCGCCGGCGGAGTATCAGCGGCGAAAGCACGACTTCGTCTTCCACATGCTTGATTGGAAGGAAGATATCGATCGCTTCGTCCACTGGCTCGACAACCCCGATTCTACGGATGCCGAGGAGGCATCGACGTTCGTCGTGTCATTTTTGACTCACGTGGTGCCGCATCTAAATGCGGCGGGGCGGTTGCTACTCGACAAGATCGAAGATCCGTTCGCGGGCAACGAGTGAGTAACCCGATCCAGCGGCAAGAGAGAACTCCGCCCGCTGCCTGCTTTTTCCGCTACAGATCGCCGGCCTTCGTCCGTAGATCCTCGCCGCCGGCCAGCAGATGCTCCATCTGGTTCAGCGTGACCAGGCGGAATTGCGTTTGCCAATCGGCCATGTTGATCGAGCCGTTGTAGAGCATGAACGGGTTGCGCTCGGCCGGCACCCCCAGCAGGGCCTTGAGTCCGGCCGTCAGCACTCCGCCATGGGCCACGACGATTGCCGTGCGATGGTCGGCTTCGCGGATCGATTGCAGCACGGCTTCCGCCCGCTGCATCAATTCGCGGCGCGATTCGCCTTCGGGAATGCGAAAGTCCGGATCCTGCGATTTCCACGACTCGCCGAACTGCGGATAGCGGTCGTGGATCTCCGGCCAGGTCAAGCCCTGGAAAATGCCGGCGTTGATTTCCATCAGACGCTTGTCGGTTCGCGGTTCGAGCCCTAACTCCGGCGGCCACAGGCCGGGCCGTATCGATGCGCACGCATCAGCGGGCTGCAATACACGGCATCGATCTGCGTGCCGCGAAAACCAGCCGCCACGGCCAGGCTCTGCCGGTGCCCTAGCGGCGAAAGCGGAATATCGGCTTGCCCCTGAATGCGGCCTTCGGCGTTGTAAACGCTCTCGCCATGGCGAACGAGATACAGAATCATGCAACCGCTCTCGGGGCTTTCGGCTCCAGACGTGCGAGGTCCGCCAGTCGTCGCGCCGGCCATGATTAGAACGGACTCGCCACAGCCTGTCAACCGGGGAGATTCATACGACCGCGATCGAACGAACAGGCCATCAATCCAGCCGGTCCAATCGACCGCTGCTGTCGCCCAACGAGTCGACGGGCGTTTCCATCCGGTCCAGCATCGACAGATACAAGTTGTTGAGCGGCGTGTTCTTCGCATAGCGCACGTGCCGGCCGGGCGCAGCGTGCCGCCGCCGTGGCCCACCAGCACGATCGGCAGGTCGTCGTGGTTGTGGCGATCGCCGTCGCTGATCCCGCCGCCATAGAGCAACATGGACTGATCCAGCAGGCTCCCTTCCCCCTCGCGAATGTTCTTGAGCTTGTCGAGCAGGTAGGCGAACTGTTCCATGTGGAAGCGGTTGATCTTGCGGATTTTGGCCTGCTTCTCTTCGTTCTTCCCGTGGTGCGAAACATCGTGATGGCTTTCCGGCACGCCGATGAACGGGTAGGCGCGATTGCTGCCTTCATTGGCGAGCATGAAGGTGACGACTCGCGTCAGATCGGCCTGGAAGGCCAGGGCCATCATGTCGCACATCAAGCGGACGTGCTGCTGGTAGTCCTTGGGAATGCCGTCGGGACGGGCCATATCCGCAGGGCCCTGCGACGACGATTTATCCGGCCGCTTTAGTCGGTTTTCCAATTCGCGAACGCTGGTCAGGTATTCGTCGAGTTTGCGCTGGTCGCTGCCGCCGAGCTTCGCTCTCAACCGGCGCGCGTCGTCCAACACGAAATCGAGGACGCTCTTCTGATACAGCGCCCGCTTGCCGCGGCTTTCGGCATTGCCGGCCTTGTCGTCGCTGGCGAACAAACGCTCGAAGACCAGGCGAGGATTGATCTCCTTGGCGACGGGCGTCGATTCCGTGCGCCAGGCAATATTCGAAGAGTAGGCACAGCTATATCCCGTATCGCAATTGCCGGCCTGCTGGCCGCGCTCGCAACCCAGCTCGAGCGAGGCGAAACGCGTCTTGGCGCCGAGTTTCTGCGCAGCGATCTGGTCGAACGAGACGCCGGTCTTCAAATCGGCGCCGTGCGTCTTGCGCGGATGCGCGCCGGTGAGAAATGCGGCCGCACTGCGGGCGTGGTCGCCGCCACCGTCGCCATGCGGTCGGGCGCCGTCCTGCGTCAAGCCGGTGAGCACCAACAAGTCCTGCTTGAATGGCCCCAGCGGTTCGAGGATGTGCGGCAGTTCGAATTCGGCGCCGTCGGTCGCGGGCGTCCAGGCCGGCATGTGCGCGCCGTTGGGAACGAACAGCACGGCCATCCGCGTCGGCGGCTTCGACTTGCCGCTGGCCACCGGTAGCGCCGGAGCCATGGATTCGAGCATGGGCAGCGCCATGGCGGTGCCCAACCCTCGGAGAATGGTTCGTCGCGAAAGTCGTCGGCTATTCATGAGGCTGGTCATTTGGCTGGCGATTTGCCTGGAACGTGGGCCGGTTGGCGCATCTGGAACGGTTCGCTGGTCGTGATCTCGCGAATCAGGCTGGCAAGACGGTAGTTGTCGCGGGCCAGACCCAGAGTGATCTGCTCGACCGCATACTTGTCATGATACTCCAGCCCGCGACCCAACGCATAGGTGAGCATCTTCTCGGTCAGACAACGTGTAAAATCGCCCTTGCGGGTTTTGAGGATGGTTTTCAACTCGGCCGGCCCCCGGAACGACTGCCCGCCCGGCAGCGTGCCGCTGGAGTCGATCGGAAACTTACCCTCTTGCGTCCGCCAGGCGCCAACGGCGTCGAAGTTTTCGAGGCCAAAGCCCAGCGGGTCCATCCGCGCATGGCAACTCGCACAGTTCGGGTCGGCCCGATGCTTCTCCATCCGCTGGCGCAACGTGCCTGAGAGTGCCGTGCGTTCGTCGTCCTTCAATTCGGCCACCATGGGGGGTGGAGGCGGTGGCGGCGTGCCCAGAATGTTTTCCAGGATCCACTTGCCGCGTTTGACGGGCGAGGTGCGAGTGGGGTTCGAAGTCACGGCCAGAACGCCGGAGAGCGTAATCACGCCACCGCGGCGATGATCGGCCAGCTTGACGCGGCGAAACTCTTTCCCGCTAACGCCGGCCATGCCATAGTGTCGCGCCAGCCGCTCGTTGACGAAAGTGAAATCCGCATCGAGAAAATCGAGCACGCTGCGATCCTCGCGCAAGATCGCGGCGAAGAATAGTTCGGTCTCGCGCTGCATCGCACCGCGCAGCGCGTCGTCGAAACCGGGAAACTTGTCTTCGTCAGGAGCAATTACGCTCAGATTGCGGGTCTGTAGCCATTGGCCAGCGAAGTTCTGCACCAGGGCTTCGCTCTTCGCATCGGCGAGCATCCGCCGCACGTGCCCAGCCAGCACTTCGCGCTGCCGCAGGTCGCCACGTTTGGCCTGCGCCAACAACGCCTCGTCGGGCATGCTGCTCCAGAGAAAATATGACAATCGCGAGGCCAGCTCGTAATCGTTCAGATAATGCGGCTCCTGCTTCGACGGGTCGGAATCCATTTCGACGCGGAACAGGAAGTGCGGCGAAACGAGCACGGCCTGCACGGCAAGTTGAATTCCGCGCTCGTAACTGTCCCCCTGGTCGCGGGCCAGCACGGCCAGCTTGACCAGCCGATCGACTTCATCCTGACGAACCGGCCGGCGAAACGCCCGAGTCGCAAACTTTCTGAGCACGTCACGGGCACAGGCTTCGAACTCTGCCGGCTTCGACGGCCGTTGCGTGACGATCCGCTTGTGCGTCTCCGGCAATTCGGCGGCATCGAGGTTCACCGGTCCCTTGATCTCCAGCGAATCGACGAACAGGTTACGATCCTGGCGACCCTTGGGCGCCTTCTCATCGTAGAAATCGTTCGTAAACGCCACGGCCACGCGCCGCTGCCCCGCCTTGACTTGAAATCGGGCCTGATAAACTTGGGGGGCGGCTGGCTCGGCTTTGACCGTGAATTTGTACGGCTCGCGATCGGCAACGCGCAGTTCCATCTTCGCCGGCTCGTCGCCCGCCTGGCTGCCCGAAGCTCGAATGCGGAAAACGTAATCCCCGTCTTTGGGAAAATGAAACGCCGTCGAGATCTCGCCATTGCTGGCCAGGGTCTGCATGCCGTTTTCGTTCACGTAGGCTTTGCCCGGCGCTTTGAGCTTCTCGCCGGTGAAGTACTTGGCTGGTGATTTCTTCGATTCTTCGGTGACGATCGCCGACTGCACGATCTTGTCGGCGGCCGCCAGGTACTTCTCCATCAGGATCGTCGGCAGCGACAGCACGTCGCCGATATTGTCAAAACCGTAGCCGACGTCGTCCGACGGAAAATCGTCGGCCGGGTGGAACTTGATTCCCACCAGGTCGCGGATGGTGTTGTTGTATTCGACGCGATTGAGCCGCCGCATCGTGACGCGGCCGGGATCGCGCTGGCCTGTCGAATCGACCCGCTTCAATGCCGCATCGATCCAGCGGACGACGCGCTCGCGTTCCTCGGCTGTCGGCGCGGGCTGGCCTTCGGGCGGCATGGCCTGCGATTCAAGGTTTTCCAGCACGCCTTCCCAAGTCGCGCGCTCACGAGTCACATCGATCGGGCCTTGGAACTTATCGAGCCGCAAGTCCCCTTTGGGTTTCGTTGCGCCGTGGCAGCGGATGCAGTATTTGGCCAGGACGGGCCGCACCTGAGCATCGAAGCTATCCGAAGGCGGGGCAGCCAGCGCCGAACGGCAACAGCTCAACGAACCAACCACCATCAGCACGATCGTGCTGAGTTTGACGGTGAGCCGGCCCGGCGCGAACTTGAGGGAGCAAACGAAATGGTCATCACACAGTTTAATTGACGCTGGTGGGGCAGGCGTTACGCGCGCAATGCGGGCGGGAATTCCGATTAGACCACGCCAAGCAAAAAATGTCGATATTGTGGCGTTTTGAAAGGTCGGCCGTTTCAGTCGGACGATTCTCCGCAATGGGCCGGCGGATCAGCGCCGCAGTGAGATTGCTGCCGGGCCGCGACCAGTAACACCGCCGTGACGGCGACAATGACGGCGACGACGATCGCCTCGACTCGCGAAATCCGAAACCACCGCATTGGCTTGGCGTTCATATCTCCATCGTACCCATCGTCGATCAAAAGGTTCTGGTCGCACAATATCTTGATGCGAACGATGCGACCATCTTACCGATCGGAAGATCCTAGGACGTATGGTCCCCAAGCGGTTTCGCTCGCTTGCGTTCAACCTCCGCGATAACAAGGTCCACAGCTCGTTCGAAGATCTCAGTCGGAACTATTCCAATCTTGCGCTCGATAAGCGTCACGGGATATCGCACCACCCAATTGCACTTCAAAACGCACGGTTCGATCAGCCCAGTTATCGGATGCCGATTCACGTCATGCGGCAACGGAAGCCAATGCCTGGGCAGTTGCGCATCGAATCGAGTCGAGATTCCGACGAGCCACGCTTCTGCAGCCGACGGAATTGACCGCAGAACCATCGCCGGATGCCGATGACCACACGGATTCCCATTCGGGTCGGGAATGTCAGCAACGACAACATCACCAGGCTGGAATGGCACGGTTGGTGCCCCGGTGAAGAACCGTTATTTCCAGCTTCGCTCAGCGATCCATTCGGTCGGTGGCGGAATTGCGATCGATTCAAGATCACTGTCCGACGGGATGCGCACGGCAGCATCCTTTCGGCGCTGCTCGTCGCTCTTTTCGTCGCCCTCTTGGCGGTTCGACGCGGCTCGAGAAGATTGATCCGCGCTCGCCTGCGAAAGGGGCACAGGATCGCTAACCGCTGGCGGCGTGGGGATATGATTCTGCTCGGCCATTGGAATCGCCTATAGTTAAAAGTGCCCTATAAGGCTGACCATCCTGGAAGGACGGCTTGTAACATTAGTATATCCCTCAGGCGGAGCCCGCGGCCAGCCAGAAATGTCCCGGACGCGGGCCGTACGGACGCCCGGATCGCTGCCACCCAGCCGGGTGATCCTCGCGTTGTCAAAAACCGCAGGCTGAGCACACCCCCATCCAAATCGCCGATGTGCAGCCATGGAGTCGAATACTTTTCACTCATTGGTGCCAATTCGTGGAGCGGCGATTTCTTGCTGCCAGTGAGGGAGAACAAAGAGACGAAATCTCAATCGCAATCCTACCACGCGTCACTGTAAAAAGCTCTCAAGCGAAGCCTGCCACCGGATGCGGGACGTAAGGCGCGTTCGAGCGCCGTGATTTCCTCCGGCGTGAGTTTCACGGCCAGGGCCGCGACCGCGTCTTCCAGGTGATGCGGCTTCGTCGCACCTACGATCGGCGACGTCACGACCGGCTTGCTGAGCAGCCAGGCCAGCGCGACATGGCGCGGGGAATGCCCCGGGCGGCGGCGATTTCGCCCAGGCGATCGACGACCTGCCGGTCTGCATCCTGCGTCTTGGCGTACAACTTGTCCATCATCTCATCGGTGGCCGCGCGACTGGTGTTCGGTTCGGTTTCCCAAGGACGCGTCAGCTTGCCGCGCGCGAGCGGGCTCCAGGGCAAGACGCCGATCTGCTCGGCCGCGCACAGGCCGAGCATCTCGCGTTCCTCTTCGCGATACAGCAAGTTGTAATGGTTCTGCATCGAGACAAACCGCGTCCAACCGTGCTGATCGGCCACGTGCAGCGACTTGCAGAATTGCCAGGCGTACATCGACGAGGCGCCGATATACCGCGCCTTGCCGGCTTTGACGACGTCGTGCAGCGCTTCCAACGTCTCTTCGATGGGCGTCGAGTAATCCCAGCGGTGAATCTGGTACAAGTCCACGTAGTCCGTTCCCAACCGCCGCAGGCTGGCGTCGATCTCCATGAAAATTGCCTTGCGCGACAGGCCTTGACCGTTCGGGCCCGGCCGCATCCGATGGAAAACCTTGGTGGCAAGGACCACGTCGTCTCGCTGGGCGAAATCCGCAATGCCCGACCGACGATCTCTTCGCTGGTGCCGTCGGAGTAGGAATTCGAGGTGTCGAAGAAATTGAATCCAAGTTCGAGCGCACGTTGGATAAACGGACGGCTCGCCTGTTCGTCGAGCGTCCACGGGTGGGTTCCCCGTTCGGGAACGCCATAGCTCATGCAGCCCAGACAGAGCCGGGAAACCTTCAGACCGGTCTTGCCGAGATTCACGTAATCCATGCTCGTCTCCTGTTCCGAACTGCCTCGGTCAATAGTTCCAAGTAGTTCCATGTTCGAAGCACGACAGATGGGGAGCGAACACTGATCTCCACTAATCTCCGCTAATTCTGATTAGTGTCGATTAGCGGCGATTAGTGTTCCTTCATTAGATGCTCACACTTGGAACTACTTTCACTCTTCCTTGGTCCGCACGATCGCATAGATCGCCTGTTCGCGGGCCTGGAGCAAGCGCCCCTCCCAACGAATCACGAGGCGATAGACGCATGCCACCACAACGCATTCCACCAACGACAGCAGCAGGCAGACTGGAATCGCCCCGCTCCAACCCAATTGCTCC
This sequence comes from uncultured Planctomycetales bacterium, assembly GCA_963710365.1. GTDB lineage: Bacteria > Planctomycetota > Planctomycetia > Pirellulales > PNKZ01 > CAVQAC01. The sequence continues at coordinate 105,080 of CAVQAC010000019.1, forward strand.
AGCAATACTTGAACTCCCAGCGGCAGCAGCGTGGGCATCATCGCCAGCGGGAAGAACACGAACATGAACAGCAAATGAAGCGCCAGCGCCTTACCACTGGGTTTGGCCCTGCGGAGAGCCCCGCCGGGAACATTGATCGGCGCAGTGAATCGACAGCCAATTGGCCAGCAAGCAGAACAGCAGATACATCGAAACCAATTGCAGCGGCACGGCCAGAAACAGAGCGAACCGCACCGGCAAGAAGATCTGCATGGCAATTGCCACCGCCAGACCCATCCCCAGCGCGAAAGGAGCCGTTGCCAGGTTCTTGCCGAGCAAAATGTCCTGGCGCGGGGCTCCGCACAGCATGAACATTTGAAAGCCGCTACGGTCGATGCCGAACTGGTTGCCAACCAGCCCGATCAGACCAAGGAGGATAAAGGCCGTCGCTCCGAACCCCAATAGCGGGCGTGCTTCCTCAGGCATGTGTGCGCCTCTCGCGATCATCGGGCCCAGAACAATCATCATGAAGATCGGGCTCAACAGCAGCATCTTGATCTCGGGGGCGCGCAGCAATGCGCGGAAGCTGCTCACGGCCACGGCCGACGCCTGTTCGGGAACCCAGGGAAGTTGCTTTTCGAGCAGATGCAAAACCGTCGGCGCCACAGCCTTTGCAGGCATCGCAACGACGGACTTTCGGCGGCTCGCATTGAACTGCCCCGTGTAAATCCGCAAGGTCGTCCGGTACGACCGCCACAGGCTGGCCGTGCCGATCAGCGTCATTCCCAGCGTGGCCAGCAATACGGGCCAGGTCTTTCCTTCGGCCGCGGCCTTCGCGCCCAACGGCATCCACGCCGGGGGCAGAAACAAGCTGACATACGTTGTTACCTGTGCCAGTTTCTCCCACTTCTGCCGGCTGATCTCTTCTCTCTGGGCCAGGTAATCGCTGCGGAGCTTATTCAGTCGTTGCTCGTAGACCGGCTGCGTGACCAGTCCGTCCGAACGAGCGCGGGCAAGTTCCTTCTCGGCGTTGATACGTTCCTGCACGCGCGCGTCGGGCTCGCGCATGAAAGACCACTGGCTGACGAGATTCGGCAACTGCGCCAGCAGCACAAACGCAACCGTGACCGTCACAATAATCGTACGGCGGCGTCGCTGGTTGACCATCAGCGACGCCAGCCAGCCCTGAAACTGATGCGTCACGGCCGTGATCATCAGCAACAGCGCCGCCACGGCCGGCAGCAGCAACAGCATCTTCGGCCCTCGATCGATGGCCAGCCCCAGGCTCAGCCCTACCATGGTCGGCACGAACAGCAGCAAGTTCAGGCTGATCAACGAACTGAGATAATTCACGACAAACGCGCCGCTGAGCGACACCGGCAAGTGCAGGAACTTGTCCAACGACAGGTCTTCGGAGCGTTGCAACTCCGACAGCAGCGCCGCGGTCCAAAAGAACAGCAGCGCGAGCACCACGCCGTCCCAGACGTACAGAATCACCTCGTCCGAGGCCCCGCGCAGGGCCAACAGCCCTATCACCAGCGAAGCCGCGAAGAGAACCGTCGCCAGCACCACGGCGGCGCCGCCGAGCAGCGCGAGCAGCACCCGGTTGCCGAGCCCACCGCGCTTCAATTGATTCACCAGCAGCCGCCAGCGTAGCCAAACGAAGGTTCGGAAGTGCTCCCAATTCACGACGCACGCTCCTCGAGCCAGTCAAGCTTGCGCGTCGCTTCGGGATCGGCGCCGGCCTTTTCCAGAAAACGAGCTTCCAGCGAACTGCCTCGCGCATGTCTTCCAGCGAACCTTGTTCGATTAGCGCGCCTTTGACGATCATGCCCACGTGCGAACAGAGCTTCTCGACGATTTCCAAAACGTGTGACGTCAAGAAGACGGTCGACCCGCGGGCGACGAAGCCCCGCAGCAGGTCGCGAATCACGTGCGAGGTCACCGCATCGACGCCCTCAAACGGTTCGTCGAGGAACAGCAAATCGGGGTTCGGCAGCAGGGCTGCCGCCAGGGCCAGCTTCTTTTTCATTCCGTGAGAGTACTCGAGGGTCAGCTTCTTTTCCTCGTCGTCCAGCCCCAGCAGCGGCAACAGATCGCCGATGCGGTTGCGAATGGTGTCGCGAGGCATCAGGTGCATGCGGCCGACGAAAGTGAGATACTCGCGGGCGGTCAGGTAATCGAACAGGGCCAGGTCTTCCGGAATGACCCCCACGCGGCTCTTGGCCTCGAGCGCTTCGCGCGGGTCGAGCATGTTCTTTCCCAACACGACGATCTGCCCCTCAGAGGGCGCAAGCAGGCCGGTCAGCATTTTGATGGTGGTCGATTTACCGGCGCCGTTGGGTCCGAGAAAGCCGTAAAACGTGCCACGTTCGACGCGCAGTTCGAGGCCATCGACGGCGCGGAAGTCGCCAAAGAACCGCGTCAACTGATGAGTTTCCAGCGCCAGATTCATAGTGAATGCGTCACGTAAGTGAATGACGGTAGTTCCAAGTTTGAGTCTCCGATTCAGGAACACTGATCATCGCTAATCGACGCTAATCAGAATCAGCGGAGATTAGTGAAGATTAGCGTTCCTTTTCATTTTTCGTGCAGAGAACTTGGAACAACCGAAGGAAGATTTGCAGACGGCTCTTTATACACCATCGCGAGCCCTGTGCGTGCGACGCTCAGCGACCGGGCACCAGCAGCAGTCGATGACTGGCGACTTCTTCAACCTTCGCACGCGAGAAAGCGAGTGGGAAATACTCGCCCCGCTCCCAGAGTGGTAACAGGTCGGCATAATGCGGGCTGCCCGGCTGCCCCGATTGCCCCGGCGTCTGCGTAGCCAGGCCTCGGTCCCAATCGGCCAGGTCGAACAATTGCCGATACGACGCGCCGTGTTCGTGTTCGAAATGCTGGTTATAGCGAGATTGGTTCGGCGTGTAGCCGTCGCCGGCGGCGGGCACGCTCCGCGGATCAAAGGCCTGGGCGAAAGCCGGACCGAGCTTCGAAAGCGGATGATGCAGCACCAGCCGATGCAGCCGGCCCCAGGTCCAGGAGTCCGCATCGGTCGATAACAGCTCTTCCAGCCGCGCGACGGCGCGCGTGAACGTTTCGCGCAACAGCTTTTCGCGCGATTGCACCGGATGTGCTCCGAACCACGTCTTGTCGGGCTTTTGCAGGGCCGCGAGCATCACCGTCGGACCCGAGCCCGATTTGACCGCGGCCAGCAGCTCTTTCGGCACCTGCGTGCGGAAGAACTCGCCCAGCAGTTCGTCCCACCAGACCGCGAAGATCGCCGCGGCCGCCGAATCGGCATCCATCTGGCCGTCCCACTGGCCGAGCAATTCGGCCTTCTCGCGCAGGGCCGACTCGCTGAACTTCACGCCGCGGATCAATTGCGCCAGTGATCGGCCCGGCAGCGACGTGTTGTCGTGCTGCATGTTCTGGAAATCTTTGAGGTCGAGCGCCGACTTGCCCTCCAAGCGGCTTTGCAATTGCTCGTAGCGAAAATCCGGAGCCCATTCGAATGAGACGTCATACAGATAACCTGGCGGCAGAATGTTTTGATTGGCCGTGATCAGGAAATGCTCGGTCGGGTTGAACTCCTGCGGCAGTTCGTCGAGGTCGAGAAATCGCTGCCACTCGTGCGCGCTCGCAGCGCCCGGCACCGGCAGCAGGCCGTCCGAACTCTCGCGCTTCGGCGTCAACGCCGCGGCAATCCAGCCGATGTTGCCATCGACGTCGGCGTAGACCAGGTTCTCGGCCGGAAGTTTCCAGCGCACCGCCGCGGCCCGAAACTCCTGCCAGTTCTGCGCTCGATCCACCGCCAGCGAAGCCAGGTATCCGGCGGTGCCCGGCTCGCTGCCGACCCAACGCAGTGCGTAGGCTCGATGCTGCACGGCGTCTTCGTGCAGAATCGGGCCGTGCCGCGTGCGGCGCAACTCGATTTCCAGCGGCTCGGCCCGGCCTTGAACCGCCAGCGATTGCTTACGCACCTCGATCGGCTGCCACGCGTCGCCTACGCGATAGCGGCTCGCATCTTGCGGGTCGATCTCTTCGACATAGATGTCCGACTGGTCCGTGCCAACAATCGTAAAGGCCCAGGCGATCCGCTCGTTGTGCCCGATCGCCACGCCGGGCAACGCCGGTTCGCCGCCGCCAATCACGTTCCAACCCGGTGCGTTCAAGTGAACGATATAGCGCAGCGATGGGAGCGTCATGCCGCGATGCGGATCACCGGCCAGCAGCGGCTTGCCCGAAGCGGACAGAGTGCCGTCAACGACCCAATTGTTGCTCCCGCCGGGATGGCGAGCCCAATCGAGCGGCTTGGTGGCCGCTTCGTAGCCGGCCAGGATCGCGGGACCGATTTGCCCCAGGTCGACACCCTCGGCCGGGCCAAACGCCCTGACTGGATCGGTGGCGCGAGCAACCGCGCCTTCTCCACACCGACGGCGGCGATCAATCGAGCCCGTTCGACTTCACTGCGAAAGTTGCGGGTCATTACAATGCCGGCCATTCGGCCCAGGCAATCTTCCGGCTGCCAATGCCCGGGTCGGAAACCGAGCACGACGAACTCGACGGGCAAGCGATCGCCCAGCGAATCGATGTAGGCATTGATGCCGCGTGTGAAGGCCGTGATGATTTGCCGCGCGTCGGGCGCATAGCTGGCCCATTCCGCTTCGGCATCGCCACGGTATTGGATCGAGCGGGCGAAGCGATCTCCCGCGATGGCCGACGGTCCGAGCACGGCCGCCAGTTCGCCCCGGGCCGCACGCCGCCACAAGTCCATCTGAAACAATCGATCCTGAGCCGCCACGACTCCCTGAGCGAAGAACAGATCGTCCTGGTTGCGGGCGTAAATATGCGGCACGCCCCAACGGTCGCGCAACACTTCGACCGGCTCGCTCAGTCCAGGAAGCGCGAGTTGGCCCTCGATCTGGGCCAATGCTTCACGAGCGCGAGTCTGCAAGGTTTCGGCCGTTTCAGCAGACATGGCGATCGGCAGCATGAGGATCGAGCCGACGACAGCCGCGATCAGGCGAGAAACCAGGCGAACCATCGAGCGCTCCGGTGCATTCCCGGTGGTATTGAACCGAGCCGGGCACCGCAGCGGCGCCCGGTTCGCACTCAGGCTAGCCTGGCGCCGGCGGCGGTACAAGCGGGCGGCGTTATCTGGATACCCGTCGGCGACCGTCAAGTCGAGACGTCGCCCATGGTTTTATGTTTTACGACGGTAAAAATCGTGTAAACTGGTGGCATGAGCCAGCACGTCGACGCCATCTACGAAAACGGAGTGTTCCGCCCTCAACGGCCGGTGCAGATTGCCAACGGAGAACGCGTTTCGTTGACGATCAATCCGTCGCACTCGGCTGCAGACGACTTGGCTGACATCGCCGATTTGCTCGATACCGATTTCGTCGAGGCGTGTCGAAGCAGAGTCGGAAAAACTCTCTCCCTCGAGGAAGTACGCCGAACATTAAGCGCGTTCACCGGCTCGCTGTCAGACCGCATCTGCGAGGAGCGGGAAGAGCAATAGGATGCTTCGCTACTTCCTTGATTCCAGTGCGTTGGTCAAGCGTTATCATCAGGAAGCGGGCTCGGCGAAGGCGGATTCCCTATTCGCCGCCCCAGCAAATCGGTTGATCATCTCACGGCTGGCAATTCTCGAAATTCACTCGACATTTGCTCGACTAGTTCGGGAAGGAATTCTGACACCGCAGGATCTCGATCAACCGTTCTCACGGCTTTATGCAGATGCTGCTGAGGGCACTCTGGCGATTGCCGCGGTTAGTAATCGCCGACTCGACGAGGCCGCTGTCCTTCTCAGGACACACGGACTCACCGGAAGCCTTCGCACGTTGGATGCAATCCATCTCGCCACTGCTCGCGCGCTGCACGCCCGGAGCCCGTTGACGGCGTTTGTTGCAGCTGACAAAAAACTTTTGGCTGCCGCGGTCCTTGCCTGCGGATGTCCGATTGTTGACATCGGCTAAGAGCGATCCAGCCGGCGCCAACTTAAGGGGAACGTCAAAGGGGACATTCTGACTGAATTTCTAATAGGAAAAGTAGAATGTCCCGTTACTGCATTCGGTCGTGCATTCGCCAAACGACAGGACCAGGTACTGGATAGCCTCACCAAAACGCGCGGCTTTTCATGCGCCCGTGGTAGAATTGGTGGCATGATCCAATCGACGATTGCTTGCTTAATCTTGATTGCGCCGCTCTGGTTGCCGTTGGTATTGATTCGATCCCCACGGCAAATTGTCCGGGTTCTGGTTTGGGTATCGTTCGCCGGTTTGCTGATAGCGCTCGGCTTCGCAATGAAGTACGGTGCGGGGGAAAACAGCGAAGCTGATTGGAACCGCGCAGCCGCCTGGGCTCTTTGCTTTTGGTTTTGGATATCGTGCGTCGCAGCGCGACTGGTTAATGCCGTAGTTGCGCGTCGTCTTTCTATGAAACCACCGCCCTCAGCAACACCGGATTAAGACACCACGCGAGCCCAATATCGGGCTCGCGTTGCGGATTGGTCGGACAATCATGAGGCAGGGCCTTCGCTATTCCCGCCGCGCTCACGGCATCGAGTAAAACCCTTGGCCGGCGTATTTGAGCCGGTTCTGCTTGACGAGCTCGTCCCAAATGGCGCGGGGGAACTGGTCGGGCGGAACGATGCCGGCAATCGATGACGATTGGCCTGAACTCATTGGACTGCGCCCGATCCGCGATTCCTGGTCCAGACGCGTCAGCTTCCACCGCTTCTTGAAGGCGTTGTAGGCGCTTTTGATTTCTTCGGGCGTGAACGTCGCCACCGCGGGCTTTGCCGTCGAGGGCGTCTCTACCGGCCCGGTGGCCGCCGGGGTTGCGATGGGGGACGAGCCGGAAGGATCTTCGGACATTACGATTTCTCCACAATTGACACGCCAGCGGCAAATAGCAGATGCACAACGATGCAACTGGCTCTATTCTAAAAAGGGCAATCAGCTATCGCTACCAGCATTCCTGGTCCGATTTCCGCCCGTTGTGCGAAGAGATTCATTTAGTTGGGTAACCGGCGACCGCTGGCAGGCCACTGTATTGATAATGCGTGAAGTCGGGCACTGATCGAAATCGGTCGGTGAACGATCCTATCCACCGGCTCGCGGCAGGCCCCACGACGGGGCAGCCCCCCGCGGACAGGGCGGTGCGAAACGCCCTTCAACCCACGACATTTTGACGGCCCTGGTCCACACAACCGTTTTAACCGATATAGATTAGGAGGATTCGCGCCGGCCGATTCCGCGTTAAACTAAAACCGGCCCTCCACGCGTCCTCCCCCCCTACACGCATCGCACCATCCGTCCCCCGCTCGGACATTCCTTCTATGATTTCCAAAATCGTCGGTTCCCCCTCGCTGCCTGAGCAAATGCCGAAGCACGAGCGGCCGGATTTCGCGAAACTACAGCCGGCACCTCTTGAACTAGAAGCCGAGTCCGAGATTACCCCCCGGCAACATAAACGCGGCCTGCTCGGTTGGCTGGGCTGGCTCATTTGGCGAGCGATGTGGCTGGCCCTATTGGGCGGCGGGGCCTACGCCTGGTACACCGATCGGCTGGTGATTCCCGAAGCGCTGAAGGAACTGCTCGGCGGCGGCACGGTTGCCGTGGCCCCGACCGCCAAACGCGAGGTGCCGGTCGTCACGGGCGTGGCCCGGCGCGGCGACATGGAGCTGTATCTCAACGGCTTGGGTTCGGTAACGGCCTTTTATACCGTGACCATGCGCAGCCGCGTTGACGGCGAACTGATGAAAGTGCTCTTCTCCGAAGGACAGATGGTCCAGGAGGGGCAATTGCTGGCGGAGATCGATCCCCGCCCGTTCCAAGCGCAGCTCTTGCAGGCCGAAGGTCAATTGGCCAAGGACGAAGCCGCCTTGAAGGTGGCCAATCTCAACCTCGACCGCTACGTCAAGCTGCTCTCGACCGTGGCGGTGACGCAGCAACAGGTCGACGAGCAAAAGGCCCTGGTGCTGCAAAGTGAAGGCGCCGTGCAAGTCGACCGCGGGGTGATCGAGAACGTCAAGTTGCAACTAACCTACTGCCGGATCACGTCGCCGATGAACGGCCGCATCGGCTTGCGTCTGGTCGACCCGGGCAACATGGTCCATGCCAACGATCCGAACGGCATGGCGGTGGTCACTCAATTGCAGCCCATCGCCGTGGTGTTCACGATTCCTGAAGACGACATCTCCCGGGTGCAGATGCGGCTGAAGACGGCCAAGAACCTGGTCGTCGAAGCCTTCGACCGCGATTTCCACACCAAGCTGGCGACCGGCACTCTGCTGGCGATCGACAACCAGGTCGATACGACCACCGGCACCGTCCGATTGAAAGCGATCTTCCAGAACGAAGACAACATGCTCTTCCCCAACCAGTTCGTCAACGCGCGGTTGCTGGTCGATACCCGGCGTCAGACGGTCATCATTCCGTCGGCGGCCGTGCAGCGCGGTCCTGAATTCGACGTTCGTCTACGTGGTCAAGGCCGACTCGACCGTCGAGTTGCGCACGATCGTGACCGGCCCGAGCGAAGGCGAAGAGACGACCGTCGAAAGCGGCGTCGTGCCCGGCGAAATCGTGGTGACCGACGGCGTCGATAAGCTGCAACCGGGAACGAAGGTCGCAGCCCGCAGCCGCGACGCGGCCAACGCGAAGGGCACCATGGGCGGGAAAAAGGTCGAGGCCAAGCCCAGCGGCATAAAGGGTTCGTAATGAGTCCGTCCCGGCCATTCATCATGCGGCCGGTGGCCACCGTGCTGCTGATGGTCGCCATCCTCCTGGCCGGAGGCGTGGCCTACTATCAACTGCCCGTCTCGGCGCTGCCGCAGGTCGATTACCCGACGATCCAGGTGCTGACGTTCTATCCCGGCGCCAGCCCCGAGGTGATGGGTTCCAGCGTCACGTCGCCGCTGGAGCGGCAGTTCGGCCAGGTGCCGGGCCTGACGCAGATGACTTCGAGCAGTTCCGAGGGGTGCTCGGTCATCACGTTGCGTTTCGCGCTCGAGTTGAGCATCGACGTCGCCGAGCAGCAGGTGCAAGCGGCGATCAACGCGGCCGGCACGTTCCTGCCGAAGGATTTGCCGAACCCGCCGATCTACAGCAAGACCAACCCGGCCGACTCGCCCATCCTGACGCTGGCCTTGCATCAGCGATTCGCTGCCGCTGACCAAGGTCGAAGACCTGGCCGACACGCGGCTGGCGCAGAAGATCTCGCAGCTATCGGGCGTGGGTCTGGTGAGCATCAGCGGCGGCCAGCGGCCGGCCATTCGCATCCAGGCCAACCCGGCGGCGCTGAGCGCCCGCGGCTTGAACATGGAAGATCTGCGCAGGCGCTGATGCAGGCCAGCGTCAACCAGGCCAAGGGGAGCTTCGACGGCACGCGGCAGGCCTACACCATCGGGGCCAACGACCAGGTGCTCACCAGCGAGGAGTACCGCAAGCTGATCATCGCCTTTCGCAACAGCGCGCCGGTGATGCTGTCGGACGTGGCCGACGTCGTCGACAGCGCCGAGAACCTGCGCCAGGCCGCCTGGATGGGCATGAATCACGAGGGCCACTCCGAAGTCACGCCCGCGGTGATCATGAACATCCAGCGTCAGCCGGGCGCCAACATCATCGAAGTCGTCGACCGCATCAAGCGGCTGTTGCCGCAGTTGCGGGCCTCGCTCCCTTCCTCGGTGAACGTCACTATCCTGACCGACCGCACGGTCACCATCCGCGCCAGCGTCGAGGACGTGCAGTACGAACTGATGCTCACCGTGGCACTGGTGGTGATGGTCATTTTCTTCTTCCTGCGCAACATCGCGGCCACGATCATTCCCAGCGTCGCCGTGCCGCTGTCGCTGGTGGGCACGTTCGCCGTGATGTACCTGCTCGACTACAGCCTGAACAACCTGACGCTGATGGCGCTGACGATCTCGACCGGCTTCGTCGTCGACGACGCGATCGTGATGATCGAAAACATTTCGCGCTACATCGAAGAAGGCGAAGAGCCGCTGGCGGCAGCCTTGAAGGGCTCGGAGCAGATCGGCTTCACGATCGTCTCGCTGAGCGTGTCGCTGATCGCCGTGCTGATTCCGCTGTTGTTCATGGGCGATATCGTGGGCCGGTTGTTCCGCGAGTTCGCCGTGACGCTGAGCGTCACGATCCTGGTCTCGGCGATCGTTTCGCTGACGCTCACGCCGATGATGTGCGCCAAGCTGCTGCGGCACAAGCCGGCATCGGAACAAGGCTGGATGTATCGGGCCTCGGAATGGGGCTTCAACATGGTCATCCGCATCTACGGAGCCACGCTGCGGCTAGTGCTGCAGCATCAGCCGACGACGATGGTCGTGGCCGTGGCCACGCTGGTCGCGACCGTGTATTTGTACGTCGTAACGCCCAAGGGCTTCTTTCCGGTGCAGGACACGGGCGTCATCCTGGGCATTTCCGAAGCGTCGCAGGACATTTCCTTCGCCGCCATGGCGAAGCTGCAGCAGGAACTCAACAAGGCCATTCTGGAAGAGCCGTCGGTCGAGAGCCTGTCGAGCTTCATCGGCATCGACGGCACCAACACCACGATGAACAGCGGGCGGATTCAGATCAACCTGAAACCGCTGGAAGAACGGCACGAGACGGCCGGCGAGGTGATCCGCAGCCTGCAAGACGCGGCTGGCCCAAATCGAGCGGCATCACACTCTACATGCAGCCGGTGCAGGATCTGACAGTCGAAACCCGCGTCAGCCGCACGCAGTATCAATACAGCCTGGAAGATCCCGACTCCAAGGAACTGGGCGTCTGGGCTCCGCGCTTCGTGAGCAAGCTGCAAGCCCTGCCGCAATTGCGCGACGTGGCCAGCGACCAGCTGCTGCAAGGTCTGCAGACCCGCGTGGTGATCGATCGCGATACGTCGAGCCGGCTGGGCATCACGCCGCAGATGATCGACGACGCCCTGTACGATGCCTTCGGCCAGCGGCAGATCCTGATCATGTTCACGCAGTTGAATCAGTATCGCCTGATCCTCGAGGTCAAGCCCGAGTATCGCCGTCAGCCGCACGACCTGTCCGACATCTACATTCGCCGCCGGTCGGCGGCGGGTTGACGCCTACCAGCACGGCCATGATGCCCACGGTAACGGCAATCACGACGCCGGTGAGCAGCAGCATTGCGCCGCTGGCGGCAAACGCCACTCTGGGCGGCAGCGGGCTGACGCCGCTGGGCGCCTTCACCCGCATTGAGCAGACGACGATGCCTCTCTCGGTAAACCACCAGGGGCAGTTTCCGGTGGTGACGGTGTCGTTCAACCTGGCGCGCAGCGCTGCACTGGGCGATGCCGTCGAGGCGATCGACAAGGCCAAGGCCGAACTGGGCATGCCGGCCAGCATCCAGGGAAGCTTTCAAGGAACCGCCGCGGCGTTCGAAGCTTCGCTCAAAAACGAGCCGCTGCTGATCCTGGCCGCGCTGGTCACCGTCTACATCGTGCTGGGCGTGCTGTACGAGAGCTATATCCACCCGATCACGATCCTCTCGACGCTGCCCTCGGCCGGCGTCGGCGCACTGGTGGCGTTGCTGCTGTGCCATGCCGACCTGAGCGTGATCGCGCTGATCGGCATCATCCTGCTGATCGGCATCGTCAAGAAGAACGCCATCATGATGATCGACTTCGCGCTCGAAGCCGAGCGGCAACGCGGCATGGCTCCCTACGAAGCGATTTACGAGGCCTGCCTGCTGCGCTTCCGCCCGATCATGATGACCACCATGGCGGCCCTGCTGGGCGCCGTGCCGCTGGCCATGGGCTACCGGCGTCGGTTCGGAGCTGCGCCGGCCGCTGGGCATCACGATCATCGGCGGACTGATCTTCAGCCAGATCCTGACGCTCTACACCACGCCGGTGATCTACCTCTGGTTCGACCGCGCGGCCCGGATGCTGGGCATGCGCAGCCTCGGGCGGTCCATCGCACACAGCGGTGCAAGCCGGAGGACGCATGAGCCTGTCGACGCCGTTCATCTATCGCCCGGTCGGCACGACGCTGTTGACGATCGCCATCACGCTGGCCGGCGTCCTGGGCTATATGCTGCTGCCGGTCTCGCCGTTGCCGCAGGTCGATTTTCCCACGATCCAGGTCTCGGCCGCGCTGCCCGGCGCCAGCCCCGAGACAATGGCCTCGGCCGTGGCCACGCCGCTGGAACGGCAGTTCGGGCGGATCGCCGGGGTCACGGAGATGACCTCGGTCAGTTTCTTGGGCAGCACTTCGGTCACCATGCAATTCGATCTGAACCGCAACATCGATGCGGCATCGCGCGACGTGCAAGCCGCGATCAACGCGGCCCGCGGCCGTTTGCCGGCCAACCTGCCCAGCAATCCGACCTATCGCAAGGTGAATCCGGCCGACGCTCCGAGTCATGATTCTGGGACTGACGTCGAACACCTACACGCGTGCTCAGATGTACGACGTGGCCTCGACCATTCTGCAGCAGAAGCTGTCGCAGGTGCGCGGCGTGGGCCTGGTCACCGTGGGCGGTGGCTGCGCCGCCGGCCGTGCGCAGTCGATCTGAACCCCACGGTGCTGAACCATTTCGGCGTCGGCCTGGAAGATATCCGCACGGTGCTGGAAAACACCAACGCCAATCGTCCCAAGGGCCAGATTGCCGACGATCGCCGCGCCTGGTCGATCAGCACCACCGACCAGTTGCTGGTGGCCGACGAATACCGCCCGCTGATCGTGGCCTATCGCAACGGGGCGCCGGTCCGGCTGGACGACATCGCCACGGTCACCGACTCGGTCGAAGACATTCGCGCCGCCGGCTTGTGCGACGGCAAGCCTTCGATCACGGTCGTCGTCTTCCGCCAACCCAACGCCAACATCATCGCCACGGTCGATCGCGTGCTGGCCCTGATGCCGCAGCTCGAAGCTGCCATTCCGGCCGACATGAACCTGAAGGTCGCGCTCGACCGCACGGCCACGATCCGGGCGTCGGTCCATGACGTGCAATTCACGCTCGTCATTTCCATTCTGCTGGTGATCCTGGTGGTGTTCGTTTTCCTGCGCGACCTGCGGGCCACGTTCATCCCCTCGATCGCCGTGCCGGTATCGCTCGTGGCCACCTTCGGCGTGATGTACCTGTTCGACTACAGCCTGGACAACCTGTCGCTGATGGCGCTGACCATCGCCACGGGGTTCGTGGTCGACGACGCCATCGTGGTGATCGAGAACATCGCGCGGCACTTGGAAGAAGGAGCCACGCCGCTCGAAGCTTCGCTGCAAGGGCGCGCAGGAAATCGGCTTCACGGTGCTTTCGATCAGCGTTTCGCTGGTGGCCGTGTTCATCCCCATCCTGCTGATGAGCGGCATCGTGGGCCGGTTGTTCCGCGAATTCGCCGTGACGCTGTCCGTGGCGATCGCCGTCTCGCTGGTCGTGTCGCTGACGACGACGCCCATGATGTGCGCCCACCTGCTGCGCGGTCATGCCGAGCAGAAGCGACGGTTGGATGTACCGCGCCACCGAGCGCATGTTCGATTGGATTCTCAAATTCTACGAAGTGACGCTCAGCTGGGTGCTGCGCCACCAGCCGCTGACCATGGTGGTGACGCTGGCCACGGTGGGCTTTACCGTCTACTTGTACGTGATCGTGCCCAAGGGCTTCTTCCCGCAGCAGGACACCGGCCGGTTGACGGGCAACATCATTGCCGACCAGGACACGTCGTTCCAGCAGATGAGCCACCTGCTCAATCGGATTGCGGCCGGAGTGAGCGAAGATCCCGACTGCATCGGTGTGATCGCCTTCACCGGCGGATCGGGCAATTCCGGCGGCGCCACGAATGCCGGCCGGATGTTCGTCAGCCTGCGGCCGATCGGCGAGCGCACGATCAGCGCCGACGAAGTGATCGGCCGTATCCGCCGCAAGCTCGCCGGCATTCCAGGCGTGCGACTGTTCTTGCAGGCGGTTCAAGACCTGCGCATCGGCGGCCGCTCCAGCAGTTCGCAATATCAGTTCACCTTGCAGGGCGACAATCTGGACGAACTCAACGCCTGGGGCCCGAAGGTGCTGCTGGCGATGGCGAGACATTCCCGGCATCGTCGACGTTAACAGCGATCAGTAGAACCGCGGCTTGCAAGCTTCGCTGGCCATCGATCGCAACGTTGCCAGCCGCTTGGGAATTTCGCAGCAGGTCATCGACAACACGCTCTACGACGCCTTCGGCCAGCGGCAGGTGTCGATCATGTACAAGCCGCTCAACCAATACCACGTCGTGATGGGCGTAGAACCGGATTTCTTTCAGAACCCCAATGCCCTGCGGCACATTTACGTCCGTGGGCAGGCCGACGCTCAGATTCCGTTGAGTGCCTTTTACAGCTACAAGCCCACCACCACGGCGTTGCAGGTCAATCACTCGGGACAATTCCCATCGATCACCATCTCGTTCAACTTGAAGCCCGGCTTCGCACTCGGCGAAGCCGTCGAGCGAATCGACGAGCTCACGCATCACATGGGGCTGCCCGAAACGATTCGCTACAGCTTTTCGGGAACCGCCCAGGCCTTTCAGGCCTCGCTGCGTAATCAACCGCTGCTGATCTTGGCGGCACTGGTGACCGTCTATATCGTGCTGGGCGTGCTGTACGAAAGCTACATCCATCCGATCACGATTCTCTCTACGCTCCCGTCGGCCGGCGTGGGCGCGTTGCTGGCGCTGTTGCTCTGCCGCGTCGAGCTGAACGTGATGGGCCTGATCGGCATCATTCTGCTGATCGGCATCGTCAAGAAGAACGCCATCATGATGATCGACTTTGCGCTCGAGGCCGAGCGCCGCCACGGCAAATCGCCCGACGACGCCATCTTCGAGGCCTGCCTGCTTCGTTTCCGGCCAATCACGATGACCACCATGGCGGCGCTGCTGGGCGGGTTGCCGCTGGCCTTGGGCACCGGAACCGGGGCCGAGTTGCGCCGACCGCTGGGCATCGCCATCGTGGGCGGCCTGATCTTCAGCCAGATGCTCACGCTCTACACCACGCCGGTCGTGTACATCTATCTGGACCGCTTCCGCCTGTGGTGCGAAGGCTGGCGCCGGAAACCGGCACGGCGCGCGCATTGAGTCACCATGTTTGCTGGGGCGCGGCAAAATTCCCTGGCGGCGTCAGTCCCTCTGGTTTCTTTCCGTAGCCCAGCGATTTATCGCTGGGGCTTCGTCGGACATCGCACTGAGTTCCTGTCCCGATTCGAGCCGCCCTAGGGCGGCTCGAATCGGGACAGGAGGATGCCTTGGCGGCTAAAGTATTCCCAGCCATAAATGGCTGGGCTACGGAAAGCAGATGCCAGAGAATCCTGCCGCGACACTTTACGGTATCGAGTTTGGCCTGACCGTCGCGTTTGCTAGAATCGACGCGGAGGCAAAGCGGTTATGGCAGCCCAATTCGAATTCTCACGGCGTGAAATCCTGACCTCGGCCATGGCTGGGCTGGTGGGCCTGGCCCACGCGAACCGAGCCGTTGCCGCGCCGCCCAGCCGGACGCAGGCCCAAGACCAGTATTCGCAGCTCGTGCTCGCAGCCGGCCCCGTTGCCTACTGGCGACTGGGCGAAGCGGCCGGCGCAACCACCGCGGTCGACGAAACCGGCCACAAGCACGACGGCGCCTATCG
Source organism: uncultured Planctomycetales bacterium (assembly GCA_963710365.1). GTDB lineage: Bacteria > Planctomycetota > Planctomycetia > Pirellulales > PNKZ01 > CAVQAC01. The sequence continues at coordinate 120,686 of CAVQAC010000019.1, forward strand.
CGGAAAGCCGAATTTCGGCCAACCGGCAGCGCTCCAGGGCTCGCGCAATGGGGCCGTTGCCTTCGACGGCAGCACGCACGTGGAGATTCCCGACGATCTCGCTTTCAGCCAGCCGACCAGCGGCCAAGGGCTGACCGTCGAACTATGGCTCCGACCTGATCGACTCGATTTTCCCGGCGAGGGCGGAAACACTTACATTCACTGGCTGGGCAAGAGCGAGGCCGGCCGGCACGAGTGGGGCTTCCGCTTCTACAACCTTGCCGATCCGCAGCGGCCCAATCGCATCTCCGCATACATCTGGAACCCCGACGGCGGCCTGGGAGCCGGAGCCTACTTTCAGGATCCATTGCAAGTCGGCCAATGGATGTACATCGTAGCCTGCTTCCCGCCAGGCAACGCCAACACTCAACCCACGCCGGGCGTGCAGATCTACAAGAACGCCGCCCTGCGCAATGGCCCTCCCGACTCGGGCACGCTCTATGCCGACCCGAAGTGGAGAATCGTGCCCAAGCGCGGCACAGCCCCGGTGCGGCTGGGCAAGCGTGACGGAATTATGATGCTGATCGGCGCCTTGGACGAAGTGGCCATCTATCCCCGCGTCCTTTCGCCCGATGAGATCCAACTGCATTACGCCGTGGCGACGGGCTTGAAATTGCCGCCTAAAGAACTGGCCCGGATCAAGAAGCTTTACGAGCCTCGTAAATGACGGGCCGCGTATCGGTTGGCCGCGACGAGCGCTTGTCGTCGGGCCGGAGCTTCGGTAGGCTGGCGGTTTGATCTGAGCTCGCTGCGCAAGCGAGGGTGTTTCCCGGGCAATGCCGGATACCCTCGTTTGCGCTTCGGGCTTGTGTGCTGACTTCAACCGCTAATCCAACCGTGAAAGCCTGACGCATGAGCGATCCTTATTTCCAAAAGCTGTTCGCCGAACGGATCGGCGGCGCCAATTACGGCAAGGGCACCGAGATCTACAAGTTCGAGAAAATCAAGCGAGCCAAGCGCAAAGCCCTGGCCGAGCATCCCGAGCGGACGCTGATCGATTTCGGCATCGGCGAAAACGACGAAATGGCCCCCGAGTCGGTCCGAGCCGTGATGGCCAAGGAAATCCACAACCTGCAAAACCGGGGTTACGCCGACAACGGCATCGCGGCCTACAAGGAAGCAGCGGCCCGCTTCATGCAGCGCAACTTCGGCGTGGCGCTCGACCCGGCCAAGGAAATCAACCACTCAATCGGTTCGAAGCCGGCCCTGGCGATGTTGCCGGCTGCGTTCATCAACCCGGGCGACATCACGCTGATGACTGTGCCCGGCTATCCGGTGGCCGGCACGCACACGCGTTATTACGGTGGCTCGGTTTATCGGTTGCCGCTGTTGGCGGCGAACGATTTCTTTCCCGACCTGGCTTCGATCCCTGCCGACGTCTGCTCCAAGGCCAAGCTCCTGGTGCTCAATTATCCCAACAGCCCGACCGGCAAGCTGGCCACGCGCGAATTCTACCAACGGGTCATCGAGTTTGCGAAGCAGCACGAGATTGTCGTCGTGCAGGACGCAGCCCACATCATGCTCAGCTACGGCGCGGCGCCGTTGAGTTTCTTGTCGGTGCCCGGCGCGAAGGACGTCGGCGTGGAAATCCATTCCATGTCGAAGGGCTTTCACATGATTGGCTGGCGTCTGGGGTTCGTCTGCGGGCACGAGCGGATCGTGCAGGCTTTTGCCGATATCAAGGACAACAGCGACTCGGGCCAGTTCATCGCCATCCAGAAGGCCGGCGCCGCCGCCCTGGACGACACCACCATTCCCGGCCAGGTCCGCGAAAAGTACCAGCGGCGATTGACGAAGCTGGTGGCCACGCTGAAGAAGTGCGGTTTTGCCTGCGAGGTGCCCGGCGGAACGTATTTCCTTTACACGCCTTCGCCTCGGGGCCTGGCCGACGGCACGAAGTTCGACACGGCCGAAGCGGCCAGCCAGTACCTGATCACCGAGCATTCGATCTGCACGGTTCCCTGGGACGATGCCGGCGCATTCCTGCGATTCTCGGTGACCTACGAAGCGCCCACCGAAGAGGCCGAGAATGCGTTGATGGCTCAGACCGAAGCCCGGCTGAAGCAGATCAAGCCGGTGTTTTAGCTTCGAAGCAAGTGAGCATAGCCGCAGACCGCGCTTGTAGCCGCGGAGCGGCGGCGCGAAAATAGCCCGGCGATTTATCGCTGGGATAACATGTGCGATTGAACGAGAACAGTCCCGTAGGGACGGCTGACATTGTCTCACATGGAGAGCTTCAGCCATGTCGCATTCCTAGGTCAGCGGCCTTTACCATTGCGTGTTCAGCACCAAAGGGCGTCAAAGGCTGATTGTCCCCGCGTTGCGCGAGCAACTCTGGCCCTACTTGGGCGGCATTGCTCGGCAGAATGACATCAAGGCCTTGGCGGTTGGCGGCATTGAAGACCACGTCCATATCGTGCTGTCTCTTCCGTCACGCATGGAAATTGCCAAAGCTCTGCAATTGATCAAAAGCGGTTCATCGAAATGGATTCATGACACATTCTCCAATCAGCGCGGCTTTGCCTGGCAGGAGGGATACGGAGCGTTCAGCATCGGCATCTCGCAGTTGGATGCTACGATCGCGTACGTCAACTCGCAGCCCGAACATCACCACAACAAAACGTTCGAGGAGGAGTTCCTGGCAATTTTAGAACGGCACGGAATTCCGTACGATTTTTGCGTTATGTTTGGGGCTGAGGGTTGCCCATCAGTCGTCCCTCCGGGACTAACGGCACGGCAGCGTTTCCCGTTGTCCCAGCGATAAATCGCTGGGCTATTTTCACAGCGTCCCTCCGGGACACCTGCCAGAGCTCCTCCCCGTTCTTCTTATCCTCTTCCTCCGTGAACTCCGTGTCTCCGTGTTTCATTCACTGCTTTGAATCACTGCCCCACTATTCGCCCGCATCGCTTTCCGGCGGCGGGGCGAAGCCGCGGCGCAGCGTGTTCTCGGTAATCGCGCGCGGCAGCACGAACTGCAATAGATAGTCAGGCCCGCCAGCCTTGCTGCCGATTCCCGAAAGTTTGAAGCCGCCGAACGGCTGCCGGCCGACCATCGCGCCGGTAATGCCGCGGTTCAAGTACAAGTTGCCGACCAGCAGCTCGCGCCGCGCCCGCTCCAGATTCGCCGGGCTGCGAGAAAACAGCCCGGCGGTCAATGCGTAGTCTGTGCCGTTGGCAATCGCGAAGGCCTCATCGAGGTTCTTCGCTCGGATCACCGCCAGCACTGGGCCGAAGACTTCTTCCTGGGCCAGGCGTGCGCCAGCCGGCACGTCGGCAAAAACATGCGGACCAATGTAAAACCCTTCGTCAGCGAGCGGGCCAGCGTCGACGGCCAGTACTTGCCGGGCTTCGCTACGCCCCAGTTCGATGTATTTGCGAATCCGCTGGAGCGACTCTTCGTCGATCACCGGGCCGACGCTGGTGGCCGGATCTTCGGCCGGACCGACTTTGAGGCTCTGCGCCGCAGCCACTAGCCGCTCGAGGAAGGCCTCGTAAATCGAATCGAGCACGATCACTCGGGAACAGGCCGAGCACTTCTGCCCCTGGTAGCCGAAGGCACTGCGCACGACGCCCAGAACGGCCTCGTCCAGATCGGCGTCGTCGTCGACGATGATGGCGTTCTTGCCTCCCATCTCGGCGATGACGCGTTTGACGTAGCCGATCCCTCCGGCAGAAACTTCGGCCGCCTGGCGATTGATCGCCAACCCTACGGCCCGCGAGCCAGTGAAGGCGATCACCGCCGTATCCGTGTGATCGACCAGCGCTGCGCCGACCGTTCGCCCTGGCCCGAGAGCAGGTTGAGCACGCCGTGCGGAAATCCGACGCCGCTGAAGATTTCCATCAGCTTCGCCGCGATGACCGACGATTGTTCGGCCGGCTTCATCACGACCGTGTTGCCGGTGGCCAGCGCGGCGACGGTCATGCCGGTCAGAATGGCCAGCGGGAAATTCCAGGGCGCGATCACCCCACCACGCCCCGCGGCATGTAGATCATCTGATTCTCTTCGCCCGGCACGTCCTGCACGTCGCCGTGCAGCTTGCGGGCTTCCAGGGCATAGTAGCGGCAGAAGTCGATGGCTTCGGTCACGTCGGCATCGGCTTCGCGCCAACCTTTGCCGCATTCATAAACTTGCCAGGCAGCCAGTTCGAAGCGCCGCCGGACACATGGCATCGGCGGCGCCTCGAGGAACGTGGCACGCGCATCGACGCCCAAGGCGTTCCAGGCGGGCAGCGCGGCCTTGGCCGCCGCGACCGCTGCCGCGACGTCGGCCACGCGCCCGGCGGCGACCGTGCCGACGACCTGGTGACGATGCGATGGGTTCGAGGACGTGATGCGCGATGGCGTATCGACCGCTTGCCCGTCGATCCACAGCGGATAGTGCCGGCCGAGTTGTCCTCCAATCTGGCGCAGCGCTTCTGCATGGCCTGGCGATTGGCCGGCACGGCGAAATCGGCCCACGGCTCGTTGCGAAATCTGGCTGGCGACGAGCCGGCCGCCGCTGGTGCGGCCTTCGGCGGGGCCGACACGGGAGCGCGATCCCCGGCGTGTTCGAGCGGATTCATGAGCAACTTCTCCGGCGAAACATGGTCGCTGAAGCTCGCCTTCAGGAACGACTCGTTCGAGGTATTTTCCAACAAGCGACGCACGAGGTACGACATGCCCGGCAAGAGTTGGCCATAGGGCATGTAAACCCGCAACCGGTAGCCCATGTCGACCAGCACCTGCTTTTCCTGATCGGCCATGCCATAGAGCATTTGCAATTCCAGCCCGCTGGAGGGAATGCCCAGATGGCGGCGCCACGGCGATGCCATATGCCAGCGAGCGGATGTTGTGGCTACCCAGCGCCGGGCGCAGGCAATCGTAATTGCGCAGCAGGAACTCGGTCAGCCGTTCGAAATTGGCATCGCTCTCCCATTTCTGCTGGAAGACTGGGATCGGCCAGTCCAGCGCCTGGGCGTGTATCGTTTCGTAGTCCCAATAGGCGCCTTTGACCAGCCGCACCCAGACCGGCGTGCCGCGACGGCGAGCCCAATCGCGTAACGCCGTCAGATCTGCGGCCGCGTCGCGCAGATAAGCCTGGATCACAATACCCACGTTGGGCCAGTCACGGAATTCCGGTTCGGCCAGCACCTGCTGAAAGATGGAGAGCGTCAGATCCTTGGCGGCATACGACTCCATGTCGACGTGGACGAACACGCGTTCCGCGCGGGCCACGCGCAGCAGGGGACGCAATCGCGCCGCCACGCGCTCCGTCGTCCCCTGCGGATCGATGGCGTCGAATTGGCTATCGAGCGCCGAAAGTTTAACTGAGACATTGACCCGCGGCAACGCAGTGAACGAGCCGCGATCGGCCTGCGGAACTTCCGGCCACGCGTTGACGGTCGAGGCGATGTTGCGGATCAGATCGATATAAAGTTGCTGGTAGCGGTCGGCTTCCGAGTTCGCTGGCGACCGCTTCGCCCAGAATGTCGAGCGTGAACGCACGGCGCAGCTTCCGCTCGCGCATGGCGGCAGCCAAAACTTCCTCCGTGTTGCTTCCGGCCACGAAGCGGCGGGCATAGCCCTGCACGTTCTCTGCGCAGCCGCGGCCACGGCCCGGCCAACCAACGATCGCGGCGAAGCCACGGCCAGCCCCAGCCGCACCGCTCCCGGCAGAGGGCCGCGCACGTCGCGAAAATACTCTTGCAAGTGCTGCGTCACCGATGCGTTCGTGTGCAGCATCGGCAAGACGTCGACAAAGCGGAACATCTGGACCTTCAGGGCTTCGTCGCCCATCGCCCAGGCCATCATCTGGTCGTCCCACCAGCGGCGATCAAAGATCTTTCGCCGATCGCTTCGACAACGCTGGAAGATGAAGCGGCCGATTTCGAGCGCCGTGGCCTCGATGCGGGCACGCTCGCGGGGTGTGAACGCGTCTGGCGCTTGGGACATAGCCACTCCTGCCAAGCCCCCCCGGAACTGGCGGACCGTGTTTCCATCGTAGGATCTCCCCCCGGCTGGTCAAGCCGGAATTACTCTAGACCCGACGTTGCAAGTGTATTTCGGCCAACATGATACGAGCGAGGCGCAAGCGGCGATCGGATCAGCCCCGTCGCGCGGACAGAATGGTTTGGCATTCATTGATGCCTGTGACGAAATAATCCCCTTCCGGCGAGCGTCAATACAGTGGTTGCGTGGGTATGCACCTCGTTTGCTGCCAGCATGTTGAGAACAGCGGCGCGGCTTTAATCGCATCGAGGTTGTGCCTGCGTGCTTTGGGAAGGCTGGGTAAAAATGAATCCGCAAGACGAAACAGAAGTTTTCTGGCAAGCATTCCGCTACGTGGGCGAAGAAATGACGCCCACCGAGGCGGCCGAATTCGAAGTGCAATTGGCCGACAACCAGGCAGCTCGCGAAGCGGTTGCCCGGGTGGTTGAGCTTTCACAATTAGTTTTGGCGGCCGCCCCTGAGCGGTCGTCGTCCGAAGAGCTGTTGTAGCCCGGCTCGCCACAGCCAGGCATGGATGCAGCCGGTTGGCTGGATCGCCGTGGGAGCTGCCGCGTGCCTGGCCATGGTAATGGCTTATCAATCATTTGCTCCCGCCTCGGGCTCGACGCCCATGGCAGCGGCGGGTTCGGCAGCACTGGGTTCGACGGGCGACCTGGCGCTGGCCTGGGCCGTCGCACGAGCCACCGATCTACCGGTCATGGGCCAACCGGGCACGGACGAAGCGGCGTCGACTTCACCCGCGAGTGACGACGCAACCAGCCGGTTGGCGGATGGTGTCGTGCCCGAGGGCGCCGTTTCGGATATTGCTCTACAAGCGAAAGCCACGGGCGAATCGATCGCGACCGACGCCTTGACTGCAAGCGACGATTTGTCGCGCACGGACCCGATGGAAGAGTTCACCGAACCGGTAGCCCCGGTTGGCTGTTGGTAGCCGTCGAGGACGCCCGCAAAGGCGCCTCGCAGGAGAATTGACGTGATCAAGCGCAAGGGATGGTTGGCTGGCAGGACTGATGACGCTGGTTGTGCCGGCCTTGGTTTGGGCCGCGGCGAACGAGCCGGCCGGTTCGTCGGCCGCGGCAACGGACTCGCCTGATGCTGCAACGGGCACCGTGGCAAGAGCCGATTCGCTCAGCGAAGTCTGCAAAATCACCCAAGCGAGTCTCCGGTTTTACCGAAGAGCGCGAAGCCGCGGCGATGACCTTCGTGCGAATGAATCATCCCGAACTGGCCAGCATTGCTCGACCAACTCAAATTGAACGACGTGGCCGAGTACCAACGGGCGATCCGCGAACTGTTTCACTCCAGCGAGAAGCTGGCGCAGGTGCAGGAGCGGAACCCGAAGCGCTACCCGATGGAGTTGGAAGCCTGGAAGCTCAATTCGCGGATTCGGTTGCTGGTGGCCCGATTGACGATGTCGCCCGACCCGAAGGTCGAGGACGAACTGCGGCAGGCCTTGGTGCAGCAAATAGGGCAGCGCAAGGCGAGCCTCACCGAAGAACGCGAGCGGCTGGAAAGCCGGATCGTCGAGTTGAAAGAGCAATTGGATAAGCTCGATCAGCAACAGACAAAGTCCGTCGAACAGCGAATGGCCAGGCTGTTGAGCGAGGCCAGCCGATCCCATTCCGAAATCAAGGCCGCCCACGAAGGCAACTCGAAGAAGAAAAAATCAGAAAAACGCGCCGAGAGTGAAACTTCTTCGCCTCCCAAGTCAAAAGATTAATGAGCCCCGACGAACTCGACACACGTCCCTCCGACATTGACAGCCTTCCAAACTTGACTGCCCAAAAGGTGAGACCCATGCGACGGATTCTTCTCGCGACGGCCATGCTGATTTCCCTTAGCCCCGCGGCTGGGGCTATCGACGTTCAGCCACGCTGCCGTCCAGTTCAACCCCGTGCCGACGTGCGGTTCGCCGCCAGTTCGACGACCGAAGTGCCGAACTTTCAGCGGCACGTGCTGCCGCTGATGGGCCGGTTGGGCTGCAACGGCCGGGCCTGCCACGGCTCGTTCCAGGGCCAAGGCGGTTTCCGGCTGTCGCTGTTCGGCTACGATTTCAAGTCCGATCACGATGCCCTCTCGACCGGCAAATTGCCGGACGGCACGATACCGAAAGATGCCGAGCCCCGACTAGACCTGAAGAATCCGCGCGCCAGCCTGATCCTCGTCAAGCCGACCTCGCCCGACAAAGACGACCACGGCGGCGGCAAGCGGATGGATGTCGATAGCTGGCAGTATCGGCTGATTCTCCGCTGGATCGAAGCCGGCGCGCCGCTGGTCGACGAGAGCCACGATCCGCACTTTATCCGCCTCGACGTAACGCCCGCCGAGATCGTGCTCTCCAAGCCGGGCGAAACGGTCCAACTCAAGGCCGTCAGCTATTGGTCGGACGGCTCGGCCGAGGATGTCACGCCGCTGTGCCGCTTCCAGACCAACGACGACGCCGTGGCCAAGGTCAATGAGACCGGCCTGGTAACTGTCGTGGGCAAGGGCGACACGCACATCGTCACCTTCTACGACAACGGCGTGGTGCCGACGCCCGTGCTGTTGCCGTTGACCGACGTCGCCGGGCCGCGTTATCCCAACGTGCCGACGCCCACTAAGATCGACGAGACTGGTCGTCAATAAGCTTCGCAAGCTGGGCGTCGTTCCCTCGGAAGTTTGCAGCGACGGTGAATTCCTGCGGCGAGTGAGCCTCGACATTACGGGCACCCTCCCCGCGCCCGAAGAAATCCGCGCCTTCCTGGCCGACAGCGCCGGCGACAAGCGAGAAAAGAAGGTCGACGAGTTGCTGAGCCGGCCGGCGTATGCCGCCTGGTGGGCCACGAAGTTCTGCGACATCACGGGCAATAACGAGCGGTCGATGCCCGAGCAGGAATTCCGCGCCGCGTTCTACGATCAATGGTACCGCTGGGTCTACAAGCGGCTCAATGAGAACATGCCGTACGACAAGCTGGTCGAAGGGCTCGTACTGGCTACGAGCAAGCTGCCCGGTGAAAACTACGAACAATACACCAGCGACATGTCTTCGTACCTGCGTAAGCAAGATCCGCACGATTTCGCCCAGCGCGAGACGATGCCGCACTACTGGTCTCGCAACAACATGCGCACTTCCAACGAGAAGGCCCTGAGCTTCAGCTATGCCTTCCTCGGCGTACGGTTGCAGTGCGCCGAGTGCCATAAGCATCCGTTCGACCAATGGAGCCAGGAAGACTTCAAACATTTCACGGCCTTCTTCAACCGCGTTAATTTCGGACTCGACTCGGAGGACAAGCCGACCGAACGGAAAATGGTCGAGGCTCTCGGGTTGAAGGATTTGAAGAACAACGAGCTCCGCAAAGCGATCGGTAAATTGGCCGCCGAAGGCAAACCGGTGCCGATCCGCGAGCTGTACATCAGCGATCAGCCACGGATGACTGAGGGGAAAGGCAAGGACAAGAAGCGCATCGAATCCACCCGCGTGATCACGCCCAAGGTGCTGGGGGGCGAGGAGACCATTGCCAACAGCTATTCCGATCCGCGTCAGCCCTTGATGGATTGGCTGCGACAGGAAGACAACCCCTATTTCGCCCGCGCGTTGGTCAACCGCGTCTGGGCCGGTTACTTTAACGTCGGCATCGTCAATCCGCCGGACGACATGAACCTGGCCAACCCGCCCAGCAACCGCGAACTGATCGACTTCCTGGCCGATGACTTCATCCGTCACGGCTACGACCTGAAATGGCTGCACCGCGAGATCTGCCGCAGCCGCACCTACCAGTTGAGCTGGAAGCCGAATGCTACGAACGATCTCGATACGCGCAATTTCAGTCACGCCATTCCCCGCCGGCTGCCAGCCGAAGTGGCCTACGACGCCGTCATTTCGGCCACTGGCGGGCAAGCACAACTGCAAGAACGCGACAAGGATCCGGTGGGGAGCCGAGCGATCGGCGTCCTTCGCGGCTACACGCAGGGCAACGGCCGCAACCGCACGGGCTACGCTCTGACGGTCTTCGGCAAGCCAATGCGTGAGACGCCCTGCGATTGCGAACGCTCGAACGAGCCGACGTTGTTGCAGACCATCTTTCTTCGCAACGACGACGAGGTTCTGACGTTCATCGATCGCCGCGACGGCTGGCTGGCCGAAATCACGAAACTCCAGCCGCAGCGGGAAAAGCTCGCCGCTGCAACGCCCAACGACTCGGCGGATAAATCGATCCGCGAGATCGATGAGAAGTTGCGCGCCAACTCGCCGAACTCGAGCGGCAGCTCGACAAGGCCAAGAAGAAAGATGATCAGGGAACCATTCGCCGGGTCTCTGCCAAGATCAAGAAGGCGCAAGAATACGCCGAGGCCGAGCGTGCCAAGGAAGCTCGCAAGATGGAAGAACGCCGCAAAGAGCGGCAAGTTTCCAAAGACAATGACAAGAGTTCGTCGGTCGATTTAGAAAAAGTGCAGCTCGTGGCAGCCGATGAGGACCGGCTGATCGACGAGTCGTACCTGCGCACGTTGAGCCGCAGTCCCAGCGGCGCCGAACTAGCCACCGCCCGGCAGTATCTAGCCGACTCGCAACACACGGCCGCCGGCCTGCGCGATCTGCTTTGGGCCCTGCTGAACACCAAGGAATTCGTGGTAAACCACTAACCATCACGTACCGAATCGAAGTCCGACAGCACGCGTCTTATTCGCCGCCCGAGTGCGAGAAACGACTTTCCCTACCAAGCCATCAATCCAGCCCTGTTCGAGGACCAACCATGTTGAATAACTTTTGCGACGGAATTAAGCGACGTGACTTCCTGCGGGCGGGCGTGGTGGGTAGCGGCCTGCTGAGCGGCGTTGGACTGAACCTGGCCAGCTACCTCCGCATGGCCCAAGCCGGCGAGTTGCGTGCGCCGAAGGCCACCCGCGCGATTTATATCCGCCTGGGCGGCGGTCCGACGCACATGGACACCTTCGACTTGAAGCCCGACGCCCCCAGCGAATACCGCGGCGACTTCAAGCCCATCAGCACCAACGTCGCGGGCATGCAAATCAGCGAGCACCTGCCCAAGTTGGCTCAGTGTGCCGACAAGTTCACGCTGCTGCGCGGCGTGAGCCACACGTTGGCCGCCCACGAGTTGGGCACCAAGTACATGAATACGGGCAATCGGCCACTCCCGTCGCTGGAGTTTCCCGGCTTCGGCGCCGTTGTCAGCAAGGAGTTGAAAACGGCCGACGACCTGCCCCCCTTCGTGGCCATCCCGACCACGCCGCAAATCGGCGGTTACCTGGGCATTCAGTATGGAGCATTCAATACGAACAACGCCCCGCGGATGGGCGAGGCCTATCGCGTTCGCGGTATTTCGCTCAATCCAGAACTGACGCTCACCGAAGTCGATCGCCGCGAGAAGCTCTTGCACCAGGTCGACACCGCGTTCCAAGGCTACGAGTCGAAGATCAACCTGCTGGCCGGTTTGGATAATTTCTCCGATCGGGCTTACAACATGATCAGCTCAAAGCGGGCGCGCGAGGCCTTCGACGTAGCCGACGAGCCGAAGGAAGTTGCCGAGCGATTCGGCAATCATGAGTTCGGCCAGAGTTGCCTGCTGGCCTGCCGGCTGGTTGCCTCGGGCGTGCGCTTCGCCACGGTCAATAGCCAGAAATGGGACATGCACCAGAACATTTTCCCCACTCTCAAGGATCGCGCGCTACCCGAGTTAGATCAGGGCCTTTCCGCTCTGCTGACGACTCTTTCCGAGCGGGGCCTGCTGGAGTCGACGGTGGTGATCCTCGCCGGTGAATTCGGCCGCACGCCGAAGATCAACCAGCGAGCCGGCCGCGACCACTGGCCGCGTGCAATGTTCGTCCTCATGGCCGGCGGCGGCATCGGCGGCGGACGCGTGTTTGGCGCCAGCGACGACAAGGGCATGGGCCCGGCGGGCGATGCCATTACGCCCGACAACATCGCGGCTTCGTTCTACCACGCGCTGGGCATCGACCATCGCAAGGAATACCAGACGAGCAGCGGGCGGCCGGTGATGATCGTCCGCGAGGGGCAAATCATGCCGGAATTGTTCGCCTGATCTGCCAGATCGGCGAATGATTTTTGATGGGATTGGCCCGCCCGACACGGCGGCGCCGGTAATGCCAGGCCATGCCCGGGGGTCGCGTGGGCGGTCTGACTCCCGCCGTACCGGGTTGTCGCGCGCTTCCAGTGGGCCCAGTTTCTCCGCACCGTCGAATGGCCGGTAGCAGGGTTTCACCGCCGAAATCCGCGGTGCATCGGTTGCCGAGGGCTGGGCAAGGCAGCCATGCCAATGGCAAAAGTTGGCGCCGTTGCGGTTTACAGTCCAAATCTCGCCGGTAGAATTGGAAAATTGCGATATGGCGGGCTCATAATTTTTTTGGGGCCTGCAAATCGTTCGACGCCGGAGTGGCGGAATGGCAGACGCGCTGGATTCAAAATCCAGTGGGAGCAATCCCGTGTGGGTTCAAGTCCCACCTTCGGTACTTCAATAGCGACAAGGACTTGCGACACGAAATCGCAAGTCCTTTTTCGTTTCCGCCACCCTCCCTGTATCACGCCAGGTCACTAAACAGGGCTTGCCATTATGACTTCGAACGCCCGGGCCATGGTGGCTTCGAACGTCACGCGTTTTCGGAATGACGGCCAGCGATGGCATCATAGCGACGCTGAGACTCTTACCGACTTCACCAACCCGCGGAGACCGAAGCATCGATTGTTACCGCATGTTCGTTGCGATCGGACTCTCTTCCTTCTCGGGGGAAGAGGGCCGTACGAAGAGCTTCGCTACCAACTCAACGCTACTTTGAACTCACAGTGCGCCGATTGACTGGCACGACCTCAAAAGGCCGTCCTCGTCATACGTTTCGGACCAATCTCGGGCGTGACCGTCGCTCCCTAACGGTTCCGCGATCCCAAACGGGATTGAAAGAAGATCCCGATTTTTCACCGTCTGCATTATCAATGTTCTTTGGCATGAACGTGACGCGGTAACGCTCCACCAGTCTGACGACGGTAAGCTCAATGACCAGAGCAACAGCCAGGGTCACCACCGCTGGATGACTGGATCTGAAATAAGGGAAATTATAAATGACGAACATGTGCGAGAGGTACACAGGGTAGGAAAGGTCGCCGAGGAAGCGGTCGAGCTTTGAGCGTTTTGTAGCCTGAAAGACAAATGGCGTCGCAAACACAAATAAGAACGTACCCAAAGGCGAGCTGTTGGCCGTTGCTAACCTAAGATAATTGGGCATGTACTGATTGAAGATCAAATAGCTAATCACGGCCAGACACAGGCCTGCGTTCAGGTACTTATAGTTTTCGATGCGTGGGATCCATCGTTTGCTGAGAAAATAGGCGGCAGCGCCGCTCGCAAACAGATAAGCATTTGGAAGAAAAAGGTTGTAAGTCCACGGAATAATCCACGAACTCTTCGATGTCAAAAACGCATAGGTTGCCAGGCTGGCGAGCGGGAGCAGGCTCAGTCTGAGCCAACGAAAGCGGCCGGTCAGGCAAAAAGGCGTGAAGAAATAGAATACAAGCTCGACCCCCAGCGACCAGACCGGGCCGATGTAGAGGTGACCCCAGATGATTTCTGGTCGGTAGCCCTCGCCGAATTTCAGAAGATGCAACTCATTACCGGTTGCATAGGTAATCGAAACGAATTGCGATCCGACAATAAAAAAGTTGGAAACGAAGAGGTAGATTCCGTTCAGAAAACCATACTCAAACAGTTCGATGTGCGTAAAGCACATGGAAAGCAAGACGATGGCCCAATACGTTGGGAATAGCTTCAGTAGTCGCGTGGTAATGAATGGACGATAGCTTGAGTACTTCTCATTCAAAATCATGGCCATATAAAAGCCGGAGATCGTGAAGAAGAGCGAGACCGCGGGAAATCCGTCGACAAGCGTAAGTCCAAAAATTGGATGCCCGCTATGGAAAACCAGCACACTTAGAGCAAGCAGCAGGCGAATGACACCCATCTTAGCACCTTGAAATGTGAAGTGGTTTTTAACAGTCCAAAACCTGCTCACGCCCTCATTCAAGCTGGAGGGCGGGATCTAGCCTTCGAGCGCAATACCAATTAGGGCTCCGAGACTGCGCGAAATCCCCTGGCGCCATGGCGATTCGACGCTACTCGCGGCGGATCGATTCGGCCACGGGACGAATTCAAAGGATGCGTTCCATCACGACGGCCGTTCGGCGCGGGATTCTATTCGACGCGTTGGCAATAGGGAATTCCAGTTTCTGGGAGACCTCTCAAGCTGCATGAGGAGGGCCTGCGCTGGTTGGCTTTTCGGAGTTCAGAGAACTGAAGCTGCTGAATTGCCTGGTGCTAGCAGCCATGCGTGGAGAGCGTCCATTGCCTTTCCGTATTGCATGTTGAAACGCCCTTTGATACAAGCCTCCGACACTTGGCACTGGGATCTATGAGCTAACCTCGGTTTCACGCATGATCAGGGCTATCTGCTACGACATGGACGGCGTGCTCGTGGAGGCACGGGATTGGCACTTTAACGCACTCAATCGCGCACTGTCGCTTTTCGGTGCGGAGATTACCCGGCACGAACACTTAACTACGTTCGACGGGCTGCCGACCCGCAAGAAGCTCCAAATGCTCACGCTCGAGGGACGGCTGCCGGAAGGGCTGCATGAGCTCATCTCACGTCTTAAGCAGCGTTTTACCCACGAAGAATTCCTGATTCGTTGCCATCCGATCTTTCGGCATCAATATGCGCTGATCGCGGTTCCATCGGGAAGGCTATCGGCAAGCGATTTGCTCGAATTCAATTCGCAGCACCGTCATGATCATGGTTGAGAAAGCAGCCTTGGAGCCACACCTCGACCTGATTCTTTCAAACGAAGATATCCTTGAACCCAAACCTCGGCCGGACATGTACATCAAGGCGATGGGCAAATTGCGTGTGGCGCCGGAAGAGACATTAGTGCTCGAGGACAATGAGCGCGGGATTTCTGCCGCCATGGCGGCCGGCTGTCACGTGCTAGAAATTAAAGACGTTGGCGAAGTGTGCTACCAACGAATCGCCACGAGAATCCATGAGATCAACGCCTATGCTGACAATACTCGTGCCGCTAGCGGGTAGATCAGACTTCTTCCCAGAAGACACCTACCATTTTGGCAAGTATCTCGTCGAAATCGACGGGGAGCCAATGATTGCCCACGCGATTCGCAGCCTATCGGCGATCGAACGTGAGAAATCGTTTGTCTTCGTCGTGCGCAAGGACGAGGCTGCCCGATTCTTCGTCGATCGCACTCTGTCATTGCTGACCGACGGCAATTGCGAAACGCTAATCCAGCAGGGCGAAACCAAGGGGGCGGCCTGCAGTTGCCTGCTGGCGATCAATCATATTCCGCCCGATGAACCGCTCATAGTTGCTAACGCCGATCAGGTCATCGATTGGGATCTGAATGCCGTCTTGAGTTACTTCGAGGAGGAGGGGTTCGACGCCGGCACCGTGTGCTTCGATTCCGTGCATCCGCGCTGGTCGTATGTGGTAGTTGACGAGCGGGGCGAAGTCGTCGAGGCCGCGGAGAAGAAGCCGATCTCGCGCCACGCGATTGCCGGTTTCTACTACTATCGTCGGGGCAGCGACTTCATCCAAGCTGCGATCAATAGCATCGTGTGCGCCGAAGAAGTGCAGCAGCGTTACTTTATTGCTCCCTGCTTCAACGAATTGATTCTGACCGGCAAACGCATTGGCATGGTGAAGATTCCGCAGGAACGCTACCACTCGTTTTATTCTCCGCAACGTATTCGCGCCTTCGAGCAGCGCAGCGTTTCGGCTCGCGTTCGCTGATCGTGACCTTCGAGTTAGAGACCTGCGCATTGAGGCGTGCCGGCTCTTTTTCCGAACGCCGCAACCAGTTTGCAGATAAGGCCAAAACAACAAATCGAGGCATTCATGGAACCGACGCTCGACCTTGTAATCCCGCTTTACAACGAGGAAGGCAACGTACCGACGCTCTTGCGCCGGATTGCCAACTCCGGACTGATCCATGAGGGCCTGAACCGGGTCTTGTTGATCGACAATGGCTCGTCGGACAAGACTGGCGAGCTGTTGGAAAAACTCGCTCCTGAGCAGGCCTGCTTTCAACCGATCCGACTGCCCAGCAATTTAGGGTACGGCGGCGGAGTGCATCACGGGTTGCTACGCACGCAGGCCCCGTTTGTCGGATACATGCCTGGAGATAACCAGATTTCAATCGACGATCTGGCTAAGTTATGGAGGACCGTTCGCCAACTGAGTCCGAATGAGACGGTTGAGTCGCACGGTGTTCAAGGGTTTTCGCACGGTGCGACATGACCCGCGAAGCACGCAGTTCGTCAGCTACTGGTACACCACGCTTGTCAACGCAGCGTTGGCAATCGGCGTCCGCGACGTCAATGGTCTGCCGAAGATATTTCATCGCTCGCTGCTCGATCATCTGCCGGAACATCCCTATACCACCTTCACGTTCGATGCCCAGCTATTGGCGACCGCTAAATGCGCCGGCTATTCATTTCATGAGGTGCCCGTAGTATTTCACAGTCGCCGGGCCGGAGTATCGAGCTGGTCGCAAAAACGACTGAAGGTGTACTGGCAAACGGCTCTGCAGATCCGCGGCTTGCGTCGTGAGATGCGGCAGCGGATTTCGAAGCAGCAGGCCGGCGTACCCTCCGATGCGGTTACTCACCCCTACGTTCGAAAAGCCTCATCGCTGTCGGCCGCGGGGTGCAGGCCATGAAGCTCTTTCGGCTCGACAATATGGTTCGCGGCTGGTTCGTGGGGGATTTTTCCCCCTCGGTTGTTCAGTCCGAGGCGGTCGAGGTAGGGGTCCGGTCGTACGCTGCCGGTGATCGTGAAGACTGGCATCTGCACAAGGTCGCTACCGAATTGACCGCCATCCTGTCCGGCGAAGTGATCATGAACGGAATTCGCGTATTGCGCGGGCGACATTGTACTGATCGAGCCAGGTGAAGGAACCGATTTTCAGTGCTTGACGGACGTCACCACCGTCGTCGTGAAGTTGCCCAGCGTCAAGAATGACAAATACTCGAGGACCGAGTTGACATGTTGAACATCGTCGTGCCGATGGCGGGTTATGGAAGCCGGTTTGCTCGGGCAGGTTTCAAGCTGCCCAAGCCGTTGATTCCGGTCTTGGGACGTCCCATGATCGAGTTCGTCAGCGAGAACCTTCGGCCGAATCAGCCGCACCGGTTCATTTATATCGTTCTACAAGAGCAGGTCGATCAGTTTCAACTCGACCAGCGGCTAAGGGAATGGTCGACCGGAAGTATTGTCATCCCGATTTCGGGCGTCACCCAGGGGGCTGCGTGCACGGTGCTCCTGGCGACCGAGCACATCGACAACGCCGATCCGCTGATGATCGCCAATTGCGATCAATGGGTTGGGATTGATATCAATGATTATCTGAACGCCTTTCATCGAAGTGATGTCGACGGGTATATCATGACCATGAAAGCCAACGATCCGAAATGGTCGTACATCCGTTTTGCCAACGATGGCACGGTGTCTGAGGTCGTCGAAAAGCAGGTGGTCTCGCAGGAGGCGACCGTGGGAATCTACAATTATCGACACGGGCGTGATTTCGTGGCGCGGCGCAACAGATGATTTCCCGCAACCTGCGTGTCAACGGCGAGTTTTATGTTGCGCCTGCCTATAACGAGTTGCTCGCCGCAGGGCTTTCGCTAGGGTATTACAACATCGGCGAAGAGGGCCGCGGCATGTATGGGCTGGGCATTCCAGAGGATCTCGCCGCTTTCGAAGCGCTCGCCTTGCGTGACCGCCTTCCCCATCGTCAGGCCGCATAGTTTGCTGCGGGGTCGACGATACGCGGACTGGCACGATCGAGATTGTGTTGCAAGCGGGAAGACGCCCCGTGTCGCGTTCGAGAATAGCCACAATAGGCAGGTGTTGGCGATATGCATCAAACGACGTGCAGGCCCAAGCAAGTGTTTTCTTTTTCAATTGCGCAGCGTGTCTGTGCTCTACTGGCCGGGCTGATCGCGATCGGCTATGGCGGTGGGATGCTGTGGTCGCCGCGGCCCGTAATTGTCTCCGCGGGTCCATTTTCGAAGTGCGTTGAGATTCCCGCTGGGAAGCCCGTTTCGGCCGAAAAGTGGGGAAGCCAGGGGATGTACTTTGTCGCTGCGGCGACAAGCCCGGTACGTGCTCGACTTCTACTGCCAACTGGGCTTGTGCGCGGCCAGGATTTGTGGCTGGTGCATGGAGTCGCAGACAACCACTGCCAGATCAAGTTGCGCAGTGGTCAATCCGTAGTGGCAGAAATCGATAACGCTCGTCTCATCGACAAGACCACTTCGGTGTTCTTTCTATCGTACTTCGGCCATGTGCCTGAGAATGCGAATCCACTTGAATTTGAGTTCGGGCGTCAGGACGGCAAGCCGTACTACGCCGAGATAGCCGGGTTGATCGTAGCCTCGCCAGGCACGGAACGTGCTGACGTGGTGGCCGGACTTTATCAGTCTGCGGGTCCACTCCTGATACGGCTGGCTTTTCTGTTTCTAGGGTTGTTCGCAGCAACCGCAGCCGTAGCGCCTGGCTTTTGCGCAGTGCGCCTGCCGTATGTCCTCGTGGGTATTGTGCTGAGCTTGTATTGGACGATTGGGTTGCCGTCGAGCAACATGTTTCAGGATCGGACCTTCGTGGGCTACTGGTCGCTGGATTTGGCCGCCGAGTTGAAGACTCCGGCAATGAGCAGTTCGCCGATCTGCGCTCGGTTGCGTGAGCGGGTGAACCGAGTTGCGTTGGCTGCTTTTCCCTATGATTCGTTCGATAATTCCTTGCACGCCAATCAGGTTAAAGACGGCGCGATCCACGGAAACATCGACGTCGAGGCATTTTCCGGGCCAGCTATGGCGTCGGTTGAGGTGCCGTCGCAATCGGTGCTGGGAGGACTTCTCCATCGGATCCAAGCCAGAAAATATGAACGTCTATTGCGACATCTGGAGTATCTCGCTCTGGCGGTTGTCATCGCCGGTGGTTTGGCGACTTGGACTGGCCGTCGTGGGTGGATCGCCGCCACGTTATTGCTGTTGTTCGTAACGTCGATGTATCTCAGTCTGCGCGTCTCCCAAGGTTGGGACGAGCTTTACATGAATTTGCGGCATTCCTACATGCTCGAATCGCACGGTGCCTTCTCCGCGAATGCAAACTCCATGGTTGAAGGCACGGTCGATTCTCTGCCGTTCTTTCTGATTGGGCTGTTGGGGAAAACCGGTCTCCGTCTGGATGACCTCGCAATCGCGTTCTCGCTCGCCGGTAATCTGCTGATTATTTGCGTGGCCTTCGATATCGTGCGCACGACAACTTGTTCCATCGGCTATGCCCTACTCGCTGCCGCTGCCGCAGCCCTGTTCCCTTGCGTGGTCTTTGTCGGCGGATCGGGATTCATGGCGACTCTTTTTACGGGGGTTCTGTTGCTCGGATTAGATCTGATCTACGTACGAGGAAATGAAAGGAACCTATATGCATTTCTCCCCTTGGCAATCTTGCCGCTGATTCGGACGGAGGGAGTGTTGTTTTGCTTGCTGGTCTTCTGCCAACAGTACCTGCCGTCGGTTTCCAGGTGCATTTGGCAGGCAGCGAAGCGGCGTCGCGCAATCGTTGACGCCCTGGTCGGGGGCACCGTTCTGGCGAGCGGATTTATCGCGATTTCAATCCTCCGCAGAGTCGCGTTTGGTGATTGGTTACCGATTCCTATCGTTTGCAAGGCGACGGCAAACGACCCGGCGTATTTGAAGGGCGGCGTGCTGCAAATGCTGGCGATCTGTCAATCCTTTCGGCTCGAATACTTGTGGATTGTTTTAGGCATGGCGCTGCTGCTCTTTCGCGCCGATGCGAATTCGTCCGACGGCATTCGGTGGAAGTCGATCACTGCGTTGCTGCTTGCTGGGCTGTTCACGATTCCCTACTTTCTCGGCGGCGGGGATTGGTTTCCGTTGCAGTGGGCTCGATATGCCATGCCTCTGGTGCTGGTCACAGTCATCATGACGTGCGTAATAGTGCAACGAGCCATGGCATCCTGGATGGGTCGCTGGTGGCCACTGGGTATCGGATTAAGTCTCGTGCCGCTGATTTGCGTGTGCGGCGAGAGATCGGATTCGAATGCGTACCAAAATCTCTCCGACGATGTGAAGGGAGTCTACAATCGTTGGGTTCGCATTGATCGGCTGGCGCCGTTCGGAGAGTTCCTGAAAACATACAGCACTCCCGGAGCCTGCATCGCGTCGCCCGAGGTCGCCACCATTCCTTACTACGCCCAGCGGGAGATGCTCGATTTGCTCGGCGTCAGCAACCCGGATATTGCTCAAACTCGCCTGTATCCAATTTGCCCGGGCGATCTTATGCAACGTAAGCGCAACCCCGATACGATTCGCAAGCACATGCCGGAGATCATTGCGCTGTATGAGATGGTGCATCCCGTAACGGACGAGGCGGTCGAAGAACCGGGCGGGATTTTCCAGACTGTCGGCCGTTCGGCGTTCAATCAACGGATGGTCGAAATTGGCTATTATCGCGCCGGCGATTTCGAAGAGCTGCGTAAACTCGGGTATCGACATCTGGCAATCAAGGTTCCGGGTTACCTGTTTAACTTCTTCGCGACTGAGGCGGAGTTTGGATCGTTGCGCGATCGGCTAACTGCCGCGAACTATCGATACGTCGGAAAAGAAGCGGTGCCCTACCAGCTAAGTGAGCGTATGGTGCGGAACTACTCGTCGAGATAGGCCGGGCGTGCGCGGCGATCAGCTCGACGTCATCAAGGCGGTGGAGATCGAGTATGCAAATCCTGGCCCACCGAGGCTTCTGGAAGTCTCCTGCTGAGAAGAACACCCCCGCGGCGCTGGAACGGGCCTTTCGAGCCGGATATGGAATTGAGACCGACATCCGTGATCAGGACGGCGAGCTCGTCATTTCTCACGATGTTCCCACTGCAGCGGCGCTGCGGCTGAGCACCGTGCTCGAAATGTACGTGCGAGCCGGCAGCCAAGGGACGTTGGCGCTGAACGTCAAGTCCGACGGTCTTCAGCAGTTGCTGGCACGCGCATTGTCGGAACACGCCGTCACGCAATACTTCGTATTCGATATGTCGGTGCCGGAAATGGTGCGGTACCGCTCGTGCGGCATGCGTTTGTTTTCCCGCATGAGCGAATACGAAATGTCCCCCTCGCTGTCGGACGTGGCAGCCGGCATTTGGTTAGACGGCTTTCAAGCCACCTGGTACACCTGGGAAACAGTTCGCCAACTTCTGTCGGGCGGTCAGCAGGTGGCGGTCGTCTCGCCGGAATTGCACGGGCGGCCCCATAGAGAATTGTGGCAGATGCTGCGTCGCCACGATGCGAATCTCGACCAGGTTCTGCTTTGCACCGATTTTCCCGATGCGGCAGTCCAGTTTTTCGCGGGCTCGGCCAAGGCAGTCGCACAAGCGGCGTTTTAAGCCGGGCCTGCAGACGCCGCGTCGCCGTTGATCATCGTGGTGATCTTCTTCCCGGTGCAGCAACAGTTGAAAATGCGATCCAGGATATCATCGGTATAGACAGCGCCCACCAGGTTGCCCATCCTCGGTTGCAACGCCCAGAGCAATCTGTTCCTGTTGGTCGCAGTCGGCTTTGGGCCACCGATCAATATCATTCTTGTCCGGCCCAATGGTGACGAGCCGAACCTCGCCACCGACCAGCAGGGCCGTTAAGGCATGACCAGTTCCGTGGTAGGCGATGCGTTCTGGCATAGCGCATTCCGGTGCAACAGGACGGATTCGACTGACGAGTTTATCCGGTCGAAGCCCTGATTGTGCCATCGCTTTGCACTCATGATTTGCCGGGAATAGAATGAGGCCCAGTGGTGCCTGCGCGTGTCTTAGTCCCCTGCCCGACCTATGCAATCTGTCGCTAATCCTCCCACGTTGCTTCGTGGCCAAGGCGGCCGTCACTTTCGGTCACCGTAGTCGGAGGCCGGCCAAACCACTGCCTCACTTTCGTAAAACGTTCGCTACGCAAGGCCGATCGATCATCCCGTTGGGATGGCACGGGGCCATTCAACCTTCTTAACGAGACGGAAATGAGAACTCGAATGCTACGCTCGTTGCTTGAAACTGCTGTGGCGATCGTCATCGCTGGCGCGAACCTGGCATACGCTGCTGAAGTCGCGAAGCCGAACCCGCCCGGCAAATCGCTCCTGGTCTTTAATCGCGTGCGCTTCCTGCCTGCACCCAAGGGCGAACAAGCCATGGTGGGCGGGAAGTTCAGCGGATCGAACACGTCCGCGACCGAAGGCTTTGAAGTGCTGGCGGAGATCAAGACGCCTCCCGAAGCCGGCGAGTGGAGCGAACTCGCCTTTCCGAACAAGACGCCCTACCGCTGGATCAGGTACGAAGGTCCGACCGGTTCGTTCGGACGCGTCTCGAAGATCGAGTTCTACGCGGCCAAAGAACAGCTCATTGGGCAGATTATCTCCCCATTCCCAACGGGATCCTGGCGATCGGTTTTGGACGACAAACCCAACCATGGAGTCTCGGGCTCGGGGCCCGACGGTCAGTACGTGGGCATCGACGTCGGCGAGAAGGCATCGTGCCCGCGCGCGATCGTCGGCCCAGGAGGCGGCCAATTTTCGCAAGCAATCACCGTGACAATGCGATGCAATATGCCGGGCGCGGTGATTCGCTACACGACCGATGGAACTCTGCCCACCCCGACGAACGGGCAGACGTATTCCACTCCGTTCGCCATCGACAAAACCACGGCCATTACGGCGGTAGCTTCCTGTGAAGGCCTGGCGCCCAGCCCGGGTTTTGAAGCGGTCTATATGTTCCAGCCCGTTCCGCATCGCACCACGCTGCATCTCGGCAACAGCCTCACCGGTAACGCCCTGGGGAAATTTGCGCTGCACGTCAGCACGGCGGGTATCGACCATCAGCCGAAAAGCCTGTTGATGGGAGGTGGTATTACCAGAACCTTGTGGAATTCGGCCATGATCGGCGTGGGCGACCCCAAGGACGAGCAGCGTTGGAAGAACCTGTTCACGACCGAGAAATCGATGGGCGGAGTTGTGACCTATCCCCTGGCTCAGGTCGAACGAGCCGCGGACGACTGGAAGAAGTTGTGGCCGGCGATCGAGAATGTCAGCGACGTGACGTTTCAGCCGCGCGATGCCGACGTCGCCGAAGAAGCCGACTATATCGTTCGCTGGTTGAAATTGATTCGCAGCAAGTTTCCCGACGTGCAGCCCTGGCTGTACGTGGAATGGGACGAGATGCAGCGGCAACGAGCCACCGACAAGGGCCTGGTGCCGAGCAGCCAGATGAAGACGTTGTATCCAGCGCTCACTTGGGAAGAGTCGATGTCGGCCATGATGCTCTATGGCGAAGAGGTGCAGCGCACGATTGGCCAAAACTATTCGGAAGGAAAACGCCCGCGCATTATCCCGGCCGCTTTGGCCTTGGGCTGGATTCATCACCAGATCGAGCAAGGGCAGTTTCCGGGAGTCGCCAAGACCGACTTTTATCCGTTTCTGTTCAGCGATCGGGTACACGTCAATCCGGAAGGTTCGTATTTGGTCGACGCCACCTGGTTTGCGGCGTTGTACGGCCAGTCGCCCGAAGGCAAGCTGCTCCCCTTGAGACTGCAACTTACCTCCAGCCAGGCGAATGCCATTCAACTTCTGGCCTGGGACGTGGTGAAGAACTACCCGGACTGCGGACTGTATGAAGAGGGCTCCGCTCCGTGCGGCAAGCCGCAACTCTCGCCCACGCCCAGGAAGCTCGATGACGTCACGCCCGTGAGCCTTGCCTCTTCGACTCCGGGTGCCTGGTTCCGCTACACGCTCGACGGCACGGAACCGACGCGCACTCGGGGTTACATTTATTGCGGAGTGATCAGCGTCCGACCCGGCATGACCGTGAAAGCAATCGCCTATAAGAGCGGCATGGCCGATAGCGCTGTGGCCACGGTGAACTACCCGTAACGTGCAATCGAGCGTCCCTCGGATCCGTGAATCAAGAGGAGCCTCGACGATCGCAGCACGGGGAGTGTTCATGGGCGATTCAGAAATTCCACTTTGGTTCCCAACTCGGGCCGTGCGCCGCTTTCATGTAGGCGGCGGCTTTCGCAGCGAGTTCGGGATGCTGGTCGGCGACGTTGGTCGTCTCGCTCGGATCGCTGACCAGGTTGTAGAGTTCCGGCGTTGAGTCAGGTGCTTTCTTCGCGTTGTTGCGAATCGCTTTCCAATCGCCGAATCGCACGGCCTGAGCACGACCGCCGCTCTGATACTCCCAATACAGGTATTCGTGCAGCTTTTGTCCGCCGTGGCCCAGGAGCGTGGGTGCAATGCTGACGCCGTCGATGTCGGCAGGCGCTGCCGTGCCGGCCAAATCGCACAGGGTTGGCATGATATCCCAGAACGCGCCGCTACAGTTCGCTGGTCGCGCCAGCTTGCACTCGGCCCGGCCAGCGCGCGATGAAAGGCGTGCGAATGCCCCCTTCGTACAGCTCCTGCTTGTAGCCGCGGAGATTGCCGTTGCTACGAAAGAACTCCGGATCAGTGCCCGTCAGGGGGAACACGCCGCCGTTGTCGCTGGCAAACATGACCAGCGTGTGGTCGTCGAGGTCGAGTTCCTTGACCAGCGTCAACAGCCGACCCACATCGCGATCCATGCGCGTGATCATCGCGGCGTAAGCGGCGCGAGGCGTCGGATTGTTGGCGTAATGCTTCGAGTTGGTCACCGGAGTCTCGGGCCACTGGCCGCGGTACTCGGCCAGCGAGTCGTCCGGAACCTGCAGCGAGACGTGCGGGATGGTGAAGGCCAGATACAGGAAAAATGGTTGGTCCTTGTGCGCAGCGCACCCAATCCAGCGCGTCCTGGGCCATCACGTCGTGCGAGTAACTCTTTCCTGACAATTCGATCGGGCCTCGCTGCCCATAGGCATAGGCCGGATTGCCTGGCAACGGCTTCCTGCCGATCATCGCGCCACAGATACGGAGGGTAGAACGTATGCGCCATCCCTTGGCAAAGATAGCCAAAGCTGTGGTCGAAACCGAAGTCGAGCGGGCTGCTGTGGTCGTCGGGCATGCCCAGCCCCCACTTGCCGACGATCGCCGTGGCGTAACCGGCCTTTTTCAATAGCTGCGCGACCGTCACCGTTCCGGGTTCCATCGGGTGCTGGCCTTCGAGGCCCGGGCCGCGCTGCATGTTGTCGCGCACCGTGGCGTGGCCCATGTGCATGCCGGTCATCAATGAGCAGCGACTGGCGCACACACCGCGCAGCCGCAGTAGAAGTTGGTGAACCGCATTCCTTCGGCGGCCATGCGGTCGATGCTCGGCGTCTTGATCTTCGTCTGCCCATAACAGCCGAGATCCGCAGAGCCCAGGTCGTCGGCCAGAATGAACACGATATTCGGCGGCCGGTTGCCGGTCGGCGCCGCAATCGCAGCCTCGCCGCCAAGCCACCCGACAATCAATGCCGACACGACAAGTACGCGAATGAGCATGGACCGTTTCTCCCCGAGAATGATTCGCCGCCCCGAACCCATAGATTGCGGTAGCCAGGCCATTGGCCGCTTCGTCTATATCCTGCTTACGATACCACCAACTCCTAGGACAAAACAGATCCCCGCAATGCGCACCGCGAGCCCATGACGATTGCTTCACCGCCCGCAGCGAAAGAAGGGAGGAGCCGGAAATGCACGCGAATGTAAGAAGCTTCTGCTGACCCTTCGATCCCGTGGCGGCGTTGGGCATCTCTGTTTCCCATTTCCGTGCATTCCCGTTTATTTCCGGCCAACTTTGCCGCGTCACTCGACGCTCAAAAAAGAATTGCTGCCCGCTGCCGGCCGCCTGCTGCCAGCCTGCTTCCCTCTGCCGGCGTGCGCGCAGGGAATCCTGCCTGCGCGCCGCCGACTTCGGAAGAGGCGCCGTTTGCGCTGCTGCCTGCAACTCCGGGATACGGAGGCTTTTGGTACTTGGGCGGCACGCCCGCAAGCAGCCGCAGAAAAATGATTCACCGCCTCCGCCCCTCGGCCGTCGCGCGGCGTTCCGTTGACGTGCTTCGCAAAAGACACGCTCCGCGTGCCTCCGCGTCTTCAATAGACCCCAAATCGAACGCGTCGCGTCGACACGCCATAATGGGCGTGGGGAATATGAAAAGACGTGCGAAGTCGGATCAAGGTGAATCGACGCCTACGGTCAAGAGCCTTTTGAGTTGCAGGGGGCCCTGGGTTACGTCCACTCTCACTCTTCGTCGGCGTCTGGCCGCGCGGTCGTCGGGCGGCAGAGCCCGGCAGGAAAAACGGGCGACCGTTTCTGCCGGGGATAACGCCCAAAGGCTTTGCGGAAAGGACCCTCGCGCTCGTAACCAGTGCGCGAGGCGTTTCCGACGAGTCAGGAAGAGCTATCAGCCAGGTCTGGGCCAAGCCCATCGATCCGCACACACGGCCACCCGCACTCTTGTATAGTGGTCGCGCGGACGAGTTGGCAATTGCCAGGCACAACACTTGGTTGCAACACGAAGCGCCTGTACCAAGTTTTCGGCTCGTCATGTTGTTCGCACCCGGAACGTCCACTCTGCCCTAGCTGCCTGCCTGGGATTCTACCCGGCGAGTGGCCTACTTGTATACATACTTCTGACCATAATGTAGGGTGCTCTGCGAGCACCATGGTTTGGCGCCGCGGCGGTGAACGGCCCCCAGCTGAGAAAGGCCGTCGAAGGAAAGGTGCTCGCAGAGCACCCTACGAATACTGAAAGACAGAATTAGTCCGACAACGGGGCGCATCAGCCAAGCCGGCCAGGGCGAGCCCTGATAGTGAGTCGACCCCGGCCCGTTGTCAGGGCAAGCCCTGACCTACTCGATGCCGCCGTAAGCACACATTCCCGCGGCAGACATGGCCGCGTAAAAGACCCGACCTTTCGGGCCGCCGCGATGCCGACTCTGTGGTGCTCGCAGAGCACGCTACAAATCTGTGGCAGCGAATCCTGCCGAAATTGCCGGAAAACTGGGCCGATTACTTGCGTCCTGGGTTTCGCCGAGGATAGCATCGGAATGGATCATTCCCGTTGCTTTCCCCGGAAACGCCTGGCTCGCCCCGGCGCTCGAACTCATGTGGAACCGTTTCTTGCAGCCGTTCGCAACTTCGCGCACGGATCGTGAGCTCGCTCAGGCTCACATGACGTTCGCCCACACGACCTTTGGGCGAACCGTGTCGCGAACGGGCCTCTTGCTCAAACGGCAACTTTGGATCTGGCCGATCGTGGCCGTGCTGCTGCTGGCGATTGTCGGATACGTGATCAGCAACTCAATCCAACAAACCATGGAGGACAACCTGCGATCGGAATTGGGAACGTTGCTGAACGTCGAGCGGTCGATGGTCCAGAAATGGTTCGCCGTCCAAGAGTCGAGCGCGCTGACGCTGGCCAACAGTCAGGATATTCGCAAGACGGTGGCCCAACTCCTGGCAGCGACCGGCGAATCAGCGTCCAAAGCCGACCCGACCACAATCCCTGCGGGCGGGCGGGAGGTGAGCGAGTTGCAGGCCCAATTGGCGAAGGAGCTGGGCCCTGGCATGTCGGCCCACGATTTCGTGGGCTTCCTGTTGGCCGACAAGCAGCAGCGGACCATCGCGGCGACGACTCCCGAACTGCTGGGTCAGGTGGTGCCGCAGCATGAAGACTTCATGACGCGAACCTTGGAAGGCAAGACCACCGTCTCGGCTCCTTTCCCCAGCGTCAGCATCCAGAAGGACCGGACCGGAAAAATGCGGACCGGTGCGCCGACCATGTTCGTCTGCGCGCCGGTGCGCGATGACAACTTCCAGGTGGTGGCCGTGCTGGCCATGCGCATCTCGCCCGAAAAAGAGTTCACCGACATCCTGCAACTGGGACGGATTGGCCAATCCGGCGAAACTTATGCCGTGAACAAAGACGGCCTGATGGTCTCCAACAGCCGGTTCGACGACGCCTTGATCCTGCTGGGGCTGTTGCCCGACGAGAATTCGGCAGCTTCGATCTTGAACGTTCGGGTGCGTGATCCGGGCGGCAATATGGTCGATGGTTTCCGGCCGGCTGTTCGGCGCCGCGAACTGCCGCTCACCAAGGTTTGCGAGGCAGCCGTCAGCGGCACCACGGGCATCACCATGGAACCCTACCGAGACTATCGCGGCTCGCCCTCGGTCGGCGCTTGGACCTGGCTCCCCGAGTATCAGTTGGGGATCATCACCGAGATTGATCGCGCCGAGGCCTATCACCCGCTCACCATTCTGAAGCGGTCGTTTTATGTGCTATACGCATTGCTGGGCATCGGCGCCGTGGCGATTTTCGCCTTCACACTGATCGTGGCCCGCCTGCAACACCAGGCTCAGAAGGCCGCCATCGAAGCCCGGCAGCTCGGCCAGTACCGGCTGCAGGAGAAGATCGGGGCCGGCGCCATGGGCGTGGTCTACAAGGGACAGCACGCCATGCTCCGCAGGCCCACGGCCATCAAGATGCTGGACATCGAACGCGTCAACGAAGCCTCGATCCAGCGGTTCGAGCGCGAAGTGCAAGTCACTTGCAAGCTCAACAATCCGCACACCGTGGCAATCTACGACTACGGCCGCACTCCGGAAGGAGTCTTCTATTACGCGATGGAATACCTCGACGGCGTCAACCTGCAAACGCTGGTCGATCACTACGGCCCGCAGCCCGAGGGGCGCGTGGTGAGCATTCTGCGGCAGATTTGCGGCTCGCTCTACGAAGCCCATTCCTCGGGGCTGGTGCATCGCGACATCAAGCCGGGCAACATCATGCTCAATCGCCGCGGCGCCGAGCCCGACGTGGTGAAGGTACTCGATTTCGGCCTGGTCAAAGCCATGGAAGACAAGAATGACGGCCGTCAATCTGCCGGCGGCATGTCAGGAACGCCGTTGTATATGTCGCCCGAGGCGATCCAAACGCCCGATTCCGTCGATGCCTGCAGCGATCTGTACGCCGTCGGCGCGGTGGGCTATTTCCTGCTCACCGGAGAGACGCCTTTCAGTGCTCAGACGCTGGGCGAGCTGTGCCAACAGCACCTGACGGCGATCCCCGATGCTCCCTCGCGACGACTGGGGCGGGCGATTGCCGCCGAACTGGAGCACGCCATCCTGGCCTGCCTCGAGAAGAGCCGGGCCAGGCGTCCGCAAACCGCGCGGGATTTGGCCGCCATCCTCGACCGAGTGACGGCAAAATGGTCGCTCGATGATGCCGAGGAATGGTGGAGCCGGCACGAACGAGGGCTGCCACCGAACCAGGCGCCGGCAACGGCGGCGCAGAATCCGGCGGCTGGCAGCCGCGCCGAGAATCCCGTGGCCGACCATGGGACGAAAACTCTGGATCCCGGATTGGATCAAACGGCCTACTTCGATGCCGACGGCAATCCGTCGACTTAGCGGTTTGTCAGGCGACTATTTTCGCACTTGGGTGCCATGCCCACGGCCGCCGTGGGCATGCATTGGCGCGGTGAACATGGCCACGCAAGCGTGGACCATGGCACCCGAGATTCCCGGGGTGACAGACCACTTGAGAACGGCCGCGATGATCACGGTTCGCACGCAAACCGACGAAAAAAGCCTCCCGACCAGGCAACAGGTCGGAAGGCTTTCGTTCGCTCGAACCGCAGGCGTCAGACGACGGCGATCTCACACCATGTCTTTGACGGCCTTCACGGCCTGAATCTTGACCACGTTGCGAGCCGGCTTGGCCTTGAACATCGTTTCTTCTTTGGTGAACGGGTTGATACCCTTACGGGCCTTGGTCGCCGGCTTGCGAATGACCTTGATCTTCGCCAGGCCGGGAATGACGAACACGCCAGGTCCCTTCTTGCCGATATTCTTCGCCACCAGTGCCGCCAGTTCCTCGAGCAGACCGCTAACCTGCTTCTTGCTGAGTTCGGTCTTTTCGGCCAAAGCCAGAACAACTTCCGACTTGGTCATGTGCTTCGCTGCCTTCGCTGTAGTCATCGCTCGAATCCCTTCCGTTAACGTTGAATGGTAGCCCCAGGTTTGCCGCAATTGTCGGCAAATTGGCCAAACGTGCAAGCCAATTGGCCGAAACTGGCAGATTTTCGCCGATTTTTCACCGGTTCTCGGTTCCGAAAGAATGGCCTCTTGCCGCATGAGCGTAGTAGACTGACGGCGTCGGTGGTTCTCTCGACGAGGTTCAATTGGGCAATGGGAGGCCGTATGGAACGTCAACTTTTCGAGCAGATGTACCAGGGACAGCCGCCTTGGGACATCGGACGACCTCAGCCGTCGATCGTGCGGCTCGAGGAGGCCGGGCAGATTCAAGGGAGCGTCCTCGACGTCGGTTGTGGAACGGGCGACAACGCCTTGTTTCTGGCCTCCCGGGGCCACGAAACCTGGGGTCTCGACTATGTGGCCGCGGCCATCGAACGGGCAAAAGCCAAAGCCATCGAGCGCGGGCTGGCCGTCCACTTTCAGGTCGGCAACGCCTTGGAATTGAACGACCTTGGCAAGCGCTTCAACACCGTCATCGACTGTGGGCTGTTTCACACTTTCAGCGACGAGGAACGGCCGATATTCGTGCAAGGGCTGGCCACCGTGCTGCGGCACGAAGGCTGGCTGCACATCCTCTGCTTCTCAGACCAGGAACCAGGGACCGACGGCCCCCGGCGAGTGAGCCAGCAAGAGATTCGAGATGCTTTCGACGTCGGGTGGAAGATTTGCCGGATCGAGCCGACTCGCTTCGAGACGGTAGAACACCCCGGGCTGCACTTCAGCCCTGGCGGGCCGAAAGCATGGCTGGCGACAATTCAGCGAACGTGATGGCAGCGAACGTGATGGCAGCTATGTGCGCGCCAGCGTGACGTCGAGCTTTGCTCTGCTTCGCCTAGTGGTCTGTCACGCGACTATTTTCGCACTTGGGTGCCATGCCCACGGCCGCCGTGGGCATGCGTTGGCGCGGTAAGCATGGCCACGCAAGCGTGGACCATGGCACCCGAAATTCCTGGCGTGAGAGACCACTAGTAGCAGACGATTATTCTCGCCCCGCTAGCACCGGTTTGTTCTTCATCCGGCGCGGGGCGGCTGTTATACTCCCGGCCCCATGAAGGGAATTGGCAGGAAGCCAATTGTTCTGGCAACACGGAGGTTGGCAGTATGACCGTATCCATTGATCCGGTGGACGTGAGGCAGATCGTCGTTCAATCCTTCCTGGAGCTCGACGTCGCCGAGGATGTTCTCGCCGAGCTCGAAGAAAAGCTGCTGATCGAAGAGGGGCGCTATTTCGCCCGCAGCTATCTGGCCGGCGACCTGATGGCCATGTGGCTCATCGAAGTCGGCGTCTTGCAGTTCTACGACGCCGAGGGGAACATGTTGCGGACCGTCAACTTGTTCGAAGAACTGATGCCCCTGCGATTGGCAGCCTAGCCACCATCGCGCATCGTTCAGAAACAGGAAGAAGAAAACCACAGAGGCACAGAGACACCGAGGAAGCGGTCTGCATCCTTTGTCTTCTCTGTGTCTCTGTGCCCCCGGTGGTGAATTTTGCAGCGGTGAATAACCCACGCTACCCCGTTCCAACGTGCGCTGCCAATTCCAGCCGCTGATGGATCTCGGCTCGATGCACCGACACCTCTCTCGGCGCTTCAATTCCCAGCCGCACGGCATTGCCCTGAACGTGGATCACCTTGACGGTGATGTTGTCGCCGATGACGAGCGTTTCTCCCAGCTTGCGTGATAGCACCAACATAGATCGATCCTCCGTGACTGAAGATTTCCTTATCGAAGCGTAAACCGCGGCGAAGAGCCTCTGGGCCCACCCCGACCTGCAGAGCAGCGGGCCGACAGAGGCGCTAATTCCGTACTTCGCCAACACGAGGGGCAGAACCTCGGCGATCACTCGGACCGTCTGCGACTGACGCGCTTCCGTGGACACGTGCGGCTCGCAAATCACATCCAGGTGCAGGGCCATTTCTAAGGTCTCCCAGGTTGGTTCTTGACTCTACCGGATATAGTGTACGCATGTCAACTTCATTTTGTTCAGGGCAAAAAAGAATTCTCGCCGAGAAACACGAATCCGCGTGAATCCGCGGGAATCCGCGGCCTGTTCCCGTGCTAGCCATGGGTTTCCACCAGACATGATTGGCCCCTAAGATCATCGCATGGGCTATCTGTACAGCTTCCTCAAGCCGAGCCACGCCTATTACGAGAATTGGCAGGAACTGCGCCGCCGTCGGAAGATCTGGTGGATCAGCACAGCGCTGCTATTTCCCATAATGGTGCTGCTGTGCGGGCTCGTCTCGCCACTTTGTTCCCTGCTGCAATCCGATGTGCCGGTTTTCATCGTCGCAATCGCCGTGATGGCCGCGTACGCGGCAGTACATGTGCACCGGCTCAAGTGGCCCTGTCCTCGTTGCGGCCGGCCCTTTTTCTGGTCTTGGTGGGTCAATCCGCCGATGGCCAGTCGCTGTCTGCATTGCGGCCTGGAACTGTACGCCCCTTGCGACCCGGCGCACCAGCAATGGGAATTCGAATCGCATGTCGACCCGGGCGAGACCAAAGCGGTTGAATAACCGTCCAGCGCGCTACGGCCATGGAATGCGCAGGCCATGCACTCGGTAGTTCGCCTACACGTCGCAGACCATCGCGGCGTGTCGCAGGGCCATGGCCTTGTCCGGCCAGGTGGGGATGAATTCCTGGGCCACGTAGCCTCGGTAGCCCGTTTCCAGGATGGCTCGCATGATGGCCGGATAATTGACTTCCTGCTGATCGTCGAGTTCTGCGCGGCCCGGAACTCCGGCCGTGTGGTAATGGCCGATCAAATCTTTGTACTGCCGGATGCGTCGAATCACGTCGCCGTCCATGATCTGAACGTGATAAATATCGAAGAGCAGTTTCATGCGCGGTGAATCGACGCGCCGGATCAACTCGACACAGAAGTCGACGTGATCGCCGAAGTAGCCTGGGTGGCCCTTCATCGGGTGCGAGCTGTCGCGCGAGTTCAGATGCTCCAGGCAAAGGTTGATCTTTTTCTGCTCGGCATAGCCGATCACCTGCTTCCAGCAATCGATGCAGTTCTGAGCCGCCTGCTGATCGTCGATCCCTTTCTCGCGCATGCCGGTAAACGTGATCACGTTCGAGCAACCGACCGCGGCCGCCAGGTCGATCGATTCGCGCAGCTTGGCGAGGCAAAACTCGTGGTTCGCACGGTTGAGCGGCCCACGCGCAAAGCCATGACTGCTGACCAGCGAGATTTCCAGGCCCAGGTCTCGGACCGCGGTGTAGTCCTGCGGCGAGATGCCTTCGATTGCCACCAGACCAAAGTCTTTGCAATGCCGGGCCAACTCGACGGCCGTCATGGGCTTGAAGCACCAACCCATCACCGACTGGCGAATGCGGCCGTGGGTGATTTTGAAATCCGTCGGCACGGCCTGTTGCGGAAGCTGCCCGCTAGCGCGGCCGGCGGCCGAGAGCGCGAGAGCCCCCGTGCCGGCTTGCAGCAGTTTTCGGCGGGAAAGGTTCATGGTGATTTCTCGGCGGCTGTTCGAATCAAATGCGGCCATCCCCCCCTGAATTAGACCAGTGCGCGTACGGTGTGTCGAGCTTTGAGCAACTCGCCGTATTTGCGTATTCGTGAACGGCTTGCCGCGACACGTCGGAAAGGATTTCCACGAGCACGCCCAGATTGCAAGGCTTGACCAGGTATTCGTCGAATCCAGAATTCGATGCCTGGTCCAGGTGCTTCTGATCCGAGTAACCACTCAGGGCAATGAAGACTTTGCGCTCGCAGTTCATGGCCGAGCGCAATTGGCCGGCTAATTTGAAGCCATCGACGTCGGGCATCCCCAGATCCAAGATAAAAACGTCCGGATCGAACGCCGAGGCTGCTGCCACGGCATGGGGGCCGTCGTAAGCGACCTGCACCTCGAATCCTGCACGTTCGAGCAGGATGGCTTGCTTGTCGGCGATTCTCGGCTCATCGTCGACCAGCAGCAGGCGCAGCGGCACGAGTGATTTCTTGGGCAGGGCCCTTTCGTGAAAGGCCTCTGCCCCTTGGAAGGTGTCTGTCGCAGTAGTGCGGCAAGAACTTGCCGCCAGCGCCGGCTCTCGGAGTGTAATCTCACCGAGGAACATTGAATTCTTGTCAAAGAACTCGACCGTGTTCTGATCCCAGTACCAGATCGCCCGGATGGAGCAGAACTCGAATTGCCGGCCCAAAGGACGGCCATCGGAGATCAGGAGCGTCTCCCAAATCGGTTCTGTGGAATCCGCCCCGAATTGCAGCAGTGAATCGATGACGACCTGCCGGACGTATTCCGTGTCCATGCCTGGTTCTCCTTGGTTCTGGTGGCGCGATCCGCGTTTCGACGAACGAATTCTGATTCGCAGATAGATGCCTCCTACCAAATCGTTCGGCTGCACTCAATCACGGTTCGCGTGCCTGAAGAAAAAGTAATCCGACAACGAGTCGACCTTACAGTTTCGACAGGAAACTTGCGGCCGATTCAAACACCAGTGCGACATCTTGTCCGAACCGCATTCGACCTGCCGCCCATGGTAGGACGATGCCGGCAATGCACCTCCAGGGCCCGGGCTTCCGCATTGGCCAGCAAAGAAAGCTCAATGCCTCGAAATGTGGCGTCAAGGCCCGAGCATGAGCTCGCGGTAGATTGCCTGCTCTCGGCGCCGCGCTTGTTCAAGATACTGCTTGCCCGACGGCGTCACGTAATACGGCGAGGGAGCGTTGGGCGGAAGCCAATTCAAATTGCCGAACGAACTCGCCGCCAGGTTGCCGCGGGCTCCGAAGCCATAAGGGCCATACGCGTAGGCCGAAATGCCCGGATAAAACTGCGGCCCCAAGAACGGTTGGTACGGCGGATAGCCCGGCGTGCCAGGGGGCAGAGCGTAAGCCGGATAGATCGGATACTGGCCGCTGGCCGCCGTGCAGCTCAGAACCAGCAACAAGCCCAGCAAAGCACGGATCATTTCAGCCACCATTCGCTTCCCAGGATGTTGGCGACGATCGGGTCGTCCCGCCAAATCTGCTGGTCCGCGGGAGACAAGGACTGATACTTCTGCCGCATCGTTTGTCGAAACTGGGCTTTGTCGGGCTCGCTCATTTCTCGGTACTGCGCCAGGCCGTCCAGTCGTTGCAGGTCTTTCCCAACGATGGCCTGCACCGCGCCGTCGCGTTTCCACCCCTCCCGGCCGTGCGCGTCGAGTTTGAGGTATTCGTTCATTAGTCCGGTTCGAGCCGCGGCCTTGTCCGAATCGCTCATGTCCAGATACTGCTGGAACATTTGCTGCTTCTTGGCATCGGGCACTTCCAGTCGGCCCTGGGCATCGCGAATCTGGCCGAGGAGCGCCTGCTGCTGCTGTTGAAAGATTTGTTGGGTCAAGCTCGACTGTTGCTGGTAGAGTTGCTGCCCGTAGTTCAACGGGCCGTAGCCATAGCCGGACCCACCATAGCGCCCCCCGTAGCCGCCATAGGGACCGTACCCGCCGAAGGGACCGAATCCATAGCCACCGAAGGCGCCGTATCCGCCAATGCCTCCATACGGTCCATACCCGCCGAAGCCGCCGGGGCCATACGGTCCAAAGCCTCCGCCACCATACGGACCGGGGACAGCCATATAGGGCGGGAATTGGGCTTGGGCGACTGATACGGCATACGCCAGTGCCGCAAAGACCATGGCGATGATTCCGACGGCACGCGTCATTGCTCAGTCTCCGCTCCTCCGCCGCTTCCCGGTCACTTATCCAGGACGCTGAAGCGACGATTCACCATGCCTATTACGAAAGCCGAGGCGAAAGTGTTTGCACCGGTCTCCGGCGTGGTGTCCTTAATGGTCGTGGTGGTTCGATTTGCCGCTTCCGAGCCTGTACAATAGGCCGAGCCTGCCCCGCCCGAAATAGCCTGTCGCCAACAAGGACCACGCCGATGACCCATGAGCCACGCCCCCTGCTGCCCCCCTTGAATCGCCGCTCGTTCCTCATCGCCGCGGCCGCCACAGGCCTGGCCGTCGGAGCCCGCGCCGCCGAAGCAGATCGCAAGCTGCGCGTCGCCGTCATCGGCCATACGGGCCGCGGCGACTATGGCCACGGCATCGACACCATGTGGTTAAGCGTGCCCGAGACGGAGATCGTCGCCGTGACCGACCCCGATTCAACGGGCCTGGCCAAAGAGCTCCAGAAGCTGCACGTTTCGCAAGGCTTTGCCGACTATCGTCAGATGCTGGCCGAGACGAAGCCGGACATCGTGGCCATCGGCATGCGGCACGTCGACCAGCATCGCGACGTGGCGCTGGCGGCCGTCGAAGCCGGCGTGCGCGGCATCTACATGGAAAAGCCCTTCTGTCGCACTCCGGCCGAAGCGGACGAGATCGTTTCGGCCTGCGAGCGTTCGAACGTGAAGCTCGCGCTGGCGCTGCGCAATCGTTACCAGCCCGTGCTGCCGGTCATCAAGGATCTCATTCAGCAAGGTCAGATCGGCCGAGTTCTGGAAATACGGGCTCGCGGCAAGGAAGATCCGCGCGGCGGCTCGCTCGACCTGTGCGTGCTCGGTCCGCACCTGTTGAACATGATTTGCTACTTCGCCGGGCCGCCGCGTGCCTGCTCGGCGACGGTGTTGCAGGACGGCCGGCCCGATTGAGAAGGCCGACGTCCACGACGGCGCCGAGGGATTCGGCCCGCTCGCGGGCAACGAAGTTCACGCCCGTTACGAAATGGCCGGTGGCACCGTGGCGTTCTTCGATTCGATCCACGACGCGGGCACGAAACTGCCGGGTTTCGGCCTGCAAATCATCGGCACGCGGGGGATCGTCGATCTGCGTGCGGACCGGGAACCACTCGCGCCACCTCATTACGGGCAGTCCGTTTGCGCCAGCCAAGGAACCGCGGCCATGGATTCCGATCAGCTCCGCAGGCGTCGGCAAGCCGGATCCAATCCCGAACTGACCAGGCAGGTCATGGAGCACGTCGTGGCGGCCCGCGACCTGATCGCGGCAATTGCCGAGAATCGCCAGCCGCTTTGCAACATGAACGACGGTCGCACGGTCATGGAGATGATCGCGGCCGTTTTCGAATCGCAACGCCAGAACGGCGAGCGTGTGACCTTCCCCTTGCAGACGCGCGAGAACCCGCTGGCCAGGCTGTAAGCAAACTCAGGAGATAGAACGCCGTGATGCATCGCCGCCAATTTCTTGCTCAAATCAGCGCCGCGCTGGCCACGGCGGCATGCGCCGCCGAACTTCGGGCCGCAACCGGCAGGCCACCGCGAATCCTGCTCCGCTCGGCGTGGCAGACGGTCAATATCGGCGACATCGGTCACACCCCGGGAATCCTGCGCCTGCTCAACGAGTACGTGCCGGAGGCCGAGGTTACGCTCTGGCCAAGCAGCATCGGCGACGGCGTCAAAGAACTGCTGCAACGCAATTTTCCGCAACTCCGATTTGCCAGCAGCGCCGACGAAGTGACCAGGGCCTTTGCCGATGCGGATTTCCTGCTGCACGGTTCGGGTTCGGGATTCGTGGCCCAGAAGCACGTGGCCCGCTGGCGTCAAGAAACCGGCAAGCCCTATGGCATCTACGGCATTTCGATTGCGTCCGTCGACGACCAGGCCCGTGAGCTGATCAACGGCGCACGGTTCATTTACTTCCGCGATTCGGTCTCGCTGAAGCTGGCCCAGGACCAAGGGCTGACTTGCCCCGTGATGGAATACGGACCCGATGCGGCGTTTGGCGTACACCTGCGCAACGACGCGGCAGCCGAGGCGTTTCTAAAAGGCACCGACCTGGAGGAAGGCAAGTTCCTGTGTTGCATCCCGCGTCTGCGCTACACGCCGTATTGGACCATTCCGAGCAAGAAGAGGGCCTTCGACGCAGTGAAGCACGCTCGCAACGAAGAGATGAAGGAGCACGATCATAAGCCGCTGCGCGAGGCCATCATTGAGGTCGTCCGGCGGACGCCATTGAAAGTGCTGGTATGTCCCGAAGACGAGACGCAGGTCAAGTTGGGCAAGCAGTTGCTCGTCGACCCGTTGCCGGACGATGTGAAGGCGAGGGTCGTCTGGCGCGACAAATACTGGCTGACCGACGACGCGTTGAGCACGTACGTCCGTTCGGCCGGACTATTCGGCCTGGAGATGCACAGCCCGATCATGTGCATCGGCAATGGGGTGCCGGCAATCGTGTGCCGCTTCCAAGAGCAGACCACCAAGGGTTTCATGTGGCGCGACATCGGCCTCGGCGATTGGCTGTTCGACATGGATCAGCCGCAGGACGTGGCCCGCATCGTGCCCACGGTGTTGGCGCTGGCCCAAGATCCTGTGGCTGCAAAGGCCGCGGCGGCCAAAGCCCTGGAATTCGTCCGCCGACGCCAGCGTGAGACCATGGCGGTCGTAAAGCAAACTCTCGAAGGCTGACGTGACGTCGAGCTTCGTATCACAAAACGCCCGTTTTGAGTTGTGCTCACTCTGAAGCACGACTGTCGTGCAGCGGCTACAGCGCCGCGATACCGTTCCCATCGAATTGCGCAGGACACGATTCTGCGCCGTCAGTATGGTTCGCCAGCACGCTCTTTCGAGACGCCAAGCGTATCTCGTTTTGCGTTCGCGATGAACGCGC
Source organism: uncultured Planctomycetales bacterium (assembly GCA_963710365.1). GTDB lineage: Bacteria > Planctomycetota > Planctomycetia > Pirellulales > PNKZ01 > CAVQAC01. Next base: position 159,327 of record CAVQAC010000019.1, read on the forward strand.
GCCATGGAACTGACGACGAGGCGCCGTGAGAAATTACTTCTTGGAAAGGTTGAGTGTAATGTTCGTGCAATGAGACCTAGGGTTTGTAGGATGACGGTCGCAGTGCGATTCACACCAGCGGTTATTGCAGCGAGAATCGTGCCTCACCTGGCCACCTCAAATTGAATTGGCTGACATCCAATCGACGGCAGGCATTCATTGCTGCTGGAAAAGGCGACCTCACGATAGCCCTTATTTCAGGCCCTAGAACGCAGAAAGTTGCATTTCATGACAAATGGCACGAGTAGTGCGTCTATTCAATCCCGGCTTACTGAACAATCCACAACACGACTGCTCAGCATCGGCCTCAACAAATCACGGCAAGTCTCACGGAACGAGGAGAGTGCGATGCGAAAAATAGTATTGGCGTTGGTGGCGGCGGTTGCCCTCTCGGGCATGGCGACCACGGCAAGCGCTCACGGGCATCATGGCGGCTATGGCGGCCACTACGGCGGATATGGCGGCCATTACGGTGGCTACGGCGGCGGTTACCGAGGCGGCTATGGAGGGTACTACGGCGGTTACCCCAGCATTGGCATTGGGATCGGCGGTTTCGGCCTGGGGTACGGCGTCGGCTACGGGGCGGGCTATGGCAGCGGCTATTACGCTGGCTATCCGGCCTACGGCGGCGGCTATGGATACGGTTATCCGAGCTACAACTCGGGCTACGGTGGTTATGGGGCCGGTTATGCCGCTCCCGCTTACGGTTACGCACCGGGCTATGCCCCTGGCTACGGCCAGAGCTACTACGGTGGCTACGGCGGCATGGGGAGCTATTAACGCCGTGTCATGCGGCAAATTCGGGTGCCATGGCCACGCTTGCGTGGCCATGTTTTTTGACCCGCACGCATGCCCGGACATGGCACCTATATGCGAAGCTCTTGACGGGATAGACCACTATCGCTGCTTCACGAAGCCGGGCGAGGCCGTGAATGTGGCCGTGAGCTTGCCTGTGGCGGCATCCCAAATGCGAACGGTGCCGTCATGCGAGCCGGCGGCGACTTGCAGCGTCGCAGGATTTACATCAACGCAAAACGTCCAGCCGGGCGAGCCGAGCAGATCGACGCCCGGCTTCAACGTCGCCAGATCGAACTGCTTGACGGGGCCGTCGCCGGTCGCCACGAACAGCCGCCCATCGGCCGTGGCCAAATGCAAACCCGGTCGTTTTGAACCATGCGGCAAGAATTGCGTGTGCAGCTTCTTGGCAAACCGGGATTCCATGTCGCCGGCATCGCCGCTTTCCGCCTGCGCTTTTTCTGGTTCCCAGAGCCGCACGCTCCGCCCATCGCCCACCGATACGGCCTGGGGCGAATGCGGCAGAAATGCCACGTCGCCGATTGGGAACCGGCCGGCCTCTTCGCCCAAGTTCAGTTGGTGACCGTTGTAGGTGGTGAAGAGCTTGCCGGTCGCGGCGTCCAGCACCTTCACCGTGCAGTCCTTGCCTGCCGTGGCGACGAAGCGATCGTCGTCGCGAAAACTCACGGCCGTGGCAAAATCCGAATGCAGCCGTGAGGTCCATTGCAGCCGTGCGTCGGCGGCGGTGAAAACGCGAACCGAGCGATCGGCCGAGGCAGCCGCGATCCGCCGATCGTCCGCACTCCAAGCCACGCCCAATACAACGTCGTCGAACACGGCGACCACCCGCGGCGTCGTTTTTCCCGTCGGATCGACAAGCGACAGCTCGCCGTAATCGCCCGGGCTGCCGCCCCCGACGAGCAATTGCGTGCCCGTTCGGTTGTAGCGCAGGGCATGGATTCGTAGCGGCAATCCCTGAAGCCGGCGCAGCAACTGCCCGGTTGCACTCCAGACGGTGACCTCGCGGCTCCCGGCGACGGCCAATTCGGCCGCGCTCGGCGACCACGCCAGGGCGTAAACCGGAACTGGAAGCGGATAGCGATCTGGGGTCGCCGCGTGCTTCCGCGCGGGGAGTTGCGATTTGATCGAAGCCGTCGCGTCGCGGCCATCGAACTTTACGCCGGCGCCAATCCAGCGCCGCACCAGGTCGATTTCGCTCGCAGTGAGCGGATCGTCTTCCTGGGGCATGCGCGTCGAGGGGTCGGCATCGATCAGCCGGGCGAGCAATTCCGATTCGTCGGGCTTGCCAGGCTTCACGGCCGCGAGCCCCGAGGCTCCGTCGAGCATCAAGTACGCAAAGGTATGCAGTCGATAATCGCCCTCAGACTTTTTATCGCCGTGGCAGCCGGTGCAACGCGTCGTGAGAATCGGCGCCACGTCGCGGAGGAAGCTGACGTCGGCCCGCGCCGCAGACGGCACGGCGCAAGTCAGCAAAGACGCGATGATAAAAACGGTTCGCATGGTTTCGAATCGCGGGCGTTCTTAGTGCTGAAACAGGAACTCTTGCATATTGAAAATCGTCCACAGCAAATCGCGGATCGCTTCATTGCGGTTGGTCGAACCCTGAACGAACGTAGCAACCCGAGCGCGTTCGGCCTCGCTCGGACGCCGCGCGAACGCGGAAAGATAAATCTCCTCGCAAAGTGCGTCGCCTTCGAACGGTGCGTACTTGCGCGCCCCGTCGATCGAAGCCGCCAGGGTTTGCTCGCCGTTCAACAAGTTAAGGGCCTGGTCGAGCGTCGGATCGCTGGAGCGCTCGCAAGCACAGGCGGTTTCGCGTTTGGGCTGGCCGAAGGCGGCGGAAAACTGCGATTGTTCAGGAAACGGCCGCTGCGTGTGATAGGCCATGCGGAATTGGAGCGATCGGACTGCGCTCTGCAAACGCCGAGCTTGCGAGTCGCTCGCTACGCGCTGCGCAGCGACCGCGGTTCGCAGATCTGCCGGCAGAGAGTCAACCTCGCCGGCGAGTAATTCCACCGCATCGCGACGAACCTCGATTCGAGGGAGAGGTTTGTCGCCCCACCTGGCGAGCGAGGCCCGCAGATTCGAACTCTTGCCCAGCGAGCTGACTTTGATGACGAGCGAATGCTCGCCCGGCAGCAGCTTCAACGTCAGTTCCGCCGGCTTGCGTCGCCCCTTCGGGCCCGAGTCGTGAATCGTCCGCCCATCGAGAGCGACGCGAACCGGCGCTTCGGTCGCCAGCGCGAGCCGGGCCGAACCCGCCCCGCGCACGTGCAGCGCGGTGTGAAAGTAGCGGGCCGAGTTCTTGGGCAGATCGATCGCGAAATCATGTCCGTCGAGCCAGGCGATTTCTTTTGTCCAACGCAAAGCGGGGGCTGTATCTTTTGCGGGCTCTCCTGCCGGACGTCCTTCGCCGTCGAGCGCTCGCGAATCAACCGTTCGTGAATCAACCTCGGCGCTCAGGTCGACGCCCACTTCGGGAGCAAAGCGATCCTTGTGAACGTCGCCTGTCGCCCCGGCTTGAAACGGCCCGATGCTGTGCCAGACGCCATTCCATACCGGCGCCTTCTGCAATTGCTGGTGAAGCTGTCGTTCCCAGGCGGGTTGTTCGTCGTCCATGGCCTTCACACGTATTGCCAACTCGGCTTCGTTCTTCCGGATCTCCTCGTCGAGCCCGTCAACGGACGAGAGCGTGCGGCTGGCATAGCCGATGGCATCGCGTAGCTGCTCGCCCGTCAGTCGCCGTGGCACGTAATGCGAGAACAGCGTTTGATCGCCGTCGTTCCAGGACGTGGTTGCCGTCGAACGCTGGTAGGTGCGGCTGTTGCAAATGGTGCGAATGACGTGCTTGCGATCGAAGCCACGGCTCTCGAAATCGACGGCCAGGGCGTCGAGCAGCTCTGGGTTCGTGGGAGGGTTCGACGAGCGGAAATCGTCGACCGGATGGACAATGCCGCGGCCCAACAGATGGGCCCAGATGCGATTCACGGCGACCCGGGTGAAATAAGGATTGTCGTGTTTCGTGAGCCAGGCGGTGAAAATCTTGCGCCGATCGACATCGGGCTTGCCCGAGGTTTGCGAGACGGCTTCGAGCCCCCAGGGGACCATGATCTTGCCGGTGCTGGGGTTCGTGGCCTCGCCCATCGGGGCGACGGTGATGGCGTCGTTGTCCTCTCGCACGCGCGTGAACACGGCGACAATGCGGTAGTAATCGTCCTGGGTCCAGCTTTCAAAGGGATGATTGTGGCACTTGGCGCAATTGATGCGCGAGCCCATGAAGAGCTGCGCCGTGGCTTCGGAGACTTCGTCCTGCTTGGGAATCGCCTCGAAGAAATTCGAAGGCCCCACAACATGCGTGTCGCCGATGGCCGTGAGCAGCTCGCGGACGTGACGGTCGTAGGGCACGTTGCGTCGCCACTCGTCGACCAGCCACCCGTTGAAGAGCGCGGCCCGGCCTTCCAGAATCCTCGACGCGTCGGCCTTCATCAGTTCGTCGTCGAGCACCTGCGGATTCACGCGGAACAAGTCGGCTTCCTTTTGAGCCCAGAAGCGAGCGAACTCCTCGGTGCCGAGCAATTCGTCGATCAGGGCGGCCCGCTTGTTCGCCGCGGCATCGGCCAGGAATTTGCGCACACGATCCGCCGCGGGGAGCAGGCCCGTCAGATCCAGATGAACGCGACGCACGAACGTTGCATCGCTGCACGGTTCGCCCGGAATGAATTGAAGCTGCTTCAGCCGGGCGTGGACGAGCTTGTCGACGTAATTGTTCTCGGGCGGGGCCTTCCACGCGGCGGCAAAACCCTGCACCGGACGAATCACAGTGAAGTAGACCGATTGCACGTAATCCAGATAACGGACCGTGACGGCGGCCAGGCCCCGCTCGCCGCCGGTCACCAGGCCGTCGGCGTCGGCCACGGCAATTCCCTTGTTCGAGCTGTCGTACGTCGCCAGCCGGGTGACGTCGCGCGTCGTGCCGTCGCTGAACTTTGCGGTGACGCCGAGTTGCTGCTGCAAAAACGGAGCCACCACCGTCCGCGACGGTCCGGGAACGACGGCGATGCCGACGCAACGAGGCGTGTCGGCCGGCTCGAGCCGTGCCCCTTCGGCAATCCAATCGCGGAGCACCCGGTAGGCGACGTCGTTGGGATGCAAGCGTTTGCCGCCGACGTGCGTCACGCGCAGCAGCGGCTTCTTCAACAGCAGGCTCTCGTCGGGCGCGAGGGTCTCGACACGCCGCGCCAGGCCGCCGGTCGTAAGCGAATCTTCGTCGATGGCGGGCTTGTAGGCCAGCATCGACAGGGCGAAGCCTCCCTTGCCTTCGGGCGCTCCGTGGCAAGAACCGGCGTTGCACCCCTGCTTGGTGAGCGCGGGAAGCACCTCGCTGCGGAAGCGAACGGAATCAGGCCGATCGACGTTCGTTGCCTCGACGGCGACGGTTTGCCGATGCCTGCCGACGCGGATTTCGAGCTGCGTGCGGCCGGTTCGCGCGCCGCCACGCGTCCGCCTTCGACCGTGGCAACCGTTTCATCGAGCACGCGAACTTCCGCCGCGTGGGTCAGATCACGGTTCGTCGCAGCCGAGTCGTAACCGGTAATGATCAGTTGGGCCGTCTGGCGTGCGCCGTGCAACGACACTTGCCGCGGGTAAACTTCAATGCGCGTGATGCCGGCGAGGGGATCGTCCGCGGCCGTTGCCGCGCCTGACACCGGCCCCAATACTACAGCGGCCATTAGCAGGCGGAAAATAGGGCGAAGGGTGTGCATCGTTACAGCAGCTCCGGAATCGGGTTGCCTTTGCGAGCCAGCATGATCGGTCGATTGGCCGGGGTGTAGATCGGCTTGTGGCGGTCGAGGCCAAGTTTCTCGTAAATCGTGGCGGCGTAATCGTCGATCGTGTAGGCGTTGGAACTGGCGATGTAGCCGCCATCCTTGTCCGATTCGCCGATGACCTGGCCCCCCTGGACGCCGGCGCCGGCGAAGGCGAACGAAAACGCATGGACCCAATGATCGCGTCCCTGGCTCTTGTTGATCTTGGGAGTGCGGCCGAACTCGGTGACGAAGCAAACCAGCGTTTCGGCCAGCAAGCCGCGCTGGTCCATGTCGTCGAGCAAGGCGGCCAGCGCCTGGTCGGTCGAGCCCATCATCGGCCAGGTGGCGATGCCATAGCGATTCGAGCCGGCTCCGCTCGTGCCAGGTTTGTTCGTGTTCGACGTCGAGTAGATCGCGTCGTGATGATCCCAGTTCATATTGCCGCCGCCGGCATAGTTCGCCGGTTTGCCGCTGCGCCAGGAGTCCATCGGCTCGCGGCAGTCGACGGTCACGAACCGCACCCCCGCTTCGATCAGTTTGCGAGCGAGCAGGTAGCATTGGCCCCGATGCCCGGTGCCGTACTTCTCGCGCAGGCGCGTCGGGTTCGCTCTTCAGGTCGAAGGCCCGTCGGGTCGCCGGATTGGTCAGCATGTCCTCGGCCTGCAATTGCAACGCACGCAGGGCCTGCACGTCTTTGACGTGAGCGGCGCCAGGAATGCCGACGTCGAGATTGCTGAGCAGGTCCGTGCGATCGTGAAAGCGACGCTGGTCGATGCCGCCGATCAAACCGAGATTGGGAACCGTCCAGGCCGGATCGCACGGGTTGCCGCCGGTGCGAAAGACCTTGTGAGCCGGAGGCAGGAAACCGACCGTCGACATGGCGGCCTGTTCGTCTCCCCCGGGCACCATGGCGTTGCTGGGCAGATAGGGAGCCTCGGTGCCCGAGAGCATTGATACGACCGAACTGATATTCGGGCATTTCCTCGGGACCGCCCGGAGCTTCGCCCGAGAAGATGTACTGCGACCCCTTGGGGTGCGAGTTGCCAATGCCCGGAGTCGGTTGGATCATCGACCGCACGATGGCCAATTTGTCGATATGCGCGCGGTTTGTGCGAGCAATTCGGTGACGAAAATGCCGGGCACGCGGGTGGCGATCGGCTTGAACGGGCTGCGATGTTCGGCGGCCGCGTCGGGCTTGGGGTCCCAAGTGTCGATGTGCGACATGCCCCCTTGTTCGAAAAGAACGAGCACGCGTTTGGCTTTGGCCGAGGTCGTCGCGGCCACGACCCAGCTCAAGCCGGCCAGCGACGAGAGTCCACACACGCCGAGTCGCAGCACGCTACGGCGCGTAGCACGTCCGTAGAACATAAGCAGGCCAAAGAGGTAGGAGTCGAGGCAGGAAGGTTTGCGAGCGAGATCGGCAACCGCGCGGTTATCCGATCCCGTGTGGGCTAACGACGAACAGAATCCAAACTCGGAGTGGCTTTCATTTTAACAATGCCCGCCCCCAGGCGTCTAGCGCGGAGTTGGCTTTCGGGGCGCTTTCGACGGCGGATTGTGTTCCAAGAATCGCCAGCAGTACCAACTTCCGATGCTCGCATAAGGACGCCAGCGATCACCAATCGCCAGGCACTCGTTCTTGTCGGGCAGTTCCGCGAAACCGTACAAGCGGCGAATTGCCGAGCGTACGCCCAGGTCGTCGTGCGGGAAAACGTCGAGCCGTCCGAGACCGAAGATCAGAAACATCTGTGCCGACCAGCGACCGATCCCTTTGACCTGGGTCAGCTCGTCGATGACTCCCTCGTCGGTCATTCGTCCGAGTCGAGAGAGCTGCACCGTGCCGTCGTGGCACTTGTTGGCCAGATCGACGATGTAGCTGGCTTTCTGCCGCGACACGCCCACGGTCCTCAATTGCTCGATCGAAAGTCGAGCGACCGTCTCGGGCCGCACGCCCGCGGATCCCAACGACTCTTCGAGTCGGAGCCGGATGGTGCGAGCCGCGGCCGTGGAAATTTGCTGGGAAATGATCGATCGCACGAGCAGCTTGAAACGGTCTCGCTGCGGTTTGAGCGTGACCGGGCCCACCTGCTTGACGACGCCCGCCAGAACGGGGTCGGCGGTTTTGAAATGCCGATGGATAAGTCGATGATCTACCATGGTGTGCGCCGTCAGAGCCTCGGGTTACAGCGGCCAATTGGCTTTCGGATCAGGGTTGATGACCTGCGATTCGGCATGGAGCGGAACGTGCGGACGCAAATGCGGTTTGTCCGACGCCTTGTGGCAGGCGTAGCAGCCTTCCACGGTGAACTTGTAGGCGGCCACGAACTTGTCCGGGCTTTTTTCGGCGATCGCCTGCTCCAATTGCTTGAGTGGGCTGTTCTGTAGAGCCTCGAGAATCTTGACCAGGTCGATGTTCTGCTTGGCGTTGTCCTGACGAATTGGCTTGATGCGCACGGCCCATTGCAGATTGGAGCGGGTTTCTTTGAAGTAGAAGTCCGCCAGCGGCCAGTTACCCGCTTGCCCGGCGAACCAGAGATTCGAAAAGTGGTAGCCGACCCCAGTCATGGCATGGGCCTGGTCGGGAAGCAGCTTCTTGAGTGATTCGATCTGGGCTTTCAATTCGTCAACCGGCGTCGGCCCCTCTTTGGCGACGGCTACCTGCTCGGCAGCGCCGCTGAGTCGTCTTGCCGCGAACCAGGCCAGGCACGCGATGAGCAACAGACACGCCCAGGTCGGTGGTCGTTTCATAAGACGGCCCTCGTAGTTTGAGGCACGGAATAGAAGGCAAGACAGTTCATCAATCGCGCAGACTTCACTCATGATGCGGCAACTTGATCTCGACGCCATATCGAGGCGCGATCGCCAGCAGCTTTTCGATTTCTGCTTTCGTAGGGGGCAGCGGCGTCGTTCCCGCAGCCAGCGGCTGGCCAACCTCGAAGAACATCTTCTCCAGGCCGGCCGGGGCGACTGAAATCAGCATCTTGGCCGGCTGGCCGCTCTCGTTCTTGAAACCGTGCAGACAACCGACAGGCATGTTGGCGAACATCCCGGCCGTGGCTACGAATCGCTCTTCGCCCGCTTGAAAGGCGATCTCGCCCTCCAAGACATAAAACGATTCTTCTTCCCGACTGTGGACGTGCGGTGGCGGACCGCCGCCTGGCGGCACGATCGCTTCCCAAACTGCGTATCGCCCGTCCGTATCTTCGCCAACCGCCAGAAATCGGTAGATGTCTCCCACGACTCCCACGGTTCGCCCTTCACTGGCTTTTTTCAGCACCGGTAGACGCATCATGTTCATGGCGCTTTGTCCTTGGCGGCAATTATTCGTGAGTTCACGGCCGGGAGTCGAGGGGCGAACAAGCCACAGGTTAAGCCGGTCTCGGCGAAGATGAAAGCCTTGTTTGCCAGACGGCTGGCTGCCGCTGCCCAACCCGAGCAGCATCGACTAGACTAAGCTAGGCAGCACGCTCCCACGCCGTCACACGCGTGACGCAGAAGACGATTTCGACCCATCGGACAGGATTTGCCGAGGAAGCCGTACATGCCGACCGTGTTGTTCCTGTGCAGCGGCAATTATTACCGCAGCCGGTTTGCCGAAATTCTCTTCAACTGGCTGGCCCCGCAGCGAGAGCTGGAATGGCGGGCCGAGTCGCGCGGGTTTCGGCTGAGTCCCGCCAATGTGGGCCCCATTTCCCCGCACGCGGTCAGCGGGTTGCAAGCCCGGGGTATCGCAGTTCCCGAACCTCGCCGCTTTCCGCTGGTTGTCGACGAACACGACTTCGACGCCTTTGATCTGGTCATTGCGGTCAAGGAAGCGGAGCATCGTCCGAAGATGCTGGAAAGATTTCCCCGCTGGGCCGAGCGAATCGAGTACTGGCACATCCACGATTTGGATTTCGCCGAACCGGACGTGGCGCTGGTGGAGTTGGAGCAAAAGGTGCGCAGACCTGATCGAGCGCCTTCAACGCTAGGGGCGATTCGCGGCCCCGTGTTGCCGGATATTCCGGCCAATCACGTCTCGTCGGGGGGCAATTGCCGGCGAGGGTCGACCGGCGGCGCTTTCATCGACCGTGTGCATGGCAATTCGGATTCTGACGCCTGGTCGGAAAAAAAGCTAAGGTTTCATGTTGTGTCCAATAAGGATTGTCGTGATGCGATATCACCTGAGAACCCGCCTGGATGCCCCGGGCTCGACGCGTCTGCGCCGCCGGGCGTTGCGCGGGGTCGTAGCGGTCGAAGCGGCCATCATATTGCCCGTCATATTATCCCTGCTGCTGGGCGTGTGGGAGGTCGGACGGCTGGTCCAGATCACGGCGATTGTGAATAGCGCGGCGCGGCAAGGCGGTCGGATTGCCTCGGCCGGAGTCAGCAATGGCACGAACGTAACCGTCGCCGTCGTGCAGCAAACCGTGCAGAGCTATTTGACGACCGCTGGTTTGCCGAGCACCGCAGTCAACGGCGCCCAGATCCAAGTCGTCAATTTGAGTTCTCATACTTGGACCGATCCGTGCAACGCGACGTCGCTGGACGCGTTCAAGGTAACCGTCGTGATCCCATCGGGAGCCCCTTTCAACAGCCTGCGTTGGACGTTGCTGAGCCTGACGGGCGTCACCCAAATTGCCGCTCAGTCACAATGGGTCTCGGCCAACGATTCGCAGGTAACCGTCAGCACGACAATTCCGTATTAGCAGAACGTGCGTGGATTCATTCATGCGTAGCAGATCGAACGATTTTCCGAGGAGGCTCGAGCCAGCCAGGACTGGCCGCGCTCGGACCAGGAGCCGTTCCGGCGCGGTCCTCGTCGAGGCCGGTCTCGTGTTGCCGGTAGTGTTGATGTTCCTGCTCGGCGTGATGGAGTTCAGCCGGTATTTCATGACGGTGCAGATCTTCAACAATGCGGCCCGGGCAGGCGCGGAATACGCCTCAAAGCATACCGACCCGATCGTGATCAGCGGCACGACCTATGGGAATTCGACCGCGAACGTACAAAACGTCGTCACCTCGTTGCTCGGCGGCCTGTCGCTGCAGAGCCAGAACATTAACGTCTACGCATCCGACCAATACGGAAACAACATCGGCACTTGGACGTCGGCCGAGGCCGGCCAATACATTTGCGTCCAGATCACCGGCACGTACCAATTCAACGTGCCCAACCTGCTCTACCTTCCCTCGACCCAGAGCATGACGTTTCAGGCCGTGACGTACAGCGAAGGGAACTGAAGATGACCCCAACCCGGAAGAGAACCATGCGGACGAAAACGAGAATGCGATCGCGGCGAGGGACCACGCTGGTTTTGTTTGCCGTGTGCCTCGTTCCGCTTTTCGGTTGCGTGGCCCTGGCCATCGACCTGGGTATGCTGCTTTCGGCCAGCACCCAGATCAATGATGCGGCAGATGCCAGCGCCATGGCCGGCGCCCGGACCTTGAACGGCAACACGTCCAACAATAATAACAATAACTATTCGGCCGTCGGCGCCGATGGTGAACTCCGTCATCCAGGCCAACACGGTGTTGGGCAACGCGCTCACCAGCAGCCAGGTCAGCGTGCAAATCGGACGCTACAGCTACGTCGCCTCGGCTCAACAATTCCAGGGGCAATTTCCCGGATCGTCGAGCCAGAACTGGAACATGGTGCAGACGACCGTCTCGGCCAACGTCAACAGCGCCATGGGTTTCTCGAAGATCTTCAACTATACCGTGCCGAATCTGCAGGCCACTTCGACGGCCGTGTACCGCCCGCGCGACGTGTGCGTGATCGTGGATTTCTCCGGATCGATGCGTTTTTCCAGCCTGCTTGGGTCTGCCGTACTACGGAGACCGCACCGGCTCGAACAACCAGGACACGATCTACCCGACCTTCGGAGCATTACAGCAGTCGGAAATGCGGCGCTGTCTGGTGCGACGCCCGCCTCACCCTATCAAACGGCCAACATCTCTACGACGACCAGCGACGGGCGGCCGCCGATCGTACAGGATTTCTACACCAACTCCACGGGAACTCCGGCATTCAGCGCCGCTCCCAGCAGTTACGCCACCACGCCCGGGGGCGACAACTGCCTGTATACGACCAAGAACACCAGCAGCACGTATGCTGAAACTGCGGCTCAAGTGCTGAACATCAGCAACCCGACGAATTCGAGTCGCGACGCGAACTTCGAAAGCCTGGGATACAAGGCCTACGGCATGGTCCCGGCCGGCACGCAAGGCTACACCCAGGGCCCCGAGTACTGGGGTAAGACGTTCTTTCTCTGGCCCCCGGATCCGACCAACGATCTGGCGGACCAAATACTTCACGTTCGCGGGCGGCAAGGCTGACAATTCCGTGCTCTGGGATAGCAATGGAAACTGGCAACCGCCCAGTTCCTCTACTTACAGCGTGAACTACACCGCGATCCTGAACTTCATCAGCAACATCGGACCGAGCATCTTTCCAGCGCAGATGATGTCGGGCCGGATCGAGTACTACACCTCGATTCCCACCACGATCAATACGTCCACCTGGCCGCCGACCGATCTCAACCAGCGGTTCTGGAAAGACTATATCGACTACGTGCTTGGTTTGATGGCGACGTCAAGTTCCAGCTACTCGGTGATTACCGACAACACCAACAACGGCCTGACCGGCTATGGCACCGACTTCAACTGGGGAACGGTCCAAGATCACCGCAGCCTGCGCAATTGTCGGGGAACCCGAAGCCGTACATGAACTATGGCGACAACCCCGCCAGGCCGGGACTGCACTTCTGGTTCGGCCCCATGACGATGATCGATTTCCTGGGCAACTACAACCTCTGGTACAACGTCAGCCCGAACTGTTCGCGGTATTGCTGGTGGCCGGGCACCTGCCACGAGGCGCCGATGTACGCCTGCAAATTGGGACTGCAGGCGGCGCTGACCGACATGTACAACAACAATCCCAACGACCAGGTCTCGCTGATCTACTTCAGCACGCCGGCATCGGGAGCCAACGACACGAGCGGCAATCGCTTCAACCGCGTCCGCGTCGGGTTGGGGCAGAACTACTCCAACATGCAGGATTCGCTCTGGTACCCGCCGGCGACAGTCGGCAACTCCAGCGCCACGGTCACTCCTTACGATTCCAACAACATCGAGGTGCCGCGTGCCCAGGGAGGCACCTGCTACGCCTATGCCCTGATGCTGGCCTACAACCAGTTCAGCGGCAACACGACGCTGCAGACCTACAACCCGGCCCAGCCGGCCGGCGATGCAGGCGGCAACGGACGCAAGGGAGCCCAGAAGATCATCATCTTCGAGACCGACGGTGCCCCGAATACCACGGCCGCGGCCAACTTCACCAACGCCGGCCCGTACCAATCGTATTACAACATTCGCTATAACAGCGCGAACCCCGGCAGCCAGCGAGTATCCGAACAACGTGAACGGCTATAACGACAATGATCCGTCCGTGACCTCGCAGATCTATTCCATCTGCACGCAGTTGGCTGGAGCCGATTCGGGTACCGGCTACTCCAGCGGAAGCAAGCCCCTGCTGATCCATTGTCTGGCCTTCGGTCCGCAAGGCCCGAACGCCTTGCCTACGCTGCAGCAGATGCAAACCATCGGCAACGTCACCGACGGCATGCCGGCCTACAAGCAAATCAATGGCAGCCAGGCCACGATCGTCTCTGACTTGCAAACTGCGATCGCCAAAATCTTGCAAACGGGCGTGCAAATTTCCTTGATCCAATAGTGGCTCGCGCGTGACTCACGATGGACGTTCGTGGCGTTGATACCGGAAGCCGGTTGGTCGCTTATCGGAATGAGCCCTCCCCGTCCGGGCGGAAAACGGCTGCATGCTAGCAGCGCGTGACGGAAATAACGGGTTTGATTGCCTGCTGCTCCTCGTTTGAAAGAAGGGGAGTTGCTAAAATCCAGGCCATCGGTTGGGGCTCGAAAATGTTGACCTACAGACGGAGCGAAACATGATGCATGGTGCGAAGAACTGGCTGCTCGCAGCCCTGGTAGTGGCCGTATTGGGGGGCGGGGCGGCGGTAATGAACATTGCCCCTTCTCAGACCGCGGAAGCTCAGCCCGGTGTGCCGCCGGGGGATCAATGGCGCAATCATGACGGCCATTGGAGCTTCTGGCACGCCGGCGACAAGCGGTGGTACTACACCGACGGGGTTCACTGGTACTACCACAACGGCCTCGCCTGGGTTCTTTATCCCTTTGACCGGTTGTTCGGTCGCGACTTCAACCACGGCGACTACAAGGTTCCGCCTCGCGGCGCAGAGATTGCCGTGCCGCACCACGGCGTCTATCGCTAATGCCGTGCTGGATGGCAGCCCGCACTTGTTTGGGCTGCATATCCTTATATCCTTCGGAATGCGTGACATCGCGGTATTCAATGTGCCCGATGACGGCGAGCGAGCCGTCATCGGGTGCGCCGCGGTGAAAGTCGGCTTCCTAATAAAGCTGCCTGACTTCCTGCCCGATGAATGCAGATAAGCTATAGCCGGTGGCGTCACCCGGCTGTCTCCATGTCCAGCGGCTCGAAAAGCGTGAAACGCAGTTCTGTCGCTCGTCTCCAGACTGAGCGACTGCATGCCAGGCCTGGCGGGGCCCCGCATCCCGCCAGGCTTCTTCTGCGCTAGCATCTCGCGTTCACTCTCTGCAAAATGCTCGTCGCTGCCGCGCGGCTGCGCGAGACCGAATCGGTAGCCCCCCCCCGCCTCTGAATTACTAGATTACTAGCGTGGAGTTAGTCAATCGTTAAGGCCCGATGAGCGATCCATTCAGTTTCTGTGACGGCCGGTCGATACCAGCATCGTCGGATCAAAAGGATCATCGACGGTCGGTGGAGATGTCATGGCCAAACGCGCGAAGCAGATACGCCAGGCGGCAGTCATTGCGATGCACCAGGGAATGATCTGCCTGATTACCTCCAGCAGCGGCAAACACTGGCTGCTGCCCAAAGGAAATCTTGAACAGGGCGACAAGCTCCAACAAACGGCCCTCCAGGAAGCGTGGGAAGAAGCCGGATTGGTCGGCACCCTGCGAAATACACCGGTAGGTGAGTACCGGTACGAGAAGTTGGGACGCGTCCACCGGGTGGTCGTGTTTCGGATGAAGGTCACCAAGGTCAAACGCAACTGGCCGGAACGAAATCGCCGCCGTCGCCGCTGGCTTCGTCCCGGCAAGGCCATGGACCGGATCGAAGACACCAAATTACGCAAGATCGTCGACGCCGTAATCCACCCGCGTCGAGCAGCTTGAAACGAGATGGAATCCTTATGCAAGGCAAATGGATCACTGACTTGACGGCCGAAACTCCGGTCGCCGATGCAGCGCGGCGCGTGCTAACGTGTCGCTTGGAAGCCGTGCGCGACAGCCTGGGGCAAGCTCTGCGCGAGTCGGATCAGAATTCGGACCACGTCCACCAGTTGCGCGTGTCGACGCGGCGAGCATCGGCGGCACTCGAAGTATTCTCCGAGTGCCTTCCCCACAAAGTCTACAAGGCCGCTCGACGACAACTGCGTGCCATCCGCCGCGCTGCCGGCGAGGCCCGCGATTGGGATGTGCTATTGGCGAGACTGACGAAGCACGTGCCCGAGCAATCGGCCGAGGATCGTGCGGGCCACGACATGCTCATCGGGTACGCGGTAGCCCATCGCATTCCAGCTCAGACACGTCTGGAGAGCGTCGGTCCGAACTACCCATTCGGCTTCGAACGATTCATGGCCGAAACGCTGGGGGCCATCCGTTACAAGCGTGCCGGCGAAGAGCCTTTGTCAAGCTTCGCCCGCCCCCTGCTGGCCCAATTGCTGGAAGAACTGAACCTGGCACAGCTGCGCAACAAGGACGATTACGGGCAGCTCCACGAGATCCGCATCACGGGGAAGCGACTGCGTTATGCGATGGAGATCTTCGTCGATTGCTTCGGGCCAGCACTGCGGAGGCAACTCTGCCCGGTCGTGGGAGACTTGCAGGAAATTCTGGGCTTCGTGAACGACCACTTCGTCGCCGCTCAACTCTACTCCAAATTGGCCGCGAACCTGCGCATCTGCCTGCCGCAGGGATCCAAGGTTTACCAGAGCCTGATCTGCCGCTATTTGAAACATCACGAGTCGCAGATGGTCGCCGGCCGGCGAAATTCTACCAGTGGTGGGACCGTTGGCAGCAACCCGAAGTCCAATTGGCAGTGGCTGAGTTTTGTTCTGCGACGCCACCCGCCTGCCACCTGCACTCCACCGAGGGCCGACTGGACGCCGGCCTCAAGAGCCTGGGATTGCCAACCACGACGAACCAGCCACTCGAACAAAGCGCGTAGTTCTGCGGACGCCCCTTGAACTCGTCCGCAAGCTGCGTCATCCTCTGCTCTATGCTGCAGCAGACACGAATCGTCGCCCCCGGTCCAAACAACCGCACCGTCCGAACTCTCGACGGCCAGATGTTGCAAGTGCCCGACGACTGGGTTCTCTTGCCGCCGGGCGATGCCGGGTTGACGCGCCGCGTCAAAGCGGCCGGGCCGACCTGGACCGTGCAGGAGAGAAAGGGCGCCGCACGTTCTCGCATGGCGTTTGGGCAGCCCGCCAACAGATCGAATCGGCCCGCCAGGAATTGGCAGCCGAGCGGGCGACCGATTCATACGCCAAGAGCCGGGCCGCGAGCACGCGCCGTCGAGAGCGATCCCACGCCGAATACGTTCAGGAGTTCCGGCACGCGGCGCTCAAATTCCTGGCATTTGCGCCGCGCTACGCAGAGCTGGCAGCACGCCTGGCCGAGGCCGTGGCCCAGCATGCCACGCCCGTCGGCAGCGGCACCGTGGCCCGCACGCAGCGCATTCCGATCGAACGTCGAGCCGAAGCGGCGATCATTGCCTGGCTGCGGCACCAGACGACCGGCTACGACGACTTGAAAATTCCGCGCGTCAAAGGGAAGCGGCGTGAGGTGCGGCGGATGTTGGCCGAACAGTCGCGACGGCTGCTGGAAAAGTATCGCCTGGGGAAGCCCGTGGACCTGGAGCATTGCCCTTTGCACCAGGCACTCCTAGACTTGCCTCAGAGCGACACGTCGGCATCGAGCACGGAAGAAACCACGGATTCGCGTCATGCAGATTTGGGTTGATGCCGACGCCTGCCCCGTCACGATCAAGGAACTTCTGTTTCGCGCGGCCCAGCGGCGGAAGATCAAGGTCACGCTGGTCGCGAACGGATCGATGAACACGCCGCGCTCTGAGTTCATCGAGACGATCCTGGTGCCCTCGGGGATGAACATTGCCGATCGACGCATCGTCGAACTGGTTTCGCCCGGCGACCTGGTCATCACGGCCGACATTCCCTTGGCCGCCGATGTGGTCGCTAAAGGCGGGCAGCGCTGAACCCGCGCGGCGAACTCTACACCGACGCCAACGTCGGCGAGCGGCTGGCCGTGCGGAACATGCTCGACGGGTTGCGTGGCGAAGGTCACACCCTGGGCGGCCCGTCCAACTTCAACGCCCGCGACCGACAGGCTTTTGCCAATCAACTCGACCGCTGGCTGGCCAAGGTGAAATAAGGCGGCCCTGCGGCATATGCCCCCGTGCGATCACGACTCGCCCTACGCCCCCACCCGTTGCGGGGTGCCTGGTAGCGTGCCACAATTCGGTCATGCACAATGGAAATGGCAATCGGGATAGCGGTCAAGAGCGGCCGTTTTGGAAGCGAGCCCCTGGTCGCGACGTGCGCCGTTCGGTCTTGGGCTACGAACTGGTTTGGATTACAAGACACGCCCTTGACCGTATGAAGCAGCGTGGCGTGACCCAAGCCGGAGTCCTAGGCGTCTTGCAGAAGCCAGATAAAAAAGGGCTTAAGACGCAACCCGGCCGTGAGCGCTGGCGAAAGAACCGCAGCCGGAAGGTAGCAATTGACGTAGTATTCGAGAGGTGGCCCGACAAGATATGTGTCGTCACCGTGATCGTCATTGGTCCTTAAGAATTCGAGCATTGCCATGAAGTCTGATGAATTCAGCTTTCGCATGAACGTCGAAGTCAATCATCGCACGGGCGATATCATGGCGGTCTATTTCCAGGTTCGGCAGGGTAAGTCGAGCAAGGTTCGAGAATACGCCGACGGAAACGTCTTCGCCGACTACGGCCGCAATGGAAAATTGCTTGGATTCGAAATGCTCGCCCCGTGCCGCGCGACGATCCTGGATACGATCACACGCGAGGGCCCGGCAAAGCGATTCGTCAAGCAATCCATCCCACGTGCCATGCTGGCGAAGCGCTGATCTCGTCGCACATCAGCCTCGCCGCCCAGTGCAACCTTTTTATGTGCCCGTGGCAGAGTCGCAGGGATGGCCGAGAACAACCACTTTCCGCTATGGGTGCGAGTGCGTTCGCTCGGCAATTTTCGTCCTGGATATGTGCGAGTAGACGTCACCCCACCGCCGGTCTCGCCCGGAGCGGTCCAGATATACGATGTTTGGCTGGACGAGGTTCCGGCGGATTTGGTTCCCGTTGACCTGAGAATCACGAACGCGGAGTTCCTCGTGTTGATCGAGAAGGGCTTTGAGCCGATCGAAGTCGCGCGGGTTTCTGACCGTTGACGCGGGGCACCGGGAATCTTTCTCAAACGGCACATCGCCGAATCCGCGGCGGGTGGACGGCACCACGCAACGGCCCCTATACTGGCCCACAGATCGTGAATCCCCGTTCCGCCCCCAGGGTCGTTCGCATTGGCGAAGAAAACCTTCCTGCTCGTTCCCGTTCATCCCGGCAGCGGCCTGACCACCGTGGCATTGGGCATGGTGGCGCGCGTTTGATCGGCTGGGTGCACGCGTGGCCTTCTTCAAACCGGTGGGACAGAACTCCAGCGGCGATCAAGGCCCCGAACGGTCAACGCACTTCATTCGCGCCACCACGCATCTGGAACCTTCGCCCCCCATTCCACTCGAACAGGCCGAACGGATGATGTCCGAGCATCAACGCGACGCGCTGATGAGCCAGGTCATCGAGAACTTTCACCATTCTTCGCGCGATGCCGACGTGGTGGTCGTCGAGGGCCTGGTTCCCACGTCCGAAGACTCGTCGGCCGCTGGCTGGAACGCCGAATTGAGCCGGACGTTGAGCGCCGAAGTGATTTTCGTCCTGGGATGTGCCGGGCGAACCAGCGACCAACTCAACCAGGATCTGGAATATGCGGCCAGCCTGTACGGCGGCATCGACGACCCTCGTTTGGCCGGCTGCATTCTGAACCGTGTGACCGTGCGCAAGGACCAGCGGTGCGACGAAATATGCGTCCAATATGCCACCGAACTGCGAGCCGCGCGCAACCAGCACTTTGCGCTGATCGGTTGCATCCCTGAGAATCGCGAGCTGACGTTCTGCCGCACTTGCGATATTGCCAGCCACCTGGGGGCGGAGATCGTGTTTGCCGGCCAACTGCGCGAGCGGCGGGTCGAAGGCATTTCGCTGCTGGCCCGCACTGTCCCCAATATGCTCAACGCTTTCACGCCCGGCGCGGTGCTCGTCACGCCCAGCGATCGCGACGACGTGATCATCGCCGTGGTCATGGCGGCACTCAATCACGTGCCGATTGCCGGCCTGGTCGTCACGGGCGATACACCGCTCGACGAGCGCGTGCTCAAGTTCTGCCAAACGGGTTTCGACACGGGTCTGCCGCTGTTGAAAGTTCACACCAACAGCTACGAAACGGCCACGGCGCTGAATGCCTTGAGCCACGAAGTGCCTGCGGACGACATCCCGCGCATCACCGCGGCCATGGACTTCGCAGCCAGCCACATCGACCCGAATTGGCTCTCCGCGCACCGCACCAGCGACGCCGAGCCGCGCCTGTCGCCGGCGGCCTTCTGTTATCGGCTCACCGAACAGGCACGCCGGGCCAACAAGCGAATCCTGCTCCCCGAGGGTTCCGAGCCGCGTACGATTCGGGCCGCCTCGATCTGCCAGCAGCGCGGCATCGCGCGCTGCGTGCTATTGGGTAACCCCGACGAAATCCGCCGCGTGGCCTCGGGGTTGGGGGTCGAATTGCCGCCCGAATTGGAAATCCTCGACGCCGACGCATTGCGCTCGGGCTATGTCACGCCGCTGTACGAAATGCGCAAAGGCAAAGGACTGTCCGAGCAGGCTGCCGCCGATCAACTTACCGACAACGTCGTGCTGGCAACGGTCATGCTCGCGCTGGGCGAAGCTGACGGATTGGTCTCGGGCGCGGTGCATTCCACGGCCAACACGGTCCGTCCCGCGCTGCAACTCATCAAGTCCAAACCCGGCGCACGCGTCGTCTCGTCGATCTTCTTCATGTGCCTGCCGGACCAGGTAGTGGTGTACGGAGATTGCGCTCTGAACACCGATCCCGACGCGGAAACGCTGGCCGACATCGCCATTCAAAGCGCCGACTCGGCCCAGCAATTCGGCATCACGCCGCGCGTGGCCATGATCAGCTATTCGACGGGCGTTTCCGGCGCAGGGGTCGATGTCGACAAAGTGCGCGAGGCAACGCGCCTGGCCCGCGCAAAACGTCCCGAGCTGTTGCTCGACGGCCCGCTGCAATACGATGCCGCAGCCACGATGGACGTGGCTCGCACCAAGGCGCCCGATAGTCCCGTGGCGGGCCGGGCCACGGTCTTCATCTTCCCGGACCTGAACACGGGAAACACCACCTACAAGGCCGTGCAGCGCAGCGCCAACGTGGTCAGCATCGGCCCCATGCTGCAAGGCCTGAAGCGGCCGGTGAATGACCTCTCGCGCGGCGCGCTCATCGAAGATATCGTGTACACGATCGCGCTCACCGCGGTGCAAGCCGATCAAGGGTAGCGTCGTCCGAGGTCGGTAAGCAGCCGGGCCACGAATCAACTGCGGCAACCTGGAGCATGATGCAAATGAAGGAACTGATGGCCCGTCGTCGACTCTTCGCGCTAGCGCCCCTGGCGCTGCTGCTAACTTTCGCCCCGCCAGCCAGGGCCGCAAAGTCCGGCTCGGTTTTAGAAGTGCCCATCGGATGGGCCAGCGTCGAGGGCGGCACCTCCGGCGGGCTGGGGGGCGCCGCAGTTACTGTTGCCGACGCCAAAGAGTTGGCCGCGAGTCTCAAGGGAGATGCGCCGAAGTCCGTGCTCATCTCCGGCACCATTGTGCTGACCGACAAGGTCCGCGTTGGCTCGAACAAGACCATTCTCGGCATCGGCAGCGATGGCGGCCTCAAGGGGGCCGGGCTACATCTGCACGGCGTTCATAATGTCCTGATTCGCAATCTCTCGATTCACGACTCCATCGACGACGCCGTGAACATCGAATCCGGATCCCACCATATCTGGATCGATCACTGCGACTTCTCGCAATGCCACGATGGATTGGTCGACGTCAAACGCGGTTCCGACCTGGTGACGGTATCGTGGTGCCGGTTCCACGATCACCACAAGACCTGCCTGGTCGGCCACAGCGATAAGCCGTCGGTGTTGGCCGAGGACAAAGGGAAACTGCGAGTAACCTTCCACCACAATTTTTTCGACGGTTCGCAGACGCGGCATCCACGCGTCCGGATTGCCGAGACGGTTCATGTCTTCAACAATTACTACCGTGCCAACGAGTACGGCGTGGCTTCGACCGACGACGCCGGCGTGCTCGTGGAAGGAAACTACTTCGAACAGGTCAAAGCCCCAACCTACACGCAATATGGCGATTCCAAGCAGCCTGGCCGCCTGGTCGAAAGA
This sequence comes from uncultured Planctomycetales bacterium, assembly GCA_963710365.1. GTDB lineage: Bacteria > Planctomycetota > Planctomycetia > Pirellulales > PNKZ01 > CAVQAC01. Next base: position 180,662 of record CAVQAC010000019.1, read on the forward strand.
AGGAACGTTTATGTCGAAAGCGGGAAGCCCTCGGCGGCCGGCCAGGTTCGCGAAGTGACCGACGCTTACAAGTATATGCTTGACGAAACGGACCGCATCCCCGAACTTGTCCGTCAGGGTGCGGGGGTTGGCAAGCTCTAGCCACAAGGATCGTGCCCATCGTTTCAACCAGGGGGATCATATTTCCATGCCCACCGCGACTGGCCCACTCACTGCGATCCCGGCCGATCTCCGCAAGGCAGTCACCGACTACCTGCAACGAGTTCAGGCCGTCGCCGGCTCGCAAGCTCTGAGCCTTTCGCTGCTGGGCTCGGTCGCCGCCGGCACGTTCGTGCCTGGCCGGCACCAGGTGCAGAACACCTTGGTGCTGCAAACGATCGATCTGGAACGACTGCGTCAGTTGGCCAAGGAGATGCCACGCTTCCGTCGGCTGGCGATCGCGCCTCCTTTGGTGCTCACGCCGGAATACATTCGGTCGTCGTTGGACACGTTTCCACTTGAGTTGCTGGAGATCCAGCAACAACACCTGACTATTTTCGGCGAGGACTGCTTTCAGCCCTTGGAGTTCGACGCCAAATTCATCCGCCTGCAATGCGAGCGGGAACTCAAAGCCATGGTCCTGGCCATGCGTCAAGCCTTGCTCACAGCCTCAGGGGATGAAAAACGGCTGTTCGATCAGCACGTCCATGCAGGCGACGGCCTGATGCGCATCCTGCGCGGCATGCTCTGGCTGAAAGGCAGCCGCCAGGCCCGGCCAGCGGCCGACGTCGTCTCGGAGATCGAAACGGCCGTGGCGCGTCCGCTCCCTGGAATCCGTGCGTTACTGCACTCGCAGAATCGGCCAAATTGGCTGAATTATTGCGACCTACACGCCGATCTCGACGCCCTCGGAAACACCACCGATGCGTGGTAAATCGCGCCCCGCGGCCCTGGCGATGCTCGCCTGCCTGGTCCTTTCTTGGGGCCCGGCCGTGGCCCGGCGCAACTCGATATTCCCGCCAGCCAGGATTACATCTCCGACACGGCGCATGTCATCCAGCCCGACGCCGTCCGGGCCATCGACGGTTGGCTGCAAGAGTTGCAAGAGAAGACCGGCGCAGGTCAAGCTGCTCACCGTCCGCACGACCCAAGGCGAAGACATTTTCAGCTTCGTCGAACGGCAATTCGAGCATTGGAAGCTGGGCCAGGCCGGCAAGAGCAACGGTGCGCTGATCGTTCTGGCGGTCGACGACCACAAGGTCCGCGTCCATACCGGCTACGGCCTGGAACCGGTCCTCCCTGATTCGTGGTGCGGCTCGCTCTCGCGCGAAGCGGCGACGACGTTCTTCAAAGGGGGCAAATACAGCGACGGCCTGGTCTACATGGTCAAGGCCGTCGCCTTTCGGGTCGCCGAACAGCAGGGCGTGAAGCTCAACGGCATTCCAGAGCAAGTGCATCACGTCGCCCGACCGAACGATGATTCGCAGGCCTGGGTTGCGCCGCTGCTGGTGCTGTTTCTGCTGTCGATCTTCTACTTCGTGTATCGGTATAACCCAGGCGATGACGGCCGTGGTGGAGGCACGCGACGCGGCATGTGGTTGAACCAGCCTTGGGTCGACAGTGGCAGTCGCGGCTGGGGCGACTCGTTTGGAGGCGGGGGCAGCGGCGGAGGCACCTTCGGCGGCGGCTCGTTCGGCGGAGGAGGCGGCACCGGCGGAGGAGGCGGGGGCGCGAGTTGGTAAGCGATCGCCGGACCGTCCGGCTACAATATCCATCCAGACCATAACAATAATATTCGCACTTAACCGGCGGCCCGGAAAACAGCCGCCGCGTTCGACATCTCCCGAAACAATCGAAATAGGAAAACTCATTCATGAAACCGTTCTACATCGGATGCCTGATTGTCTTGGTGCTGGCCGTGACGGTCGGCGGCTGCACGGCCATGTTCGGCGTCAGCGGCTACAACCAGGCCAAAGCCCTGGATCAAAATGTGCAAAGCCAATGGGCTCAGGTCGAAGTCCAGTTGCAGCGACGCTTCGATCTGATCCCGCAACTCGAAGCCACGGTCAAAGGCGTGGCGGGCCAAGAGCAAAAGATCTTTCTCGGCATCGCCGAAGCACGGAAGGCGTATTTTTCCCCGACGGCGAGCGTCGGAGAAAAAGCAGTCGCCGCCAACGATCTCAATACGGCCCTGTCGCGACTCTTGATGCTGCAGGAGAACTATCCGCAGTTGAAGTCCAACGAGTCGTTCCTCAAGCTACAGGACACGATCGAGGGGACTGAAAATCGGCTGTCGGTCGAACGCGGCCGATACAACGATGCGGTTCGCGAGTTGAACCTGTTCACGCAGACGTTCCCGAATAAGTTCTTTGCCGAACTAGCGGGCGTAAAGCCGGCCGAGTATCTGAAAGCGCCCGAGACGGCCCAGGCCGCGCCGAAAATCGACTTTTCCAAGCCCTAGAGCCTTGATCGAGAAAGAAACGGCCCTGGTGCGGCAACTTCTCCAACGGGAGCAGATCTGGCCACCCGCCGGCATGATCCCCGTCGCGTGGAATTGCCCAATACCCTATACTGCCCCGGCACGATTGCAGCCGCCAACGCCCCGTAGAAATGAAGGATTCGACGCATGAACTTCCGATACGCTCCGTGGCTCTCCGCTCGATGGTTGGGTGTACTGCCGCTCCTGGCATCGTTGGCGACGCTCCCGCGGCTGGCTACCGCCGAGATCACCAAGGGCGAATCGATCGAAGGCATCACCGAATACCGCCTCGATAACGGCCTGCAAGTGCTGCTCTTTCCCGACGCCTCGAAGCCGACCGTCACCGTCAACCTGACCGATGTTCGTCGGCTCGCGGCACGAAGGCTATGGCGAAACCGGCATGGCCCACCTGCTGGAGCACATGCTGTTCAAGGGCACGCCCGATCACCCCAAGATTCCCAAAGCGCTGCAGGACCGCGGCGCCAGTTTCAACGGCACCACCTGGGTCGATCGCACGAACTACTACGAAACTCTGCCGGCCACGGGCGACAATCTCGAGTTCGCCTTGCGTCTCGAAGCCGACCGCATGGTCAACAGCTACGTCAAGCAGGAAGATCTGCTGTCGGAAATGACCGTCGTGCGCAACGAGTTCGAGCGCGGGCGAGAATTCGCCGTCGAAGCTGCTCAACCAGCGGGTCATGGCCGCGGCCTACGACTGGCACAACTACGGCAAGTCGACCATCGGCAACCGCAGCGATATCGAACGCGTGCCGATTCGCAATCTGCAAGCCTTCTATCGCAAGTTCTATCAGCCCGACAACGCCATGCTGGTCGTGGCCGGCAAGTTCGAGGCGGCCAAGGCGCTCGAACTGGTGGAGAAGTATTTCGGCCCGATCCCCAAGCCGACGCGCAAGCTCGATGCCACCTATACCGAAGAGCCGCCGCAGGACGGCGAGCGCACGGTAATGCTGCGTCGCGTGGGCGACTTGGGACTGGTCGCCGCCGTGTACCACGTGCCGTCGGGCTCGCATCCCGACATTGCCGCCCTGGAGGTCTTGGCCGGCGTGCTCGACGCGCCGCCGTCGGGCCGGCTGTACAAGGCGCTGGTCGAAACGCACAAGGCCGCCAACGTGTCGGCTTCGGTCAACAGTTGGCACGATCCGGCCGTGTTCGATCTGACGGCCGAGGTGCGCAAGGAAAATTCGCTCGATACGGCCCGCGACAATCTGATCGACGTCGTCGAAAAGATGGGCTCCGAAGGAGTGAGCAACGAAGAGGTCGAGCGCGCCAAGCGGCAAGATTCTCAAACGCCGCGAGTTGGCCGCCGGCCGACACCAGCACAGATTGCCGTGGACCTGAGCAACTGGGCGTCGCAAGGCGATTGGCGACTGTACTTCCTGCACCGCGACCGGATCGAAAAGGTCACGGCCAAAGACGTGCAAGACGTTGCCGCGCGCTACTTCCGGAAGAACAACCGCACGGTGGGCCTGTTCATTCCCACGGAGAAGCCCGATCGCTCGCCGATTCCGCCCTCGCCCGATCTGGATAAGCTGTTGGCCGGCTATCACGGCCGCGTGGCTACGGCCGCAGGCGAAGCGTTCGACGTTTCTCCGCAAGAACATCGAGGCTCGCAGCCAGCCGCACCGCGTTGCCCGAAGGGATCAAGCTCGTCCTGCTGCCCAAGAAAACCCGCGGCGAAACGGTCTTTGGACGTGTCGCGCTGCGCTACGGCAATCTTGAGAACCTGCAAGGCTACGAAGCGGCCGCCGACTTTCTGCCCTCGTTGATGACGCGCGGCACCCTCCAGCTTGTCGCGGCAACAGATCCAGGATCTGCTCGACAAGAACCAGGCCACGCTCTCAGGCAATGGCGACGTCGGCACGGCGACGTTCACGTTCGAGACCAAGCGGGCCAACTTGCCGGCCGTGTTGCAATTGCTGCGGCAGATCCTCCGCGAACCGTCCTTGCCGGCCGACGAGTTCGACGTATTGCGTCGCCAGGAGCTGGCAGCGCTCGACGAACAATTGGCCGACCCGCAGGCATTGGCCATGGTGCAGGCTCCGCCGCACGGTTTCTCCCTTCGACCAGGCCGACGTGCGGCACAACGCCACGGTCGAAGAGCAAATCCAGCGCGACAAGGCCCTGAAGCTGGAACAGATCAAGAAGCTGTACACCGATTATTTTGGCTCGCAGGAGGGCGAGATATCGCTCGTCGGCGATTTCGATCCCGACACCTGCCTGCCGATCCTGCGCGAGACGTTCTCCGGCTGGACCGCCTCGCAGCCCTACGGCCGCATCCCCAAGCAGTTCTTCCCCCAAGTCAAGGGCGGAACGCAAACCATCCTCACGCCCGACAAGTCGAACGCCATCTATCTGGCCGGGCTCATCTTCCCGATGAAAGATGACGATCCCGACTATCCGGCCCTGGTGATGGGCAACTTCGTGCTGGGCGGCGGTTCGCTCTCGTCGCGTTTGGGAGATCGCGTCCGACAGAAGGACGGACTGTCGTACGGCGTCGGCTCGTTCTTTGCGGCCGACTCGTTCGACCCGCGCAGCAGCGTGACCATATTTGCCATCTGCAATCCGACTAATGCTCCCAAGGTGGTCACGGCAATCCGCGAAGAGCTCGATCGTTTGCTCAAAAACGGCATCACGGCCGACGAGTTGGAGCGGGCCAAGAGCGGTTATCTGCAACAGTTGCAGGTATCGCGAACCCGCGATTCCAGCCTGGCCAGCACGCTTTGCGACACCGCCCACGTCGGCCGAACCATGAACTACTACGCCGACCTGGAACGGAAGATCACCGCCTTGACGCCCGAGCAGGTCAACGAGACCCTGCGGAAGCGTCTGGACGCGAACCGGCTGGTCGTGGTCACTGCCGGCGACTTGCGGCCGGCGGCCGAAGGCAAGACGCCCAAAGCGGCCCCTTCCAATCCGTAAAGAACGTCCTCGCCTTGTCGGTGGTGCTGCGTAGACGCAAAGCCTCCCGTAGCTTGGGCTTCGAATGTCCGCTGGAGACATTCCAGGGCCGGCGTCGCATTACATTTCAATAATAAATGTTGCGATGGTTTTCGCGCAGTTTACCATAGATAAATTAGGCCCTGTTCGGGGGTTAGTGCCGCGTATTCCAGTTCCCCCACTGCGCCTTCCCTGCAATTATTTATCGTCTGTTGGCAAGGAACACGATTCCGATGAAAGCCCACCGCCTGCTGGTTACCGTTCCGTACGCGTTTGCGGGGGCCGTCGTTTTCATCTCCTTGCTGGGCGATACGCCCGTTACCAGCCCACGCTCTTCGGGCGGATGCTTCGGCCGCCAACAGGCGGTCGGCGGTATCGCCATCGCTCCCGATGGTGCGCTGAAGAACGCCGAGGTCGGCGCCCTTCGCGAACTGCAAGCCGCCCGAGCGCAGATGCTCAAGCAGGTGCCGGAGAATCTGGAACGCCACGCCGAATTGCGCAAGATCTCGTTGCGCCGGCTGGAAGTGGCGATCACCGAGCAGCAGAAAAACGGCAAGAACCTGGACGACGCCGTGCGGTTGTTGGCCGGCTTGCAGAGCATCCGCTATGTGTTCGTCGTCCCGGAAGAGCACGACATCATCCTGGCCGGCCCGGCCGAAGGCTGGAAGGTCGACGCCCACGGCATGGTTGTCGGCAATACCACCGGCAAGCCAGTTCTCTGGCTCGACGACCTGCTGGTGGCCTTGCGAACGGCGCGGCAGATGAAGCAGGCGGTGATTACCTGTTCCATCGACCCCACGGCCGATGGCCTCAAGCGACTGCGCGAACACGTCGCCCAATTGACCACCATCGGCAACGCGGCCGAGACGGCTCAAACCATCGAACAAATCCTGGGCCCGCAAGTGATTTCCGTAGGCGGAGTTCCCGATACGAGCCATTTCGCCCGCGTGCTGGTGGCCGCCGATTACCGCATGAAGCGCATCGGCATGGGCTTCGATCCGGCTCCGGTCGTCGGCATGCCGAGCTATCTGCAAATGATGAAGGTCGGGGGCCGCGGCATGCAGAACATGACACCACGCTGGTGGATGGTGCCCGAATATGGCGCCGTGCGTCGCGATGCGGCAGGAACCTCGTGGGAACTCCCCGACACCACGGTGAAGACGCTGACCGAGGAAACGTTCTTTGGCAGCGACGGCACGGCCGAGTCGCGCACCGGCAAGACCAGCACGACGGCCCAGCGCTGGGCCGATATCATGACGGCCAAATATGCAGAACTCTCCACCAAGGAGCCGATCTTCGCCCAATTGCGGAACTGCATGCAACTGGCCCTGGCCGCCACGCTCGTCGTGCATGGCGATTTGCCGGCCAAAGCGGGCCACGATTTCCGCGTGCTCTTCTCCAAGGACCAATTGCCGGCCGAAGAGCACCTGGCCCCGCGCAAAATCGATACCCAGGTCAGCTTCATCAAGCGGGGAAGTTCCTGGATCCTCAGCGCCTCAGGCGGAGTCCAAATCGAACCAGCCCGGGCGATGAAACAGGCTCAGACCAGCACCTCGATCGCCGCCGACGCCGGGCAGTTCAAGTATCCGGCCGGCACGACCGACCTCGCCTGGTGGTGGGACTGAACCGGCGGTTCGCCTCGGAACAATTCCATCGCTACGCGGAAATACAAGCCCGACGCGCCAGCGAGGGCGTTCCGCATTCGGCGTTCCCGTTCGACACCCTCGCTCGCGCGTCGGGCTGGTGTTTCGCATGCCCCTGCAGGCTATCCCGGGCAATTTATCCGGCTAAGATAGTGGTTTGACTCATTCCTCCGGGAGGCTTTTGCCGTGACCACTACCCCGCGTCGCAGTTTCCTCAAAACCTCGGCTCTGTTGGGCGGTGCGGCCCTGGTGGCTTTGCCGTCCGTAGCACGATCGGCCGCCAGCGCGAACGATCGGTTCCGCGTGGCCGTGGTCGGGCTGGGAGGCCGCGGACGTGTCTCGCATTGCGGTGCGCTGCTGCAGATGACCCAGGAAAACGTCGAGATCGCAGCACTGTGCGATTGCGATGAAAGCCGCATGCAGCTCGCGGCGTCGTTTTGTGAAGAGAAGTCGGGCAAGCGGCCGGCGCTGGTCGCCGATTACCGCAAATTGCTCGAAGACAAATCGATCGACGGCGTGGCCCTGGCGACTCCCAACCACTGGCACGCCCTGCAGACGATTTGGGCCTGCCAGGCCGGCAAGGACGTGTACGTCGAGAAGCCGGCCTCGCACAATATCTTCGAAGGCCGGCAGATGATCGAAGCCGCCCGCAAGTACAATCGCATCGTGCAGCACGGCACCCAGTGCCGCACCAGCCCCAAGATTCGCGAAGGAATCGAAAAGCTCAAAGGCGGAGCCATCGGCCGCGTTTACATGGCGCGCGGAATTGCCTTCAAAGTCCGCGCTGGCGGACGCCGCAAGGCCGAGCCCGTTCCGGCCGGAATGGACTGGGACGCTTGGGTCGGCCCCGCGCCGATGGAGCCCTACAACAAGCTGGCCATCGGCCGGTGGCGGTTCTTGAAAAACTACGGCAACGGCGAGATCGGCGACCAGGGCGTGCATCAGCTCGATATCATCCGCTGGGGCCTGGGACTGGAGACGCATCCCACCAAGGTCCAGTCGATGGGCGGCCGCTTCGCGCATCCCGACGACGACGAAGACACCCCCGGCAACCAGGTCTTCGCCTGCGAATACCAGGGCAAAGAACTGATGGTCACCTTCGAGACCCGCGACTGGTACACCAACTCTGAAGCCGGCATGGGAATCGAGTACCCGTTCGTCGACCATCGCAACGTGGTGGGCGTGATTTTCATCGGCAGCGAAGGCTACATGGTGTTCCCCGACTACAGCAGTTACCACACCTTCCTGGGCCCGAAGCGCGAGCCCGGCCCCAGCGCCTCGGTCGACGGCAGCCCGATGATGGACCTCGATCAGTTCCAGAACTGGGTCGCGGCCGCCCGCAGCCGCAAGTATCAGGACTTGACTGCCGACATTGAGCAGGGGCACCTCAGTTCCTGTCTGGCCCATTTGGCGAACATCGCCTATGCCACCGGCCGGACCTTGAATTTCGATCCCGTCAAGGAGCGGTTCGCGGGCGATGACGAGGCGAATCGCCTGCTGACGCGCGATTACCGTTCGCCGTACGTCGTGCCCAGCGCGGTGTGAGGCCGCGCGACGAATGTTGAATGTCCTCGCCAGGAATCGAACCTGGTCTTCGACCTTCGCAGGGTCGCGTGCGTGAGTTCCGGCACACCCCAAGGACGCTTTCAAAACTGTTGACGAGTTTCTCCGTAATTCGCCAGCGGAAGGCAAGGGATTCGAACCCTCATCTCGAAACGGTAAGAGCCGCTTTAGCAAAGCGGTCCGGCCAACCTTATCCGGCTACCTTCCGAAGCCAATGCGGAATGTCGAATGGGGAATGCGGAATAAGTTGCGGCTGACCTTAACGCGTGCGCCATTCCCCATTCCCCATTCCCCATTCCCCATTTAAAAAAGGCGTCCCCGATGGGATTTGAACCCACGACTTTCGCCGTGACAGGGCGACGAGCACTCCAGGCTGCTCCACGAGGACGTTAGAAAACGGAAGCCGTGGGACTCGAACCCACAAGCAGCGCGCGGCCGCCACCTGTTTTCAAGACAGGTTCCTCATCCAGCCGGATGACTTCCAATCTTCAATTGCCGAAAAGTTCCGGGGGTTGGAGTCGAACCAACGGCCTCCTGGTTCAGAGCCAGGCGTCACTACCGGCAGCAACTGCCCCGGATCATTCGTTCTTCAAGACAATGCTGTCGCTGTCCAAGTTCGGGGAGAAGGACTTGAACCTCCATCACCTGGTTCAAAGCCAGGCAGCCTACCGTTAGCCGATCCCCGAAGAGTAAGTGATACGTGTCGCAAATAAGATCTACCATCAAGCTGCGGTGGCAGGAATCGAACCTGCGGCTCACGGCGGTTAACAGCCGCCTGTCTGTACCAACACAGACCCCACCGCAATCCTCGAGTCAGCGTGGTCGGATTTGAACCGACGCTCTCCAGTTCCCGAAACTGGCGGAATCCCAGGCTTTCCTACACGCTGGTTCGTCTTGACGAAAAAAAGGCCCGATGTCCTGACGACACCGGGCCTTTGATCGAGAGGCAAGCAGTCCGTCGAGGACCGCCAGTGTCACAATCGCAAGGGGTGTCGCCGAGGCAGATTCGCCGATCGATCGGCACAGCCCCGGCTACTGTCGCGTTGAATAAAACTGGACCGTGGGAGTGACATGGCAATACCGTTGCTTGCTTGGAAATACCTGGCGGGGCGAGACAAGTCCGGCCCCCGGCGGACGCAAACTTCTACCCCAGTAGACGCTCGGGGGCTTCGCCAAGTTCACGAAATTCCGGCGAAGGGCTATTTTTCTTCCGCCCGCGCCCTCGCGTCCGGCCTGGCAAACGCCTCGGAATCAAGGCCGAAACGATTCGCTGTTCCCCGTGGCGGTAATCTCGGACCGGACGTTGACGGCCGCCTTGAGCGCCCGGATCGAACGCTGGATGTGTTGCGCCAGCACGAAGGCCAACCGCCACGCCAGCAACCCCAGCAGCCCCAAGACGAAGAACGTCCAGCGCGATTCCGTCCGCACCAGCGGCATCAGCAGAAGTGCCATCGGCACGACGGCAAACGTCAACCGCGTATAACCGGCGGTCGTCAGCGACAGCCGATCGAGCGCCAGCCACATGCCCGAGTCGTCATGGTCCGGATCGATCAGTGCCGGGGTCAACACCCGCAATGAATACCAGGTGACCAGAAAGTACGACGTCGTCGCGGCCAGCAAGCCGCAGACCGCTTGCGAACCGAAGAAGTGGACGTACTGCCGGGCATCGAGACCGGTCGGCGTGCCCAAGGCAATCTGCAACCAAACCGGGAAGACGAACCCCGAGACAAACCACTCGATACCGCTGACCCAAGCCACGTATTTCCCCAGCAGGAGCGATGCGCTGGCGCCATCGCACGCTCGCATCGGGCGATTGATTCATCGCGCGTTGCTTCACGGCCCGGACCACCGGCCAGGCCAACACCATGAGTGTGCCAATGCCAATCAGGTAGGCAATCGGATTAATTGTGACGACCTGGATCTGGAAGACGTTCAACACGTTTTTGTCTTCGACGTGCCGCAAAATCTCTTCCATGTTGTAGGCGATATTCAGCGCGGCACATTACCACATTGGGTGCCATCCCCTGCGCCGATCAATAGCGGCATGGGATGACGCCCCAGCGCGGACGCCAGTCCCGTGCGTTGCGGTCGGGCCAGGCGTTCGACGTCGGGCCGCAGGCAGAGATCCAATTGGCGCCGCACGCTTTCCGCCGATGGCGTCCGCCGCTCGCGAACCGGTTGCAACAGGCCGCGCAGCACCTCGATCAGTCGCGGCGGGCAGTTTGCCGGCAACGTGCGCAGGGAGTTCTCGCCCAGCTCTTCGCGGCGTCGCGCGGCCAGGCGGCCCAGCGAGGTTGGCGTCGGTTCGCATTCGCGATCGTCGCCGAACGGCCGCTCGCCGGTCAACAATTCCCACAGCAGGACGCCGAGAGTAAACAGGTCGCTGCGCTCGTCCAGCGTTTCGGCCAGGCTGCGGTCCGCGCCCAGGCAAATATCGAGTTGCTCGGGCGACATATAGGCCAGGCTGCCGCCGAAAAAGGCCGCCGCGCCGGCGCCCGGCACCGCGGCACACGTGCTGACATTGAAATCGGCCAGCCGCGGATGACCGTCGGCGGCCAGCAGCACGTTGGCCGGCTTCAGGTCGCGATGCAACACGCCGTGAGCATGTGCATGTTCCAGAGCTTCGGCGATCCGCGCCGAGCCAGCACACGACCTCAGGCCAGGACCGCTCGGCCAGGTAGAGCCGCGTGCGTGAATCGTCCGGCGGGAAATCGGCCCGCTCCTGGAGTCGCCGGTCGATGCACTCCAGCAGCAATTTGCCCGATCGATCGGCCTCGGGCCTCTGGCGGACGCATTTGACGACGTCGTCGAGCGTGCCGCCCGGCAGGTACTGCATGTAGATCAATTGCAGCCGCCGCTCGGGCAACGGTCGCTGATCGTGCACTCGCACGATGTTGGGATGATCGAGCTGCGCCAGCGTCTGCGTCTCGAACCCGTGGTCGGCCGCAATCTTCAGCGCAACGAGCCGGCCCAACGAGCGCTGGCGGGCCAGGAACACGCTGCCGAAGGCGCCGCTGCCCAGCCGCACCAGCAGGTCGAAGTCGTCAACGCACTGGCCCGATTCGAAATCGTCGACTTTCGGAACCTGGTGCAAGGCGCTGGTCAAGCCGGGCCGATCCGTGGCCAACAAATCGCCGAGCTTCGCGACCTGCTGCGGAAAACGTACTGCGTATTCCTCGACCGAGACGCTTTCGCCATGCTGCCGGCGAATGTGAATTTCCTCGTAGATCAGATCGTCGGCCAACAGGCCTTCGGCCGTAAGCTCCGGAAACTCAACCACGTACTGTTCCAGCCGCCAGCGCCACTCGCTCCGCGCCCAGCGCCGCTCGAGGTCGACTTTCACCAATTCAATCAGAGCCAGCCACCGCAGGCTAGGCGGCGACGCCGGCAGATGCGCTCGCAACGAAGGGGGTTCGGCGGCAGCGTCCCAGGCGTGGGAGAAAGCTTCGAGACACTCGCCAAGCTGCTGCCAAATGAGCGTCGGCGGATCGCCCGACGGCCGGGCTGCGTTGGCGAGATTCTTACGCGTGGATTCCGGCATGGAGCGAATCGGTCGAACGGCTCGAACTGAAATCACGAAAAACTGGATCGCCTCGGATTACCAGCGGCCGCTGAGGCCGGCATCCATCAGCACGGTCTGCAATGTCTTCAACGCCCGGGTGAGCATGACGCGCACGGCCCCGTCGCTCTTGCCCAACCGCTGGGCGATTTCCTTCGAGGGCATCTGCTCGACATAGCGCAAGCGCAGGGCTTCACGCTGCTCCTCGTTGAGCGTGGCCAGGGCCGCGGCCAGGCGCTGGTGACGATCGTCGTGCGCCAGCGCCTGCGTGGGCGAAGTCAGGCTGGCGACCAGGAAATTCAACAGCCCCGGCCGGCTATCGTCGGCGCCGCCGGCCTGCAAGCCGACCTCGCGCGCGGCGCTGCGTTTCTGCGCGCCAAACAGCCTGCGATAGGCGTCGACGATCCGCCGCTCCGCAACCTCGCAAAGCCAGCCGAACGGATCCCGACCGGGCGAAAGGGGCGAAACCGGCGCATCGGCAGTGCGGGCGATTTCCACGCCGACTTCCTGCAGAATGTCCTCGGGCTCGATCTTGCCGCGCAGCGCGGCTCCCATGCGACGCTCGATGTAGCCCAACAGCGCCGCACGCCGCTCGACCAGCAGAACGCCGAAGTCCGGCAACGGTTGTTGATCTTCTGCCGCCATGAGAACGGAACTCCCCGAAAACGCCGGGTACCAGTTCCGTTCATCCTAGCCGGTCGAGCCGGTGGGGGAAAGCTGATACGGCGCCGGCGTACGACAGGAAGTTCTCGTACCGGCTTTCCGTAGCCCAGCCATTTATGGCTGGGAGTCCCGCGGCGGCGCGATGAATTTTCAGTCCCGACCGAGCCGCCCTAGGGCGGCTCGGTCGGGACTGAAAGGTGGTGACACGACCGCCAAAGCCCCAGCCATAAATGGCTGGGCTACGGAAAAGAACCAACAAGAAGGAACGCCGCCGGCTTTTTCGCCGACCCGCCCGCTATATGCGGGCACCTAGCAACTCCATTTACCTGCCGATAATCATCTCCGGCGCCATCAGCACGACTCCTTCGCGCTGCAAGAGATCGAGCCGCACCAGCGCCAACCGCAACGCGGCCAGACGATCGGGATCGAGCTTCTCTAGAACCGGCAACGCCGCCTGCAACCAACTCGAATCCGACGAAACGAACAGCGACGTGAGCCGCTTGTCGCTCGTCTTGTCTTCGGCCTCGGGATCGAGCAATTGCTCCAGGAAGTTCTTGGGCTCGGGCACGACCCGCAGTTCGTACTTGTCGAGCTTGGCCTCGTCGGCGGCGAACTTCACCGCGTCGTCGAGCGTGCCGATCTTATCGACCAAACCCAACTCCAAGGCCTGGCGGCCGGTATACACGCGTCCGCCGGCCAACTCGTCGATCGGCTTCTTCAATTTCTTGCCGCGGGCCGTGGTAACGTGGTCCTTGAAGACACCATAGATTTCGTCCATCCAAGCCTGCATGTGGACGCGCTGGCCAGGGCTGAACACCGTGGCCGAACTGAGCAAACCAGCCTGCTTGCCGCGCTCGTACGATTTAAACTTGACGCCGATCTTGTTCCACATGTCGGTCGTCGCCATCTTGCCCCCCACGACGCCAATCGAACCGGTGATCGTCGCTTCATCGGCGAAGATGGTCTCGGCCGCGCAGGTGACATAGTAACCGCCGCTGGCGGCTACCGGGCCCATCGAAACCACCAGCGGTTTGCGGGCTTTCACCCGCCGGGTGGCATCGAGGATCACGTCGCTGGCCGTCGCCGAACCGCCGGGCGAGCTGACGCGCAACACCACGGCCTTGATCGTGTCGTCGGCCGCGGCTTCGTCCAACGCCCGACGCAACGCGCCGCTGCTGGCCACCGTGCTGCCGCCGAAGATCGAGTCGCCGGCGGGCTCGCCCAGCATGATCGGACCATCCACATAGACAATTGCCACCGACGTCTTATGCGTCTTCTTGTGTTTCGATCCCAGGATTTCACCGAAGATCTCGAAGGCTGCAAACGGCGAGGTGAAATCGATCTGCGGACGTGCCGAGGCGCCGTACTTGTGATCGAATTGCACCTGGTCGCCAAAGCGCTTCTTCAGAGTCGCTTCGAGATCCTGCCGCTCGTCGGCGGCGTCGATGATTCCCAACTCTTTGGCCCGGCGCGGTGTAGGGTCCACCGTCGATCCATTGCCGAACCTTTTCGGTATCGACGCCACGGCCTCGGGCCATCAACCGGAGCTGCGTCACGTAGACGCTGTCCAGCAGCCAGTTCTGCATTTCTTCCGCCTGGTTGCTGGGCCCTTCGCGCATGTAGGTTTCCGCCGCGCTCTTGTATGCGCCGCAGGTCAAAAAGTCAGGCGTGACGCCGAGCTTATTGAATAGACCGCGCAGATACATCGACTCGCCCGACAATCCGGTGAGCCAGATGTCGCCCGTGGGCACGACGCTCACGTGCGTGGCGCCGGCCACCAGCGCGAAGCCCGGCATATCGAGGCCATCGGCATGTGCATAGACGTCCTTGCCGGCTTTGCGGACTTCGGCAATCGCCTGCCGCAGCTCTTCGACCTGGCTCGTGGCCAGCGAGGCGTTTTCCAGCAACAGCACGACCGCCTTGACGGCCTGGTCGTCGCGGGCCTTCGCCATCCGGCGAACCAGATCCTTAAGCGCCGTAGGCTGATGGCCGCCGCCGAAGGGCAACACCTCGTCCACTGGCGTCTCGACAATCGGTGCGCGGATTCGAAACACAGCCACGATCTGTTTCGGCGCGGCAGCAGTCTTCTTGGCCGGCGTCTCGGCTTTCTTGGCCGCCGGCGCGTCAGCGGCAAAGGCCGAAGCCGAAATCACCGACATCGTTAGCATTGCGGCCAGCAGCGCGGCAACGATCCATTGATAGGTTTGAGCTTTTTTCATGAGTTGCACTCCTGCGGGTTCTTCCAGAGCCTGACGGTCTGCGGGGGTATTCGCTCGGCAGAGCGAAATCTTTAGGTAAGTCCTATGGTAAGGCCTGCGGGCGAGGCCGGGGAGACTTTTTCTCGAGTTTTTCGGGCTCCGCACCCGGGCTTAACCTTGCCGCAACAAGCGATTGGCCTTGAGGATACGGCCTCGTTGCTTGTCGGTCGAGAAGCCGTCTGATACGCTCGCCGAAGACTCGTAATTTACTCGCTTTCGCGGCAGTGAGCATCCATGGGCGACCGAGTCATCTTGGTTGGCCTCGATTTTGGCACCACGACCAGCAGCGCCGTCGTGGCCTCGGCCGAAGTCACCTGCAATTCGGTCACCGGCCGGCGGGAATTGGGCCGAATCGAGCAGGAGTTCCTGTCCGACGGCAATTTTCACCCCGCTGGTCGACGATCGGCTGGACGAGGCCAGGCTGGTCGAGTATCTCGACGCGTGGCTCGACCACGTGGACCGGAATCGCATTTTCGGCGGCGGAGCATCATCACCGGGCTGGCGGCTCAGCGGGCGAATGCCGCGGCATTGGCCCGACGAGGTGCGGCGCCGACTGAAAGACGCCGTGATTGCCGTGGGGGGCGATCCGCACTTGGAATCGTGGCTGGCGTTCATGGGCAATTGCGCGGACTTGTCGCGCGCCTACTGTCAATCGCACCTTCTTGAACCTCGACATTGGCGGCGGCACGACGAACCTCGCCCTGGGCCGGCGACGGCGAAGTTCTCAGCACCGGCAGCTACTTGTCGGCGCGCGGCATATTCAAGTCGCGCCAGGCAGCTATCGAAATCGTTCGAGCTTTCGCTCCTATGCCCGCCGGTTGCTCGAACATCTGCGGATCGGCAAGCAGGTCGGCGAATCGCTCGATCGAGCGGGAAGTGCGGACGATCGTCGATTGGTATCTGGAACTGCTGGAAGAGGTCGTCCGCGGAAAACACGGACATGCAGGCCAGCCCCACTCGCAGCCTTGCATCAACAGGCGCCGTTCGAGCTGCCGCCACCGACCGGCGATTTGGCCATCACGTTATCGGGCGGCGTCGGCCAGTTGGTGTATGCGGCTCAGCAAGGATCCGGCTGGCCTTCGACGACGGCCTTTGGCGATTTGGGAATCGATCTGGCCCGACGACATGGCGGAAACGCCATTCTGGAAACAGCCATTTGCAAGCGTTTCAGCCCACGGCCCTCGGCCGGGCAACGGTTTACGGGCTGCTGCGATACAACACCCAAGTCTCCGGCAGCACGATTTACCTGAGCGACCCCGATGTGTTGCCGCTGCCGGATCTGATCATCCTGGGATCGGTGATAGCCAGCAGTTCGCCGGCCGAATCGAACGGCTGGTTGCGTTGGCCGCCCGAGCGCCCACCGGCGCTTGCCTGCGGGTCGAACTTGGGGGCAACAGCTTGGATGACGTTCGACCATCTGGCTGCTAAAATTCGACAGGCATTGCTCGCTCGCCCCGTGGCTTCACCGGTTCCGCTGGTCCTCATTGATGCGAGAGAATCTGGGAAAAGTGTTCGGGCAGTATGTGACCCGTTGGGGTACATCGCCGACGCCGCTGGTTGTGCCGCTGATTGTGATTGACGAACTCGATCGATCGCGACGGTCAGTTTGCCGCATCTCGGACCGCTGGGCGATGGGGTCGTGCCGGTGTCCATCTATGGCATGAACGCCGGGGGAGAATCGCCATGAAACGGTTGCCGCCGCTGGCCGAATTCCGGTCCCCGCGGCTCAGGCCGGACGAGTTGTACGAGGATCGGTTCTTGGGCGAGGAGTCTCCTTCCGCGGCCTGAAGGCCCTGCTGGCCGCGGCCGATTTCAGCAAGGCCGGCGATCGTCACGCCGGACTGGCCGCCACCAACGAAAAGCAGCGCGAAGCGGCCCGGGCGATGCTCGCCTCGCTGACGCTGCGGCACCTCTACGATCGGCCGCTCACGGACGACGCCGGCCGGGTTGACGACGTGATGCGAGTCAACTACGCGATCGACCTGGCGCGCTTCGAGACCATCGCATGCTTGGACGGTCGGCATGCTCAAGAACCGGCTGTTGGCCGATCGCGCCGGACCAGTTGAGCGGCATCGGGCGAGCCTTGACCGGCGTGATGGCCGCCGCCGTCGCCAAAATCTGCGACGTGCACGAACTGATTTACATTGCGAAAAAGTTCAAGCACGTCACGCAGGCCCGCACGACCCTGGGCTTGCCCGGGCACGCTCTCGTCGCGACTGCAGCCGAACCATCCGACCGACGACCTGCGCGGCATCGCGCTGCTCGTCTATTGGGGCTTGTCGCTGGGCGCCGGCGACGCTCTGATCGGGCTCAATCCGGCCATCGACACGGTCGACAATATCTCGTCGCTGCTGACGCACCTCGACAAGATCCGTCGGCACACCGGCGCACCGACGCAGATCTGCGTGCTCAGCCACATCAAGACGCAATTGGCGTGCCTCGAACGCGGCATGCCGGTCGAAATCATTTTTCAGAGCCTGGCCGGGACCGAACAGAACGTTGACTCAGCGAGTTCGACGTGACCGTGGATCTGCTCGATCGGGCGTATCGACACCATGGCCGGCGCGGGCCCGCTGCGCGACGTCGCCCGGCAATTCATGTATTTCGAGACCGGCCAGGGGAGCGAGTTCACCTACGGCAAGCATCATGGGATCGACATGACCACGACCGAAGCCCTCTGCTACGGCCTGGCGCGGCGCTACGATCCGTTCATGGTCAACAACGTCACCGGCTTCATCGGGCCGGAAACGCACGCCGACAACTTCGAAATGATCGTCGCCAATCTGCAGGACCACTTCATGGGCAAGCTGCTGGGCCTGCCGATGGGCATGGCTCCCTGCTACACGCTGCACTCCGGCATTACGCTCGACGGCCAGCAGATGGCCACGCAACTGCTCACGGCCGCCGGGGCCAATTACTACATGGATGTCTGCTCTCAACACCGACCGCATGCTGGCCTATTTCGACACCAGCGCCCACGACAGCCAAACGCTGCGCGAAGTTCTGCGGCCTCAAGCCGGCCCCGGAGTTTCTGGCCTGGGCCGTCGAGCGCGGGATCTTCCAGACCGACGCCGACGGCGGCGTGCGGACGAGGGCCAAACTGGGGCGATCCGCGGCATGTTCTGCAGTTCGGACGCCGAATTCCAGATGCTGCTCGAGGCCACGCCGGCCGTCTATGGCTGGGAAACGGCCGGGCCGCGGCCCGCCGACGACGTGAGCCGGCAATGCCGCCTGCACCAGGCCGTGGGCCGCGAAGCGATCGAGTCGGAACTGCGACTTGGAAGAGTTGGAGCGGTTCGCCCATTTTCGAGTCATCGCGACTGAAGCCGCCGACAAGGCGGCGCACCTCGGGTCGCCCTCGGCCGGATCGCGCGTTGCCGCGGCGAGCATCGCGCAACTGACTGCCGGAAAACCACGACGTTCAGATCCTGGTTTCCGACGGCTTGAGCGCCGAAGCGATCCACCACAACCTGGCCGACGTGTTGCCGACCCTGCTGGAAGGGCTTTCCTGCCAGGGTATCAGCGTCGGCCGACCATCCTGGCGCGCTATGGCCGGGTGAAGCTGGCGGAGCACGTCGGCGAGTTGCTCGGGGCCCGGCTGGTGATTCATCTGATCGGCGAGCGGCCCGGCGGCGATGCCTTCGCGTCGCGCAGCATGTCGGCTTATCTGGCCTATCGTCTCGGTGACGAGAATGAACAGCTGGCGGCCGCACAATTCAGCGGCAACGCCCAGGTGCGGTTCGAGTATACGGTCATCTCGAACATTTACGCGCGTGGACTTCCGCCGCTCGAGGCGGCGGCGGTGATCGTGGAAAAGGCGGGCCAGATCCTGTCTCAGCATGCGGCGGGAAACCGGCTGGAAGGATTACTGCGAATGGCCGACTCGCGAGTCGCCGCTCAATAGACTCCCGCGCCGACGCCGTAATAACCAGGATAAGAATACGGATAGCCGCCGGTGGCGCTGCGCAAACAAAAAAACCCGACTGAGGCCGTTCGGGCGTGTCAGTCGGGCAAGAAGTTAAGCAAAGTTCGCGGGTCGCAAACAGACGGTTCAGTGCTCGCCGTTGGCGTTGGCAGAAGTCGCGGCGGTCGGCCGCTGGGCACCCGGCTCCGGCTCGGCGTCACCGCCATACAGCTTGGTCAATTGGCCTCGCAAGTTAATGAGGCCCCAGCCGACCATCCGCGCAAAGCCCTCCTTGGGCGGAAGCTCGGTGGCTTCCATCGCGGCTCGCATTTCTTCGATGGTGGGCTGGCGGTGCAACATAGAACCTCTGCTACAAGTCTTCCATGATCTAGCACGATTGGCTCGGGACTATGCACCGCTATTCTATCGCACCGGTTGCCGTTTGGAACCGCGGCTAATCCTGCCTCGCGCCGACCGCCGCCGCTCAATAAACCCCCGCGCCTACGCCGCCGGAATAACCCGGATAAGGATATGGATAGAAATAATTCGGTGCGCCGCCCCCTACTCCGACATTCCCCGCCGCACGGCGAAAGCGGCGCATAACGACCGGCGGCTGCAAACCGACGGGCGTGTTGCTATAGGCCGGCGACTCATACTGCACCCAGCGCCCTTCGTGCCAGTACATCCACTTTCGCTGCGGGGTATAGTACCAATTGATTCCGTTGCGGCTCATGTACCGCCATCGCTCGCCATACGGCGGAATCTCCGGCCCGGTTTCGTAGGGAACGTAAGGCGAGGAGAAACTTGCCGGCGGCATACCGGCCGTCGACATCGCCGCCGACGGCACGAAGGCGGGCGGCATCAATGCCGGCGGCGCGGCTTCGGTTAGTGTCGATGACGGCGGGGGAAGTGGCGAAGGCTGCGTTTGAGCAGCCTCGGTCGACGCCGGCTCTTTGAAGACGGCCATGGGCCGAGACTCGTCATTGCCCGGGGCGATCAGTTCCAGCGGCTGCGGTGGCGGAGCCGAGGTCCCCTGCTGAGCCATGGCAGGCCCTGCAACCGCGAACAGCACCACTCCGCCAAATGCCAGCAGACGGCAACGCACGACCCACCTCCTTCGGAACTTCAGACGTTCCATTCCTTCACCCGCAGCACAAGTTATTGAACTCGTGCTAGCCCAACGAGCGCCTCGCAAGCAACACGGCGAAATCCCATCATGTCGACATTATCCCGACAATCGCTTGAATTCTTATCGGTATTCCCTGCCGCGCGAGCAATGCCAAATGCTAGAACAATGCCTCGCCGCCGTCGCCAGCAACCAAAACACGCCGTATTTGGCTCGGCCGGCGGCCCAGCGGGGACAGGAGCTGCTAGTAAAGCTTGCAGCCCTGCGCGAGACTCTTAAGCTGGACGATAAGACACGATTTGTCCTACGGCATGCCTGGCAGGAAGGCGCACAAAACATGTCCGGATCGAATGCAGATCGCAACGTGTTGTTCGGCGTGCTCGCCGTGCAGAACAGTTTCGTGGACCGCGACGTGCTCGTGCAAGGCATGAACGCCTGGGTCCAGGACAAGTCCAAGTCGCTGGGCCAGATCCTCCTGGAACGTCACGTTCTCGATCCGGAAACCCGCGACCTGCTCGAATCGCTCACCGAAGAGCATCTCAAACACCACGAGCAAGAAACCGAGAAGAGCCTGGCGACGATCGGTTGGACCGAGTCGTTGCGACAAGATCTGCTGAAAATTGCCGGATACCGACGTGCAGCAGACGGTGACCCACCTGGGACCGCCCGGAATTTCGGGATCATCCGTCAACCACCAGCCGTCGATGACCGTCGGCGCTCTGCCGGCAGGCGGCGAGCGATTCCGCATCCTCCGTCCGCATGCGCGCGGCGGACTCGGCGAGGTGTACGTCGCTTCGGACGAAGAACTGCACCGTGAAGTGGCCTTGAAGCGCATCCAAGCCCCGCACGCCGACAGTCCCGAGAGCCGTGCCCGATTCATTCTCGAAGCCGAAATCACCGGCGGGCTGGAACACCCGTCGATCGTGCCCGTCTATGGGCTGGGGGTTTATCCGGACGGCCGCCCGTATTATGCGATGCGATTCATTCGCGGCGACAGCCTGAAGGAAGCCATCGACAAGTTTCACCAGCGCGATGCACTGCAACTCGACGAGGGCGAGCGTAGCCTGGAGTTTCGCAAGCTGATCGGCCGGTTCATCGACGTTTGCGATGCCATGGAATACGCTCACAGCCGCGGCATCTTGCACCGCGACCTGAAGCCGGGCAACATCATGCTGGGCAAGTTCGGCGAGACGTTGGTCGTCGACTGGGGGCTGGCCAAGCCGCAAGAGATGGTCGAGCCGGCCGGCAAGGACCTGGAACGACGACTGCGGCCGACCTCCAGCGGCAGTTGCTCGCCGACGCAGATGGGGAGCACCATCGGCACGCCGCAATACATGAGTCCCGAGCAAGCCGAGGGCCAACTCGATCAACTGGGACCGGCCAGCGACGTTTACAGCCTGGGGGCCACGCTGTATTGCTTGCTGGCCGGCCAGCCTCCGTTCATCGACCGCGATGTGAGCGTGGTGATTCGCAAAGTGCGGCAGGGCGAGATCGTGCCGCCGCGTACTCTCAAACCCTCGATTCCCCGTCCCCTGGAAGCGATTTGCCTGCGGGGCATGGCCCTGAAGCCGGCAGACCGCTACGTTTCAGCACGCGCGTTGGCCGACGACCTGGAACATTGGCTGGCCGACGAGCCGGTTTCGGCCTTCCCTGAAAGTTTGCGGATGCGGCTAGCGCGTTGGGCTCGGCGGCATCGCACGCTGGTGCAGGTCGGCGGCCTGGCCCTGGCGGCCATCAGCGTGATCGCCGTCGCGAGCGCCGTGCTCATCAATCGCGCCCGACGCGAGACCGAACACCAGCGGGCACGCACGAAACCAGCTTCCAGCAGGCTCGCGAAGCCGTCGACGACTATTACACCGAGACCAGCGAAAACCGGCTGCTCAACCAACCCGGCTTTCAGGATTTGCGGCAAGACCTGCTCGAAACCGCGCTGCGCTATTACCAGGGCTTCATCGTACAACGTTCGGGCGACGTGGGCGTGCAGGAAGAACTGGCCATGGCCCACTTCCGCGTGGGCAAGATTACCAGCGAGATCGGCTCCAAGCCGGCTGCGTTTGCGTCCTTCGAGCAAGCCCGCAAAATGCAGGATGAGTTGGTCCGTAAGCATCCGGGCGAGCCGCGATTCAGCTATGAGTTGTCGAACAGTTGGAACGAGATCGGCCGCTATTATCTGGAAACAGGCAACCTCGATCGGGCCCAGCAGGCGTTTGAGCAGGCCCGCGATTTGCGCCAGCAACTGGTCAGGCTGGATCCGAAAAACCCCGAGTACGAGCGGAAGCTGGCCAATAGCTTCATGAACGTCGGCGCAGTCTACGGTTCGCGCCAGGTATTCGACGAGGCTTTGAAGCGGATCCAGCAAGCCATCGATATTCAGCAGCGGCTGGCAACCGCGCACCCGCAAGATGCCGTCTACCGCCGCGACCTGGCCAAGGGCCTTTACAACCGCGCGCTGCTGGAAAGCCGCGCCGGCCGACCGGCCAACGCGCTACAAAGCTGCCGGCAGGCCATGACCCTGTTCCAACAGCTCTACGACGAGCAACCCCGAGTGATCGACTTCCAAGGGCTGGCCGCGCTGACGATGCGCGTCGTCGACGAACTGGCCGCGCATTCAGGCAAGGCAGACGACGTCCTGCCCGCGTTCGAACAGGCCAGGCAACTAACCCAGCGGCTCGTGCAGCGAAACCCCTTGGTGAGCGACTACCGGGCGGAATTGGCCGTGATTCTCAAACGCATCGCGGACAGAAGTCCTGATCCCGAGCAGGCAATTCAATACCACGTGCAAGCCAAGGATCTGCTCGTGCAACTCGTTCACGACAATCCGCAAGCCGTCCATTACCAGTCCGAACTGGCGGACGAATGGCTGGAAATCGGCAAGATGGACCTGCAACTCGCCCGCTCGAGCGAGGCGCTGGCGGCCTTCCGGCAATCGCTGGAAACGAGCCACGCGCTGGCGGCGCAGGACGGCAACAGCGAAACGGCTCAGGACGCGCTGGCCCGGGCTTTGAACAATATCGCGGCCGTGGAGCGAACCATGCCCGACCGCCTGGCCGAGGCCCGCGCTACCTATGAGCAAGCCCTGGCGATCTACCAGGCCATGGCCAAAAAACGGCCTGCCAGCCCGCAAATTCAGGAAGGTTTGGGCCGCACCTACTTGAACCTCGGCGAGGTCGACGACCACCTGAAGAAGCCCGTCGATGCGCTGGCCGCATATCGGTCGGCGATGGAGCATCAGCGCCGCGCCGTCGAACTGGCGCCGCAAGCCGTCGGCTTTCTCGAACGTCTGCTGGGGCAGTGTGGCGAACTGGCGGCCATTCACCGACGATTCGACCGTACCAGCGAAGCCTTGGCAATCGGCTTGGAACAGAAGCAGTTGGCCAAGGGAAATGCTCGGCAATTGTTCGAAGCTGCCCGCTCGTTGGCATTGACCGCCGCGGCCCTCGGCGCCGCCGACGCGAAGTTGCCGGAAGACAAACAGACTCAGCGCGAGCATGCCGCGACAGCGGCGATCGATGCGCTCCGCGAAGCAATCGCCGCCGGACTCAAGGACGCACCAAGCGGCTGGCTGATCCGGATCTTCGTGCATTGAACAATGCGCCAGCGTTCCGCGAGCTGCTTGAAAAAGCTGGAAAATAAAAGAGGCGTCGCTCATTTCCCAGGCGGTTCCCAAACTTCCCAACCGGGCGGAAAACTCTTGGGCGGATTTACCAGGTAATTCACGGCCCGCGAAAGCACGACCAGCGAGGGGCCGTCGTCGGGAAAGGCCGTCAGCAGGTCGCCCAAGATTTTCGTCGTCTGGCGAAACTCACGCTTTTCGAAGCTGGCCAGCGCTTGTCCGTAGCCCTGGCAGAGGGCTCGCCACGATTCGCCGTCACGCGGCGTCAACTCGTACAGCTCGATCGGTTCGTTGATATTGACCACTCGCGCCTTGCACAGTTGGCGGGCGGCGAATTGTGCGGGCAGCCGAGCCCGCGTGCTTCCGGTGATCGTCACTTCGGTTTTCAGAAACTTGGTCGCGCCCTGCACCCGGCTGGCCACATTCACGGTATTGCCCAACGGCCCGTACTTGAATTTGCGTGGCGTGCCCACGTTGCCCACCCGCGCCGGGCCGGTGTTGATGCCCACGCCGATGCGTGTCTCGACGCCCAGCCGCGAACGCCAGCGGTCGTTCAGGGCCGGAAGGTGGCCGAGCATGTCGAGCCAGGCCTGGCAGGCCAACTCGGCATGATTTTGTTGCGGAGTCGGCACCACCACATTGCCATCAGCTCGTCGCCGATGTAGTCGACCAGCACGCCGCCGCGAGCGATGACGCAATCCGAAAGCATGCCCAGCACCTCGCCGATCCAGTCGACGGTGCCCGCCGGCCCCAGCTTCTCGGCAACTGTACTGAAGCCCCGAATGTCGCAGAACAGGATGCTGACTTCGGTATCGCGTCCACGGAGCAGATCCGGCTCGGCGGCCAGTTGCCGCGAAAGCTCGGGGCTGAAGAATTGCTCAAAGCGCACTTCGGCCGCCAAAGCGGCCTTCTCTTGCTCCAGCCGTGCCAACCCCAATGCCACGCTGGTCGCCAGGGTTTCGACGAGAATTGCGTCGGCGCGGCTGATCTGCGGGAGTGCCGCTCGCGGCGTTTGGTAACGATCGCCGTACAACGTGGCAATGACCTCGCCCCGCGAATTCAGGTCGGCGCGGCCACGACGGCCTCGACGCCACGCAAGCTGCCGACGAATTCAGTCCCTTGGGGCGACTGCCAGAAAGTCCGCTTCTCCTGATCGATCAGATCTAAGATCTGCCGGCTGGCTCGCCAATCGTCGTCGCGAGACAACAATCCCGGTCGGCGTTTGAGGGCTACGATCTTCCAGTTGCCCCCGTCGCGCAGCAAGATGGCCCCCGAATCGAGCCCTGCCAGGTCGATCACCGCCTGCGCAGCGCGCTCGAAGAAATCGGTCGAATTGGTGGCGCTCTGCAACACGTTCGTCACGGTTTGGAGCCACTCGGCCACCAATTCCCACTCTTTGTCCGGGATGGACTCGGGACGGGCATTCATCGGCCGCTGCCCGCGCCGTACCGCCTCGCTCGGCGACACCGTCCGCTCGACCAGGCTTTGATACGGGGGCGCCGTCGCCGCCACCATCGACTCCACGCGAACGGCGCGGTTGCCGACCGTCAGATCAAAGGGAACGAACAACTGCCGCGATTGTGAAGCGCCAGGAATTCCACCTGGTTGATGTACACCGCGCGTGCGAAGCTCACATTCGTGACCTGCACCACGTCAGCCCCCACCAGTTCCAGTCGCACGTGGTTGCGAGAGACGCTGACCTCGTCGATCCGAGCGATGGCCACGCGCGAATGCGGCTCGTCGCGCAGTTTGACGCAGATCGCCTCTTGTTCGGTCCGCTGCCGGCCCAACTCGACGCTCGCGTCGAACGAGTCGCTGAACAATTGCTTGTCTTGCTGATGAACGCTGATCCTGAACATATTCGCTGCGCCCCGGACACGATTGCGTTTTCAGGGCACCTGCTGCCCGACACGCTGCGACTGCATCATACCGCTCGACCCGCCCGGCCGACAAATGCCACCCAAGCTGCGTCCCGAGTCGGTCGCATGCATTGCCCTGGGCGGACGCTCACACGCTCTGCCAGCTGCCGCTGGTATGCAACGCGAAGGTCGGACTCTGCTGGTGTAACTCGTTCGTAGCGCTGTTGGAATTGGCGGACACGTCGCTAAAACCAATCTCCGAATAGTCGAGTTCAGGATCCGTGGCTGGGCTGACGAGCGAGGCAAAATCGCCTTCGGCGAAGAATTCATCGGCGGCCGAGGTCGATACATCGTTGTATACCGCCGAGTCGTTGCCGCCCCGCGACACGGCCAGGACCGTGGAAAACCCTTGCGCATAGCTGTTGAACTGATATTGCGCTCCGGTAAGCGATGCAACCGGCACACTGCCCCCAATGCTAACCGCGAAAATATCCTGCTTCGTCGGGTCGTCGTACAAGTACGCAATGTCTTGCGGCCCTGCGGCTGTGGCTGTCGCTGACGGAAAGAACACTGTGGTATTGTCGTAACCGGCGCCGAACATGTACGCGTAATCGGGGGTTGAAACATAGGTGTTGGCGACTCCGGCCTGGCCGGTGAACGTGGCCGTATCGGCGGAACTGGCCGACACGGAATACGTCGCCGGAAACATGTTGGCCACGTTCTGATAGCCCGGACCCACCATGCTTACCGAAGTGGGGCTGGCCACCAGCGTGTTGGTTCCGGTCGCAGCGCCGTAGAGAAAGGCCACGTTGCCCGCGCCGGAACTGTCGCTGGTGACCTGGGCAAATCCGCCCACGAAGTTCAACAAGCTGCCATCGGTGACCGAAGCCCACAGCGAGGTCAACGAGACGGTGCTTTGACCGTTCACGTCCAGCGTTGCGCTGCCGCCGCCATTGCCGTTGGCGTAGATCGAGTTCGAGTTGGCAACCGTGAGCGTGAACGGCGCATTGGCCGGCCCTGTCGACGATGGCGCTGCCGGGCATGAGCGTTGCCGTGGAACCGGCGGGCAGCGAAAGGGCCGTGGTATCGGTGCCCCCCGCGCCGTCGATCTGGATGCTCGTGATTTGCGACGTGCTGAACGACTGGCTGGTGCCGTCGACATCGACGAGGAATTGCGTGGGTTGCGTGGGATCGAAGAACACGCTGATTGAATCGTCGCCCGTCGTCCCCAAGACGCTGAGTTGGTTGTTGTTCGAGATATAGAACGGCCCCCCCTGCCCCGGCGGGTCGATCGTTTTTGCCACGGCCACGCCGGCCGCGAGCGCCGCGGTGAGGCTCATCGGACTAGGCGGCGTAACGCCAAAATTGCTGAGCTTCTCACCATACAGCGCAACGACCAGTGAGTTGCCCACCACGACGGGAGGATTGCCGACCGGAGTCGTGTTCCCGGTCATGCTCCCCGTCGATGCGCCGCCAGGCGGGACGATCAACAACGGGTTGCCGTTGTTGTACGCGTAGTCGGCATAGAGATAGTTGCCGAAGAACGTGGCCGGGTTCGCCACGGGCAGCGGAATTGCCGACCCGTCGCCGGCGACGATATTGTCGTTTCCTCCTCCGCCGAAGATCACGTTGACGCCGTGTCCGCCGATCAGCGTATCGTTGCCAGAGCCCCCTTCGAGCAAGGCGTTCGCGCCGGAGTGGTTCTCCAGATCGTCGCCATCGGCCGAGCCGACAATTTCCAGATTTGCAATGTTGGCGATCTGGAATTCCTGCAACGATCCGGCCACGGGCGAAGGACCGCTGGGCGCAGTGCCCGGGCCGAGGCTGCCGCTCGTGAGTGGGTCGACGATCGCACGGGTGCTCCCAGCCGTTGTGAAGATCGACAGGCTGTTGGCAACGCTGCCGGCCATGTCGAGCCCGAGCGCCTGGATGTTCTGGTACGTGACGACCGGGCCGCCGTAGCCGCTGATGCTCTGATTACTCTCCTGCACGACGACCTGTGCCGCAGCAGCGCCGCCGGTCAAAATCAGGCCATTGCTCGTCGTGCCGTTGCCAACAACATTGATGGCCGTGGCATGAACATTCAGAGGAAGTGCGACCGTGCCCCCGGTGCCATCCAGATTCGGCTTGATCGAGAGCGTGCCGGCCGAAACGGTGACTGTCGCGTTCACGGTGATGTTTTGACCGGCGGTCAGCGTGATATTTCCGCCAGTCGACGTCAGCGGAGCCGAAAGTGTCACGTCGTGTGGACCTACCGGGTCGGCCACAAGGCCGGAAGTCAATGAGATCGAACCGACCGTAGTGACAGGGACACCGACCATCAGCGGACCGGCGGTCACAACGGAGAGCGTCGCGAGCGGGTTCGTTTGCCCAACACCGGCTCCAAATGCCAGCGAGCCGTAGCCGTGTACCAGCAGGCTCAATCCCTGCATTCCGGCCGTGGCTGCATTGACGGTCGAAACGAAATACAGGTTTCCGGCCGCCGTACCCTCACTCTCCAGCAACGTATTGGCATCCAGAACGACCGGGTCGTTATAGGTCTGAGTGCCGATGGTTGTCACACCGTACGTATTGGCGGGAGTCGGGATGTTGAAGAATGTCTGTCCGCCAGCGGCGGTCGTCAGGTTATTGATCGGCGCCTTGCCACCCACAATCCCGCCGAACACGATTTCGCCGGCGGCGTTGAGCGAGAGTGTCCGCGGCGTTTGAACCGTGTCGGAGTCGATCGTGGACGAGAACAAGATATTGCACACCGAGGCGGCGATACTGCCGACGACGGAACTTGTCAGCGTGGTATCCGCGGCGAGTTGGACTGCTTCCTGATAGCTCTGAGTTTGGTCCGTCGCGATGCTCCCGCCAGACAACACCGTCGTCCCGCCACCGCCAACGGTGAGGGAGTTCAGCGGCGTGGCGCCGACCGGTCCGTGCAACAGGATCTGCCCGCTGGTGCTGAGGTTCAAGTCCCGGGGAGCGAGAACATTCCCGGAATTCCCGGAAGCCGAATTGATCGCTTGAAAGGCCAGGTTCCCGCCGACGGAGGACGAGAAAACAGCATTGGCGTTCAGGGTCAACGGACCGCTGAAGGTCTGGCCGCCGGTCGTGGCGCTCGATTTTCCAATCCAATCGATCAAGGCCGCAGTTACGCTGAGTGATGCCAACGGCGCCAGGCTGCCGACGCTGCCGTTGAATTGGGTAATACCCGAGGAATTGATCGTCAGCGCCCGAGGGGTATTGAGCGTGTCCGAATCAATCGTCGACGAGAACAAGAGATTGCCGCTGCTGGCGCTGGTGCTGATGCTGGTGAGCGAGGTATTGGCCGCCAGTTGCACGGCAACCTGATACGTCTGGCTTAGATTCGTAGTAACGCTTCCGCCGGCCAGAGTCGCCACACCGCCTCCGACGACATAAAAAGAATCGAACGGCCGGTTGGAACCGATCGCGCCTAGAAAGCTTTCCGCTCCCGAGGTGTTCACGAACAGCCCTGAGCCCGGGGCCAGATTCACGTCATCAATCGTCGATTGAAAGGCGATGTTGCCGCTGGCGGTGGACGTGAGTGTCAGGTTTCCCTGAAAATCAAACGCGCCCGAGTAGGTTTGAGAGCCCGTCGTGGTGACTCCGATGAGCGATGCCGGTTGAGCTCCTTCGATCTCGACGCCAAATCCCGGGTTCGACGCAGTGACCGCGAGCGAACTGAGGGGAGATTGACCGCCTACAGATCCATTGAAGGCCGTCGTGCCGGATTGTGCGATGGTCAGGCTGAAGGGTCCGTCAACGGTCGAACCAAAGGAAATGCCCCCACTCGTCGAGGCAGAAAATGTCGCATTGGCAGCGAGTTGCACCGGGCCGTTGTAGGTCTGGCCCGCACTCGTTGAAATCGTCGGCCCGAGCGTGATTACCCCATTGGGATCGCCGGAAGTTCCGAGTGAATCCAGATTAAGCGAGCTCAGCACGAATCCGGCGGCATTCGTGGCGGAGTTGACCGTAATTGCGCCACCGGTGGCCGCGCCACTGGGGCTGGTAGCGTTAACGGTCAAGGCAGCGTTGGCGGAACTTCCCGAGACCACAGCGCCGCCGAAATTGACCGAGCCGGGCGCGTCCGTGGCCGCGACGGCCGTCTGGATTGTGACCGGTGATCCGACCACCACGGTCGCGACATTACTCAGCGAAATGCCGGCGCTAGCGGCAATCGTGCTGCTGGTTTCGAGACTACTGTCGATTCTCAGCACGTCCGAACTGCCCGCTTTGGAAATCACATCGAATCCGGGCATGGGTACAAGCGCGGAATCGCTGACGTCCAGCTTGTTCTGCTGGGAGTTATTGGCGCTGAGATCGAAGCGCATGTGTACGGCGCCCGCAGTCCCGGGGGTGAACTGCAACGTCGATCCCAGGAACGAGACGCCGGTAAACGGGCCGCCGACGAAGCCGATCGGATCCTGTACGGTCACCATTCCCTTCGAGTCGACGGTGACGCTGGTATTGGCCGTGCTGCCAGCCGGTTTCGTAAAGACCAGCGTCTCATTTCCAGGCGTGCCGGTTTCGGTGACAACATAGGCCTGGGCCGAGTAACGTTGAGCGAAGATGCCGTAGGAGCTACCGTCCTGACCGTAACTGTCCCAAGCGATCACGAAATCTCCGGCCGCATCCATTCCGATCGAGGGCTCTTGTTGCTCGCCTGTCGTATACGTGTTGACCTGGAATTCGCTCCCCTGGGCCGCGCCGAGGAGCTATACCGCTGAGCAAAAATGCCGTAGGAGCTGCCGTCCTCATAATAACCTTCCCAAGTAACGGCAAAATCGCCGCCCGAGTCCATGGCCACGGAAGGCAGGAATTGCGCCCCTGTCGTATACGTATTAACGCTGAACTCACTCCCCTGGGCTGCGCCGGCGGCGTTATATCTCTGCGCGTAGATGCCGTATCCGCTGCCGTCTTCGCCATAGTTTTGCCAGGCAACCACGAAATCGCCGCCCGAGTCCATCGCGACCGATGAATGAAATGGCTGCCTGTCCGGTTGCTGGCCGAGCGAATACGTGTTTACCTGAAATTCGCTCCCCTGGGCTGCGCCGGTGGCGCTATAACGCTGGGCGTAAATGGCATAGCCGCTGCCATTCTCCAGGTAGCCGTCCCAGGTGATCACAAAATCCCCGGCCGAGTCCACTGCCACCGAGGATGTGAATTGGGCGCCCGTCGTATACGTGTTTACGCGGAATTCGCTTCCCTGCGCCGTGCCCGAAGCATTGTAGCGCTGCGCGTAGACGCCGTAATCGCTGCCGTCTTGGTACAAGCTTTGCCAAGCAATTACGAAATCGCCCGCCGAGTCCATTCCGATCGACGGTGCTCTTTGAGTGCCGGTCGTATACGTATTTACTTGGAATTCGCTTCCCATGGCCGCGCCCGAGGCGCTGTAACGCTGGGCAAAAACTCCGTAGTCGCCGCCTGTGGAACCGCCGCTGCCGCCATCCTCATATTGGCTGCTCCATGCGATCACGAAATCCCCGGCCGCATCCATCGCAACCACGGGATCCACTTGATTGCCGGTCGTATACGTGTTGACCTGGAATTCGCTTCCCATGGCCGCGCCCGAGGCATTATCGCGCTGGGCAAAAATTCCGTATCCGCTGCCGTCTTGCGGCACGCTGCCCGTCCCCTCCGGACCACTTTGCCACACCACGACAAAATCGCCGGCTGAATCCGTCCCCACGTTCCGCCCGGGATTCACACTGCTGAATTCCTGCCGACCCGCCGTGTAAGTGTTGACCTGGAACTCTGGGCCGATGGGAACGGCAGAAAGCAGACAGCGGCTTTCGAGTTCTTCAAGTCGCAGCCTGCGATGCCGGCTCGCGCGGAGCGAAGGTGGAGTGCATTTGATTCGGCCAATGCGAACGATTTTTCATCTTTCAATTTCCCCCTGCCACCATCCATCGAGAAACTATGGGCCGGCATGCCGGCTATTTTCGAAGAGCACTCGGAAACGCAGTGGTGGCACCCATGGAGCTACACCAAGGTTAGACAAATTGCGGGGCTAGATCGGGGCTCTGGCTTAACGTACGTCGTTGCAACTCCCCCATCAAGAACACTTCGCCGCAAACACCCCATCCTGCCTTTGGTATTTTAGGGCATCTGAGCCGGCCTCGGCCGATTTTTCTGCAAAACCGGCATAATCGGTCCGATGGAACTGCTAGGAACATCTCGCCTAAAAGAATTGCCGGGAATAATCGATGCAACCCTCCGGCATTTGCAGTAGCGCTGGTTCTCCTAGCAAACCATCGGGGCTCGCACGTGACCGGTTCGGCACACCAACTTAGCAGCGTTCTTCCCGTCGCCGCTTCAATCCGCTGCCGCGGTCGATGGTTGGCGATAGCGATTCTGGTCGGGGCCGTGGCGCTGCCAACCGCATTGCTGGCTGCGCCGCCCGACGACGACACCGAGGAGCCGGCATTCAGCCTCCTTCAGCCTCAAACCGTTTTGGCGACCTTTCCTGAGCAGGACGAAGTGCTGCCCATGGCGAAGCCTCGGCACGGCCGCCCCTACGCGTCGCCGATGGACGAAGGCGTGGTTCTGGCGAGCGACGAAGTCGTGCAAGCGCCTCCTCCGCCCACACCACCGGACGCAGCCCCGGCGCCGCCGGCTGCCGACGTCGCTCCGGCGCCGCGCAGTCGCCAGCCACGCCTGCGATGACGCCGCCGGCCAACTTTCTGTCGAGTTCGATCGGCGCCGCCAGCACCGCGCAAAGCACGGCTCCATTCATGATCGGCGACGCCTTTGGCGGCAACAGCGTGCTCATTAACGGACTGCCGGGACAGGCGACGTTGGGGCCCGTGGGCGGTTCGCTCAACGTGACGGGTCGCGTGAAGCTGGTCGAGAATTTCAGCCCTATGCCGCGCGATCGCGTGTTCTTCGATTACAACGATTTCCAAAATGTGCCGCTGGTCACGGGCACGACCGTCTCCGATCTGAATCGCTATTCGCCGGGCTTCGAAAAAACGTTCTTCGATCGTTGGGCTTCGATCGAAGTGCGCATGCCCATTGCGCAAACGCTCAACACGACGATCTCGGGCGTGAGCCTGAACAACACCCATCAGGGCGAATTCGGCGACCTGTTCGTCTCGCTCAAGACCTTGCTGGTGCAAACCGATACGCTGGCGGTCTCCGGCGGCATGTCGCTCTCGCTGCCCACGGCCAACAGCATCACGCTGGTCAACTATCCGGCCGTTGCGCTCAATCAATTACAGATTCAGAACCGGTCCGTGTACCTGCAACCCTTCCTGTCCTACTTGTGGACTCCGAACGACCGGTTCTACATGCAGAGTCTGGTGACCACTGAATTTGCCACCAACGGCAGCCCGGTCACCTTGGATTTCAACGGCGTGGCGCCGCAGTATCTCGGCCGCCTGAACAACCAGACCTACTTCAATTTCAGTTTCTCGGCCGGGTATTGGATCTATCGCAATCCGTGCAATCGCTACGTTACGGCGGTATCCCCCATTTTTGAACTGCACCAATCGCAAACCATCAGCGGATCGAACGTGGTCGGCGCCACCTCGGCCCGCGGCGACGTAGTGACCGTGGGCCAGACCGGCTACGTATTCCAGTTGCTCAATTGCACGACGGGCGTCAACGTGCAAATGGGACCACTCAGCTCCTTGCTCGTCGGTTATACCACTCCGCTGGGCGGCGGCACCGACAAGGAATTCTCCGGCGAGTTCCGGGTGTTGTTCAATCGCCGATTCGGTCCTCAAAACCGGTTGACTCGTCCCCAGTTCTGATTTCTCTCCGCCGCCTGGTTGCCCTGTCTTTGGCCGGCAACCACTCAGCACGGCAAATCCGTAACGGCAGCCAGGACGATTTCGGTTTCCGCCTGCAAACACTCGCCCGCCGTGCTTGCGAGCGAGTGTAATCAGCAACTCCCGCAAAATCCCTCGCTGGCGCGTCGGGCTGGTGTTTCCCGCCAATGGCCTGGCAGGAATAACTCGCGCTGCAAGCAAGAAACCGCGACGTAAAGCCGATGGCGCTTTGGAAGCTACGTCGGGAATCACCGCGGACTACGCGGCGGCGGCATAGCATGAGCAATCCGAAGAGCTTGCCCAACCGCAAAGGCACACCTGGCCTTCCTGCCTGACCGGGCGGCAGATCACCGCCGCGGCTTGCGGCATCCTCCAAGAGTTTGACGCCGGCAAACACGGAACCCGTGCATGACCCGCTCGCAGCAAGATTCTGGTGCCAGGCGTCCAGGCGCCCGCTCCCTGCGCACATGGCGGACGGGTCTACCGGCAATTCTCTCGGCCATCTTTTCGCTCCAGTCTGCATTACTTGCTGCCCCGCCGGGTGCAGCGGATGGGAGCGAGGCTGACGTCGAGCAGGTATTCGCCCGACCAAGACAGCCGCCGATCGACGAATATCCGGCTTACGTCGGCAACGAAGTTGCCCAAGCGCCAGCCGTGGGGCAGCCGCCCGCGCCGCCGCTCGTCGCACCTCCGGCCGTTCCCGAGCCAGCCGCCCCGCCGCCGGTGGCTCCGTCGAATTTCCTGTCCAGTTCAATCGGCAGCGCCAGCACCTCGCAAGTCACGGCGCCGTTCATGATCGGCGATGCCTTCGGCGGGATGAACGTCACGGTCAATCTGCGCACGATCGACCCGCCTGGTTCAGCCAGCAGCAGCGGTTCGCTCAACGTCTCGGGGCGAACGATGCTGGCCGACAACTTCAGCCCGATGCCTCGCGACCGACTGTTCTTCGATTACAACTATTACAACGACGTGCCCCTGGCGGGCGGCTATAGCGACTCGGTCACGCGCTACGCGCCGGCCTTCGAGAAGACGTTCTTTGGCGGCTGGTCGTCGATCGAGATGCGCATGCCGGTCGCCAACTCGCTGAACAACAACATCTCGCTGACGGGGCCGAACAATTTCCATCAAGGTCAATTCGGTGACCTGTTTCTATCGTTCAAGACGTTGCTCTGGCGAACCGACTCCCTGGCGATTGCCGGCGGCGTGGCGCTGACGCTCCCCACGGCCAGCGACGTCACGCTGCTCAATTTTCCCACCGCGATCGTGCCCACGCAGTTGCAGTTCCAGAACCGGGCCGTGGATTTCCAGCCGTACCTGGCCTATCTGTGGACTCCCAACGACCGCTTCTACATGCAATCCCTGCTGACCGTCGACGTCGCCAGCGGCGGAACTCCGGTCAACGTGCAGACATTCAACCTTCCGCCCCAGTTCATCGGCACCTTGAACAACCAAACACTGTTGAACTTCAGCATCGCCACCGGTTATTGGGCCTACCGCAACCCAGGCGCACGGTACATCACCGGCATAGCGCCGATCTTCGAATGGCACCAGTGGCAATCCATCAGCAATTCCAACGCCTTGACAGCCGGCACTGTCAATTTTTATCCAAGTGCCCCGCCCTTGCAGTCCGTGACCGTCGGCAGCCCCAACTACCATTTCCAGTTGCTAAACCTGACCGCAGGCATGAACGTGCAATTGGGCCCCCTGAGTTCGCTACTGCTGGGCTACACCACGCCGCTGGGCAGCGGCAGCGACAAGCAGTTCGGCAGCGAGTTCCGCCTGTCGTTCAATCGCCGCTTCGGGCCCCAGAACCGCTTGACGCGGTCCCAGTTCTGATCGCGCGTCCCCGCGGCCGCGCTTTTCCATCGCTCCCAACCCAGGGGGTTTGCCTGCGAGGAATCTGCGGGCCACGGTGAACTGCCGCGCATGATTCCGATGCTTAAGCCCCCCTGATTCCCGAGCGAATCCCATGCGGGGGTGTCAAATGGTCGCGGCAACGAGCCGCGATTCGCTCTGGAAACCAGGCAATCCACCCGAGCGATCAGTTCCGCACGCTGCGCTTCGACTACGACGTACACTTTAACGTCCCATGATGGGGAATGGGTCTCGCCCTTTGAATGTCCTCCACAAAGCCAAATAGCGGCAGACTTCGTCGCCATGCAAACACTTCTCAACAAGATTGTGATCGCCGACGACGATCCGATCATGCTGCGCATCCTTAAAACTCATCTGGCCGCCGATGGGTACGAGGTCTATGCGGCCAGCAATGGCCGGCAGGCGTTGGAACTCGTCGAACTGCATCAACCGTCCTATTTCATCGTGGACTGGGAGATGCCCGAAATGAACGGGCTGGAACTTTGCCGCCGCGCTCGAACCCTGGAGCTGGCCGGCTACCTGTACATCATCTTCCTGACGGCTCGATCCGAAATCGACGATTTGGTGGCGGCCATGGACGCCGGCGCCGACGACTTTCTCACCAAGCCGCTCAATCGGCACGAGTTGACGGCGCGGCTCGGTGCAGGCGCACGGGTGCTCCGCCTGGAATCGCGATTGTCACAACTCGTGGCCCAGGACTCTCTCACCGAACTCTCCACGCGCCGGCGCTGGGCGAGTTTCTGTCGAAGGAATGCGCTCGCTCCCGTCGGTATCGCTTGCCGCTCTCGGTGGTGATGCTCGACATCGATTTCTTCAAGCGGGTGAACGACACCTACGGACACGCTGCCGGCGACGAAGTGATTCGGACCGTAGCGAATCTCCTGAAGCAACTGTCTCGAAAGAGCGACGTTCTGTGCCGGTATGGTGGCGAGGAGTTTGTCGTGCTGCTGCCGGAAACCGACGAAGTGTCGGCAACCGCCTGGGCTGAACGACTCCGCCGCCGCGTCGCTGAAACGATCATTCCCTTCGGCGAGGCCCGAATCCAGGTAACCGTCAGCCTGGGCGTGACCGAGATGCTCGCCGAGATGGAAGACAAGGACGAACTCCTGGTGCTCGTGGACCAGTGCCTGCTCGAGGCCAAGGAACAAGGGCGCGACCGGGTCGTTTCCGTACGATCGTTGATCGATGGCGGCGGGATGGGCCAGAACGGCATCTCGGCAACCGGCTCCTGCTTGGACGGGATCCTGGCACGATGCCATGGTTCCGCTGATCCACTGCCTGCGCACGACTGGTCGATCGCGCGGGCCGCGGCTTATTTCTTGAACTACCGTATCTCGTCCGTTCCCGTGACCGACGAACAGGGCGACTTGCTCGGCATCATCTCGGAAAAAGACGTGCTGTGTATCGCCCACAGCGCCGAGGCGCCGCACCGCCGCGTGGGCGAGGTCATGCGGTCCAACGTCATTGTCTACAAGGACACGGCGCCGCTGCTGCACGTTCTCAATTTTCTCACGCGCGCTTCCATGCGGAGCGTGGTCATCGCGGCCGAAGGCAAGCCGTGCGGGTTGATCAGCCGCGCCTCGCTGGTGCGCTGGTTCCTGGAAAACCCCTGGGGAATGCAAGCCTCGAAACTCCTGCCGGAGCAGACGTCGGAAGCCCGATCGGACGGGGTCGCGCCCTTGACGATACTTGCCGGACGCCTGGTCCAGGCTGCAAACCAATTGCAGGATCATTTGCGCAGCGATCCCGAGGCGTCCGATCCCGCGCCCATCATCGGCAGCGCCTCGCGCATGCAGGGATTGATTGACGACCTGCTTTGTGGCTCGGCCTGCGGAAGCCAAACCGGTGGCGGCTTGCCGTTTTGAGGTTGGCCGAGTGGTTTCTACATCCAGTTCAAAAACACCTGGTCGATGAAGGACGTATTGTCGCCGCCGTGCGGATCGAGGCCGAGCAGCTCGATCGTGTGCGCTCCGGCCGTCACGGTGAAGGCCGCCGTGCTGTACTCGGCGTAATTCGAACTCGTCGGCGTGATGGTGCTGACCAGTTGGTTGTCGACCAACACCTCGATCGTTTGGCCTGCCTGAGGGACGTTGGCACGCTGGGCCGCATCCAGCGACAGCGAATAGGTGCCGCCGGCCAGCGTCACGGACTGGCTCAGCGAGCCGGTGGCTTGAATGAACGCCGCCTGGCTCCCTTGCGGCGCGTTCGCTCCGCCGGCCGTGAAGGCGCTGCCGTTGCCGGTTACGCCCGCGTCTCCACCGAACGCCCAGGACGAGCCGGCCGGATCGTAGGCGTAGGCCGACGAGCCCACAAAGGGGCTTTCGAATCCCGAATTGAGCGGCTGATTGGCAACGGCAGCCACGATCGACACCTGGTCGATGAAGGCCGTGTTGTCGCCGCCGTGTGGGTCGAGCCCCAGGATCTCAATCGCGTGCACGCCGGCTGCTACGGTGAACGTCGCCGTCGTGTACAGCGAGTAGTTGATGCTGGCAGGCGTGATGCTGCTGACGGCCACGCCGTCGACCAGCACCTCGATCGTCTGATTCGAAGAGCCGATGGCGCTGGGCCGCGTCGAGCGAGATCGAATACGTGCCGGCCGAGAGCGTAACTGATTGGCTCGCGGAACCGGTGATTTGAATGAAGGCCACTTGGCTTCCTTGCGGCGCGTTTGGATTGCTGGCCGTGAAGCCGCTGCCGTTGCCGGCCACGCCTGCATCGCCGCTAAACGTCCACGCTGAACCCGTCGCGTTGTACTGGTAGGCCGATGGCCCCACGAAGGGGCTTTCAAATCCCGCGTCGAGCGGCTGGTTGGCCGTGACGTTCAGAACGGAGACGTCGTCGATGAAAGCCGTGTTGTCGCCACCGAACGGATCGAGCCCCAAGAACGTCAGCGTGTGAGTGCCGCCGGCGCCAATGACGAAGCTGCCGCTGGTGTAAGAAGCATAGCTGGTGCCGCTGGGAGTGATGTCGCTGACGACCTGCCCATCGACGAGCACCTGGATGGTCTGGCCCGGCTGAGCGACGTCGCCGCGCTCGGCGGCCAGCAGGTTCACATCGTAGATCCCCGGGGCGATGACGAACGATTGGCTCACCGAGCCCGTCATCTGGATGAAGGCCACCTGGCTCCCCTGCGGCGCATTGGGGTTGGCGGCCGTGAAGGTGCTGGCGTTGCCCGTCAGGCCCGCGTATCCGCTGAACGTCCAAGGCGAATTCGCCGGATCGTACTCATAGGCTGACGGCCCCAGCGCCGGCGTTTCGAAGCCCGGATCAATCGGCTGGTTCGCCTGCACGGTGATGATCGACACCGCGTCGACCAGGGCCGTGTTGTCGCCCCCGAGCGGGTCGAGCCCCAGAATCTCGATCGTATGCGCACCGGCCGGCTCGTAGAACGTCGCCGTCGTGTGCAGCGAGTAGTTGATGCTGCTGGGCGTGATGGTGCCGACGAGTGCATCGTCGATCAGCACCTCGATCGTCTGGTTCGAAGATCCAATGGCGCGTTGGGCCGCGTCGAGCGAAATCGCGTAGCTGCCGCCGGAGAGCGTGACCAACTGGCTGGCCGAACCGGTCATTTGAATGAACGCCGCCTGGCTCCCTTCCGGCGCGTTGGGATTATTGGCCGTGAAGCCGCTGCCGTTGCCGGTTATGCCCGCATCGCCGCTGAACGTCCAGGGCGAGCCCGACGGGTCGTACTGAAAAGCGTATGCACCGACCAAGGGGTTTTCGAATCCCGGATCCGCCGGCTGATTCGCCTGAGCAGCCACGACCGACACCTGGTCGATCAAAGCCGTGTTGTCGCCGCCGTGTGGATCGAGCCCCAGGATCTCAATCGTATGCACGCCGGCCGGCTCATAGAAAATCGTGGTTGTGAACAGCGCGTAATTCGTGCTGCCGGGCGTGAAGCTGCCGAGGGGCACGTTGTCGATCAGCACCTCGATTGTCTGATTCGATGAACCGATGGCGCGTTGGGCCGCATCGAGCGAGATCGAATACGTGCCAGCCGCCAGCGCCACCGATTGGCTGACCGAACCGGTCATCTGAATGAACGCGGCCTGGCTCCCTTGCGGCGCGTTGGGATTGCCGGCCGTGAAGGCGCTGCCGTTGCCGGTCACGCCCGCATAACCGCTGAACGTCCAGGGCGAACCCGACGGATCGTATGCGTAAGCCGATGTGCCCACCGCGGGGCTTTCGAATCCCGGATCGATCGGCTGATTGGCGGTGATGTTCTGCACGGCAACCTGATCGATGAAGGCCGTATTGTCGCCGCCCAGCGGATTGAGGCCCAAGAAGGTCAGCGTGTGGTTGCCCCGGCGCCAACGACGAAGTCGGCGCTGGTGTAGGGGGTGTAAGTCGTGCCGCTGGGTGTAATGCTGCTGATGAGTTGGCTGTCGACGAGCACCTGGATCGTTTGGTTCGAAGAGCCGATGCCGCGCTGCGCAGCCAGCAGGCTCACGTCGTAGACGCCCGGCGCAGGGTGAGTGATTGGCTCACCGAGCCGGTGATCTGAATGAAGGCCACCTGGCTCCCCTGCGGCGCGCTCGGATTCTCGGCCGTGAAGGCGCTGGCGTTGCCCGTCACGCCCGCATAGCCGCTGAACGTCCAGGGGGAGCCCGACGGATCGTATGCGTAAGCCGATGTGCCCACCGCGGGGCTTTCGAATCCGCCATCCGGCACCGCAACCTGCACCGGAACCGCGACGACGGTGATCGGGCCGCTAGTGCCGGAGATCGAAGCCGTCGGATCGGTGGCGGTAATCGTTTGCGAGCCAAGCGTGTCCAGCGTGGCCGTGACCGTGGCCACGCCGCCGGTGAATGATACGGCCGAGAAGCTGCGCCCCCAAGCTGTCGGAGAGCGTCACGGAGTCGCTGAAGTTGGTGAGAACCGTGTTGTCCTGATTCTCAGCCGTAATGGTAACGCTGGTCGTGCCACCAGCCGAGAGACTCGTCGGGGACGCTGATACCACCAACTTCGGAACGGAGTACTGATAGGCACCAATATCGGGCGGAACCAGCCGGCCAACACCTCGTTGGTCAAAGGGCAGATACACGCCGGCGCCGGCATTGTGGCTGGCGGCCGTGGTGCCGTTGTAGCCGCGCACGACAGTGAGCGTGTTGGTCGTGAGATTCACGTTCGTCACCAGCATCTGCTCGCCGTCGATCTCAATCACGTAACTGCCCGGCGTGCTGGCGATCGCCGAGGCCAGGCCGACCGGAATGGTTGTCGCGCTACTACTGATCGCCGAACTGAGCGTGGTCAGCGCACCGCCGGCGCTGATGGCCGGGCTGCCGGCCAGCAGCGCCATGGTCTGAGTCGGCCCGCCATTGTTGGCCAGCACCCGAGCAGCGGATTGATCGGGTTGGCGGCTGTACCGACCTGGTTGCCGTCGATGCCGTTTGTCAGACCAGACTCGCCGGTGCCATCGCCAATGAGATTGTTACCGCCGGAGAGCGTGGCGCTAACAATATCTGGATAGAGCGAGGCGGTATTACGGGCCACGATCGTGCTCACCAGCGTGAGTGTGCCGCCGCTGTAGATGCCGCCCCCATCCCCCGCGGAATTTCCCGAGATCGCGGAGCTGCTGACTGCGACAGTGCCCTCGACGTTGTTGTAGATGCCGCCGCCATAGTAGGCGGTATTCCCAGAGATCGTGGAGTTGCTCACTGTTACAGTGCCATTAATGTTGTTGTAGATGCCACCACCACTGGTGCCGGGCGTGATATTCGCCGAGATCGTCGAGGCG
Organism: uncultured Planctomycetales bacterium; assembly: GCA_963710365.1. Lineage (GTDB taxonomy): Bacteria > Planctomycetota > Planctomycetia > Pirellulales > PNKZ01 > CAVQAC01. Next base: position 221,659 of record CAVQAC010000019.1, read on the forward strand.
CTGACTGTTATCATGCCGGCATCGTTTTCGATACCGCCGCCTGACGGGGCCGAGTTTCCTGAAATAGTAGAGTTGCTCACCGTCATAGTCCCGGAAATATTCCAGACGCCGCCGCCGGCGTCGCCGCGGAACTCAGCGAGCACGGTATTCCCTGAGATTATGGAGCCGCTCACCATTGCCGTGCCGCCAGCGTTGTCGATACCGCCGCCAGCGTAGGCTGTATTTGCCGAGATCCTGGAGTTACTAACCGTCAGCATTCCGTTGTCGTTCCAAATACCGCCGCCGCTGCCGCCGAAATTCTCTGAGATCGTCGAGGCGCTAATTGTCATCGTCCCGTCGCCGTTGTAGATGCCTCCGCCGTCGTAGGCGATATTCGCCGAGACCGTCGAGTTGTTCAACGCTAGAGTCCCATGGTTGAAGATGGCGCCGCCATAGCCGGGACCGCCGTTCTCGCCATTACCGTTTTGTAGAGTCAGGTTTTCGAGCGTCAGCGAGTCGCTTGCGGTCACGACGAACTGCCGCACGGCGCCGCCGCCGTCGATCACTACCCCGGCGCACCCGCACCGTTGATGGTGATGTTGGTGCCGCTGGCGCCGTTGATGAAGTACGCGGTCGGGCCATACTCGGCGGCGGCTGCGTTCGCGCTGCCGCTGGCGAGCGCGATCGTCGAGTCGCTCGGCACGCCGCTGAACGTGATCATGGCGGCCGGGTCGTTGGCAGTGACGGCGGCCGCGATTTCATAGCCCAGACTGCCGACGACCGCGGCGCTGGCGCTGGTGTTCGTGACCGAGTATGCGCTCAGCGCCAGCCGCGTCTCCAGCGACTGCAACTCGAGCCGAGTCGTATGCTCCGTTCGCGAGCGCACCGGGCGGCTGCGCTTCCGCGCCGAACGGAATGCCTGATCGAGCCAGGAAAAAAAGCGGGAGAAGAATGACAAGATGAGTCTCCAGAGCATCTCGGGCATCGTGCCACAATGAACCAGGTCAGGAAGAAGAAATCGCATCGCCCCGCACGCGTTGGGCGTTGGTCATTATCCTATCCTCCCCCCCGGCACGTTTCCCGCGTAAAAGACGCAGGCCGTGGGTTTTGCGCGATTCTCACGAAAACTTATCCGACCATCCACGCCCGCCTCCCGTACCCACACGAATAAGCCGTACAATTGAAACCGATCGGGCGACAGCCGGCCGCCATCGGATTCCATCTGCGGCCTGGTGCGATTGGACAGTGGCGAGTTTGTGCAAGCCAAGCAAATCCGGCGACGCTCGGCGTTTGCCAGCAGCCGCGATCACGCACAGACGCCAGTGGCCGCCGAAAACCGGCAGGGCTACCGGTGCTATCGCCGGGCGCCGCATTGCCGAGTGATCGACGCGGCGCGTTGCGTGTTGCAGCAGCCGAATGCCGATCAATGGATGAGGGGTGGTCTCTGGAACGCCGCCGACGCAACTTTCGTTATGTGCCGTGGGGCATGCTGGCTTTCCTTTTTTTCGCGCTGGGCCCAGGTTATGAAGAAATTCATGCTCGCTCTGTCCGTGTTGCTGTTGGCTTCGTCCAAAGCGTGGGCGTGGCGGCCCCTGGCCGTTTACGTGCCGGGCGGAGTGCAGGTCGTACCTTCCGCTACCAATCAAATTGCGCCCCCCATGGGCAGGCTGAGCTATTTCAAAGGTTCGTCCACGATGAACTGGCGTGCGCCCTACGCGTATCCATATCAAGGGTACGTCCCCGGTCATCCGGTACGAAACTTAATGCATGCAACCACGCGGTATTACACCGTCAAGTGATCTGAGCGGGTTTGGCCCCTGAGAGATTCGCCTCGCTGACGCAATCTCGCCCGAGCTCAACGGTGAAACGCGTTCTCCATGCCCCGCGCCGCGATTCATCCTCGGCGATCTTCAGGCCATCCGCGGATCGCCCCTGCATTCGCCGCCATGCGCCACGGCCGGCAGCACCATCGTCATCAACGGCTTGCTGGTTGCCGTGAGCGGCTTCCGTTTGAGCTTTGTCGCGGCGGCCGTGGCCAAGTTCCGCGGGATGGTTGAGATGGAAGTCTGCAAAAGCCACGGATAGGCACCGCATTTGCTACCCTGAGATTCATGGTGCAAGGCATTCCCTCGACAAGGAGAATTACCATGAAGAAGCAGATTCCAAATCCTACTGAAATTCGAAGCGACGAAGATCGCATTGCCGAAACTGAAGATGGCTGCGCCGAGAAGGTGGAAACTTCGCCCGATGCTCCATACAACCGCACGTACGAGCGGCCGGCCGGCGATGAAAATGATCAGGCGCATGATGCCACTGAGGATGAAATCGAGCACACGAAAGCGCCCTACCACGGCGGAGCGAAATGCGAAGCGGCGATCTTTGCTCGCCGAGCATCCAGCGCAATCGCGAAATAGTCGGCACTGGCCGAACGACCGGCCTCACCCATTTGAAAGATCGAACGTCTGCATGAAAAAACTTGCCATCGTTCTGGCCCTACTCGCTGGGTGCTCGGGCTCCCAGGACATTTCGCCACCGACGTTCGACGCCACGGATCCGCAAGGAAGTATTCACCGATTGGCGGCTGGCCTTTCCGAAGCTGACTTTGACAAGTTCTGCGTCGACTGCATTATTGCCAGCACGGGCGACGCGAACCTGGATAAAGCCGGCAAGGCGATCGATGCCCTGCCAGGGCACGCCGATCAGGCGTTCGTGCAGTTGAACGGAATGACCGCGGATCAGATCCGCGCCCGGGCCGCTGAAGTTCGCGCGCAGGGTAAATGATCAATCCGCGCACGAAAAAGGCCCGGGATCCCTTGCTCTGTCGGATTCCGGGCTTCTTCTTGAAGGGTGGCTAATGGGACTTGAACCCACGACCCCCAGATCCACAATCGAGCCGGGCTGGACTTCAAAACCTCAAGATTCCTCGGGGATTTTCCACATTTTAGCGTGCCGATAGTCGTTTGCAAACAGTTGCGAGGAATGTCCAGATCTCTCGGGAAAACGCGGTATCTACCGGATCGAATCCGGTAGACTACCGGCACGGCTACATAGTGGTAAATGCGGTCGTAGAAAACAGCCGTATCTTGTCACCCGAGGGTCATTCCGGCTTCATCGTCTACGAGGCCGAGGACAACGCCATGATCGACGATGAACTTTAACAGGCCCGTGACGCATTTCACATCGCCAAACTTGCACTGACCAATGTTCACCTGCTGGCAGACTTTAATGACGCCCGCAAATCGTCTAAAGAAGTTGCAGCAATGGTAACCGCCCGATTCGATCATGATGGTCTGCTGCCACCGATCTCGATGCTTAACCAAGGAACGTTCATTCCATTCGCTTATGTCTGCCTTGTCTGGCTCTGGGAACGTGCGAAGGTCGACAGTCGCGAGGCGGACGTGATAGCCGGATTGCAGAGAGTTTTCGACTTCTCTCCGGTGCTCAGGACGGTTACCGGGCCGCGCCCGGTCGAGCACCCCCGAGATGTACTGCGCCTGATTCGTAATGCAATCAGCCATGCACACTTAGTGGCTGAAAATGAGCGGTTTGTTTTCACGGACTTCGACCCAAAGAAGAAACAGGGGCCAACATCACTCTCGGTCACGTGGACCGAACTCGGTGAGCTCTCGGAAGGTCTTCTATTTGCCATGAATGCCATTCTCTACCCGGGCACGTCGTCGGCATGAGAAGTTGGCTAAAGGCGGCACGTTAGGCTCGGGATTCCGCCCCGCCCAGCGATCTCCCGCCTGTGCCCATAGACCCCAGGCCGCTCGATCACCGCCAGCCAGATCGCCCGAGCACCGGCTCTCGATCCAAAGGGCACTGGTGACCATCTCGTCGTCGCCGGTAGCCATGAATTCCATGTCGGCACTGACCACGACCCGCATCAACACGGCGGTAATGGAGCCCGGCTGGGCCAGCCCCGAACCCGCCACCCCGTCCATTAGGCCCCCCTTGCCGCCCCCAGCGCCAACGCATCCAAAGTGTCGCTGAACTCCTAGGAGGTCCGTAGCCGGCTTGACCGGCCGGACGAGTCGGAATTCCTGCAACCCTGCCGCGGCGTCAAACGGCCTCCTACGAGGTCGATTTCAGGGCTCCGGGCCGAAAACACTGGGTTCTGGGGGCCGATGCCCCGGAACATCATCGTTGTATCGCCCGTGACGCCGCCCCTTCAACCAGCCGGCCGGGTTAGCCGGCTTGCTTCACCACGTGGGCTTCAGCATGCCGGGCTGGTGAACTTCAGTTTGCCCACCCGGCCGTGTTGTGCGAGGTTGCGCTAACTGCTCCACGAAGGCGACATCAAATAGCACGATACGGTGCGGTTCAGGGGGTTGAAGGGCGTCCTGCTGCAATCTACGCCAGCGACTATGCCAAGAGCCAGAACCCGCATATTGCGGCATTACAGTAAGCTACGTTTTGACGGTGGACAAGCGGCCCGCTCCGGCCCCGGGGAAGGTGCCCAGGCCAGCCATGCAAACGCAGCGCGGGACGTGCCGCTGAAGTCCGGGACTCTCGGCAGAATAGGTCATGACGAGGTTCCAATGGCAGCAGCCGGCGGTTTTGACTACAATTATGAGGGAGCCCCCATTAGGAACTGAAGGTCTGCCCGCGGGGGGTGTTTCACAGGGTCATTGCAGGTGGCATTTCCGGAAACTGATCGAGTTGTCTACGAGCGCAATACGCTTGAGGAAGTGAAATCCCAGATTCGGTTTCCCCCAATCCTTTCGATTGAGGCATCGACTCCGGCGACCTTCCAAGAGCAAATACGCGAAGAATTTCCCTATTTCGAGGTGAAATCGCCTGTCAAACTTCCGCCAGGAGTTCCTACGGGCGTTGCCCAGGCGTTCGAGCGCGATTTTTCGCTCGTCACGGGAAAAACATACGCCTTCTCATCTGACGATCGAATGAGCGCGTTGGTGCTAAGCAAAGACCAACTCTCTCTAGTAACGCGACGCTACGAGCGCTGGGAGGGCTTTCGCTCGCGACTTGCGAAGGCGCTCGAATCGTTTGCGGGCACGTATCATCCCTCGTTTTTTAATCATGTATGCGTGCGGTACAAGAACTCTATTCGCCGCGAGCCACTCGGCCTGAGCAACGATGTACGCTGGTCTGATCTCGTGCAACCTTGGATTCTCGGCCCGCTGGCCGTGACGAGTACGGCGGAGCGAGTAGAGGCGATACAGGCTACGTGCGTTATTCAGTTGCCAGCTATTAACGGGAAGATCGCCGCTACGTTTGCCCTGGGAATACACCAGCCCAGCAAAGAGCCGGCTTTTATAATCGACGCACACGTATTTAATGACGTGCGAAAGGAAATCACCGATGTCCTCCCTTGCCTCGACACGCTTCACCACCAAGCCGGGCTATTTTTCCGGTGGTGCATCAAGGACCAACTTCATTGTGCCATGCGACCCACGCCGTCTTGACTTCGACGACGAATTTAATTGGACGCAGCCGACGATTTGGTATCGGTTCCCCGTATGCGAGCAGGAGAACGGCGCAGCGGCGTTTTTCGATGTTTGCGTTCCATCCGAAGGGGGGGCGATGGAGATTGACGAGATGACAGCCTGTCGCCTGCTTTGCCATACGTTGGTTCAACGTCTGCCGGACGGTGCGTTTTCCGAGGCAGTTGAAGTGCTCGCGGACATGTTTGAGTTTTATCGAGGTCAGGCTGCTCTTCCTTTGCAGCATATTTCTAACCCGATCAAGGCGACCGTTGCAGGAAGTTACACTGCACCCGTGTTTCCAGTGTTAGAGGAATGAGCATTGTCCGAGGTTCGGGTTTACCGTCGCTCGCCGGATCCGAGTGGTTGCCTTTGCCACGGAGAGATACTGTCTAATTTGGTGCTGTATCGACTGGATTTATCGACGATCGGCGACCCAGAACTCAAGGTCGTTGAGGTGACTTACTCTTACGCGCTGGTACTGACACAATCATGCGATCTGATCCAGGATCATAGCAGCCGTCAGCAGGGCAAGCCTCAATTGCCGGAGGTATTATTCTGCCAGATTCCGACCGCGGAACAGCTTAAGGCAATCTGCGGTGGTTCAGATATTTGGAAAAGGATTAGGCAGAACAAGGATGAGCGCTACCATTTCCTTGAGAAAGTCGCGCCGGAATACGACCTTTCTAACGAAGGCGTGCCGGAGCTAGGCGTTGATTTCAAGAGGTATTTCACGCTCCCAACCGATGAGGTGTATCGTCGATTGGAAGTTGGGCCAACAAGAAGAAGAGCGTGCCTTTGTACGCCATTTTTAGAGCATTTGAGCAGTCGCTTTGCATACTTCCTAAGCCGAGTCGCGCTCCCACGAGATCATGTGAGTGAGTGAGCGAGCGCCGGGATCTTGTCGGCCCATTCGTCCGGCGCCAGTCCACGTGGTCCGCCATCCCGGTAGTCGATCACGAGTTCAACAGTGCCTGGCGACCGGAACTCAACCGCCTGCCCGCAGGGCGTCGCCGACGATCAGACCGATCAAAGTGCCGCGAAGCCGATCTTTCACGGATCTGACTCAGTCACCCCTGGTCGGCGTGGACTGCGTTCCGTCGTCAAATACGATACGGCGTTCGGGCAGTCGAAAAGCCGCCAGTTTGGTCCAGGATATAGGAAGTCGATCTCTGCGCTCAGTCCAGCGTTTGGCAACAGCATAGTCGACACAGAACGCCCGGCCAGCGCCTCGCAACCCGCCATTTGCGATGCTGTAGTGCCCAAAGACGCAGGTCGGCGCGTCGCGGTAACCGTGCCACCACTCCACTCGCTCCTCGAAACGAAGTTTGCCGCTCGCCTCGACCGGAACTTCTGCACGACGCTCCAGCCCCGAGGTCAGCACCTTGACTGGGTTCAAGTTTTGACGTTGGAGTTGCCGGTAGACATCATCCGGCCCGGGGACTCTGGCCAGGGCGGAGTCAATGATCCGCTGGTGCTCGTCATAGAGGTCCACAACCGAGGTTGCGGCCCGTGCAAATTCAACCATGCTCGGCAGCCAGCAGGCATGCACGACCCTCACATCCTCTCGCTCCAAGGCCAAAGGCAGCGTACGAAAGAACGCCAACACTCGTTCCTGCACGGCAGTGTCGGCGAGGACTTGAGGTACGAGGTATCCGTTATCGAAAAACTTCCTTCCGAAGAACCAATCATTGTCGTGCTTCGGCTTTTCTAGCAGGATGTTCAGGTCATGGTTGCCCAGCACGCACTGGGCCCGGCCGGCCTCGACGAGCGACTGCACCAGGTCCGCTACGGCAGGGCTGTCAGGACCACGGTCGGTCAGGTCGCCGACGAAGACCAAGCGACGGTTGTTGGGATGCCTCCCCGACTCGTCGTAGCTCAAGTGCCGCAGTAGCTCTCGCAGGGCTTCTATTTCGCCGTGAACGTCGCCCACGATGTCGATCGATCCGTCGAAGAGCGGCTGAACGAGGGATTCCATGGTCGTATCGCCGCCTTATTAGGTGCTTAACTACGCCACCGTTTGCAACGATTGGGTCATCCAGCAAGGAACTTGTTCAGTCGCTTCGTCACGATTGCTCGCCGTTGCTGAAGAAAAGCCTTGTAATTCTCGACCCCCAGCAGCCCTGGATTCGTTGGTATGCACTGAGCCTCGAACGCGGCGGGCCCAGACTTCTCGATCATCGGTGGGAAGTACAGGCCCGGCGGCTTATCGCTAATCTGGCGATTCGTCTTCCCAGCGATGAAGCAGAGGTTGGCTATATCATCTGCCTCGCGGCCACTGTAGCCACCGGCCTTCAGCACGGCCTTGGGAAAGATGTGGTGGAACTGCAACTTGTGTTGAGCGCCGGAGTGATCGAGGGCGATCGCGACCTGCGACCGCCAGTCCTTTGCGCCTGCAGCCCGAAAGGCGAGAAACATGGTCTTGAAGAGAGCACTTCGCTGGTTGCGGCCCTCAAGCTCCTCCGGTGCGATGTCCAGTCGGCCAACCTGCTGACGCAAACGGTCAATAAGCTCCTGCGCCCGCCTCCGTTTTTGAGGGTAGTAAGGTCTTGGTCGAGGAGCGTCTCGGATGATCCTCGCGAGTACCTCCCCTTTGCGTTGGCAATAAGCACCCAGAGCCGTAGACGTTCCGATTCTTCGGGCGACAATGCGTAGTCGCGTTTGTGTCCGTGATAGGCAAGCGCGATCAGCATGAACGGTGACGAAAGTAGCGCGGGACTGTCGATGCCCGCGTTATTCTTCAGGAAATTGAGCGCGAACTCCATGCCACGGCAGCTTTCCGTCCATCCTGCTTGCAGCGCGTCAAGCCGCAAGTTGCCAACGGTGAGAAATCGGGACTGTCCAGTGGTGAAGGCGATGAGGTTCTTGAGGCACAGACCAAGATCCAGATCGAAACCTGCCTTACCGCACTGCTGTTGAAAGGCCTCGAAGGTCTTGAGCGAGTTGCGCCACTTGGCGGTAATCTGAGCGAGTGCTAAATCAGAGCTTCGCAGCTTGGCGCCTAGCGAGTTTACGCGCACGAAGATCTCGGTAACCTCGTCGTACGAGAGCTTTCGTTCTAGCACATCCATCCGGTAGATGTACTTGCGAATCCCTCGCATCCTCGCAAGTCGCTGGCTGTATCGCTCATAGTTAGGATCGTCGAAGCCGTTTACCCCGGCCCGCTTCAGGAATCCTGCATCACTGTCGGTCTTGAAGACGTCAGTGACCTTCACCCACTGCGGCAGCTGCTCCAGCTTCTTCGTCGCCACCACGAAGGTCATGCGGTCGAAGCGTTTCTGCAGTTCATCCTCACTCGAATCGGCCTCGTCGTCGGTCAGGTCATCATCGTCATCGTCGTCGCTACCGTTTTCGTCTACCTCGGTTACGACGGCGAGGTGGTCGGGGTGGTTAAGATTGAAGAGCAATTCGACGGGCTTCTTGCGTCCACGAACCTTGACGGATTCGCCGCGAATCACCGCCGAGAGCGAGGTGAGTCGTTGTTGGCCATCGAGCAAGAGTCGCGTACTCTGGTAGGGGTTCGACTGCTGGGTAACCGCCATCTCCTGTAGCGGCACCACCTCGTCGGTTTCCCAGAGCAGAATCGCGCCCGAGGGGTAGCCTCGATAGAGCGAGTCGAGCAGGTCACGCACGCGTGGCGCGCGCCAGACGTAGCGACGCTGCATTTCGGGAAGACGCAGCTCACCGCGCTCAATCATGCCGACCAGTTCTTCGACCGACGCTTCGGCTTTTGCCATGACTCAAGGATCCTATGTACGTTATTGCTTTGCTACGGTTAGGTCATGCTTGAGTGGTCAGTTCGGCGACTACCGCTTCCATCAGCTTCTCCACGGTGTCGCGGGAGTTAGCAAGCTGCGTTTCCAGCTGGTCCACCAAGACCATCAGTTGATCCACTTTGGCCACGATCCGACGCTGTTCGGCACGAGGCGGAACGCCGACAATGAATGATTCAAGCAACGGTTTGCGCACACCCGATTGTCCTGCGGTGCGGTCGGAGTCTGCCACAACTCGGCCGTGAATCCTTGGTTCTTGAAGCAAGTAGAACAGAAAATCTTTCGTCAGAAGCGTAGATGTCGGCTCCGCCTTCATTAAGGCCACGTTGTAAGTTCCCGATAGCCCACGAAGGATCTGGAAAACGGGCGGACCATAGCGACCGATCATCACGTCGTCTTCTTTGAATGGGCGTTTCGCCAATGCCTTCGGGATGAAAGTTAGATTACCATCCGATTTGAAGTCGCGGATCTGTACAAGTCGAATGTATCCATCTTGCGGAGCATAGACGAACTTCGATTTTGGTGGCTGGCTACCGCCGACGAAATCCACAAGGTCGCCAAGTCGTTTCCAAATCCAGCCGGAAGGAAGCGCATATGGCGTTGCGTCGGCCGGTATCGACCTGCCGGAATCTCGTTCATTGCTTGCCTCAGACTGCTGCTGTGCAACAAGCCGACCTTGTGCAGCAAGAGCCAGAATGGACTTGCGGAGGTCGGCGGGGTTGACATCGTAGGACTTGTGGAAAAGGAAGCCGAGGTTGGCCGGGGTGGGCGCATCGGCAAAGCGGGCCAGCGACGCGCGGGCGATCGAGGCATGCCGCGTCTCCCGCTCCTGCTGCTGCGCCTCCAGCTGGTCGCACAACGCCATCAACTCATCCACCTTCGCCACGATCCGCTTCTGCTCGGCAAAGGGTGGAAGGACGACTTTCAGGTTAAGAACCTCTCTCCTTCCGATACCGGGAATTGCGATGCCAGTCTTGGCGTTCTGAAAGTGCTCAGCGGCGCGCTTCAAAACGACATGCACAAAATCCGGATCGGCACCTGTCACCCGGATTGCCATGAGCTGACGGCTAATTGCCGTTGGCTGATCAACAAGGACGTTGGTCTTTCCGACCCCCGATCCTTTCACCGTGATCAAGATGTCACCGGGTTTGGCTGTAACTTTCGGCCGGTCGGTCCAGCGTGTTGGAATTGGGCTTTTCTCTCCGAAGTCGGAAGGTCCAGTGAGGTATGGGATACCGCGTCTTTCTTCGTTGTGCTCGTTAGGCAGCAAGTGCTGGCCCGAGATTAGTTCGATCACATCCCCCAAGACCCCCTCTTTCCACTTGACCGAATCGTCATGGCACAATTTCCCGGTGGCTGCCCACTCCAGCACCAGTCCCCGCATCTTCGCCACAGCGTTGGGCGTGTCTGCGAGCTGGTCGAACTTTTCAAAGAAGGTTTCCAGCTTCACTCCGCGCCTCCGGTTGTAGCGGTGAGGGCGTGGTGCAATTCCTGTTTTAGCGCGGTGCGCGTAGCGGTGATCTGGGCGAGGAGCTTTTCGTATTCCGGCAACAGATGATCCACGTCACCGGTCCCGGTGTCGGGATTGTGCGGGTTCTTCAGGTCGAGGTTGAAAGCGGCGTCATAGATGGCGTTGCCCACTTGCGTTTCCGAGCGCGTTTTCTGCTCTGCGGTCGCAAGATCGGCCTGCAAGGTAGCCAGCTTCTTTTCCAGCCTCTTTCGATCAGTCGATGGCTTTTCCGGGAGTTGCTTCAGCTCCCCCTTGGCGTCGCTGATTGCTTGTCTCAGGCTCTTGGCTTCATTCGTGGCTTCCTCGGCGGCAGTCCAGTGAGGCTGGGCTTTGGCGCGGGCGTCGTCGATAATCTGCCGGATGTTGACCTTCCAAGCCTGCTCGTTTTCCTGCCGTTTGCTGTACGTTCCTTGCTTGTCAGGCTTGCCCCACCAGGCTCGCTCGCCCTCGAATTCCTCAATGCGGATCGGCTTCCCCTTGTTGTAGCTCTTGGCGCCGGGCGGATAGGGGTGCTCGTAATACCAGATTTCTGTTGTGGGTTGCCCCTTCGTGAAGAACAGCAGGTTCGTGCGGATGCCGGTGTAGGGATTAAAGACGCCGTTGGGCAGGCGGACGATGGTGTGCAGGTTGCATTCGTTGAGCAGGGCCTCTTTGATGCGAGTCTTCACGCCCTCGCCAAACAGTGTGCCGTCGGGCAACACCAACCCGGCCCGGCCGCCGGGCTTGAGGATCTTCATCAGCAGCACGAGAAACAGATCGGCCGTCTCGCGTGTGCGGAACTCGGTAGGAAAGTTGGACTCGATACCGTCCTCTTCCATGCCGCCGAAGGGCGGATTGGTGACGATCACGTCGACGCGTTCCTTTGGGCCCCAGTCGCGTAAAGGGCGGGCCAGCGTATTGTCGTGCCTGACGTTCGAGGGAACGTCGATGCCGTGCAGCAGCAGATTGGTCATGCACAGGATGTGCGGCAAGTGCTTCTTCTCGATGCCGGCAAAGCAGTCTTGGATGGTGTGTTCGTCGGCCTCGGTCTTGGCCTGCTTACGCAGGTGCTCGATCGTGCAGGTAAGAAAGCCGCCCGTGCCACACGCAGGATCGAGGATGGTCTCACCAAGCCTGGGGTTCACCTGCTCGACGATAAACTGCGTAACGGCACGCGGGGTGTAGAACTCGCCGGCATTACCCGCCGACTGCAAATCCTTCAGCAGCTTTTCATAGATGTCGCCGAACATGTGCCGGTCATCGGAGGCGTTGAAGTCGATGCCGTTGATTTTGTTGACGACCTGCCGCATCAACGTACCATTTTTCATGTAGTTGTTGGCGTCGTCGAACGCCATGCGGATCAGGCCGGCGATCTTGTCAGCACCGCCGGAGAGCGACTTGAGCTTTGGCAGCAGCGTGTTGTCGACGAAGTCGAGTAGCGCGTCACCGGTGATTCCTTCCTCGTCGGTAGCCCAGGTCGACCAGCGGAGCTGCTTCGGCAGTGGCGACTTGTAGTTGTCGCGGAGGAGTTCGACTTCCTTTTCGCGGTCGTCGAAGATCTTGAGGAAGAACATCCAGCCGAGCTGTTCGAGCCGCTGCGCGTCGCCGTAGGTGCCGGCGTCCTTGCGCATAATGTCTTGGATGGTTTTGACGACGTTGGAGACGTTGGGCATAGGTTAGGCGGCGTGCTGATAAAGGGCGGTTTCAAGTTCGCGGATGGCGGCGAGGTAAGCCGGCTTGCCGCCGAAGAAATTGATGATCTCGACGGGGGTGCCGAGCCCAACGAGCGGATCGACCTTGAGAATATCGAGTGACTCGACACTGGTGATGCCGCTGTCGGCATATTTTTGCAGCAGCGCGTCGAGCACGGCCCGGGCCCTGTCGCCATACTTGGCGAAGATATTCCGTTTCTTGACCTTCTCGGCGCGTTCCTTCCGCGTGAGCGGCGGCTGGTCGAAGGCGACGTGGCAAATGAGGTCGAAGGCGTCGTAATCACGGCCTACCTGCTCGGCGAGTTCATCGAGGAAGACGCCTTTGGTGGCAAGCTCTTCAATGATCGCCTGTTTCTTCTCGGCATCATTCCACACGGTGAGAAAGACATCGAGCGAAGCGTAGGCCTTGCGAACGGTTTTGCGGGAGTAGTCCTTAAGGGACTCGGTGATGAGTTTGCCATGCTCATCAAGGTATTGAACGCGCTCGACGGCGACGCGCACCTCGACGTTATTCACGTAGTACTTGATGGCGACCGGCCCGGGCGGACCAACCGTAATCCCGCCAGGAGGGTCAACAACGATCCCGCCAGGGGGCTCCGCTTCGCCGCCTTCCGGCGGATCGGCAGGCGGTAATGGCGGGTCGTCAGGGCCCGGCTCATAGATTTGCACGGGATCGCCGTCGAAGTCCGGATCGGCGAATAGCGCTGTCGCCCGCTTGAAGTCCATGATGGTGAAGTAGAGCTTGTTGTAGTCCTCGTTGATGCGGGTGCCGCGCCCGATGATCTGCTTGAACTCGGTCATGGAGGCGATACGGCGGTCCAGCACGATCAGATGGCAGGTCTGGGCATCGACGCCGGTGCTCATGAGGCGTGAGGTGCAGGCGATCACCGGATAGGTCGACTCCGGGTCGATGAAATTGTCGAGCTGGGCCTTACCTTCATCGTTATCGCCCGTGATGCGCATGACGTATTTGCTGTTGGCGGCCGCCAGGTCAGGATTGGCGTTGACCAGCGCCTGCCGCATCCGCTCGGCGTGGTCGATGTTCTCGCAAAAAATGATGGTCTTGTCGAAACGGTTGGTAGCCTTCAGAAACTCGGTGACTCTGGCGGCGACGAGTTCTGTGCGTTTTTCGAGAATCAGGTTCCGGTCGAAGTCGCGGTCGTTGTATTCGCGATCCTCGATGAGCTGGCCGTGCTTGTCGGTCTGCCCGGCTTCCGGGCGCCAGCCATCGAGGTCTTTGTCGAGCCCGATGCGGACCACTTTGTACGGGGCCAGGAATCCATCGGCGATGCCCTGCCGCAGTGAGTAGATGTAAACGGGGTCGCCGAAGTATTCGATGTTGGAAACGTCTTTGGTCTCCTTGGGCGTGGCGGTCAGGCCGATCTGGGTCGCCGAAGAGAAGTATTCCAGGACTTTGCGCCAGGCAGCATCATCGGCAGCGCTGCCCCGGTGACACTCATCGACCACGACGAGGTCGAAGAAGTCGGGTGAGAACTGCTTGTAGATGTTCTGCTCTTCTTCGGTGCCGGTGACTGCCTGGTAGAGGCAGAGGTAGATCTCGTAGGCCTTGTCGACGGTGCGATGCGTGATCTTGGTCATCGCCTGGCCGAACGGCTTGAAGTCATTGGTCTTGGTTTGATCGGCCAGAATGTTTCGATCGACCAGGAAGAGGATGCGTTTCTTGGTTCCCGACTTCCACAGCCGCCAGATGATTTGAAAGGCCGTGTAGGTCTTGCCCGTGCCGGTAGCCATCACGAGCAGGATGCGGTTGTCTCCACGCGCAATGGCGTCCACGGTGCGGTTGATGGCAATGAGCTGGTAGTAACGGGGCGCTTTGCCCGAGCCATCGTCGTAGTAGTCCTGTGTGGTGATGGTTTCTTGCTCGGCGGTATAGCCTTTGGCCTTGCAGTAACGGGCCCACAGTTCTGCTGGGGAAGGAAACTGATCGAGGGGAATCTCGCGAGTGACGGTACCGCTGGTGGCGGTGCGGTCGTGCTCTAGGAACGCGTCGCCGTTGGAACTGTAAGCGAAGGGAACGTCGAGAATCTCAGCGTATTCGAGTGCCTGCTGCATGCCGTCGCCAACGGAGTGGTTGTTGTCTTTGGCTTCGATGACGGCGATGGACAGGTTCGGCTTGTAATAGAGGATATAGTCGGCTTTCTTGGCTTCGCCGCGCTTGACCATCTTGCCGCGAACAATGACCCGGCCTTTGGTGAAGTAGGCCTCTTCGCGAATCTGGGTCATCACGTCCCATTTATCACCGTTTGGGCCGACGATCGCAGGCGTGATGAACTTGGTGCGAATGTCGGTCTCGCTCAGTAATTTCTTGTCCATGCGACGATGACCAGATCGGGGCGGAAATCTGTTGGAACCCGTTGGAACGATGCGTTTTCGAGTCGACTATCCGGCGTTATTCACTTGGCTTTGCGTCGCCGGGCTACCGGCCGGGCGGCCCGTTTCAGGAATGCGGCCAGCTCGTCGTGCCGAAACAGCCGGTAACCGTTCGCCGGGTTGACCCGTACGCTGATGCGGCCCTCATCGGCCCACTTGCGGAGTGTGTTCTGGCTGACACCGAGGAACCGGGCCGCCTCGGCGATTTTCATGTAGTTGTCGAGCTTCTGCATGACTTATTCCCTTGCGGCTAACGCCGGACTCACGTGCAGGGCTCAACTCTACCAGGGTCTACCGGCGTATTGAAGCACCGCCCCGCGGCCACAATACACCCTCGTTTGGACAATTGCTGTCTAACCTAGCGGCCACGCACCTGAATTTCGGCCGAAAACCTGGCATATCCAATAGCGCCCCCGGCTATCTCTCCGACGACCCTTTTTCTCGCCAATAGCGCGTCGACAGGGTCCATCTGCGGCTAACTAGCCAGCCCGGCGGCGTCTTTGTCCAGCCTCGCTTTGTCGCGGGGCGGTTGTTTTCCCAAACGACCGCCCGCGGGCGGTCCCTTTCCAGGAGATCGTCCCATGATCGTCATTGCGCACCGACCCAAGCGAACTTCCCACGCCGCCTTTGAACGCATGTTGCCTCAAATTCGGGAGCAGGCCCGCCATGCTTTTCGTGCCGCGAAACCCGAGCTGAAGGACGAACTGATCGCCGAAACGATCGCCAACGCGTTCTGTGCATTCGTCCGCTTGGTCGATCGCGGCAAGGAGGATCTCGCCTACGCGAGCCCGTTGGCCGGCTATGCAATTCGCCAGGTTTGCGCGGGCCGGTGCGTCGGCGCAAGCTCAACGTCCGCGACGTCAGCTCGCGGCACGCTCAGTGTACCAAGGGTATCACCGTGGAACGGCTCGACCAGTTCGATGCCGCCGAGAGTGAGTGGCGTGAAGCATTGGTCGAGGACCGCAAAGCTGGGCCAGCCGAGACGGCAGCTGCCAGAATTGACGTGGCGGCCTGGTTCCGGTCGTTGGCTCGAAGGAAACGGCGGATCGCTCAAACCCTTGCTCGCGGCGAGGGGACGGGCAAGGTGGCCGCGATGTTCGGGCTGACGGCCGGCAGAATCAGCCAGTTACGGCTGGAGCTGGCGGAGTCGTGGGCGGAGTTCCAGGGTGAGCTGGCCGTGGCGTAACTGGCCCTGGAAGTCGGTCAATAACCTGAGAATTGGCCCGGCAGGGCGTTCGATCCGCAATTACGGCCTACCAGTCCTGCCGGGCCAAATCTTCATTCGGCCGAGCGGTTGTGAACCGCCCGACGCGGGACGACGGCCTGGACTTTGCACTCAGGCACGCTCTACAGGAGAACTTTCGCCTGCGGATTCTGGCAACGTAAGCAGCTGCTTACGCAAAGTGCTCGCCGGCCGGAAACCGTTGTTGTTGTTACGGTTCGTCGGCTGGTTGGCGTTGCGGTTGGCGGAGCGGACGTTCGTTGGTTGATTGTTGAACGTAGCCGCCCCGCAGAACGCGGGTTAACGGTCGCCGCCCCTGCTGAACACTATTGCTTTCGCCAACCTGGCACGCAAGCGAAATGTGTTGGCATGCCGCGCGTGGCCGGCCCAGCTCATGAGGCGGGCACGAATGTCCGCTGCCGAAACGGCCCGGCGATGAAGTCGCCTTGCATTCGCCGAACGCGACGTAGAAATCGCCAGACGTTCTCTTTGGCCAGCAGTCGGTGGGTCGGGAAGACACGGTAACCGAGGAACCGGATGCCCTGGCCGACACGGGAAGATCTCGCTCTTTCTCGGGTGCAAACGCAGCCTCAAGCGCCCAGAAAGCGTTTGATGCTCTCACGGGCGAAGTGCAGTTCTGCTTGTCGTCGGAGAACAGCAGAAAATCATCGACGTAGCGGACATAGCCGGCGATCCTCAGCTCTTCTTTGACGAAGTGGTCCAAGGGGTCGAGGTAGACGTTCCCGAAGAACTGGCTCGTCTGATTACCCATGGGCAGCCCCGCCGCCGTTCGGTCGGGGTGAAGAGGTCGTCGCCTGGGAACCAGTCGAGCACGGGTTCCTGTTCGCCGCTGTGCTCCACGAGCAGCCGCGTCAGCCACAGCACGTCGCGATCCTTGATTTTACGGGCGACGAGCACCAGCAAGATTTCATGGTCCACGGAGGGAAAGAATTTGCGGATGTCGGCCTTGAGCACATAGCGATAACTTGCGGGCAAACTGTTGACAGCGATCGACGGCCGCGTGCGTTCCCTTGTGGCGACGGCAGGCGTACGAGTCGAAGATAAACGACCGCTCGAAGATCGGCTCTAGCACTCGGGTCAAGGCGTGGTGGACGACGCGGTCGCGGTACGGGGCGGCGTTGATCTGCGGATCTTCGGCTCGTAAATCTGGAAGCTGCGGTAGCGCTCCTGGGCGGTAGGTCTTTGCAGCCAACTCTTCCTGCAATCGCAACAGCTCCGGCTCCAGTTGGAAGTTGAAGCGTGCGACCGCACGGCGGAAACGTTTGCCGCGCTGGGCCTGCGTGGCTGCGGCCAGCAGATTCTGGAAACTGATTAACCGGGGCCAGAGATTGCCAACTCGCTTCATTGCCCTTTCCGCCTGCTCTGCGCAGCCAGCCGCCTACCAGGCGGCCGATCTCGTCGATCGACTTGCTGGCGTGGCCGTAGCTGGCGTCTTCAAACACTGGAGATCCTTCGCCAGCCGCATTTGAAATCGCAACACCTCCAGCCGCAGGTTGACCTCTCCCAGCAGCTCGGCACGCTGGGCGTACTTGGCTCGGATCAATCCCTCCAGCAAGTCGTACAGCCCGCGTTCGATTCGCTCGCCCAGCACAAAGCGATGGCTGCGCGGGAAGCGGCTCGTGTGTTGACACGACCACAGGATTAGATCATACGTCTTCGTGATGACCACCAACTCGTCTTCACGCGCAACCATTACGTTTCGCCTGTCATTTTGGCAGTCGGCCGTATTTTGTGAGTCGACCCGCTGCGCGGGTAGGTGGTAAAGGAGTAAAAGGGGATCAGGGGTAAGTCCTCGCCGGCCGGAAACCGAGGAAGAAGTTACGGTACGTCGGCAGGTACCGGTAGCGGTAGGCGGAGCGGACGTACGCTGGTAGATAGCTGAACGACCCGCCCCGCAGAACGCGGACTTCGCTATCTTTCACAGCTCCCCTATTCTCCACATCCTCGCCCGCTTCGTACAACGCTGCTGCGTCTTCGCACCATTCCAATGCATTACCCTGCATGTCGTACAGCCCGAGATCGTTTGGCAATAAGCTACCTACCGGCAACATCCAGCGGTCCAGCGAGTTCTTGGTATACCAGGCGTAACGTGGCAAAAGGTCGATGTTCTGCCCGTAATACCGACTCGACTTCGAGAACGCCCGGCAAGCGTACTCCCATTCCGCTTCAGTCGGCAGGCGATAACCGGTGCGGTGCAAATAGTCGTCAGCGGGTTTCATCCCCTCTGCGTATTCCTCTTTGCCATCGTTGGAAACCGGTTCGTAGCAACGCTGCCCTTTGTTGATCGTGCCCGCCTTTTCCTCCTCCTCAGTCAGCCAGTTGCAGTAAGCCGCCGCATCGTACCACGTCACGCTGGTCGCAGGGCAGCGCCGGTCCAGCTTGCCGTTCGGAGAGACGTATTGCTCGTTGACGTTGCGTTTCAAATGGTCTGAGCGGAACTTGAGAAACTCGGCCAATGTCACCTCGTGCGTGGCGATGGCAAACGAACGGTCGATCTTCACGGCGTGCAGTTGCTCGATCTTGCCGGTGGGCCCGCCCTCGCGATCAGGCTCCGCCACAGGGGAGCCCATCTGGAATTCGACCGGCCCCTTGACGATGGCCAGCGTCTGCCCCTGGCCATTGACGTACCACTGCTTCTTTTCCGCCGGTTTGCCCTTCAGTTGCTCGTCGACCTTTGCGATGCGTTCGCTCTGGCCCCAGGTGCGCAGCAGCCATTCGCACGCCCCGTGAATTCCCGGATCGGCGTCGTCACGATAAAGCCCGGCGAACTTCTCCACCAGCGGCGTGCGGGCCGCTTCCGGGAGCTTGTCCGCGCCGAACTGGCCCAGCGTGAGGATCAACGCCCGCCGGGCGGAGACGTCCTGTTCCTTGTCGAATCGGGCCACGATCACCTGCGGGTCACACCCCAGCGGACTGAGCCGATCGACGACGTAACTGCGAACGCGCGGATCACCGAACTGCTTGAGCGTGCCCGGATGCTTGAACAGCGGCCAGACCTGGTCCGCATGCGCCAGCCGGATTAGTGCGGCGGCCGCATTGGCCTGCCGCCGGGCCAACACTTCGCTCTGCGGGTCATTGGGGTCATCGGAGAGCTTGCGGGCCAGCTCGGCGTTCAGAAGTTCCACGGCTTCCTTGCCTTTATTCGCCAACACCGGATAGAGCACGGCGAACTGCCGGGCATCGGCGTCCAGCACCAGGCCGGCCAGTTGCGGCGCGTCGCCCGATGCGTAGTCGGCCAGAACCTTCGTGACCACCGAACGGTCAAGATCGCTACGCTCGGCGTTGCGGAAGATCGCGGCCAGCGGCGCGAGCAGATGGCCTTTCACGGGCCGCAGAAAGTCCAGCGTCAGCGCGTAATGGCTGGGGTCGTTTTGCAGAGCAGCCACCAGTTGATCGGCGACGAATGTACTCACGTTCTTCCAGCCGGCGGCCGGGTCGGCATTGTCCGGATCATAGGTGGCCAGCGCGCAGGCGGCGTTGAATCGCTCGCCAGCCGGCTTGTACGCATCGTCGAGCAATTTCCAGAGCAGCTCTTTCAGGCGATCGCGGTAATCGGCCAGCGCGTTGCGAATGATCGGCAGCGAACTGGGATCGGAGGCCAGCAGCCGTTCGCGGAGGTAATCAACCTGCTTCGGATCGACGGGCAACAGGGCCAGCGCCGCTTTCAACCGCTCGGGCGAATCGGCGGGGTGGTCGTCGAATGCAGTGCGCAACAAAGAGTCGGCCCAGGCGCGATAGGGGCCGAGTTCCTGGACGATGGCCGGCACTTGGGCGACGTCGGCTTTCAGAATCGCGGCGACCAGGCTCTTGGCTTGCTGGGCGTTTTGCTGCTCGATCACTCGGTTGCGGATGGAAAACCCGGCGAATGTCAGCACGGCGACCATGACGGCCAATGCAGCCCCACGCTGCCAGTGCACACGCCGGGCACGCCGCATCAACTTTTTCTGGCCAACAGTCCAGTGTTGCCGGCGCGTCAGTGCGCAAATGCGCACGTGTTCCAAGACTGAGGGTAATAGCCGGTCCTCGGGTTTGGCGTTCCACGCTGCCGCCCGTTCGGCCAGCAGCAATTCGGCGCGGCCGCGACGGGTCTCTTTTTGTTTACGAGTCAGCCATTCGCGTAGGGACGGGACAAGGTAGTCGTGGGTGAGCTGATAGAAACGATGTCCGGCTGCAACAGATGCTTCGCCCGACTCGTGGTCGGTGGGCGTAATCAACCGCAGTTCGTTATCGAGAATGCGTAATAGCTCGGCGAAATCTTGCGGTCGGTCCTGATAGCCCGATTTTCCCCGGAGTTCCGCGTCGGAGCGCATCTGCCCCTTGATGTCGGAGCCCTGCTCGGGCAGTAAGGCCCGCAAAACGGCCATGACGGCGTTCTGGTGCGTGCGGTATTTCTTGTTGGCCGTCGAGGCGCTGAACGTCTCTTCCAGAAACGTGACGCCGATCCCTTCGGTGCCCCCCACTTCCTTGAACGTCCCCGGTGTCCAAGGCTTGTCCTTCATCATCTGGGCGAACAGGCTCAGCCGGACTGAAATGACCCGGCCGTCTTGCGACAGCCCTTGCAGGGCCTGGTCGAGAAACGCCTCGTGGTCGGGCGTGAGCTTCTCCGGTAGCCGATCGTAGGCCCGGCCAAATGCTTGGAGCACATTGCGGGCATGCACCATGTCGAACAGATCGACCAGGGCGAGGTTCTGACCTTCGAGCAACTTGATTCCCAACTCGCCCATAAACCTACTGAGGGGCACCCAGAAGTCATCGCGGATCGTGACCATAACCTGCACATGCTGGCCGTCGCATTCGCGCAGCGCCTGCACCAGTTCGGTATCATGCTGCCCACGGTGGGCGTGCAGCCATTGCTCAAACTGGTCGATGACGACCAGCAGCTTGCAGCCTGGTCGAATTCCTTGGCCAGATCGCAGGGCCACGATCGAGGCTTTCAAATCCAGCTCGATTGGCAGGTCGGGGCAGCGTGCTCGCAGGGCCTTAAGCAGACGCACCTCGGTGTCGTCGGCGGTCGCCTCGAAATGGGTCGAGAGCACACGGCTGCTGAGGCGCGGCAGCAAGCCGGCCTTGAGCAGCGATGATTTTCCGCAACCCGAAGGCCCGTAGACCACGCCGACCGCAAATGGCATTTCGTCGGTCGTTTCGATCCGGTGTTTCCAGAACCGGATGCTTTCCGGCAGGCCGTCTGCATCGAACGGACCGGGCAGCAGTTGCAAGAAGAACTTAGCATCGCTGGAATCGAACGATCGCAGGCCCTTGGGCATGACCTTTTCGACCGCCCCACCTTTCGGCCAGTCTTCCCGGAGCACGCGACGGCCCAGCTCGTCAATGGTCGCGAATGGCGGGCAGTAGAGCCCTTGCTGCTCCAAGTAGGTGACAAATCCATCCTGCAATTTGCCGTCGTCATGCTCGGACGCTGGTCGGTCCGGCTGGTAACCGTCGCCGGCGCGATAGAGCGATAGTCGCTTCTTGTAATGTCGGGCAAGGAAGAATTCCCACTGCGTATAGGAAGCGCCGGGGACTTCCGTGGGCAACAGGTTCGTGAACGGCCGCACTTCTGCGTCGGCCGGCGATCCCCCGCTGCGCCGACCGACGATGCACACGACCGCATCGCACGCTTTTATATAGTCGTGCAGCAGGCGCAGGATGGTGTCGGCCCCAGGCTCGGCCCGGAAATCCTCCTGCACCTTGACCTCTAGGCCGTGCGATCGCAGATCACTGGCCACCTGGGAGCGAGCTTTCTCGAACTCGCTGCTGACGGCCGAGAGGAAGACGCGGTATTTGTGGTTGGTGCTCATCCAGTTGCTGCCCTACAGCGAGTCGCAATTCCAGGCGGCTTTATTGTCTGGTAGCGAACTGGCCGATACAAGCGGCGGGCGGCAGGTGCTGGTTTCCCCGTGGAATTGGCATCGTTCCGTCTTGCGGTCTGATAACAAACCGGACCAGCTTAAAAGAGCCGGTCATCATAGCATTCCAATCGACGAAACGGACCGCTCCCCGGGTCGCTGGATTACAAGCCGTTCATCTTGGAACACGACATTCCCTAGGTGCGTCTGAAATACAGATGCGTTGGCCGGCGGTGAGGGTATCGCCGGGGCCGCGCATAGCACTCGTAAAGGGGTACGGCGATGTTGACCAAGCTTTATTCTTACCGGGGCCGATTATTGGGCGGCCTGGCCGCGATGCTCGTGCTGGCGACCGTGGCAACCGCGCAGCAATACAGCAGCTACTTTTATTACCGCAACCCGCGCACCGGCCAGACCTACAGCATCGGCGGCACCTACGGCAACGGCTACCGCTCGTACAATGGCGGCTTTAGCTATAGCGCACCGGGCCGATACTACTCGAATTATTCTGGTTGGGGCGGCGGCTACGGCAATCGCCATTACTGGGGCGGCAGCCGGTACGGCACGCCCTACTATGGCTACGGAACTCGCTGGGGCTGGTAGGGGAACCAAACGTATGTCGGCGGATCGTGTGGGTCATGACTTGTGCAGATCGGTGGCCGGCACGCCAGCAGAGCGTCGGCTTCGCAGCGGACGGTTATGCGGCGCAGTCACTCCGTCCGCAATTGTTGCGATTCGTCGGCTTCGACGTGCTTGGTGGCATCATGAAAGAACGTCTTCGCTTCACGCATGTGGCCAAGCCGCCGATCGGTAATCGCTCTGTCGGGATGCCGGGCGATAACGCCACCGATAACTTGGCTGCTCCGCCGGTGGTAGCCAGAAAGAGCTCCGGCCGGCATTCTCTTTTGCCCGCTGTCTCAGGCCATTGGCTCGCCCATCCACGCATACTTCGCGATTCTGACTAATCAGCACGCCGTAGCGCTGTCAGGGTATCAAAAAACACCGAGCTGGGAAGCGAGATGTTGGGCTGACTTGGGTCGTAGTCGGGAAGCGACTGACTTTGGTTGGAGGCCTTACGAATTTCACCTACGTTCAGTCCATAAATGTCGCCCTCCCACTTCCCATCGCTTCCCGTTTCCATGCGAAACATGGGGCATCCGGATGAACCGTGCGTCTCGCTGGCGTCGTGCAGAAGGAATCCATATAAAATCCTGCGGACCCGCACGGTCTCGTCAACGGTCGCGGTAAAGCCACCCCTATAGTCGCTAGAATAACCCGCCACCCAAAGCGGATCAGGATAGTCGTCAGCATTGGTGAATTTGCTGGTGTCGGCGACCCCGAACCAACCAAGGTCTTGGCCCAGGCTAGTGTCGAGCTGCATAATCGCCCAGTCATACTCGACATACTTTTGCGGCTGGTTCGTCCCTCGCCACACATGAACGGCCCGCGCGGAAGCCAATGGCGTGCCTTCCACCGTGTTGGCATAGAAACGCACCGGCAGAAGCTTGCCGTCGTCACCGGTAACAACGTGCGACGCAGTGAGCACCAAGCTGCGACTGACCAAGGCCCCTGTCCCCATCGTTTTGCCATCGGTAACCATACCGAGGACTCGCCAGGGATACTTGCGGCTCGTGATCGGAAACCGCGAATGGCTTAGGTTGATAAACCCTTGCTTGTCGACCGCTTCCTTTGGCCATTCGACGGAACTGTGGCCGGCCGACTTTCGTCGGGTCGGCGAAGGTTCGTCCGGCAACCGCCGGCGGCCTGCGCTGCGTAACTTCAATTGTTCGGATGTCTATTTTCGGTTCAGCTGCGCTGCCGACATCGTTCGCCAATGCGCTCATCACCACCAACGCGATCATTACCTTATTCATTTCAATGGCCCCTGTCACAAGCGACTAGAGAAGACAAAACAATCTGCAACACGTCGCGAGCGTCGAGCGAATTACCCAGTACGCAATTGATTACCTATATACCAAACCACCTCGCAGGTGCAAGCAAGCCAGCGGCGCGGCAGATCTTTAACGACAACTTCGCTAAAAACTGCTGTTAAGGGCGGTTCTAAACGGCGGCTCGCAAATGCGCATTCGTTGTCGGATTGAGCCCCACGATAATTGCGCCCCGCAATCGCGGTGCGATTGTTCACTCGTCGCCTCGCGACGCGTCCCACAGCTTGAGCGTGTCGTCCGTGCTTCACGAGACGATCCTCGGGCCGTCGGGACTGAACGCCACGCTCGTGACGCCAACCTTTGGTGCATCATAGCGTCATTTCTTAGCTGGCTCGACGGTCAGTTTGCCGACCAATTGCTCGGCCTCATGAAATAGCACTTGCTGACAAATTCGATCTTGCCAAATGATGTTGCTCTTGTCGTCCTTACCATCTTGTGGGTTGATCTGCGCCAGGGCCTTCGCGTACCACATCTTAGCCTGTTGGATATTACCGACTTGGTGATTCGACATGGCCAGGAAGAATTGCGTCTAAACGGTGCCACCTTGCTTGTTCAACTCGACGGCATGTTCGAGCGTCTCAATCGCGCGGCGGTAGTACGAGGCGTCTTGCTCCCCACGGCGATAGAACAAAGCCCAGCGTTTCGGAGTATGCGGCGTTTTCCGGCTCTGTATCGACGGCGCGGCGTGCGATTATTTCGACCTCGGCCAGATCGATCTTCGATTGTGGCGCTAGCGTGGCTATCCGTGCGATATCGTATGCCGCACTCGGCATGTCCGTTTGTCCAAATCGTTTGAGCATCTCGGCAAAGATGACGGCTAAGTCATCGGTCTTCCCCTGAGCCAGCCGGATTAGCCCGAGCTGGTACGCGAGCGGTGCTTCGTCCTGATGCTCTCGTGCAAGCCACTGAGTTTGAAACGCTGCGCCGAACCAATTCTCGTTGGTAATCGCCTCGTCGACGATCTTCTCGCGATATGTTCGATGGCGATAGGCTTGTCTCTTGGGCGTGTCATCACTGAACCAAAGCCGAACTGTCCTGTCCTGGCTGGCTGAGGCCAGCCGTGAACCATCGGGACTGAACGCGATGCCGATAACTTTGTCGGTATGTCCTTCAAGCTTTGCTAGCGGCTTGCCGGTCACAACGTCCCACAACCACAGGGTTGCACCATAAATGCCCGAGGCAAGACGTGTCCCATCTGGACTGAACGCGACGGCAAAAACCGCGCTGATATGTCCTTCAAACGTTGCGACGCACTTGCCGTTAGCGGCGTCCCACAACCGCACGGTTCTATCTTTGCTGGCCGAGGCGAGGCGAGTCCCGTCCGGGCTAAATGCAACGTCGAAAACGCTGCTGCTGTGTCCTTTGAGCGTGGCGCGTGACTTGCCGGTCGCGGCATCCCAAAGTCGCACGGTATTATCTTCGCTGGCCGAGGCGAGCTGCGTCCCATCTGGGCTATACGCGACGTCCCATACCGCCTCAACATGTCCTTCGAGCGTCGCGATGGGCCTAGCAATCATGGCGTCCCACAACCGCACGGTTTTATCATCGCTGGCCGAGGCGAGCCGCGTCCCGTCCGGGCTGAATGCAACGCCGAGAACGCCCCCGCTATGTCCTTCGAGAATCGATAGTTGTTTGCCGTTAGCAACGTTCCAAAGTCGCACGGTTTTATCTTCGCTGGCCGAGGCGAGCTGCGTCCCATCTGGGCTATACGCGACCCCCCAAACCCCCTCGGCATGTCCTTCGAGCGTCGCGATGGGCCTAGCAATCATGGCGTCCCACAACCGCACGGTTTTATCATCGCTGGCCGAGGCGAGCCGCGTCCCGTCCGGGCTGAATGCAACGTCTAGAACATTGCTGCTGTGTCCTTCGAGCGTGGCGAGAGACTTGCTAGTCGCAGTGTCCCAAAGTCGCACTGTTTTATCTTCGCTGGCTGAGGCGAGCCGTGTCCCGTCCGGGCTGAACGCAACGTCTAGAACATTGCTGCTGTGTCCTTCGAGAGTGGCGAGAGACTTGCCGGTCGTGGCGTCCCAAAGTCGCACGGTCTTATCCTCGCCGGCCGAAGCGAGCCGCAAACCGTCCGGGCTGAATGCAACGTCAACAATGCGGTTGCTATGTCCTTCGAGCCTCGCTAGCTGTTTGCAGGTAGCAACGTCCCACAACTGCACGGTTTTATCAACGCTAGCCCAGGCGATGCGTGTCCCATCTGGGCTGAACGTGACGGTAGAATTTGCGCCGTCGTTTCCATCGAGCGTCGCGATAGTTTCACTTGTCGCGGCATCCCACAACCGCACGGTTTTATCATTGCTGGCCGAGACGAGCCGCATCCCATCCGGGCTGAATGCAACGTCGAAAACACCGCCGCTATGTCCTTCGAGCCGCGATAGCTGCTTGCCGCTAGAAACGTCCCAAAGTCGCACGGTTTTATCTTCGCTGGCCGAGGCGAGCCGCGTACCACCTGGACTGAATGCGACGGCTAAGACCGTCTCAGTGTGTCCTTCGAGCAACGCGATAGACTTACCGGTTGTGGCGTCCCACAACCGCACTGTATTGTCCTGGTCGGCGGAGGTGAACCGCTTTCCGTCAGGACTGAACGCGACAGTCCAAAACGGATTTGTTTGTCCATTGATCGTCGCGACAGACCTGCCAGTAGCGGCGTCCCATAACCGCACCGTATTGTCGCCGCTGGTTGAGGCAAGCCGCATCCCGTCAGAGCTGTACGCGACAGTAAACACCGAATTGGTATGTCCATTGAGCGTCGCGATAGGCTTACCGGTCGTGGTGTCCCACAGCCGCACGGTGTTGTCTCCACTGGCCGAGGCGAGCCGTGTCCCGTCCGGGCTGATTGCGACAGCACAAACGGTACTGGTATGCCCTTCGAGCTTGGATAGTTCCGGGTGAAACTCTAGGTATAAGTGCCCCCACTCCCACCCTGCGCAAATTTAAGGGACACACGTCGAGAATTCCGCATGCTTTTTCGGGCTCGACCATTTTCCATTCAAGTTGAGCGAGGTTAATGTGATCGTCGTAGCTAATGCGATCGATTTTATCTTTTGCTTGCTGCAGCTCTCCTTGGGTCTGCACCAACTCGGTGTTATGCCGCCTTGTAATAGTGTTGGAGATCGTCAGGCCTGTGGCCAGTAGTATAAGCGCACCAAGACCGGTCAGAGTCAAACGACGTACAAGCCGACCGCGCTGAGCCTCGGCAGTCGATGCATTGACCAGGTTGCGTTCAACGCCTGTGATCGGAAACTCCACTCGCAGTAGCTCCTGCCCTTCGTCCAGCGGCGTGCCGGGCGGTAGTAACAGGTCCGATTTCCGACCCGAAGCAAGCCACTTCGCCGCTGCCCGCTCCACGCTGGCCCGATGGCGAAGCAACTTCTTGTCCGTTTCCAGCCAGTCGACAACTTGTTTCCACCGGCTCAGCAATGCTTCGTGCGAAACTTCAACCACCGGCACGCCCGCCTGTTCCTTAGCCGTGAACAGCCGCGCCGCAATGAACGCGTCGACGAATGTTCGCGCCGGCATGGGCGGCAATACGGCGGGCGGTACAGTGCCGCTAGCTGAAGCATTATTTGGACCGATACGGTCGAATTGTTCGATCGGTGCCGGTCGGCGCATCACAGTTTCGCCGTCGTCGCCGCCGATGGCAACCAATTGCCGAAAGACATGGGGCAACGAGGCCTGGGCATCCGGCGGCAACTTGGAAAACACCTCGTCGGCACGGCGACCGATGGCCCCTTCGACGCCGCCCAACTGGCGATACGCTGTTAGCGTGAGCAAGCTCCCACGTCGCTGATGAAAAAGCTCTTCGAGCGTGAACTCCAGCAACGGAAGCGAATCGCGACCCTTTATTGCTGCATCACGCAACAGGTCGTCAAGCCGCGCACCGTGTTGCGCGTCTTCCTCAAAATGCAACCCGGCGGCTGCAGCCGGGCGGCGAATGAGCTGGCCAATCTCGGTTGCACCGGGAGGCTGCAAGGGACACTGGCCACCCGCGGCCATCAATGATGACAGTTCGGGAATCTCGCGCAGCGGTGAAAGAAGTCGCTGCGGAGCGTAGCCAAAATCCAGGTATGCCCGCTGGCGGACAGGGAGGCAATCGCCCGGAAGAACAACTGCTGTTCCGCGAGCGGCGCGCCCTGGGGGCCGAACAGTTCTTCCAGCTGATCCAGCACCACAATCAGCCGGGCGGCAGGTTGAACCGGCGAGCCCTCGGCCCGGGGCAGGTGGCTGGCGGCTTGCGAGAGTGCCCCTTTGATCAAGGCCGCCACAATCGCGGGGTTAGCGCGCAAATCGGCTGCGAGCTTGTCGGCAGTCGTGCCGTCGGCCGCAATTTCGGGTACTGCGTCGGCGCCGAAAGCGCCGCCACCAGACAATCGAAGAGGTCGGCCGGTTTTCCTTACGACGACTCCAGCGTGAGCCGGTCGCTAGGACGCATGATGGCTCGTGGCCACAGGCCGACACCTTCGATCACGCCAGGCTGAATCAACAGCGGCAGTACGCCGGCCCGAACGAGCGAAGATTTGCCACACCCGCTGGCGCCCAGGACCAGCAGGAACGCTCGGCCGGCTTCGGCCTGGCGGCGTAGTTGCCCGATCACCTCGCTGGAGCCTGGGTCCGGCCAAAGAAGATTTCCTGGTGCTCGAACTCGAACACATCGAGGCCGCGGAAGGGGGAGCCCTGCCAAGAAGGCTTAATGGGTGCCGGCTGGTCCGCCAGCGATATGCCCAGCGCCGCCAGCCGGGCTCGATGAGCTTGCGAATATGTTCTTCCAGCCGGGTCTCAAAATCCGCCGCGCTGTCGAATTGATGAAACGCAGCGATCAGCGTGCCGTCATCGCCATGGAAGAAGTGCTGTACAAATTCATTGAGGAGCTTCCACTGCCCAAACCGTTCATCGGCTTGGATGTCGTTCAGACTGACGACTGGATCGGCCGTCTTGCGATAGACCAGCAGGTCGGGCACACCCTTTTGCCGCCGGCCCTGCAGAGCATCTTCAAATTCAAACTGGGTGCCCGAGTCGTAGCGAGAACCGTCGGGACGCGTGAACTGTGATGGCAGCCGCGTGCCGAGGCGGGACCACAAGATACAAACGACGATGTCGGTTTCCGACGGGCGAACGATCTGGGTCTGGAACGTTTCGCTCGCCAGCAGGGGTCGTGTTCCCAGAAGATCGGCTCAATCTTGACGACCGGCGCGATTCTTTCTCCAGCCGATCGAGAACCCGCTTGGCGATCAGCCGCTCTTCGGCAACATCCCCGGGAGAGGAGACGAATACCCGTAGCTGTGGACGTCCTCCAGCTGGGGAAACTTCAGAACTCATGATCGGGCTGCCCTCGGGCGATCCGCCAAGATCGGTCAATGCTCCATGGTAGTGGCCAAGAAGGCTCGCAGCAACGCGCGGAGACGGCAGCTATGGGAACCGCTCGCTGCCGTGCGATTTCCTCGCATTTTCGTTGAATGTCAGGCCGCCGGTTTGACATGGCGGCCTGATTCCGGTTGATGCTTCGTAGAGATGCAGCGAATCGCTTATTTGTGGGAAAAGTCCAAACTCCAGCGGCCGATCCATCGGCCGTCCGGAAGGCCGAATGCCAAATAGCGTCGCCTTTTCTCCGGGCGGCCGATTCGCCTTGTAGGGTAGTATGGAAATGGACCTGCGATTGTAGGGCAACCAAGGCTATTAAAGTATTATGATCGACTGATGGTGAGATGTTTCGCCCCGGTCGCCTCCGTTGGCAATGTTTCTACTACGACGGTTTCTACCAGATACACATCCATGAGCACAAATCCACCACGAGTCGAGTCGGCGTCGGTCCATCCGCCGCGTGCGCCGCTGGTGTTACGGGTCGGTATTACGGGGCATCGCCCGGACGCCCAAAAACGCCCGGATCCGAATGTGGATCAGCTTCGTAAGACTGCCCACCAATCCTCCAACATATTGCCGACACGTTTGCCGGTGTTGCCGCCAATTCCGAAACGACCTTCGACTGCCCACCAGATCCTCAGCGCGGCGGCCGGCGAGGCACTCTGCGGGCGATTTCCGCACTTGCCGCTGGCGCCGATCAATGGTTCGCCGACGAAGCTCTCAAGCTTGGTTATGAGCTTCAATGCCCGTTGCCGTTTCAGCGTGACGAGTATCGCAAAAGACTTCGCCGGCGATGAACCGAGCCAGCGGCAATTCGAGAAACTGCTTGGAGAGGCCACCGCTGTCCTGGAACTCGACGGCAGAGTGGGTACGGACGACAACGGCCAACGTTGCGCCGATAGCCAGTCGTATGAAGCTGTGGGACGTGTAATGCTCGATCAATCCGATCTGCTAATCGCATTGTGGGACGGACAGCAATCGAGGGGGCAAGGAGGCACGGGCCAAATCGTAGCTGAAGCTCGGCAGCGAGGTATACCGATCATCTGGATTCCTTGGGCCAACACTGCTAAGGAGAAGCTAGTTGACCCTTGCTGGCGTTTACTTGACGGCCCAGAAAACATGGCAGACGATTACGAGCGGCTCACCAAGCAGATCAAAAGGCTGTTAACACCCCCCGAGAATGTTGCGGACGAGCACTTGGGAAATACCAGCGATCTGCGAGATGAGTATTTCCGCGAGCGACAGAAGGCAGGCAATCCACTACTCGGCTGGTGGTTGCTATTTCGCGACGTACTATGCGGCGACGCATTTAGCCGCATAAAACGTAAAGGTCTCGAATTCTGGCGGGAGCCGTTTCATGTTCGGCCCTTTGTGGATGCCACTCGAAAGAATTGGGACGAAGAGTGGAAAAACGCGGAGGCTGCCTTGAAACCATCGGAAACGCCCGAATCGGCCGAAATCGCCCGCCGGCTCGCCCCGCAAATCAACGCCGCATACTTAGAGCACTACGCATGGGCGAACGAGCTGTCGATCTACTATGCCAATCTGTACCGCAGTTCTTTCGTTATGAATTATTTGCTCGGCGCTGACGGCTGTTGTCTTGCGCCCTGATTGGGTTCGTTCCCTACGTTTCTGAACGTCATTTTGTGGCCCGGGCCTTTACCATTTTAGAGTTGATTCTCATTGGGCTGGATATTAGCGATCACGAAGAGCGGAAGCCATTGGCGTTGGCACGAACGGTGGATTGATTACCGGACCTTGGCTGAACGTCTGCGTCTGGCACGGTTTCTGATCTTGTTCGGCGGTGGTGGACAGCAAGTGTCAGTGGCGGATCATTTGGCGAAGGTATGGCAATCCGGCAGCTACCTGGATCACCGGCATTATCGGGCGATCGAGCGCGCCGCAGGACTGGTCACGGTGGTCTTCGATGAGGCGTACTTAATCTCTGCCGGAACATTGGCGAGACCAACTTATCAAGCGCAAGTCAATTATCACAAGACCACGGTGGACCGATTTACTCGGCTCGACGAAGTATTGCACGAAACTGGCAACTGGTTCTTTATAGCGACGTTGATTGCTTGTGGTGCCCATCTGCTATTGCCACATGAATCCAGAGAATGGGAACGCTGGCTGACGGTTTTGGCCGCAACCTTGCCGGCAGATCCGGCGGTGCGCTGGCTGCAATTCGTAGCCAAGGCGAGTTTCGCCGCGTCGTACAGCGTTCGGTTGCCATGGACCATCGTCTAAAAAACCTGCAAGGGGAAATGGCGAGTGTGCCAATTCACCCCGCCAATCTCCATTCGGTCCAGCTGCGACAATGTGCTGGCCAAGTCGTCGACCTGATGATTAATGAAACACTTGATTGGCGAATAGTTTTCCAGGATCGCCCCTTGGGGCTGCCGGCTTGAAGAATAGAATCACTGATCGCTGGCGAAGATGGTAATCTGACTTTGACGATGCGTCCGATTTTAGATACCTGAGTGGCGGAGCAGGTGGGTGACATTAAGCAACGACTCCACGCGGCGACGACCTTGGAGGAGAAACGAACTGCGGCACTGCGCATGGGTTACGAAAGCACTGTCATTACGGCGATGAAGATTCTGAGCATCGTAAATGACGGTTGGTATCAGAGCTTGGTCGTGAGTCGCTCGGGTGCCAAGGAGCAGCAACTTGCCGCATTTCGGCTTCGTCGCTCACTTTCCTAGTTCGGCCATGGCCCGCTGATAGCGCCTAAGCAGGGCGGGATCGCCCGGCGTGCGCTTGAGAAGTTGGCCCAAGTGAAACGCGGCCGAAAACCATTGCTCAGCCCGCTCGCTTTCCCGCGTAGATCCTCTGTGATACCAAGCATTCATCCGCTCTCGATCGATATCAGAGAATGGAAGCATCGGCCCGTTGAGGGTTGCCAAGTCTCGCCAAAGTTCGTCATGATTCTCGATCAACCGCATTCTCATTCCGCCATCCTCGGAAGTGTTTCGTCCTGTTCGCATTGTGATCGTCAGCCGTAGCCGTTCTGGCGGGGCATCTGCGAGCAGAGAGGGAAGGGCCCACAACCGGGCGCCGCCGATGTCGTCGAATTCCAGTATGTCTCCCCAGCCAGTCGCTGCGATACGCCCGTCCGGGCTGAAAGCCACTACATCGACACCGACTTCGTGCCGAAGCGGCTCCCCCATCGGTGCGCTGGTCGCTGCATCCCACAACTGCGCGGTACAGTCCCTGCTCCCGGTCAGCACGGTGCGCCCGTAGGGCTGAACGCCACAGCTTCGACTGCGTTTTCGTGTCGCATCGGCTCTCCGTGGGGCGCCGGTCTCCGCGCTCCACAACCGCGCGGTATGGTCGCTGCTTCCGGTCAGCACGGTGAGCCCGTCTGGATTGAAGGCGACGGCCTTGACCATCCCCTCATGTCGCAGCGGCTTCCCTAGAGGCCGCCGGTTACCGCATTCCATAGCCGCGCGGTCTTGTCCTCACTCGCGGTCACCACGCTGCGCCCGTCCGGGCTGAACGCCACAGCCTCGACTGGACCCTTGTGCATCATGGGCTCCCCTTTCGGTGCGCCGGTCGCCGAATCCCACAACTTTGCTCCCCCGACTTCGCGATTTGAGAGTATGCTTCCCCAACCGGTTAGAACCGTGCATCCGTCCGGGCTGAATGCCACAGCGCTGACCTCGCTCTCATGCCGCATCGGCTCCCCCTTGGGGACCCCAGTGACCGCGTCCCACAACCGCGCCCTCCTGTCCCTGCACGCCGTCAGCACCGTTCGTCCATCGGGGCTGAACGCCACGGCGTTGACTCCGCTGTCGTGCATCATTGGCTTCCCTCTTGGCGCACCGGTTGCGGCATCCCATATCCGTGCGGCACAGTCGCTGCCGCCCGTCAGGATTGTGCGGCTATCCGGGCTGAACGCCACGGCCGAGACCGAGCCCTCGTGCGGAAAGGGTTCCCCTTTCGGCTCGCCAGTCGCAACATCCCACAACTGCGTCGGGTGTCGCGGGTGCTTTTGTTCCTCCATACAGTCACGACAGTGCGCCCGTCCGGGCTGAACTCCACGGACCGGACGGGGCCCGCATGCCTCAGCGGCTGCCCTTGGGGCGTTCGGGTAACTACATCCCACAGCCGTGCGTACTTCTCGCTGCTCCCGGTCAGCATCCTGAGTCCGTCCGGGCTGAACGCCACGGCGACGACCATCTCCTCATGTCGCATCGGCTCTCCTTGGGGTGCGCCATGAGTCGCATCCCACAGTTGCGCACCGCCAGTGCCTCGGCCCCAGTCATCCAAAACTTCCCCCCAACCGGTCATTACCGTACGACCATCCGGGCTGAATGCTATCGCCATGACCGAGCTTTCATGCCGCATCGGCTCACCTCGTGGTGCGCCGGTTGCGGCGTTCCACAACCGCGCAGTCTTGTCCGAACTCGCGGTCGCCACGCTGCGCCCGTCCGGACTGAATGCCACGGCCGTGACTATTCCGTCATGTCGCATCGGCTCACCCTTGGGCGCCCCGGTGGCTGAGTCCCACAGCCGCGCTGTGTCGTCCTCACTCCCTGTCAGCACCGTCCGGCCATCGGGGCTGAATGCCGCCGCTATGACTTCACGTTCATGCCGCATCGGCTCACCTTGTGGTGCGCCGGTTGCCGCGTTCCACAACCGCGCGGTCTTGTCCGAACTCGCGGTTACCAGGCTGCGACCGTCCGGGCTGAATGCCACAGTCTTGACTCGGCCCTCGTGCATCATGGGCTCCCCTTTCGATGCACCGGTCGCCGAATTCCACAAGTGCGCTCCGCCGACGTCGCTGATCACGTCCCCCCAGCCAGTCAGTATAGTGCCTCCGTCTGGGCTGAACGCCACAGCGTTGACTGCGCCCTTGTGCATCATTGGCCCCCCTTTTGGCACACCCGTTGTGGCATCCCATAACTGCGCTTGACCGCTGCCGCCGACAATCTCGCTTCCACCAGCCAGCACCGTGCGTCCGTCTGGGCTGAACGTTACAGCATGGACCCTCCACGCGTTCATCGGCTCCCCTCGGGGCGTTCCGGTCGCGGAGTCCCACAGATTGGCGCCGTACCAATCTCCGGTCAGCACTGAACGCCCATTCGGGCTGAATGCGATTGCGTAAACACCCGCGCGGTGACGAAGTTTGATTGCCGAGGCCGCAAGCCACTCCCCAAGCAAATTGCAGGCGCTTGTACGGAGCGGGTCGCCGGCGGGCGCATCTTGTTGTGCCAAAAACAATGACGTTAGACCCAGATCGTCTTTTCCGGACTGACACAAGAACACGCCACGTTCGATGTAACTTCGCACGAGCATTTGTTTCGAGTTGACGAGCGCTTTCTCGGTCAGGGATTGCTGCCGATCGGCTTCTTGCTGCTTGCTCCGAGCGACGAAGGCGGAGACCAAAGCCAAGAGCGTGAGGAGGCTCAAGGCCGACGTGATCAGACGCCGGCGCCGGCGAACTGCGCGATCCGGTGCTCGTCATAGGCAATCGATGCCCGGATGTAGCCGGCAGTAGGCGCTGCGAGCAAATGCGGGGCGTCTTGCAGAAGCTGCCGCCCTTCCTCCAGGAGCAGGCCCGGCGGCAAGAGCAGGTCTTTGTGTCGGTGTTGCTGGTCCCAGTGCGCCTGAGTATGTTCGACATGCGCACGTAATCGTAGATGTTCGCGGTTGGCGGAGATCCAGCTGGCGATTCGATCCCAGCGCCGCAGGAGAGCCTCGTGCGCCAGGCTGGCCACTGGCCTATCGTCTTCACGGTCAGTGGTCAGAAATCTTGCGGAAATCAAACCCGTGGCAAGCGATTGCCGAGCGGCGGTGGCCGCCAATTCTGATAGCAATGCCCGACGCCGCACAGCCACTTGTTCGCCTTCGACGTCGACCGTCACTAGGAGCGGCAGAATCTCCTCCAAGGTCGCTTGAGCAACTCCAGGAAGAGATCGGAAAACGTCTTCCACCCGCTGCGCTAACGCCCCTTCCACTCGCCCCATTTCCTCATAGTCAGCGAACGCCAATCGTCGAGGTTCCTTGTCCTGCCCCTCGCATTCCGCTCGTTTGCAGTAACGTCGGTAGAGTTCGCTAAGAGCATATTCCAAAAGGGGCAGCACCGTTGAGTCACGACAGGCTTCTTTCAAGACCTCTTCGTCTAAAGTGCGGCCGGTTTCTGAGTGCCGCTCGAAGTCGAGCCCAGCCAGCCTCGCCGGTTCAACGATCAACCGCCGAAGCGCCGCCGGATCGGGCGGGAGTAAGTCGTACTGCCCGCGGTCGCCCTTGAGCTTCAAAAAACCGGGTAACTGCTGCGCTTGTGGGTAATAGTCGCTGCGCAGCGTAGCCAGCACCGCGACATGGCCGTTCTGCAATAGCGCCTCGATCACGTTGAATAGTTGCCCGCGGTCGGCAGCCGTAATGCGGCGATCGGTCCAGAGCTCCTCCATCTGATCGAGCAACACGAGCACATGAACGGGGCCGCCCGCGCTTTCTTCCGCGCGGGCGAATGCCGGTGCTATGCTCAACTGCATCGTCAGCGCGGCATCTTTTTTGATTCCGGCGGCAATATCGGCCACGGCCGTACCCGAATCCGCAAGTTCGGGCAGGGCCTCGGCCAGCTTCTGTACGAGGCTGCCGCATAAATCGTCGGCCGTGAGCGAAGGTATGATCAGTCCCGTTCGCCAGTGCTGAGCCTGCCCATCAGCAGCGAACTGCGTGAGGCTGGCTGCGACGCCGGCCCGGGCCAGCGAGCTTTTGCCCGAGCCGCTGGCGCCGACGATCAGCACGAATGCAGCGCCAGCACGCCGCTGGTCACGGAGCCGCTGGAGAAGATCGCATGTTTCCTCGTCGCGGCCGTGAAAGATGGCCGCATGCCGCACGTCGAACGCTTCCAGAGCCCGGTATGGTTCTTCCGTCCAGCGGGGCGACGCATCGGCTCCCAGCAAATCGTCGAGGGCCTGCCGCAAATGAACTGCGCAACCGTTCGGCAAAGCCAATCGGCTCGCGATAACTGTAGTAGGCACGCACGTTGCGGCCTTCCTTGTCCCGGAACTGCTCGCAGATGAACTGCTCGGCTAATCGACGCTGCGCAACTAGCTCTTCGAGTTTCGTGTCGGGTGCTGTCGTGAGTCGCTCGCGGAAACCGGCATCGTCGTTGCGAGTGTAGGCCAGGATGAGTGGTTGCTTGCGACCACTCTGCTCGAAAGCGGCCAGCATCAGATCGAACTCGCGCTCTGTGCCGCTGCGATATGACGAGCCGTCGGGTCGGGTGATTGTCGGGCCCAAGGGCGTACCCAGCCGCGACCAGAGCACGAACACGGCAATGTCGATCGGCTGGCGGTTCAAGACATGCTCGATGCCATCCTGAAACGTCGTCGTCGCCGGGAGGGTCAGCTCCTCCCACAAGACAGGTTGTAATGTCACCCCGGGATATTGCCGCTGGAGTCCCTCGATGACACGACGTGCTTGATCGCGTTCCTCGACGACATCGCCCGGACTGGAAATGAAGATGCGAACGGTTCTTGGAGGCATCATTAGTTTAGCCGTTTCAAGAATTGCACCGCCACTGACACGGATTCCGTCACAAGCCGATCGAGAACCCGCTTGGCGATCAGCCGCTCCTCGGTAACATCCCCGGGAGAGGAGACGAAGACCCGCAGCTGCGATCGTTCTCCAGCTCGGGAAACTTCGGAACTCATGATCGGGCTGCCTTCAGGCGATTCGCCAAGGTCGGTTGGAATTCCATCGTAATGGTCTGTAAGTCGCGCAGCAATGTGCTGAAAACGGACACGGGCACCGTGGCCCAGATTTTCTGGCTGGTCGCAGGCAGAATCAGCCAAGTGCGAACGAAGCTGCGTCAGTTGCGACGGGAGTTCCACGGCAGGCCAGCTGGGCATCGGGCAAGACCTGCCCATTCGCAGCAGGAGGGCCAAGTCACTCGACCACTCGCCGCGTCCCTTCTCACTTTCTTCGCCGCACACATCACACACGACACGCCCCTATTACATAGGGGGCTGTGTCGAGTGTGTGTCTGGCACATGGGATCACTCGACCCGAGTGACTTGGTCGAGTGCCACAACTGATACTTTGATCACTACTTTCCGGCGAGTGGACAAGGAGTTTTCCGTGCTTCTGAAGCTTCAAGTGGGCCTTGCAACCGGAGCTGGCCGAGTCGGGCATTGTTTCCGGGCGAACTGGCCGTGGCCTAAGCGATCTGTCGGGCCCGCTCGATGCGCAGCCGAGCCGGCTGGCTTTTTGGAAAAGCTCTGCAGAAGTGCGTCCGATGCGTCCCGAGCGTCCAGACCTGTGGACGCATCGGACGCTGAAATGCAGCATTGTTCTAAGAGGTGGCCAACCAGAGAACGTCGAACCGACGCCGTGGAGCGGGTCCGTACTTGGGCTGCCCGCCGGTGCCTGGTAGCCGACCGAGCGCTCATATTCGTGTCATCTAATGGCATTTTGATGAGACTTCGAGAATGCGGTCGAGATTACGAGACCATGGAAGACACAAGATCGCCTCGTTCTACGTTCCCGTTTCTCACGCGGAGGGGACGCTTCACTTCAGCAGTCCACGAATTCTTTTCACGACCGGTTCAATTTGCCGGGCGAGCGGGATGAGGCCGTACCTAGTTGCTATTCGCAGGGCTTCCTCAACAAGTTGCAATGCTTCATCGGGCCGTGATCGTCTGAAAGCGAGCACAAATGCCTGATTCGCAAGCGACATCGCGAGCCCGTTTGGATCGTTGAGCTGACGACAGATTGCCTCATTTTCTTTGAAAAGTCGCATTGCGCCGTCCAGGTCCCCGGTGGCCTGCAAGATCAACGCCTGATTGCCCAAGCTTCGTTGCAAACCGGCCGAGTTTTTGAACCTGCGGCAAATCGCTTCTTCTTCTTTGTGCAGCCGCATGGCGCCGTCTGGATCCCCGGTCGCATGCAGGATCAACGCCTGATTGCCCAGGCTTGCGGACAATTCGATTGGGTCGTTGAGCCGGCGGCTGATCGCCTCTTGTTCTTTGAGCAAGCGCATGGTGCCGTCCAGGTCTCCTGAAGCCCGCATGATCAACGCCTGATTCCCAAGGCTCACTTGCAACGCGGTCGTGTCGTTGCGCCGGCGGCAGATCGCCTCATGTTCTTTGTACAGCCGCATGGCACCATCCAGGTCCCCAGTGTTTTGCAGGATTGACGCCTGATTTCCGATGCTTATTTGCAACTCGGCTGGGTCGTCGAGGCGGCGGCAGATCGCCTCCTTTTCTTTGAGTAGCCGCATGGCACCGTCCAGGTTCCCGGTGGCCTGGAGGATCAACGCCTGATTTCCCAGGCTTCCTTGCAACGCGGCAAGGTCGTTGAGCCTGCGGCAGGTCGCCTCATGTTCTTTGTACAGCCGCATGGCACCGTCCAAGTCCCCAGTCTTATGCAGGATAAATGCCTGATTTCCCAGGCTCGCTTGCAACTCGGCCGAGTCATTGCGCCGGCGGCTGATCGCCTCAGTTTCTTTGAGCAATCGCATGGCGCCGTCCAGGTCCCCGGTCTTTTGCAGGATTGACGCCTGATTCTCCAGGCTTCGTCGCAATGCGACCGAGTCGTTGAGCTGGCGACAGATTGCCTCATTTTCTTTGAATAGTCGCATTGCACCGTCCAAGTCCCCAGTCTTTTGCAGAAACAATGCCCGATTTCCCAGGCTTATTTGCAACTCGGCTGGGTCGTTGAGCCGGCGGCAGATAGCCTCCTTTTCTTTGAGTAGCCGCATGGCACCGTCCAGGTCCCCATTAGCCTGGAGGATAAACGCCTGATTCCCTAAGCTTACATGCAAACCGACCGGGTCGTTGAGCTGACGGCTGATCGCTTCCTGCTCTTTGAGCAGCCGCATGGCACCGTCTAGGTCCCCTGTGGCCAGCAAGATTGTCGACTGATTCGCGAAGCTTCGTAGCAGGCCGGCCGGGTCGTTAAGCCGACGGCTGATCGTTTCCCCCTCTTTGTGCAGCCGCATGGCGCCGTCCATGTCCCCAATCTTTTGCAGGATCAATCCCTGATTATCCAGGCTTTTGGATAATCCGTCTAAATCGCCCAGTCGGCGGCAGATCGTCTCCCCCTCTTTGTGCAGTCGCATGGCGCCATCAAGATCCCCGGTGGCCTTCAGGATTAAGGCCTGATTCCCCAGGCTTCCTTTCAACGCGTCTGAGTCGTTGAGCCGCCGGCAGATCACCTCTTCTTCTTTGTGCAGCCGCATAGCGCCGTCAAGGTCCCCGGTGGCCTTCAGAATTAAGGCATGAATTCCCAGGCTTGCACGCAGCGGTTCTGCGTCGTCGAGTCGGCGGGAGATCTCCTCCGTTTCTTTGAGCAGCCGCATGGCACCTTCCAGATCCCCGGTTTCCAGCAGGATCGACGCCTGGCTTACGAGGCAGCGACTTAGCAATGCTTCTTTGAGCAGCCGCGTGGTACCGTCAAGGCTCCCGAATTTCAGCAGCATTGGTGACAGATTTGCAAGCCAGTCGTTAAGCACGGAATCCACGTGATCGTCTCGGAGGCGATCAATGAAAAACGACCAAACCGGCAAAACGGAAAGTCCGTACCCCGATTTCTCCAGAAACTTTGCGAGGTTCCATAGTGTGTCAAAGGCGTGTGCTGCTGGTTTTGCTAGCACATTTCGATAAGCGTCGATCGGTTCCAACTTACCGACGGTTTTCACCAGGGACCAAGCGGTGCGAACGTCAGACTCGCTGGCTTGCCAGGCTGCGTTAAAGAAGGACAACTCGGCCATTAGATCAAAGAGACGGTGCCAGCCACGCAGTTGAGCCAAATTCCAAGGGATTTCATCCACGGAGCGGGGGGCAAGCCGATTAGTCTCGAAGAAGCCGATCAGCCGGTTTCGCGTTTCTTTCTCCTGCTCCGTCGGCGCGTTCGCGGGAGGTTGGCGATCTGGGTTCCACCGTGCCCAAGGGTCACGTTGATCCTCGTCGGTGTTCCACCGCAGGTATCGGATCTCGACTGCCCGTCGGACGCTTACGTGGTAGAAATCGAACAGCCCATCACGGATTTGTAGGTACGCGCGGAGTTGCCGCAACACGGGGTAAAGGTCGTCGGCCTGCTCGCCCAAGCTTCGCGTTAGTTCGACCAGTTCCGGCCCGCGCAGTCCCCGCCGCGAGCATGCCAACAAACGAAGCGTCCAATCCACAAGCGGCTTGTTAAACTCCTGTTCAAGCCGCTCGAAGACTTGGTCAAACAATCTCGTCACCGCATCCCCGTCCCGGGGTAAGCCGGCTAACATCTCATTCAGCCGCTCGAACGAGCCGTAACCTCGGAGTTCCTCCAGAGCTACCATTAGGAACAGCGGATTGGTCGTGGCCGGGTTCGTCAGTAAGATGTCGATCTGCTTATCGTCGAGCGTCTTAGCCACCACTTTCGGAACGGCCTTCACAATCGCCCGCCGTTCCTCGTCGTTCAAGGGCCGGAGCGGGACATCGACATGCTCGCGCTCGCCGAAGGCTGTCAGTATGCGGGGAGCCTGTTGTGGCCCGGTGGCGGAGCTACACAGCACACGCACATTTGGCGGTAATTTCTCCGGCAGCCAGATGAGTGAATCGGCCCGAGAGTCGGCGTCGAGTTGGTTGAGAGCGTCGAGTACCAGCACCACGCGGGCCAACTCCGGGACATGCAGGATGGCGACGGTGAACGTGCGGATGATTTCTTCGGCTGATTCGGCCTGCGGTAGCGTCAACCCGAACTTCCGCTTTACTTCCTGCGTAAGCCGCTGGAGCATGCCGGCGAGCGAGGTCGTCTGAGGGCTGGCTCCGACGAAGTGCGCGAGCAGAAACGCATCTGGCTGCTCCTTGCGGAAGTCGCGCACGAAACGGGCCAGGGCCGCCGATTTGCCGAGACCACTTTCGCCGGTCAGCAGTAGCGGGGCTTCGCCCGAGGCCATAGCAAACTCTCGCAGCCGGCGGTAGGCGTCATCGCGGCCAACGTAGTGCCGCGTCCTGATTTCGAGGAAGCGCTCGTGCAGGTCAGTTTCGGCATCCAGCGGATTCACTTCGGTAGGCGACTCCGGGAGTTGAAACTCCTGCTGGATCGCCTGCCACAGCCAGTGCTCGATCTGCTCGCCGAAACCGTCCAGTCCGGCGAGTTTCCCTTCGATGCGGTTGACGCGATCGTATTGCTTAGGGTTCCAGCACCCCGAGTATGGCTGCACGGACCATGGTCCTGCTTCCAACTCCGCCTGAGTGCCGCAAGCTTCTGTTGTAATTGCGGGTCGGCTTCTTGGAAGTCGCGATTGCGAGTTGCAGTGGGAATTGTCGCCAGGGCATCTTCGCGTCGCAACAGGATCAGCGTGCAGGCATTCTTCGGGCTCAGCATGGCACCGTATCGAAGTTCCAACTCAGTGAGACTGACGCCCGGAAATCTGCTAACGAACGGAAACCGCTCTGTCGTGTTGGTCGGCACCTGGCTTGGCACCCATCCATAGCGGTGGCCTAGAAAGGCCAGGAAGAACGGCCGGCAATCATCCACTTGTTCAAGACATAGGTCGATCACCTTCTCGTTCTTTGCCTCGTCTTCGGTGATTCCCCAGCGCAGATCGATGTCGTACAACTCGACGCGATACGGCAACAACCTCTCGCGCAGAGCCGGGAAGGTCACCTTGATCAGGTGGTCACGTTCCGCGTGCATATCGCGAAACGTCGAAGAGATAAAAACGCGAACCGTCTTCCATGCGCTGTCCATTGCAGTTCCACCCGGGGGAAAGACCAGAAATGAACGACCCACAACATAATGGCAGTAGCGAGGTCGATCAATCAGTCATCTCGGAAAGGGTCCGGCGAAACGCCCGACGTTGATATTTCGTTTCTTGTCCGACGCATGGACGGCCTCCATGAGCTGGGAACCTATCCAAGCAAGGAGGGTGATGGCATTTGCAACCAGTCTGAAAAACTCTTCCTTTGATCGGAACGCGCCGCAGTACCCGCCTTTCCGGCCAACTTCCCGCCAAGCAGTCCGAGATTGCCGTCTCGGCAATCAAAGCACCGTATCGCCGTGAAACCGGCAGAGTTTGGGAATGGTTGGCGGCGGGGGCCGAGCTACCGCCGCAAGTAGATTTGCTGCCGTGATGGCCGAGCCGTCCAGCGTCAGCCCTTCAGGCATCAGCCAACTTCGTCGCGAGCCCGGCAGCTCGTGGCATCAGCTGCATCGCGTTTCCCTGTCTTAGCAACTCGGGGCACGGCGGCCCCCATGCTGGGCTGCCGAGCCCGTGCCGAAGACCAGAGATTACTTGAGCTTTTCGGCGACAAATCAATGCGCCAAATGCATTACCCAAAAAACAAAATGCGCAAAAATCCTGCCGACTAACTGAAAACCCCAAAAGAACAAGAACAATCCGAAGATCACTCCAGCCGTTATGAATAGATAATTGAGCAGCGGTCAATATCGCGTCATGCATTTAGGGGACCGCTGATCACTGAGGTCCATGGTCTTGAAGCTGCCAATCCCGGTGATTGCCTCCAACTTTCTTTCACTTGCTCGAATCAGATTCTCATCGACATGGACGAGCTGCTCATTCCTTAAATCCATCCTCCATATTAGGAAAGTAACGAAACATCCGACACAGCTAAGAATGGTTCCCCACAAGCTTTTATGAAAGTGCTCGATTGTCAAACTTTTTGATAGAAGTGCTCCCTCCCCACCGATCATTACTCCTAAAACAGTCAGATAGAAGTTCAGTGAGCTATGCCGCTGACCTGCGTGATAAACGAACAGGCCACGACCGTGGTCGAGACCAATTCGTAGGTTCTCGATTGAGCCAGAGCCCGGTCGTTTGCGTCCGCCACACTCTAGCACGTTCCAGGCGAGTTCTCGAATCGCGTCTTCGTCCCTCTGGACGTTGGGATAAGTGATGTGTACGGACTTCAGCCGATCAGAGTACCGCGATTGAGTGAATGCGGAAATAATATCGTTAATTCGCAGCTCGTCATCATCGAAATACAGCACGGTACGGTTCTTGAACCGCTTCAAGGCGTATTCTACCTGTCGATCTTTATTCACCCGCCCAACATGAAAGGTCTCAACAGGCTCAATTCCATGCGCATCAAGAAAGTCGCGCACTGCGCTCTGCAGCAGCACGCCCCGAACGGGCAGTCACCACAAAGATTCGTGCGCCACGTCTTGCCGCTAACTTCGCTGCCTCACACACGGGTCCGGGATCAAGCGGTATTTCCAGCTGTTTAGCCGCCGCTTGATAGAGCAAATGGCGTTGGTAAGGAATATCGTAGCCCCGCAGATCGAGATTGAAGCGACGCGAGACAGCGCGAAGTCTCTCCGATTCGTTTGACGATTCTTCAAGGCGATAAATCAGGTCGTCTGTCTTAGAGCACAGTACTCCGTCAAAATCGAGAAGCAGCGTACAATGTTTAGGCCGGTGTGCTTTCAGGTAACTCCGTACAATCTTTTCGATTGCGGCTTTGTCTACCGCGGGAATGCTTTGATTATTCACAACCGCTTTCCAGAGATACGAACGGGAGGGTTATGCTTAGAAGGCAATTCAAGGCACGTTGAAGCCACCGATATAATAGCCATTATTCATTATTGCAGTCTAATTCAAACGCAGTCGACTCCAACAGCATTAATCAGTCGCAGATGTTCTACGCCACGAACCGCGCGTTGAATCATTCCCCACTTTGCAGCTTAACATAAGCGCTGCAATCATCTTCAT
Source organism: uncultured Planctomycetales bacterium (assembly GCA_963710365.1). Lineage (GTDB taxonomy): Bacteria > Planctomycetota > Planctomycetia > Pirellulales > PNKZ01 > CAVQAC01. The sequence continues at coordinate 265,514 of CAVQAC010000019.1, forward strand.
TGAACGTATGCCGGCGGCTCGCAGGGTCTTGACTTGTTCATCGCTAGTCTCGTTGAGTGCCTTCGCCACGGACTGCGACCGCGATACGGCACGCCATCTGAGCCGGTCCGCTGCTTGGTGAATTGCTCCAGCACCGCAGCGATCTTCCGTTTTCCCAGATGAGCTAAGCCATCCTAACCACCATCAGGTCCAAGCAATAGCTGAGAGCGGCATTTTGCCCACCCAGCGGCCAGAATCCCCGTTTTTCCACGTCAAACTTTACCTCCAAGGAAAAAGACCATGTTGAAACTCAACGTCGTACTAAGCAAGAAGGTCGGCCTACCCGACTACGGCTCCATCGGCGCTTTGTGCAGCGTCGAGACCGAAATGAACAATGGCGTGTTGCAGCACGACCCCGACGGTTTCCAACAGCAAGCCCGCCAGGCCTATGCGGCCTGTGCCCAAGCCGTCAACGATGAGTTGGCACGGCAGCAGGGCCAAAGCGCCAGCCCGCCGGTCACCAACGGCCACACCGCCAACGGCAACGGCCGCCGTCGCAACGGAGCGCGCAAAGCCACCGGCAGTCAGGCCAGAGCCCTTCACGTGATTGCCGACCGCCAGGGCGTCGACCTGGCCGGTCTGCTGCGACAGCGTTTCGGCGTCGAATTGGCGGGCGACCTGTCAATTACTGAGGCTTCGGCGCTGATCGACGAGCTGAAGACGGCGACCAAGCGGTGATTTGTGCGCGGCGCATATTGACAAGACTCTTACATCACCAAGGAAACTACATGGACCTATCTGGATCCTCGTTGCGTGCTATTTCGGTTATTGAATGTTTCGCCATGGGAAAAATATCGGGAGCCGGAAGGGATTTTCGGTCGGCCGGGATCGAGCCAAGCGAGGGCGATGAAATGGCAGCCGAAGGCTCACGTTCGCCGATCAAACGTCCAACGCTGCTCGGCAGGCCGCCCCCAAGGGGCGGCCTGCCGAGCCGATTTGTTAGCTATCGAATGCTGGCGTTTTTGGCAAGCAACCACACCGGTTCCACTACCACAGCCTGGTATCAATCAGCTCGACTGTCCCGTCATGTCGAATCAATCTCAGAATGTGATCTGAACTGAGGGACAACCCAACCGGTGTAGTGCCGTAAAATAAGTCGAGTCGACCAACCACCATTCCCTTGCTCGTTAATCTAACAATGCACCCGAACAAATCGACCGCGTAGATGGACCCGTCTGGATCGAATACCGGCGCGACGACCGGTTTGACACGCTGCTTCCAGAGTTCTCCCCCTTCCGAAGACAGTGCCGTGAGATTATCGGCGCACACATAAATCGTGCCATCTCCACCAACACTAGGTGAACACGTGACATCACCATTGATCATCTTCTCCCAAAGCTTCCTTCCACCCCGGGTGATTGCGTACAGAGTACTGTCACCCCCCTGTGTGAACGCAGCGTAAATAGTCCCATCCTTTCCGACTCGCGAGGAAATAGCCGTAAGACGCGTATTGTTCGTTAGTGGAGAGAAGAACCACATTTGCTTGCCGGAACTTGTCACTGCGAAGAGGCCCTCGTTGCTGGAGACGTCCATACCTCCGACAAAGCTCGTCCCGTCGGGCTCAACCACGAATCCTTTGCCTAAACATGATGCTAGTGATACAGTACGGAGGCTGAATCGCCATTTTACTGCTCCCCTATTATCAACAGCCCAAAGCATGTCCGAAAACGAGCTTGCATCAAGCGCAACGAAGTAAGCGTTTCCCACCTGATCGGCAGCGATCGACGTTTTGAGCATGTCGTTTACTACCAACTGCCATTGTTTCTTTCCGTCAACGTCAAATTCGGTAACTGCGCGAGGCGTTTTGGACGAGTCAGGAACGACGTTGATAAAAGCCATTCCGTCGGGCCCAAGACATCCGCTATCAGCACGTTCCCCGTAAATGTTATGTCGCCACTTCAGTTTTCCGTCCGGGGAGATCCCCGCGAAAGAGAATATGTTCTGGCTTCCGCGTCCTGCCACAAGCATTGTTCCATCGGCGCGGGCCAGCACTAAGCCATCACCAAGCAGTAACGAAGCAGTTACGACCATCTGTGCCTGAAGCGCCGAGTTGTTTTTGAGCAACCTTACCGGTGTTTGACCAGCATAATCCTTGATCTCGCGATTTGCGCCGTGTGCCAATAGGACTTTGACTACGCGACTATTATTATTGTGGCACGCCACGTGCAAAGCGGTTTGGCCCGCGACGTCAATGCCATCAATGGATGCGCCGTGCGACAGTAATAGAGCCACAAGCTCCTCCGTGTCTCGCTGGCATGCGATGTGAAGCGGTGACCGCCCTTTGGCATCGTGAGCGTTTGCATTAGCGCCGAGATCGATGAGCACGGTGGCAGCCGTTGAATCGCCTTCTTGTTTTATGGCCAAATGGAGAGGAGTGGAGCCATCCCGATCAGCCGCATCAATTGATGCGCCTCGCTGAAACAGAATTCGGAGAAGATCGACATTATGCTGTTCGACGGCTAAGTGCAACACGGTCCTGCCGTCGGAGTCCCTCTCGTCGATAAGCGATCCTTGGGAGAGAAGCAAGTCAAGAAAAGACGTTAATGTAATCCCGGAGCGGCCGAGTTCAGTTACCACAACATGGATGAGGGGTTGTTTTAGGTGTTCGTGATTCGAGAATTCCTTTTTTCTTAAGAGCAATGACCGCATCAAGTCGATATTGCCAACTTGAACTGCATATTCGATGGGGCCATACCCACGGGCTGTAGTCGAAGTAAGTTCTTGCAGAATCCCAGAAAGATCATCAGTTTTTCGACCGTCGAGTTTCACGTGCAGAGTGTGAGCCAATGCGTCAACACTAGTGTCAGCGTTTTTTGCAATGAGTAAGGCTACAACTACCTCGCGACGCGCGGCTGCTGCCTGGCGTTCAAAATCAACTTGACGTCCTCGGACCTCTTCGGCTGACAATGCAAGTGCGCCAGCGTCGGATAGGGCCTCGTTGAAGACCGGAAACTCTTGCTGAAAGCCGGATTTTGTTTTTACGAGTTTCGTTCCAGCCGGTTGCAATGGCATCGTCGCCTGGCCGGTAGACTCGAATTGAGTAAAGAACGTACGAAGGATTGCTCTACTGCCTCCACTAACGATCTCATAGGTGTTGGCCTCAAGCTGGCCGACTACGTTGAAAGTGACAATGGCCGGCAGGCGATCCTGTTCGCCGCGAATCGCCACGACGCGATCGAACGCCGTAATAGCGTCCGTTATCAAAGGTGACGGTTGCCGCATATCCTTGTTCAGCTGGTCACTTGACAATCGTTCTCCAACCCACTTTCTTCCGATAGGCGTCATTCCAGAAGCGAGTGAATCGGTCGCCGGATCGCTGGCGTCGGTAGTTCGGAAGAAAGGGCCAGCCAGGATAAGAACCAAAGTCGCAACGCCAATGCAGCCACAGGTGGAGATGATAAGAACGCGGCGAGCGCGACAGGCCTTTGCGATTTGAGGCATATCGGCCACGAAATTGCGCACGATCGCATTGGTGCGCCCCCAGATCCGCCGGACGAAGGGTTGAATCGGCGCGAGAAGGCGCTTCAATGCTCCGATTGCAACCTTCCAAAAAGGCGTACGCCGAGTTCCCTCCGCGTTCGAGTTATCCATGACCGTCGCGACTTCTGCTGTGGCGCGACTCCAAGTGCGGCTAAAGAAGGGCTGAAGCAACACGGCAACATGCTGTAAGCCGTCGATCGCGACCTTCCAAAAAGGCTCGCTTTGCAATCGCGCAGGCGGCGGTGTGGCTGGGATTGGCGGCGGTGCAACTGGATGACTCCGATCCTGCACCGGCGGTCGCGGCATGGGCGGCGGCAAAATAACCGGCGGGCCCTGGACCGGCGTAGGCTGAAACGTCAAGCCCCCGGCGCGATGGGCCGGATACCAACGGTCATCTGTGCTCCGACGGATGAGGTCCGTAGGCTGCAACTGCCCATCACGCGCTAATTGCTTCAGCTCCTGCGTTGTTATCGGTCCGCGCTCGGACTCCCCGATTCGGCAGTGCCAAAGTGTGGACATTCAGCCTCCTTGGTCAGAAGAGATTCGGCAATCTGAACGGTTCCATGAAGAGCTAATCAGCCGCAGTTGCTCGCCTCGGACTTCGGACCTATCGAAACGGCGATTTGCATTGCTTCCAAAGGTTCGGCAAAACAAGGTTTCCGCATTCAAGCTCACCTTTAACGAACTCAAAAGTAATCCGCTGAATCAATCGAACCAGCGAAGTCCATCAAACAAAAAAGGAGCGTCGAACCATAGCCGCTCCCACGGCGCCGACGAAGGCGCATACGAAGCAACCACGGCCGACGCTCCCTTGCGGGAGCGCGGCTCAAGTGGCTGCCTTCGTATGGTTCAAGAGCCGTGAGGCTCAGGTTCGTCGTTCCGTGAGAGGCAGAACTTGACGCTCGCGCGTCATTTCAAGTTGTGTCAGTCAGCCGTGGTGCGGCCGGTTTCAGTCCTTTGGAAAAAGCCCTAGGAGGCAACCCGGAATTGGTCACCGATGCACCCATGCTAACGGTGGGGTCCGGAATTCGCAATCAACCAGTTTGCGCAGCCCTGTACGTGTTGTCGAAGATCGGCACGGTTAATGTGAAAAGGCCCGGCGCGACCATGCGGCGGCTCCCCATCGGCAGAGGAACTACTCCCGGCAGCTTTTCCCACCGTGGCGCGGCCGCCGACGAGCGGTGCGATCCAGATTGGTGCCGCGCGGCACCAATTGTTCCGCCCACGAACAAGATTTCCCCAGTTCGATCCCCGTAGCGTCTCTCCATATCTGCTCGAAAGCAACCGGGTTAAGGACGTTCATCGAGCGTTCCGACAAAATGCTTGACCTGACTCGATGCGCGGCGCGACAATCAGAGTGTGTTCTTTGACAATTCGCACCAAGTCATCACCACAGCAGACAGGCTGAAGAGCCGCGGAGGGCCCTGTTTTGAAGGACCAATAAAATGGCCCAAAATATCACCGCGTCTTTTTCGGAAACTACTGACGATGCCACAATTGCAAACCTCAATCGTTTCATTGACCAGTGCCTCAAGCTCTGGGCAAAGTACGAGACGCGGGGCCTGGACGCGCGACATGCGCTGGGAACACTGTTGAATAAGCAGCTAGAGACTGCCGCGAAACGGCGGAAACATGGCGCTCAAGTCCTGAAGCGAGCCGCACAAGCACTGGACATGTCGAGGTCAGAAATGACCCGCATGATGCAGCTCGCGAAGCAGTTCGCCAACGTACGTGAGCTGCAGCAGCAGCACCCAACCTGTAAAAACTGGACCCAAGCCAAAAAATTGCTGGCAAAGCCGAGTGCACGAATGCACGCGACGGACAGAAGTGGGAAATCGCCAATGTCCGGCGTCGTGAAATCTATTACGCGCATTACCGCCAAATTTCGTAGTGGGGAGCTTCCCCGCGAGGAAACGGAAGCGGTCGAGTTTCAGCGGAACTTGCAGGAACTGATCGAAGCAGCACAAGCGTATCTGCAAGTTGAGACGCAGCGTAGCGTGGCGTGAATCGCCAGCTTTCGGAGTCCGTTTAACGGCCGAAGGGGCTGGATGTTTCACGCTACGTAACTAAAGCCGGAGACCGCCCTCGGGTCACGGCGTACCAAAGAGTTTTTAATTTGGTATGGTCCTCCGCGGCTCTTCGTTCTGTCGCCGTGATGATGAATTGGTGCCGCGCGGCACCAATCGGTTGTGACCGCTGTCCTTGGGCGTACTATATCGTCGGCCCAACATTGCCCGGCTCAACTTACGGTCTTCGGCCCTTCTTCTCCAAGGTTGACACCGAACGGCTGCCCGATCTCATTGAGCTGGACACGAATCTCGTCCTCGCTCCGACACATCGCAGCCAGCAGTTGGCGATAGTTTTCGATGACTCGTCCGAACCGCGGGTGCGGGTGTCCTGTCTCTGCCTCGAAGCGCAGTAGGATTTGCAACGCCCTGCTGGCGAGCGGCTCTGCCTCCGCGAGCCGGTTTATCAAGCGGAGTAAATTCGCCAGGCAGTGGAGGGTAATCGCGATGTCGGTGTGATTCGGTCCGAACGATTTCTCGTAGACCACCAACGCCCGGCGGAAGAGCGGCTCTGCTTCCGCAAGCTGATTCGTGACCTGGAGCAACTTCGCTAGGATGCATCGGTCGCGCGCGATGGCGGGGTGATCTGGCCCGAACGACGCCTCGTCGATCGACAACGCCCGACGCACGAGTGGCTCAGCCTCTGCCAACCGGTTCGTATCCTGGAACAAATTCGCCAGGTTATTCAGGTTAATCGCGACGCTGGAATGCTCCGTTCCGAACGACTTCTCGTTGATCACCAATGCCCGCCGGAAGAGCGCTTCGGCGTCTGGCAATCGGTTAGTGTGTTGGAGGATTAGGGCCAAATTATTCAGGATTGTCGCGACATCAGGATGATCGGTTCCGAATGACTTCTCGTTGATCATCAACGCCCGCCGGAAGAGCCGTTCTGCTTCCTGCAGTTGGTTTGTTTCTTGCATTAACAGCGCCAGATTGTTTGAGACCGTCGCGACTTTGGGATGCTCTGGCCCGAAAGATACCTCGTCAATCGACAATGCGCGACGATACAGCGACTCAGCCTCCTTAAGCCGATTCGTGTCCTGGAGCAATTTCGCTAGGTTATTCAGGTCGCGAGCGACGTTTGGATGATTCGGCCCGAACGATGATTCGTCGATCGACAATGCCTGCCGATAGAGTTGCTCAGACTCTGCCAGTCGGTTCGTGGAATGGAATAATTGGGCTAGGTTGATCAGCGAGACGGCGACGCTGGGGTGCTCCGGTCCGAATGAAGCTTTCTTTATCGCCAGCGCCCGTAGGAAAAGTGGCTCGGCCTCACACGACCGATTCGTGCTGTCAAGTAACAACCCCAAGTTGCCGAGGTCGCGAGCGACGCTGGGATGATCCGGTCCGAACGATGCCTCGTCGATCGACAACGCCCGCCGATACAGTGGCTCAGCCTCCATCAGCCGGTTCGTTTCCTTTAGTAATGACGCCAGATTACTTAGGCCAATCGCGAAGCCAGGATCATCCGGCAGCGATGATCTGTCGTAGATAGCCAATTCCCGCCGGAAGAGTTGCTCGGCCTCTACACGCCGGTTCGTGTGCGCGAGCAAGCCGGCTAGATTATTCACTTCAGTTACGACCCCGAGATGATCCGGTCCGAATGACTTCTCGCTGATCGCCAACGCCCGACGCATGAGTGGCTCGGCCTCTGACAATCGGTTCGTGGCCTGAAGTAACTGCGCAAGGTTGTTTAGGTTTATCCCGACCTTGTGATGGTCCGGTCCAAATGACTTCTCGTTGATCGTCAACGCCCGCCGGTACAGCGGCTCGGCGCGAGACCATTCGGCGATGTCACTCCAGCGGAGGCCACTTTGGTTAAGCAGCCAGGCAGCACCCAAATGGCCATTCTCTGCTCTAAGAAGAGCCATCGCCTCGAACGGTTCGAGTTCCCATCGGAATTCCTGCCAACGTATGACGCTCGTTAGCTCATCGTCACGCGCGTCGATGAGTTGATCTACTGCCTTCTGTCGCGCAGCGTTTATCGCGGGCGCAAGTTTGCCACGGACGAGGCCCTGAACTAGCCGATGGACGCGTACGATTCGGGAATCCGAAACCGCGTCCGCATCCTCGCCGGTGCGCTCGCTACGGCTCACCAGTCCGTATTTCCAAAGTGCCCTGCACACGTCGTTCCACGAGTCTTCATAGCCGGGCCTCGGCAGTGTGCCGATCTCTGGAAAATCGACCGCGACGAGCGCTTTGAGCCAGGGCAAGGGGACTTGGTCGGGAGGCAAAAACGCCGAATACACTAACGCCCGGAGCGCGGCTAGGTTTTCCTTACCGAGGGCTCTGATCGTCGGTTCGACGACGGCCGCCAATCGGCGTTCGTGGTTGTGGCGCCGCAATTCCACGTCGCGGTCTTCGGCCACGGAATCAAGCGTTTCCAGTTCTTCCAAGCCCAGGCGCTCCAGGAAGCCAGCGCACGAGACGCCGGGATGGGCCGCTAGCCATGCGGCCACCAACTCCACCGCCAAGGCAAAGCCACCCAGTCGTTTGACGATCTTCCGCCCGGCGTCTCGTTCGGCGTCGTCCGCAAACGAACGATGCTTTTCCAATAGCTCCAGGGCGTCGTGCTCGGGCAATTCGCCCAACGTCGTCCAGCGAATCTGACCGGAGGGGCCGGGGAGCAGACGCGTCGTCGCCAGCAGGTGCAGCTTTGGGCCGAGCGCGGTCAGCGCGTCGGTTTGTTCGGCGGCCAGCATCCCGGCGTCAGACACGTTGTCCAGCACCAATAGGATATGGCCCATGGCGTCGAGCCGCTGAGAAAGGCACCCTCGAATGGCCTCGAAATGCCGGTCGGGCGTTTTACGCTCTTCGTCGCTGATCTGGTTGCGGAAGATTTCATCGAGGTGGAGCAAGGCCTCGCTCAGGCGCGACTTACCTTCACAGGGGACCAGGAACCGGCCGCCGGGATACGCCGCAGCAAAGGCATGGGCGTAGGTGAAGGCCAGTTCGGTCTTGCCGATCCCGCCGAGGCCATGCACGCCCGAGATCACGCCGGCGCGGTCGTCCTTCAATTGCTCGCGCAGCGCCATCAACTCGTCGAGCCGGCCGCTGAAGCGCTTGTTGTACGGCGGTACGGTCGTATGGCTCGCAGCTCCGAGGCGCACTAATTCGGCCCGTGCGTCCAGGTCGTGCGCCAGCTTTTCGAGGATGAGACGAAGGTCTTCGAGGCATAGAGCTTCGATTCCATCGCTATAGAACGGTTGAACGGCGTTGTATTGCCGCCGCCGGAGTTGCCGTATCACCGGGCCTGCATCGGCGGCAAAGGCCTCGGCTGAGCCAGGCACTTGGCAGAGCTGGGCCACTTGCCCGGCAACGTCCTGCTCGCTAATGCTGTCAGCGAATCCGGGAATCTCGACGATGTAGATCGGAGCCACGCCCGAGGAAAGGATGTGCTTGGCGATCTCCAGGTCGATCCACGCAGCGCCACTCGCGGCGGCACCACTCACTGGCGAAATAGTTGGGCGAGACGAAGGCAAGAAACAGCCGCGAGCCGGCCAGGGCGCCGTAGATGCGGTGGCGCCAGTCATCAAGGCTGCCGATGTCCTGCTGGTCGAAAAACGGGATGAGTGTGCGGCCGGGGCTGAATCTGGCGTGCTCGACCAGCAACTCGTCTACAAAGCGTTTGATCCAGCCGTTCGCGTTGTCGCGGCGCGCGTACGACACGAAGAAGTCGTATTGGTCGGAGTCGCGCGGCATGGGAGAAGGACCAGTTAAAGAGCGGACTGGCGATCAGTTTAGTCGGTCGATGAGACGCGTGCGAGCAAGGTGGCACAGCCGCTATTCCGAGATGCGCTTTTACTTCGATCCTTCGTGCTGGCCGGCAGTCTTTTGACGGAGTTGGTCGAGAAGCTTGCGATCCTCTGGTAGAATGTGCAGGCCGCGTTCTTCCATGCCCGAGATTACGTTGAACGCTTGCTTCCAGTAGCCACCAGCTTCGTCGGGGTTTCCTCGTCGCTCGTAAAGGTCAGCCAAACTCCAGTAGCAGACCCAAACGTCGCGTTGCCATGCGGCGTTGCTGGGGTCGCCCGCCGCCAGCTTCTTGGCAATCGCTAGGGAGTCGCTGTAATTTCGCACGGCTACTTCCAGCACGCCTTGCGCATTTGCAACCTCGCCGAGAGAGCCGTACGAGGCTGCGAGGTCGCGTTGCCGCTCGGCATTGCTAGGGTCGCTCGCCGCCAGCTTTTTGTAAATGGAATTGGCGTCGCTGTAATTGTGCACGGCTTCATCGAGCTTGCCTTGTGCAGTCGCAACCTCGCCGAGCTTCCCGAACGAGATTGCGAGGTTGCGTTGCCATTCGGTATTACTTGGATCCGCTTCCGCCAGCTTCTTGTCAATCGCCAGGGAGTTGGCGTGGTTTCTCGCGGCCGCTTCAATGTCGCCTTGCTTCAGCGCTGCGTTACCGAGCCTGCTATAGCAGGTCGCGAGGTCGTTTTGCCATGCGGAGTTGCTGGGATCGCACGCCGCCACCTTCTTGGCAATCGTCACGCAAGTGTCATAGTCCCGCGCAGGCTTCTTCTAGTTCTCCTTGCGCCTTCGCCACGCTGCCGCGCCTTTCATAGGATACGGCGAGGTCGCGTTGCCATTCGGTATTGCTTGGATCCTCTGCCGCCAGCTTCTCGGCAATCGCCAGTTCCTCATTGTAGTCCCGTGCAGCGTCTACCAGCTTCCCCCGCAAAAACGCGACGTCGCCGAGCTTATTGTAGGAGACCGCGACGTCGCGTTGCAATTCGGCGTTGCTAGGGTCGCTCGCCGCCAGTTTCTTGGCAATCGCCATATACTCATCGTAGTTCCGCGCTGCGTCTCCCAGGTTGCCTTGCGCAACAGCCGTGTTGCCGAGCCAATTGTAGGACGCCGCAAGATCGCGTTGCCACCGGGGATTGCTGGGGTCGCTTATGGTCAGACGCTTCGCCAGGCGCTGGCCCTCCTCGAAATCAAGTAGAGCGTCGGCGAGCGTGGCGTAGTCGCAAGCGGCCTTGCCCTGATTGACGAGAAACGAGAAGCAAGCGTGCAGGGCATCGGGCCAGTCGGGCTCGGCCGTGAGGATATCGCGATACAGGGCCCGGGCCTTAACCGGCTGCCCCTTGTTCTCGTACAGCGCGGCGGCTTTCAGCAGGGGTTCGAGATCGGCCCGGTTCCGCTCCCGGGCCGAGGCCGCGCGTGCCCGAACGGCTTCCAGAATCGACGAGCGCTGGCTGGCGACATACGCGATCGCCTCGTCGACGCCCTGACCGGTGAGAATTCGGGCCATTTCCTGAAACACGCTAGTCGACGTGCCGCGCCCCTCGATCTCGGCGAATGACGAAGCCAGCTCGTCTATCCGGCGCACCGCGCGGCATCGGCGGCGTCGGCCGCTTCGCGCAGCCGCCTGCGATCGTGCCAGTCGGCCGCCTGGTCCGCTTCGGCGAGTTCACGACGATGAGTTTCCGCGATCGTTTCCAGTAGATGGGCGCGTATCTTCTCGGTGTTCACCACACCGGCCTGCTGCACGCCACGTTGCAATCGCTGGTAGCCCCACCAGCCGCCCGCGGCAAGAACCAGCAGCGCCACGAGAATGACGGCGACGCCTCGAACGAGGCGGCGCTGCTGTTTCTCTTCACGATGGCGCAGCTCGCCCAGCTCGTCGCGTAGCCTTAATACGACATTCTGCAGATCCGTTGGAGACTCGACCATGTGCCACAGATGGTTCTCCTGCTGCAGGCGAGCCAGGTAATCGCGCTGCAGCTTCTGCCGCTCGGCCTGGTAACGGGCCGAATCGGGATGGGCGGGCGCGGGGGGCAGGTCGAGCTGATCGAGCGGCTTGTCGCGTTGGCATCGCTCGCCGGCGATGATGACCCAGGTCTTTTTTCCCTTATCGCGAGCGTAGAGAAACTCGAACTGCGTGTACGAAACCCGGCCGAACGCCGGGTCGACATCCGGCGGCTCGGCGCCGTACCCTTGGCCGACGATCTGAATCAGTCCTTCGCAAGAATCGATCTGCTCGCGCAGCCAATCCCGCAACTCGCCATAGCCGACTGGAAAGTTGTCCTGCGAAACAGGGTCGTAACCGAGCGTGTAAACCGTTGTGGCGACCGCCTGCCGGGCAGAACGCAATTCTTCGCTGACGGCGGACAGAAATAGTCGCGGGCGATTCATAAAGGATCACGTACGGCGCGGATTGCGCAACACCTTGGTCCCGCGGGCGAGGTGCTGTTGTTTGCCCGGGAAGCGACACCCCTCCTTTTTAGGTGGGCCCACGCGCAGAAACAAGCTTTCGATTTAGGCTGCCGCCAAGTGCACCGCCGCCCAGCGAGGTAGTTGCATCGCACGCCCGAGAGTGCCCGCACGAAGCCAAACTGCGACAATTGGCGCCGGCATGGGCCGAGGCTGGAGATGACGCTTCGCGAACTGATGTGCAGCGTAACCTAAGTCAAGAAATCGCTTTATGTCAAAAAACAACCCCTTTCTTGGCCCAAAGCCAGATTGCTTCGTCGCGAGCCCGCCGACCTCTTTAATTGACGGAAACCCAACCGGAGACAGATCTTGACAATGATTTGGCAAATTTGGTGGCTGCGCAGAGAACTCCACGGTTTTTGTACCGTTTTGGGCAGCTGATGCCTGGTTTTCTGGTAAGTTGGGTAGGGTCTGAAGCAGTTCCGCGAGCTTGAGTAGCGCAACGTGAAGGGTAAGGGGGGGTAACTGTGGGCATAGTTGCACACGCTCGTGGCATCTGTCGGGGGGTGGGTGGGTACCTTTTTGACCCGCTCCGGGGTTGATTGAAGCGGGTCACAAGTAGCCAGGCTTCCCGGCCGGGCCTGGTACAGTCGCAGGCGGCGGGTCAAACAGGTCATCGCACGCCCCACCCCGACCGGTTCCCTGTCTTGCAGTCTTGTCTGTCTCACGCGCGACAATCACATATAGAAAAATGCGCAATGCAAAATGATCAGACGAAGAATAATGCCACCTACGTACGTATAAGAATCACAAGACAGATAAGACAACGATAAATACTCTTACTTAACATCCGATTGTTCAGTTACTTGTGGCGTCTTGCTGCCCGTCTTGGCGTTCGTCCGTCCCAAGACATGCCGGCCACGGCAGCGACACGCCCCACGGCCGCCCACCACCGCACCGTTGCTGGACGCGTTCCGCCCTCGGCAGCCGTATAAGCAGCTGGTCGATCTGGACATCTTCGGTCCAGCGTGTCCCGGCCAGCAACTCCCGCTTCACGACATCGGGATTGATGAATAGCCGTCGCTCACCTACCGCTCGCACATGACGCTGCCCCACACTGTGCATCTGGCTCCGCCGGCTCAGGGTGGGTCGCGTCTCGTATAGCATGATGCCCTTGGCTTCCAGCAGTTCGGTGGTCCCATTCGTCGCCAGGGCTGCCGTCAGGCCACACCGCAGCAGCTGCCCCACGGAGCGCTCCTCGGACGCCTGCCGTTCGCCCGACCTGATCGACACGCGGATGTTCGCGGCAAGGACGTCGTTGAGCAGCCGTACCTGGTCGGACTCGCCCTGGACAACCAACGTTTCACGACCCTCGATCATGGCCCGTAGCGTCTCGGCAGCCGCCTCCGCCGTGACGTCACGTCCACGTCGTAGGACCGCGTGCATGGCCGCCGGCACGGAGAAGCACTCGATCAACCGGCCATGTACGCCGGGCACCACGATGCTTTTGATTTCGTCAGCGAGTCGCACGGCGACCGGAGCCGCCCAGAGCGCGCAGGCCGCAACCTGTTGCCCCAATTCGTGCAGAACGCGCGGGCCTGGTAGGACCAGAGCCCCACGGTTGACTGGCAGATTCAGCTCCAGTCGGATCCGCCGGTTTCTATCCTGGCCCCACAGCTCACCACCCTCAATTGCAGCGAACCAGGGGATATGCTTGACTCCGTAGCTTCGACCGGTTTGGTCTTTTGTCCCGCGCAAGATTCGCCCACCCCGGCTCGCGGTCCGAAAGAGTTCCAGCACCTTGGCGCGGTACTGATACTTATCGAACTCGTCGAGTATCACTGGGCAAAAGTCGGTGCCCATGGCCTGCCGCAACCCCGCCTCCGTCGACCGGTCTGCCAGGATGGTCCAGTCGCCGAAGACCGGCCGCAGAAACTGCTCCAGGAGCGTGCTCTTGCCACAATCGCTTTCGCCTGTCACGGTTACGAGCGGTCGCCACGTCCAGCATGCCTGGACGAACGTGGCGGGAATCAACGCCGCCGCCACGTCCTGGTCTGCCCGGTGTGCCCAGTTCCACTGGTAGAGATGCCCCTGTAGTTGCGACAGGACGGCACGCGCCGACTCATCGGTCACAGCTTGAACGGCTCGCTCCAGTCCGTAAGCCCAACAGTTCGCGCCGTTGAAGTCAATGATCTTCTGGCCGATGCGCGGCTGAGATACCGGTCGCACGGTTTGCCCGTTGTATACGAAGGCCGTGTCGCCGTTGACAACCAGGAGCTCGTCATTGATCTTGCTGATGCCCTGGCCGACAAACACTTCCCCCGCGATCCGCGGGGCCTGCGATGCGGCCAGCGCGACGGCCCGTTGCAACTGCACCGGCGAGATCATTCCATCGGGGATCCGCCCGCCGTTACCGACGTACAAAACTTCTGCGCCGCGCTGGCCGAGCGCTTGTAGCATCTCCAGTTCCGGCCATTTTGCCGGACTCTTAAGGACGTATCGCTTGCTGGTGCTGGGCACCCAGATCAGGATGCTTTGATCGTCCTGCTCGCCCAGCACGTCGATGCCGGCGATGGCGAGCACTTCCTCCGTGCCAGGTGCTGCCGGGCCGGGGGAATTGATGCTGGATGTGTTGGCCGTTGCGGCATGCTCCATCAGCAGCCGGTTGTACTCGGCGGGATTCAATTCGATACCGTACGAACGTGCCTCTTGTGCGGCCTTGCGGATAAAACGTTGTCGACTCCGTTCGCTATCGAAATTGAAAGTGTCGAGGTGGATGACTTGGTCACCCAGCCGGGCCTCGACGCGATAACGCCGCCCATCCCGCCCTCCGGCTTTTTGTATGGCAAGAGCAACTTGTTCTTGCCCGGTCGTTACGGTGCTCATGTTCGCGGCCTCAGAATAATGGTTCCACCATCGCCGTGATGCCCCGTGCTGCTACGTGCCGGCTGGCTTTCTGCCCGCCGGACTAGATCTTGAACTGTCTGACGGATGTGCTGTTCGGGCTTCGGGGGCTGGTTCCGTGCGGCGTTCCACAGGACGCACAACTCCTCTACGATTGCAGGATTCACTCGTTTCCCGAGAAGGTGTCCAGCAAGCTGCAGCAGGGCCTCGTGCCGGCCGCCAGGCGTTCGACCGCGTAGTAGCTCACACCAGTGGTCATCGCTGTGCCGACTGTTACCGTTGGGTGCAACCGTTACCGCGCGTGAAGCTGGAACTGTCCGTACCGGCCCCGGCGAGTAATGGATGGCTTCCGCCGGAGCATTGCCCAAAGGGTCACCGCGCGTGCTAAGCAGGGCCTGGATTGCATCTTCGCCCGCCAGCCAGCGCATCCCGTCCCAGACTTTTGTCCAGTGGTCCCGGGTGTGGTGGCGACCAGGCAGTCGCCACCAGCTGCCGTAGGGCCGTTGCTCGTTGACAGAGTCCTGTTTGGGGAAAGTTTCCGGGCTCTGTTGCAGCCCGCGATCGCTGAAGTCTCGAACAAGCCACCGCGCAAAGTTGAACACGGCGATTGTGGCCACGGGCTCGCTGAAAATCTGCAAAAGGTGGAACCCACCCTTACCGTTGCTGTCTAACAGCAGCGGCCGGAAGCCCAGGCAGCGTAGCGCATCTCTCCAACCCACCGCCGCGTCGAGATTACGTTGGGCGATGCCTGACGGATCATCGTCGCCGTGCTGGTCGACATCGACGACAAGCCAGCGGCTAGTGTTTTGTCGGCTTACGCCGTGGAGGCCGATGATACGCCCGTGATCCAGACCCTGGTAATGGCAAACTATCGTTCCGTACGTCAATGTGCCATCGATTCGGCGACTTCGTCCGGGGGCCGTGTAATTATTGCTTTTGCCAGCCTCCCGACGGTCGAGCGGCAAGTATGCGCCCCAGACATCGGTACGGTTGACCAAGTTGGTCCAGGTCCATTCAGCCAGCTCGTCGGACCTGTCCGCCCAGTTGTCTGCGGCGACATGAACATCAGGCGCATCGTCGTGCATGGTTCACTCCTCGCGCCCCGGTGGCGGCGTGGAACCCGATGTATCCGCGTTGGCGAGCGCAATGTAGTTCGGAGTTTGTGGCGCCCAGCCTTGGAATAAGCCGCAGCTGCGACAACGCGCGGCGATATGCCGCGTACCGTTAGCAAAAACCCGCCAGCGAAACGACATAGCCGGTTGCGCACATCGCGGGCAAATGTAAAATGACGGATTTGGCAGAACGTCGACGCAGCTGTTGCCGCCGTCAGGCGGACTGGTAGAATCGTGCATGGATTTATTCCTGTGGTGTCGCCCGCCGGCTGAACCCCGGCGGGCATTTTTTTGGCTGAAACGATAGAAGTTAGTCATTATCCAGTGATCGCTCAGCGGCGACGATTGCCTGCACACTCTGCGCAGCGGCGTGGGGCAGCGCACGGGTGACATCGGCCGTGAGGCTGACGAAGAAACGCGAGAGCGCCTCAAGAGATGTGCAGCGAGTGCCGCCGATCTGCAGCGATTCGAGGACGACGCCGCGGCACCCAGACACCGTCCAACGATAGACGCAGGAGACGTGCGGCCGCTTGCCGCCGCGGCGGGCGGGAAGCAGTTTGGCCGCGTCGGCCAGTGAGACGACATTTTCGAGCAAAGGGTCGATCATCATTAAGTTTCCGGGGCCAGTGCGACATTGTTCGCCACAGCCGGAAACTCTACGCGACCCTGTGAGAAGAGCAGTCCTAACTCGGGTAACCTACCCCGATAAATCCCATTCCGGTAGACCATAGCCATTGGGCTCTACGTCCTGCCGATTGGTCAGATCGCCGGCGCGTACCAGAGCTCCCAACAACTGCTTCGTCACTCCTTCGCTTCGGGTAATACCCTGCTCGGCCAGATAACCGAGAATCTGCCGGGTAGTCATCCGTTGTTGGTTTACCCGAAGTACGCCGATGATTTCCTGTTCTGCACCGGAAAAACAGCGTCGAGCAGTTTGTCGTGAATCGCTACTCTCAACATCCCGGCTATCGTCCGACGAATTACTCGCTTCGCACATCAGGAACTCAAGACCGGCTTCCAGGTTCGTCCAGCTAGCCCAGTAAGCCGGGAGCTGATCGACGATAATTCTTGGCAATGATTCGGGATCGCGATTTGGAAAGACCGCCTCTCTCGAAATCGCGAGTCTATCCAGCAAGGTCGCGACACGCACTGGGTTACTCCATTGCCAGCCCTGGCGGCGGTAAAGGCTCGGACCCGGGGAAGGTAAATCATCTCCTTCCCCATCGACAATTTCCATGCCAAGCTCAAACCAGGGATGCAGGGCCGTCCAACCCGGATTGCCTGTGAAGGATTGTCGAATGGCGTCCTCTGTCAGTCGTAACTGGCCATGAAAATGTTCGTAGGCCTCTCGCAAGGAGTCTTCATCCCCGCCCCTCAGAACAACGCGAAGGAAATACTCAGAAGAGTCCTTCAGTCGTTGGAGACAGTCGCTTACTTGTCGCGGATAATGTACGCCGATGGCCGCGTTATCAATCGTGCCCACAAGCCGGATTACCACCGCATGCACGAGAGCGGGCTGTATAAGCATGCGGGCTGGCCCCGTAGCAGCAATTGCCTGTTGCAGGCGAAAGCCAAGCCCGTATGCCTGCACTTCAATATGCGTCGGCATTCCTTTAGCACCCTGTCTCGCGGGTCGCCCGCCACCAGGATCTGCAAGGTGCTACAGATCGCCGGTGGGGGCACGTCAGGGATCAGCCGACTGGCCCGCTGGTTCCAGATTCTAACGACGTCGCGTGGCAAGTGCCAACTGCACCTGCGCAATCGCCAACTACCCCACCTCACTCATAACAGCCGCAGCCTTGGCCATGTCTCGTTCCGCATATACCTGTGTCACATCAGCCCGACTGTGGCCCAAGGTGACCTGGGCCGCTTCCAAACCGAATTGCTTCCTGATTTTCGTTCCTGCCGTATGACGCAGACGGTTTGGTCCCCATCGTGGGATGACGCGATTCTCAGCCATGAGCTTAGTCTGCTCTCGATGGGCCTGCGCGTCGGCTAAGTCGCAGGCCCGATGAACCGCGCGGCGGTAACTAGCCGTCGAGTACCGCTCACCTGGCTTCCATTTCGGCTTTCGCTTGCGATTCGTACCAGGAGAATTTCCATACGACAACGGTGTCTTACGTTGCTCGTGGGCAACTTCTCGACGCTTCTTCTCGCTCTCGGACGGCTGGAAGCAATAGGCATCCGCTGGACGTAACAGGTAGGGTCGCAGCACGTCTTGCGCTCGTGGTCCGAGAAAGATCACCCGTTGCCGACCGTGATGCTGCGTCTTGTGGAACTGTGGTCGATACTCCCAGACTTCACCGTCGGTGGTTACGTCGCCTGGGCGCAAGATGCAGACTTCGGCGGGACGGGCGCCAGTCAACCGTTGCAGGCGCACCATATCGGCCACAACGGCAGAAAGATGCGGGAGCGTAGCCTCGACAACGACATCACTCACGGGCGTCACCGGTGCCGTTTCTCGGGCGGCACTGCGGCCTTGTTGCAGGCCGGGCAGGCAACGCAGAGCCTGGTGAACGGATGGCGACAAAAGTTCTTGCGCGACGGCCCACTTGAAGGCGCGACGAACTTCATCGACCAGCTTGTTCACGTAGTTACGAGATAACTTGCGCTTGACGAGACTTTCACGGAACACCTTCAGTGCCAGGGGACCGAAGGCGTGGGCCAGCGTGCGACCGTAGGGCGACCTGCCGAATAACCGCATCGCGTAGACGACAGTATCGTACGTCTTGGTGACCTCGCCGTTATGGACGTAGTGCGTCTTGGCCCAGCGTTTGTAGCCCGCGGCCAGTTGCACGACCGTCATGCTGGATGGCGCGACAGGGAGCGTTCTGCCCCGGGCCAACCACTCACCCACCAGCCGATCATATGCGGCCTTGCTGGCGGCAGAATTCCACCTACCGAGATACACGTCGTGGCCGTTGAGAGTGACCACTGCTTGCGCGCTGGGCTTGTGCCGTCGGTACTTCGGCGTGCGAAGAGAGAGAGATGGTTCCATGGTGTGCAGGCTCCTTTGAACAAGGAATCCGGTAAACTACCGGGTTCCCCGAGTTCTTGGGGCCGCACTGCCGAACGTCGACAGGTAACCTAAAGTCAGGCTTCGGCGCGTTTTAGAAAAAGGGTGGCTAATGGGACTTGAACCCACGACCCCCAGATCCACAATCTGGTGCTCTAACCAACTGAGCTATAGCCACCGTGCTAAAGAAGTTTTCAGTATAAAAACCCTATCCTCCGCGGTCAACCGAGCTTCCAGCGCGCAATGGCACGCCTCGGTGTGCGGCGGTGTCGTCATTCGAGCGGCAAATCGCGCATAGAATCGCACGCCGGCGAACGTTTTAGAATTCGGGCGGTTCGAGCGGTCCGCCTTCGGGCAACAGATCGGCCAACGGGCAGGATTCGCATTTCGGCGTTTTGCGACAGTGCTCGTTGCCCACCCGCACCAACAGCGCGTGGAACTCGTTGTACAGGGCCGCGTCCGGTTCCAGCGAACTCTCGAATTCTTCCTTGATCTGCTGATAATCGGCTGAGAATTCGATCCAGCCGTGACGCTTCAACACTCGATGCGTGTACGTGTCGACCACGAAGCTGGGCAAGTTGCCGCCATAGAGCAGGATTGAATCGGCCGTTTCAGGCCCAATTCCGTTGATCGCCAGCAATTCGCCTCGTAGCGTCTCCAGGTTCGTGGCGAACATTAGCTCGAGCGAGCCGTCATATTGCTCGACGAGCAAGGCCAGCAAATTCCGCAATCGACGGGCCTTGACGCGGAAATAACCAGCCGGCCGGATCAGCTCTTCCAACTCTTCGCTGGGCAAGTCGTACAGCCGCTGGGCATCGAGCACGCCGGCCTCGCGGAGGTTCTCCATGGCCCGCTCGACGTTCTTCCAACTCGTATTCTGCGTCAATACGGCACCAATCAAAACCTCGAAGGGCGTCTCGGCCGGCCACCAATGCTGCGGCCCGTAGTGCGCGGCCAGACGCGCGTGAATTTCGTGCAGCGAAGAAGTCATAGCCCTGCGTCAATCGGCGGATGAAGACGATGAATTACAATAGCTGATTGTGCGCAGAAGTTTTCCGCGCGCCGAGCAGCGCGTGCTAGCACTGACAATGGCCCGCGGTGCAAATGCCGGCGGCGGTCGCATGTCAAGACCTGATTTTTTTCGGTTCGAGGTTCGTCATGAAACTCCCTTCGCGACAGCGCAGAGCCTGCCTATAATGCACGCGCGGGCAGAGACATTGCAGGAGTGCGTCGAAGGGAACGAGCCTCGGGCTCGGCGTCGATCGTCATAAGGGAAGGGTTTGCCGCTGTGCTTTCCGTTCGACCGAAAGTCGCTGAGTTGGTGTTTCAACTATATGGCCGATCGCTGCACCCGGAATTGTTCGAGATCCACGCTTCCCGCACGGTGCGCCGGGGCGATTACCAGGCCACGATCGACATTACCAGCGCCGGCCACCTGGTGACCTGGCGCTACCACGGGCTGACGCTGACGGAAGTGGCAACGTCGACGCATCACCCCCTGCCGCAAAAGCGGCGGCTGCTGTCCTATCGCCTCAAGGGCGAGCGGCACGACCGCATGGAATGCCGCGGCGGAGCCTCGTTTCAGGTCAATTTCCAGCTGGAAACGGTCGATCCCGAGGTTTTCTGGACCTTCCAGCAAGAGCTCAGCATCGACGGCGAGCGCCAGGGAATGCTGCACCGCTTCAATCCCAGCGGTCGCCTGGTATTGGGCGCGTTGAGCTACATCAACATCGAAACTCGCAATCGCAGCCTGCTGGTGCAGGCCTTTCACACGTTCCCCGACGACTGCGCAATCGTCAAGAGCCAGTCGTTGTACGAGATCCCCTGACGGGAATGGGGAATTCGGAATGGGGAATGGGGAATGTGGAATTCCACATTTCGCATTTCGCCTCCAGGCTTGCGACGGGTTGCAGCGCCTATTGCACGTCAGCTCGCTCGCAGGAACTCGTGCAATTCGCGATTGACGGCCGCGGGATTCTCGAGCGGCGCCATGTGCCCCGCATCGGGAATCACAGCCAGCCTGGCTTGCGGCAAGCCGGCGGCAATCTGCCGCATCTCGTCGACCGGTGAGATCACGTCTTCCGCGCCGACAATCAGCAGCGCCGGCACGTTGAACCGAGGCAACCAGGCGTACACGTCGGGCCGAGCCGCCATGCCGCGCTGAGCCGCGGCGATTGCCGCCGGTTGCGTTTGCAGGATCACCTGCTCCATCGCAGCCACGACGTCCGGTTGCCGTGTGAGAGTTGCCGGCGCGAACATCTTGGGCAGCATGGCCCGGGCGACGATCTCCGTTCCTGCGGTGAGCACGTGCTCGGCCATCTTGAACCGGCCTTCCGCCGCCGCCGGCGTGTCGGCCGCAGCCCGCGTGTCGCACAGCACCAGCCGCGCCAGCCGCTCGGGATACTTGCGGGCAAACTGCCAGGCGACGTAGCCCCCCATCGACAGTCCGCAAAACGTGACCGCGGCACTGGACGCCCAGCGCGTCGAGAAGCCGGGCGCAATCGTCGGCAAACCGCTCCATGCTCACCGAGCCGACGTCGGGGCCCGGCGTGCTGGCGCCGAAACCGCGCAAATCGGGCGCAATGACATGAAAATCGGCGGCAAAGCGGTCCAACTGGGCCC
Source organism: uncultured Planctomycetales bacterium (assembly GCA_963710365.1). Classification (GTDB taxonomy): domain Bacteria; phylum Planctomycetota; class Planctomycetia; order Pirellulales; family PNKZ01; genus CAVQAC01. The sequence goes on from CAVQAC010000019.1 coordinate 286,909, forward strand.
GCCACATGGTACGGTCGAGCGGAAAACCGTGAACAAAAAGCAGCACCGGACCAGTGCCGCGCTCAAGGACGTTCAACCGCACGTCACCCAGATCGATTTGCCGCAGCCCGGCGCCGTCGGTCATTTCTTGTCTTCCGCTTTCTTGGATTTTTGCGATTCGGCCTTGGCCAGGGCTTCGCGGAATACGACCAACTGCCGGTTCATCTGGCCCGAGTGCGGGTCGAGTTCGATTGCCTGGAGCTGATACTTGACGGCATTGGAAAAATCGCCGACCGAGAAGTAGCACCGGCCGAGTGTGTCCAGATAGCCCGCCACGTTGGGGCGCAGCTCGATCGATTTCTGCGAGCAGCGCAGGGCCTCCTGGTAATCTCCCTCGGTATTTCCGACCAACCAGGCCAATTGATTGTAGGGGGTCGCATTGTCGGGCGATTGCTGGATCTGGTTGCGGAATTCCTCGGTGGCGGCACGGATCAAACGGCGGGTCTTTTCCTTGAGCGGCGCGATCGAGATCGGGAATTCGAAACAAGCCAATCAGCACATCGGCGTCGGTGGGATCCTGGACGAGGCCTTTTTCAAGCTCCTCGATTTGCTTGGCCCGGTTGCCGATCGACGCTGCGTGACAGGCATAGAAATAGTGCATGCGAGCCCGCGTGGTGTTCAAATCGCCTTCCAGTTCATCCAACGGGCGACCGCTACGAATGCGTTCCTCCATGGCCTGAGCCGATTCGTCGAGCGATTTGGCCGCGGGCAGATCGTCTCCCTGGTCGTGCAGCATTTCGGCCAGGAACGCATGCGCCCGCAACGTATCGGACTGGCCGGCCGGACCGATGGCGATTGTCTTGCGATATTCGAGTTCCGACCACACAAAGCGGCCGCGTTGCTGCAGCTTGAAAGCCACGAGCAGGTGCTGGCGCTGATTGTCCGGGTTGAGCTTGAGCGCCCGTTCGGCCGTTTCCTGGGCCAAAGCCTTGTTGCCCTGAGCTTCGCAGGCCTGAGCCAACGTATAGAGCAGCACCGGATCCTGCTCGAAGCGATCAGCATACCGCTTGGCCGCTTCGTCGACGATGGCCCAAGCTTTTCGTTCCACGAGCCAGCCCAGCAACTCGCTCAGCGATTCGCTGTCGTCGGGTTCGAGCGAGATCGTCTGCCGCATCGCGGCCAGGGCTTCGTCGCTACGATGCTCATGCTCCAGGGCCGCGACTTCCTGCCGCCACAAGCCGATTACCAACTGTGATTTCGAATGTTGCGGATACTGACGCAGCACGCGGCTCTCGGCTTCGGCCAGTTTGGCCCAACTGCCAACGGCGCTCGCCGGATCGTTTTGGGCCGCCACATAGGTCCGCAACCAATCGGCCGGCGGACGCGGGCTGCGCCCGATTCCTTCGGCAATGGTTTTGGCCCTCGCGGCCCATTGCTTTTCATCCACCTTTTGCTGAATGACCTGCAAGGCCGCCTGCTTGGCCAGCAACTGGTTCTTCTCGAAGCGCACGATCCGGCACAGCGACGCCAGACCGTGATCGGCCGGGAGTTCGGCCAATTGCTGAATGACCTGCAAATGCTCGCGGTCCTCGCGCGATTCGTAACCGGCGTTCTCATAGGTCTTCATCAACCGCTTGACCTCGGGCGGGTCGGATTCGACCACCCACTCCACGCGCATCAAGCGGATCAAATAGCGGGCTCGGTCGGCAATCTCCAAATCGTTTCGGTTTTCGGCCTCGTTCAGTGCGTCGAAGGCTTCGATCCCGATCTGGGCGAGCTCTTGCTGGGCTCGCTCGCGAACGAAATAGTCGTTATCGCCCAGTTGATTGATCAACTGAGTAATCTGGTCCCGGCTGATCGGGCTGGGGAGTTTGGCCGGCTCAAGCGCCGCGCCGGTGGCACTCCAAACGCTCAACCAAACTGCCGCCCAAACGCACGTTCTCATCCATCGCGCCACAACCATAGCGAACCTCGTTTGACGTTTCTGCGCCGGGCAACCACTGCCCCCCACTCAAGCATAGCGGAACGGGCGCAGAGCGGGCAAGTTTTTAGGCCGCCTGGGATGATATCTCCGCGAACTGGCGGGATTCGTGGCCTTCTCTCGAACGCATACGCGGCACAGACGAGAGCTGGTTTACCACCACGACACCACGGACACGACGTTAGAATAGAGAAAAGAGTGCCGGAGGCGACGGCTTTAAATGAAAACCGAAGGCGTCAAACTGCGATCACTCGGTCGCCAAGCCGGTTCATCTTGTTCTTCGTCTCTGCTCTTCCGTCTGCTGTCCTTTCGTGGTGTCCTTGGTGCCGTGGTGGTACACCTTCCTTCTCGTCGTGGCTAATCTTCGTACTGAATGCCGCAGCCGACGGGCTTTGTTTCGGCCGGCTCGGGGGTTCGGCCGGCCAGCAATGCGTCGAGGGCCTGGCGCAAGTAGGGCTTCTTCGCCTGGTCCGCGGATTGCCAGTTGTCGTCGATCGCCCCCTGATAGGCGATATGCCGCTGCGCGGTCGACGACAAAGACCTCGGGAGTGACCCGGGCCCCGTAGACTCGGCCGGTTTGCTGGCTCTCGTCGAACAGGTACGAAAAGTCGAACTTCTTGGCTTTGGCCCGCTCCTGCATTGCCGGCAATTGATCGGCCGCCAGGCGATTGCAGTTGATCGCCACCAGGCGGACGCCACGGCCTGCGTAGTCGCGAGAAATAGCGATCAGCCGATCTTCATACGCTTGGGCCACGGGGCAATGGTTGCAGGTGAAGACCACGACCAGCAGCCGCGACGAACCGTAGTCCTGCAGGCTGTGGCTCTGGCCGTCCACGCCCGGCAGCTTCGACCAGGCCGGCGCGGCATCTCCCGGGCTGAGCTTTGAATTGAATTCGCCCGACAAGGCTGTTTGGTCGACCACCGCCATGGCAACCATGACTAGCACGCCTATCAGGTAGCCGCGGCCCCTGACTTTCAACCTGAAATTCGCTTCGGTCACGCGCCTGTTCCCCTCTTTCTGGATGAACGATCGGTCGCCTCAATGGGATTTATAAGCCGGAACCCACTGCGTTCGAACAACCCGTTGACGGTATTCCTCTTCATTCGCCTGCGGAGCCAGGCCGGCTTTCTGGGCCTTGATGCCCACCGCCACCGCGATCTCCACGGCCACGCGACGCACGTCGGTCAAGGCGGGGAGCAGCGACGCCGACGGGTCGTGCAGCGCCGGCGAGTTTTCGGCCAGGGCACGAGCCGCGGCCAACATCATCCCATCGGTGACGCGTTTCGCCTCTGCAGCAACCACCGCGAGTCCGATGGCCGGGAAGATGTATACGTTGTTGCACTGCGCGATGGGAATTTTCCGCCCGTTCCAGGAGACCGGCGCAAACGGAGAACCGGTCGCCACCAGAGCGCGTCCCTCGGTCCAGCGAATCAAATCTTCGGCTTTTGCCTCGGACTTGCTGGTCGGATTGGAGAGGGGGAAAATGATCGGGCGATCGACCTTGCGGGCCATCTCGCGAACAATCGTCTCCGTGAATGCACCGCCGACCGTCGATAGACCGATTAGAATCGTGGCCTTGATGTTGCCAATCACGTCGGCCAGCCCGATCTGGCCATGCGACGTCCGCGGCCAATCGGAAACCCGATCCCGGGGCTGCGCGTAGACGCGTTGCTCGGGCGTAAGATCCGTCCGTCCGGAATGCAACAGGCCGTCTTTGTCGACAAACCAGAAGTGGCTGCGGGCCTCGAGCTCCGATAGTCCGTCCTGCACCATGGCCGCACGCAAGTAATCCGCGACACCCACGCCCGCCGAGCCCGCGCCGAGAATCACGATCTGCTGGTCGGGCAAACGGCTTTTGGCAACTTTGACGGCGGCCAGAATCACTCCCAAGGCAACCGCCGCGGTCCCTTGAATGTCGTCGTTGAAAGTCAAAAATTCGTCGCGGTAGCGATCGAGAATGGGCCGGGCGTGCGGCGTGGCGAAGTCTTCCCATTGCAGGCATGCCGTCGGCAGTTCCTGCTTAATTGCCTGCACAAACTGATCGACAAAGTCGAAGTACGCCTGACCCGTGATCCGCTCGTGGCGCCAGCCCAAGTATTCAGGATCGCTGAGTCGTTCCGGGTTGTTGGTTCCCACGTCCAACACGACCGGCAACGTCCGCTCTGGACGAATACCGCCGATGAGCGAGTACAAAGAAAGCTTGCCGATCGGGATTCCCAATCCCCCGGCACCTTGATCGCCGATGCCCAGGATGCGCTCGCCATCGGTAACGACAATGACGTCGACCTCGGCATCGGGACGATTCCGAAGAATCTCGGCAATCGAGTCCCGTCGCGGGTAGGAGATGAACAAGCCACGAGGCCGCCGATAGATATGGCTGAACTGCTCGCATGCCAACCCGACCACGGGCGTGTAAACGACGGGAGTCATCTCTTCGATGTGGTCAAGCAGCAGTCGGTAGAGCAGGACTTCGTTGGTATCCTGCAGAGCGCGCAAGTAGATATGCCGCTCCAGGTCGTCGTCCTTTCTCTGATAGGCCTGATAGGCACGGACGACTTGTTGGTCCAGGCTCTCGACCGTGGGCGGCAGCAGCCCATGCAGCCCAAGCCTCGCTCGTTCGTCGTCGGTAAACGCCGTGCCCTTGTTCAGCTCTGGGTATTGCAGGAGATCGATCCCGCGCGGAACACCGGGCTGCTCTGAAGATTTCGCGAGCTGTGGTTGCATGACCATGATCGCGTTCTCCTTTCTTCGAGTCTGAATAGCGAGGATTACGGCAACTCAGCGAAACAAATTGACCTTGGCCAAATCAATGACCTCGTCACCTCGCCCGCTGAGAACGGCCTTGAGCATGAACAGGCCAAAGCCAGCCATCTGGTCGAGGCTGATCGTCGGCGGCATGGAAAGCTCCTGCCGCGAGACGGCGACTTCGACCAGTGCCGGCCCGTCATGTTCAAAAGCTTGAGCGATCATCGGGCGAACTTGCTCGGGCGTTTCGGCCGAGAGCCCCAGCAGGCCGGCGGCTTCAGCCATCTTGGCGAAATCCGGGTTGTGCAAATCGGTGGCAAAATCGAGGATGCCGGCGGCCTTCATCTCCAGTTCGACAAACGCCAGGGCATCGTTCTTGAAAACGATCAGCTTGACCGGCAACCGCAACTGCCGTAGCGAGAGAAGTTCGCCCATCAGCATTGCCAACCCGCCATCGCCCGACAAGGAAATGACCTGGCGACCTGGATAGGCGACCTGAGCCCCGATGGCCTGTGGCAGGGCGTTGGCCATCGACCCGTGGTTGAACGAGCCGAGCAGCCGCCGCTGGCCGTTCATCTTCAGGTATCGCGCCGCCCAGATCGTCGGAGTGCCGACATCGCAGGAAAAGATGGCGTCGGCGGCGGCTAGTTCGTCGACGACTCGAGCCACGTATTGCGGGTGGATGGGCTTCTTGCCAGGCTCGCCCTTAGCCAACTCATCGAGCCCTTGGCGTGCATGGTGATAATGTTCGAGTGCCGAGAGCAAATGCTGGTCGTCCTGGTGCTGATCGAGCTTCGGCAGTAATGCTCGCAGGGTTGTCTTCGTGTCTCCCACGAAGCCAAAGTCGACCTTGGTGCGCCGGCCGAGTTGTTCGCCACGCAGATCGATCTGGACGACCGTCGCATCCTTGGGAAAGAACTGTTGGTAAGGAAAGTCTGTGCCGATCATCAGCAGCACTTTGCAGTTCATCATGGCGTGGTAGCCGGAAGAGAATCCCAACAGGCCGGTCATGCCCACGTCGAACGGGTTGTCGTACTCGATGAACTCTTTGCCGCGCATGGCATGCACGATCGGAGCTTTCAGCTTGCCTGCGAGTTCGATCAACTCTTGATGGGCTCCGGCACAGCCGGCTCCGCCCAGGATCGTGATTTTCTTGGATGCGTTGAGAAGCTTGGCCAACTGCGCAATCTCGTCTTCGGCCGGACAAACTGTCGGTGTCGGCGGCGGAAAGCGCAGCCGGGGCTGCTGCACGACCGCGTCTCGCACGGCGATGTCACCCGGCAGCGCCACGACGGCCACCCCACGCCGGGCCAGCGCGGTTTGGATGGCAATTTCCAGCACGCGCGGCATCTGCTCGGGCTGGCTCGCCAACTCGCAGTAATGGCTGCACTGGGCGAAGAGATGTTCCGGATGGGTTTCCTGAAAATAACCACTGCCGATTTCCTGGCTGGGAATCTGCGCGGCGATCGCCAGCACGGGTACCCGGCTGCGGTGACAATCGTACAGTCCGTTGATCAGATGCAGGTTGCCCGGACCGCAACTTCCCGCGCAGACGGCTAACTTGCCCGTGAGATGCGCTTCGGCGCCCGCGGCAAATGCGGCCGCTTCTTCGTTTCGCACGTGAATCCAGCGGATTTTCTCCTGCCGGCGAATCGAGTCGGTGATTCCGTTGAGCGAGTCGCCGGTAACTCCGTAAATGGCCTGAACTCCCGCTGCCGCCAGCGTGTCGACCAACAGATCGGCTACGTTTTTCTTAGCCATGAGACGTGGCCCTCCTTTGTAGTCGTAGCAAGGAGAATAGACTGGCGCCGGCATGCAGGGGTTCCGGCGCGGACCGGCAGCCCCCGCACTTCCCGCGGGGCATCGCACGCAACCAGTCACTGGTTGACGTGTCGCTCAATCGACGAGTTTCACCGTTGCAGGCTTCAGCGTTGCAGGCTTCACCGTTGCGGGCTCTTACTGCTGCGGGCCGCTGGAATCTTCCATGCCGTCGATGTAGCGCCGCAAGCGTTCGACTTCGTCGGTGATGTGCCGCAGGCGAAGCATGTTTTCGACACGCTTCAGCAGTTCGAGCTTGTTGACGGGCTTGCTGAGGAAATCATCGGTGCCGGCGTTCACGGCCCGCTCGATGTCGCCCGGCTCGTTGAGCGCGGTGACCATCAGAATCATGATGTTCTTCGTGGCTGGGTCGCTCTTCAGCTTCTGGCAGACCTCGAAGCCCGAAAGCTTGGGCATCATGATGTCCAGCAAAATCAAATCGGGTTTGAACTCGGCCACCTTGTTGATGGTATCGCGCCCGTCAGTCGCTACGCCTAAGTCGCAATCGAAGTCGCTCAAATAGACTTCGAGCAGCTCGACGTTGCTGGGATTGTCGTCGGCGATCAGGATGCGGCCCTTGCGCACCGGAAGATCTTCGGCTACGGGCATAATCGACAGTTCCTGAAAAGAATGGGGCATCAAGCCCCGGCTGTTGGGCCGCTCACACGAACCCGAAGCGCAAGCGAGGGAGTCTCGCGAACGCACCCTCGCTTGCGCGTCGGGTTGGTATGATTTGGACGTTTGTCAAATTGTTAATCATCTTGAATAGTTCCCGCTCAAACGGCGCTCAACGCCGCGGCCGGTACGGGAAATTGCTCGCAGAGCGACGAAATCTCTCCCCGAATCCGCTCGCTCACGCGCGAATCGTCGGCCGCCCGCAGAATTTCCAGAATCCAGCCGCCAATCCGCCGCATCTCGTCGCAGCCCATGCCGCGCGTGGTCAGGGCGGGCGTGCCAATGCGAATCCCCGAGGGGTCGAGCGGCTTGCGAGCGTCGTAGGGAATCATGTTCTTGTTGACCGTGATCGCGCAGCGTCCCAAGGCCTCCTCGGCCAGGCGCCGGTGAGCCCGAGGGCCGTGACGTCGGCCAGCATCAGGTGGTTCTCCGTGCCGCCACTGACCAGCGGCAAGCCGCCCGACATCAGCGTCTCGGCCAAGGTCTTGGCATTGTCGAGGATCTGCTGCGCGTATTGCTTGAACTCAGGCCGCAAGGCCTCGCCGAAGCAAATGGCCTTGCCGGCGACAACATGCATCAGCGGGCCGCCCTGGATGCCGGGGAAGACGTTGCGGTCGATGTCCTTGGCATATTCTGCCCGGCACATCGTCAGGCCGCGCGCGGTCCGCGAAGGGTCTTATGCGTGGTCGTGGTCACGAAATCGGCCACCGGCACCGGACTGTTGTGCAAACCCGCGGCGACCAGGCCGGCGTAGTGCGCCATGTCGACGAACAATTTGGCGCCGCAATCGCGGGCGATCTCGGCAAACTTGTCATGCGGGATCTCGCGCGGATAGGCGCTCGCGCCGGCGACGATCAGCTTGGGCTTGTGCTCGCGCGCAAGGCCGCCACCTGGTCGAAGTCGATGCGATGGTTGTCACGCCGCACGCCGTAGCTGATGAAATGATACAGCTTGCCTGAGATGTTCAGCTTCATGCCGTGCGTCAGGTGGCCGCCATGGGCCAGGTCGAGCCCCAGGACCGTATCGCCGATTTCGAGCGCCGTCAGATACACGGCCATGTTGGCCTGGCTGCCCGAATGGGGCTGCACGTTGGCATGCTCGGCGCCGAACAAGGCTTTGGCTCGATCGCGGGCCAGGTCTTCGACCACGTCGACGTACTCGCAGCCGCCATAATACCGCCGGCCGGGATAGCCCTCGGCATACTTGTTCGTCAACACGCTCCCCACGGCCTGCATCACCGCGGGGCTGGTGTAGTTTTCGCTGGCGATCATCTCCAGGCCGTCGGCCTGACGCTTGATCTCACCGGCAATGGCCGCCCAGACATCGGGGTCTTCTTGTTCAATCCAGTTCATCGAACGCCTTTCCAGCACAACGACTTTCGCAGACAGCAGCGGCAAATGGGCCGGGGCCAATTTCGGTCGGGCGGAGCCTCATACCCCGGCCAGGCTAGCTATTGTCGAATGAGGGGCCGTTTTCGTCAATCGGCCCATTACCGACGACTCGTTCCCGCCCAAAACCACGGCTTTTTTACTCGGCCACGATCTCGACGTCGAGCGTGCCGGCGTTGTCGGCCAGTTCGGCCGGTGAATCATTGATCCGCAAATAGAGCGTGCCGCTCTGCCGGGGCTGGAGCGTCGCTCCCAAACCAATCACCTGCGGACTAACGAGCGGTGAAATGTCGTCGTTGCGCCCTGCGTCGGGCCGCACGGCCGCCAGCAAGATGCCCAGCGGCTGGCCGGCATAGTAGCGAATCGTCACGCCGCCCGGCTCGCACCACCAAACCTTTGGCTCGCGTGCAACCTGGTACCGGCCCGTGGCTCGCAACCGGTACTTCTTACCGGCCTCGAGCTGGATGCGGCTCGATTGCCAGCCGCGATCGGCCGCCACTTTCGCACGCCCGCCGCCCGAGGCCAGTGGCACGCCCGGCGCGAACTCGATCGCCGCTCGAACAAAATCATAACCGTGTTCGAGTTGGCTGGCATAGACCTCCCAACTGTCGTTGAGTTCGTGCCAATTTGCCGCAAACAGCCGCCGGAAATGGGCGTTGAAATCAGGTCGGTTCACGGCCTGCGGTAATTGTCGAAAACGGTCGCGGAAGCTGGCCTGGCCGTCGAGCAATGCCGCCACGGCCCAACTCCAGGCATAGGGTTCGTTTTCGATGTGCACGCCGGGCCCGAAGTCGAGCACCTGGCTGAGCGTGAGCAGCCGGCCCGCGGCGATTGAATCGCGCACCAGCTTGATCCGGCCCAACTGCGAAACCTCTTCGCGGTTCTTGGGGAAATAGTCGAGCGTCACCCGGCCGTCGGCATAGCGGTGCGTTGCCAACAGTTCGGCCATCCCCTCGGCGTACCAGGGAGCGCCGACGCCGCCGAGGATGGTATGCATGAAGCTGTGCGTGCCTTCGTGCAATAACAAATGCCGACGGTAATAAGCCGTTGGTTGCTCGAAGAGCCACAAATCAACTCCCATGGCAAAGCCGTGCCGGATCGACGGCAGATTCTGAGGCAAAGCATCGCAGGCCAGAAACCTGGCCTTGTCCTGCATCAGAAAGGCGTGCGCTTGCCACGGGCGCGAGATCAGGTCGGGGCGCTGAAAATACTGACACCATTGCGGGTAGGCTTGCTCGAAAACATCGACCAGTGAATCGATTTCCGCGTTGCGCGGCAGATCGGTATAGAGCACCAATCGCTTGCCCTCCACGCGCCGCAAGCCGGCCGCTTCGACGCGCGCTGCATCGAGCGGACGCGGTTCGGGAATCGCAAGAGATGCGGGCGGCGGCGTTTCGACCGTCGCAGAACTCACGGCCGCAGGACTCACGGCCACAGCCTTCGAGACGGCGGGGGCTGCGCTCGGGACGGCCGGTTTCGCCGGCGCCGCAGGCGGCGCAGGCGCCACACGGGCGGGCGGCGGCGAACCAACCGCTTTCTGCGCGGGCACGGCGGCGGCTCGCGGCGCTGCGTCAGGTTGTCGCGGAGCGGGGCTTTCGGAGCGATTGCAACCGGCAAGCGCTTCGGCCAGTGCCCAGGCCGCGAACATGACCCACAGGCGGCAGGCTTGCCGGCGTCGAATGAAAAGGGTCACGACTCAACCTGCATCGTGGGCGGGAAATGAGAACTGAACCTCGTCATCTTACCCTGGACTCGCCAGGCTGCGAAACCGGCGTTCGGTCGTCACTGATTTTGCCAGGCCGGCCAATTGCTAGCTGGCCTGCGGCGAGGCAATCGCCGAGCCGGCGGCCCGCAGCCACGCGTTCCCAATCGCCGGGGGGGCTCGATCGTCCTGGGTGGACTTCGGGTACACATTTAGGCGCCCCCGATTATACTCAAGGCTGGCGTTGGGCTCTCTCATCAACCGCATAGCCTGGAAACACTCGTGGCCTCGAACGCAGCGCGGAGCGCCGCCGCAGGGCCTTGAAGCTATCGGTTACCGGCCATGTAGAGCGAATAAGGATATGCGCGCGAACGTAACTTGTCCTTCGCTGAGCGTTCTCAAAGGCTTGGATGCCGGCCACGTTTATACGCTCGACGGCCCGAGCTTTACGCTCGGCCGCGACCACGTTTGCGAAATCGTCCTGCCGCTGCAAACCGTCTCGCGCCAACACGCCCGCATTCTGGTCGAGTCCGACGGCGTGTACCTCGAAGATCTGAAGAGCCTCAACGGGACGCTGGTCAACGGCCAACGGGTCAGCGGGCGCGTGCCCTTGAACCACGGCGACCGGATCGAGATCCACAACCTGGTGTTGGGATTTCGCAGCACGGCGGCCGGCCTCGCGCCGGGTTACGAAGACGCTCCGTCCGGTGAAGCGGCAGGCGAATGCGAAGGCATCCGCGCCACGGCCGTGGTCTCGGCCATCGACGTCTTGAAGGACGACGACGAGCGGCTGCAGGTCGACTCCGAAATCAAGCTCCGAGCGATTCTGGAGATGATTCGTAACTGCGGCACTTCACTCGACATTGACGTAATCCTGCCCAAGATCCTGGAAAGCTTGTTCCGAATTTTCCCGCAAGCGACGCAGGGTTATGTGCTGCTGGCTGAACGCGAAGGTCGACTCGTGCCGCGAGCCATCCGCAACCGCGACGGCGACACGAGCAGTTCGCTGACGCTGGGTCCGCTGGACGTGCAGTTCGCGCACCGCGTCATGAGCGAAAACAAAGCCATCCTGGGCTCGACCGCCCCCAGCGACGATAGTGGAGAAATTGCGCAGACCATCTTTGACGTTCAGGCGCGGGCGGTCATGTGCGCACCGCTGGTTACGCCCGGCGAGCCGCTGGGCGTGATTCAGGTCGACTCCGATGACGCACGCCGCCGCTTCAGCCAACAGGATCTTGACGTGCTGGCCAGCGTCGCCACGCTGGCTGGTCAACTCGTGGGCTATGCGCGCTGGCACGAAAGCCGCCGGCTCGAAGCGGCCCGCGAACGCGAACACGCCGCCACCGAGCGCGAACGCATACGACTCCGGGCGGTGCTCGATATCCTGCCGGTCGGCGTGTTCATTTCCGACGCCGAGGGAAAGCTCACCGATGCCAATCCCGAAGCCGGCACCGTCTGGGGAGGCTCCGCACCGCTCTCGGTTTCCTGCGATCACTATGCCGACGATTACAAGGCCTGGTGGCCTGAAACGGGCCAACGCGTCGAATCGCACGAATTCGGCCTGACCCGTGCGCTGTCCAAAGGCGAAACGACCAATGCCGAGGAGTTGGCCATCCTCACCCGCGACGGCCAACCCCGCACGATTCTGAGCTACGCCCGGCCGATTCGCGACGAACGGGAAAGGATCACCGGCGGCGTGGCCGTGCATGTCGATATCACGGACCGCAAACAGGCGGAAGAAGCGTTGAAGGACGCCGACCGCCGCAAGGACGAATTCCTGGCCATGCTGGCCCACGAGTTGCGAAACCCGTTGGCCCCCATTCGCAATGCCCTATCGTTGGTGCAGATCGAAGGCCTCGACATCAACATGGCCGGCTGGGCCATGAACATGATCCAACGCCAGGTCGACCACATGGTGCGGCTGGTCGACGACCTGCTCGACGTTTCGCGGGCCACGCAGGGCAAAATCAAGCTGCGAACCACGCGGGTCGAACTGGCCAAGGTCGTAGCCCACGCCATCGAAACGGCCCGCCCACTGATCGACCTTCAGCACCACGAGTTGGATGTTTCGCTCCCCGAAGAGCCGGTCTGGCTCGATGGAGATGAGATCCGGCTGGCTCAAATCATCGCCAACCTGCTCAACAACGCCTCGAAGTACACCGACCACGGCGGCCGCATCTGGCTTTCCGCGGCTCGCGAAGGTGAGCAATTGGTACTTTCCGTTCGCGACACCGGGATCGGCATTTCGCCTGAAGTGCTGCCGCGGATCTTCGATCTGTTCACTCAGGCCGATGGCTCGCTCGACCGGTCTCATGGCGGGCTGGGCATCGGTTTGTGCCTGGTGCAGAAGCTCGTCGCCTTGCACGGCGGCGTGGTACAGGCCTACAGCGACGGTCCAGGCAAAGGGAGCGAGTTCGTCGTGCGGCTGTCGGTGGCTGCTCCGCCGCCCCCACTGCTCTCGGCGCCAGGGAACTTCGAATCCACGCCCAGCTACCGGATCCTGATTGTCGATGACAACGTCGACGCAGCGACGACGCTGGCCATGATGTTCCGCGTTTGGAAGCACGACGTCGAGGTCGTGCATGACGGACAATCCGCTCTGGATACGGCCGATCGCTACCAGCCGGACATTGTCTTGCTCGACATCGGACTGCCCGGCAAGAATGGCTACGAAGTAGCCAGGAGCTGCGCCGCCGTCCGGCCTTCGAACACACGCTGATCGCGGCCATTACTGGCTACGGGCAGGAGGAAGACCGCCGCCAATCGGACGCCGCCGGCTTCGATCGACACCTGGTCAAACCGGTCGAAGTCCGCTTCCTCCGCGAACTGCTGAACCATCCCAAGCTGGGCCGCGGAATATCCGGCGCGAAGTGACGGAGCGGCGTACGGTCGATTGGCGCTTCCACTTGTAGGTTGTCGTCGAGTTTTGCGAGACGCACGAAATCCCGGGTGAAATACCGATCGCGGTGCGTCAGCGCAAAGCTCGACGACACCCTACATATCACCCAGTGCCCGTCACGCTCACAGCGGCTTGACCATGATGTTCTTCCAGCGGCACTTGGCCCCCATGGGCCAGCTCTTGCCGCCGTGAACCTGCACGGCGATGTGCCCTTCGGAGCCCAGCGTCTCGCTGACCTTGGTCTTGTCGTAGTTCTTGGCTTCGTACGTGTTGCCGTCGAACTCGCAGATCTTGACGCCATTGATCCAGGTGGTCATCACCGCCGGATTGCCGACCACGCGGACGCGGGCCGTGTTCCAGTCGTTCACCTTCCAGGCCTTGAGCCACTCTTCGGAAGAGCAGCTCTTGCTGGTCGAAAGACTGAAATTCGGCTTATCATTGGGCTTTGTCGTCAGGCTCACCAGTGATTTATTCTCGTAGACGCCGAAGATATTGAAGGGCCGCGTGTTGAAACCGCCGAGCCCTTCGCCATATACGTGGCCCACGTCGCCCGCTTCGTGATAGTCGACCATCATCTGCAGGCACTTGCCCTGCTCGGTGCTGCGGAGGAACAAGCCGCTGCAAACGCCCCAGTCGGGCTTCAAATCGATCAGCAACTCGAAGTCGCCGTACTTCTTGTCCGTGAGCAGAATGCCGCCATTGCCGCTCCCCGGCGGATCTTGCTGGCCGGTGATGGCCCCCTCTTCGACCGTCCATTCGCCGCCGGTGCCATGACCGATCCGTTGCGGGTTCTTGTGCCAGCCGTTCAAGGTTTGGCCGTCGAACAGCGACTGAAAACCTTCTTCAGCCAATGCGGACGAAGCACCGAGCAAGCTCGTAATTGCGACAAGGAACAGCGAGCGCCATTGCAGGCGGCGGAGGAGGGACGTGCGCATAGGAATGATCCTGGGTGGGTGGTCGGAACGCGGCAGGGGGAACGATTGGCTCCCCCAATATGTGCGCGACGCGAGCCCGGGTCAAATCCTAAGATGTCGAGGGGATGATACCGCCTGAGAAAGGGTTCCCGTATGCGTCAGGCCATCCGCTGGTTTCGCTGGCTCAATCGTTCCAGTTGCGACCAATCCGGCTGCACCGCGGGGCCGTCGCCCGGCCAGCAAAGCAGGCATTCGCTCGGCACGCCTTCCGCTAACAAGGGCATCGGGTTTACCATTTCCCAGCCCACTGTGCAGGTACTCGTCGGCAATCCGGCCCGATCGGACTTTCACTTGTTTCTGTTGAGCAATCATCTGGCCCCCTCCGTACGCTTAGAAACCGCCTTTTGGGAACGTCAACTCTGATTCTACTCTCGGCCCGTGAAAAGGCCAGAATTGTTCCCGCTCAATCACGGCCGATCAGTTCTCGAAGCTGGGCGGTCCGTAGGGTGTTGTCGAGCTTTGCGAGACACACCGCTTTGTGCGTTTTGCCTGGGATTTGGTGCGTCAGCGGAAAGCTCGGCCACACCCTACAGGTTAAAGACGGATCGGCCCTGCCCACTCAATGGGCCGTCCAGCCGCCGTCGACGGCCAGCAAACTGCCGGTCACATAGCTCGAAGCATTGCTGGCCAGAAAGATGGCCGCCCCTGAATCTCTTCCATTCGACCCCAACGCTGCAAGGCCGTCGCCCCGACGATGAACTTCAGTGCCTCTTCATTGTTGGCGATCGGTTCGTTCATGGGCGTCAGAAACGGCCCGGGACAGATGGCGTTGCAGGTGATGCCGAACGGCGCCAACTCCAATCCCAGCGCCTTGGTCATCAGCGAGACGGCCCCCTTGCTGGCCGTATAAGGCGTGCGATTGGCCAGGCCCACCAGCCCCAGCGTGCTGGAAAGATTGACGATCCGCCCGTACTTCTGCCGCTTCATGACCGGCACCACGGCCCGCGTCACCAGCCACAGCCCGTTGACATTGACGTTCTGCACCTCGAGGAACTGCTCGAACGACAGTTCATCGATGGGGCCGCGGATGTTGATGCCGGCATTGTTCAGCAGGATGTCGATCCGGCCAAACTCGGCGACAGCCCGGTCGACGAGCGCCGAGACCGCAGCCTCGTCGGCCACGTCGGCGGCTTGCCCCACGGCCCGACGGCCGAAATCGCGAGCAATTTCGGCAGCCGCCGCGACGGCCTCCTCCTCATGACGGCTGACGAGCAGCAGATCGGCCCCGGCCGAAGCAAGGCCTTCAGCCATGGCCTTGCCCAGCCCCTTGGAGCCGCCGGTTACCAGGGCCACGCGCCCCGTCAGATCGAACTGCTTGATGCCGGGCAACATAGGGGGAATTCCTTTCCGAGGGTTCGAAGCACTCGCGCACGGCGTGGGGTGCCAGCGACGCGGGGAGCGGTTATTCTGATGGGAGCGAGAGGCAGGTCGCATTGTCCGAGCCACAACGGCCGCTGCTCGTGCGCGGTCACGTCAAACCGGAATCATAGAATGACGCGGAGCGGGAAAACAGCCCCTGGCCGGCTTCCGAATCTGGGTCTGGGCGTCGGCCTGCGCACGGTCCATTTCTCGCACATCCTCGAGCACCATCCGGCGGTCGACTGGTTCGAGATCATCTCCGAAAACTTCATGGACTCCCGGGGCCGGCCGCGCTACGTGCTCGAGCAGATTGCCGAGCGCTATCCGATGGTCATGCACGGCGTTTCGCTGTCGATCGGCAGCACCGACCCGCTCGATTTCGACTATCTGGCCAGGCTCAAGCGGCTGGCCGACGCCGTCAACGGCCCGTTGGGTCTCCGACCATCTCTGCTGGACCGGCGTGCTGGGCCTGAACACGCACGACTTGCTGCCGCTGCCGCTCAACGAGCAAACGCTGCGGCACGTCGTCGAGCGCATCCGTACGGTGCAGGACGTTCTCGAACGGCCGCTGGTGCTGGAGAACCCGAGCAGCTACGTCACCTTCGCCGACTCGACGATGCGCGAATGGGAGTTCATCGGCCGCATGGCCGACGAGGCCGATTGTGGGCTGCTGCTGGACGTGAACAACGTCTACGTGTCGAGCGTGAACCACGACTTCGATCCGGTGGAATACATCCGTGCGGTCCCGCACGACCGCGTGGTGCAGTTCCACCTGGCCGGCCACACCGACTGCGGCACGCATCGCATCGACACGCACGACGGCCAAGTCATTGACCCGGTTTGGGAGCTGTATCGCCTGGCGCATCAGCTTACCGGCGGCGTGTCGACGCTGCTGGAATGGGACGCCCGGATTCCCGAGTTTCCTGTCGTGCATGCCGAGGTGCTGAAGGCCCGCGACTTCATGCACAGCCAGTTGCCGGCGGAAACGGCGCCGTCGCCCATCGCCACGCCGATCGATCCGGGCCGACCCACCGTGTTTCATCCGCTGGCGCACACGATCGTCGAAGTCGCCGAGGGATAGCATTTCACCACTAACATAAAGCCGCGACCGTTGGTCTGCGCCTCACAAACACAAACAAAACTCCCATGTCCGAAGACGAACTTTCACAAATCCAACGCTGGATGCAGGCGGTGATCACGCATCCCGGCGGCGCGGCCGCAGGGCTCGACTCCGTCGAGGCCCGTGCCGAATTCGATATCGTGCCGGCCGACGTCGAACGCGTCATCTCCCCTTCGCAACAGCAATCGAGCCTGGAGCGGCTGGCGATCTATGCGCAGGCCTACTTCGCGAGGCTGTCGGAATGCCTGCGCGGCCGAGTTTCCCATGACCGTCGAAGCGATTGGTGAAGAACTGTTCGACGAATTCGCCGCCGAGTACCTGCGTTGCTACCCTTCGCGGAGCTACACGCTGGACCATCTGGGAGCGAACTTCGCCCGATTCCTGGCCGAGACGCGTCCTGAGTCCGACGACGAGGACCACGCCTGGCTCGACTTCTTGCCCGATCTCACCCGGCTGGAATGGAACCTGGCCGAAGTGTTCGACGGCCCCGGGGCCGAGCAATTGGCGCTGTTGAACCACGAAGCGCTCACGGCAATTCCGCCCGAGTGCTGGAGCGATATCCGGCTGGTGCCCGTCCGTTGTTTGCGGATCGTCGAGTTCGCCTTTCCGATCGATGCCTACTACCGAGCCTTGCGGGCCAAACAAGAACCGCTGCCGCCGACTCGTGCCGCAACGTGGCTGGCGATCACGCGGCGCGATTTCGTCGTGCGGCATTATCCATTGTCAGCGGCCGAGGCGACGTTGCTCGCGGGCCTCGTCGCCGGCCGCCCGTTGGGCCAAGCCATCGAGAGCGCTGCGCCGGCCGACGGCGACCTCGATCGGTTTGCGGCCCAATTGCGAGGCTGGTTCCAGCACTGGTCCGCCGAAGGTTTTTTCCAACGCGTATTGATTGGAAGCGCGGAGGAAGTAAATGACGAATGACGAAGCTCGAATGACGAATCAAGTTCGAATTTCGAAGCTCGAATTTCGTCATTCGGTCATTGGTCATTGATTCGTCATTCGAGCTTCGTCATTCCCGAAACCTGCCCATGAACGAATACAGCCGACGTCAAATCCTCGGGCACTTATTTGGTCTGGCCATCGCCGGCCAGGCAATCGCTCAACCGCCCGAAGACGGCGGCGCCGCACGCCGAGCGCCGCGTGCCGGTGGACATCCGGGCGTCGACCGGATCATGGAATCGATCCTCGACGAAATGCACATTGCCGGCGGCTCGATCGCCTTCTGCCACCGCGGCGAACTGACGTTCAGCCGCGGCTACGGGCTGGCCGATGTCGAACGCCAGGTTGCCGTCAAGCCTGATACGTTGTTCAGCACCGCCAGCGTGAGCAAATCGATCACCGGCGTCGGCGTTTTGAAGCTCGTGGCCGACGGCCGGCTGGCGCTCGACGCGCGGATGGTCGAGGTGCTGCACGACCTGGGCCCGCTGCCGGGCCAGCAAATCGTCGACCCTCGGTTTCAGGAGATCACGGTCCACCAACTGCTCTATCACGGCGGGGTTTCCGGATCACTTCAAGGTCCGCGCCCCCGACGAAGAAGGCGCGGACGAGAACGAACACGAACGCGACATCGTGCATAGCTATCGGGCCCTGATGAGCAGACCACTGGAGTTCGCCCCGGGCAGCACGCACAAGTATTCCAACATCGGATTCGAGATCCTGCGGCTGGTGATCGAACGCGCTGCGGGCCAGGCCTACGAACCTTACACTCAACAGCAAATCCTGAAGCCGATGGGCATCGTGCGTCATGCGCATGGAACAAGACGGGGACTACGGACCTGACGAGACGCACCGTTACCAACGCGGCGGTCGTCGGCCGGCCATCCACCAGGTGGCGAACTGGCTTGCGCCGGCAGCCGCGCTGGCCCGATTCGCCAGCGCCGTGGCCGGAAGCGGCGGCGAACCATTCCTGGGTGCGAAGATGACCGAAACCATGCTGGCGTTGCCGCCGGGAATTCAGCCCAACAAACAGGGTGCGCACGTCGGCCTGGGCTGGGACACCGTCGAGCGCGAACCGCGCGGTTATCGATTTTCCAAGAACGGCGGTAAGCCTGGCGTGCGAGCCTGGCTCGAGCATCTGCCCGGCGGCATCGACTGGGCCGCGATGTTCAACACCGATCCGCCCCCAGGCCACGACGTGCTGGGCGAAATCCGCCGCCGCATGCACGACTTCTTCGACCGCACGTTCGGGGCCTGAAGCTGATGGTCGCGAGCACACGAAACGTTTATCATCAGTCCGTAGTTCCAAGTTCTCTATATGACAAATGGAGGGGAACGCTAATCTTCACTAATCTCCGCTAAACCTGATTAGTGTCGATTAGCGGTGATTAGTGTTCCTGCATCCGAATGTTCGAACTTGGAACTACTGTCGGTCATCATTTCTAAACAACATTTGGAGAATAGACGTGGCCGACGT
This sequence comes from uncultured Planctomycetales bacterium, assembly GCA_963710365.1. Taxonomy (GTDB): domain Bacteria; phylum Planctomycetota; class Planctomycetia; order Pirellulales; family PNKZ01; genus CAVQAC01. Next base: position 305,963 of record CAVQAC010000019.1, read on the forward strand.
TTTCGCAATTACCGCTCCACGGTTGATCGTCGGTTGCTTGCTGTTAGCGAGCAGCGTTTTATCGGCGCTGGGCCGTGAGATCATGGTCTCCCCCGATCCTACCGGCGAACCGGTACTGGCGGCAGCGATCAAGTCGGCCGCCGATGGCGACACCGTGCGCATCGGAAAGGGCGTGTACCACGAAACGATTGTCGTCGACAAACGCCTGCAACTGATCGGCGAGGAGGGAGCCGTGCTCGATCCGTCGGAACCACTGAAGGCCCGCTGGGAAGCGGCCTCCGACATTGGCCAGGGCGTGTACCGGGTGAAGGTCGACCGCAAGCCTGTGCGCCCTGCTGCTCGACGGCAAGATCGTGGCCGAAATCGACCCCCGCCGCACCAACACGGACGGCCCCTGGGCGTGGCGCACGCTGCTGGCCTCGGGAACGAAGCTGAGCGGATTCCGCTACGTATGCGCCATTTGGATTCACCGCAGTTCCGAGAAGGCCGTCTACCTTCACCTGGCTGATGACGCCTCGCCCAATGAGAAAAACTGGTCCGTTCTTTGGACCAAGGAACCAAGCGTGGCCTTCCGCGGGGCCTCCGGAGCCTCGATCAGCGGCCTGACACTGGCGAACGGCTTCGTCGGCGTGGCGCTGGCCGGAAAATCGTCGGGCTGCACCGTGTCGCAATGCACGATCGGCCCTTGGGAAAAATACGGCGTGGCCATCGGCGATGGAGCCTCGGAGTGTCTCGTCGAGCGCAACCGTATCTTCCGAGGAGCATACGAGGACTGGGCACCCAACAAGATTCATTCCAAGGAGCGCTACGAGATTTGGCAGCTTCACAAGACGGCCGGGTTTTACGACCGAAATGGAATCAGTCTGGTTCGAGCCGGAGTCAACAATCGAGTTCACGCCAATCATATTTGGGAGACGTTCGACGGCATCGCACTGGGCGATTCCGACTTGGAATCGCTCGACATCCCGCTACGTGATCCCGACGACTGCAAAGGCACCGAAATCTGGGAAAACATCATCGAACGCACCCGCGATTCCGGCATTGAACTGGGAGTCGGTTGCATCGACGTCCGCGTTCATCACAACACGTTGCGGGAAACCCACGGCGGCCTGCGATTCAAACTTCCCCGCATCGGCCCCGTGTTCATCTATCGAAATCTGCTGGTGGGAGGATCACCGTTCAACATCTGGTACAGCATGGACGATTCGCCGGCCGAAGGGTACGTGTATCACAATACCATCATCGATGGGAAGGCAGTCGCTGATCTACAGCAGCTTCAACAAGGGCGGGCACGGAATCGGCGCTCCGAATTGGCGCTATTTCAACAACCTGGTGGTGACGACCGCCGGGTTTTTTGATAATTGGCGAGTCAAGTCGCCGGTCAATTTCACGGCCGATTACAACCTCGTCGTCGGTGGCGGCAAGCCGTGGCCGAACGACGCCGGCAAGGATCAGCACTCGCTCTACGTGAAGGACGCTGCCCTCACCGACGATCATCATCCGCTGCCGGATAGTCCAGCGATCGACGCCGGCCAGGATCTCTCCACTGCCTTCCACGGCAAGCCCCTGCCGGGCTGCGAATCCGGCTATTTCACCGGCCGCGCACCGGACATCGGAGCGTTCGAGGTGAAGTAAGCCGATGGTAGCTATGGTTGATCGCTTGCTGCCGGAGTCGACGCCTGCTTCGGTCTAAGCGGCCGGTGAAGAATCTCGCGACGGCGGGTGGAACTCGTGCCACCGGTATCCGTCGGGCAATTCGCGATCACGCGCGAATTCCAGGTGCAAGATCCGCCGATGCTGCGTCGTGCCGGCCGATGAATTGCCGCTGGCGTGCGACACCAGGGGTCGAATGGCCAACACGTCGCCGCTACTGCAAAGGATTGCTTGCATCGGTCCATCGGTCTCGGGCGTGGCCGCATCGCATCGGTGCGAACCGGCAATGGCACGCAGCGGTCCGTTCTCGTCGGTGACCGGGTCGAGATGGATCCGCAGCGTGAGCATGTTTTCCAGGATCTCGCGCGGCGCGTCGACGTGCGCTACGCCGGCCTTGTGCGTGGGGTGGCGGAAATGCGCGGTCGGCAGATCGTTGCGCTCGACGGCGATCGCCAGATCTTTATGCCAGGGAAGCGACCAACTACGCTCGGGCGGCTTGTCAAAATACAAACCACGAACCAGGCCGAACTCGGCGCCCAGCGTCTTCCGCAGGATCTCGACCAGCGGAGAACGTTGCCAGACGCAGATCGCGGGCGGATAAATCGCCAGCACGTTGCGGGCTGCATAAATGTATCCGGCGCTCGTGCGGATCGAACCGGCCTCATCGACCGCGGCCGCCAGGGCTTGCAACAAGCCTTCCCGCAGCTCGTCGATTTCCGATCCGTTGTAAACCTCGCGCAACAAAGTATAGCCGTGTCGATCGAGATCCTCGCTCCACGTCGGCTGCATCGTCACGGCCCTGGGTTGCCCAGGCGGGCGAGCCAGGGAAGAATTAGCCCCACACAAATGCCCAGGAACATCATCAAAATCCAGAGCGCCTCGAAAATTGGCAGGCCGAGCGGGCGGCGCATCAGCCGGACCAGAATGCCGCGGCGCGGTGAGCGAGTCGATTGCCCGGCCATGGAAATAACCTTTCCGGCATTTCGTGGCGTAAAACGCCAGCGTCGGAACTCCACCGGACGGTGGGGCCGACACTCTGAATTCTAAGCAATCCGTAGGGTGTCGTCGAGCTTTGCGCTGACGCACCAGATTTCGGATCAACGCCGATTGCGGTGCGTCAGCGCAAAGCTCAACGTCACCCTACTGGCCGCAAACGGATCGGCCACCTCATTTGCCGGCCGAAAGTTGCAACACGAATTGCCGGCCGGGCAGCGTGCCGCCCAACAGGTCGTTGATGCCGACAACCTGCGAATGTCGATAACCAAGCGCCCGGGCGGTCGGCGTGTCGCCGAACACGCCGAAGCGATGGGCCTGCCGCAGCATCCATTCGCTGTTCCAGGCACGGCCCGAGGGCATGACCAACGCGGCCCGCAAGGCCGGCGCCCCGGGCAGCCTGCGATGGTAAAGCTCCACGATCGCGATTCCAGTCAACAACGACGGCCCGCACTCCACAGCCGCTTCGAGCACCGGGGATTGTCGCGCGTGGCACTGTACGTCCAGGTGCGTGCGTTCCAAGGAACACGATCGAGCAGGCTATAGCTCACCGGTCCGGGCTGGCTCTGCAGGGCATGCATCGCTTCGTGAATCAGCGATACGGCGCGCGGCCAGCGCACCGGGTACGGGCCCAGTTCCACCGTGCCGGTAACAGGATCGTACAGAGCCGTGGATTTGGCCTTCAATCGGCCCGGCAGCCGCCGGACGCAACGGTGGATACTCGAACGGCACTAATTGCCACAACAGCGCGCCGCCCTCGATTTGCACCTGGGCATCGAGCGGATCGAAACCCTGACGGCGGGCCTCTTCGGTCAATTGCCGCAGCCAGGCACTGTCGCGATGCAGCACGTCGCATAGATCGTCCAACTCACTCGCCGGCCGAGTGCGGAGCAAGAAGTAAACCGCCTGCGTCCCGGCATGCTCTCGCCCGTAGGGAAAGGGAGGCGTTCGTGGTGGCCGGCTCACAGCGGCAGCTACTGCCGAGAACGGACCGGCAGGCAACGCGGGAACGGCGGTCTGCGCGCGCGCGAGTCCACCGTAGCGACCTCGACGATTCGGCGCTGCGACGATGCTCGTTGCCCAACAGATCATCGCGCCAGCGAGGGCCAGCAGAGCATACGCCCGCCCGATATTCGTCGAAACTTGCGGTTGCACTCAGTCACTCTCCGTCACGGCTAACACAAAAACCACCCAATTCTATTCTAGTTGCCCGTTGGCCGGTGCGTCAGCGATTTGCCCTCTGTAACGGGCCGGAGCGGTCGCGGCGAACCCCGCGGCCGGCCTCTGCCAGTGCATAAAGCTTGAGGTCGCGGCCAGCAGCGGCCAGAATGGTGACATTGCGACCCCGCCAAACGTTCCCACCGTCATGACCCTCCAGGAGCACTGTGCCATGGCTCGGCTCTTGCCATCGCGTTTGTCGCGTCGCCAGTTGCTGCGCACGGCCGCCGGCGCAGTTGCTTGCGCCGGTTCGTCGTTCGCGCGCGGTCGAATTCCTGCACGGCTGCCGAGAGTCGCCGCCCTGTTCACCGAGATGCGATTCAAATCGCACGCCCATCACATCGTAGAGTGCTTCCTGGGCCCGTACTTGTTCAACGGGCAGTTGGTCGAGCCGGGCTGTGAGGTGGTTTCGTTCTACGCCGACCAGTTCCCCGCGGACGATTGGGCCCGTTCCGTCGCGACGCGCTATGGCATTCCGCTCTATAAGACGATTGACGAAGCGCTTTGCCTGGGCGGCTCGGACCTGGCCGTCGATGCCGTACTGCTCATCGGCGAGCATGGCGACTACCCGACGAACGAACTGGGCCAGCAACTCTATCCGCGGAAACAGTTCTTCGATCAGGCGCTGAACGTCATGCGGCGTTCGAACCGCTACGTGCCGCTGTTCAACGACAAGCACCTGTCGTATCGCTGGGATTGGGCCAAGGAAATGTACGACACGGCGCGCCGCCACGGCATGCCGCTCATGGCCGGCAGTTCGGTGCCGCTGGCCCAGCGCCGGCCGCCGCTCGATCTGCCAACGGGTGCTCGGTTACAAGCGGCGCTGGCCGTGCATGGCGGCGGCATGGAGAGCTACGGGTTTCACGGTCTCGAAGTGTTGCAATCGTTTGTCGAAGCGCGGCGCGGCGGCGAAACCGGCGTCCGCCAGGTTGAGCTATTGAGCGGCGACGCCCTGCAACGAGCGGCCGACGCCGGGCGCTGGTCGCGCGAACTGTTCCGGGCGGCGATGGATGCCGAACGTAACTCCGGCGCACGACGCCGCTCGGAAGTTCTGCCTCCTGCGAAGAAGCCGGCCCTGCCCGAGCCACCGGACGATTTGCGCTCCATCAATCACGGCATCCTGGTCACGTACCGCGATGGCCTCCAGGCCGCGGTGCTGCAGGCAGGCGGCAACTCAAACCGTTGGAACTTCGCCTGCCAGCTCGAGGGCGAGAGCCAGCCACGGGCCACGGCCCTGTTCAACGGCCCCTGGGGCAACCGCTGCCTGTTCCGCGCCCTGTCGCACGCCATCCAATCGATGTTTCGCGAAAAGCGCGAGCCTTATCCTGCCGAGCGCACGCTGCTGACCACCGGCGTGCTGGAAGCCGCCATGCGTTCGCACGCCGCGGGCAAGCCCATCGATACGCCACACCTGGGCATCGCCTATCAACCGGTCGACTTCAGCGCGTTCCGCGAGACGGGCGCAACTTGGAAGCTGATCACGGCCGACACGCCCGAGCCGCTGGAATTCGCGCCAGGCGGCGACCGCCAGTATCTGGCCCGGTGATGAGCAGCGGCCACATGCCGCGCGTGATTACTAATCCGTCACGTGATTGTTTTCGCACTTGGGTGCCATGCCCACGGTCGCCGTGGGCATGCGTTGGGGCGGCGAACATGGCCACGCAAGCGTGGACCATGGCACCCGAAATTCTTGGCGTGGCAGACAACTAGGGTAATACCTCGCCGAGCACCAGGATTTGGCTCGTGCGGACAAATGTCCCCTGATACTTCGCCGACTTGAGCTCCTCGGCCGGGTTCTTCAGACGAAACGCCACCGACGAACGATCGGGCTGATCCGGATGGATTTCAACCGTCACGGAATGAACCTGACCGGCGTCGAGCCCTTCGGCGATCGGCAGCGTGGCGATGCGCGGATACGTGCAGTAGCTGTCGAACCGCGGCACGGGCTTCGGCCGCTCGACGCCGTCGACCGTGATCACGACCTGCCCGCCATCGGGACTGAGCAGGTCGTACAGCCGCGCGATTGAGCCGCGAAACTTAAAGCTCACGCGGCTTCCCGGCTTGCCCGACTCCCAAAGCGTACCCATCCGCTCGCCGAAATGCCGCTGCAATTCGTCGCCGGGGCTTAGCTTGCGCCAAGAACCGGTAAGCATCGGCTGCGCGATCGGCACCATCTTGGCCGCCTGCCAATGATCGGCGACGAACGTCGAGGCCAGGCTCGACTGATGATCGACGGGCTTCGATTCAGCCATTTGTCGAACCGCGGCCGCGACGACGTCCGTGTAGATCTGGTGGCCTTCGTCGAGCGGATGCACGCCGTCGGTCGAGAATCGAATCACGCCCGCGGGCGTCGACTCGGCCGACTGATAGACGAGCTTGCCGGCCTTCGACAGCTCGACGGTCTTCAGCGCCACGTTGATCGAAGGAATCCCGTAGTGAGCAGCCAGCAACTCCATGGCCGAAGCGGCCTGCGGACAGAGCCCTGGCAGCAGATCTTTCTCGTAACCGGTGCGGAAGGTGTAGACGAAGCAGATGTCGATGCGTGGATTGGTCGTCCACGTTTGGCGCACGATCCCTTCCATGGCCTGCCAAATACGCGTCGGCGCAGCGCCGCCATCGTTGACGGCAAACTCGACGAACAGCAGATCGGGCTTGTGCCGCAGCGCGTTGCGCTCCAGTCGGAACACGCCCAAGTCGCTGCCGGTGCCGCCGATGGCCGCGTTGATCTCCTCGACCTTGGCCTTGGGGAATTCACGGGCGAACCACTCGCGGGTTTTTACCCGCCAACCTGGCGCCGCTGTGATCGAGCCGCCGAGATACGCAATTTTCACCGGCTGCCCATCGCGGAGTTTCGTTAACACGTTGCCAAGCCCCTGCCGCGGGCGAACCAATTCGGCCGTAACCGGCACATAGACGGGCGTTGGAACTGCGACGGACGAATGCTCCGCAATGAAGCGCACGATCGGCGTACAATCGTCGAGCCCGTGGGGGTGATGGCCGACACCGGGTTTGGCGATGAGCGTGATTTGTCCGCCCAGCTTGCGATACCGCTCAGCGATCAGGCCCGTGTTCTCGTCCCAAGGCACCACGTCGTCGGCATCGCCATAAACATGCAACAGCGGCACGTGGGCGTCAGCCAGCGGCTTCAGATTGTCGACCGGGTTCTTCTGATAGGCTAAAGCCGCGGCGTCGTCCGGGAAGCCGTAGCGTTCGAGGACCAGCTTCCAATCTCGCGAGCTCCCTTTGCCCTTCCCCTTGCCGCCGGGCCAACTCTTGAAGTCGCAGACCGGTGCGTCGCCGTAGATGCATGCCACCTTGTCGGGGTTGGCCTCGGCCCAGTTGTAGCAGTACAGCCCGCCGCGGCTCAGTCCCACCAAGGCCGCTTTGGGAGCGAAGCCATACTTCTCGGTCAGCTCTTGGTAGAGCGCAGTTCCAATGAGCTACGGCGCCGGGAGAGCCCAGCATATCGGGCACTTTCATGTAGACGATGTGAAAGCCCAACCCTAGCAGGGCAATGTCGGGCGCCGGCTTGTGGCCGAAGAATTCGCCATGCCACAGCCAGGGACGACCAGGCGCCGCTTTTTTCGGAGCCACGACTGTCGCTTGCTTCCCATCGACCTGGAGTTCGTAACGCGGAAAACCATTCCAATCGCCCGGCTTGCCAGGGAGCGGAGCGGGCTCGGCGGCCACAATCGGGCGAGCCAATAGCAGCAGGCAGCCGGCGCAAAGCACGTACACGAGATGTCGCATCATGGAGTTCGTTCCCTGGAGCGGTTTACTTCCGGCCGAAGTGCCGATCGGCAAAATTAAGAAATTGTTCCCAATCATACTTGAGCACATCGTGCTTGCCGGTGCGAACATGATAGCCAATCGTCTGTCCGACCGGCGTATCGATCGGCGGCCAATCGCTCACGCCCAGACCCGGAAGACCGAACAAGCGGTAGGCCGGCTCAGCGGCCAGTGCGCCCAGGAATTCGCCGCGCGGATCGGCCCAGCGGTCATCGATGGCGCTGGCCACATACAAAGGTCGCGGCGCCGTCAGAGCCAGCAGTTCGTGAGCATCGACCGGCAGTTTGTCTTCGTGGCCGGAGTATTGCTTGTAGTTGCCGCAGAACCAGTGGGGGAAGTTTTTGTTGAGGTTTTCGGTTCGCTCGCCGAACTTGCGCCGTGCGATCGCCGCGCCCCCTTCGCCCGAATCGTTGGAAATGACAATCGCAAATCGCTCGTCCTGTGCTCCGGCCCAAAGTGCCGTTTTTCCCAATCGCGAAAAGCCGAAGACGATTGCCTGGTTCTTATTAATGTCGGCGTCCGTTTCGAGGTAATCCATCGCCCGGCTCAGACCCCAGGCCCAGGCGGCTGATCGCGCCCCAATCGTCGGGGGCAGAACCTGACGGCTCCCACAGAAGTACGCCCGGATCCGCGATGGTGCTCTCGGCTTGCGAACACAATTCCCCCGAGGGGCGCAGCGTGTCTCGAATACCAGCACGCCAACCGGAAAAATGATCGGGCTCAATGTCGCCGTAATAGGCCGTGGCCAGCGCATATCCACGCGACAATAAATATTCGACGCTCCAACGGCTAGCCTGGGCGCCCCGCGAGGCGTCCGTCGCTTTGCCGTCGACTAGTCCCACGGCTTTCGGCGGCAGCCAGCCCTTCGCCAGCGTGATGCCCGGGTCGATGTGAACCGTGTGATTGCCTTGAAAGTTGTAACCCAGAATCACCGGGACCGGGCGCTCGGCCTGGTTGGGGACATAGACCAGCAGATTGATCCGCGGCCCTTTGTCGTCGCCCAGTAGGTAGATGGTGATTTGCTTCCGCGTAGCCAGCCCACCAAGCGCGTCCGAATCGCTCAATGGGCTTGGCCAGCGCATGCCCTTCGGCCGGCCCGGGCTGCGGCCGAAGACTTGCGAGCGGAACAGTTCCAGCAATTCGCCGCGGCGACGCCTGGTCCATGTGTCGGCGCTATCGACCGGCGTGCCGTCGTTGAGCTTGAGCAATTCGGGAAGCGTGTATTTGGGCACGCGGGTTTCGTCGTAATTCGTCTCGGGTGTCTCCGCGTTCGCGTCATCCATAAGAAAATCGCCCCAGGCCGTTGCCAAGGTCAGCAGCAGAACGCCCCGCCATCCAACACGTCGACATTTCGCCGGCATCATAATTCACATCATTTCCTGACGACAGGTTTCGAACTTGAATCTTGCCCGCGACGCGGCATGCAGCCCATGCTGCCGATGAAGCGATGATAGCGCGGTGCGTGAGTGGATGCAAGCAGTGATCCCAGCGATGAAATCGCTGGGCTATTTTCGCGCTGCCGCTCCGCGGCGAAGAGATAAAGCGACTACGCCAGGATCTTCTGCACCACGTCGCCATGCACGTCGGTCAGCCGATGGTGGCGGCCCTGAAACTTGAACGTCAGACGCTTGTGGTCGATCCCCAGGCAATGCAGGATCGTGGCGTTCAAGTCGTGAACGTGGACCGGATCTGAGCAATGTTGTAGCTGTGGTCGTCGGTCGCGCCGTAGGTCATGCCGCGACGGATGCCGGCGCCTGCGAGCCACATCGTGAAACAACGCGGATGATGGTCGCGGCCGTAGTTGGTGGCGGTGAAGTTGCCCTGGCAATAAACCGTCCGGCCGAATTCGCCGCCCCAGATCACCAGCGTGTCGTCCAACAGCCCGCGACGCTTGAGATCCTTGATCAGCGCGGTCGTGGGCTGGTCGGTGTCGCTGCACTGGCCGCGAATCTGCTGCGGAAGCGTGGCGTGCTGGTCCCAGCCCATGTGAAAGAGTTGCACGAAGCGCGTGCCGCGCTCGACCAGCCGGCGGGCGAGCAGGCAATTGGCCGCGTACGTGCCGGCCTTGCGCGCGTTGGGGCCGTACATCTCGAACACTTCGTCCGGCTCGCTCGATACGTCGGTCAGTTCGGGCACCGACGTTTGCATTCGAAAGGCCAGCTCGTACTGGGCGATGCGCGTGGCAATTTCCGGATCGCCATATTCGGCCAGCTTCAATTGGTTCAACGCGCCCAGGTCGTCAAGCTCGCGGCGGCGGGTGTCGGCGCTGACGCCCGGCGGGTTGGAGAGAAACAACACCGGGTCGCCGATGCTGCGAAACTTCACCCCCTGATGGCGCGAAGGCAGGAAGCCGCTCCCCCACAGCCGGTCGTACAGCGGCTGATCGTTGGGCCGACCCGTGCCGCGCGAGATCATCGTTACGAACGCCGGCAAGTCCTGGTTCTCGGTTCCCAGCCCGTAGGAAACCCAAGCCCCGATGCTGGGCCGCCCGGCCAGTTGCGCGCCGGTGTTGATGAACGTCACGGCCGGGTCGTGGTTGATGGCCTCGGTATGGAGCGACTTGACGAAGCACAGTTCGTCGGCGACTTCCGCCAGATGCGGCATCAGTTCGCTGATCCAGGCGCCGCTGGCGCCGTGCTGGGCAAACTTGAACATCGACGGCGCGATCGGGAAACTCTTCTGGCCCGAGGTCATGCCGGTCAGCCGCTGGCCCATGCGAACTGCTTTCGGGCAGATCCTGGCCGCGGAACTTTTCCAGCGTCGGCTTGTAATCGAACAGATCGAGCTGCGAGGGCGCGCCCGACTGGAATAGATAAATGACCCGCTTGGCCCGGGGCGGAAAATGCGGCAGGCCGGGCACTTCGCCGGCCGATGCCTTGCTCCCCACGGCCGCCGACGCTCGATCGCCCGCCAGCAGCGACGCCAAGGCTGCCATCCCCAGGCTGCTTTGCGTCAGGAAATAACGCCGCGTCACGTGCGATGCGGATTCCACCAGCGGGTGCATGGGCTCACTCCTTGGTGATTGTTTCGTCGAGGTTCAAAATCATGTTGGCAATGACCGTGTAAGCGGCCCAGCGCGGCGGGTTGAGTTGCTTGGCAGACTGCTTGTCTGTGGCCGCTTCGCCGACGGCCAGCAATTTCGCCGCGGCTTCGGGATGACGTTGGTACTCGGCCAGGTGCCGCTCGAGCCCGGCACGCAGAATGGTCAGCTCGCGCGGCTGCGGATGCCGCGCGGTCGCCAGACGAAAAGCGAAATCGAGCCGCTGGTCGTCGCTCAATGAATTGGGCGTGAGCACGCGCCGGGCCAAGGCTCGCGAGGCCTCGACATACGGAATATCATTCAACAAGGCCAGGGCTTGCAAGGGCGTATTGGTGCGCACCTGCCGCACGGCGCACATTTCGCGCCCGGCGGCGTCGAAGACCATCATGTTCGGCGGCGGAATCGTCCGCTTCCAGAATGTGTACATGCTGCGGCGATAAAGGTTCTCGCCTTTGTCCTGCGGATACTTGCCGGCCGTGGCGCCCAGTTCTTCCCACAAGCCTGGCGGCTGATAGGGTTTGACCGACACGCCGCCGACGCGTTCGACCAGCAGCCCGCTGGTGGCCAAGGCTTCGTCGCGAATCATCTCGGCCGAGAGCCGGTAGCGTGGGCCGCGGGCCAGCAGCCGATTGTCCGGATCGCGGGCCAGCAGCGCCGGCCGTGATCTTCGACGATTGCCGGTATGTGGCGCTGGTAACGATCAGCTTTTGCAACCGCTTGACGTCCCAGCCGGTGCGGATGAATTCGGTCGCCAGCCAGTCGAGCAGTTCGGGATGCCGGGGCGTTTCGCCTTGCGAGCCGAAATCTTCGGCCGTCTTCACCAACCCGACGCCGAAATAAAGCTGCCAGAAGCGATTCACCGTGACCCGGGCCGTGAGCGGGTTGGCCGGATCAACCAGCCAGCGAGCCAGGGCCAGCCGATCGGCCTTGGCGCCCGTGGGAAGCGCAGGGAGACTGGCCGGCACGCCGGGCTCGACCTTCTCGCCCGGCTTGTCGTATTCGCCGCGCATCAACACGAACGTGTCGCCGCGGCTCGGCTTCTCCTGCATGACCATCGTGGTCGGAATGCGTTGCTCGAAAGCGGCACGTTCTTTGCGCAACTGTTCGAGGTGGTTGAAGGCTTGCTGCATATCGGCCGGCGCGTGGTGCTTGAGGAAATGGCTCTGCACCTTCTGCGATTGCGGCGCAGTCCGCCGGTCCGGAGAAATCTTGACGATCTGACCAACCGATTCGCTGCTGGCCAGCGACGGCCGCTTCTTCACCCGACAGTTCGCGGTCGTAGAACCGCACGTCGTCAATCAGCCCATGGAACAGGCTGCCGGTCCCTCGCGCGCCAATCCGCAGGGGCTGGGTGACCTTGATCGCCAGGCTGAGCGTGTCGGACAAGATCGAAAGTTTCTGCGCCGCGCCGTCGACGTAGATCCGCACCCCTTTGGCCGATCGTGAACCGTCGTACGTCGCCAGCACATGATGCCAGGCGTTCAGAGCTAGTGGTTCTTTGGTCTCCACGCGGATCGAGTCGTCGAGCAGGCGGCGCGACCAGGTCGGCCTGCACTTTGCCGCGGGCCAGGAACAGGTCGTAGCCAATGTAGTCGGTATCCTCGTCCATGCGCGACAAGACGGCCATCGAGTCGCGAGTTTTAGGGTAGATCCAGGCACCGTAGGAGCAGGCACCGACGTCCGCCAGTTCGACCGCATCGCCAGCGTCGATGAACCGATCTCCTTTGAACTGGGCCGCCTCGGCAATTTGACCGGGGGCGAATGCCGACGAGCCGCCCACGAACTTGCCGGCCGTCTGCTTGCCGAGGGCATCGCGCACGTCGCCATCGAGTTTGAAATGCGAGACCAGGCTTTCGACTGCATCCTGGTCGGCATCGGCGGCGAACGATTTCTCCCACTGGGCCTGAGCCACGGCGAGTTGCGGAGCCAGATCGCGCCAAGCGTTGGCGGCCGTGGTCAGCGCGGCGTCCAATCGCTTCGATTCCGCTTCGATCTCAGGCGTGGGCGCCTTGATCATCGGAGGCGGATTGCCGACTCGCGTGACTTTGCCCTGCTCGGGAACATTGTTGAAGAATGCCAACAGGCGGTAGAAGTCTTTCTGCGTGATCGGATCGTACTTGTGATCGTGGCAGCGTGCGCAGCCGATCGTCAGTCCGAGCCAGACGGTGGCCGTCGTGTCGAGGCGATCGACGGCGTACTCGACCAAAAACTCTTCCGGAATGATGCCCCCTTCGCTGTTGGCCCGATGGTTCCGGTTGAAACCGGTGGCGATGAGCTGATCGAGCCGCGGATTGGGCAGCAAGTCGCCGGCCAGTTGCTCGATCGTGAACTCATCGAACGGCTGGTTGCGATTGAAGGCTTCGATAACCCAATCGCGCCACCGCCACATGACGCGCTGCTCGTCGCTCTGGTAGCCATTGGTGTCGGCGTAGCGAGCGGCGTCGAGCCAGGCGGTCGCCATCCGCTCGCCATAGCGGGGAGAGTTGAGCAGGCGGTCAACGACTCGCTCATAGGCCGAAGGGGAACTGTCGGCCAGGAAATCGTCGACCTCTTCGGGCGTGGGGGGCAGGCCGGTCAAGTCGAACGTCACGCGACGCAGGAGTGTCGTCTTATCGGTCTCGCCTGCCGGTTCAAGCCCTTCGGTTCTCAGCCGCGCACGAACGAAAACATCGATGGCGTTGAGAGTGCCCTGCCCCGGACGCAGTTTCGGCGCTGACGATTCCGGAGCGGCAAGTTTCGGCGCTGTGAGTTCCGGCGCTGTCAGTTCGGGAACCGGTGGCCGCTGCGGCGGAATGAACGACCAATGCAACTGGTACTCGGCCCCTTCGTCGATCCAGCGTTTGAGCAGTTCGACTTCCCGGGGGCTGATCTTCTGACCCGAAGCCTTCGGCGGCATCTGCTCGTCGGCATCATCACTTACGATGCGCCGCACGAGCTCGCTGTCGCTCGAGCGGCCGGGAACAATCGCCGGGCCGCCATCGTGCGCGGCCAGGGCGTCAGTTCGCAAGTCAAGCCGCAGATCCGCCTTGCGGCTAGCTCGATCAGGCCCGTGGCAAAGGAAGCACTTGTCCGACAAGATCGGCCGGATGTCGCGATTGAATTGAACCCGGCCCACTGGCGCACCGCCGGCCAGCGCGTCCGTGATACACACATTCAGTACAAGAACCACGTACCATAAGCGCGAACTGCTCAGCAACAGCCGCCAGGATGAAGAAGTCCACGGCATGGGGTTCGTGGCACGTTTTGTGCGGTTGCAGGGTGAACCGGTGGGAATCGCGGGGGTATCCCGCTCATAATACCGCAGATCGGGACGAGATGCATGCATTATGGATGGTTTTCTTCAAGCCAGCTTGGTTCGATTCTAACCTGGGTGCGCAATTTTGTCGCAGCTTCGGGCCGGGGTCATGGCTTCTAAATGGGGAATCTGCGGTGTCGCGGTTAAAACAAGGACATGAGGTTGACTTACTCAATTAGCGGGGGGTATTTTCATGCGCAGATGCTGAACGACCGTTCGCGCATGGTGGAGTTTTTTCCAATTCTAGCGTATTGACGAACTGCATGGCGGTTGCAGCCACGGCGTTCAACGCGACCCCCAACGGTAAGGAGAGAGAGTTATGTTCCGATCTCGCTGGGAAGAGCAAGCGAAGAAGTCGAACAAGACGAGCATTCATCGCGGCCGAAGCCGCTCATCGCGTGGAACGCAACACACCTTGATGCGGCGCCCCCAGTTCGAGACGCTGGAAGACCGTTGTCTGTTGTCGGCCGGGCCATCGACGATAGGCAGCGAGTTCCAGATCAATACATATACGACCGGTGCTCAAGTCAATCCCGCCGTCGCCAGCAGCGCGGCAGGCGATTATGTCGTGGTCTGGCAGAGCGCAGGTCAAGACGGCGGCGGTTATGGCGTCTATGGCCAGCGTTACAATCCAGCCGGCGCCGCCCAGGGGAGCGAGTTCCGCGTCAACACCTACACCACCAACGATCAGAAGAATCCAACGGTGGCGATGGATGCGCTCGGCGATTTCGTGGTCGCCTGGGAAAGCCAGGGCCAGAACGGCACCCTGTTCGGAATCTACGCCCAACGTTACAACTCGTCCGGTGTGGCCCAGGGAAGCGAATTCGAGGTCAACAGCTTTACCTCAGGCAACCAGGAAATGCCCAGCGTAGCGATGGATTCTGGCGGCGACTTTGTCATTGCCTGGCAGAGCTACGGCCAGGATGGTAGCGACTTCGGTGTCGAAGCCCAGCGTTACAACGCCGCCGGCACGGCTCAGGGCAGCGCATTCCAAATCAACACCTTCACGACGGGCAATCAACAGAACCCCTCGGTGGCGATGGACTCTACGGGCGATTTCGTCATCGCTTGGGAAAGCGAAGCCCAGGACGGCGGCGGCTACGGCGTTTATGCCCAACGCTACAACGCCGCAGGCGCCCACAGGCGAGTGAATTCCGCGTGAACTCGTACACCAGCGGCGCGCAGTCGCTGCCGAAGGTGGCGATGGACTACGCGGGCGATTTTGTCGTCACCTGGGAGAGCAACGGCGAGGACGGCGGCGGCCTGGCCGTCTATGCGCAGCGCTACAGCGCTACGGGCACCACCCTGGGTACAGAATTCCAGGTAAACACCTACACGTCCGGCAACGAACAGAATCCGTCGGTGTCGATGGACTCCACCGGCGACTTCGTCGTGGCTTGGACCAGCACGACCGAAGACAGCGGTACGGCCGGCGTGTACGCGCAGGCCTACACTTCCCGCGGCAACGCCCAAGGCAGCGAATTTCTGGTCAACACGTATACGACGAGCAGCCAGGCGATGCCGTCGGTGGCCATGGATCAGACGGGCACCTTCGTCGTAGCCTGGCAAAGCAACGGCCAGGACGGCGGTGGCTACGGCATCTACGGCCAGCGCTATTCCGGCAACTACACGCTGCCCCCCACGGCCGGCCAGGTTTTTCAGGTCAACACCTACACGAGCAGTGCCCAGGTATCGCCCAAGACGGCGGCCGACGCCGCCGGCGCGTTTGTCGTGGTCTGGGAAAGCCAAGGCCAGGACGGCAACCTCTACGGCATCTATGCCCAGCGCTACAACGCCACGGGCGTGGCCCAAGGCAGCGCATTCCAAGTCAATACCTTCACGACGGGCAATCAAGAGAAGCCCTCGGTGGCGATGGACTACGCCGGCGATTTCGTGGTCGCCTGGCAGAGCGAAGCCCAGGACGGCAGCGACTATGGCGTCTATGCCCAGCGCTACAATTCGTCCGGCGCCGCTCAGGGGAGTGAGTTCCTGGTCAACACCTACACGTCGGGGAACCAAGAGAATCCCAGCGTGGCGATGGACTCTGCCGGCGATTTCGTCGTGGCCTGGCAAAGCTATGGACCTGTCGGAACCGACGCAGGCATCTATGCCCAGCAGTACAACGCGGCGGGCACGGCCCAGGGAAGCCAGTTCCAGGTCAACACGTACACGTCGAGCAATCAGATTTTGCCCGCGGTCGCCATGGATTCTGCGGGCGACTTCGTCGTGGCATGGGACAGTGCCGGCCAGGACGGCCCGGGTTACGGCGTGTACGCCCAGCGCTACAACGCGGCAGGCAGCGCGCAGGGGAGCGCCTTCGTCGTCAACAGCTACACGACGGGAAACCCAACCACCAGTACAACCGCAGCGCCGAGCGTGGCCATGGACGCGGCTGGAGATTTCGTGGTTTCCTGGGAAAGCCTGGGGCAAGACGGCAGCGACTACGGCGTCTATGCCCTGCTTTACAACTCGGCGGGAACAGCCCAGGGAAGCGAATTCCTGGTCAACACCTATACCGCGGGGAATCAGATTACTCCGGCGGCTGCCATGGATTCGGCCGGCGATTTCGTCATCACCTGGGACAGCGTAGGCCAGGACGGCAGCCTGGACGGCGTTTTTGCCCAGGCCTACAACGCGTCGGGAACGACGGTGGGGAGTGAGTTCCAGGTCAACATCTACACCTCGGGGCGCAGTCGCTTCCGACCGTGGCCATGGACGCGGCCGGCGATTTCATCATCGCCTGGGAAGGCAATGGCATCTTTGCCCAACGCTACACGGGCAATTTTGCCATTTCGCAATCCGGAACCACGCTGACCATCAACGGCGCCGGAACGGTCACTCCTGCCAACTCGGCGGCCAACCCGGTCGAAGTGATCTTCACCAGTTCTACGGCGTTCTTGATCCTCTTCAATGGCACGCCCCACTATTACGACACGTCGACGGTCAGCAAAGTGGACTACAACGGCGTGGTCGGAAAATTCACCGAAGCCATCTTCGATGACACCGTGGCCACCGACGACTATACCGCGACGCAAGGACTGAGCCTGACTAAAGTGACGCGTAGCGGAGGCGTCACCTTCGAGTTCGACAGCAGCAATGCCCAATACCTCTACATCTACTCTTCCGATCCGTCGTCCACGGCCACGGTTTCGCTCGCGACCGGCAGTGGCCACAACTTTTACGTCGGAGATACCGCCAGCAATTACAGCTACCTCGCAGATCCGGTGGCCCTGATCTACAGCGAACTGTCCGGCTTTTCCGCCCAAACCGTCACTGGTTCCGGCCCGGCAACTTCCGCCACGACCACCTATGCCTACGTCTACTCCACAACGGATGCCACGTTGGTCGGCGATCCGGCGGGCAGCACAATCACCGTCAATGGCGTAGCATCGACGCTCGCCGATTTCCCGCAGGAGTACCTCGTCGGCGCCAAAGATGGCACCGACAAAATTACGCTTCACACGCAGGGGGGCGGCTTTGTCGCTCAGCCCTCGTACAGTTACGTCAGCGGCACGTTCAACAGCGCATCGTTCCTGATCGGAGCTTTGTATGCCGCCGACGTCACGGCCCAAGCAACCAACGCCAGCGACTCGGCCTTCTTCTACAGCTACCCCGCCGACACGTTCAACGGCACGACCGGCTCCAGCGGCAGTTCGTTGACGGGCAGTGTAACGAGCACGGAAGCCGGTCTCGTGACCTTTACCACCTTCACCGCCGCGGCTACGGGATTCCAATCCGTATCGGTCTTGGCATCGGGCGCAGGCACCGACGTCATCAACTTGAACTCGCCCGGCAGTGGAACCTTCACCAGCACACCGACGGTCAGTACGTTGGCTGTGGGCAGCGTCACGGTCTTCAACGTCCTCACCTACACGCCAGTTACCACGAACAATGTCACTACTAATGTCGCCATTCCCAGCGCGATCAACATGATCGGCAAGGGGAACGGCACCGACGTCGCGAGCCTGTACGACGGAGCCGGCACCAATTCCGTGCTCGCCTCCGGAAGCACTGCCACGCTCAAGCGAAACCTCGGCACTTCCTCGACTGCACAAACCGTGGCCGTCACGGATTTCGAAACGGTGAACGCCTATCAGACTCTGGGGGACAATGACACTTACCACGAAGTGACGCCTCTTGATTTCGCCTTCCAGACGATCGGCAACTGGACGAGCGACTAAAAGGCCGCGTTGCCGGGAGTAGAACTCGACGGGAGACTTCCGAACCGGAATCTGCGGGGCTGTATGTGCGAGCGGCATTAGAATTGAATTGCACGATCCTGCCAGGCGTCCGCGGCTGCACCACGAGGGCCTTCAAACAGGAGATCGCGAAGATTCCCTGGTAAGATATATTCTTCGCCCCCTTCGCGAACTTCGGTTCAATTTCCGCGTGTTGTTTGGCTCCCAGGGCCGCGAACGGCTATCTAGCCGAGGTTCTTGGAGATTCTCGTTGCGAGCCTCGCGTGCAGCGATACAATTCAAACAGCGTCGACGATTCTTCGTTTCGACGCTCATATTCTGATAGGCGCACGGCTCTTCTCGGCGCACTTGGCTTTCTTTCCTCCGTTACCTATTGATAGGCGCTTGCCTCTTGGCGCGCTTGGCTGGCCTTCGCCCGTTCCATCTTGATAGGCGCATTCTCTCAGCGCTTGGCGTTTCCTCTTCCGGTTGTGACTAGAACGTTCTCGCGCACGATGAGGTGGAACATGTGGAACGCTGACTGGACTGATGATTTGATAAATGGCGGCGATTTGGCTGGTAGAGTGTCTCGCCATCGAGGGTCGAAGGCCGGACGCAGACGTTCGGGGAGTCACTCGAGCCGCTTTGAATCGCTCGAAATGCGTTGTATGCTGAGTGCATCCGCTGGCACATACGAAACGATTGCGCAGCCGATTTACAACGAGTATGTGGGCACCCCGGGGGTCATCGAACTTGCCGGGTTGCCGTCTGGGGTCTCGCTCAGCGCTGCGAACTCGTACCAGATCACCCAGCAGCCGGGAAAGGGCTCGTTGGCAATTAATTCGTCGGGGGAGTTGGTGTATTCGGCCACTCAAGCCGGCACCGATTCGTTCACGATCCAAGTAAATTCGTCGTCCGTACCCCCGGGGCCCGATGGGGAAACCTACGCCGGCTACAGCTTTACGGTCGACCTCAACAACCAGGCGGCCTTCCAGCAGCCCGCTCAGTCGCTGGTGATCAATGCCATTTATGGGGCGGACGCACAGTACCCGGCAAAGCTCTTCCCGGTTCTGTGGGCCGACCTGACCGGCGTCATGCCAAAAGGCCAGCAGTGGCTACCCGGATCGTATGAGACGTTGGTCGTTCCACCCAAAGACGGCACCTTTAATTCGACGACCGAGGTCTACACGGCAAACCCCGGTTTCGCTGGAACCGACACGTTTACCGTCGAAGTACACGCGGTCACAGCCAACTCGACGATGAGCAACTTGCAGTATTTCAACGCGGAAGTCACGATCGATACCACGGTCGTTCCCGGGCTACCAGTTGATGTCTTTTATCAAGATGGCGCTTTCAACAACGTGTCGGCCGACGGGAACATCGTGAGCAACAACGAGCTCACCGGCGGACAGGGCGCTCCGGGCGACTACCCGTACGTAACCTACGCCTACAACGACGGGGTGCTGGCTGAGACCATCACTGTCAACAGCGCCACGCAACTCACCGCCTCGCTTCCCTCGGGCGACACGTACTTGGTCGACGAGCAGTCGAGCGGCGCCATTGTGATCGACAAGAACGGGCAAACGATCGATACCTTCACGCCGCCCGCGGCGCCAGACATTTCGGCCGCCGACGTCGCCGGCCCAACCCTGGGGCTCGTGTCGACCGGTACGCAAGTCTCGGTCGTTCAGGGTCAGCCGGCGACGCTCTCGCTGCCGGACCTCGACCAGGGCGAGCTCCAAACGGGCGACTACGT
Source organism: uncultured Planctomycetales bacterium (assembly GCA_963710365.1). Taxonomy (GTDB): domain Bacteria; phylum Planctomycetota; class Planctomycetia; order Pirellulales; family PNKZ01; genus CAVQAC01. The sequence goes on from CAVQAC010000019.1 coordinate 325,885, forward strand.
GATCGTCACCGAGCCGCAGGAAGGCACGGTCAGCGTGAACTCTCAGGGCCAGGTCGTTTATACGGCCACCGGCAGCGATCCCACCGACAGCTTCACCATCGAGGCGCCCGGGACGGGCGCGTTCGCGGGCGAAACGGTCGAGGAGCAAGTAAACCTGCTGGTCAGCCCGGCGATCGTCGTTCCGCCCGCCCAGACGACGGCCAGCGTCTCGGTCAGCAACACGTCGAGCACGGCGCTCGACCTGCTCGCGCTGGCCACCGCCGCCGACGCTTCGCCTGCCCCGGCCGCGACCGATACGACGGCGATCGTCGTCGTCAGCGCCCTGAGCACGGCACGCTTTCCCTGGCGTCGGATTACATGCCGGCCTATGGGCCATTCGCCAACCCCAACGAGCCGGTTTACACGCCCGACGCCGGGTACACAGGAAATGACTCCATGACCGTCGAGGTCCATGGCGAGCTGCCGACGGCCTCGGGCCAGTCTCCGCAATTCTTCGATACCCTGCTGACGATCGATTTCACGATCACTGCCGGCTCAGGCTCCAGCACCGTTGCCAACATCACCAATCCCTTCGTCATCAATGGCTCGACGCTCTCCATCAGCTCAGGCAGCGGCAACAACCTACTGGCTATCGATTTCAGCACGCCGACCGCCTTCGCAGTCAATTACAACGGCTATGCTGGCTCGTTCAGCACAACCGGTTCCAGCCCGATCACGGATGTCGTCTACGACGGGGGGAGTGGCGAAAACATAGTCGACGTGACCACGGTCTCGGGAGCGGACACGGCCGACGTCGGCCCCGGCACGCTCTCGCTCACAGGGCCCACCTATCAGATCACGGCGAACGGAGTGCAGAGCATCGGGCTGTTGGGCTCGAACGGCGACACGGCGGTGATCAGCGGCGGCACTGACGACAGCAACAACCTGGTCGCCACGCCCACGGCGGTGATCATGGCCAGCAAGCCCACATCCGGTTCGTCACAGCTCGATTACAACGCCGTCGACGGCTACTCGACCGTGGTGGCCCAAAGTGCCAATGGCGCCGACAACGCCTGGCTCTACGGCGCCGCTACGGGCAACAACACGTTTTACGGTTCACAGCCATACAGCTATTTCGTGGGGACGGGCTACAACATCCAGGCCGTCGGCTTTCCGGAGGTGAACGCGTTCTCGGCTTCCAGCGGAGATATTGCTTCGCTCTATTCGCCCGCGGGCGAGCAAAGCACGCTGCTAGCTGGGTCGAACCAGTACGCCACGCTCAGCGCAAGCAACTACACCATCAGCGTCAACAATTTCGCCACGGTTTACGCCACGAGCCAGGGCAACGACGCGGCCCGGCTGACCGGCTCGAGCACTGAGGCGAACGAGTTCATCGCCAGCGCGCCGTACACGTCGCTGTCAGGTACCGGCTACACGCTGCTGACGTACAACTTTGCCAATGTGGCTGCCGAATCAAGCCCAAGTGGCGACGACACGGCGTACTTTTACGGTGTCAGCGACCACAACGCCTTTACCGGCGGGCAGGACGAATCGGAAATGATCGGCACCGATGCCTCGGGCAATACGACCTACGACTACCAGGCGAATTATTTCAAGAGCGTCCTGGCGAGCACGCTGTCGGCAGGCGACACGGCGGGCATCACGGGCGAAGCGGCTGGCGACCAGTTCATCGCTGGGCCGATCACCGGCTATCCGGTCTCGGCTGCGTTGATCGGAGCGGCGGACACGTTCTCAATCCAGGTATTCGCCTTCTCGCAGATTACGGCCACCAGTGCCGGCGACGGGGGAGACTACGCCGACCTGAACGACCCGCCCGGAACCAATACCTTTACTGGACAGGGAAGCACCGCCAAGCTGGCAACACCGCTCAGTACGTACACGGCGATTGGATTCGCGAATGTGGTTGCCAACAGCGACGACCAAGGCACCGACGACGAGGACGTGAGCGGCGTCGATTATGCCCTGACCATCGACCGGAGATTGGGTCAACACCTGAGTCTGGTAGCCTCGGTGATCCCGGCAATCAGACGCCGCGGCACGGCTCTTTGACTTCGGGAACCATTCCCTGCCACGTGCTGAACATCCAACTCAACGAATCGGCTTCCGTCGTTTGCTCGTACGGTGACTTGCGGCGACGGCGCGCCCGCCGGATCCGCTCGCTACCGGCGGCAGCGCCGGCCAGGGCCAGCGCGATGATCGTCCAGCGTGGTACCGGCGAAACGGCCCACCAACCGGCCAGCCCGCTGCCGATCTGGTCGATCTCGTCGAGCAGGTTTTCCAGCGCCTGGTCGATCGCCCGAACGTCCAGGGAGAGATGCGACAACATCACGGCCTGGCTGCGAACGATCGTCGACTGCGGCATTACGCTGCTACTTGTCGCGGCGTCAGCCGGCAAGCTCGTGGCTTGATCGACGCCTTCAATCGGCGGTTCGTGGATTAGACCGGGCTGCAACGGACTGGACTTTTCGGCTGGCGTGCCGACGGGCAGCGGCACCAGGTGCTGCAGGTTCTCGGCGCCTCCGGCCGGGTTCGTGGGCGTGTTGCCGACCTCGGTGCCGATCGCCGACGGGTTTTGAGCCGGGGAGCCAGTCGCTGCCGACGAAACGGCCGCAGTCGGTGCTGACAAGAGGCCGTTTTGCTTAACTGCAGAAATCGAGTCGTCCACGCTGTCGAGATCGAGTTGGACCGGAACGGACGGGGCTGCCGAGCTAAACGAGTTCGTCGGCGCCGCGGGGCCAGGCGGTGCCGCCTTCGAGACGGGTGCCGGGGCGAGCGACGTCTGCGTAAGATTGCCATCCGTCGCCTGCGTGGACGAGGCAACAGGCGAAAGCCCCTCGGCAACGTCCGCAACGTTCCCGTTGGCGAGCATCGCGGTCATCGCGGGGCTGGCGCCCGCGGTATTCAGGGTCAGAGTTGCGCCCGACAGCACCAGGCTCGCCGCCGGGTCGTCCGTCCCGGCGTTCATGATCGTGAGCCCGTTGTAGGGATCGACACCATAGAGTTTTGCGTTTCCTCCCAGGTTATTGAGTGAGGAGGATATGAACTGGCTCGAAAGAGCCGAGCTGGACGAGAGCCCATACGGAGCAAGATTTGCGCGGTGAGCTGCGCGTTCAGCGGAGTGGACCAATTGAACGTGATCAATTCGTCGCCAACCTCAAGCTGCAAAATCGAGCTGCCGTCTTGGTCGAAGTCATGACCGAAGGAATATTCGAGTTGATTGTAGGCCATCTCCACGGGCGATGGCACGATCCCGCCAACCGTCAATTCGGCCACGGGCATCCATGAAACCGTTGGCCCATTTGCCACCGGCTCGACGAACAGCACGTGCATGTCCGTAGGTTGCGGAGTCGCCGGCTGGCCCAGAGGCGAAAGAGGACTGGCGCTCAGAAAACAGCGGTCTTCGAGCTGCTCGATGCCCAGGTGCGTGTAAGACTTGGCCTTCGACTCGAACGCACGCCGGGGCCTGGATCGTCGTCGTCGCTTGCTCATGGCCGAGGCCTCTTACGAAGCAGAAGCCCGCCATGGCTACGTTCATTTTCCCGGCGTGTCCGTGCCATTTCATGCTACCACGTTGCCCCGTCGCGTCAACAATTTGGAGCGGTTTAATGTTCGACACTAACTCCGTGTCGGTATATACTTGGAGCGAGTGGTTGGCTGGTGCCGTAAGCCGGCTGACGACAATAGGCCGGCGAATGAACCGGCCTTTTGATTCCTGCCCCCGACCGATTCCCGCCTGCCAGAAATCTCCGAGCGGTGCCCTTGGTCGAATTGGCACCGGCTCACCGATTCATACCGTCGAGTGCTTTAGGGAGTGTGCCGGTATGTTGAAGACACTGCCTCGATTCGCGGTGTGCATCGCGACGCTGCTTGCAGCCGCCGGCATCTGCCGCGGCGACGCGCCGGTGGTGTTCAACCACGACGTGCGGCCGATCCTCTCCGACAAGTGCTTCGCCTGCCATGGCCCCGATTCGAACAAACGCGAAGCCGGGTTGCGTCTCGATATTCGCGACCTGGCCCTCAAAGAGCTCGATTCGGGCAATCGGGCCATTGTTCCCGGCAAGCCCGCTGAGAGCGAGCTGCTGCGCCGCGTCACCTCGCACGACGCCGACGAAGCGATGCCTCCCGACGCCGCCAAGCTGGGCCGGCTGACCAGCGCCGAGATCGACACGCTTCGCCGGTGGATTACGGCCGGCGCCAAATACCAAGCGCATTGGGCGCTGCTGCCGGTCGAGCCGGTCGAAGTTCCGCCCGCGGTGACTTCGCTCGCTTCGGGCATCGAGCCGCGCAACGCCATCGACCGAATCGTATTTGCCGGGCTTGCCGCGCGGAAGATGGCCCCTCAGCCCGAGGCCGATCGCGCCACGCTCATCCGCCGTGTGAGCTTCGACCTGATCGGACTTCCGCCGACGCCGGCCGAAGTTGAGTCCTTCGTGGCCGATCGCGACCCGCACGCTTACGAGCGGCTGATCGACCGGTTGCTGGCCTCGCCGCGTTACGGCGAACGGATGGCGGCCGACTGGCTCGACGTGGCCCGCTATGCCGACAGCTATGGTTTCCAGGTCGATCGCGAGCGCGACACGTGGCCGTATCGCGATTGGGTCATCCGGGCTTTCAACGACAACCTTTCCTGGGACAAGTTCGTCACCTGGCAATTGGCCGGCGACTTGCTGCCAGGGGCCAGCGACGATCAGATCCTGGCCACCGCCTTCAACCGCTTGCACCAGCAAGAATCGGAAGGGGGCTCGATCGAGGAAGAATACCGCGTCAATTACGTCAACGATCGGGTGGTGACGTTCGGCACGGCCTTCCTCGGCCTGACGCTCGAATGCTGCCGCTGCCACGACCACAAGTTCGATCCGATCACGCAGAAAGAGTTCTACCAGTTCTTCTCCTTCTTCGACGACATCGACGAAGCGGGGCTGTATTCGTTCTTTACCACAACCGCCCCCACGCCCTCGATGTGGCTGCTCGATGCCGGACAGAAGTCGCAACTTGCCGACGCTGCGCGAGCCGTGCAGTCGGCCGAGGAAGCGTTGGCCTCGCTCCGCACGATGCGCCGACAAGCGTTCGCCGAGTGGCTGAAAAACCGCCCTTCGCCTTCCACGCCGCTCGCGGGTGAAATCGCGCGGTTTCCCTTCGACGAACGCGATAAGACCGGCAAGTTCGTCAGCCCCGTGGGTACGAACGTCACGGCTAAATCGTCTGCGGAGAACGAACTGGTCGAAGGACACAGCGGCCAGGCCATCAAGCTCACCGGCGATCATCCGGTAACGACCACGGTCGGCAACTTCCATCGCTACGAGCCATTCAGCGTCTCGCTGTGGATGAAAACGCCCGACGTCAAAGACCGGGCGGTTGTCTTCCATCGCTCCAAGGCCTGGACCGATGCCGCCAGCCGTGGCTACGAACTGCTGCTCGAAGAGGGCCGGCTCAAGTGGTCGCTCATCAATTTCTGGCCCGGCGATGCGATTTCGATCCGTGCCACCGACGAGCGTGCCCGACGAACACCTGGCTGCATGTCACCGTCACCAGCGACGGCTCGAGCCGGGCCTCGGGCTTGCGGTTGTTCGTCAACGGGCAGCCGGCAAAGACGGAAATCATTCGCGACCGGCTGACCAAGGACATCACCGGCGGTGGTGGCGACACGATCACCATCGGCGAACGGTTCCGCGATCGAGGGTTCAAGAATGGACTGGTTGACGATTTCCGCGTCTTCGATCGGCAGCTCTCGCCGCTCGAAATCAGCGAAGCGTTCCAGCCGGGCCAACTTGCCAAGGCGCTGACCGCCGACGCGTCCACGATGACCGAGGCTCAGCGCGAACTCGCTCTTCGATTATTACCTGGCTGGCTATGACGAGCAGTTCCTCCGGCAAGTCGAAGTATTGCGATCCGCGCGAGACGCAGCAAAGCAAGCTGGCCGACGCAGCCCGCGAGATCATGGTCATGCGCGAGCTGGAGAAACCGAAAACCGCTTACATCCTCAAGCGGGGCGAGTACGCGTTGCACGGGGCAGCCGTCGAGCCGGGCACGCCAGCTTCACTACCCCCCTTCCCCGCCGGCGAGCCCAAGAACCGGCTCGGCCTGGCGCATTGGCTCACCGACGCTCGCCATCCTTTGCTGGCCCGCGTGACGGTGAATCGACTCTGGCAGGCCTGCTTCGGCCGCGGATTGGTGAAGACGGCCGAAGATTTTGGCACCCAATCGGAAGAGCCCGAATATCCCGAGCTGATCGATTGGCTGTCGGGCGACCTGATCCGCTCGGGTTGGAACGTCAAGCAACTGCTGAAAACCATCGTCATGTCGCACACCTACCGGCAGCGCAGCTTCTCCAATCCGCAGCAGATGGCCGCCGATCCGGAGAACATCTGGCTGGCCCGCGGACCGCGCTATCGTTTGCCGGCCGAGATGATCCGCGACAACGTGCTGGCGGCTTGCGGCTTGCTGGTCGATAAGATCGGCGGCCCGCCGGTGCGGACCTACGACATGCCCGAATCGTTCAAGCCCAGCCCCGCCGGCAGCGGCGAGCAGTTGTATCGCCGCAGTTTGTACACGTTCTGGCGCCGCACTGGTCCCGCGCCGATGCTGGAATCGTTCGATGTGCCCAAGCGCGTGGTCTGCGTCGCCCGCCGCGACACGACGAACTCGCCCTTGCACGCCTTCGTGCTGTTGAACGGGCCGCAGTTCGTCGAAGCGGCCCGCGTGCTCGGCGAACGGTTGCAAAAAGATTGCGGCGGGAAGCGCGACCAGCTCGTCGCCGAAGCCTTCATTCGACTGACGAGTCGCCACCCCGACGCAGCCGAACAAGCGATCCTGATCCAAATGTACGACCAGCAGCGTGAGTGGTACCGGCGCCATCCCGAGCTGGCAAAGAAATACCTGGGCGTCGGCGCGAAGAAGGCCGACGAAAGTCTGCCCGCAGCCGATCTTGCCGCAGCCACGGCCGTCATCAATGCCCTGATGAACTACGACGGTTGCGTGGTAAAAAGGTAATGCGAAGAGGTAATACATGCTTGAGCAATCGAATTCATCTTCGTCCGGGCAGAATTCACCCCGCTGCACGGGCCAGGAAGCTTGGTATCGGCTGAGCCGCCGCCAGTGCCTGGGCCGGTTCGGGCTCGGTTTGGGCGGCATGGCTCTGGCCGAAATGCTGGCCGATGATTCTCCGGCCGCGAGCATCACTCCCGGCGAGCAAGGCGTAATCGGCGGTTGCCATTTCGCGCCTCGAGCCAAGCGCGTGATCTTCCTGTTCCAATCGGGCGGTCCCTCGCAACTCGATCTGTTTGATTACAAGCCGCTACTGAACAAGCAGCATGGGCAGCAACTTCCAGACTCTGTCCGCGGCGGCCAGCGGTTGACCGGCATGTCGGGCAATCAAAGCTCCATCCCGCTGGCTGGTTCGCCGTTCAAGTTCCAACAGCACGGGCAATCGGGGCCTGGATGAGCGAGCTGCTGCCGCACACGGCACAAATCGCCGACGAGCTGTGCATCATCCGTTCGATGTATACCGAGTCGATCAATCACGGGCCGGGCGTGACATTCATGCAAAGCGGCTCGCAGATTCCCGGCCGGCCCAGCATCGGCGCCTGGCTCGACTATGGATTGGGGAGCGATAACCAGAACCTGCCCTCGTTCGTTGTGCTGATCACCAAGAACAAGGGGGGCCAGCCGCTGATGTCGCACCTATGGGGCGCCGGCTTCTTGAACCCGAAGCATCAGGCCGTACGCTTCCGCTCCGGCGAAGACCCGGTGCTGTACCTGGGCAACCCGGCCGGCGTCACGCCCGAAAACCGCCGCCTGGCCCTCGACCGGCTGCGCGAGTTGCACGAACACCAGTTCGCCGGCACGCCCGATGTGGAGATCTCGGCCCGCATTGCGAACTACGAGTTGGCCTTCCGCATGCAGTCGAGCGTGCCCGAAGTGACTGACTTCCGCGACGAGCCGACCCACGTGCTCGATGCTTATGGCCCCGACGCCCGCGACCCGGGCACGTTTGCCTCCAATTGCCTGTTGGCCCGACGGCTGGCCGAGCGCGGCGTGCGTTTCATTCAGCTCTATCACCAGGACTGGGACCATCACGGCGGGTTGCCCGGCGGCATCCGTCGCGAATGCGGGCAGACCGATCGCGCGGCCGCGGCCTTGGTGGCCGATCTGAAGCAGCGCGGCATGCTCGACGAGACGCTCGTTGTGTGGGGCGGCGAATTCGGCCGCACGAACTATTGCCAGGGATTATTGACGGCCAATAGCTTCGGCCGCGACCATCACCCGCGTTGTTTTACGGTCTGGATGGCAGGCGGCGGCGTGAAGCCCGGCCTGACCTACGGCGAGACCGACGAGTACGGTTACAACATCGCTCGCGACGGCGTTCACATCCACGACTTCCACGCCACGCTGTTGCACTTGCTAGGCATCGACCACGAGCGTCTGACCTACAAATTCCAAGGCCGCCGCTACCGGCTGACCGACGTGCATGGCAAGCTCGTCGAGGGAGTCCTGGCGTAAGGAACGCGTAACACGAGCCACGGCACCCGACGTCCACACAAGCCCGACGTCCACACAAGCCCGACGCGCCAGCGAGGGTGTCTCTCATTCGACACACTCGCTGGCGTTTCGGGCTCGTGTGAATCGAGAATTCGTAGGGTGGGCGATGCCCACCCTACGACTTCAAACCCGCCAGCCCTATATCCGGGCGGCCTTCTTTCAGGGACCGGCTGGGGCGGTAGTCTCGATCGATTGATAAATGCCCCGGGCCGCTTCGGCCTCGCCGAAAAAGCGCAATGCCAGCAAAACTTGCGCCTTTTCCATCGGGGGGCTGACTCTTCCCCTGTGCTGATACGTTTCGTCCGTGCGATGAAAACGTTTGCGGGTTCGTGCCACAGGGGACCAACACCCCCACTCACACTAGGTACACACAAACGAGCGGTCCGCTGCGGCAGTTTGCCGTGCGACAGAATGACGCTGCGTGGTGCCGGCAAACTTGCAGATCATTCCATGCGCGAAACGTCGCATTACCACGTTTCATCATCGGATTGCCGCAATTCATCAAGCATTTCACAGGCGAAGATTGTGCGTGGCTTCGATTGCCAACGAGTGCCACCGTAGCGGCCGCTGTGGTCTCTCGCGAAAAGATGTTGTTTCATTTTCGAATACTGCAACTACACGCGCTACACACGATTCGAATTGCGTATTCATCGCGACCACGATGACGGGGGGCGAGGTCGCAAGTCGTTTGACGAAGTTCGCAGTTGAACTTATCTTTACTTTTGCCGCCGGGGCGAGGAATTGTAAACGGGGCTAGAACATTTAAGGACGCATTTCATGGCAAGACGCAAACTGAACAAAAGCGAAGCAATTCGTTCCGAAGTTACTAAACATCCGCGCCGGCACCAGTGGCATCGTGCAACTACTCGGCGAGCAGGGGATCACCGTCACGCCGCAATTGGTTTCCAACGTCAAGGCACGCATCGGCGCGGGCGGCGGCAAGAAGCGCGGCCGCAAGCCGGGCCGCCGCTCCAACGGCGAACTGACCGTTGCGCAACTCGAACACGCGGCTGAATTCGCCAAGCAAATGGGCGGCGTCGAACAAGCAACTGCCGCCTTGGCTACGCTCGAACGGTTGCGCTACGCAGAATCGCTTCACAACCCAGGCAAGCCCGCTGCAATTCATACCAGGCGCAAAGCGCCAGCGAGGGTGTCAAACCAAAGACACCCTCGCAGGCGATTCGCGCCTGGTTTTTTTGGGATGCACTTCGCAGCAATGGGCCTTGGACCCGCGGAACTCGCGGGTCATACACACACGGCTCCGATCGAGGAGCCGCACGCAGACCCTGACGATTCACAACTCGCAACAAACGAGTGGTCTGTCACGCAATTCTTTGGGGGGTTCGGTGCCATCCCCACGGCCGCCGTGGCCATGCGTTGGCGCAGCAAACATGGCCACGCAAGCGTGGACCATGGCACCCGAAGTTCTTGACGTGACGGACCACGAAGCGCGGCGGGGCAACCCCCGGACGCGGGTCAACGCGGCGCCAGCAAGCAAGTCAAACGTTTGGCCTGACGGCTCGACGGCGACTCGACGTTGGCCACGTCCTTGAGTTTCTCAACCACGCTGTTGAGCAGCTTCTGGCCCTCTTCCATGTGCGCCAATTCGCGGCCACGAAAGATGACGGTGATCAATACCTTGTCGCGTTGCTCAAGAAACTGCCGGGCGTGTTTGACCTTGATATCGACGTCGTGCTCGCCGGTCTTGGGCCGAACGCGAATTTCCTTCAGCTTGGCCTGGCGAACCGGGCTCTTGTGCTGCCGCTTGCTCTGCTGATACTTGAACTTGCCGAAGTCCATGATGCGAGCAACCGGCGGCGTCTCGTGCGGCGAGACCTCGACCAGGTCGAGGCCGGCCTCGCGGGCCGAGTTGATCGCGTCGACGGTCGGCACGATCCCCAACTGCTGCCCATCCTCCGAGATCAAGCGGAGGGACGGGCAGCGGATTTGTTCGTTGATGCGTTGCTTTTTTTCGATGGTCACGTTCCTAAGGGGTCGTGTGAAAAAAGGGTAATGGCTTCAGCTCAGACGCGGCCGCTGGCAAGCGGCCGGCCACCGCGACGATCGGTGCGACGGCCGCGCTTGCGCGGACCCGACTTGCCGGCGCCTTCGGATCCTGGAAACGAGGGCTTCCCGTGTCCGCCACCATGGGCCGGTCGAACCTTGCCCTTGATCGGCGGCGCACGGTCGGGGAGTGTTTCGGCACGATAGGTTGGGTGATCGGTCCGGACCGGAATCGATGCGCGAATCAGGCGCTCGATGGCCCGCAGACGCGATCGCTCTTCGCCGTCGCAGAACGACACGGCAATACCCGTGGCGCCGGCGCGGCCAGTGCGACCGATCCGATGGACGTAGGTCTCGGGCTCGTGCGGCAGATCGAAGTTGAAGACGTGCGAAACGTCGTCGACGTCGAGCCCACGGGCGGCAATGTCGGTGGCGACCAGCACGGGGGGCCGGTTCGAGCGGAATTCCCGCAGCACCTGTTCCCGCTTGTTCTGGCTCTTGTTGCCGTGCAAGGCTTCGGCCCGCATTCCGGCACGAGTGAGGTCGCGTTGCAAACGATCGGCGGCATGCTTGGTGCGCGTGAAGACCAGCACGCGGCTCATGTCGCGATGGGCCAACAAATGCACCAGCAACTGACGCTTGTTCTTTTGCGGCACCAGGTAAACGGCTTGCTCGACCGTGACGGCGGGAGCCGACTCGCGGGCCGTCTGCACGACTACCGGGTTGTCGAGCAGGCTGGCCGACAGCTTGCGAACTTCGTCCGGCAAGGTGGCCGAAAACAGCAGCGTCTGCCGTTCGCGCGGCAGGATCGCGGCAATGCGGCGAACATCGCGAATGAAACCCATGTCGAACATGCGGTCGGCTTCGTCCAGGACGAGCGCTTCGACGTGCCGCAAATCGACCAGCTTCTGACCGATCAGATCGATCAACCGGCCGGGCGTGGCAACCAACACATCGACGCCGCGCGCAAGGGCTTGCTGCTGCGGCCGTTGGCTGACGCCGCCGTAGATCACCGTCGAACGCAGCGATACCTGGCGTCCGTAGTTGCAAAAGCTATCGTAAATCTGGCAGGCCAATTCACGCGTCGGCGCCAACACCAACAAGCGAATCTTGTGGGGGCGTGCGGGAGCATTGTGCAAACGCTCCAACAGCGGCAACGCAAAGGCGGCCGTCTTGCCGGTGCCGGTCTGGGCCGTGGCCATCAGATCGCGTCCGGCGAGCACGTGCGGAATGGCGGAGACTTGAATCGGGGTCGGTACGGAATAGCCCTCGGCCGCAACGGCCGCGAGCAGGGCGCGCTGAGCCCCAAATCGGAAAATTGAGTCATCTTTGAATCACGTTCTTGGTTGAAATGTACATGGAGAAATCCCGTCCACCGGCGCCGACAATGGCGCTGCGAGAAAACGGTCGCCCCCGAGGGGGCGCGCAGACGGGGTCAAACACCCGAGGCGCAACGAACCGTGTGGGTCGTTCGCGGCCGGTGAATACGTAGGTAGGTGTGGGGGAGGAAAGCGACAAACCGGGTTAGGCCGGCTTGACGTTGATGGCGCGGGGGCCTTTGCCGCCCTTGCCGCTCTGTTCGACATCGTACTCGACCGACTGACCTTCACGCAGGTTGTCGAAAGAGCCGTCGATCACCCCAGAGTGGTGAAAGAACACGTCGCCGCGCTCGCCGCTGATAAAACCAAATCCCTTGTCCGAAACTAGCTTCTTGATCGTCCCTTGTGCCATGCTGGCAACTCCTTATTGTTGGAACCAGGGGGGATATATGACGGTCAGGCGCGGAACAACCGGCCCAGACTCGAAACCCCAGAGTTCGTGGAGGAGGCAAGCACGTCAATCGCGGTCGAGAGCCGGATACCTTTCCGAGACGTCAGGCAAAAGAAAGCCTAAAGAGACAGAAAGGTGGTCGCTACAGCAAAGCAATTTGGCGCAACGCAGAAATCACTCGCGTCTTTGTCACCACCTCAATGACTCAAATACTACCACATTGGCGGGGTATGTCAATGCGAACTTCGCCAAACCCCGATTATCCAGCCTGGCAAACCGACTGACTGCCGCAGCGCAATCGCTGATCTAAGGCCGACTTGTGGAGTCCTGGCCAGGCGGGGCCGAATCGAGAACGCCCAGCGAACGCATCCATTGCTCGGCACGCTGGGGCCAGGTGGACACCGTCTGCGGCGAGGGCCGCAAACCGTACCCATGCCCGCCGCGCGGATAAAGGTGCATCTCGGCCGGCACTTCAGCATTCTTCAATGCCAGATAATAAAACACGCTGCATTCCACGCGCACGCCGTCGTCCTGCGTCTGCATCAGGAATGTGGGCGGCGTCTCCGCGCTGACGTTCAATTCCGGCGCGAGCTTGTTTCCCTGGTCGGCCAGCGCCAGATAGGCCGGATAGATCAGCAACGCGAAATCAGGGCGGCAACTCACCTGGTCGGCCGCATCGATCGGGTCGTACGTTCGTTTGCCATAGTTGGTCGACAGCGCGGCCGCCAAATGGCCGCCGGCGGAGAAGCCCAGAACGCCGATGCGGTTGGGCTTGATCTGCCACTCGCTGGCGCGATGCCGCACCAGGCCGAGCGCTCGCTGCGCGTCGGCCAGCGGAGCCGCGTAACGCGGCTGCCCCTTGTGAGCCGGCACCCGATACTTGAGCACGATGCCGGTCACGCCGATCGAGTTTAACCACTCGGCGACTTCGGTCCCCTCTTTGTTGTAAGCCAGAATGTTGTAGCCCCCGCCCGGACAGACAACCACCGCGGCGCCGGTATTCTTCTCGGCCGGCGCGGGAAACACGCTGAACGTCGGGTTCGTGACGCTGGTGATGCGGATCGTCGTGTCGTTGGGCTTGAGCGGCAGTTCGAGTCCTGTGTTCGGTTCGCCCTTTTCGCCCGGCGCTCCGCTGGGCCACAGCGTGATCGGCTCGGGCGGTTTGTCAGCCTGCGCCGGCAATGGCGTCCAGAGCAAGCCGGCCGCAACGACGACGCGAGCGAGAAAGCGAGTGGTAATCATGATTGGCTCCTCGCCTGATGAGGTATTTGAAGATCGATTGAATTCTGTATTTAACCGGCTGCGTAAACGCTGCAAGTGCTTCATCATTTTGTAGTCCACCGCCCCGGGGCCTGTCCAGGATTTTTGCACGCGCTTTGAATTAGACGGAAGCCACGAATTCAGCGAGCGACTGGTAAAATGCCCCGAAGACTACGAGAGCCGCGCCGCCCAGCCAGACGACCGCACCCAAAAACGCCCCGACGCTGAAGGCCCAACTCACGAAAAAGAACGTTGTCAAAGCAAAGCTCACCATGCCCACGGCCTTCAGCCAGCTTGGAGTTTCAGAACCGACTCCAGGCCGTAGCGAGTTCACAAAGGGAATCGCCAAGGTGAATAGCGACGTGACTGCAATTGGCAAAAAGATCAGGGTTCTCCAACCTTCATAAGACGTAACAATGAGCGACGAGGCCCAGAATCCGAGCCACACGACTTCCCATCCCTGAAAATGGTCTGGATCCGCGATCATGCCGCGGCCGTCACCGTTCAGAACATTCAACGGCATTGATGCCAGAAAGACCAACAACCCGACAAACTGCAGCACGATTCCGGGCCTGCAGGAAGTGGCGATTTCGGTCATACGCACGGCTTTCTGTTTCATGCGCACAATCTTACCCGGCGGCACAAGGAAAAAGGCCGCGGATATTCGCTGATTAACGCGGATCCGCGATCACCTGCGACAATCCGCGGCCCTTTCGATACCCGTGCTGTTGGCGGATCCGGTGAACACGTGTCGAAATCAGAACCATAGGCAGCAATGCTGCGACTTGCCAGCGGCGCGAATGTGGTTCAGAATCGAGATCGTCGCGCCCTATATCGCCCGCCTGGTATCTCCATCATGAAGACACGCCATTCGCTGCTATCTGGTCTCATCGTCTTAGGCTTGGCTCTGCTCGTACCGGCCCCGCTACGAGCGGCCAGCCCACCAAACGTGCTGTTCATCGCCATCGACGACCAGAACGACTGGATCGGCTGCCTGGGCGGCCATCCGCAGGTGCAAACTCCGCACATCGACGCCCTGGCTCAGCGGGGCACGCTGTTCAGCAACGCCCATTGCCAGGCGCCGCTCTGCAATCCCTCGCGCAGCAGCCTGCTCACTGGCCTGCGCCCCTCGACCACGGGCATCTACGGTCTGATGCCCGGCATCCGCGCCGTCGAAGCGACGAAGCACCACGTCACGCTCCCGCAGACCTTCACCCAGGCCGGATACCAGACCTTCACCTGCGGCAAGATCTATCACGACGGATCGATCAAGCAACCGGACCGCGCTGCCGAGTTCAACACCTGGGGTCCAAGCCCGGGCACGCCTCCTCCGGCACAGCGCATTGCGCAGCTTCCACCCGGGGCGCTGCGCGCGATGGATTGGGGCCCGTATCCTGAGCGCGACGATCAGACTGGCGATTACAAAATCGCCACGGCCGCGGTCGATGCCCTGGCCAGTGCCCCGGCGGACAAGCCGTTCTTCGTGGCTTGCGGTTTCCGCTTGCCGCATGTGCCCTGTTTCGCGCCGCAGAAATGGTTCGACCTTTATCCTGAAGCCACGCTGGTGATGCCGGTCGTTCACTCGGGCGATCGCGACGACACGCCGCGCTTCAGTTGGTACATGCATTGGAAGCTCCCCGAGCCGCGGCTGAAAACGCTCGAAGAGTATCACCAGTGGAAGCCACTGGTGCGGGCGTACCTGGCCAGCATCAGTTGCATGGACGCCCAGGTGGGTCGCGTGCTCTCGGCCCTCGAGGCTACCGGACGAGCCGACAATACGATCGTCGTCTTGTGGAGCGATCACGGCTGGCACTTGGGCGAGAAACTGATCACGGGCAAGAACACGCTCTGGGATCGATCGACGCACGTGCCGCTGGTCTTCGCCGGCCCGGGCGTTGCCAAGGCTGCGCGTTGCACTCAGCCTGTCGAGTTGCTCGATATTTTTCCCACGCTCTTGCAACTGGCCAACTTGCCGGCCCGCTCGGATGTGGAAGGGCACAGTCTCGTCCCGCAATTAGCAAACGCCGAAGCGCCTCGGCCGTGGCCCGCCATCACCACGCACAACCAAGGCAATCACAGCGTTCGCACCGATCGCTGGCGTTACATCCGCTACGCCGACGGCTCCGAGGAACTGTACGACGAGAAAGCCGACCCGCGCGAGTGGAAAAACCTGGCCGCCCAGCCCGGGGTTGCCGAGACCAAGCGGGAACTGGCCGCCTGGCTGCCGAAGACGAGCGCTCCGCCGGTTCCCGGCAGCGCTCAGCGCATTCTGACCTACGATCCCAAAACCGGAGCCGTAACCTGGGAAGGCCATCCGGTCGGTTCCGACGATCCAATTCCCGACTGACGCTTCGCACACGATCGACCTGCAACCAATGTTTTGCCATTGGCAGTAGCCCGGCGTTTGAGCCTTCGATGCTGGAACACCAATCGCCGCTCATCGACACTAATCGGAATTAGCGGAGATCCGTGAAGATCGGCGTTCTTCTCTTTATTTGATTTATCACACAGAGAACTTGGAACTACTCCATGAAGAATCCACGATGGCGATCGCTGTTCGACTGCGGTTTTGTCATGCTGGGGCTCGCATGGTTGCTCTGCGTCGCTCCGCGCGAATTACGAGCCGCGGACTTTCCGCCGGAGTTGGTCGAGTTCGAACCGTATGCCGACAACCCCATCTTCAGCGGCGCAGGGCCGGGGCATTGGGACGTGAAGATTCGCGAACGCGGTTGGATCCGCCGCGAAGCCGACGGCTACTCGATGTGGTACACCGGCTACAGCGGCGACAAAGCCGCCATCAAGCTCTTGGGCTATGCGACCAGCGCCGACGGCCTGCACTGGACGCGCTACGCTGGCAATCCCTTGCTGCCCGATCATTGGGTCGAGGACATGATGGTCGCCAGGCAGGGGCCGACGTATTACATGGTCGCTGAAGGGCGCTCGGACATTGCCCAACTGCTTACCTCGAGCGACAAGATCCATTGGGAACCGCGAGGCTCGCTCGATGTGCGCCGGACCGACGGCAGCCCGATTGCCGCCGGACCGTATGGCACGCCGGCGCTTTGGCACGAAAACGGAGTCTGGTATCTGTTCTACGAACGGGGCGATCGCGGCGTCTGGCTGGCAAAATCGACCGACACCAAAACCTGGACCAACGTCTCCGATGAGCCGGTGCTGGGCTTGGGCCCTGAGCCGGCGCTGGCCATGAACCAGGTGGTGAAATACCAGGGGCGTTATTACGCCTACTATCACGCCGCCGATGCCATTCCCTGGAACGCGCTGGACGACGAACATCGCCACCAGCACCGACCTGGTGCATTGGGAAAAGTACGCTCGCAATCCGATCGTGGAAAACAACGAGTCGAGCGCGCTGCTGGTCGACGACGGCGAGCGGTTCCGCCTGTACACGATGCACGACCAGGTTCGCGTGCGGTTCTCACGCGTCAAACCGGCCGCAAGGTTGGAACCTTGAGGCAGGAAGAGGACAAAAAACCACAGGGGCCCTGTAAGAAATCTTGTGTCAGCTAGCAGAAACGGGTAATTTTCCGCAACCTTTTTCTGACTTGGAGACTGACGCATGGATGCTTCCCTACGATCACGGGCCGAGCAGCTAGCAAACGAGTTTTCCAGCCAGGCCACAACGGCCGAGGAGCTCAACGCGTTTATGCGGCTGATGATGAAGTCTGCTTTGGAGCGGATGCTCAACACGGAGATGGATGTCCATTTGGGTCGCAAGGGTTCGGCGGGAGCCGCCATGCCCGACGAGCAGCCTGGTGCGACGTCCGTGGCCATCGAGCCTGTCGCGTCTGTGGCCAGCTCGGGCAAACGCTCGCCCAACCGCCGCAACGGTCGTTCTCGTAAAACGGTACAGGGGGGAACGTCATGAAGTTAGGCCGCAAGTGATTTGCTGAACAGTCGTTGACGTAGCTGGTGCCGAGGTTTCGTCATGAGATCGAACTGCTTCGGCCTGTGCTTGAGGACACGCGGTTCTTGGCGGTGGGGCCGATGAGGGTTGACGATCAACTGGAAGCGGGGCGTCGAGCGGCAAGCCTGGGATAACCAACGCAAGGCGTCGATAAAGCTGATCCGGTAGGGCGAAGTGCGTTGCTGCCCGGCCGCCTTGTTCATCGCCAATCGCACCAGGTTGTAGACGATCGCGTAGACCGTCATCTCCTTGAGCACGCCCGTCATCGTACGGCAGTGCAAAACGTCCATGCCCATGGTCGTCTTGAGGTGTGACAGATTGGTTTCGATTCTCCAGCGTTCACCATATAACGCGGCCAGGTCCGTAGCCGGATACGCTTCGGCGTCGAGCAAGGTCGTCACCAGCGTCACGACGCGCGTGCGGCCTCCCGGCAGCTTGGTGTGATAGCGAATCTCACGCACGACGAGCGTAGCAGGCAAATCCGCGTAGGCCTCCGCACTCATCCACGTCGGACGCTGCTTCGGCTTGCTGTACTCGACCAGTTGGTCGTATTTGCCGAGCTTGCGAATCAGCCGACTCGCGGCGTGCAAAGCCACGGTTCCCTGGGGACGCTTGCCCACCAGCTTGCGATCCTTGCGGAAGCTCACCAGTTGCCGCTGATGGACGCGGAACACGCCGTGCAGTTTTCGTTGCGAGAGCAGCGCCAAATGGGCGTAGGAGGCGAAGGCCGTGTCGCCCACCAGCACGTCGCCGGCGTTCAGTTCCGGATGCAAAGCGGCCACTTGCGACATCTCGTGCGTTCGCAACGGCAAGGCCAGTTGTCGCACCAGCAGACCGCTGCGGGCATCAAACATCGTCAGCCAATGGGCGATGGGGAAACCGCAACCCGCTCGCTGCGCCCCCGACTGGCCGAACACGGCCTGCAGCTCGGGCGTATCCGGCATCGAGAAGCTGGAGCCATCGATCAGAAACGTGCGATGCCCGTGCCACAAGGGCAAACGGCAACTCCGACGTGCCGCCTGGCTCGTCTCGTCCAGCAGCCGCCGGTACACGGACAGAGGGAGTCGTGCTCGCGATTGGCAGTACGCCTCCGCCGAGCAGTTCAAATGGGCCAGGCGAACGGTGTGAGTGCAGGCCGTATTGCCGTGTAGAACTTGCAGGACAAATGCCTGCAGCGTCTTGGCCGGCCCCAGGTCGCGTTGCCGCCAACGGTGGTTCTCTGCCTGGCAAGCTCGCTCGATCGACGCCGACGTCAAACAATCGGCCACACTCCGCTTGATCGTGGTGACCGCCTCAAGAAGATTTCGAATCATATCAGGGTGCTGAATGGCAAAAGGAAAAGTAGTGCCCCAGCCTATTCTTTCACCCCAAGCAAACGCCTTCGTCGAACCCAGCACACTCAACCCGATAGCATGCCGCATGCTAGCGTGGCCAACCCTCGCCGCAGACGAGAATTACGCCTAAACTTCATGACGTTCGGTACAGGGGGACTTGGGCGAATTAACCATTGCCACGCCTCGCGATCGTGACGGTACGTTCGAGCCGCAGCTGATCGGCAAGCACCAGCGACGCGTGCCGGGCTTCGACGAAAAGATCCTGGCCCTGTACGCCAAGGGGATGACCACCCGCGACATTCAAGAGGTGGTCTTGGAACTCTACGGCGTGGAGGTCTCTGCCACGTTGATCTCGGAAATCACGGCCGATCTGGACGCGGAAGTGACGACCTGGCGTACGCGGTCGCTGGACGGTGTCTGGCCGATCGTTTATTTCGACGGCATCGTCGTGCACGCCCGCGGCGACAACGGCCGGGTCGCGCAGCGCACGGTCTACGTGGCCTTGGGCGTCAATCTGCAAGGACGCAAGGAGCTGTTGGGACTGTGGCTGGGCGAGAACGAAGGAGCCAAATTCTGGCTGGCCTGCCTGACCGATCTGAAGAGCCGGGGGTTGCGGGATATTTTTGTGGCCTGCATTGATGGGCTGTCCGGCTTTGCCGAGGCGATTCACGCGGCCTACCCCCAGGCCAAGGTGCAACTGTGCATCGTGCACCTGGTACGTGCTGCTCTGCGTTACGTGAATACGCAGGACAGCAAGCCGGTGACTGCCGACTTGCAGAAGATCTACCGGGCCGCGACGGCCCTCGAAGCGGAGCAAGCGCTCGACGCTTTTGCTAAAGCCTGGGATGGGAAATATCCGACGATCGCAAAGATGTGGCGTGCCAAGTGGCCCGACATCATCACGTTGTTCGATTTTCCGGCGGCCATTCGCAAGGCGATCTACACGACCAATGCGATTGAATCGGTGAACAGCGTGATTCGCAAGTTCACGCGGAACCGCAAGATTTACCCCAACGAAGAGTCCGCTTTGAAGATCGTGTACATGGCGATCCATGAGGCGGCCAAGAAGTGGACGATGCCGATCCATCACTGGAAAGAGGCCCTCAATCACTTTGCAATCCTATTCGAGGGTCGCATGCCAAAAGAAAGCAAATAACGTTCCGTGCGCTAGCCTGACACAAAAGAAATTACAGGGCCCCACAGGGGCACAGAGACACAGAGGAAGAACGCAGAGGACGAAGACAAAGAATGGGAACGAGGCGAGAAAAAGTGCAAACGGAATCCGCCCGCCACTCGACTTCAATCAGCAACCCTCTCTTTCGTTCTCTGCCTTCTCCCTCTGTGTCTCTGTGCCTCTGTGCCTCTGTGGTTAACTTTCTTGCGTTCTATTTCGACAGCAGATCGCGGACGTTGATGTACGTGTATCGGCCGCGATTGTCACGGGCAATACGGGCCAGGAAGTTTTCCCGCTCCGGCGCGGGGCCTTCGCCGAACTCGATGGTGTGGATCACCGACACCTGGTTCTTGTGCCGGATCCGCTTCAGGTCGCTGGCGCTCATGTCGGGCTCGGCCGCATCGGTCAGAAAATAGACCACGTCGGCGCCAAAACCCAGCGCCATCTCCAGCGCCGCCAGATGCCCCGTGCCGCCGTCGGCCGTGATCGACTCGACGAACGAGCGGGCTTGCCGCTTGTTGCTGTCCGTGGCGTAGACGATCCGGCCTGGGTAGCCGGCCAGGCTGAAGACCTTGGGCCGCTCGTTGTAGAAGATGATCTGGAACTGGTGCGTCGGACCCAAGCGTTCGAGGCTCGTCAGCAACTCCGCCTTGGCAGCCGAGAGTGGCGTGTTCGGCCCGTTGCCCATACTGGCCGAACGGTCGAAAACGTAGACGAACTTGAAGCCCTCGGCATCGATCCCATACAGGCTGGTGTGTGCCGAGCCCAGGTAGGCGTTGAGATTCACGGGTTGCGATTTCTTGACCGTGGCTTCCTTGGACGTGACGTCTTTGGCCACAGCGTCTTTGGCCACGGTGTCTTTGGGCGTTTCGGCCGTAGCGCTCCGCGCCCCGCCGATCGCAACAACAGCCCCGATCACAATCGCCAGCAACCCTCGGGCAATGGCCGAGGCCGACGCGGGGCGAATGCAGCTATGTCGGGCACGAATCATCGGAGCGAGTACTCCCAAAGACTTTTGGGCAAAGGAATTGCAAACGGGCCTCTGAATCGATAGTAAGTCCGATTCGCAGTACCGTCAATCGAATCGACGAATGCCCACGGTCGATCATTTTTCCATGGTGGGAAATACAAGCCCGACGCGCCAGCGAGGGAGTGGACGCGGCGACTCCCGCAGAAACCCTCGCTGGCGCGTCGGGCTTGTGTTTGCAAGTGCTCTAATGCCGAGCAATGGCGGCGGCAGTGGCGTCCTGACTGGCCCAGTTGCCGTATAACTGCATGGCCACGTCGACCGCCGTCGCGCTGACGGTATCGTCCGTCCCCAGAACCTGCTCGCCGACGACAATGCCTGTATCCGAGACGTTTACGCCGTTGACGGCCCTGCTGAGCCTGGCCGCCGACCCTTGCACCACCAGCGAGTTACTTCCCGCGCCGTCGTACAAGTACGCCGTATCGGTGCCGTTTCCTTTCCCGACGAGATTTACCTGGGCGGGCGTGGCGCCGAAGACCGTGGTGCTGCTTCCGAGCGCCGTGATCACATCCTCGGACGAGGTAAAAACCGTAAAGACCGTCACGCCCCCCACGGCGAGCGTGCTGGCCGTCGGCTCGCTCACGAAGGTGCCGTCGCCGGGCGAATTCAGGTTGGCAACGTCGGTGCCGGTGCCTGATTCCCAGACCGTCACCGATTGGAACCCCATGGCCGCGGTGGCAAACGTCGCGAAACTCGCGAAGCCGCTGGCGCTGCCGGTGAACCGCGCTGCCGCTGGAACCGGTCGTGCCGTTGAACGTGTCGCCGGCCGAACTATAGAAGAAGGCCGGATCGGTGGCGTTGGTCGCCTGGCCCGTGACGTTGGCGGCATCCAGGGCCCCGATCAAAAACGGTTGGCCGTTGAACGTGCCGCTGACGGAACTGAACGAGGGCGTGCCGACGAAGCTCCCCCCTTCGGTATTCAGCGTGACCGAATCGGTGCCGTCGCTGGCGCCAATGACGTACTCTTGCGGGAAACCGGTCAGCGTAACGCTGTTGAGCAACGCTTGCGCAATCGCAGGCTGCGCACAATACCATTGATGTCGAATGTCAAAGTAGGCGGAGCCAATCCGAAGCTGCTGGCGCCGGCGCCACCGTCGAAAAATGCACCGGACGTGGAGTAAACATAGGCGTAGGTCGAGTCGCCCGAGCCCGTGACGGTTTCCGGCCCGAAGCCCGACAGCTCGCTGTAGATTCCATCGACCGGATCGGCGATGTAGCTGTAGCCACTGCCCGCCGCCTCGACGTAGAAGTTGGCGCCGCTGCCGCCGACCACGCTCACCGTGGCCGCAGAATTCGAACCTGAAACATAGGCGTAGAAGGTGGCGACGTTGTTGGCATCGAACTCGAACGCGCCGCCGTCGGTACGGACGAGCGTGGTCGCCGAGAACGATTGCGTGGCCGCGTAGGCATCGTTGGCGAAAGGATCGTAGAAGACAACTTCGGACGCTGCGCCCTCCAAGCCGTTGAAGATCACGTGGCTGACGATCGACGTGTCGTAGGAATAGGTCGTGCCGTTGAAGGTGAAGTTGAAGTCCGTGGGGCTGGTGAATTCCAACTCCAACGGACCGTTTAGTGTTGAGCCGTCGATCGTGAGCGTGGAGCCCTGCAAAAAAACGGGCGACGTATTTCCCGGCTGCAAAATGGGCGACGTGATGGGCAACGTGGTTCCTTGCTGCAGAACGGGTAAAATGGTTTCCTGCTGGAACGCATATCGCTTGGCGTAGACTCCGTAGCCGCTGCCGTCCTGGCCGAAACTCTCCCAGGCAACAACGATGTCGCCCTCAGAATCCATGGCCGCGGCGGGCAGTTTCTGCGCCCCTGTCGTGTAGGTATTGACCTGAAAGTTGCTCCCCTCGGGAGCGCCCGACAAATTGTCGCGCTGAGCAAAGACCCCATAGTCGCTGCCATCTTCAGCGGAACTCTGCCAGGCAACGACAAAGTCGCCCGCTGAATCCATGGCCACCGTCGGCGCGGCCTGTTGGCTCGAAGTGTAGGAATAGACCTGGAACTCGCTCCCTTGCGCCGCGCCGGCAGCGTTATAGCGCTGGGCAAAGACGCCATCTGAGCTACCATCGACCTCGATGCTCCAAGTTATGACAAAGTCGCCCGCCCCATCCATTGCCGTGACTGGAGAAACTTGAATGCCGGTCGTGCTGGCGTCGACTTGAAACTCGCTTCCTTGTGTGACGCCGGCGGCGTTGTACCTTTGGGCATAGATGCCGTACGTCCTGGATGCGCCACGGTCGAAGCCTCCCCAAGTAACAACGAAATCGCCGACCGCGTCCATTGCTACCTCGGGATCAGATTGGACGCTTTCAGCAACTGTCTGTGAATCAGGCACTGTGTCGACGAGGAAATCGCTGCCCTGCACAGCGCCCGTGGAGTTATAACGCTGCGCGTAGATCGATTGCGTCTCGCCAAAAGTTCCATCTGCTTCCCAGGTGACCACAAAATCGCCAGCCGCGTCCATCGCAACGGACGGCTCAGTCTGCAACACGAAGAACTGCATGTCCTTAATCGGATCGACGATAAACGCCGTCCCCTCAGCCGTACCCGCGGCACTATATCGCTGTGCATAGAGCTTGGCCGGATTGTCACCGTAGGGCGCCTGCCAGACGACCACAAAGTCACCCGCTGGGTCCATCGCCACGGCCGGCGATTGGCCGGTCGTGCTGACCACGATCGGGCTTCCCAACGCCGCGCCTGCGGCACTGTCGCGCTGGGCGTAAACTCCGTAGCCGCTCCCTTGCTCGCCCGTGCCGGAGTAGCTGGAATCGCCCTGCCAAACGACGACGTAATCGCCCGCGGCATCCATCGCAACCTTCGGCTGGTTCTGGTTGCCGGTGGTGTATGTGTTGACCTGGAACTCAGAGCCGACGGGCACGACTGGGCCCGTGGGGCTGTTCAGGTTCCCCTGGAAGCGTTGAGCGTCGATGTTGCCGTTGCTGCTGACGACGACGAAATCTCCCGTCGCGTCCATCGCGACGGCGGAACTCCCACCTGCCGCAATCGCCAGGAATTCGCCCCCATGGGGGCTGCCATCGGCGTTGAAAACCTGTCCGTAGATGTTCGGACCCGATACCCCAATCTCTCCGACGCTGTACCAGGTGATGACAAAGTCACCGGCCGCATCCATCGCGACGGAAGGGTCGCCTTGGGCGTTGAAAATCGAAGCGGGAGCCTGAACCTGGAAGTATCCCTGTTGTAACGACCCGCCGGAGTCATAGCGGTCGGCGTAGATGCCCCCCATTTCAAAACCCGTCCAGGCCACGACGAAGTCGCCGGCCGCGTCCATCGCGATCGAAGCATTGTCGGCTGACTGCGGGTTCTGAGGCTGGGCAGGGGCGAACGTGCTTCCCAGGGCCGCGCCGTCTGCGCGTATACCGCTGGACGAGCAACGTCCCCGCGCTGTCGTCGAAGCTATCCCAGGCCACGGCGAAGTCGCCCGCCGCGTCCATCGCGACGGCTGGCTCCTGGTAGGCCGCCGTGTTCGCGCCAGCCTGCAGAGCAGAACCTTGTGCGACGCCACTGGCCGAGTACGGCTGGGTATAGATTGTATATCCGGTGCCGCTGCTGGCCTTGCCAGCCCAGGAGACAACGAAATCGCCGCTCGAATCCATGGCGACTGCCAACGACCGGCTTTGAGCGCCGGCAGGCTGCCGCTGGGGTAATTTGCGACGGTGATTTCGCCTCCTTGCGCCGTTCCGTCGGCTGAGTACGCGCTGTGCAACGATGTCGAAGCCGCTACCATCGCCGTAGGAGTCGGCCCAGACGACGGCGAAGTCGCCGGCACTGTCCATGGCGACATTCGGAAACAACTGGTCGCCCGTGGTAGACGCGTTGACTTGGAATTCGCTCCCCTGCGTCACCCCTGTTGCGTTATACGCGCTGTGCGTAAATGCCATAGCCGCTGCCGTCCTGGTCCTGACTTTGCCAGACAACGACATAATCGCCCGCCGCATCGGTGGCGACTTTGGGCTGGTTCTTGCTGCCGGTGGTATAGGTGTTGACCTGAAACTCTGAGCCGACGGGGGAAGGCGAAAAGTTGCCGGCGAAGTTCCGGGCGTCGATCAAGTTCGGCGCCGTGCTCGGCCAGGCGACAGTAAAGTCACCGGTGGCGTCCATGGCCATGACCGGTAATCCCTGAAAGCCCGTTGTATTGCTGCTGATCAGAAACTCGCTGCCATTGGCCGCGCCGGCCGAATCATAGGCTTGCGCATAAATGTTAACGCCGCTGGCGTCGTTATTCTGGACTTCCCAGGCGACGACGAAGTCGCCCGCCGAGTCCATCGCCACCGAGGGAATGTCCTCATTGCCAAACGTATAGGCATTGACCAGAAATGCGCTTCCTTGGGCTGCGCCGGATGCGTTGTACCGCTGAGCGTACGCGCCCCAACCGCTGCTGCCCCCGCCCGCATGCTCCCAGGCGATGACGAAGTCACCGGTCGAATCCATGGCCGCGGCCGGGTTGTACTGGCCCCCGGCGAGAGCAGCCGTAACGAGGAACTCGCTGCCCTGCGCGGTACCGCCGGCATTGAACCGCTGCGCAACGATTGCCGGCTGACCGCTGGGCTGATCGTAGCTTTCCCAGGCGACTACGAAATCGCCCGCCGAGTCCATGGCCAGGGAAAATCCCTGAATTCGTGCTGTGTCCGAATTGACGACAAACTGGCTCCCCTGGGCCACCCCTGCGGCGTTGTAGCGCCTCGCGTCAATATCGGGTCCATCTTGGAACGTGATGACAAAGTCGCCCGAGGCGTCCATCGCTGCCGCCGGGCCGCTTGCGATCGCCGTGCCCGAGTTGACAATGAATTCGCTCCCCTGCACTACACCCGCAGAATTATAGAGTTGGGCATAGACGTTGGTCGCTTGGCCGAATACGAGAGCTTCTTGCCATGCAACGAC
This sequence comes from uncultured Planctomycetales bacterium, assembly GCA_963710365.1. Classification (GTDB taxonomy): domain Bacteria; phylum Planctomycetota; class Planctomycetia; order Pirellulales; family PNKZ01; genus CAVQAC01. Next base: position 351,822 of record CAVQAC010000019.1, read on the forward strand.
AAAGTCGCCCGAGGCGTCCATCGCCACGCTAGGGACCGGTTGGACGTTCTCTGTTTCGGCCATGACCTGAATCTGGCTTCCTTCAGCCACGCCCGCCGCATTGTAGCGCTGCGCGAGCACCCCCTGGTTCAAAGCGCTCCAGACTACAACACGGTCGCCCGCCGCATCGCTGGCAATTGAGAGACCCGAGAGGCCGACCTCCTCCTCACCGTTCGGGTTGACTTGGTACTGCGGCCCCAGCGGCAGCGGAGCGGCCGAGAGAAGATAACGGTCTTCGAGCGTTTCGAAGCCGAAGCGGCGCGACCAATCGCGCTTCACGGGGCGCCGTCGGTTGAGGCCGGTGTTCGAGGCCTGCGACTTGTTCGATGGGCCGGTCGGCCGACGTCGGAACATAGAATCCCCTCTGCGATGCCATAAGACTCGCCGTTCGCTTTCGAGCCTGGCCGAGATGTGATCACCAGCGCCCGGGTCGTACCCCTTGCAGAGAGACTGCAACCCCCTCGACCGATTTTAGGCACCGATTGGGCGAACCACAATTGAAACGTGGCTAGAACCTCGTGATTCTGAGGGAATCAATTGCCTGCACCGAATGCGCTGCCGAGGGACGCGCTTTCTGAAGGCCGCGAAACATCGCATGTATCGACGGGTGTGCCAGGCTGTCCTGTCGACATCAGGCTCAGAAATGCCGCCGAAATCCGGCCCATTTGGCGCGACTAGGAGGCTTTGCCAGCCCGCACTATAATTCCCTAAAACGCCACGCCTTACGGAGTTCAATTCCCTTGAGGGTCATTCATTATCCCCACCCTACCCTAATGCGGGCGTCAAAACCCCTCAAACGAGTCGACGCGGACCTGCGGAAAATGGTCGCCGAAATGTTCGAGTTGATGTACGAGAACCGGGGCTGCGGACTGGCCGCCAACCAGGTCGATCTCCCCTACCGCCTGTTCGTGATGAACATGGCCGGCGATCCGGCCGTGCGCGACGAGGAGCGGGTGTTTCTCAACCCCGTATTGAGCAAGCACAAAGGCATGGCCGAGGCCGAAGAAGGCTGCCTCAGCCTGCCGGGACTGTACGCCCAGGTCAAACGGCCCGAGCGCGTGACCATCAGCGGTTACGACCTGTCAGGGCAAAAGATCGATCTGAACGCTGACGGCCTGTTCGCCCGCATCGTCCAACACGAAGCCGATCACCTGGATGGCGTGCTCATCATCGACCGGCTGACTCCCACCGGACGGATGGCGGTCAAGGAATTGATCGAGGAATTTGAAAACGAATTTCAGCAGCGCCATCAGACCGGCGAAATCCCGCCGCGGGACCAGATCGCCGCCCGTTGGAAAGAGCTGGAAGAGCTGCGGTGTTAAATGCGATTGATCATGATGGGCACTGGACCGTTTGCCGTGCCGACATTTCGCACCCTCTACGAGCGCGGGCACCAAATCCTGGCCCTGGTAACGCAACCGGTGCGCCCGGCCAAGGGCGATCGCGGTCCGCCGCCGAGCCCCATGCGCGTCGTGGCTCAAGAGCATGGCACGCCGATCCTCGACCCTGACAGCGTGAACACGCCAGAAGCCCGGGCGATGCTGGCTGAGTTTGAGCCGGAGCTGTTCATCGTGGCCGACTACGGGCAGATTCTCTCGCCCGAGACGCTGGCCGTGGCCCGGCAGGGCGGGATCAATCTGCATGGCTCGTTGCTCCCCAAATATCGCGGCGCCGCGCCGATCAACTGGGCGATCTACCACGGCGACCCCGAGACAGGCGTAACCGTAATCCACATGACGCCGCAGATCGACGCCGGCCCACTGCTGGCCCAGGCCTCGCTGCGGATCGATCCGAGCGAAAACGCCGTGCAGTTGGAAACCCGACTGGCCGAATTAGGCGCGCCGCTGGTGGCCGAGACGATCGAGAAACTGGCGCGGGGCGAAGCCACGAGTTTGGTGCAAGACAAAAGCCTGGCTTCGCCGGCCCGGCGGTTGCGCAAAACCGACGGCGAAGTCGCCTGGTCGCGCTCGGCCGTAGAGATTTCGAACCAGGTGCGGGCCCTGGAGCCTTGGCCGCGCACCAGCACGTTCTGGCACCGGGCCAAGGGGCCGCCATTGCGGTTGATCCTGGGCCGGGTGACGATTGTATTGCCAGGAACTCACGAGCGACCTCACGACGCGGGAACGGTCGCTACGGCGGACACGTCAGGATTGGTCGTGACCACGGGCGCGGGGCTGTTGCGAATCGACGAGTTGCAGCCGGCCGGCAAGCGGATGCAATCAGCGGCCGAATTCCTCCGCGGCTACCCGGTTGCCGCCGGCGACCGATTGGGCCCGGAAGCGGCACTATGACTTTTGGATTGGACAACCGAGCCATATTGGCCTTCCTGTCCTCACGGCCGATCAGTTTTGCAAGTCGGGAAACACTAGCCCGACGCGCCAGCGAGGGAGTGAAATCTGCAACTCCCGCAGAATCCCTCGCTTGCGCGTCGGGCTAGTATTTGCAAGCGACAGGCAAAAAGTCGGCTCGCTTCGGCGCCAACTCGGCGGAAATCCCCCTCGCCGCGGGCCGGCCTTGTGCATTAAGATAGAGAACTTGCCGCAGTCCCCTGCACGAGGAGCGGAGCGACCCATGGATGGCTGGAACGTGGCCCTGTTGGCCGGCTCGGGATTCGTGGCCGTAACCGGTCTGGTGCGACTGATGTTGGCTCGCCGCAACAAGTTGGTGCTCGACCTGCGCGAGCAAGCCGAGACCGAACAACGCCGCCAGCAGCAAGCCAAACCCGACCCCAAACGCGGCGCCGCATAACCACCGACACTCATCTACCACTCACCCAGTAACCACTGAGCACGGCGAGGATTCGCCGGCTCGCTTATGGCCAAACAGCTCTATATCGAAACGGTCGGCTGCCAGATGAACATGCTCGACAGCGAGCTGGTCGTGGCCAGTCTGCGCCAGCAGGGCTACGAGCTGGTCGACAGCCCGCAAAAGGCCGACACCATCCTGTTCAACACCTGCAGCGTCCGGCAACATGCCGAAGACAAGATCTACAGTGCCTTGGGCCGGCTCAAACACGCCAAGAAGCACAACCCACACAAGATCATCGGCGTGCTGGGCTGCATGGCTCAGAAAGACCAGAAGCTGATCTTCGAACGGGCGCCGTACGTCGACCTGATCGTCGGGCCGGGCCAGTTGCACCAGATTCCGCAATTGCTCAGCGAGATTGCCGCCGGCAGCGGGCCGCGGATGGAAGTCAGCCTCGACCGCACGGCCGGCAGCCGCGAGCCGTCGAGCGCAGCTTCGAGAGCTACGATCCGCTTGCGCGACGAACAGATGCGGCCTTCGCCGTACCAGGCCTTCGTGCGGATCATGATCGGCTGCGACAAGTTCTGCACCTATTGCATCGTGCCCAAGGTGCGCGGGCCGGAGCAGAGCCGGCCGGCCGCCCACATCGTGGCCGAAGTTCGCAAGCTGGCTGCCGAAGGCTGCCGCGAGATCACGCTGCTGGGCCAGACGGTCAACAGCTACCAGCACACGGCCGATGGCCACACCACGCGGCTATCGGATCTGCTCGAACGGCTGCACGACGTGGCGGGCATCGAGCGGATCAAGTTCGTCACCAACTATCCGAAGGACATGACGCCCGACCTGCTGCAGGCCGTCCGCGATTTGCCCCATTGCTCGCACTATCTGCACGTGCCGGCCCAGAGCGGCTCGAACGCCGTGCTGCGGCGGATGAAACGCGGCTACACCGTCGAGGATTACCGCGAGATGCTGGCGCGCATTCGCGAGACGATTCCCGACGCCGCCGTGACCAGCGACTTCATCGTCGGCTTCTGCGGCGAGACCGAAGAGGAATTCGCGACCAGCGTCGAGTTGCTGCGCGAAGGCCGGTTCAAGAACAGTTTCATCTTCAAGTACAGTCCTCGAACCGGCACCAAGAGCGACGAGCTGTACGCCGACGACGTGCCGGAAGAGACCAAACGCCGCCGCAACCACGAATTGCTGGAACTGCAAACCGCCATCAGCGAAGAAGACAACCAGGCCTTCCTGGGGCGCGAGGTGCGGATTCTGGTGGAAGGGCTGAGCAAATCGGCCCGCAAACTGGACACCGACTCCGACGCCGTTGCATCGACCGGCCCCGTGCAATTGACCGGCCGCACCAACTGCGACCGGATCGTGGTCTTCGAAGGGAACCGCCGGCAGATCGGCCAATTCCTGCCGCTAACCATCTACGACGCCAACGCCTTCACCCTGTTCGGCACCGTTGTCACGCGTCACGTGGGGCCCGAGGTATACGCCTTGTAGTCTCGTGCGCGTCGTTGCGAATTTCCACTGTATGCAAATCGATCAACTGCGTAGCTGCCTGGATAATCCAGCCGAGGCGGAAGGCTGGCTCAAGGCGTGGGGCGTCGAGGACGTGCGCCGAGCGCACTCGAACCTGGTCGGCATGGCCCAGGCCGGCCTGACCCTCGACTTGCTGACGGCCATCTGCGACCAACTGGCCGAGAACCTGCCGCAATTGAGCGACCCGGATCGGGCGCTCAACAACCTCGAACGGTTCGTGGCCTCGAGCCGCAACCCGCTCTCCCTCGGCTCGTTGTTCGAGCGCGATCGCGAAGCGCTGCCGATCCTGCTGCAAATCTTCTCCACCAGCCAGCACCTGGGCGACGTGATGGTGCTGGATCATGAGAGCTACGACCTGCTGCGCATGACCGAAGGCCAGCCGGTGAAGCGGGAAACGCTGGTGGCGGAATTGTCCACCGAGGTCGAAGGGTTACGCGACGAGGCAACCGTCATGGCCGCCCTGCGCCGCTTCAAGCGCCGCGAAACGTTGCGGATCGCCTTCGGCGACATCATTCGCAACCAAAAACTGGAACTGGTGACCGAACAGATTTCCTTCCTGGCCGACGCCGTGGTCGAGGCGGCGCTGCGTTTTGCCTATCGCCGGTTGGCCGAGAAGCGCGGCCGGCCGATGCGGCCCGACGGCCAGCCGTCGAGGTTTGTCGTGCTCGGCATGGGCAAGCTGGGCGGAGTCGAACTGAATTACTCCAGCGACATCGATCTGATCTTTCTGTACGAGGCCGACGGCCGCACCGACGGCTCGCACCCCATCGCCAACAGCGAGTTCTACGACCGCCTGGGGCGAGAAATCGTCCGCTTGCTCACCGAGAAGAACTCGCTGGGATACGCCTACCGCGTCGACCTGCGGTTGCGTCCCGAAGGCGAAAGCGGCTCGGTCGTCCACAGCATCGAACGGGCCATGCGCTACTACGACGTGCAAGGCCGCACCTGGGAACGCCAGGCGTTCGTCAAGGCGCGCGTCGTGGCCGGCGATCTCGAACTGGGCGAACGATTCCTCGATTATCTCGAACCCTGGGTCTATCGCCGTTACTTGGGCCTGGCCGACATCACCGGCATCAAGGCCCTGAAGCGTCGCATCGAGCGGCGCACGGTCCGTGAAGGCGACGACGCCCACAACGTCAAAACCGGGCGCGGCGGCATTCGCGACATCGAGTTCGTGATCCAATTCCTGCAACTGCTCAACGGCGGCGATCTGCCGGCCCTGCGCAACGGCAACACGCTGGCCGCCATCGGAGCCCTGGAGAGTGTCGGCTGCCTGACGCACCAGGAGCGCACGCTCCTCGAAGAGCATTACAGCTTCCTGCGCAAGATCGAGCATCGGTTGCAGATCATGTTCGATCTGCAAACGCATCTGCTTCCGGCCGACGCCGAGCGAGATGCGCAAATTGGCCATTCGCATGGGCTATCGCAACACGCCCCAGCGGACGGCCCTGGCGGCTTTCGAATCGGACTACCAGACCAAGACGGCTCTGAACCGCAAGATTCTCGACCACCTGCTGCACGACGCCTTCGGCGGCGACGCCCAGACCGAGCCCGAGGTCGACCTGGTGCTCGATCCGGACCCGTCGCCCGAGCGGTTGGAAGAAGTGCTGGGCCGCCATGGCTTCAAAGACGTTCGGCTGGCCTACAAGAACCTGCTGGCCTTGTCGACCGAGCGCATCCGCTTTCTCTCGACGCGCCGCTGCCGGCACTTTCTGGCCTCGATTGCGCCGCGGCTGTTGCGCGAGATCAGCCAGACGCCCGATCCCGACTCGACGCTGGTGAACCTGGAGAAAGTCAGCGACTCGCTGGGCGGCAAGGGCGTGTTGTGGGAGTTGTTCAGCTTCAATCCCCCCTCGATGAAGCTGTACGTCGAGCTGTGCGCCAGCAGCCCGTTCCTGTCCGGCATTCTGATCAGCAACCCGGGCATGATCGACGAGTTGATGGACAGCCTGGTGCTGAACAAGCTGCCGACGCGCGAGTCGCTGCGGACGACGATGGCCGAAGTGGCCCGCGGTGCGCTCGACTTGGATCCGATCTTGCAAAGCTTCAAAAACACGCAGCAGTTGCGCGTGGGCGTTCGCGACATCCTGGGCAAAGACGACATTCAGAGCACGATGGGCGCGCTCTCGGACATCGCCGAGACCTGCCTGGAGCGGATCACGATCACCGAATACGAAAAGCTGACCGACAAGCTCGGCGAGCCGACGATCGGCTCCGGGCCGCGGACCGGCGAGCCCTGCGAGTTGGCGATTCTGGCGCTGGGCAAGCTGGGCGGCCGCGAATTGAATTACCGCAGCGATCTGGACGTGGTGTTTCTCTACGAAGCCGACGGTCCGACGGTCCAACGCCGTTCGCGCCGCGGCCAGACCACGACCAACTTGCATTTCTTCAGCGAACTAGGGCAGCGAATCATCAAGGTGGCCGGGCGGCTGGGCCCCTTCGGGCGGCTGTACGAAATCGACCCGCGACTGCGGCCGACCGGCAAGAGCGGCCCGCTGGCAACGCCCTTCAGCGAGTTCACCCACTACTTTACCGAAGGGGGCGGACGACTCTGGGAGCGGCAGGCCCTGTGCAAAGCCCGGGTTGTCTTCGGCACGCCCGAGGTCGCCGACCAGGCACTGGCCCTGTGCCATGAGATTATCTACCAGGGCGGTTTCAGCAGTGCCGACGTGCAGAGCATCGGCGAGATGCGTCACCGCATCGAAGCCAGCACGACCAAGGCCAACATCAAGCGCGGCCCCGGCGGCATTGTCGACATCGAGTTTCTGGTGCAGTTGTTGCAGCTCAAGTACGGCCGCGACAATCCCGAGTTGCGGCAGGCCAATACGCTGCTGGCGCTCGAAGCCTTGTTCAAAGCGGGCCACCTCTCGAGCGACGACTTCAAGTTCCTCACCGAAAGCTACCGCTTTCTGCGTACGATCGAGGGCCGGCTGCGGCTGATGAACACGACGTCGCGCGACGACTTGCCCGACGAACCGATCGAACTCTCGAAGCTGGCCCATCGGCTCGGCTTCGCCGAGCCGGCCGCGTTGCTCGAACATTGCCAGGACTTCGCCCACGGCAACCAGGAAAGGTTCGAGCGGCTGCTGAATGCGGAAGGCTGATAGATAAAGCGGAAAGCGGATCAGCTTGCCGTCACGGCTTTCGGCTCTTTTGGATCTCGACTATTCGTTTAACGTTTGCTGGCGTGCAAGATACTGAGGCCAACAAGGTCGTCGCCGACGTAACGTAAGATCACATCATCGTCGGTCAATTCAGTATCTTCGGCCTCCCGCGGCTCGCCAAAGCTAACATACAATACGTCTCCGTCAGCGTCGTAAAACGTATTGAGCTTCGCATCGGGTGACTGTCGCACTAAGGGCAACAGTTTCACATAATCGACGTAGTTGGCTATGGCCATATTTGTTTCCTCCGCGCGAGAGCATTCATCCGCCGAGTCAGAAACGCTGTAATCACAAAACCATCGGCTGGCGACTCTCGATACGCCACAATCAACATTTTACCCTGTTCAACTTCCCGCACAGCCAGCCGCTCATCCTCCCCGCCGTCCAAAATCCTTAATGGATCTGCCACGGCCGTCAGCACTTGCTCTCGCCGGTCGGCCAACTCGGGATGGCGCCTCACGATGTGCAGCCATCGTTCATTCGTAAGCCGGATCGGCACACCGTGCTTGGACAGAGCAGATCCATTCATGGTTCGCACCGCAAACGTCGCCGCTCAAATCTCGATCACCCGCTCGCAGACTTCTGCCGGCAGGACGAAGACTTTGCCGTCGCCCATGCGGCCGGTGCGGGCCACCTCGACGATCTTGCGGACGATCTCTTCGACGCGGGCGTCGTCGACCCACAGAATGATCTCGACTTTGGGCAGAAAGGCCAGCGAGTATTCACTGCCGGCGTATTGATCGAGATAGCTCTTCTGCCGCCCGTAACCTTTGACTTCCCGCACGCTGACCGCTTCGAGCGGAGCGCGCTTCAGCCCTTCGAGAACCTGCTCGGCCAGGTAGGGCTTCACGACCGCCACAACCTGCTTCATACGCTCGCTCACTGCCGGAGTTCGGGCCGAATCGCGTGTCTTGTAGTCTCGTAGGGTGCTCTGCGAGCACCTTTTCCTCGTGGCGTGAGCATGGTCCGATGCAGAACAAGGTGCTCACAGCGCACCCTACATCGTGAAGAACCGGGATCGAACCTTAGCTGAAAAAGTTATCGCCAAAGATATTGAACTCGGGGCAGGTCTGCACGTCCATGTCGCCCAGCACCTGCACTCGGCAAGCCAGACGCATGTTGTCTTCGTGGCCGATGTAGGCCAGCGCGGCACCGGGGTTGAACTTGAAATTGGCCTTCTCCAGCGTGCTGATCGGGCTGGCGTTTTCCAACCCTTTGGTGATCAACACGCGGCAGGTGCCGCAGGTGCCCAGCCCGTGGCAGTTCAAGACCGCATTGACGCTGGCCCCGACGCCGTTCAATCCGTTATAGACTCGGATCCCGGCCTTGAGCGCTTCCTCGCGCAAGTTGGCTCCTTCGGGAACTTGCACCTGCTTCTTTTCCGTAACGAAATTGACGATCGGCATCGGGATTCCTGTTGTGCTGAGCCCTCGGCCGCACATCGCAGCCGGGCAGATAGACCAAGCAGCCCTGAGACCCACTCATTGGTGCGTAAAGCCCGTATTTTACCGGGCCGACGCCCGGCAGGCTACTGGGTAAATGTACTGCAAAACCAGGGCACAGCAAGAAGGGGAACACTTGTGTGCAGCAATAAGGAAATCAAGTGGGGCAGGCTATGATCGGGCCGTCGATTCCTACGGCTCTCGGCAGCCGCCTCAGCCCGAACCGTCGGCCGCGGCCCGTTTCACGCCCCAGCCCAGATAGGCGAACTCTTCCGCCCGCAGCCACCGGCCGATCGCCGTAAACACGGCCACGCTCACCAACAGCGGCACCAGCACGCGGCCCAGCTTGATGGGCAGGTTGCCGTCCTCCGGAATCACGCCCAAAACGACAATTCCGGCCAGGAGCATGACGCCGGTCGCCAGGGCCGTGTGACCCGCCGTGCGGCGAATGTCGGGCCAAGCTCAGCGAGATTCCCAAATCTTCAAAACCCGCGACGAGCATCACGGCCTGGAACATCGCGGCCAGCGACGTCGACAGCGCCAGTCCGGCTTCCGCCCAGGTCCAGATCAGCACCAGGTTAAAGCCCAAGTTGATCGCCACGGTCAGCAATGAGATCCGTAGCGGCACGCGCTGATTTCCCATGGCGTAGTAGCCGCGGATCAACACCGGTACGGCACAAAAGGCCCACACGCCCAGAGCATAGCACTCCACGACGCGGGCCACTCGGTCCATGTCGAACTCCGTCACCCGCGAGCCGTGCTGAAAGAAAAGCGTCGCCAGCGGATCGGCCAGCAGCCACAATCCGGCTCCGGCCGGCAGGCCCAGGAAAAACACCAGCCGCAAGCCGGCCGATAAATCAGCGCCCAGATGCTGATAGGCCTTCTGGGCCGCATGCCGGCTCAAGGCCGGAAAGATCGTGATGGCCACGGCCATGCCCAGAATGCCCAGCGGAAATTGATACAGCCGCTCGCCAAAGTACATGGCGGCGATGGCTCCCTGCCGAAACGGGTATTGAACCAGGTCGCCCAACCAGACAATCGTCACGGACCCATCGTCCGCGGCCGTCAATCCCCAGGCAATCAGGCTGTCGCCAAACGCATTGACCTGCGTCACGCCCAAACCCAATGCCATCGGGCCCAATGCCCGCAAAACTTCACTCACGGTCGCCCGCGTGGCAGGCCAATCGAGATCGAACCGGTAGCCCAGCCGCCGCAACTCGGGGATCTGCACGGTTAATTGCAACACGCCGGCTACCAGGATCGAACCGGCCAGAATGTAGGCCTGCAAGGCCGGGTTCGTGGCCAGCAACGGAGCCGCAAACCAAACGCCCGCCAACCAGCACACGTTCAACAACGTGGGCACCAGCGCCGGCAGGCTGAAACAGTTCAACGCGTGCAGCGTGGCCGAAACCTGGGCGGCCAGGCAGATGAAAAGCAGGTAGGGGAACATTACGGCCGACAATCCCAGCAGCAAACACGTGCTCGGCTGATCCCAATAGCACCAGGCCAGCGCCGCAAACACCAGTTCGCCGAACAGCACGACGCCGACCAGCACGGCCCCCAGCCCCACGAACGTCACGCTCGCCAATTGCCAGCCGCGGCGGCGATCGTCGGTCAGCTCTCGGGTGACGACCGGCAAATAGCTGGCCGTCAGGGCGCCTTCGCCGAACAATCGGCGGAACAGGTTGGGAATGCGGAATGCAACGACAAAAGCGTCCATGACGCCGCCGTCGGACATGCCCAGCAGGGCCACCGTGGCCATATCGCGCACCAACCCCAGCACTCGACTGGCGAGTGTTCCCAGGCTCGTAACCGTGAGGCCGGCAAAGGCTTGAGTTCGGGTCGGCAAATTCATGGGCAACCATACTAGAGAAGCCCGCGTAGTAGCGGAATACGAACTCAAGGGCCGTGCGCGTGCCAGCAACGCGAGCACCAGTAGCCTGTCACGCCAAGAATCAGGGGCGCCATGGCCCACGCTGGCGTGGCCATGTTTGCTGCGGCAATGCATGCCCACGGCGGCCGTGGACATGGCACCCAAGCGCAAGGCGTTAAAACAGGCGTCGAACGCGGGGGGGCCCTGGTCGCTAGCGCATTGGCTCCGGGGTTGCGGTCAAGTCGCGGGATTTGGGCAGCCGATTTGCCCCCTGAGCAGGCAAACCGATAGACTGACCTTCAACCCCCGGCGGCCCGGCGAACAAGCCAGCCAAGAAAGGACGGCTCCCTGTGCAGCAGCGCACGCGCTTTCAAGAAAAGATCATCAAGAACTACTACCAGAACCAGGACGCTCTGGCGCTGCAGAAATTGGGCGAGCAGGTAACCGAACTGTTCCTGGCCGAAGGCAAAGGCCGAGCCCGCTGTTGGCAGCGGATCGTCGGCCACCTGGAGAAGCTCAAGGTGCCGGCCTCGCGGATCGAACACCTGCAAAAGTCGGACAACCCGGCCCTGGTCGCGAAGCTATTGGAAGAGTTGCTGGCCAAGAAATAACAAGCGATGCTGCTCGTCGATCTCGAAAATGTCTCCCGCAGTTACGGGCCCTTGCGCGCGCTGAACCATGTCAGCCTGCGCCTCGAACCCGGCACGATCGGGCTGGTCGGCAACAACGGCGCCGGCAAGTCGACCCTGCTCAAAGTGTTGCTCGGGTTGCTCAAACCCGACTCGGGCCGCGGCACGATCCTGGGTTGCGACCTGGCCCAGGCCGGCGCGAAACTCCGCGGCCGCATCGGCTACATGCCCGAAGCCGCGGCCACCGTTCCGTTGCTCAAGGGGGTCGAATTCGTGGCCCTCTCGGGCGACCTTTACGGCATGCCCCATCGCGATGCCCGCCGCCGGGCCCATGAAGTGCTCAACTACGTCGGGCTGGGCGAGCTGCGCTATCGCCGGCTGGAAGAGTATTCCACCGGCAACCTGCAACGTTTGAAGTTGGCGGCGGCGCTCGTGCACGATCCGCAACTGCTGCTGCTCGACGAGCCAACCAATGGCCTCGATCCGGCCGGACGCATCACGATGCTCAAGCTCTTGAGCGAGCTCATCGCCGAAACCGGCAAGAGCGTGATCCTCTGTACGCATCTGCTGGGCGACATCGAGCGACTCTGCCACCAGATCGTCGTGCTCGACCGTGGCACAGTCGTCCGCTCGGGCACGATCGACGCCATCCGAGCGACCGTCGGCAATCGCTTCCAACTTGGCTGGCAAGGCGAAGGCGCACCGGTTCCTCGCCGCCCTGGCCCAACTGGGCGTACGCGTTGTCGCTCATGAGGCCGACGGCAAAGCGACGGTCACGGTTCCTGCCGGTTGGAACACGACGGCCTTCTTCCAGTGTGCCCAAAGTGCCGGCGTCGTGCTCGTGCATCTCAAGCCGGACGAAGAAGATCTCGAACGGCTGTTCTTCCGCGTCACCAGCCAATCGCAGCCCGCTTCAGCCGAGCAATCTGTGCCGCCCGCCTTGGCCGATCCGTCGGCGACGCTCGCACCGAACGAACCGATTGATGACGTCACGCCCGTGAGTGTCGGACACTCCGGAGACGGCCCGTGAGCATCGACCGCGCGTTGTATCATGGCTGGCAAGGCGAATTGCAAAGCCCCGGCTGGGGATGCCTGGCGCTGGTCCGCGTGGGCCTGCTGCAAGTCTTTCGCCGCAAGTTGTACTGGCTGGTGCTCGGGCTGTGCTTTCTGCAGTTCGCCTTTTTCTTCATGAGCATCTACGCCATCACGCAAACCAAGCTTCCGCCCCGCGCAGCAGCAGGTATTGGAACATTTTGGCTTCAGCGCCCAGGCCGAGAGCCGCGGCGAAAGCGGCTACACCAAGTTCATCGAGCAACAGAGCCTGATGGTCATGCTGCTGCTGGCCTTTTCAGGCAGCTTGCTGGTGGGGTCCGATTTCCGCGACAAGGCGCTCCCGTTCTATCTTTCGCGGCGCATCGACCGCCGGCATTACATCGTCGGCAAGTTGCTGGCCGTCAGCACGATCGTGGCCATACTGACCACGCTGCCGGCCTTGCTGCTGTTCTTCGAATACGGCCTGTTCACCGGCTCGACCGACTACTGGCTCGAACATTGGCGAGTGCCGCTTTCGGTGCTCGTCTACGGCACGGTGTTGTGCGTCGTGTTGAGCATCATGCTGGTCACGCTGAGCGCGTACTTGCAGCGATTGGCGCCGATCGCAATCACCTGGTGCAGCCTGTTCTTGTTGGTGGGCCGACTGTCGACGCTGCTGCGCCGCGAGACCGGCCAGCAAGCCTGGCGACTGCTCGACCCCTGGCACAATATCCACGAAGTCGGCAAGCTCGGCTTCGGCGCGCTGGCCACGCCCGGCGAGCGGCAGTTGGCGCTGTGGTCGCTGGCCATCCTGGTCGGCGTGTGCAGTCTGTGCCTGGTGGCTCTGGTGCGCCGCGTGCGGGCCATCGAGATCGTGCAGTAATACCCACGTTCCCCAATATCAATGCTCCTCTCTTTCGATCACGTCACGAAATTCTACGGACCGGTGATCGGCGTCAACGACGTCAGTTGCCGCGTTGGGCCGGGCATCACCGGCCTGTTGGGCTCGAACGGAGCCGGCAAGTCGACGCTCATCAAACTGGCCAGCGGCCAATTGCGCCCCACCGAAGGGCGCGTGCAGTTGGGCGAACACGACGCCTGGTCGACCGCCGCCAAGCAATTCCTGGGCTATTGCCCGGACGTGAACAGCTTCTACGAAGAGATGACCGGCCGTGAGTTCGTCTACGCCATGACGGCTCTGTACGGGTTTCCGCGCCGCGAAGTCCGCCGCCGCACCGAACAGGCCTTGGAAGAAGTCGGCATGTCGGACCTGGCTTCACGGCGGTTGGCCGGCGCCAGCCACGGTATGCGGCAGCGGATCAAGCTGGCCCAGGCCCTGGTCAACGATCCGCCCATCCTGCTGCTCGACGAGCCATTGCTGGGCGTCGATCCGGGCGGACGCCGCGCCATCAACGACCTGCTGGTCGAACTCGCCGCCCGGGGCAAGACGATCCTCGTCTCCAGCCACATCCTGGTCGAGATCGAGCACCTGGCCGATACGATCCTGATGATCGCCCGCGGGCGATTGATCGCCTCGGGGACGCTGGACGAAGTTCGCAGCCAGCTCGAAGACCGCCCGCTGGTCGTGGAGATTGTCTCCAGCGAAGCCCGGCGGCTGGCCAGCCTGCTGGTTGGGTTTGCCGAAGTGCAGAGCGTCGAACTGGGCGACGATCAGTTGCTCGTCCGCACCAGCCATCCCGCCCGGTTCTTTGCCTCGCTCAATGAGCTGGTGTTGCACGAAGAGCTGGACATTCAGCGACTGCAAACGCTCGACGCCGGCGCCGATGCGATTTTCGGCTACCTCGAACAGGGTTCGGCATGAGCACGCTGCGCGCCTGGCGATGCTGGTCTGGATCTCTTTGCGGCGGCTCGTCTGGTCGTCGAATACCTGGATGGTGCTGATGCCGCTGGCCGGCTGCGTGCTGTACCTGGTGCGTCGGCGTTACGGCGCGGACGGCTATTCGCCGCAGGCCTTCAACCAGTTCAGCACCTTCCTGATGCAGGTCTACGTCTCGATCGTGTTGCCGCTGTGTACGCTGGCCTTTTCGGCCGGCAGCATCGGCGGCGACCGCGAAGACCGCACGCTGCTGTTCGTGCTCGTTCGCCCCTTGGCTCGGCCGGCCATTCTGCTGGCCAAGGTCGTGGCCACATTGCCCTTGGCCCTGGGCACGGCCGTCGGCAGCCTTTACGTCTTCTGTTTATTGGCCGGTGACGTTGGCGATCGAGCATATCCCGATTACCTGCCGGCGGTCGTGTTGATGACGCTGGCCTACGTCGGGCTGTTTCATCTGTTCGCCGTTTCGCTACGGCACGCGACGATCGTGGCCTTGATCTACTCGCTCGTGATCGAGCTGCTGTTGGGCCTGGCGCCAGGCATCATCAAGCGCGTGGCCGTGAACTATTACGGGCGGGCCATGATGTTCGACGCCGGCCGAGCCGACGGGTCTGAAATCGCCCGACCCGCAATGGTTCGAGCCCTTCTCGCCAATCACCGCCCGTTGGACGCTCATCGGCATCGCGCTCGCCAGCCTGCTGGTCGCCGCGATCGTCTTCCAGCGCCGCGAATACCGCGACCTGACGTAATCGGGAACGCGCAGACCGTAGGTCAGTCACTCCGTGCCTGACTTTCGCCGCGCCTGGATTCGTGCTGTGGTGAAGGTCAGGCACGGGGTGACTGACGTACAAATTCCGGAAGGCTCGCGTCCGCAAAAAAATCGGCTAGACTGCCGGCAGGCATTTTCCGCTTTCGGCTTTCCCCTTTCCGCTTTCCAAACATGCGCACTACCTGGACTTTTCATTCGGCCGGACACTTGGTGTTCGGCTCCGGCGCCGCGGCACAACTCGGGCAATTGGTCCGTGATCTGGGCGCAGAGCGGGTGCTGATCGTCACCGATCGCATCCTGCTCAAAGCCGGTCCGTACGAAGCGGTGAGCATTCCGCTGATCGCGGCTGGCCTCGAGGTCGAAACGTTCGACGGCGGACTGCCGGAGCCGTCGCTGGCGCTCGCCGAGCAGGCGATTGAGATGGCCCAAAAGTTCCGCCCCGATGCAGTGCTCGGCCTGGGGGGCGGCAGCAACATGGACCTGGCCAAGGTCGTAGCCCTGGTGCTGACGCATGGCGGCTCGGTGCGCGATCACGTGGGCGACGGGCGCGTACCGGGGCCCGTGCTGCCGATCGTCTGCGTGCCAACCACTTCGGGCACTGGTTCCGAAGTCACGGCCGTCGTCGGTGCTGACCGACACGGAACGGAAGATCAAAGTCGGCATCTTGAGCAATCATCTCCGCCCGCGATTGGCGGTAGTCGATCCGCGACTGACGCTCTCCTGCCCGGCCAAGGTCACGGCCGATAGCGGTATCGACGCCCTGACGCATGCCATCGAAGCCTTCACGGCGGTCGACAACGAAACCTTTCCGCTCCCGCCCGGCGAGAAGACGGTTTATCAGGGCCGCAACCCAATGGGCGATTGCATGGCCGAGAAGGCTATTGTCGCTCGTCGGCCAGCACCTGGTGCGGGCGGTCAAGGAGCCCGGTAATTTGCCGGCTCGCGAGGGGATGGCCCTGGCAGCGACATTGGCCGGCCTGGCGTTTTCCAACGTCGGCGTGGCCCTGGTGCATGCCATGGAGTATCCCGTGGGCGGCGCAACGCACTGCTCGCACGGAGCCGGCAACGGCCTGCTGCTCCCCTACGTGATGCGATTTAATCTCCCCTGCGCGGACGGGCGAGTTCGGCCGCATCGCCGCACTACTAGGCGAAGACGTGGCGGGCCTCGTCGCCCGCCGAAGCTGCCGAGCGGGCGATCGTGGCCGTCGAGAAACTGAAGGCGGCGATCGGCATTCCGGCCCGGCTGCGCGAGTTGGGCGTGCGGGCCGAGCAACTCCCCGATTTCGCGGCCAAAGCCTTCGGCATTCAGCGAATTTTGCGGGTCAACCCGCGTATGCCCACGCAGGCCGAGATCGAGGCCATTTTCGCCGCAGCCCTGTGAAATAGTGGGCAGCGGCAAGTGGCTGGTGGCTAGTGGTCAGGAATTAAGATTCAGGCGGCCATGCTTTGCCTGCGCGCCCATTCCGGGCTCGGGTCGCGAGAACGTTACAATCCGAAGCTTCCCTCTGCATTATCGTCGCTAGCCACTAATCACTGACCACTAGCCGCTATTCCCCCGCAATGCCATCGAACGCTGCACAAGTCGAAGAACTCCGCTGGAAAAAGCTGCCCGTCCTCAACGACGGCTTCGTCTGCCTGGTCGACGTGATGGGGGACGACCAGGCGGTCGTGCAGGCGGCGCGCGTCAGCTACGGCGAGGGAACTCGCAAGGTATCGGACGATCGTGGGCTGATCCGTTACCTGCTGCGGCATCGGCATACGACCCCCTTCGAGATGGTCGAGTTGAAGTTTCTGGTGCGGGTGCCGATGGACACCTGGCGGCAATGGATCCGCCATCGCACGGCCAACGTGAACGAGTACAGCACGCGCTATTCGCTGGCCATCGACTCGGCTCAGCGCACGCCGCCCGACGAGTGGCGCTCGCAGGCTACGACCAACCGCCAGGGAAGCGCAGGCTTCCTGGATCGCGAGTTGGGCGAGCGGCTAACGGCCGAAGAAGCCCAGTTGCAGGACGAGCGTGCGGCGGGCGTACGAGCGGCGCATCGAGCTGGGCGTGGCGCGCGAGCAGGCCCGCAAGGATTTGCCGCTGTCGACCTATACCGAAGCGTATTGGAAGATCGATCTGCACAATCTGCTCCACTTCCTGTCGCTGCGGATGGACAGCCACGCACAGTTGGAAATCCGCGAATACTGCCACGGCGATCGGCGAGGGGATTGTCCGGCCGCTGTTTCCGTTGGTTTGGGAAGCCTTCGTCGATTTCCGCCAGGAGGGAATGTTTCTCTCGCGGCTCGATCGCGACGTGATTCGCCGTCTGGCGGCGCGGCTGGCCGCCGAGAACCGGGGCGTGGCCACGGACGACGATTTCCTGGCTGTGCAAGACCCCAGCTGGACCGACATGAAGCGCTCGCGCGAACGCGACGAATGCCGCGAGAAGCTGGTGCGATTGGGCTTTCTGCCGCCCGCCGATCAGACGACGAATTCCGAATGACCATAGTTCCAAGCATGTACTGCCGATGCCGGAACACTCATCGACGCTAATCCACACTAATTAGAATTAGCGGAGATTAGCGAAGATTAGTGTTTTTTCATTTGCTAGACGGAGGCTTGGAGCCGTTGCGTGACGAACTAATTGGAGGTAGCTGCGATGTCCGATGCAATGACGCAAGAAGTTCTGGCCGCCAACGCGCGTCTGCTCGCGGCCATCGCCGGCGGCGATTGGGCCACGTACGCCGAGCTGTGCGATCCGACGATCACGGCCTTCGAGCCGGAAAGCCGTGGGCATCTGGTCGAAGGGTTGCCGTTCCACAGGTTTTACTTCGACTTGGGAGGCATCAAGGGCCCGCACAACACGACGATGTCGAGCCCCCACGTCCGCTTGCTGCCCGGCGACGTGGCCGTGCTGAGTTACGTTCGCCTGGTGCAGAAGCTGGCTGCCGACGGCAGCCCGGTGGTTTCCGGCGCCGAAGAGACGCGGGTCTGGCAGCGCCAGGGAGGCCGCTGGCGCCACGTGCATTTTCACCGCACGCCGATCGCCTGACGCTGGTTGCTAGCACGACGCGCTTGCTCACACGATGACGTGGTCGAGCTGCTTTCGGCTAGCGGCGCTGATCGAGGGATAAGTCTCTCAGTAGCGGCAGGAAATCCCCAGACTGACGTCCTGATCTCGGGGAGTCTCCGCATGCGCGTCGGCGCAATGGTTTGCTGCCAGCATCCGGTTGGGCATTTAGGGCAGTATGCTCAACGAGGGAATCCGCGGAAACTTGTCTGAGACGCCTGGAGTTGATCCTGCCCGGCCGCCGATTTTTATTTAGTATTGCACGTCGCATTCGCGACGCGGCACTGAGGCGGACAGTGTTCGATTGCATCCAGGGAGTGTCTAGGAATGCCAACGATTACGCGGTTTTGGCTATTGGCGGCGTGTTTGACGGTCGCAAATTCCGGGCTGGCTCTGGCCCAGGAGCTGCAAACCACGACTGAGTTCGAGGTTAAGCTCACCCCTGAGCATGATCACCGACGGTTTGACGGAGACCCAGGAGTTCTGGGTGCCCGTGCTGCGTTACATTCGTAGCGAAGAATTCACCGCTGGCGATGCCGCGGGCCGCAAGGCGGCCACGGCATTCTTCGAGCGGCTGCACGAAGCCTTGTACAAGCAATTGTTCGAGGCTGATGAAGAAACGGCTCGCGATCTGCTCGACTACTTCTGCCTGCGGCTGCGAAAGTACATCCTCTATCGCCACATCCGCGAGGAAGTGAAAAGCGATCTGGCGATGGTCGCGCTGATGGACGAATGGGAGAAAGACTTCCGCGACGTCAACGTCCTGCCCAAGGCCGATCGCGAAGCGAAGGTCGAAGCCATCCTGAAAGCGCTCCCGGCCCAAATGATTGCCTTGGGCATTTCAGCTTCCGACAGCGAAAAGGCCATGAAGTGGTGGACGCTGGAAGGCAAATGCATGACCCGCATGGCGAACACCAAGGCGGGCGCGCTGATCACCACCTTCGAGCACGACGCCCGCCAGATGGATCTCTCGATCGGCGTGTTGTTGCGGGATATTGCTTCGTCGGCCGATTGGGCGCTGATCACCAAGACGGGCGACAAGTGCATCAGCCGCCCCGAGTTCGAGAAGGCCTGGAAGAACCTGGCCGAACTCCGCGCCAAGCACGTCGCGACGACCCCATCGACGGAAAAACGCTAACGCCTGGCAAACAGCGCACGGCGTGCGCGGTTTGCGATGCGCCCGGGGGTCTGCGCCCTTGCTCTCCCCTGGCCCGGCCGATCAGTTTTCGATGATGGAGAACGCAAGCCCGACTCGCCAGCGAGGGTGTCCTTCGTTGGACTCCCTCGCTGGCGCTTCGGGCTCGTATAGGGAGTCCCCCATTCGACACCCTCGCTGGCGCGTCGGGCTCGTGTTTGCGCGTTGCAGCTGAAATCTTCCCAACTTCGAGAAGTGATTGGCCGTGCCCTCCCCTGCACCGGCAGTTGTTTCCGCGCGTTGAGTTTCCTAAACTTGATTTCGCAGAATTGGGTGCCATGTCCACGGCCGCCGTGGGCATGCCTATAAGCCGCGGCCAGCATGGCCACGACAAGCATGGCACCCACACGCCGGAGGTCTTCATCCATGTGCGCCCGTCCCTTGAGTGATGCCCAGGCCGCCGAGTTCCAGCGCGACGGCTACGTGCTCGTGCGGCGGCTGTTCGACGCCACGGAAATGAGCCTGCTGCTGGCCTATGCCCGGCAGGATCCGGCCCTGGTGGCCTCGGCCTATGCCCGTAAGGACGCGAGCGGCGCCGAGACCAAGCTCGCCTTGTGGAACCACCCAGGCGACAACCTGTACAGCATGTTCTCGCGTTCGCCCCGAATTGTCGACGCCATGGAGCAACTGCTGGGCGGCGAAGTCTATCACTACCACTCGAAGATGATGCTCAAGGAGCCGCTGGTGGGCGGAGCCTGGGAGTGGCACCAGGACTACGGCTATTGGTACCACAACGGCTGCCTTTCGCCTGACCTGGCGAGTTGCTTGATCGCCGTCGACCGCGCCACGCGGGCCAACGGTTGCCTGCAAGTCATTCGCGGCTCGCATCACCTGGGCCGTATCGACCACGGCAAGACCGGAGAGCAGACCGGCGCCGACATGGAGCGGGTCAACGCGGCCCTGGAGCGGATGGAACTGGTCTACATCGAGGCCGAGCCGGGCGACGCCCTGTTCTTCCACTCGAACTTGCTGCACCGCTCGGACCAGAACCGCTCGCCGAATCCTCGCTGGTCGCTGATCTGCTGCTACAACACCGCGAAGAACGATCCCTACAAAGAATCGCGTCATCCGCGTTACACGCCGCTGGAAAAGGTCTCCGACGGGGCCATCAAGGATTGGGCCAAAACGCACGGCCTCGTCGCAGGGGCTTAATGAATGCCAAGCGTAGGGTGGGCACCGCGCACCATGTGCCGCGTGAGAGCCGCGTTGGTGGGCGATGCCCACCCTACGTAGTCTAAGGAAGTTAGTGGCTCCTGAACGGGTCGCCACGTTTGCAGAACGCAAGCGAGGCCAAATATTGCGAGATTTGAGCGGCCCCAGTTTTCTTGTCGGTGCTATCCAACTGTGTTAGCCTGGATTTCATGGATCAGCAACTTTCCCCCCAAAACGAGGAATTTCTCGAGCGGATTGTCGCGGGAGGAATTTTCCCCTCAAAGGCTGCCGCGCTCGATGCCGCAGCGACGGCGCTGCGCGAAAAGAGTGACGCGATTCCGCTGGTGCCCGAAGAGCACATGGAGGCGGTCGAACACGGGCTCGCCCAAGCAGACGCGGGGTTGTGCGAGCCGATGACCGCCGAAGACTGGGCGAGTCTTCGGCAGTACGCGCACGATTGCGCCGCCAGAAGGCAGGGCGCCGTTTAGATGGCGAACGTCGTTCGCACACCAGATGTCAATCAAGATCTTCGTGAGATTGTCGAGTACTGAGTCACTGCGCTTTGGCCAACTGCCCTAGGAAAAATACGTCGGTTCCGTGACGCTCGCATGCCGCGGTGCCTTGCTTCGCACCTCGACGGCATCCAGTGCAAACAGCGGGCTGATTTCCACCGGCACGCCGTCGGCAATCGTTACTCCCGCCGCACGCAGCCAGCCACTGTGCAAAGCCGCAATCTGCCGCTGGACGCACTCCGGCGAATCGGTCGCCGCGCCCGGGGCATTCTTCAGCGGCGCAAACGCCTGGGCCGGATCGACCTCCATCACAATCGCATTGCGCGCCGCCGGCAGCAGGTCGAAAATGAACCGCTCGAACTTGAGCGCGTTCGGCTCCTTGGGCTCGACCAGCGCGCCGCTCTCGTCGATGTGCGGCACTGCCTTGCGGGCCAGATGAAACGGCAGCGCCGCCTGGTCGCCTTTGACGCGCTCGAGAAAAGCCAGGTCGAAGACGTGGATCGCCGTGTTGCCGGCCCACAATTCGAGCGATCCGTCCGCGGCGCGGCGCTCGCCGGCCTCGGCCGGCAAGTCACTATACTCGATGATCTGCACCTGGCCGTCGATGCTGACCACGTTGCCGACCCGTTCGGCCGGCAGTTTCTTGGCGACGACTTGCGTCGACAGTTCCGATCGGGCCAGCAGATGGTAGCCCAGAAACTCCGGATCGCAGAGCTGCACCAACGCGTTGTCGACCTGGAAATAAAAAATCTGCTCGATGCCCTGATCGTGCATGGCGGCCAGTCCGCCGGAACGTTCGAGCGCCGCGAGCGTGCCACCATGACCGTCGGGACTGGCGAACAACTCGCCCGGACCAGACAACAGAATCTTGCCGCTCGTGGCATCGACGGCCGGCATCGTCCCCTGGCAGAAGACGTGCAGGGCCTCGTCGGCCAGTCCGAAGTTGCCATGTGCCGCCAGGAAGGCCACCGTCTCGTCGTGCGTGGCCGGACTGGTCATCAAGTACAGCGGCACCTGCACCCCATACCGCCTGCCGACGGCCAATACCTTCTCGATCAGGATCTGGAACAACGTGGCATGCGAGACCGGGCCGATCGGGTACATTCCCTTGGGATGGTCGAAGCCCAGCCGCGTCCCTTGACCACCGGCGACGAGCAGCGCCGCCACTTGTCCGGCCGCCAGGCCCTCGTCCCCGGCGGCGCGGGCTGCATCGCGCGAAAAGAGATTCCCTTGCCCATCAAGGCGGAACGCCGGCGGCGGAACGGCGCGACGCGCCAAGGCAGCCCAGTCGGGCCCTCCCGCGTCGCCACGGGCCAATTGCTTGACCAGGGACAGATCGAGATCGCGAATCTGCGCCGCGAGCGACTTTCGCTGAGCAGCGCTCGAGTTTGTCCCAGAAGGCCAGCAAATGCTCCTGGCCGTAAGGTTGGAGTGTTGCGAGCAAGTTCCGTTGAACATCGTCCATGAAAGATACACACCTCTTGCTACTGACCGAGTGAACGCTCAACCGAAAACACGCCGCCTGCTGCTCGCTTCAACTCTAGCTTAGGGGAATGCGCAAGCCGTCGTAGGCCAGCTCCATTCCGGCCGGCAACGCGGCACTGGTGGCCGCGTGCGGCAGTTCGTGACCCATGTGCGTAAACAGGGTTCGTTTCGGCTTCAGCCGTCGGGCCACTTCAATCGCCTCGTCGAGTCCGAAATGCGCGGCGTGCGGTCGGGGTCGCAAGGCATCGAGCACCAATACGTCGAGCCCTTCCAAAAGCGGCCAACTGGCGTCGGGAATTCCGTTGGTGTCGGTGCAATAGGCGACGTTGCCAAAACGAAAACCGAGCACCTGGAACCGCCCATGTCGCAACGGAATCGGCACGACGCGAACTCCCAAAACTTCGAACGGCTCGGTAGCGATCGGCTGAAAGGTAATTTGCGGCACGGCCCCGGCATGCAGCCCCTGCAAGTCGGACTGAAAAGCGTAGTCGAATGCCCGACGGATACGGGCTTCGACGTCGGCATTACAGTACAGCGGCAGGCGGTGCCCCAGGTAGTGAGGGAATATCCTCACGTCGTCGAGGCCGTAGAGATGGTCCACGTGCTCGTGCGTGTACAATACCGCATGGGCGATTTCGATCTTCTCGCGCAGTAACTGGTTTCGCAAATCGGGGGGCGTGTCGACCAGCAGGTTGCCCTCCGGCAAACCCAAGACCAGCCCGCACCGGGTCCGGTTATCGCGCGGGTCGTCACTGCTGCACGTTGGGCAATGGCAACCAATGACCGGCACACCGATCGAGGTGCCGGTACCCATGAACACTAACTGTCCAAGCAGATCGGTTGCCTTGGAGGTCATCGGTAGCGACAAATCGAGGGGAGTAAGCGAATTCGGACCCGCCACTTTGGTGGTATCGCTCGAAATCCGCATGACTGGTCCCGTGTTAAGACCGATGCAGATTCGATTCGAACATCGAGACTTTCGCCAGTGTGTCGATCTAACCCCAACCGTGCAAGGCTTCGGCGGCTTTCATGGCTGCATCGAGGGATTTGAACGCCTCAAACCGGTGCGGAACCAGGCTCCAACCGTTCTTGACCATCTCCCCCAAAAGCTATAAACTTCTTCGCGGGAAAAAGTTGCGCCATCTGCACAGGGCCTGATCCTAATGCCCGACGTGCGGCGCGAGCGACGAATAACCCAGCTCCTCGGCGGCGACTTCGACACGCCCCGGGGCGGAACACAACGGAATGCCGGACGGATCCCAAGGCCCAGCGCCGTCGCTGTGCGCCAACCCATTTCGGCGATTATTTCAGCCTCCCGGCAAATACGCCCCGAGGCCCTTCGTTTTTTGAGAGTGCCATGGAAGTTCTGGAACGTATTTGGGAAGTCCTCGGACTGGTGTTCGGCTCGTTGGCGGGAACTTTCGAGCGCTCGCTGACCTCGCTGTTCGGCTCATCGAACGCCCGATACATCAAGAAGTTACAAGCCAAAGTCAACGCCATCAACGCTCTGGAGCCGAAGTACCAGGCGATGAGCGACGCTGAGCTACGGCAACAAACGGTCGAGTTCCGCCGCCGGCTGGCTGCCGGCGAAACCGTCGACGATCTGTTGACTGAAGCGTTCGCCGTGTGCCGCGAAGGCGGTCGCCGCTTCATCGGATTGCGCCATTACGACGTGCAATTCATCGGCGGCATGGTGCTGCACTCGGGCAACATCGCTGAAATGGTGACCGGCGAAGGCAAAACCCTGGTGGCCACGCTGCCGGCCTATCTCAACGCCCTCGAGGGCCGCGGCGTCCACGTCGTCACGGTCAACGACTACCTGGCCCGCCGCGACATGGAGTGGATGGGTCCGCTGTACATGGGCCTGGGTCTGACCGTCGGCGCCATCTACGCCGGCATGGAAAACGACGAGAAGCAACAGGCCTACAGTTGCGACATTACCTACGGCACGAACAACGAGTTCGGCTTCGACTATTTGCGCGACAACATGAAGTCGGCCGCTCGGGGCGACGACCGCTACCCCAAGGGTCAGCAGCAAGTGCAGCGTCCGCTGCATTACGCCGTGGTCGACGAGGTCGATAACATCCTGATCGACGAAGCCCGCACGCCGCTGATCATCTCCGGCCCGGCCTACGACGATTTGCGCCGCTACGGCAAGGCCGACGAAATTGCCCGCCGGCTCAAGAAGGACGTGCATTTCGAAGTCAAGGAAAAAGAGCACTCGGTGCATCTGACCGACGAGGGCGTGCGCGAGGCAGAACGGCTGGCCGGCGTCGAGAGCTTCTACACGGCCGGCAACATGGACTGGCCGCACCTGATCGACAATGCCCTGAAGGCCCATTACCTGTACCGGCTCGACGTCAACTACGTCATTGACGGGGGCGAGATCATCATCGTCGACGAGTTCACCGGCCGCAAAATGCCGGGCCGGCAATGGAGCGACGGATTGCACCAGGCCGTCGAGGCCAAAGAAGGCGTCAAAATCAAGGAAGAGACCCAGACCTACGCCACGATCACCCTGCAAAACTACTTCAAGCTGTACAAGAAGATCAGCGGCATGACCGGCACGGCCATGACCGAAGCCAGCGAGTTCTGGAAGATCTACAAGCTGGACGTGATCGCCATTCCGACGAACAGGGCGCTGACGCGCGTCAACAACCCCGACGTGATCTATCGCACCGAGCGCGAGAAATACACCGCCATCATCGAAGAAGATCGAGCGCATTCACCGCTGGGACACCGTCACCACGACCGACGGTCAGAGCTACGTCGGCCAGATTTCCAAGGACGTGCCCGAGCGCGTCGAAATCCAAATCCAGGAAACCAAGAAGCTGGAGCAGGTTCCGCGCGAAAAGATCAAGTCCGTCAGCCTGCATGGCCGGCCGATCCTGGTCGGCACGGTCTCCATCGAAAAGAGCGAGCGGCTGAGTTCGATGCTCAACAAGGTGGGCATCAAGCACCAGGTGCTCAACGCCAAGTACCACCAACGCGAGGCCGAGATCATTTCCCAGGCCGGCCGCAAGGGAGCCGTGACCATCGCCACCAACATGGCCGGCCGCGGCACCGACATCATCCTGGGCGGCAATCCGGAAACCATGGCCTGGGCCTTGCTGCAGGACAAGTACGCCACGCGCCTCGACGTGCCGCAGGACGAATGGCACAAGCTCGTCGCCGACATCGAGCAGCGCGAGCAGATGAAGGTCGAAGGCCAGGAAGTCAAGACAGCTGGGCGGCCTGCACGTCATCGGCAGCGAGCGCCACGAAGCCCGCCGCATCGACTTGCAGCTACGCGGCCGTTGCGGACGCCAGGGCGATCCCGGCAGCAGCCGGTTCTTCCTGTCGCTGGAAGACGATCTGATGCGGATCTTCGCCGGCGAATGGGTCAAGAACGTGCTCACGCGATTGGGCATGCAGGAAGGCGAGGCCATCGAGAGCAAGATGGTCAGCCGCCGCATCGAAGGGGCTCAGAAGAAGGTCGAGGAGCGCCACTTCGAGAGCCGCAAGAACCTGCTGGAATACGACGAGGTCATGGACGAGCAGCGCAAACGCGTCTACGGCTTCCGCCAGGAGATCCTGGACGGCATCAACTGCAAGGTCAAGATCCTGGAGATGATCGAGGAGCAGATCGGCCGCCACCTCGACGACTTCCTCGACAAGGACTATGGGGCAGCCACGTTTGCCAAGTGGGCCGGCAACGAATTGGGCGTCGAGCTCGACCCGCGCGATTATCGCGGCGTCGATTACGACTCCGCCAATCGGCTGGCCAAGGACGAGGCCCAGCGCCAGGCCGAAGGCCAGGTGCTCGATGCCATGGAAGAGAATCTGCCCGAGGATGCCGAGGCCGACGAATGGAACTGGGAAGCGCTGGCCAAGTTCGTCAACGCTCGCTGGAAGCTGAACTTCCGCGATCGCGAACTGAAGCAGGCCGGCCGCGACCACGTCGGCGAGTTGCTGATCGGTGCGGCCCGCGAATCGCTGGAGAAGATTGACCTCGCCGAAGGGGCCCGCTTCCTCGATATCGAATACGGCCTGCGCACGGCCGTGGCCTGGGTCCATTACAAGTTCAACATCGAAGTCCCTTGGGACGAGGTCAAGGCCCTGGAAGCCGGACCGCTCAAAGAGCTGATCCTGCAAACGGCCGAACAGGCCTACGACGAGAAAGAGGTCGAGTTTCCGGTTCTGGCCGGGCTGTACCACTTCACCACCCAGGATTCCGGCGGCCAGAAGCGCTACGACCGCGAAAAGCTCGTCGACTGGGCTCGGGAGCGGTTTGCCGTCGAATTGGACCTGGATGATCTGCGCAACAAGCAGCGCGACGAAGTCCGCGACATGCTCATCGAGCACAGCCGCAGAGCGCAGCAGTTGGCCGCCCAGACGTTGGCCGAAGTTCAGCAGCAAATCGCCCGGCTGTTTCCGCCCGAGGCCACCGAAGGGCTGACCGCCGGCATCACCAGCAGCGGCGGTTCGCTGGCCGCCGCCAGTCGCTTGGATGCAAGAGCACCTCCATCTCGACCTGCCCAGCGAAGAACTGGCGAAGCTCGACCGCGCCGCGTTGGAAAAGCGGCTGGCCGCGGCGGTCGAAGATCGCTTCCGCCCCGAAATCCGCCGCATGGAGCGGTCGCTGGTGCTGCAACTGCTGGACACTGCCTGGAAAGATCACCTGCTGGCGATGGACCACCTGCGCTCGAGCGTCGGCCTGCGTGGCTATGCCCAGGTCGATCCCAAGGTCGAGTACAAGCGCGAAGGCATGCGCATCTTCGAAACCATGTGGACCGGCGTCGGTGAACGGGTCACCGACCTGATCTTCCGCATGGAACAGCTCGACGAGAACTTCGTCGGCTCGACCTGGGTCGAAAGCCGCGCCGTACACGATACGCCGACCACGGGCCTGGGCATGACCGACGACCAGCAGCAAGCCATCACCAATTCCGATCAACCGGTCAAAATCGAGCCGATCCGCAACCGTCAGCGAGCAAGTCGGCCGCAACGATCCTTGCCCCTGCGGCAGCGGCAAGAAGTACAAGAACTGCTGCCTGCGCAAGGGCAGTTTGACGGATTAGGAAAAGCGGAGAGCCGACCACCGATGGAGTCTGTCCTATGAGCACCGCGAAGGAAGACGTTCGCAAGCTGCTCGACCAGCTTCCGGACGATGCCTCGCTCGAGGACATCCAGTACCATATCTACGTCCGACAAAAGATCGAGCCTGGACTGGCAGACGTGGAAAATGGACGCACGTTGACCCAAGAAGACGCCGAAACGCGGATGTCCGGATAGCTACAGAGTCAGCATTCCCGGGAAAGGACGCCCGTGATGCCATATCTGCTGAATCTCGTCTATGCGTTGCTGCTGATCGCAGCGGCTCCGTGGCTGCTTTACGGGGCCGTTCGCAAAGGCAAATATCGCGAAGGCTTCGCCGCCAAGTTCCTGGGCCATGTGCCGGTCCGCTCGGGCGATCGACCTTGCCTGTGGCTGCACGCCGTCAGCGTCGGCGAAGTGAATCTGCTGGCCAGCTTGCTGGCGGAGATTGATCGTCGCCGGCTCGACTGGGACTGCGTCATTTCGACGACCACCATGACCGGCTACGCGCTGGCGCGGAAGAAATACGCCGGCCGGACAGTGTTCTACTGCCCACTCGATTTCAGTTGGGCCGTCCGCACGGCAATCGCTCGCGTGCGGCCGACGTGCCTGGTTCTGGCCGAGTTGGAACTCTGGCCGAATCTGATCGCAGCCGCGCGCGCCCGCGGCACGCGCGTGGCCATCATCAACGGCCGGCTGAGCGACCGCAGCTTCCACGGCTATCGCCGGCTCCGGCCGTTGGTGGCTCGGTTGCTGCAGCAGGTTGATGCCGATCGCAGCGCAGAACGAGGAATATGCTGGCAGATTCCGGGCGCTGGGCGCCGCGGCGGCAAGTGTGCAGGTGACCGGCTCGATGAAATACGACGGTGCGCAGACCAATCGCGCCAATCCACAGACCGAGCGGCTGGCACGCCTGGCCGGCATCGAGCCCGACGAAAGAATCTTTCTGGCCGGCAGCACGCAAGATCCCGAGGAGTCGCTGGCCCTGGAGACATTCCGCCAGTTGAGTGGCTCGCATCCGCGTTTGCGGCTGATCCTCGTGCCGCGGCATGCGGATCGATTCGACGCCGTGGCCGCGCTGCTCGACCGCTCGGGCCTCCCCTGGCAGCGGCGCAGCGAATTAGACCAGCACGGACCCAACCCGGCTGCACGAATCTTGCTGGTCGACGCCATCGGCGAGTTGGGGGCCTGGTGGGGAACGGCGCGAATTGCCTTTGTCGGCGGCAGCTTGCAAAGCACCCGCGGCGGCCAGAACATGATCGAGCCGGCCGCCTACGGCGCGGCTGTTTCGTTCGGCCCCGATACTCGCAACTTCCGCGACATCGTGGCCACGCTGTTGGCCCACGAAGCGGCCGTCGTAGTCCGCGACGGCGCCGAGCTCACGGCCTTCGTCCGCCGATCGCTGGACGAGCGCGGCTATGCCGAACTACTGGGCCGCCGGGCTCGTTCATTGGTGCAAAGCCAACTCGGCGCGACTTCGCGCACGCTCGACCTGCTCACGCCGCTGGTTTCGTCAGCAATCACTCGCGACGTAGCGGCATGAGCTAGCCCCTCATCGTTCTTGAGGCGATCCGCCTTTCTTATCTGCCCTCGTCGAGGCTTTGCCCTCTTCGGCCTTCGGCGCCAGATTGGGATTTCCCACGGCAAGGGGCGTGACGGTCAGCAGGCAAAGCTTTTGAGGTGGAAGTTTGAATTTCACCTGCGCGAAATGCCCTCGCTCGACGTCAAGCGGCGAAGCCTCCGAACCCAGGGGGCGACCATCCGACAACAGTTGAACCCGGTATCTGCCCGGCATCAGTGATCGAAACTCGGCGGCCATGGATCGTGATTGCAGGCCGAAGTGAAACAGTTCGGCCTCCAAGCGACTCGCGCTGGTTTCGGTCACCAGCGCGGCAATGTCTTGCGGAGGCGTCAACCAGCGGACGGCCAACTGCGGGAACCGCGGCGAATTCTTGTCGCCCGTGACCATCCGATAGAGCAATTCATGCTTGGGAATCTCGACTCCCTTATAGTCGTCGAACTTGTAGTCCTGGGAAAGAAACTGAGCGAAGCGCATCACGCGATCCGTGGAGCGAACCTCGCTGGTGAAGCCGGCAAAGTTCACGCGCAACGGCTCGGCGCTTTCGCGCAAAGCCGCTTCGAGCTCGCGACGTCCCACGGCGTCGGTCCGAACGACGAATTCTCCTCTTTCCAGCGACAGCAGCTCGTCGAACTCTCGCGTGCCGGTGAGAGCTTTCAGGCGCGCGACCGTTTTGACCAGGGCGCGAATATTGCTGTTGGCGTTGCGGCGCGGCCCCAGTTGCTCGCCGCACCACGCCTCGCTGCCAGGCTTGGGCGGCTTCGTGGCAGGATGCTTCAAGGCTTGCAACCGAATGTCCGCCATCGAACGGATCGGCGCCAGATACTTCTCGTTCTTGGTGGCCACGTAGGCAACCACCAGCGCATCGGTCATTTCCGTAATGACGCTCGGCCAGACATAGTAGGAGTGCATGTAGCCGCCCGGCTTGACCGGTTCCCACCAATGACCTGCCGCTCCGGCAACCTGCCCGTCGGGCCAACGAATGGACGCAGGCAGGATGCCGGCGGGCTTGCCGTTCTCGGCGCGAGCCGTGGCGTCGACCCAGGTGTCGAGCCAGGAGGTAAATAGTGCCGTGAGCTTCGCATCGCCCGTTTGCTGCCAGGCAAGCACCGCAGGATGCACGGCGGCCACATTGGCGATCACGTCGAAGGCGCGGCCGGGCGCGGGACTGACTTCCTTATCGCTGAAGTAGAAGCTCTTGAATTGAAGCTGGCCACGTTCGTTGCGTCCCGTCCAGACGTTCTGCATGAAGTCGCCGAGCTTGAGCGCCCATTTTTGCCAGCGCGGTTCGCCCGGTTCGAGCACCATCAGCGGGATGAGGTTGTCAGTGGTGTCTTCCGCGGCGTGCTCGACGTCCGTGAGCTCCGTATTGAAGCCATTCTTGAGATGAGGGCGAGCCAAGGCGGCCCGCGAGAACTTCAATTGCGCCGCGCTGACTTTCGGATCGTCGAAGCCCAGCAACACGGAGGACCACCAGCGCCACATCTCGCAATCGTCCCCCCAACCGCCCCCGAAATAACCGTCGCGCGTTTGTCGATGGTCGATCCACCACACGA
Source organism: uncultured Planctomycetales bacterium (assembly GCA_963710365.1). Taxonomy (GTDB): domain Bacteria; phylum Planctomycetota; class Planctomycetia; order Pirellulales; family PNKZ01; genus CAVQAC01. Next base: position 382,502 of record CAVQAC010000019.1, read on the forward strand.
TGATGTCTCGCAGCCGATCGAGTTGTTCGCGCTCGAGCACGGCCCACTCGGGCGCGCCAGCCACCGGCGGATATTGTTTCGGCCAGGGAATCGGCCGGCCCAGATACATTCCGGCGATACGATTCTGCGGATAGGTGGCCGCCGTGAGACGAAACGATTTCACCGCTTCGTCTTTGAACCAGGGGGCCAATTCCGGGCTGGTGCGGACGTTGCTGTTCTCGATCAGGTTCCAGGCCAGAATGCGGCCTCGGTAGATGGCCGTGAGCGGATAAAGGGGCGAGTCGGCGGCGACCTTGAAATCGTAATTCCCAACCTGCTTGGGCGGCTGGTCACGATACTGACTGGAGTAGAACTTGAGACTGCTTTCGTTCCACTTCCGCACGAATTCGGCCAGGGCCGCCGCCTCCTGCCGAAGCCGCGGGTCGAGGTCGCGCATGACCGCAAGCTTTTCAAGTGTGGACTGCCTTTCGTGGTCGTCGTCCGTGTTCCCGGCTTCCTGAATAAGCTGTTTCGCCTCGGGCGGCAAAGCCGCAACGGCCAGCGTCCAGGAAAACAAAGCGGCGAACACGAAGGGCAGAGCTTTGCCAATCACCCGTCACCCCTTCGGCGTGGAACTAAGGTAAGGACGAGCCGGCGCTCACTCGGCGCCCAGTCGGGCGATGCGGATATCTTTGAAGGCCACTTCGGTGCCAGGCTTCAACTTGAACGAAATCACCCCGGCATGCAGGCCGTCCGCGTATTGCGTGTCAAAGGCAGGCTGATCGTTGATGTCGCAGCGAATCCGGTCGCTGTTGGCGGCGATCGTGATGCTGTTCCAGGCATCGTGGTTGATGAGTTTCTCCGCGGCCGCATTGTCGACGATGGTCTGGAACTTCTGGTCATGGTTGCGCGGCGAATCGTCCGTCATCGTACCCAGGGCCCCTGGCTTGACCTTGCCGATGAAAACCTGCAATGCGATCAGCGAGTTGGGCTTTCCACGGAACAAAATGCCGGCGTCGCCGGACGAACACTTGAAACGAGCCGTCAGCACGAAATTGCGATAATTCGTCGTCGTGTAGAGAAAGTCTCGGGGATCGGCAGCGTTCGGCCCCAGCTTGCCGGTAATGGCGCCCGCAACCACCAACCAATGCTTGGGGCCGTCGGCGTTCCACCCGCTCAAGGTCTTGCCGTCGAAGATCGACACGAACTTGGCCTTGGGAAACGCCTGATCCAAAGTCCGCTTGCGAGCCGGAGTGGACGCCGCCGGCGTCGAAGCCGACTTTGGCGGTTCGGTTCGGCTGGGCGTGTTGCTGGCGAGCTTTGTCGGCTCTGAGTCCGGCGCCGCTTTGCGTTGCAGGCGGTGCGCAGGACCATCGGATGACGCAGGAGTCGTCACCGCCGGCGCAGCAGAAGTAACCACCGGCGCAGGAGCAGCAACCGGCGCCACGGGTTTGGGAACGGGGGCGGCCGTGCTGATCGTCGCAGGGGTCGCCACCGCCGGCGCGGGTGCAACAGCCGGTGCGGCCGGTGGGGCGATGATCACGGGCGGCGAGGCCATTCGTTGCGACACCATCGCGACGAGCAGCGGGGCAATGATCGTCGCGAACATGCCGCCGACACACTTTCCAATGAAGCCCCAATTGGTTCCCGCTGGTTCTTGCTGCATGGTCCTCGACCCAGAGACTCCGGTTTCCCGCAATGTAGTCCGAACGCAACGTCCACCTGGCAAACAAACGACCGATGCCACGCAATGCTGGATGCATCGTGGGACGCGGCTTGACCCCCATTTTAGTCACGCCTGTCCTACGCGCGTCAAGCGCGTGGCGAATGCTTCTACGGCCAATCGGTTTTTCATGATGGAGAACACAAGCCCGACGCGCCAGCGAGGGTGTCTCTCGTTCGACACCCTCGCTGGCGCGTCGGGCTCGTGTTTGCAGGTAGCGGCTGAAATCTTCCCAGCTTCGAGAACTGATTGGCCGTGCGAATGCTTCGCTCCAACTGCGCCATCTCCCATGTCGGCGACCCACCTGGGGGGCAAACGCGGACGTTGTTACTTGAGCGGCGGCAGCTTCGCGCTGTAATGCACCGCGCGATGCCGGTGGTCGTCGAAGGCAAAGTGAAGCCATTGCTTGTCCTGGCTGACGAAGCCGTCGGGGTAGTTCAGCGCAAGGCGCGGGCCGTCGCAGGAATCGTTCACCAGCACGCGTTGATAAGGCCAGCTCTTCATGCCGTCAAAGCTGATCCACAGAGCCAAGGGATAACGTCCTTTCGGATTCGGATTGTGCAGCAGGGCCACGGTGTCGCCCCCCAGCGAATACAGCGTGGCCTTGCTGCCCGGATTCGGAATCGCCGTCAAGCGTGCATAGCCAGGCCACGATCGGCCATCTTTGGACTGAGCCGTGAATAGCCTTTCTCCCAATCGGTCGGCGCGGATGATCATGGCAATATGGCCGTTGCTGAGCTCGACGATATTATTCTCCGCCCAGCCGTGATACCGATCGTCGGGCGTGAGACGGATGTCGCCGTGTTCGGTCCACGTCTTGCCGCCGTCGGCGCTGATCAGCACGCCGTTGCGCGGATTGCTCACGTAATGCGAGATTTCCCCATGCCAGGGCTTCTGCTCCGGCGGGGGCGGAGGCGTGCCGGCCGGAGGCCCCAGGTAGTGCTGAAACGGCACCAGGATGCGGCCGTCGCGCGTCACAATATGATTGCGCATGAAGGTGAAGTGAGCCAGCCGCCCCGGCATCGGCTCGGGCTTCGACCAGGTGTGGCAATTGTCGTCGCTATGGATCATCCACGACCGCCAGTCGCGGCCCCAGGTCTGGGCGTGCGTGCTGAAGAACAGCGTGCTGCGGTTTCCGAGCACCATGAGTTCCGTCGGTCCCTGCCCAATGGTCGAGCCCTCTCGCGGAAAGCCCACGTCCACGCGCTCCAGCGGCGTCCAATGCTTTCCCTGGTCGTGGCTGCGGGTGAGGCCCACGTAGTTGTCCGGCGAGGGCTCGAAATCGCCACCGGCCAGCATGGAATAGCGCCCACGATCCGTCCGGAAGCTGGCGCAACGTGGTATCGCAAACCAGTCGGTTGGGCCTGAGGCCGTCGTAGGGGATGCTGGTGAAATCCTGTTTCGCGTCCTCGGCGGCCTGCGCGGTCCATTTGGGATCGGGCCGAATCGGCTCGGGCATTTCCGGCGAATAGGCCTTGTTCACCAGCATCCGCGGCTTGGCTCCGGCCGAGACGAACTTGCCGGCGACGACATCTTCCTCGCGAAACTTGGCCAGCAGAATCTCGGCATCCGTGTGTCGATTCCAATCATAGACGATATGGATCGTGCCATCGGGGCTTGGAAACCATCCGGGTACGAGACCATGGCTCGCGGGTCGAGCAACAACTGGTGCGGCCAGGTGCGGCCGTCGTCCGAGGAGAGGAAGGCCGTCATATTGGAGCGCATCAGGGTTCGCTCGTGTATCGGACCGTTCTTCACCAGCAGCAGATTGCCCGACGCCAGGCGGCGGATGAAGAACCGGGCGCTAGGGTTCAGGATTGTCGACTGCCGGGGCGGGCTCCATGTTGCGCCGCGGTCGGTCGAAAAACTTTCACTCATGCTCTGCTTCGTGCGGGCGAGCATCCATAAGCTGCCGTCCTTGCGCTCGACGATCATGTGCTCGTCGAATTGGGTGTCGGGAAACAGGACGCCTCCCCGCCGCGTCCAGGTTTTGCCCTGGTCGCTGGAAACGAAGACGTTGGCCATGCGGAAGGGATCGTGATCATGGTGTGCATCGCTCAGAATCTCCGGCCTGATCCGTTCGCGCGGCCAAAGTGACACCGGCAGGAGCCAATCGCCGTTGCTGAGTATTGTGGGCTTGTTGAGCGTGCAGCCGTCGGCGATGCGCACGGGTTTCGACCAGAGGGGCTCGGCGGCGTCGGGATTGTCGCAGCGGGTATACCAGTCGCCGCCGCGGCCGTCGAAGTAGCCCAAGGTTTGGTCGAAGAAACACCACAGCCGGCCCAAGGGATCGGTCCACAGGTTGCCGACTAGCGCGCGGCGCTGCGGTGCATTCGGCGGATCGACCGGATCGATGACGACCCGCGGCTTGCTCCACGTCGCCCCGCCATCGTCGCTGGTGGCGAGCATGAAAAAGCCGTTCGGATTGTCGCCGTTGCCCACCCAGCAGGCCCAAAGGCGGCCCTTGGGCGTCCGCTCTATGCCAATGACCATATTTCCAATGCGAACACGGTCGTCGTATTCCGGTCCAGGCGAGGTGTTCACTTCGGGCGGTTCGAGAGCCAGGTCCAAGGTGGCCTGAGAGATCGCCTGGGCACGCAACTCGGCCAGCGGAGCCAATCCCACCAGGCATAAAACATAGACATACACGGCAATGGTCCGCTGCATTGGGAAGGATCCAAGGGGTGGCATTCAGAACAGCTCGCGGATGGGCTCGCCGGAGTCGACCAGCCGGATGGGGCGATTCTGCGCATCGCGCAGGAACATCTCGTGATCGATCCCCAACACGCGGTAAATCGTGGCCAACAGGTCGCCTGGCAACAGCGGCCGGTCTTTGGGCTCGCCGCCATTGGCCGTGGTGGCGCCGACCACCTGGCCGGCTCGAATTCCACCGCCGCTGAGCAGGGCAGACATGGCCCCCGGCCAGTGGCCGCGACCGGCGCCGTTGCCCAGGATCGGCGTGCGGCCGAACTCGCCGCAGGCGACGACGAGCACGCGCTCGGCCAACCCTCGCTCGTGCAGGTCTTCAATCAGAGTACACAACGCCTGGTCGTACTTCGGCAATCGCTTGCGCATGTTCGCTTCGAGCGTGGTATGGTCATCCCACCAGTCGACGTCCGCCTCGTAGAGATTGATGGTCACGAAGGAGACGCCCACCTCGACCAACCGCCGCGCGAGCAATGCCGATTGACCCCAAGCATCAGCGCCGTACTTCTCGCGCAGGGCTGCCGGCTCGCGCAGAGATCAAAAGCCGCCCGGGCTCGGGTGCCGGTCAACAGCTCGAACGCCTGCTGTTGCATCTTGTCCATGGCGTCCAGCTCGCCTTGCTGTGCGGCTTTCTGCACGAGGCCGTTCATGGCGCCCAGCAATTCGCGGCGGTGCTGCAACCGCTCGAGCGTCATTTCCGGGGCCAAGGCAAACTCCGGGGGCCGGTACTTGCCGAGCGCAGGATTGCCACCGGCATTCAGCGGATTGCTCCGGGCGCCGAGGTACGTGGCCTGCTGATAGAAACCCTTGCGAGAGCTATAGGCCTCGGGAATGCAAACATAGGGCGGGATATCCGTCTGCCGCGGCTCGCGCAGGTACGATACCACCGAACCTTGAGCGGGATGCTGCTGACCTCGCTCGCGCGCTCGAGCAACGGATAACCGGTCTGCACCCAATGCGAGGCATCGTCATGCACGTTGTGCTGGTGATGCAGCGAACGCACCAGCGAGAACTTGTCGGCAATTCGCGCGTGGCGTGGCAACTGGTCGCACACATCCAGGCCGGGCACTTTGGTGCGAATGGATTGAAACGGACCGCGGATCTGTTCGGGGGCGTCCGGCTTGGGATCGTAGGTGTCGATCTGCGACGGGCCGCCCGCCATCCAGAACAGGATCACCGCCGTGTCGCGGCGCTCGGCCTGGCGCCACGCGAAGCAAGTCGGCCCATGACAATCCAGCCAGACTGAGCGACCCCAGTTTGAGGAAGCTGCGTCGACGCACGCCGTCACAAAGCCGAAACTCGCGGCCTAGAAGTTCGAGCATGCGATTGCCTCCTGTGCGGATCCCGGAAGGGCTGATCGAAGCGCCGACTCGCGACCGCTGGAGCGTTTGAGCATGACGGGCATCCTGAGGCGAGCCGACGGCGAGGCCACCAAACCACGGCGGGAGAACGCAATTGTAGACGTTGATATGTAACGTGCCAACCGAATCTGGCAGAAGCCCGGGGGGCCGGCGCCATGCGCGGAGAATCGCCCCGGCGCGAGTGCCCTTCCCTGAAGGCTGACCGGCAATCAGTCTCGGTCGTCGTCGGCTTTGAGGTAGTCCTTTGGCAGCGTGGCGTTCCATTGTTCCACCTGCGCGCTCAAGGCCTGCACGATGTCTGGATGCTGAGCGGCCAGGTTTTGCGTCTCGCCTGGATCGGCCGGGATATTGAATAGTTCCAACTCGCCGCGTTTACGACCCGGATAGTGCAGCTTCCACGGCCCGGAACGGATGCCGATTTCGCTTTTTGGATTGCTTGTCTTCCACAACAAGGGCTTGCTGCGCGTATGCCCCTTGCCCAGCCAGGCGGCCGAGACATCTTCGCCGTCGAAGTCGGCGGAATTAATGCAGATGCCCGTGATGGAACAAAGCGTCGGCAGCCAATCGATGCCACTGGTAACCGACGCCGCATCGACGCGGCTGGCCGGCACATGGCCAGGCCAGCGGATAATGAAGGGGACGCGCACGCCTCCTTCGTACATGCCGTGCTTGCCGCCGCGCAGCTCGCCGGCATATCCCATGGCATTCAGCCGCAGATCCGTGATATTGTTCCTGCCCTTCTTGCGAACCCTATCTTCGAGCGCGAGCGGCGCTGGCCCTTGGTCGCTGGAAAAAACTACGATCGTATTCTCACGCAGGCCCAGCGCATCGACCCGTTGCAAGAGCCGACCGATGTCCTCGTCCATCGAATAGACGTCGGCCAGGTAGCGGCGCAGATGCTCGCTCACATTGCCGCCACGTTGCTCGCAGTTGGCGAATTTTTCTCGCATCGGTGCGGAGAACTTCGCTTCATCGATGGCAACGTCCTGGAACTTCGCCACGTACGATTCCGGCGGCGTAATCGGATGGTGCGAGATATGCCCCCACACGTTCACGTAGAACGGACCGGCTTGGTGCTGCTCGATGAAGCGGATGGCGTCGTCAAAAATGTAAGCATCGCGCCCGCGCAAACCGTTCGCCTTGCTGCCGGTCTTATCGACGGAGCCGACGGAATCGATTCCGTAAGTTCCGGACGCTTCCTGGGGGCCGATGTGCCACTTGCCGAAGTGCCCGGTGTGGTAGCCCTGTTTCTGGAGCAGTTCGGTCACGGTCACCCGGTCGCCAAATCCGCCGTTGGCCGGATACGCGTGAAATGTTGCCGGGAACTTGCCGGTCATGAACCCCGTACTCGCCGGGCAGCACGTTACCCCGGTCGAATAAAACTGTTGGAATCGCGTTCCTTCCTCAGCCAATCGGTCGACATTGGGCGTCCGCGCGTAGGGGTGGCCATAGCAAGCCAGATCGGCCCAGCCGAAGTCATCCGCCAGGATGAAGATGATGTTTGGTTTTTGTTCGGTCGATCGCTCGGCGGCGCGTGACGGGGCAATCATCACCACCAGCAGCAGCACAACCAAGGCAGCGCGTTGGGAAGTCTTCATTACGGCGGTTCCCGGGCGATCGATGCTGAAAATGCCAAAAGGAGGAATCGTCCGCGATATTGACGCGCGGCGCACCCCGATTATTTGGGGAATACTGAGCATGGCGACGCTCGGCCACTCGCACCGCGCGGCTACAGCAATTCGGCCACGGGCTCGCGGCGCTGAGCAGATAGCGCGGCCGGCCGGTCAGGTCGTTGAACGTCGTCGCCGGATCGATCCCCAAGTGACGATACACCATCGCCAGCACATTCTCCGGGCGGTACGGCGCGGCGGCGGGCACCGCCCCTTTGGAATCCGAGGCGCCGACGGTCTGGCCCATGCGGTAATCGCCGCCTGCAACGAGCACGCTCATCACGCCCGGCCAATGGTCGCGGCCGGCCTTGACATTGACCCGCGGCGAGCGGCCGAATTCGCCCATCGCGACGACCAGCACATTCTTCTGCATGCCGCGGGCGTGCAGATCGTCGACTAGCGCCGCGATGCCCTGGTCAAAGGCCGGCGCTCGCTTGCTCATCGCCGGCAACAGTTGTTCGTGATCGTCCCAGTCGAAGGTGCGGACCACGACGAAAGGAACCTGGGCCTCGACCAGCCGGCGGGCCAGCAGCAGTCGCTGGCCGAAGGCGTTCATCCCGTAGTGCTCGCGCACGCGCGGAGTCTCCCGCCCCAGGTCGAGCCCGTGTGGCGCGCTCGCCCAACAGGAGGTCGAATGCCTGACGAGTAAAGTCGCCCATTGCTCCGGCGCTTCCCTGCGAATCGTCCAACGTGCGAGCATGATCAAGCCGTTGCCAAAGTTGCCGCCGACCATCGAGCCGATCGGCCGTGAGGCGCTCGTCGAGCGAAAGGTTCTGAATGCGAAAGCCTTTTTCGCTGGGGTCTCCATCGACGTTGAACGCAGCGTACCGCCCGCCCAGGTAGTGGGGATTGCTGTAGGCGTGCGGCCTGGGGAGCGAGAAGAAAGCCGGCATTCCACCGGCGGGCGTACCGCGCACGCGGGCAACGATCGAACCGACGCTGGGCATCTCGCCGGCCCGCGAGTTCCCCGGATTACGCAGGAAGTATCCCGTCTCGATCAGATGCAGGGCAATATGACTCGCTTCCTCATGGTGTACCGATCGGAGGATGGCCAGCTTGTCCATCCGCCTTGCCTGTTCCGGAAACAATTCGCTGAGTTGGATGCCCGGCACGTTGGAAGCAATGGCCTTGGTGGCGCCGCGATACTCGGCCGGCGCGTTGGGCTTTGGATCGTACGTTTCGAATTGACTTGCGCCACCGCCCAACTGGACGAAGATTACGGCCGTCTGACCACGGCCGGATGCGGAGCTTGCGGCGTTGGCGCGCTCTCGCAAGACATCACTCAATGCCAGGCCGGCCGTTGAAAACGACAAGGCCTGCAACAGCCGCCGACGCGTAAAACCTGGAGCGACAGCAATCGAACGGCGATTCATACCGCGGTCCCCGCGTAAACAACATCTACATCACGCCGCCATCGTATCAGAGCACACTTATGCGTCAAGCAAATGGGGCTTCCTGCACCCAGCGGCCGCTGTAACGCGGGGCTTGTGGCGGTTTGGTTCGTGACCTAGGCTTCCCTCGGCGCATCTTTGACGTTGTCCGGAAGAGCCCCAGGCCGCTATAATCCCAAGCCAGCATGAAGTTGCGCGCTTTCCGCAGCCCACCCCGTCCCTTGTCCCTCGTTGGAGGTACTCACTCGTGACATCCGGCAAGTTCTTGTTCACCAGCGAATCCGTCAGCATGGGACACCCCGATAAGCTGGCCGATCAGATTTCCGACGGCATTCTCGACGCCCTGCTGGCCCAGGATCCGATGAGCCGGGTGGCCTGCGAAACGCTGGTCACGACAGGCGTGGCCGTGCTGGCCGGCGAGATTACGACCAAGGCCGTCGTCGATTTCAGCGAGATCGCCCGCAATGTGATCCGCGAGGTGGGCTACATCGACGATCAGATGGGCATCTGCGCCGACACCTGCGCCGTGATGAACATGGTCGGCAAGCAAAGCCCCGACATTGCCGTGGGTGTGAACGAGAACGCAGCCGCCGGCAAAGACATCGGCGCCGGCGACCAGGGCCTGATGTTCGGCTACGCCTGCAACGACACGCCCGAATTGATGCCGCTGCCGATTGCCCTGGCCCATCGCATCATCAATGCTCTGACGGTGGCCCGCAAGCAGAACCAGGTGCCCTGGCTGCGGCCCGACAGCAAGAGCCAGGTAACGGTCGAATACGACGGCAATCGGGCCGTGCGAATCGACACGATCGTCGTTTCGACGCAGCACTCTCCCGAAGTCAGCAACGAAGAAATCCGCAAGTTCGTCATCAACCACGTCGTCAAGCCGGTGCTGCCGGCAAACCTGATGACCGGCAAGATCACGTACCACATCAACCCGACCGGCCGCTTCGTGGTCGGCGGGCCGCACGGCGATTGCGGGCTGACCGGCCGCAAGATCATCGTCGACACCTACGGCGGCTGGGGCCGGCATGGCGGCGGCGCGTTCAGCGGCAAGGATCCCACGAAGGTCGACCGCAGCGCGGCGTACATGGCCCGGCACGTGGCCAAGAACATCGTGGCTGCCGAATTGGCCGAGCGCTGCGAGGTGCAGTTGGCCTATGCGATCGGCGTTTCGGAACCGGTCAGCATCCACGTCGACACGGCAGGCACCGGACGCATCGATGACAGCCGGATCTGCGAGCTGGTCAAAGACCTATTCCCGCTCACGCCCAGCGGCATCATCAAGTACCTCGACCTGCGCCGGCCGATCTATCGGCTGACCGCAGCCGGTGGGCACTTTGGCCGCAGCGAGCCCGGGTTCACTTGGGAAAGCACGCACCGCGCGGCCGAACTGGCCGAAGCGGCCGGCGTCGCCGCCGGGGCCCGTTGAGCAACAGCGGCAGGCAGAAGAAATCCGTAGGGTGGGCACCGCCCACCATCGCACGCCGCGGAACGCATTCTCCGTGCAAACGGCGGGCATTGCCCGCCCTGCCAGCGGATGCGGACTCTGCGCATTAGATGGCAGGCGAAATGAGCACCGAGCACTCGATACTGGCCCACGCAGGTGCGCGCAGTGCTCCCATCGCTCGCCGCGGCTGCGCTCCCTACACCCGTGGCGCGAGCCGGGGCCGGGCTGCTGACGGGCCTGCTGCTCTCGACCGGAGCCGTATTGCTCGTACGCCGACTAGCCGGTGCGCTCGAACACCCGCTGCCAACCGGCGCGCTGGCCGCCGTGGCCTTGCTGGCCACAGCGGCCGCAGTGCTTGCCCAGCGCCAATCCGCGGGGGGAGGCAGCGAGGCATTAGCCTGGTGGCTGCCGGCCGCGGCGCTCGTGCCCATCGCGCTGGCGCTGTCGCTGCCAGGAACTTCCTGGGTTGGCCTCACGCTGTTGTGGTTGGTACCGATTACTGCCGAAACGACGCTGGGCTATCGGCGCTTCGGCAGACGCAGGTCGATGCCCGGCCAGCGGACCAATTCCGTTGCGGGCACCCGACTTGCACGAGACCCCGAGCCTTCGATTGAACAGGATGCGCAGAGTTCGATCCGGTCGCCGATCCGAACGTGGTTCAGCAATTCACTCGCCGCCACACGGCCGAGGGAGACGATCTGGTCGAAGGCTGGCTGCGGGTGCGGCTGGAGCCGGGTCAGCGGAACACGCACGCGCACATTGCGTTCTGCCCGCCGCTGGCGAGGGTTCCGCAATTGGAGTTCGAACAAGCCGATGGCCCGTCGGCCCGCGTGAAGCTGGGGCAAGCGCTCCCCTATGGAGCCCGATTCGAAGTGAAGCTCGACGCGGTCGGGCCGGCCGAAGTGATGATTGCCTTTTCGGCTCGCAGCCGAATCTCGGCGACCGATGCCGCCGGCCTTGATCGCTCCGCGGAATGAGAGAATAGGAAGATCTGCCCCATGGCTCGTTGGCCACGTCACGCCTGGACTTCGATCTATACCTACGCGACGGTATTTATCCTCTTTCCGCTGCTCTGCCTGTTGGCCTACGCCTGGGTGCGCGGCTGGTTCAGCGGCTGAGCGACCGGAAGCGGGCGGCAGCGGGCGGCAGGCAGCGAGAGAGCCGCGTGAGAATCGTTCAGTGTTCATGGCGATTGGGGCGCGTGCCTGCTCACACAAAGTGCTTTCAGCAACGACGCTACGTGGCCATAGAACTTGTAAGGGTAATACGGTCCGATTGGCTTGATCGCGTCAAATTCATCCACAGACTGTTTTGCCAACTGCTCAGGGTCCGCGGCGAAGTCGATCGCCACAAATTCCTGCAACCGTTTTGAGTCCTCGGGCCAGTGATAGAAGCTGTATTTGTTCGGCGGCAGCGAAAGTTGCTCGAACTCGTGCCAAGAGCGCGGCCATGCGCCGTTATGTTGTTGCACGTATTCCGTCATTAAATTGCAAACTTCATTCGTCGCGTGCAGAGCCTTCTCCGCGTGTACTGAAGTGCTGACCCCTACGTAGATGCACCCTGCGGCGATTACCGCCCCGACGAGCAAGAACAGCAACAGCATCCGCAATACGCGGCGCAGCCAACGGCCGCTGGAACTGACTGGTGCAGTGCTCATTCTCGGTATTCTACTCGAGAAGGCGCGGGCCGGGGCACAAGGCCGATCAATGTTGCAAGTTTGGAAACACCAGCCCGACGCGCAAGCGAGGGAGTGGAATGGGCAACTCCCGTTGAATCCCTCGCTCGCGCGTCGGGCTGGTGTTCGCGAGTAGCGGCTGAAATCTCCGCAGTTTCAATCACCGCTTGGCCCCGGGCATGGTCACGCAAGCGTGAGCATGGCACCCGATTGCTGCATCAGCCACCGGGATCGGCAATACACCGGCCGCCGCGCAAGAAAAACGGCCGTGGGCTCTTGGGGGCAGTTCTTGCACCAAGAGCCCACGGCCGAATGTTTGGGGCGGATCGTTCGCCGGCCTCGCTTAGTTCTTGGCGACCAGCTTGAACAGGCCGAGGTAATCGAGCGTGATCGCGATGACTTCGTTGTTGTAGAAGTTACGCTTGAAGACGGGACGATGCGGATCGCTCTGCTCGTCGTGCTCGTCTTCCTCTTTCTTCTCCATGTTCAGCTTCTCACGATCGGCCAGGAACTTCTGCTCGTTGAGCGAGACCGTCTTGCGGGCCTTGAGCTCGTGATACTTCTCGATTTCCTGACCGACCTTCTGGAAGTCGGACGAGCTCTTCTGACGCTCGACCGAGGCCGCGATCAACCGATCGATGCGGCTCTTGTCGACCAGGTGCATGTCTTCGTAAGGCACCGGGTCGATACGGTCGAAGGGCAACGCGTAGTCCAGATCGCGCTCGCCCACGTCGAGCTCGGCGGTGAGGGCCGGCAACGGAATGTCGGCCGGCACGCCACGGTTCTGCGTGCTGTCGCCGTCAGGCCGGTAGAACTGTTGCATGGTGATCTTCAAAGCGCCCAAGGGAGGCGAATGCGGCAACTGGAAGAACTCCTGCCCCAGGTCGAGCAGGCTTTGCACCGTTCCCTTGCCGTGCGTGGCTCGGTCGCCCACGATCAGGCCGCGGTGGTAGTCCTGGATCGCACCGGCGAAGATCTCGCTGGCGCTGGCGCTGAACTTGCTCGTGAGCACCACCAGCGGGCCTTCCCACTTCGAGCCCACGAAGGGATCGTTCGGATCGTTGTAGACCGTCTTCTTGCCGTTCTTGTCCTTGACCTGCACGATCGGCCCCTGATCGATGAACAGGCCGGTGAGGCTGATGGCCTCGGTGAGCGAACCACCGCCGTTGCGGCTCAGGTCGAGAATCACCGCGTCGACCTGCTTCGAACGGAATTCGTCGAGCAGCTTGGCCACGTCGCGGGTGGTGCTGCGGTAATCGGGCAGATTGCGGCGGGCCCCTTCCATGTCCATGTAGAAGCTCGGCAGATCGATCACGCCGACACGATAGGTGCGGCCGTCGCGTTTCTCTTCGATGACCTCGCCCCGGGCTTCGCTATCTTTCAGTTCCACCTGGGCTCGCGTAATGTTGTAGATCTTCTTCTCGGGCGAGCCGACCGGCAGCACTTCCAATCGCACGACCGTGCCGCGCTTGCCGCGGATCATCTGCACGACGTCCGAGAGCTTCATGTCGACCACGTCGACGATGTCGCCGTCGACACCCTGGCCGACGCCGGACACCTTGTCCTCGGGCTTGAGCCGGGCATCCTTGTCGGCCGCGCCGCCGGGGATGATCTTGTTCACCACGGTGTAGCCGTCTTCGAACGATAGCTGCGCCCCAATGCCGTCGAGCTCCAACCGCATGTTGATCTCAAAGTTCTCCAACGTGCTGGGAGCCATGTAGGTCGAATGCGGGTCGTACGACATCGTCAGCGCCGAGAGATACATCTCCAGCAATTCTTCGTGGTCGGTCTGGTGCATCCGCTTGGCGAAGCTGTGATAACGGCGGGTGAGCTTCTGCGCTGGATCTTCGTTGGCCTTCTTGGAATCGGGATTGGCAGCCCGCGGATCCTTGGCTCCGATCTTCTTCGTCGTCTTGTCGGCCTTCAGCACCAGCAAGTCGTACTTGATCCGCTTGCGCCACAGGTCGCGGACCTCGGCCTCGGTCTTCGGATACTGGGCCACGTCCGGGTCGGAGACCATCGACTCATCGACGGTAAAGTCCATCGGCGTTTTCAGGAATTCGTCGGCCAGCTTCACCCGCCCGTCGATCCGCTCGAGGAACGTCGTGAACATGGCGTAGCCAAGATCGATCTTTCCCTGGCTGATTTGCTTGATGAAGTCGTCCTTTTTGGACATGTAGAAGTCGACGTCGGGCTGGTTGAAGTACATCTTGCCCGGATCGAGCGTCTTGAAGAACAGGGTCAACGCCCGGCCGGCGATTTCGGAGTCGAGCCGGTGCCGCGAGAGGTGCTCTTTCTGCAGCAGATCCGTGACCATCCGGGTAATATGCCGGTCGTTGGCCGTCGGGGCCTGGAGTTGAGCCTGGCAAACTTGCAGGCCTGAAACCCAACTGGCCGAGACCACCAGTAGCGACGCAACCGCCCCGCAACGAACACGACGTGACGCAAAGAAAGAACGGCTCATGGACGAATCCTTCCGCCTACACCAAAACCGTGGCTGTGGCATAAGTATCAAGGGGAAAACAACATCGGGATGCTATACGTTGGGCCCCGGCAATGCAAGATCAGCCCGCCCCACGAGACACCCGCCCCGCGAGACAAGACAATCGTCGAGTACGTTGCGTGCCGTCAGCCCCGGATTTCCGGCGGCTAATGGCTCATGGAAGCAGGGCGCGTGGGCCCTTTCGGCCCCGTTGAGTTCGGCCCGGGACAGCAGGGCACGGACCAGCAATTCGCTGCCGCTCTGGTCTGTGGTACTCATGGGTTCGGTGCCCAGGTGTCCGGTTACGATCCATTCCCGATCGGGGGCCTGCCGGCGGGCAGCGGCAACTGCCGCGCGGATGCCCTGCATCAGCTCGCCGGAAAACAGCAGATGAGGCTGCACGACAATCCGCTCAAATGGCATCGTGGCGGCCATTTGCAGCCCCTCGTCGAGCGTCGGACGCGTCATGGCCACGAAGCAGGTCTCGAGCCAGTCGACCGGTTCCCGCTCCCAACGGAGGCGGGCAAACCGGGCAAATTCGGCGTTGGCATCGGCCTCGTTGCTTCCCCGTCCGACCATCAGCAGCAGGGTCTTCTTGGCCGCCAGATCCTTGGCAGTCACTGACTTGGCAGGCTGCCCCCCGGCCTGGGCCAACGCCTCGCCAAACCGGCGCACCGATAGTTCGATAATGTCCGGATGGCAACCAAGGACTGGAGCCTGCCAGACCGTTGCCGGCCGCCGCGATCGCTCGCGGCTCGCCAGATCGTCGAAAGCGGCTTCGACAGCCCGCGGAATATCGCGTTGGGCATGTCCAGCGGAGAACAGCAAGAGCGGCAGCACGATTACGTGGCGGACCCCGCGTTCAATCAGTCGGGCGGCACCCTGCGGAACCGATGGCTCAGCCAATTCCAAGAAGCAAACCTCGACCGCCAAGCCGGTTGCTGCGGCGGTCAGTAGCTCGGCCACGCGCCGGAACTCTTGCAGACCCTGCTCATCACGTGTGCCGTGCCCGATCAGCAACAGACCGAGATCAGCAGTGGGAGGCAGGTGACGCAACGTCATAGCCGTCTAACAAGCGGGGGGGAATTCTGGGGCTCGGGCGCAACGAATCAAACAACAGCGCCACACCCGTCGAGCTAGGGCATTTTACGCCCACGCGACTCCCCAGAACATCCCGATTGGGCAAATTAGCTAAATTTTTACCTGGGCCGTTTCATTGCGTGCCGTCGAGCTGTGCGCTGACGCACCGCATTCGGCCTGTACCCCCGCCATTTGGTGCGTCAGCGCAAAGCTCGACAACACCCTACACGTCTCCGCACGGCTGGCCCGCGGCGCATGAACGGACGAACTGCGCTGCGATTTCGTGTAAACTACCGGCAAGCTTGCGCTTGCCGCTCGCCAAGCGACTTGCTCAGATATAGTTTCGCACTCCAAACTCCGATTCTCAACCATTGCCCGAAGAGCGCGTGTACTCCTACCTTACTATGACCGTCGGCCATCGCGCCGGTACGAATTACCTGCTGGATGGCGAAGCGGACAACCGCATCGGCCGTGGCACCGAGTGCATGGTGATGCTCACCGACCCGCTCTGCTCGCGGGTGCATGCCATCGTCCGCCGCCAGAACGGCGCGTGGCGGGTGTGCGACGCCGACAGCCGCAACGGCACGTTCGTCAATGGCCAGAAGATCGACGAAGCCGTGCTGGCCGAAGGCCATTACCTGCGACTGGGCTCCACCGAGTTCGCCTTTCACGAGAGCGAGCAGGCCCCGGCGCTCAGTCCGGTCAGCGATCTGAACGTCACGCAAACCGTCGTCAAGGATGCCCTGGTCGCCGATTTCGATTCCAAGTTCTTTGCCACCAGCGCGCTGCGCGATGCCGAGCATGCCCGCGACCTGCTGCTGCTCTACCAGTTGAGCATCAAGCTGCTGGGCTGCAGCAACCCGCAGGCATTACTCCCGCCGGCGCTGGAGCTGTTGCGGTCGCGAACTCGGGCCTCGGTGGTCGGCTTTCTGTGGGTCGATGACGACGGCAAACTCAAGCCCAAGCTGGTGGTGCCCGAATCGGCCACGCAGGCCGTGGCGCTCAACGAATCGCTGACGCGGCTGGTGCTGGAAGAAAAGCACGCCGTGTGGATTGCCAGCCAGCAAGCCGATAGCGGAGCGCGCAACAAGGCCTTGGATCATTATGCCGACGCCCTGTGCGTGCCGCTGGTCAACCGCAGCAAAGTGCTGGGGGCCGTCCACGTGTATCTCGATCGAGGCCGTTTCCGCCAGTCGCATTTCGACTTTGCCATCAGCGTGGCCAATATCACGGCCGTGGCGCTGGTTCGTGCCTTGCACGAAGAAAGCCTGCTCACCGATTTCAAGCAACTCAAGGAGAAATGGCCGGGCTACGACGAGTTGATCGGCGAAAGCCCCGCCATGCGCGAGTTGAAGACCAAGATCGGCCGGCTGGGCCGCACCAGCGGCTGCGTGCTGATTCGCGGCGAAAGCGGCACCGGCAAGGAGCTGATCGCCCGGGCCTTGCACCGCGCCAGCCCGCGCGCCGACCGGCCGATGTTGGCCGTCAACTGCGCGGCCATCCCGGCCGAGCTGATCGACAGCCAACTGTTCGGCCACAAGGCCGGCTCGTTCACGGGCGCCGACCGCGATCATATCGGCGTGTTTCAGCAGGCCGATCTGGGCACGCTGTTCCTCGACGAAATCGGCGAGATGACGCTGGGAGCCCAATCGAAGTTGCTACGCGTGCTCGAAGGGCATGCCTTCCTGCCGGTCGGCGGCACGCAGGAGATCAAGGTCGACGTGCGGGTCGTGGCGGCCACGAATCGCGACCTGTTGGCCTACGTGGCCGAAAAGAAATTCCGCGAGGATCTGTACTACCGGCTCAACGTCTTCGAGCTGGTGGCGCCCGCCTTGCGCGATCGCGGCAGCGACATCGGTTTGCTGATCGATTACTTCCTGGCCCATTTCTCATTGCAGCGCGGCCGGCCGGGCCTGCCGTTGTCGAAAGAAGCCCGCGAAAAGTTATTGGGCTATTCCTGGCCCGGCAACGTGCGGCAGTTGCGGAACGTGATCGACAGCGCCGTGGTGCTGGCGGTGGGCGACGTCATCGAGGTGGGCGACTTGGGCCTGCGCGACGCCGGCCCCTCGGAGTTGACCACCTTGAAGATCGACGATTGGGAAAAGAAGCTGATCGGCGAGGCCATGAAGCGCACCGGCGCCAACATTCCCGAAGCGGCCCGGCTGCTGGGCATTGGCCGGGCGACGCTCTATCGCAAGATCGAAGAGTACGGCATCAGCCGGAATTAAGCGTGGTGAAGTGCCCGCGGCGATGCGCATTTCACAGCCGCACTTCTACTCTTAGGCACCAGCGCGCAGCCCTGGCAAGATGTGCGGCATTTTTGGCGCTTCGCGGGCGCGACGCGATGTGCCGCGCGCAATGCCAATGCGCTCTCTGAGGCGCGTCGGCTTCAGCGCGGTTTTGCGGAGTCTTTCGCTGCCGTACGGCGGCGGCCAGGACGCGCTCGATGCACCCGATACAAGCCTTATGCCAGGCCGGTTGCCAGCGCAAAAATCCCAGGCCCTTCGCGTCCCTCTGAACTTTTGATTCTTCCCGGGTCGATCCAAGCGAAGACCGCGCGGACTCGGTTGCGCGGCGATCTTGCGCGATGGACGTCGCACTCTGCGCCGCCGGTACAGAACGTTCGCGTCAAATTGTCGCGGGTGCCCACCGCACCACGTTCCAACAAAACATTGAGAAGATATGCGGATGAAGATCACTCTTGTAGGCGCCGGCATCCTGGCCATTGCCACGACGATCGGCAATGTCGCCCCCGCGAACGACATTGCGCTCGTTTCGAACTACGATCAGACCGAGGCGACACCGGCTCCGATTACAGCAGGCTTCGCCAAGGAAATGCCGGTTCCCGAATCTAAGGCGGCGCCGAACTGCGGCGGGTGCGGCCATTGCGACCAATGCACGCCGCCCGGTGATTGTAACGGCTGTAACGGCAGCCTGTTTTCCAGGATCGGCCAGTTCTTCGGCAGCGGCGACGACTTGCCCTGTGCCACGCCTTGCCCACGCTTCGGTGGCTACGTGCTCTCGGGTTTTGATTCCTGGTGCGGGATCACCAGCGGCACCCTGCAGAACAACAACGGCATCATCAATGGCTTCAATCTCGGGGCGCGCTGCCGCTCCTCGATGAATATGGCATCGGCGGGCAGTGCGGCATGAACTACGGCGTCTACAATTTCAGCGGCAATCTCGCCGGCCCGAATACCCAATACAACGAACCCACGCAACAGACGTTTATCACGCTGGGCCTGTTCCAACGTGCGGATGCCAACCGGCGGTTTAGCTGGGGCCTGGTCCACGATTGGATGATCAGCGACAACCTGGGCGTCTATGGCAGCTCGCCGACATTGGCCCAGTTTCGTGGCCAAGTGGCCTGGGCCACGAACGCCTGGAATCAGCTCGGCCTGTGGTCGACGATCGAAGACCGGTACGTGACCCGGCCCAACGGGGCGCTGTCTCCCCAGACCGGAATTCCCATCGGGCCGGTGTCGTACCAGGCCATCGACCAGGGGAATCTTTTCTGGGACCATCAGTTCGGCGAGTGGGGAGCTACGGGCCGGTTGTATGTCGGCACGCCGCTCAACAAACGACTGGCACAGACGCCGACTCCCGGGTCGCCCAACGGCGGGTACGGCAACACGCTGGGTTCTGTTATTCTCGGGGCCAACTTTACCTTTCCGATGTCGAAGCGGTTGTCAGCCTATGCCAACGGCATGTATATGAAGCCCAGCTCGCATGCGGGGTTTGATCAACAGCCGGGACAAGTCCTGGGCGTGGCTCGCGCAGGAATTCTGGAACGTCGGCTTCGGCCTGATGTATTCGCCAGAGGGCAACCTCCGCAGCAAGACGATTGCTGGCCGCACCTGGATGCCGTATATGCCGGTGGCCAACAACGGCAGCTTCTTGATCGACTCGAACGTTACGCATTAGCGATTGGCGGTCGAGTCGCCAATTTGCCCTCGGATTCCACGGCGCGCTCCCTTCTTTGCCCACGCAGACCGAAGACGGTCTGCCATCAAAGCCGTGGCAAGATGTGCGGCCTGTTGGGCTCGTAACGGAACCGTAGAATTTGCCGGGCATCGCTGGCATGATCCCACGCAGAGCCCGCCGCGTTACGGAACTTCCACAATTTTTTATCGCTACCATCAGATTCTTCGGCGGCCGGCACTACACCCGTTACAGACGCTACGCACCACAGACCCCTGGCGCAGATCTCTCGCGGCGCAGGCAACAGTCTGAACTTGCAAATCTGCACGCGTCGATCCTAGCGAAGACTGCATTAGCCTGGGAATGCACCGTGACTTCGCTCATTAGGAGCCTACGACCGACGCCCCCGGCGGGACAGGGAGGCAAGTGGGACGCGTCGAATCAAACTCGCGTGCCCGGCGCATGCAGTCAACGGGACATCATGTCCTTAGGCGGACTTGAACCACACAATGGAGACGTGCGGTATGAAGATCAATCTGCTGGGAGCTGGCACGCTGCTGGCCATTTCCCTGATGCTGAACGGAGTCGCCCGAGCGGACGACAACATTCGGCTGGTTTCGAATTACGATACTGCCGAAGCCCAAGCTGCTCCGGATTCCGTGGCAGCCGGCTACGCGGCCGACATGACGACGAGCGAAGCAGTGCCGGCCTGCGGCGGCTGCGGCACGTGCGATCAGTGTACATCTTGTAACGAGTGCGAAGGCGGCGGACTTCGCAGTCGGTTCAGTGGCTTGTTCAAGCGCAGTTGCGACCTGCCCTTCGCGATGCCCTGCCCCAGCATCGGCGGCTACGGCTACTCGGGCGTCGATTCGTTCCGCGGCATCACCAATGGCAGCTACACGGGCAACAACGGCGTGGTCACCGGCTTCAACCTGGGCGGCAAGCTCATCGAGAACTACGGTATTGGCTGGCAGGTTGGCGGGTCTTACGGCGTGTACAACTTCGAAGGCCGTACCAGCCCAGGCTCGCAACTCAGCTCGGATACGGTGCAGGGATTCATTACCGTCGGTTTGTTCCGCCGGGCCGACGCCGACCATCGCTTCAGCTGGGGCGTGGTGCATGACTGGATGTACAGCAATAACTTCGGCACGTTCGGCAACTCGCCCACGCTGGCACAGTTCCGCGGCCAGGCCGCTTGGGCCTTGAGCGCCTGGAACCAGGTCGGTGCCTGGGCAACGATCGAAGATCGCTACGTCACCCGGGCCACGGGCGCCTTGGGCACGCCGGTCGCCTACCAGGCGATCGATCAGGGCAATGTTTTCTGGGATCACC
This sequence comes from uncultured Planctomycetales bacterium, assembly GCA_963710365.1. Classification (GTDB taxonomy): domain Bacteria; phylum Planctomycetota; class Planctomycetia; order Pirellulales; family PNKZ01; genus CAVQAC01. Next base: position 403,272 of record CAVQAC010000019.1, read on the forward strand.
AGTACGGAGCATTCGGCGCAACCAGCCGGTTCTCGGTCGGCGTTCCGCTGAACAACCGCCTGCAACAGTCTGCCAGCGGGTTCCCCGTCGGTGGCTTCGGCAACACGTTGGGCTCGTGGATCGTGAGCACCAACTGGAACGCGCCGATTACCACCAAGTTGTCGTTATATGCCAATGCCATGTACATGAAGCCCAGTGCGCACGAGGGCAGCAATACTGCAGGTGCCTTCGCCGCAACCCAGGAATTCTGGAACGTGTCGATGGGCCTGGCCTTCTCGCCCGGTGGCAACCTCCGCAGCAAGACGATCGCCGGCCGCAGCTGGATGCCGTACTTGCCGGTGGCCAACAACAGCAACTTCCTGGTCGACGCGAGCAAAACGGAGTAACCCTCCAAAGCTGAACGTGAGTTGAATCAGCGGCTTGCACGGAACCGACGGATCCGTGCAAGCCGTTTTTTATTTTGCCTATGGCGGGGTACGCGCGGTCGTCGCTAAGATCGGCTCCGGACAGGACGACGCGAGGACCTACTGATGAGCGACCCGGCGCGGCCCGGACGATTGGCGGGCATTGATTACGGCACGGTGCGAATCGGCATTGCCGTGAGCGACGCGCGGCAGACGCTGGCCAGTCCGTTCGAGAACTACACCCGCCGCAGCCTGCAGGCCGACGCCGAGTATTTTCGCCGGCTGGCGCACGACGAGCAGGTCGTGGAGTTCGTGGTCGGCTTGCCGGTCCACTTGAGCGGGCGTGAGAGCCAGAAATCGATCGAGGCCCGCGCGTTCGGCCAGTGGCTGGCCGCGCAGACCGGCCTGCCGGTGGCCTATTTCGACGAGCGATTCACCAGCAGCGAAGCCGAGCAATTCCTGGGCGCGGCGGAGTTGACGAAGAAGCAGCGCAAGGCGCGACTCGACAAGCTGGCCGCCCAGATCATGCTGACCGCCTATCTGGAAAGCCGCGCACGCGGCAGCGACGAGCCCCGGGCGTTGGACGATTGACTTCGCGGGCCAGGGCGCCGTTCTACCGGTAAATTCCTTGACCGTTCTGCTTCAATGCGCGAACGATGGTCCTGACCTGCTCTGGATCCTTACACTGTTCAGGGTCGGTCAACTCTTCCCAAGAAACCAGGTTCGGGTTTGTCTTGAGCGCGATGTCTTTCGGCCCTTTCTTCCAGCCGAGCAGCCACCGCTCTGCACACCAGCGAAAATGTTCCATTCGCGCCAGTAGATCGACCTCGTCTTTGTCGAAGCTCTCAATCGGCGCCAGGCCAGGTTGCAATCGTGCAACATGATATCCCAACGCGCGAACCTTGATCGGAATGTGATCGGCCGCATGGCGGTTGGACGCGATCAGGCTTTCCGGCAGTTGCTCCCAGCCAGGATTTTCCTCATCGCTCACGCCTTTCTGGCGCTGCTTCTGCTGGTAATCTTCATGCAGCGCCCGGGCGACCCTGTCATCGCTTTCGTGCAACAGGGCATCCAGGGTAAAAACGTCTTCGACCATCCCGAACGGATAAAGCCGCTGGTTCAGAACGCTGCCCTCGTTCCCGGAGCTCAACAATGCCGCAAAGCCGCGATGCGTGCCGGCGTAGATCAGCGTTTGTGCCTTGCGGTCACCTAACTGACGAGCCAGTCCTGCGCCAATACGGAAATTTATGGCGCCGTCGGCAACGTCATGATTCTCAAAGCAGATCGCATACGTGACCAATTGCTTATGTCCCTGGCCATCGACGCCCAGCGCCGACAACTTTTCGACGAAATCCGCTTTCGTCGGATCAGCGTGCATGGCGTGTAATTCACATATTTTGTCGAGTTCCTCTTGCCGCTGCTTGAAATCGGCGACCAGTTCGTCGGCCTTTGAATCTACGATCGTGATGCATGTTTTGATGCCATGATCGACGCGGTTCGCGAAGTGTGCGATTTGCGCAGCATGCAAGGCCAGGGCACGGCCCATGGCGCTATAACCGACGACGACCAGGTGCACTTGCGTCCGGTCGTTGCGACGGATGGGGGAAAAATCAAGCGGGTGCGCGGCCAGCACTTGCCGGGCGGCCGTGTCGTGAAAGTCCAGGTCGTTGAAGTTGACGCGATAGCCGGACGAACTTCCGCCATTTGCGCGTTTGCCGAATGCGAACTGCGATTCCTTGACCAACATATCTCGCAACTCGGGATCTTCGATTAACAATCGACACAGCATGGGCCGATCGCGGGTTGAAGTCGAGCCCAGCAGTCGCCCAACAGCGACGGCAATCTCGACGTTGGTGTGGTCCTCGTGGCAGGTGGCAATGACCACCTCAGCCCGGTCGGCATGTACCCTGCGCAACAAGGGCTCGAACGCGGCGTTGCCTTCGACGACGAACACCCCGTGGCGGCGGGCAGTTTCAATGCTTTCCGCTCGGGCACGCTCTTCGACGGCTACGACCGGTTTGCCCCGGCGGCGGCCCTCGAGGGCAATCCGCAACCCCAGGTCTCCTAGTCCGCAAACCAACACGTGATTGCGCCGCCATGGCGCAGGCCCGAAACGAAAGCCATTCGTCACGGAAGAATTTCGTATAGGCCGAAAATGCCAGATTCAAAAGAAATCCCACGGCCAGCAAACAGCGCCCCACAGCAACCAGCCAGCAACTGGATCTGGTGAAATCTCCTCTCCCGGCGTTGTGTGGGCATGCCCGAGCAGCAACTGCAGCGAGGCATAGGCAATCGTGATGAGGTCGGGGATTTTACCCGGATGGGCAACCGACTCCTGGCGTACAAAGGCCAAGAACGCCAGCAATGAACTGAGAATGGCCAGCAGCGGCATCGTCCACTGGAATCGTCCGGCTATTCCGGAAGGAGCATGACCACCGTGTGACATGTTCGTGTCCAATGAGCTCGTATGGATCAAAAACGGGCCTGCACTCCGGGCCCGAGATGTCGATTACGCTGGGAGCGGTTATCTTATTTCCACCGCTGGGCCAATGCGAGTGTTGGCGGCAGTATTTTTGCCCGCCATCCACCGCAACCGACTTGTCCGGCTCGATGCGTGACACAACAATACGGTCGCCCCAATCCGCTCTACGCCAGCGCAACGCCCTCAGGCACTGCTGAACAAAACGGCAGTGGCCCGCGACGTGTCACAAAACGTTTCCTCTTCCACCGGCAAGCTCGTCATTGGCTGCGGCTATCTCGGCAAACGCGTCGCCGAGCGCTGGCTAGCCGCCGGACACGAAGTTTGGGTCACGACTCGATCCGCGCAACGGGCCGATGAGTTCGCCCGCCAAGGGCTGCGGCCCATCGTGGCCGACGTTCTTGACCCGGCTTCGCTGACGAACCTGCCTGCAGTCCAATCGGTGCTCTATGCCGTCGGCTACGATCGCTCTGCGGGGCGGTCGATTGAAGATGTCTACGTGGATGGATTGCGCCATGTGCTCGAGGCGCTGCCCGACAGCCCGGGGCAATTCATTTACATCAGCTCGACGGGAGTCTACGGCAGCGCCCAAGGCGACTGGGTCGACGAGCAAACGCCTTGCCAACCGCAACGAGCCGGCGGCCGAGCCTGCCTGGCCGCCGAAAAACTGCTGGCCGCAAGCCGCTGGCAGCAGCGGTCGATCAGCCTTCGCATGGCCGGCATCTATGGTCCCGACCGAATCCCCCGTCGCCAAACCTTGCTGGCCGGCGAGCCGATCGCCGCACCGGCCGAAGGTTATCTGAATCTGATCCACGTCCTCGATGCAGCGGCCGTCGTGCTGTCCGTAGACCAGCGGGCTCAGCCGCCAGGTCTGTACTGCGTCAGCGACGGACATCCGGCCGTGCGGCGTGAATACTACGAAGAACTGGCCCGGCTGGCCGGTGCCCCGCCCCCGCAATTCGTGACTCCGCCGCCCGACTCTCCAGCCGCCCAACGGGCCGAGGCCAATCGCCGCGTGGCCAACGCGCGCATGCTCACCGACTTGGGCATGCAGCTCGAATTCCCGTCGTTCCGCGAGGGGCTGCGGGCCATTCTTCAGGGGGAAAACACGAAAGCCGAGAGCCGAGAGCCGAAAGCGGAAGGTTTCTGAGCTTAAGTGTTTTCCGCTTTCAGCGTTCCGCTCTCCGCCTTTCCTGCCCGCTTGTCGTCGGCGGGCGTTGTGCCTAAGATTGACGCTTGTTTTCATGGCTCGTCACGGGCATCAGGGCGGCTGCCATCCAATTCGCCAAGGGCTGACTTCTATGTTGGAGCGGAAGCCGGTCTTCCCAAACGTCATTGAGATCAATTACCAGGCCGGCGAACGGCTCGGTTGCAACGTCTACCTGGTCTATTCCGGCTCGGAATGGATTCTCATCGACATTGGCTACGAGGAGACGGTCGAGGAGATCGTCGAACTCATCCGCCAGCTCGACTTTCCGCTGTCGAACTGCAAGACCATCATTGCCACCCACGCCGACGTCGACCACATCCAAGGGCTGGCCAAGCTCAAGCAAATTCTCAAAACCACAATTACCGGCCACCCTCTGGCCGCCGAGCCCTTGGCCAGTGGCGATCGCATCAAAACATTTGCCGAAATCGCGGCCCAGAACATTCACATGACCATGCCGCCGGTAAAGCTCGATGCCTTGATTGACGAAGGCGACAAGCTGCAGGTCGGCGACCTGGAACTCGAGGTTTGGCACACGCCCGGCCACACCGACAGCCAGCTCTCCTTCCGGCTGGGCAACCTGCTGTTCAGCGGCGACAACATCTACCGCGACGGCTGCGTGGGCGTGATCGACGCCCATCACGGCAGCGATATCAAGGCCTTCGTGAAATCGCTGCGGCGCATCCGCGCGAGCGACGTCCGCTGGTTGCTGCCCAGCCACGGCCCGATCTTTCGCAAGGACGATGCGCTGTTGGATCGGGCCATTACGCGGCTCGAAGGCTACTTGCACATGGCCGACTTCGGCACCTGCGCCGCCGACTGGCCGCTGATGGACGAGTTCGACTTGGAACTGACCCAAGGGCGAATGCCGAAGTAGCCCATCGCGGGCAGCAAATCACGACGCTCTCTGGGTTTTCCGCCGCTTGCGGCCTGGCCGTCAGCAATGCTAGCCCCCGGCACATCTCGGGCCATGCCCGACGTAGGGTTTGTAGCGCCTGTGCCGGATATTCTTTCAATGCCGGACGGTAGGGCTGCCGATGGGTAATCATGGCGGCCGGATTCGTGCGTGATTTCGGCCCCCCGCCTGAGAGCGTGCTCTCCGCACTCTCTCTGCTTCGCGCTCGGTGACCCCCGGCGCGGTGCCCGGCAGACCCAAGACGTTGCGCATACGAGGGGGAAACCGATGATCCGCCGAACCATGCTCGCGCTCGTCGGCGCGTTGGCGCTGACAACGGCCACGACGACGGCCGAGGCCCAACAGCCGCAGTCCTATGGTCGCCAGTGGGGCCAGAGCTACAACACCCAGGACTGGAGCCGCTTCCTGCATTACCCGTACGTCTGGTACCCGCAGAATTTCTGGGGCCCTGACTACTACAAAAGCGCCCAGAGCTTGTACTACCGTTATCCGCCCGAAATGCGGATTCCGGTCTACAACAAGCGGTGGCACAACGAGTACCCCGAATCGCGCCGCTACCACCAAGGGCATCACTTCATTCTGGATACGTTCTAGAACGAAATGCTGAATGATAAATGCTAAATGATAAATGCTCAACGACAGCCGGTCAGGGTCCGCTCCGGCCTGCCGTCATTTAGCATTCATCATTTAGCATTTATCATTTCCCTTCAGCCTCCGCGCGCGCGAACTCGTAGAGCGCGTCGCTGGCTTTGCTGAGCTGGTCGATGCGCCAACCATTCGTCGGCCGTGTGCGCCTGGTCGATCGAGCCTGGCCCAAACACCACGCTCGGCACGCCGGCGCCGGCAATGGTCGCAGCGTCGGTACCGTAGGGCACGCCGATCTTTTCGCCGCGACCCAACAGCCGCCGCACGACGCCCACCAACCGATCGGCCAACGGACCGTTGTGCGTGTCCGACAACGACGGTCCCTGCAAGAACACCGGCTCGTGCTCCACCGGGAAATTGATTCCCGGCTGCCGGCTCACGTATTCGATCACTTCCTGGTACACGTCCGACGTCTGCTCGCCGGGCAACACGCGGCGGTCGATTTCGATCGTACAATGGTCCGGCACGGTGTTGACGCTCAGGCCGCCGTGAATCGTGCCGACGCTCAATGTCGGCCGGCCGCAGAGCGTGTGCGACCGCTCGGAAGCCATCACCTCGCGGGCATACGACTCGAAGGCCGCCACGACCCGGGACATCTTGTAGATGGCGTTGTCGCCCAAATGGGGCTGCGAGCTGTGTGCCGCGCGGCCCCGGGTGTGACACTTCCAACGGCACGTTCCTTTGTGCGCAACGACGACGTCCAGTAGCGTCGGTTCGGCAATGATCGCCACGTCAGGCCGCCGGGGAACGATCGATTCGCCCGGCTTGGTCCAAAGCTGCGTTAAAGCCGTGGCGCCGGTGTAGCCGAACTCTTCGTTGACCGTGCAGGCCAGGATCACGGTCGGCATGTCAGGCGGCCGCTCTTCGGCCAGCCGCACCAGGGCGCCGAGCATCGCGACGAGCCCCCCCTTAATATCGCACGATCCGCGACCGTAAAGCCGGCCGTCGACGACCTTTGGATTCCAAGGATCAATCGTCATTCCGTCGACCGGCACGGTGTCCTGATGGGCTTCCATCAGCAGCACACGACCGCCGTCCGCGGGTGGAATGCGGCCGTCGACTCGGGCGATGATGTTCTCGCGCTTGGGCTCGACCGGCTGCCGTTGGCAAACAATGCCTCGGCGGCGAAAGAGCAGTTCCAGATACGCGGTTACGCGATGTTCGAAGAACTGCTCCCCATCCGCGGGGCGACCCATCGGGTTAACGCTGGGAATAGCCACCAGTTCGGAGAGCGTTTGCACGAGGTCGAGGGGCATATCAGGAATTCTAAATGCTAAGTGTTAAATGCTAAAATGACGGAAATCGCCGCTGCGGAGTTGGCCTCGCTTGCGAGGCGCAACCCGAACGCCACCCCGCGGGAAGCCGCCTATTCTACTGCGCACACGGGCCGCGTCGATTGGCAGCCGCTTGATCGCGCCGCTAAACGCTCCAGCAGCCAGCCTGATCGTTTAACGCCCGCCCCCCAGTCGAACGCTTGTCGGCATGGCGGCATCGGGAAACAATCTTACTGTGCAGGGGCTTCGTGCCCCGGCATCACCCCTTCGCAGGTTCCTGCCCCGCCTGCGAAGGGTTTTTCATGCGCACCCCCGCACCCCACACGACGCCGCTCGGCAATCGCGACCAATCCTCTCAATCTGCTCGGCCGCTTGACCCCCGCCCTAGCACCCGATACGATCTCGGTGCGCACTCGTACCAGTTGGTCGGGTGTTTTTTTGGGCCGGAGATTGTGAAACCCTTCACAAACCTCCATCCCAGGTCGCAAGTTCTTAGCTCGCGGTATCTTATGCAAGCCGCTCTAATTCCCGTCTTGCTGTTTCTGCTCTGCTCAACAGCCTTGGGCTTCGGCCTGCTGTTTGCCTCGCGCGTGGTGGGCCCTCGGCGCAACACGGCCGTCAAGGAAATGCCGTACGAAAGCGGCATGGATCCCGATTCACGATACGCGCCGCCGCTTCGATATTCGTTTTCATCTGGTGGCCATCGCCTTCCTGCTGTTCGACGTCGAATTGTTGTTCCTCTATCCCTGGGCTGTCGCCAGCCGCAATGAAGCCGGGCATCGACCGAGCCGTAGCCGCGGGGCTGGTCAGCAGTCGCGGACTGGTCTTCGGCGAGGTGCTGGTCTTCATCGCCCTGCTGGGGCTGGGCTATGTCTATGCCTGGCGGAAAGGAGTCTTCCGATGGCGATAGAGCTGCCGGAAAACGTCGTCGTCAGCAAGCTCGACGAGTTGGCCAGTTGGTGTCGCAAGAACAGTCTCTGGCCGATGCCGTTTGCCACGGCCTGCTGCGGCATCGAGCTGATGGCCACCGGCGCCAGCCGCCACGACCTGGCCCGCTTCGGCGCCGAAGTGTTCCGCTTCAGCCCGCGGCAGTGCGATCTGATGATCGTCGCCGGCCGCGTGGTGATGAAGATGCTGCCGGTGTTGCAGCGAATCTGGCTGCAAATGCACGAACCGAAGTGGTGCATTTCGATGGGCGCCTGTGCCTCGACCGGCGGCGTGTTCGATACGTATTCGGTCGTGCAGGGAATCGATCGCTTCATTCCGGTCGACATGTACGTGCCGGGCTGCCCGCCGCGGCCCGAGCAATTGATCCAGGCGATCATCGACTTGCAGGACAAGATTCAGGCCGAAGGAACGATTTCCGGACAAGAGTTCGAGACCACGCGCGGCAACTACCGAAGCGGGCGTTGATCGAATTGCCGGTCGTGTCGGTCCCGACCATTGTGCGATCATTGAAACCCGCAGGGTGGGCACCGCCCACCATGAACCACGGCACGATCCATGGTGGGCCATGCCTACCGAACTGAAGGCCCGCCCTACCAAGAGAAACGCATTATGGCCCGGCCCGAAACAATCAGTGCCCTGCACAGCGCGTATCCCGACCTGAAGGTCAGCGAGTTCCGCGGAGCAGACGCGCGTCGTCGTGCCGCGCGATTCGCTGGTGGCCGTGATGTCGATCCTGCGCGACGAGCGCGGGTTTCGATCTGCTGGTCGACGTCACCTGCGTCGACTACCTGAACTATCGCGATGCGACCGATCGCTTTGGCCTGGTCTACCTGCTGGCATCGACGACGACCAACGAGCGGATCACGGTGCGCGTGTTCCTGAACGAGCCCGGATCTGGACATCGCCGTCGCTGGTGCCGATGTGGGAAGGGGCCAACTGGATGGAGCGCGAAGTCTGGGACATGTTCGGCATCCTCTTCGACGGCCATCCCGATCTGCGGCGGATCCTGATGCCGGACGAGTTCGTGGCTTTTCCGCTGCGCAAGGACTATCCGCTGCAAGGCCGCGGCGAGCGGCACAATTTCCCGGTTTTGACACGCGACCAAAGTTAGTTAATCAGCAACAGCGAATCAGCAACATCAAACGCGATGGCCCACGACGCCGGCCCTCGTGAAATTGCCTGGACCCAGATTCACCACTACTTCGGCGGGAAAACGAAGACATGCCTCTGACACCGGCTGCCCCGCAAACGCAAGACCTGGCCCACGACGAGCCGCAGGATTACCTGTGGACGTTGAACTTCGGTCCGCAGCATCCCGCCACGCACACCACGCTGCGGCTGGTGTTGAAGCTCGACGGCGAGCGCGTGGTCGACGCCATGCCGGACATCGGCTACCTGCACTCGGGCTTCGAAAAGATCGGCGAATCGCTCAACTACAACCAGTACGTGACCGTCACCGACCGGATGAACTACATCTCGCCGATGGCCAACAACGTGGCCTGGCACGCAGCGGTCGAGAAGCTGATGGGGATCGAACTGACGCCGCGCTGCAAGTACATCCGCACGATCATCTGCGAGCTGGCCCGGATCAGCGACCACCTGCTGTGCAACGGCGCCGTCGGGCTCGACGTCGGCGCGTTCACGTTCTTCCTGTACGCCTTCAACCGCCGCGAAGACCTGTACGACATCTTCGAGACGGCCTGCGGGGCCCGCTTCACCAACAGCTACACTCGCGCCGGCGGGTTGATGTACGACATCACGCCGCTGTTCGTCGAGAAGGTGCGGACCTTCGTCCGCACGTTTCCCAAGACGCTCGACGACATGGACCGGCTGCTCAACCGCAACCGGATCTTCCATCGATCGCACCAAGGGCGTCGGCGTACTGTCGAAGGCCGAGGCCACGAACCGCAGTTGCACCGGCCCGGTGGCTCGCGCCAGCGGCGTGGCCCGCGACTTGCGCAAGGACGAGCCCTACCTGGCCTACAAGGATTTCGATTTCCAGGTTTGCTGCTCGAACGTCGGCGATTGCTTCGCCCGCTACCTGGTGCGAATGGCCGAGATGCGCGAGAGCCTGAAGATCGTGGCTCAGGCCATCGAGAACATTCCCGCGGGCCCGGTGAACGTCGACATCGGCGAGCGGACCGCGCTGCCGAACAAGCGGATGGTCTACTCGACCATCGAAGGGCTGATCTCGCACTTCGAGTTGTCAATGAGCAATCGCGGCTTCGAAACGCCCGTGCGAAGAATCGTACTCGGCGATCGAATCGCCCAACGGCGAGCTGGGCTTCTACCTCGTCGGCGACGGCAGCGGAAGTGGCCTATCGAGCGCGCTGCCGCCCGCCGTCGTACATTCATTTTTCGCGTTTTCCCGTACCTGATCCGCGGCCACACGCTCTCGCGACATGGTGGCGGTGTTGGGCAGCCTGAACATCATTGCGGCCGAATTGGACCGTTAGGAGGAATGATAAATGATGAATGATAAATGCTAAATGCAGACGCATGTCCATTTATCACTTATCAATTCAGCATTTAGCATTTCTCATGTCCGATCGATCCTTACCGACGAAATGATCGCGGCCATCAAGGCCTACTTCCCGCGTTATCCCACGCGGCAAGCGGTGACGCTGCCCGCGTTGCACATCGTCAACGAGCGGCTGCGCTACGTGCCGATCGCAGGCGGTGGTCGAGATTGCCCAATTGCTGGAGCTGGCGCCGGCCGAAGTGCAGGACACGCTGAGCTTTTACGGCTTCTTCAAGCAGGACAAGCCGCACGGCCAGACGCGGGCCTGGATCTGCCGCTCGATCAGTTGCGCGCTGCGCGGCGGCGAAGAAGTGCTCGATCACATGTGCCACAAGCTCGGCATCCAACCTGGCGAGACCACGGCCGACGGCAAGCTGACGGTGGAGTTCGCCGAGTGCCTGGGCGCCTGCGATTTCGCTCCCTGCATGCTGGCCGGCGACACGCTGCACAAAGACCTGACCAACGAAAAAGCCGACCAGTTCCTGAGCTCGCTGCCGTAAAGATCACGACAATACGAGCATCCGTTGAGCGTCTACTTAGAACAGTAAAGCAAACGACATGGCAGAATTCCAACCGTTCTTACTGGCCAACATCGACAAGCCCGACAGCCACACGCTGGCCGTGTACGAATCGACCGGCGGCTACGCGGCGCTGAAGAAGGTGCTGGCCGAAGGCGACCCGGTCAAGTTCGTCGAAGACGATCAAGGCCAGCAACTTGCGCGGACGCGGCGGGGCCGGCTTTCCCACCGGGCTGAAGTGGACGTTTCTGCCCAAGAATCATCCCGGCCCGATCTACATGTGCATCAACGCCGACGAGAGCGAGCCGGGCACGTTCAATAACCGCATCCTCATGGAAGCAGGATCCGCACCAGGTCATCGAAGGCATCATCCTCAGCTCGCTTCGCCACCCGTGCCACGACGGCCTATCTCTACATCCGCTACGAATACCCGCTGAGCTATCAGCGTCTACAGGCGGCCATCGACGAATGCTACCAGGCCGGCTACCTGGGCAAGAACATCTGCGGCAGCAGCTTCTCGCTCGACATTTACATGCACCGCGGCGCGGCGGCCTACATCTGCGGCGAAGAGACCGGGCTGATCGAAAGCCTCGAAGGCAAGCGGGCCTGGCCGCGCATCAAGCCGCCGTTTCCGGCCGTCGAAGGCGTGTTCCACAAGCCGACCGTCGTGAACAACATCGAGACCGTGGCCTGCGTCGTGCAGATTGCCAATCGCGGCGTCGAGTGGTTCAAGTCGATCGGCGTGCCGTCCGATCCGAACAACCCACGCGATCCGGGCAGCTACGGTCCGAAGCTCTACTGCCTGAGCGGCCACATCAACAAGCCCGGCTGCTACGAAGCTCCGCTGGGCATCACCTGCCGGCAATTGATCGATCAGTACGGCGGCGGCGTGTGGAAGGGCCGCAAGGGCAAGGCCGCCGATCCCCGGCGGCATCAGCATGGGCCTGCTCACCGAGGCCGAGTTCGACACGCCGCTGGATTTCGCCGGTCCCGGCAAGGTCGGCTGCTTGGGCCTGGGCACGGCGGCCGTGGTGGTCATCGACGAGACGGTGAGCATCGTCGACTTCCTGCACAACAGTTGCCGGTTCTTCCAGCACGAGAGTTGCGGCCAATGTACGCCCTGCCGCGAAGGCACGGCCTGGGCGCTGACGATGCTCAACCGCATGAAGGCCGGCAAGGGCCGGCTCAAGGATCTCGACCTGTTGCTGGAGATCGGCGACACGATCGGCATCATTCCCGGCACGACCATCTGCGGCCTGGCCGACGGCGCCGCCTGGCCCATCAAGAACGCGATCCGCAAGTTCCGCAGCGAGTTCGAAGAATACATCAAGCGCACGAACCCGACCGGCTACATGGAAACGCATGCCGTGCCAGGCGTTGGCGATCGTGGGAGCTCATTGAGCAGAATGAAAATGCTCAATGCTAAGTGATAAATGATAAATGGAAGGCAACGAGGACCGTCGATGCGACTTGCAGAGTGCGCACCAAGGCATTCGCGGTGCGAGTCGTGCGGATGTTTGTGGCGCTCGCCGAAGAATGACGCGGCAGCACAAGTATTGGGGAAGCAAGCACTTCGAAGTGGAACTTCGGTTGGAGCACAATATCGTGAAGCGTGCCGGGCACGATCGCGAGCGGAGTTTACGAGCAAGATTGACGCATGCCTGCAAGAGCTCGAGGAAACACGTTACTGGTTCGACCTGTTGGTGGAGTCGATGATTGTTCCCGAAACGCGTCTGAAACCGCTCATGGACGAGGCCCGTGAACTCACGGCGATTTTGACCGCGTCAGCACGGCACCGCCAAACGCAACAAGCACTGAGCCGTTTGTTCTTCATTTATCACTTATCATTTAGCATTTAGCATTCTCCCATGGGTATAGTCCTCGTAGACGGCAAAGAAATCCCCATCGGCGACCACGAGCGCCTCAACGGCATTCAAATCGCCGAGCGCGCTGGAATCGACATTCCGCGCTACTGCTGGCATGCGGGGCTGACGCGTCGTCGCCAGTTGCCGCATGTGCCTGGTCGAAAGCGGCACGCGCGATGCCGCCGTCGGGCAAGATCTCGATGATGCCCAAGCTCGTGCCGGCCTGCCAGACGCCCGCCAAAGACGGCACGGTCTTCGTCACCGACAGCGAGAAGATCCGCCAGAGCCGGGCCATGGTTGAAGAGGATTTGCTGATCGATCATCCGATCGACTGCCCGATCTGCGACAAGGCCGGCGAGTGCTACTTGCAGGACTACCACTTCGAGCACGGCCAGAAAGAGCGCCGGGCCGATATCCATCCGTTCACCAGCCGTCGCCGCGAGATGGGCGACACGGTCACGCTGTTCGTCGATCGCTGCGTGATGTGTACGCGTTGCGTCCGCTTCTGCCGCGAAGTGGCCGGCTCCAGCGAATTGATGGTCATCAATCGCGGCAGCCACGAAGAAATCGACGTTTTCCCCGGCTTCCCGCTGGAAAACAAACTGTCGGGCAACGTGGTCGATCTGTGCCCGGTCGGAGCGCTGGGCGATAAGGATTTCCTCTATCGCCAGCGCGTCTGGTTCATGAATCGCCACGCCGGCGTCTGCACCGGCTGTTCGACCGGCTGCTCGATCTGGACCGAAGAGAATCAGGACACGGTTCACCGGCTCAAGCCGCGCGAGAACCCGCACATCAATAAGTGGTGGATGTGCGATGACGGCCGCTACGGCTGGCACCATGTCCACGACGAGCAGCGGCTGGTCAGCCTGCGGCGCCGCGAAGGTTCGGCTTACGTCAATCTGGAGTGGCAGGAGCTGGTCGCCGAGTTGTCGTCAAAGTTGCAATCGGCCGGTCGCCTGGCTGCGGTGATTTCGCCGCATCTGACGGTCGAAGAAGCCTACCTGCTGGCCAAGTACATTCGCGGTCTCGATCCCGACGCCGTGCTGGCCTTGGGCCCGGTGCCGGTCGTCGGCGAAGACGAGCACTTCAAGAGCGGCTTCACGATCCGCGCCGAGAAATGTCCGAATCGCCGCGGCGTGGAGGCCGTGATCGCGCACTTTACCGACAAAGTGCTGACGTTCCCCGAGTTCCTCAGCCAGCTCGATTCCGGAGCGATCGGCGGCGTGTGGGTCAGCGGCGGCTACCCGCAGCCCTGGATCGACGAGACCACGGCGGCCCGCTTCGCCGAGCCTCAAGCAATTGGTGGTGCAGGATCTGTTCACTTCGCCGTTGTGGGACCGCGCCACGTACCAATTGCCCGGTGCGGCGTTCCCCGAGCGCGAAGGCTCGTACGTCAATTTTGCCGATCGACTGCAATCGGCCCGCTGGGCGATTCGCCCGCCCGAAGGCGTGTGGACCGAAGGCTCGATTTACTGGCGGTTGTTGAACATGGTCGGGCTGTACAACGGCCGCAAGGTGTTGAACGAAGTGGCCGCCACGATTCCCTATTTCCACGTCGCCGGCAAGGAAGTGGCCGACGTGGGCGTGGACTTGAAGATCAACCAGATCGCCGGCGAACCGGCCGCGACGACAACGTGAGCAACACTGAAAACTAAACCGAAACGGAACGGAACTACCGGCAAGCTCGCGCTGCCGCTCGCCACTGACTCCTGAGCCACTGACCGACTAGCCGACTACTTCTCCATGCCGATTCATATTCAAATCATCGTGGCCCTGGTAAAGATCGCCCTGCTCATCGGCGGGCTGATGACGGCGGCCGCTTACTTCGTGCTGTTGGAGCGCTGGATCGCCGCCTGGGTGCAGGACCGGCTGGGCCCCAACCGCGTCGGCGTGCCGCTGACGAAGATCCGCCTGTTCGGGCTGGGCCAGCCGCTGGCCGACGGCGTGAAGTTCATTCTCAAGGAAGATTACACGCCGGCCCAGGTCGACAAGGTGCTGTTCACGGCCGCGCCGCTGTCGATCCTGGCCGCGGCGTTGGCCGCCTTCGCCGTCGTGCCGTTCGGCAGTTTCCTGCCCAAGGCCGGCATTCCCGGCATCGACCAGGCCATCGAACTGCTGGTGGCCACGGATCTCGACGTCGGCCTGATCTACGCCTTCGCCCTGAGCAGCATCGCCGTTTACGGCGTGATCCTCGGCGGCTGGGCCAGCAACAGCAAGTACAGCTTTCTGGGCGGGCTGCGCAGCAGCGCTCAGTTGATCGCCTACGAATTGCCGATGGGCCTGGGCATCCTGGGCATCGTGCTGTTCAGCAGTTCGCTGCGGCTCGACACGATCATCAGCGACCAGGCCAACACCGGCTTGTGGAACGTCTTCATTCAGCCGTTGGGCTTCGTGGTGTTTCTGATCGCCGCGTTCGCCGAAAGTGCTCGGCTTGCCGTTCGATCTGCCCGAGTGCGAACAGGAGCTGATCGGCGGTTATCACACCGAATACTCGGGCATCCGGCTGCTGATGTACCTGGTGGCCGAATTCCTGCACATGATCACGGCCGCGTTCCTGATCGTGATCCTGTATTTCGGCGGCTGGCATTTCTGGGGCCTGACCGGCTCGTCCGATGACATCGGCTGGGTGCAGGCCATTCTGCGAATCGTCGATCCTGTCCGCGAAAGTCTTCGTCGTGATCTTGTTCTTCATGATGGTCCGCTGGAGTTGGCCGCGGTTCCGCTTCGATCAGCTCATGGCCTTGGCCTGGAAGGTGATGCTGCCGCTGGGGCTGGTGAACCTGGTGGCCGTGGCCTTCGTGACCGAGTTTGCCTGGGACGCCAAGAATCATCGCCTTGGCGGCAGCCCGCTGGTCGTGCATCCTGCGCGATGTGGGTCGTGGCGGTCGCCAGTTGGTGGCTGGCCGGCATGACCTCGCCGCTGTCGAGCGACAACCGGCCGAGAATGCCCGCCCCGTTGGAAGAAGTCGAAATTTAAGAAGCCCCACGCGCCGTGAGCGATTCCGTTCGCCACGCGAGACCAAGAGCAGAGAACCATGCAAGCCAACGATCCGAACATCAAGTGGGTGGAAGAGCCCCGGCTGGGACTGACCGGCAAGATGTACTTGCCGCTGTTGTTCCAAGGGCTGACCACCACGACCAAGCACCTGCTGGGCCCGAAAGTCACGGTCAGCTTTCCCGAAGTCCGACCGACGATCGGCAATCCGCTGATCTATCGCGGCGTCCACCGGCTCAATAAAGACGAGCAAGGCCGCGTCAAATGCGTGGCCTGCTTCCTGTGCGCGACGGCCTGCCCGGCCCATTGCATCGACATCATGGGCATCGAAAGCCCCTGGCCCGATCGCGAAAAGTATCCCGAAAGTTTCTCGATCGACGAGCTGCGTTGCATCTTCTGCGGCATGTGCGAAGAAGCTTGCCCGGTCGATGCCATCGAGCTGACCAGCCTGTTGGATCTGACCGGCCGCAGCCGCGAAGAGATGATCTTCGACAAGGAAAAGCTGCTCAGCGTCTACGACCAGACGAAAGACGCCGAGCCGATGAAGTCGCATGCAGACGGGAGGCGCGCTATGAGCGATTCTCAGTGGCCCTTCGCATTGGCCGCGCTCGCTATTCGCCGCCGGCATGTGGCTGCTGCTGCCCAACGGTCGGCGCACCAGCCGCCGCCTGGGTGCGGGCCTGACCACGGCCGGCCTGGCGCTGCTCACGCTGTTGGTGCATTTCGGCCTGATCGTTCACAGCAAGTCGCCCTACCTCGAGTGGTCGGCCTCGCTGCCGCAGGGCGAGGGCTGGGTCGCCGACGGCGTGTTTCTGGCCATGGCCATCGTCACGGTCGGTTCGGCCGTGGCTGCCGTCACGTTGCGCAGCCCTGTGTATTGTGCCTTGTGGTTCGCCCTGACGCTGTTGGGCACGGCGGGCCTGTTTCTCTATCAAGGCGCGCAGTTCCTGGGCGTGGCCACGATCGTGGTCTATGCCGGGGCCATCCTGGTCACGTTCCTGTTCGTGCTCATGCTGGCCCAGCCGCAAGGCGACGAGTACTACGACCGGCTGAGTTGGGAAGCCCTGCTCTCGTCCGTGGCCGGCGCCGTGATGATCGGCATGCTGTCGATGACCGATCCAGCAGCTCGCACTGGCGAATCCGGGCCAGCGTGCTCGAGGACCAGACGACGCTGAAACAGGTCGCTTCGGCTCGCAATGCGGACATTTTCAGCCCGCAGCACGTGGCCACGCTCGGTTCGCACTTGTTCAGCACCCACTTGATCGCCGTCGAAGTGGCCGGCACGCTGCTGCTGGTGGCGCTGGTCGGCGCGATTGCCATCGTCGGTCAGCACAAGCGGCCCGAGACGGGCGGCCCGCCGCATGCGGGCAATGGACAGATTGCCGGAGTCCGGCTAGGCGGAGGCCCGACCCATGGGTGAGATGCAGTTGCTCTACAATTATCTGGTGGTCGGGGCCTTGCTGTTCGGCATCGGCCTGATCGGCTTCTTGAGCCGGCGGAACATGATCATCATGTTCCTGGCCGCCGAAATGATGCTGCAAGGCGTCTCGGTGAGCCTGGTGGCCTGGGGCCGGTTCCACAACAACTGGGGCGGCCAGATCCTGGTGATCTTCATCCTGACCGTGGCCGCCTGCGAGGCCGGCATCGCGCTGGCCCTGATCCTGATGCTGTTCCAGCGCAGCGGCAAGCTCGACATCGCCTTCTGGCAGAACATCCGCGAGTCGAACCAGCCGCGGTTCGTCGACCTGGAATTGCCCGAGGAATTGAATCCGAAACCGATCTGGCCGCAATTGACTCCGGCCGGCATCGAACCGCCTCAAGAAGAAGAGGAAACGGTACACCGCGCCCATGTTTAGCTTCGAAACATTAATGCTGCTGATTCCCGGCCTGCCGCTTGCTGGCGACGGTGATCATCGCCCTGTTCGGCAAGGCCGTGCTGCGCGAACGCAGCCACCTGCCGATTGCCATCGCCCTGGCCGGTTCGTTCGTGTTCAGCGTGCTGCTGTTGAACGCGGGTGTGCGACCATGCGGAAGCACTGGCCGAAGCTCCGGCCGAACAGGGCGACCGCGAAGCAGATCGGTTACGAGCGCGTGTACAACGTCTGGACCTGGGCCGTCGTCGACAAGGCCTACTCGCAGGCCGAAGCCAAAAAGGTCGACGGCCGCGAGCCGGTCGCCCCCGACGTGCCGGCGGTCTCCGACTTCCGCGTCGAGATTACGCTGCGGGCCGACCCGCTGACGTGCATCATGCTCTCGATGGTCACGTTCATTTCCACGCTGGTGGTGATCTACGCCAGCGGCTACATGCACGGCGATCCCGGGTACTGGCGTTTCTTTACCTACGTTTCGCTGTTCGTGTTTTCGATGACGATGCTGGTCTCGGTCAGCAACTTCGTACTGCTGTACGTGTTTTGGGAAGCGGTCGGGTTGTGCAGCTACCTGCTGGTCGGCTTCTGGTACGAGAAGCCCGAGGCGGTCGCGGCCGGCAAGAAGGCCATTGTTGGTCAATCGCATTGGCGACTTTGGCTTCGCGCTGGGCGTGTTCCTGATCTGGACGACGTTCGGCACGCTCAACTTCCACGACACGCTTCAACGCCGACGGCTCGTTGGCCGTGGCCGGCGTGCTGGGCCAGACGCGGCTGGCAAATCCGGCATTGTATGAGATCGGCGGCGGCGTGGCGTTGATGATCGCCTTGGGCCTGATGACCGGTGCCTGCGGCAAGAGTGCTCAGTTTCCGCTGCATGTGTGGTTGCCCGACGCCATGGAAGGCCCCACCCCGGTGAGCGCGTTGATCCATGCCGCCACGATGGTGACGGCCGGCGTTTACATGGTGACGCGTTGCACGCCGCTGTTTCACCTGTCGACCAACCGCCCAGGCCGTGGTGGCCGTGATCGGCGGCTTCACGGCCCTGCTGGCCGGCCTGATCGCACTGACGCAGAATGATCTCAAACGCGTGCTGGCTTATTCCACGGTCAGCCAGTTGGGCTACATGTTCCTGTCGTTGGGCACGGGCAGCCTGGCCGGTATCGTGGCCGGAATGTTCCACCTGTTCACGCACGCGTTCTTCAAAGCCTTGCTGTTCCTCGGCGCCGGCAGCGTGATGCATGCCATGGGGCATGTGATCGACATGCGCCGCTTCAGCGGCCTGCGGCATCTGATGCCCTGGACGTACCGCACCTTCTGGATCGGTTCGCTGGCCTTGGCCGGCGTGGTTCCGTTCTCCGGCTTCTGGAGCAAGGATGCCATTCTCGCCGCCGTCCACGAACGGGCCCACCACGACTTCGCTTTACATGGTGCTCTATTGGTCGGGCGTGTTCACGGCCTTCCTGACCGCCTTCTACACGTTCCGCGCGTTGTTCATGACCTTCTACGGCCCAACCCGCGTGCCGGAAGAGGCCGGGCATCATGCCCACGAATCGCCGCCGTGCGATGACTTTTCCCTTGATCGTTTTGGCCGTGGGCGCGGCCGCGGTGGGAGGTTGTTTGAAAAGACGCACGGCTTCGCCGAATTCCTGGTCCGCACGCCGTCGCTGGCCTTCGCGCCGGTGTTTGGCGAAGGGCTGGGGCACGCCTTCCACATTGATGTTGCGGCCGTGAGCACGGTCGTCGCGCTGTCGGGCGTTGGGCTGGCCGCGTATTTCTACCTGGGCGAGCGCCGCGAAGTGAACAAGTTGACCGAACTGATGCAAACCAAATTCGGCCTGAACCTGTACCGGCTTTCGTACAACAAGTTCTACATCGACGAGATCTACTACGCGTTGGTGATCGTCGCCGATGCTGGCCTTCGCGGCGTTTTGCTATTTCATCGATCGCTGGGTGATCGACGGAACCGTGAACCTGGGCGGCATCATCCCGCGGGCCGTGGGCTCGCTGCTGCGGACGCTGCAAGCCGGGCTGGTGCAGTTCTACGCCTTGGCGATGGTGTTGGGCGTGCTGGTCCTGATCGGCACGCTCTTGCTCTGGCAGGTGGGTTAACAGACACGATTCGTAGGGTGCTCTGCGAGCACCTTTTGCAACTGAAACCTCAGCAATCGAATTGGTGCTCACAGCGCACCCTACGCAGAAACGCACCCTACGCAGAAACTTCCCGACAGTTCGAGAAAGCGGCTCATGCAAAGTTTGTTGATCGCCTGCCTGTTGATTCCGCTCGTCGGCGCGGTGCTGGTGGCCATGATGGTCCGGCAAGGTGCGGTCCCCGCGCGGCGGCTGGCGCTGATTACCTCGCTCATTACGCTGGCCTGCGTCGTGCGGCTGGTCTGCGACCACTTGGGCGGAATGCCGGTCGAAGTCAGCGGCGACTGGGTCCGTTACTCGTCGATCCACATCGCGATGAGCCTCGGGCTGGACGGCCTGAGCCTGTGGATGTTCGGACTCACCGGCGCTGTTGACCGTCACGGCCATCCTCGTCAGTTGGAACGGCCATCACCGATCGGGCCGCATCGTTTTACGCCCTGCTGCTGCTGCTCGAAGCCGGCATGCTGGGCGTGTTTCTGGCCCGCGACGTGATCGTGTTCTATATCTTCTTCGAGTTCACGCTCGATTCCGCTGTTCTTCATCATCGGCATCTGGGGGAGCGAGGACCGGCGTTACGCCGCCATCAAGTTCTTCCTGTTCACGTTGGCCGGCAGCCTGCTGACGTTCCTCGGCCTGTTGACGATCGTCGTCTGGAATTATTACCACCCGGCGCCGCACGTGCTGACGTTTTCGTTCGCCGAATTGACCACCGGCCTGGCCGCGCATCCCGATCGACCGCTCGCTGCAGATCTGGCTCTTCCTGGCCCTGTTCATCGGCTTTGCCATCAAGGTTCCGCTGTTTCCGCTGCACACCTGGCTGCCGCTGGCGCACGTTCAGGCCCCGACGGCCGGCAGCGTAATCCTGGCCGGCATCCTGCTGAAGATGGGCACGTACGGTTTTCTGCGATTCAATCTGCCGATGTTGCCCGAAGGCACGGTCGCCTGCATGCCTTGGGTGCTGTGGCTCTCGGCCGCGGGCATCATCTATGGAGCCTTGGTGGCCCTGGCTCAGACGGACATCAAGAAGCTGATCGCCTACTCCAGCGTCAGCCATTTGGGCTTTTGCATGTTGGGCATCTTTGCCATCAATCCGCTCGGCATACAGGGCGGTACGCTGCAGATGGTCAATCACGGACTGTCGACCGGCGGGCTGTTTGCTCTGGTCGGCATGATTTACGAACGCTACCACACGCGTCAGATTGCCGATCTGGGCGGCCTGGCCAAACGCACGCCGATCCTGGCCACATTGTTCGTCGTGTTCACGCTTTCGAGCATCGGCCTGCCGGGGTTGAACGGCTTTGCCGGCGAATTCTTGCTGTTGCTGGGCATGTTCGAGCGCGGCTGGGCCGAAGCGCCGCTGGTGTGGGCAGCGCAGTGGAAGATCATCTCCGTGCTGAGTACCTTCGGCGTGGTTCTGGGGGCCTGGTACATGCTGTGGTTGGTGCAGCGGGTGTTCTTCGGTCCGCTGAAGGAAAAGAGCCCGCACGATGCCGAGCACGCGGGCCATCACGAACCGGTGCGAGATCTGAGGGCGCGCGAGATCCTGGCCCTGGCCCCGCTGATCGTATTCATGTTCTGGATCGGCCTGGTGCCGCAACACTTTTTAAGCCCCGTGGCCAAGGATCTGGACAAGGTCTCGCAGACCGTCAGCCAGGCCTTCGATCAACATTATGCGCAGCCGGCCAAAGCCCAAGCCTCGCTTGTGCCGGCGGCGCCTGGAGAACTGACCCGTGTCGACTGAGAGTGTCTGGTATCTGCTTCCTGAGTTGCTGCTGATCGCCGTCGGCACGCTGATCTACATCGGCGGGGCGATTCTGCCCGATCGTCGCGACACCTGGACCTGGCTGGCGGTGGCCGGCGTATTGGCGGCCGGCCTGGCGCTGTGCCGGCAATACGACACGCTCTATTGGCCGGTGGGCGCCAAGACGCCCGAACTCACGGCCGCGATGGGCGGTCCGCTGGTGGCCGATCTGCTGGGCCAATACATCCGCTGGCTGACGCTGCTGGCCGGCCTGCTGTTCGTCATGCTTTCAGCCCGACCCGGCAAAGATGTGCCCGCGCCCGAATTCCTGGGCACGCTCGTCATGGCCACCGCCGGCGTGATGCTCGTCGCCTCGGCTCGCGACCTGGTGCTGATGTTCGCCGGGCTGGAACTGTTGTCGATCCCGACGTACGTGCTGCTGTACCTGGGCCGGAACGATGCCGCCAGCCAGGAATCGACCGTCAAGTACTTCTACCTGAGCATTCTCTCGTCGGCTTTGCTGCTGTACGGATTCAGCTTCCTATACGGGCTGTGCGGTTCGACGGACCTGACTTCGCTGCGCACGGTCATGGGGCTAGGGGGCGAGCAATTGGCCGATAGCCGGCTGTTTGCTCGCGTGGCATTGGTGCTGGTTTTCGCCGGCATGGGCTTCCGAGTCACAGCCGTACCGTTCCATTTCTACGCTCCCGACGTTTACCAGGGCACGACCAATGGCAACGCCGGCCTGTTGGCCATATTCCCCAAGATCGCTGGCTTCGTGGCGCTGGTGCGGATCGTGGCCATTGCCATGCCGGGGATGGAACCGTTCGGTTGGCGCGTGGCCTTGATTCTGGCCGTGTTGACGATGACCGTCGGCAACCTGCTGGCCCTGTGGCAGGACAACATCCGCCGGCTGATGGCCTACTCGGCCGTGGCCCACGGTGGCTACATGCTGATCGGCCTGGCTGCCGCGTTCGGAGCAACCAGCGCCGGGGGGCAGATCTCGGTCGACGGCATCGCGGCATTGCTCTTTTATCTCGCGGTTTATGTGATTGCCACGACCGGCACCTTTGCGGCACTGGTCTATCTCGGTCAGCCGGACCGGCAGGTCGACGGCGTGGATGAACTGGCGGGGCTGGGGCGAACGCATCCTTGGGCCGGCCTGGCATTGGCTGTGTTCATGTTCAGCCTGGCGGGCATTCCGCCGCTGGCCGGCTTCTGGGGCAAGCTGACGCTGTTTGCCAGCGCCTTGGGCGTCGACGGTGGCCACATGGGCGACAGCCCCTTGCGCCCTTGGTTCATTTCGCTGGCAGTAATTGGTGTATTGAACGCCGCGGTGGCCGCGGCCTATTACCTGCGCATCGTAGGGTTGGTTTATTTCCGCTCGCCCGTTTCACAGCTCAAGGCCCAGGGAGGCCGCGGCGCCTGCGCCGCGATGCTCATCTGCGCCGTGCTCGTCGTGTTGTTGGGATTTTATCCGTCGCCGCTCGTGGATGGGTCGAACGCGGCCAGCGCAGTCGGCCCGGATCGACGCCGCGCATCCGGCCGCCAAGGGCGTGGCAGCGAAGGCAGCGGGCAATGTTCAAGCCGCGCTTTTGAGACCATAAGCTCCCTTGGGCCTTGATCGCCATGGCACTTGGAAAGTTTCGGCCGTGGTCGAGCGTCGTGCTCCTGGCGGGCCTGCTCGTCGCGCCGCATCCATCCGAGGCCGATGAACGCAGCTCGGGTCGCCCTCCGAACGTCGTTCTGTTCTTCGTCGACAATCTGGGGAATGGCGATCTGGGCTGCTGCGGTTCACAGCTCCATCGCACGCCGCACATCGACCGGCTGGCCCGCGAAGGGACGCGTTTCACTAGTTTCTATGTCGCCAGCGGAGTCTGCACGCCGAGCCGAGCCTCACTCCTAACGGGCTGTTACCCGCGCCGCATCAATCTGCACGTCAGCGGCTCGAACGTGGCCGTGCTCCGCCCCGTCGACACCAAGGGCCTGTCTCCCGACGAAACAACCCTGGCCGAAGTGCTCAAGCAGGCAGGCTACGCGACGGCCGCTTTCGGCAAGTGGCACCTGGGAGACCAGCCGCCCTTTCTGCCGACGCACCAGGGGTTTGACACGTTTTTCGGTATTCCCTACAGCGACGACATGACCAAGGACAAGCAACCCGATGCTTGGCCCGAGCTGCCGTTGCTCCAAGACGACCGCGTGATCGAAGCCCCGGTCGATCGCGATTATCTGGTGCAACGTTGCACGACCGCAGCGATCGCCTTCATGGAGCGAAACCGCCGCGCCCATTTTTCATGTATCTGCCGCAGATCACGCCGGGCTCGACTCCTCGTCCGTTCGCCAGCCCAGCCTTTCGCGGCAAAAGCAAAAACGGCGCCTACGGCGACTCGGTGGAAGAGTTGGACTGGTCGACCGGCGAAATTCTGGCGGCTATCTCGCGTCTGGATTTGGAACAGCGGACAATCGTTATCTGGACTTCCGACAACGGGGCCGTGAATCGCCATCCGCCCCAGGGAAGCTGCGCTCCCTACCGGGGTTGGGGATACGACACTTCGGAAGGCGCGATGCGCGTGCCTTGCATCGTCCGCTGGCCCGGGCGGGTTCCGGCCGGCCGCGTCTGCGATGAACTCTGTTCGTCGCTGGATCTGCTGCCCACGCTCGCTGCACTGGCCGGCGCTCCGCTGCCGCCGCGAAAGATTGACGGTCACGACATACGGCCGCTGCTGCTTGGCCAGGCGCAGGCCCGCTCGCCTTGGGACGACCAGGGCTTTTGCTATTACTTCATGGAACAATTGCAGGCCGTGCGTGCTGGGCCGTGGAAACTCTATTTGCCCCTCGCGCACAAGTACGTCAACCTGGCTCGCCGCACCGAACCCGCAGCGCTGGCACTTTACGATGTCCGTTCCGACGTCGGCGAGACGCGGGAAGTTTCCGCCGAGCACCCGGACGTGGTCGCGCGTTTGCAAGCCATGGCCGACAAGGCTCGTCAGGAACTGGGCGACATGGACCGGGCCGGCTCCGGCCAGCGCCCGGCCGGCCGGGTTGAACATCCGCAACCCTTGACGTTGAAGAGCAATTAACGCCGCGCGGGCAGTGCAGACTATCGTGGTGGTAGTAGGCATGACTTCCCCGCTGATGATGGAAGACGAACCCGGCTCGCTGCAGAACTCGCACCACGTCGCGAGGAGTCATCGCCGGAAGCCGGGCCATCATAGATAAACGGCAACCTGCTCGGTGCGAATCTGTAGTGCCGCGTCGCTGGGCTCCTTGGGAATCGGTTGGCCTTTTTGTTGCAAACCCTCGATGAAGCCGAGGATCGCTTCCTGGACCATGGTCCGAGCTTCTTCCAAAGTTTCGCCTTGCGTGGCAATCCCGAGTGCCGGTACGGTCGCGATGTACCCACCTTCTTCGAAGTCGGGTTCATAGACCACGGTGTAATTGTATTGGGTCATCAAATCCGCCGTTGGTTGAATGGTGGCCGGCTCCAAACCTTGGCCCGGCAATGCGCGACGCTGCAGAACGACGCAACCCACGCCATTCACCCTATAGATTGCTTCGTTCCGGCTGTCAACGGCGGCGCGGAGCGGGGAAGCACGTCCATGATTTCTGCACCGCAACAAAACAGCGCCGCGTCGAGTGCCCAGTTCGACGCGGCGCAAGGCTCTTTCACGCGAGCTGCGGCTTCTGCCCGGCGAACGCCTGCCCCGCCGGCACTCATTCGCCCACCGCAACCCGAACGCGGAGCCGATTGTATCGGTCCCGGATGTCAACTTGTTGTCACCCCTCGCACACGGTTCATCCGAATTCTTAGCGTGCCGTTTCTGGAACTGACGCTTTTCGGAGGCCACGCACTATCCCCGGGCTGACGCCCGGGGCTCGGTAATCTCCGAACCGCATGCCGCGTGGGCGGCCCTGACCGCACCATTCAATTTCTGTTCCGGCCCCGCTACGACACGCGGCATGCTAAAATCCCTCTTAGCACCCGCGCCGGCCTGCCGCTGAATCTTCGACGAAGGCGGTCGGCAGAAGTTCCCAAAAGCCGATTAAATTCCACGGCCGTTCCAGCGGGCCGCAACCAAGTCGCATGGCACAACATCGCACCACTGGCAACGATCTGACCCGGCTGCTCGATGCGGCAGTGCTGCCGGCTTACGCGCTCGACGCGCGGCGACGGATCGTGTTTCTCAATGCCGCCGCCCGGACCTGGATTGGCCCCCAGGCGGCCGAATTGCTCGGCCAGGAGTGCCGCTACCATACAACGCCCGATGAGCAGGGCCGACTGCCACTGGCCGGGCTGCTCTGCCCGCCGCCCGAAGTTTTCTCCCATGGCGAGCGCGACGGCCACGATTCGTTTGCCCAACGCGGAACCAGCCGCGGCGCGGGCGTTCGAATTCATCCCCGTGTTGGACGAAGGGCAGGAAGCTGTCGGGGTGTTGGCCCTGGGAATACTGCCGCCGGCCGAGCCCGGATCGAACAAACCGGATCGCGAAGCCACTCCGGCCGAACTGCACGCGTTGCTGCAGAAGCTGCGTGTCGATCGACAGGACCGTTTCCAGGTCGAACGGTTGGTCGGTGAAACGCCGGCCATGCGCCGCACTCGAGCCCAGGCGTCGCTGGCCGCCAAGAACAAGGCCAGCGTGCTCATTCTCGGGCCCACCGGCAGCGGCCGGCAGCATGTCGCCCGGGCAATTCACTACTCACGGCTGCCTGGGGCGCTTGGGCCGCTGGTGCCGTTGGCCTGTGGATTGCTGGGAGCCGAGCTGTTGCAAGCCAGCATTCGTGGCTTGGCCCGGCCCAAGGAAGCCATCGCACCCGAACGTTTGGCCACGCTGCTATTGAGCGACGCCGACCAGATGCCGCCCGAAGCGCAGGCCGAGTTGGCCGGCTTCCTGCGGATTGGCGAGTTGCCGTTGCGGATTGTCTCGACCGCTCGTCGGCCGCTGGTCGAGTTGGCGGAGACGGGCAACTTCCGCCCCGACCTGGCCTGCCTGTTGTCGACGATCACCATCGAACTGCCGCCGTTGGAAGAACGACTCGACGATCTGCCGCTGTTGGCGCAGA
The DNA here is from genome assembly GCA_963710365.1 of uncultured Planctomycetales bacterium. GTDB lineage: Bacteria > Planctomycetota > Planctomycetia > Pirellulales > PNKZ01 > CAVQAC01. The sequence continues at coordinate 429,862 of CAVQAC010000019.1, forward strand.
TGTTCCTCGAACGGGTCAATGCGGCGGGGACGAAGCAACTGGCGGGCTTCAGGCCCGAGGCCCTCGACGTGCTGGCCGGTTATGCCTGGCCGCGGCAACTGGACGAGTTGGCCGAAGTCGTCGCCGCGGCCCATGCCCAGGCCGATGGCCCTTGGATTGAAGCCCGCAATCTGCCGATTCTGTTGGCTCAGGCCGACGATGCCCTGCGTTGGTCGCGCAAGGGCGAAGAAACCATCGTGCTGGAAAAGTACCTCGGCCAGATCGAGCGCGAGCTGATCGAGCGAGCCCTGACGCGAGCCAAAGGGAACAAGACCCGGGCCGCAAAGTTGCTGGGCATGACTCGGCCGCGACTTTATCGCCGGTTGGTGCAATTGGGGATGATCGAGGACGAATGATAAATGCTAAGTGATAAATGCTAAATGAAGATGCGTCGCATTTATCACTTATCATTTAGCATTTAGCATTTCTTCCACCCGCTGCATCACCGTCTCCGGCGCAAGCTCGCGCATGCAGCGATGCTCGTAGGGGCAGCCGCGCAGCTTGCGGATGAAACAGGGGGAGCAAGACAAGTCGAGCCGGACGACGGCTTCGGGCCGTCCATAGGGCCCGTTGCGTAGCGGGCTGGTGGGCCCGAACACGCTGACCACCGGCCGCTGTTGGGCGACGGCCAGGTGCATCGCGCCGGAATCGTTCGACACGCACAGCGCCGCCCTGCCGATCAGGGCCACCAACTCGGCGACGCTCGTACGGCCCGCCAAATCGATGGCTCCTGGACAGCCGGCAGCCACGGCCTGCGTGCGCGCCCGGTCGTTGGGCGAGCCGGCCAGCACCACCGCCAGGCCGCGCTCGCTGAGATGCCGGCCCACGGCGGCGAATCCAGCCTCGGTCCAGTGCTTGGTCTCCCAGATGGTTCCCGGGGCAATCAGCGCAAATGGCTTATCGGCCAGCCCGTGTTCGGCCAGCAGCCGCGTGACGCTGGCTTGAACTTCATCCGCCAGGTAGATGCGGAAATCAGGGGGATGGTCATCCAGCCCCAGCACGCCGGCCACGGACAGATAACGGTCGACCGCATGGACGTCGTAGGTTGGGACGGGAGCTCGATGCGTGTATACGATGCCAGCCCCTTCGTGCGCCTTTTCGAGCCCCAGTCGCACGGGTGCGCGCCGTGGCCAGACAAAACAGGGCCGTGCGCAATTGGCCGCCCAGGTCGACGACCAGGTCATAGCGGGCTCGTCGCAGCTCGGCCAGCCAGGCGAGGGTGTCCTTCGTGGCTTGCCAATTGCGGCCGAAGCGGCTGAACCGTCGGCGATCGAAGAGCACCACGCCCGACAGGTCGGGATGCCGCTCGACGAGCAATGCATTTTCGGGCGTGACCAGCCAATCGATCCGCGCCTGGGGATAGCGGGCCCGCAACTTGGGGAGCACCGGCAGCGCATTGACCACGTCGCCCAAGGCAGAGGGCTTAATCAACAGAATTCGCGAGAACTCGCGCGTGCGCAACGACTCCATGCGGTAGTTTTAGACGGCCCAGGGCAGGAAGGAAATGGTAAATGAGATATGCGGAATGCATTCCATTTATCATTTCCCAAAGTCGTAGGGTGCTCTGCGAGCACCTTTCTTTCGACTTCACGTCTCAACCGAGCCCATTCGCAGCTGCGTGCGCCAAGCCATGGTGCTCGCAGAGCACCCTACAATCTGTACAGAATTATGTTTACAAGTAGGCCACTCGCCCGATAGAATCCCATGCAGGCAGCTAGGGCAGAGTGGACGTTCCAGGTGCGAACAATGCGACTCATCGAAAACTTGGTACAGGTGCTTCGCGTTGAAACCCAAGTGTTGTGCCTGTCAATTGCCAACTCGTCCGCGCGACCACTAATCCAGAGTGCGGGTGGCCGTGGGTGCGGATCGATGGGTGTAGCCCAGACCTGGCTGATAGCTCTTCCTGACTCGTCGGAAACGCCTCGGCGCTGGTTACGAGCGCGAGGGATCTTCCCGCAAAGCCATTGGGCGTTATCCCCGGCAGAAACGGTCGCCCGTTTTCCCTGCCGGGCTCTGCCGCCCCGCGACCGCGCGGCCAGACGCCGACGAAGAGTGAGAGTGGACGTAACCCAGGGCCCCCTGCAGCTCAAAAGGCTCTTGACCGTAGGCGTCGATTCACCTTGATCCGACTTCGCACATCCTCCAATTGAGAATGCGGAGGCACGCGGAGCGTGTCTTTTGCGAAGCACGTCAACGGAACGCCGCGCGACGGCCGAGGGGCGGAGGCGGTGAATCATTTTTCTGCGGCCGCTTGCGGGCGTGCCGCCCAAGTACCCAAAGCCTCCGTATCCCGGAGTTGCAGGCAGCAGCGCGAACGGCGCCTCTTCCGAAGTCGGCGGCGCGCAGGCAGGATTCCCTGCGCGCACGCCGGCGGTGGAAGCGAAGAAATGATAAATGCTAAATGATAAGTGATAAATGAAAGGGACTCCGAATTTAGCATTTATCATTTAGCATTTATCATTTCCCAAAGTCTTTCCCGCGTCGCGTGGCGACGAGAACGAACATGAAACCCAACGCCATCAGCGCGGCAGCAGTCACCAGCGGCAAGGCAGGCTGAGTTTTGAACAGTGGGATGCCGGCCATGGGCCCCAGGATCCGCGCCAACGAACTGATGCTTTGTCCCAGACCAAGAATCGCACCCTGTTTGGCCGGATCGCTACGGCGGCTGATCATGGCGTTGAGCGACGGAGTGACGAAGGCGAAGCCGCTGACCGTTGACGCCAAGGCGAACAACATCGGCCCGAGGCTGTAATGCTGCGTGAACCAGATCTGCAGAATGAAGCCAACGATCTGCAACGCGGCGCCCGTGGCCGCGATGGTGCCGTCGGCGATCCGGCCGGAAAGCCGGCGGACGATGCCTCCTTGTACGATCATCAGCGTCAGGCCGATGAAGGCGAACGTCTGGCAGATCCGACTGAGGCGGAAAGTCAGGTCCGGGTCTGCGGCCGACAAGGACGTCGATCGGAAAATCGACAGCGACAAGGTCGACTCGAAATTGGCGAACGAGAACACGCACACGAACGAGGTCAACAACAGCAGCCCCACCGACGGCGTCGCCAGGGCTTCGTGCAGGGCGCTATAATCGAACCATTTGCGAGCCGTATGGCCGCCCCCCGCGGGCAGCGACTCGGGCAGCTTGAACCAGGCCAGCAGCAAGGCCACGGCCGACAGTGCGCTGGCCGCGTAACCCGGACCCGGTCCCGGTTCGTTCGCTTCGCCCAACAAGGCCAGCACGGCGAACAACGGGCCGAGCGTAAAACCAAGGCCAAAAGCCGCGCCGACCAGGGCCATTCCCTTGGTGCGGTTTTCCAGCGTCGTAATGTCGGCGATGTAGGCGTGGGCCGTGGAGATCGTGGCCCCCGCGATGCCGGCTCCCAATCGCGAAATGAACAGTAGCGTCAGGCTGTGGTAAATCGTGGCAATGCCGAACAGGAAGTAGAACGCAACGGAGCCGGCCAGCCCAATCATCAGGATGGGCCGGCGACCAACGCGATCGGAGATCCGCCCCCACAAGGGCGCGACGAGAAACTGCATGGCCGAAAAGCTGGCCATCAACAGACCCAACGTCAGCCCGTGCTCATCGACTTGGAAATGCTCGGCAAACACCGGCAACAGCGGCAACACCATGCCGAAGCCGATCAAATCGATGAACACAATCAGGAAGATCGTCAGCAGCGAAGCTTTCGGAGAGCGCTGGGACATGCGGCGAAACTTGCGGGGTTCGAGGGGCGGGAATTCGTGATTCGGGCGGCAGATCCGATGCCGGCGGTCGGCAGCGCGACCGTGCGCAACAGTAGCACGGCGCTTGCCAGCGAAGTATGGTTCAGTTCGATCTCGCAGTCCAGTCCCGCGGGCCCAGCCGTACCTGGCGCAAGTGCCGCGAATTCGACGCTAACCCTTGGGCCGCCAAGCCCTAAACTCTCGTCCATGGCTGCCAACCCCGGCAGCGTGCTGATGGATTGTAGCGGTTATTCCGGCCGCTCCGGATGGTCCGGATATCGCGAACGAAACGGTCGCAACAGTCCTAGGGTGGCAGACTTTGCCAGTCGTATCGAGCGTAGCGCAGCGAGGCGAATGTCTGTAATCTTTCTGCCGGTTGTGCGATACCAACTCTCGGGATAATAACGAGGACACCGGTCGAAACACGGATAGCGAAAGGGAGGCTGGAACCCGTAATTCCGCCAATCGCGGTCGAGCACGAAGTAACGAACCGGCCAGTAAACCGGGATATAGGGACATGAAGGCCCTGGCCCCCCGGGTAGGCAACGCGGCCGGTTTCGTCGGCAGGCCATCGGCGATTCTTTACTCAATTCGTTCCGTTGGTCCCGGTGTTGCTTGCAGCAGGCATGAACCATGTTCTGCCCGCTTAGCGACGCCAGGCGCGACACCTGAATCACACATTGTTTCAAGGAGGATTTCGAGATGCTTTGCACATGGCGGACTATGGGGCGCTGGCTGGCAATCTTTGGCTTGTTAACTCCGCTCTCTGTACGAGCTGACGACGTACGCTTCAAGCTCGACGATTCGGCGCCGGCCAGCACGGCTGCTGCCGAGCGAGCCGACGTGCAACTCGTGCGGGCAGACGCCGTGCCAGCGACGTACGGCCAGAGCGATCCGAAAGACGTGCTCGATCAGCCCGAAGTGCTCGACTCCGATATCCTGTTGACCAACAACGATGCGCCGATGCCCGAACCGGAAGAGCCGGTTGAGCCGTTCCAAACCGCGGCCATCGTTTCTGACGGGCCCACTTGGCAGAACTCGCCGCCGCCCACGTGCAGCATGTGCTGCCAGCGCACCTGGCGGCCGATCGCGGGCGTGGCTTCCACGTTCCTGGCGCCTTCGCACAACACGGGCGGTGGCTCGGCCATTCTGATCGGAAACTATGCAACCGGCACCACGAACCTGGACCGGTCTGCCACCGACCGCCAGATGAACATTTCGCCCCGGATTTGGCTGGGCGTGCAAGGCGAAACGTGGGGCGCCGTGGTTCGCTACTGGAATTGGTCGTCGCTCGTCGGCGGCCTGTCGGAAGTCCCGGCCCTGCTGCCGGTGGCGGGCAGCGCCGGCTCGTTCACGCAGAACTACCTGCATCTGCAAACCCTCGACGCCGAGATCACCCGCTACATCAAGACGAACCGCAGCGACGTGTGGGCCTCGTTCGGCTTTCGCTACGCCGCGTTTCAGCGCAGCTCGAGCCTGATGGACACCAGCCGCGTCGGCACCATTCCCACGCTGATCACCAGCTCGGCCATGGAGAGCACCAACTTCTATGGCGGCGGCCTCACCGGCGGACTGTTCGGCAAGACGCCGATCGGCGGCACGAATCTCAGTTGGGTCTATAGCGGGCGGATGTCGGTCGTTTGGGATCCCAGCTCGAAGAGCCTGGCCATGAGCGACGTGCTGTACGGCGGCGCGGGAGGCATCAACAACTTCAGCGGTGGAACCAATTCGGCCTTCAGCACGCTGCTGATGAGCGAAATCCAGCTCGGTATGCAATACGACCGGGCCCTGAAGTTCGTGCCCGGCAACGCCTTCTTCCGCGGGGCGTTCGAATGGCAGTATTGGAATCTGAATCACGGCAACAGCATGAACTCGGCCGCCAGCGGCGGCTTGACGCCCACCACCTTTCCGCTGGGCGGCTTTGCCACGGCCATTTCCAGGGCCTCGGGCACGACGCTCGACATGCTCGGGTTCAATCTGGCCACGGGCTTCAACTGGTAGTCCGAAATCGATTCGACCAAGGTTCCACGTAAACGGAAACCGAAGAACGCTGGCCGGCAGGGCTCGAAAGGCTCGCCGCGCCAGCGTTTTTCGTGCGCGGTTGGCGGAGTCCGCCCTGACGAGCCTGCCAACCCGTCGTAATCTGTCGCCGACGAGCTGCCAGACGCGTGCATGGGTGTGGCACTGGCTCCGCCAGTGTTCCGTAAATAAGAGCTTGCGGTCGAAGCTTCTGGCAAGACGACATCGGGCGAGCGGATTGACGGCAAGCCGAGGGCTCGGAAGAGCACTGGCAAAGCCAGCGGCACGCAGCATTTTCTCTGCGTCGGCGCCCCGACTGGCCTGCCAACCCCTAGCCCCTGCCCCCCGGCCCCCATTATCATTCATTCATGACACGCACCACGTTCGAAGAGCGGCGGCGGCTGGAGTCACTCGATCCGGCAGCCCTGGAAGAGTACCAGATTACGCGGCTCAACGCGCTGCTCGACAAAATCCTGCCGGCCAATCCGTTCTATGCCGAAAAGCTGGCCAATATCCGCCGGCCGCTCCGGTCTTTGGACGACCTGGCGGAGCTCCCGTTCACGTTCAAGGAAGGTCTGCTGGCCTCGACGCCCCACAGCCCGCTGGCGCACAACCTGACGTTTCCCAGCGACCGGTACGTGCGGTTCCATCAAACCTCGGGCACGCGCGGCCGGCCGCTGGTGGTGCTCGACACGGCCGAAGATTGGCAGTGGTGGCTCGACAGCTTTGAGTTCGTGCTCGACGCGGCCGAAATGACTTCCAACGACTGCGCCTTCATGGCCTTCTCGTTCGGTCCGTTCATTGGCTTCTGGTCGGCGTTCGAAGCGGCAGCCCGCCGCGGTTGCCTGGTAGTACCCGGCGGAGGAATGAACACGCTGGCCCGGTTGGAATTGATCCGCACCAGCCAGGCCTCGATTGTTTTCTGCACGCCCAGCTATGCACTGCACATGGCCGAGGTCGCCAGCCAGCGGCAGATCGACGTGGCCTCGCTGAACGTGCGAACCCTGATCCTGGCCGGCGAACCGGGCGGTTCGCTGCCGAGCGTGCGCAACCGCGTCGAGCAAGCCTGGCAGGCCACGACAATCGACCATGCCGGCGCCACCGAGGTCGGACCCTGGGGCTATGCCGATCGCTCGCGCCGCGGCGTGCACGTGCTGGAAACTGAATTCATCGCCGAGTTTCTCTCGGTCGAAACGGGCAGGCCGGCCTCCGAAGGCGAACTCAGCGAACTGGTGCTTACGAATCTCGGCCGCGTCGGCAGCCCCGTGATTCGCTATCGCACGGGCGATCTGGTCCGGCCCGTCTGGCAACATCGGCAGCAGAATCGCTTCGTGCTCCTCGATGGCGGCGTCGTCGGCCGCACTGACGACATGCTGATCATCCGCGGCGTGAACATCTTTCCCAGCGCGGTCGAGCAGATCGTGCGCAGCTTTCCCGAGGTACTCGAGTTCCGCATGATCGTGACCAAGGTCGACGAAATGGACCAGCTGGCGGTCGAAGTCGAGGACAAGCTGGAAAGCCCGGGCCGCATTGCCGAAGAGTTGCAACTGCGGTTTGGGCTTGAAAGTCGACGTTCGCCTGGTGGCGCTGGGAACGCTGCCGCGTTTCGAAGGCAAAGGCATGCGAATGGTGGACCAGCGATGAACGGCCAGGCCGCGACCGTGTACGCTACGCCCGCGGGAATTGCGGGCAGCGATCCGCGCCGGCCAATTCACCGGCCCCACGGCCGGTCAGACGCCCGGTTACGTGCAAGCCAACCTGGTGATCGTTCCGGCCGAAGCGGCTGACGAGTTCGCCGAATTCTGCCGGCTCAACGCCCAGGCTTGCCCGCTGATCGTCCGCACGCCGCCCGGCAACCCCGAGCCGCGCGAGGCGCGCGCCTGGAGCCGATCTACGGACCGATGTGCCGCGCTATCGGGTCTTTCGCCGAGGCCACGCCGACGCGGCCGAGCCGACGCGACGTCCGACGCGCTGTGGCGCGACGATCTGGTCGGCTTTCTGTTGGGCTGCTCGTTCACGTTCGAAGCGGCGCTGCGAAGCGGCCGGCTTGCCCGTGCGGCATCTGCACGCGGGAAGCAATGTGCCGATGTTCCGCACGCGAGTTCCCTGTCGACCGGCAGGGCGATTCTCCGGGCCGTTGGTGGTGAGCATGCGGCCGTACCGGCCGGACCAGGTCGAACGCGTGCGCCAGGTCACCGCGCCAATATCCACGAATGCACGGTGCGCCGGTGCATGTCGGCGATCCGGCTACGTTGGGAATCGTCGACCTCCAGCGGCCTGATTTTGGCCAGGCCGTGATGATCGAGCCGGATGAGGTGCCCGTGTTCTGGGCCTGTGGCGTGACGCCGCAATTGGCCTTGGAGCAAGCCCGGCTCGAACTGGCGATCACGCACAGTCCGGGCTGCATGTTCGTCACCGATTTAGCCGACAGTGCATTTTTAGCCGACAGTCCGTTCCTTTGCGACCGCGAGATCGGCCGAGAACCCATGACTCTGAACACCGACTCGCAGACGAGTTTCCCCGTGTCGCGATTGCGGGCGCAGTTCCCGGCGTTATCGCGGCGCGATCGAAGGCCAGGTGCCGGTCTACTTCGACGGGCCGGCCGGCAGCCAGGTGCCGCAGAGCGTCGCCGATGCGGTGAGTTCGTACCTCACGACGATCAACGCCAACCACGGCGGCGTGTTTGCGACCAGTCGCGCCAGCGACGCCCTGCTCGACGAAGCCCACGCGGCGCTGGCCGATTTCGTCGGCAGCGACGATCCCGACTCGATCGCCTTCGGCGCCAACATGACCACGCTCACGCTGAGCTTGAGCCGGGCGTTGGGCCGCACCTGGCGGCCGGGCGACGAGGTGATGGTGACGCGGCTCGACCACGACGCCAATGTGTTCGCCCTGGGTGCTGGCGGCGCGCGATGCGGGAGCCCGCGTGTTGCACGTCGACATCCGTCGGGAGGATTGCACGCTCGATCTGGCCGATTTCACAGCCAAGCTCTCGCCGCGGACGCGGTTGGTAGCCGTCGGCGCCGCCTCGAATGCAGTCGGGACGATCAATCCGATCGGCGAGATCGCCAAGCGCGTACACGCCGTCGGCGCGAAGCTGTTCGTCGATGCCGTACATTATGCACCGCATCGCTCGATCGACGTGCAGGCTTGGGATTGCGACTTCCTGGCCTGCTCAGCGTATAAGTTCTTCGGCCCGCACGTCGGCGTGCTGTGGGGGCGGCGCGAACTGCTGACGGAGTTGCCGGCGTACAAGCTGCGGCCGGCGCCGGACGAATTGCCCGGCCGCTGGATGACGGGCACGCAGAGTCACGAAGGCATCGCCGGCGCGCTGGCGGCCGTCGAATACCTGGCCGACCTGGGGCGGACGGTCGCCGGCGAGACCGCGGACCGACGCCGCGGCGTTGTGCGCCGCCTTCGATTCGATCGCCGCGTACGAAACGCTTCTAGCCCGCGAACTACTCGCCGGCATGAAGGCGATTCCAGAAGTGAGAGTCTGGGGCATTACCGACGAGAGCCGTCTGGGCCAACGGGTGCCCACCGTGGCCATCACGCACCAGCGATTGAGCCCGCGGGAAGTGGCTGAGTATCTGGCCGATCGCGGCATCTATGTCTGGCACGGCAACTTCTATGCGCTGCCGTTGACCGAGGCCTTGGGTCTGGAGCCCGCCGGGTTGGTGCGGATCGGTCTGCTGCACTACAACCAGCGCGACGAAGTGCGGCAGCTATTGGCAGCGATCGAAGCGCTGAGCGGCGCCGGGGCGTAGTAATCGGGGGCATGGTGATCGAGGAGGCAGCGCCCGCATAATCGCGCCGTCCCATAAAATCGCGCGCGCGCTAAAATCGAGCTGTCGGACCCCCTGCGCTGCGGCGCGTGTCCTATGTTTCCTGAGGCGATCCCCTAATGCGGGTTGATCGGTTCCCCGGGTTTCATGGCGCCGCAAGTATGACGACTCATGACGAGCTGAACGTCGCTCCTGACGCACCGCTAGGCCCTTGGCCGGACGGCACGCTGCCGGCTGAACCCAATCTTGGCCTGCACAATTTCCACTCCCGTGACAAGGCGCTGGCAACGGCGCCGCGAACGATCGAGCTGCCAGCGGCGGCTCGCCAACTGCGAGTGCTGGGAGTGCCGATCACCGATATGCCGTTCGACGCGGCGGTGGGGTTTGTTTCCGCCTTGCTCGAAGACGAGCCGCCGGGCCCGCGCACGCTGTACTACGTCAATGCCCATACACTGAACCTGGCCTATGAAAACCCGACCTATCGCGCGGTCCTCGACCGGGCCGATTACGTGCTGGGCGACGGCACCGGCGTGCGCTGGGCGGCGTGGCGGCAGGGCGTGCGACTGCAGGACAACCTGAACGGCACGGACCTCGTGCCGGCGGTGCTGGAACACAACGCGGAGCGGCGATTCCGATTCTACATGCTGGGGACCACGGCCGAAGTCATGGAGCGAGTCTGCCCGCGAAGCGCGGCGCGTTTCCCGGCTGGGAGCTGGCCGGCTACCATCACGGCTTTCTTGAATGAGACCAACGAGGCGGGCGTGATCGCCGAGATCAACCGCTGCCGGCCTCACCTGCTGCTGGTGGCGATGGGCAATCCCTTGCAGGAGATCTGGATCGACCGTAATCGGCAGCGATTGCAAGGCCCGGTTGTGCATGGGCGTGGGCGCGCTGGCCGACCGCTGGGCCGGCGATCTGATCCGGGCCCCCCTGTGGGTCCGCCGGTTGGGTTGCGAGTGGCTCGACATTCTGCGCCGGCAACCGCACAAGTGGCAGCGCGTACGTGCTGGGCAACCCGAAGTTCCTGTATCGCGTCTGCGGCGGCAGCTGCGAGCCGGCACGGTCTGATCGAGAATGTCGCACCCCGCGATCGCCCCTTGCACGCAAACGCTCAAGCCGCGAAGATCGAGAGCGGCCCCGGACGACTGACGTTGCAATTCGGCGACGATGCGTTCCGTGGGAAACGCGCGAGAAAGAGGCAATTCGTGGGACTACAACCGACCAAACTGTCGCTCGACGCCGAAGGGCAACTAGTGATCGATTGGAACGACGGGGAGCCGCCACACGTACAAGGTCGAGCGCATTGCGGGCAGCGTGCCCCTGCGCCACGTGCCGCGAAAAGCGCTCGCAGCCTCCGGCTCCGATGCCCTTGCTGCCGGTGCTCTCGGCGGCCGAAGCCCGGCCGCTGAAACTGCTGGGGATGAAGCCGGTGGGCAACTATGCCTACGCCATCGATTTCAGCGACGGACACGACACGGGCATTTTCACGTTCGAGTTGCTGTTGAGAACTGGCTGAAAAGCCAAAAGCGGAAAGCTGGAAAGCGAAATGATTCCGCTGTTGCGAGTTCCGCGCTTCCGCATTACTTCTCCAGTCCGCCCTGCTTCAGATCCTTGAACTTCTGAAACGGATCCTTCGGATCTGCCTGCGCCCCCCGGGCCCGCCTTGCCGGCTTCGTCCTTGGGAGCTTCCTTCTCCTTGACGACGTCCTTCCGGCCCAGGTGAATCTTCTGGTACGTGGCGTCGGAAATGATGTAGTACCAATCAGCAAAGCGGCCGTTCAGCTCCGTGACCTTCTTCTTGCCTTCCTTGATCTTGGAATCGTACTCATCCTGCTTCTGCTTGTTTTCCTTCTCGATTCGCTCGCGCTCCAGGTCGGCCTCGGTCTTGGGCTTCTCTTCCTTGGCGGCCGCTTCGTCCTTCGCAGCCGCAGCGCCGCTGGGCTGGCCGGACGGCGGCGGGTCTTCGCCGGCTCGTCGGCCTTTGAATCCGCGTCGTCCGACTCTTCGTTATCGGCCGAGTCGTCAGGCCTTCTTGGCGTCGGCGGCCGGCTCGTCGGAGTCCTTGGCACCGGTAGCTGGTTTGTCGCCGGAAGGCTTGTCGTCCTTCTTCGGCGGATCCTTCTTGTCGTCCTTGGGTGGTTCCTTCTTCTCGGGCTCGGGGCCGGGCAGCGGCTTGCAGCTCGGGCTTGGGAACCAGGCTTTCGTTGAACCGCGACGTGACCATGATGTACCGGCTCACGCCCGCGGCTCCGGGCTTGTCGGCGGGCTTCTTCTCGGTTTCCTTCTCGTCCTCCTTCTTCTCTCCCTTGTCGCGTTCTGCTCCGGCGATCTCACCGAAGCGCAACACGTATTCGACACCTTCGGCCGTGCCGCACAGGACTTCTCCTTCGTTGGAGAACAGCACCATCTGCTTGTTGTAGGGAACGACGTAGAAGCCGTGCTGAGCCAGCGAGATCTTGGCTTGCCGGTCCTGGGCCAGCTTGTCCTCGACGCGCAGATCGGCAGCCAACCCGGCCGGCTTGCGGCTGACGTCGATGATTTGCAGATCGTCCAGCGAAGTCTTCAATTCGTTGAGCTTCTCACCGTTGAGCTCTTGATTCGGTCCGAGAGGCTCGGAAACCAGCCCCTTCCCCTTGAAGACCTCGATCGAACCGAGCTGCCACTTGTTGTCTTTGGGATCGAACCCGACGTTGACCAGGGCCCGCTGCTCAACCACGCCGCGGGCTTCGTCAACGGAATAATCGTTGAGCGAGACCTGGCGGACATCGAAGGCGTTCAGCTTGAGCAGATCCTTCTCGATCCAATCGCCGAACTTGGTCGTGAGCTTGTCGGTGTCCATGATCGACGCGATAAACCGGATCCTGACCGGGGATGCGCACGAAGCGCACGCCTGTCTGGCTGGTGTCGGACTTGCCGAGGATGAACTGCGCGAGCAAATTGCCGCCGCCGTCCTGCACGACGACCTTCTTGCCCACGCCGCGTGAGCCGGCCGAAAGATCCGATGCCGTCGGGTCGATGACGCCGAAGGTCTCGTGTTCGGCCGGATTGGTGCTGGCGATTCCCAGCTTCTTGACGTCGATCAGGCAGGCCGCCGCGTCGGCCATTTGCTTGGCGGCGTCGGCCGGATAGTTCGAGTGCGAGGGTATGCTCCAGATTCCGTTAACCTGCGTCACCTTGAATGGAATCAAGGCGCCCTGGTCCTCATCGAATTCGGTGATCTCGAGCGTTTTGGCCGCCAGCGGATTCTCGAACTTGGGAAAGAACTTCGTTCCGACTTCGGCGCTGGGTTGGTCGATAATCGCCTTGGGCTGGGTCGCCCAGGCCAACACGCCCACCAGCGCCGCAAAACCGACAAAGGCCAGGGTCTTGTTGCGTTCGTTCATCGCCCTTCAATCTCCTCGTATCGAAAACACCGGCCAGCTCATGGCTCGCCGATCGGCATGGAATGCGTACTATAAAATGTTAGTTATCAATTTGTCAGCAAATCCGAGGGCTGACGCCCCCGGCTCGGACGGACGGAAGATTCTGATCGGGTTAACGTAAGCGGCTGCGGGCCACGCCCTCGCGTTCGCCGGCTCGACGACTGAAGAAGACGGCCACGCCCACCAGCAGCGGGAAAATCGGCGGCAGGAACACGGCCCACATCTTGTACCGGTTCTGCACCGAACGGACCTGCAGGGCCAAGTCGCGGTCGATCTTCTTGGTCTTGATGTCCATGTCCTTCTGCAACCGGTCCAGCTTGATCTGTAAACGCCGCTCGGCCGTGGCCCGGACCATCTCCAGGCGGATGGCCTTCTGCTGCGGATCGAGATCGCTGTTCTCGATCTTCTTGATCTCGTCGTCGAATTCCTTCTGAGCCTGAACCTTGGCCGCTTCGAACTCCTTGGTGTACTTCTCGCGCAGTTGCAGGGCTTCCTGCCGGGCTCCGGCGGTAACGATCTCGACCGTCTCCAGCGTGCGATGCGCCGGACGGCGCTTGCGGATCTCGATGAACCGGTCGTCGCCGGCCAGCGAATCGAGCACGTTGAGCACGAACGTCACGTTGTCGGGGCTCAGCGACATCTCGCCGCGGTTGGGATCGCCCGACTGATTGCGCAGTTCGAAGAAATCGGCGTACATCACGTCAATGTCCGAAACCAGGACGACATCCACCTTCCGTTCAGCCGGCTTGGCAGCGGCGGCTCGGGGGCCTTGCCTGCTTCCGCGGTCTTGCCGGTTTCCGGAGCCTTGTCCGACATCGGCATGTTGTCCTTGAGCGTCCCCTGAATGTGAACGGCCAGGACATACTCCTCACGCGTCGGAATCTGATGGCGACGGGCATTCAAGCCGCCGCGACCACCGAAGAAATTGGTCGACATCAGGTCGTTGGCCAGCACGAAGCCGGTATTCTCGCCGGTCACCGCCAAAGGCCTGATCTGCAAGCTCGTGGCATTGAGGGCTTTCACGTGGCCCGGAAACAGGAAGATCATTTCCTGCAAACCGGAAGAGATCGAATCGTTCGGATTGAAGACCATGTCCTTGCTGGCCCCCTGGTCGACGAACACGCACTCGTCGGGCAGATAGCCCAAGCGCGGGTATGGGTTGTAGCGCTGCCAAATGACCTGATCGGCGGCGAAGTCGATGCCCAGATCGGTCCACAAACGGGCGATGTTTCCCTTGGGGCCGCCCTGCGGCCGGCCACCGCCGAACATGTTCTGTTGCGGCGGCCGCTTGGGGGCTGCCGTGCCAGGCACGTTCTGGTCCATCGGGAAAGGGTCTTCGAAGATGGCGGTCGGCTGGCCGCTTTCAACCGCGGCGATGAAATGCTCCATCTGCTCGGGCCCCAACGACGAAGGTTGCACGGCCAGCAGCACGTCGTACTTCTCGGTGATCGGCTGCTCAGGATTGACTTGCTTGACGTCGTATTGCTTCTCCAACTCGTCGATGATCGGCTGATTGCGCGTCGGGCTCATCGTCATCTGGTCGAAGCCGCCGAACAGCTTGGCGTCGGTGATCAGCACGCCCACGGTCTTGCGCTGGCTCTGGGCCACGGTGGTAATCGAACGCACCAGTTCGTACTCGACCGGCGTGCCGTAATCGAAGAATGGCACCACGACCTTGTTGAGCCCGGCCGTGAAAGCCACGCCCATGTAGACGTCGTCGGATTTCATGGCGCCGCGGCTGCGCGAGAAGACCTGCTTGGCCGTGATGCCGAACAGCTTCTCGGCCCGATCGGCTTCTTCGCTCAAGGGTTCGGTCTCGTGGATCTGCACATTCAACTTGTTCGAACCAATGGCCTTGCACTCGCGCAGCGCCGACAGCAGGTTCAGCCGCGTTTGCACGTACGATTCAGGAACGTCCGGGCTGATGTAGGCGTCGATGTTCACGGTCTGCTTGGGCTGCAACTCGCCGATCAGCTTCGCGGTTTGCGGCGAGAGCGAGCTGAGCCGTTCCTGGCTGATGTCAGCCCGCACGCCCGTGCGTCCACAGACGGCCACCAACCAGATCGACGCCAATACCAAGGCGATCGCCCGCACGAAGTAATGCCCGCCCAAGGCCTCGCTGCCGCGCCGGCCTTGCCAATGGCGGCGGCCGATGAGCACCATGCTCAGATACAGCATCACCGCCACGATCGAGCCGAAATAAGCCACGCTCGGCAGGCTGATGACACCCCGGCTGAAATCGCGGAACTGCTCGGCAATGCTGAAACTCGCCACGGTCTCGGCCCAGCTGCAGCGGCACGATCACGTCGGCCATGGCCATGAACACCAACGGGGCGTTGAAGGCCGCTCCCAGCACGAACCCGACGGTCAGGTTGCTGGTCAGGAACGAGGCCACCATGCCGATCGAGAGCATCGCCAGCCCGACCACCCAGTAACCGACGTACGTCGCCAGCAGCAGCCCCAGGTCGGGATTGCCGAGGAACTCGAGCACCAGGAAATTGCAGACCAGCGAGAACACCAGCGCCACGCTGTAAATGGCCACGGCGGCCAGGTACTTGCCCACCACGACGTCGAAGTCCGTGGCCGGAATCGTCAGCAGCAACTCGTCGGTTCCCTGTCGGCGCTCATCGGCCCAGATGCTCATCGTGATGGCCGGGATGAAGACCAGCAGGATGAAGGGGAGGTATTTGTTGAGCTGGTCGAGATTGTCCAGGTTGGCGTTGAAGAAGTCGTTGGGCCAGAATGCGGCCAACGAACTGAGCGCCACGAAGACGCAAATGAAGACGTAGCCCGTCGGACTATTGAAGTACGAGAAGAAGTTACGCTTGAAAATGGCGCCGACAACGTTCGTATTCATGACAACTACCGGTTGGGTTGCAAACTTCTGGAAAAAGGCGAGCGGCAAGCTATAACTTGCCCGCTTCCGATGCGGCTGGAAAAAACTATCGTGTCCGCGTCACGCCACGGCCTCGCTGGTCAGTTCGTGGAAGTGCTCGTCGAGCGGCTTGCCGTCGCGGGTCAGGTCGGCTGGCGTACCGTCGAAACGCAACCGGCCTTCGTTGATGAACAACACGCGACTGGCCATGGCCTCGACCTCTTGCAGGATGTGGGTCGAAAGCAGAATCGTCTTGCTCTGCCCCAGCCGGCGGATGGTCTCACGGACTTCGCGAATCTGATTCGGATCGAGGCCCGCGGTCGGTTCGTCAAGAATCAACACGTCGGGCTCGTGCAGCAGCACCTGGGCCATGCCCACGCGCTGGCGAAAGCCCTTCGAGAGCTTGGAGATTGGTTTGCCGATCACGCTTCCCAGCGCACACAGGTCGACGACGGCGTCGATCCGCGTTTGCCGCCGGCCGCCGCGCAATCCACGGGCGTCGGCAAAGAACTCCAGCAAGCTGCGGGGGGTCATGTCCGGGTACAGTGGCCCGTTTTCGGGCAGGTAGCCGAGCTTCTGGCTGCCGGCCAACCGATCGGTGGCCATGTCGTGACCGGCGATCCGCGCCACGCCGGCACTGGGGGCCAGGTAGCCGGTCAGGAGCTTCATCGTCGTGCTCTTGCCGGCGCCGTTGGGGCCGAGAAAGGCCACGACCTCGCCTTGGTGAATCTTGAAACTAACATCCTCGACGGCCGTGAAGTCGCCGTAGTACTTGGCGAGGCCTTGGGCCTCGATCATCGCGGGGCTATGCGTTGCGGTCATCGTCGGTGTGCGCTCCGGAACGGTTCAGACTCAACTCCAAGAAACAGTATCCAACGCGTCGATCAATCTTGTGAACTTTCCGGCCGCGTCCAGGGATGGACCAAACGGGCCACCCAGACAGCAGGCCTGAGCGGAGGGCGTATCCCCCCCGAGATGGCAATGCCAAGAGTCTATAAAAGTAATCTCTTCGCACGCCATTTGTCTATAGCTACGCGACCAGGCCCCGGATTGTTTCGCAGGCAGACCGGAAGTTTTCCCGAAAATCCCGGGCATTTTGCCATGCGCGCCGGTCCGCAAAACGGCTAATCCGGCTCGTCCGCAGGCCGGTGAAAGGCAATATGCCGCTGCCAGTGCTCGTTATCCAGGTCGGGAAAATCGACTCGCAGGTGGACGCCGCGGCTCTCCTCGCGCTGGAGCGCGGCCTGGATCATCAACCGAGACACGGTGAGCATGTTCTGTAACTGCCAGCCGGCCGGATCGTTGAATTGCCGCGTCAACACGTAGCTGCACCAGCGGTCGATCAGTTCGGCCGCTTCGCTCAAGCCCGGACCATCGCGCCGCACGCCGGCGCTGCGCCACATCAGGCTCTTGAGCGAGTTGCGGATGTCGGCCAGGTCCAAGGGCTCGCTGCCATCGACCGTGGCGTTTGCCAGCGGCAAGGCCCGGTAGTCGTCGGCGATCTCGGCCGCCGCCCGCTCGAGCGCCTTCGCCGGCGTGCAGGCCGAACACCAGTCCCTCGAGCAGGCTGTTCGAGGCCAGCCGATTGGCGCCGTGCAAGCCGGAGCTGGTCACCTCTCCGGCAGCCCACAGCCCCGGCAGCGTCGATCGCCCCTGAGCGTCGACCGTCAGACCGCCGATCATGTAGTGCGCACCGGGCCGCACCGGGATCCAATCCTTCGTAATATCCAGGCCGAACTCAGCGCATACGGCCGCGATGCCCGGAAAGCGGCTGCGGACTCGCTGGGGGTCGAGATGCGACAGGTCGAGGTAGACGTTCGTGTGCCGCGTTTTTTCCATCTGCGTGACGATGGCCTGGCTGACGACGTCACGCGGCGCCAATTCGCCGCGCGGATCGTAGTCGGTCATGAAGCGCTTGCCGGTGCGATCCACCAGGTGAGCTCCTTCGCCGCGCATGGCCTCGGTGATCAGGTTGCGGCTGCTGCCGGCGATATACAGAACCGTCGGATGGAACTGCATGAACTCCATGTCTCGCAGCTCGGCTCCCGCACGATAAGCCAGCGCGTAGCCGTCGCCGGTGGCGACGTCGGGGTTGGTCGTCTCACGATAAATCTGGCCGGCGCCGCCCGTACAGAGGATCGTTTGCTTGGCCCAGATGAGCGTCTTGCCGTGCTGCGGGTTCCAGACCAGCGCTCCGCGGCAGATCCCTTCGTGCGTCAGCAAGTCGAGCGTGAAGGTGTCTTGCCAGGTTTCGAGATTCGGTAGACGGCGAGCCCGATCGATCACAGCCCGCATCACTTCCTTGCCGGTCGCGTCGCCCAGGGCATGAACGATGCGGAAGTGGCTGTGCCCCCCTTCGCGCCCCAACGCCAGGCTGCCCGACTCTTCATCGAAGCGAGCGCCCCAGGTGATGAGCTCGCGAATTCGTTCCGGCGCCTCGCGGACAACCATCTCGACGATCGCCCGATCGCACAGGTCGCCCCCGGCTCGCAGCGTGTCGGCCACATGATTCTCGAAGCGATCTTCCGGATCGAGCACGCCGGCGATTCCACCCTGGGCGAAGTTGCTGTTGGATTGCAGCAGACTTTCCTTGGTGACCACCAGCACGCTCATCCGCGGATCGATGGCCAGCGCTGCGCGCAGGCCGGCCAACCCGCCGCCGATCACCAGCACGTCGGTGAAATGGTGCGGCACGCGCTTGGGATTGAAGGGAACGAGGTAGCGAGGGGTGGTCATAGGCGAGGGGAAACAAATGACGAATGACGAAACACGAATGACGAATCAATGACGAATTCCGAATGACGAAATTCGAATCCCGGCCATCATTTGCTGCCTGCTGCCCGCTGCCCGCTGCCGGCCTCTCCCTGCCCGCTGCCCGCTTGCCTCTGCGATTGCGACGTGCCGGTCGTGTAGGCGCGATACTGATCCGCGTATTCAGCCGGCGGACGAGTCCGCAGCCCCTCGCGCAGGTTCCGTTGACGGTCGCCGCCGGCGCGGTCGGCGCCGATCGTCGTGCCACGCGGCCGCAGGCCGAGACTGCGCAGCGCCTCGTTGAGTTGCTGCTCGGCGGCTTCGCCTCGAGCGCCCGACTGACCGGCCGCCTGCTTCATGGCTTCCCAGCGCTTGACAAACCGCTCGGCGTCGGCGCGTGTCCAGCCCAGCTTGTCCAACAGCGGTTGGTCGCCCGCCGGTCGCTTGAGTTGGTCTTTCAATTTCTGCAGAGCCAGGTCCGTGGCTTTGCGAGCATATTCCAAATTCGGATCTTCCCCGGCGGAGCTTCCTTCTGCGGCTGCCGCTCGAACGTGCCCTTTTGGTCCGAGGGTCCGCCGCCCGTAGGATTACCCACGCCGCCGGGGCCCTGCCCGCTCGACGGCTCGCCTTGATGCTCGGCTTGCTTCCCGGAGTCGGAGCCCTTCTCGCCTGCCTGCTCACTGCCGGGTTTCGAATTACCGGGCTGACTCTTCGAGCCTGGACCTTGGCCTCGGCTGGCAGCATCGTCAACCTGCTTTCCAGCAGGCTTCTGATCGCCCCCCTTGCCGGACATCTCGCCGGAGCCTTTCTCTTTGGCTTGCGAGCCCCCTTCGTCCGAGGCCGTGTTCTTGCCGGCGCCGCCGGTACCAGGACGGTCGGCCCGCTGGCCTCCGCCCCGCTGACCGCCCCCGGATTGATCGCCGCTGCTGTCCCCCTTGGAGTCTGATTCGCGCTCGCTGCGGCTGGGGGAATTGCCCTCGGCACGAATCGTTCTGGTTCTTTGATTCGCCAGGGGTCTGCGATTCGCCCGGCCGCTTGTCGCGAGCCCGACTGGCATCCTGGGGCGAAGTGTTGCCTTGCTCGTTGCTCTTCGACTGGCCGCTCCCGGCCGAGCCCTGGGTGCTTTCGCGATCGCTCCCCGACCGATCCGATTTCGGTTGGCCTTCTTTCGGTTGGCCTTCTTTCGATTGGCCTTCTTTCGATTGGCCTTCTTTCGGTTGGCCTTCTTTCGGTTGGCCTTCTTTCGGCTGGCCTTCGCCCGGCTTCTGCTGGCCCGATTTGTCCTGCGACTCGCGCGACTCGGCCCCCTGCCCGGCCTGCTTTTCGTTTGCTTCACCGGGCTTGCCCTTTTCATCGGCCTGGGCGGCCCGCTGGGCACCCTTTCGATCGGCCGATTGACCTGCCGATTTTTCCGGACGACTACCTTGCGATCTCCTTCCCGCTTTGCGACTCCTTGCCCCCTTGAGACTCCTTGCCAGTTGGCGATTCCTTGCCGCCGGCTTGCTCCTTCATGCCCGTAGACTCTTTGCCTTGACCCGTGCCGTCTGGCTTCTCGGTGCCTGTTGCTTCGCGGCCTGGCTGCTGCTGGCCATTGTTTGGCTGTTTCGATGATCGCTGGCCGGATCGATCCGCGCCGCCCGACGGAGACGACTTGTCGCCTGCGGAACCTGATTTCCCGCCTCCTTGGCCAGATTGGTTCTGGCCCGGCTTGCCCTCACTGGACTGCTTTTGACCAGGCTTTCCCTCGCCCGACTTACCCTGCCCGGACTTATCCTGACTTGATTGTCCTTGGCCGGATTTCCCTTCTTGAGATTGGCCTTGCGACGACTGACCCTGCGACGGCTTACCTTGACCCTGCTGGCCTTGGCCCGATTGCTTCCCGCCACTGCCGCCGGAACTCGATGGTTGAGATTGGCCACTGCCGCCGGCACTCCCCTCGGGCGTGTTCTCGCCTCCCTTCTGATCGCCGGACTTGCCGCCCCCTTGTGGATCGGCCTGCTTCGTTTCGCCGCTCCGCTGCCCACGCTGCGAATTAGCCCCGTCCGAGGGCGTCTGCTTCGAATCGCCCCCGCCAGGCTGACCCGAGTCGGGCGTCTCGCCGGTGGGCTTGCTCCCCTGACCATTGCCCTGGCCTTGGCCGGATTCTTGCTTGCCGCCCGGCTGCTGCTGATCCTGACTCGGCTGTTTGCCGGACGATTTCTCCTGGCTGTCGGATTTGCCGCCAGGCTGAGCCTCGCCCGATTGCTTGTCGCCCGAATTGCCCTGCTGGCCCGACTGCCCCTCGCCGGATTGCCCCTTTCCGGATTCGCTCTTGCCGGATTGGTTCTGGCCCGATTGGTTTTGGCCGGGCTCACCTTGTCCGCCACCCGACTTCGATTGCTTTTCTTGCGCTTCTCTTCCGGCTTCTGCTCACCTGCGCCGGGTTCTGTTGATCCGCGTTTTGCTTGTCGGAGTTCTGTTGCCGATTGTCGCCTGCCTGTTGTTTCTCACCGGGCTGCGGAGGCTGCTTGGAATCCTCGTTCAGCTTCTCGATGGCCTTGCCGGGATCATCGGGATCGACGCGCTGGTCGTGCGGCGGGGCTCCCTGAGCGCCGTCCTGCTGACTCGATTGTTTTTGACCGGCATTCTGCTGATCGCGCTCGCCCTCGGGGGGCGGTTGATCGGGGCGATTCTCGCCCGCGGCGCCGGGCTGACGCTGCTGATCGCGGCCGTTCTTCTCTCCGGCATCGGGCGGAGCCGCCTCGGGGGGCGGACGCTGCTTGTCGCGGGCGTCGGCCAATTGGTCCTGCTGCGACTGCGGAGACCCGATGCGGATTTTGAGATGCGGCGTTTCGGTGCGGTTAGGTTCGGGAGCTTTGTTGTCCTCGGCCTCGGCCCACAGTTCGACCAGATCGTTCCGCTCGCAACGCGTAGCGTTCACTCTTGGCCTCGAACAGGTACTTCGTGCTGAACTTGCCGGCGCGACCGGTCTTCTTCGTCAAGCAGCGAAACATCAAACGGCGGTCGCCCGGCGCAGCGGGCGTGCAGCGTCACCTTTCGCAACTTGAAATCGGGATCAGCCGCCTCGACGACCAGCCGCAGACTGCCGCGCTCGGCCAGCGGAATCTCCTGTTTCGGATCGACCTTCGGCTCGATGAAAGCGATCTCGGGCGGCAGATCGCGAATGACCTCGATGCGGTACATCGTCGGATTGCTATTCGCCTCGCCTTGGGCGTTGAGGTAGTGCAATTGGTAGTTGCGGTGCGCGGGCTGGCGGTCCTTGAGTTCCAGCGGGAAGGTGACCTGGGCCTCGCGGCCGCGGACTTGCATGGGCAGATCGAGCTTGCCGTCTCGCTCGAAATCGACATTCGCCTTTTTAATGTCGTGGCTGGCCCGGGCGTGCAGCGTGACCGAAGTTCCCTCGATCGCCTGAAGATCGCCTTGCCGCTCGATCGAACGCGGCTCTAGTTCCGTGTAGGCGGGGTATTTGTATTCGACGCGTTCTACCGTGATCGTGGGAGTCGTCGAAACGTGGATCTGATACACCGGCGAAATGGCGTCGCCGGCCGTGATGTAGTAGGTCGAATCCTGGGACAGGCCGGAACTAGTGTCGGGCAACTCGGCGGCGTAACGGTAGCTCCCCTCGGGCAGCCGCATGCGGACGGGCTGGCGAACGACCTGCAAATCGGCCGTCGAATAGTAGAGCGTTACCGGATCTTCGGATCCGATGCCGCGGACCAGGGCGACTCACTTTGAGCCGTGAATCCTGGAAGACCTGGGTGTCGCCTGGTTCGATGTCCTCGATCCGCACGCGAGTCGGCACGGCGATATTGGCCCACGGCGGCGCACGATGCGGCCCATCGATCGCCAAGGATCTTTGGGCGAAAGGACTTTGTAGATCGCCATCACGGCGATGATCGCCACGAGCAGATATCCCAGCTTGATGAGTCGCGACCGGTCGATGGCCGACTCGGTCGCGCACCGGCCAGATCAGCCGCTGCCCGTTGTTGGACCGCTTCGTAGATGACGGGAGCCAACTCGGCCTGGTGCGAACGCAAAAGCAGGAAGTTGATGATGCTGTTCTTGAGCGACGGCCGGCTTTGCTCGATGGTCTGGGCCGCATAGATCGGATTGATGCGGCGCACAATCAGCGGCAGCAATCGGATCGTCGAGTAGACAGCGATGGCAATGACCAGCACCGCACAGGCCACCGTTCGGCTGACGAACCCCAGACCATGGGGCATGATCCAGTGATCGACCAGGGCCATCAGCAGCAGGTAGCCCAGGCTGCCGGCGGCCAGCGTCAGCAGGGCCGCGGTAACATCGACCCCCTTCAACTGCCGGCGAGTCCGCTCGAGTTCGTCCTCGATCAACCGATCTCGCTCGGGCCGAGGCGCCGGCGGCGTGGCGTGAACCGAGGAACCCGGACTGCTAGCCATGGGGGCAAATCCCGCGACTCGGTGGATCGATCTGGCAAGTTCAACCCAATTATAGGCGCTCCCCCCAGGGTTTCAGACCCCCTTCCGGCTGCAATTGGGGCCCGAAACTTGCCTGCCATGGCCGCACAACCGCCAATCGCCACAATTGCGATCGAACCGGGGAAGGGGTAAAGTGCCAGATAGCAGCCCCGCCCGCCCGAATGCTTCATTAGCAACACACCGAAATCCGGGAGCTCACGCCCCCGGCTCAGAGTTGGCTCAGGATCGGTCGGATCAACTCAGATCAGCTCGGACATCGGATCGCCCCCCCATGCTCATCGCCCAGACCGTTGACGCCATTCATCTGTCTCCTGACGACAACGTCGGGATTGCCACCCGCAACTTGCCGGCAGGGTACGAACTCGTCGTCGGCTCTTATAGCAGTGCGGACCGCAGGGCCCAGTGACGATGGGACACAAGGTCGCCCTGGTTCCGATCGATCAGGGCGGACGGGTGATTCGCTATGGCCAGACGATCGGCTTCGCCACTTCAGCCATCGAACCAGGCGACTGGATTCATACGCATAACCTGACCGCCGGCGAGTTCTCGCGACAGTACGAATACTCCACCGACATTCCGCCCGACCCGACGCCCATCGTCGGCCGCACGTTTCAGGGCTACCGCCGCGCCAGCGGCAAAGTTGGCACTCGCAACTATATCGCGGTCGTTTCCAGCGTGAATTGCTCGGCGACCGTCTGCAAGCACATCGCCCAACGGTTCGATCGCGAACTGCTGGCCCAGTATCCGAACATCGACGGCATCATCCCGCTGACTTACAAGCACGGTTGCGGAATTCAGTTCGGCGGCGATGACCACCGGCAATTGGCCCGCACGCAGGCCGGTTTCGCCCTGCACCCGAATGTCGGCGCGTACCTGATTATCGGCCTGGGCTGCGAAACAGCGTCGATCCCGTTCCTGGTCGATCAAGGAGGGCTGGTGCAAATCAGCTCGCCGCGCAACCAGCGCCGGCTGCCGCCCATCCTGGTGATGCAAGAACTGGGAGGCACGACCAAAACCATCAACGCCGGCATCCGCCAGGTCGCGGAGTTGCTGCCGCAGGTCAACAACGTGCAGCGCGAAACCATTCCGGCCAGCGAGATCATCCTGGGGCTCAACTGCGGCGGGTCGGACGGCAACTCGGGCGTCACGGCCAACCCGGCGCTGGGCGTGGCCAGCGACATGCTGGTGGCTGCCGGCGGCGCGGCCGTGCTGGCGGAAACGCCCGAAGTTTATGGGGCCGAGCACCTGCTCATTCGCCGGGCTCGCAATCGCCAGATCGGCGAAAAGCTGGCCGAACGGATCCGCTGGTGGGAGCAATATGCCGCAATGTTCGGCACGCGATTGGACAACAACCCTTCGCCCGGCAACAAAGAAGGCGGACTGACGACCATCTACGAGAAATCGCTGGGAGCGGTGGCCAAGGGAGGGTCGACGGCCTTGAACGGCGTCTACCTGTACGGCGAAGCCGTCACCAGCCGGGGCTTCACCTTCATGGACACGCCCGGCTTCGACCCGGTGAGCATCACGGGCCTGGTGGCCGGCGGGTGCAACGTGGTCGCCTTCACGACCGGCCGCGGCAGTTGCTTCGGCTGCAAGCCGACGCCGTCGATCAAGATCGCCACGAACACGCCGATGTATGAGCGGATGATCGACGACATGGACATCAACGCCGGCACGATCCTTACGGGCACGCCGTTGGAAGAGGTTGGCCGTGAGATCTTCGAGTTCGTGCTGGAAGTGGCCAGCGGCCGCAAGACCAAGAGCGAACTGGCCGACGTGGGCGAAGAGGAATTTGCGCCCTGGAGCATCGGGCCTACTCTGTAGGGCGGAAGGGAGTAGGCAGCGATAAGCGGGCGGGTTTCTGGCCCCCGGATTGGCAACGGTGATGGTTGTGTCGTGCGTGGCAAATGCTCCGAACGAAACACCCTTGCGATGAACTGGCGGCACCCCACCAACGGCTGAACAGCCCCCCAGTTAACTGCCCCAGCTTTAGAAATATGCTAGGGGTTTAGTGTGTGAATGCTCTTGCGCGACGCGCAATTCCCGCTCAGAAATGGCGGTGGCTGCGACAAATGCCACCGCCGAGCGCAAGAGCCGATCGACAACCAGATTCGTATCAGAATGCGGTGGTGAGTTTTGAGTACTGAATCCGAAGCGCCCATGCAAGTGTTGCACGACGCTATCGCGGGCCGGCGCGGCGAAGCACGTTTTACCTTCACGGCTTCGCAACGGGTCGCCCCCTGCGCCGCAGACAAATTGCCGACGCTCGGCGAATTCGTCAGCGTACGCTGCTACGACTTGTCGCGCAAGGGCTTCTCATACTTGTTGCCGCAACCACCGGCCTACGAAGCGATCCTGGCCGAGCTCACGCTGCCCAACCAGAGGGTTTATGTCAGGGCCCGCGTGGCGCACATCACCGGCATGACCGTCGACGGCACCTTCGTGTTCCAGGTGGGCTGCGAGTTCACAGACCGCGTGCAATACCCGCCTGTCACCGGAAGTCCGACCGCTGCTGCGGCGCCGGCCGCGGCCTCGAGCGTCTGAGCCACGATGCACCGACCGTGGCACGCTGTATCCTTCCGCCCGCGGCAGCCAATTCTCCCGATCGTCGGCCGTTTGACCGTGGCCAAGCGATCTGTTAGCTTTGGCGCTCTAGTTGAAATAGGCGCACTTTGGACGCGCCAAGGATCGGCCCGCGTCCATCACAGTCAAGTGAATGGGAGAGGCAAATCATGGCGCATGAAGTCACGTTGATTACCGGCGACGGCACGGGCCCCGAATTGGCCGAAGCAGCCCGCCGTTGCGTCGATGCTACGGGTGTGAAGATCAACTGGGATGTGCAGGAAGCGGGCGTTGACGTGATGGAGCGGCTAGGCACGCCGCTGCCTGACGCCGTTCTGGAGAGCATCAAACGCACCAAGTGTGCCTTGAAGGCTCCCATCACCACGCCCGTCGGCACAGGCTTCCGCAGCATCAACGTTCACCTGCGCCAGGCCTTTGGCCTGTATGCCTGCATTCGTCCCTGCAAGATCTACAAGGGCGTGCGAACCTATTTCAGCTCGCTGCCGGTCGACCTCGTGCTGGTGCGTGAAAACACCGAGAGCCTGTACGCCGGCATCGAGTTCGAGAAAGGCAAGCCGGAAACGGCCGAACTGATCGACTACATCAATACCCACACCAAGAGCGGCAAGGT
This sequence comes from uncultured Planctomycetales bacterium, assembly GCA_963710365.1. Taxonomy (GTDB): domain Bacteria; phylum Planctomycetota; class Planctomycetia; order Pirellulales; family PNKZ01; genus CAVQAC01. The sequence continues at coordinate 456,123 of CAVQAC010000019.1, forward strand.
GAAGACGGGCCGCGACGAGACCGGCATCACCATCAAGTCGATCAGCGTCTCGGCCACCGAGCGGATCGTTCGCTGCGCGTTCGACTACGCTCGCACGCACGGCCGCAAAAAAGTCACCTGCGTTCACAAAGCCAACATCCTGAAGTTCACCGACGGCCTGTTCCTGCAGGTCTCGCGCGATGTCGCCAAACAATATCCGGATATCGAACACGAAGACCGGATCGTCGACAACATGTGCATGCAGTTGGTGCAGAAGCCAGAACTGTACGACATCCTCGTGCTGCCGAACTTGTACGGCGACGTGGTCAGTGACCTGGCGGCGGGGTTGGTCGGAGGGTTGGGCGTTGCGCCCGGCGCCAACATCGGCCCCAACGGCGCGGTGTTCGAAGCTACGCACGGCAGCGCCCCCAAGTACAAGGGCCAGAACAAGGTCAACCCCACGGCACTGATCCTTTCAGGCATGCTCATGCTGCACCACCTGGGCGAGGCCGACGCCGGCACTCGGCTGGAGAACGCCGTCGCCAGCGTGATCGAAGAAGGCAAATACGTGACGTACGATCTGAAGGCCGATCGCAACGACCCGACGGCCGTCGGCACCCGTGAAATGGCCGAAGCGATTTGTAGCCGGCTGTAAAAAAGCAGGCAGCGGGCGGCAGGCAGCGGGCGGCAAACTGGAGGCGATGCTGGGGATATTGTATCCCCCATTCCCCATTCCTCATTCCCCATTTCAGCCGCCTTGCTCAGCCCGACCGAATTCCGAGCCCTGGTCAGCGGTCAGCAGCGGGGAATTTGCGCCGCGGCCTGGCGGGCCCTGCTGCGTACGGCTGAAACTCCGTACGCGCTGGCCATGCGGCTGCGCAATTTGCGATACAACCTGGGCCGCAATGTCCAGATTGCCGATGTTCCCGTCGTAAGCGTGGGCAATCTCACCCTGGGCGGCACAGGCAAGACACCAATGGTGGCCTGGATTGCCCGCTGGCTGCGCCAGCGCGATGTCCGCGTTACGATCGTCAGCCGCGGTTACGGCGCTCGAGCGTGGCGAGCCGAACGACGAGGCCTTGGAACTCGAACAACGTCTGCCCGACGTTCCACACCTGCAAAATGCCGACCGCGTCGCCGCCGCCGGCATGGCCGTCGAGGAGTTCGACTGCCAGGTGGTTTTGCTGGACGACGGCTTCCAGCATCGCCGGCTGGCCCGCGACCTGGACATCGTCCTGCTGGATGCTTGCGAGCCCTTCGGCTTTCAGCATGTCTTTCCGCGCGGGTTGTTGCGCGAACCCGTCTCGGGCTTGAAGCGGGCTGACGTTGTCGTGCTGTCACGGGCCGATATGGTCGAGCCTGAGAGCGCGCGCAGATTCGCCGCGAAGTTGAACGCTATGCGCCGCAGGCCGCTTGGGTCGAAGTGCGTCACGCGCCGGAGCGATTGCTTTCGTCGACCGGGGCCGAACAACCGGTCGGAGTCGCTGGCCGATCTGCCGGTGGCAGCGTTTTGCGGCCTTGGCAATCCGGCCGGCTTCCGCCACACGCTCGACGAGTGCGGCAGCCGGGTGCAAGCATTTCGCGAATTCCCAGACCATCACCTCTACGATCGTAGCGACGTCGAGTCGCTCAGCGATTGGGCGGCGAAGCTCGACGTGGCGGCCGTGGCCTGCACGCACAAGGATCTGGCGAAACTCGAACTCGACCGCTTGGGGGACCGCCCGTTGTGGGCACTGGTGGTGGGCATTGAGTTCCTCCGCGGTCAGGAAGAATTCGAAGAGCAACTCGCGATGCTGTTGCCCGCCACGGAGTTGTGAAAGAACAGTGCGTGCTAGCGGGCATTGGCCTTGGCCCATCCACGCCGGCCCGTTATCTTCTGCCCCACGCACCTCGAAAGGCGGACGCAGCGCATGAAGCTCGGCATTTTCCTTCCCAACTGGATCGGCGACGCGGTCATGGCCACGCCCATGCTGTGCGCCTTGCGGACCCACTTCGGTCCGGAAGCCCGGTTGGTCGGCATCATGCGTCCGTACGTGGCCGACGTGCTGGAAGGAACGAGTTGGCTCGATGAGCACCTGTTCTACGATCCGCGTTCGAACAATCCGGCGTTGCGCGGCTGGCCGGTCATACGCGCGCTTCGCAAGCAGCGATTCGACACCGTCGTGCTGCTCACCAATTCATTGCGGACCGGCATCCTGGCCTGGGCCAGCGGCGCGAGCGAGCGAATCGGCTACGTCCGCAACCTGCGCGGTCCCCTGCTGACGCGGAAGCTCTATCCGGCAAAGCTGCAGGGCCGTCTCGCGCCCACGCCCGTGTTGGATTATTATCTGGAACTGGCTTACGCCCTGGGCTGTCCGATCGAGCCTCCGCGGTTGGAATTGGCCACCACGGACGATGACGAACAACGGGCCGATCAGGCCTGGAGCAAGCTGCGCCTGCCGGGCGGCCAGCAGGTCGTGACGCTCAATTCCGGGGGCGCGTTCGGTGCGGCCAAGCTCTGGCCCTGCGGCTATTTCGCCATGCTCGCCCGTCGCATCGCTACTGAACTCGACCGGTCCGTGCTGGTTGTTTGTGGACCCGAAAGAGCGCGAGCTGCGCAACAGATCGTGCGCGGCGCAGCCCATCCGCGGGTCGTCAGCCTGGCCGACGAACCACTCGGCATCGGGCTGAGCAAGGCCTGCGTGCGCCGCAGCCGGCTGCTGGTGACGACCGACAGCGGCCCTCGGCACTTTGCTGCGGCTTTCAACGTGCCGGTGATCACGCTGTTCGGCCCCACGCACGTCGGCTGGAGCGAGAATCATTTCGAACGCGCGGTGCATTTGCAACTCGACCTGGCCTGCGTTCCCTGCCAGCAGCGCACCTGCCCCCTGCAACATCATCGCTGCATGCGAGATTTGTCCGTCGACCAGGTCTACGCAGCGGTTGTGGAACAGTTGCAATTCGATCTGCAAAAGCAAGCGGCGTGAGGTGTACTCCGCAGGCATGCGAGTGTTGTGGCGAGCGGCAACCGCCGGCTTGCCGGTAGTCGGCACATCATCCGCGGCCGAGCCGTACGAATGCGAGCAGGCAGTTGTATGACAGCATACGCTGGATGGGCACCGCCGATCGTCGCGGCGGTTGAAAGTCGGCAGAGCTCGACGTACGAGCTTCGCACGCACGCTGGCATTGGTCGCGCGATTGCCGGCGTGCCACGCGGCGAGTTGGCCGCCCTGCTCGGCGATCCGGATGCGATTTGGCGCCGACATCATCAGACGCCCATCAAGCTGAGTCACAGCTCGTTGATTGTCGAGGCCCTGCTCACGCTCGACGGCTTGCCGACGCGCGTGGCCTACAAACGCTCGCAGCCCACGTCCTGGTGGAAAGCCTGGGCTGGGCTCGTTCGCGGCAGTCGGGCAGCCCGAGCATGGCGCGTCGCGCGGGGTTTGCTCGAACGGGGCGTCGCGACAGCCGAGCCGGTATTGTTGTGCGAACCTCGCAGCCTGTCGCGTCGAGGCTGCGGCTACCTGGCCACGCGTTGGATCGAAGGTTCGACGAACCTGCACCTTTATCTTTGGGATCTGGCCGGCCGCGCTCCGGCCGAGCGCCGCAAACGTGTGCGACAATTGGCCGCCGGCCTGGGCCGGCTGCTGGGCCGCATGCACGCCCGAGGCGTCACGAACCGCGACCTCAAGGCCCTGAACCTGGTCGTGGTCGAGCAGGCCGATAGCCTGACAACGCACCTGGTCGACGTCGACGGAGTGCGGCTATGCCGACACGCGAGCGACCGTTCGCGGGCCCTCGACCTGGCCCGTTTGGCCACGAGTCTCGACATGCACCCTTGGATTACGCGGGCTGACCGGCTGCGCTTCCTCGGGGCGTATCTGGCCAGCGCGCCGCTGGACGCCGGCGATCGCAAGCCGTTCGTGCGGCAGACTGTTGCCCATGCCCGAAGAATCAAACGGCGCATGGAGCGACGAGGTAAAGCCGTCGCTTGAAATCGGACGCGGCGCACCTCGACCTTGCCGAACGCGTATCGGCGCCGCTAGAACGGCAAACGTGGCTGTCCATCCTCGGGAGGAGGTCCAAAGGAATCTTCGCCTCGCGGCGGGGGCGGGCGGAAGCCAGGCCCGCGCAGGACCGCGTCCCGGGCCTCCCTCGCGAGGGCCGCCTTCGGGCGGCGGTCGTCGACCGTCGTGTGGATGCCCTTCGCCTGGCGGCGGCCCCATGCCCGGCGGCCCTCCGCCACCCGGACGCCCGTCATGGGGTCCGCCTTCATGCGGTCCGCCGTCTTCGGGCCTTCCCGGCGGGCCCTCCTGGCGCATGCGAACGGCACGTTCGTGCATCGCGGCCGCCTGCTCGGTTTTCCCCAAATGCTCCAGAATGTCGGCATATTGAACGTACTGCGCACCCAGCAGTCGATGAGCGTCGTGGCTCGGCCGGCCGTCTTCCAACAGGGCCAACGATGATTCAACCAGGGCTTTGGCGTCCTGATAGCGATCGATCGACATCAAATACGTCGCCATCTCGTGTTGCATCCCGATCAGGCCCGCAAGATACGCCCGATCTCCGTCAGGCTCGTCGATGAGTTGTCGCTGGAGCTTGATAGCCTGCCGCATGGAGTTTTCGGCTTCGGCCTTTTGGCCGGCCTGGCGAGCGATCACGCCCAACGTCCAATCGGCTTTGGCTTGCAAGGAGCGAAACTCATGCTGATCGGGGAAGCGCGCCGCCAGATCGGCAGCCACTTTGCCGGCTTGTTTGGCGCGAGCCCGCTGACTATCGACCGTGGCAGCCGTTCCGGGCAAAGCGGCCCAGCGCATTTCGACATCGGCCTTGGCGGCCGCGTAGTGCGGGTCGTCGGGAAAGTCTTGCTGAAGCCGGGCATAAACCTGCGCGGCCCGACCATAGTCCGTGGCCGCGGCCTCGACGTCGTCCAGCCGACGATGCAGTTCTGCCACTCGACCCAAGGCCGCAGCGGCGACAACTTGCAGCTTGGGATCGGTTGGGTTCTGCTCGGCAAATCGATCGTAAAATTTGAGCACCGTTTGCAGCAACGCGGCGTCGAATTCGTCTTTGCGCGGCGGTGGTGGCCCGTTGTGAGGTCCATCAGGGCCCTTCGGGCCGTCGAGTTCGTTGCGATTCGGCCGCCGGCCATCCTCGGACGGTTTGCCGGAGGGGACACCTGGCGAGAGCTGTGCTCCCAACGCGGCTGACGGATCCAGAGTCACGGGCTCCTTGTGCTGCGCAAGAGCCGCAAAAATGTTTTGCAAGGCCTCGAGCGACAACTCGACGTTGGCGTCGGCCCGCTGGGTGGCGACTTCAGCTTCGACGCGCCGTTGCGATTCGCGATTCAAAGCCCGATTGGTGCTGACATAGCCCCACCAGCCGGCAACCGCCGCCAGCATGAGAAACGACAGCGCCGTGGCAGCCAAGGCGGCCGAGCCGCGGTTGCGGCGGCACCAGCGCCAACCGCGCTCCCAGGCGGCCACGCGTCGAGCCTGGATCGGCCGATCATCGAGAAAACGCCGCAGGTCTTCGGCCAGTTCGCGGGCCGCCGGGTAGCGATGGTTGGGCTCGCGAGCGATCGCCTTGAGCACGATCGTTTCCAGGTCGCGCGGAATGGCCGGGTTGCGGCGCCGCGGGGCCACGGGCTCTTGATCGCTGATGAGCTTCAACAAGCGGGCCGGATTGCTCTCATTATAGGGCGTTTCGAGCGTCAGCAGTTCGTACAGCGTGAGGCCCAGGCTGTAGAGATCGCTACGGCCATCGGCCTGGCCATGGACGCTCTCCGGCGCCATGTATTGCAGCGTGCCGACAACGTCGCCGGTGCTCGTCAGGTCGTCGCTTTCCAGCAGCTTGGCCAGGCCAAAATCGGTGACCCACACGATGCCCTGTCCGTCGAGCAGCAAATTGGCCGGCTTGATGTCGCGGTGCAGCGTCCCCTGGTCGTGCGCGTATTGCAGGGCTTCGGCCACCTGCATACCGACGCCGGCCACTTGCTGCCAGTAGTTGTGATTCGATTTCGGGCCGCCGGAGATTCCCAACCGCGCCGGCACCGTGCATCGCGGCTGGTCTGCGAAATCCAACTCGCCAGCGTGGCTCGACGCCGAGGTATTCACGGCAACTTTGACCGACGACGTATCGGGCAGCGGGTCGCTGAAACAAAGCGTCGGCAGATTGTTCGGATCGGTGGGCCGAGCTGCCGGGTCGCGCCGCAGTTCGGTCAACACTTCGTTGAGGCCCTGGCCCTGAATGAACTGCATGACGTAAAACACCAGGCCGTCTTGTTCGCACAGGCCGAAGACGGGGACGATGTTCGTATGGTGCAAGCGGGCCGCAGCCTGGGCTTCGCGACGGAAACGACCCAACCGCTTCGGATCGAGCAGCGACTGACGGGGCAGGATCTTCAACGCCACGCGACGGCCCAGCGATTCCTGCTCGGCTTCGTAGACGATGCCCATGCCGCCACGACCCACTTCACGCACGATGCGGTAGTCGCCGATCCGGTCGGGGATTTGACTGCCGAGCGTCGTGGGCTGAGGGCCGTTTCGTTCGCACTTCAACCGTTCGATCAGCGCAATGGGCGGAAGCACCTCGCGCAACTGGCCGGCCAATGAGGGATAACGGTCGGAATAGTCGCTCACCGAAGGCGTTTCGCCGCGGCGGCAGCGCACGGCGAACTCTTCGGCGAGTTGGTCCAACATTTCCTGGTCGGTATCTGTTTTCGGCATGTTTCGTGTCTGGGTTGGGGGCACGCCCCACAAGCGGAGCAGCTAACACGGATCGTGACTAACGGATTTCCAAACGATTGACCACTACATTTCACAGCCGGCGGTATTCAGCGCCGTCTTCAACCGCTCCAGCGCCCGCAAATAGCGCTTGCTGGCCGCTGCTTTCTCAATTCCCAGGATGGCTGCCGTATCGGCATTGCTCAATTCCTCGAAATGCCGCAACGACAAAACTTCGCGGTCGATCGGATCGAGGCTCTCCAGTGCATCTTCGACCTTGGCCAGTAATTCGGCACGTTCGACGACCCGGCTGGGCGAGGTACACTCGCCAACCAGGTGCGCCGCCAGGCATGCGCTGGCTGCACTTGGCGAGCCGTCACGATTGATCGAGACTTCCCGCCCGACGCTCCGCATGCGAGCTCCGAGGTGCTGCCGGTGGATGTCGATCAATCGCTGACCGGCCAGCAATCGCAGCCAAACGTAAAATGGCATCTCCGGCTTGCTGAGAAAATGCGGTACCCGCTTGGCGGCGTCGAGATACGTCTCCTGCACCACGTCCGAGGCCGAGACGCGGCCGTTCAAGCGCGGGTCGAGCCGGAAGTTCACCATGCGGTGCAAATTGGCCCGATAGAGCGAAAACAGTTCGGCCAGGGCGCTCTGATCGCCGGCCGCCAAGCGCGCCACCAAGGCTGTGGTGGGGTCCGTCGTGCTCATCAATCGAATCCGCCTGGAAAATGGCCATAAAACCTGTTTGCGCTGCGCAGCCTTCCTCCTAGGAAACTAAACGGAAAGGACGGGCCGGCCGAGACAGGGAATCCACTCATTCTATTGTGGCAGGCGGCTCGCCCGCTGGCAAAGCTTTAGCCAAGAACCCCAAATTGCTGAGGGGCCGGCACTGTTCCCGCCTAACCACACGCGCGACGCAAGCCGATGATGGCGATGGCGTTGGGGAAATGCAAAGAATTTCCGGTAGTGGGTCAATCTGGAATCGACGCTGCTCCGCGATCATCGCCCTGTGTCCGCTCTGGGCCATTGGTTTTTCCTGGAAAAAGCCAGTCTAGCAGCAGCATCAGCGATCGAATGACGATGAACGGACCGAGGACGATCGCGATGAGCAATACGATGGAAGCGGCGCTCGCCAGCACCCGAGGAACAAACAGGACGAACGCAACAGCAATCGCCGCCAAGTAGACTCTCAACCAGAACACATGCCGCTCAAGCCTGGCAATTCTGTCCTCGTTCGTGCCCTGGTTCGGAGATACATCGGACATGACGATCTCCAGGTTGCGATGTGAATGCACGCTGAACCATGCGCGGAAACCACCCCTCATCCTACCATCGGCGCATGGAAAAGCCGCGCTGGCTTCGATTCGTGGTGTCAGCAGCGCGGCCGATCTTGTACGGCCGAACGAGGTGGCTCGACCGTGATTTCAGCTTGGGCTTGATCACCCGGCGAGAATGATTCCACACTCGCGCAGTCGGCTGATATGGCCATCCACATCGGCAATGCGCACCGAAGCCGTCCGCGTATTCCTGTCGCACCCTGGCAATGACTTGGTCGCGATGTTCGAGGGCTTTGCGGCCAAGTGCGGTGAAGGCATCCAGCCGCGATGTTACGCGCTGTTCGGCGCCCGGCAAGTGGGCTTGACGGGAGGGCTCAAAAGGAACCCTCGCAACTGGCTTCGGGGCGAATCCACAGCGGTCTGGCGAGCAATTCGCGCTCGTCAGATGACCTTGATCTCGTTGGTGATTGCCATCTGGCCCGCCACCCGCATGGCGGAATGCTGAGCCAATTGCTTGACGTAGAAGGTCGGACAAACTCCCAGCAGGAAGACGCCTTCACGGCGGACTTCGACCTTGAACCCCTGGATTTTGGCCCCGATGCGTTCGCGAACGACCCGCTCGATGGTCGCGGCAAGCTGTTGGCTCGTCAGACTGACGACTGGCAAATCACCTTCGTCGCCGAGGGGGGGTGAAATGCGGCGCGATGCGATTCTCATGGATCTCGTACTCCTACAACCGCCGAAGCCCCTCCAGGAGCTCGGAAGCAGTGCTGACGGCGACGCTCAATCCTGGTCCACTTCATGTGAGACGTTTTGAGCTGCAGCCGCAGTTCCTTGAATGGTCTCCGCACCGCCCTGTGCGAAACTGGGGTCAACCGCCCCAGACTTTTCGTGCTCGACGTTCCGCAAGCTCGGATGCACACCACGGCACTTGCCGCTTACCCAAAACTGCCACGGACACACAAGTAGCCAGAAAACTTTCACCACGAACCACCAGCCGGCTCAGCGTGCTAGCATGGAAGTCGTTATGGCGACTGTACTTTTGGCAGCCGAATTAGAAACAAGTCTAATACCAGGCTCTCGAAACTGTCAATGCCCAGCCGCGGGCGTGGCGTCAAAAACCGGTAATCCGCAGAAACAAGGCAGACGGAAGAGCGTCGCGTTGTGGGCTTCGCTGGGATCTCCCCGAAGCCTGCTAACGCGTGGCATCGTGCCCCAGTTGCTTTTGCACGTACTTGGCCAACAGATCGGTCTCCAGGTTCACCACGTCGCCCGGCTGCAATTGGCCCAGCGTCGTCACTTCCAGCGTGTGCGGGATCAAAGCCACGCTGAAGCGTTCGGCTTCGACGTCGACCAACGTCAGACTGACGCCGTCCACGGCAATCGAGCCTTTGGAAACCATCTGCGCCGTCCATTGTGGACTGGTTCGAAACCAGAACACGGACCACGCGCCACTGTCCTCGCGAAGATCGAGCGTCGCCGGGCCATCGATGTGACCGGTAACCAGATGTCCGCCCAATCGGTCGCTCAGCCGGAGCGATCGCTCCAGATTGACGTAACTGCCAGCCGCCAGGCCGCCGAGGTTCGTCCGCCCGAGCGTTTCGGGGCCGGCCTCGAACGCCAGTCGATCGCCTTCGATTTCGACCACAGTCAGGCAACAGCCGTTGACGGCTACGCTCTCTCCCAGCGACGCTTCGCCGGCAAAACAGGGCACGCGCACCAAGAGCCGCTTTCCAGGCGGTTCCGGCCGCACTTCGGCGATCGTGGCACGCGTTTCAACCAGACCGGTAAACATGCGCTCGATGACACTCCCTCTGAGCAATGGCGACCGTTAAGAGTTAGCCGCTTCGCTTGCGACTCGCGCTTCCGGTTCGAATGGAACGCGGTTCCGCGAACGCATCGCGCTTCAGAACATCGATTCCTTATGCGGGCGGCGCTCGACCGCCTCCTGCCAGGCGTAGTGGATCGGCCCCCAAAGCACAAACGCGACGCAAATGATCGGCACCGAATAACCGCGAATCAACGTGACGACGACCGCGGCAAAAATCAACGCCACCAGGTGTCCGAAGCTTCGCTGTCCGCTAAAGATCTGATTGACCACGTGCGGATAGGGAATGCGGGATACCATCAGCACGGCCACCAGCACGGCGAAGAACGGCAGACTGTTTTGCAGCAGCGTGTCGAGCGTCTCGGCGTAGCGGAATGTGTTGTCCTCGCGCCGCAAGGTGTAGAACATGATTGCAAAGCTGGCGATGGCCGCGGCCGCAGCCGGCGACGGAAGCCCGCTAAAATGCAGATGGTCGTCCTCTTCGTGCGTTTCCGCATTGAAGCGTGCCAGCCGCAGCGCAGCGCAAGCGGCGAACGAAGCGGCAATGATCCACACCTGGCGCGGGTGCCCCATCGTGTACGTGGGACATATTTTCACTAACAGAAACGCCGGCGCTACGCCAAACGTGATCATGTCGCAAAGGCTGTCCAATTGCGCGCCGAAGTCACTGCTCGTCTTGGCCAGTCGGGCGACGTGGCCATCGAGCGCGTCGAAGACCATGGCCAGGAAAATCAGCCAACCGCTCAACATGCAGTTGTGAACCGGATCGGTCCGGTCGAGTTCCCGCAGCATGTTCATCGGAGACGACGCATGGATCGCAGCGGCCTCGGGAATCTTGTCGGTCGTCGGCCGTTCCACGCGCGCCGCCACGACGATGGCAAAGAACCCGCATGCCAGGTTTCCCAGCGTGAACAGGGTCGGCAGAATCGCGATGGTGCGGAGTTTGCTCATGAAAAAAGTGCTAAATGAAAAATGATAAGTGATAAGTGATAAGTGATAAATGAATGCTACTACAAAACCGGCGATAAAAGTGGCGAGGGACGAACTGCCGAATTTATCATTTATCATTGAGCATTTATCATTTCGTCCCGTATTTCGCCAACACCGTGCTGCCGGCCTGAACGTTCTGACCGACTGTGACGCTAACGGCCAGATCCGGCCCGGCCGGCAGGATCAACTCCGTGCGCGAGCCGAGCTTGATCATGCCGAACTTCGCGCCCCGCTCGACCACCTCGCCCGGCCGCAAGTCGCAGACGATCCGCCGGGCGAACAGGCCGGCGATCTGCCGCACGATCATCCGCCGATGAGGAAAGTCTTCTTCTTCCAGCCCGATCCACAGATTCTCGTTCAACCAGGCGCTGGCCGGGTTCAAGGCGTTCAGGAACTTGCCAGGCCAATAGCGCAGCTTGATGACCCGAGCCCGGATCGGAGCCCGATTAATGTGTACGTTGAAGATCGACAGGAAGATGCCGATCCGCACCGCCGGTCCGCCCAGATATTCATCATAATCCACCTGGGTGACCTCGGCGATCCGCCCGTCTGCCGGCGAAACCACCAGCCCGGCAGACGCCGGAACGATCCGCCGCGGGTCACGGAAGAAGGAAATCACCCAGGCCAGCACCACAGCCGGCAGCAGGGCCAGATACCAGTAGCTCAGCGCCAGGACCACGCACAGCGCGGCCAGCGGGGTGCCCAGCAGCACGACTTCGGCCAGTCCCCAACGGGCCGAGCCCGAGATGTTCACGCCAGCGGAACGGGTCGTCGGCCGGCAGCCAGTCGGCCGTGCAGACGTTGCGAAAGAATTTCAAGTCGCGTGGGTCGAGCAGCGGATGCGGACAACCGGCCGGATCGCCGCGGCGCAACTGGGCCATGCGATGAACGTAACCCTTACGGAACGTTTGCAAGTACCAGCGGCGCAACCGCCCCCAGGCCAGCTCGAGACGGTAGCAAATGCCGCCGCCCGGCTGGCCGCTGGCAAGGTTTGCCGGCAGCGGTTCGGGCGTGGCGCGTCGCGGCGGTGTCTCGAGCTCGCTCATCGTTTATTAATCTCGCCCACGGTCGCAACCGGGGGCGTCGGCCGCAGGATCATTGACCGTTAAATTTCTGACAAAAAATCGCTTTTATATGGTAGCTCGCTGGCGGCGGGTTGCCTAGCGACGGAGCGCTCTCGCTCCCCCGCCATAGCGGGCCGAAAAACATGCCGGCAGCCCATAGCCAACTGCCAGACAATCGGGGACAATGGGCAGCGATTTACCCACAAAACTTTGTCAGGTCATTCATAGAAGCTGGAGCGAACGATGAGTTCCACGATCGTCGATATTCATGGTCGTCAAATCCTCGATAGCCGCGGCAACCCGACGGTCGAAGTCGACGTCCGCCTGGCAGACGGCTCGTTTGGCCGCGCGGCGGTGCCCAGTGGCGCCAGCACCGGTGTCCACGAAGCCTGGGAGTTGCGTGACGGCGATCCGAAGCAGTTCGTCGGCAAGGGCGTGACGAAGGCCGTCGCCAACATCAACGACAAGATCGCCAGCGAACTGTTGGGCCACGACGCGCTCGATCAACGCAGCATCGACACGATGATGATCCAGCTCGACGGCAGCCCGAACAAGAAAAACCTGGGCGCCAATGCCATCCTGGGCGTTTCGCTGGCCGTGGCCCGGGCCGCTGCCGAGCACGCTGCGTTGCCTTTGTTCCGCTACTTGGGTGGCGTCAACGCCAGCCTGCTGCCCGCGCCGATGATGAACATCATCAACGGCGGAGCCCACGCCGACAACGCCGTCGACGTGCAAGAGTTCATGGTCATGCCGCTCGGTTTCGATTCGTTCAGCGACGCACTGCGGTGTGGCGTTGAAATCTTCCACACGCTCAAGAAAGTGTTGCAGAAGAAGGGCTTCAAGACGGCCGTCGGTGACGAAGGCGGCTTTGCCCCCGATTTGCGATCCAACGGCGAAGCCCTGGATCTGATCAGCGAGGCCGTCGGTCAGGCCGGCTACAAACTGGGCGAGCAAGTCGGCATCGCCCTGGACGTTGCCGCCACGGAGCTCTACGACTCCGAGAAGAAGACCTACAAGGTCGGCGGCGAGAATCTCGATTCGGCGGCGATGGTCGATTACCTGTCTGCCTGGGTCGACAAGTACCCCATCTGCTCGATCGAAGACGGCTGCTCGGAAGACGACTGGGAAGGCTGGAAGATGATCAGCAAGCGGTTGGGCAGCAAGATCCAACTGGTGGGGGACGACCTGTTCGTCACCAACACCAAGCGCCTCGAACGCGGCATCCGCGAAGGAATCGCCAACAGCATCCTGATCAAGGTCAACCAGATCGGCACGCTCACCGAGACGATCGACGCCATCGAGCTGGCCCGTCGCAATGGCTACACCAGCATCAGCAGCCATCGCAGCGGCGAAACCGAAGACTCGACGATCGCCGACCTGGCCGTGGCCCTGTCGACCGGCCAGATCAAGACCGGCAGCGCTGTCGCGAACCGACCGCATGGCCAAGTACAACCAGTTGCTGCGGATCGAGGAAACGCTGGGCGACACGGCGCAATACGGCGGTCGGCAGTTCCCCAAGTGGCCGCGAAGCTGACAGGAAATGATAAATTCGTAAATGATAAATGCTAAATGACAGGCATTTATCACTTAGCACTTATCATTTAGCATTTCGTTCCCATGTCCGGCAAACTGAGCGATTCGCCCTGGTTCTGGCTGCTCATGTTCGGCTCGGCCGCCGTGGCGTCGTTGGCGGTGATCGGACCGAAGCACGTCCGCCGCCAGGAGCGGCTGGTGCGGATGCAAGCCACGCGCGAACGAATTCAAACGACGGCGGCTCAAACGGCGGCCGGGCAATCAACGGCAGGCCCCGACGATTCGCCGTCGTCGACGGGAGATTCCGCGCCTGCGGCCTTTGAAACGCCTCGCGTTTCGTTGCGACCCTTGATGGTGTTCCTGGCATCGGCACTGTTCGTGGCGGCCCTGGTCGCCGGCTGGATTCAAGTTCGTGGATCGCATCGACCCGCTGGCCCGCCTCCGAACGAGGTTCAAGGGTTGAGCAGTTTCATCTTCGAGCGCCCCTGAGCTTGCTGGCGTGCGGCCTGGGGTTGGAACTGGCTCTGGGCGTAGCGATCTGGCTCACCGGCCGAACGGCGCTGCTACGCGCGATGCTGGCCGTGCTCGTGTTCACGATGTTGACGATCGGCGTCGAGCGGCTGGTAGTCACCGATGGCGAGCAGATCGACGCATTGCTCGATGATGGCGTCCAGGCAGTACTGGCCCACGATGTGCCGGCGGTGCTGGCGACTCTCGATCCGGGGGCGGCCGAACTGCGCCGCACCGTGACGCAAATGCTCTCGCGGGGCCACGTCGAAGAGTTGAAGACTACGCACCGGGAGATCGTCGTTCGCAGCAGCGACAATCCGCCGACGGCGACCGTTCGTCTGATTGCCCGGATCAAGGCCCGACTTCCGGCCCTGACTTCGCCGCAGGGCCTGTTGCCGGTGGCCCTTGAATTGCGCAAGACCGACGGCTGGAAGATCCTCCGCGCCGACTTCGAACCGCGTGCGTTGCCGAAGGCCGTCGGCAGCTAACACCTCAGGCTTGACCGCCCGCTGTAGGCTGCCTGCTTCTTTAGAACTGCGCTCCGCCCTGAATGTACGATTCGTAGACCATGTACTGGTCGACGGTTTGGCCTTGAATGTTGATGTAGCTGCGCAAGTAACGCAGGCTGCTGGTGGTGTATTCGCCTTGTCGGGCGCGAATAGTACGGTCCGCCTCGGGCTGCCGGCTGCCCGACGACGATCGGCCGCGGCGGCGTGTGACTGTAATAGGACCGGCCGAAGATCCAGCTTTCGGCCTGAGCGTACCCGGCCGACATGGCGAATGCCGCCAAGGCAATCCAGCAAATGACAAAACGTTTCATGGGATGATGACTCACGGTGGTGCGGGCCTACGAACTGGAAAACACGTCGCTGCTTCTCAAGAACCAATCTGCCAGGTCCATCCTCGCATCGCCTCGACGAGCGGCCGCTTGGTCAGGTCGAAGTCCAGCGCGGTCAACGTCACGTGGCCTTCGGCCAGGGCCGACATGTCGGTTTCAGGTTCGCTCGGCAATTCGGGCATGGAGTTGAGCATCCAGTAATACGAACGGCCGCGCGGGTCGACCCGCTTTTCGAACTCCTCGCCGTAATGATGCACGCCCATCGGCACGACGCGCAGCTCGGCCGGCCCCTCGAGTGCTCGCGTGGGAATGTTCAAGTTGTAAAGCTGCGGCTCCGGGCCTTTGTTCCGTAGGATCTGTTCGATCACTTGCCGCGCCAGCCGGGCCGCCAGGTCGAACCGGGCGTGCTCGTCGAATTCCAGCGAGACCGCGATGCTCGTAATCCCGAAAAACGCCCCTTCGATCGCCGCGGCCACCGTGCCCGAATAGAGGACGTTGATCCCCGCATTCAAGCCGCCGTTGATGCCGCTGACGACCAGATCGGGCCGCCGGCCGCAGAACTCGAAAATGCCAAGTTTGACCGAATCGGCCGGGCTGCCTTCGATGGCCCAACCTCGCCGCCGCTCGCCCTCGAAGACCTCGTGGGCCACGAGCGGTTTGAGAAATGTAATCGAATGACCGACGCCGCTCTGTTCCGTGGCCGGAGCGACCACGCACACCTCGCCCAACTGGCGCAACTCCTGCTCCAACGCCCGTAATCCGGGGGCGTAGATGCCATCATCGTTCGTCAGCAGGATCAGCACAGTTACCTGGTGCGGTGCGGGCCGCCTCGAGCTCCTCGTCCCAGCGGAATTAAGGCGTCTGGTTCCACTATAATCAGGCCCGTGGGGCTATTCAACGATTCATTTCCGGCCCCCCTTCCAAGGCACCATGAAACGGGGCGGAGCCCGGGCTTGCCCCCCGACCGCGGCGTGGCCTCGGGCTACTAGCCCCCTGGAGCGACGGACCCTATAATCCGTCTTTGCCCGCCCGCTCGTCGGGCCTTTTTTATTGATCGGCAGCTCGCGAGCCGTGCGCACCCGCAAGATCGGCAGCGGCCGATCTGAAGGAAACGCGACATGACCATGAGCGTTGAAACTCGCCCTTCCGAAGGCCGACGGCTGGCCGATGAGAAGGTGCTCGTCCTCGATTTCGGCTCGCAGTACGCGCAGCTCATCGCCCGCCGCGTGCGCGAGCAGCATGTGTACTGCGATATCGTCCGCTACAACATTTCTCCCCAACGGGTGCGCGAGATCGCCCCGGCCGGAATCATCCTCTCCGGCGGGCCCGCGAGCGTCTACGAAGACGGTGCGCCGCGCTGCGATCCCGACCTGTTCCGGCTGGGCATTCCCGTGCTGGGCATTTGCTACGGCATGCAATTGGCCTGCGAGGCCCTGGGCGGCCGCGTCGTCAACGCCCCGGCCCGTGAGTACGGCCGAGCGCAGTGCGAGATCACGACGTCAGGCGAATTGTTTGCCGGCCTGCCGACGAGCACCGAAGTTTGGATGAGCCACGGCGATCAGGTGTCGGCCGTGCCGAAGGAATTCGATTCCCTGGCCAAGACGTCGACCTGCCCCGTGGCGGCCGTCAAGCACCAGCGGCTGCCGATCTACGGCCTGCAGTTTCATCCGGAAGTAACCCACACGCCGCAAGGCGCGCGGATCCTGTCCAACTTCTTGCGAAACGTCTGCCATTGCCGCGGCTCGTGGCAGATGAGCGATTTCGCCAAGGAGACGGTCATTCAGCATTCGCGAGACCGTCGGCGACCGCCGCGTGATCTGCGGCCTGTCGGGCGGCGTCGATTCGTCGGTCGTGGCGGCGCTATTGTCCGAGGCGATCGGCGAGCAGCTTTCCTGCATCCTGGTCGACAACGGGCTGCTGCGCAAAGATGAAGAAGCCAAAGTCATCGAGGAGTTCAGCAATCACTTCCGCTCGGACCTGCACGTCGTCAAGGCCGAGGAGAAGTTCCTGGCCGCCTTGGCCGGCGTGCGCGATCCGCAGGAGAAGCGCAAGCGGATCGGCCACGCCTTCATCGAGTGCTTTGCCGACGAAGCCGCCAAGATCGACGGCGCCGACTTCCTGGCCCAAGGCACGCTCTACCCGGACGTGATCGAAAGCGGCGCCGCCAAAGATGGGCCCGCCGCGACGATCAAGCTGCACCACAACGTCGGCGGATTGCCCGAGGATTTGTGCTTCAAGTTGATCGAGCCGCTGCGCGATCTGTTCAAGGACGAAGTCCGCCAGCTCGGCTTGCAACTCGGCTTGCCCGACGAAATTGTCTGGCGTCATCCGTTCCCCGGTCCGGGCCTGGCCGTGCGCTGCCTGGGCGAAGTGACGCAAGGACCGGCTCGACCGGCTGCGCGACGCCGATGCCATCGTGGTCCAAGAGATCAAGGCGGCCGGCTTGTATCGGCAGACGCAGCAGGCCTTTGCCGTGCTGCTGCCGGTGCAGAGCGTAGGCGTCATGGGCGACGCGCGAACGTACGACGAGACGATTGCCGTTCGGGCGGTGAGCACCGAAGATTTCATGACGGCCGACTGGAGCCATCTGCCCTACGAGTTGTTGGGCCGGATTTCAACGCGGATCATCAACGAGGTCAAAGGCATCAATCGCGTCGTTTACGACATCAGCTCCAAACCGCCAGCCACGATCGAATGGGAGTGACGCGGCCGCGGCCGGCGATCTGCACTTGCGCCATTGCCACGCTGCGGCGGTGAGCAGCGGTGGGCCTCTGTCCGGTCGACGCGGTTCGACGTGAAGTAGAACTGTTTCCTGCACTCTCGGAGGAGCCCGACCATGCCGGCGGTCAAATACACCTACTGGGAAGAAAACGGTTCCTGGATCGGTTACTTCGTCGACTATCCCGACTACTGGACTCAGGGCGAAACGCTCGACGACCTGAAGGAGCATCTTCGCGATCTCTACAGCGACCTGACCGATGGGCAAATAGCCGGCATCCGGAAGGTCGACGAGCTGATCATTTCATGAAGCGGACCGACCTAATCCGCGAAGTTCTTGGATTGGGCTGCGAATTCGTGCGGCACGAAGGTAAGCACGACTGGTATCGCAACCCAGCAACGGGCGTGGCGCAACCCGTTCCGCGTCATCGCGAAATCAATGAGTCATTGGCCCGGCATATCATCAAGGTGCTCAGCCACGCTGCAGCTCCAAAAAAGGCCGACTAGCAGCGAGGCTCGGTCATCGCACGGCCAGCCAGTGCGAGACGCCCTGCACGAGGTCGTTGACATCCGCAATGCCGACCTCCGCGTCCGTCACGCGAAGCGCAATGCAAGGACGAGCCTCGCACCCATGAGACTGGATGGATAATGAAACCTGCACGTCGCGACGGCTCGGCCCCAGGACGAAGTGAGCCGCGAACGAGCAATCGGTATCGTAGAGTCGAGCTTCAACGTCCTCTCCCTTGAAAAAACGTTCGACCTCGACGCGGAACGATTCAAGGCACTTGTACTCAACGTAGGCCTTTAGCTCGACGTTATTGGCGAGCCATTTGAGTTGCAAGCCGATCCAAAGACCAACGCCGTCGCTTTCGTCCGGCTGGAACCGCAACTCGAAGGAGCTGCTCTGGTATTCCTTGAACGACAGTCGTAGCGTTATCGGTTCGGTGCCAGTCATTTTCTTCGGTGCATGGTAGCCGCGTCGACATCGCGCAAACCGATCGATTCGTTTGCGGCATGAAGCCAACAGCCGATCGAACGGGCCCATGATGATGCCCCGGGGCGTGCCACGCTACAGCGGCCGCAGCACGCGAAAACCAAATTGGCTGCTGTGGAACGTCGGCGCCACGCCGGCCCGATCGCCACTGCGGGCGCGGGCCGCGACACTGTACCAACTGCCGCCGCGCGTCGCGCGCAAGGTTCCGCTCGACGGACCGCGAGGGTCGACCGGAGAACTCTCGGCGTAGTAATCGGCCGCATACCAATCGTCGCACCATTCCCGCGCATTGCCGTACACATCGCGCAAACCAAAGGCATTGGCCCGCTTCAACCCCACGGCTTTGGCAGACTGCTCGGAGTTGGCCGCAAACCAACCGTGATCGTCCAATCGATCCGGATCATCGCCAAAGTAGAATTCGCTGCTCGTGCCGGCACGGCAGGCATATTCCCATTCGGCTTCGGTTGGCAATCGATAGCCGTCGCCGGCTGGCACGCGCGCCAGGAGTCCTTGCCATCCGAGCGGTAACAGGGCTTCAGTTTCTCCGTCGTGCTGAGCCAGTTGCAAAAGGCCACGGCGTCGTTCCAGCTTACGTGGGTCACGGGAAAATCGTCGGCTACCGCATAACCGGGCGCACGCCATGAGGGCGCGTGTTTCCCCGCATCGCTCTTCGACGCGGCAGCCGACTGCTCGGCTTCGGTCAGATAATTCGAGGCGGAGACGAAGCGGCCGAATTGGCCGATCGTCACTTCGGTCGTGGCCAGGAGCCACGGTTTGTTGAAGCTGACTCGGTGCTGCGGCAATTCGTCGTGGATGCGTTCCAACTCCGAAGCCTTCTTCAGGACGCGAGCCACCTGCATCGCCCGCTTCGGCGTATTGCCCATCGAAAACGTGCCGGGCGGAATCAGAACCAGCTTCATCCCGATCGAGTTCGTGGTCGTATCGGGAATCTTGAGAAACTTTGCCCACTCGTTCTGGCCGGCTTCGGCCTTCTTGGCGTCGATGGGCCAGCCCAGCGGTTTTGGTTTGGAAGGCTTTGCCGGCGGCTGCGGACGGCTGGATTTGGACTCGTCGGTTTTTGCCGCCGGGCGCGGCGGCGTGACCGAGGCCACTCGCGGCTCGACGGGCATCGGCTGGCTGCGCTCCGGCGATCGCTCCAACGTCTGGCTCACAGCAACTGGCGCTTCGATCTTGGCAACCGCAGGCGCGCTGGTCGGCGCCGACCCGCGCGACGAGCGCCAGGAGCGGGCGCTTGCGGTGGAAGCTCCGGCGGCGCAGACAGTCGATTCACAACGAGCGTCACCAACAGCGGGGCCACGATCGTCGCGAAAATTCCCCCCAGAAGCTTGATCGCCAGATTCTCTCGTTGGGGCGGGGCCATTAGAACGACCGGCGCTTGAACCGGCATGGCCGTGCTGGAACTCCCCGGAAGGATCGCTGCCGGCCGTGGAACGCCAGGTGGCGTAGAAATCGAGGGGCCGTAAGACGGCCCCGCCAACGAAGCCAACACATGCCGGGCCTGGTGCGGCGTGATGCGGCCCGCCTTGACGAGCGCCGCGGCGAAGGCGTCGGCCGTCGTCGGGCGGCCAGTTCCCGGCAGCGACGCCCAAAACGTTTGCACCGCGTCGGCCGAGAGCATGCCCGCCGTCACGACCGCTTGCGCGAATTGCTCGCAAGTTCCCGCCATAATTCACCCTGGAGTCGAACTCCACCGCGATTCATCCTACCACTCCCGCAGCCGAGAACAACCTGCCGAGTCGGGCGCCTTCAACGCACCCGCGCCGCGGGCCGCAGGGGGCTCGGCCGGCAAGCTCAGGTCTCCGTTTTCGCGGCCGGCGAGGCGTTGCTCTTGAGCGTCTGCTCCAAATCGCGGACTTTGCGCTCCAACTCCTCGACGCGCTGCTGAAGCTGCTGGATGCGGTCGTCGGAATTCGCCGGCGCAATTGCGATCGGCGGCGAGGGCTCGGCCAACGGAGGCATCACAGCCGGGCCCGCGGCGACAACGGCCGGCGCATCGAGCGTCACCTGCCGCTCGACGAGAGCGCCTTGCTGGTAAAAGCTCAACTTGATCTGGCGGCCAGGTCCGGCTTCGATGACCGCACGCGTCAGATCGCCGGGGCGCTCGACGGGTTTGCCGTCGACCGCGACCACGGTGGCGCCGGGCTGAATGCCCGCCTTGTCGGCCGGCGTGCCTTGCACAACAGAGACGATCAATGCCCCGGCCAACGACGGCAGACGCAGGGCCTGCTGCATCTCGGCCGTGACCGGCGCGATCCGCACGCCCAACAATCCCGGCCGCGCCTCGGCCGGGCGCGTTTCGGCCGGAGGCGCCGAGACCGTTTCCGGTATCTGACCGAATTGCTGAAAGCGCCGCTGGTCGGGCGGCGGCGCTTGCTCAAGACGGCGTCGATCGCTTGCGTCGCCCCGTCGCGCTGAATCTCGAACGAAAGCTTGGCGGCGGCCGGCGCGGTGCTCATGGTCCGGGCGAAATCATCCATCGAGTGGACCGCCTGGTTGTTGACGCCGGTGATCAGGTCGCCCGTTTTCAGACCGGCTTGTTCGGCCGGCCCGCCGGAAACGATTTCCATCACGCGGATCCCTTTGCCCGAGGTTTGGCGATCGTCGGCAATCAGCCCCAGGTAGCCGGGCTCTTGCGCCGCGGCAGGTTGCCCTGCGGGAACCTGACCGGCCGCCGGTTG
Organism: uncultured Planctomycetales bacterium; assembly: GCA_963710365.1. GTDB lineage: Bacteria > Planctomycetota > Planctomycetia > Pirellulales > PNKZ01 > CAVQAC01. Next base: position 477,263 of record CAVQAC010000019.1, read on the forward strand.
GCCGACGGCACTGCGGACCTGTTGTTCGAGCTGTTCAAAAGCGGTCTGAGCGCTGGCAAACTGCGCGGCCAGTAGAACGACCTGAGCCGCCAGCACGGAAACAACAAGGCTACGCATAATGCACCTGAGGGCGGTTAAGTGAAGGCAGAAGGCTATCGGCAATCAGATTGGGCAATCGGTGCCGCCAGGCTTTTAGTATAATCCAACCGATTCGTCAGGGGCTCGATTTCCACGGTGATCGAGACACTCCGGTTTGCCTTTGCTTGAACCGGCGTTTATTGACTGCCTACTGCCTAATGCCCTCTGCCTACTGCTTTATGACCGAAGTCCGCATTGCCGTAGTCCATCCCGAACAGCAGGGCGAGGCGCTGAACGTCGTCTTCGGACCGCAGATGACGCCGGCCCAGCGGGCTCAGCAGATTAGTGAGTTAACCCGGTCGCCCGACGCCGCAAACGGGGCCCTGGACGGGCTGCTGGGAGCCTGGCGGGGCGACCGGCTGGTCGGAGCCGTTTGGGGACAGATCCAGCCCGGCTGCTCGGCCGCGGTCTGGCCGCCACGACTGCAGGAGGGTGAACCACCTGAAACCGCCAACGCCCTTCTCAACGGGCTGCTGGACCTGTTCAATGCTCAAGGGTTGAAAATCGCTCAGGCGTTGCTGCGGCCCCAGGACGAGGACGATTTCCAACGCTTCACGGCCGCCGGCTTTCGGCACATGGCCGACCTGCGATACCTGGTGAGCCTGCCACAGCAATGGCCCTCGGCAGAGCCCGTCTCGGGCCTGACGTACGAGCCGTCCTGCGACGCCAATCTTTCCCGGCTGAAACACGTCATTGAGCAGACATTCGAGGAAACGCTCGATTGCCCCGGCCTGAGCGAGATTCGCAACACGACCGACCTGCTGACCGAATACCGTGCTATTGGGGAGTTCGACCCGGCATTATGGCTGATCGTGCGTCAGGAAGAGTCCGATATTGGCTGCCTGCTGCTGGCCAATCATCCCGAAGTTTCGCAGTGGGAACTGGTCTACGTCGGCATCGTGCGGACGGCACGCGGACGCGGTCTGGGACTGGAAATCGTGCGTCGCGCCAATGGCTGGCGCGGGCTCGCGGGCGCTCACGAATCTTGCTGGCGGTCGACACCCGCAACGAGCCCGCGATCCAGATGTATGAGTCTGCCGGATTCACCGCCTGGGAACATCGCAGGCGCTGTTGCACGTGCTTGCCGCCGGAGTGAAATCCGGCGACTCGCAAAAAGCAAATTAACGAATCGGTTCTCGTCGCGCTTTTTCGCTCGGCCCCAAGCAATCGTTCCAAACGGTCTGGCCGACAAGCACTTGCGGCACGGAGCAGAACAAGCTTCAGTTGGCCGTCGGTTTGTGTCGACATTTTTTCCACGGTCGCGAGCAGGCCGAATCGAAAAAAAAATTCTCGCGGCGCGGGTACTTGACGCGCGTGATTCGACGGGGAAAAGCGGCCCATTTTTTTGTCACCTCAAACGGCCCCGGCGACCCCGGTACGAAACGCTTTGACAGGGATGCTAGCAGTCGTACAATCCACACCTCGGGTGACATTCAACGGAGCCGGCAAGGCATCGACGCTTTCCCGGTCACACCTCGTTCGCTTTGATGTTCAGGGCTGATTCTGACCAGGTCAAAGACCGGGGGCCGCCAAGACGCTGCGGCTCACGGGCGAGGAAACTGCGCGCTGAGGATAAAGGGACCACAGGACGTGATCAAGGACGATACGGAGATCGTGTCGGCGCTACGGATCGCATTGGCAGACAAGGTCGGGGCGGAACGCTTCGAGCTTTGGTTTGGCGCCAATACGCGATTGTCACTGTCCTCGGGCGCATTGACCGTGGGGGTTCCCAACCAGTTCCTGCAGGAGTGGTTGCGGAACAATTTTCGCCGCGAAATCGAAGCGGCTTGTTGCGAAACTCTCGGCCGGCCGGTGCCCGTCTCGTTCCATATCGATCCGCTGTTGGCGACCGCGGCCAGCCCCCGCAGATCGGCCGCCGAACGAGTCGCTGATCCTGCAAACGCAGGAACCGTCAAAACCGACACCACCCGATTGTTCCGGCCAGCGCCAGGCAGCGTCGGAGCCGCCGACAAGAGCGCCACGGAAAAGAACAGCTCGCGGCGTCGCTTCGCCTCGCTCGATACGTTCGTCGTCGGCGCCGGCAATCGCCTGGCGCATCTCTCGGCTCAGGCCGTCGTCTCGCGGCTGGGAGCCACGTCACCCCTGCTGGTTCACGGCCCGACCGGCGCGGGCAAGACGCACTTGCTAGAAGGCATCTGGATTGCCGCGAAGAAGGCCCAGCCTGCCTTGCACGCCGTGTATCTTTCGGCCGAACAGTTCACCACCTATTTCCTCGAAGCCTTGCACGGCAGCGGACTCCCCAACTTTCGCCGCAAGTACCGCGGCGTCGAGTTGCTGATCGTCGACGATTTGCATTTCTTCGCCGGCAAGCGGGCCACGCTGATGGAACTGCAGCACACGATCGACACGCTGCAACGCGAAGGGCGGCAACTGGTGTTCGCAGCCGACCGCGCGCCGGCGCGCTGCGGGAACTCGGGCCGGAACTGGTCGCCCGGCTGCAAGGCGGACTCACTTGCGCGATTGAGCCGCCCGATTTCGAGACGCGGCGCGGCATCGTCCGGCAACTCAGTGCAACGCTCGCGGTGGACGTGCCGGCCGACGTGCAGGAATTCGTAGCTGCCAACATCGACACGCACGCTCGAGCTTTGTGCGGAGCCTTGAACCAGTTGCAGGCCGCCAGCCTGGCCCATGGCCGGCCGGTGACGTTGGCCTTGGCGGAAGATTCCTTGAGCGAGCTGATCCGCTCCCAAGCCCGGGCCGTGCGGCTGCCCGACATCGAGGCCGCCGTCTGCGACGTGTTCGGCCTGGAACCGTCGAGCTTGCAATCGGGGCGCAAAGGAAAGCTGGTCGATCACCCGCGCATGTTGGCCATGTGGTTGGCGCGGAAGCACACGCGAGCTGCCTTGAGCGAAATCGGCCAGTATTTCGGCCGCCGCAGCCACACCACGGTTATCTCGGCGCAGAAGCGAGTCAATCGCTGGATGGCCGACGGCGCGCCGCTGGCCGTATCCGACCGTTCGTGCAAGGTCGAAGAAGCGATCCGCCGCGTCGAAGAAGCGCTGCGGGCCGGGTGAACGCGGGCCAGATTCGCGAGCGTCCTGGTGTGCCGACGAGGCCCCCGAGGACGAGGGAACGTCCCAAAACTCTTGGCATTCGGCCGGGCGATGTCTTATAATCCTGCGCTGATGCGTTTACTCGCCTGAAAGAAGCTCGCCGCAACCGGGGGCCCAGTTCCCCCGCCCTGCCAATCGTCTCGCCAGTGCTTGATTATCCTTCCTTCTCGCATCGTTCGAGGCTGCGCCATGTCCAACGCTCGACGTTCGCTCGGCTGGTTCCGCGGGTTGATCTTGGTGTCCGTCGCTGTCGGTTGGGGCTACTTGCCTGGCGCTGCGTGGGCCGTGGGTTTCAGCGTCACGCCCCCAACGGTCAAACTGGAAGGCAACTTTGCCCAGGCGCAACTCCTGGTGCGGGCCAATGTACCGAACAAGATCCCCTACACCGCCGCGGCAGAAGAACGGCTGACGGACCGCACGCACCGAGCCACGTACGCCTCGTCGAACCCCAAGATCGTAACGGTTGACAAGAACGGCCGGTTGCTGGCTCAAGGCAATGGTCAGGCCACCATCACCGTTCAGTTGGCGGGTGAGCCCTCACCACAGACCGTCGCCGTCGAGGTTACGGGCGTCGAGGCCCAGCCGCGGGTCAGCTTTGCCGAAGATGTCGTGCCGATCCTGAGCCATGCCGGCTGCAACGCCGCGGCCTGCCATGCCAGTCAACACGGCAAAGGCGGATTCAAACTGTCGGTGTTCGGTTACGCTCCGGACGAAGACTACGCTGCGATCGTGCGCGACCGCCAAGGCCGCCGCGCCAACCTGGCCGAGCCGGACAAAAGCCTGGTGCTGCTCAAGCCAACGCTCACCATTCCACATGGCGGCAACCGACGCCTGACCACCGGTTCGGTCGCCTACCAGATTATCCGAGCCTGGCTGGTCGCCGGGGCGCCCGGCCCGCAGGCCGGCGATCGCCATGTTCAGACCATTCGTGTCGTTCCGCCGCGTCGCATTGCGACCGAGGGGGAGCAGCAGCAATTACGCGTCGAAGCCACCTACAGCGATGGCCGCACGCGCGACGTGACGGCTTGGGCCAAGTTCGACAGCATGGACGAATCCGTGGTAACCGTCGCGCCCGACGGGCTGTGCCATACCGTGGGACGCGGCCAGGGCGCGGTCATGGTGCGGTTCGAAGGCCAGGCGGAAATCTGCCAGGTCGTGGTGCCGTATGCCGATCGGGTCGACCTGGCCGACTGGAAGAACAACAACTACGTCGACGAACTGGCCGCGGCCAAGTTCCGCGAGCTGGGCATCACGCCCTTCGCCGGTGTGCGACGACAGCATGTTCCTGCGCCGGGCCTTCCTCGACTCGCGTCGGCACCTTGCCGACCATCGAAGAGACCAAGGCCTTTCTGGCCTCGACCGACAACGACAAACGCCGCCAACTGATCGACCGGTTGCTGGGGCTCACGGGCGATCCGGCCCAGGACATCCACAACAACGATTACGCTGCCTACTGGTCGATCAAGTGGGCCGACCTGATCCGCTCGACCAGCCTCACGCTCGGCGAGCAGGGCATGTGGGCCCTGCACAACTGGATCAAGGAGTCGTTGCGCAGTCAACAAGCCGTTTGACGAGTTCGTTCGCGAGTTGATCACGGCCCAGGGCTCGATCTACTTGCAACGGTCCGGCAAATTTCTACCGCGTGGCCAACAACCCTCTGGATCTGGCGGAGACCACGAGCCAGTTGTTCCTGGGCGTGCGGCTGACCTGCGCCAAATGCCACCACCATCCGTTCGAGAAGTACAGCCAGGACGACTATTACGGCTTTGCGGCCAATTTTGCCCGCGTGGGCACGAAGATCAGCATGGAGTTCGGCGTGTTCGGCCGCGAGCAAATCGTGGTGGTCAAATCTTCGGGCGACGTGCGTCATCCGAAAACCAGCAAGGTCATGGCGCCCACGCCGCTTGACGGCGCATCCCGCAGCCGAAGGCCCCGATCGCCGCGTGGCGCTGGCCCAGTGGCTGACGGCGCAAGACAACCCGTTCTTCGCCCGCAACATCGTCAACCGCTACTTCGCCTACATGCTGGGTCGTGGGCTGGTCGAACCGATCGACGACATGCGCGCCACGAACCCGGCCAGCAATCGCGCGCTGTTGGACGCGCTGGCCAAGGATTTCGCCGCCAGCGGCTTCGACGTCAAACACCTGTTGCGCACGATCATGAACTCACGGCTCTACCAACTGGACTCGCAGCCCACCGAATCGAACGCCAGCGACAGCCAGTTTTACAGCCATTACGCGGTAAAGCGCATTCCGGCCGAGCCGCTGCTGGACGCCGTCGATCGGGTGACCGGCGGACGCACGAAATTCAAGAACATGCCGCTGGGCACGCGGGCCATCGAACTGCCCGATGCAGAATATCCGAACTACTTCCTGACCACGTTCGGCAAGCCACGTCGGGCCAGCGTGTGCGAGTGCGAACGAATCGGCGACGAGAACCTATCGCAGGCGCTGCACACACTCAATGGCGACACACTGGCCGAAAAGATTGCCGACAAGCAGGGCGCATGGCGCAGTTGCTGGCCGGCAAGACGTCGTTCGATGACCGCGTGCGCGAATTGTACCTGGTCGCACTGTCGCGTTATCCGACCGCTCGGGAGTTCGACACCTGCCGGAAGTTGCTGCGTGACAGCCCCAATGAGCAGGTTTTCTACGAAGATCTGCTGTGGTCGTTGATGAACTCCAAGCAGTTTCTTTTCGTCCGTTGACGCTCGCTTCCTCGCTTGCCCCTCCTGGTTTGCCATGAAACGTATCGCGACCATTGCCGCTTGTTTGCTGCTGGCACTCCGTGTGCTCGCACCGTCCCAAGCCTATGCTCAGGCCAAGGTCGAGACCAAGGAAATTGACCCCACCTGCTATCCGATGCTGATGGATTGCAGCCCACTGGCGGCGCAAATCGGGCATAGCTCGACGCACGTCGTCGACTCGCGCTACGACATGACCGGCGCGTTTGAAGTTATCGTGAATGCCCGCGGCGTGACTGGGGAAGTCGTGCCCGACAAGGACGCCCAACCGCCCGTTCAGAAGTTGAACCTAAAGTTCAAGGTCGACGCAAGCGTGCTCGCCGGGACGTACGATTTTCGCATTGCCACGCCGCACGGAGCCTCGACTCTGGGGCAACTGGTGCTCGTGCGCGACTCGGTCGTAGTCGAAAGAGGGACGAACGATATGCTCGCGCAGGCGCAGCCCATCGAGTGGCCTGCGGCCCTGTGCGGCGCCATTCGAGACGCCCGAGGACGTCGACTATTACAAACTCAAGGTTTCCCGTGGAACTTCGCTGGTTTTTCACATCCGTGCCGTGCGCTGCCAGGACAAGATTCACGACATGAAACGCCATGTCGACCCGATCATCACGCTGCGCAATCGCAAGGGGAGCGTGTTGGCGATGTCGGACAACTATTTCTTTGCGGATCCCTTGTTGCAGTACACCTTCGCTGCCGAAGGCGAGTATTACCTGGAAATCCGCGACGTCCGCTACCAGGGAAACGAGTATTGGCAGTATGTGGTCGAGATCAATGATCGTCCCTTTGTGACGAACGTCTTTCCCCTGGCGGTCGCGCCCGGGGAAACGACTCCGCTGGAACTGATCGGTTTCAACCTGCCACGGAACCCGACCGTCTTGCTCAACGTCCCGCGAGAAATGCCAATGGGCCGAGTTGGCAAGCGCCGCTGCTGGCCGGGAAGCCCACGAATCCCGTCCCAGTTGTCGTCAGCCGGTTGCCGCTGGTGACTGCCGCGAACAATAACCACACGCCGGCCGAGGCCCAGAAGATCGCGGTTCCGTCGGGCGTCAATGGCCGGATCGCCGCCCGGGACCAGAGCGACTATTACGCACTGGAGGCGAAAAAGGGAGATCGCTTCTCGATTGAAGTGCTGGCTCGCCGCCACCAGTCGGCACTCGACCCGATCTGTGACCATCTTGAACGAAAAAGGCTCGCGACTGCTGGAGAGCGACGACTTTACGCGTCACCGCATGCTTTCCTCCGACTGCCTGGTCGAGAACTGGATCGCGCCGGCCGACGGTCGTATACATCCTGGAGTTGCGCGACCTGCAACGACGCGGCGGACCGGCGTTCGTGTACTTCCTGTCCGTGACCCGCAGCCAGCCGGATTTCTGGCTGGAGATCGACGGCGACAAAGCGGTGCTGGCGCCCGGCGGCGCAGCGGCGCTGTTCGTGCGCGTCATGGCCCGGAACGGCTTCGCCGGCGAAATCCAACTGGCGGTCGAAGGCTTGCCTCCCGGGATCAAGGCTACCGCGGGCCGGATCCTGACCGGCGAAAAGGATGGCTGCATCGTCTTCGAAGCTGATAAGCACGCGAAGATGCAGGCCGTGAACGTACGCGTGATCGGCACGGCGGCATCGACAGGAAACGATGCGCCGAGCAATATCGGCCGTGGCGCTCCCCTGGCAAGAGGTTAACGTGCCGGGCGGCAGCCGGTTGCTCTACCCGGTCGACATGTGCACGGTCTCGGTCGGTGAGCAATTCGATATTCGCGCCGTGCGCGATCAAGCCGACGGAGATTACGCTCAAACCGGGCGGGTCGCAGAAAGATCGAGGTTGCGATCCAGCGGGCGGCCGGCTTCAACAAGAACGTCTCGCTGGATTGCATCTGCCGCCACCTGGGCACGATCTACGGCAACAGCCTGCCGCCGGGCGTAACGATCGACGAGAAGCACAGCAAACTACTGCTCGCCGGCGATCAAACGGCCGGCTACATCACGCTCGTGGCCGCCCCAGACGCCAAACCGGCGACGCGGCAGGTAGTGCCCGTCCAGGCGCACGTCTCGATCAACTTCGTGATCAAGATGAGCTATGCGTCCGAACCGTTGTTCGTGACGGTAGCTCCGAAGAGCAGCGTCCCCAAGAGCGTTGCCGAGAAGTGAGACCGTGCTCACATCCACTCGCGGATCGGTCGGCCTTCGTTCAGGCGAATCGGCCGGCCATCTGGCGTGGTCGTGATCAAATCGAGCGGAATGCCGAGCTTGGAATAGATCGTGGCAGCAATGTCCTCGGTGCGATACTCGTCGTCCACGACGGAGCCCCCTTCTTCGTCGGTGCGGCCGAGAATCGAGCCGCCCGGCACGCCGGCGCCGGCCATCATGGCGAAACCGGCGCTGGCCCAATGATCGCGGCCCGAGGCGGAGTTGATCTTCGGCGTCCGGCCGAAATCCGTCAGCCAGACCACCAGCGTGTTGTCCAACAACCCGCGCTGGTCGAGGTCGACGAACAATTGCGGCAGGGCCTGGTCGACATAGGGCATCCGCTTTTCTTTGAGCGTCTTGAAGCCGTCGGCATGGGTGTCCCAGCCGCCTTCATCGGTGACGGTGACGAAGCGGGCCCCTTTCTCGATCAGCCGGCGGGCCAACAAGCAGCACTGGCCAAACCGATTGCGGCCGTAGGCGTCGCGCAGCTTGTCCTTCTCCGACTGGAGTTCGAACGCCGTCTTCATTTCGGGCGCGGTGATCATGTTGAGCGCCGCCTTGTAATGCTCGTCGAGTGCCCGGAAAGCGGCCGGTTGCAAGTCGGCCTTCTGCTGCATGTCGTCGATCGCGGTGCTGAGCATGGTCCGCCGCCGGTTGATCCGCCCTGCATCGACGCCCTTGGGGGGCGTAATGTCGCGGACGGCGAAACTCCTTTTCGTTCGGATCGGAAAGCACCATGAAGGGCCCGTATTCGTGGCCCAGATAGCCGGGCATGCCGCCGCCAAAGCGATGGTCGATGCCGTCGCCCAACTGCACGAATGACGGAACGGCGTTCTTCAGACCTTTCTGATGGCTGACCATCGAACCATAGCAGGGATAAACCAGCGCCGGGTTGAGCTTGTGGCCGGTCATCACGTACGCATCAGCCGCGCCGTGGCTTCCATTGGCCGGATTCCAACCGCGCAGCACGGCAAACCGCTTCGCTTCGCGGGCGAAGTTCGGACAGATCTCGGTGAACTTGACGCCCGGAACGGCCGTGTCGATGACCTTGAATTCGCCCCGCACGCTGGCGGCCGCATCGGGCTTGGGATCGAACGTATCGTGATGGCTGGTGCCGCCGCGGGTCCAGAACGAGATGCAGTTCACGTCCCGCGAAGTGCGACCCTCCTTGGCCGTGGCCTGTTTCTGCGCAACAACGCGGGGAGCGACAACCCCAAGCCCGCCAGCGCGCCGATCTGCAGGAAACTACGTCGGTGGATGCCTTCACAATCGTGCTGGGCATGCGGGAATAGGCTGAGCATGGGTCAAAGCCTCCATCCAATAGGCGGGCAGCAAGGCGGGACGTTCAATTCTCAGGCAGGGCGCGCAGTATAACACCTCGACCGCGAACAGATCAAGCTTTCCTTATGGGAAATCGAGGCGTTACGCCCCTGTCAGCCGGCATACAATCAGGGGGGGAGAATGAAAGGAGCAAGTGCATGACCAATCCACAAATCACGGGCGTCGGCATGTTACGAGCCATCGTGCAACGGACGAAGGGCCTGCCCCAGGATTCGGTCTGCACAATCAGCTTGTTGGATTCCCAGGACCTGTTCAAGCTGGAAGTGAATGACCTGACGGCCCCTGAATTCAACTTCGATTCGCAGGTCGCGGAAGCGCGTCGTCGACGACTTGCGTCACGGAAGCGTGTGACGGAGTTAGGGAAGGCCCTGGGCATTCGCTTGATTATCGACAAGAAGCGTTCAGACAGTTTCGTTCCGAACGCCGGAATCATCCGCAGCGCTGGCGCGTTCGCAAACGACCCGCAGTCGCTCGAAGAAACTTTCAATTTCCTGGATCAGTTGCGCCACGGAAATCGCGCGGATCGCTGAGATGGGCCTGCTGCTCGACACCAACATTCTTTCCACCCACCTCAAGCGTCCCGACCTCACGTTCTCGAAGTTTACGCAACATGGAGGGCGGTTGTGTACGTCACAAATCGTTGTGGCGAAGCTTTATGCGTGGTGCTTCACCTTTGGCGATCCGCACGAACGGGCGCCTCGGTGGACCGGCTGCTCGCCGATGTCCCACCGCTGGCGTTCGGCCAACTACGAGCTCGGCTGAGCGGCGCGTTCGCTGCGCTCGACCTGATGATCGCAGCGACGGCGATCGTTCACGACGTGGTCGTTGTCAGCCACGATGCTGACTTCAAGTTGATGCAATCGCAGATTGCAGAATTACAGGTCGTCGATTGGCTGGAGAAATTAGACCGCTGAGCTTGGCGTTCGCAGCTAGAGAACCTTCGCAGGATCGGCCGAATCCATGAAACGACTTAGGAATTGCGAAGTAAACGAAGAAAGCTGTCCGAAGCAACTCGGGCCGATTGAGCGGCTACCGCCTGGGTTTCAGGCTACTCAAAGCGAGACTTACGAAAACCTCGAATTCAACCAATGCACCATTCGGGGCGGAGTGATCACGCGAGGATCCGTGGAACACCGCTCGACCGCAAGAAAGATCCGCGCGATTGGTTGCAGGCTCGGGTCATTCTATGGCATGGGCGCGGTGTTCGACGAAGTGATGGTCGAAGGAGCAAAAACAGGACGGCACCACATCATTCTTGACGCTTGCGCACTCCGACACGTTGTGTTGAAAGGGCACTGCGGAACGATCATTCTTAACCGCTTTCTAACGTTCGACGACTACGGCCGAAATGCGGGGTTCGATCGCGCCAATCAAGCATTCTACGCTTCAGTCGACTGGGCGCTCGACATTCGTGATGCCTGGTTTACTTCGCTCGAAGTCCGCGGCACGATCCCCGCTAAGCTTATCCGTCGCAATGAGGAAGAGTGCTTCGTATTGACTCGCGAAGTGGCGGCATCGGGCGATTGGCGCAAAATCGACGGCTACGACGAGGGTTCAATCCAGACGGCGATCGACTTTTTCGTCAAATCTGGGACGCCAGAGGAGGTTGTGGTCTTAGGCAGGAAATCCAAGCACTACGCCGTCGAACTCGCATTTTGGCGGCGCATGAGAGACGCCGGGATGGCGTCCTAACCGCAGTGACGCGTGCGGCAGTACCACTGCCCCTTCACACGAACGCCGTGATGCCCGGCAGGGCCACCGGCGCGACGGGGAGCGGGCCGAACTCGTACTTGGCCGGCGTCAGGTCTTCGCTCGAATTGAGCGCATCCTGCCAACTGATCGATTGGCCCGTGTAACTTACCATTCGGCCCAGGATGGCCAGCATCGTGCTGCGGGTCATGTACTCGCCGTTGTTGATCGGCACGCCCGAGCGGATGCCGGCGAACAGCGCGTCGTGCTCGCTCTGGTACATGTTGGGCTTGGCGCCGCGATAGCGCCATTCGGTTTCGCCGCTGATCGTGTGCCGCATCAGATCGGCCGTCCCCTTGGTGCCGAGGATGTAGTCCGAAACGTCGATCGCGCAGCCGGCTTGCTGGCGGCAGAAGGCGAACAGCTCGCGTGCCGTCGGCGTATTCGTAGACTACGGCATGGTGGTCGAAGATGTGGCCGAACTCGGCCCCGGTGCGGACCTGCCGGCCGCCGACGCCGATGGCTTTCACCGGCGGTTCGTCGCGCATCACCCAGGCCGCCTTGTCCAGGCTGTGAACGTGCTGCTCGACGTTGTGATCGCCCGATAGCCAGGTGAAGTAGAGCCAGTTGCGCAGTTGCCACTCCATGTCGCTCCACTCTTCCTTGCGAGGATGCATCCAGAGCGAGCCGGTGTCGTAACTGACGTGCATGGCCACGACCTTGCCGATCGCGCCGTCATGGATGCGCGAAATGATCTCCTTTTTAGGCGCGTCGTAGCGGTAGCACAGACCGGAAACCACCGACAGGCCCCGACGTTTGGCCTCGTCGACGCTGGCCAGCACGCTGCGCACGCCGGGGGCATCGACCGCCACCGGCTTCTCGGCGAAGACGTGTTTGCCGGCCTCGATGGCCGCTTTCAGATGGGCCGGACGAAAGTGCGGCGGCGTAGCCAAAATGGCCACATCAATGTCCGTGGCCAATACCTTCTGGTAGGCGTCGAAGCCGGTGAAGCAATGGTCCGCGCGGACGGCCACGCGGTCGGGCGACATCTCGAATTGCTTACGCAGATTGGCCAGGCTGGCTTCGAGCCGGTCGGGGAAGACGTCGCCCAGGGCGGTGAGCTTCACGTGCTTGTCGGCATTCAACGCCTGCACGGCCGCGCCGGTGCCGCGGCCGCCGCAGCCGATCAGACCCACACGCAATTCGTCCGAACCGGCGGCATGCGCCGCGCGGGCTATCGAAAGGTTGCCGGCCAGGCCCGAGCCGATCAGCGCCGCCGTGGATGTCTGGAGAAATCTGCGGCGCGAAGGCAAGCGGTGGGATGCGGGCGGCGGGCCGTGAAGACATGTCAAACTCCTTAGGAAGTAGTGCGCGGGAAATTCGAATGAATGTTCAAAACTCGAATGCTCGAATTCTGGTCATTGGGGTTTCATTCGAATTTCGTTATTCGAGTTTTGTTATTCCGTGAAGCGGTTATTGTTTCCAGATGACCACTGCCGACACCAGGCCGACGTAGCCCGCGCGAGCAGCGAAAAACGCAACCCGATCGAGCCATTTGGCGGTCGCTTCGCGGCCGGAAGCGAAAATCTTGTGCGCCAGCGTGGCCTGGAGCCAGCGTCAGGAAGATGAACAAGAAGCTGAGAATGTGCAGCTTATCGGCCATCGTCAGGATATTCGAATCGGGCAGGCTGGCGGTCACCAGGTACTCGCTGGCCACGGCGGCAAACATGGCGCCGACGCTCAAGGCAAACTTCGAGTCGAGTTCTTCAGGGCTGGTCAACATGCCGATCAGGCTGATCCCGACGGCAATGAACAGGCCGGTGAACAGTTTGCCGAAATAGCCGTAGCCGGTGCGCGTCATGTGGACCGTGTAGATGTAACGCGACCAGTTCGACTCATGGCCACTCGGCAGATCGATGTCGCCGTAAGTTGGTGTTCGAGCGGTGCGAAATCACGACCGCGTCGCCATGCGTAAGATCCCAACCGGGAACCCGGGCGTCGGGGCTGATATTGCAGTTCTCGTTGTCAGCAAGGTACTTGAGCTTTTCCTCTTCCTGGTCGGTGTCTTCGATCTCAATGGTCAATTCGTGATCGTCGAGCGGGAAATCCCGGACGTTCCATTGCTTTTGTATCGTGGCCTGACAGCGGCAGACCGCGTAATGAAAGCCGCCGCTGGTGGCCTGGTAGATGTCTTGCTTGGCATCCACGTCGCCGTTGGTCAGATCGAACGTTTCCAACGGTTTCAGATCGTCGCCTTTCCAGCGGAACCAGATGTGGAAGTCGACTTGGACCTTCTCATCCTTCAGGCTCATGCTGTTGATCTGATTCACGTAGGTGCCGATGTAGACGAACTTCTGCGCAGCCTTAGCCTGGCCGGACGAAGGTTCGTCGGCGCCGAATGCCGGGCGAGCCGCAAGCGATAAACCACCAAGCATCATCAGAACTGACGTCCAACGCACGCTACGGGCGACGCACAACCATGGCGTCACAATCTGCACGCTCGGCATGATGCCATTCTCCAGGACAAGCTCGTGGGCATTACCAGCCCGCGATGCGGACCGCAATCATGCCCCGCATTGTACGAACGGATGGCCGACGATCAACGGCAGCATGAAATCGGGGGCCAGCACGGACTCGCGGTGCTAGCGCCGGCCGCGCGCCGAGAGAACGACGAATGGCCCCGCCGGTGCGGCGCCCAGGGGCTCAGCGGACCTTGCTCATATAACGAAGAAACTCGGTGTCGAGCTGCTGCAGGTTCTCGCCGAAGATCTGCTGGAACTCGCGTAGCCGGATCGTCGGGTCATCGCGTCCAAAGCGGGGTTTCTTGCTCAGCAGCTTGATGTACTCCAGGTACTGTTTGGGCCGCTGGCGGATGAGAAAATAGTTCAAGGCCCAACTCTCGGCGTACGCGTCCAAAGCCAGCCGAGAGGTTTGCAGCCGGCTGTCGTCGGCCAACAGCGTTTTCAGAGAGCCGGCCTCGCGGCGACGCACGAAATCTCGCAGCGCCGCCAGTTGATAACGATTCACGCCGCCGATGTTGTTCCAGCCGTTCTGCTTTTGCAGGTCGGGCGTTTCGAAGTACATGGCCACGCCCTCGCTGACCCACAACGGAATGTCGGCGCAACGCGTTTCCAGACCGCAATTGAAGGCCAGTTGGTGCGTGGCTTCGTGAACGATCGTGGCCACGGTTCGTTCGCTCTCGGGCCGAGCCAGCATCTCGTTGATCTGGGCCGCCGTCGTGCGGCGATCGCCCGGCTGGCGCTGGGCCTCGACGCCCGTCAGGTCGTACATCGTAACGCGGTTGGTCTGTTGACTGTAGTAGCCGATGATCGTGGCCACTGCGTCGCCAACTTCCTTCGAGGCGTGGGCCGTGTACGAGGCCTTGTCGGCAAACACGATCGCCACCAAGGGGAACTCCGGCTTTTCGAGGTCGAGCCCTTTCCGCGACCAATAGTTGGTAAAGGCCCGATACAATTGTTCGAACAAGGCCCCGCACCACTGGGCATAGGCCTTCGACGTATTGTGACAAATCAGATAGTTCTGCGTCGTGTAGATCTCGAAGCCGGCGGGCAATTCCGCCAGCAGGCGTTTGCTCAGCTCAGCCCGGTCCAAGGGAGCGAAAGGCTCTTCGTCGGTGGTATGCTTGACGAGCTCATCGGCCGGGATGCCCAACAGCGAGCCATCGGTTCCTTGCAGGTACATTCCGCCGTCCTGCGTCCTGGTGAGCAACTGGCCGTCGGCGGTCGATTGCCGTCCGTCGTGCTTCCAGACCACATGGTCCAAAGCATACGCACCGGTCCCGCCGGCGAGTCCTACGACCGCCAGGAATTGGCACGCGGCAACCAGGAACGGCGATCGGCAAGGCATGGCGATGGATGCAAAAGGGTGGGGCGAAACCCTGGCAGAGGCCCCCGGGCAACTGTCAGGCGGCACTCTTTAGTGTACTACCCCCGGCGGCTTTCGTACGGCTCGGACTGTGAAAATCATGACGCCCCCCCGGTGCGGGCCAGCTTAGAAGGCCATTTTTCTCCGGTCAACGCCGTTTGGCGAACAGCCAAGCTAGTAGCCAGCAACCGGCGACGATTTTGCTGGTAAAAATGCCCCCAGAACGTCTTGGCGTGAAATGCCGGACGCGAGTATACTCCCGCCGCCTATCGGCACACTTCTTCTACCTGCACAAAACATCCAAGCTGACAACCGCATGCGTGGAGCCTGCAAAAACTCCTGGCTAGGGCTGATTGTCTGCCTCGGGCTCGTGGCTGGCCAAGGCTGCGCCAGCCGGCGGCGATCTCGAGAAGCTCGCCTTCTGGAAAAAGAAGAAAGAAGAGCCCCAAGTGGGGCCCGTTGTCGAATCGCCGATCGACCGCCAGAAGAAGCTGAAAGAGCTCGTCGAGCAGGCACCGAAAATGCCTCCCGCCGAGCAAGAGAAGGTGGTGGAGGATCTCGTCCTGCAATTGCAGAAAGAAGAGATCGCGCAAATGCGCATCCAGGCTGCTGCAAACGCTGGGAGCATTTCCCCAGCCGGCCGCCACGGCAATGCTCACCGCCGGACTCAAGGATTCCGACCGCGACGTGCGGATCATCTGCTGCGAGACGGTCGGCAAGCACAAGCCGCCTGATGGCGCCAAGCTGTTGATGGAAGTGCTCACGAGCGATACGGAAATCGACGTTCGCATCGCTGCCGCCCGGGCCTTGGGCGAATTCAAGGACGATCCAGCGGTCATCGCCGCCTTGGGAACTGCCCTGGATAGCAATGACCCGGCGATGCAATACCGGGCGGTCCAATCCTTGCGCAAAACGACCGGCAAGAATTACGACGACAACATCAACACCTGGCGCGAATACGTCAAAGGCAACAATCCGGCCGAGCCTACGGTCGCGAGCAAAATCAAGAACTTGTTCTGATTGCCGCCAGGCCAGGCATGCAGCGAGCGCGCTGCATTGACAGTCCCGCTGCTGCCGACAGCACGCCGCGACAACGGTGCTTACCCGCGACGCCCCCCCTTCACGGCGATTGCCCAGTCTGCGAATTCCGGCAACTTTTCCAGTGCGCAGCCCGTCGGCACCGCTGGATTTTCCGTTTACCTAAGCTTCTATTAAAGCCCAGGTTCGAACGTGGCGTAGCTCGTCAAAATAAACCGCGCTTCTATCAATTTGAGACATCGGACAACCGATACCATACCACTATTCGGACAAGTGCTCGGACGCGTCGCACGCGGGTTCCCGTTTTTCTCCCGCAAACGACCTGCCCTGGCAACGAGCACTTTGGTGAACAACCCAGACCGCTGGCGCCATCCGCAGCGAAAGCAATCGGCGACACCCGCATACCAGCCAGATCCGCCGGCCCAGGTCGTGGTTCCCTTGGTGAGAGAAGGTATTGAATGTTGCGTAACTCTGTCTTCTCTGCGTGCGTCGGCGGCGTCATGATCCTTTCGGGATGGCTACCCTCGGCTATAGGGCCGTGGGGTGTCGGCCCGGCTTGTGCTGGCGAGTTTGAAGAGAATCTGCAAGTTGCGCGGCGCAGCCGGTCAATTTGCTGGCGCCGCTTCCGCCAGCGCTCGAGACGCTGAAGATCAAAGTTCGCCGCGCGTTGGCCGTGTACCACACGCCGCGGCTCAATACCCGCGACAACAACACCTGGGAGTTGATGCACGCCATCATCGCGTATGGCGTCAATTCTGAAGTCCGCAATAATGGCCCTACCGGCCCGGCGCTCAATTCCATTGGTTGCCTGTGCTACAACTACCCCTGCAAAGGGCAACAATTGTTCTACGTTGATCGCGGCCACGTCGAGGCCTCGAAAGGCGTAGGCGTGCAAGGTCATCCCGGCCAGTTCCTGGCCATCGTCGCCCAATCGCGATTGGCCACGACGTATCCCATGCTGGTCGGAGGCAAACAGTTCACCATTGCCGACCTGATCGAGTCGGAGAAGCTCGGTTGCCAGTTGGGCATGGAGTTGACGTTCAAGCTGATCTCGTTGAGCCACTATCTCGATCCCGACGCGAAATGGGAAAATTCCGCAGGCGAAGAGTGGTCGATCGCAGCGGCTCATCCACGAAGAAATCAAATCCCCCATCAACGGATCGGCCTGCGGCGGCACGCACCGCTTGATGGGCATGAGCTATGCCGTCCGCAAACGCTTGCAACATGGCCAGCCAATCAACGGCGAATTCCGCCGCGCCAAGATCTACACCGACGATTTCCACAGCTACACGCTCGGCATGCAGAACTCCGACGGCTCGTTCAGCACCGAGTGGTTTGTGCGGCCCCGGGGCCCGGTCCGATATCGATCGCCGGCTGCAAACCACCGGCCACATCCTCGAATGGCTGGCCTTTTCGCTGCCGGAAGAAGAACTGAAGAAAACGCAGATGATCAAGGCCGCCAATTACCTTTCAGGCATCTTGCTGAGCATGCCGCATCACGATTGGGAAATCGGCCCGCTGGGCCATGCCCTGCATGCCCTGGCCATCTACGACGAACGATTGTTCAAGGCTTCCGAAGAGGCGGCCCAAGTCCCTGTGGCTGAAAACGAAAATACCGAAGAACGTTCGCCCAAGGCAATCGACCAGAAGCCCACACCCGCAGCGATCGTCGATCGGGCCGAGCCCAAGTTGCTCGACGCGAAGCCCGCACCCCAGGAGCTCGAAGCTCAGCCCGCCCCCAAGGCGATTGTCGACCGGCCCGCACCGCAAGCCGAGCCGGGCGAGCCCAACCCGCTGGCCGACGACGACCAATCGAGGCCGACCACCGACAGCAACGCTAAAACGATTCCGCCCGCCCAAGCGGGAACTGGTTCGCCGGCACCTCTGGACGCCACCCCAGCGCCGACGGCTGGCGAACCGGCGGAGAAGCCGTCACCAGCAGCGGACGTTCCGGACAGCAGCGCCCGAAAGGTGCGGTACTCGCCGCTCTTGCCGCAGCGTGGGCCGACCTGGCGCCGCTAGAAGTCGGGCTGAGTCCTCAACAGGCGACAGGAAACGTCCCCGGCGTCTCACGACCCGGCTTTCGCTCAGTTCACTTGCGTTTCTCGCTGGGAAAAACCCTGCGTCTTTCTCCGGATGCGCGGTTGCCGCTGGGGCCGAAAACCCGTACATTTCGCTCATGCCTCGCCGGTACTGCGCACCGGTGGGCTCGTCGGGCGGAACTGAGCGTTGGGCGATACGCTTGCTTCCGGGGTCTCACTCTCTGGGTCTGCTCGTCGATCAAGCATGCGCAATGGCTCGCTCCCACAACGCCGCACACAAGCGAGACGAGGCCAGTGAGGTCCAACGAAGAGTTCGAGACCATCTATGACGCCGCCGTGAACCTCGCCAAGGTGGTTGGTGCAGACGCGGTGTTGCTGTTGCTCGACGGACCGGTCGATTGGCAATTGATCAAGGAGCGGGCCGACGGCCAGCGAATCGTCGTGGCCGTCGAAGAGGCCGACCAGGTTGTGGCCGCGGTTGAAGCCGAAATGCCGACCGTGCTGCTCGAAACCACGGAAGTGCCCGTCTACGATCGCCTTTCGCAGGCCTTGCTCAAAGCGATCGCCGACGAGTTGCTCGCGCCGGGTTCGCGCAGTCGTGGCCCTGTACAGCGGCTTCGAAGGGGGCACGCTCGATTCGCTCAGCGTCATCGATCTCAACGACCATCTCGGCCGCCTGACGGTGCGGGATCTGCGTCAGTTGGAAACTCGCGTCCCCCTGGACACGCTGCAAACGGTGGTAAATCTGGCGCTGGAAATCGGCCGCGAAGGGCGCGAAGGCAAACCGGTCGGCACGCTGTTCGTCGTCGGCGACCACGTCAAGGTCCGCAAGATGAGCCATTCGGCCAGCTTCGATCCAGTCCGAGGCTATAGCCGCAAAGAGCGCAACCTGAAGAGTTCCCGCGTCCGCGAGGGGATCAAGGAGATCGCCCAGATGGACGGCGCCATCATCGTCGCCGCCGATGGCACCGTCGAGGCCGCGGCTCAATACCTGGACGCTTCGGCGGCCGACATCACGCTGTCCAAGGGATTGGGAGCGCGGCATTGGGCCGCAGCCGCGATCACCCGAGCCACCAAAGCCGTGGCCGTGGCCGTCAGCGAATCGAGCGGCACGGTCCGCATCTTTCAGAACGGCGAAGTCGTCCTGCGCATCGAGCCTTTCCGCCGGCCGATGAAATGGAAGGACTACGAGCACGAACCGCCCAGCGGAGAATGAAAGCAAATGGGGAATGAGAGCAAGTGGGGAATGCGGAATGGGGAATGGGGAATAGGACGCAGGGAAGCCCATTCAGCCAACCATGAGGGGCAGCATGCGGAACGTCGAGCTGCAAGAGCGGACCAAGAAGTTTGCCTTGCGCGTCATTAAAATGGTCGGCGCATTGCCACGGAATACGACCACCGGCGTGCTTGGAAGGCAGACACTAAGATCGGGCACGAGCGTGGCGGCGAACTATCGCGAAGCCTGCCGCGCCAGGTCCAAGGCCGAGATGATCTCCAAACTTGCGCAGGTCGAACAGGAGCTGGACGAGACACTTCTTTGGTTGGAACTGCTCGTTGAGTCTCAGATCGTCCCATCCCGCCGCATGGATGAATTACGGCGGGAAACGGAAGAATTACTACGAATTATCGTCGCCTCGATCAAGACGTTGAAGGCCAAGCCCGCGCCGTAATTCCCCATTCCCCATTCCCCATTCCCCACTCGCTATTCCCCATTTCTCACTGTCGCCGGCAGCGCGGAAATCGGCTGGCGCAACGCTTCGCCGAAGAAATAGCCGTTCTCTAAAAATCGTAGCGTGCATTCAATCGTCTTGGGGTCGGTCATCAGGAAGGTGTGCATGACCGGCAGCACGGCAAAATCCCATGCACCAGCCAATCGCGTCTCCTCGACGGTGACCGTCGTGTCGTCGTCGCCCGGCAACGTCGGGTGCCAGCCCTTTCCGTCTCCTTTGCCGCCGGCCAGGATGCCGAACTCGCAAGTCGGCGTGGCCAGCTTGGCCTCCAGATCAACGAAGCCTTCGGCCAACTGATGCCCCGTGCCGGGCAGGGCGAAGTAATACAACCCGCGAAATGTCGAATGATCGGCCCACAGCTTGGCTCGTTGGGGCGGATGATTAGGCGGCCCGAGCATCACGATTCGTCGGATGCGCGGATCAGGGCCTGGCCCGCCAGTCTGGTGCAACGCGTCGCCGTAATAGTGACGAATGACCAGATTTCCCAGGCTGTGCCCCACCATGTCGATTTCTGTCACCTCGGGCCCCAGTCCCTTGAGGATCGAAGCCAAGGCCCGAGCGTTATAGCCGACGCCTTCGCGCGTGCTGGGGTAGCTGACCGGTACGGCTTCATACAGGTGTGTGTCATCCAGCGTCTTGGCCAGTTTGTGCATTGAAGAGCGAGTGCGCAGCATGCCGTGCATCAGCAGCACCACCCTGCCTTGCATGGGGGCCAATTGCTTGGCCGACTTGATTTCTTCCAGCTTCACTCGGCATTGCTCAAACGTGCCCCAAGCGTGGCGCAGGTTCAACTCGTCCAGCAACCGGTAATGGCCAGTCTTTACGTGCCGCTGAATCCGCCAGCCGTGGAACACCAACTCGTCGCCCCATAGTTGCCAGCCGCCAAAGGTCGGCGATTCGACATTGGGGGGCATGGGGTCGTCAGGATCGAGCCGATCATCAGGCACCTCGGCCAAGACCGGCCTGGTCAGCCAACTCGTAAGCAGGATCCAGGCCACCACCCAGCGGCGAAGCCAAAGCCGGCAACGGGGAATGAAGATGGAATGGGGAATGGGGAATGGGGAATGGGGAATGATTTTCTTCGCGAGCGTGGGGCGATGAAGATCATTCATGGTCGTTGTGCGTCCTTGGTCCCGAATACTTATTCGCCCCGGACGCGTTCACCTTGGCGAATTCCGACTCGCTGGCTCTGCCAAGCCCGACCTATTGTTAAGCGAAGTCGCCGGTTGGGACAACCTCAACCCCCGGCACCCCAAGGAGACGTGCTAGCAGCGTGCGGCTAAAGATCGACGTGGCGCAAGCGCAGCGGCGAAATGGCGTCGTTCGCGTCAGGAGTTCCCGTACTCTCGCGCCACGTGCCTACAGATACTGCTGCCAATCCCGTTCGCGCAGCAGCTTCACCACTTGCCGGACCGCCTCTTCGTCGTGCTTATTGGCCACGAGGGTCGCGTCGGGGGTATGAACGACCAGGCAGTCGCGCAGACCGAGCGTCACGACCAGGTGGTCCGAAGCGCTATGGACGACGATCCCCTGGCAATCGATCGCGATGTTTCGGCCGATGATCGTGTTCCCCTGGCTGTCGCTGCCGGCCAGCCGCGCCAGAGCCTGCCAACTGCCGACGTCGTCCCATTGAAACGGCACGTCGACCACGATCACCTCTGGGGCATGCTCCATCACCGCGAAATCAATCGAGATTCTGTCGATGGCCGCGAACTCTCTCGACAGCACTTCGTCGTATCGAGGCGAGCCGACGGCGGCAGCAATGGTCTTCAACCGGGCATGCATCGCCGGCTGATGTTCGGCTAGCGCCTGGCAAATCGTGGCCGCTTTCCAGATGAAGATGCCCGCGTTCCACAGAAAATTACCTTGCTCCAGGTACTGCCTGGCCGTGGTGGCGTCGGGCTTCTCACGAAATCGCAGCGTGCGAAAAGCCAGCGGATCGGCCGCATTGCGGGAGGGCAATTGCGGACCTCGCTCGATATAGCCAAAGCTTTCGGCCGGATAGGTCGGCCGCACCCCGAACGTGACAATCGTCCCGGGCCGCTCTTCGACCAGCTCTGCGGCAAAGCGGACCGCCCGGCGAAATTCCTCGGGGGGCGAAATCACGTGGTCCGACGGCAGCACTATCAGCGTGGCGTCAGGATCTTTTTGGGCGACCAGCGTCGCTGCCAGGCCGATGCAAGGGGCCGTGTCGCGTGGGCAAGGTTCGGCGATGATCGCCTCGGCCCGCAATTGCGGCAGTTGCTCGGCCACGGCCGCCGCCAACTGGCTCGTGGTGGCAATGAGCAGGCGCTCGGGCGGGACCAGGCCCGACACGCGATCCACTGTCGCTTGGATCATGGTTCGATCGCCCAACAGATTCAGCAACTGCTTGGGTCGCGACACTCGGCTCTGAGGCCAGAACCGGGTGCCCGATCCACCAGCCATGATCACGGCGTGCAACATACTCGATTCCAATTCCGTTCGGTTGGTCTCAGCTCGGCAGGCCCGAGCCGTGTTTTGCCGCCCAAGGCAGGGTGATGCCCCCATCGATCCCTAAACTGCTGCCAGTAATGTAATCGCTGGCCGGACTGCAAAAGAAGACCACGCCGCGAGCAATCTCCTCGGGTTGACCAAGCCGTTTCCAGGGCAGCCTTGCCGCCGCGGCTTGAATCTCCTCTTCGCTGGTGAACTTCCGTTCTCCCGGCGTGTCGATCCAGCCGGGATAGATGATATTCACGCGAATGCGGTGCTCGACCAACTCGATGGCGGCCGTGCGGGCCATCTGGTCGACGGCCGCTTTGGCCATGTTATAGGCCATGGAATTCGGCACAGGCGTAAACGCGTGGGGCGAACTGATCACCACCGCCGAACCTCCCCGACCCTGAGCGATCATCTGACGTGCGGCAGCCCGCAATGCGTAGAACGCCCCCCACATGGTGACATCCAGCGTGCGTTGGAACCGAGTCAGATCTGCCTGGCAGAAGGGCTCGCGGTCGCTGAATGCCGCATTGGTCACGACAATGTCCAACGGGCCGAGCCCGGCCACGGCCTGCTCGACCAAGGCATCCATCGCAGCGTGATCGGAGACATCGGCCTGCGCTGCCAGCGCTCGGCGTCCAAGTTGGCGGACTTCGCCAGCCACGGCCTCGGCATCGGCCAGATTCAGATCATTGATCACCACATCCGCCCCGGCCTGAGCCAAAGCAATGGCCGTCGCGCGGCCAATGCCTCGACCCGCTCCAGTAACCAATGCGACCCGTCCTATGAGTTCCACGCTCTCTGTCTCCCAAGTTTGTCGTCCGCATGCGCAAGCCACGGTTGCGCTGCTTTGTCACCGATTGGTTCGCCGCATTCTAGTCTTGCAATCGGCAAGGCATCCACCCTGGATCGATTGCCGCTTACCGCCGATCATGCCAAAGCCAATCGAACCAGAGTGTCGCATCGGTCGACAAAAGTCAGACCTTGCTAATCGCCGCCTAACACGGGGGGATTCTGGAGCCCAAATGAAGTATTGTGGGGTACAGCGAGGGAAGTCATAACTGCTTGTGCATACGTTATCTGACCATCGCATACCCATTCGGTCGAAGATGAATTCCAGCGACCCGGGACGCCCTCCGCAGGCCCGTCCTGCTCCCATTGATGAAATCGCAAACAACATGTCGACGACGGGCCGGTCCCTGAAAGCCAAGGATCTGGAAGCAATTCAACGACTCTGGCGGGCGGGTGCCCGACAAGCTGCCATGAAGCTCTACTCCGGAGCGATGGATTGCGGGATGAACGAGGCGGCAGAAGCCTTGAAGCGATTGGATTCCGACGTGGCCTGAACGTCGCTCAAGGCACGGACGGGAGATTGCCTTCCCATGCGAGCCCCCTTCCCGGCCCCGTCTTCCACCGTGCGTGCCTCTCGTTCTGTAGACCCACAGGGCCTAAAGTGCTAGCGGCTTGGCTGATAATTCTTGCGGAGCCGCCTCTAGACCTCGGCGCTGCTGCGTCTAATAATTGAACGACCGCGGGTGATGCGGCTGCGACCTCTCGAAGGTTGTCGTCGCCCCCCCGAGGTGCCCATCGACGCGGTTCAAACGATCATTCTTCTCGGGCTTTTCAGACCGGTTCCGCGCTACGAAGTGATTAGGTGCGCAAACCGACGCACGCCGCGATAAGATAGATAAAATAGGTTGTTCGTGAACGGGGCAAACTTTCTGCGGCCGTCATTTTTTGCCAAATTGCCGGTCACAAGAGGAGGGCGTTGAAATCGTGTTAGAATTTGTTGGCATTTTGTGGCTGCTCTACGGATAATGATGGGCCTGGATGGTGCTCGAACGTTGGTGCCGTGATTTCTAGCAGGAGGCCAACTCCCACCTTGCCTCTGCGACACGGGTCGGTTCGGCGGTGCGCCGTGGCTTTTTCCTGGCCAGCTCCCACACAAAATGTGGCTCACCTTGTAGGAGTTTGAACTTGTACGACGCACTGTTGGAAGATTTGGAAGACGATGGGACACCCAGCCCCGACGAAGCCGTCGAGTTGGCCGACAAGGAGGAAGTCGTTGAAGAAGACGACGAACTTCAAGACGACCTGCTCGTGGCCGACGCGGATCCTGAAGCCGACCTGAAAGTGGATGATCTCCTCTTAGGCGGCGGTGAGGATGCGGAAAGCTGGTCGGACGACCCGGTCCGCATGTATCTCACGCAGATGGGCGAAATCCCCTTGCTGACGCGGCAGCAGGAAATTGCCCTGGCCAAGGAGATTGAACTCACGCGGGCGCGTTTCCGCCGCAAGCTGCTGGAATGCGATGTCGTGATCAAGAACGCGGTTAAGGTGCTGCGCCGTGTCTTCACGGGCGAGCTCCCTTTCGATCGCACGGTGCAGGTCTCCGTGACCGATCGGCTGGAAAAGGACCAGATTCTGGGCCGTTTCCCTCACAACCTCCGCACGCTCGAAATTCTGCTCAAGCAGAATTGGGACGACTACCGCATTGCCCTGAATAAGAATTACCGCATGGCCGAGCGCCGCGAAGCATGGCGCCGCTTGGGCCGTCGCCGTCGTCGCGCCGTGCGATTGGTCGAAGAACTCGGGCTGCGGACTCAGCGGATCGAATCGCAGATCAAGGTTCTGGAAGACTACAGCAAGCGGATCGACGAGCTGAAGGCCAAGATCGCGGCACACAAGGCCGCCCGCGGCCCGGCCGACGAACGCAAGCCTTGGCTCTCCGAGCTGCGGCAGATCCTCTGCATTACTCAGGAAACGCCCAGCAGCATCCGCAACCGGGTCAAGTACCTCGGCGAGGTCTACACCGAGTACCAATGCGCCAAGCGCGGTTTGTCGGAAGGCAACCTGCGACTGGTCGTCTCGATCGCCAAGAAGTACCGCAATCGCGGCTTGAGCTTCCTGGATCTGATCCAGGAAGGCAACGCCGGCCTGATGCGGGCCGTCGACAAGTTCGAGTACCGTCGCGGTTTCAAGTTCTGCACGTATGCCACCTGGTGGATTCGCCAGGCGATTACCCGTGCCGTCGCCGACCAGAGCCGTACCATCCGCATCCCGGTGCACATGGTCGAAACGATGTCGAAAGTCCGCAACGTTTCGCGGCAGTTGCTCCAGGAGCTGGGGCGCGAGCCGACGATCGAGGAAACGGCCAAGGCCGCTGGCACAGCCGTCGACGAAACGCGTCGCGTGCTGGCCATGAGCCGGTATCCGATCAGCCTCGATCGCCCGGTTGGCAACAGCGAAGACAGTCACTTCGGCGACCTGCTGCCCGATGCAGGCGTCGAAAGCCCGGCCAACGGCGCCGCCCAGGAAATGCTCCGTGGGCGGATCAACAAGGTGCTCAAGACGCTCAGCTACCGCGAGCGCGAGATCATCAAGCTCCGCTACGGCCTGGGCGACGGCTACAGCTACACGCTCGAAGAAGTCGGGCACATTTTCAAGGTAACTCGCGAGCGTATTCGCCAGATCGAGGCCAAGGCGGTCCGCAAGCTGCAGCAACCCAGCCGCAGCCAGGAGCTGGCCGGCTTTTTGGATTGACGTTGAAAACCGTAAGCAAACCTTCTTGAAGGTTCATTGAACCGGACGGCTTCGGCCGTCCGGTTTTTTTGTATCGAGCCTTTTGATATTCGAGGCGCCGATGAGCCAGGACGAAACCCGCTGGGGCGCTGCCGCCCGCGAGCACAACCGCCGGGCCTGGAACGCGCGTGTCCGGTCGCGGCAGCGCTTCACCAAACCGGCGGCTGACGAAGACATCAGTGCTCTCACGCAACTCGATACCTCGTGGCTCGGCAGTGTCGCTGGCCTGCGCGTCTTGTGCCTGGCCGGCGGCGGCGGGCGGCAAAGTGCCATCTATGCTGCCGCCGGGGCCCAGGTGACGGTCGTTGATATCAGCCCCGAGATGCTCGCTTTGGATCGGGCCGTGGCCACGGAGCGCGGCTTCGACATCCGCGTCATTGAAACGTCGATGGACGATCTGTCGATGTTCGCCCCTGGCAGCTTCGACGTCGTCGTCCAGCCGGTGAGCACCTGCTACGTACCCGACGTATTGGCGGTCTACCGGCAGGTGTCTCGCGTCACGGCGCCCGGTGGGCTGTACATCAGCCAGCACAAGCAGCCGGCCAGCCTGCAAGCCAGCGTCGAGCCCTCGCGACGCGGCTACGAGCTGTCGGAGCCCTACTATCGAACCGGCCCGCTGCCGATGGTCAGCGGCAGCCTGCACCGCGAGGAAGGAACGCTCGAGTTCTTGCATCGCTGGGAAGAACTGATCGGCGGGCTCTGCCGCGCTGGCTTTGTCGTCGAAGACTTGAGCGAACCATTGCACGCCAGGCCCGAAGCGACGCTCGGCGATTTCGCCCATCGCAGCCAGTACGTGGCGCCGTACGTGCGGATCAAGGCCCGGCGTCTCACGGCGACGAGACCGACGATCTCCGGAAGCGAACTGAGCCCCGGGCGTGAGCCCGGGGATGGCGCTGCGGCTCGCCCACCGGTCAAAGTCTGGACTCCGCCGGCATAGCGCACGATTCGGCCGTCTCCTCAACTTCCGGCATTTCCCCAGGCGCTTCGATTCTTACGTTCGAAGCCCATTCCAGCCAGTAACCACAAACGCGAAACACTGCCAGCGAGCCGGTCATGCACAGCAGCATCGTTAGCGAAAGCAGCGACACCGCCTGAGGAACCTTTCCGGAGCAAAAGCCGGCCAGCAGGGCGCCCAGCGCCAACGCCCCGGCTCCGCAACGAAACAGCACAAGGCCGCGAAGCCATGCCAGGGCCACGGCCAGGAACCCCACGCCGCCCAGGATTGCGAAGGTCACCACGAATTCCATTCCACCCGCGCCAAGCCAGCGCCCCATTCCGAGCACCAACGCGACGATCCCGACCATCTTCAGCAGCGCGCCAAAGAAAACTGGGATCGCGGCGATGAATCGCTGGCCACGGCTTGGGTGAAATATCCAGGCCCATGAAGCTGCCAACCGCACCGCCGTAGGGCTCCCAGTCCGATGACGGTGACGATCAATTGCGGGCCCTGGAAGATCAGCCAGAAAAGCGCAATCACTTCTGCCCCCGCCGAGATCAGGGAGAGCAACCAGGAAAATAAAAGAAGGGCGATTACGCTCAGGCAGGATCGCCCGACCACAGGGCTTCGTCCGAGAGCCAGCCACACAGACACCAGGCCTACAGCGCCGAATACGGCCCCCAGAGCCATTGTCGTCCAAATATCTTCGACCGGCGGACCACCAGCCTTTTGGAAAACGATGGTCCCCACCAGGCCATAGGCCGCCAGCCAAAGCAGAATCAAGAAAGTGCGCCAGTGCATGCTTCCATTCTGATTGGCGACGAGTGCCGGCGAAAGTCAAACCCTGCCGCAACCGAAGCCTTGCCAACCCGGCCACGGCCGATCAGTGATTGAAGCTAGGAAGACTTCGGCCGCCGCTTGCAAACACGAGCCCGACGCGCCAGCGAGGGATTCTGCGGGAGTTGCAGATCACACTCCCTCGCTGGCGCGTCGGGCTTGTGTTTCTCAACTTACAAAACTGATCGGCCGTGCCAACCCGGCGGCGTTCCTTGCAAATGCCTCGCGAGTCGACCAAGATAGTTGAACCAGGTGGCTGATTCGGGGGAGTTTCCCGATCGCGCTGGCGTTTGGGAGTGTCGGCGTGCCTGATTCGTTTCTGCCGGAAATCTGTGCCCTGTTCGGTCAGCCGGTCGCCGGCAACCCGATCAGTTCATGATGGAACGGGCTTTTGCCCTGCATGGGCTCGATTGGCGTTACCTGTCGTTCGAAGTCGCCCCCGAAGCCTTGGGCGACGCCGTCCGCGGCCTGCGGGCCCTTGGTTTCCGCGGCGCCAACGTCGCCACCCCGCACCAGACGGCCGTGGTTCAGCACCTGAACCGTCTCTCCGAGGCGGCCACGCTGATGGGAGCCGTCAATTGCATTACGCGTGAAGGCCAAGAGCTGGTCGGCGAAAACACCGACGGCAAGGGTTTTTTGGTCTCGCTCCGCAGCGTGACCGATCCCATGGGCAAGCACGTTGTCTTGCTCGGCGCCGGCGACGCGGCCCGGGCGATCGGCGTCGAGTTGGCTTTGGCCGGTGTACGCAAGCTGACGATCGTCAATCGCTCGGTCGAGCGCGGTCAGGCCCTGGCCGAATTGCTGGCCAAAAACCCTGCCGTCCAGGTCGAGTTCCACCCCTGGGAGGGGAAGTACGAGGTGCCGGCCGAAGCGCAGGTTGTCATTCAGGCCACGTCGATCGGCTTGAACGACCCGGAAGCCGAAGTGCCAGTCAGTTTCCGGAATGTCACGCCCGGCCTAGTGGCGGCCGACGTGGTGTTCACGCCACCTGAGACTGCGTTCTTGAACGAGGCCAAGCGGCACGATTGCATTGTGCTCGACGGCCTGGGGATGCTCGTCTACCAGGCCGCGATCGCTTTTCAGCTTTGGACCAGCATTGCTCCCGACACCATCGCCATGCGCGACGCGGCCGAGGAATTTCTGAGTTCATAATCGATACAATTTCGCCGCGTCGCTTGCCGACGCGTTTTTCTATTTGACGCTGCATATTGTGAAGCGCGCCTGAAAAATTGGAGAGTCGGAAATGAAGCTCGTGCGAACATTATCGTCGGCTCTCGCCTGCCTGGCGCTTTTCCAATGCTCGGTCACGATCCGGGCCGCAGACGATTGGTCACCGCCGCTGAATCTCTTCGACCGCTCGACGCTGGCCGGTTGGGAGTACGGGTCTCCAGATCGTAGCGGCTGGACAATGAAGGATGGCGTGCTGCACGCCGACAGCCCGCCATCGCCGCTTTTGGCCGGCTGGACGTTCGGTGACTTCGAACTCGAATTCAACTGGTCTGTCACAACAACTTCGAGCTGGATCATCGACCTCTATGGGCTTCCTTCGGTTCCGCCGCCCCAACTGTGCTTTACACAGGACCACAAGGCCGGAACCGCACTCGGCGGAAAAGGGATGGTACTGATTGCTGTCGCAGCCGCTGCCGAGCACACGGCGGCGATTCACCGTCATGGTGCCAAACTCACGGTGATCGCGGATGGCGAGCAACTTTACGCCTGCGACATTGATGCGCGTGCTCGCCTCATGCCGCAGATCGGCGCCGACGAACTGAAAAACGCCAAAGGCACCCCCAAACTCTGGAACCTGCGCGTGCGTGAGCCCGTAGGTCAGCCGATCTTCAACGGCCGCGATCTGGCCGGCTGGTGGACGCCCGGCAATCTGGCCTCCTGGCCGGTAATCGACGGCAACCTGGTCTGCATCAACCAGAAGGGCGACTACCTGCGCACCGAGAAAGAATATGGCAACTTCGTGTTGTCGTTCGACTACAAGATGGCCAAAGCCGGCAACTCCGGAGTCGGCATCCGCACGCCCGGGACGGCTGGCCTTCGGCCGAAGGCATGGAGTTGCAAATCCAGGACGATCCACTCGACACGCCGCTGGAACGGCACTTGATGATGTCGATCTACGGCCGCATCGAGCCACTGGCCCGGGCCGACAAGTCTGAGCAGTGGAACCACGTCGTGATCAAGGCCGAAGGCCGATCAATCTCGGCTTGGGTGAACGGCGTACTGGCGCAACAGTACGACACGTGCGCGGAATCTCGACCTGAAACACCGCCCGCTCAAGGGCTGGATCGGCTTCCAAGACCACGGCGCTCGCACCGAGTTCCGCGATGTGCGTGTCCTCGAAGAGCCGGACGGATTGGGGCTCGAAGTCTGGCGCCAGCGTCGCCCACGAGCATCGGAAGTTGTCATTGATCGATTAATGAACTTGGACACGCTTGCCGGGGCAGGCGGAATCGTTGCACGCATGTGCCATGTTCATGTTGATGGCAAACAGGAGCAGGTGTTACTCGACACGACCGGTCCAGCGGACGTCGTGGGCATCGATCGCGCCGGCGAACAAGGATCGTTGGCTTTCTATTTCGATGGCGAGCAGAAGCCTGGCCTGACCTGCCCGGCCAAGGAACTACTCGCACATTTGCCATTGCTGGCATCAGATCGCCAACCGATCTCGACCTATCTGCCCTTTAAGTCGGCGCTCAAAGTCACGCTACGTGACGGTGCCGGCGCGGATTACCGATTCGATTTCATAGTGTTGCCGACTGCGGCCGTCGTTCGACAGCTACCGAGGGGCCCGAAAGACACTTGCCCGCGGAATGGTATCGACTGTCACGCGGCGCTACGAAGAATTCGGCCACGGCGGCTTTCGCGAGCACGACGGGCTGACGACACTTCACTTCGGAGTCGAAGACCGTCGAACGCGGTCAAAGCGTCCCGCTGGTCGAGCTGCCGGAGCCGGAATCGTCGAGTGGTGGAAACTCAAGGCATCCAACAAGGTGCTGTCGGAAGACAACCTGTGGTTGCAAGTCCTGGTCGATGGCGAAACGAAGCCGGCCATGGAAGCTCCGGCTCGGTTCTTCTTTCCGGGCCTGCCGAACCAGCGCAACTACTCAGAACTTCGTCGCCATGCAGCGCAACGGCTTTATCAATCTGCTGGCCATGCCCTACCGCTCGGGCCTCAAGATCTCGGCCCTCAATCGGGGCAAGAAAGCGATCAAAGATATCTGCCTGACGCTCTCGACCCAGGTGATTGACTGATGCGGCCAAGGTTCCGCCATTGCGATTGCACAGCCAGTTTGCCACCGCCAGCCAGAGCGAGATCATCAACCAGTCGGGCCGCGGCCGCTGGATCGGGCTGGTCTACGGGCTGGGCCAGGAGCCACTGCCAGAAGTTGCAGGTCTGATCGTCGACGGTCAATCGCGCGACGGCTGGTCGGCGTCGAGCCTGGCCAATATCCTGGGCGTATCGAATGCCACCGGTGAAGTGCAGGAGCGTCACGCCCTGTGTGGTCGGTCCGAAAAGCTCGCTTGGCGCTGGCTGCTGCTCGCACCGGTCGATTTCCAGAGTCACTCGTGCTCAAAGCCGCCGGCCCGCAGAAGCTGAACGATCGGCTGGCGCTGTTTTATCTGGAAAGATGAAAATGCAGATACCTTGACGGAGGTCGAACATGATCGCAACATGAACTGAGACTCCGTGGCGCAGGACTCTATGAAACAATTCAACCGTATCACCTTCGATCCTGCAGTAATGGGTGGGAAGGCCTGCATTCGCGGCCTGCGAGTCACCCTCGGTACGCTGCTTGGCTTGCTGGCAGCCGGCCGATCGCGAGACGAGATTCTCGCCGCTTATCCCTATCTTGAGCCCGAAGACATCGATCAGGCACTCGGGTACGCCGCATGGCGGGTCGACGAGCGTGACGTTCCGCTCACCATGACATGAGCCTTGCAATCGTCGTCGATATGAATTTGTCTCCCGCCCATCGAGTGTCGGGGACGAGCAAACCAAGGTGCTCGCAGAGCACCCTACAGCATTTCACCCGGTTGTCGGCTGCTGCTGGGTGATGCAGTGGAATGTTCCCAAGCCCCACACCAGCTCGACCGCGCAGGCCCACGGATCTGGCGGCCAGGAAACAGCCGGCCGAGCGTTGCGACAGGCTGCTGCGTCGGCCGGGTCGTCGAACTGCGGCACGATGACCACGCCGTTGGCGATGTAGAAGTTCAGTAGCTGGCCGGCAGACGCTGGCCATTGTAACGCAGCGGCCGCGGCATCGGCAGCGGCACGATCTCCAGCGGCCGGCCTTGCTTCGTCCGTGGCCAGTTCCAGGCGGCGCAAATTATCGGCCAGCGCGGCATAGTTTTCGTCCGCCGGGTCGTCCTCCACTGCCGCGACTACGATGCGCGGGCCGACGAAACGGGCCAACTCATCGATGTGCCCATCGGTGTCGTCGCCGACGATTCCGTCGCCCAGCCAGATAACGTTTGCGCGCAGCGCAGTAATCGGCCAGATAACGCTCGATCTCGGCGCGCGATTCAGCTGCGGGTTGCGGTTGGGATTCAGCAGGCATTGCTCGCTGGTGAGCACGCTGCCCTGGCCGTTGAAATCGACCGCTCCGCCTTCGAGGATGATGCCCGGCTCGAAGCGCGTCGAAAGCCGAGCAACTCGGCCACTGCGCTGCGGCACTGGTTGTCGAGATCGAACGGCGGATACTTGCCGCCCCAGGCGTTGTAGCCCCAGTCAGCAGCGCCGGCTCCGAGCCCGGCGCGCCGACCAGAAACATCGGCCCATGATCGCGAGCCCAAGCGTCGTTGGTCGGCACGTCGTGCAGCGTGACGCATTGGCAAGCGTGCCGACCAGCGCCTCGGCCTGCGCCATGACGCTTCGCCGCCGGCCAGGATATGCACCGGCTCAAACTCGCACAGCGTTTCGCACAAGCCCGGCCCAAACGCCAGGAATCGGCTCGAAGTGGCCCGGGCCAGGTCTTCGCCGTTATGCGGCCAGGCAAGCCACGTAGCCGCGTGCGGCTCCCACTCGGCCGGCACGCGGTAACCCAGGGATGCGGGCAGAGGAGGCATGGCGGAAATGCTAATTGATAAATGCTGAGTGCTGAATGAAGATGCTTGAGATTTACCCCCTGTTCGTATTCATCATTTATCATTTCCTTTCAATCGAGGTACCGTTTGACCAAATCGCCATAGGCATCGATGCGCCGGTCGCGCAGAAACGGCCAGTGCGTGCGCACGACGTCGATCTTGATCCAGGTTGCATTCGACCAGCAGCGTCTCTTCGGCGTCGTGGCTGCCGCGAGCCAGCAGGTTGCCGTTCGGGATCGGCCACGAACGACGCGCCCCAGAACTCGATGCCCGCCTTCGATGCCCGTCGCGATTGACGGCGGCGACGAACACGCCGTTGGCAATCGCGTGGCTGCGCATCATCGTTTCCCAGGCCGAATGCTGGCTGGCGCCGAATTCGGCCTTCTCGTCGAGCATGCCAGCCGATGGCCGTCGGATAGAACATGATCTGGCGCCCGGCCAGCGCCGTCAGCCGGGCCGCCTCGGGATACCACTGGTCCCAGCAGACGCAGACGCCCATGCGGCCGAAGCGCGTGGCAAAGCTGCGAAAGCCCAAGTCGCCCGGCGTGAAGTAGAACTTTTCGTAGTACAGCGGATCGTCCGGAATGTGCATCTTGCGGTAGATGCCGGCCTGCTGGCCGTCGGCGTCGAAGACCACCGCCGTGTTGTGGTACAGGCCCGGCGCGCGGCGCTCGAAAAGCGACGACGACGATCACCACGCCGTGCTTGGCTGCCGCGGCGGCGAGCGCCGTCGCTGGTCGGGCCGGGAATCGGCTCGGCCTCGGCAAAGCGGGCATGGTCTTCGCTCTGGCACGGATAATGCCCGGCGAACAGCTCTTGCAGGCAGACGATGTTGGCGCCGGCCGCCGCCGCTTCGCCGATCCGCTCGCACGCGCCTTGTCGACGTTCGGTTGCTTGGCCGCGGTGCAATTCATCTGCACTAGCGCGATCGTCACCTTGGCCGGCGAGTTGCTCGGCGAGGGCTGCGTGTTCGGGGCCAGAGAATGATGCGGGATGTCGCTCATGCAAAGCTGATGGTAATCTATTTTCGGGGCCACGACCAACGGCCTCACACTAACTGGTTCGTTAGTTTTTTGCGAGCCCCGGCAAGCGTGGGTGTCGCACGAACCACTGGCACCGTTTCCCGTAGCCCAGCCATTTATGGCTGGGAACATGTGAGCAGCGAATGCGTTCTGTTGCCGATTCGAGCCGCCCTAGGGCGGCTCGAATCGGCAACGAAAAGTGGCGAGATACCCGACGGATCCCCAGCCATGAATGGCTGGGCTACGGAAAAAACTTTACGCTTCTTCCCACCAATCGATTCTATGTCTCATCAAAGCGTCCGCGGACTGTTCATCACCGGCACCGATACGGGCGTCGGCAAGACATACGTCACGGCGCTGATCGCCCGAGCGCTGGTGTCGGCGGGCAAGCGTGTCGGCATTTATAAGCCCGTAGCAAGCGGTTGCGAGCTTGCAGACGGCAGCCTGGTCGAGCGAAGACGCGGTGAACCTCTGGCAGGCAGCCGGCCGGCCAGGAACCCTGGAGCAGGTCTGCCCGCAACGGTTTCGCTCCGCTGGCTCCGCATCTGGCTGCCCGGGCCGAAGGCCGATCGGTCGACGCTGCCTTGCTCCGCTCGGGCTTGGACGTGTGGTTGGCCAGCAGCGACATCGTCCTGGTGGAAGGCGTTGGCGGGCTGATGTCGCCGATTACCGAGGAGGATTACGTCGCCGACCTGGCCTGCGACTTCGGTTTTCCGCTTCTGGTCGTCAGTCGCGACCGCCTGGGAACGATTCACCAGACGCTCACCACGCTGATTGCCGCGGCCACGATCGACGGAGGGCCTAGACGTGGCAGGCATTGTCCTCAACGAGCTCCCCTCGTCGGCCGGCGATGCAAGCATCGCCAGCAACCGGGCCGAACTCGAAACCCGGCCGTGCCGCCGGTGCTGGCGAAAATCGGCCCACAAGCCGCGGGTTTCCCGACGCCGTCGACTGGTTCCAGCTTGCCCGGCCTGGGCGACGGTAACGCCCCTCGGCAGCGGCTATAATAATGGTCCAATCCTTTCTGAGCCGGGTCGAGGCGGTCGTGGTCGTAGGGTGGACATCGCCCACCTTTTGCATGGCGCGGCGGCAATTTTGCGGCACAATGGCGGGCAGTGCCCACCCTACAAAAGTGGGAAATCCCCTAGCTCTCGCCGGGGGCTCGGGAATTTCCCAGCTTGTTTGGTAATAAAACGCGCGTTCGTGCGTCAAACATCCTGGACAGAGACGCGTACCGGACCGGGCCAGTGGCGAGGAACAGGCAATGGCGGACCAGCGGTCGACGGCCGAAGCGGCCTGGATCGAGTCGGTGCTCGAAGACTATGAGGGGCGGCTGACTCGCTACGCGCTGCGGCTGACCGGTGAAATCGAGACGGCCCGCGACGTCGTCCAGGAAACATTCCTGCGGCTCTGTCGCCAGCGACGCAGCGACGTCGAAGGGCACGTGGCCGAATGGCTCTACCGAGTGGCTCGCAACCTGGCCTTTGACATTCGCCGCAAGCAGGGGCGGCTCGATCAGTTCGACCGGCAGGATGTCGATGGCTGCCCGGGGCGCAACCCCTGCGGCGGCCGTGGTGTTCGAAAATCGCGACAACGCCAGCCGGGTGCTGGAAGCCATCGAATCGCTTTCCGAGCCGGAGCAGGAAGTGTTGCGGCTCAAATTCCAGGACGGTCTGAAGTATCGCGAGATTGCCAACGTCACGGGGCGGACCACGAACCACGTAGGTGTGATGATCCATACGGCCATCAAGAAACTTCGCACGCAATTGCAGGCCGATGAGCCGGCCAAGTGCGGCGAATGAAAGTGAGATATGCCATGCATCCCGACGAATTCAAATTGACCGCGTACGCGGTGGGCGAATTGGAGCCCGCCGAACAAACCTTGCTGGAAGAGCATCTGCGCGACTGCGCAAGCTGCCGGCTGGCGGTCGACGAAGCCCGATCTTTCGGCACGCTGCTGGCGGGCGAGCTGGAAAATGAGCCCTGCCCCGAGCCGGCGCTATGGCCGCGGAATGTGTTCTACGAACGGGTGACGCTGGCCAACATCTGGCGGCCCAGCCGCTGGCGCTTCGTCGAAGTGTCGCTCGTGTCGGCAGCGGCCCTGTTCCTGTTGGTTGGCTTGTCGGGGCTCATTTGGCAATCGCGACGCGTGCAGCTTGCGGATTCGCAGGTACGCGTATTCGACACGCAAACGAGCGTGTCCCCCCCGTCGCGACATCCGGGCTACTTCCGTTATGAGCCAAATAAGGCCCCGCAGAACGCGAGCCTCGATGGCACGGTGCTTCGCGATGCGGAAAGCATGCATGAAAGAGAGTCGATGGATAAAAGCAGCCAATTCTCGACGGACCTCGGCATTCCGTTCGCTCAGACATCGCACAATGCCGTACAGGGATACCTCCAGCCGAACCCCAGCGGACCTGCAGGAGCCGGGCAAGCCGCAAGCGAACGGAAGCAGGAGCAAGCCGCCGGACAACCGATCGATTACGCCGATGCGGTTCCACTGCCGCTTGTCGAGACTAAGACGCCACAGCCAACCACGCTCACAAATCTGCCGGCCCCGGAATGGATGATCGACAATGTTCAGTATTTTCCTAAAGGCACCGAGTTCCACCTCGACGCGGCGGGGAAAGCATCGGGAGGCCGCGGCCAAGGACGGCCGCAATTGACTGCGCGGCGGAGGTGCCATCGACCCGTCCATTCTCGAACAATTCCATCCCGCAGTGCCTCCCGGCGCCGGGGGCGAAGTCGAATCGAACGCAGAAGCTTACAGCCAGATCATCGACAATCCCTTCCGCGAGGTTCACGACCATCCGCTGTCGACGTTCTCGATCGACGTCGACACGGCCTCATACTCCAACGTGCGGCGGTTTCTGACGCAGGGCACGCTGCCGCCGAAGGACGCCGTGCGGATCGAAGAGCTGCTGAACTACTTCGCCTACGACTATCCGCCGCCGCCAGGCGACGACGCCGTTCTGCGGTCCACATCGAGGTGGCCGACTGCCCCTGGAACCCCGAGCACCGGCTGGTGCGGATCGGCCTGAAGGGGCGGGAAGTCGAGCGACGAGCACCGGCCGGTCAGCAACCTGGTCTTCCTGCTCGACGTCTCCGGCTCGATGCAACGCCGAACAAGCTGCCGCTGGTGAAGAAGGCGCATGCAGATGCTGGTGCAGAAGCTGGGCGAGAACGACCGCGTGGCGATCGTGGTCTACGCCGGGGCCTCGGGCCTGGTGCTTGCCCTCGACGACCTGCGATCAGAAGGAATCGATCCTGGCGGCTCTCGAGCAGATTGCAAGCCGGCGGCTCGACCAACGGCGGCGGCGGGCATCGAACTGGCCTACGACGTGGCCAGACAGAATTTCATCAAGGGCGGCACGAATCGCGTCATCCTCGGCACCGACGGCGACTTCAACGTCGGCATCACCGAGCGACGGCGACCTTGATGCAGCTTGATCGAGGAACAAGGCCAAGAGCGGCGTGTTCCTGAGCGTGCTCGGCTTCGGCATGGGCAACCTCAAGGACTCGACACTGGAAAAGCTGGCCGACAAGGGCAACGGCAACTACGCCTACATCGACAACGAGCAAGAAGCCCGGAAGGTGTTGGTCGAGCAGATGAGCGGCACGCTGGTGACGATCGCCAAGGACGTGAAGATCCAGGTCGAGTTCAACCCGGCCCGAGTGGCCGGCTACCGGCTGATCGGCTACGAGAACCGCATGCTCAAGGCCCGAGGACTTCAACGACGACAAGAAGGACGCCGGCGAGATCGGCGCGGGGCACACGGTCACGGCGCTGTACGAGATCGTTCCGGCCGGCCAGCCGATCAGCCGGCCGACCGTCGGTCCGCTCAAGTATCAGAAGCCGGCCCAGCCCGTGGCGGCAGCGGCTGCCGGCGACATGAGCCGGGAACTGTTGACGCTCAAGCTGCGCTACAAGGAGCCCGAAGGTCAGACGAGCCGGCTGTTGGAATACCCGATCACCGACTCGAACCGCAGGTTTGCCGAATCGTCGAAGGATTTCCGCTTCGCAGCCGCCGTGGCTGAGTTCGGAATGCTGCTGCGGGATTCGCCGCACAAAGGAACCGCCACGTTCGACAGCGTCCTGGAGTTGGCCCAAGAAGGCTTAGGAGCCGACACTCAGGGCTACCGGGCCGAGTTCATCAACCTGGTCGGCCTGGCGAAGCAGTTGCGGCCGTAGAGCGCGGAAAGTGCGATCCAGCCATCCCGTAGGTCAGTCACTCCGTGCCTGACTTTTGTGTTCAACCAGCCGCGGATGTCAGGCACAGGAGTGACTGACCTACAAGTTGGGTTGGACGACGGCGGCAAAAAGCTTACTTCCGGATGAAATTGCTCGCCGCGGCGGCTTCGGGGGCTTTCTCCGTGCCACCGTGACTCCGTGCTTTTTTCTCGCCGTCCTGCCGCACGCCGACGACGTCCGGCTTCTCCATCCGGCTTTCGGCCAGCGAAGTATCGACCTGCAGATACATCGTCACGGACCAGCGGCCGCTGGGCGTCGCCCTGCACGATCCAGTGCGGCGATCACGCACACGGACTGATGAACCAGTTCGAAGCCGCCCTCGGATTGGCTGACCGTCTCGATCGGATAGGTCCAGAGGCTCGGTCGGCTGCGAGAATCTCAGGCCGACGTCGATGCCCAGGTATTCGTCGACCAGGTTGAGCGATGTGGAGTTTTCAAGGTCGAGCTTGCGTCCCAACTGTCCCAGCCGAGTCTGGTTGCCGTCGTAGAAATAGCGGTCGTCGGCGCCGGACGGCAGACCGGCGAAGTTGTACTCGACGGCGAAGTGGAACGGCCGGCTGGCCGGTAAGCCCTTCGATCAGGTAAGCAATCTCGACCACGCCGCTGCCGGCTTCCAGCGTCACGCCCTTGGTGATCTTCAGCGGCTGGCCCCAGGCATTTCCTTGCCGAGTGAGCAGAACCTGAATGCGATCAGGATTGCGGCGCACGCGGGCTTCGTACGGCCCGACCAGAAAGTCGCCGCGCTCGCATGGCCTGGCCGGCGACGACGGACGACAGCGTCACTTCATTGTCGTAGAAATGGTCCAGCAGGCTCTTGCGCAGGTAGCTGTCGTACTGCACGCGTTGATCGAGCCCGGGCTGCTTGAAGACGATGCGATCGTGGATGCTGGGACATGCCCGATGCCTGGCCGTTGACGCCGGCCAGCACCTTGCGATGGTATGCCTCGGGCCGGCGGGCGAGCGTCGCCAGCAGGTTGTGGCAGATCGACCGGACATCGAGCTCGTACAATTGGCCGCCGCGATAAGGCGACAGCAGCGGGCTAGGCTGTCGTTATTGAGGAACACCTCCTGCCGGGCGTCGAAATTGAAATCGCCGGCGCACGGCCTCGACCCAGGTGTCGCGCACGGTCGGCCGCCTCGTCCAAGATGTTGTCGGCCGCGATCAGGTGCTGATAGACGGCATTGCGCAGATGCGGCAGGTAAATGCCGCCGAAGGCCCCGTGCCAGTAGCTGCAATTGCACTGCGCCGCGATAAAGTTCGGCGCGGGCTTCGGCTACAAGGTCGGCGATCATGGCCCGCGGCCAATGCCGCCTGCAACCGCTGGCTGACCATCAGCATGCGGGTGTACATCTCGTCGCTTTCAGGATACTTGACCTTGAAGTTGCGCCAGATATCCGCCTTGCACGAAGCTGCGACAGCAACGGCCAGTGCGGGTCGTGCTCCATCTCGTGGCGAACCCGCTCGTACTCGACAGTTGGTCAGCCGGCAAGGCCCACTCGGTCATCTCGCGGTAGCTGGCGTCGGGCAGGTAGATCTTGCCGGTGGGCGGCACGTTGTCGATGGCTTCGCGCCAGCGTCGTCGACCTTGATCCACGACTGGTTCTCGACCAACTTGTCGAAGAACTGCCGCAACCAGCCGTTTTCGTAGACATGCTTCTTCGTTTCTGGCCAGGTGCCGAACTTCTCGCCGTCGTCGCCAAAAACCACAACCGAGCCGGGATGCTGACTGCGCGATCTGGCCCAGGTAGTCGATCGTCTGCTGCGGCGTCGGCAAACGGAATCGTAGTAGCGCAGCCGCTCGCTGCCGGGAAATACGGCCAGGATG
This sequence comes from uncultured Planctomycetales bacterium, assembly GCA_963710365.1. Classification (GTDB taxonomy): domain Bacteria; phylum Planctomycetota; class Planctomycetia; order Pirellulales; family PNKZ01; genus CAVQAC01. The sequence goes on from CAVQAC010000019.1 coordinate 517,134, forward strand.
CTGTCCCTCGTCCTCGGTGACGTAGTAGCCGTGTAACTCCTCTTCGGTCGAGGCCGGCGTTCTTGAAATGGAAGTCGTCGAGGATCGTGTATTGGATGCCGGCCGTGGCCAGGTCGCTGGCCAGCGACTGTTCCCAGACGCGTTCGGGCACCCACATGCCGCGGACCTTGCCGCCCAAGCCGGTGTTCCAGCCAGGTCGGTATAGGCTTTGATCTGGCCGACGCGATCGCGGCGCGGAATCATCGGCAGGATCGGTTCGTAGAACGCCCCACCGACGATCTCGATGCGACCGGCGGCGACAAGCTCCGCGACGCGATCAAGGTACTCCGGATGATGCTGGGCGAGCCATTCGATCAGCGAGCCGCTGGTGTGCAGCGAAATCTGCAAGCTGACGTGTAATTCGTCGAACACGTCCAGGAAAGGCAGGTAGCTATCCTGGTAGGCTTGCTCGATCACGCCGTCGAAATTGCCGATCGGCTGATGATTGTGAAACACCAGGGCAAAGCGGAGTTGCGTCATGGCAGTTGGGTGTTGCTGCTGGCGGGATACTAGGTTCGTGGCACGCGGGATGCCGGAGTCCGTTCCGGCGAGCCGTCAAAGTCAACTCAAACTACTTAGCTCCCTTAGACCCGCACCTTCGGCGGCTTTCGGAGTTCGACTTCGATCTCTCGCAAGAACGCGGCCGCTTCTTCGGGCGGGACCGGATTGATGTAAAAGCCGGTACCCCACTCGAAACCGGCCGTCTTCGTCAAACGCGGAATAATCTCTATATGCCAGTGATAGTGGCCCAGCTCTTGGCTGTCAAACGGGGCCGTGTGAATGATGTAGTTGTAGGCCGGCCGGTCGAGCGCCAACTCGATCTTCGAGATCACTTGCTTCATCACCCGGGCCAGCTCTTCGATGCCGTTCTTCTGGATGTTCTCGTAGTGGCTCGAATGCAGCTTGGGCAGAATCCAGGTCTCGAAGGGAAACCGGCTGGCGAACGGACAAAAGGCCACGAAGCCCGGCAGGTCGAGCACGATCCGCTTCTCGGTGGCCAACTCCTGCTGAATCATGTCGCAGAACACGCAACGGCCGCGATAGTTGTAGAACTCTAGCGAGCCGGTCATCTCTTCGCCAGACGCTGATCGGCACGATGGGCGTGACGATCAACTGGCTGTGGGTGTGCTCCAGCGACGCGCCGGCCTGCTGCGCCCACGTTCTTGAAGATCATGCCGTAGACCAGCCGCGGGATCTTTCTTCAGATCCACCAGCCGGTCGCGATAAACCCAGCACACTTCACGAACCTGCTCTTCGGTCAGGTCGGCGGTGCTCAGCAGCGTGCTCGGGCGATTCGATGATCACCTCGTGAGCGCCGACGCCGCGCATCATGTCGTAGATGCCGTCGCCCCGCTTGCGCAGATCGCCTTCGATCTCCAGGGCGGGAAACTTGTTCGGCACGACGCGCACGCGCCAGCCCGGCCGGTTAGGCGGCGTGCCATGGCCGCGATAAGCGATGATCTCGCCCGGCGTCTGGTCTTCGTTCCCCTCGCAGAAAGGGCAGAACGTGCCGCTGGACTGCAGTTTAGGCGTGCTATTGAAATCGTGCGGCCGCCGCGCGCGGCTCTTGGCCACGATCACCCAGCGGCCGACGATCGGATCTTTTCGTAAATCAGGCATATAGCATCGTTCTTGAATCCACATACAAAAATCGCGGAGTTTCAAGACTCGAATGACGAAATTCGAATGACGAATGAATGTCCGAAGCACGAATACTTGAGCATTCGGACATTCGAGTTTCATTCGTCATTCGTGCTTCGCCATTCGTCATTTCTTCCCTCACGCTTGCCACATGATGAGTTCGAAATCGGGCGAGGGAACGGTCGTCTCGATCGCACCTTCGTACGGCACTCGCTCCAGCGATTGCTCGCCCTGCAAGAGTTCGACGAAAAACTGCACCGGATCTTCGGTCTCCAGCGCCAGGCTGCGGAGCGGAATGGCAATCTCAAGAACATGATCGGCCGCGGCCGAGACGCCCGATTCGGCCACCGGCACGTCGTGGTGGTAAAGCTGCACGATCGGCTGCTGCCAGCTCGGCCTGCGAAATCAGCAGCTCGAAGCCGGCCGGCTGGAAGAAGGCGATCCGCAGCGTATCGACGTCGTTCAAACGTTCACGAACCGTGCCGCCGCGGACGTCGAAACGCAGCAACAGCCGCTCAGTGTCGAAGCCGAAACGCAGGCCCGCCAGGCGGCCCTCCTGCACCATGCTCATGGCTCCGCGCGAGCCGGTGGCAGGCATAGTGCCCGGCGTTGATCCATTCGAAATAAGTGCGGCGGCCGTCGACCTTCACGTTCAACAGGCCGGTCGGTTCGCTGTGCATGCGCGCGTGGCGATGCCCTTGGCTGATGGGACGCGTCAATTCGTTCGGCGGAGGATCGCCCAGGACCGTGTAGATATTCTGCAAGTGCTTGCGGAACAAGCCGGTCGAACAGGCCGTCCTGGGCGCTGCGAGTGGCTGTCGCCGAACCACCAGAACCAATCGCTCCCTTCGGCAATGCGCAGCTCACGCCAGGCAAGGTCGAGTTGCTCCTGGCGTCTTCTCGCCGCTCTTTTGCGCGGCCAGCAGGTGCTCGCGGGATTGGAACACCAGATCCCAGGCACGATTGCACTCGTGATGGCCAATCCAGATGCCGAAGTTGTGCTGAATCCAACTGCCGGCAAACAGGTGTCCGATCTTGTCGGTCGCCGGGTAACGCTTGACGTAATCGCAGATCGCGCGTGGGATGGATCTGTGGATGCTGGGCGATCCGTTTGTAGAGCGAGCGGAGGAAATCAACGCCGCCGTTAGGATAGTATTCCCAGCAGTTCTCGCCGTCGAGGATAATGCTCACCAGCGTCGGCCGGTGGCCGGCATTGCCGCCGGTTGCTCGGCCGATGGCCTCCAGCTTGCCGATGAAATCGTCGGCCGCGTGCTGCGGCTGGTAGCGCTGGTAGTGGAAGCCGATCTGGTCGCTCATGGCGTGGTCGCGGAAGACGATTTGCAGGCTTTGCCCCTTCTCTTCCACGCGCCAGGGGCGATAGAGCATCTCGGGATTGCGCAAGAAGCCGTTGCCGTCTCGCGAAATCCAGCCCTCGGTCGCGCAGGAAAGAATTTCCTCGTCCGTGGCAATCCATTCAATGCCGGCGGCCGCAATGGCCGGAATGATCTGCTGGCAGACCGAGCCTTCCGAGGGCCACATGCCGCGCGGCTTGGAGCCGAACACCTTCTCGTGAAAGGCCACGGCCAGCTTGATCTGCGCCTCGGCGTCTTCGCCGTAGCCTTCCAGATGCTTGGGTAGATTGTACTTCGGGCATGGCCTGCCGCGCCAGTCGCTTGTCCCACAACAGCGGCAAAATCGGATGATAGAAAGGCGTGGTCGTCAGCTCGAGTTGACCGCGATCGGCCAGTTCGCGATGCAGCGGAATGACCTGCTTCAGCAGCTCCATCTGCTTGGCCAGCAGCCACTGCTTTTCGTCTTCGGTCCAGTTGCGGCCCTTGGCGCGAAACTCGGCCAGATCCTTGTCCAACTCGAAAGCGATCGGGTGGATCCAGGTCAGGTTCGACCAGATTTGCAGGTCGAGGATGTCGCGCTTATTGAACCGCTTGGCCGCCCGGGCAGCCGAGTCGACCGACAGCCCGCGCTTCAGATACAGCTCATTGTAGCGCGGGTACGGGCGGATCATCTGGTCCGGATGGACCATGAAGAAATTGTCGAGCAGGTAGTTCATGTCCTGCTCCGTTCAGCGAGTCGGCCGGCAGCCGCGAGACGCGCAGATGCGTGTCTTCGTGGCCCAACTCGGTGTACGCCAGCAACTGCACCAGCAGGCTGGGAACCAGGTTGATCGTGGCCTTGAACTCCGGGACTTCCTTGAGCTGCATGGCCATGCCCCAATAGTCCTTGGTGGCATGCAAGCGGACCCAAGGCATGGGGTTTTCGTGCCCTACATCGTCCGGGTAATAAGGCTGATGCTGGTGCCAGACAATGGCCAGAGAGACGTCGTGCATGTCGCTCCTTCGCTCTTCCAAGAGAGTGATCACGACGCGGGCGGACTGCCCGGCGTGCATCCGATTTCGATCCGTCCGCCTTGCTGACGTTCCAGGACGCCCCTCGGCCGGCGAGCAATTGCTCGACGCGGAGAAATCCCCGGGGTCACGCCCGAGGCTCGTTCGGGCGTCAAACCAGCACGGCCTGTTTTGCGCGGGCCACGAGCCGCTCGTACAAGGCAATGTATTCCTGCGCGCTCCGCCTCCATGACCGATCCTGAGCCATCCCAGTTTTGATAAGCTGAGTCCAGACGCTCTTCTGCGAAAAGTGCTCGCAGGCGCGAGTCAGCGTTTCCGCCAGGGCCAGCGGGCTGTACTCGCGGAACGCGAAGCCGTTAGCCGTCTTCTTTTCCAGCGTTTCGCGCGTGGTATCGGTGATCGTGTCGGCCAGGCCGCCGGTGGCGCGCACGACCGGCACCGTGCCGTATTTCAGACTGTAAAGCTGATTCAAACCGCAGGGCTCGAAGCGGCTGGGCATCAGAAAGATGTCGGCCCCGGCTTCGATGCGATGGGCCAACTCGTCGGAGAAAACCAGCCGCGCCGCCACTTTCTGCGGATAGCGCTCCGAGAGCGTGGTGAACAGTTGATGGTACTTGGCATCGCCCGTTCCCAAAATCACCCATTGCAGATCGCCGGCCCGTAGCCAGTCCTGCATCACCGAGGCCACCAGGTCGATTCCCTTTTGCTCGGTCAACCGCCCGATGAAGGCCAACACCGGCACGCCGGGCGCGACGGGCAGTCCCAGTTCGCTTTGCAACTGCCGCCTTGCAGGCCGCCTTGCCCTGGGCGAACGAATCGAGGTCGAAGTTCTTGGGCAACGTTCGGTCGGTCGCCGGGTTCCAGGCCGTATAGTCGACGCCGTTGACGATCCCCGACAACACGTCGCGCCGCTGCTGCAACACGCCTTCCAATCCGCAACCCAACGGGGCGGATTGAATCTCTTCGGCATACCGCGGGCTGACCGTGCTCAGCCGGTCGGCGAAGACCAACCCCGTCTTCATCAGGTTGAGCTTGCCGAAGAACTCCATCTGGTGCCAGTTGAAGTATTTCCAATCCAAGCCCGTGAGCAGCATGTCCCAATGCCAGAACTGGCCCTGGAACGCCAGATTGTGGATTGTGAACAGCGACATGATGCGTTCGTAACCCGGAACGCCGCGATAGAGGGTCTTCAAATAGGCCGGGATCAGACCCGTTTGCCAGTCGTTGGCATGCACCACGTCGATCTGCAAGTCGAGCAGCCGGATCGCTTCCAGCACCGCGCGGGAAAAGAACGTGAACCGCTCGCAATTGTCGATGTAGTCGTGCCCACCCTCGGTGTACAACTCGAGGCGATCGAAGTACTGGTCCTGCTGGACCAGGTAGACTGGGACATCGCTCTCCGGCAGAGTGCTGCGGAGCAGCGTCCCAACCACGCGTTTGCTGCCGATGGGAATTTCCAGCCGCAGGCCGGTCGGTTCGATCGGACGGCCGCGCTTTCATGGCCTGCCGATAGGCGGGCATGAAAACAATCGGCTCCTGCCCCAAGCTCTTCAGCTCGATGGGCAACGAACCGCAAACATCAGCCAGACCGCCGGTCTTGGCGAAGGGAACCGCTTCACTCGTGGCCAGAAGGATCTTCATCGTTGCACGCTCTTCGCGCTTCCTTTGCTTTGGGACAGCACCAACAGCACGCAAAGGCCTCCTGTGCCGCGCCAGCATCCTCCGACGCGGGGGGTGCATCGGGCGGGATAAACCGCCCCTAAAGTTACCACAATCCCGGCCCATGCGGAAGCGGCGGCACGATTAACTTGCCGAACCGTCACGTCCGATCGATTCTCGATCTACCCTACGAAGTACCCTCACAGAACCGACGTCAGTAGCTTCGTGGGTTAATGCGCCCCTGCACACGGACCGGTAGGCCTTGAATTCGTAAGAAGCCTTCGGCGTCGGTCTGATTGTACGATCCGCCACCTTCCATGCTGGCAATCGCTTCGTCATACAGGTTCTTCGGGCTGGTGCGACTGGCGACCATGATGTTGCCCTTATAGAGGTTCAACGTGGTCTCGCCCGTGACCGGTTGCTGGGCCTCGCGGATGAACGCCAGCAGGGCGTCGAATTTGGCCGTGTACCAGAAGCCGTAGTAAACCATCTCGGCCACTTCCGGAGCCAGCCGGTCGCGGAGGTGCATCAGGTCGCGATCCAAGGTCAACTGTTCGATGTAGCGATGCGCGGCGTAGAGCACGGTCATGCCAGGCGCTTCGTACACGCCGCGACTCTTCATGCCCACGAACCGGCTCTCGACCATGTCGATCTGGCCGACGCCGTGGCGACCGCCGATCTTGTTCAATTCCCGCACCACGTCCAACGCGCTCAGCTCGCGGCCATTGACGCTCACCGGCACCCCCGAGCGGAAACCGATGGTCACCTGCTCAGGCTTGTCCGGCGCCTTCTGCGGAGAAACGGTCATGCCGAACTCCACCACCTCGACCCCATTGACCGTCAGATCTTCGAGCTTGCCAGCTTCGTAGCTGATGTGCAGGCAGTTTTCATCCGAACTATAGGGCTTGGCGGCCGAGGCTTTGACCGGGATCTTCTTCTGCTCGCAGTAGGCGATCAGTTCGGTGCGGCCGGGGAACCGCTGGCGGAACTTTTCAATCCGCCAGGGCGCAATGACTTTGACGCTCGGGTCGAGCAGCTTCGGCCGCCAACTGGAAGCGGCACTGATCGTTCCCCTTGCCCGTGGCGCCGTGGGCGTAAGCATCGGCCCCGACTTCACGGGCCACTTGCAGGCAAACTTTCGAGATCAGCGGCCGCGCGATCGACGTGCCCAACAGGTACATGCCTTCGTACTTGGCCTGCCATTGCAGCACAGGGAAGGCAAAATCGCGGCACAGTTCTTCTTGCACGTCGACGATGCGCGAAGATTTCGCCCCGCAGTCGCGAGCCTTTTTCAGAGTGGCCTCGCGATCCTCGCAGGGTTGCCCCAGATCGACGTACACGGCGTGGACTTCGTAGCCCTCGTCTTGCAGCCAGCCGAGGATGACCGAAGTATCAAGCCCACCGGAATAAGCGAGAACACAACTAGGCATGGCAGCAGGATCCTCTCGATCGCGCAGTTACAGTGGCAAAAATGCCATTGTCGTTACCGCGCAGGCGCGAAGCAAGGGGCACGGGAAAGCGGAGATCCGAAAGCCGAAGAACAGAGGCGAGGCACAGAGCCAAACAGGCCCGCTTTCGGCTCTCCGCTTTCCGCTCTCCGCTACACTCCGCCGCCGACTTCGTGGACGCGGACCATGTTGTGGCCGCGCGAAGCCAGTCCCAGGCCGGCTACCAACACGATGTAGTCGCCCGCCGACAGGCAGCCATCGGCCTGGCCCCAGTTTTCCATGAATCGCAACAGCTCGTGGCTGTCGGTCATCAGTGCGCCCGTCAGCGGAATCACGTTCCAGTACAAGCACATCTGCCGCTGTGTATCAGCGCGGTCGCTAATGCCGATGATCGGCACCAGGTTGCGGCGCTGGATCAGCGCCAGAGCCGTTGCGCCGCTATGACTGACGACTACGATCATCCGGGCCTTCAATTCCTGGGCGATATTCGCCGCCCCGACGACGACGGCCTGCGTAATGCGCTTCAGGTTTTCGGGCAGCTCGATGGGCAGCGGCAACGACGTCCGAGTGGCGAACAGCGGTTCGGTGGCCAGCGCCACGCGATGCATCATTTCGACTGCCGCCCGCGGATATTCGCCGACGGCCGTTTCGCCCGAAAGCATGCAGGCGTCGCAGCCGTCGAGGATGGCGTTGGCCACGTCGGTCACTTCAGCCCGGGTTGGCTGGCGCGAGTGTTGCATGCTGTCGAGCATTTGCGTGGCGATGATCACCGGCCGATCGTACTTGTTGCACGTGGCCACGATCAGCTTCTGCACGACCGGCATACGGGCGACGTCGATCTCGACGCCCAAGTCGCCGCGAGCGACCATCACGCCGTCGGCGGCCTTGACCACTTCGTCCAACTGATCGAGCGCCTCTTGCTTCTCGATCTTGGCAATGACGTGCGCCGTCGATTTGTGGTAGGTCAACAGCCATTTCAACTCCAGCACTTCCTTCGGCGAGCGGACGAAGGAAAGGCTGACGAAATCGGCGCCGTTGGTGGCCGCCCAAACGGCGTGCTTGCGGTCGGAGTCGCTCATGGCCGGCAGGCTGACTTTGACCCCGGGCAGGTTGACGCCCTGGCGATTGCGGATCAAGCCCGACTGCGCCACTTTGCAATCGACCCAATCGGTCGAGCGCCCGACGACGTCGAGCCGGACCGTGCCGTCAACGAGCATTACCCGGTCGCCGACGTGTAATTCGTCGATCAAACCCGGATAGTTCGTGACCAGTTCGCCAGGGTTGTTGGTCGCTTCGCCCCGCACGAAACGGAGGATCGACCCTTGTTTGCATTCGACCTGTCCGCCGGGCAACTCGCCCAGCCGGATCTTCGGCCCTGCCAGATCGACGAGCACGCCCACGGGGCGGCCGAGCCGATCGCTGACCTTTCGAATCGTATCGAGCACGCGCTGGTGCTCGTCGATTTCGCCATGCGCCGTGTTAAGGCGAAACACATCGACGCCGGCTTCGATCAGTTCGGCCAACTGATGTTCTTCTCGGCATGCAGGACCGACGGTCGCCACGATTTTTGTGCGAGCGCGTTGCTGCCGCGGTTCGTTCGAGCTGTCACTGGTCACACAACTTCTCACGGGTTCACGGTTGACGACTATGTTTCCAGCCGCTGACAATGTAGCAAAACTTTGCCCCCGGCCGACAGGGAGCAAAGCTGCTAACGAGAAATTAAAATTTTGTCAGAATCAGTCCTACTTCTTATGGCAACATCGGCTCGTCGGCGTCGACTTTCGACCATCGTATCGGCCCTGACATTGGGCGCCGGCTTGGGGTTGCTCGTTACGGTTGGGCTGATCACCTGGCTGATGCCCAAGGACGACACCGTGCCGCTAACGGCCGAAAACTTGGAGCAGGCCCAGCGATTGTGGCAAGATCGAGGCCCGCACAGCTATGATCTCGACCTGACAATCGGGGGGATTCGAGCCGGAACCGTACACGTTGAAGTTCGCCAAGGCCAGGTAACGGCGATGATTCGCGACGGACATTCGCCGTCGCAGCGACGCACCTGGGATGCCTGGACCGTCCCCGGCCAGTTTGACACCCTCGAAACTGAGCTGGCCGATATGGCTCACCCGCAACGGGGCTTCGCAGCGCCGCCGGGTGCTCAAGTCATCGAGCGAGTTCGTTTTGACCCCGAGTTAGGATTTCCGCAGCATTATGTGCGGTTGGTGTTGGGCACCAATCTGGGCGTGGAATGGTCGACGACCCGTTTCAAACCCGTGGCGGACGAGCCGCCGGCAGCAAGAAAATGAATAGTGGAGCCGTGATGGGCTATTGGAAAGACAAAGTTGTGATCGCGACCGGCACCTCGAGTGGTTTGGGACGCACGATTGCCAGGGCCTATGCCCAGGCAGGCGCACGGGTTGTGATTGCCGCCCGCGGCGCCGACGCGCTGCAAAAAACTGCGGCCGAGTTGCGCCAGCCGGTCATGATTGCCTGGACGTGATCGCCGATGTGACGCGGCAGGAAGACGTCGATGCACTCGTAGCACGAACCGTCGAACACTATGGCGGGCTCGACGTGCTGGTGAACAACGCCGGCCGGTCGGCTCGCCGCGCCGTGCTCGACACGACGCCGGAAGAATTCCGCGAACTCATGGAATTGAATCTGATTTCGGTCGTTCGACTGACGCGCGCGGCTGTGCCCCACTTACTGACACGCCAGGGACACCTGGTCAATATCGGATCGTTGTCGGGAAAGATTGCCACGCGTTACATGGGCGCCTATCCAGCCACGAAGTTCGCCCTGGCGGCTTACTCGCAGCAGCTTCGGCTGGAACTCGGACCGCAAGGCTTGCACGTGCTGCTCGTCTCTCCCGGTCCTATTGCTCGCGACGAGCCACGCGAACGATCGGCCGATGAACTGGCCGGCCTGCCTCCCAGCGCCGCCAAACCTGGCGCCGGCGCCAGGACGCGGCTGATCCGCCCCGAACAATTGGCAGCGACAATTGTCGCTGCCTGCGAGCAGCGACAGAGCGAGTTGGTCGTGCCCCAGGCCGCGCGCTGGCTGGCGGCAATCGGACAGCTTTCGACGCGGCTGGGAGATTTCCTGATCAACAAGGCAACCTGAACCGGATGCGCAAACGAATCGCGACGGCTAGATTTCGCCGCGTAAGCTTGCAATGCGATCATCCGACCAGCATCAGCTCATTTATCAATGGTGCAGCCTGTGAAGAAGTAGTTTCAATCGTATTTCGAATGACGAACAAACAACCCGAGGCGGCAATGCTCAAAGACCTTGAACCTGTTCGCAACTTGCCAGGCTGTGGGCCGAGTCGATTGGCGATGCTCCTGGTCGCCATGGTCGCCCTTGTTTCACCGGCCGCCGAATCTCAAGGCGCAGATCCGCGGCAGCCGCCGAACATCATCGTCATTTTTGCCGACGACCTGGGCTATGGCGATCTCGGCTGCTACGGCCACCCCACGATCCGCACGCCGCGGTTGGACCGCATGGCCCGCGAAGGGATGCGATTCACGCAGTTCTACTCCGCCGCGCCGGTCTGCACACCTAGCCGGGCGGCTTTGCTGACCGGCCGTCTGCCGATTCGCACCGGCATGTGCTCGGAAAAACGCCGCGTGCTGTTCCCCGATTCGGCCGGCGGATTGCCGAGCGACGAGATCACGCTGGCCGAAGCCCTGAAAAGCCGCGGATACGCCACGATGATCGTCGGCAAGTGGCACCTGGGCCACCTGCCGCAATACCTGCCGACGCGGCACGGCTTCGACCATTACTTCGGACTGCCCTATTCCAACGACATGCTAGCCCGGCCGGCCAAGGGGAACGTCCCCGCCTGGCCGCCGCTCCCCTTGATGCGTGACGAACAAGTGATCGAATCGAACCCCGATCAAGGCCAACTCACCGAGCGCTACACGGCCGAAGCCTTGAAGTTCATTGCCCACCAGGCCCACGACCCGAGCCGACAGCCATTTTTCCTGTACTTGCCGCACACGATGCCGCATGTGCCGCTGCACGCCAGCGAAAAGTTCAACGGCAAGAGCCCAAGAGGGCTTTATGGCGACGTCGTTGAGGCCATCGACGCGAGCACAGGGCAGATTCTCGATGCGCTCCATGAGCATGGGCTGGCCGAGCACACGCTGGTCTTCTTCACCAGCGACAACGGCCCCTGGCTGATCATGGGCGAGCGGGGCGGCTCGGCCGGGCTGTTGCGCGAAGGCAAGGGAAGCACCTGGGAGGGCGGCATGCGCGAGCCGGGCATCGCCTGGTGGCCGGGCACGATCTCCGCAGGCTCGGTGAGCGAAGCGCTGGCCAGCACGCTCGACATCTTTCCCACGGCCTGCTCGCTCGCGGGCGTGCCGCTGCCCACGGACCGCCCGCTCGATGGGTTCGACCTATCGCCCGTTTTGCGCAGCCAGTCATCCGGCGCCGGGATGCAATTTTCTACTACCGCGACACCGAGCTGTTTGCCGTTCGTCGCGGTCCGTGGAAGGCCCATTTCAAGACTCAAGCAGGTTACAAGCAGCCAAAGCCCGAGACGCACGACCCCGCCCTGCTCTATCACCTGGAGCACGACCCGGCCGAGCGTTTTGACATGGCTAAGGAAAATCCGGACGTCGTTACCGAATTGACGCAATTGGCCGAGCAACACCGCGCAAGCGTCAAACCCGGCAAACCGCAACTCGATGAAATGCTGCCAGCCCGTCCGTAGGCGAGCCGCCGCCCAGCCGCCCGCTGGAAGACGGAATTCAGCGAGATAAAATCCGAGTCCACCGGTTGCCCGCCGCTCAGCCTTCTGGCAACATGCTGTTGTCGACCGGATTGCCGTTATCTTCGAATCGCAGACCGCAGAGTGCTCTGCGAGCACCTGCTTGCGAGTCGCGTTCCAAGTGCGACGCCAAACCCGGGTTGAATGGTGCTCGCAGAGCACCCTACGGCAAATACACAACTGCGACCCACCGTCCGCCAAATTGGGAGTCCGACATCCATGGCCGCCTTTCCTGAAATCCAGAAGATCCAGTTCGAGGGTCCGAAATCGAAGAACCTGCTGGCCTTCCAGTATTACAACGAAAACGAATTGGTCGAAGGCAAGTCGATGCGCGACCATCTGCGGTTCAGCGTAGCCTACTGGCACACGTTCCGCGGCACGGGAAGCGACCCCTTCGGCCCGGGCACGATGCAGCGTCCCTGGGAAGCGGCCAAGGACTCGGTCGAGAACGCTTGCGACCGTGCCGCGCGTGGCTTTCGAATTCATGGAAAAGTTGGGCGCAAAGTTCTACTGCTTCCACGACCGCGACGTCGCCCCCGAAGGCGCCACGCTCAGCGAGTCGAACAAGAACCTCGACGCCGTCGCCAAGGTGCTCAAAGAGGAGCAAGCTCGGACGGGCATCAAGCTGCTCTGGGGCACGGCCAATTTGTTCAGCAACCCGCGCTTCATGCACGGTGCGGCCACCAGTTCCAACGCCGACGCCTTTGCCTATGCCGCGGCACAAGTCAAGAAGGCCATTGAGGTCACCAAGGAACTGGGCGGCGAGAACTATGTGTTCTGGGGCGGCCGTGAAGGTTATCAATCGCTGTGGAACACCAACATGAAGCGTGAACTCGGCCACTTGGCCACGTTCATGCACATGGCCGTCGACCATGCCAGGCAGATCGGCTTCACCGGGCAATTCCTCTTCGAGCCCAAGCCCAAGGAGCCCACCAAGCATCAATACGATTTCGACGCCGCGGCTTGCGCCAATTTTCTCCGCAGTTACGGGCTGATCGACCACGTAAAGCTGAACCTCGAAACCAACCACGCCACGCTGGCCGGCCACACCATGCACCACGAACTCGAATACGCCGGCATGCAAGGGCTGTTGGGTTCAATGGACGCCAACACGGGCGATCTGCTGCTCGGCTGGGATACCGACCAGTTTCCGACCGACATCTATCTGACCACGCAATGCATGCTCTCGATCCTGAAATTCGGCGGCCTGTCACCGGGCGGGATCAACTTCGACGCCAAGGTGCGGCGCGAAAGCTTCGAGCCGATCGACTTGTTCTATGCGCACATCGGCGGGATGGACGCGTTCGCCCGCGGGCTGAAGATTGCCGCGGCCATCCGGGCGGACGGGGCTTTGGACAAGATCGTCAAGGAGCGTTACAGCTCCTGGGACTCGGGCGTCGGCGCCGAGATCGAGAGCGGCAAGGCCAGCTTCGCCACGCTCGAGCACTACATGCTCGAAAAGGGCGAGATCTCGCCGAACAAGAGCGGCCGGCAGGAGATGATCGAGAATTTGATCAATACCTACTTGTAGGGTGCCGCGTTGGTATGAAAACGACACATGACTACCGCGGGTACATTTTCACGGTGACGTATCAGGCGAAAGAGCCCGCCTACGTCGTTGATTTTCCAGATATCCCCAACATCATCACTAGCGGCAACACGCTTTCCGAGGCGTTCGCGAACGCCTGCGAAGCACTAGACTTCCATTTGGAGAGCCTTCAGAAGCTGGGCGCTAATCTTCCCGAATCGAGGCATCGGCTGGTCGTTGAGGAAGTCAAGGAACGTTGAATCCAGCTTGCTCCCCAAGTAGAATCTGGCTAACCCAAACTCGGGGTGTGCTATTAAAACCGACGACTTGGGAGTTCCTCGCATGAGTCCGCGACGCACCCTTCTGGCGCATCCTTCTCATTCCCGGTTTCCTTCTGCCGGGAGCGGCCCTCGCCCAACAGAACCCCGGACCCATTGCCCCGGCAGAGAAGCTGGCCGAAGGCTGGGAGGAGATCGACCAACGGATGGTCTTCTTGATGGTCCGACTCGCCAACGTCGAGGCATCACTGGATGCCGTCGAAACGGCCATTGGCAGAAGTACCGGCAAACGGCTTTCCAGGGCTGGTGCTGCCAAACGTGCTGATGCTGGAAACGAACGGATGGATCGCCAGGGCGGTGGTCCCATGAAGTGGTCCGAATTCTACGGCCGAACAGCCGAGAAATTCTTCTACCATCCCACGGACAGGAACACTTCGTACCACACCGTCACCGTTCTAAGTCAACAAGGGCCTCAAGCCGACAACAAAGTTGGCGGCGGTGTGCCCGCAAGCCAAGGGTTGCCCGTTCATCAAAGGCCCCCGCAGTTCGACTACATCTATCGAGCGAACCAAGATGCAAAAGCCCGAGCAGAGGAGGAAGCTGCTGAACTCAAAGGCAAAATCGAAGAACTAACCGAACGCCGTCAGAGACTCGAAGGCGAGCAGGCTGGACTTTGGTGTGAGGTCGCCTTCCGCGCTGTGCAGCACTACGACCTCGATAAGAAACCGCTGTACCGCTTCGAGCCATTGATCGTTGGAGTAGACACTGAATCCAGGCAACATGCCGAAACGATGAAAGCCGCAGCGTCGTTCATGGCGTTGGCATTGTCCATCATTGACGACGCTCAGAAAGATCAGGCTACGACCTTCAGCAAAATCAAACCCGCCATTTCGCAAGGTCGTCAGACACTCAACGACACGTGGTTACGGCAAGCAGTGGATGTAACCGACCGCAAGACCACGGTAGGCAAGTTCGCCGCCCTTGCAAAGCGATTGGACGACGTAGCCAGCAATCTTTCGGATAGCTATGTCGTCGCAATTGAAGGCGATCAAGCGAAGGATCGGCAACGCAAGGACACATTCCGAGCTTTGTTGCAGGAATCGCTGGTTAGTTACGCCCAGATTATCCTGGCAATGGACGAAATGTCGGTGCAATTGAAGGACGACTGGAAGGTCAAGCCAGATGTGGACCGGCCGATTCAGTTCGTGAGTTTGGCTACGATTGAATCGGAGCGGCCTCGGCCGTTTGAAGTCACGCCTGAGAACGGTAGGTCTCTCAAAGTGGCTAGCCGTGGTGCTGGGCCAATGAACGCACTACAAGGTAATTGGATCGGAATACGTGAGGAGTTGAACGGTAGACCAGAAACTACTAGGGTGACCCAACGCCGCTTCAGTTTTGAAGGCCGCAAGATGACGATGACCCGTTTCATCAATGGAAGATTTGGGAAATACGAGGGCACTTTCGACGAAGACGCAAAGTCAGGTCATTTCGACTTCATTGGCCGTAACCCGGGTGGAAAGCCAGTCGCATTTCGAGGCATCTATAAGTTTGATGGCGACACGCTGACTCTTTGCTACAAGTATGCGGGAGACGACAGCATCACACGGCCAACGGAATTCAAGACCGATGACCGGGCCGGTACTGCGTTCGTGCTTATTGTTTTGCAACGTGAGATGACAGGTAAATAGGCAATCTCGCTCTCGCCCAAAAAGTTTGCGTCTGCCCCAAATCACAGCCCCACGTCCGTCATCGCATCCTGATAACGCTGCTCGACCTGCCCATCGAGTGCGATGCGATGGTAGACCGCCAGCGTTTCCCGGCAAGCATGGCCAGTGATTAGTTGGAGCTCGCCTAGAGCCTCAATACGCCAACCGCACTCCGCGCTTCGCAAGATCGGCGACGAATGCCTCGGTCGTCGTGTATTGCACGGCGTCGATGCCGACGGACCGGGCCCCGGCGACGTGCTGCGGCATGTCGTCGACGTAGAAGACTTCTTCCGGCCGTACGCCGGCCAGTTCGGCGGCATGCAGAAAAATCTTCGGATCCGGCTTCATCAATTTCACGCGATAGCTCAGCACGATCGCTTCGAAGTCGCCCGGCACGAACCAGTAGCGGCCCGTGCCAAAGAATTGCCAGTGCAGGTCCGAGGTGTTGCTCAACAACCCCAGCCGTTTGCGGGCTGCCATCAACCGGCCCAACACGGCGCTCATCGAGTAATTGAGTTCGAAGATATCGCTGGCGGCGTGCGCCAGGGCATCTAACTTGGGCCGGCAGCCCAACTCGCGGCAAAATAGTTCGTAAAACTCTTCGGTCGTCAGCTCGCCGGCGTCAATCTTATCGTTCAGGCCGCCGGCAAAGACTACGTCCCAGACTCGCTCGACAGGCAGGCCGCAGACCTCGGCCATTTGGCGCGCGGCGCGACGATGGTCGAACTTCAGCAGGACGTTGCCCAAGTCGAAATAAAAAAACCGCGGCGGAGTTGGATCGAGGCCCATACGTGAAGCATTTCGCGCACTCGGGCGCTTCTCAAGTTGAAGGAACTGCAGAAACGAATACCAGCCGGACCGCGAGTTCAAAGTTCCTGGATTGTGATGTCCTTATACCAGGCCTCGCTGGGCGGGCCGGCGTGGATTTGCAGGCCGATGATGCCCGTCCGATCGATCTTGTCGTCGGGCTCGGTGTAATCGACGGTCTGGAAACCGTTGATCCAAAGCTCGATATGCGGACCCCGGCAGCGGATCCGATATTCGTTCCAGTCGTCTCGCTTGAGCACTTTCTCCAATTCGGCCCGGTCCGGACCTGCGAGAATCTTCTTGCGTCGTGATTCGTCGTACAAACAGCCCCAATACTCCTGCCCCAGATCGGCCTGGTAGCCGATGACTTCAAAATGGTTCGAAATCCGCCGGCTGCGGAACTGAACGCCCGCGTTGACCTTCTCACCGAGGATCTTGAATTTCACGCGTAGATCGAAGTCGCCGTACTCGCGCTCGGTGCAGAGGAAATCGTTGTGAGCGATCTTGGCCGCGAGAGTGCCGCCGACGATCGCGCCGTCTTCGATGCGAAAGACCTTCTCGTCCCCCTCCCAGCCTGCGAACGAATGGCCGTCGAACAGCGACCGCGAAGGTTCGGCAGCCCAGGCGAGCAGGCCCACGTTGAGTGCGATGATCGCCAGAACAATCGTCTTCTTCATAACCAGGCTTCCTCTTCAAGTTTCCTGCGGCCGGGTGTTAAGGTCCATGTTCGAATATGGGCCAGCCACGGCCAGTTGGCTCAAGCATACGCGCCTGCGCAACGATTGTAAAATCGCAGCCGACGGAGTAGCCTGACCAGCCTGGGCGGCGAGATTCATCGCCCCCCTCGGCCACGCCGAGGCATGCTCGCAGCAGGACGGGCGCGGTGCACCATACCAGCCACCGCGGCAGGCACGCGTTCGGCATAGTAAAACATCGATCGCCGGAGAAGCGCCCATGAGTATCGCTCAAATACTAGTAGCCAACTACCAATTCAACCGCGCACGAACGTTGGGACTATTGGAAAAGATCGAGCAGGAGCCCGATGCCCGCGTACCGCTGGGCTGGCGGCCGGGGCCCGGCCGAGCCGCACATCGCCTGGCAATTGATGCACATCGGCATTACCGAAGAACTCTTCGCCAGCGAACGGCTGGCCCCGGAGAAGCCCGGCGCGTTCACCGAGTTCTGGCCTCGCTTTCGTGGCGGCAGCACGCCCGACGACGACATTCCCACACCGGCCACGATCCGCCGCGTGTTGGCCGAATCGCGCGAGCACCTGCTGGCTACGATCGCCGATTATGGCGACGATCGGCTGGCGGAAATCCCGCCGGCCATGGCAGCCCGCAAGATGAACGTGCTCGACGTGCTGCACATCCTCAACTGGCACGAAGCCCACCATCAAGGGCAAGCCCACATCACGTTCAACCTGTACAAAGCCCGCATGCAGTAGGGAAGTTGGCAGAGGGCAGTAGCCAGAGGGCAGTGACGCCGAGGACGTTTCGCCATGACCGATCCGTGATGCCGAAGGGCTGTTCCTTGGCTCAAGACAACGTTGCGCTATAATTCGTTGCGTTCTGCCTATTACCCTCTGCCTACTGCCTACTCTTCTGCCTCATGTCAAAACCATCCAACCTGCATCAGCTCCGCGAAAGCGGCTGGGTCTCCAAAAGCGTCAAGCGCGAGATCTACGACAACTTCATGCCCCGGCTGGCCAGCGGCGACGAGCTGTTTCCCGGCATCATCGGCTACGACGACACGGTCATTCCCGAGATCAATCTGGCCCTGATCGCCGGACACGACGTTCTCTTTCTCGGCGAGAAGGGGCAAGCCAAGAGCCGGCTGATGCGCTCGCTGGTGCAATTCCTGGACGAAGAAATCCCTTACCTGGTTATTCCCGGCGTCGCGGTGCATGAAGATCCCTACCGGCCGATCACCACCGCCGGCCGGCGATTGCTGGCTGAAACGCCTGCCGAGCAAGTGCCCATCGCCTGGTGGCGGCGAGAAGATCGCTACGCCGAGCGGCTTGCGCCGGGCACCAAGTTCGCCGACATCATCGGCGAGATCGACCCGGCCAAGCTGGCCTTGGGCACGAGCATGTCGACCGAGGACGCCCTGCACTTCGGCCTGATCCCGCGGATGCATCGCGGCATCTTCGCCATGAACGAGTTGCCCGAATTGGACGAACTGGTGCAGGTCGGCATGTTCAATATCCTGGAAGAGCGTGACGTACAGATCCGCGGCTTCCCGATCAAGTTCGACATCGACGTGCTGATCCTGTTTTCCGCCAACCCGGCCACCTACAACCGTAGCGGCAAGGTAATTCCGCAGCTCAAAGACCGCATCGGCACGGTGATCCACACCCACTATCCGCGCGATCGCGAGCAGGGCATGGAGATCATGGAGCAGGAAGCCGGGCTCGACCTGGGCGGCGACTTCCCGGTAATCGTTCCCTACTTCATGCGGCAGATCGTGGAAGAAGTTACGCTCTCGGCACGGCGATCGAAATACATCGACCATCAATCGGGCGTGAGTGCTCGCTTCAGCATCGCCAACTACCGCACGATGGTCGCCAGCGCCCGGCAGCGCGGCGCGCGGCTGAGCGAACGGCCGGCCGTGCCGCGCATCAGCGACCTGGGCCATCTGTACGCGTCTTCGTTGGGCAAGCTAGAGCTCGACATGATGGGCAGCCAGCAAATGTCGGAGCGCCAGGTGCTGGAAGCGATCATCGCCGAGGCGATCCGCAAAGTCTTCGAAGAATACGTCGAAGAGCACGGACTCGAGGAAATCGCCCAGGTTTTCGGCCACGGCGTGAAGATCGAGGTCGGCGACATGCTCCCTTCAAGCGTCTATGCCGAGCGATTGGAACGCGTGCCGCCGGCCTGGAAGAAGGCCTTCGAGGTCAACGCGGCCAGCGACCCGGCCATGCGGGCATCGTGCGTCGAGTTCGTGCTGGCCGGGCTGTATGCCACGGACCGCATCTCGCGAGCCCAGCGTCACGGCCAAATTGTCTACGAAACCGGGTAGAACGGGTATCGAGACTCCATCGCCGAAACGAATTGGCTAGATCGAATCAATCGCCGATTTTCGCGAAGTAGATCCGTACGAATTGCGATTGCCGTCGTCGCGGCGGCAAGGGGCAGATCCGGCCAAACTTGCTCGGCAGATTTCACTCTTCGGAAACTCGACGACCGGAATGCCCGCGCCTTGGGTTTACGAGGGATCCGACGGAGTCCCGATGGTGTACAATGGAGTTACCCGGGCGACGCGTGTCGCAAAGCTTGCTCCGGGCAGTCCGATACGGGTGGAGGTCATCGGTAAACTTCCGAAAGCATTCGCCAGCGAGCCGAAGATTGGAGACGTACTCCCATGAATGAAACACAGCGCGAAGCACTAAACGTATTGTCCGAAGTCTGGGCGCTATCATCGGAGGTGCGGCTCGGTCAATTAATGGCGCATCTCGGTTTTCTGGGGGATGTCCACGCCGGGAAAACGCTCGGTTACATCGAGGATGACGAGCTACTCGCGGTTCTATACCGCCATCGTGGCGAGTTGCGGGCTCGGTTGACAGGCGCACGAACCAGACGCTGCCACCAGTTGGCCCTTCGACGTCGGTTTCCGGAAGTTCAACGCTGTCGACTGCGAGCCCAGGCGGCTGAAACTGGGCGTTAAGCCTGGCAGTGAGGTAAAAGGTGTCCAAAACCCTGCTGGCAATCGGCGCCCATTACGACGACTGCGTGTTCGGCGTGCCTGGGATCATGCTCCAGGCGATTCGCAAGAACTATCGAGTGGTGATCCTGTCGTTGATCGGCGACTACAGCAATTGGGCCCCGATCGGCAACCGCCAGAAGGAATTGCTCGCCGAAACGGTTCGCATCAGCCGCGATTATGGCGCCGAGATGCGGTATCTCGATTTCCGCTCGCATCTGTTCGACCTCAACAGCCAGACCAAGCGGGCCGTGGCCGCAGTGGTGGCGGACGTGCAACCCGACGTGGCTTTGATGCTGTGGCGCGACGACCGGCACGACGACCACGTGGTAGCGTCGCAATTGAGCGGCATCGCCCTGCGCAACGCCAGCGCGCTGTTGGAAAACCGCGCCGCTCGCGCACCGCGGGCCATCTACGCCTACGACAATGGCCCAGGCCACACCATCGGCTTCGAGCCGACCGACTTCGTCGACGTCAGCGATGAATGGCCGCAGGCCATCGACTGGCTGGGAAAATTCATGGCCGTGGTGCGCAATGAGCCGTACGACCCGAAGCAGCGCGATTCGGCCCAGCAGACGAAAGAAATCCTGGCCATGTATCGCGGCAAAACCTGCGGCGTGAAATACGCCGAAGCCGTGCGCGCACTGCAAACCCGGCCGCGGGATATTTTATAGCGTCTTCACGATCGCCCGCGGCGACTACCTGCTGCTCGAAGTCGCTGGTCGTGGCATTCCATAGAACTCGCGGACCTGTTGCAGATATAACTCCATCGACGGCAGTCCAGCCGCTTTACGCCGCTCATCGAGTTTGGCCGGCTCGTCGACTTTCTGCGGTCGCCATTGCCCATCTTTGAATTCGACCTGCGTCCCGTACAACTGCCCTTTGCCTTCGGCCAGCCGAACTCGATCGGTGAGATAAGCGACGTTTGCGGGTTCGACTTCTCCGGCCGGAGCTTGCTCCATTAATTGCAGGCATCGGTTTTGGAACGACAGGTCTCGGTTGGCATGTTGTGCCAGCAGAAAGGCCGCCTCGGCGCCCTTGGCGCCGGCTAATGACCGGCCGGGCCAGCCGTGCCGATCGACAACCCCCTTGAACCAGCGACGATTGTCGTCATCCACCTCCTGAAGCTCTTTTAGCAACGTTTCGGCCTGGGCCAAGAATTCCTGGGAACCGATATCGAGGCCTTTCTCTTTGGCTCGGTCAATCAGCTTCTTCCGGACGGCCTGATCGCGGCCAACTCGAACCAATAACTCTTTACGCAAGGACGGATTCTGCAGCGGGGCTGTGGCCGGACCGGCAGCCGGAGGCTCGCCGCCTCGCGCCAAGGCACAGAACATCGCCAGCCAGACCGCCGCCGACGCGCCAATTTGGTGGGAACCGGCTACCGTGCGCATGCGTGAACCTCGCCGCGAATGGCCTGTGATCAAGCGGTCAGAATCTCAAATCCCTGCGGCTCCGGCAAGGGAAACTCCTGCCGGCACGCGGCGCACGTTTCGCGATCGCGCGGCACTTCGGCTCCGCACTCGGGGCAGCGATCGAGCACGGGCCAGTTGCGGCCGTAACGATAGGCCACCCAGGCCGGCAGGCCGCCAAAGAACACGAAAACCATCCAGGCGATTCGCTCCGCCGAAGTTGCCCCATCGCGCACTTGTCGACGATAACAGGCCACGGCAAGCAACGCGGAAAGAATCGTTACGAACACCAGCGAAGGCCAAAATCCTTCCACACAAACTGCCTGGGCGACAGACCAGCGATCGGTTGCCCCCTGGTCAATTAATACGGCGGGATAGAAACAAAGCACCGCGGGGCCAACGACAACCAAGGACGGGCAGGCCAGCGACATGATCACATTGAGCCAATCGCTGTTGCGATTCCCAGGATTCGTCTCACGGCGGGTTATGTTCCCGGCCTGATCGAGCCAGACAATCGCCTCGGACATACTTAAAGTCACCGTCAGCGAATAATCGTACCATGTGGCCAGCGCCTGACCGGGCGCAACTTCAGCCCAACGAAACGATTTCGTGGCCAGCTTCGTGGGAATCGTGTAGCTTCGCTCGACTTTGTGTTCCTGGTTCAGCACCAACACCTGGCGATCGGTCCGCACGATCAACCACGTCGGCGACTTGCTGTTTTTGCAATAAAGTTCGCAAGCTTGGATGTGCGGGTCGGTGAAGGCGGCATTGACTGTCCGCTCTCTTAAATCGACCGCGTAGATTCGCTGATCGTCACCCAGCAGATAGAGCTGCCATTTCTTGAAATCGTTCGAGCCTTCGATGAGGGGCCCGGCGTAATTGTAGAGATTCTTCGCCTGCACGCTGGCCACGCGGTCGTCTACGGCGCGCATTCCTCCGGCAAACGGAAAACATTCTTCGGCTGGCGGGAGATCCTCGCGGAACCCGTTCTTCCCGATGAACCCCATGCGGTATTTGCTCGCGGCGTCGTAGCCCACGAAATAGGCCGTGCCGTGCGGCTGGCCGTCGCTGATCAGGTACCAGAAGGTCGGCCGGCTGCGGGCATCGTTGAACTTGCGAATCCGCTGGTTCCAAGACACGTCCTCGGGCTGCTCGGCGCTCAATGGCTTCAGCTCGATCCAAGGCAACCAGGGATCTTCCGTATTCACGTCAACCGGCTGGCCGCGCAAATCGGAGTAGAGCGTCGACTGACTCGCGACGTCCCTGTGCATCAACAGCGGCGTGCCATCCTGCCGCACGATCATGCTCGGCACCGGTGGGCTCGATGGCAACACCCAGGCGGCAAGCGAACTGGCGAGCATCGCCCAGATCGGCGCGAACCCCATTGCCAGAATCGTCACCAACAGAATCGATGTTGCCAAGGAGAACCGTCGCATGGGCGCCCGTCCTTTTGCTGAGCTACGAATAATCGCGCGTTCGCGCCACGTGAATGATGAGCCCGAGATAAACCAAGTACAGCAGCAGCGTGCCCGGGAGGAGTATCCACGGCCCCGTCAACATCACGAACATCTGTAGAATGATAGCCGCCGATAATAGGGCAATTAGAGGGAGCAAGCGTGTGCCGTACCAACTGCGCCGGCCGCAATCCGCTCAGGAACGCCGCCAGGTACGCCAGCGGCATGATCGCCCAGCAGATCCATTCTCCCAGCGTCATCGACCACTCGAAGGGCGCAGCCACGTCACCAGGCATCGACGCCCACCAACCGTACTCGACGATCGGCACCGCTCCGCAGACTAGCAGCAGGGCGGCGCCGACGGCCAGCTTCGTCAAGAAGATCTTGTCTCGCGACCAGGGCCGATGCAGCAAGAACAGGTACGTGCTTGCGCCCGATTCTCGCGTCGACTGCCGAAAGCCAAGCCCAAGGGCCGCCGCGCACGAGATCATCACAAAATAGCTTCCGAAGGGTCCGCTCACGAACGGGATGCTCTCCGGCGCCATGCGCAATATCGAGGAAAACGTCGGCAGGGAATTGAAAATCGACTTCTCGCGCGGAATCAATTGATAAACCAAAGCCAAATAGAGCGCCAGCGCCGTCGCGGCAATCCAGGCGTTCTCGCGCAACTCCTTGATGACGATGGCTCGGATCATGAGGCCGACTCCTCCTGCAACAAGGCCAGCGGGCGACGCAGCCCGCGCGTGTATTCGACGAAGGCATCTTCCAGGTTCAATTCCACCACTTCCAATCGCCGCGGTTCGAGCCGCTCCAGTGCAGACCGCTGTTCCGGCCCGAACCCGACGAATATCAACTCCCGACGCGAACCGATCTGGGCGTCGCCGATCAATCCGGCGATCTGCGGCAATTCGGGAGGCGGGCCTGGAAACTCGACCACCACTTTGCGGACCGATTGCTTGAACTGCTCGGTGGGGCAATCGGCCCGCAACACGCCGTCGATCATCACGCCCACGCGATCGGCGACGCGTTCCACGTCGGCCAGGATGTGCGAGCTCAACAGGATCGTTCGGCCCTGGCGCTGGATGAGCTGAATCATCGATTCCAGAAAGTCGCGCCGCACATTGGTATCAAGGCCCAGCGTCGGATCGTCGAGGATCAGCAGCTCCGGATCGGGAGCCAGGGCCAAAGCGAGCGAGATCTGGGCACGCTGCCCCTTCGAGAGCCGGCCGATGCGTGTACGGCGCGACGAGCGCGAAGTGATCGAGCACCTGCTCGATCAGCTGATCGTTCCAGCGAGGATAGAACGGACGGGTGAAAGCGACGGCCTGGTCAATGGTCATCCAGGTGTAGAGCGGGTGCCCTTCGGCCAGGTAGGCAATGCGGGCCCGGGTTTGCAAAGTCAGACGCGCACAAGTCCTCGCCCAAGAGCTCGACGCTGCCATAGTCGGGCTGGACCATGCCCACGAGCATCTTCAGGGCCGTCGATTTGCCGGCGCCGTTGCGGCCCAGCAGCCCGAACACACAGCCCCGCGGCAGACGCAGGTTGAGGTCGCGAACGACTGGCCGCCGGCCGTAGTACTTGGTCAATCGCCGCGTCACGATGGCGTCGCTCATGGGGCGGGCCCTTGTCGAAATCAGGTTAGAGAACCGGACTGGCCTGTGAATTCCACTGAAACTGCTCGACACGCTTGTTGACCAGGTGCAGAACTTCTTCGCGCGAAAAACCCAGGTGTACGGCCAACGTCAGCCAGCGATCGAGCGGATCTTGGAGCCGCCGCTCACGGGCTTCTTGCGTCAGCTCGGCTCGGGGTTGCGCGACAAAGATGCCCAGCCCGGGCCGGCTGGTCAAAAGCCCCTCGCGCTCCAGCTCTTGATACGTCCGAGCGATCGTGTTGGGGTTCACCAACAGCTCGCGCGAGAGCTGCCGTACGCTGGGCAGACGCTCTTCGGGCCGCAGCTGACCGAAGGCGATCGCCTGACGGATTTGCTCCGCCAATTGCTCGTAAATCGGTCTGCGGCTGGAGGTTTGGATTTGAAATTGCATGGCCGGCCAGACTCGGCATTCCGTGTCAACTGTACTAAGAGTAGTAATACAGCAGTCGTGTCCGGGTTGCAATAAGAATCTGGCAAAAAAAATCGCGGCTCGCCGGACCGCTTCTATGATGAACAAGATCGTGGCTCGCCGCCGAGCCGACATCCGCCCCTCGCAACGCCCCCCCGAGGCTTCACAACGATGATTCATTTCACACGCCATGCTTTCCTCACAACCGCATTGCTCGCCGCGCTGTTTGCTTCCAGGGCTCGGGCAGCCGATGTTCCGCCGCCGAACTTTCTGGTGATCCTCTGTGACGATCTGGGCTATGGAGATCTGGCCTGCTTCGGTCATCCGACGATCAAGACGCCGAACCTCGACAAGTTGGCTTCGCAAGGCATGCGCTTTACCGATTGCTATTCGGCCGCGCCGGTCTGCTCGTCGTCGCGCGCCGGCTTGCTGACCGGACGCTCACCGCAAAGAACGGGAATCTACGATTGGATTCCCGAAGGCAGCCCCGTGCATTTGCAACAGGGCGAAGTGACGATTGCGAGCCTGTTGAAGCAAGCCGGCTACTCGACCTGCCATGTTGGCAAATGGCATTTGAATGGGCTGTTCAATTCGCCCCAGCAACCGCAACCGGGCGATCATGGTTTCGATTATTGGTTCAGCACGCAGAATAATGCCGCTCCGACGCATCACGATCCGGACAATTTCGTGCGCAACGGCCAGCCCGTCGGCACGCTGAGCGGATATTCGTGCCAGTTGGTAGCCGACGAAGCGATCGGTTGGCTCCGCTCGCGGCGCGATGCGGCGCAGCCGTTCTTCCAGTTCGTCTGCTTCCACGAACCGCACGAGCCGATTGATTCGCCTCCCGAGCTGGTCGCCGAATATCCGTCGGCCACCAAGCGCGGCCAGGATCTATACTTTGCCAACGTCACGAACATGGATCGGGCTGTCGGCCGGTTGATGGCGGCACTCGATGAAATGAAGCTGGCCGAAAATACGCTGGTCTATTTCAGTTCGGACAATGGGCCGGAGACACTGAATCGTTATCCCGGTGCATGGCGATCGCACGGCTCGCCGGGCCCCTTGCGGGGCATGAAGCTGCACTTGTACGACGGCGGGATGCGCGTGCCGGGCATCGCCCGCTGGTCGGGCCACATCAAGCCTGGCCAGGTCGTCGGCGAACCGGTTTGCAGCCTGGATCTGCTGCCGACATTCTGCCATTTCGCTCGCGCCAAGTTGCCGGCCGATCGCAAACTCGACGGCAGCGACATCAGCGGGCTTCTCGAAGGCAACACGTTCGCTCGTACGACGCCGCTGTACTGGCACTATTATCGCTCGATCGGCGCGCCCAAGG
Organism: uncultured Planctomycetales bacterium; assembly: GCA_963710365.1. Classification (GTDB taxonomy): domain Bacteria; phylum Planctomycetota; class Planctomycetia; order Pirellulales; family PNKZ01; genus CAVQAC01. Next base: position 543,340 of record CAVQAC010000019.1, read on the forward strand.
CCGCGATGCGGGTCGGCGATTGGATGATCCTGGCCTCGACGACCGCCGAACCACCGAAACCAGGCAGCGGCATGCCGCCGGGCGACATGGAGGCTCTGAAAACTTCGACGTTGACCAACTTCGAACTATTCAACGTCCGCGATGATCTCGGGGAACAGCACGACCGCGCGGCTGAGGAACCGGAACGGCTGCGAGAATTGTCTACCCAGTTAGTGCAGAGATACCGCGACGCTCAGGCCGAGGGGCCGAGTTGGCCCGCCTGGCAGCCACCGAGGAAGACGAAAGCTCAATAAGCTTCCTGTCGAAATTCTGGAATCGATGGTCATGGGGTGGTTAATATGGAAGAAACGATCCGCATTGTCGTGCCAGACGGCGTCGCCTTTGAGATGCCATTTATCGGTGTCCGCGTTCAGGATCTTACTGCGAAGCAACTTGCTCAAGTTCGACGATCGGAACCACTGCCTCCGCACATTCTCGAAGTCACTAGGACGGACGACGAGATAAAATGGCGATTTGGCGATAAGACGTACTCAACGCGCATCGATGGCGTGCGTTGCGGAGAGGTCGCATATTGGGCTTTTTTCCGACAAGCGATTCTTTCCTTTACGCTGATAAACGAGCCCGAAGGCGGCGGACACGGACTCGTGAATCATTTCGTCCAGTTCGATGAGCCTGTCGATGTAATACGCAGCCTGGAGAGCTGGTTTTGCGACCTTGCTCGGGTGTTGAGTCCTGTCGTTCCGGGAGGCGTCGCGGTTTCGCTCGCATGGCCCGTGGGGCGGCGGCCTCACAACACCAGCAATTATTCGTTGCCAGAGTGAACCAACACCTCATGCCATAGAATTTGGTTCTCACATCCGGCCATGGTACAATTAGTGCTCAAACTTGGAGTGACCTATGAGCACGACGGCTATCTATCTTGATCGTTTGCTGGAACCATTTGTGGGATGCCTGACTCCGGATGTCGCGGCGAAGGTCGCGAATTTACGGGCGGACGACGCCATGCAGGACCGTATCGACTACCTTGCCGATCGCGCAAATGAGGGTTTGTTGACGGCGGACGAGCGTGACGAATACGCCGGATATCTCCATGCGATCGACGTGCTCGCAGTCTTGCAGGCCAAAGCGAGGGCCGTCCTTCACAGGCCTTCGTGATGGACCGGGCTTTGCGTTCTCTGGTGCGGCAGCGGGCCGGCGACGTTTGCGAGTACTGTCGCCTCCCTCAGTCGGCGTCAAGTTTTGCTAGATTTCACATGGAACACATTGTCGCTCGCCAGCACGGTGGTGCGAGCGAACCCGAGAACCTCGCATTGGCGTGCGGTTTTTGCAATTTCCACAAAGGGCCGAACATCGCAGCCCTCGATCCCGAGAGCGGGCAGCTTGTTGCCCTATTCCATCCTCGCAAGGACCGTTAGCAGGAACACTTTTCGTGGGATGGTACAACCATTGTCGGCCTTACCCCCATGGGTCGCGCAACAGTGCAATTACTCGCGATGAATGAATGGCAGCGTATCGAGGTGCGAAACAATTTACTATCGCAAGGCGAACCGTATGCCGGCTGACCGCGCGGAGTGCGTTCGGTTGCACCAGTCGGGACAAAAATGAATAATAAACGACCTTGGCGGGGAAATGTACCCCGGCAAGGTCGTCAACTCCTCACACTATCAACCGCTTAACTCGTTGAACCAGTCGTTGCCGCAGGCTTAGCGGTCGGAGTTCCGGTGGGAGCCGTCGGCAGAGCCGGCAATGGCATCTCCGGAACACCAGCCTGGGCCGCGAACTGATTTCGCATCATCACGGCGCCGCGATCTTGTGGACGCAGAGATATGGCTTTATCGAGTTCCGTGACGGCCTGTTTCGGATAGCCCAGGTAGCCATATTCGTAGCCCAACAAAAAGCGCGTGGCCGGATCATTCGGATTCGTGGTGCGAGCGCTTTCGAGGCGCTCGGAGCTGATCCGTGAAGGCCTGATTGTTGGGATACAAATCGCTGTAATGCTTCAGCACGTTTCCCCATTGATCCTGAGGAAGCATCTGCATGCCAAGTTGCACCGCGCCGGCGGCGGGTTGAAAGTTGCCGCTGGCAAATAAGCCCTGAGCCAATAGCAGCATGTCGCCGCCATTGTGCGGCGTATCGACCAAGGCGTGCTGCCAATCCTGTACAGCAGCCGTATAGTTTCCGGCTTTGAAATCAGCCTCGCCCTTAGCGTCGAAATCGTTGGCCGCGGCGATTTGCTCTGTCGAAGCGGTCTGAGTCGTTGCCGGACTGGTCGTCGTTGAATTGGTGTTGGCATAACCTCCGCCATATCCGCCTCCGCCATACCCGCCACCACCGCCGCCGTAGCCGCCGCCCATTCCCATCCCCATGCCCATTCCGAGTCCCATCATGCCGAGGCCGCCCATGCCATACATGCCGAAGAAGGGATAACCCATCCCGTAGCCGAGGCCGCCCATGCCGCCATACCCGAGACCGCCATAGCCCATCCCATAGGGCCCCATTCCGCCATAGGCTTGCATGCGTCCGGCGTTCACGCCGGCGTTGTAGGCGTTGGCGTTCGAGAAGTGCCGCGAAGCGAATCCACCATTGGCGCCGCCGACTCCAGCGGTGCGGCCACCGGCGGCCGCACTAGCTCCCCGATAACCTCCGGCACCACCGACCGCAGCGTTCGTCCCTCGGTAGCCCGAGCTATAGCCGCCGCTGTAGCCACCGCGACTGGCACCGCTGTACCCGCCGCCGCTGTAGCCGCCCCGAATATCCACCACCGCCACCACCCCCGCCGCGCCCGCCACCGCGAGCCCAAACATCGGACGGAAGGCCCAGCGTGGTGAGCAGCGCAGCACTTAAGACCACGACACTGATTTTCTTGTACTTCGCGAACATCCGTAGGTTCCTTTATTTTGGACAGGAGAGCGACATCTCGCGCCCTTCGGCGCACTCTGAGCCAACCGCATCAGCCATCTCATGCAAGTCCGATACCCGTCCGGCGTTTCCCGGCTCGCAGCACGCGGCAACATGGGAAACGCGTTGGGCATTAAGAGGTAAAACTCGCCGCAACTTCCGGTACCGCTTACGGATGGCGGAATCCTGCGTAGCCGCCGATTTTTGAGATCGCTTATTCGTCCCCGAACACCCGCCGACAGCTTGGACATCAAGCCGCTCGTTTGAGCGCCACGTCGGCGAGGTGGAACGAATGACCGCCATCGGTTCGTTCGACGCGTTAAATACTCCGTTGAATCGTCAATGGCCACACCTGCTAGCGGGCCGATCGGCCTTGACGCACCGGTGCTGATCTTCTAGGGTTTCGCCCCACTTCTGTTTTTCGCTGGGGATCGAACGCGCCTGCGCCCCCTCAACCATGGCAGGCCCTCAGGAAGGAATCTCTCGATGCACAGGATGCTGCTGGCTGCCGCGGTTCTAATGGCCGTTTCCTTGGCCGGCTGTTGCCGCATGTGCTGCTGGCAGCACGGCGGTAGTTGGAACGGTGGCGGCTGTTATCTGCCGCAACCGGCCGCGCAGCCCGTAGGAGTGCCCGCCGCAGGCCACCAGTGATTCTGCCGCAACAGCAAACCTATGCTCCTGCGACAGGCGTTCCGGCCACGAGCTTCTCGCCCATGGCACCCTGCACGTGCAACTAACGCATGACGGGCCGAACCTGAGCCCATGATTGGCGAATCCCCGGCGAATTTCCGACCCATTCGGAATTGGTTCGCCGCGCCCGGTTCCTCATTCCCGATTCCGGTCGGCCGCGTTAGAATTGCCCCCGGCGGGGCATCCAGGGAGATAGCACGGCGTGTGCTAGCAGGGCCAGTTCGTTGTCGCGGAGATCAAGGCGGTGGAAACCAGACTCACCGTCGATATCCTGCCGCAGCCGGATGACAACACCTGTGGCGCGACCTGCCTGCACTCGGTCTATCGCTACTACGGCGACGAAATGCCGTTGGAGCAGGTGATTGCCGAAGTGTCTCATTTGGAAGAGGGGGGCACGCTCGACGTGCTGCTGGCCTGCCACGCCCTGCGGCGCGGCTACCAGGCCAAGATCTTCACGTACAACCTGAATATCTTCGATCCCACCTGGTTCACGCCTGGAACGGAAGAAGGGCTCGACATCCGCGAGCGGATGCGCGAGCAAATGGCCTTCCGGCCCGACCATAAGCTGGCCGTGGCCACCGAGGCCTATCTCGAGTTTCTGGCCCGCGGCGGACAGCTTCGGATCGAGGATTTGACCGCGGCCTTGATCCGCAAATATTTGAACCGTGGAATTCCCGTGCTGACCGGGCTAAGCTCCACGTATTTATATCGGAGCGCCCGCGAATTCGGCCCCCACGATGAGCCGGACGACGTGCGGGGCATGCCCTCGGGCCATTTCGTGGTCCTGTGCGGCTACGACAATAAAGAACGCCAGGTATTGGTGGCCGACCCGCTTCAGTCGAATCCCGTTTCGGAGCGGAGCAATCAATATCTGGTAAGCATCGACCGGGTGATTTGCGCCATCCTGTTGGGGATCGTCACTTACGATGCCAACTTGCTGATCATCGAGCCGTCGAAGACTTCCAAGCAGGGACGCAATGCAGATTCTGATCGTCGTCAACAACAGCACTGAGTGGCCTTTTGATATTCCGGGCGTGGAGGTCGTCGACGCCCGCAGTTATCTGACCAAGCCCGAATACGGCGAGCTGCGCGGCATCAAGCTCTTCAACCTCTGCCGCTCGTACCGCTACCAGAGCCTGGGCTATTACGTCACGCTGCTGGCCACGGCCCGCGGCCATAAGCCGCTGCCGAACATCATGTCGCTGCAGGATCTGAAGAGCCAGACGGTGGTCCGCTTCGTTTCCGACGACCTCGACGAGTTGATCCAGCGCAGTCTGGCGCCGATCGAGTCGGACAAATTCACGCTCAGCATCTACTTTGGCCGCAACCTGGCGCGCCGTTACGAGCGGTTGAGCCTGCACATGTTCAACCTATTCCAGGCGCCGCTGCTGCGCGCCCAGTTCGTCAACAACGGCAAATGGCAATTGCGCACGATCGACCCGATTCCGGTTGACGAGATTCCCGAACAGCACAAGACGTTCGTCATGGAAGTGGCCAGCGAACACTTTGCCGGCCGCCGCATCAGCTTGCCCAAGCAAAAACCGGCCAAGTACGACATGGCCATCCTGGTCAATCCGGAAGAGCAACTGCCGCCTTCGAACGAGAAGGCCCTGCAACGATTCACCAAGGCGGCCGAGTCCAAGGGCCTGCACGTCGAGATGATCGGCCGCGACGATTACGCCCGGCTGGCCGAGTTCGATGCCCTGTTCATCCGCGAAACGACCAACGTCAGCCACCATACCTATCGCTTTGCCCGCCGGGCGGCAATCGAAGGCCTGGTGGTGATGGACGACCCGGAGTCGATCCTGAAGTGCTCGAACAAGGTCTACCTGGCCGAACTGCTGGGACGCCATAAAGTGCCCGTGCCGCGGACCCTGGTGGTCCACAAAGACAACATCAGCCTGGTAGGCGAAGAGTTGGGCTTCCCCTGCATCTTGAAGCAGCCGGACGCAGCCTTTTCGCAGGGCGTGGTGAAGATCGAAAACGAAGATGCGATGGCCAATTGCGCCGAGTTGTTTCTGGCCAAGAGCGACCTGGTCATTGCCCAGGAGTTTCTCGCCCACGACGTTCGACTGGCGGATCGGCATCCTCGACCGGCAGCCGCTTTATGCCTGCAAGTACCACATGGTCGAAAAGCACTGGCAGATCACCCATAAGGACGATCGTGGCCAGCGACGCTACGGCCGGACCGAAACGTTGCCCGTGCAGCAGGTGCCCCGCCACGTGCTCAAGACGGCGCTCAAGGCCGCCAACCTGATCGGCAACGGCCTGTACGGCGTCGACATCAAGCAGGCCGGCCGGCAAAGTTTTCTGATCGAAGTCAACGACAACCCCAACATCGACGCCGGGGTCGAAGACGCCTTCCTCAAAGAAGAACTCTACGACCGAATCATGGAGGTCTTTCTGGAACGGATCGAGCAACGCAAAGCCGGCGCGAGGATTCCGTGAGCGAGCATCATCTAGGATTGTTCGCTGCCTACGGCGTCGAGCTCGAATACATGATCGTCGATGGCGGCTCGCTCGCGGTGCAGCCGATTGCCGACGAATTGTTGCGCGATGCGACGGGCGGCAGCGAATTCGTTTCCGACGTCGAGCACGACGATATCTCGTGGTCGAACGAGCTGGTGGCCCACGTCATCGAACTGAAAACGACCGACCCGGCCACTGATCTGACGGCGTTGCCGGCTGCTTTTCAGCGAGAAGTGCGCGAGATCAATCGGCTGCTCGCACCGCGGGGGGCCCAACTGCTCCCCTCGGCAATGCACCCGTGGATGGACCCGGCCCGCGAAACACGGCTTTGGCCGCACGACAACAGCGTCGTGTATCAGACGTTCGATCGGGTTTTCGGCTGCCAGGGGCATGGCTGGTCGAATCTGCAAAGTGTCCACCTGAATCTGCCGTTTGCCGACGATGACCAATTCGGCCGACTGCACGCCGCCATCCGATTGCTGCTGCCGATCCTGCCGGCCCTGGCAGCCAGTTCGCCGCTGGTCGAAGGTCGCACGACCGGCTGGCTCGATTCGCGACTCGACGTGTACCGCCTGAACTCGCGAAAAGTCCCCTCGATTGCCGGCCGAGTAGTTCCTGAGCCGGTCTTTACCGAGGCCGCCTACGACCGTGAAATCTTTCAGCGAATTTACGCCGACATCGCCCCGCACGATCCTGAAGGCGTGTTGCAGGACGAATGGCTCAACGCTCGGGGCGCGATCGCCCGCTTCGGCCGGGGCACGATCGAAATCCGCGTGCTCGACGTGCAGGAATGCCCCCAGGCCGATCTTGCAATTTGCGCGGCCGCCGTCGCGGTGCTCAAGGCCTTGGTGGCCGAAGAGTGGACCTCGCTGGCCCAGCAGCAAGGCTGGGCGGTGGAGCCATTGGCAGCGATTTTCCTGGCCGTGGCCCGCGATGCGGACACAGCCCGTATCGAAAACGTCGAGTATCTGCGCACCTTGGGCCTGCAAACCAGCCGCGGCTGCACGGCCGGCGAATTATGGCGCCACCTGCTGGCTGTCGGTCGCGACCGACTCGGCCCGGTTGCCGCCCCCTGGCTCGAAACTTGGAATGTGCTCGCCGACGAAGGACCACTAGCGCGGCGCATTCTGCGTCGGTTAGAAAATTCGTCCACGAGCCCGCCCCGCGAACTTCTCTATAATCTATATCGTAAGCTTGCGGAGTGTTTGGCCGAAGGCCGGATGCTGTAACTGTCCAGACGCCGCGACGGAATCCGCAGTCGAGCGCGCCCGCAAGCGGGTGCGGCTAACTGGGCAACGTACTCATCACTTATCATTCATCACTCATCATTACCCCCTTATGTGTCGCCTCGTCGCTTTTCATGCTGATCGACCGCGCCGGGCCGCCGGGCTGCTGATCACCGATCCGCACTCGCTGCTGGTGCAAAGCCGGTGCGATCGCCGGGGCGAATGCCACGCCGATGGCTGGGGAGTCGGCTTCTTCCACGACGGGCAACCCGAAGCGATCCGCAGCTCGCAACCGGCCTTCGAAGATGAAACCTGGCGGCCTCAGATCGAACGGATCGAAACCCGCACGCTGCTGGGCCACGTTCGACAGGCCTCGGTCGGCAGCCGCGTATTGGCCAATGTGCATCCTTTTGTGCATGGTCGCTGGATTTTTGCTCACAACGGCACGGTGACCGGTTTTGATCAACTCAGCCAGGGGCTCGAGGCCGAAATCGACGCCGACTTGCTTGCCTGCCGACGAGGGACGACCGACAGCGAGCTGGTGTTCTACTGGCTGTTGAGCCGGTTTCGCCGGGTCGGCCTGACGCACAGACGGCAGCCAGCCGACAGCATTACGATTGCTAATCGAAGCGCTGGCCGAGCGCGATTCCCGAGTTGGCCGGCCGCAGTGCCCAGGCCGCTCCGACGGAGCCAGCCCGCTTGAACTTCGTCCTGAGCGATGGCCGCGTGTTGCTGGCCAGCCGCTGGAACCACACCCTCCATTGGCGGTCGGAAGAGTCGGGCGCGGGCAATCGAGCCGTAACCGTGGCTTCCGAGCCGACCGATGAGCACGCATGGCAAGAATTGCCCGATCGGGTTATCCTGGGCGTCGACGCCGAATGTCGACCGACGCTCGAACGGCTTCAATAGATATTTCGCTGTCGAGCCCATCTCGCCCCTGTTGTTTGCGACTGGGGTTGTCTGTAACACGGCCCAAATCATGCGACACCCGCTTCTGATTCCGGATCTGCGCGAGCTGATCGCCGATCGCGATGAGGTGGCGCTCGGCGAATTCTTCTCGGCACACCACCCGGCCGAAGCGGCTGAACTGATCGACGATCTCGAGCCGCAAGAGGCCCTGTTCGTCATTGGGCTGTTGACACGGCCGCGAAAAGGCGGCTGTCTTCTCGTACCTCGAACCTGACGCTGCAGGATGGCATTGCGGCCGTCATGGAGCGGAACGTCCCTGGCGCAATTGCTCACGTTCATGTCGCACGACGAGCGGGCCGACCTGGTAACCCGGCTGCCGGACGAGCGCGTCGAACAGATCATGCCTTTGCTGGCTCGGGCCGAACGCGAAGACATTCGCCTGCTGACGGCCTATCCCGAAGGGCGGGCTGGGGCCGTGATGACCAGCGACTACGCCACACTCCCGCCCGACATCACCGCCGCCGCGTCCATCGAACAACTGCGGAAAGAGGCACCCAACAAGGAGACCATCTACTACTGTTACGTGGTGGACGACAATCGTCATCTGATTGGCTTCGTTTCGCTCAAGGATTTGATCCTGGCACCGGCTTCGCGTCGCGTTCGCGACATCATGGAGACCGACGTCGTTTCGGCCAAAGCCGACGACGATCGGGAAGCGGTGGCCCAGAAGTTGATGGAATACGACATGCTGGCTCTGCCGCTGGTCGACGCCGAAGACCGGCTGGTGGGCATCGTCACGCACGACGACGTGATCGACGTGATCGTCGACGAGGCCACGGAAGACGTCTATCGCATGGGCGCCGTCGAACCACTCGGAGAGAGCTACCTGCAGACGCCGTTTGTCACGCTCTGGGGCAAGCGCGGCTTCTGGCTGGCGATTTTGTTCGTGGGCGGCTTTCTGACCACGACGGCCATGATTCAGTACGAGAACGAGTTCGAGCGTTTCCCCGCCTTGGTGCTGTTCCTGCCTTTGATCATTTCGGCCGGCGGCAATTCCGGCTCGCAGTCCGCGACGCTCATCACGCGTGCCTTAGCTCTGGGCGAATTGACGCCGAAAGACTGGTTCCGCGTCCTGTGGCACGAGATCCTGATGGGCGCGAGCCTGGGCGTAACCTTGGGCCTGGTCGGTTTTGTCCGAGCCTGGCTGACGCCTATCGACATGGCCAAGAACCCGCATCTCGATATTTGGGAATTGGCCAAGGTCGTGGCCATTGGCGTATCGGTCGTCGTACTGGCCGGCAACCTGGTCGGCGCGCTGCTCCCCTTGGCTCTCAAACGCATGGGCTTCGATCCGGCGCTGATGTCGAACCCCTTTGTCGCTAGCCTGGTCGACGTGACCGGCATCGTGACCTACTTCGCGATCGCCCAGGCGATCATTCTTTAGCCATCCTGTTGCGTCGCGCGCAACTGTCCGGCGCATCCTCAACGAACGGCGGCCGTCGCAGTTGTTTCGATGGCTTCGTAGAGCCGCGTCGATTCTGGCCGTTTGGGTGTGTTTACCCTATGCAAGCGATCGCCCGCCGCTAAAACGCTTGGTCCACACGCAGCGGATCGAGTAGATTCGTACGCATGGGATTTGTTCGACAGGCGAACACAACAAATGGGGGCGGCGCGTGCGCTGGGGGTCGCGACTGCTGAAACCATTGGGCAAGGCTTTAGCCGCCGACGCCGACTTGGAAGAGTTGCTCGGCGGAGTCAAAGATTGCCAGCTCAAAACGGCCAACGAGGCGCTGGCCGTTTGTGCGTTGTTGCGCACGTTTCCGCGGGCGACGGGCAGCTACGGGCTTTTTCACTCGTCGCTGCGTGATGTAGCCGGCTTTTTCCAACAGGTCGAAAGCCAGGCGGCATTCGATGTCCTCAAGGAACTGGGCGTTCCCGAGCTGTGCCGCATTTACCGATCGCTGGCTGCTTCCAAGGATGAGGACGTCCAAGGTGATCTGCTGTTCGTATTGAAGATCCTCACCTTCTACTGGCATGACGAGGGGACCAAATGTGTGATCGAGGCTGCACGTCGCGGCATCCGCTCGGATGGTTGGTTGTGGGAGGTGATCCTTCAGTCTTTCGACAAGGACCATGGGCATTCACAATACGTCATGCACGCGCTCGCCGACCCGCTGCCGGAAGGTTTCATTGCGATTGCGCTCGTCGATGCAGCGAACAGGCTGGCTGACCAGGGAGTTGCCTTTCCGCATCCGTTCGACAGCGCCGCGGGAACCGCTCGACTCAAGCAATGGCTGACCGGCGACAATCCAGATAAATACAGCTACGCGAATAGTGCAACGCTCGCTCTGCCTTATCTGACACGGCAAGAGCGCGACGAACTACTGTCGATCGCCTGCGTGCATCCTAGTGCTCACGTGCAGATCGCTGCGGGCTGGGTAGGCGGCAAGCTCGGGCGGCCGGCCGGTATCGAACTATTGGCCCATTGGTGTCTCGACGTACGATATTCAACCCATGCCGCGAAGCTGTTGGCCGAGTTGCAGGCGCCGACGCGATACCTGCGCGAGCTCGCGAGCCAGAATTCGAGGCGATGGCCGAGATGTGCAACTGGCTTGCGCATCCCAATGAATTTTCCCGACCTCCCGATGGCATCGAACTATTCGACCGACGAACGCTGTACTGGCCGCCCACCAACGATGCCCGAACCGTGTGGCTGTTCAAATACCGGTACGAGCCAACGGGAGACGAGAAGGAGGACGTCGGGCTCGGCATGGTGGGTGGCTCGACAACCTTCGCCTTGTTCGGCGATACGAACCCCGACATGAAGCCTTTGGATGCCTACGCTCTGCACTGTTGTTTCGAACTCGATTTCAACGCGGACAAGCGTGCGCCCAAGAAACGATCGATTGCCGCGGGACTCAAGCTGCTGCGAAAGCACAATCCCCAGCTAGCGGATTGACGGCGCCCCCATTCACCCGAACTCACGCCGAGTCGAGGATCTTCATGTTCGGGCAGATTTCCGCCAATTGCTGTTCCATGTAGCGGATGATCTGGGCGCTGGTCTGCATCCGCAACACGCGTTGCAAGATCTGCTCGCTGTGCGCCACGGTCAAATGGCTCACTAGCTCTTTGATGATCGGCACGAAGGCCGGGCTCATGCTGAAGCTGCGCAGCCCCATGCCGAACAGCAGCACGCACACCCGCGGGGCCGCGGCAATTTCGCCGCACAGCGTCACCGACTTGCCGGCCGCCCGGCTGTGCTTGATCACGGAATCGAGCACGTGAATTACCGCCGGGCTCAACGGCTCGCAAAGATGGCTGACCTTCGGGTTGTCGCGGTCGGCCGCCATCAGATACTGCACCAGATCGTTCGAGCCGATGGAAACGAAATCGGAAACGGTCAACAACGAGTCGATCGAAACGGCCGCCGCCGGCACTTCGATCATCATGCCGATCGGCACTTCGGCAAACGGCTTGCCCTCGGTCTTGAGTTGCCGGGCTGCACGGCGTACCAGCCCGCGGACCTTGCGCATTTCCTCGAGCGTGGTGATCATCGGAAACATCAACCGCACGCTGTTGGGCTGTCCATCGTCGCTATGCGAGGCTCGCAGCACCGCGCGAATCTGCGTGACGAAGAATGCCGGATGCTCGAACGACAGGCGGATTGAGCGCCAGCCCATGAAGGGATTGGCCTCGCGGCTATGGCCCAGATACGGAATCGTCTTGTCGCCGCCCAGATCGAGCGTGCGAATCGTGATTCGCCGCCCTGGACTGGCGGCGATGATCGCGCGATACGTGTCGACCTGCTCTTCTTCGTCCGGAACATCGGGATGCGTGAGGAACAGGTATTCGGTGCGATACAGACCAACGCCCGTGGCGCCCATGCCGCACGGCCGCTCTGCGCGTCGCCAATGCGGCTGATGTTGGCCAGCAGTTCGACATGTTCGCCGTCGGCCGAGATCGCCGGCTGGTCGCGATTCTCGGCCAGGGCGTCTTTCAGATCGACGAACTCGCGTTGCAGCTTACGGTAGGCGGTGAGTGTTTCGTAGTCGGGATTCACCAGCACGTGCCCTTCCCGGCCGTCGACGACGACCGTGTCGCCGTTGCTGACGTCGTGCAGGATGCCCGGCACGCCGGAGACCGCCGGAATCGCGCGGCTGCGGGCGAGAATTGCGGCATGGCTGGTTCGGCCGCCGGCCTGGGTGACGATGCCCGCCACTTCGCGCTCGCCGAGCGTGATCACGTGCGACGGCACGAGCTCGTTGGCCACGAGAATGATCGGCCCGGGCATTGCGTCGGAATAGGGTTGAAGCACCTGCGACAGGTGGCCGCTGAGACGGATGATCACGTCGCGGACGTCGGCCAGCCGCTCTCTGAGGTATTCGTCCTGGGTGCGACTGAACAGCTCGGTGTATTGGGCCAGCAATCGCTGCAGGGCTGTCTGGGCCGTCTGTCGCGAGTCGACGATCCAGGTTCGAACCTTGGCCGTGAATGCCGGATCCTTCAGGATCGATTCGTGGACGTGAAAGATGGCGGCTTGTTCATGGCCGACTTGCGATTCGACCTTGGCTGCCAGCGCCCGTAGATCGGCCGCGGTCTTTTCGCGGGCCTGATCGTACTGAGTCAACTCACCCAAAATCTGCTGATCGTCGAGCGGGCGTTTCTCGTCGCCTATGAAGATCTCGTGAATGCAATAGGCCTGGCCAATGGCCACGCCAGGCGACACGGCCAAACCACGGTGTAAGACGAGCGGCTGACTCTTGGCCGATCGGCGTTTGTCGCTCGCCGCCGGCGCAGCGGCCGAGGGGCGTTCGGCCGGCGACGGTGATTTATCGGTAAAAGGCATGCCTTGTTCCGGCCCACGAGCAGGCTATCACGGCGTGTCGCACTCTGCGTGCCGCGCCTCCGTTGTACCCTGCCGCCCGACTAGGCTGCAATTCCCTGCTCGGGCCGGGCCGGATCGCCTGCCAATGCCAATGCCGGAACCACCGACCGAGAAGCCGTTAACGCCAACAGCGGCTCCGGCTCGCCGGCCGAAGGAGCGATGTCCGCAGTACGCGGCAGAAGCAAAAGGGCCGCAAAACGGGCCACGGTCGACACCGCAAACAGCGTCAGATAAACCGCCGGCGTTTTGCCGAAGTACATCAGCGTGGCTCCCCCGGCAAGCGAACCGACGACCGTCGCTGCGGCATTGGCCAGATTAAAAATCGTTAATACACTGGTGCGTTCGTCGTCGGCCACCGCTTCGAGGAACAATAACGCAGTGCTCAATTCATAGGCCGCCCAGAGCACACCGACCGTGAGCTGCAAGGCAATCAGATAGGCAAAAGAATTCGAAATCAGCCACGCCGCCGACAACGGCGCAATTCCCACGCCCCCCAGCCATAGCAGCCGCTTGGTGCCGAATCGTCGGGCAAAGCGGCCCAGCGCCGGCAGGGCGATGATCCGCGATACATAGGCCGCAGCCACCAGAACGACATACTGCCAGTAGGGAAACTTCAACTGGTAGAGCATATAAGGATTGAAATAAGGCCCCGCTATTTGCACGGCCGATTGCACGGCCAGCAAATAGACCAGCACGCCCGCGCCGCTGGGGCTCGAGAAACGCTCTCGCATCTCGCGCCAGGAGAGCATCCGATGCCGCAAGGCCGGCCCCACCGGTTCGCTCTGCCTGCTCAGAAAACAAACGCTGATCATCCGGCCGGTCGTGGCGACGAAGAACAACAGCGCAAAGGCTTGCAGCGTGATGCCCCAAGCTGAGCCCCAGTGCAACCAGATGCCGCCTCCGACGAACCCGGCCAAGAATCCTACCTGGCTGAATTTCGTCCGCCTGGCGAAATATGCGGCGCGTACGCGGGTCGGCACGATCGTGCCCATCCAGGTGTTCCAAGCCGGGCCGGTCGACAAGCCGGCGCCCCAGTACAGGGCGGCAGCGCCGAAGACAAGCAGCATGGGTACGTAACCGGTAAGCGCGGCGATCAGCAACGGCACATAGACCAAACCTTGCAGTGCTGCGCAAGGCAGAATCCAGCGCCGAAACGAACCGCATCGCTGCAAGGCCCATGGAGCCGCCAACTGCAGTATCGATCCGACCAGCAACGGAATCGTAGCCACCAGCCCCGAGGCGATTTCGCCCATCCCCGCCGCCAACGCAAACGCCGGCAGATAGGTCTCGCCGATGCCGACCATGACGCTGAACGAGGCCCCGTCCCCCACGCCGGCCCCCAGATTGCGACGCAGGACCGGCGAGCGCAATCGCCGGCCAGGCATGGGAGGCACGTGGGTACGGTCTAATCTACGAGAAATCTCTGCCATGAAGAGCAAATGAACTGGTGTATACGCGACGCGGAGAAGCTCGAGGCCTTCAGAAGTGCTTCCGCCGATGGGCCCCGCCAGAATGTCGCGGGATGATACCAGCGTCGCCGGAGCGCGCGAAGGCGAAGCCGGACCTTGAAGATTGGGCCCAAGGGGAATAGATTGCTGGACGAAAAGATGCACCCAAACCTTGCGAGATCGCCGCCTTATGAAAGCCGTCGCCATTCGTCCCGGAATTCCCAATAGCATCTACTTGACCCAACTTCCCAGACCCAACGTCAACGATATTCAGGGCGGGCGAGGCGTTCTGGTCAAGGTGCTCAAGGTAGGCGTCGACGCCACCGATCGCGAGATCAACGAAGCCAAATATGGCAACGCTCCGCCGGGCTACGATTTCCTGGTGCTGGGGCACGAGTCGTTCGGCATCGTCGAAGAGGTCGGGCCCAACGTTACGCACGTCAAGCCGGGCGATTATGTCACGGCCACGGTCCGTCGGCCCGGCAAGTCGATCTACGACTTGATCGGCACCAACGACATGACCAGCGACGAAGTCTACTTCGAGCGCGGCATCAACCTGCTGCATGGTTACCTGACCGAGTACTACGTTGACGACGCCGAGTACATCGTGCAAATGCCAGTCGGCTTGAAGCACTTGCACGTGCTGGCCGAGCCGATGAGCTGCGCCGCCAAAGCGGTGCAGCAGGCCTACGAAGTGCAGCGCCGGCTGAAAGTCTGGCGGCCACGATTGGCCTTTGTCTGCGGCGCCGGCCAGATCGGCTTGCTCACGACGTTGATCCTGCGACTGCGCGGGCTTGAAGTCTACACGCTGGCCCGCACGGCCCCGCCGACGTTGCCCTCGGAAATCGTCACGGCCTTGGGCGCGCATTATGTCAGCACGCGTCAGAAACCGCTCAAGGATCTGGCCAAAGAGGTCGGCAAACCCGATCTGATTGTCGATGCCACCGGCGCTAGCGCCATGTCATTCGGCGCGATGGAGGTCTTGAACCTCAACGGCGTGCTGGTATGGACCAGCATCACCGGCGGCCAGGAGAAGCACGAAGTGCCGGCCGACAAATTGAACCTGGAATGGGTGCTGGGCAACAAGCTGTTGCTAGGAAGCGTGAACGCCAATCGCGAGCACTTCGAAATGGGAATCCGCGACCTGGCGATGGCCGAGATGAACTATCCGGGCGTCATCCAGCGGATTCTGACGCATCCCGTACAAGGCCTGGAAAACTACGAGCAGATGATGAAGCTGCTGGTCGACGCCAAGAGCGCGTTGAAGGTCTACGTCGAAGTCGCAGCAGGATGATTCCGGTGAAGTAGGGTGCTCTGCGAGCACAATTCTTACGCGAACACACTCGATTAATCGCCTGACTCCGTTTGCGAACTCTGCACAATGGTGCTCGCAGAGCACTCTACTGCTTGGCTTCTTCGGGCGCAACCGGCCGGAGCCGCTGCATCTCGACTTTGAAGTCGCCCAGACTGGGCCAGCGCAAGCGGCGATCGAGATCGACTTCGGCCACGGCGATCGTTCCCCACACGTCGGCCTGGGCCAGCGGCTGACCGTCGTGGCCGTAGATGGCCGAGATCATCCACTTGGCCGCGGCGTCGGTGTAGGTGCTGGAAATCACGTACACGTGGTTCTCACAAGCCCGCGCGCGCCCAATAGCGGATTGCAGCCCGCCACGGGCCAGGCAATCACTTCAGCGCCGTGGAACGTCAACTGCCGGGCCACCTCGGGATAGAAGCCATCGTAGCAGATCATCATTCCAACTTTGCCGAAACGAGCCTCGAAGACAGGATACTCGTGCCCTGGCTGCAAGCCCGATTCCACTTCGCCGCGCGGCAACGTGACCTTGCGGTACTTGCCCACCAACGCACCGTCGGGGCCGATCAGGGCTGCCGTGTTGTAGATCAGGTGCCCGTCGCGCTCGGTCAAACCCGCCACGATGTACATATCGTACTTCTTGGCCAACCCGCCGAAATAACGCGTCGAGGGCCCCGGTATGGGTTCGGCAACATCGACCAGCTCCTTGCCGGTTCCGTACCAGGTGAGCGACTCGGGCAGAACGATCAGATCGACCTTCTGTTTGGCGGCTTCTTGAATGAATGGCTCGAACAGGCGGCAATTTCCTTCGGGCGTCTTGTCGGCACTCTTGGGCCGCAGATGCACGGTGGCTAGCCGAACGTGGCGGCCGGCCGGAGCCGATGTCTCCTGCAGCGAAAGGCCCGAGTACTCGACACGTCCGGGCGTCCAGATCAGATAAAGCTCGATGATCGCCCGCGCGGCCTTGGTGGGAACGTGATACGTGTCGGACAGTTCGGTCCAACCACGTGAGTCGGCCGTTTTGTCGGTGGGATACTCGGGCTCGGCTCGCGGTTTAGGCGAAGCGTTATAATGGACTGTGGGGCCTGGCTCGTCATGATTGACGGCGCGGCCTTTCTCGTCGCGCCACTCGATGCGCACGTAAGCCGAACGGCGCGGCACTTCGACTCCTGTGGTCTTGCGCAGCACCGAGAAGCGATAGCTCTTGCCGCCCGTCACCGGCACCGTCGCCTGCCACCAACCGTGAGCCCCTTCCAGACCGGCGGCATCGAGCACCAGGCTGCCTTGCCCATCGACGCCGCCCGGGACGAAGCTGGCCTTTGGTCGGATTTCATCGCGCGGAGCCTCGGCCGTCCACTGATAACCGCGATAGTTCACCGGCTCGCCGGCGAGCGCCGACCCCGTCACACATGAAGATAGAGCCGCGATGATGGCGACAATCGCGGATCGGGAACGCGGGGATGTATTCATGGCGAATCTCCGAGGAAGGCGCAAGCGGGCGGATTACCCGCGTCATTCTACCGTGCCTCGAATGGCAACACAAAGTTACTGACCAAAACAGCCACCTCATTCGATCTGATGAGACCCGAGGCGCCACGCGACGAACATTGTTAAATCGGCCGGATGCGTCTGACCTGCGGCTCACAAGCGGACACCACGTCGATGACATGGTTCAGGCAATTGATTCCCCAGTGCCGCAGCAGTCCAGGATACTCGTCACTTGCGAAGGTCGCCCGCGCCACGTAATCAAGGAAGTGGGATTTCTTGTACAGGCACAACAACCGACCTTCCCAGGCCTCTGCGTCATCAAGCGTACAAAACGATTCGTTCCGCACGGAGTAGCAGACGTACGTCTCCCAGACCAACACAAAAAGCCGGCAGCTTTCGTCGGACTCGATACTACGGCAGCCAGGGATTACGTTCCCAGGCGACACTTCGAAATTCTCTGGCGGACCTTCAGATTTTGCCTCCTCAATTTCGAGTCGTAGCGAATTATCTCTCGGCTCGGTGAGCTCGCGCAAATACAAGTACTTACAGTCGTCGATCTCAGCAGACATACGTCGGACCCAAAAAATCAATGGAAATACTGCATCACGACATCTTACCACTTCGCAGTTCATTACGTGAGGACGGTCATGCGTTCCGAGCCGCGGACGCCCGGCAACGTGATCTCCCAGTACTTGCACCCGCTCAGGGCATCAACCACAATAACGCGCGGCCCCGCCCCAACTCCTGCCAATGCGATTTGCCCTATGAACCGTTTATGCTTTTGGTTCGTGCTGATTGCCTGTTTCTGCGATTCGTTCTCGACGTTTTCCCAAACGCCGACGCGTAAGCCGACGGTGTGGATGTGCCCACCGGGATTTGACGGCGGCAAGCATTTTGCCGAGCTGTTCGAAAAGCCCGACGAGTGGCAGCAAACCCGTAAGGCGATCGACGTGCTGGGCTATGCCGACCTGAACTTCAAGAAGCACTTCAGCGACGAACAGTTGCAGGCCTGGCTTCCCAAATTGAACGAGTGGGGCATCAAGCTCGGGCTCGAAGTCGGCGCCATCAAGGCTTGGGGCCAGAACCGGTGAAAAAGCGTTCCAGGCCGAGCAGCCAATCTGGCAGCGGATCGAGCGGCTCGGGGGCAAGATTCATTCGATCGCCATGGATGAGCCGCTGTGTTGCTGCCGCAAGGAGATCCACCAGCCCGACGACTATGCCGTCGCGCGAAACGGCCAATTACATCGCCCTGGTGCGAAAGCATTATCCGCAGATGCTGATCGGCGAGATCGAGCCGTATCCATTTCTTTCGCTTGGACGAGCACATCGCCTGGATCGAGGCGTTGGAAAAACGCCTGGCCGAATTGCAAGTTCGCGGCTTGGACTTTTATCGGCTGGACGTGAATTGGGTGGAATTCAACGCGCAAAGCCGCGGCATCGTGGCGCGAAGTCCGCAAGCTGGAGCAGTACTGCCGCCGGCGGAAGCTGCCGTTCAGTCTGATCTATTGGGCCTCGGGCTATCCGGCGCTCGAGCGTCGCGGGCTGGCCGACGATGCGGCCTCGTACGTTTCGATCATGCAGCAAGGCTACGATTACGCGCTGGTCGACGGCTCGCCGGATCAGATCGTGGTGCAAAGTTGGATCAATGCGCCAAGCCGCAGCGTGCCGGAAACGGTCGACTTCACTTTCGCTCGCACGGTGCTCGACTTTACGCAGCGTTTCGCGCGGCCGAAAAAATAGCGCTGGCCGAAGCCGCGTGGGGTATTCGCCCTACTCATTCGTGATCGGGTGTTGAGGTCGGGTTATAATCGCGTTGGGTTGCACTTCGCTGTGAATGAGGCCGCGATGACGACGCACGAGAATTGCCCGCGATAACCGAGGTGATTGCCTACGGCAGCGCTGAGTATACCGTCGAGCTGGTCATTGACCTCCAAGAGCTCTTGTGCAGACAGTTCCGCCTGTGGCGAATATTGCTCGAATCCCACGCCGTTGACGACTTGATCCTCATTTATCCCGATTGTGTACGTAATAACGACGCCAGTCCCGGCGAACCTTTGGCCAACACGCTGGCGAGGGTCAACGCGCACGCACAGGCCAGCAAGAGACTCTTCAGCCGATATTCGATCATCACCAATCCTGACTACTACCAGTCAACTGAGCCTCCGCGGTTTTGCGAGGCCAACGTCGCTTACAACGCGGAGACCGCCGAATGCGATCCAGGTTGGCCAAGATTCAATACGGTCGCCGAACCACCTGAGCTGACGACCGACGAATACCTTGAGATCGAGAACGATCTAGTCCCCGCGTTGGAACGTTATGGGCATGTCGTTACAAAAAGCGACCTCTCCGATACGTCGAAAGAGAAGCTCCATGCCCTCTGGTTGCTCCGCACCTCCTGGATGCAATGGGACCGCACAAGGATTCTGGTCAAATACGGAAACCAAGAGTTTTCAGACGGCCTGATTCGAGATATTCAGTCGGCACTGCAAAACTGGCCGCTGTGGCGCGTGGCGCTATAGTGTCCTGAGTTATAAATTCGCTGAAATAGTCTTGCGCCTGGCCGCGGGCCGTGTAGGCTTTCTCGAAAGGAGAAAGCCGATGGCTATGGGACGACCGAAAGCGGAGTTGGTTTTGAGCGACGAGGAGCGGCAAGCGCTGGAACGCTGGGCGCGGCGGCCGAAGAGCAGTCAGCAACTGGCGCTGAGGTCGCGAATTGTATTGAGTTGTGGTGACGGTCGCACGAACCAGCAAGTGGCCAAAGAGTTGCGGATCAGCATGCCGACCGTGGGCAAGTGGCGAGCTCGCTTCGTGGCGCGGCGTTTGGACGGGTTGTTGGATGAACCACGGCCGGGCACGCCGCGCACGATTAGCGACGAACAGGTTGAAAAAGTGATCACCAAAACGTTGGAAACGAAGCCGCAGCACGCGACCCACTGGAGCACTCGCGGCATGGCGAAGGCCACGGGCCTGAGCCAGACGGCGATCTCCCGGATTTGGCGAGCTTTCAACCTTCAACCGCACCGCACCGAAACGTTCAAGCTGTCGACCGACCCGCAATTCATCGAAAAAGTCCGCGATGTCGTCGGCTTGTACATGAATCCGCCCGACCGGGCCATCGTCTTGTGCGTCGACGAAAAGAGCCAAGTGCAGGCTTTGGATCGCAGCCAACCGCTGCTGCCGATGAGTTCTGGGCAAGTGGAACGGCATACGCACGACTACGTTCGCTATGGAACTACCTCGTTGTTTGCGGCTTTGGAAGTTGCGACCGGAAAGGTGATCGGTAACTGTCAACAACAGCATCGGCATCAGGAGTTCATCAAGTTCCTGGAACTGATCGACGAGCAGATTCCGGAAGTGCCTGGGATTGAAATTCACTTGGTCATGGACAACTACGCCACGCACAAAACGCCCAAGGTCAAACGTTGGTTCGCTCGGCGTCCGCGTTATCATGTGCATTTCATTCCCACGAGTTCATCGTGGCTGAATCAGGTCGAGCGATTCTTTGCTGAAATCACGGAGAAACGCATTCGTCGCGGCGCGTTCCGTAGCGTGCAAGCCCTTCGCAAGGCGATCGAAGGATACCTGGACCACCACAACCGCAAAGCACGGCCGTTCGTCTGGACCGCCGACGCTGATTTGATTCTCGCCCGCGTTAAAAAGGTTTGTAAACGGATTAACAACTCAGGACACTAGACGCTGAAGACATACGAGACGTGCGGTTCGTTTATCCGGACTTCATTCGCTGAGTCGCAAACGCTGACGGATCCTAGTGACCCGAGAACACCGAGACGGGTGATGGATATGGCGAGCCATGGAAACTGCCCGCGGTTCCCTTCCCTAGCGGAATGTGCATTACGCTACAACGTTTCCGAATCGGAGCGAGAATCCGACGAATTAATTCACCAGAGCGAGCCCGATCTGCCGCCGATTAGCGACGTCGAGATTTCGCTGATTTATCGGCTGCCACAACCGGTCATCGACAAACATAACCGTGCGCACGGTTTCACGGATCAAGGGGCCGATTATTACTACCTGGTTGGCGACCGTTGGGAAGATGACCGGACGTTTAACGTCACGGCATACGGCAATGCCGAATACACCGCCGAGCTTGTGCTTGATCTCCAACTCCTGCTGCGCCGAAAACTGTCGCTTTGGCGAATCGCACTCTTGGCCAATGTGCTCGATGACCGTATTTACGTCTATCCGGAGTGCGTGCGGAACAACGACGCGACGTTAGACGAGCCCCTTGCGGTGACCCTGCGGCGAGTGAACGCCCATGAACGGGCATGGCGACAACTAGTTAATCGCTATTCAGTCGCCGAACAACCTGGATATAGTCAGCGGACCTCAGTGCCCCCGCGGCTTTGTGAAACAAAAGTCGCATACAATGCTAATGAGGCCGAGTGTGCTCCTGCGTGGCCTCGATTCAACACCGTTTCCGACCCGCCGGAACTTACCACCGTGGAATATCTCGATCTCGACGGTGAGCTAGTCCGCTCGCTTGAGCAATACGGGCCGGTCGTTTGCAAGAATCACTTATCGGATACATCCAAGCAAAGGCTCAATGCGCATCTGGCTGGTCCGAACGACAGTTATGCAGTGGGATCGGACGCGAATCCTGATCAGGTATGGCGAGGAACGATCCACCCCGGAGTTGATTCGCGAGATCCAAGGCGCCCTGCAATGCTGGCCGCTGTGGCGCGTGGCCTTGGACGCCGAGGATGAACGCGACGTGAGGTTCGTTTATCCGGAATTCATTCGGTAGAATGGCCCGTGGGAAGTAGCCGAGACTTTACTTCACCGAAACCGAGCCCTGCATGCCAACTCACGACCATTGCCCGCGATATCCATCATTGGCCCAGTGCGGCCTACGTTACAATCTCTCTGATTCAGAACGGGAAAACGACGAGGAACTGCATCAGACCGAGCCCAACGTCCCGCCGATCGGTGATAAAGAGTACGGCCGGATCACGAGGGCCATTACCCCGGTGATCGAAAAACACAATCAGCAGTATGGTTATACGGACGAAGGAACGGACTACTACTACCTGATGGGCGACCAGTTTCGCGGCGACAGAACGATCGAGGTCACAGTCTACGGGAAGGCCGCCTACACGCGTGAGTTTGTCAGCGCTCTACAGTTGCTTCTGCGCCGCACTCTCCGACTCTGGCGAATACTGCTGGTAGCGAATGTTCGTGACGACCTGATCCTTGTTTATCCGGATACGGTGCGAAATAACGATGCCGTTCCCGGGGAGTCATTGGCGGATACGCTGGTGAGAGTGAACGCCCATTCACAGGCGTGGCAGCGACTTTTTCACCGCTACCTGGCAAGCGCTGCACCGGGGTACCGACAGCCCATGGAGCCACCGCGATTGTGCGAAATGAAGGTTGCCTACAATGCCGCATCGGAAGAAGTCGATTCCAACTTGCCAAGGTTCAACACGATTGCAAATCCACCGGAACTTACGACGGACGAGTATCTCGACATGGAGAAAGACCTGGTTCCTGTACTCGAACGGTATGGGCCAGTTGTTACAAAGAGCGACGTCTCAGACCTGACGAAAGAGAAACTAAACTCGCTATGGTTAATTCGCACAACCGCTATGCAATGGGACCGCACGCGCATCCTAGTTCGTTATGGCACCCAACAATTCACCCCGGAGCTGATTAGCGGGATTCAAGGCGTCCTGCAACGCTGGCCGCTATGGCGCGTGGCTTTGGACGCCGAGGATGAGCATGAAGCGCGGTTCATCTATCCAAACATGATTCACTAGCCGAGCGCTTGTATTGCGGCATGAATTTGCGACTACGCGCCTTCTTTCTCGCGCTTTGTACAATATTTTGATTGCAATCAGGCCAGCGACTCGCGTAAGCTTCATGTGAAACGAGGTATCAGCCGAGCCCAAAGTCTCAGGTATCCCAAGAGCCCGTTGTCGGAGCCAGTCAGCGCCTCCGCCAGCGGGCTTTTTTTATTTGGTCATTACAGATTGGCATCGCGTAGCGCCAACCGCGAGTCACCAGAGAATTACCATGGCAGAAGGCCATCATTGGGTGCCGACATCTGTTCGTAAGAAGCTTGAAACCTTCCTGTCAACTGATGCGCAGAAAACCTTCAAACGATCCGTCACGGGAGATCCTTACGGAGTCACTCACGATGCGACATCCCAAAATGGCGTCTCGCACAATGAATATAACCAGCGAGTTATGAGCAAGTTAAGCGAGAAGATTGATCGGCTGCGAAATGAGGGCGCTCTGGTTAAGGGAAAGTTAACGGGGCCCCAGGCCGAGGCGTTCGTCGCTGGAATCAAGAAGAATGGTCTCGGCGATAAACGAATTCAGCTCTTCAACCAGGGAGTCCTCAAGACACTCAAGTTAATTGCCCTCGGTGGCATTATGATGAAGGGCCTGGAACAAGCAGCGAGAGCTCAGAATCTAGGCAATGCGGTCATAAGCAATAACCACTATAAAAATGCGGTAGTCGCGTTGCAGAGGGGCGATTGGCGACGGGCAAATGCGGAAATCCAAGGTGGATATCCAAGCGGTAAGAACCTGGTCGATGACCTGATAAATGCAGGCTATTACAGGGACGGATTGACCCTGCTTGGTCTTTGGCAGCGGCGGGAGAAGGACTTCATCAAGATCGAAAACGGCCAGAGCGTGGCAGGCGTGCCCGACGATTTCTGATCCCAGGCGCGAACCAAGCCCCGGAGCCGGGCGACGAAAATGCGAACTGGGGAGAGGCGACCACGCACGCGGGCCGCGATTCAAGAGGTATTGTCAGACCGATGCGATCCCGGCGCGCGCTCGCGCCGGAATCGATGGTCTTCGTTGGCCTCGGCGCCGGCTGCCGTTGGGCCTTCAAGAGTGGCCCAACGGTCCGCTGAATTCGGACATCAACCGCCGAATTCGGGGCGACGCCGTTCGAGCTGCAATTGCAGCCGCTGCACGATCGAGCTGTGCATCTGGCTGACGCGGCTCTCGGAGAGATCGAGCGTGGCGCCGATCTCCTTCATCGTCAACTCTTCATAGTAGTAGAGGATGATGATCAGCCGCTCGTTGCGATTCAATCCCTTGGTCACCAGCCGCATCAGATCTGTTTTCTGGATGCGGCGGGTGGGATCCTCGCCCTTCTTGTCTTCCAGGATGTCGATCTCGCGGACATCCTTGTAGCTGTCCGTCTCGTACCACTTCTTGTTCAGGCTGATGAG
Source organism: uncultured Planctomycetales bacterium (assembly GCA_963710365.1). Taxonomy (GTDB): domain Bacteria; phylum Planctomycetota; class Planctomycetia; order Pirellulales; family PNKZ01; genus CAVQAC01. The sequence goes on from CAVQAC010000019.1 coordinate 567,876, forward strand.
CCCCACGGCGTTGGCCTCGAGCATCATCTTTTCCAGCTCGGGCACGCTGATCTGCAACTGCGTGGAGAGCTCGGCTTCCGTCGGGAGCCCGGCCCAGCCTGGCTTCCAATGTCTTGAGAGCTTCGTTGAGCTTGCTGGCCTTGGAGCGCACCAGGCGCGGCACCCAGTCCATGGTGCGCAGCTCGTCGAGCATGGCCCCGCGGATACGCGGCACGCAATAGGTCTCGAACTTTACGCCGCGACCCAGATCGAAAGCGTCGATCGCATCCATCAGGCCGAACACGCCGGCCGAAACCAGGTCGTCCAGTTCGACGCCCTCGGGGAGCCGTGACCAGATGCGCTCGCCGTTGTATTTGACAAGCGGCAGATACATCTCCACCAGCTTGTTGCGCAGTTCCTGGTTGGTGATATCGACCTTGAAGGCTTCCCAGATCTGCGTCACTTCTTCCGAGGCGACGGTGGTTGCCATGCACTCCTCCATGCTTGCACGCGGCGACTTCTTTTCTTGATCGAGATCCATCTCGATCTAGTGCCGTACGGCAGCCGTTTTCCGGCTGCAAGTCTATCCTGGACGGTTTGCGAAGCTAAGCGGGCTTTGATTTGCCCGCCGGCTGCGAAGCTTTCGCTTGGCGAGCCGCCGACAATTCCGCACTCACGCGGCTAGCAATCGCATCATCCACGACCCACGCGGCAATCGCTCCTAGTATGTATCCAATGACCGCAAACACCAGCAGGCTCAGCCAGGCATGGAACAACGTCGATTGTGTTCCAGCACCGTGGATGATTCCCTGGGCCACGGTCGCCACGAAGGCCACCAAACCCAGGAAGCCGGCGTAATTGCGAGCCACCTTCTACTCCCAGCGACTGCCGTTCGACTCGACGTAACCGGTACAAATTAACGGCTTGGTCCGTACCGACAGTAGCCCCAATTATCGGCTTGGCGGGTCGTGAGAGTTGAATTGTTTTCTCCGATTCGAACATTTTCATGATTGATTTGGTTTCAGGCGCTCGCCGCGCGGGCGCCGCTACGGCCTGACGGCTTGCGAATGCGACCCTCGTCGCTGGTAGCTGCCGTCAATGATTGTGCGAGTTGCTCGATGGCCCTGGTGGCGTCGCAGTTCGGGTACGCCAGCACGAACGGCACGCCCTCGGCTGCCGCCTGCGTGACGCACGGATCGCTGGGCAGCTGGCCGGCCCCGCTGATCTTCAATCCCAAGAAGCGGCGGCAGGCCCGCGACAAGCGTTGCTGGACGTCTGCCGTGGTGGCATGGTCGGCGGCCTCGTTCACCAGCGATTTGAGCAAGGGGCGGGGCCCGGCGGCACACAGCACCTTCACCGCGGCATAAGCGTCCATCAGCGACACCACGTCGGGCGTCGTCACCAGCAGCACGCAATCGGCCGCTTGCCAAAAATGGCCGATCACTCGATTGGCTCCGCTGCCCACGTCGAGAATGATGTAGTCGGCGTGCGCCCCCAGGCATTTGAGTTGATGAATCAATCGCTGTTGGGCCGCGGGCGAGCAATCAACCAGTTCGCCGCGTCCCCAGGCTCCCGGCAGAACCTGGATTCCGGCCGGGCCGCGTTCCAAGGCCTCGTGAACCGAAAGGGTGCCTGAGAGGATTTCCGCCACGGTGTGGACCGGTTCCTCCAGGTGACACAATCGACCGGCATCGGCCTGCTCCAAGTCGGCGTCCACTAGCACCGTGCGGCGTCCGTCTCGGGCCAGGGCAATGGCCAGATTCACGGCGATCGTCGTCGTGCCGACGCCCCCTTTGCCGCTGGTGACCACGATCAACTTGGGAGGTTGTTCCGCGGCCGGAGGGTGCAATGCTGCTCGCAACACCAATTGTCTCAATTCGTTCGCTTGATCGGGCATGGCAGGTTAGTGATGAGTGATGAGTGATAAGTGATGAATGGAAAAGACGATGTGCTCAACGATGAATGACAAGTTCAAATGCGGGGCATTTAGCACTTATCCTTGAGCATTTATCATTGCCCTTCCAGTCCCAGCACGAGCCTGGCCAGTCGGCGGGCATCGGCCGGTGCGATATCGTCGGGAACATTCTGCCCATCGGTCACATAACTCAAAGGAAGCTTGCTGGATCGCAACAACGGAAGCAAGGAACCCAGACCCATGGCTTCGTCCAGCTTGGTAAGGATTAAAGCCGTCGTGCCGACCTCGGCAAAACGCTCGGCGGTGCGCTGGAGCGTCGAGCCGCCGGCTACGCTGCTGAGCACCAGATGCACTTCATCGGCGCCGGCTTCCGTAAGGAAGGATCGCAATTCCTGAATCTTGACTTCATCCTTGGGGCTGCGGCCGGCCGTGTCTAACAGCACCAGGTCGAGATTCGACATCGACCGCACGGCTTCGCGCATTTCGCGGGGCGTTGAGACCACCTGCATGGGCAGATCGATGATATCGGCGTAGGTCCGCAACTGCTCGACGGCCGCGATTCGATAGGTATCGACGGTGATCAGCCCGACCTTGCGCTTCTCGCGTAAGCGGTAGTTGGCCGCGAGCTTGGCAATGGTGGTCGTTTTGCCCACGCCGGTCGGACCGACGAGCGCCACGAGATGCGCGCGGCCGGCGGTCAACGCCAGCGGCCCGGCAACATGAATCTGGTCTTCGATCGTCCGAGCGATGTGGGCCTTGAGTAGCATCGGATCATCGCCTGCCGTGGCCGAATGACGCATGCTGTCGACAAGTTCACGAGCCAGATCTTCGCCGACCTCGGCATCGATGAGATCCGTATAGAGCCGGAACAGCGACTCGGGCAGGTCCGGCTGATGCGATTGGCGTGTCCGACGGCAGAGGGCTTCAACCATGGTTTGCAGTTCGCTGAGTTGGCCCTGCACTTGTTCGCGAAACGGATCGCGAGTTTCTCGCGGCGGTTGTGCTGGCGCGACGGGCGGACGAGGACTGGGCGGCGGCTGTTCGGGCTCGCGCGGCGGCAGCCGGCTGGGCACGTTCACCTGCGACGAGGCCAGAACCTCGATCTGTCGAAGCCCGGGGATCCAGCGCAACAGTCGGCTGCCGCAGATTTCCCGAGTGTGCAATACCGCCGCGCTCGGCCCCAGGTCGTGGCGTACCATGAGAGCGCCTCTTGCATGGTCCGGGCGCGATAAGTCTTGACTTCCATGGCAGGTTGATCGATCGGTTTTTAAGGTGAGAAAACAGGTTCTTCCGTTACGTTCGGGCCGGCGGCACGTCGGCGACCAGTCCCAGTGATTCGATCTGCGTATCGCGCGTGATTTCGTTGTAGCTCAGCACCACCAACTGCGGCAGGTGCGAGGATGTCATCTGCTTGAGCGCCGAGCGGATTTGTGGGCTCACCAGCACGATGGGCGGATGGTTCGTGCGAATCAGTTTGTCCAGCTCCTTGCCGATCAGCCGGCTGATCGTTTCGATGGCCGTCGGCGACATGCGGATGAACAGGCCTCGATCGTTGTGCTCGAAGCCGGCTCGAATACGGTCCTCCAAGGCCGGGTCGAGCGTCACGACGTACAACCGGCTGTTGGCGTCGCGATAGCGGCTGCAAATGGTGCGGGCCAACCGATGGCGGACGTATTCGGTCAATAACAAAGGGTCGCGGGTGCGGCCGGCGTAGTCGCCCAGCGTTTCCAGGATCGGACTGAGTTGGCGGATCGGCACCTGCTCGCGCAGCATCATCTGCAGGATCTGTTGCACTTCGGCCAGCTTCAACTGGCCGGGAATCAATTCGTCGACCACGGCCGGCGAGGCTTTTTTCAGTTCGTCGACCAGATGCTTGGTGGCGTCGCGACTGAGAATTTCATCGGCATGCTTGCGAACCGTTTCGGTCAGATGCGTGGCCAGCACGCTGACCGGCTCGACGACCGTATAGCCCAGCATTTCGGCCTGGTCGCGCTGCGCGGGTTCGATCCACACGGCGGCAGTGCCGAAGGCCGGCTCCTTGATTTGCAGGCCCTTGAGCTTGCCGGTGGTCACGCCGGAATCCATGGCCAAGAGCATTGCCGGGTAAATGACGCCGTCGGTGACCGGCACGTCCGACACCTTGAGCCGATAGGAGTTCTGTTCGAGCCGCATGTTGTCGCGGATGCGGACCTTGGGCATGATGATGCCGATTTCGGCAGCCACGTTCTGCCGCACGCGTTGCACGCGCTCCAGCAAGTCGCCGCCGCGTTTGGGATCGGCCAGCCGAATCAGGCCTACGCCGATTTCGATCTCCATCGGATCGACGGACAGGTAGTCTTCGATGCGTTCTTCGGCCGGCTTCTTCTGGTCGGCCTGGGCCTTGGCCTGGGCGACCACCTTGGTCTGCTTTTGCTTGCGCGAAAGCATCACCGCCAGCGCGCCGCAACCGCCGCCGATGGCGATCAAAGGAGTCTTGGGCAGGCTCGTGAACACCAGCATCAGCAGAAATCCGGCAGTCACGGCCAGCGCCTGCGGACGCGAAAACAACTGCGACATGAAGTCCGCCGGCAGGCTGCTGTCGTTGCTCGAACGCGTGACGAGCAAGCCGGCTGCCAGCGAGATCAGGAAGGCCGGCACCTGGCTGACCAGGCCGTCGCCGATCGTCAGCTTGGTGAAGATTTCAGCGGCGGCGCCGATACTCATCCCCGATTCGATGACGCCGATGAACAGTCCGCCCACGATATTGACCAGCGTAATCACGATACCGGCGATGGCGTCGCCGCGCACGAATTTGCTGGCACCGTCCATGGCCCCGAAGAAATCTGCCTGGCGGCTGATGTCCAAGCGTCGGCGCTGAGCTTCGCGTTCGTCGATCACGCCGGCGTTCAGGTCGGCATCAATGGCCATCTGGCGGCCGGGCATGCCGTCCAAGGCAAAGCGCGCGGCGACTTCGCTAATGCGCGTGGCGCCCTTGGTGATGACGACGAACTGAATCACCACGATGATCGTAAAGATAATCAGCCCCACGACGACCCGGTCGCCGGCCACGAACTCGCCGAACGTACGGACGACCTCGCCGGCCGCCAGCAATCCGTGGGTCTGGGCGCGGTGAGTATCAGCCGCGTCGTGGCAACGTTGAGCACTAATCGGCCCAGCGTCGTGGCCAGCAACAGCGAGGGAAAGATGCTGAATTCCAGCGGCGTGCGCACGTAAATCGTCGTCAGCAACATGATGACGGCGACGCTGATGTTGATGGCCAATAACAGGTCCATCAGCGCCGGCGGCATGGGCACCATGATCACCAGCACGCTGGCAATGAAGCCTAGCGGCAAGATCAGGTCGGCCGCACGGCTGAGCACGTTACGCGCCACCGGCCGCGGGCAATACACCAGAAGCCATCCGTGTCTCCGGTGGTAAGCCGTCAGAAGCGAAGATTTGAACAGGTAGAAAAGAGGGGCGGAAGTTACTGAAAACACTGATGGATGTCCAGTCCGCTTTCCGCCCCCCGGCAGGCGGACGATCGTCAGCATTGCAGGACTTGCAACTGCCTTCGATCGTAGCCGAGAGGGAAGCGGGGTTGACTTGAAATCGCCAAACCGGCTACCAATGCTCACCCTCGTCGGCACGCTGATAGCGATGCCGCCACCATGCGGGCAAGGCCCTGCCGGTCGATGGGCAAAAGCGCTTCAAGTCGCAAGCGGCCGAGGGGCGATAATCCAACGGCTGTCTGGAATCAGACAGACTCAGCATTGCTGAAAACCAGGCCGAATTCATCGGTCGCGTAAACGAGCAAACTCAAATGACGCAGACAAAACGAGCATTCTGGATATGCTGCGTCATCCTCTGCAGTTTTGCTGCTGGCTGCGGCACCGATGCTGGCAACGCTCCGGCCACCAACGCAGAATCAAAAACCGATTTGCAGGTGCCGCTCGAGGGAGAGGTTCCGTTCGTCGAAGGGTTCCGCCATGGCTGGGAGGTAGCTCATAGCCAAGGTAAACCGATATTGATCTTATTCACCGCGCACTGGTGCAACTACTGTCATGCCATGGCTCGCGAGGCGCTATGCGAGCCCTCGGTGGTAAAGCTGGCGCAGGAATTTACCTGCGTTCTGGTCGACGCCGACGCCGAACCTGAGATCTGCCGACAGTTCCGAGTTCGCGGGTATCCGACCATTCAGTTTTTGTCGCCGCGTGGGCTGCCGCTGAACCGGCTGACGGGCAAACAACCTCCGGTCCAACTGGTCAACGAGATGCAGGCGGCTTTGCAGGCAGTCGCGCGGCGAGTTGACGAACCGGCGACGCCCCGACGGCTGTAATGCAATCTTATACAACGACCGGGGGGGATATTGACCAAAGTCATGTCTTCAAATGACATCGGCCAATAGGGCTCACAGCGAGCGGCGTGGCTTGGCGTTATTTTGCCCAGCTTAAGCCGCTTGCCCCGGCCGTCGTTGTGAAGGTAGTATAGCAAACGAGCGTCAAAACCGCCGAATGCGGGGCGCAATCGATGTCGTCGAGCAGACCATCGTTATATACGCACCCTTCGGACGCTTCCTCGGGCTAAGCACAGTCGCCGGGGATTGCTGCTTATCCAGGATACGTGTACATGGCGGTCGCCTCGGACCCATCCGCGAAACAGGCCAAGAAAGACGCCCCCGCGCACGAATGGTCGCCGCCGTTCTGGATGGGCATGGATTGCGCCAGTTGGTTGAAGCTGCTGTGGCGCAATAATTTCGCGGTCGACTTACCACACTCTCACATCGCCGCCAGCATCACGGCGATGAGCGTGCTCCATAGCTTCTTGGGCACTGTGCAGACGTTGCAACTCGGTTGGTGGTTGCGGCGAGCCAAGGTCGCGCAGCCGCCGGTATTCGTCCTGGGCCACTGGCGTGCCGGCACCACCTTGCTGCACGAGTTGATGGTGCTCGACGAGCGCCATACGTCGCCCAGTACGTACGCCTGCATGAACCCGAGCCATTTCTTGGTGTCGGAGACGTTTGCGCACCGCTGGCTCAATTTCCTGCTGCCGTCGCACCGCCCGATGGACAACATGCCGACCGGCTGGGAGCGTCCGCAAGAAGATGAGTTTGCCCTGGCAAATCTGGGCTTGCCGTCGCCCTACGTGACGATCGCCTTCCCGAATCATCCGCCGCAGTACCAGCAGTATCTGACGCTCGACGGGCTATCACCCCGCGACGTCGATCACTGGAAGCGCGGGTTGATGCGTTTCCTGAGTCACGTCAGCTACCAAGCGCCGGAAAAGCGAATCATCCTCAAGTCCCCGCCGCACACAGGCCGCGTCAAGACGCTGTTGGAAATGTTTCCCAAGGCGCACTTCGTGCATATCGTCCGCGACCCCTATACGGTTTTCGCTTCGACAACGAATCTTTGGAAGACGCTGTATACCAAGCACGGCTTGCAGACGCCGCGTTTCGAGGGTTTGGACGAATACGTGCTGCAAACGTTCGAACGAATGTATGACCAGTTCGAACGCGACCGGTCCCTGTTAAGCGCCGACCAATTCTGCGAAATCCGTTACGAAGATCTGGTGCGCGATCCTGAAATGGGTGTCCGCCGAGTTTACGAACAGCTCGACCTGGGCGATTTGGATAAGTTCCTGCCGGCATTGCGCGGCTACCTGGCGAGCATGGACGGGTATCAGACCAACCGCTACAACCAATTGACGTCCGATCAGCGCGATCAGGTGGCCCAGCGCTGGGGCCGGTTCTTCCGGCAGTACGGATACGCGTGAACGGACGAAGAGGGCTCAAACAGCAGATCAGTTCGCGCTTAACGCCGTGGATCGCGTAGCGGCTTCTTGTTGCCGTTCAATTGATAGACATACGCCAGCACTTCGGCCACGGCAGCGTACAGCGGACCAGGGATCGGCCGATTGATGTCGACGTCCTTGTAGAGCGCCTGCGCGAGCGGCTTCTTCTCGACGATCGGAATGCCGTGCTCTAGCGCCAGCCGGCGAATCCGCTGGGCAAGTAGGCCAGCTCCCTTGGCCACCACCACCGGCGCCGCCATCTTCTCGGGCTCATAGCGCAAAGCCACGGCCAATTCGGTCGGATTGGTGACCACCACGTCGGCCTCCGGAACCGTCTTCGATAACCGATGCAGCACGAGTTGCCGCTGCACCGCCTTGCGACGGGAGATGACCTGTGGATCACCCTGCAGGTTCTTCATTTCGTCGCGCAGCTCCTGCGTCGACATCCGCAGATCCTGCTCCTGCTTCCACCACTGGAAGCCATAATCCAGAATGGCCAGCAGTAACAAGGCGATAGCCGCCTTGAGCACTGTCCAAAAGATAATCTGCAGCAGGTAGGATCCGATCTGCGCCAGTGACAAGGTGGCCAGCCCGAGAATCGTGTCGCGCTCGTCTTTCAGCGACCAAAAGCAAACCGCCGCGACGACTCCAATCTTGAAGAAGCCCAGCACCAGCCGCACCACGCCAGCCATCGAGAACAGCCGTTGCAAGCCTTGCAAAGGGTCGATGCGGGAGATGTCAGGGGCAATCTTCTCCGGCAGAAAGAGCAGTCCAACTTGTAGCACGTTGGAGCCCACCGCAACCAGCAGTATCACCCCCAAGAGCGGCAAGCCGACGGCGGCCAGCAAACCCAACAGACGCAGGAACTCACTGGTGACGAACTGGCTATCGGCCGAGAGCCAGGCCTGCCCGCCCCATTGCTCGATCCCCAGGTTGCCGAAGAAGCCGATCAGTGATCCGCTCAACCAATAGAGCGTCAACAGCGCTCCCAGCAACAGCAATGACGATCCCAGATCCTGGCTGCGCAACCTGACCTTGCTCGCGCCTGCTGGCGGCGGTGTGGTGTTGCTTCCTGGGTTTTTTCGTTTCCCTGTTCCATAAATCAAATACGGAATGGGGAATGAGAACAAATGGGGAATGTCGAATGGGGAATGGGGAATTCGGAACCGATGAAATCAACTGAGAGTTGAGCGTAAGCTCGGATTGAATCGGTTGCTGGAAACTTTTGATCGTTCAAATTCCCCATTCCCCATTCCCCATTCCCCATTCCCCATTCCCCATTCCCCATTCCCCATTCCATACTCCCCATTTCCTCAGCTCCACATCTCGCGCATCAACTGCCAGGCCTGCTCGAGCTGCTCCTGGAAAACCCAGGCTACCGTCCCCAAGGAGACGCCTAGCGCCGCAAAGGTGACCAGCGCGCCAAACCGAATCCAAAGGAAAGCACGTTGAGTTGCGGCAACGTGCGAGTGATCAGCCCCAACACCACGTTCGACAGTAGCAGGGCCGCCGTGCAAGGCGCGGCAATTCGCACGCCAAGTTCGCAGCTCAGGGCGACGAGCGTAACCAGGGTCTCGGAAAATGACGCCATCGGCGTGCCCGTGCCCGCCGGCATGGCAATGAAGGTATCCAACAGTCCACCCAGCACCATCCGATGGCCGCCGATCGTGACAAAGATGGCCAAGGCAAACATATTCAGCACCTGCGACAGCAAGGGAACATCCGTGTCGAGGTCGGGATTCAGAACTTCGGCCAGCGACATGCCGCCCAATTGGCTGATGATCTGGCCGGCCAACTGCACGCCCGACAAGATGATCATCACGCCCAGCCCCAGCACCAAACCCAACAGCGTCTCACAGCCGAGTGTAATGACGTAGCCCAACAAAGTGGTGGGCATCGAAAACTGGCCGCCTAGCTGTGCCGGCGTCACCAGCAGCGCCAAGGCCATCGATAGAAACACCCGCACCTGCGAGGGAACATTGGCGCCGCCCAGGACCGGCACAGTCATCACCAGGGCGCTGGTGCGAAACAGCACCAACGTGAACACGAAGAACTGCGTCAGATCGAACGGTGGGATCATACGCCAGTTGCCAGCAGCCGGTTAGCCGTCGCCTCAATGGCAAGTCCTGGCTTGCCTGCGGTTCGTGCTCCGCGAACCTTCGCCCCGTCAGAGCAACTCGGGAATACCTAGAAATACGTCCTGCACGTAACGCGTCATCTGCCCCAAGAGCCAGGGGAGCGTCAGGGCCAGCGTCACGATCATGGCAATCAGCTTGGGCACGAACGCCACGGTTTGCTCTTGGATCTGGGTGACCGCTTGTAACAGACCGACGATCAGGCCAACGAGCAGTCCCGCCAGCAACATCGGCGCGCTGGCCAACATGGTCATCACGATCGCTTGCCGACCGATATCGATAACGTCTTGAGGATCCATATTCACTCTGCGGCGCGCAGGCCGCGGCCAAAGGCCGTCACGTAAAGGGTTGAAAACTGTCCAACAACATACCGACGGTCAAATGCCAGCCGTCGACCAGCACGAACAGCAGCAATTTGAAAGGCAACGACACCAGCACCGGGGGCAGCATCATCATGCCCATCGAGATCAACACGCTCGACACGACCATGTCGAGCACCAGGAATGGCAGGTAGATCTGAAAGCCGATCAGGAACGAAGTCTTCAGTTCGCTCAACATGAAAGCGGGCAACAAGGCCTGCAGCGGCACGTCGTCGTAGCTTTGCGGAATGGTTTTGGTCGGCATGTGCTCCAAGAACAGCCACACGTCGTCGCTATTCCCGGTGCGCTCGATCTGCATGCTCATGAAACGACGCACGGGAGCCACGCCGGCATCCCAAGCCTGTTCGAGCGATGCCTGGTGACTGGTGTAGGGTTTGATCCCCTGATCGTAGACTTCTTTCCACACCGGGGTCATGACTGCCAGCGTGACGAACAGGGCAATCGAAGTGATGACCTGGCTGGGCGGCAACGTTTGGGTGCCCATGCCTGGCGCAGCAATCCCAACACGATCACGACGCGGACAAAACAGGTGGTCATCAACAAAACGGCCGGCGCGAGACTCAGCACGGTCAACAGCAGCATGACCTGCAGCGTCGAACTCAGGCCTTCGGGACTGGTCCAGACCTCCGGGCCGCCGCTCAGCGCGCTGGGCAGTTCGATCCGGGCCGGGCTGTTCGGTATGTCTTGCGCCTCGGCCGGTAGAATCAAGACGACGAACGCGACGCTTGCCAGCGCAAGCCACACGGGCATTCGCCCACGCCGCCGTGGTTGTGGGTTTGAAATCTCAACCACGATCCGCCTCCGCGTCCTTCGGTCGGTCGTCGAAACCTTCGCTGGCCAATTGCAGATCGTTGCGACGACGCTCCAAGAAACCTTTGGCCGGCTTTTGGCTGAATTGCTGAAACACCTGCCGAAAGGCCGCCGAAGCACTGTGCGGATGCGATTGTTGGCAAAGCCCGGCCAGGCGGTCGACTTCCAGCGGGTCCGTGATTTCCGTCAGCGTTTCAACCGCCCCCGGTGCCACCGACAATAGCAACAATTTGCTTCCGCAACGCACCAGGTGCGCATGCTGACGGCCCGTTAAAGGAACACGACCCAGCACCTCGACGACTTCGCTGGGCAGCATTCGTGGCCCCGCCGGCATGCTCCGCCGCAACAGCCAGATTGACACCACGAACAAACCCAGCACCAGGCCCAGAGCTGCCAGCATCGTGGCCAGAGAAGGCAGTGGGCTTCGGGCAGTCAGACCCTCACGCGCGTTTTGCGTCGAAGGCGTGACTCGCAGCGGCAACCGCTCGCGTTGCCCGGACATCGGCAGCGGCTGCGCGCCCGTTGCGACACCGCGAGGAGCGATTGAGCCATTCGCCTCGGTCACGATGCGCGGCCGGGTCGCCATTTCACCCGCCGGCGCAGGCTCGGCCAGGACCAATAGCAGGATCGCAGCCGCGGGGTTCATCATCCGTGAATCCAAAGTGGAATTTGGTAAGTGATGAGTGCTAAGTGCTGAGTGGTGAGTGAGGCTGAGACGTGGATTGCTTTGCACTCATCACTGATCACTCCTCACTCATCGCTCTATTTGTCGCTTGATATCAATTCGGCGACGCGAACGCAGAAGTTATCGTTGAGCACGAGCACTTCGCCGCGAGCGATCAAGCGCCCGTTGACGTAGATGTCGACCGGGTCGCCGGCCAGCTTATCCAGCGGCACGACGGCCCCTTTGCGCAGCCGGAGCACGTCTTCCAGGTACATGTTCGTGCGCCCTAACTCAATTTTCAGATCGAGCTCGACGTCTCTCAACAACTCGAGTGTCGCATTTTCCTGACTGGGCGGAGCGCCGGTGAATTCCTCCAGCTTGAACGGCTTGGCCGCAGACGGCATTGGGCTGCCTGGGCTGTCGATCGAAGCCAGCGCGCGCTCGGCCTGGTGCAACAATAGTTCGATATCCTCCGTGGGCGGGCCTGCATCGCCCTGCTCACCGCCTGACGAGGAATCGTGCCGCGCGGAGGCCGATTGAAAGAGAGACTCTACGCCCGAGGCCGAAGAACCGCCGGAAGTCTTTCCGGCAGCTGTCCGCGCCTCCTTCATCAGCGCCTCGATGTCTTCCTGGCGCAACGTCTGAGATTCGGGCTCGGCCATTGGAATCCATTCCTTGGCTGGGAAGAAGTGCTGCGGGCGCGGTATACGACGAATCCGGCGTCTGCCGCAGCGGGATCACTATTGCTCGACGAACGAGAATTCGCTGAAGATCACTGCTTGTAAGTACGGCTTGCCGAAGGTTTTGTTAGTTGTCTCCAAAATGCGCCTTTTGAGCAAGCCCAACCCCGCCTCGGTGAAATCGGCCATGTCGACCGTGCGGACCATCGTGATTACCTGGTCGCGAAAGCGTTGCTTCTTGGCATTGAATACGCTGCTGAACTCATCCACCTGGCTGTTGAATACCGCGCCGTAGATATGGAAGTCGAGACGTAGCGTGGTGTTCGAGACGGGCTGGTATGCTGTCACCCGAAACTCGCCCAAGTCCATTTCTTCGGAGTCACCCAGCAGCTTGCGAGCGAGTCCCGCCATCAATTTGGCTTCACCGTCGGTCAATTTGTCATCGCCATGCTTGCTGGCTTTGTGCTTGCTATCACCGCCCGACTTGTCTGCCTTGTGCTTACTGTCTTTACCCGATTCGGCGCCGTGCTGACCGGCTTCGGCCTTATCGTGTCCCGAGGCTGGCTCGTCGACCATTCCGTCTTCCATGCCAGCAGCCGCCGGAGGAGCAGATCCGGGCAAATAGAGAAACGCCGCCACGCACTCGGCGAGCGTCGTTGCCAGCACAAGGCAGGCCACGATCAGCCCGGCCTTGGACATGCCCCCGCCGTGGGCGGAACTATCCGCCACTGCCGTGTCCGCAGAACCTGTGGCCTTTGGATGAGCTTCGTTTGCCATGATTGCATCGTGAAACAGTGTGGGGGCGTGCTCTAAAACCGACCAGGAGAATGTAGCTTTTTCCTGGATGGCGGCAGGCGACGCGATGCAACCCATTTGACCACAAGGAGATAGAATCGCAAATGGGATTCTAGACCGGGCCTGGGGGGCGTAGCAGCGTGGGCTTACGGAAGCCCCATAATGCCGCCAGAGAACGGCCCTGCTGTTGGCGCCGTCGTCCGCGTTCAGCGGGCCGCAGCTTGCTGGGCGTAGTGCGGCGCGGGAATCAGATGCTTCGACCGCTGGTAGTCGAGCGCCCGGCGCATGACTTCGTCGAGCGACTCGCGCACCACGAGCCGCTCGCCGGTCGTCAGCGAGACGAACGTATCGGGACGTCGTTCGATGTAGCGAATCAGTTCGGCATTGAGCACGAACTCCTCGCCGCTAAGGTGCGTCAGTTTGATCATCCGAGTTGACCGAGTTGTAACAGATCCTGGAGCAGAGTATTGGCCGTAGAGATCACGCGAGCATTGCCTTGATACTGCGTCGAGGCGGTGATCAAGTCGACAAGGCTTTGGCCGACGTCGGTATTGGATTGCTCCAGCGCACCGGCGGTGATGGTGCCCGCGCTATTCTGACCCGGCTGGCTGGTAATGGGCGAGCCCGAGTTCGGACCTTCGACAAACAAGTTCTGGCCTTGGGCCACCAGGCCTTGTGGGTTGGTGAACGTGGTAATGGCAACCTGGCCCAGCGCGCGTTGGGTTCCGTTGCTGAAGACGCCCGTGATGGTGCCGTCCGAGCCAATGTTGTAGCTGGAAAGCGTGCCCGGCGCAAAACCGTCTTGCGAGCTCGACGCCAGGCTCGCGCTTTGAGCCGCCAGTCCGGAAACCTTGGAAAAATCGATCGTGAACGTCAGAGGGTTGACTGCCGCAACCTGGTCGCGATTGATCGAGACCGTATCGTTGGTCGCGTTGACGAAGTTGCCGTTGCCGTCGAAGGTGATCAGACCCGTCCCCACGTTGATCGCGGCATTGGTGCCTTGATTGCCCGACGAGTCGGCATACCAGCGATAGACTGTGCCGGCCGCGCTTTCCGATTGCAATTCAGCCGTGACGGTCACGTTCACGGCGTCGCCCAGCGAATCGTATACGACTAGATTCGCGGTCGCACCGGTGCCTACGGCCTGCTGCGCGGTGTTGAACGACAGGTTGACCTCCTGGTTGCCGGAACCATTGTTCAAGGTCAGGGACCCCAACGGCACGCTGATCGCGCTGTTGGTGCCGTTGTAGCTGGTGACGACGATCTGGCCACTTTGGTTGATCCTGACCCCGGCCGATGCTCCCGACGAATCTGCCGGAGGGGTGTCCGAACCCGGGGCCAGCGTAATGCCGGACGCCTGGGCCATGAAATCCATCAGGTTCTGCACGGTCGACGTGCCCGTGATGGTAAATGTCTGCGGAGTCAGGGTGTTGGATCCCACCTGGGGCGAGAACGACAGGGTTCCACCGGGCAGAAGCTTTTGCGATCCGGAAGGAGTTTCAACCAGCACATCGGTCAACAAGGTATCGGGAGTGGCTGCCGGGCCGTTGACGTTGAGCACCGCACCCAGCTGCCCTGCCGCCGCAGTGCTTTTCGAAGCCAGGGTGCTGTCTGATATGTCATCCGTATAGCTGTAAGTCGCCTGGCCTGGCACAACCGTGATCGGCGCGGTGATGAGCTGGTACTGGCTGGGGTCGGCCGTCGTGTTGCGGTAAATGTTGATCTTCGTGTAGTCGTTGCTGTTAGGCGAGGGTGGGGCCGGAATGTTGGTTAGCTGGATCGTGCCGTTGACGACATTGACTGGCCCGACCAGCGGAGACGGACGACTTTCGGTGCCGTTGGCCGTCGAGTACGTAATGTAATAGGAGTAATTCCCAGTCAGGGTCGTGGAAGGCAAGGTCGTCGTCTGGGCGGCCAGCGTCGCATCTGGCATGGTGTCTTGGTAACTCGTCGTCGTCGTCGTGTCGACGTTCGAGACCAGCCGATAGGTGCCCGTGCTGTCGGCGCGAAAGATGCCTATTTGCGGGTAATTCGGATCGGTAGGCAAGTTGCTGAAGTCGACTTCGTTGTCGCTGGCGCCGGTCGTCACGGTGATGGGGGCCGTCGGCGTGCCATACGTTCCCGAAGACGGATCATAAAAAGCCAACTCATAGCTGTAGTTAGCACTGGAACTCACACCCTGCCCGGCCGGAACACTCGTATCATCGGTCGTAGTGGGAGCCGTCACCGTGGGGATGTCGGATGCCGCTGCCTTGGCTCCCGCCGGCGGCGTCGACCATGAGCTATCGCCCAAAATGGCCGATGTCTGGATCTGAGCGGTCGTGGCAATCGATCCACTCGGCGGCAGTGTCCCTTGCATGGTGACGTCGCTCGTCGCCTTGGCCACGGTCTTCTGGCCCAGCGGAATCGTCAGCGGTTGCGTAGTTCCGCTGTTTTGCACGACAAAATTGGTGTTGACGCCGTACCCCATCAGCAACTGTCCGCTGCTGGTGGTGAGCTGGTTGGATCCGTTGAGCTGGAACTCTCCATTGCGCGTATAAGACGTTTGACCCTCAACTTGCCCATTGCTCGACGACGTTCCGCTGGGCGAGAGCACGCTGAAGAAACCATTTCCTTGGATCGCCAGGTCCGACGGATTCGAGGTCGTTTGCAACGAACCTTGCGTGAAGTCGGTTTGAATGGCCGCCACCTCGACGCCCAAACCAATTTGCGTCGGGTCGGTGCCGCCGCCGACGCCGCCTGAAACGCCCGCCGGCGCCGAACCCGCGCTCAACGTCTGGGCGAACTGCGTGGCGAACAGCGCATTCGACGCTTTGAAGCCGACCGTATCGGCGTTGGCCACGTTGTTGCCGGTGACGTTGATCGTGGTTTGACTGGCATCCAGCCCGGAGATCGCCGTGCTGAAAACGGAAGATAGGCTACTCATCTCTCAATCCCCCAAATCGATGAAACATGCCGGCCAAAGGCCTTGCGGTAATATCGGTTCGCAGTTCTCTGCGCAAAAAACTATTTCGCCTTACAATACTTGTTGGACATTCGAGAGCTGAACCGTGCTGTTGCCCACGACCAGCGACGGCGTGCCATTGTTCATGACCACGCTGCTCACCGTCCCATTGACGCTGTCGCCATTACTGTCCAAGCCCACGATGTTTTGATTGAGCATCAAGCTGGCCGCGCTCAGCCCTTGGCCCAAGGACAAGCCGTTCAGCGTGGTGTTGAGTTCGGTCGTGGACTCAATACTCTGCATCTGGCCAATTTCCTGCATGATCTGCGACGAGTCTTCCGGCGAGGTCGGATCCTGGTTCTGCAGCTCCGTGATCATCAACGTCAGAAAGTCGTTCATGCTCAAATTGGCGAACGGGTCGGCATTGCTGACCGCCGACGAAGTATTCGACGAGGACGAGGAACTCGCGCCGCCTACTGAACCTGTGGACATGACAATCTCCTTGCACTAAAGGCGGATGATCGGGGTCTGAAGGCAGTTCCAGGTGCCTCTCGACGTCGTTTTGTTTATCGCAGTTCCGCTTTCGAATCTCATTTCTCGTTAGATCACGACGTTCAATTGACTGTCGCCGATTACGGCCTGCGAACTGGTGCCACTCGCCTGGCTGGCATCGGCCGAAGTTGCAGCTACCGTGCGACTCGCTCCGCCCGTTTGTGTGTTGTAACCCGCCCATGCATCACGATTGGGGGTGTTCGGCAATCCGCCGGACGATTGGCCCATCAGGTCGACGTCGAACCGGGCGACCTTAATATCCTGTTGCTCGAGCCGGTCGCGTAGCGTTGGCAGATTGTCCAGCAGCATCGTCCGGGCTTCGGGCGTTTCCGCTTGCACGTGCGCGGTCAGTTGCCCCTGATCGATGCGAACTTCGACCTGCAACGACCCTAAATCCGGAGGGCTCAATCGCAGCTTCAGCGAACCCGATTGATTACCTAGCGCCTGGAAAGCGTTCGCCACTCGCTGCACGAAGCGGGCCGCGTCGGTCCCTCCGGCCCCGTAACCAGATTGCGAGTAATTCGAGCCGCTCGTCAATATCTCGAAATCCAGAGCTGTTGGCTGCGTTGGCAGGCGCCGCCGCAGTCGTAGCCTGCGCGGCAGCCGATGCCGCGGATGCAGCGTTGGGCTGGGCCGTCGAACTCGACTGGCCCGCGATGCCGTCTCCCTTGTCGGATTTACCGTCGGCCGTGGCAATCGACGCTGTTGGGCCCAAGGCCGAAACCGCCACACTCGTCGTCGCGTCGGTCAAGGCTGTCGCATTCGCCACGGCCAGCGGGGCGGAGAACTGGGCCGCAATCGCAGCCGGCGGCGCCGTCAAGGATGCAGCCGCTTGGGACTGGTCCGAACCGGCTGCATGTTTCCCGGCAACCGGCACAGCCTGTGCTGCAGAGATTGCCATGGTCGTAGTTGAATTGCCGGTCGTCACCATGGTCGTGGTGTTCGCAGTGCCGACCGCGGTCATGGTTGTCGGTGGGTTCTGCGGCGCGACAATTGACACAGTCGTCGCAGGCGTCTGTGGGGGTCGCCCTCCCGTTGCCGGCTGAACCGTCGCAACGCCGGTCGGCGGAGCCACCGCGGCCTGCGGCGTAGGCGTAGCGGCGGGCTGCGAACCGGCCGAGGCCTGCACCACGCTTGGATTATTGGGACTGCCGCTGTTTTGAGTTGCAACCGGGTTCTGAGTCGCTACGGCGTTTTGACTCGCCAACGCATTCAAGCTTGAACTGGAATTCGCGGGGTTTGCTGGCTGCGTGGGGCCTGCTGGGGTTTGATTGGTCTGTGCCACGACCGTCGTCCGCGTCGTGGTGGGTGGCTGCTGCTCGGCAGTACCATGGGTCGCTAGGACGGGTGGCCCTGGCACACCCACGCTAATTTGCTGCAAAGAGTTGCTCGTTTGGTCGGTTGCGTTCGGTTGTGATTTCGAGCTTTGGCCCGCACTCAAGGTCTTGCTCGCCGGCGAGGCCGAGTTGTCGTCCGTAGACGGAGCCGAATTGGCGCCGGCAGGAGTGGTGCTCGGAGGGGTCGAGT
The DNA here is from genome assembly GCA_963710365.1 of uncultured Planctomycetales bacterium. Classification (GTDB taxonomy): domain Bacteria; phylum Planctomycetota; class Planctomycetia; order Pirellulales; family PNKZ01; genus CAVQAC01. Next base: position 586,026 of record CAVQAC010000019.1, read on the forward strand.
TGGCTGGACCATTGGCCACGGACGAATTGGACGACGCAGAAGAACTGGAATCGCCACGGGCAGATGGAGAGTTGGCCGAGGGTGCTCCGGGATTGGTCGCCGCGGCCGAAGAATCCGAGAGCTGAAGCTGGTCCGTGGGCGAGGCCGGGGCCGCGTCGCTTGGCGACGAGCCAGCCGCCGACGTTTGCAATGCCTGTTGCAGTTGGTCGCCAAAGGTGCCGGCCGATTGCTGGTCATTTCCGGACGAGCCACCACTGGCCGCAGTCCCGGAGGGATTCGACGCGAAGGCGGCCGGCGTCGCAAAGCTGTCCACGTTCAGTACTACCATACCTCGTCCTTGCCTGTGCCAGCGGTCACGGCCCCTGGCTGGGCACCGGTTGCAGTTGGGTTTTGGCCTCGTCGATCAGCGTCAGTTCGGGTTCACCAGTGCGAATCAGTTTCAGAATCCTGGCAAGTCGATCGCTCTCGTCGGGCGTTTTGAATTCGGCGAGCAACTTGGACCGTTTGGCCGGCGCCATCGCCGAGATCAGGGCCACAACGTCCTTCATGCTCCCCTCGTCCATCATGTGGACGATTTGCTCCTTGGCCTGTTTGGGTTTCATGTTCTCAATGAGCAGCCGCGTGGTTTCGGCGTCGGTTGAAAGCGTCGCGGAGCGGAGTTCATTGAGTTGTTTTTCGAAGGCGCTCTTTACTTGTGTATATCGGCTTCTTTCGTCCACTAGTTTGGTCTGGTCGAGCTGGAACTCTTGAACCTGGTTCTGCAACGACTGCTCACGCAGTTCGAAGTCGCGGCTTCTGATGGCCCGCGCACGCGCAACGTCGACCAGCGCCACGGCCTGCTGGCGGTCCGGCGCCTCTTCCTTCTTCTCTTCGCTCGGCAGGACGATGCGGGCCTTGCCCTGTGCCACCGCCAGCCATCGTTCCAGCCGGCTCTGTTCGAGCCAACCCTGCGACCAGCAATAGCCGAGCCCCACGACCTGGGCCAGCACGGTGCCGATCGACAGGCTGGCCACGATCAGGCCCGCCAGCCGAATTAACTTACCAATCATAGGGCGGTCTCTTGTGGCCGCAGCCGTCCGGCAATTTCATCCAGGTGCTCCAGCGCATCGCGCTCCGCACCGCGCGCCAGCGCTGAAACTGTGTTTCTCGCAGCTTCTCCAGCACGCGCACGTCCTGGTCCGCCCAGACCAGGGCCTGCCGGCGCTTTTCCACTTCGGCATTCATATTGGCCTGCTGCTGTTCGAGATTGTGCTTCTCCAACAGCAGGACCATCTCGTAACGTTCGGCAACCAGCAAACGGTCAATATCGACGGCTCCGCGCGGCGCCGTGTGCATCTGCCGGGCTTCATCAAGCTTGAGCCGCAATTGCTGCATATCGCTATCGAGCGACGCCTGGATTCGCATGACCTCGGCCAGTTGCGAGCGGCGTTCGTCGCGCACCGCCTCACGCAGCCGCACCAGCGAGTCGAGCCGGAATTGGAATTTCTTCATTTATTCACCGTCGTTTGGGAAGTCATGTTGGCCTGGATGCGCTGAATGCAGCGAGCCCGCAATTGCAGAAGCGCTCGCCGCGCTTCTTCCACCGAGCTCCGTTCGTCGACTCGCTGGCGAAGGAACTGTTGAATCGATTCGAGCATGTCGATCGCCAGGTCGACCGTTCGCTGACTGCCGCGACGATACGCTCCGATCGAAATCAGATCTTCATGGTCGCGATAGGTCGCCATTAACTCGCGCACGACTCCGGCTGCTTCGCGATGGTCTTCGGGCGTGATCTCGGTCATCAAGCGGCTGATGCTCTCCAGCAGATCGATGGCCGGGTAGTGATTGCGCGTGGCCAGCTTGCGCGACAGCCAGGTGTGGCCGTCGAGCAAGCCGCGAACCGCGTCGGCAATCGGTTCGTTGGCGTCGTCGCCTTCGACCAAAACCGAATAGAAAGCCGTGATACTTCCCTCCGGGCTCCGGCCAGCTCGCTCCACCAACCGTGGCAGCATGGAAAAGACCGAGGGGGTGAAGCCACGCGTCGTCGGCGGTTCGCCAGCCGCCAGCCCGATCTCGCGCTGTGCCAGCGCAAAACGGGTCAGTGAATCCATGACCAACAGCACGTCCCGGCCCGTATCGCGGAAGTATTCGGCGATGGCCGTGGCGACGAAGGCGGCGCGAGTTCGCAACAGGGCCGGTTCGTCGCTGGTGGCCACGACGACGACGCTGCGGGCCAGCCCTTCGGGCCCCAAATCACGTTCGATGAATTCATTGACTTCGCGGCCTCGTTCGCCGATCAGCCCGATCACGTTCACCTGGGCCGACGTATAGCGGGCCATCATGCCCAACGTCACGCTCTTGCCCACGCCCGAACCGGCGAAGATGCCCATGCGTTGTCCCTTGCCGCAGGTCAGCAGTCCGTCGATGGCACGGATGCCCGTCGACAGCGGCGTATCGATCCGCGGCCGCTCCACCGGATTGGGCGGCTTGCGGTCGAGCGGAGTTCGCTCGGGCAGCGTGGGCTGAGGTCGGCCGTCGATGCAATGACCCATGGCATTGACGACGCGTCCCAGCAGCGACGGCCCGACGCGAATCCAGCTCTTGGTCCGCTTCAGGCGCACACGGTTGCCATGCCGGACGCCTTGCATGTCGGCGAAGGGAAACACCAAGGTATGTTCGGCGTTGAAACCAATCACTTCGGCCTCGAGGACGCCCCCTCCGAGCCGCTCGATTTCAACCAGCGCGCCCACCGGCGCCGGAAAATCGGCCACGGCCGCGGTCATGCCGACCGTTCGCACGATGCTCCCTTCGAGCGCCGTGGGAATCAGCGTCTGTAATTGGTCGGCCAGTTCGAGCATGATGCGATCCGTTCCCAACGATCTTCGTTAAATCAATTCTTCCACGATCCGGTTCAACTGCGATTCGAATTGCTGATCGATCGATCCATGGCGGGTCTCTACGCGACAGCCGCCGGGCGTGACTGCGCGGATCCGGCACCACTTCGCCGCACCAACGCGCGATACCTCGGCCGCCAGCGTCTGCACCTGTTCTCGCAGGGCCGCGTAGTCGTCCGGATTGAGCAATACCCGCACTTCGGTGCTGCCGCGTGACAATTCCAGCGCTTCGCGCATCAGGGGCAAGGCAACCTGCGGGTCCGATTGCAGTTCACGGCGCAACACGCGGGCGGCCATTCGCGCCGCCAGACGGATGGCGCCATTTTCCCATTGCGCCAGCCAACCCGGTTGGGCTTGCACGATTCCCTCGACCGCCGCCCGCAAGGCGGGCAATACCGTCTTCATCTGCTCGGCGACCTTTTTATCGAGCAGATTGTTGGCCTCAAGTTGCGCGGCCTTGCGGCCTTCGTTCTCCGCTTGTTGACGAATTGCCTGGGCTTCTTTCGAGGCCTGCGCAAGAATCTGCCGGGCCTGGTCGCGAATTTTCTCCAGGTATTCGTCGGCCCGCTGAGCCATGTCGTCGAAATTGAACGCCACGCCATGGATGCCGCGATTGCGATCGGTAGCTTTGATAATGGTCGACATGCTGTTGATCTGTGGTTAGTGGCTACCAACGTACTCGTCACGCACGCTGCCTGCGGCAACACTCCCCGTAGCCGGCAGCTCAATTCGGCCTTCGCTCTCCAAGCGCGCGCTGTGCGGGCGAGCTCGCGTTGGGCTTCCTCGACGTCGCTCAGCCGCGTGGGCCCCGGGGTGTTGAGCGCCTTGCGCAAGGCCTTGCCTTCGGCGGCCGGCAGCAGCCGCAATATCTGTTCCAACAGCGAGACAGGCGCCGTGGCCAGCGCCAGGATGACGATCTCCGGCTCGGCCGATGCCAGGATCGTCATCAAGGTCTCGTCGTCCAGCCCGGCCAGGTCGTTGAACGTGAATTCCACTTTCCGCTGGACCAGCCGGCCCGCCAATTGACGGTCGTGCTTCGCCAGGTTGGCCAGCATGTCGCGCTTCACGCCAGGGTCTGCCGCGGCCAGGATGCTGGCCACGGCCTTCACGCCGGCGGCGCGGCGGCGCTCGTCGCGAATTTGTTCCAGGATGCGGGTTTTCAATCCCCGCTCCACTTCCCATAAAACTTCCGGGTTGGCGTCGTCCAGATCGACCAGCCGGCGAATGACATCAACCTGCAAGGCCGGCGGCAGTGGCGCCAGCACCTCGGACGACTGATCGGGCGACAGATGCGAAATGACCAGGGCAATCGTCTGCGGATGTTCGCCGGCCAGCAGTTGCGTCAACTTGTGGGCTTTGGCTTCGTGCAGAAAACGGAACGGCACCGGTTCGTCGCCAGATTCCCATTCGACGGCTGCATGCGCCGCGCGCACGGACGACGTTCGCCCGGCCCGTCAAACGCAATGCCGGTTGGATGGTCAGTCTGATCGTTGGGCCCGACGCCAAAGAACTCATCGATTACCTGATTCTGTTCGCTGGCATCGATCTCTGGAAGCTCGACCATCGCCTGCCTGACGAGCGACGCTTGCTCGGCCGACATCTGGTCCAACAGACGATCGGCCGTCGCCCGATCGAGGCTCGAGACCAGGATGGCCGCTTTACGGAGGTCTGGTTTTATGTCGTTCATGGTTAGCCGCGAAAGAAAACGAAGGTCTTCGAACTGTCTTGTGACCTGCCGTCGATGTCTCTACCCTGCTGCTCTCTCTATTTCCGCTAGGTGGCACTGCCGATCCAGCCGCGGAGAATGTTGGCCGCGGTATCCGGATCCTCACGAACGATCTCGGCCAATTCTTCGCGCAGATTCGAGCCGGCTCCCAGCTTCCGCCGCCAGCGCGACTTCGATTTTTGACTGTCCTCCGGCGCCGCATTTCCCGCCTCGACCGGGCTGGCCGCCACGGTTTGCGGCAGAATCGACGGCAATTCGGGCGCCGCAGCCACGGGCGCGTTGATCAGCGACCGGAGCATCATCATGCTCACGAGCACCAGGCCGATCGTGCCCAACGTGGTCCAATAGTTCCCTAGCCAGGCCACTGCTTTGTCGACGAGCGGCGGCCCCGCGTCTGTTTCGCTAATCACGTGCGAGAACGACGTTACCGTGACCAAGGGCGTACCGTTGTCGGTGCCGCCAGCCGGCTGCGGCAACATGTTGGTGACGAACGTCCGCAGCTTCTCGGTTTCCTCTTTCTGAATCACCTCGAGCGCCCCCTTGTCGGGCGTCTTGGGGGCCTCGCCAACCGGAGTCGGGTTTCGCTGTCTCCAGACCTGCTCGAAATACGTCGAGGGAACGCCGATCACGGCGCTCACGCGCTTCGGCGTCAGGCCGGCGAGTTCCGTCAGCGTGTGGTCGCGTGAGGGCGCGTTTTGCACTTCGGTCGAGCTTTGGTCTTCGGAGGATTTGGTCCCCCCACCCCCGCCGGCAAGCCGTGCCGGCTGGTTCGGACCCTGGGCTTCCAGTCCTGGCCGGCCGCCCCCGGCGCCGCCGGGCTCCATCGTATTGGTCGTGGTTTGTTCGACCGATCTGAGCACGGCCACTTGCTTGGGATCGAACATTTCCCGTTCCTGTTTCGTACTGAGCTCCTTGTTCAACTCGACGTTGGCCGTAACCGTCACGCCGGGAACATAACTCAGCGCGTTGTGGATTTGTGCTTCATACATGGCCTGGTACTCTTTCATGCGAGTGACAAAAGGATCTTCTGACGCACTGGCCAGCCCGTCTCCTGAGCGGCGGCTGTACGTACGACCGTTGAGATCGATGACGCTCACGTCCTCGGGCGACAACCCGGCGAAGGCGCCGGCGACGAGATGCCGGATCATCGGCACCTGCCTCTCGTCCAAGGGGAGCATGCCATGGCGCTTGACGCTGACCGAAGCGCTGGCCAGCGAGTTTTGGCGAAAGCCCGTTTTCTTCTGGACATCGTACTGCACGGCGGCCTTTTCGATGCCGTCCATTGAGAGGATGATGCTGGCCAACTCCTGCTGCTTGGCGGCCTTGATCATCTCTTCTTGCGCTTGGCGGCTGGTGAACGGGGTGACCTTGCCAATTGCGCCGCTAAGATAGTCGCCGAAGTGGGCTGGCAATGCGCCGTGATCGACCAGGGCCGCCATGTAGGCCGCCTTCTGTCCGGCCGGAATGCGAATGCGGCTGCCGACGATGGTGTAGCCGTTCAAACCGGCCTTGCCAAAGGCCGCTTCCATGGCCGACATTTCGCCGGCCGTGAAGGGTTGCCCGCCCAGCAAGTCGGCGTCGCCGCCGGCCATTTGGTGGTTGAACAGATAGGCCAGACTGATGACGACCACGGCCAGCAATAAGCCGGCGGTCAGCCGTGCTCCGGGCGTCATCGACTTGAAAAGATCGTTGATCTGGGCCAAGGCCTTATTCAGCACATCCATCCGTGGAACTCCGCAAGCTCAGTTGTTTCGCGACGGGCCGCGTCCTGCGGCCGGTGGTCGTATCGACGGTGTCTTCAATTCGGCTGCGTCACACGCGAATATCCTGCACGTCCTGGTAAGCCTGGACCAGCTTATTGCGAACCTGCATCATCATGCGGAACGCCATGTCGGCCTTCTGCACGGCGGTCAGCACTTCGGCCGGGTTGACGTCGCCGCCCGTGGCAAAGGACTCGACCGCCTGGTTCGCATCCTGCTGCATCGAGTTCACCTGCTGGATCGAATCCAGCAGGAAGTCCTTGAATGAGCCGGCGCTTTGCCCGCCAATCCCACCGGTCGTGGCGGGTGGCGTGGGCAGTTGCAGGCCGCGAAGCCCTTGAATGGGAGCTGTCATCGTCATTCCTCACCGGGAGAACATACACGGCAGCGTGTCGTGTGCGAACTACGCTAAAATTCTGAGCGTCTGTTGAAACAAATCTTTGGTGACTTCAATCACGCCGACGTTGGCTTCATAAGACCGCGTGGCTTCCAAGGCATCGGTGAACTCCGTCATCAAGTTGATGTTGGGATAGGCCACGTACCCCTCGTGCTCGCCTTCCTTGACTGCATCCGGATGGCCAGGCTGATAGCGCCACCGCGGCTCGGCCTCGGACTGCTCGACCGATTGAACCTTGACGCCGGCAGCTCCCAATGGGCTTTGCAACTGGTCGTCGGTTTGGAAGACCACGAAGCGCGGACGATAAGGCTGAGCCTCGCCGGCTTCATTGTGCGTCGTTGAGATGTTGGCCAGGTTGTTGCTGATGGCCGTCATCCGCAGACGTTGGGCCATTAGTCCGCTGGTGCTGATGTCGAGTGCCGAGAGCATTGCGATAAATCCTTTATTTCCCCCTGCAATCTTCCGCCTCACCTGCCGATACTTGGGTTACGCTTTTTCACTGATCGCCGATTCCAATAACTGGAACTGATTGTTGAGCACGCTCATCGCCATATTGTGCTGCATCTGGTTCTTGGCCAGTTGGGTGACTTGTTGTTCGACGCTCACATTGCAGTCGTCGTGGCGGAGAATCGCTTTCAAACTATCCCGGACGCTGGAAAACTTGCGATCGCCAAGGCTGATGCGGCCCATGGCCAGCCCTCCACCCTGCGGATCGCGACGACCGGCATCGATGGCTTTGCGAAGTTGGCTCTGGAACACGTCCGTGTTCAAGTCCTGCGTTTGATAACCAGGCGTATCCATATTGGCGATATTCCCGGACAGGACTTCGTGCCGGGCCTGGGCAAAGTTGACCACCTGCTCCAGAACCGGAATTGTCGTGCCGTTAAAGAGTGCTGACAGCATGTTTCAAGCCCTTTCTCCAGTGGATGCTCCGAATTCGATGCAATTGGTATGCCGCCGGTCCGCGAGAACCACGGCTCCATCCGTTGTGCGACGCAGACGCCCATCGGCAAACCCGCGAGCGTCAAAGGGGTTAGCCGTCCGCCACTCGGCCTTCGGCCCCCTGCGAAACCGCTTCGTGGCGACGTCGATCGGTCTGCATCGCGCAGAATCTGCTGCTGGCAATCGGCAGATTTTGCCGATGGCGATCGAGTTCGTTCGTGGCTGTGAATGCATACGGTTCATCCGGCTCTTGCCAATTTCCTCGCCCGCGGGGCATAGCCATATTCTTTGAGCTTACCCGAGAGCGTTCGTAGACCGATGCCCAGCGCTTCGGCCGTCTTGGCGCGATGCCCTTCGAAGTGGTCCAACGTCGATTCGATCAGCTTCCGCTCCATGTCGTGCAGACTCAGGCCGACGGGCAAGTCTTCGGACGTTGTAATCGAATCGCTGCCGGGCGCCGCAATCAACCAGGGCCGCAATTCATCGGCCGAGATCGGACCGTCACCGCCCAGCACGCTTGCCCGCGTTACGATGTTCTGCAATTCGCGGACGTTCCCCGGCCAGTAATAACCCAACAGCAAGTCGTCGGCGCCCGGTTCGAGCCTGGCCGGCTCGCGGTGCAGGCGCGCGGCCGAGCAGGTTAAGAAATAATCGACCAGCTCGGGAATATCTTCGCGACGCTCGCGCAGCGGCGGCACTTCGAGCGGAATTACCGCCAGGCGATAGAACAGGTCTTCACGGAATCTACCGACGGCGACTTCCTGGCGTAGATTTCGGTTGGTCGTGGCCAGGACGCGCACGTCGACGTGCCGCGTCTCGCTCGAGCCGACGCGTTCGAAGCTTTTTTCCTGCAAGACCCGCAGCAGCTTGGCCTGCAATGCCAGATCGATCTCGGTGACTTCGTCCAATAGAATCGTGCCACCGTCGGCAAGTTCAAAGCGCCCGGTCCGCGAAGCATCAGCGCCGGTGAAAGCGCCACGCTCGTGTCCGAACAGTTCGCTTTCCAACAGGTGCGCTGAAAGGGCGGGACAGTTCAACCCGATCAGCGGCGCGCCGGCCCGGGTGCTGGCCGCATGCACGGCCTGGGCCACCAGCTCTTTGCCCGTGCCGCTTTCGCCCGTGATCAGCATGGTTTCGCCGGTCGGGGCGGCTCGGGAGATACGATTTCGCAAGGCCTGCATCGCCGACCCGGAACCGATCATCACCGGCGAAGCCCCCGCCCCCGCGTGCTCGGCGGCCGGCAACGGCCGGTTGTGGTCGAGCAGCCGCCCATGGGCCACGGCTCGCTCCACGAGTTGTTCGAGCCGATCGGCGGCAAATGGTTTTTCGATGTAGTCGAAGGCTCCGTGCCGCATCGCTTCGACGGCCGAGCCCACGCTGGCGTAAGCCGTGACCATGACGACCTGGGCCCCATGCTGACGCCGCTCCAGTTCGCGGATGAATTCCAGCCCGCTCATGCCGGGCATTTGCAGATCGGTGAGCACGACGTCGACGCCCTGCTCGGCGAGATACTGCAGGGCTTCCACGGCGCTGGACAGGCTTTCGACGTGATGCCCTGCATGACGCAGGATATCGGCCATCGAATCGCGCGCCTGGCGGTGATCGTCAACAACGAGAATCCGGCCTTGAGCCGAGACACTGGTGATGGTTGCGCAGGTGGTCCGCGATTTGGTGCTCATGCGGCAGCCTCCAGGCGCTGCGCGGGATACGGATCGTGAACGCGGCCCCGCCTTCAGGACAGTTCGTGGCGAGCACTTCGCCGCCGTGTACTTCGGCCACGCGATCGACGATGGCCAGGCCCAACCCGGTGCCCGTGCTCTTGGTCGTGAAGAACGGCTCGAAAGCCCGGCGGGAAACTTCATCGGACAATCCGGGGCCGGTATCGGCAATTTCCAATTCGACGGCCTCAGGCCCGGCATAGGCAGTGAACACCAACTGACCACCGTCGGGCATGGCGTCAATGGCGTTCAAGGCCAGATTGAGCACGGCCCGCCGCAGCATCTCGCGGTCGGCCAGGGCTTCGAGTTGACCGGCGATGTTGATTTCCACCTCAATGCCCTGCGCGGCCAGTTGCGGCGCCAGCGAAGAACGCACGTCGTCGATCAACTGGCGAAGCGGGAGGCGGACCAGGTGCGGGTCGCGTTCGGCGGTAAAGTGCAGCAGATCGTTGACCGTCGTATCCAGCCCCATCACGCCGGCCTCGACCTTATCCAGAACTTCGCAACTGCCGGAGTCTTCGGAGATCCGCCGCCGTAGCAGGCTCAGATACAGCGAGACCGGCACGAGATTGTTGCGTACTTCGTGAGCGATGTGCGAGGCGATCTGGCCCAGGTCAGCCAGACGATTCTTGCGAGCCAGCTCGCGATTCTTGATTTCCAATTCGTCGGTCAGACGCCGAACCTCTTCGCGCAACGCGGAGTGCGTCTGCTCCAGACGAACGGTGGCGCCGTGCCAGGCAGCCAACACGGTTTCCAGGTCGGTTTCGTCGGCCTGACACATGCCTGTAGAGAAGATGTCGTCTTGCATGGCTTGCCTCATGACTGACTGGAGATATCGAGATGCCCGTGAGGGCGGCATGGATCGGACAAATAGGCCCCGCGGGCCTGGCTGGCCGAGTGGGCGGTTCGCAGCCGGACCGCGACTTCGTCGCGGCGCTCGATCAACCGGTTTTCGCTGCGCTTCTCTTGTCGCATGACCTCGCGGAACAACTCCTGGCCGCGCTCGATCAACTCAGCACAACGGGCCCGCGCGGCCGGGCTGGCCCAGAGTCGCTCTTCGGGCTTCTGGTCGCGAAATGGATTCAACGCACCCTCGATTTCTTGCAGTCGAGTGATCAGCACTTGCTTGGCCGAAAGGAGCTTGATCAATTGGGTCACATCGCCCGAGTCGACGAGTTGGAACTGCTGGCGCCCCAATTCGTGAAGTTGGACCAGGCAGTCGAACTTGCGACTCATCAGTTCCGTGAGCAGGTGCGTATCCAGAACCGTCATGGGGTCTCGGGCGCTCGTGCGATGGTTGAGAGGTACATGCCCTGCAAGCAGGGCAACTGGCGTCCGCTATCCAATACTCTTGAGTTCACAACGTGGTCAATGAATCGAGGTAGTCTGCCCACTGCTGACGCGTATAGTTGGTTGCCGCGTTGAAATCGGACTTTTCCGGCAGATGATCCAACGCCACCCGAGCAAGCTGCAAGGCGCTGCGGGCTTCGTCCGTCCGATTCAGCCGGCGGTAGCAATTGAAGATTTCGACGTAGGCTTCGAGCACCTCGGGCAGGCCCTGGTAACGATTGATGATCGCCAAATAGGCTTGGATTGCCGGCTCGTAGCGTCCTAACTTGAACAGCACGGCGCCGCGGCCAAAATAGCTGTTGCGTAACATGCCGCGTTGCCAGGGCGGCAGCGGCGAATCGGCTCCCCGGTGCTCGAAAGCTTCCAGCACCTGGTCGTAGTAACCCAAGGCATCGTCCAGCGCATCCTTGACGCGACGCTCCCGCTCCGCTTCGGTAATGCCACCCTGGGCGCTCTCGGCCGCCAGCGCGGATTTCCAATAGGACTGAGCCAGCATGTAGCGGGCTTCGAGGGCCTGCGGATCGCGCGGATAACGCGTGACGGCCTCTTCCAGTCGATTGACGGCCTCGTTGTGGCGTCCGGCTTCGTACAACAACCGGCCCAAGGCAAACAGCGATTCTCGCCATTCCTGGCTGGCGGGCGTGAGATAGTCGCTATCCAGGTTCTCGTGCAGGCAAGCCTCGGCACGGCTGATTTGGCCGCGCTCCAGATGGGCTTCGGAAGCCAGCAGCCGGGCTTGAAACGAAGCCACGCTCGTGGGATCCAGGTCGATGCACTCTTGCATGATCGCCAGGGCTTCTTGCGTTTCGCCCCGCGCGACCAACGATTGCCCCAGGCCCAGCAAGGCCAGCGGTCGCCGATTGCGAGATTCGAGCGACATGTACTCGCGGAACTCGTGAGCGGCGGCCGGATAATCGCGGGCGGCCAGCAAGGCCTGGGCCGCTTCCCAGATGAATTCGGGATACTCGCGCGTCGTGTAGTGCAACTTGCCCAACTCGCGATAGGCGTCGCCGGCCAGCCCCCAATGCACGCGGCGCCTCGCGTTCGATCGGCTCGGCTTCCGAGTCGGGCGTTTGCGAGGCCTGCTCGTCCAGTCGGCGAGCCCAAGCTCCGTGCGTTTGCGCCAACAACTCCCAGCGACGGCCGACGTCGAGCAGCGATTCGCAGACTTTGGTCAATTCCAACACGGCGGCGAATTGCCGGACGCTGATCAGCCGCTGCAACTCGGTCGAAAGCCTGGCCCGGGCGGAGCTCATTGCCAGCCAGCGATTCTTGGCATTCGGTTTGGCCTCCCAGGCCTTGACATAGTCTCGGTAGGCGTCGAGCGCCTCGTCGTTCTGTCCGGCGCGACTGAAGAACTCAGCCGCTTCATAAGCCGCCGCCGCGCATTCCGGCGTGTTCGGAAACAGTTTCCGCACGCGTTCGAATTGAGCCTGCGCCGCCTGGCCATCTCGCATGGCGCGGTAGCAGATCGCCATTAGATAGGCGCTGCTGGCTGCCGACTGCTCAGCCGCGGGATCGAGCCGTTGGCTGGCGGTAAAGGCCTTGAGCGCTTCCTGGTACTTTTCCTGCGCGGCCGCCGGCAACGGCTGATCGGCCGTGGTGGGCTGCTTGTCGAGCGCTGCGGCCTGCGCCATCAGGATTCGGCCACGCCAGAATTCCGCGTCCGACGGCCGATGCGTTTTCGCATGCCGGGCCAGCGCCGCCAGGGCACCGGACCAATCGCTCATCTGAAATCGGATGCGCGTCTCGAGCAGCAGCGCTTCGTCGCGTTGCTCGGGAGTCAGGCTGGCATCGGCCAGGAAGGCGGTAACGTGCTGCAGCGCCTGCGGATAATCGGCCGATTCTTCATTCGATTCGACCAGCGCCAACAACCAGTTGGCTTCGGCCCGGTGGTCCCCGTCGAACCGCAGCGAGTCTTCCAGGTAAGGCCGGCAGGCGGCCTCTTGGCCGCTGGAAAACATGGTCTTACCGAGCAGAAACAAGCCGTTCCCGCGCGTCTCGTCCGAAAAGCCTGCATCGCGAGCACGCTTCAGCGACGCCGCCGCCAACGTGTACAACTCGACCTTGTCGGGGCCTTCCAACGGTTCGGCTTCGTGAATGGCCACCTGGCCAAGGATATACGGCGGCCAGAAACGTTGCGACCTTGGCAGCCGATTGCCTTGGCCCAAGACCATCGCGATGCGACGGGCGCGTTCGTAATCGCCCTGCTCGATGGCTTGACGCGCTTCATTGATTGTCGGCAATGCCCGGGCCACGGGGTGCGGCGCTTGCCCAGCGTCCACAGTCCTATGCCGGCCACCAGCGGCACCGTCATCGCCGCCACGGCCAGCAGGACGGCCATCTTCCACCGTCCGCGCCGCGGGGATGGCTTCCCCACGCTGCCGGCGACGGTCTGCAAGCGCGCTAGCCAACCGGCCGAGGGCTTGTTCGACGGCTTTGAAGATGGCGTTTGTGACATGGGCGGCAACCGCGCAGCACGCAAGAAACCGGAAGTGAGCGACAGACCCAGGGTCCGCGAGGCTGCCTGGACAGCTTCTTCGGAACCACAACCCGTGTACGGTCCGATTCCTCCCGCTCGATTTATGAAACCAGAATGGTTCCATCACCAGTGCGGGCTGATGAGTACGAAAAGAGGAGGAAAGGCGGCGAACTTGTACTCGAAAGAAGTCACGGGTGTCAATGCGCGTTTAGCCGCCGTGATTCGCTGAACACTGAACGGAATCGAACAGAAGGTCGCGAAGAGCGCGAAGGAAGGAATAAGAAATCGAGGCGAGATGAAACGGGCGAACAGCAACAGGTCGCTGGCGCGCGAGCGCAAGCATCCGATGCTATTGGTCTTTCTTCGCGTCCTTGGCGTCCTTCTGTTCCAGGAGCGCCTCGATGGAATCCGCAATCAGATGCCAGGCCGCAATCATGCCCACGCAAGCGTGGAGCATGGCATCCAAGCGAGCTAGCGGCGGCGACCTTCGCGAGCATCGCTAGCGCGGCGACGCTGTGATCTGTTCCATGATCCAGCGATCCATGTCGGCGAGCATCAACGGAGACATCTGATGCCCGCACGGGTACTCCCGCAAGGCCACGTGCATGCCGGCCGAATGGAACAGCTTCAGGTTCTCGCAAACCGAGGCCGTGGGGAACTTCTGACTTTCACGCCCGCAGGCCAGGAAGACAGGCACGCGCCGCGCTTCGCTCAGCCGCATCAGCGGCATGCGGCCGGTGGGAAACTCGCCGCCCAACGATAGCACGCCGGCAAAGCTTTCCGGATGGCTCATGGCCAGCCGAAAGGCCATCGTTCCGCCAACGTCGAAGCCGGCCAGGTACACTCTTCGCGAAGCCAAATTGTAACGCTCGGTGCGCCAACTCGATGACGTCGAATACCCGCTGTTCGGCTAGCGCCACGTGCGCGCCTGCTCTGCGACCAACTATAGCCGGGCCGCCCGCGATCGGTTTCCACCTCGACCGTGCCGCGCAGCGACGCGCCGACGTAATTCCGCATGCTCACCAACGGCATGACTCGCTTCAAATGGTTCTCGTCGTCGCCCGAGCCGTGCAGCCAGATGAACAGCGGATAGGCGTAGTTCGACTCGTAATGCTGCGGGGCGAAGAACGCGCACGGGCTGTCACCGCGGACCGGAGCAAACAGGCCCAAACTCGGCTCTGCCAGCGGCGGCAATTCCGGGCCTGCAAGGGCTTGCGAGGCGGGAGCAAACGCTTGGATTCGATTCATTTTCGCCTGATCTTTGAATTTCGGGAGCGGGTCGTAATTCGTCGCCGGCCGATTTGCGATGAAACACGCAAACGGCGGGTGACGGCTGCGGTCAACTCGTTACGGGCTGCTTTTCAATTCGCTGATATTCAGTTCCGTGTCGCGGCCGATGATTTCTTCAACGGGGAACTTCGCACCGGGACAGCGCGTGGCTCCCACGTCTTGATGGCACACGATGTTTGGCGGATTAATGTCGAATCGCTCTGCCAGCGTCCGCACCAATTCTCGCGCCGCCACTACCTGCCGGGGCGTGGGCGGGTAATTGTCGAAATTGCCGACCAGGCAGATACCAATACCTTCTTCGTTGTAGCTACGGCTGCCGGCATGGGCGCCGTGCAACTGTTGTTTCCAGCGGAAAGTGGGCTCGACCAGGCCATCGGCCATGCCACGGCCGTTTCCGATCAAGAAATGATAGCCGATGCCCAGCCAGGGATTCCCCGCACGGTCCTTGCGTTGCCGATGCTCGGCGTCGATCGCCACGACGTCGCCAGAATCCGTCGCGGTATGATGCAGCACTATATAGCGCCAGCGTCGCGGCGGAACCTCGGGCTGGATGTCGCTGCGAAACGATACCAGGGCTGTCGGCGTTGCGGCCGAAGCTTCACTGCCCGAAGCTTCACTGCCCGAAGCTTCACTGCCCGAAGTTGAAACCCTGCCCGAGGTTGGCGACTCTGCAGGCGATTGACGCACGAGCAGTGCAGTGCTGGTGAACTCGGCGGATGACACCCGAGCGGCACTGTCACTCGCACAGCCGATAACCGCATGCATCGTTGCCATAGTGCAACCCAACAAGAGCAAGCGCGAGACCAGCCTCCTGCGTTCGATTGCCGACTCTCCTGCTTGCGCCGGCATGGTTTTTCTTCCGGCCAAGGAACTGAACGCCGGGAAGGCTGCGGACTCTAATGCATCCCAAGGCCGCATGTCAATGGCAGCCCTGCGGCACCGACTGCCCGGCCCAATTCGCCATTCGAGACGAATTCATCTTCCCAGCCCGGATAGTGGCGCTTCGCCAGCATTGCATCGCCGGCATTTGCATCGGTTCGCTCACGTGCCCACCTCTCGTTGCTCGCTTGGCCGCTTCGCACGATCCCACAAGTTATGCCCCGGCGGTGCTAGCAATCAGGGATTGATGGCTCGCTCAGGAAGCGCATGCCGGGGGCGAACGCTTTAGATCGCCATTTTCGCCATCACGGCGACGAGTTCCTTGACGGCGTTGACGCTCTTCTGAAAGTCTGCCCGCTCGCGCTCCGTCAACTCCAACTCGATGATCCGTTCCACTCCGCCCGCGCCCAGAATCACGGGCACGCCCACGTAGTAGCCGCCCACGCCATATTCCTTGTCGCAATAGGCGGCACAGGGAATGAGTCGCTTCTTGTCGCGGACGACGGCCTCGACCATTTGGGCCGTGGCGGCCGCCGGTGCGTAGTAGCGCTGCCCGTCTTGAGCAGACCGACGATCTCTGCACCTCCGTTCCGCGCGCGATCGATGATTTCGTTCAACCGCTTTTCTTCGATCAAGCGCGTGACCGGGATGCCGCCCACCGACGTGTAATTGGGCAGCGGCACCATCGTGTCGCCGTGGCCGCCCATCAGCAAGGCCGAAATATCCTCGACGCTGACGCCCAACTCCATGGCCAAAAACGTGCGGTAGCGGGCCGTGTCGAGCACGCCCGCCTGACCCACCACGCGCTGCTTGGGAAAGCCGGTTACCTTCCACGCCTGCTGCACCATCGCATCCAGCGGATTGCTGACGACGATCACCACCGCGTCGGGGCTGCTCCGCTTGACCTCGGCCGCGACCGAGCCGACGATCTTGGCATTCGTGGCCAACAGATCGTCGCGGCTCATCCCCGGTTTGCGGGCGATGCCGGCCGTGATCACCACCACGTCGCTGCCGGCCGTGTCGTCGTAGGAATGCGTACCAGTAATGCGAGCGTCGAAGCCCATGATGGGCGAGGCTTCCATCAGATCCAAGGCCTTGCCGCTGGGCATGCCTTCGGTCTGCGGCACGTCCAACAGGACGATGTCGCCCAATTCCGCCGCCGCGCACCAATGCGCGGTTGTAGCTCCGACGTTACCCGCTCCGACAATACTGATCTTGGCGCGACGCATGCGTTCCTCGCGACAACAATGGATTCGAAAAACTGGCTCGATTGGTCCTCGCCGACTGAGGCGGCTGGCGCCAAATCGGGGAACCGGCACTCGACGATGCCCAGCGAATGAGTATGCTGCGCGAGCCGTTCAAGTCAAGGGCCCCCCATCCCGGGCCGCACGCTCCGACTTTGCCTGCCGCAGCCAGCGAAACCTCCATCTATTTGCGTGCGCCCGGACCCCTTGCCAAAGGCCTGTTCCGGTCATGCCGGCCCCACGCGGC
The DNA here is from genome assembly GCA_963710365.1 of uncultured Planctomycetales bacterium. Taxonomy (GTDB): domain Bacteria; phylum Planctomycetota; class Planctomycetia; order Pirellulales; family PNKZ01; genus CAVQAC01. Next base: position 602,934 of record CAVQAC010000019.1, read on the forward strand.
GCCGGCAACTCTAATCCTGGCGGCCAAAGTCGCGGCCGATCTGTTTCGCAAGTTGGTAATCACAAGCCCGACGCGCCAGCGAGGGAGCGCAATCTGCAACTCCCACAGAATCCCTCGCTTGCGCGTCGGGCTTGTGTTTGCAAGCGGAGGCCAAAATCTCCCCTACTTCAAACACTGAGCGGGCAAAGTGCTTGCCGACACCCAGGGGCCCCTTTAAGCTGTAAGTGTAGGTAACGAGGCGGCCGCGAGGGGCTGCGTCGGTAGCGAACATCGGCAACGACCTGGTCAGGAGCGGTTGGCATGAAGAAGCTCGGCATCACGCTGGCAATCTTGGGTCTGATCAGCGCGGCAAGCCCGTTGCATGCGGCCGACGTGCTCAAGAAGATCTCGACCAATACCACGATCAACGGACGTTTCACCAACCTGGGCAAGTCCGAGGTCACCATCGAGAAGACCTCAGGCGCGTCGGAGACGGTGCCGGTCAACGATATCGAATGGTTGTCCTTCGACGGAGAGCCGACGATCCTCAAGACCATCCGCACCCAGTCGACCAACGGCTCGTATGCCGCCGCGCTCACGAGCCTGGGCAAGATCGATCCGGAAAGTGCCACCCGGCCCGAAGTGAAGCAAGAGTTGATTTACCTGCGTGCCTTCTGCCACGCCAAGCAAGGCATGGAGAACGGAGACGCCAAGGAAATGTTGGTCGCCGGCACGGAGATGCACTCGTTCGTCAAAGAGAGCCCGACGAGCTATCGCACTTTCCCGGCCTATGAATTGCTCGGCGACTTGCTGGTCTCTTTGGGCAAGCCCGAACAGGCCGAGATCTTCTATAAGGAACTAGCGCAGGCGCCTTTCAATGAGTACAAGATGCGCGCCGGCGTCGCCATCGGCGAAGTGCAGGTGCTGCAAAAGAAGTTCACCGTGGCGTTGATCAGCTTCGATGCCGTGCTGCAATTGGCGGCGCAAGACAAGACCGGCGCCGGCGAGTCTGAAAAGCTGGCGGCCACGCTCGGCAAGGCCCTGTGCCTGGCCCATGAAGGCAAGGCCGACGAAGGCATCAAGCTGGTGGAAGAAGTGATCAACGCGCTGGCTCCCGACGAGGCTGCGCTGTTGGCCCAAGCCTACGTGACGCTGGGCGAATGCTACCTCACAAAGCCCGACCAACAGGTTCAGGCTCGGCTTGCTTTCCTGCACGTCGACGTGCTCTATCCGACGCAGATCAAGGCCGAAAAGCAGGCGCTCGACCACCTGGCCGTGCTCTGGGCCAAGGCCAACAAGAAGGATCGGGCCGAAGATGCCAGGCAGCGCACGGCGCAACTCGTCGCCGGCGCCCAGGCAGCGGCGGCGGAATAACGCCCCGGCGGAAGCGCGTCATTCCCCATTCCCCATTGGGCTTCTCATGCCCGCGGATGGAATTGCTTGTGGACGGCCTTGAGCCGGGTGTGATCGACGTGCGTATAAATCTGCGTCGTCGAGATGCTGGCGTGTCCGAGCATTTCCTGCACCATGCGTAGATCCGCCCCGCCGGCCAGCATGTGCGTGGCGAAACTGTGTCGCAACGTGTGCGGGCTGACGCGCGACGACGCGCCGACGCGCCGCGAATAGCGTTTCACTAGTTCCCAAATCCGCTCGCGGCGCAGTTGCCGGCCCGATCGCGACAACAGCAACCAGGGCGGCGGCGACGGTGCTTGCGCGGCCAGTGCCGGCCGTTCGCGTTCGAGATACGCCGTGATGGCTTCAGCGGCCCGTCGGCCCAAGGGAACCAGACGTTCTTTGTCTCCTTTCCCTTGGCACATGCAAAAGCCGGCATCCAGATGCACGTCGCGCATGGCCAGGTTCGACAATTCCGAGGCCCGGCAACCGGTCGCGTACAGCAATTCGAGCATCGCCCGATCGCGGCGCCAGCAGGCGTCGGACGGAATCGGGCTGGAGAACAGTTCTTCGATTGCCTGCGGCGATAGCACCTCGGGCACGCGCTGCCACAGCTTCTGGCTCCCCAGCAATTCGACGGCGTTCTCGGTGAGCACTCCTTCCAATTGCAAGTAGCGGAAGAACAGCTTGAGCGAGACGATGTGCCGAGCCAGGCTGGCCGGGGCCAGTTCCTTCTCGTGCAGCCAGCCCACATAATCGGCCAATTCACGGACCGTGAGTGCCGGAATCTTTCGGTTGCTCAACCAGACAAAGAACTTCCGCAAATCCCGGCGATAGGCCACCACCGTGTTGTCGGCCAAATGGCATTCCGTACGCTGATAATCGGCAAATGCCTTGACCCAGGGGTGCTCGGGCGCGGCGGCGCCAGGGCGGACCGGCGGAACGAGCGGTTTGCGTTTGGCGGTCATATCTATTGTTTATCGCCTTCGACGGGGCTCCCTCATGCCGCCGAATTCCCGGTCTCCCGTTTCGGCACTCGACCGCCGGCAACTTCAACCGTTTTGCGCGGAATAATCGTCAGCGCCGTCCGGGGCGTGTGGTAAAGTTGTAGGCCGCCCCGGCGCAGGATCGGCCGAAGAATAACTTCTCCACAGCCCCCTCTCCCCTTTGTGGGAGAGGGCAAGGGTGAGGGGGAAAACAAAATCGAAGTTATTCTTCGGTCGATCCTAAGCGACGCTCTGGAAGAATCTGTGGTCCAGGAACTTTAAGGTGAACATTCTCGTTACCGGAGGAGCCGGTTACGTCGGCAGCCACGCGGCGCGATTGCTCGCCCGCGCAGGACACGACATTTGGGTCTACGACAACCTCTGCCTGGGGCACCGTGGCGCGGTCGCGAAGGGCCGGCTCATCGAGGGCGAACTGCTCGATCGCGCGCGGCTGGTCGAAGTCTTCCGAGCCCATCGCATCGAGGCCGTGATGCACTTCGCGGCTTTCGCACTGGTCGGCGAGTCGGTCAGCAATCCGGCCAAGTATTACCAGAACAACATCGTGGCCAGCCTGGCCCTGTTGGAAGCGATGCGCGAGGCCGGCGTGGCGAAGATCGTCTTCTCCAGCACCACGGCCACCTACGGTGTGCCGCAGCGCGTGCCGATCACCGAGGACGAACCGCAGCGGCCGGTCAATCCTTATGGCTTCGCCAAGCTGGTGATCGAGCAGGCCCTGGCCGATTACGCCGCGGCGTATGGCCTCGGCTATGCTGCCTTGCGATACTTCAACGCGGCCGGCGCCAGCCCCGACGGCGACTTGGGCGAAGACCACACGCCCGAATCGCATCTGATTCCCTTGGTGCTGCAAGTCGCCTTAGGGCAGCGACCCGAGATTACGATCTTCGGCGACGACTACCCAACGCCCGACGGCACTTGCATCCGCGATTATGTTCATGTCGACGATCTGGGCACCGCCCACGTGCGGGCCCTAGAGCGGCTGACGCCGGGCACAGGCTTGAAGCTGAACTTGGGCACCGGTCGCGGCCACAGCGTGCGCGAGGTGATCGACATGTGCCGAAGGGTGACTGGCCATCCAATCCCCAGCGCCAAGGGCCCGCGCCGGGCAGGCGATCCGCCCGAACTCGTAGCCAACGCCAGCCGCGCCGGCCGTGAACTCGGCTGGGAACCTCGCTATGCCGACTTGCAGTCGATCGTCGAAACCGCCTGGCGCTGGCACTGCACGCACCCGCATGGCTACGGCAATTGAACGGCCGTTCGCGCCGCGGATGAACAACTAAAGAGCTCCAAACTACCGGCAAGCTTGCGCATGCCGCTCGCCACTGCCTACTGCCCTCTGCCTACTACTAAAAGCCCATGCCTCGCCTGATCAGCTTCTTCGGCCTGTGGGTGTTGATCGGCCTGGCCTGGCTGCTCAGTTCGCACAAGAGCCGGGTTAGCCTGCGACTGATTGCCAGCGGCGTGCTGCTGCAATTGGTGTTCGCTCTGCTGGTGTTGAAGACCGGACCCGGCCGGGCCGTCTTCGACCGGTTCAATGACGGATTCCATCTGCTGCTGAGCTTCGTCCGTGCGGGAAACGATTTCGTCTTCGGCGACCTGCTGGAAAAGCACCCCAACATTTTCGCCTTCAGCGTGCTGCCGAGCATCATCTTCTTCTCGGCCCTGATGTCGCTGCTGTACCATTTCGGCGTGATGCAGCGCCTGGTCCAAGTTATGGCGATCGTCATGCAGCGGACCATGGGCACGTCCGGCGCCGAGAGCCTGTCGACGGCCGCCAACATCTTCGTCGGCCCGACCGAAGCTCCGCTCGTCATTCGTCCCTATCTGCACGAGCTGACCGAATCGGAACTGATGGCCGTGATGGTGGGCGGCTTTGCCACCGTCGCCGGCGGCGTGATGGCAGCCTACGTGCAGATGGGCATCGACGCCGGCCACCTGGCGACGGCCTCGGTAATTTCGGCGCCGGCCGCGCTGCGTGATCTCCAAGGTCATGCAGCCCGAAGTCGGTCAGCCGCAGACCCTCGGCCGGGCCAAACTCGATGTCGAGCGGCCCGCCGTCAATATGCTCGAAGCCATCACTATGGGCGCAACCGATGGGCTGAAGCTGGCCCTGAACGTGGCGGCCATGCTGATCGCCTTCCTGGCGATGTTGGCCATGTTGAAGCATGCAATCGCCTGGACCGGATCGTGCTTCGGCTACCACTGGACGCTCGATGCCATGCTGGGCTATTGCTTTGCTCCTCTGGCCTGGCTGATCGGGGTGGAAAGCAAAGATTGCCTCGATGTGGGCGAACTGCTGGGCTTGCGCATGGCAGCCAACGAATTCCTGGCCTATGAGCGGCTGGCCGAATGGGCCAAGCCTGATTCGACGGTGCATCTCAGCGCCCGCAGCCACACGCTGGCCACTTATGCTCTGTGCGGGTTCGCCAACTTCGGCTCGATCGGCGTGACGATCGGCGGCATCGGCCTGTTGGTCCCCGAGCGCCAGGCCGACTTGGCGCGGCTCGGCTTGCGAGCCATGCTCGGCGGCACGCTGGCCTGCTCGATGACCGCCTGCATCGCGGGAATGTTGGTGTAAAGGCAGATTACTCCGGGCGGGATCGCGGGGTGTTTCACCCCATGCTGAACTCCATTTCGCGATTGGCAGGGCTTCTCAGCCTGTAGAGTGTTGTCGAGCTTTGCGCTGGCGCACCAAATCGCAGGTAAAAACCAAACGTGTTGCGTCTCGCAAAGCTTGACAACACCCTACGACTCCAGACAAGTCTTCACGCGAGCGCGATTGGTGGTTTCACCCCACGTCGAACACTCTTTCGGCACTGGTGCGTTTGTGGCATCGCTCCATGCGCGACTAAAATCAAAGTCGACTCCATCGGCTGCGTACGCAATCTAAAACGGCGAGGACAAACGCATGGCCACTAAATCGGCGACGATCGTTGCGCTGGAAGAACTGGAGAATGGGCAGGAGGCTGATATCTTTCTGCTGATGACGGCCAAGGAAGAGTTGACCACGCGCGACGGCAAGCCGTACTTCAAAGTCGGCTTTCGCGGCGCGACGCGGCAGGTGAGTTTTCCAATCTGGGCCGAGAGCACCTGGTCCGAAGCCTGCCGCAAGTCGTGGGCGGTCGGCGCGTTCTACAAAGTCCGAGCCGTCTATCGCGACACCAACTTCGGTCCGCAACTCGATATCCGCAAGATCCGTGAGGTCGTCGACGCCGATGCGGCCGACGGCTTCGAGCCGAACGTGTTTCTGCCTCGCTCGCGGTTCGATGCGGCTGAGATGTTTGCCGAACTGGTGTCGATCGCCCGCACGCACATTGCCGATGCCGAACTGCGTGCGCTGGTTGAACGGATCATGGAAGCCAACCGCTCACAGCTTCTGGAACTTCCGGCCGCGACGCGGAATCATCACTGCTACGTCGGCGGTTATTTGGAGCACGTCTTGAGCGTCACGCGGACGGCGCTCTACCTGGCCGAGAAATACGACGACTACTATCCCGACCTGCAGCCGCGGCTCAATCGCGACGTGCTGGTGGCCGGCGCGATACTCCATGACATCGGCAAGCTACGCGAAATCGCCTGGCAACCCGAGGGGGCGGCCTATCTGCCGGCCGGCGACCTGGTCGGCCATATCCTGCAAGGACGCGACATCGTTCGCGAAGCGGCAGCCGGCCGAAAGATCGATCCCGAGCTACTGTTGCGGCTGGAGCACGTGATCATCTCGCATCAGCGTTTGCCCGAATGGGGTTCGCCCAAGCCACCCATGACGCCCGAGGCACTCTTGGTCCACTACGCCGACGACATCGACGCAAAATATCACATGATGTACGTCGCCTTGCGCGACGACACGAACACGGGCCATCTGACGAGCAAGCAGAACCAGCTCTATCAGAAGATCTACCGCGGATCGACGTAGTTGGCCTCGAAATCGTGGCCCGAAGAGACCGGGGCGTCCTGAGCCCCGGGCGTAAGCCCGGGGATTCGCTGGACGACGCCGCCGCGCCATCCCGGGGCTCACGCCCCGGGCTCGGGATACGTTGAACGAGTGCGTCTTCCGACGCTCGTTCGATCCGAGCCCCCAACCGCGCGAGCTTTTCTTCCAAACGCTGGTAGCCGCGGTCGAGATGATGGATGCGGCGGACGATCGTTTCCCCGTCGGCCGCCAACCCGGCCAGAACCAACGCCGCGCTTGCACGCAAGTCGCACGCCGTCACGTTCGCTCCGTGCAACCGAGCAACGCCGTCGACCATAGCCCGATCGCCGGCATGATCGATCTGGGCGCCAAATCGCCGGAGCTGATCGACGTGCCGAAAACGTTCCGGAAAGACGCAGTCGCGAATCGTGCTGCGGCCCGAGGCTACGCAGGCCAGCGCCATGAACTGGGCCTGCACGTCGGTCGGCACGCCGGGATAGGGAAGCGCGGCCAGTTCGATCGGTCGCAAGCCGGCCGGTCGAGGCGACGCTGACCGTATCGGTTTCAGTCTGCGACGGCCAGCCCGGCCCGATCGAGTTCGGCCAACACCGCGGCCAGATGCTCGGGCGCAACGCCGGTCACCTTCACGCTCCCGCCGGTAATGGCCGCGGCCACGCAGCAGCGTGGCGGTTTCGATCCGATCGGGAATAATGGAGTACGAACCGCCGGCGAGTCGCTCGACGCCCAGGATCTCGAGCGTCGAAGTGCCCAGGCCGTCGATGCGCGCGCCAAGTCCGATTTAAGAAGTTGCCCAGGTCGACGATCTCGGGCTCGGTTGCGGCGCCGGTGATGATCGTCCGCCCGCGGGCCGAGACCGCGGCGCAGAGCACATTGGCCGTTCCGGTAACCGTCGGCCCGTGCGGGCCGGCCAGATGAATTCGAGTGCCGCGCAACTGAGCGGCGCGGCCCACGACGTGGCCTTGCTGGATTCGCAGATCGGCACCGAAGCGCGGCCAGGCCGTGCAGGTGCAAATCGATCGGCCGCTCGCCGATCTGACAACCGCCGGGCAGCGGCACCACGGCCCTGCCACGCCGGGCCAGCAACGGGCCGAGCACGCAGAAGCTGGCCCGCATCTGCTGCACCAATTCGTAGTCGGCAAAGATTCGTTGCGGGGCGACGGTGGCAATCTGCAGCCGATCGTCCGGCCGGCGTTTGACTTCGACCCCCAAATAGCCGAGCAGCAGCGAAAGCGTGTCGACGTCGGCCAAATGCGGCACGTGCTCGAGCGTCACCGGCTCCGAAGCCAGGATCGACGCGGCCATGATCGGCAGCGCGGCGTTTTTCGCGCCACTGGCCGCCACCGTGCCTGCAAGGGGAATCCCTCCCCGAATCCGCAGTAGGTCCATCCGTGAACCGCTCTGATAAGTCCGCAATCATGTCGCCGCAAGTCGAGCGAGCATTCTAGCCGATCAATGCCGGCCGTGCCCAGGCGATGTTGGGGGGCAGTAACTAGACCAATGGCAGGGAGCATGCTCCAAATAGCAGAGGCTGTTGCTAGCAGCGGCGGGCCTGGATCACCCGGGCGTGACCGGCCAGATCTTTGATCGTCGGCGAAAGCTCAAACTGTCCCTGAGGCTTCGACCAGGCGGCGAACGTCGGACTCGATGGCCGGCCCGATCTCGACCAGCAGCCAGCCGCCGGGCACGAGCCGCTCGGCAGCCTGCGGAATCAGCCGCTCGATGATCTCGGTCCCGCTGCGCGCCGGCTTCCAGCGCAATCCGCGGCTCGAACTTGCGCACGTCGACCATCAGAGCATCCATTTCCGACGATTTGACGTACGGCGGGTTGCTGACGACGAAGTCGAACCGCCGATCCGCCGCAACGCTCGCGAACAGATCGCTTTCGACGAACTCGATTTTGTCCGCCACGCCGTGGTCCTGGGCATTTTCGCGAGCCACGGCCAGTGCCGCCGGGCTGATGTCGATGCGCCGTGACAGCGCTGTCGGGAAGTTCTGGCGCGGCACAAACGGCCAGGATGCCGCTGCCGGTGCCGACGTCGGCGATTCGCAGCGGGTCGCTCGACGATCTGGCAGCCTGCTGTTTCGCCAGATCCAACAGCCGGATCAGCAAGAACTCCGTCTCGGGCCGCGGGATGAGCACGTCGGGCGTGACGCGAAACGCAGAGCGAATAGAACTCGCGCCGGCCGACCAGGTAGGCCACCGGCATGCCCTGGGCCCGTTGGCGCACGAACTCGCGGAACTTTTGCCGCACGGCTTCGGGGGGCTGCTCGTCGAACGTGGTGTAGAGCTGAATTCGCGGGCAGCCCAGGGCATGGGCCAGCAGCACTTCGGCGTCGAGCCGCGGGCTTTCGGCGTCGCGCTGGCGCAAGAAGTCGGTCGTCCAGGCAAGCAGCCGGCCGACCGTCCAAACTTCTTCGGTCTGGGCCATGGCCAGCTTCCCCCGCGACGTCAATCGATGGTGTCCATGGCGCTGCGTTGCTGCTGACGATCGTATTCGATCAAGCGCGTCGATGACCGGTCCGACGTTGCCCGACAGGATATTGTCGAGCTTGTAAAGCGTCAGGTTGATGCGGTGATCGGTAAGCCGATTTTCCGGAAAGTTGTAGGTGCGAATCCGCTGGCTGCGGTCGCCCGAGCCGACCAGCGTCTTGCGGTCCTGGGCCCGCTTGGCCTGCTCCTCGGCCCGCTTCTGCTCGTACAGCCGTGTCTTGAGCACGCGCAAGCGCCCGGGCGAAGTTCTTGTGCTGGCTCTTTTCGTCCTGGCACTGGACGACGATGTTGGTTTCGTAGTGCGTCAGCCGCACGGCCGATTGCGTCTTGTTGACGTGCTGGCCGCCGGGGCCGCTGGCCGAGAACAGATCCTTGCGGTAATCCTCGGGCTTGAGATCGATTTCGACGTCTTCCGGCTCGGGCAACACGGCCACGGTGGCGGCCGAGGTGTGGATGCGGCCCTTGGCTTCGGTTTCGGGAACGCGCTGCACGCGATGTCCGCCGCTTTCGTATTGCAGCGCGCGGTACACGCCTTCGCCTTCGATGCCCAGGATCAGCTCCTTGAAGCCGCCCAGCTCGGTGGAGTTCATGTCGAGCACTTCGACCTTCCAGCCCTTGGCTCTCGCAGTAGTGCTTGTACATGTCGTACAAGTCGCGGGCAAACAGCGCGGCCTCTTCGCCGCCGGTGCCGGCGCGGATTTCCATCACGCAACGCGAGCGGTTGGCGTCTTCGCCGCCGATGGTCATGTCCAGCAGTTCGTTCCAGTACACCTCGCGCTGGGCCTTGAGCTCGGGCAATTCGGCCTCGGCCAGTTCGCGCATTTCCGGGTCGTCGCCCTCGATCATCTTCTGGGTTTCGCCGATCTGCTGATTCAGTCGCCGGAAATGGCGGTACTTGGTGGCCACTTTGGCCAGTTGACCGTGTTCGCGCGCAACGGCAGCCAGTTTGGACGAATTGGCCAACACGACGGGATCGGAAAGCTGACTTTCCAGCTCCTCGAACCGTGCCAGTTGTTGATCGAGCAGTTCCTTCATCGCCTTCCCTTGCAGCAATCAAAGCCTGGCGGCCAAATTGCCCAAGGGCCAGTCTGCCCGAAGACCAGGGAAAGATGGCGCGAAACCTTTCGAGGCGCATCCGTCGCGGCATCTTGCGCCGCGCCGCCGGAGCTGCATTAACGAACGCAGCCGTCAGAACGTCCTGTTCGCGAATGCGCTAGCCTTCGCCACCTTCGGTCGAAGCGGGAGCCTTGGCGGCCTTCTTGCCGCGATTCAAGCTGGCGTAGCCCGCGCCGGCGAACTTGCTCTTGAACTTCTCGATGCGGCCGGCCGTGTCGAGGAACTTCAGCTTGCCCGTAAAGAACGGATGGCAAGCGTTGCAAATATCGACCTTCAGTTCCGGCTGCGTGCTGCGTGTGACGAACGTGTTTCCGCAGCCGCACTTGACCAGGGTCGGCACGTACTTGGGATGAATGTCTTTTTTCATGGCGAGACCGAATTCCTTGCCGCAGCCGGGCTTGCGTAAATCACCGACCGAGCATCAAGCATGGCCCAATAACGGGCAGATCCAATCGAATAAGAACCTAGAATCTTAGCAACCGGGCCATCGGTAGGCAAGAGGCTTTGGCTGGCAATGCCGGCCCGGGCAGCGGGGGCCTTCGGCCGCAAATACTGTGGGAATAGTTCGATGACCCTCGTGCTGGAACTGCTTGGCGAGGCGTTTTGCGTCCTCGCCGAGCCGCTTTTTGAATGGCTCGTTGGGGCCTGCGTCGGCATTTGGCAGGCGGCCGTCGAAGTCGTCAGGTACCGGCGGCTGGAACGCGACGAAAAGAGCCGGAAGCAACAGAAATAGTCCAAACACCGCGATTAGCCAGCGAGTGCAATGACGAATAACGCTACGGTCGCCGAACATGCGCCGAGCAGCCCGGCTGCCGCGCTCCACCAGACGCTGCGACGCGGGGCGCCGATGCAACCTCCCACCAATAAACCCGTGACTGCGACAATGGGAGGCGCCCAGTCGCCCAACCGCTGAAACCCGTAGTACAAAAGCAGCGCAAGTGCGGCCACGGCGGCGACGGAAGCGGTAATCGCGCCCCACCAGAACTTGCCTTGAAGTGCGCCGACAGATCCTCCCAGCAAAAAACTCGGCAGTGCAAGTCGGGCGATGAAGCCTAATGGAATTAGGTCGCGATGCGTATGGCAGCGCACGGTGCCGCCGACTCCGGACACCACGCCTGCGATGGCGCATAACAGCGATATGGCAATGCGTCTTAACATGACACGGACTTGAGGCCTCATCGCGGCGTAGCGCCTAAAACCACTCATTGTGTCGCCCATGCTTCTCTAGCGTTTGCACCCGCAACAGATCGCGGGCCTGCCTAAGCAGTCGTAATGCCGCTGTAACAACTGGTCATCCAGCCTTCTCGCGGCAGAACGCCGCGACCTGCGATTTTCCGGCGTCACCGCGAGCCACGGCCAGAGTAATTTCGACCAAACCATCTTCATCGGCGACAATCTGGACGTCGTTCATCGCGAGGAAGATGATCGCCGAAGCGGCGCCGTTCGCTTGTTCCCATCGACGAATGGATGGTTCTGAACAACGTGGTACAGATACGCGCCGCCATCTCGAACAGATCTCTGTGCAACAGTTCGCCTGCGAACGAAGCCTGCGGCATTCCCAGCGCCGATTGCAGCAGACCCACGTCGCGCACACCGTCACCACCGCCGTAATGCTCGATCAAAGCTGCGGTGAATACGCAGCACGTGATCGAGATCCAAGAACTGGGGCTGCACGGCAGGCACCTATTCCGCAAGGCGCTTCATCGCACGACCGAACCGCTTGTGAACCATCTCCAGCGCCTCTTGGAATTTCTTGTCTTCCGAGCGTTCACGCACGGGCGACAACACCAGACATTGCCCGTCGGTGATGATTTCAAACGGCGTGTCTGGCGAAACTCGCAGGATTTCGAGAATCGGCTTTTCAATCACCAGTGCGTAGCTGTTGCCATGCTTCGTCAACGTTTTGATCATGGCGATACTCCAGGGTCGTTGCCACTTAATACCAACATTGTAGCACCGAAACCCCGCGCGTGCGATGCCGATGGCATCGAATATTTTATGCCCTCCGCTCTATTCTCTCTCTAGCTTTTGCGCCGCAGCAGATTGCCGGGACGCTGTGGGCCGGTGGTTTGCTCGTACGCCTTGCGCGCCTCGGCGGCTTGCCCCAGGGCCTCGTACGAACGGCCCAGGTTGTAGCGGGCCCCTTCGGTCCAAGGGCCATCAGGCGTGGCCTTGAGCGTGCGCTCGCGGAAGTAGTCGATCGCGACCTCGAACAGCCCTCGATCAAAGGACACCAGTCCCAACCAGTAGCTGGCGTCGCGCTTGGCGGTTTCCAGGTTCTGCTCCGCGTCGGCTGAAAGCTTGCCCTGGGCGCGGGCTTCGTGCAGCGCTGCCTCGGCGGGGCGGCACTCCTGGTATTCGTGAATCGCGTTCCGCTCGCCCGTGTACTTGCCCATCAACTGCAGCACGCGGGCTTGCCAGAGTTTGGCCGGCGGATCGATGAAAGGGCTCAGCTCGCGAATCGAGGCCTGCCGCCCACGCGAATCGGCCGCTTGCTTGCGGGCGGCTCGCTGATAGGGCAACGTCCACAACCGCGTGCCAGCTATAAGCGGATTCTCCTTCAGCCGATTGGCAACCTCGCTCGGATCGGTCGAGAGCACCAATCGGCTGTCGCCGGCCAGATCGAGTTCCATGAGCCGGCCACGTTCGGTCAGGTACAACGGCGAAGCTTCGACCAGCGCCACGACGCGGCTGAATTGGTCCGGCTTGAAGCGGTAGGGATGCTCGGCGTCGAGCTTCCACTCGGCAAAAACCCGTTCGTCGGCGACAGCCTGGGCGAGCGTCGCCACGCCCTGCCCGCCGGGGCTGGGGATCGGCAGCCCATACACCGGATCGAACAGGTACAGAACTTTTTCCAGGAGCACAGCCGGCAGCCAGGCATCGGGGAGCTCGCCCCGCTCGGCGGCCGGACCGGCCTGGGCCAGCAGTACGGCATCGAGCCCTTGCTGGCGGGCAAGCAACAGCCAAACCCAAGCCCGATCGACCGCTTCGCCGCGGCCAAAAAGCAGCGTCTCCCAAGGGCGATGCGGCCAGGCGACGGATTCTTCCGACCGTACCGGTTCGAGCTGAATGTTGCGAATCGTCCAATCAAACAGCAGCCGAGCCCGGGTGAGATCGTCCAGTTCGCGGCCAACCGCCGCGCGGGCCACATCGCGAATCCAAACGGCCTCCTGCAATGTCAGGCCGTCTTCGCGATCGAACTTGAACTGCGCCAGGTTCTCCAGCGACGGCAGCTTACGAACGTCGGGGGGCAACTCGGCCACCAGCGGATCCACCTGCCAGCCCGCGATCGGCTTGCGGAGCGCGATCCACTGGTTCAATCGGCCGAGGATCTGCGGCAGCACATCGTTGGGGTTGTAGCGATCGACTTCATTCAACAACCCGACGGCATTGACGAACAGCTCTTCGACGATCTCCTCGCGAGCCGCGACTCCCGACGCGGCGTCGACTTGCATGCTCGAACCCGAGCAGCCGACGAGCGGGAGAAGCGGGACGAAAAAAAGGAGTAAAAGCGGAAAGCTGAAAGCGGAAAGCCGACGAAGCCGAACGCTAAAACGCGGCGAGGAGTTCATACGATGCATGCTTCGGCTTTCAGTTTTCCGCTTTTGTTTCTAGCTGCTCGACGGTTTCACGGATGGCGAGGATTCTCCGCAACAACGCGGGGAATTCTGCCAGCGGAACCATGTTCGGGCCGTCGCTCGGCGAACTGTCCGGGTCGGGATGGGTCTCGAAAAACAGCCCGTCGACGCCGATCGCGGTCGCTGCTCGAGCCAGCGGCTCGACCATGGCCCGATTGCCGCCGGTGGTCGAACCCAAACCGCCCGGCTCCTGCACGCTGTGGGTGGCGTCGAAGATTACGGGCACGCCAAACGATTGCATCTGCGGAATGGCCCGCATGTCGTTCACCAGCCGGCCGTAGCCGAAGAACGTGCCGCGTTCGCACAATAGAATTCGCGAACAGCCGGACGCTTGCAGCTTGGCGACAACGTGGCGCATGTCCCAGGGGGCGAGGAACTGCCCCTTTTTGACATTCACGACCCGTCCCGTGGCGGCGGCCGCCACCAGCAGATCGGTTTGCCGGGCAAGGAAGGCCGGAATCTGCAACACTTCGCAAACTTCGGCCACGGGTGCGGCCTGGCACGATTCGTGGATGTCGGTCGTCACCGGCAGACCGGTGGCCTCGTGAACTCGGGCCAGCACCTGCAGGCCGGCTTCGAGCCCCAAGCCGCGAAACGAGTCGGTGCTGGTGCGGTTGGCCTTGTCGAACGAGGCTTTGAACACCAACTGGATCGGCAATTCGTCGGCCAATTGCTTCAGCCGCGTGGCGATCTGGAGCGTCAACTGCTCGGTTTCGATGACGCAGGGACCGGCGATCACCAGCAGCGGGCAACCGCGGCCGACACGGTAACGGCCGAACGTAACGGGGTTGTCAGGCTTTTCCATACTCTCATCCTAACGCGACGGGGCGGCGAAAAATAGTTGACCCGAGAGCCTGGGCGATTTGTAATAGCCGCACAGCCCGCTCGGCCGCTGACGTAGACCGAGCCCTACCGCCGCCCGCCCCGAGGGGAATCGCAGCCATGACTATAAACTTTTTCCGCAGACTCGCGCACATAATGGCGAGCCTGACGTTGCTGGCTATCGTGTTACCGGCCGCCGTGTCGTTCGAGAGCGTGTCGCTGGCCGGCGAATCAGGGCCCTCGGCCCGCTTCGGGGTGATCGACCGTCTCGACCCACGATTCAATCAGCTCATTCCTGAATCGAGCAAACTGGAGAAGCTGGCCGAAGGATTCGACTGGTCGGAAGGGCCGGTTTGGGTTCGCGACGGCGGCTATCTGCTGTTCTCCGACATCCCACGCAACAGCGTCATGAAGTGGAAAGAGGGGGCGGGCATCAGCCTGTTCTTGAAGCCCAGCGGCTACACCGGACCCGGCACCTGGGGCGCCGAGCCGGGCTGCAACGGGCTGCTGCTGGACAAACAGGGGCGATTGATTCTCTGTCAGCACGGCGATCGGCGAATTGCCCGCCTGGAGAAGGACGGCAGCTTCACCACGCTGGCCGACCGTTACCAAGGCAAGCGTTTTAACAGCCCCAACGATGCCGTGTTCAAATCGAACGGCGATCTGTACTTCACCGATCCGCCGTATGGCTTGCCGAAGCAGTACGACGACCCGCACCGCGAGCTTGACTATTGCGGCGTTTACCGACTGTCGCCCGACGGTACGGTCACGCTGCTGACGACCGAAATGACGCGTCCCAACGGCATCGGCTTTTCGCCCGACGAAAAGAAACTGTACGTGGCACAGTCCGATCCCAAGGCGGCGCTGTGGAAAGTATTCGACGTCAAAGACGACGGCACGCTGTCGGCCGGCCGCGTGTTTTACGACGTCACGAATTGGGTGCCCTCGAAGCCGGGACTGCCCGACGGGCTGAAAGTCGATCGCGCGGGCAACATCTTTGCGACCGCGCCCGGCGGCGTGCAGGTGTTCAGCCCCGACGGCACGCTCTTGGGCGGCATCGACACCGGCGAGCGAACGGCCAATTGTGGCTGGGGCGAAGACGGTAGCGTGCTTTACATCATGGCCGACATGTACATCTGCCGCATCAAAACGTCGACGCGTGGACTCGGGTTTTGATTCACGTGTTAGCCGCTCCGCTTGCGAGAGAACTCAACGGATTTGACGTCGCAAATTGCGATATCAAACACGAGCGTTTTTGCGTCAACTCACGCGGCGCCGGCCGGCCGTGTTGGCCAGTTCGGCCGCCGACAAGTCGCGGCAAACCCGGGCGATGCCGGCAATGTCGAGCCCCAGGTCGGCCAATAGCTCGTTGCGATCTCCGTGCTCCACGAACCGGTCGGGAATACCGAGCCGACGAATGTGGTTGGTCGCCAGGCCAGCTTCATTGACCACTTCCAGCAGCGCACTACCAAAGCCGCCGATCAAGGCGCCCTCTTCCACGGTGACGACAAACGGCGAAGTTTCCACGGCTCGCAGCAGGGTTTCCTTATCGAGTGGCTTGATGAATCGGGCGTTGATGACGCCGATGTCCAGGCCTTCGTTCCGCAATTGGGCGGCGGCCTTGACGCAGTGCGACAGCAACGTGCCGCAGGCGATAATCATGCCGTCGTGACCCCATTCAAGGACTTCCGAACGGCCCAATTCAATCGGCGCCACGCTACGCTCGATCCTTTCGGCCGACGCTTTCGGATAGCGGATTGAAACCGGGCTGTCGTGCCCCAGGGCAAAGTCGAGAAGCAGCGGCAGGTCCGCTTCGTCGCCGGGAGCCGTGACGACGATGTTGGGGAAGACGCGCATGTAGCCCAAGTCGAAAACGCCGTGATGCGTCGGACCATCGGGTCCGGTCAGGCCGGCTCGATCGAGCAGGAACGTCACCGGCAAATTCTGCAAAGCGACTTCCTGGAAGATCTGGTCGTAGCTGCGTTGCAGGAAGGTGCTGTAAATGTCGACGATCGGTCGCATGCCGGCCTTGGCCTGCCCGGCGGCAAAAGCCACGGCGTGCGACTCGCAAATGCCGGTATCGAAGAAACGCGTGGGGAAATCGTCGCGCACGCGCTCCAGGTTGTTTCCCTGGCACATGGCCGCGGTCATGATGGTGACCTTGGGATTGGCCGACAGTTGCCGATGGATGGCTTCGCTGGCCACGTTCGTGTAGGCGCGGCTGGAGTTCTTCTTGATGGAGATCACGCCGTCGGTGTCGCGCTGGAACGGGGCCGGCGTGTGAAAGAAGACCGGGTCGGCGGCGGCTGGTTGGAAGCCATGGCCCTTCTCCGTGACCACGTGCAAAAGCACCGGACCGCGAGTCTCCTTGATCATCTTCAGGTATTTCAGCAGTTGTGGAATGCTGTGGCCGTCGATGGGTCCGAAATACTTGAAATTCAACTCTTCGAACAGCATGCCGCCGTGCAAGCCGGCCTTGATCGATTCCTTGGCCTGCCACAACATCCGCTCGACCGGATCGCCCAGCACCGGCACCTTGTTCAGGGCCTTGACCACTTCGGATTTCAATCCGGCATACAGCGGGTTCATCCTCAGCCGGTCGAAGTACTCGGCCAGGCCGCCCAAGCGCGGGCAGATCGACATTTTGTTGTCGTTCAACACCACGAGCAGGTCTTTCTTCAACCCGCCGGCATTGTTCAAGGCCTCGAAGACGATGCCCGAGGGGAACGCTCCGTCGCCGATGACGGCCACGGCGCGGCGGTCCTCCTGGCCGGGTTGCAGCTCGTCTCCCATCTTCAGCCCTAGAACCGTCGAGACGCTGCAGCCGGCATGGCCGGTCATGAACAGGTCGTATTCGCTTTCGTTGGGATTGGGGAAGCCCATCAGACCTCCCTTCATGCGCATGGTGCCGAACTCGTGGTACCGGCCGGTAATCATTTTGTGCGGGTAGCACTGGTGGCCGGTGTCCCAGATCAGCCGGTCGCGGCGGAAGTCGAACATCTTGTGCAGCGCCAGGCAGAGTTCGACGACGCCCAAGTTCGAGGCGAAGTGGGCCGTGCGGCTGCTCACGAGGTTGCAGAGCGACTCGCGCATTTCGCCGGCGAGTTGCTCCATCTCTTCGAGCGAGAGATTCTGCAAGTCGCGAGGTGATTCAATCTTCGAAAGCAGTTGGTCCATTCAACGATCCCTTTCGAGAACATAACGAGCCAAGGCGGCCAGCCCCTCGGCCGGCGTGCCCAGCGGTTCGAGGGCCTGGCACGCTTCGCCGATCAAACGTTCGGCGCGTACACGACTCTCGGCAACGCCCAGCAAGCCGGGAAAGGTCAGTTTGCCTCGGTCCGCATCCTTGCCCACACGTTTTCCCAATGCAGCCTCGTCGCCGCCCACATCGAGCAGGTCGTCGACGATCTGAAACGCCAGTCCCATCCTTCGTCCGTATTCTTCCAGGGCGTGCATTTGCCAATCGGCAGCGCGAGCCGTCAGGCCGCCCATGCGCAGTGAGACCAGAAACATCGCGCCGGTCTTGCGGCGATGGATCGATTCCAGAATTTCCAAATTGCGCTGAGTTCCGCTAATGCCTTCCACCTGGCCGCCACCAGCCAGATCGTCCGCCTGACCGCCGACCAGCGCCGTCGGCGCCGGCGGCTTCGCCCAGTGCCGCGCAACAGGCCGCGGCCACGGCAGCCGGCCGGACATCGTCGCGCCAAAACCTCGAAGGCCAACGTCAGCAGCGCGTCGCCGGCTAAGATCGCCAGACCTTCGCCGAAAACCTTGTGATTCGTCGGACGTCCGCGGCGCAGATCATCGTCGTCCATGGCCGGCAGATCGTCGTGAATCAGCGAGTAGGTGTGAATCATCTCCACCGCACATGCCGCCGGCATGGCATTCGCCATAACCTCGGCTAATTGTCCCCCGCAAGCCTCGGCCGCCATTAACACCAATTGCGGGCGCAGCCGCTTGGCCGGAGCCAGCAAGCTATAGCGAATCGCCTCGGCCAACCCACGGGGACAGTCCCCAGAAAATTGGGTGCAGGCCGCGAGTGCCGCTTCGATTTTGGGCAGAACGTGCAGGGCAAGTTCCGAATACGACGGTGTCGGCGTTTGCACCATGAGCCGTTTGCGCCAGGAGCGCTATGAGAACTCACACAGGACGAGTGGTTGGGGCGGTATAGCAATACATTCTAAAAGAGAGACCCCGGTTCGTCCATCTGCCGCGTCTCAGGTTCTTCAGAAACCTGGCTACCACCCACTGATTCGCCCTTCGGCGGCGACTTCTTCCGCCGCACGCTACGAGCCTGTCGCTTTTCGTCCAGGCTTAGCGAAGCCTCGTCATCGAACGGCTGGGCAACAGGGTTACCCTGAGCGTCAACGCCACACAACAGCTCAATTCGTCGCTCAGCTCGTTCCAGCAACGTATAACACTGTTTCAACAGGCGGACACCCTGTTCATAGCAATCCAGCGCAGCGGCCAGCCCGGTCTCACCATCTTCGAGTTGCTCGACAATCCCTTCCAATTGCACGAGTGCTTGCTCGAAACTGGGAGGATTAGGCGGTATTTGCGTTGTTTTCTCATCAACCAAAGCAGGTAAACTCCGAAGAAGGCGCCCGTCGCCAGGTTACTGTTGCCAGGCTACACAATTTCCAGTCTTCGAATCGATCTTCTACTCCACTTCCACACGTTCTACACGACTGATAGCCTCGCCAGCAGAAAATTTCGTCTGCAATTCATCGCCGGGCTCAAGCTCGCGGGCGTCGCGAATCAATCGACCATCAGCGCGGCGTAGGGTAACACTATAACCTCGCGCCAGGATAGCCAAAGGGCTCAACGACTCCAAATGCGCGGCCCCGGTGTCCACTTTACGCCGCGAGTTGCTGACAAGCAGCCGAATGCCGCGCGTCATCCGGCTACTCATTTCGTCCAGGCGTTGCGTCAGACTGTGAACCAGGTCGAACGGCCGGCGGAACGCGCGCCGGCCGCGGATCATGTCGAGCCGAGAACGCGCCGCCAAGGCCCGACCGCGTAGTGCGTTGACGAGTCGTTGTTGTTGAGCGTGGAGCCGGGCGGTGAACTCCTCGGCCGCCGGCGCAATGCGTTCGGCCGCCTCGCTGGGCGTGAGTGCCCGCACGTCGGCCACCAGATCGCTCAGCGTGACGTCGATTTCGTGTCCCACGGCCGAGACGACGGGGATGCGCGAAGCGTAGATCGCCCGCACGACCACTTCTTCGTTGAAGGCCCACAAATCTTCCAGGCTGCCGCCACCGCGGGTCACGACCAGGCAATCGACCGGCTCGGAGAAGCGATTGACCGCCTCAATGGCCTGAGCAATCTCCTGGCCCGCCCCTTCGCCTTGCACGCGGACAGGCACGACCAGGACGTCGACACCTCGCCAGCGTCGCCGCAAGACTTCCAGGAAATCACGAATGGCGGCCCCGGTGGGACTGGTAACGACCGCGATCTTCCGCGGGAACTTCGGGAGCGGTCGTTTGCGTTCGACGGCAAACAATCCTTCGCCCGCCAACCGCTCGCGCAGCTTGCGCAAGGCCAACTCCAGAGCCCCGACGCCCCTGGGTTCGATCTGCCGCACCACGAGTTGGTACGTGCCGCGCGGAGCATAGACTTCGAGATCGCCGTGGCAGAGCACCTCCAGGCCGTCCTCGAGTTCGAATCGCAACCGGCTCGCCGCAGCGCGCCACATCACGCCACGAATCTGCGCCCGGTCGTCCTTGAGCGTGAAATAACAATGGCCCGACTGCGGCCGGGAGAAGTTCGAAATCTCGCCGGCAACCCATACCGACGGCAGCGCACCTTCGAGCAAATCCTTGATCTGATCGGTCAGGTCAGAGACAGAGAGCACCGGCAGAGAACGGTCGCCGGTCGATTCGGAAAACGGAACTGCCATGCCGCCAATCCTTGGTTATGCATCGCGCGATGCAATCAATATACCGTCGGCGGCGGCAGTCGGCCATGTTGCGACCACGGCGGTGACCGCTATGCGCGGGCCATCGACTCGACAATTGCCGTGGCAAGGCGTGGAGTGGGCAACGGATGCAAGGCATCGGTGCGCCGCCAGCGCGGGTCGGGATGTTCACGCCGCCCGGGCATCTCGCCGATCTTTACCGTGCCCGATTCAGCCCAGGCTTCGGCTTCGAGCGTCAGGCGGTTCAATAGCCGTTCGACTTCTAGCCGATAGTGCTCCAGCCCGTCGCGATCCAGATTCGGCGGGATGTGCATCGCAGGGCTTACGACCCCTCGCGACCGCGAGCCGGGACGTGGAATCGCAAACCGATCCCAAGTCTTAATTCTCCAGGGCCGATCGTAGCCCAAACCAATCAGCACCAGCGGCAAGCCCAAGCTCGACGCCAGAAAGACGGGCCCCTGGGCCAGCTTGCGGCGTGGGCCTCGCGGGCCGTCGGGCGTGATGACGATATGATGGGTTCTGCTCTTTTCGGCCATCTCACGCAATGCGGCGACTCCGCCCTTATAGGTCGAACCGCGAACACAATCGAAGCCGAAATAGCGGGCGATGCCGCTGAGCCATTCCGCGTCGCGATGCCGGCTCAAGAGCATCGCCATCCGGCAATTCCCACGGACATAGAGCGGGCTGAGGATGTACTCGTGCCAGAAAATGAAGATCTTCGGGCCGAGCCCCTCGCGATGAGCCGGGTCGACGGTCGGGTCGTAATAGGCAATGCGGTAGTCGAGCGTCGACATCCAGGCGCGAAGACCGGCCGAAGCCAATAGTCCGCCGGCCGCAATCAACCGTGGGTTTTCGAAATCCATTCGGGCGCTTCCATGCTGCTAATGAGCGGCTCGCTAGCCACTCGCCACGGGTTTTTCCTGCTCTTGCCACTCGCCTGAAAAGACTTCAACGGCCGGGCCGGTCATGTGCAAGTGTTCGTCTGCGGCCCATTCGAGTTCCAGGTCGCCGCCCGGCAAATGGGCCAGCACATGTCGCTCGGTGCGACCGGTGAGAACCCCGGCCGCGCATACGGCGCTGGCGCCGGTGCCGCAGGCCAGCGTCACGCCGCTGCCACGCTCCCAGGTTCGCATGGTGAGCTCCGTCGGCGAATGAACCTCGACGAAATGCACGTTGATGCGCCGCGGAAAGATGGGCTGCGTTTCCAGTAAAGCGCCGATCTGTTCCAAGGGCACCGCAGCCACGTGCGCACAGTAGATGACCAGGTGCGGGTTACCCATCGAGACGCAGGTCATTCGCATATCCAGGCCGCAGTCCTGCATCCAACGCGCCGGCGAACCGAGCGAAATGTATTTGTCCAGGGGAAAATCGACGATCCGCCCGTCATCCGTCGGACGTGGCAAGGTCACCGGTATGCGCGAGGCTTCCACGACCGGAATGCCCATGTCGACACGCACCCGCTCGACAAGGCCGCCAACGATTTCCAACTCCAGCGTCAGCACTCCGGCACCGGTCTCGATTCGCAGACTGGGCTTCTCGGCAATACCGTGATCGTAAACGTACTTGGCCACGCAACGCACGCCGTTGCCGCACATCTCCGATTCCGAACCGTCGGCATTGAACATCCGCATCCGCGCATCGGCCCGCTCCGAAGGGCAGATCAGGATCAATCCGTCCCCACCGACACCGTAATGCCGGTCGGCGATTCTGCGGGCCAGAGCAGCCGGATCGTCGGGCATCGATTCGCGAAAGCAATCGACGTAGACGTAATCGTTGCCCGCTCCCTGCATTTTGGTAAACCGCATAATAGCCTTCGCACTGTCTGGATAGCCTTCACACAGCCTGGCTGTTGCTAGCACGGATCAATCCAGGCTGAGCAATTGATTTTAGAGGGAACTGCAATTCGAGGAAAGGCGTTTGCGGGCACCCAATTCGAAGCGGACGTTTGTGTTGAGCCCAAACCCTGGCCACACGGGCGGCTCTTCCGAGGACGCAGGCGGACAACTCGTGCGGCATTAGGGATCGCCCGGGGGTAGCCGGCAACCAGTCGTGAATGTCGAGCCCTGGCACCAACCCGCTCAGCCGATCAAAATCCCGGTCATGCGTTATCAATACCATCCCATTGACCACCGCAGTAGTCGCTAACATCAGGTCAATCGCCCCGATTCGAATGCCACGATCCGCCAAGAATGCGTGCAGTTTGCCATACCCCCTGGCGCACTCGTCGGTGAACTCCAATACGTTCATGTCGTCGAAGAACTGATCGAATTCATAAACTCGTTTGGCGGAACCTCGAAAGGCAAATGCGTACAGCTCAGCAACGGAAAACCGCGAGACATAGAGTTGCCCGCTGTACTGAACCATTCGAGACAGAATGGGAGTGTCGTCGCCCGACTTCAAGTGCCGCGAGCAGGTGCTGGTGTCGAGCAGAAACGGCATCAGGGAGTTGCATCTGGGTTGCCATACGGCGGATCGCTTCCACGATCTGATCAGGATCCGTGGGAATCGCTGGATTGTGCGACCAAACTCCTGCGGAGCGAATGATCCCCGCGTTCGCAATCAGGCTCGACCGCGGTTTATTGTCGACAACCAACTTAACGCCGATCGCCGTGCTCAACTCGGACAAGTCGCGCTGGTTCAACCCGTCAACGATTCGTTCCGCTACGCTCTGATCGAAATCAAATCCATCCACTAGCTGCTCGACATTCAACTTGAAAAGGTCATAGGAGTCGAACAAGCTGATCGTAAACGACGACCCGAGAGGCAAGCCACTTGTTGCGATCTTGATCGCCGTGAGCATATCGGCGCCGGTGATTTTCGAAATCGTCATTGAAGCGCTCCTTTGTGTCCCTCTAATCCTATTCGAACGGGACTACACGCTCCAGTTTGAACCGTCCGCTCAGCCGGTCAAATCGAGTTGACGGCCGCTTTCGCCGTGCGGATCCTTGCTTTGCTGCGCACCGGCCGCGTCGACCGATCCGACAGAATCATCCACGGGCTGCACTGGCGCGGGCCGCTCCCAGAATCGCCGCCCGTCGGCATCGCGATCATTGGCCTGGGTGTCCTCGCCGTCGGCCGCGGCCACGCCGGCGGCATCGGTCGCGTGAGCCTGACTTTTGGCCTGGCGCTGCCGCACCTGCGTGTCTTGTTGGGCTCGCTCGATCTCGGAGCCCTTCGTCTGGGCCAACGGGGCCCCTGCAAACGCGCCGGCCAGGCCGGTTGGAACTACGCTCATGGCACCACCTCCGTTATCCAGGGGTCACGCACGAACATTACCTCGATACAGAAAACTTACCTCACCACAACACACGACGCTGACGCGTTCCAATCACCAGAATCCGCATTCCAGGCATTCATGGTTCCCGAGCCCGGATTGGCATCTCACTGAAATCGAAACCGTGGCGCAACGCGGTCCACAAACCCCTTCTTTACTATTTTGGCGCACAGGTTCGACGGCGTGGCGGTGCCGACGTCGCTCACGCGACGCGTCGCAGCATCGCGAGTCTGGAACTCGGCCTGGAGCGTTTGCAAGGCCTGGTTCACGCCGGGGAATGCCTCGCGGCGCAGCGAGGGCTGGTCGAGCGATCCTTCGGCATGAATCAGCATGATCTGCTTGCTCGCGCCCCCCAACACGTCCTTCAACACGGGCAGCCGGTTTTCATTGCGTCCAACCATGGCGTGGAACGTCAGACGCATCTGCTTATCGAAACCGACTTCGCCCTTGCCCAACAGGCTGATGGCATCGCCGCTGAAGTCGATCCGATCGACGTAAATATGCTGGCCTTGAATGTAAAAGGTGATGTCGCTGCGGGTGAAAGCGGTGGTGTCGGGCTGACGAACGCTGAGCACCTTGAGCAGACTGACCATCAGCGGCAACTGATAAATGTCGGCGTCGCGCAATTGAATCGTGCCGCGGCCTCCCAGATCGTTCAGGCTGGAGCCTTTGCCGCGCAGCTCGACGTTGGCCAGAATCGAACCGCTGAGCGGCTGGCGGCCTGGTATGGCTTCTTTCGTCAGCCGCGCCAGGTCGGCGCCGGCCAGCGAAGCCTCGAAGTTGTAGCGCGTCTCGGGAAGGAACGTGACCCAGCCATCGGCCAGCACCGTGCCCCCGAACAGTTTGCAGGTCATGCGCCGTTCGGGCTGGGCCCGCCGCGCACGGTCGGCCCATTTGCCGACCAGGAATTGCGTGTCGTCGATCCAATAGGGGCCCATCAATTCCGTGAACTGGAATTCCTTGAACATCAACGAATCGATATCGACGTCGCCCCGGCAGCGAAACTGCCGACCGTCGAAACTGCCGATCATCGAAAGACCGCCGCTGATGTTGTCGAAACGGGCGCCCCAGTCCACGCTGGTCTGGTGCAGGTCGGCCTGCAGGTTCCAATTTGACGTGATCGGATCGGTCGCCACGCCGCTGCTGGCGACTTCCATTTCGCCCCGCAGGTTCATGGGCCCGCCCAGACGGAGCACCGTGACCAGTTTCTTCAGTCGCGTGGGAAACGCCTGGACCAGGTCGCGCTCGAGCCGCAACCGGTCAATCGACATGTGGTCCAAGTGCAGGTTCCATCCGCCGTTCGGCTGCAGATCGCACCTGCCTCGGGCCAGCACCTCGGTGGTGCCGTGTCGCCCCTTGACCTGCTCCATGATCAGCTTGCCGTCGTTGAAGATGAAATCTCCTTGAATGCCTTCCAGACGATACGAAAAATAGCTCGGTTCGATCGAAACGTTGGTGTCGGCCGGCTGCGCCTTGACCCACAGATGAGGCTCGGCGTCCGTCGACTCGCTGCGCCACTCGGTGTCGATGTTGACCGTGCCTCGGGGTTTCAAGGCATTCCAAAGCTGCTGCGCTCCGGGACTCAAAGCGTCGCGCAGCTCGTCCTCCAAGGGCACGTTCTGACCGTGAAAGCGCAGCAGCAGGCTGTTCCCCGCGGGAGTGCCGACGAACTGGCCGTTGCAACTGACGCGGGCGGTTCCGTTGATGCCTTCGAGATCGCGAAAATTCCAGACGTTGTCTTGCATCTCGATCACGCCGCGGAGGTCGTCCAGCGCGTAGGGAAACTTCGTGTACTTGAGCGAACAACGATTCAGCGTCATGGTCGCGTATTGATGGATCTCGGGTCGCGACGCCGGGCCCTGCCAAAAGCGATAGAACAGGTTGAACGTGCCGTAAGGATTGAGCGAACGCACGAGTTCGTTCGGCTGCGCGGGCAAGGCCTGAAAGAACTTCTCGTCCAATCGCAGATTCTCGCCGCGAACTTCGACCCAACCCGACGGCACGGGCGACTGCAACTCGAAGTCGCCCACGACGCGCACCTCGGCGCTATCGCTCGCGGCCACGAGATTGGTTTTCACTCGCTGCTGCTTGAGTTCGATGGTTCCCCGCGCGCGCTCCAGCCGATAGGGAAACTTGTGAAAGCTCATCCCCACGTTCAGGCATTGGACGGTCACGTCGGGCTGCCAGGTGCGGCCGTCGTAGTTGACCTGAGCGCGAAGGTTCACCTCGCCGCTCGGCGGGAAGTTGCGCCACTCGGCTGCGCAACCTGTCGGGAAGGATCTCGAACAACCGGGCATCCAGCATCAAGTGGTCTATGTCGACGTTGATGCGCATGGGGCCGTTCAAACCGGCCGCGCTCAACTGGGCATCGAGCCGCAAGCTGGCCGGCCCGCTGCGGGCCGTCAGGTCGCTGATCGTGACCCCCTGGCGATTGCTGCGAAATACAGCCCGCACGTCGGTCAACGGATACGGAAGCCGCGGGTCATCGACGCGTCCGCGGGCGATCTGCCCAGCTACCTCGTAGTCGAAAGCCGGAGTGTTGCGAGGGTTGTAGACGAGGCGGAAGTTCAGCGCCGCCTGCCCGCGCACGCCCTCCAATTGCACCACCGGCGGCGTCCGTTCTCCAGGCACCGAGCGGCACAACTCCGGCGAGATTTCCAAGCCGACCAGTGAGCCCGTCGTTTGCCACGCTCCGCCCTCGGGATCGAACAAAGCGTCAAACTCGAGTTGCCGCGCGTGATCGGCCGAAGCGCGTCCTTGCACGTGCAGCGGTCTGCGCTGCAAAGGCCAGCTCGGATTGGCCGCCGCGGGCTCGAGCTGCAGGTTCACGTCGCGCAGCGATAACGTTGCCGACGGGTTCTTCAGCGGATCGAAGATCTCGACAACACCGTTTTCAATCGTCATCACCGGTGGTTGTTCGCTGAGTTTCGGCAGCGGCAACAACTTGCCCGCGCTCCATGATCCGTCGGCACGGCGAGTGACTCGCAAGGTCGGACGGTGGATGGCGAAATGCGATATCCGAAGTTTGCCCGTTACCAGCTCACGCAATTCCGTCCGGCAAAAGACGAACATCTCGTCCACATAGAGCAACTCGGCCTGAGGGCCGGTCGCGCCTGGCTCGAAGATCGACAACCCGCGAACTTCGATCCCCTGGCCGGAGACCAACTGCGCCGAGCGCACGCTCACAGCCAGGTGCGGATAGTTGTCGGCCAGCATCTCTTCGACGCGACGACGGATCTCTTCATCCATTCGGTGATAGAGATAAGGTCCACCGACAATTGCCACCACGGCTGCCAGGAGCAGTCCCCATTTGAATGTGAACCAACAGAAATGGATCAGGCCGCGAATGATCGGACGGTCCCTTTGCTCGAAGCACGGTTTCGGCGCGCACCGACTTCGCTCGCAACTCGCACCAGGTGGTTCGAGACGCAAAGCCAGAAGTCGGCGCGGTTTAGCCCGCTCTATAAAATGTGGGGCATAGTAGGCAGCCCTTCTTACGTGGGTCAAGGTGGCTTGGATCAACCGCGAGTCGGTGCTGGCACTGCTCGCATCGGCCGGATCTGCGGCGGCCACCGTCACCACCCTCACAGACCGCGCAATCGAGGTAAAATCGAGCCGGCAAATTATTTACCCTGCCGAAACCTCCCAGTATACTGGGCGTTCCTCTGCGCTGATCTGCTAGCAAGCCGTAGGATGGACGCTGTCCACTCGGGCGTCGGCGAGCGGAAAAGTCGAAGGCGGCAATTCCAGCCGGCAGCCCCCCCGACGCGTACCCCGCGTGTTTTGAGTCAACCAGGAGAAGCGTTCCCATGGATAGTCGTCGTTACTTGTTCGTGTGCAGTTGCATTGCCCTGATCACGTCGGCGTTCACGTTCGTCGTGCGGGGCGATGTCCTGCAGACCATGGGCGATTCGTTCGGACTCACCCAGGCGGAAAAAGGCGGACTCGAAGGAGCCGTGTTCCTGGGAATGGCGATTTCCATGTTCATCGGCGGCTTCATCTGCGATCTGCTGGGCATGAAGCGAGTCATGTACCTGGCCTTTGCCAGCCACCTGGTCGGTTCGCTCGGCACGATCTTCGCCCCGCATTCGTCGATCAGTTACTACTGGTTGTACGGCGCCTCGCTGTTGATGGGCTGCGGCAACGGCTGCACCGAAGTGGCCATCAACCCGCTCATCGCCACGCTCTATGCCGACCGTAAGACGCATTACCTCAACATCCTGCACGCCTGGTGGCCTGGCGGTCTGGCGATTGGCGGCATCACGGCCCGTCTTGTCGGTGGCGGTCTCGTGCTCGGACCGTTGAATATGGAAGGCCTGCATCTCGGTTGGCAATGGAGCTTGGGCCTGATCGTCTTGCCGGCGATCATCTACGGGCTGATGCTGATCCCCTCGCGTTTCCCGCTGACCGAACGCGTCGAGTCGGGCGTATCAACCGCCGACATGTTCAAGGGCTGTTTCTACCGCCCGCTATTCTATGTCTGGGCCGTCTGCATGCTGATGACCGCGGCCACGGAACTGGGACCGCAGAAATGGCAAGAGTCGGTGATGCAAAGCACGGCGGGCATCTCCGGCACGATGATTCTGGTTTACACTTCAGGCATGATGTTTATCTTGCGGCACTTCGCCGGACCGATTGCGCACGCCCTTTCGCCCACCGGAATGTTGACTTGCTCGGCAACCCTGGCCGGCATCGGACTTTACTTGCTGAGCTTTGCCCACGACGCGACCACAGCCTTCGGCTATGCCACGATCTTCGGCCTGGGCATTGCCTACTTCTGGCCCACCATGCTAGGTGTCACGGCCGAGCGATTTCCCAAGGGAGGCGCTGGCTTTGGCTTTGATGGGCACGGTCGGGAACTTATCCATTGGGTTGGTGCTGCCGGAGATGGGCAAGATTGCAGACACCAACGCGGTAACGTTCGCCGAAAAACACGAGAACCCCGGTGTTCTACCGCAGATTCTCAAACGCAACGCGACGGGGGCCTATGTGGCGCTCGATCCCGACGCGATTAAAACCCTTCCCAAGGACAGCGAAGCCGCGAAAGTTGCGGTCCAGGCCGAGCAAAACGGCTACCGCATGGCGTTTCGTACCGTGGCGCTGTTGCCCATCGCGCTGGTCGTCGTCTTTATCGGGATCATCCTCTACGACCGATCTCGCGGCGGTTACAAGCCCGAAGTCCTGCTCGGCCGCGACGAAGAGAACGAACTGTTCGCCGGCGGCGTGCAGGGAGCCGTCGAGT
The DNA here is from genome assembly GCA_963710365.1 of uncultured Planctomycetales bacterium. Classification (GTDB taxonomy): domain Bacteria; phylum Planctomycetota; class Planctomycetia; order Pirellulales; family PNKZ01; genus CAVQAC01. The sequence continues at coordinate 631,740 of CAVQAC010000019.1, forward strand.
AGCGACAAGTCTCGAAATACAAGCCCGACGCGCCAGCGAGGGAGTCGAACGGGCCGCTCCCTTGCTGGCGCTTTGGGCTGATGTTCGTCACACCCGAATCAGTCGCAAGCTCGCGCCGTCACGCTCCGCGGCGATCCCGCCGGGAAAAACGCGCTTCGTTTCTCCGGCTCCACGAACGATGTCGGCCAATTGCTCCCACTCAACGTAGCCCATGGCTTGCAAGGGCCAGCCTTGTCGCTTCCAAACAGCGATCAACAGTTCTCGCACCAGATAGGGCGGCTGCGACGCGAGCAAATCCAAACCGAGTTCCACGAACTCGGCGGTAGATTCTTCCCACGCGCTGGCCAGCAAATCGTCGACCAGCCGATCAATGACTTGCTGAGCTTCCGCCGCCAGGCTTCCCAATCGCAACAAGGCCTCGCGAACCTGCGGGTTGTATTGCTCGGCCAATTGCGGAAGCAACTCGTGCCGCAATCGGTTGCGGGTAAATCGCCGGTCGCGATTCGATTCGTCGTCGCAAAACGATTTGCCAAGCGCCGCCAAGTACTGCGAGCACTTCCGCCCGGCTGATGTCCAGCATGGGCCGCACCAACGACACGGCCGGGCCCAGCGTGCGAACTCGTTGCGTGCCGGCCAGGCCGGCCAGGCCCGTCCCGCGCACGATCCGGTGCAGGATCGTTTCGGCCTGATCGTCGGCCGTGTGGGCCGTGACGACATAGCGGGCTCCCAGGCGCTCGGCGGTCGTTCGAAGAAACGAGTATCGCGCGCGCGGGCCGCAGCTTCCAAACCGTCGCCTCCGGAACTGGTCAAGCTGACCGGATCTGCGCGGCCCGACTGAAACGGCAATCCAAGCTGACGGGCCAATTCGCCGACGAAGTGCTCATCGGCATCCGAGGCCGCGCCGCGGAGGCGATGATTGAAGTGGGCGATGATCAATTGCCCCTCGCCCGCCTGGCGAATCGCCGCCGCGGCCCGAGCCAGGGCGACGCTGTCGGCTCCGCCGGAAACAGCCAGCAGAACCGACGTGTCGCGCCAGACGGCGGGAGGCCAGGCGGCGGCAAGTTTTGCCTCGAACAGATCACCGACGGGCATTTGAATTCCAACGAATGCGGGGGCCGAATGGGGCCATAATAGTCCGTGGGGGCTGCGATTGTCTTTCGCTGCCCCAGAATGTGCCTGTCGGGGGGCATGGTCGCCCGGCGGCCACGAGCCGGGGGCGGTCGTAACGGCCCGGACAATTTGGTTGCAGTCCGCCATGACTCTGCTACGATCAAGGGGCTGTTAGCGTTTGGTTTGGCGGAGCACCAATACGGCAGATTTCTGGACAATTTCGTCCTGCGAAATGTGTCGTGCGAGGCCCAATCGGGCCAACGCAGGCAGCTACTTTTGTGAACATTGTGCATTTTTTGAGTGTCCTGTGGCCGGGCACGGCTCGGGCCAAGGGACAGTTAGCAGCGACTTTGCGACGGATCTACCTAACGTAGGATCAGCCAAGCCAACATCGAGACAGTCGGAACGACACGATGCATTTGCTCGTCATTCTGCTGCAGCAATTGCTCGGGATGCTTCCCGGCAAGCAGCCAGTTCCCCAAGCTGAAGTGGTTCGTCCCCGCTCTGCGGAAGCGCGGAATTCCGATTCCGCGTCATTTGCCGGGTACGAGAGTGCTTGGGGTTATTGGACCCTGCTCCCGATGATTGAAGCCAGGGAAATTCGCGCACCGTGGGGAGCCGAATTCCATCGGCGGCAAAAACCCGCCGGAACAGTTCCTCAACGGCTCGGTGAGTCAGCGAACCCTATCCTCTCGTCCGGCGAATCTCCCGGCGACAGATAGTTCACTGTTGATTCACTGTGCCGCTCCGGCGCCGACTTTAGGTAGGGTTTTTTTGGGTGCGTTGCCAAATGAGTGGCATTGCTCCTGAAGGTGGTCTTGGTTGAGCGGCGTTTTTTGCTCACCCGGATCGCGATGTTCGCGCCGTCGCCCGCCTGCTGTCTCTCCGGTCTCTCGTGCCGGATCTGGTTCTCCGACCGTTCGTGTCGGAACCTGGTTGCCGCCTGCGCCGCGCGACACTCGGCATCGCCTGTCCAAAGAGAGCGTGGTTGCCAGCCACGCTCGAACAAGGAAAAGCATCCGTGTTGGAACCTCTCCAAGTCATCGTCATCATTCTGGCCGCCATCGCGGCAACCTTCGCCGTCGTCAAGGGGCTGGACTACCTGCGCAAGACCGACGCCGAGAAGCGGGCTCGCGACATCACCGAGCGAGCCGAACGCGATATCGAAACCCGCCGCAAAGAGGCGGAACTCGAAATCAAGGAATTGTCCATCCAGCAGAAGGCCGACGGCGAAAAGCTGCTCAACAACCTTCGCCAGGAACTGCACGAACGCGAACGCATCCTCGATAAACGGCAGGACTCGCTCGAGCAGCAATCCGACCAGCTACGTAAACAAGAGAAGATGGTCGAGAACAACCAACGCAAGCTCGCCGACCGCATCGAAGATGCCAATCGCCGCAATGAAGAGTTGAGCAAGGTGCTCGACATGCAGCGTCAAACGCTGCACCAGCTCAGCGGGCTGAGCCAGGAAGAAGCCACGCGCCGGCTGCTGGACCGGCTGGACGCCGAATTGCAGCACGAAGCCGGCGCTGATCGTCAAGCACGAAAAGAAAATGCACGACATCTGCGAGGAGAAATCCCGCGAGATGCTGATCACGGCCCTGCAGCGCTATGCCGCGCCCACACGGCCGAAACCACGACCAGCACGGTCGACATTCCCAGCGACGAAATGAAGGGCCGCATCATCGGCCGCGAGGGACGCAACATCCGGGCCTTCGAGAAAGCCACGGGCGTCGACGTGATCATCGACGACACGCCCGGCGTGGTGATCGTCAGCGGTTTCGATCCGGTGCGCCGCGAAGTCGCCAGGCTGTCGCTGGCCAAACTGATTTCCGACGGTCGCATTCATCCGGCTCGCATCGAAGAGGTGGTGAACGAACAGCAGAAGGAATTGGAGCAGCACCTGCAAAAGCTGGGTGAAGAAGCCGCCCAGGAAGTCGACGTCGGCCCGCTGCACGAACGCATCATCCATTTGCTAGGCCGGCTGCGGTTCCGCACCAGCTACAGCCAGAACGTGCTGCGTCATTCGGTCGAAGTGGCTTTCCTGACCGGCATGCTGGCCGAGGAGCTCGGGCTCGACGGCCGAATGGCCCGGCGCTGCGGACTGTTGCACGACATCGGCAAGGCGGCCGACCACGAAGCCGAAGGCGGGCATCCCAAAATCGGCGCCGACCTGTTGAAGCGCTATGGCGAGAAGCCCGAAGTGGTGCATGCCGCCCTGGGACACCACGATGATCTGCGGATCGACAATCCGTACACGGTGCTGGTGGCCGCGGCCGACGCCTGCAGTGCCTCGCGCCCGGAGCCCGCCGCGAAACGCTGGAACGCTACATCAAGCGGATGGAAGAACTGGAAACGATCGCCGGCGGATTCCCGGGCGTCGAGCAGGCCTTTGCCATCCAGGCCGGCCGTGAACTGCGGGTGATTGCCAGCGCCAAGGACACGACCGATGCCAGCGCCGCGAAAATCTGTCACGACATTGCCAAAGCATTCGAGGAACAGTTGACGTATCCCGGCGAAATCAAGGTCACGGTGCTCCGCGAATCGCGATTTACCGAACTGGCCCGCTAATCACCGGAGAGACAATAAAATACGGAAGAGGCGAACCACCGAGGCACAGAGACACCGAGAAGTAGAGAAGAGACTTTAAGGCGAACAAGAGATCATTCTCTGACGCGACGATCGTATGCATTCTTTCTCAGAAAACGACCGCAGGGTTCTCTCCCTTGCTTTCTCTGTGTCTCTGTGTCTCTGTGTTTTAATTGGTTTGCTTCCCTGGTGATTGTTCGGGGCATCTGACGCCAGCAGAAAGTAGGGCCGCGTGCGCGTCTTGCTCATCGGAGACATTGTCGGAAAGCCGGGCCGGCAGATCATTGTCCGCTGCTTGCCGGGGCTCATTCAGCGCGAGCGATTGGACCTGGTCGTGGCCAATGCCGAGAATGCGGCCGGCGGCTCCGGGCTGACGCCCGTCATTTATAACGAGCTGTTGGCCTCGGGCGTCGATTGCATCACGCTCGGCGACCACATCTACCGGCGCAACGAAATCGCCGGCATCCTCAACAGCAAGACGAACATCGTCAAGCCGGCCAATTTCCCACCTCAGGCGCCCGGACACGAGTTCGCCATTGTCACGGCGCGAAACGGCGTCAAGGTGGCCGTCATCAGCCTGCTGGGCAGGGTCTTCATGCGACCCGTCGATTGCCCGTGGCAAGCCGTCGACCGCGTCCTGAGGCAACTGCCCACCGACCTACGGGTGATCGTCATCGATTTCCACGCCGAGGCCACCAGCGACAAACAGCTCATGGGCCGGTATCTCGACGGTCGCGTCAGTGCCGTGCTGGGCACGCACACCCACGTGCCCACGGCCGACGAAGAGATCTATCCGGGCGGCACGGCTTTCCAGTGCGACGTGGGCATGACCGGCCCTTACGATAGTATTCTCGGCCGGCACGTCGATCGAGTGCTGGAAACCACCACCACCTTCGTGCCCACGCAATTCGAAGTTGCCAGCGGTGACGTGCGACTCTCGGGCACGATTGTCGACGTCGATCCGCAGACGGGCCGAGGCGCTGGCCATCCGCCGCCTGCGCGTTACCATGGCCGAAGCGCAAGACCTGGCCAAGCTGGCCCAGTCGCCGGCGTTGGCCATCGACGATGAAGCGTCGCAATAACGGCGGAAGTTTTGCAATCACGCCAACGAAAGCTTCGTTTTCAAAGGATCACTCGTGCGCCAAACGCCTGCCTCCTCACTTAGCGCAGATTATTCACCACCGAGACACAGAGACACCGAGAAGACGAAAAATGGCGGGGAGAACTCGCTACGCGCATTTGTTGGAAGCTATCGTAACTTTTTTGATGCGAACCGCCGAGAAGCTCCTACCGATCGCTGTCTCTGTGTCCCTGTACCCTTGTGGTTCTCTTGTTTACGAGTATTGCGGAATAGTTTGTTGGTGTGCTGCTGTCTCGCGTCGATCGCGGTGGCTGCGCCCCCGCCGCCAAGCCGGCCGTCGACCGCAGTCTGATCACGGTCCAGCGAGGCGATCTGCCGATCGTCATTTCCAGCCCGCACGGCGGGCGATTGCCGATCCCAGGCGTCGAAGAGCGGACCAATCAAGATGCCACGAAATTCGTCACGGTCCGCGACGAGAACACCGCCGAGTTGACCGAGATGGCGGCCGCCGAGGTCCAGCGGCGGACTGGCCGCAAGCCGTACGTGGTGATCGCGCGATTCGAGCGTAAATACCTGGACGTCAACCGCGCGTCTCAGGACGCTTACGAGTCCGAGGTGGCCCGTGCCTACTACGATGCCTACCACCAAACGTTGACCGACTACTGCCGCGAGGTGCAGAAGAAGTGGCGTGGCGGCCTGCTGCTCGACATCCATGGCCAAAAGGCTCATCCCGAAAACCTGCTCCGCGGCACCAACAACGGCCGCACCAACGTGCTATTGCGGCAGCGAATGGGTGCTGGCGCCGTCGATGGGCCGCACAGCATTCTGGGCATGATGGACCAGGCCGGCTACCAGGTGCTGCCCAAACTCGGCAGCAGCGACCCGGAAATCAAGAACTTCAGCGGCGGTGAAACCGTCAAAGTGCATGGCAGCCACATGGCGGAAGGAATCGACGCCATCCAGTTGGAGTTCGGCAGCACGCTGCGCATCCCAAAATCAGCAGCGACAAAATCAGGCCAGGACTTGGCCGCGGCAATCGAGGCTTTTTGCCGGGAGTATTTCCCGCAAGCCTTGCCGGCATCCGCGCGAAGCCGATAGGCGGCGCACAAAGGGGCGGTCAATTACTGGCCGTTCAAACCCGTGTTTCTGATTCGGTGGAGAGCCGAAGGGTCAAGGACTGAGCAACGAGCGTCGGGTTTCGGGAATGGATTGGCTTGCACGAATAACGCCAAATCCAGCGGCGACGGCCTTATTCCCTCGAGTACGGTCCAAGTTAATCGTAGAATGGCATCGCGATTGCTCTTGTCTGCTACTTGCCAATTCGGCTCCGTTGCCCCGGGCTATAGGGGTGCCCGGCCTTATCGCATGTTTGATATTTTGAATTCCACATCGGGGAATAGGTGGGCAATAACCAACTCCTCAGAAGACCTCCCCCCTCCCAAAGCGGGTTGATATGAATCGGTTCACGGTTCCCGAACTCGATTCCACCCAAGAGTCGCTGGCCTTGCTGGCTGCGATCATCGCCTCGTCGGACGACGCGATCATCAGCAAAGATCTGCACGGGACTATTCGGAGTTGGAACCAGTCCGCCGAGCGGATCTTCGGCTACACAGCCGAGGAGATCGTCGGAAAGTCCGTTACACTGCTGTTCCCGCCAGACCGGCTCCAGGAAGAACCTCAAATCCTGGCCCGACTTCAAAAAGGCGAACGCGTCGATCACTTCGAAACCGTGCGCATGCGCAAGGATGGCACGCCCCTCGCCGTATCGGTGACCATTTCGCCGATTCACGATTCGGAGGGCAAAATCATCGGGGCGTCCAAGATCGCCCGCGACATCACTCAAAGCGTAGAACTGGAAGGTAGATTCAAGGCGATTGTCGCGTCGTCGGACGACGCGATTATCAGCAAAGACCTCAACGGCGTAGTGCAAAGTTGGAATGAAGCCGCCGAGAGGATGTTCGGCTATACCGCAGCGGAGATGATTGGCAAGCCGATTACCCTCTTGTTTCCAACCGACCGGCTGGACGAGGAGCCCAAGATTCTGGATCAGCTTCGTCGCGGACAGCGCGTCGATCACTTTGAAACGGTTCGCGTTCTGCAAGGATGGACGCGAGTTGAATGTTTCCGTCACCATCTCCCCCGTCAAGGATCCCACCGGGCGCATCATTGGCGTTTCCAAGGTCGCGCGCAACATTACCAGCATTCAAGCGCATTTTGCGTTGAACGAGAAGAACTGCTCATACGCGAAACAGCGGCGCGCGCCGAAGCCGAACGTGTCAGCCGCATGAAGGACGAGTTTCTGGCGACTCTCTCCCATGAACTGCGAACGCCGCTCAATGCCATCCTTGGGTGGGCGACTCTTCTCCGCTCTGAAGGAGTAGTCACCCCACAAGAGATCACGCAAGGCATCGAGGTCATCGAACGCAATGCGCAGGCGCAGCGCAGCTGATCGAAGAGCTCCTGGATATGTCACGTGTGATTAATGGAAAACTGAGACTCGATGTCCAACCCTTCGACCTGCAAGTCGTTATTTCCGAAGCGGTCGAGTCGGTTCGCCCTGCGGCCAACGCCAAAGGAATCAGTCTTATTAAAGTTCTTGATCCCAAAGCCGCGCCCATCACCGGCGATTCGAACCGGATTCAGCAAGTTCTCTGGAACCTGTTATCCAACGCCATCAAATTCACACCCAAAGGCGGGCGCATCAAAGTCTTCCTGCGGTGCGTTAACTCTCACATCGAGATTAGTGTGATGGATTCCGGCCAGGGGATTTCTCCCGAGTTCCTGCCGCTCATTTTTACTCGCTTTTCGCAGGCCGATACGTCGAACACTCGTCAACATGGCGGATTGGGGCTCGGATTGGCGCTGGTTAAATCACTCGTGGAATTGCATGGCGGCAGCGTAAAAGTTTCGAGCGACGGCCCCGGGCAGGGCGCCATGTTCGTCGTGTCTCTGCCGTTGACCGCGGTTCACCGCAACGACGTTGAGCCGATTCTAACGCCAGCTCCATCGACGTTCGTGTCCGGTCCTAGTCCCGACCTGCGCGGATTTCATGTATTGGTGATCGACGACGAGGCCGATGCGCGTGGCCTGATCGAACGGATCCTCAAAAAGTACAACGCGACGGTTATTACTGCCGCCAGCAGCAGCGAGGGTCTCGAAGCAGTCAAGCGGCATCATCCCGACATGATCCTGAGTGATATTGGAATGCCTCTGGAAGATGGTTACGAATTCCTCGCCAAAGTGCGTCAGCTATCCGACGCCGAAGGCGGCGATACGCCTGCCGTCGCCCTGACTGCTTTCGCCAGATCCGAGGATCGCCGCCGAGCATTGATGGCAGGCTTCCAGATGCACTTGCCGAAACCGGTGGATGCTGCTGAACTCCTCGCAGTTGCCGCAAATCTCTACGCAGCCAGTCGCCGTGCCAAATCGGGCGCCTGACCTTCCGCGGTCGGTGAGCTTCGAGCTATCGCCGCCGCGATTCTTCCTTCTTCCCATTGACCACTGCCTGCTGCCCGCCGCCTGCCTCTCCTCGTGTCCCGAAAACCGCTCTTGCAGGCCGGTGGGCTTCTGGCTATTCTCCCGCACCTTTCCCAGAGTTTTTCTCGTTTTTCAGCGGCTTTGCCAGCGGTTCGCGCTGCGGGCAACAGTCACTGACCCTTTCTCACGCAGACGCTGTTTGCAAACACGAGGTCCAAGATGGATCGCTGCCGTCGACACTACGGATGGTGTGCGCTGGGTTTGCTATCGCTGGCGGCGGTGGTAATCTGCCAAAGCGGTTGCGTCAACGCGCTGGTCGGTGCCCTGTACGTGTTTCAGGGCGATCAGGCCAAGGCCGAATTCAAAGGCCTGAAAGGCAAGCGCGTGGCCATCGTCTGCCGGCCCGTCGTCGAATTGCAGTATGCAACCGCCAGCGTGAGCAGCGAGTTGTCCACGGCGCTGGGAGTCATGCTGCAGAAAAACCTGAAGAAGATCGACATCATCGACCCGCAGCAAGTCGCCGAATGGACCGACGAGAATCAGTGGGAAGACTTCTCCGAAATCGGTGCGGCCCTCGATGCTGACATGATCGTCGGCATCGATCTGCAGAGTTTCAGCATTTACCAGGGCCAGACTCTCTACCAAGGCAAGGCCCAAGCGGTCGTCAAGGTTTACGATGTCAAGAACGGCGGCAAGGTGGTCTTCCAGAAGACGATTCCGCGGGCAGTCTACCCGCCGAATACGGGCGTGCCGACCTCGGAGAAGTCGGAAGAAGAATTCCGGCAGCAGTTCGTGGTGGTATTGTCCGACCGTATCGGCCGGTACTTCTATGCTCACGACTCCCGAGACGACTTCGCAGGCGATGCCGCGGCGCTGTAGAAACGGCCCACCGGGGTGCTGAAAAGAGCCTGTCTTTGTGCTCTTCGAGCCGCTTGCCAGGGCCAGCGGGGCGGTTAACCGCCGCCCCAGGCTCAACCTCTCACAAATGCCTGTCGACCGCGGGTAGATTCTCTATTTGACCCAGCCATCAGGCAGAACTACCATGAGGTTTGTTGGGGGGACTGGCCGGCGGCTGTCGTGCCCGAAACTCCACCACGGCGACGTCCTGCTGGCGGCCGGTTCGCCGTGGCGTGTTGCTCCAGACCTTTAGTTCTCAAGGCCTATTTCCATGTCTTCCGTTCCCGCATTTACGAACGTCCGTCTGCCGTTGCTGACCTGGCTCATCGTCCTGGTTCTCGTTTCCGGCGGCACGCCCCCGGCGTACGCTCAGGAAGAAGACGACGACAGCAAGCCGAAGCAAGAGGACATTACTCTGGCCACGAAGGACGGCGTGCAACTCTACTGCACTTATTACAACGGCTTGAAGAAGAAGGAGAGCACGCCCGTCATTCTGTTGCACGACTTCAAGGGCAACCGTCACGACTGGGATACCTTGGCCTCGGAATTGCAAAAGACACACGGTTTCGCCGTGATCAGCGTCGACCTGCGCGGGCATGGCGACAGCACCGTCCGCAAAGGCCAGGACAAGCGACTCGAAGCCGAAGACATGCCGATTTACGAGTTTCCACAGATGGTCGGCAGCGACCTGGAAACCGTCAAAAGCTTTCTGATGCAGAAGAACAACGACGGCAAATTGAACATCGACAAGCTCTCCATCTGCGGCGCCGGCATGGGGGCGCTGGTCGGCATGCTCTTCACGAGGCAGGATTGGAGTTGGCCGATGCTCTCCACCGGCAAGCAAGGCCAGGACGTCAAGGCTGTATTCATGCTGTCGCCCCTGTTCGGCTTCAAGGGCATGACCATGCAACAGATCACGGCAACTCCCGAAGTGCTCAGCAAGGTCTCGATCTACGTGGCCGTCGGCAAATCCGATTCCAGATCCCTCACCGAATCAACGCGCGTCTACAATCTTTTCAAGCCCTTCCATCGCTTCACGAGGCCCCAGGACCAGGATCTGTTCCTGGAAAAGGTCGAAACCAAGCTGCAAGGCACGAAACTTTTGGGCGAACCAACGCTGGGCATGGTCGACAGCCCCAACGGCAAGGATTCCGGCCACATCGCCCAGTTTCTCGATGTGCGAGCTGCCACGCAGCCCTATCCCTGGGCACAGCGCAAGACGTCGTTCTGAGCACCGGGAATCTCATTCCGTTCGTCAGTGGACCCGTAAGAAGGCTCGTAAAACGCAGCGACGGCGAACGACTGCTTGGGATTCAGTCTCGAAATACGGCTATCAATGCTGGGTGATTAAACGCCGAGATCGATGCCCGCGTCGGATTGGCGCACTATTTCGACTTCGCTGCCGGGGCTGGTTTCCGCCCTTGAAGATCCTGAACCTGCAATTGCAGCGTGTCCACTTGCCGGCGTAGATCCTCGATCTCGCGTTGTTGCCCAGAGATCCCTCGGTCCGTGGTCGATGATGCCTGCTGCATGGTGACTTCTGCCAGATCGACTAAGCGAGGCGTGAGCACCAGTTTGGTCAGAAATGGGGTATTTCCACGCGATACTTGCAGGTTGATTGTCTCGCCGAGCCGATGCGAGCCGACGATCATGATGAACTGTTGCATCTCAGCGACCGGCATGCCGTCAGCAGCCAGTAGGACGTCTCCCAGCTGCAGTCCAGCTTCAGCCGCGGGACTAGCCGGCGATACGCCGATCACCGTGACGATATTTCGACCGACATCTCGGAGTTGGAGCCCCACGACCGTCGATGCCTGAGCTGCGCTGCTGTCGGAAGCCGTCGGCGCGCTAGGAGTTCCAGGACTCGATGTCTTCTCCCCTCGCAACAACACGAGCGTATGCGGCGTGCCATCGCGGATAATCTCAATGGGGATGGCTTCTTCCATGCGAGTTGTCACCACAAGCTTTGTGAGGAAGTTAGAAAGCTCATCGAGTGGATAGGCGTCGTGCCCGGCAATGCTCAAGACGCGGTCTTGCGCCATGACTCCGGCTGCTGCGGCTGGAGTATTCGGTGAAACCGACTGAACGATTACCGACTTTCCATCGCCCTTAAGCGTCATTCCCCAACAGCGGTCCTTGTGAGGATCCGTATCGATCTTCGCACCAGGGGCAGTCGAGTAGGAAGCGCCGGCGCGTCGGCTGCTTCCTGCCCAAAACTCGATGCCACCGTACTGCACCACGCAAACAGGATCGCTGCTGCAGCCACGGCTGTTAACTGAACTGTCTGCCGATGCATCTTTTTCTCCTCGCAAAAGGATGGACTCGAGACGCTAACTTCCGCTACCTGAGGGAGTCGTGGAAGTCTTTGGGCTTCCGGTACGAAGCCGGTTGCTGCGGACGTTCGAGCCGCCCTGCAACGCGCTACTCCCACCAAATATGTTGCCGTTAAGATTCGCGCCTGAGTTAACGGCGGCGGCATTGTTCGGCACGAATCCATTGACGCCGTTCGCGCCGGTGGTGGTGACGCCGCCGTTCAAGCCCGAATTCGCACGGGCGCCAGGGCTGGCCACCGTCATTGAGCTGCCATTCGCCCCAGCCGTCGGGCTGCCGTTAAAACCTGGGGTGCCCCGGCTGCCGTTGACTCCGCTCGTTGCTGGGCTGCCATTGAAACCTGGTGTGGCGGGGCTGCCATTCACTCCCGCTGGAACCGGGCTCCCATTCACACCCGCCGTGGAAGGACTTCCGCTGACGCCTGCCGTAGATGGGCTGCCGTTGAAGCCAGCGGCCGAACCGGCAGCGCCTGCGCCAGCTTGGGCCGGGGAATTACCAATGAACGTCGGACTGCCGTTGTTCCCAGTCAAGACGTTCGTTTGCATGCCATTGACATTCGCGCCTGCGCCCTGCTGCGCGGGTGCATTGCCGACAGAGGTCGAGCCCGTCGCAGTGCCGTTCGTTGCAGAATTCATCGCCGGATTTGTCGTACCGCTGTACTGGGCGGTGCCATTCGTGCGGTTGTTTAATACCGCACCGTTCGAATTTGTGCCGGAATTGGCTGTGCCCCTTGGCATGGAAGAACCTGTTGGCCCCATTCCGCTTTGACCAATGCCTCCCGGCCTGGGAAACCCAAACCCAACGCCAGGCTGACCTGCGCCATTGAAATTCGCTCCGCCTCGGCCAGCGCCACCCAGACCGGGAACGCCCAAGCCTGTGCCGACCTGGCCCGGGATGCCGGTCCGTATTGCGCCCTGCCCGAAGCCTCCGATGCCGGGCATGCCAAAGCCGGTCCCGCCGACAGCACTTCCGCCTCCAGGTATCCCGCCAACGCCTCCAGCGGCGCCGACGCCCGGGCTGATCGCACCCGCGCTACCGCCGCCGGTACTCCCCGTCGCAGTGGCACCGGTCGACGCTCCTCCGCCTCCCGAAGCGCCGGGCGCAGCGAATCCTTCCGGACGATTTGCGATCAATAGCGTCACTGTGAGTAGAACAAGATAACGACGGCATTTCATGGCTTTGTTCCTTACGTTGTGCCCCCGAGGTCGGTGGCAACGTCCAGAGCAGACGGCGTGCCAAAGACCTGTGGTACTCAACTTGCGCCGATGAGCTTCGAAGACGCGTTTTGCGTTTCAGTCGGAATTGCGTATTCAACGGTTAATAAGGCAACGGATCGGCAGCGGCGGCTCCAGAGCAAATGGCCAGGTTGGTGGATTGAAATGCATTGCCCGCCCCGAGGCCCCCTGCGTGCGCTAGGGTTTTGCCAAGCCTCCCGGCCCAATAGTTGAGAGCCGTGTGCATCGTGTCGACGCGTAGCAGCCCAACCCGATCGATGCACAATCAGCCGTGGCGAGCGATGGGAGCGATTCCACCGCACGGTGTTAGTCCAATGTGGCCGTGCTATAGCCGCCTGTCTCTGCAGAGATGAGTACAAAGTCAGCGCGGCATCGCAGGAGCTAGAATGCAAGCTGGCGAAACTGGGTGCGAAGCGACGCGTGCGACGCAATTCCTTGCAGGCACGAATCGCTCATCGCTCGCCGCGTCGCCAGGCGCCCCGCGGAATCGGCACCACGGGGGCCGCCGGCAGGACGCCGGACGCCGCCTCGGTATCGCTAATGGCCGTGGGAACCTTCAGCGACACGCCAACCGGCAGCCGGTTCGGGCTCTGCAACACGTCCCGATTGGCCGCAAACAGTTCCGGATACCGATCCGCAGCCCCCAGATATCGCCGGGCCAGCGACGACAGGGTTTCACCCTCCTGAACCTGGTGTAGCCGCCAGTGAGAACCCGGCGGCTTGGCGGCGCTCGCCGCGGTGGTCGAGCCGCTGACCGGCAATACCTTGGCGGGCGCTGGCACGCCAGGCGGCCCGGCTGTCGGAGTGATTGCCGCCACGTGAGAATTCGCGGTTTGGCCGACCGATGCCGGCTCGGGAAGCTCGAAGACGGGCCGTTCCTTGCGGGAATTCGCAACCTTGCCGGCAGGTGCAGGCTCGGGCAACTCGAAGACCGGCCGTTCCGTACGCGCTGTCGCCGGCGCAACGCGATTCGTCTTCTCGGAACTCTCGGTCACTTCAATCGAGCCCAAGAGATGCGGCGTCGCCGGCGGTTCTGTGCGGGGGGCGCGGGCTAGGGCGCAGTCGGCAGCGAATCGGGCGGCAAGGGCGGAATCGGCAAGCTCGCCGCCGGATCGACCGCTTGCAGCACCAGCCCCGAGAATTGAGGCACCGAGAACTCGCGAGCCGTCGGCGGACGGCGAAACAGCATCGCCCCGCCCACGCCAGTCACCAGGAGCACCCCGGCAAAGACTATTTTCTTCCACCGATCTGACATCTCGGACCCTGCTCGCGGAACGAAAACCGTACGGCTCCGCGTCGCAACGGGCTGAGCAACGACGCAATCGCTCTGCGAGCAATACAATCGTTCCAGCCGCGTTCTACTACGGGAGAGAACCGTAGTCTTTATATCGAGCGCCAGCGGCAGATGGTTCGCGCCGTCCCAGAGCCGGCAGCCCGGATTTCGGGTGCCCTAGGCCGACCGCTCCGACCAGGCAGACTTTGCCGGCTGGCCCTGGAGGTTTGCGCAGCCAATCTCGGCAGGCCCGTGCGCCTGGAGCCGCACCATACCTCTGGCCGCATCACACCCTAGTGGTCTGTCACGCCAGGAATTTCGGGTGCCATAATCCACGCTTGCGTGGCCATGTTTACCTTTACCGCGCAACGCATGCCCACGGTGGCCGTGGGCATGGCACCCAAGTGCGAAAATAATCGCAGGACAGACCACTAGGCCGCGCTGCACGCTATCGGTAGGGCGACGTGCTCCGTCAGGCTTTAGCGCGTGGGGGTGGCAATGTTGTTGCCCCGCGAAACGCGCCCTGCGGCGCCGTTCTCGCCCGAGCGGTTGAGCCAGATCAGCACGGGAGTCGCAATATAGACCGTGCTATAGGTTCCGGTGATCACGCCGATCACCAATGCATAGGCGAAACCATGAATCCCCTGGCCGCCCACGGCGTACAGAATCACGACAACCAGGAACACCGTCAACGAAGTGAGCAGCGTCCGGCTGAGCGTCTGATTGATGCTGTTGTTGACCAACTCGGCGGTGAGCTCCGGACTCTTGCCGCGGATTTCACGGATGCGGTCGAAGATGACGATGGTGTCGTTCAGCGAGTAGCCGATGATCGTCAAGAAGGCCGCGATGATCGTCAGGTTGATCTTGAACGGTTCAACTCCCAGGAACCCCAGATAGTCGGCCAACCAATAGCTCAGGGCCAGGGCTCCCAGCGTAATCAGCACGTCATGAAACAGGGCCAGAATTGCGGCCAGTCCGAACATTACCTGCGTAAAGCGGAACCAGACGTACGCGGCGATCAGCAAAATGCTCGCCAGCAACGCATAGATGGCCTGCGACTTGGTGTTGTCGGCCACGGTGGCGCCGATCTTGTTCGATGAAGGAAAGTACGGCGCGTCAGCCAGTTCGGTCTGAACGCCGGTCAGCGACTTGAGCGTCTCGGCCTGCGGCAATGCCATCTTGAGCGTCCATTGCTTGAAGGGCTTTGAGCTGCCCGGCTCGTAGTCCTTGCTCGTATTATCAACTTCGAATGGCACGTCGGCCTGCTTGGGATTCTTTCCCAATTCGTCTTCGATCAGCTTCACCAGCGTGGAATAATTCAGCGGCTCGCTGAAGGTCAGTACGGCCGCAGTTCCACCGGCAAAGGAAATGGCACCCGCGGCCTGTGGCCCGGCTGCTACGGGCTTATCGGCCGGCTTGCTTTCGCCCGCCGGGGGCGTCACCGGCTTCTCGGCCGGCTTGCTTTCCGCCGCGGCGCATGCCGGCTTGCTTTCCGCCGAAGCCTTACCGTCTGCTGGCTTGTCCGCAGGAGCTGCGGCCGCTGGCTTTTCGCCCGCCGCGTCGCTGGCCACCGTCTTGTCGGCCTTAGCGTCGTCGGCCAAGGCCAGTAGCCGGTCATCGAGCGGCTGCGCCGCGGCGCCCTGCTTCTTCTCAGGCTGCGCGGGCGTGGCTGGCTCGGCTGCGATCGACTTCACGTCGCTGACCTTCAACTCGTTGTAGGCCAACTCGCCCTTGAATGTCTGCTTCAGATCCGATTCCACCTTATCGATATCGGACTCTGAGGTGACGATCAAAAACCGCACGCCGGCGGGTTCGCCCGTGATGTGTACGTCTTGCACGGTCACGTCAGGCAGCTTCTGCAATTTGGCGCGCACCTCGGCCACGTCCTGCGGATGCTTATGGTCGAAGAGCATTTCGACCGACACACCGCCGGTAAAGTCAATGTCCAACAGCCCCTTGCCGCGGAGGGCGACGCCCACCAATCCAATGCCGATGAGCAGCACGCTGAACGTGATGGCAATGTTCCGCTTGCCGATGAAGTCGAAGTTGGCATTGCTGAGCACCTTCATCATCCGCAGGGTCGTCAGCCAGCGCATCTTTTCGGCCACGTCGAAGATGGCCCGCGATACGGTGATGGCCGTGAACAGATTCATGATGATGCCCAGGATCAGGGTCACTGCGAAACCCTTGACCTGGTCGGTGCCGATGGCGTAGAGCACGACGGCCGAGATCAGCGTGGTCACGTTGGCGTCGATGATCGTGATCGAAGCCCGATCAAAACCGTTGCGGATCGCCATCCGCAGCGTGGCCCCGCGGGCCAACTCTTCGCGCATGCGCTCGTAAATCAGCACGTTGGCGTCGACGGCCATGCCGACCGTCAGCGCCAGGCCGGCCAGGCCGGAGAGCGTGAAGGCCGCGTGAAACAGGATCATGAAGGCCAGGGTCAACAACACGTTGAGCACCACGGCCAGATTGGCCACGACGCCGGCAAAGCGGTAGTAGAAAACCATGAAGATGACCACTACGATGGTCGAAATCACCATCGATTCGACGCCCTTGCGGATCGTGTCGGCGCCCAGCGTGGGGCCGGTCAGCAACTGGGTGCTCGGCTCGCGATGCAAGACGGCCGGCAACTGGCCAGCGGTGAGCACGGCCGCCAAGCGCGTGGTGTCTTCCGGCTTGAAACTGCCCGTGATTTCGCCGCGATCGTAGATCGCGCTATTGATCGAGGGGGCCGTGATCAGCTTCCCGTCGAGGATGATCGCCAGTTGCCGCTTGAAGCCTTGCACGGAATCAGGAAGGTTGGCCGTCGTCAGGGCTCCGAAGAGCTGCGAACCGCGGCTGTCGAAGGCGAACGTCACACAGGGCCGACCAGTCTGGTCATAAGTTGCCGTGGCATTGCGCAAGTACTGGCCGGTGACCGGCTCGCCCATCGTGACGATCAGCACTTCCAACTGGCCGCGCGAGCCGAGACGCGTGATGTAGTCCGGATTCGCCCGGATGCTCGCGGTCTCATTTTCGTCCACGGGCACCCAGCGAGCCTTCTGCTCGCCGTCGATGATGACCTTCGAATCCTTGGATTCCGTCGCCCGGGCAATGATGTCGGCATGGTCGTGAATGTTGGCGACGATGCGGAACTCCAGGGCACCGCTGGTGGCGATGATCCCCTTGATCATGTCGAGTTCGTCGGTCGTAGCCCTGGGAATGATGATCTCGACTTCGTGCAGGCCGTAGGGCCGCACGGTCACTTCCCTGACGCCGCCCGGGTTCACGCGGCGGGTGATCGCCGCCACGAGCTTGTCCATGTCGGGCTTCTGGCCGGTTTCGAGCTGGCTTTCATCAATCCCATAGACCAGGATCACGCCGCCTGACAGGTCGATGCCCAGCTTGGGCGGCCACTCGAAGTAGCAAACCGCCAACGAAGCCACGATCGAAAACACGATCACCGAGAACTTCAGGCTCTGATCCGGCAATCGAAATCTAGTGCTCAGGTAGTTGCCCAATACCATCGAACCGATGAACAAAAACGCCACGATCAGGAACTTCATCCCGACCGAAATTCCGGGCCGACTGGATGTTACGCGCAGCACCGTCTCCTGGCTTGACGCTGATCGAGATCCCCTTGCCTGCCTCGGTCGTCGGGCTTTCGACGGTCGGATTCGTGGCCTTCGCCGGGCTACTTGCCGGTTGACCGGTTTTTTCTTGCGACCAGGCCCGAGTGGGGCCGCCGAAGCCAAGGAGCGTCACCAACAACAGGCCCACAGCCGCGATGCTGAGCCCTGTGAATCGTGAAGAAAAAACTCGCGCCAACATCGATCGACCTCCTCGAACTGCAGCCAGTGAGCGGCGTGGGAAAATGAAAGGAGATGGGGGGCGTACACCCAGCGAGCCGCTATTTCGATTCTTTCTCGTCGCTGCCGTCGCTGGCCACGACGCGAGCCACCGCACTCAGTGCCATGCGGATCTTCGTGTTGTTGCTCTCGTCAACCTTGATCGTCACTTCATCAGCGTCACTCTGCACGTTGGTCACCACGCCGTAAATGCCCGACGTGGTAATCACCCGGTCGTTCTTCTTGATGTTCTTCAGCATCGTTTCCTGCTGCGCCTGCTGACGGCGCTGCGGACGCTGAATGAGAAACACGTAGAGGATAATGACCGGAACCAACCACATGAACGGAATCAAGCCGGTGATTCCGCCGGGTGGCTCTTCGGCCAACAAAACTCCCTGGGCAATGAAATTAAAATTCATGCACTCAAAATCCACAGTCGACTCCCGCGCTTGGTGCTGGATCAGTCCGCGACGGCGGCTGGGCGCGCGTCCAGGGCCGGCAAGCGGCACAAAAAAGCCGGCGAAGTTCCTGGACTCCAAGACACCGCTCGCCCGCTGCCGCGTGGTGTAGCTGGGTATCATAAGGTGAAGCGCCGCAACGGACAAGAGTAAACGCCGGCATTCCATCGCTCATTCCGCCAGTCTTCCCCAGCCACGCATCTTCTCATTTTTAAAGCTCGCAAACTGGTCGGCCGCGATGGCCCTGCGGGCGTCGGCCAAGAGCCGCTGGTAGTAGGTCAGGTTGTGGATCGAGAGCAGCACGGGGCCGAGCATCTCCTGGGCCATGAACAGATGCCGCAGGTAACCGCGGCTATGGCGGCACGCAGCGCACGGGCAGCCTTCTTCCAGCGGCCGCGTATCGCGTTGGAACTTCAAATTCCGCAGCCGCAGGGTGCCCTCGTCCGTAAAGGCCAGCGCGTTGCGACCGTTGCGCGTCGGCATGACGCAGTCGAACAGGTCGATGCCGCGCGCGATCGCTTCGAGCAGATCCTCCGGCCGTCCGACCCCCATCAAATAGCGAGGCCGATCGGCCGGCAAGCAGGGAACCGTGAAATCGAGCACCTGGTACATCTGCTCAGGGGCTTCACCCACGCTCAGTCCGCCCACGGCGTAGCCCACGAAATCGAGGGCCACCAGCCGCTGCGCACATTCCACGCGCAGCCCCTCGTCGAGGCCACCCTGGACGATGCCGAACTGGACCTGGTCCGGCCGCCGGGCCGCGTCGCGCGAGCGCTGGGCCCAACGGACCGTGCGTTCCAGGGCATCGACAACGGCTTCTCGGGCGCAGGGAAGCGCCACGACGTGGTCGAGCACCATCGCCACGTCGCTGCCCAGGGCTTCTTGAATCGCTACGGCCCGCTCGGGCGATAGTTCCACCAGACTGCCGTCGATGTGCGAGCGGAACACGGCCCCCGTTTCAGTGACGCTGCGTCATCTGGGCCAGGCTGAAGAGCTGGAAACCGCCGCTGTCGGTGAGAATCGGGCCGGCCCATTGCATGAAGGCGTGCAAGCCGCCCAGATCGCGAACGACTTCTTCACCTGGCCGCAGCGCCAAATGGTACGTGTTGCTCAGCACCATCTGCGCGGTCGTGCCGCGAAGTTGCTCGGGCGTCAGCCCTTTGACCGTGCCCTGCGTGCCCACGGGCATGAAGGCCGGCATTTCGACCGGTCCGTGCGGGGTCGAGAACCGGCTCAGCCGAGCCGAACTCGTGGCGTCGCAATGGCGAACCTCGAAGGCAAAACCCATCGGAAATGCTAAATGATAAATGATGATTGATAAATGTAATTCAATTTAGCACTTATCATTTAGCATTTATCACTCTCTCCGATCAGTCTCCACGCAGCTTCAGGGCGTGCGTGGTCAGCTTCTCTCGAACTTCGTTCAGGCTGGTGACGCCGAAGTTCTTGCACTCCAGGAGCTCGTCGCCCGTGCGGCGGACCAATTCGCCAATCGTGCTCACGCCCAGGCGGATCATGCACTTGCGTGCCCGCACCGAGAGATTCAGATCGGCAATCGGCTTCCCAAGCAAGGCCTGCTCGTCGGGGCTCATCGCTTCGGGCTCGAAGCCCACGTCGAGCGGGTGCTTCTCGTGGGCAAACTGGCCCAGTTCCAAGCCGCGCGAGGCCATCATTTCCTTGATTTCGGTCAGCGACGTTTCGCCAAAGTTCTTGCTCGCCAGCAGTTCCTGTTCAGACGTGCGGGTCAGGTCGCCCAACGAGTTCAGACCCATCTTCTGCAGGCAGTTGCGGCTGCGGACCGAAAGCTCGAAATCGGTGACCGGAATACCCAGCAACTGGCCCAGCCGGTCGCGTTTCTTCTGGGCGTCTTCGTCGTAGTACATGTCGCCCGATGCGGCGGCGTCTTTAAGGAACAGACGCACGCGCAAATCGTTCGGGAAGACATCCAGAATCCGCTGGTAACACTGGCGAGCTCGCTCGTACTGCTGCCGGTCCTCGTACAGAATCCCGAGGTTCAAGAGCGTGCCGTAATGCGGCGGAAAACGCGCGGCCGATCGCTGGTACAACTCTAAAGCCATGTCGTCGTTGCCACGGCGATCGTTTTCCATCGCCAACCCGAACAGGGCACCCGTGTGCCGCGGATCAGAATCGACGGCTCGCTCGAATAGCGCCACCACTTCCACCGGATTGCCGCCCAATGCCGCGATCGTGGCTCCGCGCTGGTACAGGTATTCGGCCGTCTGCTCGACGGCGCCCGACAGTCCATCGAGCACTTTCAAGGCTTCCGTCGGATTGCCGGCATATCGCACTGCTTCGACCCGCGCCAGGGCACAGGCGTCGGAGTCGTAGCCAGCCCGGGCGGCCGCCTGGTAATTCTCCAGCGCGGCGGCATAGTCCTGGCGGGCAAACTTCGACTTGCCCAGATAGAACAGCGCCAGCGCGCCACCATCGGCCGTGCTCAAGGCTTCGCTGGCCAGGCGGTAACGCCCCTGCACATAATAGCAAACACCGAGCCGGACCTTGCTGGCCGGACTCTGGTCTTCCTTGCTCTCCAACTCTTGGATCGCTTCGCTAAGCTGGCGATAGTTCGTGAAATCGGAACTAATGGCCTGCGCAATTTGCTTGACTTCTTGCGGGCCAAAGGGGCTATTGGACAAGACCAATTGCTTGACACCCTGTTCCATGACCTGCGCCATGAGCAAAGTCTCCTCACAGTTTTCCGTTTGACGCGAGCGTAATTTCGCCCGCGAGTTCACTTGGCCCAATTCGACGAAACTGACGGGCTAATTGACTGACCGGGAATAGAGATCCCGCCCCGCGTGGGGAAGCATGGGACCATTGCACCCGGAATCGGCCAGTGCCCGATACACGTGCCCGATATACTCTGTGCCCGATCTCACGCCGACGCCCAGCGCCATCGGCCGGGCGCAGATTGCCAGAGCCAGCAAAGGGAGTCGAACCCTTAACCCCCGCATTACGAATGCGGTGCTCTGCCAATTGAAGCTATGCTGGCAAACGTCCTGGGCCCGGCCGTCGATTCGGGCAACAAAAGCCGGAACCGCTTAGAGTACCAAAAATCTAGCATCCGACAAGCTGTTTGGCACGCGATTTCTCAGCGTTCTCGATTCGAGGCTGGCCGGCCCGTTTCGGACCCCCCTGCTGACGGATCAGACGGGGGCGGATAAGATTGTACTCGGCGACCGGCTCCGATCGACCGCAAATGCCCCATTTCAGGCTGTCGCACATGACAATTCCTCCTCAGAACCTTGCCCTGCAACCGACCGGTCGTCGACCTCGAGTCGTCGTTTTGGGCAGCGGCGACAAACCCTCGGTGGCGGCCCAGGCCGAACGGCTCAGAAAGCCCTTGGCCGAGTATGCTGAAATCGTGCTCTGGGACATGGGATTCAACTGCGACCTCTGCACCATCGGAGCTGATCTGGCCATTGTTCTGGGAGGCGACGGCTCGATCCTGCGGGCCGCGCATCAAATGGGCTATCGGCAAATTCCCGTCGTGGGGGTCAACCTGGGAAAGTTAGGTTTCCTGGCCGGTTCGTCTCCCGACGACTTCCGGCTACGTTTGCCGGAGATATGCAGCGGCCAGTATCGAGTGGTCGAGCATTTGATGCTGGAGTGTACACTCCAGCGCGATGGGGTCGACGTTTGGACGGAATTGGGGCTGAACGAAGTGGCCGTGCTGGCAGGGCCGCCGTTCGCCATCCTGCAGGCCCATCTCTACGTTGACGCAGAATTGGTAACGACCTATAGTTGCGACGGTTTGATCGTCAGCACGCCGGTAGGCTCGACGGCGCATAGCCTTTCGGCCGGCGGCCCGATCCTGCGAAAGGATTTGCAGGCGTTTGTCGTTTCTCCGATCAGCCCGCACACGCTGACCAACCGGCCGGTGGTCGATGCGGCAGACCGGGTGTACGAAATCCTCATTCCCTCGCCAGACTCGGTGGCCTCGGTCGTGATCGATGGGCGCGTGTTGGGGCCTTTACGGCCCAATGAGCGGTTGCGTGTCTGCCGGGCGGCTGCAACGTTCAAAATGGTGGAGTGCGCCGGACAAAGCTACTACCGCACGCTGCGCGAAAAACTGGGCTGGGGTGGCAGCCTGAACCTGAACGACGGGCCGTAGAGGCCAGCATGGCCGGCGGCCCAATCGCTGTCATGACGACGGCGATCGAAATAACGACCGTCGCTCCGGGTGCCCCCGAGCGCCGGATGATTTCGACTCGAAAGGATGCGAGGACGATGATCAAGCACCTGCTCCGGTTTTGCCTGGCCTGGCTCTTCGTGGCGGCGATTTCCTCCGCCGAACCGCCCAAGGCCAACAACTCGAAGGCCGATCCGCCTCCGCCCCCCTCGGACAAGCAAGACTCCGACAAACCCAACGACCTACCAGCTTCGCTACCAATTCAAGCCGGGCGAAATGCTGCGCCTGGGAAGTCGAGCACCGGGCGCAGATCCGCACCACGGTCGCCGGCACGACCCAGACGGCCGAGACCACGTCGGTCTCCGTCAAGGTCTGGAAGATCAACGCCGTCGACCCGCAGGGCAATGCGACCTTCGAGCACATCGTCGAGAGCGTCGACATGCGTCAGAAGCTGACCGGCCGGCAGGAAGTGCGTTATAACAGCCGCACCGACCGGGAAGTGCCTGGCGGTTTCCAGGACGTTGCCAAGAACGTCGGCGTGACGCTGAGCGAAATCACCATCGATCGCCAGGGCAAGATCATCAAGCGCGAGGATAAGCAGCAACAGCCGGCTTCGCCCACGACCCACATGACCGTCCCTTTGCCCGACAACCCCGTGGCCATCGGCGAGCACTGGGTCGTTCCCTACGACGTTACCGCCACGGGCAAAGACGGCTCGAACCGCATCGTCAAGATGCGGCAGCAGGTCACCTTGGAAGAAGTCACCGGCGGCGTGGCCACACTCGATGTCGAGGCCCAGGTTCTCTCGCCCGTCCGCGACCCCACGGTCGAGGCACAACTCGTGCAGAGCGAACTCAACGGCAAAGTCCGCTTCGATATCGCATCGGGACGCGTGCTGAGCCAGAAGAACAATTCCGACAAGCACGTCGTCGGCTATCAGGGCGCAACGAGCAGCATGCACTACGTGGCCCAATTCGCCGAGACGCTGTTGGGTGACCCCAAGCGAACCGCGGCCAAACCTAAGATCGCCGGCCCATTACCGCCGAAGAGCGCCGGCAACTCCGCCGGCCGCGGCTCCCACGCCTGCACAGCCGTCGGCGCCTGCCGCGCAAGCCGTCAAACCGAGCACACGCCGCCGGACCAAGTAACCCTGGGTGTTCAACCCCAGAGCGATTCAGTATTTCAAGTTGGGAAACACGAGCCCGACGTGCAAGCGGGGGAGTGAAATTGGCAGCTCCCGAAGAATCCCTCGCTTGCGCGTCGGGCTCGTGTCTCTGGGCTTCGACGGAAAGTTTCCTAGCTTCGAACGCAACTCAACCCCAGGCGTCGCGCAGGAAGCGAATCCAGTTGCCGTGCGCGACCCCGCGAATATCCTCTTCGCTGTAGCCGCGCTTGCGTAGTAGTTCTGGAATCCGTGCC
The DNA here is from genome assembly GCA_963710365.1 of uncultured Planctomycetales bacterium. GTDB lineage: Bacteria > Planctomycetota > Planctomycetia > Pirellulales > PNKZ01 > CAVQAC01. Next base: position 655,593 of record CAVQAC010000019.1, read on the forward strand.
AGGTCGGCGATCGTGTTCAGATCCAGCGGGCTCTGTTCGCGGCCGAAACCGCCGTCCAAGTCGGAACCGATGGCGATGTGCCGCGCATTGCCGGCCAGTTGGCAAATGTGGTCCATGTGGTCAATCAAACGCTCCAGTTTCAGGCCCATTTCTTCAGGCAGCGTCTTAAAAAGCTTCCAGCCGGGTACCATCATCCAGGCGTCGAGCACGCCGCCGATCACGGCTCCGCGCTCGATCAACACCTTCAGTTGGTCGTCGTTGAACTGGCGATCATTCGGCACCAGCGTCCGGCAATTGGAATGGCTGGCCCACACCCGGCCATGGAAGACGTCCATGGCTTCCCAAAAGCTGTCGTCGCATAGATGCGTGGCGTCGAGAATGATGCCCAGCCGCTCCATTTCCTGAAGCAATTCGCGACCGCGCGGGCCGAGCCCGCCGGTGGCGTGCGTCCCCTGGGCGTAACGGCCCGGCCCATAGTGGGCCGGGCCGAGCGCCCGTAGCCCTTGCGCGTAATGCCGCTCCAAATGCTCGGGCGTGCGAATCGAGTCGGCCCCTTCCAGGCTCAAGATGTATCCGATCGGAGCGTCCGGCGGCGGATTGTTTTCCCACAGGGCGACGTGCCGATCGAGCCCCGCGCGATCGACGATGGCCACCATCTCGCCCGCTTCTTCCATCGCGCGATACCAGGCCAACTGGCCTTGCGTCTGAGCCCAGGCGATTTCTGGACTATGCCAGCCGGGCAGCTTGTTGTCGGGCGCAACGTAGCGGGCAATTTGCGTGGCCACGCATAGCCCGATCTGGCCGCGCCGCATCTCGCTCAAGCAAACGGTGCCTTTGGCCCGATCGCGTTTGTCGGTCATCCCCTCTTCTCGGCGGCGGATCTCATCGATCGGCCGGGTCAGGTCGCGGTTCCATTCCAGCGCGTTCATGCTCAGGTCGAGATGACAGTCGAAGATCAGCACGTGCGCACTTTCCTTCCGATCCGAGAGCGTAGCGACGATTCAGCCTGTGAAGATAATGCCCGAACCGGCTGGCCACAACCAAAACGTTCGGATCTCAGAACCCAGAGCCGGCGCTGGCGCCAAAGCGTGTGGCGGCGAGACGTTTTCTTTCACACGCTGGCCACGACTTAGCGGCCCTTCTTCGCGCCCCGCGTCGGTTTCTTGACAGTTCGCCGTTTCTTGGCGGCTTGCTTCAGAACCCGATCAATTCGGTCGATCGTTCGGACCGTCGGCGTGTGCTTGCCCGACTCGATTCGAGAGATCGTCTCCTGCCGCATGCCCGTTAATTCGGCCAGCGATTGCTGGCTGAGCCCCAGGGCCTTGCGCTCTCGAATGACGTCGCGGGCGATTGAAACGCGAGTGAACTCGATGGCCGGAACCCGGCCGTGCTCATCCGGTTCGGGGAGCGGAGGCAGATCGTCGTCGTTCGCAACAGCCCGGCCAGCCAGCCGACAGAGTTGCTCATACTCGGATTGCTCCATGATCACCAGACGCTGGCCACCGACCTGAACAGTAACTTGTTTGCCGATCGTGGCCATGCCTAGTCTCCGTAAAAGCGGCTCCGATGCCCCACCTTCTCGATCACAATTTCCTTCTCGACCACGCAAAACTGCAAGCGGTAATCGCCCGTTCGGAGCCGATAATGCCCGGCCAGGGCTTCGCTCCGCTGACTGCCGGCCAGTCTTTCAATCGCTCGACCAGTCGCAACACTCAAATCTTGACAGGCAAGGGCAATTCTTGAATCTGATCCCACAAGCCTTTCGCGTAGACGATGCGTGGCATAACAACATTATGACATGTTTTATGATCTGGTCAACGGCTTGTCGCTGTTTGCCGGTGCTGATCAGGTGACGCCGTGCTCAAACCTATCGTCGTTGCTTTTTTCCTCCATGTATCTGTGTCTCTGTGTCTCTGTGTTTAATCCTCTTCGTCTCTCGCTTCGAGCTAATCGTTCGCCACCCTCCGAGCCAGGATCGCCAACGTCCCAGTCTCGCCGGGCGCCAACAACAGCACGCCGGCCTCGTCCCCCGGCGTACGCAATTGCCGGGCAATGACCGCCGGCTCGGCTTCGACGCCGCGCTTCTTCACCTCGAGCCGCCCCCAATGACGCACGCGCACTGCCTGCTTGAGCCGCTTCATGTCGAAGGGAAGAACTTCCTGCACTTCAAAACCGGCCAGGGCTGGGTCCGAGAGCGGTCGGTCGCCCGTCAGGTACGCGGCGCCGTCGGTTAAGCGAGCCAGACCGTGTTCGGCCGCGAGCGTGTCGCTCAAACCGGCCGCCAACACGGCCGCGTCCGGCTCAAAAACGTACTGACCCACCTGCGGCGCGGTTCTTAGCGGATCAACCGATTGTTCGACGATCGTTCGCGGCCGTCCGGACGCGGCCAATACAGTCGCCGAGCGTCGCCCAGAGTGCTGGGCCAAGGGGCCGAACCAGGCGACCAATTGTCGGCACTGACCGCCGCGGCTGATCCATTCCCGTTCGGCTTCCTGCCACCACGGTTCCTCCAGCACGGCCGCCGGCGCGAGCTTGACGGCCGCCGCCGGCTGGTCCGCCAGCCAACGCGCCACGACCGCTGGTCCCGGTTCGGAAAACTCCACGCGGCTGGTGCGGCTCCCGCGTGGCCGGCGATCAGGGTCAATGTGCCAGGCCACAACATCCGTCATCACCGTCTCGACGACATCGGCCTCGACTACTTCGGCCGTCGCGGCAGCCGAATTCAAGACTTGCAAGTTTGCCCGGGCCAGCAGGGCGACGACCGGATCGCGATCGACGCCGCGCGCCGGCCCGCGTCCGGCCAACGCCAGCAGGTCGCCTCCCACGCCGCAGCAAAGATCGGCCGTCAGTCCTGCCGGAAACCGCGCAGGCCTTATAGCCGGCGACCCACCCATCGGTCGCCTGCTCCAAGCCAACCGCGGTGAAGAACATCCGCGCGGCTGCCGCGAACTTGGCAGCGGCACGGGGCCGCAGTGCCAGTTGTTCGAGAATCAGGTGCGTGCGGTGCGGCGAAAACACCCGCCGCAGTCGGCCGGTCTGCAGCAACGAGGTTCTGCGGCTGGTCCGCCAACTCGGCCAGCCAGCACTGGGCCTCGGGACCAATCAACCAGCGGTAATCGTCCAGATCCGGTGAAGTCATACGGGGCAGCATACGCGGGGCTACCGAATCTACGGAATGGGGAAAATCTCGCTGCCCGCCATTTCGCCGCGTCGCTGGCGACGTGTCCGTCTCTCGCTCTTGCCAAACAAACCGCCTTTCCCGAGCCTGCCGCGTGCGACCGGTGCGCTGGCTCCACGCTGCAGCCGAGACGCCCCAATGGCCGATTCACAATCGACAAGGGATAAAGCACCGCGGAGTTCTGACCCCCCATGTTGAAAAAAGCGCGCTGCTGATGGCCGTCGCCTCGTCGGCAGGCGTCCCCTATTTGCTGAGTTCGAATCCGTCGGAACCTTCGGCACAATCGACCGTCGCAACCTATAGCACCGCCGGCGAGCAAGCCGGCCCCGTGAGTCGAGGCTCAACCGTCGGAGCCCAGCAGCCGGTATCGCTGACGCCGGACGATGCCCGCATCGACATCCAGCCGTTGGCCGCGGTGTTCCGCTGGGATATCGCACCGGCCTGGGTCATGAGCCAGTGGTCGCGGGTTTCAACCGGCTTGGCCGACTTGGATCTGCACGGCTATCGCGTACGCGCTGGTCAGTGGCACGCGCGAAGGCGACTTGGCCGGCTCGCTCACCTACTATTTCAACACCCAGCAGCGGTTGCAGCGGATCATCTTCCAGGGCTCGACCGGCGACGCCCGGGAGCTGATGGCCTACATGACGGCCGTTCACGGCCTGAAACCCGAGCCCACGAACGATCCCAGCCTGCAATTGTTCCGCATCCGTGACGGCCGGATGGTTACCAGTGAACTGCGGATCAAGGCCGCACCGATCGTCCGCCGCTCGGCCGGCTTGTCTCGCTATAACGTCAACTTGTTTCTCGAACGGCCCTCGTCGCTCGACTGACCGTCGCTCGATTGATCGGCCGCCGCATTGCTGCGCCGTGCCTGCAAGGTTTCCACGAGTTGCCGCTCCAGGCGTTGGCGTTCGACGAGCAGCTGCTGACGACGCTGCCACAGCCGGCTGAGCTTAACAGCCAAAAAGGGCCCACGCACGATCGCATATATCGCCAGGTAACCACCAACGATGGCCAGGAACACCGGCGGCAGTTGAACGACCCGCAGCACCGACAACATCATGGCGGCGATCGTCGTTACGGCGAACAGGTGAAACAGCCCGAATTGAAATCCGGCAAAGCCTCTTGGTGTCGAGCGTTCCGGCTCGCTGGTCATGGCTTGACTCGCATGCGGCACCGAAGCAGGAGCAATGACGTAGTCGCGCGAATGGCATCACATCCGGCCGACGCGATCGGAACGGCTGGCCCAGGGCGGGCCGGGAGGATTGCGGAACAACAGAACCGCAACGGCCAGCACAACGAGCAGTTCCAACGGGTTGAAACCGTACATTCAGCGTCCTTTCGGGCAACTTAGGAAATTGTACCGCACGGACCATGCACCCTCAAACCATTGACGCCGATCCCGATCTCTTGCACCCAACCCGCGGCTATCCGCGTTCATCCGCGGCCGTTATCGTTCCCTTGTTCACCTGCACTTGCCTCCTATCGTGCCGCGGTGCAAAATCGACCGAGAGCATTTCCCCGCTCCTCACGCGAGCCACGCGCCGATGAACCCGGCTGAGAATCTCAACGTCGCCTTGCAACTGCACCAGGCCGGTAAACTGCCGGAGGCCGAAGCCATCTACCGGCAGATCCTGGCCGTCGACGGCCGGCAGCCCGATGCCTGGCACCTGCTGGGCCTGTTGCACTATCAACGCGGACAACTTCAGCCTGCGATCGAACATATTCGTCGGGCGATCGAACTGAAGCCGCGCGAGGCCTTGTTTCTCACCAACCTGGGCGAAGCCTACCGCGCCGGTCGCCAATGGTCTGCCGCCGAAAATTGTTATCGCCAGGCCCTCGATGTCAATCCGCAATATGCTTCGGCACTGAACAACCTGGGCGTCGCGCTCAATCAGCAAGGCCGACTGGTCGAGGGTTTGGAATACATTGATCGAGCCCTGCGGTTGCAGCCCAACTATGCCGAGGCCCATTACAATCGTGGCCTGAACTTAAAGAACCTGGGACGCGTGGCCGAGGCCATGGCGGCCTACCGCGAAGCGCTGCGCCTGAATCCCCGTTATGCAGCGGCTTGGAACAACCTGGGCCTGATCCTGCACGATCAAGGCCAAACCGATCAAGCGCTCGATTGCTACCAGCAGGCGATCCGCCTGGCCCCCAATTCTCCTGACGCCTACAACAATCGCGGCAACGCGCTGCGGGCCGCGGGGCGATCGGCCGAGGCCACCGATTCTTTCCACGCCGCATTGAAGATCAATCCCCACTTCGTCGAAACGCTCAACAACCTAGGGACGGTCGCCCGCGCCGCGGGCCGCGCCGACGAAGCCATCGATTGGTACCGCCGGCGCTGGCCGTCAAACCCAGCTATGTCGAGGCGATCGCCAATCTTGGCAACGCGTTCAAAGACCAAGGGCTATTGCCTGCCGCCGTCGAGCAATACGACGCGGCACTGGCCATCGATCCCAGCTATATCGAAGCCCACATCGGTCGGGCAACCGTGTGGCTCGTAAGTGGCGATTTCGCCCGCGGCTGGCCCGAGTTCGAATGGCGCTGGAAACGGGCGACGGCCGCCGGGGTGCTCGATCGCGGCCGGCCGTTGTGGGACGGCGCTCCCTTGGCCGGACGCACGATCCTGCTCACCGCCGAACAAGGTTTGGGCGACACGCTGCAATTCGTCCGCTACGCTCGGCATGTGAAAGACCGAGGCGGCCACGTAATGCTCGAATGCCAGCCGCCGCTGGTGAGTCTGCTCAGCCGCACACCGGGAATCGACGCGGTGGTCACCCAAGGTCAACCGCCGGCCCAGTTCGATTTGCAGGCCCCGCTCATGGGCCTGCCAGGACTGTTCGGCACCACGCTGGAAACAATTCCCGCCGAAGTGCCGTATGTCTTTCCTAACGCTGAACTGGTTGCCCATTGGCGACAAGAGCTGTCGACCGATGCGGGATTCAAAATCGGCATCGCCTGGCGCGGCAACCCGCGTCATCCGGGCGATCGGTTCCGGTCGTTCAAGCTCTCCGAGTTCGAGACGCTCGTCGGCAACGACCGGCGTCCCTATATCTTGCAGAAAGACGTCACCGACGACGAGCGCGAGCAACTGACCGGCCGGCTGGGGGCCGTCGATCTCGGCCCGCGATTGGACGATTTCGAAACCACGGCCGCGGTCGTGGCGAACCTCGACCTGGTGATCACCTGCGATAGTTCGGTGGCTCACCTGGCCGCGGCCATGGGCCGGCGCGTGTGGATCGCGACTCCCTTTCTCGCCCGATTGGCGCTGGCTGCTGGAACGCGAAGACAGCCCCTGGTACCCCGGCCTGCGACTCTTCCGACAGCCGCAGCCGGGCAATTGGGCCGCCGTCTTCCGCCGCATGCGTGCCGCGCTGGATGAGCTGCCGATTCAGAAGCCAGGCAACGAAGAGGCCGGGAGCAAGTCAACGGAGAAGAAATAGTCAGCCGGCAATGCACGCCAATGCACGGAAATAAGAGACGGATGAGGAACGATGAAAAACTGCCGTCTACTCCCTGCATAATTCGCGTTCATTCGCGTGCATTTCCGGCCTCCTTTCTTCCCGCGTTGCCTATAGTCCGGCTTCGGCCACGAAAAGTTGCGTCCACGCACCGCTATTGACGTTGAAATAGATCCGCCGCCCATCGGCGCTGAAGGCCGGATGCGGATGATTGGTCCGCCAACTGCGGGCACCGTGCGAGTTGTCGAAGGTGTGCAGCACCTGGTAATGATGCCCGCGCATGTCACCTACGACCACACCCCATTCGCCCGGCTTGCCCCCCAGCGAATCGAGCAACCCGTCCACGACGAATAACTTGCCGTCCGGGCTGATCGACGGATGACAACCGCGAAGCTGCGGTTCGTCCGGAATGCGTGCGTACGAGCCGCCGTCGCTATCAATGAGCAGGTTGCCCACCTCGATGATGTGTCGCGAGTCGGGATGCCAGGCCGGATGCCCCCATTGCGTGCGCATGAATAGAAATCGGTCACTATCGAGGTCATAGCCGATCAGCCCCTGCCGATGGCTGGCGTTCTTCGAGCGGAAGTCATCGCCGCCGCTGCCGGCAGCGATTTTGAAGAAGACCCGTTTCAAGTCCGGACTGAGCACCGGAAAGAAGATCGAAATCGGCTTGCCGCCGAATTCTTTCTCCAACCATGGTGCATAAGTCTTCTGCACCGCCTCGGCTGTCAGTACCGTTCGCAGTTCACCGGTCGCCGCATTGACCAGTTCCAAGTCGCGATGCTCGCCAGGCTTCCAATGACAGCCGTAGATCGGCAGCAGTTCGCCCGTCGACTGGCCGAATGCGAGCTGCCGGTCGACGGCCAGCACGCGCTCGGTTCGAGTGTCGGCATCGACCACCACGACCTGCCAATGACCGTCACGCACGTCGTGCAGGGCCACGCGGCGGCCGCCTGAGATCCATTGCTGGCAGGCCGCACGATGGGCATCCTCCACGTTGACGTTCTCGACCAGCACGGTCTCGGTTCCGCTGCTGCGGTCCAACATGCAGACTTGGCCGACGTGGCCATTGGCCGTGCGCGAAGCGTAGAAGACCACCCGCCGGCCGTCGGGACTCTCGGGATTGCAAACATAATAACTGTGGATCGTGTGCCGACCCGATTCCGAGCTGATCGGATGAACCTTCACCCCCTTGCTCCATGGCCGTAGCGGATCGGGCTCGCCGGCCCCTTGCGCGGACAAACGCTGGGGGGCCATGGAGACGATCAGCGCCGCGAGAAATCCAAGGCACAACTTTGGGATTGTGCCGTCGAATCGCGTAATTTGCATCGATCTGTCTCCCCGCTCACTTGGGTTGCATGTCGCACCGGCTGATCTCAGATCCGCTGGGACGCAATTCTAATCCGGCGGCTCAACTGGCTCCAGCACCGCCGAATTCGCCCACGGCCGATCAGTGATTGAAGCTAGGAAGACTTCGGCCGCCGCTTGCAAACACGAGCCCGACGCGCAAGCGAGGGATTCTGCGGGAGTTGCGGATCACACTCCCTCGCTTGCGCAGTCGGGCTTGTGTTTTTCAACTTACAAAACTGATCGGCCATGGAATTCGCCTCTTATAGCTGTCTTGCTGGCATCCTGCGGGGGCATCGGATAGCATAAATCGAGTTGGCGGTAGTCGGCTAATGGCCTTCGACCGACGGCTCCATCCCCCGCGCGATCTCGCCCACCAGGAACGTGCCTACCAGGAATCCGTGCCATGTGCTCCGCTTCGACTCGCTGGTCGTTGGCCTTAGTCGGCGGCTGGCTGGCGGCAACGTTGGTTTTGTCCACAAACTTGCCAGCCCAAGACTGGACTCGCTTCCGCGGGCCCAACGGCACGGGCGTCAGCACCAGCCGCAAGATCCCCGTCGAGTGGGCCGAAGGGGATTACAACTGGAAGACCGCGCTGCCGGGCATCGGTCACTCTTCGCCCGGTAATCTGGGGTAACAAAGTTTTCCTGACCAGTTCGCTCGAGGAATCCGCCGAACGAATCGTGCTCTGCGTTGACGCCGAATCGGGCAAGCTCCTCTGGCAGCGGCGGTTCGATTCGACCGTCCATCCCAAGCATCTGCGCAACAGCTTCGCTTCAAGCACTCCGGCCGTCGATGAAAATCATGTCTACGTCTGCTGGTCGACCCCCAGCGAATACACGTTGCTGGCTCTGGATCACCAGGGACGCGACGCCTGGCGGCGCGATCTGGGCCCCTTCGTCAGCCAGCATAGCTGCGGCACTTCGCCGATCGTCTACCAGGACATGGTCGTGCTGGGCAACGACCAGGATGGCGTCAGCTTTCTGACGGCGGTCAACTGCAAAGACGGCGAAGAACGCTGGCGTACCGAACGGCGCAGCGCCGTCGTGGCCTATTCGACCCCCTGCGTTTTTTACCCACCGGGCGGACGGCCCGAACTGATCTTCAACAGCGAAGCCCACGGCATCAGCGCGATCGATCCGCAGGACGGCCACATGAAATGGGAACTCAGCGTCTTCGACAAGCGCAGTGTCAGCTCGCCGGTCGTCGCTGCCGGTTTGATCTTCGGCAGTTGCGGTTCGGGCGGCGGCGGCAACTACCTGGTCGCGGTCAAGCCGGGGACCAGTCCGGAGATCGCCTACAAAGTTACGGACGGCGCGCCCTACGTGCCCACGGTGCTGTCGAAGGGTGAGCTGCTGTTTCTGTGGAGCGACAAAGGAGTCGTGAGCTGCCTGAAGGCCGCAACCGGCGACAAACTGTGGCGCGAACGGGTCGGCGGCAACTATTCGGGCTCGCCCGTCTTGATCGGCGACTTCCTGTACTGCATCGCCGAAGACGGCACGGTCGTCGTGCTGGCAGCTTCGGAAAAATACCAACTCGTGGCCCGCAATGCGTTGGGCGAAGACAGCCGTAGCACACCCGCCGTCAGCAGCGACCGCCTTTACCTGCGAACCTATTCGCATCTGATCAGCATCGGCGGAAGATGAGAAAACAAATGTGGAATGGGGAATGGGGAATGAAGCAGCCGACGCGTAGCCCAAGGCCCCAATAGTGAATCCTGATTCCACATTCCCCATTCCACATTCCCCATTGCCTTCCGATTCCCCATTCGTTGAGTTTTGGATCGACGTCGGCGGCACGTTCACCGACTGCTTCTGCCGGCAGACCGATGGCACGCTCACACGGCACAAACTGCTGAGCACCGGCGTCACCAAGGGAGGCGTCGGCGCCGGTTCGAATCGCAACGCAAATCTACGACCCAGGTCGGGCGGTTGATGTTGACGGTTTCTGGCAGGGCTATCGACTGCGGCTACTCGACGCGCACGGTTCGGTCGTCGCCGAATCGCAGGTGCAGGAGTTCGATCGTTCCACGTCGCCGATTGCAATTAGCCACGCCGCTGGCGGTCGAGCCCCAGCGCGGGCCAGGCGTACGAGTTGACCTCGGGCGAAGAAGCGCCGATCGTGGCCATCCGCCATTTTCTGGGGTTGAAGCTCACCGACCGAATTCCGCCGGTCGTTGTGCGGCTGGGCACGACCCGCGGCACCAACGCCCTGCTCCAACGCCGCGGAGCGCGAACGGCCTTCGTCACCACGCGTGGCTTCGGCGACATCCTGCGGATCGGCTATCAAAACCGGCCCAAACTGTTCGAGCTGTCGATCCGCAAGCCCGAGCCACTATTCACGGCCACGGTCGAGATCGACGAGCGCGTCGGCCCCGACGGCCAGGTGCTGCTGGCCCCCGATCCGAGCCCAGGTGCGCGCTGCGCTCGAACCGCTGCGCCGCCAGGGGATTGAATCACTGGCTATTTGCCTACTGCACGCCTACCGCCAACAGGCCCACGAAGAGCTGGTGGAACAGGTCGCTCGCGAGCTGGGCTTTCGCGAAATCAGCATCAGCAGCCGCATCGCGCCGCTGGTGAAGATCGTCTCGCGCGGCGATACGACCGTCGTCGACGCCTACCTCAATCCAGTCCTGCGCGATTATGTCGAGCAGCTCGGCGCGGCGCTGGGCGACGGCGAATTGCGGATCATGACCTCGGCCGGCGGGCTGGTGCGCGCCGAACAGTTCGTCGGCAAGGACAGCATTCTCTCCGGGCCCGCCGGAGGCGTGGTCGGCTTTTCACGCGTAGCCCAGGCGGCCGGTTTCGACCGCGCGATCGGCTTCGACATGGGCGGAACCAGCACCGACGTCGCGCGATTCGACGGCCGCTGGGAGCTGGAGTACGAAACCGAAAAGGCCGGCGTGCGCGTCGTCGCGCCGATGATGGCCATCGAAACCGTGGCGGCCGGCGGCGGCTCGATCTGCGCGTTCGACGGCGTCAAGCTGGTCGTCGGCCCGCAAAGCGCCGGCGCCGATCCCGGGCCGGCCTGCTACGGCCGCGGTGGGCCGCTGGCCGTGACCGACGTTAATTACTGGCTCGGCAAGATCCCGCCCGATCGCTTCCCGTTCCCCTTGGATCGTCAGGCCGTGGCCGAGCGGCTGACGTCGCTCGCCGACGCAATCGCCGCGGCGACGGGCAAGCGCTACACGCCGCATGAACTGTGCGACGGCTTTTTGCGCGTGGCCAATTCGAACATGGTCAAGGCCATTCAATCCGTGTCGATCGCCAAGGGGGCCGACCCGCGCGATTATGTGCTGGTGGCCTTCGGCGGCGCGGCCGGTCAGCATGCCTGCGCAATCGCCCGCGAACTCGGCATTCGCCGTATCCTGAATCATCCCGACGCCGGCATTCTGAGCGCCTACGGCATCGGCCTGGCCGACGTGACGCGTCATCGCGTGGCCGGTATCTATCGGCCTTACGATCCGGTTGGCGTGGCGGAGTTGGCCCCGATTTTTGGCGAACTGGCGGCCGCAGGCTCGTCGCGAAGTGCTGGCCGAAGGGATTCCCGGACGAGCGGATCCAGGCCCGGCGATCGCTCGAGCTGCGCTATCGAGGGCTCGACGCGGCCCTGGCCATCGCCGAACCGGCCGACGGCGATTGGGCCGAAGCCTATGCTGCAGCCCATGAGCGGCTGTATGGCTACCGCCAACCGCAGCGAGCGTTGGAAATCGTCGCGGCGCGCGTGGAAGTGATCGGCCAAACGGCCGAGCCTCCGGCCCGGGAGCAGCCGGTAGTACGCCGCGAGCCCGTGGCCGAACGCTCGACGACCGTTTACTTCGACGCGGCGCCGCACGCGACTCAGGTCTTCGACCGCGCCAAGTCTGCATCCCGGCGACGTGCTGCACGGGCCGGCCGTGATCTACGAAGACGTCGCCACGACGGTGGTCGATCCCGGCTGGCGGGGCGAAGTGCTCGTTCGCGGCGAACTTTTGCTGACGGATGAAGGCCGGCTGGAGCCGAGACGCTATTTCGACCGAGGCCGACCCGGTGATGCTGGAGATCTTCAACAACCAATTTGCCGGCATCGCCGAGCAGATGGGGCATCACGCTCCGCAACACGGCTTCGAGCGTGAACGTGAAGGAGCGGCTCGATTTCAGTTGCGCCGTGTTCACCGCCACGGGCGACCTGGTCGTCAACGCCCCGCACATTCCGGTCCACCTGGGGGCGATGGGCGAAACGGTCAAGCGAATCCTGGCCGACAATCCCGACATTGAGCCCGGCGACGTGTTCGTCACCAACGACCCGTACCGCGGCGGCTCGCACCTGCCCGACGTCACGGTCGTCACGCCGGTTCACGAATCCGGCTCGGGCCGGCTGTTGTTCTTCACCGCCAGCCGGGCCCATCATGCCGAGATCGGCGGCATTCGGCCCGGCTCGATGCCGCCGTTCTCGCAGAACCTGGCCGAGGAAGGAGTGCTGATCCGCAACTTCAAGCTCGTGGCCGGCGGGCCAATCGCAGCTCGATCGAATTGCGCGAGCTGCTCCTTTCGGCCCCCTATCCGACGCGCAACGTGGCCGACAATCTGGCCGATCTTACCGCTCAGGTCGCCGCCAATCGCCAGGGCGCCCGCGATCTGGGCCGGCTTGTCGAGCGCTATTCGCTGCCGGTCGTCGAGGCCTATATGCGCCACATCCAACACGCCGCCGAGCGCAAAACGCGGGCAGCGCTGGCGCGGTTGACGCCAGGCCGGTACGAGTTTCGTCGATCACCTGGACGACGGCTCGCCGATCGTCGTGGCCCTGCAGATCGAAGGCGAAACGGCGGCGATCGACTTCGCCGGCACGGGGCCGGTCGTGGCCGGCAACCTGAACGCCAACCGCGCGATCGTCACGGCGGCCGTGATGTACTGCCTGCGAGCGCTGCTGGCCGAAGAGATTCCGCTCAACCAGGGCGTGCTGGCGCCGGTGCGGATCGTGCTGCCGGATTGCCTGCTGAATCCGCCCGAAGGACGCACGCCGCCGAAGAGCCCGGCCATCGTCGGCGGCAACGTCGAAACGTCGCAGCGCGTCGTCGACGTGCTGCTCGGGCGCATTGCAACTGGCGGCGGCCAGCCAGGGAACGATGAACAACGTGCTCTTCGGCGACGCAACGTTCGGCTATTACGAGACGATCTGCGGCGGCGCCGGCGCAACGGCCGATTGCTCCCGGGGCCGACGCCGTGCATACGCACATGACCAACACCCGGCTGACCGATCCCGAGGTGCTGGAGCAGCGCTATCCGATCCGCGTCCGCGAGTTCTCGATCCGCCGCGGCTCAGGGGGCGCGGGCCACAATCGCGGCGGTCACGGCATCGTGCGGCGGCTGGAGTTCTTGAAAGAGCTGGAGGTTTCGATTCTCTCGCAACGGCGCGGGGCGTACCTGCCGTACGGGTTGCAAGGCGGCCAGCCCGGCGCACCTGGGCCGCAATCTTCTGCAACGTGCCGGCAGCGAAGCGATCGAAGCATTGCCCTACCGCGTGCAGTTCACGGCCCAGGCCGGCGACGTCCTCACGATCGAAACGCCCGGCGGCGGCGGCTGGGGAACAGTGTGAGGAATTGCCCGCAGGCAGGGGGACCGCTATACCTCGATTTCGATCTGCTTTGCCCCGGCCGACTGGGCCAGATCTAAGGCGACTTCAAGGTATTCGCGAATCGCGTCCGCAATGTTCACCAACGCTTCCGCTTCAGTTTTGCCTTGCGAGTGGCACCCCGGCAGCCCTGGCACGGAAACAGCGAATCCATCATCGGACTCTTCGATGCGCACCGTGTACTTCATATCATCTTCCGAGGCTCGCCGCGGCATGAATTGTTAGTCATCCCTATTATTCCTAGGCCGAATTGGATCTACAAGCAAACACGTCTGCCGGCTACGGCCGATCAGCGTTTGAAGCTAAGAAGATTTCGATTGCTGCTTGCACACACTCGCCCGATGCGCAAGCGAGGGATTCTGCGAGAGTTGTCGATTCCACTCGCTCGCGCGTCGGGCTAGCATCTTCCGAACCCGAAACACTGATCGGCCCTGCCCTGCCGGGTTACGAATTCCGCGGGAAATGTTACGATGCTCCTGATGGAGCCTTCTGTTGTCGAGCCTTCAACCGGCGTAGCGAGCTGCCTGCTCTGGATCGCGCCTGCTGCGCAAGTTCTGGTCGGAAGAGCCGGAAGTTGCGTACGACGCTTGGACTCGACTGGCGGCCAGCGACAACTATCACCAGAAACAAGGCCGCTCGACCGGCCGCTATGTGTTCGCCGGTCCTTCGATGGCCCCGGCGGTCTACATCAAGAAGTACTTTCGAGTATCGTGGTGGCAGCGTTGGTTTGCTCCGCTGCGTCAATTCGCCGGCCCGCTGGAAATGGACCGGCTGGAACAAGTCCGACGGCTGGGCATCCTCGTTCCGGAAACGGTGGCTGCCGGAGCCGACCGACGCCACGCCTGCCGCAGCTTCCTGGCAGTGCGCGAACTGGAAGGCTTCGTCGAACTGCACAAGTACCTCACGCGGCGGTTGGGCCAGGGCGGCGCGCCATTCGACGCGGCACAACGACGTGCGCTATCCCTGCGAATCGCCGACATCGCCCGCAGATTGCACGGCGCCAACTCCATCATTGTGATTTCTACTTGTGTCACTTCCTCATTCGTGACGATCCGCAGGCTCCGGACGGGTTTGAGCTCGCACTGATCGATTTCCTGAGACTGAAGCATTCGACTCGCCCGCGCTGGCGGATCAAGGATCTGGCCCAGTTGCTCTTCTCGACCGACATGCCCGGAATCACGCGGACCGATCGGTTGCGGTTCTGGAAACATTATCTGAGGAGTCGAGCGGCTCGATGCAGCATCGCGCCGGCAATTGCGCAGAGTCATGGCCAAGGCCAGCCGCTATCGACGGCATAATGCCGACGGAAGTCGCTTTACGAAATTCGACTGATCGATCGGCGGCGGCAACGGCCTGTTCCAATTCCGCTGCTGCGAGCCCGAAAAAGCCAGCGAATTTCGGGCTTCCGGGGTCTGCCGGCCCCCCCTAGTCCCTCGTCGCTCGCCGGTTATGATGAGGAAGCTGACTGAGATTCTTATCATTACCTCGCCCTCCCCTCCATGACCGATTCCCCATTGATTGTCTGTGAACGAACCGGGATGTGGGCACTGGCCTGGCGCAAGTCGCTGCGTGCGCAACGCGCGTTCGCGTGATCGAGACCCGGAGCCTGGCCGAGTGCCACGAACGGCTGGCGGAATCGCCGGCCGCCGTGGTTTCGCTCGAATGGCGCAGCCGAGAGTGCCGAGTCGACGTGCGAAATGCTGGTCCGCTGCGACGATGAGTTTCCGGCGGCGCTGGCGATCGTGACGGCGGATCGCGGCCTCGTCGCAGTCGAAGGGCTGGCCCGCGAAGCAGGAGCGGCCTGGTTCGTGTCCAGCATTCGGCAATTGCCGACTTTGGTCGCGGTCATCGAGCGGCACTTCGTGCAGCAACCGCAGCCGGCTGCGAGCGTGCGTGAGCGAATCTGGAAACAATTGCCCTGGGACCGGGCCGGTTGAGGCACCGGGTTGAAATACATCGCCTGGCCGGCAACTGGCCTGATCATCGAACAACACTACTGAGGAGATATGCGTATGGCCGTCGAAACGTCGCAAGTGCTGGCCGCCCTGGCCGATTTCAAAGATCCGGAAACGGGCCGTAGCGTCACCCAGCAAGAACAAGTGCAGGACGTTCAAGTCGCCGGCGACCGGCTGGCACTCACGCTCGCGCTGAGTACGCACTCGGCACCGCTCTGGCAGGAAACGCAGGCCCAGTGCGCGACGTTCTTGCGTGGCAAGTTCCCGCAATTCTCGCACGTCGACGTCCGCCTGAGCGTTCACGAGCGGCCGGTAGAAAAGATCGGCGAAATCGGGCTGTCGGCCAAGAGCGTGATCGCCGTTGGGTCGGGCAAAGGGGGCGTCGGCAAGAGCACGATCGCGGCCAGTCTGGCATACGGATTGAAAAAGGCCGGCAGCCGTGTCGGACTGATGGATGCCGACGTCTATGGCCCCAGCATCCCGCACTTGCTCGGACTCAATCAGAAAGCCGAAGCGGTCGAACGCAAGATCCGCGCCGTCGAGGTTGACGGGATGAAGGTCATGTCGATGGGATTCTTTGTGCCGCCGGGCGAAGCCGTGGTATGGCGCGGGCCGATGCTGCACGGTGCAATCACCCAATTCCTGCGCGACACGCTGTGGGGCGATCTCGATTATCTGATCATCGACATGCCGCCCGGCACGGGCGACATTGCCCTGACGCTGTCGCAATTGCTCCCCTTGACCGGATCGGTCGTGGTCTGCACGCCGCAGGACGTGGCTTTGCTCGATGCCGTCAAAGCCATTGCCATGTTCCGCAAAGTGAACATCCCGATCCTGGGCATGGTCGAGAACATGAGTTACTTCCTCTGCCCAGACAACGGCAAGCGGTACGATATTTTTGGCTCGGGCGGCGCGAAGAAGAAGGCTGTAGAGATGGATATTCCATTCCTGGGCGAAGTGCCGATCAACATCCAGATTCGCATCAACGGAGACGAAGGACGTCTGGCCGGCAACTACAGCGACGAGCAGGCGGCGCCCTTCTTCGAGCGAATTTGCTACAACCTGGTGAAGGGCCTGTCCGAAAGCCGGCGCGAGAATCCACCGCTGCCCACGCTGTCGGTGCTTTAGAAAACAGGCAGCGGACGGCAGGCTGCGGGCAGTCAAATCCGATCTCAAGACGCGGCCAAACCGTTGACGAGTGCCAATTGGGAGCGCCTGGGGGCCAGATGGGCTCGCCATAAACAGCTAGAGCCGCTCGGTTTATGATAACCGAGCGGCTCTTTCTCGTTGTTGTCAGGCGGGAATTGGCAACAGCCGAACTCCACCGATCGCAAAGAACACGCGAAGTGTTCCGGCCACCTGCGGTCAGGCGCTCGGCCGCTTGCCCGGCAGTTTGATTCAGTCACTGCCCGCCGGCAGATTAAAGTCACTGCCCGCGGCAGATTAAAGTCACTGCCCGCGGCAGATTAAAGTCACTGCCCGGCCAGCGAGGGCCACACTACTTCTTCTTCTTGCCCTTCTTCTTAGCAGCCTTCTTTACCGCCTTCTTTGCCGCTTTCTTCTTGGCCACGCTTCGTCCTCCGAAAAAAGTTTGGCGAGATCCATCTCAACGCGCTGCGACGTCACACGATAGTCGCAAGCGTGAGAGTGATTCCCACCGTTGACAAGAAACGACTTCCTATCGTCAGGCCCGCAACGCGCGACGAACTTCGTCGAGTACGTGTTTGTTGAACACGTGCCCGTTGAACGCTGCAGGCCACAAAACTTGTCAAGTTGCAGGAGCTCATTGCTATCATTAGTACGAATTCCTGAAATTTATGCAACATGTTTTTTCTCGAATTCATGTTTCTCTACCGTCATCATCGCGCGCCGCAAGGCGCGGCGCGATCTCGCGATGCACGTGACGAGCATCCTTGCCGCGCACGCAATGCGCTGATGACAACTGCGCGCACGATACTCAAAACAGAGAGAGCAATGAACCGCCAACCAATCTCGCGCAGGGTTGCGCGCGGCGCTGCTCGAAGCCCAACAGCCAACGCTGCTGCGGCGCCAACCGCAACAGGTTGATCCACCGCGGCGAGACACTGTCCGCGCTGGGCGCAGTCGAATCGAAGTCTCGTCCCGCGCTCAAAATCGCATTCCAGGCCGTGGCTTGCTGGCTCCAGCGAATGTGAATCGGGTCGAGTCCGTACCACGCGGCCGTCGGCTCGACGAGCGTCGCCCCGCGCGACTGGGCCAGGCCCACGACGAGCTCGTGCAACTCTCTGGCGCGATCCTTGGCCTCGGCCAACGTCAGGCGGCAGGAAGGGAATATCAATGTCCGGATGACCGCGAAATGGGCCGTTGAAACCCGATCCAGATTGCAAATCGGCAAGCCGGTGACGATCACGCGGGCTCCGGCGCCCTGCAATCGGTCGATGCACGTGCCTACCCAATCGGCAATTTGGGACGCGGGCACGCCGTAGAAAATGTCGTTGCCGATGTCCGTAACCAGGGCCAGGCTGGGGGCCGGCTCACGCTCGGCCAGTGCCTGCCACAGCCCGCACGGCAGAATGCCCGAGAGCCTGCGGCCGAGCACGCGACTCGGATTGCCGTACGAGCGTCCATGGCCAATGGCCGCCAGGATGTCGAGTGGATAACCCCAGACGCCGCAGGCTGCCGCCACGACGCTCGACAAGCCGCGGGCTAAATTGCTCGCCCCCAGCAAAATGAAGCGGCGACGGGGCAGGTTCTGGTTGTCCACGAGCACGGGCGCGCAGGCCTCACCAGTTTTGCCGACCGAAACCGCCCAGCGATTGCAGAGCCACGTAGCTCATGTAGGCCAGATATCCGAACAGCGCGGCCGCGTACACGCTTTCCAACCGCGTGTATGCAAACACCGCCATGGCAATGCCCGTGCCGATCGATAGCAGCAACGACTGTCGGACGCCGTCTCGAGGGTTGACGAGCATCAAGACTTCACGAAAGAACTGGCCGCCGTCCAAGGGGTACATCGGCAACAGATTGATCAGGCCCCAGAGGATGTTAACCCACAGCAAATCGTCCACCAACCGTTCGACGTTCACGTTGCTGATCCACTCGCCCCGCCCGGCCTCGAAGTTCAAGAAACTGAACTCCGAGCGGAAATCGACGCGATAGCCAAGCACCAATAACGCCAGCACGACAACTCCGGCCAACAGAAAACCGGCCACAGGCCCAGCCAGGGAGATGATCATGCGCGATTGCGGGGTCTGCCGGAGCGCGCCACTCGATCCATCAGGTACCGCGAGCCCTCCGAACGAGTAAAGCACGATATGGGAGCGCCAACCGTAGTAGCGAAATGCCAGAGCGTGCCCCATTTCGTGGACCACGATCGAGAAGAACACGACCGCAACCCAAAGCAGGATGTCGACCAGCGGCGTTTTCTCGTGTGCCGCCGGCAAGACCGCAATGATCCAAAAGAACGGATGGACCCGGACGGGGATGCCGGCCAGTGGAAATCGCAGATCGTAGGCAGTGCTTTGCGGTTCGGAAAATACCACGGTCTGTCTCGGTAAGTAGGCAGTAGTAAGTAGTCAGTATTCGGTAGTCAGTGCAGAGGCGTCCATCTGCACTACTGACCAATGCAACAAGATAGCTTAAATCAATGCTACTGCCCAAGGGTCGGCGCCAACTAGCCACTGCCCACTGACCACTGCTCTATAGTCCGCTGCTGGCCACGCGCATGCCGGGTTGGTAGTGAGGGCGGAGAACTGGCCGCCGCTGGGCATCGAGTTGACGCAGAATGTAATTCGCGGCCTTGGAAGAGGCCCCGCCGTGGGCCACACGCGCCCGCAGGGCCGTCAATTCCTCGACACGCGATTGCAGCGCCAGCGGATCGAGCAGCCAGCCAACGACATGGTCGGCAATCGCCGGGGTGCGGTCTTCACAAGTAAGATACTCGGGAAATAAAACCCGCTCCGCATCCGGGAGGGACGGATCGTAGGGAATCACCTTTTCGGGAAAGATTTCCTTGGCATTGAGCAGGTTCACCAAAGTGATGTATGCGGAACGGCGAAAGAAACCCTGCATCAGGTAGGCAAAGCGGCTGATGCGGTAATGGATCACCGTCGGCTTGCCGTGGTACAAGAGTTCGAGCGAAACTGAGCCTGAAACGGCGATGCAGCACTCGGCCGAGGCGATCAACTCCGGCGTGCGGCGCACGTACACTGGAATGTCGAGCCCGGCCGCGGCGACGCGCCCCCGGGCATATTCAGCCTGGCGCGGCTTGAACGCTGCCACGGCAAAACGCGCGTCGGGCACGCGCTCGCGAATTCCTCGGGCGGCTTGCAGGAACGTGTCCAGGTTCTGCTCCACTTCCTGCGTCCGCGAGCCGGGGAGAATCGTAACCAACGGGCCGCGCCCGCTACGCATGCGCTCGACGAAATCCGCATCCAGCGGATGATGGCGAACCTCGTCGAAATAAGGATGGCCGACGAACACGGCATGGCAGCCGCGACGGCTGAACCATTCCTGTTCGAAGGGCAAGGCGCAGAGCACGTGGTCGACAAAGCGCCGCATCTTCTTCACACGCCAACTGGCCCAGGCCCAAATCTGCGGCGGGGTGTAGTAGAAGACCGGAATGCCGTGGGCTTTGGCCCGGCGGGCAATCCACCAGTTGAAACCAGGATAATCGATCAGCACCACCGCATCCGGACGATGATGGCGGAAATAGCGGTCCGCCAGGCTGGCCAGGTGCAGGAACTTGTGCAGGTTTGCCAGCACCCGCAGAAACCACATCACGGCCAGAGCCGTCAGGTCGGTGTGCAAGCGGCAGCCGGCAGCCGCCATCAGGGGCCCGCCGTAGCCGACGAATTCCAGCTCGGGCCGTCGCTCACGCAGTGCGCGAATCAGGTTGGCGCCGTGCAGGTCGCCGCTGGGCTCGCCGACAGAAAAGAAGATCTTCATGCTCTACCGCCGCCGTGATTCGTAATCCTGAGCGCCGCGAAGTATGGCACACGCACCGATGGGGAGAAAGTGCAGTTCGCTCAGGCTCGGCCCCAGCCAGTCCAAAGCCCTGCTAGCATGGTTCACCAATGCGACTCGCATGCTTCCCGCTCGGCAGGAGCGACACGACCTATTTGGACAACACACGCTGACCTTGACCCTGCGACCGGTCGGCGAGACACTACCCCCGCCATGCGCATTCTGACCGCCTACGTTCTGACCGAAGTGCTCAAGGTCTTCCTGGCCGCGCTGGTGATTCTGACCATGATGATGATCATGTTCGGAGTCGTGAAAGAAGCCCGCGAGCAGGGGCTCGAACTGCAACAGGTCATCAAGATCATTCCGTATATTCTTCCCGACGCCTTGCGCTACACGGTGCCGGGCACGATCCTGTTCGCCGTCAGCAGCGTCTATGGCCGCATGTCGGGCTCGAACGAGGTGGTGGCGCTGAAGAGCCTGGGAATCAGCCCTTGGGTCATTCTCTGGCCGGTGTTCATGTTCGCGATTGGCCTGAGCCTGGTCACGGTCTATCTGAACGATCTGGCGGTTTCCTGGGGCCGGTCGAACGTCAAGCGGATCGTGATCGAGTCGGTCGAGGAAATTGCCTACAGCATGCTGCGGACGCAACGATCGTTCTCGGCCCCCAAGTTCTCGATCATCGTCAAGGGCGTGGACGATCGAACGCTGATCAAGCCGATCATCAGCTTTCTGCCCAGTGGCAACGAACCGGCCGTCATGTTGAGTTGCGAGCGAGCATTTTTGCGTTCGGACCTGAATGAGATGGTGCTGACGATCGTCTGCCATGACGGCATCTTGGACGTGGCCGGACAAGGCAAGATGCGATTCCAGGGGAAGCCGATCGAACGGACCGTTCCGCTGGACTCGGCCAGCCCGGCCAGCGACAACGTCGTGCTGCCGGCATGGCTGTCGATGTCGGTGATCCCCGAACACGTGGCTCGGCAGAAAGTGCTGGTCGAAGACTACGTCCAGCACCGGGCCACGAAAGCGGCCCTGCAACTGCTGACCGGCGATTTTGCCGGCCTCGACGGCCCGGAAACGCGTAGCGAAGCCGAGGCGTTGAAATCGTACCGCAACCACCTGGCCCGATTGCTGACGGAGCCTTATCGGCGTTGGTCGAACGGCTTCAGTTGCCTGTGCTTCGTGCTGATCGGCGCGCCGATGGCCATTTGGCGGCGTAACGCCGACTTCCTGACCAATTTCTTCCTCTGTTTTCTGCCCATCCTGCTGGTTTACTACCCACTGCTGGCCGTGGGAGTCGACCAGGCCAAAGCTGGCAAGCTGCCCCCCAACTTCGTCTGGCTCGGCAATTTCATTCTCGCCGCCGCCGGCCTGTGGTTGCTCCGCAAGATCTTCCGCTACTGAAGAGAAGAAGTGGGCAGTGGCTAGTGGGCAGTACGGAAGAGGTAATCGGAACCACTGGTCACTAGCCACCGACCGCTGACCACTGCTACTTCTTCCCGCTCTCGGCCTTCTTGCCGGTTAAGTCCCAGGCCGTCAGCCAACGGATGCTTTGCGGACGCAGGCCAAAATCGGAGATCAAATGCTTCTCCATGTCGGCCAGGTGGCCGGCGCCGTAGAAGATGCCCAGGTGCTTCTTGCCGGCCTTGATTTCCTGGGCCAGCACCTCGAGCGCCACCTTGTTGCGCTCGGTAATGATGGTCGATCCGTCCGCACCATCGAGGGCGCCCATCGAGCCTTCAAGATCTTCGAACTGATCAGCCATGACGCGTTTCAAGGCCAAGGCCCGATCCTTGTCGAACAGCGCTGCCAGCAGTCGCGCTTCCATGGCCTTCTCGGGATTCTTGTTCTGCTGTGCGATGCCATAGCCCACCATACGGAAAATCATCGTCCACAAGCTCTCACCCCGATCGGCCATCGATTTGCTGAAATCCGTGGGCGACATGTCAGCGTGAACGAAATTGTCCTTGTGGTAGTCAATCTGGTCGAGCTGGTAGTCGAGTTCCAGAACGCCGGACATTCCTTCCTGCATCATTCCCACCGGATGCGTGGTCTTGCCCCGCTGTTTGGGTACCCGCGTGCCTTGCGGAGCTACCAATTCGTAGAGCAAGGCGTCATACGTTTCGAAGTCCTTGTTCAACTGCTGATAGTAGGACTTGTCGCCCACATGAATGGCGCCGATCAAATCCACATATAAGCCGTCCTGGCCTGCGCCAGGCTTGGCATAACGGACGACGGCCGTCTGCAAAGCGATGGGGCGGCCCTTGTCGTCATTACGAACCCGAACGAACTTGCTCGGCTCACCCCCCGGGCCGGCCTTTCGATCTGCCGCCGCTGCGCCGCCGCTGGGCAACTTGGCTCTGGTTCCCGGATCCTCGGCTTGCAAGCAGGCAGCAAAAATGACACCCACGGCCACCCAACCGACAAAGGCAATTTTCGTCGGACCCAGCGAGGCTCGGAGCATATACGGTGTTCCTTAAGACTGACTTGCAGATATAGGCCGGCTAAAGACAGCCAGCGGTCAAACAGCTCGACTCGGTCGAACCGGCCGTTTGGATCGGCTGATCACGGCGATCAGGCACCTTAAGTATATAGGTCCGCAACGACCGCCGAAACAATGGGGCGCAAGCGTGCCAGCGGTAATAGGGCGCGGCGAGCTCGGTTCCGGGCCTGCCAAGGTCTGGCGGTGACTTCGCGCGGGCGATGCCGCCCCCCGCTTCACGGGAAAAGCGTGCTCCTGGTGGCAGCAGACGGGGCGAGGCCCGAGCCGGCCGCGTGCCAGTCCCGGGCTGGCACTGGCACTGCATTCGCGCACGGGCCCATCAATATCCGCCTATCCTACGCATTCCTTCGATTTTTGCGCGTCATACACGGAATAAACCGGACAGCCGTCAATTTCGTTAGCTTTTACCAGTCTTATTCAACTAGCGCGAGCGGCATGGCCGATACTACCGGCACGAACACCGCATAGACTCACCATTGTGGGGAGTCGTGCGCAGTAATCCGACGCCCAAAGTCTAGGTAGACTCAACCGATGTTGATCAACCGCACCAAGTCCTGGCTGCTGGCATTGGGATTGCAACTCATTACGGCGTCGGCTGCCCTCGCCCAAGATGGAGCGCCCGGCTTTGTGCCGGGACTCTCAGATCAGCAAATCGAAGATATCAATCAGACCTTCGATCAGCCCGATTTGAGCTCCTACGGCAATGGCCCCTACGGTAATGCGATGCGGGCTCCCGACGGCTGGTTTGCCAGTTTCGATGCCATGTTCACCTTCATCAGTCCACCCAAGCACACGCAGATCGGCTTGGACGGGGCAACTCGCCAGGTCTATGCCAACGAAGGAACCAATAGCTACAACACGTTCTGGACGAATACCACAACCGGCCAGCCGATAACGAACCCTACCGTAACGCCGCAATACGCCACCGACACCAATACGGCCGACAACAGCTTCATCAACGCCGCCGTGCATACCGGCATGCGGTTCGAAGGCGGCTACATGGATGACGAGAATCGGGGGTGGATGCTGAGCGGCTTCTATCTGAATAGCGGCACGCAGTCGTTCCAGGCCCAGAACGTTCACATGGTGTTCACCGAACCGTTGGTGGCGAACTATAATGGCATCACCGGCACCGGCGGTGCCACCGCCGCCAACCCGAACGGCACGGTGTCGGTCGGCACGGTCTATCTGCCGATCTTGTACGGCTTCATCGATCAAACCGGCACGAGCACCACGAACGGCGCCCCTACGAACCAGCCCGACGGTATTCCCGACGACTTGAACCGCAACAACATCTACGGTTTTGCCGGCCGCGACCGCGGCGTGGTCAGCGGCAACGTGCTGCAAACCACCACCACGCTCAGCGGTGTTCCTTCGCGTGAAGGCGGGGCTGACACGATCAGCACGACCGGCGGGACCAACCTGGCTGGCGTGGCGATCCCGGTGTCGAGCGGTCCAGCGCCCGGCCTTCCGCCCAGCCCCTCGCCGGCCGCCGGCAGCGGTGCCCCGCAGTTGCTGGGATTCGGCACGACCAACGTTTTGAACGGCTCGAAACAACCGATCGATTATGGCGACGCCGTGCCGCTGCCTTTGATCTTTTCGAACCTCGTGGCGTCGGACCGCACGTTTGCCTCGAGCATCGAGGCCGACCGGCTCTGGCGGCTTGGCCGCGACCACCTGGGAGGAACCTGGGACCTCATCGCCGGCCCGCGATTGTTGAACTTCACGGAGCAGTACGATGTCGCCGGCACCGGCGGCATCCTGGCCAACAGCTATTGGAATACCAACGCCAACAACCGCGTGGTCGGTGCCCAGTTTGGCGTGCGTTACCGCCGGCAAATCAGCAGAATGATCTTCAGCATGGAAAGCCGGCTGTGCCCGGCCGCCAACTTCCAATCGATCAACCAAAGCGGCATGATCGGCTCGCAGTTGACCGAGGTTCTGCCGACCCCGCTCACGACGTACCAAGGGGTGACTGTGCTCGTGCAGCAGGTAAACCCGGCGCCGGCGACCACCAGCCAGTTAGTATTCGTCACTCAGCAGCCCAACAACCCAGGTTCGGGTACCGCCGCGGTGCGTCTGAACCAACCGTTGAACCTGATGCCCACCGGATTTCACAGCACGTACAATCCGGTCACGTTCGCCCCGTTCGGTGAACTGCGGGCCAACATGGGCTATCAGCTCTTCAGTTCCGTATCGGTCAACGTGGGCTGGACCGGAATTTTCGCCAGCGGCATCGCCCGCTCGTCCGACATGGTGAACTACACCCTGCCGAACATGGGCATCCTGCAAGACGGCAGCCACAACAAGCAGTTCTTGATCATGAACGGCGTTACGTTGGGCCTGCAATGGAACCGCTAACTCCGACGGAAAACCGTGGGAGCTTTTCCGTAGCCCCGGCATTGCAGAAAAATGCAAACGCCGACAGGTTCGAGGTCGCGGTGTCGTGAACGCAGCCCCGCAGGGGCGAAAGAATATAGCCAGGGGCGTGAGCCCCTGGACCTCAGTCGGCCGCGCGCTAATCAGCCCCGTAGGGGCGGAAGCGCTGCCGCCCCTACGGGGCTGATGAAGATTTTGCGTGGCATCCCATTCCAGGGGCTCACGCCCAGCCATTTGAAGCTGTCGGTGCCGGCTGCTAGCGGCGTCCCAGGTTCGCATGGGCTTGTCTTTTCGGTCGATGTGGCAACGCTTTCTGTGGTGTTTGAATCGTCCACAGGTAGGTGCCTTATGTTCCTGAGAAAAATCTTTGAGCAGTTCGTAGGCGCGAGCCCCGTGACCGTCATGTTTCGTGCCGCCATGGAGAACGTTTTCGCGCCCGTTCGCCTTGATAAGTTGTTCTCCGACGCCGCCAAGCAACAGTACGAGGGCCGGTTGCTGTTTTCCACGGTCGCCAACCTGTTGGCGGGCGTAGTTTGCCGTTATCACAAATCGGTGCTGGCGTCGTATCGCGCGGACAAAGAGATCGGCGTTTCTGTTAGGGCCGTTTACGACAAGCTGGGTGGTGTTGAGCCGTGCGTCTCGGAGCAATTGGTCCACGAAACGGCGAAGAGCCTTGCCGAAGTCTTCGTCGCGATGAAGGCCCAGCCACAGGCGTTGCTGCCTGGCTATCGACTCCGGATTTTGGATGGCAACCGCTTCGCGGGTACGGATCATCGCATCGCCGAGTTGCGTGGCACCCGTGCCGCCGCATTGCCCGGCATTGCGTTGGTGGTGCTTGATCCGCAAGTGATGTTGGCAGTCGAAGTTATCGCCTGTGAAGACGGGCACGCCAACGAACGCCCGTTGTCCGTACAACTCTTCAAGATCATTGAAGCCGGTGATTGCTGGATGGCAGACCGCAATTTCTGCACTCCCTCTTTCTTGGACGGCATCGACTCCCGGAAGGCCTACTTTGCCATCCGACAGCACATGGGCAATGCTCGCGGGGAGCTGGTTGGCAGACGCAAGAAGCTGGGCACGACTGAGACCGGCACGGTGTACGAGCAGGCGTTGACGTTGAAACGTCCCGATGGCACTGCTTGGACGGTCCGCCGGATCACGGTCCGTTTGGGCAGCCCGACCCGCGACAAAGAGCAATTCATCCACATCTTGACGAATCTGCCGGCCAAGGTGAACGGGCGGAAGATTGCAGATCTGTACCGCAAGCGTTGGAAGATTGAAACCGTGTTCCAAGATCTGGCCACAGTTCTGCGTGGCGAAGTCAACACGCTGGGGTATCCCAAAGCGGCACTGTTGGCGTTTTGCTTGGCGCTGGTGACGTTTAATTTGCTCAGCATCGTCAAGGCCGCGATGCGGGCAGCCCATCGCAAGACAGCTCCGAAAAAGATCTCGACGTACTATCTGGCGAACGAAATCACGGCGACGCTTCGCGGCATGGAAATCGCCGTTCCAGCTCGCCATTGGACGCAGGCATTCGCAGGCTTGGCCAACCAGGAACTGGCGAAGGCGCTGCTCCGGCTGGCCAAACACGTCAACCTCTCGACCTTCGCGACCCACTCTTGGTCTCCAAAACGCAAACAGCAACCGCGGAAGAGCGGCAATCGCGGCAACCACGTTTCTACGTTTCGTGTCCTGCAAGCCCGTAACCCAGATAGAAAGTGACAGCTTCAAATGGCTGGGCTCACGCCCCTGGCAACAAGCGTTCGCCCCTGCGGGGCTGCGGACATCTGCCATAGCCCCCGTCCTGCCAGCACTTGCATAATCCTGTAAACGCCTGGGCTACGGAAAAAACGAGCGTGCATTTACAGTTTGAGTATTAACTCAAGCCGGGCCACCGACGCGCGGCATGCGCCGCAACTCGTCCAGTTCGATGCCCAGCCGATGACGCAATGGGCTTTCCGGCCGCAACTCATCGATCAGCGCTTCGGCCTTGGCGAAGACATCATCCGAAAACTCACGCTGTTGAAACAGCTTCCGCCAACTCTTGGCAACTTCTTGTTCGGTAAGCAACTTGGATCCCCCGGGCGAAAATCGTCTCGATCGTCCGACAACCGCCGACAGTACGCTTGATTTTACGGCGGGGCCAGTGAAGGTGCAAGACGTCTCAATCGCATCCGCCGAGCAGTGACGCCGCCGCAAGAAATGCCCGTCCCGGCCAGGCAGGCCGCGCTTTTGGGACCGCGGTCGGGGGGATCACTGCCAGGATCGACCGCCTAAGAGAATAGATCGCCCGGCCCCCAAGTCGCTCGTTTCAGCCTTAATCGCTGGTCCAGTTCCCAGTCGTGGCCAGGACGAAATCGAGAGTGCCCTCATGCAGCGTGTCGCTGCTGCCGTTTTGGCGTTCGGCCGTCAACGCACCGAATTTGTTGACGGTGAGCATGCCGCTGGCCGTGGTCAACGTGGCCGAACTACCATTGGCTACCAGCGCGTTCGAACCCGGCGAATCGTACAGGAAAGCCGAGTCCGTATTGTTGCCTCGCCCGGTGACGGTCACCTGGCTGAGGCCCGGCACGAGCACCGTCCCCGAGCCGCTGGTCGTGGCAATGAACGTATCCACCGTAATCGTGCTTGATCCGACCGTCAGCGTATCCGCGGTGGAAGTGCCGACAAACACCCCGCCGCCGGTCGAAGTTAAATTGGCGCTGTCGGTGCCGCCCCCCGACTCCAGCACCGAGACCGAGGCATAACCGTTGGCCTGAACGACGAACTTGTAGCTGGTTCCCAAACTATCGCTGGCCGATCCCGCCAGGGAACTCGACGCAGGGCTGCCATTGAAAACGTTGCCGGCGAAGCTATCGAAGAAAGCCGTATCCGTGCCGGTCGTCGAAGCCTGGGCGCTGACGTTGCGCAATACAAGGCGCCGATGATGAAGCTGGCGCTCATATAGCTGCCGTCTACGTAGCTGAACGTGGGCGTCCCCACGAACTGCCCTCCCTCGGAGTCCAGGGTCACCTGGTCCGTGCCGCTGGCCGCGCCGAGAATATACAACTGCGAGAAACTTGCCAGCGTCGACTTGACGCCGCTCACCGTCACGCTCGTGCCAGCAGGATCGGCCACGACCGATGCCTGGTTCGTGGAATAAACATAGGCATACGTCGATCCGCCGGAGCCGCTGACCGTTTCAGCGCCGAAGCCGATGAGTTGGCTGAAAATGCCGTCGTTCGGATCCGCGATGTAGCTGTAGCCGCTATTGGCCGCGTCGACGTAGAAGTTGCCGCCGCTCCCCTGGGCCACCTGCACGCTGGCCGTCGAGGCACTGTTGGCATACACGTACAAGTTGGACACGTTGTCGGCTTCAAACGCGAAGGTGCTGCTCGCAAGTTGCGTGGAGGTAAACGTCTGGCTGGCCGTGTATGTACGAGATGTGTCGTTGAAGACCAGCTTGGAATACTTGCCGACAGGCCCCTGGTAGACCAGTCGATTGTACTGGGCCAGACTGTACACGGTCGTCGAACCGTTGATCGTAACCTCGAAATGCTGCGCATCGACAAACCCGACCGTTACGCTGCTCTTGGCCGTACCGGTGATGGTCAGCGCATTGAACGCATTGATCGCCGACGTCGCCACGGAAACTTTCTGCGTCGACAGCACGAGCGTATAGCCAGAACCGGCCGTATCGAGCGTCAGGTCCGGAAAAGTAGCCACGCCTGAGGCAAAGGGCTGAGACAATGTCCCGCCGAGCGTGGCCTTGTCCGGGTTGTTCAGCATCGCGACGACGGCCGTCCCCGCGTACCCTGTGACCACATTGCCGTAGGCGTCGATCGCCGTCACCGTCACGCCAAACGTGTCGCCAACGTCGACGGTTGCCGGCGGCTCGCTCGAAACCAATAGCTGCGCCGGGCTGCCCGCTACGACGGCAACGCTGGCCTGCGTCGTGAAGCCGTCGGCCGTGACCTGCAGCGAGTCGCCGCTCGAGGTCTGGGTCATGTTGAAGGCGGCCGTATTGAACGAAAACGTGGCCGTTCCGCCGACGAGCGTCGCCACGGTGACTCCGTTGATGAGCACCGGGCCGGTGGCCGTGGCATCCACGGATCCATAGGCATCTTCGGCCTGCACGGTGACCTGGATCGTTGATCCGGCGACCACGGTGCCGGGCAGGTTGGTGACCACCTGGTCGGCGGTTCCATAGGCGGCCAAGGCGGGCACCAGCAGATTGGCTTTGGGCGAGCCCAGGCCCGTTTCCGGGATGTTCGTCCCGGCAATATCGTTGACCGTGGCCATCTGGTTGTAATCGCCGCTGTTGGCAAGGGCGTAGAGTGCCGGCAACGTTTGGCTGGGCCCGTCGAGCGTCGATTCCCCCTGCAGCGCCCGGATCTGATCGGCGTCGGCCATCAGGCCGGCGAACATCGGCGCCGACAAACTCGTGCCGCCATTGCCGCCGGGATACCATCCTCCCGCCACGCCATTCGGCGGATCGCTGAAGTAAAGCTGCACCGGCGTGTTATCGTAATCCCCGTCCATCGACACGTCGGGCATGCTGCGCTTGCCGGTGGTTTGGAAACTCTCTTGGTAGGCCGGCTCGGGTTCGTACGAACTCAACCCCTGCCCCCCCACGCCGAACCCGGCCGAGCCGCTGGCAAACGTCCCGCCTAGCGGATCGTTCCAGTAGACTTCGTTGTTGTAGGAATAGGGACCGGAGTTGGTGACGGTGACCGTGGGCGGGGTCGTGCTGGTATTCGTAGTCGTGGTGGTCGTCTGATTGATGGTCAGGGTCGTGCCGCCTACGGCCACGACGTTCGGCGACATGGCAGGAAACGAGCCGAAGCCGTCGTCACCGGCCGAGACAACGAACGTCACGCCCTGGTGGCCGGCAGGCGTCGTGAAATCGGAGTCGTCATTCGTTTCGCTCGGATATTCGCCAGGCGCCTGTGAAAAAGGGTTCGACGTGAACACGCCGCGATTCGGCGCATAGCCGTAGCTGGCGGAAACCACTGCCACGCCCGGCAACGACGCGGCGTAACTCATCGCGGCGTCGAAGATGACCTGAGACGTTCGCGCGTCAGGGTTATAGTAATTGAGCGGCGCAACGACCACCTCGATGTTGGCTCCCGGAGCCATGACATGCGCCCACTCGATGTCCATGTCCTCTTCAATATCGGAGCCCTCATTATCGACCTGTTGCGCGATCCCGCCCGCATTCTCCACGGGAGCCTCGACCACCGTGACGCTCGGAGGATCAGGCAAATTGATGTTGGCATTGGTATCGAAGGTGTGCAAATCGGACGACAGTTGCGCGGCGGTCTTGGTGGTCGCCGTGGCCATGATGGCGATCGTTTCCCCCGCTCCGGTAATGGCCGTGCCGTTGTAGGAGGGAATCTGGTTCACGCCGTACGCGGCCAGAATGGCCGGGGGGTAATACGGCGGCGTCAACGCCGTTTGCGTGATGACCGAGGTCGTCGTGCCCGTCAGAAGTCGACGGTCTTCCAGCTCTTCGAAGAACAATCGCAGAAATGCGCGGCGACGACGGATACGCATGTGGAATAAGCTGCCTTCCCTACGCGCTGGTCCAATTTCCGACCGTCGACACGACGAAATCGACCGCGCTCTCGTGCAGGGTGTCGCTACTGCCATTCTGTTGTTCGGCCGTCAGCGAACCGAATTTGTTGACGGTCAGCGTCCCCTGCCTCGTGGTCAGCGTGGCCGTGTTGCCGCTCGCCACCAAGGCGTTGCCCCCTGGTGAATCGTACAGAAATGCCGAATCGCTGCCATCCCCCGCGCCGGTGACGGTCACCCGGCTGGCGCCCGGCACCAGCACCGTGCTCGTACCGCTGGTCGTGGCGACATAGGTATTGACCGTGATCGTGGTGAGGTTGAGCGTCAGCGTGTCGACGGTCGAGGTGGCGATGAACACCGAGTTGCCGCTCGAAGTCAGATTGACGCTATCGGTTCCGCTCCCCGACTCCAGCACCGACACCGCCAGGTAGCCGCTGGCCTGGACGCTGAAGTTGTAACTGGCCATTGCGGGGGTGCTGCCGTTGATGGCCGTTCCCGTGAGCGTGCTCGCCGTCGGGCCAGCGTCGAAGACGTTGTTGGCAAAGCTCTCGAAGAAAGCCTTGTCGGTGCCGTAAATCGAGGGCTGTGCGACGACATTGGCGCAATACAGGGCCCCAAAGATGAAGGTCGAGTTCTTGAAAGTCCCCGTGACGTAGCTGAACGTGGGCGTGGCGACGAACGCGGCTTGCGTGGAATTGTCGGGCTCCAGGCTCACCTGGTCGGTGCCGTCGGCCGCCCCCAGGACATAGACTTGCGGGAAATCACCCAAAGTCGTTTGCACGCCACTCACCGTCACGGTGATGCCGGCCGGATCCATCACGGTCGACGCTTTGCTCGTGGAATAAATGTACGCGTACGTCGACCCGCCCGAACCGGTCACCGTCTCAGCCCCGAAGCCGATCAATTGACTGAAAACGCCGTTGGTCGGGTCGGCAATATAGCTGTAACCGCTGCTTGCCGCGTCGACATAGAAGTTGGCGCCGGAACCCGTGGCTACGTTCACCGTGGCGGTCGAGCTGCTGCTCGCATAGATGTACAAATTCGCCACGTTGTCGGCTTCGAAGGCGAAGGTGCTACTCACCAGTTGCGTGGACGTAAGCGTCTGGCTCGCGGTGAAGGTGCCTGTCGGGTCGTCGAACACGACGTTCGAATACGAGAAGGTCGGCCCCTGATAGATGACACGATCGTATTGCGAGAAGCTGTACTCCGTCTTCACGCCGTTTTTCGTGACCGTAAAATCCTGGGCGTCGGGAAATGCGACCGTCACATTGTCGTGCGCGGCTCCGGCGATGGTGAGCGTGCTGTAGGCATTGATCGCCGACGTGGTGAGCGACGAACCCTGCGACGTGAGCGATAACGTATAGCCAATGCCGTCGTTGTTGATCGACAAGTCCGAAAACGTAGCCACGCCCGCGGTAAAGGTTTGCGTCAGCGTCCCGCTCAGCGTGGCATTGCCCGGATTGTTGGCCAGCGCGACGGTGACCGATCCGTTGAATCCCGTGGCCACATTGCCGAAGGCGTCGTACGCGGTCACGACCAGCCCGAACGTGCCGCCGGTGCTGACGGCCATGGGCGGCTCGGTCGAGAGCACCAATTGGCTGGAGCCGCCCGCAGTGACCGCGACGTAAGTCAACGTCTTCAGATTATCGGCGGCAATTTGCACCGGATCGCCCACCGAGACCTTGGTCAGGCTGACCAAGATCGTAGCCACACCGCCTGCCATCGTTTGGCCGGCGACGCTGGCGACGACGTTGCCGACACCGCTGCTGCTGACCGTGTTGCCGGTGAGCGTGCCGTTGCTCACGGTAATCGGCACGCTGACACTCGCCAGCGCGCCGGTGAACATGATGTTGATGGTCGACGCGGTGACGCCGGGAGATACGACCGTGGTGTTGAGACCCAGAGGCGCTGCCGCGCCATTCAGGGCCGTTTGAATGGCCGTGACCATGTTCGACTGACTGGCCGGCGAAGGATACGAGACCGGAACGCTCACTCCGTCAACCACCAGCGTGAACGTGCCGATGGCGGTCGTGGTCAGCGGATTGGCGAAAGAAATCGTCTGGGTTTCGCTGAGCGAACCGTTGTTGAAACTGATTTGCGACAATCCGGAATTCGCCAGCGCGCCGATGTAACTAATGATGACCGTCGACGCGGTCGGGCCAGCGGAGACCACCGTCGTGCCCGGGCCCAGGGGCGCTGCCGCGCCGTTCAAGGCCGTTTGAATGGCCGCGACCATGTTCGCCTGGCTGGGCGTCGTGGGGTAGGCAACCGGAATGGCCACGCCGTTGGCCACCAGGTTGAACGAGCCAGTTGCCGAGGCGGTCAGCGCGTTGGCAAACGTCACGATTTGCGGCGGGGCGGTGCCAACGCTGTTGCCGCTGAGCGAGCCGTTGCTCGAGGTGATCTGCGACAACTTGTTATTCGCCAACGACCCGATGAAAGTAATCGTGACCGACGACGGCGTGGCGCCGGCGGCAACCGACGTGGTGCCGGAACCAAGCGGCGCGGGGCGCCGTTCAAGGCGCTTTGAATGGCCGCGACCATGTTCGCCTGGCTGGCCGTGGCGGGATAAGCGACCGATACGGTTACGCCGTCGATCACCAGGTTGAACGATCCCGTGGCAGCCGTGGTCAGCGGGTTCGCGAACGTCACCGTCTGGGTTTCGCTCCCGTTGACCAGAATCTGGCCGCTTCCCGAGAGATCCTGGGCAGTGAGAGCGTTTTCGGCCTCGACGGTAATAGGAGTCAGCGAGCCGGCCGCGACGGTAACCGGTTCGTTGGTGACGACCAGTTGGTCGGCCGTGCCGTAGGCGGCCAGAGCGGGAATCAGC
Source organism: uncultured Planctomycetales bacterium (assembly GCA_963710365.1). GTDB lineage: Bacteria > Planctomycetota > Planctomycetia > Pirellulales > PNKZ01 > CAVQAC01. Next base: position 689,359 of record CAVQAC010000019.1, read on the forward strand.
AGATTGGCCTTGGGCGAACCCAAGCCCGTGGCCGAAATCGTCGTCCCGGTGATATAGCTCGGCGTCGACATGGCGTTAAAGTCGCTGCTCGGCAAACTATAGAGCGCCGGCAAGGTTTGGCTGTTTCCGTACAGCGTCGTCCCGCCGGCCGCAACGCGCCCCTGGTTAACGTCGGCCAACAGCCCTGCCATCAACGGGCCCGCCAGTCCGGCCGTCAATGGGGCCGTCAAACCGGAGAAGTTATTCGAAGTCGTAAGCCCGGACTGCCCCGTCGTCGGGTCGTCGATATAGATCTCGACGGGCGTATTGTCAAAGTCCGCATCCATGGCCACGTCGGGAACACTTCGCGAGCCGCTCGTCTGAAAGTTCTCCTGGTACGAGGGCTCAGCCTCGTATTGACTCAGCCCCGCGCCTCCTACGCCATAGATTCCGGCGTCGAGCGTGCCACCCATCGGCGCGTTCCAGTAAACTTCATTCCCGTACGTATACGTTGTAACGGGCGGAGTCGTGGTGGTCGTGACCGTGTTGATGTTGAGAGTGGTGCCGCCAACGCTCAGGACGTTCGGGCTCGTGGCCGGCCAGGCGGCAACGCCGTCGTCTCCAGCCGACGCGACAAACGTCACTCCCTGATGGCCAGCGGGCGTGGTGAAATCGGAGTCGTCGCTCGTTTCCGCGGAGAATTCGCTGGGCGAGTAAGGAAACGCCGGCGACCCTAAGGGTAAACCCGCGCTACTGCGGTTCGTCAGATCGTAGCTGATCGAGACCACCGACACGCCCGGCAAGTCGGCGGCATATTGTGCCGCGGCATCGATCTCCAGAATTTCCGACTGCGCACTGACCGTCACGGGGACCATCACGATGTCGATGCTGGCCCCCGGCGCCATGGCATGGGCCCACTCCATGTCGAGATCTTCTTCGCCAAAGACATCGGTGGTCGGCGAGGCCGGCGTCACCCCCGGAGCATCGTAAACCGTTACGCTCGGAGGATTTGCAAGGCCCGAATCGAGATCGAAATTGCTCATGTCGGACTGCAACTGCGCCGAAGTCCCGATGTTATTCAGTTCGAGGATGGCGATGGTTTGCCCTGTCCCGTCGGCCGTCGTTCCGTTGAACGAAACCTGGCTAACCCCGCTCGAATTGGTCAAGCCGTAGGCGGCCCGGATCGCCACGGGGTAATACGGTGGCGTGAGCGCCGTCAAAAGCCGGCGATCTTCCAGGTCTTCAAACGAAAGCCGTGTGAAAAGAGGGCGACGATGGGCTGGCATGGGGAACTTCTAGGGATGCGAGAGGCGCGATTCACATCCTAACTTACGGCGTATAGGCATTTCACCAATAAAATCAGCAAAATCGTCAATTCCAGCACCGCCGAGGCGTATTGGCCCCTAAAAACCATCCTTCGCCGCATCCGTGGCTGTTTCCGGTCCCGCTCCAGTTCCGAATACTACGGCTGTGCAGAGGATTCCTGGCACACAGAACCGCCCCCACTGTTTGACATCTACCCCTGGCAGTCGGTAGCCTAACGCATCCGACTTTTCCTGTTAGGCAACATGGAAAGCATGCGACGTCTGGCCAAAAGGTTCTGCCCGCGCAGATCTTTGAGGCATTCGGCCCGCAAATTGAACGGCTCAGACGTCGTCCTCGAACCTCAGCTCAAGGGGATGAATGACAATGCGACTTGCACAGAATCTGATCGCTCTGGGACTGATCGCAGTCGGTGTTCTGGTCGCCGCACCGGGCAATGCGTCGGCGTTTTGGGGACGGCACCATGGTCTGTACTGCGGACCCTACTGCGGCCCGTACGCCCCGTACTGCGGTGGCTTCTGCATTGGCCCACCGCCACCGATGTACTTCTACAATCCGGTGCCGATCTGCTACGGCGGCTGTTGGCCGGTGCCTTGCTACCCGTCGTGCTATAACGCGCCGGGCGGTCAAATGCCGCCGTATTCGCCACCGGCGCAGCAACCGGCGACGCCGGCAAATCCTTCGGCCCCCGCAACTACGCCCGCCAAGCCGACCAGCATGACGACCACCGCGGTTCTCGAACTGGATGTGCCGGCCGAGGCCCGGGTGTTCGTTAACGATCTGGCCACGCGTACGACCGGCATCCACCGACGGTTCGTCTCGCCGGGATTAATTCCAGGTTTGTCGTACACCTACCGTGTGCGCGTGGAAGTCCCCGGCAAGCCGCAGCCCATTGTCGAGACACAGACCGTGCAGTTGCGTGCCGGCGATGAGCGGCTGTTGGCCTTCAACCCCTCGGCAACTAAGCAAAACCTGGCGGCCAAGCCTGCCACGTTGCCGACCATTCTGACATTGCACGTTCCTGGCGATGCCCAGGTCTTCCTGGCCGGCAACCCGACGAGCACCGTCGGCACGGTGCCGCACGTATCAAACGATGCTTCCCCCAGGCCAGCGTCTGGACGAGTACACCGTTCGCGTTCAGCTCGAACGCGACGGCAAGGTCGTCTCGCGTGAACAGACCATTGCCCTGGCCGCCGGCGAGGCGCGTGAGCTCAAGTTCGAATTCCCTGCCGAGGCGCCCCCGGCCTTGGCCGCGAGCAAGTAAGCGGCACACCGCCAAGACGAACGCGTTCAACATGAAAGGCCTCTTCCGCCAGGAAGGGGCTTTTCTTTTTGCGCCGCGCAGGCAAATTTCCGAGCGACCGGCAAAGCGCGCCAGCCCTCGCACAACGGAGAAAACCACAGGGACGCAGAGGATACGAATTGCTCCGTATCTATGTTATTCTCTGTATCTCTTCTCTGTGTCCCTGCGCCTCTGTAGTTAATTATTCTCGCTACCGGCCGAGTTGAGCCGACGGTGAAGCGGGAACTGCATCGCCCGGCGCAACCGGCGACTGCCGCACGTGGGCGGCCGCGAATTGGGCCACTTCTTCAATGGCCTGCCGCATCCGCTCGCGATCAACCTCGTGAACATCGAGCGGTTTGCCGACCGCTTCCAGCATCGTCAACGTCAGCCGTCCGCCGAGGTGCTGCCGGAACTCTTCCAGCCCGGCAAACAAGGCCGCCGAATCACTGACCACCGGCGGGCTGAGATTGAAGCCCAACTCGGCCAGGCATTGCAGCACGCGCCGCGCGTCGGCCTTCGGCAGCCCATGCACGAGCGAAGAATAGACGGTGTCGATCGCCACGCCGATGGCCACCGCTTCGCCATGCCGCAACTCGAAATGGGTCAGCACTTCCAGCTTGTGGGCCGACCAGTGACCGAAGTCGAGCGGCCGGGCTTCATTCATTTCGAACGGATCACCGCCACGCGTGATATGGTCCAAGTGCAAGCGGGCCGAAGCGCGGATCATCGGCAGCGTCGACGGCCGATTGGCGGCGGCGAATCTCGCCAGCCGAGGAGCATAGCTGGCCGAACATGGCCGCGTCCTTGAGCAGCGAAACTTTCACCGCTTCGGCAAACCCGCAGATGAAATCGCGGTCCGAAAGCGTGCCGAGCAAAGCAGCGTCGTTGATGACGGCCCACGGCACGGCGAACGTGCCGATCCAATTCTTCTTCCCGAACAGGTTGACGCTGTTCTTGACGCCAATGCCCGAATCGGCCTGGCCGAGCGTCGTCGTCGGCAGCCGCACCAGGCGGATGCCGCGATGGGCGATCGCCGCCGCAAAGCCCACGGCGTCGAGCACCGCTCCGCCGCCAATGACCACCACGTAGCTGCGACGATCCAGATCGGCGGCGTGAAAGACACTTCAGCATCCGCTCCAGGATATGGATGTCGTTCTTCACGGCCTCGCCGCCGGGCACCACCTGCACGTTGCCGGCCGGCACGAAGCGGCGGCGATGCTCCGCCAGGAAACGGCCGATCAGACCTTCCAGGTCGGGCCGGGCGGTCGTCAGTTGTTCGTCGAGCCAGAATTGCACCCGCGCGGCCCGCTCGCCCGACGATTCCAACAGCGCGGCCAGCACTTCCTGGTCGCAGCCAAAAACGTCGTCGGTGAAGCGCAGCCGATGCGTGGCGGGAACGACAAACGGAACGTCCACCGAGTTGGTGTTCGCGTCATTCATCTGACCAACACTCTCGCGCTGTGCGGCCCCAGCCAGGCCAATTCCGACGAGCAACGCGCCGGCTGCCGAGGGGCTCTTTTCGGGGAGGAAACGGGGGGGGGGTGAGACCCTATTCTATCCCTGGCTGCCGGCCGATTTCAACCACCAAATGCCCCGCACTCACCGCCGATCCGTGTTTAGAGCTGACAGATTCGGCCCGTCATTGCGGACACAAGCCCGACGCGCCAGCGAGGGTGCCTCTCGTTTGACTCCCTCGCTGGCGCGTCGGGCTTGTGTTTCCCACCTTGCAATACCGATAGATTCGGCGTCCTGCAAACGGGGAAACCACCGGCGTTAGCCGCAGCGCGCAGGCCCTCGACAATTCCCAGCCGTCCCTCGCTTAGCGGACGCTCATGTCGCAGCTCATGCCGCCGGCGGCAGGCAGGTAGGCACTCTTGCACGTAGTCCATCACCATGCGGTGGGCGCTGAAACGCCAAGCCAAGCGAGGAGATGGAGTTCATCATCCGCTTGATCCAATGCCGCGGCAGGCCGTCGATGTCGCGGTCGTAATACAGCGGAATCACCTGCTCCCGCAGCACCCGGTACAGGTCGGCCCCGTCGCGGCGGTCGTTGATCTCGTACGAGACGTGGCTCGTTCCCTTGCCGATGGCAGAAGCCGTTGGTGCCGTCGAACGCTTCGGCCCACCAACCGTCGAGCACCGACAGATTCAGCCCGCCGTTGAGCACCGCCTTCTGACCGCTGGTGCCCGAGGCTTCCAGCGGCCGCCGCGGGTTGTTCAGCCACACGTCGACCCCCTGAATCATGTGGCGGCAGACGTTGATGTCGTAGTCTTCGATGAACGCCACGCGGCCGGCCAAGCGCGGGTCGTGCCGCATGTTGGACGATCTTCTTGATCAGTTGCTTGCCCGGCTCGTCGGCCGGATGGGCCTTGCCGGCGAAGATGAACTGGATCGGATGGTCGGTGTCGTTGATGAAATCGTACAACTGCTCCATGTCGGCCATGATCAGATCGGCCCGCTTGTAGGTGGCAAACCGCCGGGCAAAACCGATCGTCAGCACGTTCGGGTCGAGCATGTTGCGGGCAGCTTCGACCGCTTCGTCGCTCTCGCCGCGGCGGCGATATTGCCGGCTCACGCGACGGCGCACGAAGGCCAGCAGCAGGTTCTTCATGGCATGGTGCGATTCCCACAGTTCGCCCGGGATCGACGCTGTGGATCCCTTGCCAGACTTCCGGCTCGCCCATCCGCTTGATCCAGTTGACCGGGAAATTGCGGTCGTACAACTGCTGCATCTGCCAGGCCAGCCAACTCGGAATGTGAACGCCGTTGGTGATATGGCCGATGGGGATTTCTTCTTCCACGCGCCAGGGCCACAAATGGGCCCACATCCGGCGGCTGACTTGGCCGTGCAGCGAACTGACGGCATTGGCCCGCCGCGAAAGCTTCAGCGCCAGCACGGTCATGCAGAACGTTTCGCCGCCGTTGTGCGGCTCGACGCGCCCCAGGCCCATCAATTGATCGAACGAAATGCCCAGCCGATCGCGCAGCGGGCCAAGGTGTTCTTCGATCAATCCGCCGTCGAAGCGGTCGTGGCCGGCGGGCACCGGCGTATGCGTGGTGAAGGCCGTATGCTGGGCCAACTCGCGCAAGGCTTCGTCAAAGCTCAGCCCGTCCTCTTCCATGATCTGGCGGATGGCTTCCAACGTGGCGAACGCACTGTGGCCTTCGTTCAGGTGGAACACGCCGGGCGTGATGCCCAACGCCCGCAACGCCCGCACGCCGCCGACGCCCAGCACCAGCTCCTGGCGGATGCGGGTGCGATGGTCGCCGCCGTACAGGCGGCTGGTCAGCTCGCGATCTTCCGGGCTGTTGCCGTCGACGTCGCAATCGAGCAAATACAGCGGCACGCGGCCGACCTGCATCAGCCAAACCTTGGCCAGCAGCTTTCCGGTGCGGGTATCGATGGTCACGGTGATCGGCTTGCCGTCGACGCCCAAGGCGGGCGTCATCGGCACATTTTCGACCTTCGTGTCGAGGTATTCTTCAACCTGGTAGCCCTCGCCGTCGAGGTGCTGCTTGAAATAGCCCTGGTCGTAGAACAACCCGACGGCCACGAACGGAATGCCCAGATCGCTGGCGCTTTTGACGTGATCGCCTGAGAGCACGCCCAAGCCGCCGCAGTAAATCGGCACCGATTCGTGAATGCCGAACTCGGCCGAGAAATAGGCCACCGGCTTCGAACCCAGCACGCCGGCGTGGGTCGTGGCCCAGGTCTGGCCGCTCGACAGGTATTCTTTCAACAGTCGGTAGGCGTGATTGATACGGCTATAGAGCACCAGCTCGGCCGCCCGCAGTTCCAGTCGCTCGGGCGTGAACTCGCTCAGCAGCGCAATCGGGTTGTGATCCAATTGCCGCCAACGAATCGGGTCGAGGTCGCGCAGCAGGTTGACGACTTCCGGCTGCCAGCTCCACCACAAATTATGAGCCAGCGCGACGCACTTCTCGTACAGGGTCTCGGTCGACAAGCCAGCGATTTTCTTTGACACCGCCTGGGAGGGAGAGATTTCCGTTTGGCTCATGAAAGGAACCTTCAGAGGTGGAAACTAATCGATAGCAAGTTCGCCGGCCCGCCGAACGGGCACTGAGTTAGGACTACGAATTGTAACGATCTAAACGAGTTACGGCGACCCCATTGTTAGGCTCACCGATCGGCTCCGGAGCCGCCTCGGACGGCCCCATCTGCGAACCTAGGACGACGGGGAATTCTGCGCAAAGATCGTAGCGTGCGTCGCAACGCACCACGTTTGGTCCAATACAAAACACGATCCTGCGGCTTTGGCGCAGCTCACCCCCAAACGCTCACGCGGACTGCCCCGGTGACGCAGCGCGTAGCACCGATTTTACCCCACCATTTTAACTGCACCAATCTTGCTCGAATACAATACCGCCATGTTTATGGGCCCATGGGCACGTCTCATGGCGCTTGAGACTCGCCTGGCACCGCTGCCGTTTGAAAATGGTGCGTCGTGACGCACCCTACGGTTTCGTGCCGGCGCACGAAACGCATTCTCGAAATCCGAGAACGCAGAGGATCGCCATCCATGCCTGACTACCGGCGATACTACGTGCCGGGAGCTACCTATTACTTCACCGTCGTCACGCACGGACGGCGGCCGATTTTGGGCAACGAGATGGCCTGACGCTGTCTCCGCGAGGCCTTTACGCTGGTGGGTGCGCGATGGCCGTTTAAAGTAACGGCGATGGTGCTGCTGCCAAATCACCTGCACGCAGTTTGGTCGCTCCCTCCCGGCGACGTCGACTATTCCCTTCGCTGACGACGAATCAAGGATGAATTCACGAGCCGCTTTCTAGCCAGCGGGGGCGTCGAGGCGCCGCAGACGGCGTCACGCGTGCGGCTCGGAGAGCGAGGTGTCTGGCAGCGACAATTTTGGGAGCACCTGTGCCGAGACGAAGCCGATCTCGCACGGTGCGTGGATTACATTCATTGGAATCCCAAAAAACATGGCCTCGTTCCCTGCGTCAACCAAGGGCCGTGGTCGACGTTTCACCGTTTCGTTCACGAAGGCGAGTATGCATCCGATTGGGGCGGGAGCGTCCCTGTGCCGAATTTCGCCATCCCCGACATTGATTGAACAGATCGAATTGTGCGTCGCGACAATGTATCCATCGCCGTCGTCTATCCAACGCCGCCGTAGGGTTCGTCGCGACGCACCGACCTTTTGCTCGGACACATTACAACGCTGCTTGCAGCCCGATGATGCGTTCGCGAAAAGCTTAACCCGTTCGATTCATTGGAAATTGGTGCGTCTCGACGCGCCGTACATTTTCTGTACAGATTTTTGTTCCTATTCAGGCCACTCGCTTGTTACAATCCCACGTAGCAGGGCAGACAGGGAGGCCGCTCCAGGTGCCAATCTGGCGTCGCGAGTCCGTTCTTGAGCTCACGCCGTCGGCAATCGCAAGATTGTGCCTGGGGCCGCCATTGTTCCCGTCCGTTCGATTGCGGAATGCGCATCGCAGTCGGGAGTGCGGATCGTAGGGCTAAGCCCGGCTGCCTGGACGACCGCCTAACCGTTTGTCTCCCCGGAACCCGGGTTACCTGGAACTTCGGGATTAGCAGGCAGACGGCACACTGCGGATGAGTAACCCAGTGCCCCATGAAGGCCCAAACGCTAGTAGCAAGCGTGCGACAAACTCCCCTCGTAGCCCAAAAGGCTTGAGCTGGAGCCGCGAGTGCCAATGCGGAAGGCCGGAGACACCTCGTCGGCCATAGTCCGACTTCATAAGTCGTACACGTTTAATCAGGAAACGCCTCCGGCCAAGGGCCCAGTGGCATGCACGAACGGTGCGCAACCGAAGTCGGCAGCGCGCAGGGGAAGCTCCCTGCGCACTGGCCGATGGAGGGAAAAGGAAATGCTAAATGATAAGTGATAAATGCTAAATGAAGAGTGCCTGCCATTTATCACTTAGCATTTATCCTTTATCATTTTTTCATGAACGACATTCGCCCGATCCTCACGCCCGATGATCCTGCCCTGGAAGAGTTGTGGGCAAAATTGTACGTCGGGCGCCGATGCGCCGGAGGCCGAAAACCAGTGGCCGGCCGAAGGTCTGCGGCTGTGCGGCGAATACGGCGTGTTTCGCTGGTTCCTGCCGCGCATTTTCGGCGGATTCGAATGGTCCGATCAGGATTTGATCCGCGGCTATCTGCGATTGAGCGCCGCGTCGCTAACCGTCGCGTTCATCATCACGCAGCGATCCAGCGCCTGCCGCTGGCTGGTGGCCGGCGATTCGGACGCGGCCCGTGAGCGTTGGCTGCCGGGTCTGGCCTCGGGCGAGCAATTCGCCACGGTTGGCATCTCGCACCTGACGACCAGCCGCCGGCATTTGGCCCGGCCTGTGCTGACGGTCGAAGAAACAGGCGCTGGTTTTTTGCTCGATGGGCTCAGCCCTTGGGTAACGGGCGGACGCCACGCCGACGTGATCGTCACCGGCGGAGTCCTTCCGACCGGCCAGCAAGTTTTGCTCGCCGTGCCGGCCGACTCACCGGGCCTATCGGTCGCGGCACCGGTCGAATTGCTGGCGCTTACCGGCAGCCAAACCGGCGAAGTGCGATTCAATCAAGTCTCTCTCGACAAGACGATGCTCTTGGCCGGGCCGGCAGAAAACGTCATGACCGGTCGATCCGGCACCGGCACGGGCGGGTTGGCCACTTCGGCTTTGGCCGTGGGCCTGGCGAGCGCGGCGATTGAATTTCTCGACCGCGAAGCGGCGAACCGAGTGAATCTGCAAGCCGCAGCCGAGAGCTTGCGAAACGAACATCGAGCGCTCGAAGCCGACCTGCTGGCGCTGGCTGACGGGAAACCGGTCTGCTCGAACGAAGAGGTGCGAGCCCGAGCCAACAGCTTGGCGCTGCGTTCGACGCAAGCCACGCTGACCGCCGCCAAAGGGAGCGGCTACGTTCAAGGTCATCCGGCCGGACGCTGGTGCCGCGAGGCGCTGTTCTTTCTGGTTTGGAGTTGCCCGCAACCGGTGGCCAATGCCGCGCTCTGCGAACTGGCTGGCTTGAGCGACGATTGAAAGACAACTGCGTTCGATCAACTGCGATCGATGTGGCAATACAAGAACGAAGCCGGCCCTGGGGGTGACCGGCTTCGCGCACTCTGATCTCTTCACTACCGCTTCATTTACGGTTCGCGGTACCTGACACAATGAATTACTTAGCGGCCGCGCACCGCACCGCCGACTGCCGCGCCTACGCCCGCAGCGGGCGCGCACCCACAGCCGCCCCGACGTTCGCGCCCACATTGGCGCCCGGATTCGCATAGCCATTCCCGCCGTAATAGCCACCGTTGTAACCGTTGCCGTACGCGTTGCCGCCATAGCCAGCCGTGTAGGGATACGCACCACCGTTGACGCCAACTCCCGCACCAACGCCGCCGACACCAACACCAGCGCCAACGCCGCCGCCGTACGGGCTCCAGGCAGATCCGTTCCACGTCGACCAGCTATTGTTCGGATGGTAATACCACCACTGGTTGTTGTGATATTGGTACCGCCAGGCATCTGGCCGACCGGCCAGGCCCGGATGCACTGTCGCTCCGACGGTGTTCCCGACTGCGGCACCGGCATTCGTCGCCGTATTGACGGCGCCGCCGACAGTACCTCCAACCGCCTGACCCGCTCCTCCAACGGCCTGGCCGACGCCACCGACCGCCCGCCCAGCCACGCCTCCAACGCCGCCGAGAACCCCGCCCAGTTGGGCCTGAGCCTGACCCGGCGATGAGCGCTGAAGCTGCGATCGAAAGTGAGAATTGTCGAATGGCTTTCATGTCCCTTCACTCCTTGTTAAGCGGGTTCCTGCCCGAATTGGGCTATTCATCCGTCGTCCGCAAATCATGGTCAACGATGTTGACGGTACGACTTAGCACCCGGCATGCCAAACTTTGCTTAGCACCTAGAAATAGCGTATTTGCAGGGGAAAGCCCGCGATCAACACATGGCCATTGGTCGCACCGCAGGCACCCTGGTCCCCCAGCGACCCCAGCAAGGCACTCCAAGCGAGCCATTCTTTTCCGCGAGCCGGTCGGTTACTATTCGGGGGTCGAGCGACCGTCTGATACTGTCGACCGCGATTCGAATCTCCACTTCTTCCATGACCGAAAAGACCCACGTTACCTGGCACGACCCCAGCGTCAGCCGCCAACAGCGCGAGCAGCTCCACGGCCATCGTGGCTGCGTTGTCTGGTTCACCGGCTTGAGCGGCTCGGGCAAGAGCACGGTGGCAAATCTGCGTGGACCACAAGCTGTTTGAGTTGCGCTGCCACAGCTTCCTGCTCGATGGCGACAACGTGCGGCATGGGCTTGAACGCCAGCCCGGCCATGCTCGAGAAACTGCACGGCGAAGAATTCGCGCGGCGCTTCGGCTTGGGCTTCGGGGCCCAGGACCGGGAGGAGAACATTCGCCGGATCGGCGCCGTGTCCAAGCTGTTTGCCGAAGCCGGCCTGATCACGCTGACCGCCTTCGTCAGTCCCTATCGCAGAGACCGCGACGCGGTGCGGGCGAGTGCTCGGGGCCGGCGACTTCATCGAGGTATTTGTCGACGTGCCGCTCGAGGTTTGCGAGGCCCGCGACCCGAAGGGCTTGTATAAGAAAGCCCGCGCCGGAGAAATCCGGGGCTTTACGGGCATCGACGATCCGTACGAGCCGCCCGAGCGGCCGGAGCTCACGCTTGCCGGCGCCCGGCAATCGCCCGAGGTTTTGGCCGACGAGGTGCTGGCCTACCTGCGGCGCGTCGGCAAGATTGGCTGAAGCGGCCGAACCTACGATGCTCACCACAGTCGCTCTGCGGCTGGCGAGAAAAAATTTATTTGCTCATCCCCTGCCCCCAACGCGGTCGCCATGCAGCCCAATCCATCGCAGAATCAAACCCAGTCGTTCTTGATGCGGCGTTTCGCCGAGGTCGGTATTCGGCCCAAGACCCGGCACGGCCAGAACTTCCTGATCGACTTGAACCTGCTGCCGCGTGCTGGTCGACGCGGCGCATCTGGAGCCCTGCGACGTGGTGCTGGAAGTAGGCACGGGCACCGGATCGCTGACGGCCATCATGGCCCAGACCGCGGCCGAGGTCATCAGCATCGAGGTCGACCCGCAGATGCACCTGCTGGCCAGTGAGGAGCTGGTCGACTTTCAGAACGTGACACTATTGAAGCTGGACGCGCTGCGGAACAAGAACCACTTGAACGATCTGCTGATCGAAACGGTGCGCGACCGGCTGGCGGCCCAGCCCGGCCGGCGGTTCAAGCTGGTGGCGAATCTGCCCTTCAACATCGCCACGCCCATTCTCTCGAACCTGCTGTCCGCCGAACCGCTGCCGGTGACGATGACGGCCACGATCCAGAAGGAACTGGCCGATCGGATCGTGGCCGGCCCGCGCACGAAGGACTACGGGGCCTTGAGCGTGTGGATGCAAAGCCAGTGCAGCGTGCGGATCGTCCGCACCCTGCCGCCGACGGCGTTCTGGCCACGGCCCAAGGTAACGTCGGCCATCGTGCAAATCGAGTTGCAGCCTGAACTGCGGGCTCGCATTCCTGATCCCGACTTCTTCCACACCACGGTGCGGAGCCTGTTCTTCCACCGCCGCAAATTCCTGCGCAGCGTGGTATCGGCTGCATTCAAGGATCGGCTGGGAAAGCCAGAGGTCGACGAAGTGCTCGACCGCCATGGGCTTCACCGAATCGACCCGGGCCGAAGAGCTCGACGTGGAAACGATGTTGCAGCTTTGCGAAGCCCTGCGCGTGAAGCTGCGCGAGTCGGAAGCCCTTAGAAAATGAACGGGAATAGCTTGCTCCGTAATTCAGGCGTGAGCGGCGCGGCGTATTCGCTGATCTCGTAGGCTTCGGCCCACTCGACCCGCGGATCCACGCTCATGACCATACGTGGCCACCAACTCTTGGCGATAGCGATCGGCTTGCGGTCGCAACCGTTCCATGAATCCAGCCGCGCAGCCACTGGCGACGGCCCGACGGGGTCGGCCGGCACATCGGCCAACAGCCCCTGGTTGAATGGCAGCCACTCGAACACCTGCGACTCGTGGCAGGCCAGCATGTCGACGATCGTTTCAAGTTGTGGGCCAACGTCCAGAACCACATCGCCCTGCAACGGAGCCGGCTTCGTAAACCGATCGGGCATGTAGCCGACGACCGGGTCGCAGCTCAAGGCCGGAACCTCGCGCACCAGGCTGGGGACGGTAACCAGGTAACTGGCATCCTGTACGGCCTGGCCAACCGCCCGATGATCGGGATGGTAGTCGCAGGGGCGATGCGTGAGCACCAGGTCCGGGGCGAAGCGGCGAATCTCACGAATGATCTGCCAGCGCAACTCCAAGCTCGGCTCGAGCCGGCCATCGGGAAAGTCCCAGACTTCGCTCGAAGCTCCGATCCGTGCGGCGGCAGCCGCGGCCTCGGAGCGTCTCCGCTCGACCAAGGCTGGTCCGCGGCATCAGGTGGTGCCCGGCTTCGCCGTTGGTGACCGAGACGATCTTTACGGTTCCGCCGTGCTGTGCCCACAGGGTTGCCAGTCCGCCGGCGTGGAATTCGGCATCGTCAGGATGTGCCCCCAGGATCAATAATCGAACGGGTGTCGTAGTCGTCATGGGGAAAGCCAGCCGCTCTCGGCCGCGGAGAGAGATTCGTGGTCGTTGATTTGTTCCGCCGGGGCATCATCATAAGCCGCCTCGACGCAGCGGCTATCCGCTGCGGCAGCACCCGACCGATGAACTGGCGTCCGAAGTGACTGCCAAGCGGCCCTGAACCGATGAAGACTGTGCAAGCACAAAGGTTTATAAGATAGGGGTTTGCGGGGCTCTGTGCCTGTATTTCCGAATGTGCGGTTCCCTTCTTGTTTGCCGGCGGCCGCACGAGCAAATCTGAGCCGATCGAGCCGATTGTCCGGCCGATAAGGAGCATGGGCGGCAGCCCATGAGCGGCCGCCGCCGGGACAAAAGGTGTTTGAAAGGGCTTTGTTAACCTGTTAAGCTGTCGGGACTAGTGGGTTTACGGAAACGTTGACGCCGTTGCACGGAGCACGCCGGCTGGCGAAACCGTGGCATTCCGCCATCGGGGCGAAGCTGGGCCACAACGGTTTCGGCCGGAATGAGAAGGTCGAATTCGCCTCAGCGAGTCCGCACCGGCCAATCCGCGGCACCGAACTGCTCGGATTCCAGGACGCCGCCAGTGGGTAACAGGTCCCTCATGATTTCGCTCTAGTCGTTAGGCCAACCGCCAAGCACACGCGTGGCTTGAAGGTTGCTAGCTGAGGGGCTTTGTTCGACGGTACCGCCCGCGGGGTCACGACCCCGTGCAGGGTGGGTGTGTCTTTGGCCGAACACGAGGCCATCAATTCCTTCCTATTTTTTGGAGCATGGAAAGCCGTGCAGCACGATTTCTTACCTGGGACGGCCTACGGCGCCCCCACCCTTGTCGAACTCCTGCGTTCGCGAGCCGTGCAGCAGGCGTCCGATCCGGCATATCGCTTCCTCGTGGACGGCGAAGAAGAAGAGCTGGAACTGAGCTTTTCCGAGCTGGATCGCCGATCGCGGGCCATTGCCGCCTGGCTCGGACGAACAAGGGTTGCGAGGCGAGCGGGCCCTGCTGCTGTTTCCCGCCGGATTGGACTTCGTCTGTCGCGTTCTTTGGCTGCCTGTATGCCGGCGTGATTGCCGTGCCGGCTTATCCGCCCCGCATGAATCGCAAGCTGGATCGCATCCAGGCCATTGCCGCCGATGCCGAAGCGGCCGTGGCCTTGACGCTGGAAAGCGTTCACGAACGCGTGCAGCCGCTGCTGGTGGAAACGCCGTTGCTGCAAAAGATGCATTGGCTGGGCATCGACACGCTTCCCAAGGGGATGGAAAACTCCTGGAAAGATCCGGGCATCGGCGCCGACATGCTGGCCTTCCTGCAATACACGTCCGGTTCGACCGGCACGCCCAAGGGGGTGATGCTCAGCCACAAGAATCTGCTGCACAACTGCGGCATGATCTCGCATGCCTTCGAGTTAACGCGCTCTGGCATGGGCATGTTCTGGCTCCCCAGCTACCACGACATGGGGCTGGTCGGCGGCATTCTGCAGCCGATCTTCGTCGGGCGGCCCAACGTGTTGATGTCGCCGATGAGCTTCTTGCAGCGGCCGTTCCGCTGGCTGCAAGCCATCTCGCGCCACGCGGGCCACGATCAGCGGCGGGCCGAACTTCGCCTACGATCTGTGCGTTCGCAAGATCACGCCCGAGCAGCGGGCCAAGCTCGATCTGAGCAGTTGGGCGATCGCGTTCAACGGCGCCGAGCCGGTCCGCGCCGAAACGCTCGAGCGCTTCGCCGAAACGTTCGAGCCCTGCGGTTTCCGCCGCGAAGCCTTTTATCCCTGCTACGGCCTGGCCGAAGCCACGCTGCTGGTCTCCGGCGGCCTCAAAGGCCAACGCGCCGGTCGTGCGCACGTTCGACGCCAAGAGCATCGACAATGGCGACGTGCAAATCGTGCCCGCCACGCGATCACAGCGCCCGCCGGCTGGTCGGCTCGGGCCAGGCATTCCTCGATCAGAAGATCGTCATCGTCAATCCGGAAAAGCGGCACGCGCTGCCAGGATGGCGACGTCGGCGAGATCTGGGTCTCAGGGCCCAGCGTGGCGCAAGGCTATTGGCGCCGCCGCGAGGAGAACGAACACACTTTCGGCGCACGGCTGGCCGACATCGGGCGAAGGCCCGTTCCTGCGCACCGGCGACTTGGGCTTCTTCCAGGACGGCGAGCTGTTCGTCGCCGGTCGGCTCAAGGACCTGATCATCATCCACGGCCTGAACCACTATCCCCACGACATCGAGTTGACGGTCGAGAAGTGCCATCCGGCCATCCGGCCCAGTTGCGGCGCGGCGCTGAGCGTCGAAGTGGACGACCAGGCCCGGCTGGTGATCATCTACGAGATCGAACGTCATCAGTCGAGCGAAGTCGACGAGGTGTTCGAAGCCATTCGCCGCGACGTGTCGCGCGAGCATGAGCTGCCGGTCGACTCCATCCGGCTGATCCGCTCGAACAGCATTCCCAAAACATCCAGCGGCAAGATCCAGCGGCACGCCTGCCGCAACGCGTTTCGTCGACGATTCGCTGGAGGTCGTCGCCGCCTGGGATGCCACGAGCGACGCCATGGCCGCGCTGGAAGCGTAATCCCGCCGGGCGATCGAAGATTCCGACGCCCGCAGCCGCGGCCGAAGCCATCTGAGAACCGGCCGAGTGCACCGACCGCGCCGGCCGGCAGCCAACGGCGCCGGCAAGCTGCTGGGCAAGAAGCGAACCACCGCCGAACAGGTGCTGGAAGAAGTGCATCGCATCGCCAAAGAGCGGGCGCGCGGGCTGACGCTCGATACCAGCATTCTGGAACTTGGCCTCGACAGCCTGGAACGGATGGAGATCCTGGCGGCCATCGAAGAGCGCTTCGGCGGCCGGTTTCCGGAAGAGTTGCTACCGCAATTGGAAACCTGCCGCGACGTCGTCGATGCCGTCGAGAATCATCTGGCAAGGCCTCCAAGGCCGACGAAGCCGGACAGCCGGCCCGAGATTCCGGCCGAAGATTACCGCTTCGATCGCTTCAAGGAATACATCACGCTCAAGCAGAACCTGGAAATGCTCGAGGCCTCGGGGCTGGGCAATCCGTACTTCAACGTCCATCAGCGCGTGACCAACGACACGACGCATGATCGACGGCCGCGAGCTGATCAACTTCTCCAGCTACAACTACGTCGGCATGTCGGGCGATCCGGTGGTGGCCCAGGCCGCCAAGGACGCCATCGACCGTTACGGAACCAGCGTCTCGGCCAGCCGGCTGGTTTCGGGCGAAAAGACCGTGCATCGCGAACTGGAGCGGGCAATTGCCGAATTCATCGGCACCGAAGATTCCATCGTCTACGTCGGCGGCCATTCGACCAACGAAACTACGATCGGCCACTTGTTCGGCCCCGGCGATCTGATCCTGCACGACGCCCTGGCGCATAACAGCATCATCCAAGGCTGCATTCTCTCCGGCGCCCGGCGGCGGCCTTCCCGCATAACGATTGGCGCGACGGTCGACCAGTTGCTGACCGACCTGCGCGGCGAATACCGCCGCGTGCTGATCGCCATCGAAGGCGTCTACAGCATGGACGGCGACATCTCGGACCTGCCGCAGTTCATCCAGGTCAAGAAGCAGCACAAGGCCTTCCTGATGGTCGACGAGGCCCATTCCATCGGCGTGCTCGGCGCGCACGGGCGCGGCATCGGCGAATACTTCCACGTCGACCCCAACGACGTCGACCTGTGGATGGGGACGCTGAGCAAGTCGTTCGGCAGTTGCGGCGGCTACATCGCCGGCTGCAAGGCCGTCGTCGAGTATCTCAAGTACACGGCCCCCGGCTTCGTTTACAGCGTGGGCATTTCGCCTTCGAACGCCGCGGCCGCGCTGGCCTCGCTCCGGCTGCTCGAAGCGCAGCCGGAACGCGTCGCCCGGCTGCACGAGCGGGCCAGGCTGTTCTTGAACCTGGCCAAGAAGCAGCATCTCAACACCGGCATGAGCAAGGATTCGCCGGTGGTGCCGATCATCTTGGGCAACTCGGTGCATTGCCTGCAATTGTCGCGGGCGTTGGGGCGGCGCGGCGTCAACGTGCAGCCGATCCTGCTATCCGGCCGTGGAAGAGCGGGCCGCCCGCTTGCGGTTCTTCCTGACGTCGAACCATACGCCCGAGCAGATCCGCTACACGGTCGACGCCGTGGCCGAGGAGCTGCGTGCGATCAGCCCGGCCTATGCCGAGCAATGCGCCGGCGGTCCGGCTCCTGCCGCATCGCTGGAGACTTCGCCGCGGTAGGCGCTGGTTCGAAACGTCAGGGCCGATCATGCACTCCGAGCGCTCCGAGCCCCGGGCGTGAGCCCGGGGATTCCCTGATCCGCGTTACCGGGTCAAAGCCAATCTCCTGGCCTGAAAACCGATTGCATCTTGCCACCCCAGACGGCATCATGGCAGAGTCCTGCCGCACGCTCGGCATGCGCCGGGCGAGTTCTCCCGGACGTCCTTGTCTTTCCGATCGAGGGGTGGATCATGCAATATCCGATTGGCTACATGGGCATCGGGGCGATTCTCGACACCGCCGTGAAGGTGCTCAAGGACCATCTGGGCCTGCTGCTCTCGATTTCCGCCGTCACGCTGATTCCCGTGCAACTGATCTTCGGTCTGGTAGTGGACGCGGTTACTCCCGGCCTGAGAGCCGGCGACGGGCGCGTTTTGCAGGAACACCCGGGGTTGTACATGCTCGTCGTCGGCAGCTCCCTGGTCATGTTAGTCGTGCTCTCGCCGCTAGTTAACGGTGCAACGATCTATGGGATTGCCTCGGCCTACATGTTGTGCCCGACGAACTTGGGCGATTGCCTCAAACACGGTCTGCGTTATTGGCCTCGCATGGTGTGGACGTCGATCCTGATGTTTCTCGCGATCTACGGCGGCATAATCCTGTGCCTCATCCCCGGCATCATCTTTGCGTTCTGGTTCATGCTTTCCCAGCATGTTGTCGTGCTGGAGGGCATTTCGGGCTCGGCAGCCTTGGGCCGCAGCAAAGACTTGATGATGGGGGAAATGCTCAAGGGGTTTGTGCTGGGGTTGATCATTTTCGTGATCAACCTTGCGTTGGGCGGTAGCGGCGCACTCATTCCACAACCGCAAGTGCAACTGATCGTCCAGACCGTGATCGGGGCCGCGCTGGCCACCTTCGCCTCGAGCGCCATCACGATCCTCTATTTCTCTTGCCGGAGCAAACTCGACAACTACGACTTGGAGATGCTGGCCCAGTCGGTCGAGCAAGGTTGATGCCGCTTCCGCTCCTTCGATCGAGTTCCCAAGAGAGAAAGTGACGTGTCGTGAACGGAAGCGTCGGCGTAACACAGCCCGCCACCGACGAAATCCGTCGCAAAGCGGCGGAGATCGTGGCCCGGCCTGACTACGAGTTGCAGTCCCGCTCGGAAAACCTCGACTGGTTGCTGGACGCATGCTGGGAAGTGCTGGGCTGGATCCTGGCGCCTTTTGCCTGGTTGTTCGAACTCACCGCAGGGCTGCCCGCGGTCTTGCAATGGTCGATCATCGTCGCGCTGACGGCGATCCTGGCGCTGCTCGTTTGGCACATCTTGTACTCACTGGTGCAAGCCGTGCAGGCGCCACGCCGCAAGGCCAGGCTGGAACACGACACGAGAAACGCCCGACTCGACCCGGCTGAACTCGAACGTCAGGCCGAAGCCGCGGCTGCTCAAGGCGATTACATCACGGCCGTTCGCTTGCTGTTCCGGGCCGATGTGCTGTGCTTGGAGAAGTTCGAAGACAAACCGAACCGGCCCGGCACGACCAACCGCGAACTGCTCAGGCGCTACCAACGGCACCCCAGCGTGGCGGAATCGCTGCGCCGTTTCGTCGACCTGATCGATCGCACCTGGTACGGCGAGGAGCAATGCGTCCAGGCGGACTATGCCGTCTGCCGCCTGGCGCACGAAGCGGTCTGCCTGCATATCCGAGGGAGAGCCCATGTTCACGGCGCGTAACGCAATCATCGCTGCCGTGATCGTGACGGTAGCCTCGATCGGCTTTAATGTGCTCAAGATCCTTGACTCGCCCGATTCGGGCGGCCGTGCCACCGATTCGTTCGGCACGCATTGGAACGGCTTTCGCGCCGTGTTCGAACTTCTCGGCGAATCAGGCGTCAAAGTCGAGCGGCGCACCGGTCCACCAGAAGCCGATTTGCCTGCCTCGACAACCCTGGTCCTGCTCGTACCCGACGCCGGCATCGTGGCGACCGAACCGGCCTACCTGGAGCGGTTGCTGAGTTGGGTCGAAGCCGGCGGACGGATCGTCGCGGCCCCCGTCTTCGCGCCCCCCGAACGCGGATTTCACGAAACCAAGCCCAAGACGACTCAGGCAGCCAAGCTGCTGGACGTGCTCGGCGTCGAGGGAGTGACGGTTGAGCAGCAGAAACCGGTCGACGACCAGGACGAAGACAAATCCGCGACGGACAGCGAGCGCCGGCGAAGGATTCGCGAGAGAATGCGACAGACCTGGCAAGACGCCTGGCAGCCGCGAACGTTCGAATGCGCCACCGTAGCCACGAGCGTCACGGGGACGTTTCCGCTCGATCCGGCCCGCGTGGCCCACCTGTATCTGCCCGCCGAAGCCCAGCGACGGCTGGAGCTGGCCGAACCGAAAGAAGCCTCCGGGCTGCTCGAAGCACGTGCCGACGAAAGTGACGAGCCACGCACTCTGGCGGCCTCGTTCCGCCGTGGCAAGGGGGAGATCATCGTGCTCGCCGAACCGGCGCTGACTGATGAACTCCTGCCTGGCGCACGACGACAACGCCGTCTTCGCCTACGATCTACTGGCCCAGGGCGGCCGCCGCGTCGTGTTCGACGAGTTCTACCACGGTCTTTCCGTGCGGGGAAATCCGTTTTGGCTGCTCACCCAGCGCCAATACGCGGTCGGCGCGTTGGCTGCCCTGGTATTCGTTTCGCTGCTCATCTGGCGGCGAGCCGTCGTCTTGGGACCGCCGCTGGAGATCGTGCCCCCCTCGCGGCGCACGATCCTGGAATACGTCGATGCCATGGCTCGCTTCTTCCAAGGCGCACGCGACAGTCGATTGTTCGTGCTGTCGGAAGTCCGCGGCGGCGCGCTACGCTCGCTCGGCGAACGGCTGGGGCTATCGCCCGGCGAGTCGACCCCGGAGAATATCGCCTCGGCTCTGGCCCGGCGGTCGCCCACCGACGCCCGGCGATTCCAGGCAGCCGTGACCCAATTGAACTCTGCGTACGATCGCGGCCCAGCCTGTTCCGAGCAAGAAGCTCTTCGCGCACTACAAGGAATTTCCGCTTGTCTCTAGACCAGCTTTACCGATCCATTCGCGCCGAAATTGCCAAAGTCGTTTTCGGCCAGGACGAAGTCGTCGACTTCGCGCTGGCGGCGTTGTTTTCGAGCGGCCACGTGCTGCTGGAAGGGCCTCCCGGCGTCGCCAAGACGCTGCTGGTGCGGACCATCGCCGCCGCACTGAGCCTGGATTACCGCCGCATTCAGATGACCCCCGACCTGTTGCCCGGCGACATCACCGGCTCGGTCGATCTTCCGGCAGGGCGCCGATGCCTTCGAGTTTCGCCCCGGGCCGATCTTCGCCAGTTTCGTGCTGGCCGACGAAATCAACCGAGCCTCGGCCCGCACGCAGTCCGCCCTGCTCGAAGCCATGCAAGAGCTGGCCGTCACGTCACGACGGCGTGACGCGTCCGCTGCCCGAGCCGTTCATCGTGTTCGCCACGCAGAACCCGATCGAACAGGAAGGCACCTATCCGCTGCCGCTGGCGCAGCTGGATCGCTTCATGTTCAAGGTGCGGGTCAATTACCCGTCGCCCGAAGAAGAACGGCACGTGCTGCGCGATCATCATGCCACCGGCGCACTGTCGGATCCGCGCAAGATGGGAGTGCAGGTGGTCGTCTCGCCGCCGGAGATCATTGCCGCCCGGCAGGCGATTCGGGCCACGCACGTCCGCGACGAAGTCATCAACTACGTGCAGCAACTCCTGACGGCCACCCGCCAGGACGATTCGCTCGCCGTCGGCGCCAGCCCGCGCTCGGGCCTGATGCTGCTGATGGGCGCCAAAGGGTCTGGCGCGATTCGCGGGCCGCGATTTCGTTACGCCCGACGACATCCAAACAGCCTTCCTGCCGGCGCTCCGGCATCGCGTGGTTCTGACTGCGACGTCCGAACTCGAAGGCACCACGACCGACGAAGTGCTGGCTCAGCTTCTGGAAGCCGTGGAAGTGCCGCGATGACCCCCAATGGTCCGCGAGCCATGATCCGTCCCGGGCCCCGCCTGCTGTGGATTGCCGCGGCAATCCCGGCGCTGGCCACGATCTACTTCGTGTTTCCGCACGCCCTGCTGCTGGGACTGATCGTGCTCTATGGACTGGGCGTGGCCGCCGCTGCCGGATACGAAGCCCGCACCGTCTGGCGGCAGTTGGCGAAGCTGCAAGTTCGTCGCGAATTGCAGTCGGTCGTAGGCCGGAACCTGCCGTTCAAGGTGCGCTGGGAAATCAGCGGTGGCTCGGAACCGCTGGCCGGCTGGCTGCGCGACGTCGTCCCTGCCGCCGCCTTGCCGCGGTACTTGGAACTACCATTCGTGCTGAGCCCGGTCGGCCAGCCGACGTTGCTCGATCAGGAATTTCGCATTCCGATCCGCGGGCTGCATCGCTTCGAGGCGATCTGCATCCGGCTGCAGGGACCATGGCAACTCATTGAGGTCCAGCGTATGTTCCCCCAGGCTGGCGCGATCAAGGTGTTGCCCGAAAAATTCTGGTCGCGCGACGAATTGCTCAAAGACCAGGGAGCCGAAATGCTCTTGCTTGACAAAGCGACCCGCGCACGACGCGAAGGCTCAGGAACCGAGTTCGAATCGCTGCGCGAATATCGCGAAGGCGACGATCCGCTGCGCATCGACTGGCGTGCCACGGCCCGCTTGCGGCGGCCGGTCGTGCGCCGCTTCCAGATCGAACGCCACCGCGACGTAATGGTGCTTGTCGACTGCGGTCGATTGATGGGCACCGACTCGGATCGGGGGACGAAGCTCGACTGTGCGATCGATGCGGCCTTGATCCTTTCCCGCACCGTTTTGCAGAGCGGCGACCGTTGCGGACTCGGGCTGTACGACAACGAATTGCGGGCCTATCTGCCGCCGATGGCCGGCATGTCGGCGTTGCAATCGCTGGCCGAGAGCGTTTATGACGCACAGTCGGAATTCCGCGAGACGGATTTCGGGCCGATGTTCTCGACGCTGCAAACCCGGCAAGCCAAACGCTCGCTGATCGTGGTGCTTTCGGACGTGGCCGACGTGGAAACATCCGAGCGGTTTCGAGCTTCGCTGGCGCGATTGAAGCAGCGGCACGTCGTGCTGTTGGCCGCTCTGCGTACGCCGGCGCTCGACCGCGTCGTCCGCGAACCGGTCGCGTCGCTGAACGACGGGGCCCGCAAGGCGGTCACGTTCCGGTTGCTGCGCGAACGGCAGCAGGCCATTCAATCGCTGCGTCACGGCGGGGTGTTCGTGCTCGACGTCGAACCAGGCCGACTGACGGTGCCGCTGGTCAACCGGTTCATCGAACTGCGCGGCCGCAATCTGCTCTGAGCGACCTATCGAGGTCGTGCGCGGCCGCGTTCGCGCAGGAAGCCGTGCAGCACGACAAGCGCCAGAATACGGCCGTGGCGGCGGCAAAACTGAATCGGGCCGCGGTCGACAGGTGGCTCTGGCGCAAATAGCTTTCGATGACCGCCGCCAGCAGCAGCATGCCTGCGGCCCCGAACACGGTGACGCCGGCTTCGCGCCCGGCGCCGCAGGGCTTCGGCCCGCGTCAGATGGCCAGGGGCCAATACGGCCAGGCCAAACATGAAACCCACGCCGCCGCATAACACGATTGCGAACAATTCCGTGATGCCGTGCGGCAGAATCCAGGCCCACATTTCAGAATCGATGCCGGCCCGTTCGTGAATTGCGGCAAACACTCCCAGCAACATGCCGTTATAGAGCATCAAAAATACCGTCGGCAGGCCGACCAGCACGCCGGTCGCCATCGCCAGCAGCCCCACCTTCAGATTGTGGGAGAACAAGAACGAACCGAAGAAGAACTTCTGACCGCTGGAATCTTCGCGGCCGTGGCGCAGAGCTTCGAGCAATTGGTCGCGCGTCGAGCCGGGCTGCCGCTCGTCCGCGGCGGGCCACAACGCATAGGCGGCCAAGGGGTCGGAGAGCGACGCATAATAGGCCAGCAGCGCGCCGCCAATCAGCAGCGCGGCCGAGATCGCGTGGCAGCGCCAGTTGCGGGCAATCGAACGGGCCACGCCTTCGATGAGCAGGAACCGCAGCCCGTCAAACAGCCCTCGTCGTGGCGGCAGGTAAATCAAGCTGTGTGCGGCTACCGTCAGGTCGTTCAGGTACTGCGTCAAACGCCGATCACTGCTGCGAGTCGAAACCTGAGCCAGGTGAATGGTGGTGCGGCGATAGAGCACGTCGAGCCGGCCAAGCTCTTCGGGCGTCATCCGGCGGAGCGAACGCTGGGCCTTCTTGACGAGCTGTTCCAACTCGTCCCAGGTAGACTTGTTGCGGGCCACGAAACCGCTCATACTCGAATCATCCCCGTGTATCGCTTCGGGTTCGCGACCGTCCGAGCCCCGGGGCGTTAGCCCGGGAATTCTCTGCCGCTACTCAGAAACTCTCCATGTCGCAAACGCTACGTTACGAGACGCCCGAGAACGTGCAGGTCGAGTATCGCGCGGCCGGGTTGGGGACGCGCTTCGTCGCCTGGCTAATCGATAGCATCATAGTAGCGTTTCTGGTGTTTGTCGCCTGGATTCTGCTGCTGATCTTCGCCGCCGCGGCGAGCGACGTGGTCAACGATCTCCTGCGGAAATTGAACGAATCGCTGGGCGACGACGCGCAGCGCGAGCCCAACACCGTGGTCATGTACTTCGTGGGCATCGCCACGCTGGTGATGGGCCTGGCGGGCTTCTTGTACTTTGGCGCCAGCGAGCTGTTCCTGCGCGGGCAGACGTTCGGCAAGCGGGCCTGCAAGATTCGCGTGGTGAAGACCAACGGCTTTGCCCTCGACTCGGGGAGCATCATCCTCCGCAACCTGTTTCGCGTCGCCGACCACATTCCGCTGTTGTGGATCGTGCCGGTCGTGTCGCCGCAGTCGCAGCGTTTCGGCGACATGGTGGCCGGCACGATCGTCGTCAGCGACCAGCCCGAGGAGCTGAGCGGCGTGCGGCAGCAACTCGCCGAAAGGACGGCGGCCGAAGCGAAGTTTCGTTTCGATCACGCCAAACTCGGCCGGCTGCGGCCGAACGATTTCGAGGCGGTGGAACGAACGCTCGAACGCTGGGCGACTCTGAGTTCGGCCCCACAGCAAGAGATCGTGAGCCGGTTGCTGGCGGCGCTATGTGCCCGGATGCAAATCGATCCGCCCGCTGCAACGGAGCACCGATTGTTTCTCGAAGATCTACTCGCCGCCGAGTTCCGTCGCCAGGAACGCCACCTGCGTTGAGTCGGCCTGCTGCTCAAGCGGGGCTCGACGGCGTCGGAATGAGATTCTTTTCGAAGATGCGGAAGGTCTTGTAGTGGCGGGCGCCGACCGCCTCGATGGTGTTGTTGATGAGACTATTGTCCTCGAGCGTCCAGCCGAGTTCGGCTCCCGTGTAGCCCAATTCCAGGGTCGTTTCGGCGGCCTTGAGAATCAGCAGCTCGCTGATGCCGCGCCGGCGGAACTTGTCGAGCACGCCCAAGGCGAGCAAACGCACCGTCTTGATGTGCCGCCGATTGCGAAGGAAACGAGCCAGGCCCACGGGGAATCCCCAGGTACACAACCGGCCATTCAAGGGCCGAATGGCTTCGTAGAAGTCGGGAAGCGTCAACGAGAAGCCGGCGACTTCGCCATCGATCTCGGCAAACTGCAACAACTGAGGAGGGACCAGCATCGTCAGATCCTTGGCGAAGTAGTCGAACTCCGGATCGGTCATCTGCACGAAGCCCCAGTTGCGCTCCCAGGCGTGGTTGTAGATCTCCTTGCAGCGCAAGATCTCGGCTTTCTTGTCCTTCAAGTTGAAGGGTCGCAGATGGACGTTTCCCTGACGGCGAATACGGGCGGCCAGGCGGCTGAACTTCTTGATCAGATGGTCGTCAATAACGAACCACCAGCCGTATAGATCCTTGGCCTTGCCCAGACCCCAGCTTTCCAGCAGGCCGGCGTAATAGGGCGGATTGTGGTTCATGAAGATCCGCGGCGGGGTGTCGAAGCCGTTGATCAGCAGCCCACAGGAATAATTGGTCGAGTAGTCGATGGGCCCCATGATCTGCGTGCGGCCGCGATCGCGCAACCATTGAGCCGCCGCATCCAGCAACCCATGCGCCACCTGGCAGTCGTCGATTGATTCGAACATGCCGAAGCAACCGAGGTTCGTGCCATGAATCTCGTTATAGCGCGGATCGTCGCTCACCAGGATGCGCCCGACGGGCCGCCCCCCGCGGAGCGCCAGGAACAACGTGGCCGCCCCATGCAAGAAAAACGGGTGCTTCGCGGGTTGAGGAACTCTTTGCGTTCCAACAGCAGTGGCGGCACCCACTGCGCGTCGTCCTGGTAGATGGTCCAGGGGAGCTTCACGAACTGGTCGCGCGTGCGACGGTCGTGGACCTCGACTATTTCAAGCGATTCCAAAGACGCTAATCCTGTCTGACCTCTGCTCGCGGTCGCGCTCGACATCTTCATGACGCCTTCACTTCATGTGCGCAGTCGGCCGGATAGCTGCCAGGGCGTGGTGTGCGGCGCGAAGGCAGACTCCTAATTCCTGTAGCATAGGGGACGACGAACTGTAAACGCAACCCTCTTGGTCATCCCGGCCGATCAGTTTTCAGCCAGCAGGGTGTCGTTGAGCTTTGCGAGACCTGCCGCTATTGGGCTTTTACCGCGATTTAGTGCACAGCGCCAAGCTCGAAGACACCCTACGAATTGCCCAGCTTCAAGGACCAATCGGCCGTGCCCGGACCATGAGGCACGAATCTTGATTCTGTGCAGACCTGCCAGGCACCCGAACGGGCTGGCCCTACCGACGCTTTGCCGCTGGCCAGGACACAGCCGTTTCCTGCTGCCCGCAGTGCTCGGTCTCGACGGACAGTCCCCGCAACTCATGGTCGAAAAGGTCGGGTATTCCCCTGATTCGCCGTGGTTTCCGACCGACGTTCCGAGCCTGGAACGATTCGGCGCTCGATCGGTACCACGGCGTTTTACGAGGCGTTTGACCTCGGAACGACCGGATCTGAACCAGGCGGACGAGCGGCAATGCGTGGGCGGCCATCCCGCTTTGCTCCCCCACCCGGGGCGAGCGAACTGGCGGGCCCCAAGTTTCGGTCGGCAACGGATCACGGCCTCAACGATGCATCCACAGATCGCCGTGGATGACCAGAACCTCGGGGGCTTTCGACAGCTTCTCCGTCGGCAGATGCATGGCTTTTGTCGGACGATGCATGCCAAAATCACTCAGCTTGAGCTGGCTCTCGCCGCGCAGCCGCCACAAGTCGTTGACCGGCTCGACAAAGACCATGATTCGCAAGGGGCGAGTCGCACCGCGCAACGAGAGCTCACCAACGAACTGATACTCACCACCGCCATCGGCCCGCGGGGCGCCGGTCGGCATTGCCGATTGAACCCGGAAAACGGTTTGCGGAAAATGATCGGCGTCCAGCCCCAGGGGTCCGAAGATCTGCTCGGTAATCTTCTCGCGGATCGTGTCGTGAATCGTGCCCGGCAGAGCGAACTCGCCTCGCGCAGTCCTGCGTGTCGGCGATGAACGACGCCGCATCGAAGACCAGTTCGCCCGCATTCTCGCTCGCCCCGAGCCGAACGTTGCCTCCCAGCAGCCTTCCTTCGGCGGCGTGCTCGTGGTCCCAACCCAACCTGCCAATCCGCACGTAAATGCGACTGAGCCGAGCATCGACGTTGCCCATTGGAGCCTGGGCCGGCACGGCGGGCGTCTCGCTCTGCGCCAGACAGGCCGAGGCCAGGACAAGCACGGCCACCGCGCTCGCCCAATGGCGCACCAGCATGACGAACGATTTGCGAGCAAACATGGCTTTCTGACTCCTCGGCGGCTGGGAGCTTGCACGGGCGAAGTCCACATGCATTCAAGCTTCGCGCCGCGAGGGTGTACCAAAGCCCCGCTGCAATCACAATGGCAACTGCCGGCGATGAGCCCGGTTCGCAGCTTGCTGGCTGCAATGGAAAACAGCGACCCTCAATCACTTACGGCCGGCCTCTCGATTCGTCGGCGGAACGATGTTCCGTCCAATCGGCAGCTTTACAGCTCGCATCGGGTGGGGTCAAATCAGACTCTCGCCCTTTCAGTCGTTTCGTTCCTGTGCCTGCGGAATCAGCCATGAAACTCGAACGCTGGCATTGGATGACGCTGTTGACTGCGGTCGTGATTGTCTACACGGCCGTGGCCTATGTCTTCGCGCCGGCGGCCTGGCGTCGTTACTCGCGAAAGCATCCGACGCTCGACGACATTCCCACCATTACCTACACGGGCGCCGGCATTCCCGGCGACCCGCTGAACGTGGCGCTGATCGGCACCGAGACACAACTCAAAAAGATCATGATCGCCGCAAAATGGTGTCCGGCCGATCCACTGACCTTGCGCAGTTGCCTGGAAATTGCCGAAGCCACGGTGCTCAAGCGACCGTACGACGACGCGCCGGTGAGCAGCCTGTACTTCCAGGGACACAAAGAGCTGCTGGCCTTCGAGAAACCGGTGGGCGACGATCCCCGCAAACGCAACCACGTGCGATTCTGGCAATCCGAGAAAGTCGATCCCGACGGTCGGCCCGTGTGGGTCGGTTCGGCCACGTACGACGAACGCGTGGGCCTGAGTCACACCACCGGGCAGATCACGCATCATACGGCCCCGGACATTGACGTCGAACGCGACCGGCTCATCCACGACTGGGAGCAAACGGGCCTGTTGAACGAAACGTATACGATTCCCGATTTTCAGAAGATGCACGAAGGGCGCAACGGCGAGGGCGATCCCTGGCGCACCGACGGCAACCTGCTGGTCGGCGTGGCGGCTCCCTGAGGGCCAGCGCATAGGGCACTTTGCGTGCACCGTTTTCGTCGCGTGCGACACCGAGTAGGTATTACGAATACCTTCGATCAGGGATTCTAGCTCCACGCCAATGCGCGCAGTAGAATCACCGATCGAGCCTACTGAGCGATCCGAGTTGGCGTTCGTTAGACGGCGACATTAAAATAATGTACGGCCGATGGAAATCCGCGTGCTCCAGAGCATCTTGATGCCGGGCGGGTTGCCGATTGGCCCGCCGGGCAGCAGTCCGGACATTCGAGAAGTCGCAGGCGACTTGCGGGACGCGCAAGACATGTTCGATGATCTGAAGAAAGGCGCAACACTTATCTCTGGCACCACTCATCCCAACCTATTTCGATTACCAGGCGGCGGAACGGTTGGAATGTGTCCGATGTCGAAGACGGCACCGCCTGTCGAAGACGGGACCGCCGACGATCGACGTCAATATCCCCGGCATACCTGTCAGGAAGGTCAAGTTCATTTAGGTTTTACATGCTACTCCATAAAGAAACCGACCTGCTCGAACGCATCTTGGTCGAGTGCGAGGACGATTACGTCGGTCTCTGGTCGATCCTACGGCAGGTAAAAGAGGCTCGTTACCCGCACCCCGAGGTAGTGACATTAGCGCTTCTGCGTTATCTACTCGCTGCCGGCATCGTCGAAGCGGGTGTGCCCGATAACAAGGGCGGGTTCAAACCCTGGTCATCGGACGTAGACGGGACGATTTCACGCATCTGCTCCGAACGGTCCCAACTTGGACGCGAGCCCGACATTGGCGACATTGTTTGGTTCACGACGCCTGCCAAGTTCCACGCGTGCATGACGTCCAGCAGCTTGTGATGACTTGGCCAATCGCCGATCGAGCCCTTCCCACGCACGCCACTCAGCTCCGAGGTCCGCACCGATGATTTCCAGCTTCTCAAACCACACGTTTCGGGCTCAGCGCGTTCGCTTGACTTCGCTCGCCGCACTTTGCATGCTGCTGACTTGCTCGTGCCAGAAACTTGTCCAAGTGTCCACGGTCAAAACGTCGTCGACCCTGACGGAATCATTTGGCAAAACCGCAGAAGGAACGCCCGTGCAACTCTTTACTCTGACCAATGCCCACGGCCTGGTGGCCAGGCTTACCGACTACGGGGCCCGGCTCGTGGCGCTGGAAGTGCCCGACCGCAATGGCAAGCTGGCGAATGTCACGCTCGGCTTCGACACCATCGACAAGTACGAAGCCCACAAGGCTTATTTCGGCTGCACGACCGGCCGTTATGCAAATCGGATTGCGAAAGGCAAGTTCTCGCTCAACGGCAACACCTACACACTGGCTACGAACAACGGCGCCAATCATCTGCACGGCGGCGCGCGGGGCTTCGATCGCTCTGTATGGAAGTCCGAGACCGTGACCGGTGGCAGCAATGGCCCCGGCGTGCGTTTCACGCTCCGCAGCCCCGACGGCGATGGCGGCTATCCCGGCAACCTGGACGTAGCCGTCACCTACACGCTGACCAACGATAACGAACTGCGGATCGACTATACGGCCACGACCGACAAGCCGACCGTGCTGAACCTGACGAACCACGCCTATTGGAACCTGGCCGGCGCCGGCTCGGGCGACATCCTGGGCCATCGGCTGACGCTGGCAGCCGACCGCTTTGTCGACGTCGACAACGACGGAATCCCAAGCGGCAAGTTGCTGCCGGTCGAAAAGACGGTGATGGACTTCACCAAGCCGCACGCCATCGGCGAACGCATCGCCGAGTTGAAGAAAGGCCCGCCGCCGGGCGGCTACGATCACTGCTACGTGCTGCGCGAGCAGGGCGGCCGGCTGGCCTTCGCGGCTGAAGTGGAAGAGCCCAAGAGCGGACGCGTGATGGAAATCCTCACCACGGAGCCGGGCATCCAGTTCTATACCAGCAACTTCCTCGACGGCGATCCAATCAATGGCGGCTACAAGCAACATGCCGCGTTGTGCCTGGAGACGCAACACTATCCCGACGCGCCGAATCAACCCAGCTTCCCCTCGACGGTGCTCAAGCCGGGTGAAACGTATCGCCAAACGACCGTTCACCGCTTCCTTACGAAGTAGTGGCCAGCAGGCTGACGATTTCGTCGCGCGCATCTGCGGGGAAGACCACGATTAGTTCATGCTCCTCGCCAGCCGCCCAGGCGGTCGACTGCATCGCGCAACAGTTGCACGTAGGTGTGGCGGCCGTGCGAACCGCGGCGTAGCGGGAGTCCCTCGTGGACGAGCGCAATGCGCCGAACGTCGGGGAGCCAATGCAGATCTCGCAAGCATTCATCCAGCGCGTCCCAGTTCCAGCCAAAGTAGCCGGGCAGGCGAAGCTGACGGACATATTCCGCCAACAGAGCACGCTTGCCGCGCACGCCGCGCGGAATTCGCACGGTCTGTGCGCCGGCGTCAGTCCAGGCTGTCGGATCGTCGACAAACCGAAAGCCAGCCGGCAGTGTCGTGGAGGGCGATTTCATGGCAGGCGCACGAACGTGCGGTAATGATCCGGCGTGTAGTAGATTTCGCCATGGCGGCCCGTCACGACGCGCTGCGGACCCGGACCTCCTAGATGCGGCGTCGGATGCACGTACTCCGTGTAGTAGCCTGCGGCCTGCTGCGGCAAATGGCGTTCGTGATTGTGATACGTGGTGCCATCGTCGTGAAAGTGCATCCGTTCGCCGCGGGCAATCCGTTCGAGCGTTTTGGTCAGGTCGACCGTGCCGCGAAACACGACCCGTCCATCAAGGTCGCGGATTGTCACGTCCGGAACCCGCTTCGAATCAGGCGGGGCCTCGACCGGCGGAGGCGCTGGCTTTGCGGCGCCCGGCGGCACCTCGAGGACATCCATCTCGGGAAACCCGCGATTGATGGTCCACAAGGCCGCGGCTGCGGCCAACACGAGAATGACCGTGCCCAGCGTCGACTGGTTCAAGTGCCTTGACATGCGGAAGCAACTGCCCGGGTGAGGACTTTCACGCGTTCCCAAATGTTATGATACCGGCAGCAGCACCTTGGTCTACCTGAAAACGCCCGCCGTCCGCGCAATCGCCCCACGACGGAAAGCGGCATGTCGCTTTACGCTACACTTTGCCCCCTGCTAACCGTGCGGCCCCCGTTAGAATCGAGAGTCTTCGTATCGAGGCACATGGATATGGATCTGACGGAATCGTAATGGCCACCTCCGAAGTCGTCGGGCGTTTGGCCCCCTCACCCACCGGAGCGCAGCATGTCGGCAACGCCCGCACTTACTTGCTGGCCTGGCTGTCGGTCCGCTCGCGTAACGGACACGTAGTGTTGCGGATCGAAGATATTGATTCGCCGCGGGTGAAGGCTGGCGCCGCCGAACAGACGCTCGAGGATTTGCGCTGGCTGGGGCTCGATTGGGACGAGGGGCCTGACATCGGCGGGCCCGCGGGCAGCTACGTGCAAACCGAGCGCCGCGAACATTACCGCGCGGCCCTGGACGCCTTGCGGCAGGCCGAGCGGATTTATCCTTGCACTTGCACGCGGTCCGATGTCGAAGCCGCGGCCAGCGCGCCGCATGCAGGCCAAGAGGGACCAATCTATCCCGGTACTTGCGCTTCGCGAAGGCGCCGGCGATGCCGCGAGTCTGATCGATCGACCGTTCTGTTGGCGCTTTCGCGCGTCGGCCAGCCGGCGCACGTTTCACGATCGCGTGGCTGGCCCGCAAGACTGCAACGTGCGCGAGGAACTGGGCGATTTTGTCGTCGCCAAGGCCGACGGCTCGCCGGCCTATCAATTGGCCGTGGTGATCGACGATCACCAGATGGGCGTAACCGAAGTGTTGCGCGGCGACGATCTGCTGGCCAGTACGTTCCGGCAGCTTGAGCTGTACGAATTCTTCGACTGGGCGCCGCCAGCCTTTGCCCACGTGCCCTTGGTCGTGGGCGATGACGGCCGGCGGTTGGCCAAGCGTCACGGCGACACGCGGCTGTCGACGCTACGTGCCGCCGGCGTGCGGCCCGAGCAACTGCTGGGGCTATTGGCCTGGTCTTGCGGCCTGCGCGAGACGACCGCGCCCGTACCGGCGCGTGACTTGATTGCCGGCTTCGATCTGGCCCGGCTGAAACGCGAGCCGTTTGTGTTCACCGACGCGCTGCGACGGGAGATTTCGTAGTTCAGGGACTTCGTCCGTGAACGACAAGCTGGCCTTCGAGTTTGCCAGGACCGTTATTTATTCGTACTCAACTTCGACATCGGGCCGAGCTTGCTTGAAGCGGACCACGCCCGCTCTGGTGACTTTGGAGGCGCTGGAGCCGGATCCGTGTCCAGTGCTGGCCGGAAAGCTGGTCGAAACGCGGAAGCCCGGCTAGCTTTGCTAAGCCGGCGTCGGTAACCGAGGTTCCCGCGAGATTGAGTATTTCCAATTGATCGAGGCCGATGAGGTAGTCCAACCCGCTGTCGCCAATGGCCGTATTGTCGAGAGATAAAACCTCCAGCGAGCGCAGACGCGCCAGATGGCGAAGCCCTGCGCGGTGATTTTTGTGTCTGACAAACTGAGCAAGATAAGACTTGTCAGGTCACTCAGTGCCGCAAGCCCTTCGTCGGTTATGTTTGCCCCGTCGATCCCCAAGCATGTCAACGCCTTCTTTCCTTCAAGCCGCGAGAGTCCGGAGTCGGTCACATTAGCAACCGAACCGTAAAGATAGAGCCTCTCAATGCTCGGCAACTGCGCAAAACACTGCATCGCGGCGTCGGTCAGCTCTCCGCGATAGATCGAAAACGAACGGAGGTAGCGCGATGCTCTCGCAGGACATGAGCGTCCTCATCCTTAAAGCCCGAACGTCCGCAGTTGAACGAGATCAAGTGCGGAAAAAACGAAAGGCATGTGTAGCCGTCCGGGCCGAGCGGCGGAACGTCCGTGACTCCGAACTGCACGTTTGTCACCTGCGCGAAAAAGTCGTCGCCTAACCATGAACGTAGCCAAGCCGGCCCAGGGGGTATGGATTGATTCCGGTTTTCGTTGCCCGAAGGATAGGATGGATACTGCCAATCGTATTGGACCGACGCTCGGAGCCGCCGCACCTCGGCGACCACAATCCGCTGTCGTTGAACCTGAGCGAATTTCCGAGCCACAGGCAAACAGACTAACGCGAAGGTGGCGATCACCAATAGGAACGTGCGCAGTCGAAACCTTGGCGACCCCAGAAGGCTCAAGCGCGAGCGTCGTTGGTACGATAGCGTATTGGTGGTTTCAGACATCGGCGCCCGGCTCAAAACCGAGATTAGCCTTGTAGGTCAAGCACCCCGCGCCTGACCAGTAGGACTTAGTATATTCGGCGGCCAACGAGCAGGGTAACATGCACAGAGGAGGTTCCCATGCTCTACAAGGTTGTACTTCACCGAACGGACGAAGGCATCAGCGTCTCCGTTCCGGGCCTGCCCGGCTGCTGGTCCGAGGGGGACACGGAAGGCGAGGCGCTCGATAATACTCGTGATGCCATTCGCGAGTACATGGCTGCGACCAACGACCGAGCCTATAAGCTGGTGGCCGCGCCTTCCCAAATATCGACCGGCACATTAAAAGTCTTTGACAACGCTCCTCGGAGCGGTTAGCCTCAAGCCGCCTACCCCGAATCGTCTACCCACCCTCGCGATTTGCCGTTCGAGGCCGAGCCACGAAGCGCTCCGGCCAAATACGCCGACGCTTGACCAGGCAGTCTTCCCTGCAGCAAGCGCCGAGCACCCCGCGCGACGATCCGGGCGTGGAAAATAATTCGTCTGTTCAACCGTGTCATGATTTGATTGGAGAAATTGCTTTATGGAACGCATCGTATTCTTTCTGACCTTGGTGGGCATCGTCGGCTTGAGCGCCAGCTCGGCCGGCGCGTCCGAACCCCGCTCGCCGCTCGATTTCCAAGTGAAGAGCATCGACGGCAAGCCGGTCGATCTTTCGAAGTACAAGGGCAAGGTCGTGCTGTTCGTCAACGTGGCCAGCCATTGCGGCAACACCAAGCAGTACGCCAACCTGGAAAACCTGCACAAGAAATTCGGCGCCGCTGGATTGGAAATCCTCGGCTTCCCAGCCAACGAGTTTGGTGCCGAGGAGCCAGGCACGAACGACGAGATCGCCGAGTTCTGCAAGACGAAGTACTCCGTCGACTTCCCCATGTTCTCGAAGATCGTCGTCAAGGGAGAGGGCATTGCCCCGCTCTACAAGTTCCTGACCTCGCCCGAGACTGATCCCAAGCACGCCGGCCCGGTGACCTGGAATTTCGAGAAGTTCCTGGTCGGCCGCGACGGTCAGATCGTGGCCCGCTTCAAGCCCAAGACCAATCCCGAATCGGACGAAGTCGTCAAGGCCATCGAAGCCGAACTGGCCAAACAGTAAGGCAGATAGTCCGTCCCGTATGCCGGATAGATTCCGCAATTGTGCGCGAACAATTCAGCTGTCGGGCCGATAGAATAGGCATAGTCCAGGGCCCGCAGAGCAGGCAACTCAATGCCTGCCCTGCGGGCCAATGCCGAATGATAGGCGGGGGAGTGCGCCGATGCGTCTCGACGTGGCGGACGTAGCCAAGCTCTTGAAGGTTCCCGAGAACCAGGTCTACCACTGGATCAATGAAAACCATTTGCCGGCCATCGAGGTGGCCGGCAAGTACTGCTTCAATCGATCCGACTCGTATTCGCCGACAAGGACAGCCGCACGCAACGACCGCTGGCCAAGAGCAAGCGCATGGTTCAGACTCTGTTCGTGGCCATGAGCCCGACGATCCGCGCCCACTTGCACACGCTGGCCGGCCCGGGCCGGGCGTTGCAAGACGAACGTTTCCGAACCGTGCTGCTGCGGCGTGGCACGCACGACGAATTAGTCGCAGCGCTGGGCGACGTCGAGCAACCGCTGGCCGCGGCCCAACCGGCCGGCGTTTGAACGCGCATTACCCCTGTCCCAACACCAGCCCCGTGCGCCAGCGCTCATTTCGATGCCACAGCCAAACCTTCGGAGCGTTACGAAATAGCAAGAATGGCGGCGGGCGCACAGCCCGACGCACTTCCGCTCGGAGCAATTCCCCTGGGCCTGGTCCACGAACGTTGCCATCTCTCCGCCAATCATGGCCGAGCTTCGGAACGTAAGTGCCAGAGGATCTTGCAGTAAGCAATCGGCCAGCTTGCTTGTCAACCGTGAGCCGAGAGGGTACGTTGCACCCGTATATGGGTGGGGACTATTGCGGCGACGCGGAAATCTGACGCGGATCGAACTGCAAACCGGGGTCGCTGCGGGCCAGTGGCGGGCGCGACCGAGGGCGATAGCTGTTGCGCAGGATTGCAGCAGCGACGGGGAGCAAGTGGATGTCGCTTCTTTTGATTGCCATCGCCATCATCGGCTTCAGCGGCGTGCCCGGATTGTGCGTGAGCCGGCGGTCTGCAGCGGGGCAGTACATCTCGGTCCTGCTGGCGACGGCCGGTTCGCTCCTGGGCCTGTATTTCGCCGTTCGTTGGTTCGTCGACGGCGGCCAGTCGCAGCCGATCGTGCTCGATTGGAGCTTGTTTCCCGCGCCCAACATGCCGGTGAAGTTCCATGTCGACATTGACGGCCTGTCGGCTTTGTTCCTGGTTCCCATCTTCCTGGTCTCAATGCTGGGTTCGATCTACGGGTTGGGCTATTGGCCCCAATCAGAACACCCCCGCAACGGCCGCAAGCTCTGCTTCTTCTACGGACAACTGCCGGCTGGCATGGCGCTGCTGGTCGTGGCCCGTAACGCGCTGGTATTTCTTTTCGGCTGGGAACTCATGGCCATGGCGGCCTTCTTCCTCGTCACGACCGACGACGAAGACCCTGAGGCTCGCCAGGCCGGCTGGATCTACCTCGTCGCCACGCACGTCGGCACGCTGCTGTTGTTTGCGATGTTCGCCTTGTTTTGGGTGCAGACGAAGTCGTTCGAATTCGTCGCCTTGCCGCCGACCGCAGATAGGACGCTGGTGACGGCATTGTTCCTGATTGCCTTGGTGGCCTTTGGAATCAAGGCCGGCATCATGCCGCTGCACGTCTGGCTTCCCGGTGCGCATGCCGCAGCGCCCAGTCACGTTTCGGCCCTGATGTCGGGCGTGATCATCAAGATGGGAATTTACGGACTGGTGCGGACCGTCTCGCTGTTGCCCTTGCCGCCTTACTGGTGGGGCGTGCTGTTGCTGATCTTGGGCGGAATTTCCGGCGTGCTGGGGATTGCCTTTGCCATCGGCCAAC
This sequence comes from uncultured Planctomycetales bacterium, assembly GCA_963710365.1. Classification (GTDB taxonomy): domain Bacteria; phylum Planctomycetota; class Planctomycetia; order Pirellulales; family PNKZ01; genus CAVQAC01. The sequence goes on from CAVQAC010000019.1 coordinate 725,829, forward strand.
AAGACTTCAAGCGGCTGCTGGCTTATAGCAGCATCGAGAATATCGGCGTCATCTGCATTGGCCTCGGCCTGGCGCTGGTGGGCCGCGCCTTGGGACATCCGAATTGGGTGGCCTTGGGGCTGGGCGGCGCTCTACTGCACGTCTGGAACCACTCTCTGTTCAAGAGCATGCTGTTCTTTACCGCCGGCTCGCTCGTTCATGCCGTGCATACGCGCCAAATGGACCTGCTGGGCGGTCTGGCCAAATCCATGCCTCGGACCGCGCTGTGCTGCTTGATCGGCGCCGCCAGCGTCTGCGCCTTGCCGCCGCTGAATGGCTTTGTCAGCGAGCTGTTGATTTACCTGGGCTTGTTCCGATCGTTGAGCATTCACCAAGGAGGCAGCTTCGTGGCCTTTGCGGCGCCGGTGCTGGCGTTGATCGGCGCCTTGGCCGTGGCCTGCTTCGTCAAAGCCTTTGCGATCGTCTTTCTCGGCAGCGGGCGCAGTCAACACGCAGCCCAGGCCCACGAATCGGGGCCGATGATGATCGGACCGATGTTCGTGCTGGCCGCCTGCTGCGTCACGATCGGCCTGTTCCCGCAGGCCCTGGCGCCGGTGCTCGACCAGGCCGTTGCGGTGTGGATCGTTCCCAGCGCCGAGCAAGTTCCTTCGCTCGCTCAACTCGCGCCGCTGAGCTCGATCAGCCGCATAGGATGGCTGCTCGTGGCCATCTGCCTGCTGGTCGGGGCCTGGCTGGCCCGCTGTTTGCGCACGCGGCTGGTCGAATCAACCGGCACTTGGGGCTGCGGCTACGCCGCGCCGACCGCGCGGATGCAATACACGGGTTCGTCACTGGCCGAATTGCTGGTCGGATTGTTCGCCTGGGCCTTGCGCCCGAAGGAAAAAATTACCCGCGTCGAGGGGTTGTTCCCGCAGCCGGCCAGTTACGCCAGCGAGATCCACGACGTAGCCTTGGACGACGTCATGCTACCCGCTTCGCGGCGGTTCGCCGATTGGCTGTACTGGTTCCGCTGGGCGCAGCAAGGAAGCATCCAAGCGTATCTGTTTTACATCCTGGTGATTCTGGTTCTGCTGATGTTTTGGCAATTGTTTTGGTGTTCGTAGGGTGGGCAGCGCCCACCAAAATTCCGCGAGACGCGCGGCAAGCATGGTGGGCGATGCCCACCCTACGGAACATACGATTCTCGAAGTGATCGCGTAACGCCATGCACATCGTCAACATCATCATGCACATCGCGGTGGCCCTGATGCTGCCGCCGCTGTTGCAAGGCATCATCATCAAGACCAAGGCCGCGTTCGGCGGCCGCGTCGGCGCGCCTTTCTTCCAGCCCTATTACGACCTCATCAAGCTGTTCCGCAAGGATTTCGTGATCAGTTCGACCACGACCTGGGTCTTTCTGGCCGGCACGGTCATCAGCCTGGTGGCCACGATTCTGGCCTCGCTCATCCTTCCTTTCGGCCACGACGGCGATGTGCCGATCAGTTTCGCCGGCGACCTGATCGTGTTCGCCTACCTGTTCGCGCTGTCGCGGTTCTTCATGACGCTCACCTCGCTCGACACCGGCTCGCCGTTCGAGGGCATGGGAGCGGCCCGTGAAGTGACCTTCGCCTGCCTGGCCGAGCCGACGATCTTCTTCGGGCTGCTGGTGTTGTCGCTCATTTCGCGTTCGCTGAACCTGCAAGAGATCTTTGGCCCCGAACTGGCCACGGCCTGGGGCCGCGGCGCGGCCGCGCTGCCGCTGGTGCTGGTGGCCTGGTTCATCGTGCTGCTGGCGGAGAACTCGCGAATTCCCTTCGACGATCCCAATACGCATCTGGAACTGACGATGATTCACGAAGTGATCATCCTCGACCATGGCGGCCCGCTGCTGGGCATGATGCTCTACGGCGCGTCCTTGAAGCTGTTCCTGTTCGTGGCGCTGCTGGTGCGGGTGGCAATTCCGTTCGACACCGGGTTCGCCGTGCTCGACTGGGGCGTCTTCATCCTGGCCGTGCTGGGGTTGGCCGTATTGATCGGCATTGTCGAATCGACGATGGCCCGGCTCCGCATGACCGAGATTCCCAAGCTGCTGGCCACGGCCTGCGTGCTCTCGGCCCTGGCCATCCTGCTGCTGCTGAGCCTGAGCCCCGCGCTCACTGGTCCCTGAACCGTGCCTTTGGGTAGCTTCCCATGAATCACGCCTTCCACGAATCGCTCGACCTGCTGTTGGTCGTGTCCATGCTGCTGAACTTCTTCGTGCTCGTGGCCAGCAACCTCCGCACGGCCATCTACCTGGTCGGCATCCAGGGCATGGTGATCGGCATCATGCCGTTGCTCGTCCATCAGGGGCTCGACGTCCGCGTGGTGCTATTGTCGGTCGGAACCATCGTCATCAAGGGGATTTTCTTCCCACGAATGCTGATTTTCGCCTTGCGCGAGATCGGCTTCCAGCGCGAACAATCGCCGCTGCTGGGCTATATCCCGGCGCTCGCGTTCGGCGCAGCCGGCACCGGCCTGGCGCTGGCCTTCTCGTCGACATTGCCACTGCGGCCCGAACACGTGCGGCCGGAACAAGTGGGCCACCTGATCGTGCCGGCGGCACTCTCCACGGCCCTGATCGGCTACATGATCTTGTGTACGCGCCGTGCGCCATCACTCAGACCTTGGGCTACCTGGTATTGGAAAACGGCGTCTTCCTGTTTGGCTTACTGCTGGTGGAAGCCATGCCGCTGTTGATCGAGTTGGGCGTGCTGTTGGACTTGTTCGTGGCCGTCTTCGTGATGGGAATTACCATTCAGCACCTTACCCGCGGCTTCGAATCCGACAGCACCCAACTGCTCTCCGCACTGAAGGAATGACATGCTCGCTTTTCTGCTGGTCGTGATTCCGCTGCTGTTTGCGGGCGTCATGGCGCTGGTTCCCTCGAACCGCTGGCGGCCCTGGCTGCTGCCCGTCGGGTCGGGCACGCACCTGGCCCTGACAATCGACGCCCTGACCTCGACCGGGCTGGTCCAATTGCGCGATTCGGCCGGCCATGTGTGGTTGGAACTCGATCCCTTGGGCAAGGTCTTCCTGGGCGCGATTTGCGTGATGCATTTCCTGTGCATGTTGTACGCGCCGGGCTATCTGCGTCTGCGTCCCGAGAGAAATAATCGAGTACTGTGCTCGTGCCTGCTGATCTCGCTATCGATGATGACGCTGGTGATCCTGGCCGCGCACCTGGGCCTGATGTGGGTAGCCGTCGAAGCCACGACCCTGGCCAGCGCCCCCAGCATCTACTTCAACCATAATCCGCGGTCGCTGGAAGCCACCTGGAAATTCCTGTTGATCTGCTCGGTGGGCATTGCCCTGGCGTTACTGGGTTCGTTCTTCCTGGCCTACGCAGCCGTGTATTCGGGACTGGAATCGACGCTGGCGTTCGGCGATCTGGTACAGGAGGCGCCGCTGCTTTCGAAGCCTTGGCTGCACGCCGCCTTCGTGTTGCTGTTCGTCGGCTATGGCACGAAGATGGGGCTGGCGCCGATGCATACCTGGAAGCCCGATGCCTATGGCGAAGCACCGGGCATGGTCGGAGCCCTGCTCGCCGGCGGCGTCACCAACTGCGCTTTCTTCGCCATCCTGCGGTTCTATCAAATCTGCAATGCCGCAGGCGATGCCACGTTCGCCCGCCAGATCATGGTGTTTGTCGGATTACTGTCGATGGCCACGGCCGGCGTGTTCATGGTCCGCCAGCGCGATTTCAAACGACTGCTGGCCTATTCCAGCGTCGAGCACATGGGCATCCTGACCTTCGGCATTGGCATCGGCGGCGCCGCCATCTTCGGCGTGCTGCTGCACGTCATCAACAACGCCATGACCAAGGGCGTGCTGTTCCTCTCGGCCGGCAACATCCACCGAGCTTATGCCAGCAAGTCAATCAACGACGTTCACGGCGCACTGTCGGTGCTCCCATTGTCCACGGCCCTGTTGCTGGCCGGTTTCCTCGCCGGCTGCGGCTCGCCTCCGTTCGGGCCCTTCATCAGTGAATTCACCATTTTCAGCGCCACCATCGCCGGCGGCCGCTACGTGGTCGGCGGGCTGTTCCTGGCGCTGCTGCTGATCGTGTTCATCGGCATGGGCACGACCATCCTGTCCGTCGTTTTCGGCAAGTCGAGCCTCGCGGCTTCCGATACTCCATATCGCGATGGGTTGCTCACCGGCGGCCCGGTCGTGCTCTTCATGTTCTTTGTCGTGCTGTTCGGCGTTTACCTGCCCCCGCCCATCCGCGAGATGCTGAACGACGGCGCCGCGTTTCTCGAGGGCAAGCCGTCGGCCATGGCGGTCGTCCCAGCCCGGGCTGCCGCTGGTGGCGAAATCAGTTCCGGCAACCGACCTGGCCCAGCCCTAGACTGGTCGCGGCACAGACTGGTCACGGTGCTACGGGAATTGCGGCTGCGAGATCTGGCCCGTGCGGTCTTCTTCCGGCAGGATCAAACCCGGACGGGCGAATAATTCGAAGGCCTCGTCTCGATACACTCGCCGCCAGCCAGGCGCCGCGGGCAAAGCCTCGGCCAAGGGCGCCGAGCGCTACGAGCACGGCGTCGGTTGGATATCTAGCGAGCGTTTCCTGCCAGCCAGCCCGAGCTTCGTACAGGGCTGTGTTCTCCTCGAGCACGCCTTTTTGATAGGCGACTTCATACCGCCCGTCGAGACTCACGCGTACCCGAGGGTGAAGTTTCCAAATGACATATCCGCCGGGGATGAACGGCACCATCAGGTTGCCGTGAAATTGCCTGCGATCGAGGTATTCGACCGCGCCGACCGGATAAACCGGCTGGCCCTGAAGTTCCGCGTCGAGAGTGACCGGCAATCTCAACTGCCAGGGGGCAGCCGGCAGCGCCGCCGCAATGCAAAGTAAGCCGCAGGCCGCGCTCGCACAGGCCACCAGGCGGCGCCGTCGGCTCCAGAACTCGCCCAGCCAGCGGCCGAGCGGTGTCTCCTGCACGTAGCTGGGGGCGTAGCATTGCCAGACAACGAGGTAAATCGACAGGTGCCGCGTGTGCCGAGCGGCCGCATACGCCGCCAGACCCAAGACGACGAGACCCGGTAGCCGCCGCCAGCCCAGGTTCGCCGCGCACCAAACTACGATCAGCAGCGTGATCAGGAACATGCGGAACATGGCCGGATCGGTTGACCAGAGCGGGGCCCATTCGGTGATCAACGGCCGCGGCATCGTCAGCGCATGCGCCAGATACCCATAGTATGCCAGTCCGTAAGGATTCACCGCCACCAGGGCGATCATCGCCGCGGTTACGGCCAGCAGGTGTTTGTACGGTTGGCCGCGGAGCCATTGTTCGCTGGCGTGCGCGACGACGAAGAATAAGCCCACGATGAAACCGGCGTGCAGGTTCAGCCAGACGGTGTACAGTGGCAACCAGGCCCAGATCCAGCGACGCTGTCCGGCGCGATCGAGTTCCAGGTCGTACAGCAGTACGGCGATGAACAGGAGCGTGAACAGTTGCGCACGGATGGTGGTGTAGCCGATGACGCCGCACAGAATGGCCACCGGCGCGAGCGAAATGATCACCGGCCAACCGGCTCCACGGCGTCGAGCGCCGGCCATGCCCAGCACGACGACGCCCGAGGTGAGCAGGTATTTGGCGACAATGATTCCGGTCGAACCAAATTGCGTGGCCAGGAAATAGAGCACGGCGCCGGTGCCCCATTCGTGCTGCACCGAAGGATAGACGGTCGGCGTGTAGGCGAAATGGTCGGCAAAGGGGAGGTGTCCCAGCGCGAGAGCCTCGCGAAACAGCGCCATCTCGTGCCACAGATCGGGATCAACGAACGTCAACGCGCCGAGCTGCACCAAGAACAAGGCGGCGACGGCCAGAAGCGGCAGCACAAAATGAGGAAGGGCGGCAAATGTGGAATGGGAAATGGATGCAAATGCGGAATGGGGAATGGGGAATGGGGAATAACTTCCGTCAGCCACTACTTGCCGACGATTCGCGTGCCGATCAATTCCCCATTCCGAATTCCCCATTCCGAATTCCCCATTCCGAATTCCCCATTCCCCATTCCCCACTGCTTCTTCAGTCGGCCAGGGAGTATCGCGCGATGCAGTACAGGGCATTGAAGGCGTCGCGGAGCTTGATCTTCTTTCCTTCGGCGTGACTGCGGGCGCGATAGCCGATCGGCACTTCGACCACGCGAGCTCCCCGGCGAGCGATCTTGGCCGTCAGCTCAGGCTCGATGCCGAAGCGCTCTTGCTCCAATTCAAGCCCCGACAGTAGCGAGCGGCGGAAGACCTTGTGGCAGGTTTCCATGTCGGTCAGATTCAGCCGCGTAAAGAAATTCGACAATCGCGTCAGCAAGGCGTTGGCCAGGCGATGACGAAGCAACTGATGCTCGGCCCGACCATCGAGGAATCGGGAACCATAGACCACGTCCGCCGTGCCTTCGACGATGGGACGAATCAACTGGACGTACTCTTGCGGGTCGTATTCCAAATCGGCATCCTGGACGACGACCACGTCGCCGGTCGCCAGGGCCATGCCGGTGCGCAGCGCCGCGCCTTTGCCACGGTTGGCGGCATGATAATGGACCCGCACGCCTTCCTGGCACTCGATCTGGGCGAGCATCTCGCGCGTGCCGTCGGTGCTCGCATCGTCGACGATGATGAGCTCCTTCGGCAATTCGACCGATTGCACGCGGCGGACGATTTCGGCTATCGTCCGCCGTTCGTTGTACACCGGCATCACGACTGAGAGCTTGAACCCAGGGGGCAAACGATAGCCATCGACCGTGTCCAGAACTCGATCGCCCAGCGTTGAAGCCGCGAAATCGAGCAGTTCGTGGTCCACCGGATCGAGCGCGCAGAGCGCAGACCAACCCGACAGGCGCCCTGCAGCATCCGGCCCTACAAGACCGCTGCCGAAAATCGGCGTAAGGGTTGGTGCTGCGACTGGCATCAATGTGTTTTGATTCATAGGTTAAGCCCTCTGGAGGCAAGCATAGGCTATACTTGTCTGGTTAGGCGTCAGAATGGCTAACCTTCTCTGCAATAAGCCTTTATTGCAAATACCGGCACCTCCAGCCCTTGATTCGAGCCGCTTGGCGGGGAAAATGGGGGGGAGCAGGGAGGTCACGATGGCGGTCGTTTGCCCCGAGTTGGTCGAAACGAGGTAGCACATGGAGCGATCGCTGCGAATCATTGCCGCCGACGACGAGTTGCTGATTCGAGAGTACTATCAGCAGGCCCTACCGGCCTTGGGTCATGAGGTGGTGGCGATCGTCGATACGGGCGCCGAGCTGATCGAGAAGTGCCGCTCGCTCACGCCCGACCTGGTCATCACCGACATCAAGATGCCGGACATGGACGGCATCAATGCGGCGGCAAGATCTACGACCACCACCCATTGCCGATCATTCTGGTTTCCGGGTACCACGATCCCGATCTGGTCGAGCGGGCGGCGGCCGAGCACATCCTGGCTTACCTGCTGAAGCCAGTGCGGCATGGATTCGCTCAAGGCGCAGATTGCAATTGCCATGCGGCGATTCGAAGAGTTCGCCGTCTTGCGGATGGAAGCCGAGCACTACCGCCAGACCCTGCAGGACCGAAAGGTCATCGAGCGGGCCAAGGGGATCATCATGAAAAAGACCGGTTTGGAAGAGCACGATGCCTTCTGCCGGCTGCAACACCTGGCCCAGGAAAAGCAGAAGAAGCTGGTCGAGGTAGCGCAGATGATCGTCACGGCCGATACGGCTTTATCGGCCTAGAGCGGCGCATGCCTCGCGCGAGTTGTCATTGTCGCCGTGCGCAAAGATTGACGCTGTCGCCGTGCGCAAAGATTGACGCCGTCGCCGTGCGCAAAGAAAGATTCCCTCGTTTGCGAGCCGAGCAGGCGATTTCGGGCGGCCGTCATGGCGCCGTCGGTTGCCTTGATCGCGGCAGCCGAATGCCCGAAGCGCAGAAGAAGGCTTCCAAGTGCGTAGTTGGGAAACCCTCAGGGGGCGGTTGTCACGATCGTTTCGGAAACCGCTCGTCGCGTGCCGACAGGCAGGGGAACACCTACCGCATTCTGCACCGGCGCCGGCGGCTGGGCTCACGCCCAGAACCGCTTCGGCACGATGGCAATATCAACGCCTCATACGCACGCCGTGCATGAACTGGCAAGTTCGTTCTGAATGCGACGGAACACCTCTTCGCGATGGATCGGCACGTGGTTGGGGCCAACCAGGCCTAACTTCACTTTGTCGCCTCGAATCTCGACCACGGTGATCTGGATATCGTCTCCGATGACGATTGTCTCTCCTCGTTTGCGGCTCAAGACAAGCATGATCTTCGCCCTCCTAGCTATAAAGAAAACTCCTCGTGCGGCGAGAACCATTCTCGCCGCCAACTCTTCCTCACGACCAACCGCTGCTCACGACCAAGGGTCGGCAACGAAAAAAGCCCCCGCGATATTTCTCTACTTTCGGTAGAGAGAACGTCGTAGGGGCTCTCAAAGCCGCCTGTTCAAGGTGGCACTAGCCACCCATCACCTTCATGGCACCCGTCCCCGAAAGGACACGGTTGCCATGCGTCGTGGCCTTACGCCACAAATCTAAATCGCACGTTACTCGCCCCAGGGCAGAAGCGTCAAGATCAGTTTTGAACAATTTTTTGGACGGGCTGCATGACAGCAATCGAGCACGTCGCTCGAGCGCCGACGCAGACTCTCCAGAGGCCCTAGAGCTCGCTAGCGGAGAGCCGATTTGCGAGCCTGGCAGGCCTCGCGGAAGGCGGCCTGCACCGCTTCCACACCGTGCGTTCGCTCCAAACGCAAGATCCCGAAGTGATAGCTGGCAAGCTTATTGAAATGCGACGTGAAAGCTGCATTGAGCATGGCGCCGGTGGCGGCCCCGACGAGCGGCAGGCTTTCGAGCGCGAGCTTTTGCCCGACCACCGTTTCGAACCGCTGAGCGATCTGGCTGACAAGCCTGGCCAAGACCGGCGCAGACCCTTTCGCCAGTGCCGTGGCGGCTTCTTGCACGCCTGCACGAGCCAACCATTGCGACGCCTTGCCCAGGGCCATTGCCATGCCGACACGCGTCGTCAGGTAGGCCGAGTCCATGGCCTCGAGCGGTTGGCTTCCCAGGCTGAATACCATGAGGCATTGCAGCCTTGTTTCAGCATCGTCGAGCGGGGCCCCGCTGTCAGCCGCGATGCGGGCAATGGACCGCAGCATCAAGGTCGTCGTCACTGGAATCTCGACAACGGCACCGGCCAGGCCAAAGAAGCCGCCCATGGCTCCCGTACAGGCGGTCATGGCGGTGTGCCGGCGCGCATCGCGATCGATGGACTTCGACGAACGCAGAACATCGCTCGCCGGCAGCGTGCCAATGGCCACCTTCGTAGCGCGGAGCAATGCCCGATGCGTGGCGCTGGCGACCAGCGCGCGAATCTGCCGTGGCAGAGTGGCTACCAATAGCTCGGCCGGCTTGCCGATCAGATCGGTAACTTGCAATAGGAACGAAGGTGCTTCGAGGTACTCGGCGGCCGTGCGGATGAACGCCAGGTCTTCGCGAGTGAGTGGAAGCAGGTCGGTGGAGCCGGGCATGAGAAGTATCTTTCGGGGGGAAGCTCGCGTTTCAACAGTGGATTCTTCGCTCGAAGTGGCGCGGCGGCAAGCCGCCCCCCCTGGTCAAACGACCTTCACGAACAGTCGCCGACGATCAAATTCGATGCCTACTGAACCTATTTTCCCATCAGTGGTTGCGCCATTCGTGCCGCCTCGGAATTCATACGCGAATGGATTGTATTCCTGCTGTGCGCGCCATGACACGGACGCCGCTAAAGAGTAGCTCACAGACCCTTTGCCTACCCCCCACCCCTACAGATCTCGCCGGCTAAGTCGAGGTTGATGGGTTATTCGCGGGGGCTTTCATAGTGAGTGTCGACTCTGGTAATTTGCTAGCATTGGGATGAGTATATGGAATATAGGCAATCTTCCTCTTGCGTTGACTAGGGTAAATTGGTGTTCTGTGGCGCGGCCACTTCATCCCTTCCGGACACCTGGCTGCTGATGCCGTCCCAAAAACCCGATCTACAGACATGGGTAGAAGTTCCTTCGGCTTGTGAGTCTTAGCAATATGCGTGCAAAACAACTCGGCAGGACGCTCAACAGTCGTGAATTGAATGCCTTGATTCACCCGTTGCGCTACCGCGACAATCATACGAACCTGCTCTACATCGCCGGCGAATACCTGACATTGGCCGCCGTGCTGGTGCCGAGCATCGCATTCGTTCATTTGCGAGCCGGATGGGGTATCCCCTGGGTGGCGGACATTCCTGTCTACCTGCTGGCCGTCCTACTCGTCGGCGTGGTGCAGCACCGCTTTGCTGGCCTGGGTCACGAAGGGGCGCACTACATTCTGCTGCGAAACCGGTTCTGGAACGAACTGGTGTCCGACCTGCTTTGCATGTTCCCGCTCTTTACCACCACGGGCCAGTACCGACTGATTCATTTGGGCCATCACGAGTACACCAACGACTGGGAAAACGATCCCGAACTGTTGAATCTCGGCAAGACTCGAGCGATGGACGAGTTTCCGATGAGCAAGTCGGAGTTCGTCTTCCGCTTCTACGTGCGGATCTTCTGGCCGCCGGCCCTGTTGCGTTACATGTGGGACAACATCTACATCAATACGCTGGGCAATGGCCTGCATCCCTACGACAAAACCATCCAGGGCAAACAGCCCGGGATCATCGGCCGTTTTCGCTTCACGAGCCTGCTGGGCGTGGCCTATCTGGCGCCGATGGTCGGCGTGCTCGGCTACCTCAGTTGGCAGGGCACGTCTACCTGGCAATTGGTCGCGGCAGCCGTGGCCTGCCTGGCGATGGCCGGCGCGGTGATCGCCGTCATTCCGGAGAACTGGTTCTTCAAGTCCGATCTCAAGCCGGTATATTCGGCCAAAGTCACCAGCATCATGCGACTGGGCTGGTTGACGGGCTTGGAGTTCATCCTGGCCGATTCGCGAATGCTGACCGGGTTTGATTGGGGAGTCTATTTCTGGCTCTTCTGGATTGTTCCCATGTTCACCAGCTTTCCGTACTACATGCTGTTAAGAGATTTATACCAGCATGCCAACGCCGACGACGGCAAGCTGACCAACAGCCGCGTGATCTTTTGCGATCCGATCACTCGTTGGGCCATGTTCATCTATGGCCAGGACATCCACCTGACCCATCACCTCTACCCGGCCGTTCCGCACTACAACTTGCAAAAGCTCCACCGCTTGCTGGTGGAGAACAACCAGGAGTACGCCGAACACGTGGTCGAGTGCCACGGCATGTTCCACAACAACATCGGCAAGCCGACGATGCTGGACGTGATCGAGGATACGCCGGGCGATCCGTTGGCCCGTCATACCTCGCGCCGTCTCGACCGGGAAACCACCGGCGCGAGTTGAACAGGGTTAATCGGCCTTACAACCAACGCCGGCAGGCCCAGGCCAGCCAGTCCAGTTGCTGCTGCCACCAACTGCGGCGGCGCCAATGGTCTGCGACAATGCGATGACTGCGCCGCAGTTCGAAGGCACAAATCTGTTCCAGTGTCCGGGCTAAAGCCTGGCTGCGGACGACGCCCAGGAATTCCAGGTTAGATCGCAGGCTGCGCGGATCGAGATTGCACGAGCCGATTACCGACCATAGTCCGTCGATTACCAGGGCCTTGCTGTGCAGCATCAGATCCTGGCGCTCGTAGATACGGATGCCGCGCTCGACTAGTCGCTCGTAATGGTGGCGACAGGCCCAACGCGCCATCGGCACGTCGCTATTGGCCGGGATCAGCACCCGCACTTTCACCCCGCGCCGCACGGCCCGCAACAGTTCGCGAAGAACCGGCCCTGACGGGATGAAATAGGCCACTGCGATCGTGATGCTCCGCCGGGCCCGCCGCAACAGCGGGCATAACACCCGTGCCGCCCGGCGCCCTTTGAAGCCCGGCTCGCAGTCGAAGAAGAACAACCCCTCGCCACCGGCTTGGAGCATCTTGCGCCGCGGCCACCGGGTGCGCTTCAATGGTATGTGCTGAGCTTTAAACCATAGGTAGTTCATCGTCGCAGCGAGTTGCGGCACCTGCGGGCCCGACACCCGCACGTGGACGTCGCGCCAGCCGTTCGAGACCGGCCGACGTGCCGGCTGGCTTTCGTCGACGACGATCACTCCGCAGCGGTCGACGAAATTCATGCCGCCGAAGTAAGCGATGTGGTCGTCGACGACCAGCAGTTTGCGGTGGTTGCGTCGGTTGAAAATGTGGAAAAAGTCCCAGCGGCGCAGCGCATAGCCGAACTTGTGAAAGCCGTGTACCTGGACGCCGGCACGTTGCATGTCCTCGAAGAAGGCGTTGGGGGTGCCCAGGCAGCCGACGGCGTCGTACATCACACGCACATCGAGGCCGGCCTGCGCTTTGGCCTTCAACACGGCGGCCACGGCCTTGCCGGCCGGATCGGCAGCAAAGATGTAGCTTTCCAGCCAGATCCGACGCTGAGCGGCATTCAGGTCGGCCAGCACCGACTGCACCAGTGGGCCTGATTCGACGAACAGGGTGAACTGGTGCCCTGCGGCCGCCACCTGCCAAACGACGGGGTGCGGCGTCGACGAAAGGTCACCGGCCACGCGGCCGTGGAAGTCTGCGATGCTCATAGAGCGTGCCTGGATGCGAACGACGTGCCGAATCAATTATAGTCCGCAGGCGGCGAAGAGTAGCGAAAAAAACGCTTGCCGTCGGGGGGGAGCGTCATTGAGTGAGCTGGACAGGGGGCAATCAAAATGACGAAATTCGAAGCTCGAAATTCGATTGAATGTTCGAATCACCAATATTCGAATTTTGAACATTCGGTATTCATTCGAATTTCAATTCCTCGAACTTCTCCCATTTCATCGTCCACAACACGCCCTGAGTCACCAGCCGCCGATACTGTTTGAGCTTCCAATTCTCATCGAAGTGCAGGCCGGTGAAACCGAACGAGCGTCCGCCGTCGGGCCGCTCCCAGGCCCAGCTTACGGTCTGTTGCTGTTCGTCAATCAACGCTTCCAGCACAGGATGCAGCGTGCCGCTTGATTTGGCGAACTTGAGCTCGTAATAAAACTCGTCGTGAACGTGAAACGGCTTGATGCCGCTGGCGATCGGGTGGCGCGGCTCGGCGGGCCGGGCCTCGGTATCGAGGTACTTATAGCGGCGGTCGGGGCCACCGTGGCAGCCGCCCAGCAAATCCACATAGGCTTTGATTTCCTTCGCTTTCTTGGTGCCGGTGCCCCAATGCAAGGCCGACAGTCCGCCGCCGCGCGCCGCCAACGCCGCAAAGGCATCCAGCCGGCGCGGGTCGGCCTGGATCCATTTGGCCCCTTCGGAAAGGAACAGCACGGCTCCGTCGGCCTTCTGCAACTGCTGCGGCCCCTCGCTCCAAGGCTCGTCGGCGCGGATGAATTCAACCTCCAACTCAGGCACTTGCCGGAGCAGCTTTTCAAGCCGCTGCAATCCGGCGGCATATTCATGCGTTTGCGGCGGATGGCCATCAGGCCCTTGGGCCAAGAGCAAGAGCTTCTTCTTGGCCGGCGTCTCGGCCGAGGCCAGATCCATCATGCTGCCAAGGACGAGAACCAGGCAGGCAAGCCGCGTGAGAATTAATGATCGCATAAAACGGTCCATTTCCCACTTCGTTGTGTTCGTGATGATGATCGTGCTGGTTCAATCCAAGCGTTTATAGAGTCACGCAGGGTACCCCGCGAGCACCTTTTGGGAAATGCACGTGCTCGTAAAGCGGTGCCGATGCGGCCCATGCCAAAAGCGCTGCCAGGGGAAAGGTACTCAGAGAGCACCCTACAGCCGCGGCCGGGCACAGGCAAGCGGTTTACCGCGAGTTCTCGCCGTCGCTCTTCGACGCTCGCGCCTGCTCGGCTTTTTCGCCCGCAGGCTTCGAACTGGCCGCCGCCAGCCGGCTGCGCGATTTCAGATCGTAACGCTCGCCGGCATGCAATAGCTCGTAGCCGGCCTGGGCGTCGCGCGGCGCATCGCGGTGATCAAAGATCGCCACTTCGTGCGGGCCGAGCACTTCCAACTGGTTGCCATGCACGACCAGCGCCGTATCGGCACCGATGCCCAGGCCAATCAGCCCGGGCCGCCCACGCTTCAAGCGGGCCATGGCGTCGTAACGCTGCGGCTCGCCAAAATGGTCTTCAATGGCCACGTCGCGGAAGAAGCCGAAGCCGTTTTCGTAGCCCTCGGCCGCGATCTCTGAACTCTCCAGCGGGCTGCCGCGCACCAGCGAGCTGGCCTGGATCCGCGCACCGGCATCGGTGCCGCCAATCACGCCGCCGCGTTCCAGCACGTTGTGAAACAGCTTTTCAGCTTCGCTATCGAGGTAGGCATCGACCAGTCGATACGGCCGGCCGCCAGTGAACCAGATCCCCTGGGCTTCGCTGAACAGCTTGAGCATGGCCGGTCGCAGGGCTTCCGACCGGTCGCAGGCGTAAGCAAGCTGCACGTTGCGAGCGCCGGCCGCCTTGAGCCAGCCAAGAGCTTCGTCCTCGCTGGGCGGCTCGCGTTCCGCGGTTGCCACGACGACCAGCCGGGCGTCGGGGCCGCCAGCCGCCTGGATGAATCGTTCGGCAACGGCCGGAGCCGTCGCATCGCCCGAGGCCAGCATCAGCGTGCCGCGCGGCACGGCCTGCACGTCGATCAGCGGCTTGCGGGGCTTGGCCCGACCGATCGCAGCCCGTGACAGGGCGATCAAATCGACCTCATCCCCCGATTTGAGCACTTCGGTTTTCATCGGGCGGTCTTGCGACGGGGCCAGGCAGGCGATGACTTGCGAATCGCCCAGCACGCTCAGGCGTCGGCCATGGGCGATCAGCGCCGTTCCTTCGTCAATGCCCAGGCCGATGAAGCCGGGATGCGAAGCCAGCACGTTCAACAGCCGGTCCTGGCGGTTACGCTTCAGGAAATGCTGGTCGATGACCGTGCCGGGGAGGAAGTCGAAGCCCCGCCCCACTTCGGGCTCAGGGTTCGCTCGGCGGATCATGATGGTCGACATGATCGCGGCGCCCGACGACGTGCCGCCGATGACGCCGCCGCGAGCGAGCACGGCATGGACGAGTTTCTCGACGGCCGTACCCAGATAGGTATCGGCCAGCCGCCATTGAAAGCCGCCGGTGAACCAGACGCCCGTGGCGTCGGCCAACGGCTTGCCAAATTTCGGGTCGTCGGCTTCGCTCCGAGAGCGGGTGTGCAGCAGTTTCAAGCCGGCGACATTCGCCTGGCGGAAGAACGTGATCTTCTGCTCGATCTCCGGTCCGTCGGCCAAGGCGCTGGCCGTGGGAATGATCACGACCCGGGCTTGTTCGCCTCCGGCCAGTTCCAGGAAACGATTCAACACCGAGTCCGGCAGCTTGCCGCCGCCGCAAATCACCAGCGAGCCGGTCACCGGCGCCGGCGGTTCAAACGAACATGGCGCAGGGATCCATGATCGACGGGTCAGGCGCGGATTCCGACGATGTCGAGAAGTCCGCCGCCACGGCCCGCTGCGTCACTGAGAGCGGCAGAGCTACGAGTGCTAACAGGCAGATGGTAATGAGTCTTTCCATGACGACTTACTCCTCACTTCTTGTCGAGGGGGCCGGCACTGAGGTCGACCGCTGGGCCGCACTTTGGCCCAGCAAGCGTTGCGACTCTTTTAGCAGAAACCGAGCATTCGTAAAGGGTTCGAAGCTGATGTCCTGCCATAACACGCGCCCAGACTTGTCGATCAACAAAGTGGCGTGCAGCGGCTGCTCTTCGAAGTCGTCGAAGGCCCGATAGCTTCGAAAGACGTCCAACGCATCGTCTGCTAGCAGCGGAAACTTGATGGCGCTACGCCCTTTAGGCGGATGCGCTAGCGATTCACGCAGGTCTTCGACCGAGTCACTGCCGATACCCAGCAAACTTATCCCAGCTTGCGCAAACTCTTCCGTCAGCGGTGAGAACGCTTGCAGTTGCTCGACGCAATGCACGCAGCCGAATCCCAAATAAAAAAGCAATATGACCGGCTTGTCTCGGTAATCGGCCAGCGAGACCTGGCGGCCGGTCGAGTCCGGCAGTTTCCAAGCGCTCGCGGCGAACGGCTCCCAGCGCCAAGGGCCGAGGCTATCGAGCGACGGCCGTGGGCCCAGGTCGTCACGTGTCGATGGCTTCAGACGCCAATCATCAGAGAGCTTTCGCTCGCCCAGGATCGGCTGCAAGCGCTGGCAGATCGGCAGATCGAGGTCGGCCGTGGCGGCCACGGTGCGCAATTGATCAAAGGCCTTGCCGGCTTCGGCCGGCTTGTCGAGCCGCCACAAGATCTCGACCTGGTTGGCCAGCGGCAGGAATTGGTTCTTGCCCGAGCCAACCGCTTCGCGGGCCAACTGTTCGGCCTTGTTTTTCTTGCCGGCCAGCAGTTGCACGCGGCTCAAAAGCTCCTTGCCGGCGGTGCGGCTCTTTTCGAACTGCGTCAGAGCCTGAGCATAGTCAGCCGCCGTAAGCGCTTGGTAGCCGCGAGCCATGGCCAGCGCCGCTTCGAGATCCTTGAGCCGCGTTTTGCGGGCCTTATCGTCAGGGGCCTTGGCGTCCGGGGCCTTGGCGGCGGGCGATTTCGTGTCCGTCGCACCCTCATCCTTGGCAGCCCTGGATGCGGTTTCGGTTTTCGACTTGGCTGGTTCCGCCTGGGTCTTCTTTAGCAGCTCCTCCAACTCGGTCAGGTACTCTTTGCCGCGTTGGTTGTCGCCGCTCATGAAATGCGCAGCGGCCAGCAGTTTCAATCGCCGCCCCTGGTCGCTCGCGTCGTCGCTCGGTTCGAGATAAGCAGAGTTCGCCAATTGCAGCGTTTCGTCCCAAAGTTCGAAGCGTTCAAGCGTTTCCATCAGCCGCAGCCGGCCGTAATGGGCCGTGCCGGTGCCCGAGATCGCGTTGTGCTTCGGATGACGTGGCATCTCGATCAGGTTCTTGGCCAGGTCGATGGCTCGGTGAGCCTGCCCCAGGAACACCAGATCGCGGATCAGCCATTCCTCGTTGTGTGCGTAGTTATGAATCTGGTCGGGCAGCACGTGATCGCGAATCATGTGGGCATGGTCGACGCGGCTCGAAGCCTCCTGCTGCCAGGCGGCGTCGGCATAGCGGTTGAGCTTCGAGTAGGTATGACCAGGCATGTGCCACATGTGGGCGATCGTCGGGGCCGATGGCCCGCACTGTGCGGCCGAGTTCAAAGCCCGCGCGGCCTTCTCTTCGTCCCATAGATGGATACGGTAATGATGCACCGGATGGTTCGGTTCGACGGCCAGCACTTGCGCGGCCAGAGCGTCGACCGCTTCGTGGCTGCTGATCGGAATCCGACTGGCCGTGGGGCCTTGGTTGCTGTTGATCCAGATCTGGCCGACCAGAAAGGCCTTGGCCTCAAGGTCGTCGGGAAACTCATGGATGATGGTTTCCAGTTGCCGCACGTACTGCCGCTTGCGCTCGGAGCCTTTCAGCTTGCCGTGATAGAAGTCATTGAGAGCTTCGATCCATAGCCGCTCACGACGGCTGGCGTCGGCCTTCCGCTTGGCGGCTTCGGCGATGAAATCAGCGGCTCGCTTTTCGGTATTCGTGTTGGCCATCGCCATGCCCCAGTAGGCGATCGCACAGTCGGGGTCGAGCGCAGGCGGCCTGGCGGAACGAGCGTTCGGCTTCGAAGTACCAGAAGCCGTGCAATTGGCCGACCCCCTGGTTGATGAACTCCTGCACCTGCTTCACTTTCGACGAAACCGGAAACGAGACGTCGCCCGTGCCTGGCATCAGATAGGCCGCCTGGCGCGGTCCCTCGTTGAAGGCCTCGCCATGCCAAGAATGGCCGGCCGGCAGCCCGACCTCATCGTCGGGCGCCACGGTCTCGGGCTTGGCCGCGGTTTTGGCAGCCACAGGCTTGCCGCCTGCTTCCCGCTTTCCGCTTTCCGCTTCCGGCTTTCTCGAGCCCGCTGCCTGCTGCCCTTCGACAGCCTTGCCCGCCGGCTCGTCGCCTTGGGCAACGAACCCGGCCGACAGGCCGAGGGCGCAGAGAATGAGCAGGCCACGAAGGCTGGAAAGCATGGGCAATCGACCCGGGGCAGGTTGATAACGCAGGTAGTCAAGGCGGGACGCGCAATTGCATATTGTGCGAATTCCGCGCCGCCGTCAAGCATTTCCCTACTTTGATGCGATCGTGCCGCTCAGGTAGACTCGGAGGGCCGCGGTAACAGCCGCGGTTGTAGTCGTCGTGCTAGTGCGAAGTTCAAGTGATATGTAGGGTGGGCGCCGCCCATCATCCCCGACGTATTGCCTGCGGGAGGTGCTGCGATGCGTGGTATTCGAGCAGTAATCGCCGGGTCGTGCATTGCCTGGCTGCTTGCCTGCCCAGGGCTGCGGGGGGCCGAAACAGTGCGGGAAGTCGGGCTGGCGAGAATTGACATCACGCCCAGCTACCCCGTGCGGATGACCGGCTACAGCAACCGCAAGACCGAGTTCGAAGGGGTCGAGCAGCGCGCTATGGGCCAAGGCCCTGGCCATCGGCAGCGACGCCGAGGGGCCGGCCGTGCTGATTACGCTCGACAACCTGGGCGTGCCGGGCTCGATGACCGACGAGGTCGCCCGCCGGCTCAGCAGCAAGCACGGCGTGAAGCGCGAACGCTTCGTGATTTGCGCCTCGCACACGCACTGCGCTCCGGCGTTGGCCGGCGTGGCCCCGATGATCTTCGTCGGCGAATTGTCGGACGAGCATCGACAGCACATCGAGCGGCTATACCCGCGAATTGACCGACAAGCTCGAACAGGTGGCGTTGGCCGCGATGGCCGCCCGCAAGCCAGCTCGGTTGTCTTGGGCCCAAGGGAGCGTCGATTTCGCCGTAAACCGCCGCCGGATCAAAGACGGCAAGGTTAGCTTCGGCATCACGCCCTGGCCGGCCGGGCCGGTCGATCACTCGCTTCCGGTGCTGCGCGTGACCGATCCCGATGGCAAGCTGCGCGGCGTGCTGGTGAACTACGCTTGCCACTGCACGACGCTAGGCGGCAACTTCATGCGTGTCTGCGGCGATTGGGCCGGCTATGCCCAGGAGATCATCGAGCGTGAGCATCCAGGCACAGTCGCCATGATTTCGATCGGCTGCGGCGCCGACGCCAACCCTCAGCCTCGCGACGGTCTGATTTACGCCCGGCTGCACGGCGAATCGATCGCCCGCGAAGCTGCGCCGACTGCTGGCCGGCGAGTGGCAGCCGATCGACGGCCCACTCGTGGCCCGGCTGGAGCGGTTCGACTTGCCGTTCGATAAGCTGCCCGCGCGCGAGGAGTTCGCCGCACGGACGAAAGAAAAGGGCCCGATCGCCTATCACGCCCAAGTGAATCTGGAACGGCTCGATCGCGGCGAAAAGCTGCCGGAGAAGCTGCCGTACCAAATTGGTACCTGGTGTTTTGGCGACGACCTGTCGATGGTCTTCCTGGCCGGCGAAGTGGTGGTCGACTATGCGCTGCGGTTGAAGAAGGAATGTCCGAACAAGCGGCTGTGGATCACGGCCTATGCCAACGACGATCCGTGCTACATCGCTTCGCGTCGCGTGCTCGCGGAAGGTGGCTACGAAGTCGACGGCTCGATGTACTACTACGACCGGCCGACGCACTTTGCCCCGCAGATCGAAGACTTGATCGTGGGAGCAGCAGAGAGAATGATAAATGATAAGTGATAAATGCTAAATGAAGACGCATTTCATTTATCACTTATCATTTGGCATTTAGCATTTTCTCTGCTGGCGGCTGGAACAGCTCGAGCGTGAAACCGTCGGGGTCGTAAAAATAGACGGCGAAGCCGCCCTGGTTGGGGCCCGATGTGATCGCCACCGGCGGCGAGAAGAAGCGCCACGCCCTGAGCGATGAACGAATCGTAGAGCGCGTGGATGTCATCGACCCGGAAACAAAGATGCGAGTTGCCGGCCAGGTTCGTGGCCGCATTACTCGAGCCGCCGGCGTGCGTCGCATACTGAGCAATCTCGAGCGACTGTGGGCTTTCGGGCGAGACTTTGAACGAAGCCACTTCGAGCCGCACGCCGGCGTAGCCCGTCTGCTGGCCCAGGTAGTCGGCGTCGGCCGAACGCCGCCGCACCAGCACCAGGCCCAACACGTCGCGATAGAAGCGTATCGATCGCTCGATGTCGGACACCGTTATGCCGACGTGATGCAATTCGGAGAGGGTCTTTTTACCAGTCGTTAAGACGCTCGAAGTGGGGTCGTGATTCACGATTGCTCTCGGCTAATCCTGGTGCGGCGGTCGGACTTGCCATTGCTCGCCGAAGAAATCGGCCGCCACGATCTTGCCGGGGTACCGGCTGTCGGGCGGAGTGCGCACGTCAACCACCGCCCAATCCGGCAGCTTCGGCACCTGCCGGGCGTTGTTCAAGTAGTCGTAATCGCGGTAGGTAAAGCTGCTGTTGACGACGACGTATTTCGCCGGGTTGAGCGGGTTGGGATAAATCAGGATCGGCGCGTGATGCTCGGCGGCAAACGTTTGCTGGCCGACTTCGATGTTTTCGTTGGCGTAACGGATCGGCAGCTTATCAGCGATCCGTCGCAAAACGGCGTTGGCGGCCGGATCGCCCCATAGCACCAGGTTCGATTGGGCGATGTCGGTGTCGCTGATTTCGACGTCCTTCTTGACTCGCGCCTCGCCGCGGAACTGACGCCGCCAATGTTCGATTGCCCGATCGAGTTCGGCCTTGGCCCAAGCATCGACTTGCGGCGAAGCACATTGCCCCGTCGGCCGCACGAAAATGAACGACTCCATGAAGGCGTCGTCAATCGGTCCCTGCAAGCCTGGCGTTTTGCGCAATCCGTCGGCCGGCCGCGTGCCGAGCCGCCACTGACTCCCCTCACGATAGAAGGCAGCCTGCCACGAGCGGTCGGATTTCGGCCGCGAGGCGACGACCGTCTGGTCGTCGAGTTTGACGTGAATGCGCTGGGTAATGTCCATCGGACACCAGCCTGCGGGAATCGATAGCTCCAGGTCGGAGATATTTTCGGTCGTCGCGGCCACGTGCCGGTCGTCGACGATCCGGGCGATGATCTTCGCCTGCTTCCAATGCTCGTTCAGACCGGTGAGCGAGACCCAGGCCAGGCGGTTATAACGCAGGGTGAAGGTGCTGAATTCGACGTGCCGCGGCACCCGCTCGCGGCCTTTGACGGCAATACTCTCCATCAGCCGCTCGACGGTGGCTGCGGCCTCGGGGTGGTACTTGTGCTTGGTCTGAGGACCGATGATGTGCTCCAGGTCGATGTCCTCCTTCTCCAGCGCCTGCTGCATGACGTCAGCCGCTTGCTTCTGGCCGTCGATCTCGCCGCTGTAGGCAACAGTCGGGCAGTGCAGCAGGTTCGTGGCGTAGCCGGGGCAATCGTAGAGCCGCCAGAGCACCTGCTCGTACCAGGTGGGCGTGAGCGTTTCGGTTTGAAACACTTTGAGGAACTGTGGCGTCTCCGCGAATCCGGCCCCGGGATTGGCGGCGAACCAGCGATCGGTGTAATGCACGGCGAACTGCCAGCAAGCGGCGCCTCCCATCGAGAAGCCGCGAACGCTGGTCCGGTCGTCATCGACGTGGTACCGCGATTTCGTCGATTCGAGCGCTTCGAGCACGTCGGTCTCGCCCGCGAACTTGAAGGCGTTGCAATACCGGCCATAGGGATGCAGCACGATCGTGTCGGCCGGCGCGAACTGGCCGACCTGCTTCTGCCGCTGATCGATGAAGTTCACTTCGCTGAGCGTTTCGCCACGACCATGGAACCAGATATCGAGCCGATACGGCTTCGCGCTGCGCGAACTGTACGAATCGGGCACGACCAGGCCGTAGGGCTGCACGGATCCATCGATCCGCGACTCGTATCCGCGGACGACCAGCCCCGTCTGCGTAGTCCAGGGAGCCTGGCCGGCTTCGAGCTGCGCAGCTCGTTCCAGGCCGTTCTTCAGCAGTGCTTTGCCGCGGGCGATTTCCTGGGGCGTGAAGAACTCCCGGTAGACCAGCGCGTCATGGACGGCTTTGCGGAAGATTTCAACGTCGGGCACGAGCGCGCTGAGCTTCGAATCGTTCCGCTTGCGCAGGCGATCGATGGCCTGGCCCAGGGCTGCGAGATCGCTCTCGAGCAGTTGCCGATCGGCCGGCGTGACTTCGACGCCCGGCGCCGGGATACGGCGAACCTGATCGGGCAGATTGTCCTTCGGCCCGTCCGCGCGGACCAGGCTCAACAGAGAAAACACGATCAGCCAGGGGAGCGTCGCGCGCATGATGAATCGATCCTTTCGCCGAATGCTTTTCAGGTGCCTGGCACCATCATCGGTGCTCAGTCACGAGGATGCAAGCGGCCCCCTGCATCTGCCGCATGAAACTGCTTGCTCGGCGTCGCGCGACGGTGTACCAATAAGGCACTTGCCTCGTACGCTCGCCCCGCCCCGTGCATGGAGAACCCGACGCCATGCCGTCACGCCGCTGCTCATGTTGCTTGGTAGTTCTCTCCCTCGTCCTGCCTGGTGGCCTTCCTGCCTCGGCCGTTGAGTCGGGCTCGAATGCGATCGTTATTGAAAACCAGAAGCCCGGTTCGACCGACTGGCAATTGACGCGCGTCCGCGCCGACGCCAGCGGTTACCGCTCTACGTGGATCGAAGGCTATTGCTCGAAGCAAAGCGTCACGGTCGGCGAGTCGATCGACATCATGGTCTCGACCAATCCGCCGCGCAATTTCGAGATTGAGATCTTCCGCATGGGCTACTACGGCGGCCGCGGCGCGCGATTGATGCAGAAGCTCGGCCCCTTCACAGGAGAAACTCAAACGACGCCCACGCCCGGCGAGAAAAACATCCACGAATGCCATTGGAAGCCGGCCACGCGGCTGACGATTCCACAGGAATGGCCCAGCGGTGTTTACCTCGGCCGATTGACGACGCTGGTCGACCCAGACAAAGAACCCTATTGGCAGAGCTACGTCGTGTTCATCATCCGCGATGACCGGCCCGCCGACATCTTGTTTCAATGCTCCGACAACACCTGGCAAGCCTATAACCGCTGGCCCAGCAACTACTCGGTCTACACACATCCCAAGGGGAACGAAGGCCCTTGGGCCGACGTCAGCTTCGACCGTCCCTACGCGCGCGAAGCGCAGTACACGTCGATCGTCAACGACCCGCTCACGGTTGGCGCCGGCGAGTTTCTGCCGTTTGAATTTCCGCTGGCCTACTGGCTCGAGCAGCACGGCTACGACGTGACGTATTGCGCCAACAGCGACATGCAGTCGCCCGAGCATGGGCTGAAGTGCAAGGCCTGGATCAGCGTCGGTCATGACGAGTACTGGGACATTCGCCAGTACGAGAGCGTGAAGAAGATGCGCGACGCGGGGGTGAACCTGCTGTTCCTGTCCGGCAATACGATTTGCTGGGTCACGCCCTTTCGGGCCAGCAGCGACGGGCGGCCCAATCGGATCATGTTTCGCGGAGGTCCGTTCGGCGCCGAAAACGATTACGCGCTGGAACGGTTGAAACGCAACGGGCCGTTCCCCGAGCATGGTCCGGACGAAGGGTTTCTCCTGGGAGCCCGCAACGTGAACCCCGTCAACGGTGGCGGCGATTGGGTGATCGACAAGCCCGAACATTGGATGTTCGAAGGGACGGGCGTGAAACGGGGCGACCGCATCCCCGGGCTGATCGGCTGGGAGTATCACGGCCAACCGGCCCAGATTCCGGGCTTGGAAGTGGTGGCCCAGGGCACGGCCTGGCAGGGCGGCCAGAATCCGCAACATTGGACGGCCACGATCTATCCGGGCCCCAAGGGGAACTTCGTCTTCAATGCCTCGACGATTTTCTGGGCCCAGGATCTGTCGTCGCCTCCCGGCCACACCTTGCCCTGGTCGCACTGGTCGCGGCCGCACGGTCCGGACGAGCGCGTGCAAAGAATTACGCACAATCTGCTGCGTCGGGCCCTGGGGAAGTGACCCGGGAACCGAGCCGGCCAGACCCACGCTTAGCGGCTGCCGCGAGAAAAGACGGCTATCTCCAGGCTCAGTCTCGGCTCGCCGGTGCGCGAACCTGGAAGCGAGCCAGGTTCTCTTGCTGGCTTAGCCCTATGCGGGGGTAATTGCCAAGGCTCTTTCCAGCGGGCCCCCCGCGCCGTTTGGGGCACCCTTGTGAGTGGCCGAGGTGCTAGTTATGCTCAAGGCTTATCTTACGATTTGGAGTAGTTTCCGTATGCGACACGTCCTTTCGGCGACCGTGCAAAACGTGCCCGGCGTGCTGGCGCACATTTCCGGCATGCTGGCCAGCCGAGGCTACAACATCGACAGCCTGGCAGTCGGCGAAACCGAGACCCCGCACCTCTCGCGGATGACGTTCGTCGTCGTCGGCGACGACAACGTGCTGGAGCAGGTTCGCAAGCAATTGGGCAAGATCGTGACCGTCGTCGAAGTGTTCGACGTCAGCGCCCAGGACTACGTCGAACGCGACCTGATGCTGATCAAGGTCAGCGCTTCGCCGGGCCGTCGCAGCGAGGTCCGTGAACTGACCGACATCTTCCGCGGCCGGATCGTGGACGTCGGCCAGGAAGAAGTCATGATCGAAATCTCCGGCCCCGAAAAGAAGATCGAAGCCTTCATCGAACTGATGCGACCGTTCGGCATCAAGGAGCTGGTGCGGACCGGCCGCATCGCCATGGTCCGCGGCGGCCGCAACGACCAGGCCATCGAGCAAGTCGTCGAAGCCTCGACCGCCGACCTGGGGCACTTTTAAACGCTATGACTTATCGGCAAGATGACCTATCGGCAAGCTCGCGCTTGCCGCTCGCCGAACGCTGACTACCGAATACTGATTACTGACTACTTGATTACTGGTACCCGCACATGCCCGCCAAGATTTACTACGACAAAGATGCCGACCTGTCGGCGCTCAAAGGCAAGACGATCGCCATCATGGGTTACGGCTCGCAAGGCCATGCCCATGCTCAGAACCTCCGCGACAGCGGCTGCAACGTAATCGTCGGCCAGCGGCCCGGCGGTCCGAACTACGACCTGGCCGTGAGCCATGGCTTCAAGCCGGTGTCGGCCGAAGAGGCGACCGAGCGGGCCGACATGATCAACATGCTGCTGCCCGACGAAGTGCAAGGGGACGTATACCGCCAGAGCGTGCAGCCGCAATCTGAAACCGGGCAACGTGCTGATGTGCTCGCACGGCTTCAACGTCCACTTCGGCCAGGTCGAGGCCCCGCCGGGCATCGACACCGTGCTGGTCGCCCCCAAGGGCCCCGGCCACCTGGTGCGCAGCGAATTCGAGAAGGGGGGCGGCGTCCCCTGCCTCATCGCCCTCAACCCCGGCGCCAGCGATGAATCGCGCCGGCTGGGTCTGGCCTATGCCAAGGGCATCGGCGGCACGCGCGCCGGCGTGATCGAAACCACCTTCGCCGAAGAGACCGAAACCGACCTGTTCGGCGAGCAGGTCGTGCTCTGCGGCGGCGTCAGCGCCCTGGTCAAGGCCGGCTACGAAACGCTCGTCGAGGCCGGCTATCAGCCGGAGATGGCCTATTTCGAATGCATGCACGAACTGAAGCTGATCGTCGACCTGTTCTACCAGGGCGGCTTGAACTACATGCGTTACAGCGTCTCGAACACGGCCGAATACGGCGATTACACCCGCGGCCCGCGGATCGTCACCGACGAGACCAAAGCCGAGATGAAGAAGATTCTCAACGAGATCCAGACCGGGCAGTTTGCCCGTGAATGGATCCTGGAAAACAAGGCCAACGCTCCGGCATTCAAGGCCACGCGTCGCCGCGAGCGCAGCCATCCGATCGAAGAAGTCGGCCGCCAGTTGCGGCGGCTGATGTCGTGGATCAAGGCCAAGGAAGTTTGACGCATGACCAAGACCGAACTCGTCAAGAACAGCGACGTTACGACTCGTCCCGCGGTCAACGACCTGAAGACCGGCGATCGCGTGGAAATCGACCACGAGGTGAAAGTCGGCTCGCAGCGTTGGCGGACGCTGACGGTTGGCACGGTCGAGCGCATCGAGCGTCGCCGGCACGGCTTGCACTTCCGCCGCAATCCTGACGACAAAGTTTACAGCGATTTGATCGTCCTGAAGCTCGCTGACGGTTCGCTGACGACCATCACGATCGACGAATACACCCGGCTCAATAAGCTCGGCTAAACCAGAGGTTGCCATGCCCACGCTTGCGTGTGCTTGCCCGGTGCGTGCCTCGTAAATCCACTTGCCGAACATGGCCGCGGCAAGCGTGGCCATGGCACCCGGGTGGTGAACAGGGATGGCCCCTGGTGGTACTTCCCCATGGACTCCGCGTCCGAAAACCCTTCGTCTCCCGCCAGCAAGCTCTTCCGCAGCCACGAACGCTCGTTCGAAGAGAATCGGTTCGTCTACCCGGTGCTCAGCCGGCGCTCGGGCGGGATCTCGATCGGCGTCAATCTGAATCCCGACAAGGTCTGCAACTTCGATTGCATCTACTGCCAGGTGAATCGCGTCAGCCGCAGTGAAATTCAGTTCGTCGAGACCGATCGGCTGGTGGACGAGTTGGGGCACGCGTTGGAACTGGTCACTTCGGGCCAATTGTTCGAGCACGGCAAATTCGCCGCCACGCCGCCAGCCTTGCGGCGGCTGAACGACATCGCCTTCAGCGGCGACGGCGAGCCGACCACCTACCGCAACTTCGACGAACTGGTGCAGACCTGCGCCCAGGTCAAGCAGCGATTAGCTCCGCCCGACGTGAAGATGGTGCTGATCACCAACGCCAGCATGTTCCACCGCCCGGCGGTCGAGCGGGGATTGGCGATCCTCGACGCCAACCAGGGGGAAATCTGGGCCAAGCTCGAGGCTGGCACGGACGAGTATTACCGGCTAGTCGAACGGACCACGATCCCCTTGCAGAGAATCCTCGACAACATCACGGCCGCCGCGCGAGTGCGGCCGTTGGTGATCCAGGCTCTATTCATGCGGATCGAGGGTCAGCCGCCTCCGCCCGAGGAGCTGGAAGCCTTTTGCAGCCGGCTGAACGACATCACGGCCGCCGGCGGCGCTCTGTCGCTCATACAACTCTACACGGTCGCCCGCCCACCGGCCGAGAGCTTTGTCACTCCTTTGACAGACCCCGAACTCGACGCCCTGGCCGAACTGGTGCGTACACGGACCGGGCTCTTCACGGCGACATTTGGGAGTAGGCAGTAGGCAGTAGGCAGAGGGCAGTAGCTTGCAGCGTCGGCATTTCCGAAACTGCCTACCGCCTACTGCCTACTTTCAAAACCCCAGCCCGTCGCCTGTAAGCAAGCCGGTCTCGATTGAGCCGTCGACGAGCTTGAACATGCCGGGAAAACGCTCGGCCCAGCCGCGGTTGCCCGCCGGGCAGTATTGGCGGGCGTTGCCTTCGATGGCCGCCACGGTCGGAATGCGGGCCGCAATGCTGGCCGAGTGCAAGAACGACGCCCCCGGACAAGTCAGATCCTGCACGCACAGGAACAGGCCGTACTTCTGCGCCGCGGCGCCCATCAGCAGCGCTTCGCTGTGACCCTTGCAGGCCTTGAGCGCCACGCCTGAATAGCCCAACTCGCGGGCCATGATCAGGCTTTCCAGATCGATCAACGATTCATCGATCACCACGGGCTTGATCTTGGCCGCTTCGTGCATGCGGTTTTCGGGATGGGCCTTCAGATCGCGATGCGTCGGTTGCTCGATGTACTGCACGCGATCGAGTGCCACGGGGGATCGCTCGCGCACGCGGGCCAGGAAATCGAGAATGTACTGCACGTTGGCGCACTTCTCGTTGAAATCGAGCGAGTAGTTCCAATGTTTGCAGCCGCGCGCCGCTTGGGCTTCGACCGCCACCTGCTCGACACGCGCCACGCGTTCCACGTCCCATGCCAGGTCGTCGCCATTGAGCTTGATCTTCAGGTGCGTGAGCTGATCGGCGGTGATCCATTCGCCCAGCGTTTCTGGGAGTCCATCGCCCACCGGCTTGACAACGTCGCCCTTCGTGAGTGGATCGACGGCGCCGACGAGATGATACAGCGGCATCCGCGGCTTGGGCTCGCGCAACGTGTAGCGGTCGAGATACTCGCCGGCAAAGTCACGGCCTAGATAGGTGGCCAAATCGTGGTTGACGTATTCCGGGCCGAGCAGGTTGTACGAATTCTGCCCCAGCACATGGCCGTAGGCATCGTGGATGGCGGCTTCCAACGGGCTGATGGAAACCAACTCGGCCAGCCGCGGCATGCCAACTTTCAGCGATTGCGCCGCGACCGCGTCGGCAGCGTGGCGACCGTGGTCTTTGGCCAGTTCGTGCGTAATCTCCAGCGGGTGGCCAAGACCGGAATAGAGATTCGCCGCCTGCACGGCCCGTTGCCCGAGATCAATCATGGCCGCCAGCGTGGCGGTTCCCAGTTCGGGCGGCGAGGGCCAGGCCCAAACGTTGGACATCGGCATCGAGCCACACCCGCGACCCCTCTGCCCAGCGCGAGTTTCGACATCAACCGTAACATGCAACAGAACGGCATCGTTGACAACGCGACCGCCGAACTTGATCGGCGTGCGGTAGTTGAATTGCTCGGTTCGAGCTTCTACGTCGACGAGTCGGATATCAGTCGATTTGCTCATTGTTAACTCCCTTCAAGGGAAAACCGGCGCAATGGGCATGCGCGCAGCAGCGAATGGGTACCCCCAGCCAACACGGGGAGCAAACACTATGCCAAGAGAACCGCGATCGTCACGGCTCTCCGCTCAGACGAGCCCCTTGCGAACGGCCCAAACGGCTGCCTGCGTTCGATCCGTCACGCCAATTTTGCGGAGGATGTGCTGAACGTGTTCTTTGACCGTCTCATAGCTAATGCCCAAGGCCTGGCCGATTTCCTTGTTCGTCAGCCCGAAGGCCAGTTGACGCAGCACTTCCGACTCGCGCTGCGTGAGCGGCACCTCGACATCGGCTGCCATGCGTGGCGTGGCCAAAGCTCCGGTGACGCGGCGCAGCTCGTCGCGCGTCCAGGCGTCTTCGCCGCCGGCCACCTTGCGAATGGCCGCCAGCAGCTCGTCGCGCGTCGAACCCTTCAGGAGGTAGCCACTAGCCCCCAAAGCAACGGCCCGAGCAATGTAGGTCGGATTGTCGTAAGTGGAAAGCATGATGATCGACATGGCCGGATTGTTCATCTTGATGCGGCCCAAGGCCGTC
Organism: uncultured Planctomycetales bacterium; assembly: GCA_963710365.1. GTDB lineage: Bacteria > Planctomycetota > Planctomycetia > Pirellulales > PNKZ01 > CAVQAC01. The sequence continues at coordinate 755,036 of CAVQAC010000019.1, forward strand.
AGGCCATCGACGTCGGGCATGCGTATGTCGAGCAGCACGAGGTCGGGTTTGATCTTTTCCGTCAGTCGGACCGCTTCTTCGCCGTTGGCAGCTTCCGCGACAACTTCGATGTCGGTGCCCGCCACCAGGCTCTTGAGGCCCGAACGCACGACCTGATGGTCGTCCGCGATCAGCAATTTGATAGCCATCATGCACTCCGCGTATGCGCTTTCGATTCCAGGGGGCCGGATAAACAGCTTTGGCGCTCCCCCCACTAGCATGGCGCGGCGCTCGACGCGCATTGCCGAAGCGCGGCGTAGCGAGCCATTTTCGCGAGTCGCTCCCCCGCGACTTGGGTGGAGCGTCGTGAAATCCAAGTCCCTTCATTCTACAGGATGGTGCCCCCCGCTGGACCCCCCCAAACCAAAAATACTTGAATCAGGGTTTCCGCGGCGCCTGGCTCGACACAAGTCATTCGCAACCGCCTGGATACGGCGATTAGAATAGTGCCCATGAACAAGGCCTTCGTCAAAGAACCGGAATCAAATGCCCCGGCGCATTGCCCGCGCTGTGGCTCATTGGGCATTGCCGTGGGCGAAGCCACGGTCCGCGCGCATTTGCCACCCGAGGCCTTGCGCGACGTTTCGCCAGAGGCTTTCTTCTGCTCCTTTCCGCAGTGCGTCGTAGTCTACTTCGATGCGTACGAGCGCACGATCAGCGTGGAGCGGTTGCCCAAGCCGGTCTATCCGAAGGATCCCGATGCACCCATGTGCGGGTGCTTCGGTTTCACGCGCGACTCGATCGAGCAGGATCTGAGCGAAGGAGGCGTACGCCGTACTCGCGAACTACTGGCCAAGGCCAAGGGGCCCGAGCGCGCTGCACCCTCATGTCTGCCAGCGGGCAATGCTGTGCCGGCGACGTGCAGCGCTACTACATGAAACGACGGGCCGAACTGAGCCAAAGCTGACCGGAACGACTCGCGGTGCAAGCACCGCGGGACTAAGCCTTCGCGTGCTCGTAACGGGCGGAAACGGCATCCCAGTTGACGACATTCCACCAGGCAGCGACGTATTCCGGTCGCACGTTCTTGTACTTCAAATAGTACGCATGCTCCCACACGTCGAGACCGAGGATCGGCTGACGCTTGCTGGAAACGGGGCAGTCCTGATTCGCCAGGCTTTCGAGCACGAGCCCACTGCTGGGGTCGACGCTCAGCCAGGCCCAGCCGCTGCCGAAGCGGCTGATGGCCGCCTTGCTGAATGCATCCTTGAAGCTGGCATAGTTGTTGAACTTGGAGGTGATGGCCTCGGCCAACTCGCCCGACGGCTCGCCCCCTTTGCCCGGCCCCATTACCTGCCAGAACATCGAGTGGTTGTAGTGTCCGCCGCCTTGGTTGCGAACGGCCACGCGCAGCGTTTCAGGCAGGTCGTCGAGCCCCTGCAGCAATTCCTTGAGCGATTTGCCGTGCAGTTCGGGGTGCGGTTCCAACGCTTTGTTGAGGTTCGTGATGTAGGCCTGGTGATGCTTGTCATGGTGGATCTGCATCGTCAGAGTGTCGATCGACGGCTCCAACGCGTCGTAGGCGTATGGCAGCGGCGGCAGCGAAAAGGGATAGGTGGCCGCCGGCGCTTTGAGCCTGAGCCCGGGCCGGCCCGATGACACTGACGGTTCCAAGGGCCAGCGCGGTCGCACCGGCGCGTTGCAGAAAGTTGCGACGATCCAGACGGCAGGAACGTGAATTGTTGCGAGTCACGGAATGATCCTCCAAAGCGAGGGGAGTGCGGTTTTCGAAAACAAGGCCTCTAGCAGGCGCCAACCCCGGCGCGGTCCATCGCCGGAAGCCGGGGTCGCGACCGAGACCAGTCTATGGGCCCGGCGCTTGCCGATCAACTTCCCGGCGTTGAGAACCCGGCAGATCGGCGTTCTGGGTCACACCAACAGAAGCGGCCTGGTAGACCATATCCCCACCCCTGGAAGCCTGTTTATCATAGAAAGTCCTCTTTTGGGCCGAACCTTGCTTTCCTGACGGGCTGCCGCGATGGATCCACTGCTGGTTTCGAATCTGTCCGATTTCGGCAAGGTGCTGTTTGCCGACGAGAATGAACTGGTGCGCATCCGCGCGTTTGGGCAACAGGCCCGCTTGGAACTGCTGACGCGCCGCCTTCGCAGTCCCCAGCGCCGCTCGCTCCTGTTGGTCGGGCCGTCGGGCGTGGGCAAAACGGCCCTGATCCACGAGCTGGCGCGGCAGGCCCAATCGTGGCCCGAGCCGATCGTGGTTCTCGAAACTACGACCTCGCTGCTGTTGGCAGGCACGCGCTACCTGGGCGAATTGGAAACTCGCGTCAAGCGGCTGATCGATCTGGCCAAACCGCCCAATCGCGTACTGCTGTACTTCACCGACATCGCCTACTTGCCCACCGCCGGCACGACCGTGCAGAGCAAGGATAGCATCGGCTCGTTCCTGGCTCCGCTCATGGAACGCGGCGACCTGGTGTTGTGCGGCGAGTGTACCAGCGAACAATTCCGGCTGACGCTGGAAAATAATCCCACCTTCAACAAACTGTTCGAAACGTTGCGGCTGGAAGAAGTCGATCTGCCCACGACCCGGCAAATCGTCACCGAAGTGGCCGCCGACTACGAGCGCCGCGCGCTGGAAGAGCAGGCCTTGCTGCTCTCGATCCCCGAGCGCACCCAGCAAGCCATCGTCGAGTTGAGTCTGGACTACTTCCCGGGACGCGTCTATCCGGGCAAGGCCCTGCACCTGCTGGAGCACGTGGTCGAAGGAGAACTCACGCGCTGGCTCGAAGGCGGCTGCGCCAGCGAGGCGCTCGAGTGTTGGACCCGAAGCGGCCATCGCGGCCTTGGAACAAATCACGGGCATTCCCGGCCAATTGTTGGACGACACGCAGCCCCTGGACCTGAACGAGGTCGGCAAATTCTTCGAAGCCCGCGTCATCGGCCAGCGCGAAGCGACCGACGCCATGGTCGACCTGATCACGCTGGTCAAAGCCGGGCTGACCGATCCGTACAAGCCGATGGGCGTGTTCCTGTTCGTCGGCCCCACGGGCGTCGGCAAGACCGAACTGGCCCGAGCCGTCGCCGAGTTCATCTTCGGCCATCCCGATCGGCTGATCCGCTACGACATGTCCGAATACAAGGACTACGCGTCGTTCGAAAAACTGATCGGCAACCCGCAGGCCCAGGACCAGTCGCCGATGCGCCGCGGCAGCCTGGTATCGCGGGTGCAGCAGCAACCGTTCTCGGTGATCCTGTTCGACGAGATCGAAAAGGCCCATCCCAATATCTTCGACCTGTTCCTGCAACTGTTCGATGCCGGCCGGCTGGCCGACGCCGTGGGCCAGGTGACCAGTTTCAAGAAGACAATCGTGATCATGACCTCGAACGTAGGGAGCGACCTGGCGCGGCCGTCGTCGTTCGGCTTCCGCGCCGAGAATGAGCAGACCGACATGGGCGAACAGATTGGCGACGCGATGCGGCGACAGTTCCGGCCCGAGTTTCTGAATCGCATCGACCGCATCGTCACGTTTGCGCCACTGGAGCGCGAGCAAATGCGAATCATCGCCCAGCGCGAACTGGGCCGCGTGCTGTTGCGCAGCGGCATCGCCCGCCGCGACCTGGTCGTGGACGTCGATCCGGGGGTGATCGAGGTGCTGCTGAAGCACGGCTTCAATCGCGAATATGGCGCGCGGCCGCTGAAGCGGGCGGTCGAACGCCTGGCCCTGCTGCCGATTGCCCGGCAAATGGTCAAGATCTCCGCCGGCAATGCCCCGGCCATGTTGCGACTGCAGCCCGTTGGCGACGTAATCCAGGTGCGTCTGATCGACGAGCCACAGCGCCGCCAGAGCGTGCCTGCAAAGGTCGACATCGCCGACCCGTTCCGCAACCGCAAGCTCAAGCTCACACGCGAACAGCTCGAAGAGCGCGTCGCCGCGCTCGAGACCCGCGTTGGCACTTTGGAGTCGGGCCTGCAAACAGCCGGGCTCACCCAGCGCAAGGCCGAATTGCTCGAGCGCACGGTCGCCGTCGACTTCTGGGACAAACCGGCCGACGCCAAGGAGGTGCTCAGTGAAGTCCATCGCCTGGAACAAACCCTGACGGCCGTCGAGCGCGTCCGCAAGCGTGTCGCCGATTTGCGCAACCTCTTCTCCGCCACCACGCGCCGAGCCGCCAACCAACTCTCGGCGGCAGCCGATCGGCTGCTGGAAATCGAACGCGATATTGACCTGGTCGAATATATGGCCGTCTGCCGCAGCCCCGTCGAGCGGGCCGATGCCGTCGTCTCGATCACCATGGTCGAACCGATTCCGGCCGAGGACGATTTGGTCGGGCTGCTGGCCGACATGTACCTGAACTGGGCCCATCACAAGGGACTCTCGACATCCATCGTCCACGAAGCGCTGTTCGACGGCGGTTCGACTCAGGAATTTGTCGCAATCATCGGCGGGGTCTCGGCCTATGGAGTGCTGTGCGGCGAGGATGGCATTCATGAGTTCAACTACGGCAAGACTTCGAAACAACCGAAAGTCGGCCGCTATGTCCGAGTCCGGGTGCTGCCGATTGTCGACACGCCCGGGGTTGACCTGGGGCCGCAGTATGTCGAAAGCCGCCGCGCGATGGCCAAGGGAGCGGGCAAACACGTGGCGAGATACAAATCTCGGGTTACGCTGACCCATCGGCCCAGCCTGGTGAGCGTGCAGGCCGCCAACGGCCTGGCGCCGGAAAAATCGGCCGAGTTGTGCCGCGATTGGTTGCAGGCGGAACTGGCCCGCCGAAAGTTGAGCGCGTCGGCCAACGGCGCCGCGCCGAACACGGAAACCGTCGTCCGCAAGTACATGCTGCGTCCAACCAGCTCTGCGCGTGACGAACGGACGGGCGTGTCGCTCGGCACGCTGCGCGACCTTTGGAACGGCGCACTGGACGTCTTCCTGCACGCCCACCTGGCCGAACGTGCCCGGCACGACCCGGCTGCCGCCAGTAGCCAGGCAGTCAGCTCGGTATAACGCTTCTCGATCCGCGATGCGAAGCACGCGAACCGACTGCTGCGCGACTGTGCGGCACGACCGGCCTTCGGTTTGAGCAACCGATGGCAGCTCTGGCACCGCTAGGCATCCGCGCCAAAATCTGCTTGTTTTTGCGAAAGCCCTGTTCCGGAGGTACTTAAGGCGACGATTATAGCGATCGTACGGCGCAGCTCAGCGGTTTGGCACACCCCTTGCATTTGCTGTGCATCCGTTAGTCACGACGGTCCAGCCACGGAAAAACATTCCTTCCCAATCAGTAATGTTTCAAGGCACTCGAACATGGTAAGTCTGAGCAGCACATCCACAGTGGCCAGCAAGGCCACGGCAGAAGACCGGGACTTGGAACGCCGAGTCGTCAGCTACCTGCTGGGTCGTCATGTCCCCAGCCTCCGGCATCTGGCGGTTCAAGCCAACAACGGAACGGTAACGCTGCAAGGCTCGGTGCGGAGCTTCTACGAAAAGCAGCTCTGCCAACACTGCTGTCAACGCGTGGCTGGAGTTGTGCGATTAGTCGACGATATTGTGGTGGTACACACGCGGCCTGGGGTTGTAGCTTTCGCTTGAGATTTCCTTTCGCCCCCCCCTCAACGGCTCTCTCAGGTCGTGTGTTCTACAGGACGGCTCGGTCTGCTTCGCGATGGGCAGATCGAGCCGTCCGCTTTTTGCGCCGCCGGTTTTTCAGCACCGGCCAGCCCGTGCTCTTTCAGGCTGCCATGGCCACGCTTGCTTGGCCATGTTTCCGTCGGGCCGCATGCTCACGCAAGCGTGAGACATGGCACCCGATCCTCGCTCGTAGATTCGTGACCAGGCACGCTCGCGGTGTCACCTGCTCATACCGCTAAGGCCGGCAAGTCTCCAAAGACGACCGTGCCGCCGGCAATCGTGGCCGCGATGTCCAGAGCCGCGTCGGCTGGTTTCCATTGAAAGAGCACCAGATCCGCCCGATCACCCGGTCGCAAGCCGCCGCCGCGCTTTCCCAGTAATTGCAGTGGGTTGAGCGAAGCCATCTCGATGGCCGTCGCCAGGTCGACCCCGGCAAAACGCATCACGTTGGCCACACCCACCCCGATCGGGGCCGATGCGCCGGCCAGCAACTGATCCTGTCCGGCGATCACCAGCCGTCCGTCGGCCAGGATCTCCAAGTCGCAACCGCTGCCGGTGTATCGCCCCGGCGGCAGGCCGGCCAGTCCAGATTCATCACTCACCAGCACGCAGCGGGCAGGCGTCTTGGCGCGGACCATGGTCTTGACCACTTCCGGCGGCAAATGATGGCCATCGACGATCAGGCTGGCCATCAATCGATCTTCGGCCATCTGGTCCCAAAGGTAGTTCGGATGACGCCGCAACATTCGGTGCGCCCCGTTGCCCAGATGCGTGCTCAACCGAGCCCCCGCATCGACCGCCGCGCGGATTTGGCTGCCGCTGGCGCCGGTATGCCCAACCGATACGACCACGCCGCTGGCACTGACCCGCGCAATGAACTCCGGCGCCTCGTCGAACTCGGGCGACATCGTCAGGATCACGATCCGCCCGCCGGCCGCGTCTTGCAGTCGCTGAAACTCGTCCCAATCGGGCCGTCGACAGTGCTCCTTGGGATGCGCTCTGCGCGGACCATCTTCGGTTGAAAAATAAGGGCCTTCCAGATGGATCCCCAGCACCGCCCGGTCGATCTCAGGCCAGCTTTCACAGGCCGTGGCAATCGCCCGCATGCCGTGTGAGAGCATCTCGAAGCTCTGGGTCGTCAGCGTGGGGCAGATGCCCGTCACGCCAAAGGCGTAGTGCCGCCGGACGATTTTCCCCACCTTTTCCGGCGTCAGTTCGAGCGAGCTGAACTCCTGGCCATCGTAGCCGTTGACTTGCACGTCGATGAATCCCGGGGCCACCCAGGGGTGCGCTTCGTGCCCGGCTGATGCTACCTTGGCTGGCACCACCCGCGCGACCTGACCATCCTCCAGCGTTACTTCGGCCAATTCCCGGTTGTCGTAGCGACGGGCAATGAAGCGCATGGTTCGATTCCGAAGGCGAGGGGGCGTGCTGAAGCACAAGCGGCAGGCTGACTACCAACATATACCGGCAGAAAGCACCTCGCCACCTCGCGATATCGGCCCTCGATCAAAACAGACGGGCCGCGTGGACCCAGAGGCTGGGGTCAAGCGGCCCGTTAAATCTGATCGTCAGGACTGTTTGGCGTACACGCCGAGGCTGGCTGGACTACCAGAGAACCGACGGGCTGCGTCCCACGCTGTATACGGCGCCGTTGTTTTGGCCGCTCCATTGCGCGGGGTTTGCTGTGTTCGAAACCCAACTGGGCGAGTACGCGCCCATGAGCGGAGTCACGTTCGCCGACGGACGGGCGTTCGATATGCCGAACCACCGCTGGGTTGCCAGACGGCGCTGGCGTTGGGCCGCGTCGTAGCCGGCTTTCTCCTGCACCAAGATGTGCGGATCCGACCGCCGCCGCATAGCCTGGTCGTAGAACCACATCTCGGGCGTGGGAGTTAGTTGTCCCAGCGAAATGGGAATATGGCTGTCGAGCGATGCCTTCTTCGACGAGCGAACCGATGACTGCGGCTGCTGTGCATCCGCGGATGCCGCGAGCGCCGAAAGGCCCAACGTCAGGGCCAAAGTCAGGCCTCTCATGGATTGAATCTCCCCCCTGGAAACCGAAGCCTGGCGGGCTTTGGGCAGCCCGGGCCTCGATAGAATGGATCGCTGACTGGCGGCGCACATTCGAACTGGGTCGTCGCAGCGCGCCCCCCTACCATTCGATTTCGGGCTCAGGGCTCGGTTCGGTTTAGGAAGAATCTGCCGAATTGGCCCGTTGTAATGCTGGCTGCCAGCAGATGGCAGGGATTCCGCCAGCTAGCGTCCGGTCGCGTTTAAGAACCAGGGGCGCGACGGACCTCGTAGATGTCGACCGTAACGGGCGTTGCCCCCTCGTCAAACACCACGTGCGAAACCGACGGCACCTCCAGACCATGACGCCGGCACTCTTCGGGAAAGGCCTGGGCTCGGGGACGCCCGGGATCGGCGACGAGCCCCAAACCGCCCGGCGCCAAGATCGGGCCATCGCCCCGGCAACCAAGCCGGCATAGGGCTTTTCATAGAGCACGTCGGCGGCAACCACGACGTCGAAACCCTCAAGATCGGCTGGATAGGCCCGCCAATCGACCATCCGCGTACCGGGCTCGGGCAAATCGTTGCGGGCAGCGTTCAGCCGAGTGAACTCCAGGGCATCTGGGTAATAGTCGGTTCCCAGCGTCTCGAATCCGGCCAGAATCGCCGCCAGGCAGACGGTCCCCACGCCGCAACCGAGTTCCAGGCAACGCCGCCCGGTGCCCGACTCTCGAACCAACCGATCCGCCAACATCCGTGCCGAGGGCCAGATCTCAGCCCAATAGGGGATCCGCTCGTCCCGTTCGAACTCCTCTTCGTCGAGCAGGTCGTCGGCGCTGCGTGGCGCAGGAACTCCAACACGCGGCCCGCCAAGACGATCCGCGTTTCGACGATGTCGAACCGTCCCAAAAGGGTTGCACACTGTGCGTCGTGCGGCGACCGCATACCGAGGCCCAGGGCTTACTTTTTAGACGTTTTTTTTCGGCCCAGCGGGCGTTTCTCGGCCCGTGCCTCGGCCGCCGGATAAGGCAGCGCCTGGGCTCGCCGGGCGCCACGCTGCTTGATCAAGGCCGTATCCAGCTTGCCCTGACCTTCCACGGCCCAGCCTTCCAGGTGTCCCAGCCACTCGTTGACCTTGTTGACGTGCAACGTGAAGTCGTCCAATTCGTTTTCGCGGCTGGAATTAGCCATCCCACGCACTAACGCGGCCAGGTCGAGAAACCGCAGGGCGAGGGCATCGAGGTCTTCGGGAGTGAATGGCAAAAGGGTCATAGCTCCGCTCACGCATTAGAAACGCACGAGCCCCAGTGGCCCTTGCTCTGCCTATCCTAATTGGGCCCCTCGAAACTGTCGAGTGCTCTGCCGCGCGAACTTTTCTTTCGATTCTACGCCCGGCTATGTCCCCATTATTTTGTACAAAATTTTGTTCCAATTTAGGCCACTTGCCGGCTAAGATGCCCGCGAACGGCAGTTTTCGGCGACCGGCGGGGGCGAAGCAAAAAAAACGGCCAACACCCCTTGCCGGAAACTCGACACCCAGGAGGAGGACCAATGGTAACCACGCTCCGGCAGACATTCGGCAGAACCGCTGGGCATCGTCTCAGGCACCTCGGTCGGGTCGAGTGCGGCCGTGACTTCGACGACGAGGTCGACCCGGACGAAGACCCGGACTGGGACGACGTCGAGCCGGATCCCGACGAATTCGATGACTGGGACGAACTGGAGTTGGAACCGGAAGACGATGACGAGATCCCGGACGAAGAGTTTTCAGACGACGATCCGTGGGATGACGAGCTCGACCCCCAGACCGATTAACGCCCCGCCACCGCAGAACCGACCACGAACGGACTCGGATTTTTTCTCTCTACCGCGATGTTCAAGGAGCCGCATCCATGCGAATCACACGCCCGATCTTGGAGGAAATCGAACGCCTGCTGAAGGACGAACACTGGTCGCAACGCAAGATCGCCCGTGAAGTGGGGATCAGCCGATCGACGGTCAACAACATTGCCCGCGGCCATCGCCCTCGGTGCGAGGAGCTACCGGGCGTGCAGCCGACGGGCCCGCTGGTGCGTTGCCCGGGCTGCGGAGGCCGAGTGTTCCTGCCCTGCATGCTGTGTCACATTCGTGAATTGAAGGAACTGGACCGACAACTACGCAATCCACGCCCGCCGGCTTTGCGGGACCGACGCACCATCTGATTCTGTGCCGCCGCTGGCAATCACCTTCGGTCGTGCTCATACTGGATGCCAACGCGTGCGAGCGCCAAGGGCGCCGTGCACTTCGTCGCATCGCAAGCTTGATCACCAGCATCCGGAGGGCTCGTCGCCATGCAACTCGGTCTTGTCACCTACATGTGGGGCGCCGAATGGGATCTGCCCACGATCATCAAGAACCTCCGACTGACCGGCTTCAGAGGCGTCGAGCTGCGCAGCGGCCACAAACATGGCGTCGAGCCGAGCCTCTCGCCCGCGGATCGGAAGCAAGTCGCCAGCCAGTTCGCTGACAGCGGCATCACGCTCGTCGGCCTGGGCAGTGCCTGTGAATACCACTCGCCCGACCCGGCGGTCGTGCGCAAGAACATCGATCAGACCAAGGACTTCATCACGCTCTGCCACGACCTGGGCGGCGGCGGCGTGAAGGTGCGCCCAACGGGCTGCCCAAGGAAGTGCCCGTGCAGAAGACCTTGGAGCAGATCGGCAAGGCACTGAACGAAGTGGCCGCCTTCGGCGAAGGCTATGGAGTGCAGATCCGCCTGGAAATTCACGGCAAGGGAACTCAGGAGCTGCCGAACACCAAGACCATCATGGACGTCGCCGATCATCCCAACGCCACGGTCTGTTGGAATTGCAACCCGACCGATCTCGATGGCCAAGGGTTGGAATCCAACTTCAACCTGGTCAAAGATCGGCTGGGCACGATTCATATCCACGATCTGTCAGCAGCTACCCCTGGCCGCAACTGTTCGACCTGCTGAAGAAGGCCAAATTCGACGGCTGGACGCTGCTCGAAGAAGGGAAGCCAACCACCGATCCCATCCGCGTCATGCAGTACTACCGCCTGGTGTGGGAGCAGATTGGCGAAGTAGGAAGCTGGCAGCATGCGGCAGGCAGCCGGCAGCGAATGCATTCTTAGCCGCGCGGTCGCAATGCGTCGCGGAAGCGGGCGATTCGAGCGCCGATCGGCTCGGGGGTGGGCAATTGATAGTCCGCGCCGACCGGCTCGACGTGCAACACCAGGAACCGAGGGCCGGGAAGCGAGAGCAGCCCGGCTGCCGCCTGTCGCCAGGGCTCCAGTTCGTCGAAATCGAGCACCGTGGGCAAGCCCGCGGCCCGAGCGAAGCCGGCGAAATCGACGCCGGCCTGGGCGCCGGCCGTCGTCTGGCCGCCGGTCACTTCGTAGATGCCATTTTCCAGCACGATCAGCGTCAGGTTGCGCCCCCGAAGCGACAATCGTCACCAACGACCCCAGGCTCATCAGCATGCAGCCGTCGCCGTTGAAACAAACGACCTCCCGCTGCGGCTGCGCAAGTGCCAGCCCCAGAGCCGAGCATCGGCGCATGCCCCATCGCCGACGGCAGGTACTGGAAGTCGAGCGGGTGCTGCGAATGCTTCGGCCATTCGCGGGCCGAGCCCATGGTCGTGACGACAATCTCGTCGGCCCGTCGCTGGGCCAGCACTTCGAGCGCGGCCGCCAGCGGCATCCGGCGAGTTGTCGTTCCTTCCTTGATCATGGGTTTATCCTCGCCCTTCGGCAATCAAGCCAATGCCCGGGAGGCCCGCTTGCCCGCAGGCCTGTATGTGCTGGGCCAATCGCGGCAAATCGTCGTCGCACTGCACGAGCAAATACTCCAAACCCCAGGCTTTGAGCATCGGTTCGGTGAACCGTCGGGCGGAATCCTTGCTCCCCTCGATCAAGTAACTGCGATAGCCGATCAACGCGTACAGCGGCAACCCGAGATCGAATCAGCGCGTTGCGTAGCGAGTCGCCCGATTCGAACAGGCCTGTGTTCTGAATGACGACCACCGGCCGGGCACCGCCGATCCACAAGCCGGCGGCCATGGCCCAGGCCTCGCCCTCGCGGCAAACCCGCACCAGCGTCAAGCCGGGCGTAGCCTGCAAGGCCGGCTCCCAAGCTCCCAACACCGAGTCGGGCAGCCACACGACGTGTGTGATGCCGGCGCGAGCCAGTTCCTGGGCAATTCCGTTTGCTGCAATCATGAGCCGTTCCTGGGAGAAGAGCCTGGTCAGTTCGGGATCAGCGTCGTAATCCACAACAGGGCCGATTCGCTTCGTCAACCCGTAACGTGTATTTCAACTTGCCATGGGCCAAAGTTTTGTTCAGCACGATGGCGTACATCGACTCCTTGGACGGCAGCGAGACGCGAACCTTGGCCAGGTCGATCTTCTGCCTCGCCAGAGCGGCCTGATCGAGCAGAATCGGCACTTTCAGCCGCTCGCCGAGCACGTCGAGCAACTGGCTCAGCGGAATGTCTTCCAACTCCACATTCACCAATTCGAACATGCCCGGCACCACGTTCCGCTCGGGCTTCTTCAGCGGCCAACCGATGGGCCACGCCTTCCTGGTTCTCCGTCGCTCGCAGCACGACGTACTCGGGCTGCCGCTCGCGGTTCGTGCGCGGCGTCAGCACGAGCCCACGGGTTCGCAAGGCACACGCCAGCGCCGTGCCGGCTGAAACTCCCTTGAGTTCCATGGCCAGCGGCGGGCCGTCGGCCAGCGAGGCCGCCACGTCGGCCTGGGCCACCAGCGGCTGCGTGAGCTGACGCCCCAGACGATCGAGCAGCAGCGCTGGCTCGACGCCCAGCGTGGAGATGTCGACCGGCCGAGCCAAATCGGCGTGGGTCTTTTCCAACTGCGCGACGGTAAAGCCAAAGGCCAATCGCGGGGCGCCCTGCTCGAGCCGCTCCTTCATTGCGCAGCTTGTCGAGCCAGGCCCGCAGGCCGCCCGAATCGCGCGACGAAAACCGTCCGCCCGGCAGGACCAACTCGTTGCGCGACGTGAGCAAGCCAGTAATCTTGTAGCTCGGATCGGCTTCACTCCCCGACGTTTCGATTTGCGGCTTGTCGGCGACCGTGGCCTGGCGAATTTGCAATTCGCTGACCCCCAGCCCCACGAGCATGCGATACCAGTCGTTGGTACTCGTCGCCGGAAAGCCGGAACTGGTGGCCAGTACCATTTCAATCTGGCCCGCAGCCGCCAACAGCGGAACGCTGCAACCGGCCACGATCGCCAGCAAAACTCGCAGGGCAATGATCCGCATGATTCGAAATACCTGTCGGCCCAAGCCACGGGGGAACGACGCGTGAGAAACCTTAACGATTATAGCACGTCGGGACCGTACGATCGGGCTCTTGCCAGCACAGTTGCCACGGCACCGCTTATCGCACAATTGAGGGCTCATAACTCAACCTGCCAGTTGACGTATCGCTATGATGACATAGTTCTGGCAGGAGCCGCCGATGACTCGCCCGGTTACACTCTTTACCGGCCAATGGGCCGATCTGAAGCTGGAAGATCTGGCCCGCAAAGCCAACGAGTTCGGCTACCAGGGCCTGGAGCTGGCCTGCTGGGGCGATCATTTCGACGTCGACAAGGCCCTGTCGGACGACCGCTACTGCGCGGCCAGCGCGATTTGCTCGAACGCCACGACCTGCAATGCCATGCCATCAGCACGCACCTGGTCGGCCAGGCCGTGCTCGATTGTCGATCGACCAGCGCCACAAGGCCATCTTGCCGGCGCACGTTTGGGGCAACGGCAAACCGGCCGAAGTCAACGCGCGGGCCGCCGACGAGCTGAAGAAGACGGCCCGCGCGGCCCAGCGGCTGGGCGTCGGCGTCGTCAATGGCTTTACCGGTTCGAGCATCTGGCACCTGCTCTATTCCTTTCCGCCGGTGCCGACCGAGATGATCGAAGCGGGCTACAAGCTGCTGGCCCAGCGGTTCAATCCGATCCTCGACGTGTTCGCCGAATGCGGCGTCCGCTTCGCGCTCGAAGTCGCATCCGACGGAGATCGCCTTCGACTGTGTACAGCGCCCAGCGCACGCTTGGACGCATCGGGCACCGCGAGGAGTTCGGCTTCAATTTCGATCCCAGCCATTTGCTCTGGCAGGGCGTCGATCCGGTCGAATTCCTCCGGGCCTTTCCCGGACCGCATCTACCACGTCCATATCAAGGACGCGATCGTGACCTTGAACGGACGCAGCGGCATCCTGTCGAGCCATTTGGAATTTCGGCGACCCGCGGCGCGGCTGGGAATTCCGTTCGCCGGGACGCGGCGGCGTGAACTTCGAAGAGATCATCCGCACCTTGAACGCGATCAACTACCAAGGCCCGCTGTCCGTCGAATGGGAAGACATGGGCATGGACCGCGAAGCCGGAGCCAAGGAGGCCTGCGAATTCGTCAAGCGGCTCGACTTCCGCCCCAGCGGCCGGGCCTTTGACGCGGCTTTTGCGGAGAAGTGAAGTCGGACTTCTTCCTCCCCTCTCCCCTTGTGGGAGAGGGGCCGGGGGTGAGGGGTTGTGGCTGGCTCTAGGCTTGCCCCCTCACCCGGCTCGCTTAGGCTCGCCATCCTCTCCCGCAAGGGGAGAGGGTTTTGTCGCCATCGCATTCTCTTCTATATCGTACGAAATAGCGAACGAAATCCGCCCCTGGCCGCCAGCCAGGGCATGGTAGACTGGAAGAGTCCCCACTCCGTGCCCACGGCAGGCCGACGCTTGAATCGTCCGCTCTCTTCGTTGCGTCTGCCGCACTGCTGACCGTCGTCATCTGTACGCAGGCACCTCATGCGCGAGCTGCACACGCCGAGCCGAAACCGCTCGACGCGCTCCCGGTCGCCCGGGCTGAATTGCGAGAAGGCTACGCGGCCAAGCTGGCCGAGCTGGCCGCCTGGTGCGACGCTGAAAAGCTGCCCGAACAGGCGGCGCAGAACCGCGCTCGTGGCTCGTCAGCCCGAGCCGCTCACGCTGCACTTCTTCGTAATCCCAGCCGCGTCTGATTCCCCGCCGGCTCCGACGCCCCGGCCGCAGTGCATCAATGGTATCGAGCGGTTTCAAAAGCTGCGCCATGCCCAGGCCGAGGCACTGTTCGAACTGGCTCGCCAGGCAATCGCACGAACATCGCGCGGACGCTGGCCTATGAGCTGGTTGTGGAAACGGCCCGCGAAAATCCCGATCACAAAGCGGCTCGGCGAATCCTCGGCTACCAACGTTTTGAAGATCGCTGGCTGACGCCGTTCGAAATTACCAAGGCGCAAGGAGAAGAAGGTCTGGCACGAACGGTTCGGCTGGATCGCGACGCGATCGCGTGGCGCGCTACGAGGCCGGCGAGCGATTCAACGTGCCGCGTAAATGGATCACGGCCGCCGAAGATGCCCGGCTGCACGCCACGATCGACCATGCCCTGGGAGCATCGTCACCGAGCATTACCAGGTGCGCACCAACCACAGCCTGGAAGAGGGCGTGCGACTGGCCGCCCGGCTGGAGCGGCTGTATCGCGTCTGGCAGCAACTGTTCGTGAGCTATTGGGCCACCGAGCCGCAGATCGCCCGCTGGTTCAACGGCGGCACGCCCGAGGTCGCGCACTGAAGCGCCCGCTCAAGGTCGTCTATTACCGCAATCGGGACGAGTACATCGCCGCGCTGCAAGCGACGCAGCCGCGGATTGAGATCACGACCGGCTACTACGAAGGAGATGAGCAGAACGGTCCACTTCTTTGCCGGCAGCGACGAGGGAGACAGCAACGTCTACCACGAGGCCACGCACCAACTGTTCAGCGAGACCCGCCCCATGCCGCCAGCGCATCGAGTGGCAGACCAACTTCTGGGTCGTCGAAGGGGTGGCTTGCTATATGGAGTCGCTCGGCGAGCGAGACGGGATCTGCCGGCTTGGGGGGCGCCGACGCGATCCGCCTGCGCGACGCCCGCGTACGCTTGATCGACGACCGCTTCTACGTGCCGCTGGCAGAACTGGTCACGATCTGGCCGCGGCGAGTTGCAATCCGACCAGCGGATCTCGATGATCTACAGCGAATCGTCCGGGCTGACGTACTTTCTCGATGCATGCCGCCGCTGGCCGATATCGCGAAGCGCTCGTCGATTATCTGCACGGCCATCTATACTGGCCGCGACACGCCCGGCACGCTGGCCGAACTGACCGGCGCGCGCGTATCCGGAGCTCGACCGGGAATATCGTGAGTTCATCGGCAGCCTCACAGCCTTAGACGGTCCGCCGCCCATGCCATCGCCGACGATGCGTCCCTGGAAGTTGCTGGAGACGAATTACGCCTACGTCAAGGAGCACCGCTTCGAAGTTGCCGTGCTGCCGCTGGGCGCGACCGAGCCGCATAATCTGCACCTGCCCTACGGCACCGACGTGTACGAAGCCGACGTCGTCGGCGAGAAGATCTGCGAAGCGGCCCACGCACGCGGGGCCAAAGTCGTGCTGCTGCCGACGATTCCCTACGGCACCGAGACCAATCAAATGGCCTTTCCGCTGGCCATGAACCTGAACCCTTCGACGCTGGCGGCCGTGATCCGCGACCTGGTCTTCTCGCTCGCGCATCACGGCATCAAGAAGATCGTGCTGCTCAACAGCCACGGCGGCAACGACCTGAAGTCGGTGCTGCGAGAACTGCACGGCCAGACCGCGGCCCAATTGTTCTTGTGCAACTGGTACCGGGTGCTCGGCGGACATCGAGCGCGAGCTGTTCAACGAGCCGGACGACCATGCCGGCGAAATGGAAACCTCGGTGATCCTGGCCTATCATCCGCACCTGGTGGCCCGCGATGCCGACGGCCGGCTGGCCGCCGACGCCGGCGACGACGGCCAAAAGCCGTTTCGACGCCGTGAATCGCGGCTGGGTCTCGATCACGCGGCCCTGGCATCTGCTGACGACCAACACCGGCGCCGGCAACCCGCACGCCGCCAGCGCCGAGAAGGGGCTGCGGATGATGGACGAACTGGTGGCGCGGCTGTCGACGTTCCTGGTCGAGCTGTCGGCCTCGCCGCTGGATGAGCGGTTTCCGTTCTGAGTTCGGCGTTTTCGGTTCGAATGGGCAAGCGCATTCGCAAGCGAAGCGGCTAACTTCGCCTTTAGATCAGCGGTTGTGGTCGCGCTTGACATTTATTTCGCCATCTGGATAATTAACCAAAGAGCGAATTATGAACAGCCGTCTATCGAGCCCTGAGCGATCCGACCCGCCGAGCGATTCTCCGCTTGCTGCGCAAGCGCGACATGTCGGCCGGCGAACTGGCGGACGAAGTTTCCGCAGAGCAAGCCGGCGATGTCGAAACATTTTTCCGTGCTCAAGGATGCCGACCTGATCCAGGGCCGCCGCAACGGCACGACGATCATGTACACGCTCAACGTCTCGGTGCTGGAAGAGGCGGTCTGCGCCTTGATGGACACTTTCAGCATCCAGCCGAAATCCGTCCACACGCAAAGGATCGAGCCATGTCCGAACTACCCCCGAACACGCACAACGAAGCTGAAGACCATGCCGGCGAACTCGCATCCGTTCCGCGTTGCGTTGGTCTTTTCCCTGGTAATGGTTGCGTTCTGGCGACGGCCGCCGCCGGCTGGGCATTTACAAAGACTTCCGTCCGATGCCCTGGTGCCAACCCATTGGAACGCCGCTGGCCAGATCGACGGCTATGCCGGCCGTTGGTCGTTGTTCCTGATGCCCGGCACCCTGCTGGGCATGACGCTGCTGTTGTTCGGGTTGCCCTACATCGAACCGCGGCGTGGAAACCTGCTCCGTTCGTCGCGGGCCTATTGCGCCGTGTGGATGAGCGTGATCGCGCTGCTCTCGGCGATGCAGGGGGCGATCGTCCTGACCGCGTTGGGCCGCAACGTTCCGATGAATCTGCTGGCCTGCGGGGGCGTGGGGGCCATGTTTCTGGTCATCGGCAACTTCATGGGCAAGGTCCGCAGCAACTACATCTTCGGCGTGCGCACTCCTTGGACGCTGGCCAGCGAGTTGTCGTGGAACAAGACGCATCGGCTGGCCGGCCGGATGTTCGTCGCCTGTGGGGCCTTGCTGATCGTGGCTGCGCTGGCAAACGTCTCCGGCACAGCTCTTGTCACAATCTTGCTCGTCTCGGTGGCGGCCGTCGCGATCGTCCCCACGGCCTATTCGTATTTCGTGTGGCGGGGCGATCCGCAAAAAGTAACCTGTGGGTGAACTGCCGATGGCTATCAAGAATTGAAAACAGGTCGCGAGATGAATGCCAAACGTCCGGCTGTCAAAGTCCACGGTTGACGCCGCCCGTGTCGCAACTCGTTTTTGGCCGCATTTTCTGGAGCCGTCAGGATGCTTCGAACGCTTGTGGTTCTCACTCTTAGTCTGGCCGCCATCGACGCGGCCGCGCTCTCCGCCGATGAGCAATCGGCCAAAAGGCTGGAAACTGCCAAAACACTCGTCACGGAAATGGCGGCCGGCAATTTCGACAAGGCCGTCGAGGCATTCGATCCGCAAATGCAACGCGCCCTGCCGGCGGCGAAACTGAAAGAGGTATGGACGGGCGTGACGCAGCAATATGGCGAGTTGCAGCGAGCGACGAGAAACAGAACCGTAAAGACACCGCGATTCGAAGTCGTGTTTTTAACCTGCGAATTCCAGCAATGGTGCCTCGACGCCAAGGTCGTCTTCACGCCAGACACCCGGGTCACCGGGCTCTTCTTCGTGCCGACCGGGCAATACAAGGCGCCGGCATACGCCGACACCGCGAAATTCGAGGAACAGGAAATCCAACTTGGAAAAGGCGCTTGGATTCTTCCTGGAACATTGACGCTCCCCCGGGGCGATGGCCCTTTCCCCGCGGTGGTCCTGGTACATGGTTCTGGCCCTCAGGACCGGGATGAGTCGATCGGGCCCGCCAAGCCGTTCCGCGATCTGGCTCAAGGCCTGGCGTCGCAGGGAATTGCCGCCCTTCGTTATGAGAAAAGGACCAAGCACTACGCGACCATGACGGCGCTTTCGGCCAGCACGATCACGGTCAAGGAAGAAACCATCGACGATGCGGCCGCCGCAGTTGACGCGTTGCTGTCGGAAAAAAAGATCGATCCGAAGCGGATCTTCGTGCTGGGTCACAGCCTCGGCGGCACGCTACTCCCCAGGATCGCCAGAGCCAACAATACGATTGCTGGCTTCATTAGCTTGGCCGGATCGACAAGGCGCATGGAGGATGTGGTGTTGGCCCAATCCCGCTACCTCTTGTCGCTGAGTGAGACTTCGGCCGAGGAAACCCAGAGGAAACTCAAAGAGCTCGAGCAACAAGTCGCGAACGTCAAATCGCCGACGCTGTCCGGGAATATGCGCACCAGCGAATTGCCGCTGGGAGTGCCGGCGAGATATTGGCTGGACCTGCGAGAGTACGACCCCGCTGCTGCCGCCGGAGAACTCTCGAAGCCGATGCTGTTCGTGCAAGGAGAGCGGGACTATCAAGTGACCATGGAGGATTTTGCCGGCTGGAAAAAAACGTTAGGGTCGCGGAAGAATGTGGCCTTCATTTCTTACCCCAAACTAAATCACCTGTTCGTCGAGGGCCAAAACAAGAGTGTTCCGGCGGAGTACTCGCTCCCAGGCAACGTGGCAAAGGTCGTCATTGACGACATCGCCAATTGGATCAAGGCCGTGCCCTGACGAATCAAGCAGCGGTTGGAATGCTCGCGCGGGAACGGTCGCCCGCCACTCTTACCTGCTCAATTGCTGCGCTAATCTGATGAGCCCTTCGCGGGCCCCTCTCGCGGAAGCGGCTTGAATCCAGCGTTGCCGCAGAACGTATACGGACGTATACTTGCGATTACCCGTACGTTATCGACCGGCGTTTTTACGTGACTACATGAGCAAAGTTCCGTCAAGAACCGGCCGCGGGTCGCACATCGACCCGCCCAACCGCTTCCTGGCGGTGCGTACCGAAGCCGACTGGGAACACCTGGAAGGCGATGCTGACTTTCTCGCTGCGGTCGATCATCCGGCAACCGAGTATCTTCCCGACGCCTCGCAATCGATTGTCAGCAGCAACGACAGTCCCGACATCTCGTTCCGCTACAGCCTGAACCCATATCGCGGCTGCTCGCATGGCTGTAGCTATTGCTATGCGAGGCCGACGCACGAATACCTGGGGCTCTCAGCCGGACTCGATTTCGAGACCAAGATCCTGGTGAAGCACGACGCGGCGACGTTGTTCCGTGAGTTTCTGGCTCGCCGTGCCTGGAAGCCCGAACTGATCGTGCTCTCGGGCGTGACCGATTGCTACCAGCCAGCGGAACGCAACTTCCGCCTGACGCCGCGGCTGCCTGGAAGTGGCTTGGGAAGCTCGCCAACCAATCGGCATTATCACTAAGAATGCGCTGGTGGTTCGCGATCTGGACATTCTGCAGCCGATGGCGGCGGCCCGGTTGGTGCAAGTGGGCGTCAGCGTGACGACACTCGATGCCGAACTGGGGCGAACGATGGAGCCGCGCACCAGCTCGCCGGCCGCTCGACTGCGGGCGATTCGTGAACTGTCGGCCGCGGGCGTGCCTGTGAGGGTGATGGTCGCACCGATCATCCCCGGCTTGAACGACGCGGAAATGCCGGCCATCCTGGCCGCGGCCAAAGAAGCGGCGCCCGGGCGGCCAGCTACACGCTACTGCGGTTGCCACTCACGGTGGCGCCGGTATTTCGCGAATGGCTGGAGCGGGCGCGGCCGAACCACGCCGAGCGCGTGCTGAACCTGGTTCGCTCGACACGCGACGGCAAGCTCAATGACTCTGAATTCGGCAGCCGCCACCGCGGCTCGGGCGAAGTGGCCGAACAAATCGGCAAGCTGTTTCGCGTCTTCCGCACGAAGCACGGGCTCACCGGACCGCTGCCCGATTTCGACGTCAGCCAATTCCGCCCGCCGCAATTGCCGGGCGGGCAGATGCAGTTGTTCTAGGGCACAGCCGGCAAGCCGCAAACGTAGGGTGCTCTGCGAGCACCATTCCTCACGCGGCCGGGCTTGTGGCCGGACGAGGAACCCTGGCGAAGAAGGTGCTTGAAAAGCACCCTACGTGTCGTTACGTGCCCTGGCCCGCCCATGGAGTAAGACGCGAGACATCCAGGCCAATTTTCCGCTAACATGTTAGTTGGTTAATCGCGTCGAGGAACACCGGGGACTAGAACCACATGTCATTGTTCGAAGCCAGTGAAGCCGCCAATCGCCGCCGGGCTCAGCCGCTGGCCGCGCATGCGCCCCGCTTCGCTCGATGAATTCGTTGGCCAGGAACATTTTCTCGGACCTGGCAAGCTGCTGCGCCGACTGCTAGCCGCCGATCGGCTGGGTTCGGTGATCTTCTACGGGCCGCCCGGGACCGGCAAGACGACGCTCGCCCGACTTTTGGCCACGGCCAGCCGCAGCCGATTCCAGCAACTCAACGCCGTCACCAGCGGAGTGAAAGAACTGCGCGAGGTGTTGAACGAGGCCCGCGATCGCCTGGCCACCAGTGGCCAGCGGACGTTGTTGTTCATCGACGAAATCCACCGCTTTAACAAGTCGCAGCAGGACGTGCTTTTGCCCGACGTCGAAGATGGCACGGTCGTGCTGGCGGGGGCGACGACGCAGAACCCATTCTTTGCGCTGATCAGCGCGCTGGTGAGCCGCAGCCGAATCTTCGAGTTCAAGAGCTTGTCGAAAGACCATATCAAGACCCTCCTGCGTCGAGCCCTGGCCGACAAAGACCGCGGGCTGGGTGGCGAGAAGGTGCAGATCGAGGACGACGCGCTGAGAGTTTCTGGCCGAAGTGAGCGACGGCGACGGCCGGCGGGCACTGGCGGCTTTGGAGGTCGGCGTGCTGTCGAGCAATGAGCGGCCGCTGGTCTTTACCCGAGCGCTGGCCGAAGAGTCGGTGCAGCGCAAGGCAATCGAATACGACGCCACGGGCGATTCCCATTACGACGCGGCCAGCGCGCTGATCAAGAGCATCCGCGGCAGCGATCCCGACGCGGCGCTGTATTGGCTGGCGCGAATGCTCGAAGCGGGCGAGGACGTACGTTTCCTGGCCCGGCGAATCGTGATCGCCGCCAGCGAAGACGTCGGCAATGCCGATCCGCAAGCCCTGCCGCTGGCTGTGGCGGCCATGCAGGCCTGCGAATTCGTGGGGTTGCCCGAGTGCCAATTGCCGCTCGCGCAAGCCGTGACTTACCTGGCCTGCGCGCCGAAATCGAACGCCGCCACGATCGGCATCGGCGAGGCTCGGGCCGACGTGGCAGGCGGGCGGCTGTTGCCGGTGCCCGTGCATTTGCGAGACGGGCATTATCCTGGAGCAAAACGGCTCGGACATGGCGAGGGCTATCAATACGCTCACAACGCTCCTGACGGAGTCGCTGCACAGGATTACCTGGGCATCGATCGCGAGTACTATCGGCCGGTCGATCGCGGGTTCGAGCGTGAACTGGCCCAACGTTTGGAAGGCATCCGTGCCCGGCTGCGGCAAGCCCGCGCGACGAACGAGCCCGAACCGGGCGAAGCCGGATAAGCCTGGCTAGGTGGGCAGTGCCTACGCTTCATACGCTGCTGCTAGCACCGGGGGCTTTCTCCTAGATGGCGTAGCATGGAACCGGGACTTCTTTTATGATCCCGCGGCGACAAATCCGTCGCCGGCGTTCGCGCTTGCGCAGCCAGATTGGTTCAGACTCAGATCGATTGGCCACAGCCCGTGGCCGCCGCGGACAATCGCGGCACGTGACGTCAGGGAGGACGACCGTGAACTCGCTCAAGACTTTGTGCGTCGTGACTGTATTGTCGGCAGTCGGCTACGGCGCCTACGTAACACTCACGGGCCGGCCGATGAACGAACCGCCTCCCGAGGCCGAGTTCTTCGACCCCTCGGCTCCGCAGGTGCAGTTGCCTGATCTGAGCAGTCCCACTGCACCAGGCGCACCAAACGCCGCCGCGACAGGGGCTACCGTAACGGCGTCTGCGGTAACGGTGCCTGCCGCCGAATCCGCTATGACGACCCCCGGCGCAGCGCCTTCCACTACACCTGTCGATGCAAGTCCGCCGGCCAGTGTCGTCGCGACGCCTGCTCCGGAATCGAGCCTGGCGGCAACGCCGGCGCCCGTGACGCCCCCATCGATCGCACCGCCCTCGAGCGGCGGCAGCTCGCCGCCTTTCATGTCGCCCACGGTCGGACCGCCGACCGCCGATCCATCGATAGCACCCATCGATACGGCCAGCGCCACAGCGCCCGTAGGTTCAACTCTGCCCAGCAGCACGCCCCCCTCAGACGCAGGCGGCCCGCTGGCGTCGTTGACGCCGGCCGGCATCGATGCCACGGCGGTTCCGCAGGCAGCCGACCCGCACGCCGAGTTCGTGAAGACGTATGCGTCCGTGCAGGCGATGCTCAACCAGAACCGGTTGTCCGACGCTCATCTGGAACTCTCGCAGTGGTACGACAATCCGCAGCTCACGCCGGCCGAGCAGCAACAAATCAACGATCTGCTGGACCAGTTGGCTGGCACGGTGGTCTATTCGCGGCTGCACCTGCTCGAAGACATGTACCTGGTGCAACCGGGCGATACGCTCGAACGAATTGCCGAACGCTACAATGTGCCCTGGCAGTTGCTGGCCAAGATCAACGGCATCGCCGATCCGAAGTACGTCAGGCCGGGCGATCAGTTGAAGGTCGTGCGCGGACCGTTCGACGCCGTAGTCAATCTGCAAAAGTACGAGCTGACGCTCTTCTTACGCGGTCGATACGCGGGCCGGTTTCGCATCGGCATCGGTCAGGACCAGAGCACGCCGGAGGGCGAATTCTCGGTGAAGAACAAGGTTGCCAATCCGACCTATTACGGACCGAACCAGGTGATCGACGCCAATGACCCGAACAATCCGCTGGGCGAGCGCTGGATCGACCTGGGCAACCAGATCGGCATTCACGGCACGAACGATCCGCGCAGTATCGGTCGGGCCGAATCGCGGGGCTGCATCCGTTTAAGCCCGCCAGACATCGAAGATGTTTATGACATCATGTCGATTGGGTCGAAGGTAGTGATTCGGAGATAAATGGGGAATGGGGAATAAAGGAAACACTTTTGAGCCATTCCCCATTCCACATTTGCCCCCCCGGCCCCTGGCCTGCCGCCCGCGCCGATGGTATAGAGTGAGGGACGTTTCCTCGCGTTTCCTCCATCATTTACAAGGCTCATCACGGTGTACGAAAAGCAGGCCCTGTTGACTTTGGTGCGCGAAAAGGCGCTCAAGTTCGGCGAGTTCACCTTGGCATCTGGCAAGAAGGCCAGCTACTACCTCGACGGCAAGCAGGTGACGCTCGATTCAATCGGCGCCCGGCTGATCGGCGAGGGGCTCTTGGACCTGATGCAACCGAAGCTGCCCCGCGCCGTCGGGGGCATGTCGATCGGCGCCGATCCGATCGTGGCCTCGATCATCACCATTGCCGGCCTGCGCAATCAGTCCTTGGCCGGGTTCATGGTCCGCAAGGAATCCAAGGGGCACGGCACGAATCAATTCATTGAAGGTCCGGTACGGCCCGGCGATGAGGTGGTCATTGTCGAGGATGTCGTGACCACGGGCGGTTCGTCGCTGTTGGCCATCGAGCGGGCCGAAACGTTCGGCCTCAAAGTCACTCGCGTGCTCGCCATCGTCGACCGCATGGAAGGGGGCGCCGCGGCCTTCCGCGCGCGCGGTTACTCCTTCGACAGCCTGTTGTCGATCCGCGATTTCGGTATCGAACCACCTGAAGGAAAATGATAAATGCTGAATGATAATTGATAAATGTTCGACGCCTCATACTCCTCATTTATCATTTAGCACCTATCATTTAGCATTCTTTCTTTCCATGGAAACCTCGCTCCATCGCGAACTGAAGCTCTTTTGCGCCGGCCCGGAGGCGCGGACTGAAGTCCGCTGTGGCAGCTATCGAATCGATGCCGTGGTGGGCCAGGAGCTGATCGAGATCCAGCACGGCTCGCTGGCGGCCATCCGCGACAAGGTACGCCGGCTGTTGGAAGAGCACAACGTGCGAATCGTCAAGCCGATCGTAGCGGGCAAGCTGCTCGTCAAGCGGGCGAGGAAGAACGGGCGGGTCGTCGAGCGCCGCCGCAGTCCCAAACGCGGCACCGTCCTGGACGTGTTCCATGAACTGGTCTACTTCACTAAAGTTTTTCCCCATCCTCGACTGACGCTTGAAATCGTGTTGGTCGACGTGGAAGAATGGCGCTACCCGGGCCATGGCCGTCGGCGCCGCGTTCGCAGGGGCGACTTCCAGGTCGAAGACCAGAAGCTCCTGGCAATCCACGATCGGCAACTGCTGCGAACGGCCAGTGACGTGTGCGCGCTGGCCGATTGCGAACTGTCGACCCCCTTCGACACGACCGACCTGGCCCGGCGGCTGGATGTCGGTCGCTGGGTGGCCCAGCGCGTGGCCTACTGCTTGCGAGAGATGGGGGCGATCCGACAAATCGCCAAACGCGGCAACACGCGCGTGTATCAGCGCACGGCGGACGATGTCTCGGCCCGTGCTGGCTGAATTTCAGCCGGCCGCCGACGCCAACACCTCGCGCAGCAGCGACGAATAATCGTCGTACGGCTGTTCATCGGGCGACCCCGGCGCGTAGCGATAGACGGTCTGGCGCGGGTCGTCGGTCAAACCGAGAATCGTCGACGAAACGGTACCGTAGCTCTGGCTGTGCAGGACGATGCTCGTGCCGGTTTGCGGATCGGGCCCTCGGCGGCAGACTCGCTGGGCCAGTTCGAGAAACTCCGCCACGGACGAGAACGATTTGGTCGCGAGCAACCGGCGACACCAGCGCAATGCGAGCGTCGGCCTCGTTATCCAAGTCGCCGTTGGTCAGTACGTGCAGCCCTGGCGACAGGGTGCGCGTCACGACCTCGCCAGGGTTGGAAACGACGTAGCCCGATACCCGATCCAGGCACACGAAGTTGGCCCCGGCGTAACTGTCGGCGGCAAACTGCCGGGCACACTCCTGCGCTGCGGCGGTGGCGGTAGGCAGTGACAGTAGCCGGCGGCAAAGGATCCCGCGCGAAGGCGGCGTGCCGGCCGGCTTGGGGAGCGGGCGATTGGTAATCGCCACGATCACGCCATGCTGATTGACGCCCAGCCAGGTTCCGCCTGCCACCAGGTCGAGACCGCAAATCACTTGCGGCGAGCCGGGCCGCCGCTCGGGCGGGGCGGTGGGCCGCGATCGCCATTCTTCTCGATTGGCGGCCAGCAGAACTGGAGCCCCGGGCAAGACACGAAAGTAAACGGCCAACAGGCACATGCGTCCACAGTTCCCGTACATCTGGATTTCTAGTACAGAGTCAGTGTAACCCTTTTGTCCGGCGGTTCGCTGCCACGCATTTGGACCGGGGAGGCAGAATTCCTATCCTGCGCCAGCATAAGGGTTTCGACTTGGCCGATCGGTTAAGTTACGGGGCCGTAATAAGATATTCCGGCGCGTAACCGATAATTCATCCTGGCAGCAGTGAACGCAAGCCATGCCGGGGCCATCCGCTGGCGGAAGCGGAGTGGATGGATTCTTGGCTCCGTGGGTTGCGTTCGCTGCCAGCCATGATTCAGCCCAAAGCGCAGGCGGGGTCCGTGCCATGGCCGTGCGCCTGTGCCGCAGGCTGCGAGGCAGGGCGTGTGTCAAGAAGGCCGGGCGGAATCTTGTTCCTTATAATCCGGAGACGCGTCCATGAGCAGTATATCCAGCGTCAGTTCGAGTCTGAGTTCGCTCACGTCCCAGCAGATCTCGCAGCAAGCTGCCAACTCGACTCAGCAAATCGCGCAGCAAGTCTCGCAACAGATCGCCGCGCAACAGCAAGCCAACGGCCAACAGGCGGGGCACGCCCACGGGCACCATCATCATGGTGGCCATGGGTCGAGTCAAAGCAGTTCGTCGAGCAGTTCGGCAAGCTCATCCAGCAGCAGTAGCAGCAGCTCGAATTCGTTGGAATCAATTCTGCAAACCCTGCTCGATCCCGGCAACCCATCTTCGACCGGCAGTGCCTCGACGCCCGGCACCAGCAGCGCCTCCACTCAAAGCGTCAACCTCCTCGCCTGAGCGACGGGCAGATTCCTGTCACAAATAATCGGGTTCGAACCGCGTTTGTCACGAAAGCTGTCCGCGTGGCGTAAGCGGTTCCATGACGCCCTTGCGGCGTGCCACGGCTCTGGCTCCGGGCCGCCGCGGGGGCCTATTCGCACGGTCGGTTCGGCACCTGCGCCAGCGCGGGAGCCCCGACCTCGCCAACCGGCGATTTGCTCGTCCTTCTCTCGCACTCTCGCACCCTCGCGGTCCCCTGCCCTGCTCTTCGGCCGGGGCATTTGTCCCCCCGCGGCTCTTGTCGATCGACCCCGAAAGGCTTACGCTCCTTACTTTGCACAAACGGGGCGAAATTAACGGCTTTACAAGGGTGGCTGCGTGAATTCGCGGGTCGGGATTGCAATCGTCGGAGCCGGGGCTGTCAGCGATTATCACCATGTGCCCGGGATTCGCCTCGATTCCCGCGCCAAATTGGTCTCGATCTGCGATGCCGATCCGGCGTTGCTGGAGCGTCGCCGCATCGACTGGGGGGTAGAAAAAACCACCACCGACGTGGCCGAAGTTTGCGCCGACCCGGAAGTCGATGCCCTGGTCATCGCCACGCCCAACTTCACCCACAAGCCGATCGCCCTGCTGGCGGCCCAACATGGCAAGCACATGATGTGCGAAAAGCCGCTGGGCCTGAACGCCCCGGAAGTCGGAGAAATGTACCTGCGGCCGCGGGATGCCGGCGTGGTCCACATGACGGCCTTCACTTACCGCTTTGCCCCCAGCATGCGGTACCTGAAACACCTGCTCGAAACGGGCGCCCTCGGCCAGCCGCGGCACTTCCGCTCGCAGCGTTTCCTCGACTGGCCGGAAACGAGCTGGGGCTGGCGTCAATACAAAGACAAGGCCGGGGCCGGCGACCTGTTCGACATGACGATCCACCGCCTCGACTTTGCGCTCGATCTGCTGGGGCCGCTGGCGCAGGTTTGCGGCGCCGTGGCCCGCTTTGCACCGCGCACAGAAACGCCCGACGGCCGGCACATGCCCCCCCTCGGATGTCGACGATTGGTCGTGCCTGGTCGGCGAGTTCCAGAACCACGCCACGGGAGTCTGGGAAGGAACGACCCTGGCCAAAGGTTACGGCCGCGACGGGTTCGGCCACGAATGGGCCGAGATCAACGGCTCCCAGGGATCGGCCGTCTACCGTCTGCACGAACCGAATACGATTCTCCTGGGCCGCACCGGGCACGATCTGGCCCCGGTCGACGTGCCGGCCGAGTTTCTCAAGCCCGAGGGGAGCCCGCGCGACCCGAGCCAAGGCAAACCGGCCACGGTGTTTCGTTACGATCTGATGTGGGAATTCGTGTCGGCAATTGTCGAAGGCCGACAGGCTCGCCCCAGCTTTTACGATGGCTGGGCGGCGCAAGTCGTGGCCGATTCGGTGCTCGATTCGTACCGCGACCGCCGCTGGGTGCCGATCCATGCGCCGCAGCGCTGAGCGAGAACGCGAGACAATAGCTTCGGTGAACGGGAACTTCGGTGAACGGGAATTGGCATGAGTGACGATGTAACCGAATCGAACCGCCATGCTCCCATGCGCAGCCTGCTGGGCGTGCGGATCGTGAGCACGGGCAGCTACGTGCCCGAGCCAATCGTCACCAATGACGAATTGCACACACGGTTCGGCTTCGACTCAAACTGGGTCTATCAGCGCACCGGGATTCGCGAGCGGCGGCATGCTCCGCCCGAAATGGCCACCAGCGACCTGGCAATCCGGGCCGCGCAACAGGCCATGGAGCGGGCAGGCGTCGGCCCGGCCGACATCGACCTGGTGCTGGTCGGCACGTTCACGCCCGACATGTCGTTCCCCTCGACGGCCTGCCTGGTGCAGGATCGGCTGGGAATTTGCGCACCGGCCGTCGATCTGCAAGCCGCTTGTGCCGGCTTCATGTACGCCTTTGTCACGGGCATGCAATTCGTCGCCACCGGCTGCAGCAAGTTGGCCCTGGTGATCGGCGCGGATTGCAATTCGCGGATCCTCAACCCGGCCGATCAACGGACCTACCCTTTGTTCGGCGACGGAGCGGGAGCCGTATTGCTCGCGCGCGGCGAACCGCACCAAGGGTTGGTTTCCTATACCCTGGGCGCCGACGGCTCCGGCGGACCGCTGTTGCAGCGACCCATGGGCGGATCGAGGATGCCATTCGCCTGCGAACACCTGGACCAAGGCGCCCAGTACTTGCAGATGGACGGCCGGGCCGTGTTCAAGTGGGCCATCCGCCTGGTCGATGACAGCATCCGCGACGTGCTCGAACATGCCAAGATGACGGTCGAAGATCTCGACGTGGTCGTGCTGCACCAGGCCAACATTCGCATCATCAACGCCGCGGCCGACGCTTTGAAGCTGAGCCGCAAGAAGCTGGTCCTGAATCTCGATCGTTACGGCAATACATCGGGGGGCAGCATTCCACTGGCTTTGGACGAAGCGGTCGTGGATGGCCGCGTCAAGGCCGGCGATCACGTGCTGCTTTGCGGCTTCGGCGCCGGACTGGCCTGGGGCACGGCCCTGGTGCGCTGGTAAACTGCCCGCTCGCCGCGTCCAGTCGTTCGCATTCCACATTCCCCATTCCCAATTCCCCATTGGTTATTGATGGCCGCCAAAACTCTTCTTGCACGCAGCCGCGTCAAACCCGAAGACACCTGGGATCTGAGCAGCCTGTTTCCGGACGACGCGGCTTGGGAAGCCGCGTTTTTGAAATGGGAAAAGAAGATCTCCGGCTTTGCAAAATTCTCCGGCACGCTAAGCGACAGCCCCAAGGCGCTGGCCGGCTGTTTGAAGTTCGACATCGACTTCGATCGGGCCGGCGAGCGGCTGGGAACTTACGCCTTTCTCAAAAGTGCCGAGGACACGGCCAACAGCACGTATCAGCGGATGCTCGGCCGGCATCGCTCGGCCTCGAGCCGCGCCGGCCAGGCGGCCAGCTACATCCGGCCTGAGATCCTGGAGATTCCGGCCGCCAAGATGAAGAAGTTCATGGCGGCCAAGGAGCTCGAACCCTATCGGTTGATCCTCGAGCGGATCGTGCGTTACAAGCCGTACACGCTGGGCGCCGACGAGGAAAAGCTGCTGGCCATGCAGACCGAGATGGCCAGCGCCGCCGGACAGATCTTCCGCCAGTTGAACAACGCCGATCTGAAATTCGGCCAGATCAAGAACGATCGCGGAGAACAGATCGAACTCAGTCATTCGTCGTTTGGTGCGCTGTTGCAAGCGCCGGTTCGGGCGGTCCGCAAAGAAGCCTTTCAGCAGTATTACCAGGCGTTCTCCGCCCACGAGAATACGTTGGCCGCCACGCTGGCCGGCTCGATCCATCGCGACGTGTACTACGCCCAGGCCCGCGGTTACGCCAGTGCGTTGGATAGCGCCCTGTTTCCCGACAACGTGCCCCGCAAGGTCTACGAAAACCTGCTGGCTTCGGTCGATCGCCACCTGCCGGCGCTGTACCGCTACTTCGAACTGCGCAAGCGTTCGATGAAGCTCAAGCAGATTCATCATTACGACACCTACGTGCCAATCCTGAGCGACTTGAAAAAGCGACACACCTGGAAACAGGCGGTCGACGTGGTGATCGAAGCTTTGGCGCCCTTGGGCGGCGAGTATTGCCAGGCATTGGCCGAGGGGTTGCGCGGCCGCTGGTGCGATCGCTACGAGAACCAGGGCAAGCAAAGCGGCGCCTTCAGCAGCGGTTCGTTCGACGGTCAGCCTTACATCCTGATGAACTACCAGAGCGACGTGCTGGACCACGTCTTCACGCTCGCCCACGAAGCCGGCCATTCAATGCACTCGTATTTGTCGAGCCGGCACCAGCCTTTTCAATACTACGACTACACGATCTTCGTCGCCGAGGTGGCCAGCACGTTCAACGAGCAATTGCTGAGCAAGCACCTGATGGCCTGCGCCACGAGTGCCGAGGAGAAGGCTTATCTCCTCAATCGAGAAATCGACGCCATTCGCGGCACCATCTTCCGCCAGACGATGTTTGCCGAATTCGAAAAACTGACGCACGAACTGGCCGAACAGCACGAACCGTTGACCGTGGAACGCTTCAAGACCGTGTATCGCGAACTGCTCACACGGTATTTTGGTCCCGGCTTCACGCTCGACGACGAACTGGCCCTGGAATGCTTTCGCATTCCGCATTTCTATCGCGCGTTTTACGTTTACAAGTACGCAACCGGATTGTCGGCTGCCATCGCCCTGGCCGAGCGCGTCACTCGTGGCGGCCGGCTGGAGCTGGAGGATTATCTCAATTTCCTCCGCGGCGGCTGCTCGAAAGATCCGCTCGATCTGTTGCGCGGCGCGGGCGTCGACATGGAGCAGCCCGCGCCGGTCGATACGGCGCTCGACTACTTCGGCCGGCTGGTGAAGGAACTGGAAGAAGTTTTGTAGGTGTTGCTTCGCATCACGCCTTGAATCGGGCCCGCGTCTCGCGCACGATCTGCACGAATTGACGGGCGAGCGATTCGATGCGCGTCAGATCACCACAGGCCAAAGCTTTGGGCTCGACCAGCGATCCGCCCAAACCCAGGGCGCAGGCTCCAGCTTCGAGAAAGCTGGCGGCCGTTTGCAGATTCACACCGCCGGTCGGTAACAGCTTGATCTGCGGCAGCGGAGCGCGCACGGCCTTCAAGTAGCTGGGGCCGAGCGTATCAGAGGGAAAGACCTTGATGATGTCGCCGCCTGCTTCCCAGGCGGCGAGGATTTCGGTCGGTGTCATGGCGCCGGGCAGCACCAACTTGTCGTATCGCCGGCAAAGCTGGATGACGTCGCGGTTGACGACCGGCGAGACGATGAATTCGGCTCCGGCCAGCAGGGCCGTTCGAGCCGTCTCGGGATCGAGCACCGTGCCTGCCCCCAACAGCACACGGTCGCCCAATCGCTCGGCGACTTGCTCCAGAACGCGGTGAGCCTTGGGCACGGTGAACGTGACTTCCATGACATCGACACCGCCGGCCAGCAGGGCCTCGGCCACTTCGACCAGTTGGCTGCCATCGGGCGCACGGATGATGGCCACGATGCCACAATCAACAAGCCGTTGGAATTGCTGCTGCTTGTCCACCGCCATGCCTCGCGCCCTGTTGAAAGAACCATCCCTGCGAATGCCTAACGGTCGATCCTAGCCCGGCGCTCGCCGAGGGGCAAGCGGCTGGCTTTGCTGGCGCCGGCCGACCTGCTCTCAGCTTGTTGGATTTCAGGCCGGGCGATCGTATTCGGGGAGCTCTGCGGCTCACTTCGGTTTCTCGGCTTCGACGGCAATCAAGCATTCCGCCGAAACTCCGGTCGCGGCCGATACATTCGCGGCGGCTTGGGCCAGTTCGTTGAGCGTGTCCAGATGGGCCCGGCGAAGCTGGATCAGGCTGGTGCGTGCGGTGAACACCCGCAGAATGTCGACCTCGCCGGCTTTGAATTGCTGTTCCAATCGTTGCAGTTCGATGGGCAGCGAGTCGTGGAAATCCTGGTTCGACTCAGCGACGATGCGCCGCGCACGCTCGTAGCGATCAATGGCCGCCTGGGCTTCGATCTGGGCACGGGCGTTCAGTTGCTGCCAGACCGCCATTCGCTGATTGATTTCGGCCTCACGCTGACGGAGCAGCGGCGTGCCGGTGTTGATGACCGGCACGTCGCTCTGAGCTTGGAAACCAAGATAGGTGGTGCCGAAATCGTCGCGTTCGTAGTAGGGACCGGCTTGCACGTTGGGTCGGCGAGAAGCCCGGGCCAGTTCGGCATTGGCTCGCGCCGCCGCCAGGTCGGCCCGCGCGGCCATCACGTCGGGACGCCCGGCGACGAGATCGCCCAATGGGTTCGCCCGGTCGCACATCACATTCGGATTATTGCAACGCCAATTGTGCCACTCTCCACCGGTCGGCAAGCGCCATTGCCAGGCCGTCAGATCACCGGCGGTTTCGAGCGGCACGTCGATCGGCAAATTGAGCTGTCGGCGCAGATCAAGCAGAGCGGTTTGATAATTGGCTTCGGCCAGCCGGGCCTGGTTCAAGGTTGCGCGGCTATCGAGCCGGACAATGGCTAAGTCCGCGGCCGAGGCCTGGCCAGCTTGAAATTGCCGGTCTACGACGTGCAACAACTGGCGGTTGAGATCGGCGTTCGCCAAGACCAAATCACGCACCCCGCGCTGGTAGAGTGCCGTGAAGAACAACCGTTCGGTTTGTGCCAGATTGAGCAGCTCGGCCTGCAGGATATTCCAACGCACGCTGGTCAAAGCCGCGATGGCGCTCTCTTCCCGAAATTGCTGCTGATGCCCCCATTCGATGGTTTGCTGCAGCAGCACGTAATGATAAACCGTGCCTGGGCCGCCCGCGACGTTGTTCTGATAGGGCGTGGCCCGGACCTGAACGAACGGATTGATGGGGTACGTCTGGGCAACGCCGAGCATGCCTCGGCTGACGCCCTCGTTCTGCCGTAAGGCGACAAGGTCGGGATTCTGACGCAGCGCGGTTTCGATCGCTCCGACCAGGTCGAGACGAATCGCCGTGGATGGGGCGCGCTCCTCGGGCGGCAACCTGGTGCCGGGCGAGACCGACTCGGTCGGCAGCGGAACCAGCGAAATCTCTGACTGCATGGTCGGCAATTGGCTCAGCGGCACGATACGCAGGTCCGAATGCGGCTCTCCAACCGGCGCCGTCGCAGCGGCTTGGACAACGGCCGATGCAGCCGGCACAGGGAGTGCGCTCATGACATTCGAGCCGGGCGAGACGGCCGCAGTCGGCGGCGCAGTGGCCGCGGGCGGTGCGATGATCGATCGCGACGGCGCCACCGAGCTTGACTGGCAACCTGCCAGCAAGACTAGCACGCCGGCAAATCTGTATTTCATTCTGGCCATCAAGCGTTTCCCAGCACGCTGCGGCGGCAGCGGATTCCGTCGACTCACGTGATGCGTGACGAATCGGTTCTGCCGCGCCGAAGCATTTGGCGGGCGCGGCCTCGGAGTCATTCACGCCGCGCGGCGCTTCGCCTTGAAATGTTTCGGCTCGTCGGGCGCGATGCGAATGAGGCTCACACGCCCGCCTGCGCCCAAAAGCAAGCGACTGACTCGCCAGCCCCGCTGTCAGACAGCAATCGCCGGGCGCTGCGTTGTGACTGACTCCAGAGTGCCAGTGCAGTTGCTTCGCCGTACGCCGGGTAAGCGTTCCCCCGCGGCTGGCGGCAGGCCCGCTCATGCTCGAGGCGCTCGGCAACCGAAGCATCCAGTGGCGAGACTCCGCGATTGCGGAGGCAGGTTGCAGCACAGCATGCGTCTGAGGTGGGATTGCGATCATGAACCCGATTCATGCGAAGCTCATGCGAGTCGCCAGTCGGCTACCTCGCTGGTTTCTGTACAGTGTTTTGTTCGTGGGAATGTGCCTGCTGCATGCCGGCCGGACTCCAGGACATTTCCTGCGCTGTACACCGTTTTCGGAAGAAGGGTACGTTTTTTTGGCTGCGAACGTTCAGGGACGCATCGAGTGGTTTAATGCCGGATACCTGAATTTTTTTTCGTCGCTGGTCATCTGGCTGGCATCGTCTATTTCCATCTATTGGACTCCCTGGATTACGACGCTGATCACCGTGCCCTTGACGGTTGCCTGCTTTGCCTACCTGCTACTGCCCCATTGGGAACGGCTCCTGCCGCTACGGTATCGGGCGTCGCTGGTGGCCTTTTTTCTGTTTTTCAGCCCCGTCCACGAAGGCATTGGGATCTGCTTGTATTGTTTCTGGTACTTCGCTATCGGTTCGATATGGCTGTTGATCGAAGCCAGTTATCTGCCCGACGATTTCAGGAAGCATCGCGTTTGGAAACTGCTCTACTTGCTCGTGGGTTTTCTTTCGGGCGCGGCAGCCCTGCAAGTCACCATTTCCTACCTGGCGGCATTTGCACTGATCGCCGGCGGTTGGCGTTCGCTGCGGAAACAGGAAGCCTGGCAGCGCGGCGCGACGACTCCAGGGATTGCCGGCTGGTATGCGCACTGGACATCGCGAGTGATGCCGGCAATGTTCGATTTCCTGACTGGCATGCTGCGAGCCTTGCGGACGCTGATCGGAAACCCCCTGTTGTGGACGGTTGCGATCGGCATCGTTGTTCAATCGATCGCCGCGCACTCCGTGGCACAGGGAAACGACTATTCGTTCCGGGTCCAATGGTGGCGATTCCTGCCCGCCACGCTGTATCAGATCAACATGCGTGTACTCGCGCCGTCACTGGTCGGCGTTCGCGCCACCTATTGGGTGAATGAATCCAGGGTATTGAGTTGCCTCATGTTGGGCGGCCTGCTGGCAGTGTGTGCATTTATCCTGCGGCAGCGACGAACCTCCTGGCGCGGCGAAGTGGCGATGGCGCTACTTATGGCCGCCATGTTTTCGACGTGGGTGCTCTATCTGGGACGTCCGTCGATCTTCGGTGGCTTTCGCTCCAAGCCGTGGCGCGTGGAAATGAACGCCATGCGTTATTCGCTGATCCCTTTGGTGTTCTTCGTCAGCTCTCTGGCCATTGCGTTCGATTGCTGGAATCCGCTGCCGGAAGTTAAACGCAAGGTTCTCCGCCTTGCGCTATCATTGCTGGTAGTCGCAGGCATCTTGAACTACCCGAGCACGGAATCGACTTCCGATTTCGACTGGCCTGAGACCGCAGCCCAGTTAGAAGACTTTCGCGCAGGACATCGAGACAAAATCGAACGGCGCCTGCATCCGGACGCACGACTGTCGATAACGCGCTCGGCGATTTACCGCTGATCAAGCCGCCTTGTCGCGAACGTTTCCAAACGCAGCGTAGATGGGGGGCAGCAGAAACAGGTTCAACACGGTCGACGTGATCAGCCCGCCCAGGATGACGACCGCCATCGGATACTCGATTTCGTGGCCCGGCTTGTTGCCGCCGATGACCAACGGCACCAGGGCCAGTCCGGTCGCCAATGCGGTCATGAGGATCGGCGTCAAACGCTCTTCAGCGCCGCGTAGGATCAAGGCCGGACCGAACGGTTCGCCTTCGAACTTTTCGAGGTGCCGGTAGTGGCTCACCAGCATGATGCCGTTGCGAGCGGCAATTCCCAGCACGGTGACAAAGCCCACCAGCGAGCCGAGCGATAACACGCCGCCTTGCAGAACCGCACCCAGCACGCCACCCACCAGCGCGAAGGGAATCGTCAAAAATACCAGCAGCGTAATCCGCCAGGACTGGAAATCGACCTGCAACAGCAGCAAGATGCCGACCAACGACACGGTGGCCAAAGCCATCAAGCGACGCCGCGATTGTTCGCGGGCGGCATATTCGCCGAGGAATTCGGGATGATACTCCCGGGGAAACGAAAGCGCTCCGACGCGGGTTTCGATTTCCCGCGCTACCGACCCCAGATCGCGGCCCTGCACGTTGCAAGTAACGTCCAGACGGCGCAAAGCGGACTCGCGCTTGATTTCGTTGGGAGCGGGCACGATTTCCACGTCGGCCACGTTGCCCAGCGGCACGTGCCCACCCAGCGGAAGGTCGATTTGTAGTTTTCTCAATGCGGCCAAATCGGTGCGCAGCTCCGGCACACCGATCACCACGACGTCAAAGCTCTTTTGGTCCTGATAGACCTCGCCAACTTTCGTGCCGCGAATGAGCGTGGCGACCGCCCGCCGAACCTGGCCGTGGGTGAGACCGAATCGGGCCGTGGCCTCGGGCCGCAAACGGACCTGAATTTGCGGCACCAGAACCTGCGCTTCGACTTTGAGGTTGATCACCCCCGGCACGTCGCCGATCGTCTTCTTGATTTCATCCGCCTTGGCGCGGAGCACGGCCAGATCGGGGCCGAAGGTACGGACGACGATCGTGGCGCCGGCCCCGGTGAGGACCTCCTTGATCCGCTCTTTCAGGTACGTGAGAACGTCGCGATACAAGCCTGGGTAGCCATCGACGACCTGCTGAATGCGGCCGACGGTCTGCGGCAGATCGACGTTGGGATCGACGCTGATCCACAATTCGGTGAAATTCGGACCCACGACCTCGTCGGCCACTTCCGCGCGGCCGATGTGCGAGCCGAAATTGCGCACGCCGGGAATCGAGCGCAGCTCCTTGCTGGCGCGGATCGTAATGCGGCGCATGGCATCCAGCGAAGTGCCGGGTTTCTCAACCCAGTGCATCAGGAAATCTGTTTCCTGGAAATTGGGCAGGAACTCCTCGCCCAACAACATGGCCGCCACGGCGCTCAGCCCGAACGTGCCCGCCACGATGCCCACGCAGAGTTTCGGGCGGCCGATCAGCGGTGGCAGAAGTTTTGCGTAGACGGCTTTCAAGTAGTGCGACAGCGGCGCTTCTCGCCGCCCTTCCGGTGCGCCGGGCAGCAGCATCAGCGACAGGGCCGGCGTGACGGTCAACGCCACCAGCAGCGATGCCAGGATGGCCAGAATGTAGGCGATCGCCAGCGGGCGGAAGAACGAGCCGGAGATCCCGTCCAGGAACAACACCGGCACGAACACCAGGGTCACGATCAGGCTGGCGTAAACAACCGCGCTGCGCACCTCGAGCGAGGCGTTGAGCACGACCTGGAACGCCGGCAGCGGATCCGCCAGCCGGCGATTGAGCCGCAGCCGCCGCAGAATATTTTCCACATCGATGATGGCGTCGTCAACCACCTCGCCCAGCGCGATCACCAGGCCCGCCAGCACCATGGTGTTGATCGTAGCGCCCCAAAAATGGAGCACCAGTGCGGCGCTGACCAGCGATAGCGGAATTGCCGTCAGGCTGATGAGCGCCGTTCGCCAGTCGAAAAGGAACACGACCAGGATCATCACCACCAGGATGCAGCCGATCCACATGGCGTGCGAAAGATTATTGAGCGACCGTTCGATGAACGTCGCCGGCCGGAAGATCGTCGGATCGAGCGTCACATCGGCCAATCCCGGACGAAGGGCTTCCAAGGCCGCTTCAACCTGTCGCGTTACGTCGAGCGTGTTGCCCCAGGGCTGCTTCTCGACGATCAGCAGCAAGCCGGGCCCGTCGTTGATTACGGCGTCACCGATCGGCGCTGGGTAGCTTTCCACGACGTCGGCCACGTCGCCCAGCCGCAAGGGCGCGCCGGTGCGGAAGTCGACTACGGCGTTCTTCAGGTCGTCCGCACGATAGACGCCGGTCAACTGCCGGACGGCCAAACGCTGATTGGGTGTATCGACGAATCCGCCGCCGACCAGGGCCGTGGCCTCGGTGACGGCGCGGCTGATCGCATCGAGCGTGACGTCATGGGCCCGCAGCCGCTCGGGATCGACAAGCACTTGGAATTGGCGGTCGCGCTGCCCCCAGATGGCGACATTGGCCACGCCCGGTATGGCCATCAATCGCGGACGGACCGTCCATTTGGCCAGGATCGTCAGTTCCATCTGTGATAGTTTCTCGCTCGATACGCCGATCTTCAGCACGCGGCTGGTCGACGAGAGCGGCGAGAGAATGACCGGCGGCCGGCAAACCGCCGGTAGCCGGCCGGCTTCGGTCGCCAGCCGCTCCTGGACCAATTGCCGGGCCCGAATCAGGTCGGTGCCGTCCTGGAAGATCAGCACCACGCTCGATAGCCCCAGCACGGACTTGGAGCGAATGATCTTCAGCCAGGGAGTGCCGTTGAGAGCGTTTTCCAGCGGCATGCTGATCAGGCTTTCGACTTCTTCGGTCGACAAGCCCGGGGCTTCGGTCTGAATCTCGACCAGCGGCGGAGCAAACTCGGGAAAGACGTCGAGCGGCGTCTTTTCCAGCGTCCGCACTCCAAACACGATCAGCACCACACAGGCGGCCAATACGATTACGCGCAAACGCAGCGAAGTCGAGACGAGCCAGGTCATGGTGGTTTACTTCGCGAAGCCAAACTCGGCGCCGAACAGTTCGACAGTCCCAACGGTAACGATCTTCGTGCCCACCGGCGGCCCATGTTCGAGCGCGGCCCACGTGCCGACCACGTAGCGCACTTCCACGCGACGACGAACGAAGGTCTGCGGCCCCACGCTTTCGTACACCCAGGATCCGCCCTGAATATCCTGGATCACCGCCGACCAGGGAACGGCTGTGGTCTCCTGCGCGCCCTCGAGCCAGAGCTTTACCGTGACGCGCTCGCCTGGCCGCAATCGGCCTTGAGGATTGTCCAACTCGTAGTACAAATCGACGGTCGACGCCAACGGAGTCGCAGTCGGCGGCGCAGTGATTGGCCGGGCCGAATGCTTGGGACCACGCATCTCGTCGGCGATGCTGCTGACTTCCGCCGGATGACGGGTGGAGATCTGGGTCAATTCACCCGCATAGACAGGCACCCTGACCCAGACCGGGTCGTAGTCCAACACTTCAAACATCGGCGCGCCGGCCGAAACCACTTCGCCAGCAGCTGCATGTTCGGCCCGCACCATGCCGTCTTGCGGAGCCTCGAGCACCAGAGGCGCCAGCGTGCCGGCCTCTTCGTCGAGCTTGATGTTGTCGACCAGCCGCTTGCGGGCCAGCGCCGCGTCGAGCGCCTTCTCGGCCAGCGTCAATTGGGCCTGCGCTTCGTCGACGGTCCGAACCGTTCCGGCTTGCTCGCGCAGCAGCCGCTGAGCCCGTTCGAGCGCGATCTTCGCCGCGTCGACCTGAACCCGCGCCTGCTGCACCAGGCCTTCGGCGTCGATCTGCGATTGAGCTACAGCGTTGCGCAGCTTCGGCAAATCGGATCCGTTCGGCGGGCGTAAGGACTCCGCGTTCCGGCGAGAGCAGCGGCAGTAGCAGAAAGATCGGCTGACCGCGCTTGACGAGTGACCCGACTTTCGGCGCCCCGCTGGCGCTAGGATGCTGCAGCGTTCCTCCGACCGGCGCCGAGACGATGATCGACGCCCCGGGGGGGAGTGTGACTTCGCCGCCGTAGTTCTGCACCCGCTCGAGCGGACGCCGTTCGATCACGGCCAACTCGATCCCCAACCGGCGTTCGGCCTCGGGCGAGAGCCGAATGGTGTTGAGCTCGTCTTCCTTGGCGACGTGGGCAATTGTTGCCGGCGCGATCGCTTTCGGCGCGCTCGAACCTGCCGGATTGCAACCGGCGAGCGGCACGGCAATGAATATGATCGCCGCCCAGCCTGATAGGCGCCACGAGTTCCCAGCGTGCATCTAGATCGGTTCCGAAGCGAATCAAAGGTTCAATCCATTGATTCTAACTTGGCCGATCGGGCCCATGATAGAGGCCGCTGCCTGGGATTATGACAAATTAAGCGGCAGGGAACCGCGAACCCAACGAGGCCATTTCAATGCAGTTCAGGAGAACCGCGACAGTTCCGGCCACCAGGCTTCGATCCGCAGCCGCATCACGGCTTCGGCCGCCAGTGGAATCCAGACCCAACGCAAAGCCCGGCGACATTCGATCGCCAGGCATCGCACGTCGACGGGAAGCAACTCGGGCGTTTGAAACGTGGACGGTTGTGGCCAAAACCGCGAAACGCGGCCGCAATAGTCTCGAAACTCTTGCCCCAGCTTGGCGCTGAGTCGCCGCTCCTCGGACTGAACGGTGACTTGCAAGTAGGAACAGGCAGCCAATACCAGGCCCAAGGCCAGGGCCACGCTCTGCAAGAACGCAGCCACTGAGAGAGTCATCAGGAAGATACCGAGATAAAGCGGGTTGCGCGTCAGCGAATACGGGCCGTCATCGACGACCACGCGGCCTTTGCGGCCGCCGATGTGAAGCGTGGCCCACAACCGAAAGATCCCGCCCGCGAAGAAGAACAGCCAACCCAGCACGGCGCAGGCCAGCCCTCCCAGCGATGTCGGATCGAGCCAGGGCCGGGAGAAAACCGCGGCCAAGACAAACGGAGCCAGGATTATTAGTGCAATCGCGGCCCGGCGACGTTCGGCCCAATGCTTGGGAACGAACACCGCGGCGGGCGTCAGATAGGATACAGGGTACGCGACTACCATGTTCGTTTTCCCAGGGGAAGTTGATCCGCCGCGCCAGGGGCGCCGAACATTTTCCGATTGATCAACATCGATCAGGGGAGATGAAACCAATTGGGCCAACTCGGCTGATTTCGAGCATAGGCCAGCATGGCGGCCACCATCGGCAGCCAGATCCAGCGAATCGCTCGCCGGCATTCCGTCCAAAGTCCTGCCGTGGTAACCGTAATCGTCGGCGACGTGTGGAACAGCGAGAACTTCGGCCAGAGCCGCGGCACTTTGCGGCAGTACTCGTCGTACGGCGCGCCGAGCACCTGCCGCAGCAGTTTCTCTTCGATGGGGATGGTGACGAGCATGTAGAACACCATTCCAACCGCGACGCCAAGCACGAGCGTCAGACTCTTGAAGAACACGGCCGCCGAGAGCCAGAGCAGAAACGTGCCGACGTACAGCGGGTTGCGGGTGATCGAATAAGGCCCCTCGCAGGCCAGCGTGTAAGTCTTCCGGCCGCCTATATAGAGCGTCGACCAGAAGCGAAACGTGGCGGCGGTCACGAACAGCATCCAGCCCAGCATGTCGAGCGCGAGAGCCGGCCAGGTGCCGGCCGCGGTGAGCGGCGGCGACAACAAGGCTGGGACGCCGAAACAGATCATCACTAGCGCGCCCATCATGCCGCGGGCTCGAAAGCCCCAACTCGCGGTATCGCGCGGCGGGGTGACTGCTTGCATTGACTTGCTATCAGTAACGATGGCCATTCTCAAGAACTCCAGAGCCGACTGATTTGCGCGCAGAGAATCCGACTGCAAAATTGGAAATCGCGCGGAAGAGTAGAGAATGGGCGGCCCTGCGCCAAGATCAATCCGGCCGGAATTGCCCGTCCGCCGACGCACCGCTCAGCGAGCGGCCTGCTCCTCGTCCCAAACCAACTTGAGCACCGAGAAGTTCTCGGCCAGGGCCGTGCGCCAATCGGGCGGCACCAGGCCGAATCGCTGCCGAAGTTGCGATAAATCGAGTCGGCTGTTCAACGGCCGCAAGGCTGGCGTCGGGTACTCGCTCGCGGTGATCGGCAGCACCCGTTCCACCGCGAGTGGAACCCCTTGCAGCCGGGCCAGCCGAAAAATCTCCTCGGCAAAGGCCTGCCAGCTCGTTTCGCCGCCCGCACAGACATTCAATACTCCGCCGCGCTCCTGCAGCCATACCGCCAGCCGTCCCTGTGCTTGGGCCAGGATTTGCCCCGTCACGTCGGCCAACAAGCTGACCGGCGTCGGAGCGCCAATCTGGTCGGCGACGACCCGGAGTTCATTTCGAGTCGTCCCCAGCCGCAGCATCGTCTTGACGAAATTCGGACCGTGCAAGCCGTACAACCACGAGGTCCGCATGATCAGATGCGGCACGCCCGAGGCACGAATCCGCTCTTCGCCGGCCAGCTTGCTCCGGCCATAGGCGTTGAGCGGCGCCGTCGGCTGGTCTTCCGTCCAAGGCCGGCTGCCGGTGCCGTTGAAAACGTAGTCGGTCGAGTAATGCACGACGGCGGCGCCGAACTCCCGCCCCTCTTCGGCGAGGATGCCCGGGGCCGTCGCATTGACGGCCTGGGCCAGTTCGGTTTCTTGTTCGGCCTTGTCGACCGCCGTGTAGGCGGCGGCAATGACGATCAGCGTCGGTTGAACCGTGCGCACCACGGCCCGCAAATCCGCCTCGTTGCTCAAATCGAGCGGCCGGCAACCGGCGAGCGCCGGGTCTTTCGGCCGCGGATGGTGGATCGTCGCCGTCAGTTCACCCAGCGGTGCCAGCGAGCGCAGCAGCAGTCGCCCCAACTGGCCTGTCGCGCCTACCAAGAGAATCTTCGGCCGGCCGGTTTGCTCGACGGTCATCCTCTCTCAACTCCTCGCTGACAACGTACCTGCCCCGCAAATATCCGCCCGCTAGACCGACGAAGTTCGACGCAGAGTCGAACCGACTTCATAAGGAGGCAGACGATCCTCGGGAATGTCGCCCAAGCGCGGCGCCACGCGAT
This sequence comes from uncultured Planctomycetales bacterium, assembly GCA_963710365.1. Lineage (GTDB taxonomy): Bacteria > Planctomycetota > Planctomycetia > Pirellulales > PNKZ01 > CAVQAC01. The sequence goes on from CAVQAC010000019.1 coordinate 797,649, forward strand.
CTTTGGCCGACAACAGCGGCTCGCGGATTGGCCACTCGATGCCAATCTGCGGGTCATTCCACGCCACCCCGGCTTCGAACTCCGGCCTGTAATTGCGCGTGCATTTGTAGGCGAACAGGGCCCACTCACTCAACACGCAAAAGCCATGGGCAAAGCCTTCGGGAACGTAAAACTGCCGGTGGTTTTCTTCCGACAGGGTGCAGCTCACCCAGCGGCCGAACGTCGGAGACCCGCGGCGGATGTCGACGGCTACGTCGAAAACTTCCCCTTGCAGCACGTAGACCAGCTTCCCTTGCGGTTCGGGGTGCTGGAAGTGCAGTCCACGCAGCACACCCTTGCCGGAGCGGGAGATATTGTCCTGGGCTGACAGCGACGGGATGCCCGCCTGCTGGTATCGCTCTTCATTCCAGATTTCAAAGAAGAATCCCCGTGAGTCGCCGAATACCTTGGGCTCGATAATCAGCACGCCCGGCAGATCCGTAGGGAGCACATTCATGGGGTAGTATCTCGCATTTCGCAGCTGCGTGCCCCAAATTCCGTGTGCCCCCCGACAGGAAGTATGGCAAAGAAACTTGCGGAGAGCGAGGTCGAATGGCCAAAATATGGGTTACCCGCCCTCGTGCATCGTCCAGCCTTCGATCAATCCCAACTGCACCTATGCATCGGTTCACTAAATCTGCCCTACGCTCGCTGACCGTCCCGGTTGCATTTTTGCTGTTTATCTCGGCGGCCGGTGCTGGCGAGCTAGTCGATTTCGAACGCCAGGTCCAACCGATCCTGGCTGACAAATGCTTTGCCTGCCACGGCCGCGATGCCGACCATCGCGAGGGCGGCTTGCGGCTGGACGAGCGAGCGGCCGCCCTCAAAGGGGGCGAAGGGGGCGAACCGGCCATCGTTCCCGGCAAACCCGAAAAGAGCGAGTTGGTGCGGCGCATCGATTCCAGCGACGAATCGGAGTTGATGCCTCCGCCCGATTCGAAAAAAGAACTCACCGCCCAAGAGCGGGCCATCTTACGGCGCTGGGTCGCCGAGGGAGCCCAGTACCAGGCGCATTGGGCGCTGGTCGCTCCGCGCCGGCCGCCGCTGCCGAAAGTGAATCAGACCGACTGGCCGCGCAACGATCTCGACCGCTTCGTGCTGGCGCGACTTGAGCAGGAAGGCTTGCAGCCGTCGCCCGAGGCCGATCGCGTCACGCTGGTGCGCCGGCTGACGCTCGATCTTACGGGATTGCCCCCCACGGTCGCCGAAGTCGATGCCTTTGTCACGGATCGCAGCCCGGACGCTTATGAAAAGCTCGTCGAGCGACTGCTGCATTCGCCGCATTACGGCGAGCGTTGGGGCCGCTTGTGGTTGGACGGCGCCGCTATGCCGATTCCGACGGCTACGAAAAGGACAAGCCACGATTCGTCTGGGCTTACCGTGATTGGGTCGTCGGCGCCATGAATCGCGACTTGCCCTACGACCGGTTCATCATCGAACAGATCGCCGGCGACCTGTTGCCGGGTCGCAATCAGGACGAGCTTGCCGCCACGGGCTTCCTCCGCAATTCGATGATCAACGAAGAAGGAGGCATCGATCCCGAACAGTTCCGCATGGAGGCCATGTTCGATCGGATGGACGCCTTGGGCAAGAACGTCCTGGCGCTGACGATTCAATGTGCCCAGTGCCACAATCACAAGTACGATCCGTTCTCGCAAGAAGACTACTACAAGATCTTCGCCTTCCTGAACGACGCCCAGGACGCGACCGTGGCCGTCTATACGCCGTCGGAGCAGCGTGCCCGAGCGGATGTCCTGCGGCAGATCGCGGAAATCGAAGCCGATTTGCAGCATCGCATGCCCGATTGGCACGAACAAATGGCCGCCTGGGAAGATTCCGTCCGCGATGGCCAGCCGCAATGGAGCGTCGTTCGACCGGAACTCGACACCAGCGGCGGCCAGAAGCACTACCTGCTGGACGACGGCTCCATCCTGGCCGAAGGTTATGCTCCTACCAAGCACGAAACGAAGTTCGAGGCCAAGACCACGCTCAAGCGAATCACGGCCGTGCGGCTGGAGCTGTTGAACGATCCCAATCTTCCCTTGGGCGGACCGGGACGCTCGATCTGGGGAACGCTTGCCTTGTCGGAGTTCAAGCTCGAAGCCGGACCGGCAGACGAATCGCAAAAGCTCAAGTTCGTCAAACTCGCCAGCGCCACGGCCGACGTCGACCCGCCCGAGCGCCCGCTCGACCCGCTGTTCGACGACAAAACCAAGACGCCTCGCATCCTCGGTCCGGTTGGTTTGGCCATCGACGGCAAAGACGAGACGGCCTGGACCACCGACACGGGGCCGGGCCGCAGCAACGTGCCGCGCAAGGCCGTGTTTGTGCTGGAGAAGCCGGTTGAATTCGCCGTCGGGGCGACTTTGAATTTCCACCTCGTGCAGAAGCACGGTGGATGGAACAGTGACGACAATCAAAACAACAACCTGGGTCGCTTCCGATTCTCAGTGACGGACGAGCCCGACGCCCAGGCCGACGCGCTCCCTGCGCCCGTCCGCCAAATCCTGGCCGTGGCTGCGTCGCAACGCACGCCGGCTCAGGTGGCCCGCGTGTTCAGCTACTGGCGCACCACCGTCGCAGATTGGAGCGAGGCCAACCAGCGGATCGAACAGCTGTGGAAAGAACATCCTCGCGGAGCTTCGCAGTTGGTGTCGCTCGCGCGCGCTGAGCCGCGGAAAACATTCCTGCTGGCGCGGGGCGATTTCCTCAAGCCATCCAGGACGGTGCATGCCGGCACCCCGGCCATGTTGCACCCACTGAAGGTTTCCGAGCCGACGCGGCTCGACTTTGCCCGCTGGTTGGTCGCTCGCGAGTCGCCGACCGCAGCCCGCGCGGCCGTGAATCGCATCTGGCAAACGTATTTTGGCATTGGGCTGGTCAGCACCAGCGACGATTTCGGGCTGCAAGGCGAAGTGCCTTCGCACCCGGAATTGCTGGACTGGTTGGCCGTTGAGCTCATGGATGGCCAGTGGCGGATGAAAGATCTCCACCGGCGGATCGTGACGTCGGCCACGTACAGGCAATCGTCACGCGTGACGCCCGAATTGCTCGCGCATGACCCTCAGAACCGGCTACTGGCGCATGGTGCCCGCTTCCGACTCGAAGCCGAAGTGGTGCGCGATATTTCTCTGGCCGCCAGCGGACTGCTCAATCCGCAACTGGGCGGACCGAGCGTCTATCCGCCCGCGCCTGGCTTCCTGTTTCTGCCTCCGGCCAGTTACGGTCCGAAGGTGTGGAACGAAGAGCAAGGGCCCGAGCGCTATCGGCGGGCGTTGTACACGTTCCGATTTCGCTCCGTCCCCTACCCGGCCTTGCAGACGTTCGATGTGCCCAACGGCGACGCCGCCTGCGTGCGCCGCGTTCGTTCGAACACGCCGCTGCAAGCGTTGGTAACGCTCAACGAGCCGATGTTCATGGAATGCGCCCGGGCACTGGCGCGCGAGACGTTGGCCCAAGGCGGGGCGAGCAATCGCGACCGGCTGGGGTTTGCCTTCCGCCGCTGCCTGGCGCGAGCGCCCGATGAACAGGAATTGAGCACGCTGTTGGCGCTGCTGGCGAAAGAAACCGAGCGTTTCGCCACCGGTAAGGCCGATCCCTGGCTGCTGGCTGCCGACGATCCCGAACATCCGCCCAAACTGCAATCGGGCGTGACGCCCGTCGACCTGGCGGCCTGGACCGCCGTGTCGCGCGTGCTGTTGAACCTGGACGAAACGATTACCCGAGAGTGAATTGCGTTGGTCGGCTGCCAGGTCCACGCTTGTCGTGGGCATGCCGTCCTTCCCCGAACATGGCAACGTGAACGTGGCCATGGCATTCAGGCCTAGGCGCTAACGGAGATTCCGATGAATTGCCAGTCAGCACTTACGCGAAACGAGCGGCCAGACATGCTGGCCCGTCGCTGGTTCTTGCAGGAGTGCGGCGTCGGATTGGGCGCCATGGCGCTGGCGGAGCTCATCAATCCACCACCCGCTACGGCGGCGGCCGCGGCAGCGAGCCCGTTGGCGCCGAAGCCCAGCCATTTTCCGACCAAGGCCAAGAGCGTCATCTTTCTGTTCATGGCCGGAGCACCAAGCCACCTGGAACTGTTCGACAACAAACCGCAATTGGCAAAGTTCGACGGCACGTTGCCTCCGGCGGAACTCTTGAAGGGTTATCGGGCGGCATTCATCAATCCGAACTCGAAGCTGCTGGGGCCAAAATTCAAGTTCGCCCGTTACGGCCAGTGCGGCGCCGAGCTGTCGGAATTGCTACCGCACCTGGCGACGGTCGTCGACGACATCGCCATCGTCAAGTCGATGGCAACCGACGCCTTCAATCACGCTCCGGCCCAGATCCTGATGAACACCGGCAACCAGCAGTTCGGCCGGCCGAGCATCGGCGCCTGGGTCACCTACGGCCTGGGAAGCGAAGCTCGCGATTTGCCGGCGTTCGTCGTCTTCAGCAGCGGCAAGAAGGGGCCCAGCGGCGGCAACTCGAACTGGGGCAGCGGTTTCTTACCGACCCTGCATACGGGCGTGCAGTTCCGCGGCGGCAGCGAGCCGGTGCTTTACCTGTCGAACCCTCGCGGTGTCGACCAGCCCCTGCAAGACGATTCGCTGGAGGCGATTCGCACGCTCAACCGGCATCGTCTGGCGCAGGTTGGCGATCCTGAGATCGCCACTCGCACGGCGGCCTTCGAGATGGCCGGGCGGATGCAGAGCGCGGCGCCGGAGCTAATGGACCTGGCCAACGAATCGAAAGAGACGCTGGCCCTGTATGGTGCCGAGCCCGGCAAGTCGTCGTTCGCCAACAACTGCCTGCTGGCCCGACGGCTGGTGGAACGCGGCGTACGCTACGTGCAGTTGTTCCACGAAGCTTGGGATCAGCACGGCAACCTGGTCAAGGATATCAAGCAGAACTGTCTCGATACCGATCGGGCCTGCGCGGCGCTGGTCAAGGATTTGAAGCAACGCGGCCTGTTGGACGAGACGCTGATCGTTTGGGGCGGCGAGTTCGGCCGCACGCCCATGGTGCAAGGGGGCAGCGACGGCCGCGACCATCATCCCAATGCCTTCACCATGTGGCTGGCCGGCGGCGGAGTGCGCGGCGGCGTTACGCTGGGCGAAAGCGACGATTTGGGCTTCAACGTCGTGAAGGATCGCGTTCACGTCCGCGACTTGCACGCTACGTTGCTGCACCTGCTGGGAATCGACCATCAGCGCCTGACATTCAAATTCCAGGGCCTCGACGCCAAGCTCACCGGCGTCGAAGCGGCCCACGTAGTGCGCGAGATTCTGGCATGAGGATCGCTGCGCCGTCAACGATTCTGTTCTGCTTGATTGCTTGGACCGGCGCCGTTCTGGCCGAAACCACCCCGCCAGCGGCGCTCAAGAGCGGCCAGCTCACCGCTGGCTCGGAGCTTCGATTCGAGTTTCCGGAGTTGCCGCCGACGCTGTACGAAATGGACAAGGGCGAGAAAGTCGTTCCCGCCTTCACGGCACGACTGCCCGACAACTACATGCACGACGGGAAATTTCCGCTGTTCGTCTACCTTGACGGCGGCTCAGGGGCCAAACCAGGTTCGCCGTCCAGATCGGTTGCCGTGGCGGGCCAGCGCAACTTCATCGCCGTATCGTTGCCGCTGTTCAAGCGAGGGCCTTTCGACCGGCAGAAGCCAGCAGCCGGCTTGCTGCTCGAGGCGGACGATTGCCAGACAATGGCTCGCGCCTACCGCGCGATGCTCACGGTGCTTTTGCTCGCGGTGCCGAATGTCGACGTCGGTCACGGCGTGCTGGGCGGATTCTCCAACGGCGCCCATGCCACGGCCCTGCTCATTTCCGACGCGGATGAATTCACGCTCCGCCAGTTCGAGCGATTCTATTTTGTTGAAGGTGGCGGCCGAATTTCCCATCTCGGCCAGCCGGCGTTACGCGAGAAGCACTTTCTGTCGCTTATCAACGACAAGATCCGTCCCAGTCGGCTGGCGGAGATGAAAGAGGAAGCCCAGCGGAACCGGCTCGACTGGAAGCATGTGATGATGCCCGGCAGCGGCCATGCTTTTCCGCCCGAATACTATGACACGGTGCGCAACTGGGCCTTACGCCAGCCGGTTGTGGCGCCCTGATCTTCGTACCCGTTCAGGAACCAGCGGCCGCAGGCTTCGATATACTGTCGCCGACGAGTGCGCGAAAAGCAGGCTGATGACGAATTGGATCGAAGGCCGGATCGGTTGTGACCTGTGCAAATAGTCCCGGCGTGTTTCCTCGGGCCGAATCGCTGCGGCAGCCGAGAGCAATTCGACGGCTGCGCGGCGTATTTCCCAGCCAACTCGTCATGGTCAATGGAATCGAGGTCCGCCGACGCTTTGCCCGCGGCCTGGGCGTAGAGACAGGCCGCGTTCGAGCGCAAGGCCAGACGCTCAGGGAGCGGGGCGTTGACCGCTTCGCGGCGCAAGGCTTCTTCGGCGTCCTCGACCCCTTGGCGATACTTGCCCAGCAACACTCGGGCATATCCCCGGCCGTTGTATAATTCGCTCTGCTCAGGCGCTAGCTTGATCGCCTGCTCGAAATCGGCCAGCGCCAAGGTCGTGGCATTGTTGAGGAATCCCCACCCTCGGCGCGAGAACAGAAAAGCCGATTTGGGATCCTGCTCCAAGGCCTCGCTGTAGTCGGCCAACGCACCGGCCTTGTCTCCCAGCAGGGCACGTTCCAAGCCGCGTTTGCGAAAATCATCGGGGCTCGCCTGGCGCGGCTTGAGCACGTGGTTCAATGCTTCGACCGCCTCGGGGCCGCGACCCAATGCGAGCAGAATCGTAGTGCGCAGACGTTGTAACTGCGGATTGTCGCCGGTGAGTTGCAAGGCCTGATCGAAACAGTCCAGCGCCTCGGCATTTTGCTTGAGCTGCTGCAGGATCTGCCCGCGTTTGATCAAGTCGGCACTGCGAACTTTGCCGGTGGCAGGGTCGACGGCCAAAGCCTCGTTGATGGCCTCGAGTGCCTGGGGAAAGCCACGCGACTCAAACATGACGTCGGCTTTGATACGGTAGGGCTGAGCGATCGTTGGCGCACGAGCAATGGCCTGCTCGACGTATTTCAAAGCCTGCCCATAGTCCCTTTTTCGCCGGTAAAGTTCAGCCAGATTCACATAGGCCTGGTATTGTTCGGGCCGTAGCGAAATGGCCTGCTTCAGATCGACAAGTGCTTGCGTGAGCTTGCCCTGCTGGATGCGGATCGCGCTGCGATTGACGTAAAATCCATAATCGGCGACGCCCAGTTGACGGGCCTTTTCAAAATCCGCTTCGGCGGTTGCGAAGTCCTTCAGTTCGCCATAGGCAATGCCGCGAATCAGATAGATCCAACCAAAATCAGGACGGCGGCTGAGAGCCGCGCTGGAATGCGCAATGGCCTGGGCGGGCTGGCCACGTTCGGCGTTGCAGATAGCAAGAAAGTAATGCGCCCAGAAGTAGTCGGGCTGCAGACGCAGGGCCTGGCCAAAGTGCTTGATTGCATCGTCGATTCTGCTTTCATGGTATTCCTCATCCGCTACGAGGAAGTTGTCGAGCGCTGTCGCCGGTAGTATTGCTTCGGCCTGATTGCGCTCTTGGGCTGCAACCTCTGCTCGGCCGGCAAACCCCAAGCAGCGTGCCCGCAGCAGATGGTAAGCCCGCGTAGCGCGCGCCCAGGTCTCGGCCCGATCAAGGATCGCCAGAGCCGCTTCAGCCTGTTTCGGATCGGCCGGTTGGCCCGGCAGCGGATGCACCGTGGCCTCGGCCAACAGCAGCAGCAATTCAAAACAGCCCGCCGAGATCTCCCGCTCTTCGGTCGGCGAATAATAATGCGAGCCGGTCGCCGGCATCTGCTTGCCGCCCGGCGCCGGGAAGATCGCCAAAGCCTCGGTCGCGGCAGCCTGGGCCGCCCGCAGGTTGGCGGCCACGTCGATCCCGGTCATCAGCGTGCCGTGAAACAAGGCCGTGTCTCGCAGTTCCTGAAAGCGAGCATACTTTTGCCGGGCATCAACACGGACTTGCTGTTCGGCCAATTGGCGGTTGGCTTCGTCCAGCAGAGACTGCGCGTCGGTGCGGATCTCGGCCAATGAGGATTCCTGGCCGACGACGGTCACCGCGCGCGCCAGTTGCAACCGGGCCTCAGCCAGGTCGCTATGCGCCAGCGCCTGCTGACCCGCCGAGAGCAACTCGTGGGCTTCGGTTCGCAGCCTTTGGATGCGGCGCTGTTCGACCAGCGTCCAAGCCGACGCCGACAATGTGGCCACCAACAGCACGGCGGCCGTGGCCACGCACAAAGAGCGATGCAAGCGGACCCAACGCCCGGCGCGGACCGGCCAGGGTTCGCGGTACACGCTGACCGGCTCGTCGGCCAGGTAACGTTGCACGTCGGTGGCCAGGTCCAAGGCCGTTGCGTAGCGGTCGGCCGGCAATGTGGCCATGGCCTTGACGCAGATCGCGCTGAGCGCCTTGGGAACCTTGGCGTCGATTTCCGAGGCGCGCAGAACCTCGCCGCGGGTAATCGTTCGCAACAGTTCGCGTGTGGTCTTCCCCTGATGTGGAATACGGTCAGTGAGGATCTCGAACAGTACGGCGCCCAGAGCGTAAATGTCGGTGCGGGCATCGATCTGGTCGACGTCGCCGCGAGCCTGTTCGGGCGCCATGTAGGCCAGCGTGCCCAGCACCTGTCCGTAGCTGGTGTCGTCCCCGCCCGCGTCGAGCTCGACGCGGCCTGGCATGGCCCCCTCGGTTTCGCCGATCAGCTTGGCCAGGCCCCAGTCGAGCACGACGACTTCGCCGAATTCGCCCAGGGCGACATTGGCCGGTTTGATATCGCGATGCACGACGCCGCGAGAATGAGCGTAACCGACGGCGTTACAGATGGCGACGAAGGCCGTCAGCAGCCTCGGCAGCTCGAGTGAACCGACGGAGCCCGCCTTGCGCCGGGCCTGGTAACGGCGAATGATATCGCGCAACGTTTCGCCCCGCACGAAGCGCATCGTGTAATAGGGCTGATCGTCCTGCGCACGCACGGCCCAATTCGTAGATCGGCACGATGTTCGGATGTTCTAATTGACCGGTGATCTGCGCTTCCTTGAGAAAGCGCCGCCGCACGTCGGCGTCTTGGACGTGGTTGGGTTGAATATCCTTGAGCACCACTTCGCGATTCAAATCGGCGTCGCTCGCGACCCACACGCGGCCCAAGCCTCCTTCGGCATGCAGCCGGGTAACCGTATAGCGACTATGCTGGGTCGAGCCGACGCGCAGCTTGCCGATGACCACGTGCCGCCGCGGGGAGCTTTGCGGCGACGAACCCGAGTCGGGATTGCTCGTCGGTAGCTGGACATCGCTCCCTTCGAAGGGGACGCGCGGTCACGTCCAAGGGCCCCAATTCCGAGGGAATCTCCGACGAAGCGGCAGCGGCGCCGGCGGCCGGCGCAGCCTGGGTTTGAATGGCGTCGGGATTGACGATGTGGTCCGTCGCCGCTTCGACGTTGGGCGGCAACGGAACGAGACGCGTCTCGTGGCTGTCTTCCAGCTCGTCACTCACGGACCGCACCTGCCGGAAGAGAAGTCGTCGCCGGTTTGCCTTCCGTGCTCATTTCCATGCGCACCGCGACCGCGCCGTCCAACCGTTGCGCGGCCGCTTCGAACCAGGCATCCAACTCCGACCATCGATCTTCGGCGGCCGATGCCTGGGACTGTCGTACGATCGCCGAGCGTTGTTCCCAGAAGTGGTCGAGTTCGGCGAGCCAAGGTTCTCTCGCTTCCTGACGGTGAGTCGGCCCTGGCGCTGCCGGCACGAACGTTGGCGATCCTGCCGTAGCGTGGGGCGCGCGCGGTCCGGGCCCAAAGCAGCGGCCGGCACGGGTACGATCAAGAGCCGATAATTGCCCGGCTGGAATCGCTGAGCCTTGAAGTGCAACTCCTGACGGTCGGCCTGACGAACCACTTTCGGTTGCCCTAACTCGATCGCCTGGTCGTCGGCGTCGTTCCACTTGCCGTTTGGACCAGCCCAGCGGAGCGACAGTCGCCCGATGTTTTGCTGGCCACCCGGACCGTCGCGGAATGTCAACACCAGCCGGCCGCCGTCGTCCTGGTTGTTCAAGCGGATGTCGACCAGAAGCGGCGTCGCGGCAGGCTGCACGTGATCATCGTCGACCACCGCGACGTTCAAGCGGTCGACGTTGGCCGGCAGGGTGAACGTAGCCGAAAGCGAACCGTCGGCCGTGGCCGCGAGCTTGACGGTCGCCGATTGCTCGACTTCGAGCAGATCCGTGGTCAGCGGCTGGGACGTTCCGACCGACAAACCAGGCACGAAGAATTGGAGCGGGCCGATGGCGGCAGTAACGGCGGCCGTCCGTAGCGGTCCGATTGCCAGGCCAAAGGTCGGCGTCAGCACCTGGCCAATTCCCAACACGGCCACGGACGCCAGGCTCGGCGTGCCGGGCGTAGACGAAGCCGGGAGACTGGTCACAGGCGTCAGCTCGCCGGCCTGGCGGAAATCGAGCACGGCCACGAGGTTCTCGTTCGAAGGCAAATCCCCCGACAGCGGAACCGTCGTCACGCTGTTGCCCGACAGTGAATTCAGGGCGCCGTTGAAATTGCTACCCACCCCGATCAGCGCCAGGTTGTACTCACCGGCCGCCGACACCGGAATGACTAATAGATCAGCCGTGCTGCCGGTGGCCAGGTAGGCGCCAGGAATGGTGTTAACCGTCTGGCCGGCAACGCTGCCAACCTGGTTGCCTTGGCTATCGGTCAGCACGAAATCGACCGGATCGAACCAGGCAACAACCAGGTCCTGGGCGCTGACGGAGAGATTGCCGAACACCTGCTGGATGTCGCTCAGCACCTGTTCATTCAACAACGAAGCCAAGGGACTGAGGCCCGTGACTGCCGCCGCCAGATTCACGGCCTGCACGACGGTCTGAGAGCCGATGTTGTTGAAGGCATACGCGGCCGGCGCTGCGGCCTGACCGAAAGCTACTAGTCCGGCCTGGTTCGTGGTTGCCAGCCCCTGCAGATCGAGATGAAACGTCAGATTGGGCTGCGCCGAAACGCCGGGCGTCGAAACGGTGAACAGGCTCGAGGTCGTTTGCACCGCGCTCAAAGCATCGACCGGCACGATCGCCAGCGAGACGTTCGGCAATCCGTCGATCCCTGTCGAGTTGCCGCTGACCATCACCGCCCCCGACACGCCGCTGAGCACTTCGACCCCGTTCGCCTGGTAACCGATCCAAGAACGTTGAGCATCCGGCAAACTCGCATTGTCACCGGGCAGTTGGAGCAGGAACCGCGAATTGTTGGACCATACGACAACGTATTCTTGCGGATTGAACGCCAGTTGATCTTCGCGAGCCAGGAAGGCGTTGGTAATGGTCTGGTTGACCGCAGTGGCAACCTGGGCCGACGTGCCTGTGGTGCCGGCGATCGTCAATTGCACGTCGCCCAGCAACTGCGTGGCAAACTCCGTCGACGTCATTTGCTTCTCGTAATTCGTGGCTTCCCACAGCATCTGAGCGCTGGCGTTGTTGATGGCGGCAGCGTTGCCGTTGAGCAATGCGGAACTCGACGGACTGCCGGAGGCACCGACCGTGAAGTCGATTGTGGCACCGCCGCCGGCCATCGGAGTTCCATCAGCGCTAGTAAGATCCTGGACCGTCAGCTGATATTGACCGGCCGGTACCGGCAAATAGTTGCTTGCGGTGCTGCCCGCCAGGTGGAGCAAGGTGTCATAGCCGTCGGCGCTGAACTCAGGAGCCGCCAATGCCACGGGCGTCGTGCCAGTCGTAGTGACAAGATCCAATTGATAATTAGCCGGATTCGAAGCCGTCGACGCATCGAGTTCTTTGGCTGCAAAACTGACGACGATCGTGTCGGCGGGCTGGCCGGCCAGCGGTGCAGCAGCTTGAACGCCCGTCACAACCGGCCCCGTCGTGTCGTACGATGCCAACAGCGTCGCCCCGCCGGCCAGCGGTTGATTTCCGGCCAAATCTACCAGAGCCGCCGGGCTAACGGCCAACTCATAAAAGCCGTCGTCCGCGCCGTTGGTCGACAGGTTGGCCAGGACAGTGAGCGTTGCGGGCGTGCCCAGAGCTGCGCTGGCGGGAGTGTATGTGATGTTGCTGGCCGGAATTGCGGTCGTGCGATCGACGACGTTACCGGCAAAGAAGCTGCTGCTCGAGGCCGCTTCAAGCAGCGAATAGTTGGCCAGATTGGTCGCGGCCGCCGGATCGAGATCCTTGTCGAACGTGAGGCTGAACATCAGGCCGCCCGACGCACGCGTGGCCGATGAACTGGTGACAACAGCGCCGGTGCTGTCGATGGTGACCGTCAGCGAAGCCGTGGTTACGTTGCCGGCGGCATCAATGGCTTCCAACTGGATCGTGTCGGTGCCCGAGGCCAGCGGCCGCAGGAGCTGTAAGTCGACGGTGACCGGGACGCCGCTTCCGGTCAGCGTAACCTGTGCTTGGCCGTCGTTGAATCCGCTCGAATCGCCGCTGGCCAGGATGGTCAACGTTCCGGGGCTACCGGTCGGAAAGATGTCGGATACCTGTACTTGAAGCACAGGCATGCTGTCGTTCGTCAAATTGTCGCCGGTAACTCCGCTATCGCTGCTGGGCGCCAAGGCGACCGACAAGATTTGCGGCGGCACGCGATCGAACAAGACGCTGCCCGTGAATTCGCTCCCCGGATTCCCTGTTCCACTGCCGTCGAGCGCCAAACCGCCGAGGGTGGCAATCGCGCCGCTGACAGTGACGCCGTACAAGCCGTCGGCCAGCGAACTGGCGGGAATCAGCGTCACGGTTCGGCCCGAGGAATCGCTGCTATCGAACACCACGGCGAGCGGCTTCACACCGGCAATCTGGTAATTCGCCGTATCGAGAACGTTCTGCAGGGTGCTTATCGGCATGCTGAAACTGACGTTCACGTCGCCGCCCGACGAATTGATCGCGGTCACCAGCGGCAGGTCGGTTCGCACCGTGGTCGAGACGATCGAAACGTTCCCCTCCGCGTCGGTGAAGCGGGCCGACACGACCGCCGACGACTGACCGACCGCAATCGGCGTCGTGGCTGTGATCGTATAGAAAGGATCGGTCGAACTGGGATTAACCGTAATCGAGCCGTCCTCAAACAGCCCGTTCCCCTGGGTATCGAGATCGATGCGAACCGGCGCTCCGGCCGCCGCCGGGAAAACCTGGCCGATGCTGCCCGAGAATTGAAACAGCACGCCCTGGGCGTTTCCGCCCGCCACCCCGGTTTCTGCGAGTGTCGCGGTGGGCGGCTGGGCCACAACGGTGAAGCTGCCGGTGTAATCGCCGCCGGCTAGCGCCACGCCCGTGGTGCTGGCGATTGCATTGGGGCCCGTTCCCTTGGCCGTCAGATCGTAAATGCCCGACGGCAGGTTCGCGAGCGGTTGCGACGAACTGTCGAGCGCCACAATCGTGACGTTGATCGTACCGGTCGAGGCATCGTAGCTGGCCGCCGAAACCTGCCCCACGACACCCGGCAAAGGCGTGTCACCGGGGCCCATGATGGCCAGGCTGAAAGCCGCCGGAATGACCGTCGCCGGGTTGATGGCCCCATTGTCGACCGACAACTGAACGACCAGCGGATTGGGGCTGACGCCGATCGTCTGGCCGGGGGAAATGCCAACGATCTGCGGCGCCGGCGCCGCCAAGGCGGTGAAATGCACCGCGTAATTACCCAGCGTGTTGCTGCTCCCCTGCACTGCGGCGAAATAAGTGCCGGGGTCGAGCGTAACGATAATCTGACTGTCGGTACCCACGGCGTCGTTGTTGGTCGTGATCACTTTGCCCGTCGCGTCGAGCAGAGTGAGCTTCGTATCCAGGGCGCTCCCCAACTGCTGGGCATACGTCTCTACGTCAACCTGGCCCGTCGTCGAGACGGAGAACTGGTAATAGTTCACATCGGTTGCGTAACCGATCGTGCCGGTTTCGACGACCGGCTGGCCGGCGGACAAGCGGGCCGACGTTCACGGCCGTCGCCAGAGTATTGTGAGCCAAGACGACGGCCGACAGCGACTGTGAGTCTGCCAGCCCGCTCGTGTCGATGACGTTGACCTGCACGTCGTAATCGCCGGTTTGCACATAGCTATGATTGAGGCTGAACGGCGCGCTCGCAGTGAGCTGTTCGTTGCTGCTGGCTCCATCACCCCAATTGACCGTCACGTTCAACGTCTCGCCCGCGCCAGGCTCGGACACCATGCCCGAAACTGTTACCGGATCGTTTTCGTAAACCGAAGGCGTAATTGCCAGGTTGCTCAGAACCGGCGGCACGCTCAGCACTTGAATCCCGGTCGTGGCAATGGCCGACGAGCCGAAGTTATCGGTGACGGTCGCGATCGCCTGATACGTGCCCGGCAAGCCAGGGTTCAAATGGATCATCGAGCCGTCGGAAACCGTCGGCGGTTGATTGCCTTGGGTGATCGTCCAGGTGACGGTCCCGGTTTCTCCCTCGGCAATGGTCGTATTGGCCACCAGCAGCACCGAGTCGCCTTCGTTGATTGTGAGCGTGTTGGACGGCGAGTTGCCCAACGTCTGGGCGCACCTCCGTTGACACTGGCCGAAATCGTCACCGCAGGCGGAGGATTGACGTAGACCACGCCGATGCTCACCTGGCCGGTCGTGGTTTGCGGTCCGGCGCTATTTCCGTTTCCCAGATCGTTGGCGGTGATCAAGATCTGCGCCGTTCCCGTAAACGAAGTCGCCGGGCTATAGGCCAGACCATCGAGAGCGGCGTTGATCGCGGCCAGCGTGCCAACGAAGGTCATCGCCGCGTTACCAGTCCCCGTCCCGCTGGAAAACGTCAAGCCAGCCAGGCTGCCCAGGCTCATCGTGCCGACCGACACCGAGAGCGTCACTTGGACCGGCCTGCTGCCGACGGCCGGATCGCTGATGGAAATCGGATTGCCCTGACTGGTCGAAAAATCGAGGTTCGAGTTGGCTGGAATGTATTGGCCCGGCGGAACGTTCACCACGGGCGGGCCGCCTGCGCCCAGCGTGACAAGCTGCACGTCGTCGCCGCTCGGGCCGCCGACGTATGTCACGCGAAACGCTGCGCTGCCCAGGACCAGCTTCGAACCTTCGCTCAAACCGGCGAAGGTACCCTGAACGGGAACATTGCTGGACACGACGGTCAGCGCGGTTCCGGCCGCGGGAACATTGGGAACTGATACGTCGAGCGTTGCGCCGCCCAAATTCACCGGCCCGGCACTCAGCAAGGGAGCGGAACTTGGATCGCTCGCTGCGACGAGCGTGGCGGCAAGCGTGGCTCCCGAGGCCAACGAAACACTGCCGACACTCAAGCTGCCGAGATTCGCGCCGAGGTGGGATCGCCCGGCGCAAGCGTTCCGCCGGCAGCGACATTGACCTGCCCGGCGAACGATCCGCTCCCCGAGAGCGTTCCACCGGCCAGGACCGTGGCGCCGCCGGCCAGCGACCCGTCGGCCACCAGCATTCCGCTGGCAACCGTCGTGGCGCCGGTGAAGGTATCGGCGCCGCCGACGAGCAGCGTTCCGGAGCCGGTTTTGATCAGGCCTCCGGAGCCCGAGATCGGACTGCTGAGCAACAACGTTCCGTCGTTCACGAAAATGCGCGTGCCGTATCCATAGGGAAGCGTAATCGCCGGCTGGAACGAATCGCTGCCGCCGGCCGGATTGGCCTGGATTCCGGTCGACCCCAGCGTCACGCCTTGACCGTTGATCGTGTAGCCGCTGCCGACGAATGTCACGGAATTGATGACCGTGCCTGGCGCGAGATCGTTGGTGGCGGTGAGTTGCGCGGCGCCGAAATCGAACTCCAAGTTGGCGCCAGGGCCCGGCGCCTGGTCGTTGGCCCAATTGGCGGCGTTCGACCAATCCGCATTCGATCCGAAACCCGTCCAGACTTGCACTGGCGCCGGAGCGATGCGTGACAGGAACATGTCGCTGGCGCCGGTCGCACTCAGGTCGAAAACCTGCGGCGCCGGAGCGAAATTGGCCTGTTGCGAACTGAACGAGCCGGTGGTATAGACGTTGCCGCGTGCATCGACGGCGATTCCCAATCCCACGTCGCTGGCCGAACCGCCCAGGGCCGTCGACCAAAGCGGTATGCCGTTGGCATCGATTTCGGCGACGTAGACATTGCTGGCGCCGCGCTCGTCAGCGAATTCTTCAAATAGGCGGAATTGAAATTCACCGTGCCGGAAAACGAGCCGGTCAAGTAGACGTCGCCCGAACTGTCGATCGCCAGGCTGCCGGCGGTGGCCTGCCCGGTGCTGGCGCCCAGATCGTCGCCCCAGACATAGCTACCGCTAGAGTCGAGCTTGACGCTGAAAGCGTCCTGCGATCCCCGAGCATTGAGCGTGACCGTATTCGAGCCGGAGGCAAAGCCGATCGAACCGGAGAACGTGCCGGTCAGATACACGTTCGAGTCAGCATCGACGGCGATCGCCGCGGCCTGATCGGCCGGCGATCCGCTCGTCGATTCGGCCCAAACGAGGTTGCCCGACGAGTCAAGTTTCGAGACGAAGATTCCCGCGGAGCCGATGCCTGATAGTCCGAACAAGCCCGAGTTCGAATTGGAACTGGGCGCGCCTGAAAGCTCCCCGCGAGGTAGATATTGCCCGAGGTGTCGACCGCGATGGCCTGGGCCGCGTCGTTGCCGGTCGTGCCCCAGTTTTGGGCCCAGACCAAATTGCCGGTCGCATTGAGTTGAGCAAGGTAGGCATCGGTTCCGCCGCTGCTGGTAAGACTGACCGTGGTGTTGCCGGTGCCGAAGTTGGCCGTGCCGGTGAACGACCCGGCGACATCGACATTGCCGGCCGAATCGACCGCAACGCCGCTGGCCAGTGTATTGCCGGTCCCGCCCAGATCGGTCGCCCAGACAAGGTTGCCATTGTTGTCGAGCTTGGCGACGAAGGCGTCGCCGGCAGAACTATTCGTGTTTTGCGGAGTCAGCGAGTAGACGCTGCCGTTCGAGGCAAAGTTTGCGGTTCCGCCCTGGATCGTGCCGGCGATGTATAAATTCCCTGAGGCATCGACGCTGATCGACGAGGCTTGCACGTCAACGCCCGGGCCAGTACCGACGGTTCGAGCCCAGACGAGCGTGCCGGCCGGCGAGTACTTGGCCAGAAACGACGACTCGGCGCCCGAAGCTCGTCAGCAACGTCGGGCTGGGCCCCGGATTGAAGTTGACGGTTCCGGAGAACGTCCCGGTGACGTAGGTATTGCCGAACTGGTCGGCGGCCACGGCCGTGCCTTGGGTGTGTACCCCGCCCGTGCCGGCGTGGAGCGCGAAGCCCAGCCCGACGGTGAACAGGTTCATCTCCTCCAACGGCTCGACCGCCAACCGCAGGCGCGCAGCTTGAACTCGGTGAGCAGAACGTCGTCCCGCGCGGGTCGAAGCTGCTGGTCGTCGCTTTGGCCGCAAAGTCCAGTTCATCGCAGTCGCCCACCAGGCCAGCTCAAAACCGGGCAAAGAAGTGAAGTGGCAAACCAGGCCGATCGAAGGCTCTGCCGCGAGCCGCTTTTCATGCCGATTGAGCACCCATCATTATGGGCTTTTCATGTCGGCCATCGCAAGCAGCAATTTCAATCTGTGCAGGGGTTTCGAGTGGCTCGGCGTACGCGTGGAAGTCGGATTCCAACGGCCCTCGTCGCTTGGCGAGCTGCTCAATAATTTCCGGATGCTGGCACGCCAAGACGAGCGGTTCCAAGCATTCAGCGGCTCCGTATGAACCAATGCCGTCCGCGACGGCAATGGTCGGCAACATTGTGCATCAAACGACTCCGATACGAGACTCTGCGGACTGTAACCCCGGGATCGAAACAGCACCGCGATTGCGGCGGGTGTGAAACGAGAAACTCGACCGCCTCGGGAATCCAGCCGCTCGTCCAGGTATGTTCGCGCTGGGGGCCATCGCGGTAGGCATGCGAGATTCCCAACTCGACGAGCCGGGCGTGAACAATTTCGTGTTGTGCGCGAAAGTTTCCGTAGCCGAAAAGCCCCAATCGCTCTGAGCTCTGCAACCATGCTGCATTGCGCTGCATCGCCGTCAGTATTTCATAACGCTCAAAATTCTGCTGCGTGCCGAAGATTGGTCCCATGCGGTACCTGTCCGGCGCTGTCATGGCCACGGGAGCGTCCCAAGCCGCGGCGCGGCCGAACAGTTCGGGATGCCGCAACAGCAAGCTCCAGGCTCCCCAGCCTGACTTGCTGAAACCCAACAGCAACCGGTTTGCGCTTCCCTTGGCGACTGGGTAATTCTGCGTCAGAAATGGCAGGACGACGTTGAGCAGATACGCTTCCTGGCGGATCTGCAAATCGGTCGGATGGTCGGCGTACCAGGGAAGGTGCGAGAACGTGGGCTGAACGCAGATAAGTTGGTAACGGTTGTGCAAATCCAGGCGTTTGATTTCGGCCAGGCCATCGCCGTAGTGCTGCCCTTCGCCCGGCTCGACTGGCAGCACCAGCAACACTCGATAAGCGTGCGCACAGTGAACTGCATTGTCGGGCATCAACACGCGAATGGTCGTCGTGCCCGCTTGATAGGCCGACCGCACTTCATGACGCAACACTCCCTGGGCCTCGATCGCGGCCGGGGAAACAGTCGCAGCAGCTTCCTGGGCCGCCTTCGCCACAGACGGTACGAAGAAGGCGGCAAGCAGGCAGAGTCTGAGAATCAGGCGCAGACCATGGTTTAGCGACGTCGTCAGCTTCATACTGCCAGTGTGATTGCTGGGCGGCGCAAATCAACATAGGACGCAAATGGCCGCGCAACTGTTTCTCGCCCTCCGGCCATGCTAGCTCCACGGCGCGCCCGGCCAACCGCTCTTGCTGCTGCGCACGATTTCCCTACGCTCGCTCGGCAGAGTCCGATAACTTGCCACCGCTTTTTTCCCAGGATTCGCCGCCCATGTGCGGGATTGCCGGCATTGTCGATTTCGCTCAGCCGGTCTCGCCGGCCGTGCTTACGCAGATGCGCGATGTGCTCGCGCATCGCGGGCCTGACGGCGCGGGGCTGTGGCTCGCGCCTGCCGGCACGCCGTCCGTTGGGCTGGCGCATCGACGATTGGCAATCCTCGATCGATCGGCGGCGGGGCATCAGCCGATGATCAGTGCCGACGGTCAAACCGTGCTGATCTTCAACGGCGAAATCTACAACTACCGCGAACTGGCGGTCGAACTTCTCCGGCTGGGACATTCGCTCCGCGGCAATTCAGATACCGAAGTTTTGCTCGCTGCGTACGAAGCCTGGGGGCCGGCCTGCCTCGAACGATTCAATGGAATGTGGGCCTTTGCGCTCTGGGACCAGCGGAGGCGGCAATTATTCGCAGCCCGAGATCGACTGGGAAAAAAGCCGTTCTATTACTTCTGGGACGGGCAGCGATTGGTGTTCGCTTCTGAAATGAAGGCCCTGTTCCAGCATCCGCTCATTCCTTGCCGACCCGACGCCGAAGCGGTCGATCGCTACTGCCGGTCGTTCTCGCTTGATGGCGTCGAGAAGACAATGTTCGAGCACATCGAACAACTGCCGCCGGCACATCATCTCACGCTCGACGATCGAGGCTCGCTGAGTGTCAGTCGCTATTGGGCGATTAACCCGGCCGCTCGAATCGATTTGCCTTCAGTGGGAGACTACGTCGCGCGGTTTCGCGAATTGTTCGCCGACGCGGTGAAGTTGCGGCTGCGAGCCGACGTGCCGGTCGGTTCGTCATTATCCGGGGGCTTGGATTCGTCGTTGATCGTCGGCGTCGTGGCTGACTTTCGCCGACGCGGACTGGCGGCCACGCCGCAGCGGACATTTTCGGCCCGCTTCGACGATCGGCCGATCTTCGATGAAGGCCCCTTCATCGACTCCGTCGTGGCTCACACGGGTGTCGAAGCCCATGGCACGACGCCTGATCCCGATGAGTTGCTGGCCGAGATCGGCCGGCTGCATTACCACCAGGAAGAGCCGTTCTTGTCGTCGTCGATCTTCGCTCAATGGGAAGTGATGCGCTTGGCGCGTCGTCAGCAAACCATTGTGCTGCTTGATGGCCAGGGAAGCGACGAACTGCTGGGCGGTTATCTCCCTTACGTCGGCTACCACCTGTGCGATCTGGCGGCACGTGGCGCATGGCGCAGTGCATGGCACGAATACCGGCGGTTTTCGGCCCAACAACAGGCGCTTGCACATCGCTACGGCGATGTGGCTCTGCGCACTGGAGATCTGTCGCTGAGCAAGATCTTCTCGAAGGCCACCCGGCTGCTGACGGCTCGGCTGACGCGTGGCATGCACGGCGAACGGAAGTCGACCTCCGACGTGGTGGGAGGCGATCGACTAGGACGCCAATTGCACGCCGATCTGACGCGGGACAGCATCCCCATGTTGTTGCGGTACTCGGATCGCAATTCGATGGCCTTTGGCGTCGAGGTCCGCAATCCTTTCCTCGATCACCGCCTGGTTGAGTTTCTGATGCAGGTGCCCGGCGACCTGAAGATCCGCGACGGCTGGACGAAGTTCTTGTTGCGCGAATCGGCCGTGGGCCTGATGCCCGAGGTCGTGCGCCGGCGAACCGACAAGGTTGGCTTCATCACTCCCGAAGACGAGTGGCTGCGCGGGCCGTTGCGATCGTGGGCCGAGGGCGTTTTGCTCGGCTCGCGCCTCCGTCAACTCCCTGGCTATCCACTGGAAAGAGTCAAGCGGCAGTGGCATGCCCACCAAAGCGGTCGGCGTCACCTGCGTGGCCAGCTGTGGCCCTGGCTTTCGCTGCACCAGTGGTTGGACATGACCGATCGCGGCGTGCTGTCGCGCGGTCCGGCTCAGGCTCGAGCAGCCTGAGACACTTGCCGCCAATGGCCCGCACGCTCAAGCCGCCAATTCGAGCGGCACGCCCTCTGCAACCGCAAACTCGCCCAGGCATCGCCAAAGGAATTGCTCGAGACGGCCCACTTGCGTGCGACGCGTGAACCCCGCGCTGGCCGTGGCTGGAACTGCCGGAACGACGCCTTGCGACTGCTTCTGGTCGCACCAGGTCTGCAGTTGACGTGCAATTTGGTCCGGGTCGCTCAGCATGAAGCCGGCCTCGCGTTCGAGCAACAGTTCGGCCGCCACGTTGTCGGTCGTGCCAATCGCCAACACAGGCCGCCGGGCTCCGAGGTATTCGAAGATCTTGCCCGTATAGACACCTCGGTGCTCGGGATTGCACTCCGACAGCAGCAGCAAAATGTCGGCCTGCTGCTGCAAACGGAGCGATTCGTGGTACCCGACCTGGTCGTGTATTTCGATGAGGTGTTCGACGCCGTGGCGCGCCGCGGCTACCGCCACGCTCTGCAAGTAACGGCCATAGAACGCCACGCGCAGCATTCTCGCCCTGGAGACCGAGCCGGGCCAGCGCGGCCATCAGCGGCTCGGGATCTTGTCGTCCCGCGTAAATCATTCCCGTGTAGACGATCCGCAATGGACCTCCGCGGGCCGGCGTTCCTCTTGCGGCAGCCATGTCGCGTGGGTCGAAGCCATTCGTGACCACCGTGGTTGGAAGTCGATAGCAACGCTGCAACTGGTCGGCCAACGGTTGAGACACCGTGACCAGGCCTGAGGCGGTTGATAGCAAACTCCGCTCCAGCCAGCGATCAAGCCGGCGGCGCCACAACGGCTGGTAGTAGCCGGGGGCGTCGACCCACAAAATCGCGCATCTCGGCCACCCAGGGAACATGGAATTTTTCAGATAGTCGGGCCGCAACCAACAGCGAGGTAATTGGCAGCCCACTGGCCAGAATGACGTCGGGCTTCCAGCGGTGCAACAGCCGCGAGCCGGCTCGCAGGGCAAACGGCAGCCAGCCGATCTGAGCATCCGGGAGATGAACGAACGTGCGGTAGAGCTTGCCGAGTTGGCCCGCAATGCCTCGCAGCCGGCTCGACGATTGGTAGCCACGGGCGGCGACACGTTCGCGGCCCCCCAGCAGCCACTGCGCTGGCCGATTGACGTCGATCCAGGGCGTGGCAATGACGTTGCCATCGGGAATCTCCCGTGGCAGGGTCGGCTGGAGTGGTTGGTTGGCCGCGGTCAGCACCCGCACGTCATGGCCAAGCTGGCGGAGATAGCGGGCCGTCTTGCCAGTTCTCACGGCGCCAATGGTGTTGTAGGGCGGGAAGAAGTAGGAGACTAAAAGAATTCGCATGAGCCGGCTTGCTCCGTCGGAAGTTGGTCGACGCGTCGGCCAGTTCCTTCGGCATTCCGGGGCTGGACCTTGAGAAAATGCTGCAAATTCTTGGTTTTCTCATACGCTGCCAGCAGCATAACCACACCGAATCTGGGCAAGTCGATGGAGTGAAACCGCCAATTCTAACTCGCTCCACACAAGGGTATGATAGCGAGTGCTGCCTGTCCCCATTTATTCGTAGTTGGATCATGGATCGCGAATTGATTGAGCGGTTGCTCTCCCGGCGTCCCTTCGAGCCGTTTGATCTGCGCCTTTCGAGCGGCCAATCCGTGGCTGTTCGCCACCCGGCGGTTGCAGTGTTGGGACGCGCCAAGCTATTCGTCGTCGATCCGGAGCGCGACTTGGTGGACATTGTGGGGCTGTTGCACGTCGTCAATGTGCGCACCGCGCAAGTTGCATGAGCGAGGAGCGGCGACGCCTTAACCTTTGATCACACCGATGGGGCGCATGCGGGCGACCTTCTGCGCCAGTCCGGCCGTGTGAACGACGTCGACGACGAGATTGACGTCTTTGTAGGCGGCCGGCTGCTCTTCGGCCAAACCCTTTAAGCTCCGCGCTCGGGCGATCACGCCGATGTCTTCCAGTTCGCGGTCGATCCGCCGGCCTTGAGCATTGCGGATTGCGCCGGTGCGGCTCATCAACCGGCCCGCACCGTGACAAGCCGTGCCGAACGTCTGCTCCATGCTTCCCTGCCGGCCGACCAGAACCCAACTGGCGCGGCCCATGTCGCCCGGGATGATCACCGGCTGGCCGATCGCGCGATACGAGGCAGGGAGTTCGGGATGGTGGGGCGGAAAGGCCCGCGTCGCACCCTTGCGATGCACCCAAACCGGCTTCGAGCGCCCCGCGACGTCGTGCTGTTCGAGCTTGGCGATGTTATGCGCCACGTCGTAAACCAGATTCATCTGCAATTGCTGCCAAGGGCGGCCGAGGATCATCTCGAAGACCTCGCGAGCCTGCCACATGAGCAGTTGCCGGTTGCACCAGGCATAGTTGGCCGCCGCTCGCATGGCCCCCAGATAATGCCGGCCTTCGGCGCTGTCGATCGGGCGCAGGCCAGTTGCCGGTCGGGCAGCGCGATGCCGTATTTCTCGGGCACGCCACGCAGGGCCCGCAAGGCATCGTCGCAGACCTGGTATCCCAACCCTCGCGAACCCGAGTGGATCATCACGCAGACCATGCCTTTTTCCAACCCCAACGTGCGCGCGGCGAGCTCGTCATGGATCGATTCGACGATCTGTACTTCAAGGAAGTGATTGCCCGATCCGAGCGTGCCGCATTGATCGGCGCCGCGGCTCCAGGGCCCGATCGCTGACGTTGTCTGGTTCGGCGCCGTCGAGACATCCCTGGGCTTCGGTGTATTCGATGTCGCCGGGCGTGGCCAGGCCGCGGGCCAGCAGCCAGCTTGGCCCCTGGCCCATCATCTGCCGCAGTTGCTTGCGATCGAAGCTGTACTTGCCGGATCGACCCACGCCGGTCGGCACCTGCCGGAACAATTCTTCAATCAGCGGGCGCAAGATCGGCTTGACGTCATCGTGGAACAAGTTCGTGCGCACCAGCCGCACGCCGCAGTTGATGTCGTAGCCGACGCCGCCAGGCGAGATGACGCCCCCTTCGGCCGGATCAGTCGCGCAGACGCCGCCGATGCAGAAGCCGTAGCCCCAATGGATATCGGGCATGGCCAGGCTGGCAACCTGAATTCCTGGCAGAAAAGCCACGTTGGCCACCTGCTCGGGCGCCTGGTCTCCCTTGATCAGCTCGATCAGTTGCTCGTTGGCGTAGATCAGACCGTCGACGCGCATGCCCTGCTTATAGCTCTTGGGAATTCGCCAGCAGCACTCGCTGACTCGCTCCAGCGGCCCATGGTACGCTCCGGCAGGCATGACTGCTTCCTTTCAAATATCGACGATCACCTCGGCCAACCAGCCGCCGGCCGTAGGTTCGACCTTCAGCCCATGATAGGTGATGGCCTTGACCTCGTGTTCCAGAGGATGGCGATCGGGGTTCCAAGGTTCACCCCGAACCACGGCCTGCAATCCCACCGCATCGATTTCGACTTCGAAATCAGCCAGCAGCAGCCGGCGCGACTCGAACAAGTAGAGCAACTCGCTGAGCCAGTCGAAGAGCAGTTCGTCGCGGCGCTGGCCGGCGATTTCGATGCGTTCCCGCTGGCGAGCGACGATATCCGTCGGTTCGGCGACGATGATCGAAAACAATCCCCGCGCCGCCTCGCAAAACAATTCCGGTAGATCGGCCGCCGTCACGCGCAGGCCCAAGTCAGCCGTGTGCTCGAAGGTTTCGTACATGCAATTTCACGCAGCGCTAAATTGGATGCTGGTCTGCAATCAATCTTTACCGCTTCTGATCATCCACCTGAGTCCATTGGCGGCGCCGCGACTTCCATAATGAGCTCGCAAACGATTGCCAGACAACGGCCCAGTATGCTGAGCGCTCCCAGCAGGCACTACCCCCCTGGGTTAGGCAAAGGCGAGCGCCAGTCCATCGGCTCGCTCACGTCGTTGGGCGGCGGGTGATCAGAAGAATCGGCCCGTTGAATCCGTGAACGACGGTTTGGCGAATCCCAAGCAGAAGACAGCTTTTTACCCCTTCTCACGGATTGCCATGCCGGTCAAATCAACGCATTCGTCAGCAAAGAGTGGTCAGACGCCGTCCGGCATCGGCCTGCTTCGTTGGTTTGACACGGCTGTTGGTGGCAATGATGGCGATGCTGACTTGTACCGCATCGACTGGCTGCGGTGTCTGCCGTTTTTCGCCATGCATTTGATGTGCCTGGGCGTAATCTGGGTCGGCTGGAGCCCTGTGGCCGTGGGTACGGCAGTCGGGCTGTATGCGCTGCGAGCCTTCGCACTGACGGCGTTTTATCATCGCTACTTCTCCCATCGCGCTTTCAAGACTTCGCGATGGTTCCAATTCCTGTTTGCTCTGATTGGCAATTCGGCCGTGCAGCGCGGGCCGCTATGGTGGGCTGCCCACCACAGACAGCATCACGCCCATTCCGACGAGCACGGAGACGCCCACTCCCCCTCGCAACATGGTTTCCTCTGGAGCCACATGCTGTGGTTCACTTCGCGGGTAAACTTTCGCACGAATTTGGCACTGGTCCCCGATCTGGCACACTTTCCCGAGCTACGACTGCTCGACCGTTTCGACGTCGTCGTGCCCGTGATCATGGCCGTGGCACTCTACGCGTTGGGACGAGTCCTGGAAGGTGCCGCGCCCGAGTTGCGGACGAGTGGTTGGCAAATGCTGTTTTGGGGCTTCTTTATCTCGAACGTGGCATTGTTTCATGCCACCGGAGCAATCAATTCGCTGGCACATCGCTTCGGCAGCCGACGCTACCCGACGCGTGATCAGAGCCGAAACAATCTCTGGCTGGCGCTGCTGACAATGGGCGAAGGCTGGCACAACAACCATCATCATTATCCGAACGCTGCCCGCCAGGGTTTCTTCTGGTGGGAGATCGATCTGACCTATTACGTGCTGATCCTGTTTTCCAAACTAGGTCTGGTTTGGGACTTGAAAACTGTACCGGCTAGGGCTTTGCAACACCCGCATCCCATCGCGAATGAGCACGCCCAACCCGGAAACGCCGGCTGAGTTCGATCTCGCTCCACGACGGGGCCGGAAGACGTGCAGATGACTTCCTCATGGCATCAACTAGGGAGAGACCGATGTCGCACATTCGCTCAAATCTCTTGAGCCTTTGCTGCTTGGCAATGGCGATGGCGCCTGCAGCCGGCCGCCACCATCGAACAGACCACGTTCGACGACCGGCTACGCGTCGACCAAACGCTGTTCAAACTCAATAGCACGGGCGTGATGCGTTATCGATTGATCTTCAAGCCGTTCGTAGCAGCCTTGTACTTGGGCGAAGATGTCCATCCGAAGCAAGTGCTGAACGACGTCCCCAAACGCCTGGAAATCGAATACTACTACTCTCTCGTGGGCCGCGATATTGCGGCGGCCGGCGAAAAGATATTAGCGGCGAATGTTTCTACCGATCAATTACAGGGATTGCGCCCTCGCATCGACCGTATGCAATCATGGTATCAGGACGTGAAACCCGGCGATCGTTACACGTTGACCTATATCCCCGGCCACGGAACCGAACTGGCACTCAATGGGAAATCGAAGGGCATTATCGAGGGCGCCGACTTTGCCGCAGCGTATTTCACGATTTGGCTAGGCAAGGCTCCCATGGACGTGGGGCTCAAGGATCAATTGCTACGACGGTAATTTGTCCGTTCGTTTGTGGTAGCCTGCAAGAGTTCTCATCCATCCATTCGGTTCTTTCCTGTTGAAACCATGTCGTTTGACAATCTGATGGAACAACTGTTCGGCGCCTGGCTCGTCAACGCAGGGCTAATGATCGCGCTGTGGTGTGTCGCTCGAGCGGCAGGCAATGCGTCCATTGTCGACGTAGGTTGGTCGGCCGGCGTAGGACTGACGGCCTTGTTCTTCGCCGTCACTACCCCCTGCCATGCCGCGCGTTGCTGGCTCGCGGCGGCCATGCTTGGCTTGTGGTCGTTGCGGTTGGCAACGCATTTGTTCTTCGACCGTGTTTGGCAGCACAAAGAAGAGGGGCGATATCAAACGCTGCGCAATCGTTGGGGCTCGCGTGCCGAAGCGTACTTCTTCGTCTTCTTCCAAATCCAAGCGATCCTCGCCTGGTTGTTCGCGCTGCCTGCGCTGGCCACGATGCGAACCGATCGTCCAACGTTCGACCGTCTTGACCTGATCGGCGTAGGACTATGGGCCATATCGATTGCCGGCGAAAGCCTGGCCGACGGGCAATTGAAACGGTTTCGCGCCGTGGCCAATCATCGTGGTCTCACCTGTCGCGACGGCCTATGGCGCTACTCACGGCACCCAAACTACTTTTTCGAGTGGTTGCACTGGTGGGCGTATGTGCTGTTATCGTACGGCTCGCCGGTCTGGTGGGCGACCGTTCTTGCGCCCTGCTCATGTTGCTCTTTCTCTTCCGCGTGACCGGCATTCCGGCGACCGAAGCCCAAGCCCTGCAAAGCCGCGGCGCGGATTATCGACATTATCAGCGGACGACCAGCGCGTTTTTCCCCTGGTTTCCGCGAAGGGAGCCGCATTGAGCTGGAGCATTGAACTGGCCGAACGAGGCTGGCTGCCTGACTTCGCGCTGCGTTGGGCCATTCGCCGGTTGTTGCGCCAACGCCTGCGAGCCGAGGATCGTGGCGACTGCGAAGCGAATCGCAGCGCTCAGCGCGACTTCATCGCTCAGCTTACGACCGGACCGATTACGATCGAAACCGGCACGGCCAACGAGCAGCACTATGAAGTACCGGCCGCGTTTTTCCGACAGATGCTCGGACCATGGATGAAATACAGCTCCTGCCATTGGCCGACGGGGATCGAATCGCTCGAAGCTGCCGAGATTTCCATGCTCGAACTGGCTTGCCAGCGAGCACAATTGGCCGACGGGATGGAGATTCTCGAATTAGGCTGCGGATGGGGATCGTGGTCATTGTGGATCGCTCGTCGATATCCAGGCAGCCGTGTCCTGGGCGTTTCGAATTCGCACTCGCAGCGGGCCTTCGTCGAATCGCGGGCTGTCGAACTCGGCCTCCGCAACATTGAGATCATGACCGCCGACGTCGGTCACCTCGACCTCTCCCGGCGATTCGATCGTGTGATCTCCGTGGAGATGTTCGAACACGTGCGCAACCAGGCCGAATTAATGCGTCGGATCTCCGAATGGCTGAAGCCCGACGGCAAACTCTTCGTGCATATCTTCTGCCATCGTGCCTTTGCGTATCCGTTCGAAACCGACGGGGACGACAATTGGATGGGGCGGCACTTCTTTACCGGCGGGATCATGCCTTCCGACGATTTGCTGCTGCACTTTCAGCACAATCTGGCGTTGGAAGACCATTGGCGGCTCAACGGAACGCACTACGCTCGCACGTTGGAAGCGTGGCTGCTGCGGCTTGACAGGCGCCGCGACGACATGCGAAGGCATTTCGCTGATGTTGACGGGCCGGCAGCAGCGCGAACGCTGCAGCGCTGGCGGATGTTCCTGCTAGCCTGTGCCGAACTGTTCGCCTACGACCATGGCCAACAGTGGTGGGTATCGCACTACCTGTTTGGCCGTCGAGATCGGAAATGAGAGCGCTCGTGGGCTGGCGGCGAACTTTGAACCTGGCGCTGTTTCAAATCGGCTGGGCGTCGTGCGCTATGGGTGCCGCCCAGGGTGATCCGCTGCTTGGCCCGCTGGTGGTTGGGGTTATCGTCTCGGTGCAAATGTGGTGGATTCCTGGCCGTTGCGGCAGTTGGGGCTTCTGATGCTGGTTGCAGCTTTGGGAACGAGCGTCGACAGCTTGCTGCAAGCTGCCGGCGTGACGCGTTTCCACCAATCCTTGGTCGGCGGGATGCTGTGCCCGCTCTGGATGACCGCGCTGTGGGTCAATTTTGGCGTTACGCTTCATCAATCGTTCGCCTGGCTCCAACGGCGTCTATTTTGGGCGTCCTTCCTGGGGGGAGTCGGCGGGCCGCTCAGTTATTGGGCCGGCGCACGTTGGGTGCGCTCGAACTGGGCGACCATGCGCTCGCGGCGTTGGCAATTGTCTGGGCGATAATTACGCCCATGCTGTTTTGGATCGCGCGCGGCCGTGGTTTCACGTCGAATCAAATCCGCAACGACCCGACCTTTGCGATCCGAGCTGACAGCGCGGCTTGACGAGCAGCAATTGAGCACACGTGCAACTGCGTTCCAGAAACCCGGCTTCGCAGTAGCAGAGGTAAAACTCCCACATCCGCACGAACTCGTCCGAGTATCCCAATCCCTGAACTGCCGCCAGGTTCTCGAAGAATCGTGCGCGCACACGTTCAGCGTGCGAGCATAGTGGGCGCTTATGTCCTCGACATCGAATACCTGCAATTCAGAGGTTTTGCCCAGCGATTGGCAAATGGCACCCAGCGAAGGGAGGAAGCCGCCGGGAAAAACGTATCGCTGGATGAAATCGACCGAGCGCGCGTAAGCGGCGAACTGGCGATCGGGGATCAAAATGGCTTGCAGGGCCATGATGCCCTCCGGTTTCAGAAGCCGGTCGCAGACGCGTAAGTATTCGTCCAGATACTCCCGACCAACGGCCTCGATCATTTCGATTGATACCAGCTTATCGAACCGGCCGGTGAGGTCGCGATAATCCTGGCACTCCACGTGTACGCGGTCGGACAAACCCGCCTCATCGACGCGCTGGCAGGCCACGTCGTATTGAGCGCGAGAGATGGTCGTCGTAGTGACGCGGCAACCGTATTCTTGGGCGGCACGGATGGCCAGCGCACCCCAGCCTGTGCCAATCTCCAGCAGGTGATCGTGCGGAGCCAGTTGCAGCTTGCGGCAAATACGGTCGATTTTCGCCAGCGAGGCGTCGCGTATCGTCGTTGTCGCCGACTCGAAGATGCCGCAGGAGTAGGTCAGCGTTTCGTCGAGGAATAAACGGAAGAAATCATTGCCCAAGTCATAGTGTGCCGCGATGTTGGAGCGACTCCCTCCCCGCGAGTTGCGCCGCCAGGCATGTAGCAGCTTCTGTGCTGGCAGATGCAGGTGCCCGGCCCAGCCTTCCATTTGTTCCAGTAACGCGCAGTTGCGCACCAGCAACCGCATCAGGCTCGTCAGATCGTCGCACGTCCAGCGGCCTTGCATGTAGGCTTCGGCCGCTCCGATCGTGCCACCCAACGCCACGTCGCTGTAGAACTGCGGATGCTGAACGAACACAGTTGCTGACAGCGGCGCATCGCCACCGCGCATGGCTCCGAAAGCGAGACTGTCTTCACCGTCGATGAATTTCACCACCCCGTGCTGCAACCCAGCCAATCGGCGCTTCGAGTGATGCACGGCACCAACGGTCGACCAGGCCTGTAGATTTCGGCGGTGCGTCCGAAGCCTGCGTCGCATTCCATTCAACGGTCGTCATGCGTGAAGATCCTGCAATTCGTTTGATTTATTTTGCGGGTGAACGAACGTTGGCACACCCTTCCACCACAGACGCGCCGCCTGGAAATAAATCGCCGCCATGATTCGTCCGGTCATCCACGGATACCGCACGCAGCGCCCGCGCCATAGTCCCGCTGGAAATCTCACGCCGCTTTCAGGACCAGGCTCGCATCGACGACCGGCCGCCCGGTTACGTCGTGGGCGTCTAGCTGCACATTCAAGTTCGCAGCCGGGCGCAGAGCGCGAGCCGATAGCGAATGTCCATCGGAACAAACGGCGAGACGTGCATCTGCTTTTCAAATTGGAACCGCTGACGGCCGGCCGATTCTCCGGCTGCCGACGCATCCAGCACGTATTGGAATCGCTCGCCCCAGGGGGTGTTGTTTACTTCGGCTACGACGGCTTCCAGCGCACGCCCTTGCGAGCCATAGCAGAAGTACAAGGCGATCGGATTGAAGCAGTAGCCGAAATATCGCAACTGCGCCAACAGTCGAACCGGCCCCGTTACAGGCCTGCCGAGCCGTTCGGCAACGAGCTCTCGCACGGCATCTGCCAGCGGCACTCGTGGATCGCCCAGATAATCTTGGCGACAATAGCGCGCCACCGCCCGCTGTCGCGCCGACCAGAGCCACCGGCCGTCGAACAGTTCGGGCAATTCGTCGAGGTCCAGGTACATCATGAACAGCCGATAGCTGAACTGATGCGCTACCGGGACGAAGCGACGATGGCGGACGTGTCCTTCGTAGATGCAGCTTTGCATTCGGGCCAAACTACTCCGAGTTGCTTTGCCACGGCGAGCGCGGCGTTGACGCCGTCTTCGTGAAAGCCGTAACCCCAATGTGCCCCGCAATAGTGCGTGTTCCGCACTCCGCTGATTTCAGCATGACGACGCTGCGCTGCCACGGATCGAGCGGAATACATCGGGTGCTGGTACGTGATTCGGCGCAACACTCGTTCGGGGCGGATGGCCTCGCTGCGGTTGAGCGTCACGCAGAATTGCCGAGGGCCTTCAATCCCCTGCAGCCGATTCAACAAATAGGTAACGGCGGCGTGCGATTGGTCGCCGGCCAGATGATAATTCCAACTGGCCCAGGCGCGGCGCGAGCGAGGCAGTAGCGAGTCGTCGGTGTGCAATACGGCGTCGTTCCGCTGATAGCGGAAACTCCCCAGGATCTCGCGTTCTGCACCAGTCGCGTCGCCGAGCATTCGCAAGGCCTGATCGGCATGCGTTGCGATCACCACCTCGTCGAATCGCTCGGCGTCGCAACCAACCGCTTTGATCAGCACGCGGTTACCGTCGCGCGTTACGGATTCAACCGGCGAATTCAGCCGGATGTGATCGGCGAATGGTTTCGTCAACGGTTGGATGTAGCGGTACGAGCCGCCGGAAACGACGCGCCAGGTGGGCCGGTCTGTGATCGACAACAGCCCGTGATTATGAAAGAACCGCACAAAATAGCGTGCCGGAAAAGTGCCCATCAGCTCCGGAAGCGCCGACCAGATTGCCGCTCCCATCGGCACAAGATATTGCCCGATGAACTCCCGCCCGAACCGCTGACGCTTGACGTACTCGTGCAGCGTCAATTCGTCAGCGGGCTCGTCAAGCAGTCGGGATGCCTCGCGATTGAACCGCAGAATGTCTTGCAGCATTCGATAGAACGACGGCCGCAGCAGGTTCCGACGTTGGGCAAACAGCGTATTGAGCGAACTGCCACAATACTCCAAACCTGAACGCTCGCAACGTACGCTGAAGCTCATTTCACTTGGCCGCGTGGCAACGTCAAGCTCAGCAAGCAGCCGGGTGAAATTCGGATAGGTCCGTTCGTTATAGACGAGAAACCCGCTGTCGAGCCGCGTGGTGACGACCGTCCCGTTCCACCTCGATCGTGTGCGTGTGGCCGCCTAGGCGGTCGGACGCTTCGAACAGCGTGACGTCGTGCCGCGCACTGAGCAGCCAAGCCGCCGTCATTCCCGCGATACCGGATCCAATGATCGCAATTTCCATCGACGCCGCAGCCGTTCCTTGGTTCGACAACCTTGCCCCACGGGTAGGTCTTCGCGGCGCAACGATCCTTGGATTCACCTTGACAGAGGAACTGGCGCTAGGCTCGGCACAACGGAGAGCGACAGCACGTTTGCCGGAGAATGGCAGTCGCGATGGGTATGGCCCAAGGCCGGGCCGGCTATCAGCCTTCGATTTTGCCCAAGGCGACGATTCGCTTTCGATCGGAAACGACGACGCCGCCTGGCTTTTCGACCGTGATGGCAAACATCTTGGCTTTGCTCACCCGGAGCTTGGAGTGAATCGGCACGAGCACCTCGCCAGTGGCCCGATCGACGTCGAACACGCCCCCGTCGATCGGATACTTGTCGTCCTGCTGCTCGTCGAAGATCCACAACTGATACTGCTGGCGCTTCGGGTCGTTCGCCACGAGCCCTTTCAAACGCATATAGCCTTGCTGTTCCAGCTGGCTCCAGACGATCTCACCGCGTGGCTGGCCGGTCGTGGGGTCTGCCAGCTTTGCTTCGAGCGGGTTCGTCTTGAGCAAGGCCGCGAGTTGCTCGGCAGGGCTGGGTTCATGCGGAGGAACGATCTTCGGCCACCAGGCCCAAACTGCCAGCAGTAAGCTTGCAGCCGCAACGAACCAGGCAAACGTCGTCGCGGGTGAAGGACCGGTACGTTCGGCCGGTTGCAACCGCGACGCGGGGCCGGATGCTGCTGAGTGCTGACTGGCAATGATCTGCTGATCGCGGGCCAAAGCCAATAGCCGCCCGCGCAGGTGAGCCGGCAAGGGCTCAAGCGAAGTTGGCCCCATCGCGAGGTCGGCAGCCGCGGCAATCAGGTCCAATTCGTCGCTGTCCATTTCCGGCGACAATTGCAACAGCCGTTGAAGTTCCCGGGCATCGTTGGTGGAAAGCGTGCCAGCCGCGCGCTCGGCGAGGAGTTCCAGCAGCAGTTCGCGGTCGTTCAAGGGGCGGTCGGCACTCATGATGCACCCCCTTTCACACGGTCCGAGCGGATTCCGCCGAGCAGTTCGCGGATGCGCAACAATCCCCTCCGCACGTGCGTCTTGACTGTCCCCAAAGGAAGGCCGGTATCTCGGGCAATTTCTTCGTGCGTCAGCCCGTCATAAATCGACAGCTTGAGCACCTGCTGCTGATCGGGACGTAAGCTGGCGAGCGCCTTCGCTGCTTGAGCTGCTTCATCGCACAACTCGGCGCGATCCGAAGAAGTTTGCCACGGCGAGACGAGGGCCGCGGGCAGCGGCTCGGAACGAGGTCGACGTCCCAGACGGCGTTGGCGGTCGATCAATCGGCGGCGGGCAATCATGGCGACGAACGTCACTTCTGAGGAAACCGCTTCATCGAACCTGCTGGCGGAGCGCCACAAGTCGATGAAGATTTCCTGCACGGCGTCTTCGGCTTCTGCCGTAGTTGGGCAAAATCGACGCGCGAGCGACCAGACCAGACCGCCAAAACGGTCCAGGCATTGCTCGAACGCTTGCGACTGGCCCGCCGCGACGCGATGAAGGATAGAATCAGCCACGACAGCCCAAGCCCTGAAATGCTCGCCGAATCCGAACCGCCCCAATCGGGGGCTCGTATTATGCAGCATTGGCGGGCCGGCCTCAATGAGGTATTCGCAGGCTGGCAGTCGTAGATGCAGCGAAACCTGTGGCCTGCGGTGATCGCCATTCGACGAACCGAGGCAACCACTCCGGCGGACCGTGAGTGTGTTTGGCTTGGTTTTCATAACCGACCATGATGACGGACGGCCTCGGCCAAGAAAGCGGCGACGCAAGGCCGCAAAATCGGAACAACCCAATTGCGAATGGCCGCAAAGCGGGCTGTTGCCTTGGGTGTTGAGCAATTCTGGGTCGTCTTGCTCGCCCTGTAACCTAGTTTTGTTCCGACTTGAGGATGAACTCCTCGAGCGAATCGATTGGCCCCCCCTGCCGCCTGATAGCCCCCCACGCGCGAGCGACCGTGAAACGCTAAACCCGGTCTTCATGCCTCACGGCAAAGACCGGCCCCTAGCGCAGCTTCGCAGTCGCGAGCGAGCCAGCACGCAAAACGGTCGCACGTGGCATTGCCGCCGCTGCGGTTCGTAGACCCTCCATCCCCGAGAGAGACGATCCATGCCTTCCTTTTTCCGTCTACGCCCCAAGAATCGGAAGTCGCCGAAAAAGCTTGCCACCCGTTCGCTTCGCCTCGAGCGACTCGAAGACCGGTTTGTCCTGAGCACTTTCAGCGTGCTCAACCTGAACGATGCCGGCGCCGGCTCGCTGCGCCAGGCAATCGTCGAGCGCCAACAACGCCGGCGGCTCCAACGTCATCGATTTCAACGTGGCCGGCACGATCCAGTTAACGTCTGCCTCGCTGCCCGCCATCACCGACGCCACTGATATCGACGGAACCACGGCTCCCGGGTTTGCCGGAACCCCGGTGGTCGAAGTCAATTTTAATGGTTTCGCCGGGCTGCAATTCAATCCTCAGTCCGCCGGCTCCGCGCTGCACTCGCTGGCAATCGTCGATGCTTCGGGCACCGGCGTCACGCTCAGTGGCGGCGGGCAGACGCTCATCGTTGGCAACTACATCGGCCTGGGTCTGGACGGAGCAACGGTCGAAGCCAACGGCGGCGATGGCTTGGAGCTGGACTCTTCGAACCGCAACACCATCGAATCGAACCTGATCAGCGGCAATGGCGGCAACGGCATTGGGCTCTACGGGTCGAACATTAACACGATCTCCACGAACTTCATCGGTACGGATGTCACCGGCACGCTCAATCGCGGCAACGCTCAAAGCGGCATCCTGGTGACGACCGCGGCCGAGGGGAACATCATCGGCGGAACGACGACGTCGCTCGGCAATTTGATCTCGGGCAACGACGCCAACGGCGTGCTCATCACCAACCAGGCCACGCAAAACACGCTGAGCGGCAACATCATCGGACTCACGGCCTCGGGGAACGCGGCATTGGGCAATACGCTCGATGGCGTGATGGTCCAGAATGCCGACAACAACCTGGTCGGCCAATCCGAGGCCACCTACGACAACGCCGACAGCGTAAGCATGCAGCCCGTCAGCGGATGGCAAGGCATTCGCGGCGCCGACACTGCCGGCCAGTATCTCATCACCGGCACGTCAGGTTCGAACGGCTTGCTGTTCGACGGAACCATGGCCGGCGTGGGTACGAGCTATGCGGTTGATTATCCGAACGCTGCGACCACCAGCGTTTATGGGCCCAACAATCTGGGCGGAGGCAATATCCAACTGGTGGGCAGCTACAAGAACACCGATGCCGCGTCCGCAGCCGTCGTCGTCAACGGCTTCGTCTTCACCGGCACGACGGCCGACCTCGCCCAGAGCAGCGACTATCAGACGATCGACTATCCGGGCGCGGAATTCAACTACGTCCACAGCACGATGGGCGGCCTGGCCGTCGGAAACTACGACAGCCAGCCGGATCATGGCGAAGACAATCTGCCCCTTGGTCCGGGCCATGCCTACATTTACGACATCGCCACGCAAACGTTTCTGACGGACGTCGACTATCCGGGCTCGGCGAGCAACACCGCCTATGGCATCTGGTACAACGGCGGCACGAGCTACACGATTTGCGGCGGCTGGAGCCCCAATGCGGTCAATAATCTCAACGATCAAAGCCAGCCGATCGGCCAGGCCTATATGGTCGACTACGACTCGGCGACGGGCAAGTTCTCCAATTGGACGAGCGTTCTCCGACCCGAACGGCGCCAACTACGTCACGCATTTCGAAGGGATCAGCAGCGTACAAACGGGCGTTTATACGCTGAGCGCCGACTCAGTCCAGAGCGGAACGAGCGATCCCGCTCAGGGATCGTGGGTCACCGTCAGTCGCAATGCCGACGGCTCATTCGGCGCCGCGACCTGGGTCAATCTCAACTATACCGGCTCCGGTGACGATTCGATCACGAGTTCCAATTCCGTGTACGGCAACCAGGTGGTCGGCATCGTAATCGGCGGTGGATCTCCGATTTCCTTCCAGGCGACGGTCAACAGCAGTTTCCAATTATCGAATGTGATCAGCGGCAACGGCGGCAACGGCGTCGACCTGAACGGGGCGAACAACAACCAGATCGCCATGAACTACATCGGCACGGACATTACCGGCACGGTGGCTCTCGGCAACGGCGCAAACGGCATTCTGGTCACGGGCGGCTCGGCACAGAACATGATCGGCGGCCAGGCCACCGGCGGCAACGATCCGACCAACGCCGTGTTCGTCCGGCCCCCGCAGGGCAACCTGATCTCCGGCAACGACGCCGACGGCGTGCTCATCACCGGCCAGGCCACCGAGAACACGCTCAGCGGCAACTTCATCGGCACCACCGCCGCTGGAAGTTCCCGCGCTCGGCAACAGCCTGGACGGCGTGGCAATCGTCAGCGCCGACAGCAATTCACTCATCGGCTGCACGGCCACGGACAACCCGTTCGTGTTCTACAACGTGATCAGCGGCAACGGCGGCAACGGCGTGCGGGTCACCAATTCCGACAACACCACGATCCAGGCCAACTTCATCGGCATCGGCGCCGACAACAAGACCGCGGTGGGCAACACCCTCAACGGCGTGCTCGTCAATGGGTCATCAACCAACACCACGATGGGCGGGCCCATCCCGCTCGGAAACGTCGACGCCGCCAATGGGCAAAACGGCATCCTCGTGGCCGACACGGCCAGTTTCTTCACCACCTACAACACCTTCTGCGGTCTCGCCGCCTTCGAAACCTACACGTACCTCGGCAATCACGGCGACGGAATGCTGATCACCTCGACCGGAGGCAACATCCTCATCCGCACCAATGTGGTGACGGAAAATGGCAACGACGGCATCGAGATTTCAGGCAATGCCAGCGGCGTCCGAGTGGCCGGCAACCTCATCGGCCTGGACACCTCGGGGAATATTGCCATGGGGAACAAAAACAACGGCGTGGAAGTCGATGGCAACGCGAGTAACGACCTCATCGGCGGCCCACAACCGACCTTCAACATCATCCCGCAGAACGCCATCTCCGGCAACGGCGGCAACGGCGTGGCCATCGACGGCAACGCCAACAACATCACCGTGAGCCACAGTTACATCGGAACCGACCTGACAGGCAGCTACCTCGGGTCCAACGGAACCGCTCTGAATACGCTTGGAAACGCCCTAGCCGGCATCTATCTGGGCCCGGGCACGCACTCGAACACCATCGGCTCGACCGACTCGACGCTCCTCACGGTCATCAGCGCCAACGGCGGCGATGGGATCGAAATGAGCAGTTCCGACAACAACACGGTGATCGGCAGTTACATCGGCACCGACGTCACCGGATTGCTCCCTCTGGGCAACAGCGGCGACGGCATCCTCATGACCAATAGCTCGGGCAACCTCGTCGGCAGCTTTCCCATCGGCAGCAACTCGGTCAGCGGCGCGCCGAATCTGATTGTCAACAGCGGCGGCGACGGCGTGACCGTGGCCTCCGGAAGTCGCAACGGTATTGGCGGCAATTCGATCCACAGCAATGCCTTGCTCGGCATCAACCTGGGTTTGGGCGCCAACAACAATCAATCGGCGCCGGTGTTGACGGCAGCAACCAGTACGCCGCTCGGCGGCACGCAGGTTGTCGGCACCCTCAATAGCACGCCCAGCACGACGTTTACGGTTCAGCTCTTCGCCAACTATTTGAATGCACCGTCGGGCGACATCTACCTCGGATCCGTGACGGTCACGACCGACGCGACAGGCCTTGCCGTGTTCACCTTCCAGGGGTCGCTCCCGCCCACGGGAGCCGACTTCATCACGTCCACGGCGACCGATGCGAACAACAATACTTCGGAGTTCTCGACGGCGAGCACGGTCGCGGCCTGGGTTCCGACGATGACGCTCAACGGCACCACGCTCACCGTGGCCGGCTCCGGCGCGTTTACGATTGCGTTCACCAACCCGACGAACTTCACGGCCACGATCGGCAACCTCTCGCAGTCCTACAGCACCAGCCAGGTGAACGCCATTAACTTCACGGGCGGACCGGGGCAAACCTCGGCGACGGTCAGCGGGAATTTGGGCACTGCGTTCACGGGGCTGACGCCGGACGCCGGGTACGTTAGCGGCAGCGGTTATACGGTCAGCCTGGCCAGGTCTCCGGCAATCTCCGTAACGGCAAATCAGGGTTCCGGCAACAGCCTATCGGCGAACCTCAAGGGCGCCGCGAGCGGTTCGAGCACTTTCGTGAGCGCGTCCAACTATAGCCAGTACTCGGGATCCCACTTTTCCAATTACGTGTCCGGCGCCGCCGTTGTGGAAGGAGACAGCCAAACTGGCGCGACCGACACGGCATACATCTATTCGGCCAAGGGCGATGTATTCGTGACCACACCCACTTACGCGTATCTCACGGGCCTGTTCACCGGAGGCGATGGCCAGTTCCGTTCCGTCACAGGCTTCTCGTCAACGTACGGCACCAGTGCCGGCGGCGATTCGGCCTGGCAATATGGCGGTTCAGGAAACGACGTGTTCACAAGTACGCCCACCTACAGCTACATGACCAGCACGGGTGGCGGCAGCAAGGTTTACGACGAGGCCGCGGGTTTCCCCGTCGTTTACGGCTATGGCGTCGGCTCCGGCGAACAAGCCTACATGTACGGCGGCAGCGATATGTTTGCCTACGTCGCGACCTCGACATACGCCTACGTTTCAGGAAA
This sequence comes from uncultured Planctomycetales bacterium, assembly GCA_963710365.1. Taxonomy (GTDB): domain Bacteria; phylum Planctomycetota; class Planctomycetia; order Pirellulales; family PNKZ01; genus CAVQAC01. The sequence continues at coordinate 836,600 of CAVQAC010000019.1, forward strand.
TCAGAGCGGCCAAAGCTATTTCAACGAGGCCGTTGGATTCGGTCAAACCTACGGCATCAGTTCCGGCACGGGAATCGCCTACCTGTACGACGCGCCGGGCAATGACACATTTGTCGGCACCGCTACTTACTCCAACATGTCGGGCACGGGCTTCTTCAACCAGGCACAAGGGTTCGCCCTGGTCCAAGCCTTTTCAACCGCCGGCGGCACTGACACGGCCTGGCTCTACGACGCGCCGGGCTCGAACGCCTTTACTGGCGCGGGAGACGAGGCCGACTTGAGTTCGTCGACTGACGTGCTCGACACGCAAGGTTTTGCAAACGTCAACGCCGTGCAGTCGCAAGGCACGGACGATACCAAGCACGTCGGGGCCATCGACTACGCCCTGAGCTTCTACGGCAATTGGACGTCCGTTTAAGCCGACTCGGTTGCAAATTGGGTCAAACGAGCTTGAGCTGGTGGCGATTTCATCGCACCAGCCTTAGAATTAACGCTTGCAATTGAAGCGAGCGTTATTTCCTCGACGCCGGACGGGCGAAAATCGCGATCTCCAGGGAGATGACATCATGCGAACGCGAACGATGTTGGCTGCGCTGACTGTGCTGGTGGCCGGCGCCCTGCTTGGCTGGCTGGCCTTCGCCCAAGACGATGCCAAGGCGGACCCGCCTGCGACTCCGATCGTGGTCGATGGTTCGATCCTGCCGTTCCCGCCCACCCCCTCGGCTTCGACCGCGGGGCTCTCCATGCAGGATTCGGTCTACATAAAGCGCGTCGATCCGGTGCGGCTGCCGAAAGACGCACCAAACGTTTTGATCATCCTCATGGACGACGTCGGGCCAGGGTTGCCCTCGACGTACGGCGGTGAGATCCATACGCCGACGCTCGATCGCGTCCATAAGGCGGGCATTTCCTACAATCGATTTCACTCCACCGCAATGTGTTCGCCCACGAGGGGCTCGCTGCTCACGGGACGCAATCACACCCGCATCGGCAATGGCCAGATTTGCGAGTTGGCGAACGATTGGGACGGCTTCTCCGGCATCATTCCAAAATCCTCGGCGACCGGTGCTGAGGTGCTGAAAAACTACGGTTACAAGACCGGCGCCTGGGGAAAGTGGCACAACACGCCCGCCGAACAGACGACTGCGGCTGGGCCGTTCGATTACTGGCCGACCGCTTATGGTTTCGAATACTTCTACGGATTCCTCGCAGGCGAGGCGTCGCAATACGAGCCGAATCTCGTGCGCAACCTTAACACGATGCATCCACCGAAGACTCCAGAGCAAGGCTATCATCTCACCGAGGACATCGCCGAGGACGCAATCACCTGGCTGCGCGAGCAACAGGCCTTTGCGCCGGACAAGCCGTTCTTCATGTATTGGGCGCCGGGCGCTGCACACGGGCCGCATCACATCATGCAGGAATGGACCGACAAGTATAAAGGCAAGTTCGACGACGGCTGGGATAAGTATCGTGAGCGCGTCTTCGCCAGGCAGAAAACACTGGGCTGGATTCCGCAAAACGCCGTGCTCACCGCGCGACCGGCCACGCTCCCCGCTTGGGATTCCATCCCCGAAAGCGAGAAGCCTTTTCAGCGCCGACTCATGGAGGTCTTCGCCGGCTTCGCCGCGCACGCCGACTACAACGCCGGCCGCGTGATCGCGGAGATCGAGAAGCAAGGCAAGCTCGATAACACCCTAATCTTTTACATCTGGGGCGACAACGGCTCGTCCGCTGAAGGGCAGAACGGCACCATCTCCGAGTTGCTCGCGCAAAACGGCATCCCGACGAAAATCGAGCAGCACATCAAGGTGATGAATGACCTGGGCGGACTCAACGTGCTCGGTTCGCCGAAGGCCGACAATATGTATCACGCCGGCTGGGCCTGGGCCGGCAGCACACCTTACAAATCCACCAAACTCGTCGGCGCCCATTTCGGCGGTACGCGGCAGAACATGGCCGTCTCGTGGCCCAAGGTCATCCAGCACGACGACACGCCGCGCTCGCAGTTTCATCACGTCAACGACGTCGTGCCGACGCTCTATGAAGTTTTGAAAATCACTCCACCGCAGATCGTCAATGGCGTGCCGCAAGGCCCGATCGACGGCATTAGCTTCGCCTACACTTTCGCCAATCCAAAGGCCAAGGAACGCAAGCCGACGCAGTTCTTCGACATCATGGGGAGCCGGGGCATCTATCACGAAGGTTGGTTTGCCGGCACCTTTGGCCCACGAACTCCTTGGCTGCCCGGCCGTCCGGACATCAGCAAGTGGGATCCCGAGAAGGATCCGTGGGAGCTTTACAACCTCGACGAGGACTGGAGCCAGGCCAATGATCTCGCCGCGAAAATGCCGGACAAGCTGACTGCCATGAAAGCGATGTTCCTGGTCGAATCCGCCAAGAATCAGAACCTTCCGATCGGCGGCGGCCTGTGGACCATGGCGCATCCGGAAGACGGCCCCAGCACGCCTTACACGGAATGGACCTTCGCCGGCCCGATCTCGCGCATGCCGGAATTCGCGGCGCCCAAGCTCGGCAAGTTCAACAACGTGGTCAACCTCGAAGTTGAGATTCCTGACAACGCGAACGGTGTGCTGTACGCGCTCGGCTCCTTCTCTGGCGGCCTCACGTGCTATGTGAAAGACGGCGTGCTCAACTATGAATACAATCTCTTCGAGATCAACCGCACGCAGATCAAGGCGAACGAAAGGCTCGCCGTCGGCAAAGCGAAGATCGAAATCGAAACGAAACTCCTGGCCGCGCATCCCGGCGCGCGCAGCGCAGATCACCATGAAGGTCAACGGCAAAGAAGTCGCCGCCGGAAAGGTGCCCATGACCGCCCCAATGGCCTTTACCGCGAACGACTGCCTCGACTTCGGCAGCGACCTCGGCTCGCCCGTCTCGCTCGATTACTTCGACCAGGCGCCGTTTTCTTTCAATGGCACGCTCGGTAAAAGCACGGTCAAGTACATGAAGTGAGCGGGCGCCGCGACTTCTGCCAAGCAGCTTCGATTCTTGAGAATCGCCTTTGACGGTCCTGTTCTAAGGCGTCGATGACACTCCTGAAAAACCGATTTCCGGAAGCTCTCGATTGCCCGCAAGGCCACAAAGAACACCCAACCGGCAAAGTCCGATGCTGCGTGAATCGTAGTCTGATGGACGATCCGGCCGTTGCCGAATAGGAGCAAAAGCGGCGCGGTGATTCGTTGCAGCCGCACGTACCGGGGTGGGGTGGTCTTTATAGGAACTGACGGACGATTGATCGGCGGATTTGAATGTTGCCAGCCGCAAGGAAAGGTCGCTGGCTGTTGCTTGCAATCGCAACGACCTTGTGTGGCTCATGGTTACTTACCGCAACGTCTGCCGCCGGTGACGAGCAAACTACCGCGCCGTCAGAGTTGCCAGTTGGTCTCGATCAAGCGGAGCCGCCGCCCTCTGCTCCCGACTTTGCCCCGCTGTTCCCGCGCACCTGGTACTTAACGCCGAAGACGACCTTTCGGCTGCGCAGGCGCGTCGATACGGACGCAATTTGGACCAGCCAGAGCGCTGCGAACATTGCAACCTTCGGCGATTTGGGAGATGCGGTTGGATTGCGGCGGGCGCATCGGCGGCGAGGGGCAGTTCGGCGACGCAGGTCGCTACGTCGCTGAGATCGACCTGGCTTCCGGAAATGTCGTGCCGCGCAACGTCTTCGCCGGATTCGGCGACGTGCAGTCCGACGGCGAGCGCCGCATCGGCCACTTTCGCGAGCCGTTCAGTCTCGAAGGCGGAACCAGCGCCAACTACTTTGCGTTTATGGAACGCTCACCGATCAATCTTCTTGATCCCGGCGCAACTGGGGGCTGGGACTCTTTCGCGCAGGCATCGGCCAAAGCGGCACGCTGGCTCTAGGAGTGTTTCACGCCGGAACCGACGCCGGTGGCTTTCAAGGCGGGGACGGAAGCACCGTTGGTTTTACCGGCCGACTGACCGCAGCGCCGATCCATCAAGGCGACGGTGAACACCTGTTGCACCTGGGGATCGCCTTGTCCGAACGGATACCGGAAAACGGCGTGATCCTCGTCAACCAGCAGCCGCGCTCCCCGCTATTGGATCTCGGCGACTCATCGACGTCCCCGTTTGTTCCGGTCATTCGCATTCCGGCAAGGTTCCAACAACTTGTCAACTTGCAACTCGCCTGGGCCAATGGACCGCTTTGGAGCCAGGCCGAATGGTACGGTTCGTTCATTGATCAGACCGGTGCAGGCGACGTGTTTTTCCATGGTTGTCACGTTGACGGCGGCTATTTCATCACGGGCGAGCATCGAGCTTATCAGAGCAACAATGGCGTTTTCGGACCGGTGCGCGTCTGGCGCCCATTTCTGAAGAATCAGGCGAGAGATGATCGAGAACACGGCTGGGGCGCCTGGGAGCTGACGGCTCGATTTGCTTACTTGGATTTTTTCGACCCTAACACGCCGATAGGCCCTACCGGTCAATTGATCGGCGTTCGATTGCCCACGAGCACGTTCGGCGTGAATTGGTATTTGTGCGATCGAATGCGATTCATGTTCAACTACACCTATGCAGTGCCTCATGAGGCCAATTCGGGTTCGAGCGTTGCCAATATCCTGGGAACGCGGCTGGCAGTATTCTGGTGACGTTGTTCCACGACGGTCAGTAGCGTGCCCACCGTGGAAGAAAATCACGCCGGCTCCGGCAGGGCACGGTTATCGAGTGCAATTCGGGCGAATCCGCGCGGATTACTCGTCTTCGTTGATCGCCTCGACGCGCCCCGTCCGCACGGCTTCGACAAGAGCGGCATGGTCGCGTTCGGTTTGGTCGCCGTACGCTTCGGCGAACTCGGCCAGCGCGTTTGGCGAACGCGCCGGACTTGCCCATGTAGCCGGCGATCTTCGCAATGTCTCCGGTGCGAGCGTGCACGCGAGCCAGCAGGACTCCGCACACCAAACCCCAGAACTCGAATGGCTCGCCCGTGAGAAATCCAATCGGCATCGACGCCTTGAGATTTTTCATCTGCCGCACGAAGTAGTGTCGGCTGTCGATGGTTGTATAGCCGAGCAGCGGATCACCCAACGATTGCAGCGCACGCTGAGCGGCAACGACTCGGCGGCCTTGGTGGTTGGTTCGGTAAACCACCGCCGGCAAATAGGGCGAGTGCGCCGGAGCGACCGCTTCCTTGACCTGCAGGAACAACGGATCCTCATCCCCGTTGCCGAATAGCAATACGAGGTATGCTCGCAGACCAACGCTCCCCACGCCGACGACGCGATGGCACACGTCTGCGACCGAGTAGCGATGCAGCATGTGCCGGTACTCCGGCGCGAGCGTTTCGGCGTAGTCGACGAGCGACGCCATGACCTTCTGCCGCGTGGCCTCGTCGAGCGCCGTCAGAATCGGCGGGTCTTCGACAAACCGCCAGCCACCGTCCGCCTGCCGCTGCGCCACCTTTTGCAACAGCGCGTCGTTGTGCGTCCGTTGCGCTTTCGCCAGCACTTTCTTGACGACCGCTCGGAACTCGTTGCCGATCTGGATTCCCGCTTGCTTCAGGATGGGTTCGCTCCGTTCGATCTCCGCGTAGGCGAACAGCGACCAGGTTTCCAGAATTCCGAATTTCATCAGCCGCTTCGCGTTCAGCGAATACCCCCCGACGCACCGCACCACGGCCGAATGACGCTCCTCGGCATCGAGGCCGTTCTCACGGCCAGCCACATTCACGCTGGCGACAAGCCGCTTCAAGTCCCATTCCCAAGGACCAACGGTCGCCTCGTCGAAGTCGTTGATGTCGATGACCACGTCACGCTGCGGAGTCCCGTACAGTCCAAAATTGTTGATATGCGCGTCGCCGTCGATCATGACCTGCGGCCCGCTGATCGACGTATGAGCCAAATCGCCCGCCATGACCGCACACGCTCCGCGCAAAAACGCAAACGGCGACGCCGCCATGCGTCCCATCCGCAGTGGGATCAAGCGTTCCTCGCGCCGACGTTGCTCGCCAGTAGCGTCGCTACCGGGTCCGCTCGATCAGCCGTCGGCGCCCAGGTTGCATGCGACTCTCGCGGCGTTTGCGCCCGCAACGCCTTACCCAACTGGTATCGAGTTTCCCAGGAATCCAAAGCCCGCACAGGATCGAACGGAGCCGTTGTCTGCCAGAACTCACGCAGACCTTCCAAATCACGAACCGTGGCAGTCGGTTCTGTTGATTGATTCGGGAATTCGGCCCGCGTGGGATGCGACTCGAGGTCGAGGCTGCCATCTTCAGCCGGCCGCTTTGAAATTCGGCTCGCTGACTTGCGGGTTTTCATCATGGCGTTGCATCCTCGCGATGTCTTGTCGTCAAACAGGGCGGCACCAGCGACACGGTCCATCAACAGTCTGTCGACTTCGCCTTACGGACAGTCGGCAATCGGAAGAGCGATTGATTGAATTGAGAGACTTCAATCTGCGGCGAGGTGCCACAGTGATGCGTTTCACAGCAAGCCAGACGCCTACTCGCCCAGGGTTTCATTTGCCGGCACGATCGGCCGCACGAGAACCCGCCCGATGGTCCGGCCGGCGAGAATGCGTTCGATCGCGCCACCGAGCTTGTCGAGCGAAATATCTTCGGTGGCGACAGTGTCCAGTTGTTTCGGCCGCCAGGGTCCGGCCAGTTTCTTCCAGACGCGAGCCCGCGTTTCGAGCGAACATTCGGCCGAGTCGATTCCCAAGAGCGAAACGTTCCGCAAGATGAACGGATAGACTGTCAGCGGCAAGTCGGTTCCGCCGACCAATCCGCAGGCCGCCACGCAGCCTCCGTGCTCTACGGACCTGACGAGCGTCGACAGGGTGTTGCCCCCCACTGTATCAACGGCCGCCGCCCAAGCGGCGCCAGCATTGGCTTGCGGGTCGTATCGTTGACGTCTTCTCGCGAGATCACGCGCCGGGCTCCCAGCAGCGTCAATTTTTCGCGCGCTTCTTTCTTGCCGGTCGATGCCACCACCTGATAGCCAGCCCGAGCCAGGATGGCCACGGCCAAGCTCCCGACTCCGCCGCTGGCGCCGGTCACCACGACCTCGCCATGGTCCGGTGCGATGCCGTTCCGCTCAATGGCCTCGACGCACTGACCGGCCGTCAGCCCGGCCGTGCCATAGATCATCACCTCGCGCAGGCTGAGTCCGTCGGGCAAGGGCATGACCCAAGCAGCCGGCACCTGCACGAACTCGGAGAACCCGCCCCAGGTGTTTTGACCCAGATCGAAGCCGGTGACGAAGACTTCTTCTCCGACACGGACCATGGCCGACGAGCTCTGGACCACCACGCCCGCGGCGTCGATGCCCGGAACGTGCGGAAACTTACGGGTCACGCCCGGATGGCCTGTCGCCGACAGTGCATCCTTGAAGTTCAAAGAGGAATAGGCGACGCGAATGAGCACTTCGCCGGCCGGCAAATCGACCGTCGCGCGGCGAGCGAGTTGGGCCTGGGCTTTGCCCGCCTCGTCCTTGGTTACTAGATAGCAATGAAAGCTCTCAGAGAACATGGCAAACCCCCGGATTCGGCGCGGAAGCGATCAGTCTGGCATTGGCATCCAAGCGTGAGATAAGTAAGACGGAAACATTGGATCGCGGCTGCGCTTGTCAAGCCTAGGGCCTCGGCCCGACGGTTGCAATTACCTGAAAAGACGGTTTCCTGAAATGCCTGGTTTACCGAGGGCTCCCGGCCTTCGTTGACTCCCCGCGGCCCGATCCTATAATTCGTCTGAAACTTCCGCCCGCCCGCTGGGAGTTGCTGGCAAGGTCGATCGGGCGAATAGCATTGCATTGACTTCAGGAGCTGACGTCCATGGCCGAGAATGTCACCGAGTTCACAGATCAGAATTTCAAGACCGAGGTACTGGCGTCGGCGGAGCCGGTGTTGGTGGATTTTTGGGCGCCGTGGTGCGGCCCTTGCCGGATGATTGCCCCGATGATTGCGGAATTGGCGTCCGAGTACTCCGGGTCGATCAAGATCGGCAAGCTGAACATCGACGACAGCCCGCACGCCGCTGGCGAATTCGGCGTGAGCAGCATTCCGACGCTGATGATTTTCAAAGGCGGCGAAGTGGTCGACCGTTTCGTGGGTGTTCAGCCCAAGAGCCGGTTGCAATCGGCCCTGGATGCCGCCAAGTCATAATTTAGATGTCGCTCGCAGGCCTGATTCTCCGGCGAAAAGGATTTCTCACCGGAAAATCTGGCAAGTTTCGATAAACTTTACCGGCCTTCGGGCCGATAAACGGCGTGCGGTAGTGCGCCAATAAAGTGTCGAGGATTCTGGCTCGAAGTCATTTTTCGATCCGCAAACCGCGCCAAGGAAGGCCGGTCGGCCCATGTCGGACACGCGTACGCACGAGCGGCACCGCGCCGCTACGGAACCTGCGCGGATCTCCGTTCTGGAGACCCGGGTAGATGGTGCGCACGTGCTTGGAGCGGGGCCGCTCATCGAGCCGCCGCCAATTCCCCCGCCAGTTGCCAGCAAGCTTGCGCCGCCCGACCCCTCGGTTTCGAACGACTTTGCCCAGCTGCGGCTGCAGGCCCAGCAATTGGCCGCGCACCTGCGTAACCGGCTCGACGACCTCGATCGACGCGAAGCTCAACTGCACGGCCAATTGGCCGAATGCGATCGCGACACGCGTTCCAACCGGCTCTGGCTGGCGGAACGGTCCGAGGAATTTGCCCTTCGCGAGCAGGAACTGACCGAGCGAGCAGCCGCCAGCGACGCCCGCGATGCGGAATTTGCCCAGCGAATTTCGGAATTCAACGCTCAGACGCAGGACCTGGCGGCGCGCGAAGCCCGGCTTGCTGACCGCGAAGCCAAACTGGCCGCTCAGGAGGCGAGGCTGGCCATCCGCGAGGCCGAAAACGCGGCCCAACAATTGGGCATCGAACAGCGGCTGGCCTTGTGTGCCACGGAAGAGTCGCGGCTGCTAGCCCGACAAAATTCGTTGGAAGATGAACTGGCCCTGCTGCGCAACCAGGAAACCGCCGAGGCCATCGCCTGGCGGGCCGCGGCCGAACAGAAGCAAGCCGAGTCGCAATCCAAGGCCGAACAGGAAAAGTCCGCCTGGCAGCTCCAGTACCGCCAACAGGCGGACGCCGAGATCGAGCAACTTCGTGCCCAGACCTTCCTGGATCTGGAAGTCGAGCGGCAGTCGCTCGCCGAACGGTTCAAGGCCGACCGCCAGCAAATCGAAGCCCAATGGGCCAACCGTTGCCAGGCTGTCGAGGCGGATCTTCAGCAGGCAAACGCCAAACTCGAACAACTCCACGCCCTGTCTAACCAGGACGTGGTGGCCCAGCAATTGGCGTTCGAAACCCGCTTGGACACCGAGCGTCAACAGATTGAAGCCCAGTGGGCAGGGCGCTACCTGCAAGCCGAGGCCGATCTCCAGCGGCGCCGGGCCGAACTCGACCAGCGCGAAGGCGAACTGGCCCTGGCCCAGGAAAGCCTGGCGGCCCAACAAGCTGCCCAGACGGAGTTCCAGGCCGAACTCGACGCACAGCGGGCCGCGCAAACTGCGGACGCGGTCCACGCAGCCGAACTCGCTTCGCTCGAACCGGCCGTCGCGGAACCCACGCTCGAACAACTGGCCCGCGCCATGGAGATCGAGCAACAATCCCGAATCCTGGCCGACCGCGAGCGACGGCTGGCCGATGGCGAATTGCAATTACAGCACGCCCAGATCGAATTGCAGCGCTTGCGGCAGGATCTGGACGAAGAGCGGGCACGGCTCGACGCCCAAAGCCGTGCCGATCGTCGGCGGCTGGCCGACCACCAACGCCGCCAGGAAAACGAGCTGGCGGCTGCGCCAGCAGACTGTCGAGCGGTTGAGCGAACAGCTCGACCACCGCCGGGCCACGATCGAACAGTCGCAGGCCGAAGTCACCGATCTGCACCGGGAAACGCTCGAATTACGGCTCGCGACCGAGGAGCTCTGGAGCCAACTGGCGGGCGTCATGACGCCTGCCGCATTGACCCAAGCCCTGGGCCAGACCCGCAGCCGGCTGGCCCAGCACTTCCGGCTCTCGCTCAGCGAGATCGACAATCGACGGGCGGAACTCGAAGCCCTGCGTTCGGAAATGGCCATTCAGCACGGGCAATTGGCCAGCCAGAGCCAGGAACTGCAAGACTGGGTCGCAGCCCGCGAAAGCGAGCTCGCCGAGCAGGCCGGCCGCTTGGCAGTCCGCGAAGAAGAGCTGGAGACCCTGGCCACCGACCAGCGGCGGGCGCAAGAGCAATGGCTTGCCGAACGGGTCCGGTTAGAGCAGGAGATTCGGCGGCTGGTGCAGGAACAACGTCGCAACGCAGCCGAAAAGCAGCCGGCACGGGGCCTCGCGCTCGACCGCGGTCGGATAATCGACCCAACGGGCTCTTGAACGCAGTCGCATAATGCAACGTACTGACAGGGAGTGTCGAGGAGAGCGAACTGGCCGCTTTTCGATGACTGACATCCGGCTGAACCAGGCCCGGACTTTTTTCGTTCACCTGGCCTGACAAAGCCTTGTCGGTTTTCGCTACCGATGCTATAAGCACGCAGATTTGGGGGACTGGCCGAGGGGATCTTGGCCACCTGAATCTGGTTTTCACTGGAGGAGAGGTTCAACCAAATGAACCAGATCGACGCCGCATACGCGGCCTCTGCCGTGGGAAGCTCGCCGGAAGATTCCGAAGAGCCTCCCAGTTCCTGCCGCCGGCATCCGCTATGGAAGGACGTACCTCTCGCTCAGTGGGAAGACTGGCGATGGCAGATGCAAAATGCCATTCGCACCACCTCTCAGGTTGCTGAACTGCTTCCTCACTCTCCCGCGGAAATCGCCGCTCTGGAAGCCCTCGAAGTTCAGTATAAGCTGGCGATTCCGCCCTATTATTTCTCGCTGATCAACGTCGCCGATCCCCACGATCCGATCCGGCTGCAATCGGTGCCGTCGCCCCTGGAGTTGATCAGCCAATCTGGCCAGGAGCTCGAGGATCCGCTGGAAGAGGATAAGGACTCGCCAGTCCCCGGCCTGACCCATCGCTATCCTGATCGGGTGCTGATGGTGACTACGCACGTGTGTACGATGTATTGCCGGTTCTGCACGCGCAAACGCGTGACCATGGATCGCGACGGCTGGGACGGCCCCAGCCACAACGACCAGCGGATGATCGACTACGTCCGCGAGCACAAGGAAATCCACGACGTCATCGTCTCCGGGGGCGATCCGCTCTCGCTGCCGATGTCGAAGCTGCGCTGGTTCGTCACCGAATTGGCGGCCATTGAGCATCTCGACGTGATCCGCATCGGCACTCGCGTCCCGGTGACGCTGCCGCAACGGATCTTCGATCCGGAATTGGTCGAGCTGTTGCGCTCGGCTGGAAAAATCTGGATCCAGACGCACTTCAACCATCCGCACGAGATTACGCCGGAAACGGCCCGGGCTTGCCGGTTGCTGGTCAATGCCGGCATGCCGGTCAATAACCACGCCGTGCTCCTCAAGGGCGTGAACGACTCGGTGCCCACGATGCGAGCCCTGATGCGGGGCCTGTTGAAGATCAAGGTGCGCCCTATTACCTGTTCCATTGCGATCCGGTAACCGGCGCCGGCCACTTCCGCACTTCGGTCTGGAAGGGGTTGGAGATCATGGAGGGCCTGCGGGGCCACATTTCCGGCCTGGGCGTGCCGACCTACGTGGTCGACGGCATGCACGGAGCCGGCAAGATCCCGCTCATGCCCAACTACCTGGTCTCGGCTTCGGAGAATGCCGTCGTCCTGCGCAACTACGAGGGCCTGCTCTTCCGCTATGCCCCCGAAGACCGGGCGGATGGCAAAGCTGAGCATTACCCGTCGCTGGGCGTCAGCAACCTGCTGAGCGGCAACATGGGCGCCCTGGTGCCCGAGGACACGCCGCGGTATCGACGCCGGCAGGACCATGCCGAGAGTGCATCTCCGGCTGCCCTGCCGATCCTCGACGGGCCCCACTTCGACGCCGTGCCGTTAGGGCCCGGTGCGGTCCATCCGCGGGCCAAGTAGTGCTCAACCAAGAGCCGATGCGTTACAATCAACACACCAGCCCGTCGTGCCCGCGAGGGTGTCGGACGCAAGCCACCCTCGCGGGCGCGTCGGGCTGGTGTGTAACGCATTTCTAGAGACAGTTCCGCCTAGTTATTTGGGAGCCTGCGGTGAGGATCGGCATTACGTTCAACGTCAAGGTTGGCAAGACGCCGATCGACGACCCGGGTTTGCTGGCCGGCGACGAGGAAGAAGAATTCGACTCGCCGGAAACGATCATGGCTCTGCACTCGGTCCTGCAAGAGCTGGGACACGAAGTGCAATTGCTCGGCGACGGTGAAGAACTTTTGCATCATCTGCTCGAAGGGCCACGGCCCGAGTTGGTGCTGAACATCGCCGAGGGCCGCGGTTCGAGCCGTTCGCGCGAAGCCCGCGTGCCCGCCGTGCTGGAAATGCTCGGCATTCCCCATACTGGCAGCGATCCGCTCACGTTGGCCGTTTCGCTCGACAAGGATTGCGCCAAGCGGCTGGTGCGCGACGCCGGGCTGGCCACGCCGGCCTGGGTACTCGTCGATCGCGAGTTGACGCCCGCGTTGGAGCAGCGACTCGAACGGCTCTCGTTGCCGGCGTTCATCAAGCCCGCCTTCGAGGGCTCGAGCAAAGGCATTCTCTCCAGCAGCCTGGTCTACGACCGGGCCGAACTCCTGGACGGCGTAGCCCGGCTGTTCGACGCCTATCGTCAACCGATCCTGGTCGAAGAGTTCATCGACGGCGATGAACTCACCGTGGGCATCGTGGGCAACGATCCGCCCGAGGTGCTGGGGATCATGCGCGTGCTGCCCCAAGATCAAGCGGGACCGTTCGTCTACAGCCTGGAAGTCAAACGTGATTGGGAGCGGCGGGTCCGCTACGAGTGCCCGGCCGAAATCTCACCGGCCGACGCCGCGGCCGTTCGTCGGGCGGCCTTAGGCTGCTGGCAGGCGCTCGGTTGCCGCGACGTGTCGCGCATCGACTTCCGATTGCGAGATCACGTTCCGTATTTCCTGGAAGCCAATCCGCTGCCAGGGCTCTCCCCCTTTTCCGGCGACCTGGTACTGCTGGCCGGCTACGTGGGAGTGGAATACCGCGACCTGATCGCCCGCATCATCGAAGCTGCTGCCCAGCGCGTGCAGCGTGCCGGCGTTTGTCGGGCTGGAGTCGGCCGGTGAACGAGTCGCTCGCGACCCGTCCGCTGGATGTTGTCGTCCTCTACAACGACCCGGTTCTATCGCCCGATAGTCCCGATTGGGCTTCCGAAGCCGGCGTCTTGGAAACGGTCGATGCCGTTACCCAGGCGTTGACGGCGCATGGTCATCGCGCAAGTCGGTTGCCGGTGCGAGCCGAGTTCGCTTCGATTCTCCAGCAGCTTTCGACTGAACCACGCCCCGACGTGGTGTTCAATCTCTGCGAAGGGTTGCAGGGAACCGGCGGCGGCGAGGCCCAGGTTGCCGGACTGGTCGAGTTGAGCGGCGTGCCGATGACCGGGGGCCGGCTCGAATGCCTGGCGCTCGCCCGCGACAAGGCCCGCACCAAATGGCTTCTCTCCGGGGCGGGACTGCCGACCGCTGACTTCTTCTACCTCGAAGCCGGCGATCCACTGCCCGAAGCCGCCCTGCGCGAAGCCCTGCGTCGCAGCACGGCCATCGTCAAGCCGGCCTGCGAAGACGGCAGCCTGGGAATTGGCCCGGACAGCGTGGTGAGCGAATTCGATCAACTCGAACGCCAAGTGCTGGAGATCCGCCGCCGCTACGGCCCCGTGTTGATCGAGCAATTCATCGCCGGCCGTGAATTCAACGCCGCCGTGATCGCGCTACCCGAGCCGAGTCTGCTGCCGCTGTCGGAGATCGTCTTCGAGGCGGAAACCGATCCGCGTCGGCAATTGGTGACCTACGACGCCAAGTGGGCGCCCAATAGCCGTGAAGATCTGTGCACGCCGTCGCGTTGCCCGGCCGACGTCGAACCGAAGTTGGGCGCCGAAATCAGCCGGGTTGCGCTGGCAGCGTTCCGCGCCGTCGGCTGCTGCGATTATGCACGGATCGACCTGCGAGTGAACGCTCAGAGCCAGGTCTATATCCTGGAAGTGAACGCCAATCCCGATTTGGGGCCCAGCGCCGGGCTGGCCCGGTCATTGGCCGCCGCCGGCATCGCGTATGATGAGTTCATCATCCGGTTGACCGAGCAGGCCGCTCGACGCGGTCTATGCCCGCTGGATTGAGCGGCGCAAAGACGACCAGCACCGGTTAGATTGATGGCATGCGCGATCATGATGCTGCCGACGTGCCCGACCGCTCGATGTCGGTTGGACGGTTGACGCTTATCTTCGGTCTGCTTTATTTCTTCCAAGGGCTGGGCGACCCGACCGACGGCTTGTTGGCCCAGCCGGCCCAAGCCATGTTGAAATCCTGGGGGAGCGGCCAGGCCGAAATCGCCAGCTTTGCCGCTCTGTTGTCGTTGCCCTGGTCGTTCAAGCCGCTGTACGGCTTGCTGACCGACTATGTGCCACTGGCCGGACGGCGCCGCAAGAGCTACCTGGTGGCCACGGGCGTGGCCGCGCTCCTGGGGTTTGGCCTGCTGGCCATCGTCCCGCCGGCCGCCGGCGCCTACGGCTGGCTGCTGATCTTGCTGCTGCCGACCGTCGGTGTGGCCTTCGCCGACGTGGTCGTCGACGCGCTGATGATTGAGCACGGCCAGCCCCGCGGCCTGACCGGGCGGCTGCAATCCGTTCAATGGGCCACGATCTACGGGGCGGCAATCTGCACCGGCATTGCCGGCGGCTATTTGAGCCGGCATGAGTTGTATCGCACCGCCTTTCTGATCTGTGCCTTGGTTGCGGTGGCAACACTCGTTGTCGCATTCGGCTTGGTCCGCGAACCGCCGCGGCCCGCAGACTTGAGCGGTCCAGGCAGTTGTTGGGCCAGCTTGCGCAAAGCAATTCGCACGCCTGCCGTGCGCTGGGTCGGCCTGTTCATGCTGCTGTTCGAATTCAACCCTTTTGCAACGTCGATTCAATACTGGCACATGACCAAGGTGCTGGAGATCGGCGAACAACATTATGGCAATACGAGATCGATTTCGGCCGTAGCTTCGATCCTGGCCTGCGTGGCCTACGGCTACTACTGTCGCCGCGTGCCGATGCGCTGGCTGCTGCACGCTTCGATCGCGCTGGGAATCATCGGCACGGCCAGCTATTGGGGGCTGGTCGGCCCGGCGAGCGCCTGCATCGTGTCGCTGATCTTCGGCTTCACCTACATGACGGCCGTTCTGGTGCAACTCGACGTGGCGGCCCAGGTTTGCCCGACGACTTCGGCCGGCACGGTATTCGCCCTGATCATGTCGCTGTCGAATCTCAGTTCGTCGCTAGCTACGCTGCTTGGCGGTCGTCTCTACGAACATTGTGCCGGGATCTGGGGATCCGCGACGAGCTTCAACCTGCTGGTGGCGCTGGGCGTGGCGACTACCGCATTATGCTGGCTGATCGTGCCGCGATTGGCGCGCGACCTGCCGGCCTGAATGGCGCCCACGCTTGCACCGCTTTCACTGACGCCAGCACTTTCGCAGCCGCCAGAGGCCGCAGCTTGTGCAGTTTCAATGGCTCGCATTTCTTACTCACGCGGCGTGACCCTCAAGACCGATACAAGGTGCAGCGCTGCAATTGCGCGCGCCGATGAGCGTCGCTCGGCAGTTTGACCGGCGCGCTCAATGCTTAGGCCTCTTAGGAATGTCGTAAATGCGGGCGGTTTCCATACTGCTTGTCGCGGGCGCGGCCATGGCTTACGGCGCAAGCCTGGGCGCGCAGTCGCCCACGGCGCCAGCACTGCCCAAACTGATCACCACGCGACAAAATGCCTTCGCGATTCCATTTCGCCTCGAAGGCGTGACGGGCAACCAGGCCAAGGCCGAAGTGCAACTTCACGTGAGCGACAATCGCGGCATCAACTGGCAGATTGCCAGCCGCGTGCCCCCTAGTGCCGGCAAGTTCAGTTTCCGCGCCCGCGCGACGGCGAGTATTGGTTTATGGTGCGAACCGTCGATGATCACGGCGTCGTGCGTCCCAGCGGGCCGGCTGCTCCGGAATTGCGGGTGTTCGTCGACACTGCGCATCCGCAACTCGATTTGATCGTCACCCGCGGCGAGGCCGGCGAAATACGAGCTCGCTGGCGCGTGAGCGATGCCAACCTGCCGCCCGATGGATTGAAACTGTCGTACCGCGCCACCGATTCCAACGGATCGTGGCAGCCTGTGGCTGTCGATCCAATCCAGGGCGGCAAGCCCAAGGCGCCCGCGACCGGCGAGGCAACCTGGTGGCCCGAGCATGTCACCAGCGGCATCACCGTGCGGGCTGAAGTTACGGACACAGCCGGCAATACCACGAGCAGCCAAGGGCAGGTCGAACCGTCGAGCCAGCCGCCCGTCGCAAAGAACGCTGAAGGGATCCGCACGCCCGAGCCACTGGCGACGGCGCCGCCCCCGGCAACAACTCCACCAATCGCGCCGCCGGCCACGACCACTGCAGCAACGCCCAGCGCCCCGCCCGCGGCAACGGCCAAGCCAGCTGCCACGGCGTGGCCAGCGCAGTCGACACCCGACGTAGTCGCCACTCAGACGCAGCGCTCCTTGGGCCAGCCTCCTCGTATGCCGAGCAGCTTCCCCTCGGTGTCCACGCAGACGCAACCGTTCGCCGGCGCCAACCCGCCAGCGGCCGACGCACAAGCGGCTCCCGTGGCGCCACGCTACGCCAACCAGGCCTCGCCGCCTGCAACCCCGCCGACCAGCACGCCGGAATCTCGTCAACCAGAGATGCAATTGCCTTCGCCCGCAAATCCGCCGGAGAATCCGCCGGCCTTGGCGCGGGCCAACGATCCGTTGCCAGCGGCCTCGGCCCCGCCAACGGCTAAGAAGAGCTTGCCATCGCGTGCCGAAGAAGATCAGGAAGCCGCGGCATTTCAAGGACAGGTGCTCCCCCCGGGAGTGCGCCCGCGGATGGTCAACAAGCGGCGGTTCGAGCTGGAATACGACATCCAAGCCATTGGGCCCGAAGGAATCGGCAAGATCGAGTTGTGGGGCACTCGCGACGGCGGTCAAACCTGGATCAGCTTCGGCACAGACCCTGACAACCGCAGCCCGTTTGTCGTTGGCGTCGAGAACGAAGGGCTGTACGGCTTTCGGATCGTCGTGGAAACGAACGCGGGCTCGCAGGGTACTCCGCCTCGCTCGGGCGAATTACCGGAAATTTGGGTCGGCGTCGATACGACCAGGCCCGTGGCCAAATTGCTGCCGGCCGATGCGGACAACGCCGCGCGGACGGGCGAAATCTCGATTCGCTGGGAAGCCGCCGACCAATTGCTGGCTGCTCGGCCGATTGCGTTGGCCTACGCCCAGTCGGCAGCGGGCCCCTGGACCGTGTTAGCCTCGGGGCTGGAAAACTCCGGCCATTACGACTGGCGGCCCGACAACCGCGGGCCCGATCGCTTGTACTTGCGGTTGGAAGTTCGCGACGAGGCTGGCAACGTCGAAACGATCGACGGCTCTGAACCCGTGACGATCGTTCGCACTCGGCCGCAAGGCCGGATTCTCGGCGTGCGGCCGGTGGGAGATTCGGCCCGCAAAAACGTGCTCAACCAGAGCTTATAAGCCGTCGCCGGCCCCGTTGAGGGATCGACTTCCGGCAACTCGTCGGTCTCCGCGTGCGTGCCGCGTCCCTCGGGCGTGGGCTTCCGACTTTTGCTCCGCAGGTTATACTGCCGCCATGGGCAGTTCCCGCCGCCGATCGCGGAGCATCGATGCCGACTGAGCATGCACTCGATTATCTGGCTGCCACGAAGCGCCCAACGACGCCGGCCGTGGTGGTGGCGTTCGGCAATGAGCCGTTCTTGTCGCGGCTCGTACTGCGAGAACTGCGCCGCACGGTACTCGACGGCGACGACGGCGATTTTTCGTTGACCGTGCTCAATGGCGGCCAGTCGCAATGGCGTGACGTTGTCGATGAGCTTTCCACGGTGGCACTGTTCGGCGGCGGCCGGCGGCTAGTCGTGGTCGAAGAGGCCGACGACTTCGTCAGCCGCAACCGGCCGCATTTAGAAGATTACGTCGCGCGGCCGAAATCGGGCGGAGTGCTCGTGCTCGAAGTGCGAAGCTGGCCATCCAACACGCGGCTCTACAAGGCCGTCGATGCCAGCGGATTGCAGATCGAGTGTCAGGCTCCGGCCGAGGCTCGCCTGCTGAAATGGCTCGCCGCCTGGGCCCGGCAGCAATACAACGTCAAACTCGATCGCTCGGCGGCCGAAGACCTGCTGGAAATCATCGGCCCCGAATTGGGATTGCTCGATCAGGAGCTGGCCAAGTTGGCCTCGTCGGCCGCTCCCGGCGGCGAAATCACACCCGAGTTGGTGCAGGAACTGGTCAACGGCGGACGCACGAAGACCACTTGGGAGATGCTGGATGCCGCGGTCGCAGGCCAGGCAGCCCAGGCCCTCGCGCAACTCGACCGGCTGATCACCAGCGGCGAGAACGCCGTCGGGTTACTGGCCCAGGTCGGTTCCACGCTGCGCCGCTTTGCCGCGGCCACGCGCTGGATCGAACAAACCGAAACCGAGGGCCGCCGTGCCGCGCTGCGCCCTGCGTTGGAAGCTGCCGGCTTCAAGCCCTTCATCCTCACGAAAGCCGAAAGCCAGCTCAAGCAACTGGGACGCGGCCGAGCAGGCAGCCTGTACCGCTGGCTCCTCGACGCCGATCTGGCGTTGAAAGGGACGAGTTCGTCGTCCACGCGCAGCCGAATCGTGCTGGAACAACTCATTGCCCGGCTTTCGACCGCCGCCGATCCGCGCACGACTACACCAGCGAACCCTCGATAGCACGGGGATTGAATCTCGCTGCAAGCAACGCGGCGAGATTTCATGCGTGGAGACCACGTCCGGAAAGCGCCAGCTGCTGGCGCATCGAGTGCTGGCGAAGTCGAGATTCGCCTTGTGGCTGGGCTGCGAATTCCTTATCCTCCCCCGCCCTGGATAGGTCCAAACTGTTCCCGTCTCGATCGGACTGGCCTCGCTGCCGCTGGCCCGCCGAATCAATCGCCCGTGATCTCGCCATGATGCGCCGCTCCTATTACGGTTTGCTGCCGCTGGTGCTGCTGGCCCCATGGCTGGGCTGCAAGTCGTCCGACTCGGTGACAGCCGGCGGCGCGGTATCGGTTGCTGCAATCCCCGAGGCCATCCCGTCCACTCCATCAATTCCGGCAATTGGCGCGGCGGGCAATCCATCTTCGACGGCCACCACGCAACCGCCGCCCAATGCCACGGCCCAGGCCGTCAATGGTCCCGGTCAACGCAACGTGGAATTGAAAGAGATCATGAGCGAACTGAAATCGCTCGGCACGCTCGATCCACAGGCCCAGGCCCAACTCATTCAGGACTTGCAGCAAACCGATCCGGCCATGTGGCCGCTGGTCGTGCAAGCCTTCCGCACGTCATTGGCCTATCGCCAACGTGCCAAGACAACGTCCTCAATGCCTGCCAGTGCAACAGCCGCGACATCGCCCGCGGATGACAAGACAATCGCCGCCGTGAGCCAAGCTACGCCGGCAGCAAAAACCACCTCGACGACCAGCGCGACGGCTACGCCTCCGACCGCCGCGGCGGCTGCGACTCCGGCTGCAATGGCTTCGGCAGAGGCCTCGACGAGCGCTCCGGCAACGACCACGCAAACCGTTGCATCCAAGGCTGCCGCCAAACCGGCCGGCGAGGTGCAGCAGATCTCGCATGAATCGGCCATCGAAGACGACGCCAAGGCAGCCGATTTGCTTGCCCGCACGATTGCCGCGCTGGAGAAAGAAGTGCAGGATGGGCCGCAAACGCCGGCGGCAGCCAAAGCCCAGCTCCAACTTCGAATGTTGTATCTGGCAGCCGGCCGACGCAACGATGCGCTGCGGGCCATGCCCGGCTTGTCGGGTGGCGAGCAGGACTTCTGGGCCGACGAGGTTTTCGGCCTGGCCACCTATCTCGACAGCGACCGGACTTCCGACGCCGGCCGACGCGCCACCGAGGCCACGCTGCACCTGAACAAGGCCGCCAGCCGTCTGGCCGAACTCGGTTCGTTGGCCGTCCGCAACGTGGCCTTTTGCACGGAAGTCAATAGCTTCGGCACCTACACCGCATTTCCGCAAAACGAGTTCAAGCCCGGCCAGCATGTCCTGCTGTACGCCGAAGTGGAGAACTTCAAGAGCGAAGAATCGCCCAAGGGCTTCCACACGGCCATGCGCAGCAGCTACCACATCTTCGACAACCAAGGACGGAAGGTCACCGACCAGGAGTTGCCGCTCACTGAAGAATTCTGCCAGAACCGCCGCCGCGATTATTTCATCCGCTACTTCCTCTCCATCCCGGCGCGCGCGTATGATGGCAAGTACAACCTGCAATTGACCATCGAAGACACGCTCGGCCGGAAGATCGGACAATCGTCGATCGACTTCACGGTCAAGGAGAAATAGCGGCGATCCACGACACCTCGTGCGACACCATGAGCAACTCAAGTTATGACGTGATCGTCGTGGGCACCGGCGGCGTCGGCAGCGCGGCCCTCGATCATCTGGCGGCTCGCAGGCGACGCGTGCTCGGTCTCGATCGCTTTCCGCCCGGCCACGACCGCGGCAGCTCGCACGGCCAGACTCGTATCATCCGCCAGGCCTACTACGAGCATCCGGATTACGTGCCGTTGGTCCTGAGGGCCTACGAACTCTGGCACGAACTGGAAGCCCGCCGCGGACGTACATTCTTCCATGACGTCGGCCTGCTCCAGGTCGGCCGGCCCGAAGGACGACTCATCTCCGGAGTCTTGGCCAGTGCCCGGCAGCACCGTCTCGACGTGCAAACGCTCTCTGCGGAGGAAACAACCCAACGGTTTCCCGGCTTCCGG
Source organism: uncultured Planctomycetales bacterium (assembly GCA_963710365.1). Taxonomy (GTDB): domain Bacteria; phylum Planctomycetota; class Planctomycetia; order Pirellulales; family PNKZ01; genus CAVQAC01. The sequence goes on from CAVQAC010000019.1 coordinate 857,547, forward strand.
GCCACGCCCGATACGATCGGCGTCTTCGAGCGCCAGGCCGGCTATCTCGACGTCGAAGCGTGTACCATCGCGCATGCCGAGGAGGCCCAGGCACGCGGGGCCGAGCTGCGCGTCGGCGAAGAAGTGCGCGCCGTGGAGGGCCGTGGGCAGCGGTGTCGAGGTGGAAACGGATCGCGGACGGTATCACGCCGGCGCCCTGGTAGTCACTGCCGGCGCCTGGGCCGGGCCGTTACTGGCCGACCTGCGGTTGCCGCTCGAAGTGCTGCGCAAACCGCTCTTCTGGTTCCGCACGCAAACAAATCAATACCTGGCAGACAGCGGCTGCCCATGCTTCCTGTTCGAAACGCCCGAGGGCAATTTTTATGGCTTCCCCGATCTGGAGCCCAATGGATTAAAATGCGCCGAGCATTCGGGCGGAGCGGTCGTCGCGGATCCCCTGCAGGTCGATCGCCAACTCAACCGCGACGATCAACAACGCGTCGAGAGTTTTCTCGCGCAGCACTTGCCCGGCGTGAGCCAGACTTGCACGCAACATGCCGTCTGCATGTACACGGTCACGCCCGACACGAACTTCGTCGTCGATCGCCATCCCCAGCATCCGCAGATCGTTTTCGCAGCCGGCTTATCGGGACACGGCTACAAGTTCACTCCGCTGCTCGGTGAAGCGCTGACCGATCTGGTTCTGGATGGCAGCACGAAGCTGCCGATCGAATTCTTGTCGCGCGCTCGGCTGGCAGTATAGACCGTGGCAATGAGCGTAGTGCAAGGCTCTTGCTCAAGGATGAGCTACGCGCCAACGCGATTCCGTGGCCGGATCCTGCGGCGCCGTCGTACTCGGTTCGTCACGCGGCGCCTCAATGGGTGCAAGCTCCTGTGTTTCCTGCAGGATGGCTTTGGCCACGAGACCGACGCCCAGGGCCGTCGCCAGCAGCGCCAAAGGTGAACGGCTGCGCAAACCGTAGGCGACCAGCACCGAGCCGCCAACGCCGGTCAGCAATCGCGAATTGGCAATCGGGCAGGAAGCTGCCGATACCACGTCTTCCCCAGACTCCACCGGCGTGGCCTGGGGCATCGTAGCGGCCGTGTCATCTTTATGCCGACCGTTGCCTGTCACGGCGTGCATAAACTGTTCGCGAATCTGGCAACCTTGTTCGGCCAACTTGTGCCCCGCGGCAACCAGCAACCGGTCTGCTTCATCGCCGGCCACCACGGCTGCTTCTAGCGTCTGCCGACGGAGTTTGGAGCGCCGTTTGGCCCCCGAGTCGGGGTCGAGCAGATACATCAATCCCGCCCCCAAACCAAGTGCCTTGAAGATCGTGAATAGTTCGCGCATAGCCTTCTCCTGATCGACGCAGTGCCCGAGGGACGAAATTACGGCATACAGCGCGTGCATTTTGCGAGCCAAGCCTGCTCGCAGACGCTGCACCCGAGCGAAATGGGCCTGAATACATTTTTGATTGCCGCAATGGCGCGGTCAAGCTTGCTCGCAGCCCGAGCACTCGGCGACCAGCCTGATCTCATTGCGAGCAATCTGCATAAGCTGCGATACGGCATGGCCGCTCACGTTCTTTGACCTGCTGCCCCTTGTAAGTAGCAGCCGGAATCTGCTCCAATGGTAAATTCATCGATCAACGGAAGGTCGTCGCCTGCCAGACGGCCCAATTTATCGCCACCCGTCCACGACGAAAGTCGGCTCACGCGGCGGCCCAGCAATAGGGGGAAGCAATCCATGAAGCACGAAGGGATCAAACCGGCCCAATTGCAACGCTACAAACAGGAGCTGTTGGCTCTGCGAACCCGGTTGGCAGGCGATGTCACTCGGTTGATTGAAGCAATTCCTGGCGAAATGCAGGCCGCCGGTGATCTATCGAACGTGCCCACGCACAACGCGGACCGCGACAGCGATGGGCTCGACAAGGAAGTCGCCTTGGTGCAGAACGAAGGCGAATTGCTGGCTGCGGTCGAGGCCGCGCTCGAGCGGATCGAAAACGGCACGTTCGGCCGTTGCGAGAATTGCGATGAGCCGGTCGCCGAGGAACGCTTGGACGCGCTACCCTATGTCCCGCTTTGCATCGGCTGCGCCCAGGCAGCCCAGGCCGAAGCCTGAGCCGCGTGAAGGATGCACGGTCGACATCGTTTCGGACACAGTGTCAGGTTCTGGCACAGTCGAATTCTGGCACAAATGACGGCAAAGCGAAAACAGCCGCTTTTCAGCCGCCAGCGGGCTCTAATGCCAGGCTGGCCATTTTCCAGGCGTTCCCTGCCGCTCAATCGGCTCCCGGGTGAGCGTTCCCGAGCTATACTTCCCCTATGTCTCGCGGCCCAGTACGATTTGACAACGCTGGGGGTGGGACTTTACCATGGCACTTCCGACTTATGAACCTGGCCGGATCGAGCGTGCCGGGCGAGGGGTGGGTGGCCTGCGTTACGCCGGGCATTTCTGCAATCGAAATGGGGTTGGGTAGCTCAGCTGGTAGAGCAACGGACTGAAAATCCGTGTGTCGCGGGTTCGACCCCCGCCCCAACCACTCACCAAAACCCTCGGAAATCCCGTGTTTCCGAGGGTTTTTCATGCGCTGGTGACCAACAGCGGAACCCGGCCGGATGGTCTGAAATGGTCTGTTTCGGTGCCCAAGTGCGGCACAAGGTGAGCACAGGCACTCGCACGCGTGTTACTCGATTACGGTGCGCCAGCCGTCCCTCACGTAGTTCAGAATTGTGGGGTCTTGAGTTTCAACGAAATCCTGGAATAGTCGAGTGATTTCGTTCTCTTTCAGCCTCTCAACCCGTCGGCCATCAGACGAAAGAATTGCCCGCGCGAGGTCATTTGAGAGCTGGTCGGTTAGCCCCAGAACCTCGTGATGCCGCTCGGAAAGATACGAGTGCTGTTCGTCATTTCGAATTGGCACCGGGGGCTCGGTCACGCCATCAAAACAAGTCGGCGGGATCAAAAGGAAATCAATCTTGTTTGGATTGTCTGTCGACGTCACTGCGTACAGCGCGGCGATGCGACGGCCTTCGTCAATGTTTTCGGCTCGATAGAGGGAGAGCCCGGTCTCTCGTGGCGCGCATTCGCGTACGCCCGAAGGGTGACATCCCGCGCAGCTTCGGCGACATGGTTGTCATTTTCGGGGTCTCGGTCCGGCTGCCATGGAGGCGCCGGCTCTTTCGCCACATCCACATGGACGGTCCTATGGCTGCTAGCGATTTGCAAGTTCATCGTCAATAGCATCAGCAAGGTCCAAATCGTGTTCGCTTGACCGTGCTTGCTCAAGCAGGATCCTTGCCTCGCGTGCCGGGACCACCCGAGTCGCCCGATATGCCGCTTCACGCAAATCCGCGTCGGGGTTCGTACTGTAAGCCCGCAGGACTCCAATAAGCCGTTCGCAAATCCGCCTGTCCGATACCTCTGGAATCCATCTCAGAGCAGAGAGCATCGTTCTTGCAATGTCACCGGTGGCTTGCGACTCCAAGGCGCAATAATTGCGGGGAGGCCTTTGCCACCAATCGTTGCGAGTGCATTGGCGGCCGCCTCAAAGACTTCAATGTGGAATTCTCTCTCAAGCCTGCGCACAAGCCAAGTTGCCCCACTGACGCCAGAGTGTCGCCAAAAATCTCGGGACCGCGCAAGGGCCGTGCGTGTTGCGTTCGGCCCTTTCGTCCACCCGAGAGCCAGGTATTCCCGCTCTAACCTGCTGTAGAAGTCGGCCTTTTCGTCCCCTGTCCAGTAATTGGCGATGTTTGTCGACGTCCGCGAAGGGGCGGTCGGTCGTGTTCGCTGGTCACTGGTAATCGTGTCCAACTCCCTGAACTCACGGAGAATCGTTGCGCCTTCGGGGCTCATGTGATTTTCTCCCAGACCTGCTGCTGAATGTCTGAAGCGGTGATGTCGTCAAAGGCGTTGACAATCCACTTTCGTCCCAGAAAAAACCAGTCCTCGATACTTTGATTGTCCGGTGATGGCGGCACGCCTCGACAGGTCAACTCGCACAACAATACCCCTTCGTCGTCGTCTTTGCGCAGTGCGTGGTTCACTGAAACTCGCAAGCGCCCCTGTTGCTCTGGCAGCACAAAACTAGCCTTCCAACTAAGGGAATCTGGCTCAGGCAAGAACCTATCAGTCGCACGCCAGTTAAACTCTGGAAACACGTTTCCGACTTCGCTTACTCGGCTCCATCCGTTGCCAGCCGGAACGTGATTGATGTATGTGACCTCAAGCTGGGTCACCGCTGGCGATCCAACTGCTTCCGTCGCACAAAACTCCTGGAACCTCAACCAATTGTTCCAGAATTTTTCGAAGACAGTCTCGAAGTGAGGGTATTCATCCTCCGGCTTAATTCTGCGCCAGTTATGCAAGAATCGATCGGCCTGCAACTGCATCAACCAGTTTTCCTCGCCTTCGCCACCGATAAAAAAGCTGCGAGGCAAGGGAGGGACATCAACCACACCCCACGCAAGCGAAACGCTGCCCTTAGATGGAAACGCCTCGAATTGCGGGACCAGCACCGGCATGGCCTGGGTGGTCGGATAGGTGTCCCGCAGTCCCTGCCAAAATACGCCAACTAGCGGCGCACTTAGCTTCTCAAGCGGCTCAAACTGCACGCCGCAAACCACTTCGATGACAGGCGGCTTTCTGTAGTCTGCAAGATCCGCCGGTCTGGTTCTAGTCATGCCTGCACAGCCGTTTGTTCGTCCCGATCCACTGAAGTACAGGGCCACGCGATGATAACTTGGACAAGCCCCCCCGGCAACATCTCTTGCCATTCTACAGGTTTCGGCCAGCCCCGCCCCTGAATTCAGGCCATTCCGCGGCTGCCACGCGGTTCCGGCTAATTTCGGGAGACATCGCCTCGCCATTACCTGCCGCCTTGCCAAATCGTTCGAAGTACGGACAATATTCGTAGGCAGCCGCGGCACTTGTTGCCGCTGGCCGCCCTCACGCCGGGTTCGCGGGTAGCTCCCGCACAGGCCGGCGCTGGTTCTGCGCTCCCTCGCACAGCGAACGCCCGGCCGGCCCGTCTGGCAAACGAGGGAGAGCAGGTATGGGCACGAATTCGACCGGCGCTACCGCTTCTAAGCCAAGCGACGACGAGTTAGGGGTCAAGCTCCAACGCGACGCCTCGACAGCTCAGGCCAAACGCGAAGCCATCAAACGCGCCGAGCGGCTGCTTTCGGCCTGGATTGCCGTTCGCTCTTACAAGATCATCGTCGACAATCCAGGGGCGGACCTATTCGACCCAGCCATTGGTCGCCGCTACTGGAGCGAACTAGAAACCAGACTCGCCGAACTCGGCCAAGCCATCAAGGCAGATGGCCACGCTGAATTCTTCCGGTTGATCCCAAAGGGCAGTGGCGCACGGCACCTCGCCATTGAAGTGCTCCTGGCCGAAATTGATGGTGACAGTGAAAGGGCACTAGGGCGCCTACTGTCGTGGATGCCTCCGGAAAAGCGTGACCCCCTGGGGATTGGCGACAGCGTTCAGGAAGAAGCAGAGATGTGGCTAAGGGTCGGGCTGATGGAGGAGTTGCAGGCAAATTTGTGGGGATCGCCTGTGGTCCTTTTGTGGTCCGGCGGTGAGGAGTTTGAAAAGGTGGCAGCCGAAAAGCAAATCGTCGCCCTGGCAAAAGAACTTTGCGGCATGACCCGGCGGGGAGTCGAGTCGGACGACGATCAGGAAAAATGGGCCATTACGAGGGATGCTTTCATATCCGCCGCTAGGCAAGCTAATCAATCGCAGTGGCTCGATCGCTGGGTCGCCGATGGCGACGTAACAGCCGAATGGGCGTCGGCTGTCCTGGGGGCCGAACGCAGACTGTGCCGGCCTTGCAGTTGCCCTGGCAAGATTGACCCCGACAAGTCTGATTTGCTGGAACTGCTGAAGGTCGTGTGCGGCGACGAAAAGCCGCCGGCATTGATGCCGCGACTTGTCGTTGACGTGCCGAAGCTGGTCGCAATTTTTGACGGCAAACAATTCGACCTCAAAGGTGAAAAGCAGGCACAGTGGCTAAAGGTCTTAGCTGATAATCCGATGGTATGGATTAGCGGACCATCCATGAAATACCACAACCCCGACTTGGACGGAATTCGCGCCGACCGTTTGTACAACTCGCTGCCGCCAAAACTGAAGCGCGCTGTCGATTCCAGCACGCGGAACGGCCACCGGTTCAGACTGGCGTAATTAGTCCGTTCTTAGTCCGTTCTGGATGCCGATTCGTTTTGCCATGCTGATGGCATGACGAATGAACAACACTTCGACGCCGTGACCGTCCTTCAGACGGCATCTGTCCGCGACCTAGAATCTCGCCTTGACGAGATTGTCGCCGAAGAAAAGGCCCTGCGGACTCTGTTGCGTTCCGTCAGGGCGCGCGAACGGGCCAGGCGGCAGTGTGCGAGCCGCACTGCGGGGGCTTCATCGTGAGCGACGCCCCTGCCACTCTTGACGATGTTCTCGGCCAACTCGGCGAATTGAGGGCCATGCTGGCCAGCCGCTCGGCCGTGGCGCCGAAGTTCGTCAGCGTCTCGTCGGCCGCCCAACTGGTCGACCTTTCCGAAGAGACAATCCGCCGGTTTCTATCGAGCGGAAAGCTGCAAGCCTACCGGCCTGCGCGGGGCAAGATCCTGATCGACCCGAACGAACTGCTTGCCCTCGTTCGAAGTTCCACAAACCAAATCCGCGCCAGCCGCGGACATAGATCACGACAGCGACAAGCGATGCGGTGCGTTGCCGCGTCAGGATGACCCCCGGAAACGCAACAGGCCCCCGACCGACCAAAGTGGGAGCCTGAAGCGTTGTTTTGGAGAAGCACAGATGATTCTACAAGTTTTCAGTATTGATGGCCACAGCCCCGCTCCTGTTTGCGTCACGGAACCGCCCGCAACATGGCAAGCAATCTGTCAGATCGAGCCCCACTTGATCGGTCTCAAGCGTGAGGCCAAGCGCTGTCGCGGTCGAGACTGGCATGCCTACGAACGCTTGAAGTCCCGACTGGAAAAGCTGGCCGGATGGGGCGCCGCGCAGCCGGCCCTGCGATCGTCCGAAGCATTCGACGTCGCCCATCGCGCAGTTCTGGGTGGCTTCCAATGAACAACCCCATGACCAACGAGCCCGGGCAGGCCGAAGCCCATTACGGCGGGATCGACTTTCGATCTTCGGCCCAAGCAAGATGGGCCCGCTTCTTCGACGTGCTCGGCGTCGGCTGGAGTTGGGAGCATGAGCAGTACGACGTCACCGGCGACGGCACGGCGTTTCTACCAGACTTTTGGATACCGCCTCGCGGCTATGGGCTTGGCACTGCGGACCGCGGCATCGAGCCGGGTGTGCCGATGTGGGTCGTGACCAGCGAGAACGAACCCACCTACGATCTGATCGAAAAATGTTCGACGCTGGCAACCGGTCGCCGCGAACCAGTTTTCCTGTTCGATGGCGACCCGCTGGAAAACCGGGGGATCTTCTTCGGTGACGATCATTCCGACGGTGGTGGATGTGCGATCGAGCCGGAGTGGTCCATCTCGGCTTTTCGAGACGGGCAAGATTGCCATCACATTTATTTCGTGTCCGACGACTTGCGCTCGGATCGCCGCTACAGCCCGCGAGGAAGCGGCGTCATCCTTTCACGGGTCATCAATCGAGACCACGCGAACTACCTGATCGAAGACACGGATCTAGTCGCCAGGGCCGCGCGAGCATCAAAGGCGCCGCAGCTTTACCGAATGGACACCCAATGAAACGCATGGCCCTGGACCACCCGAAGATCAAGCGGCTGGAGTCGCTGCTCAAGATACCGACTTACTCGGCCGTCGGCGTCTTGGAATTGCTCTGGCACTTCACCGTGCGCCACGCGATCCGCGGTGACGTCGGCAAGTGGTCAAATCCTGAGATTGCCTCGGCCATCGGTTGGCCGGCCGACGATGCCGATCGGCTCATCAACGCGTTGGTCGAGTCCAGGCTGATCGACGTCAATCAGCGGCATCGCCTTGTGATTCACGACTGGCCCGATCACGCCGACGACTCGACCAAGAAGACGATCCAGAAGCATGGCTGGAAGTACGCCAGCGACGACGAACCGACTGCGAATGAAGCCGGTTCGGTCGCTGCTGTTCCAGACCAATCACCTACCGTTCCGGAATCATTCCCTACTGTTCCGGAACAGTCGGTGAACGAGTCCGACAGCCTAAGCCTAAGCCTAAGCCGTAGCCGTAGCCTGAGCCATAAAGAAACACCGGCTGCGCCGGCGGCATCTTCCGAGGAGCCAGCGGCAAGGAAGCGGCGAACGTATCCGGAAGCCTTCGAGACTTGGTGGGCCGTGTACCCGACCAAGGCCGGCAAACACGAAGCCAAGAACGCCTGGGAGAGCGCCTACCGCCGCGTGATGGCCGACAATGGCCTCTCGGCAGCGGAGGCACAGGCACGGCTCCTAGAAGCCGCTACGGCGTTTTCCAAGACTCCGAAGGGGATGGGTCAGCATTGCCCGTATCCGGCAACCTGGTTGAACGGCGGCCGCTACGACGACGACCCGAACACATGGCAGGAAACCAATGGGAACCACAATGGAAACGGCCTCGCGGTTCGATCAGATTCTCCGGCTCGCCCGCGAAGCGAACCCGTCAGGTATCGCGACGGGAACGCGCTCGTTGCCGCTGGTGCCCACGAAGGTGCGACTGATGCCCAGCATTAACCGCAACCTGGCCAGCGTTGACGCGGGGCTGCTCGCGATGCTGCGGAAGCTCGTTGCCGGGCAGGCAGAGTGGCCGCTGTACCTGTACGGTGCCCCTGGCCGCGGGAAGACATCGGCGGCCCTGGCCTTGGCCGACGTCGTCGAGACCGCGTCCTATGCGACCTGCGAAGGCTTGGCTGACGCCACGATGGCCGACGAGGCCGGCACGCTTTGGGCGCGGATCCAAACCAAGCACTTGGCAATCCTCGACGAACTGGGAGCCCGGGAGCGCGTGACCGATCTGGGCTATTCGGTCGTGAAACGGTTCTGCGACCTGCGCGAGCAGTTTGCCGGCCGGGTGGCGATCTACATCGGCAACGTCCAGCCCGAAGCCATCCCGCGCATTTACGACGATCGAATCGCCTCGCGGGTGCTTTGCGGCATTTGCTACCACCTCGACGGCGGCGACCGGAGGCACGGCACGTAATGGCTTCGAATTCCGAAATCCTCGACCGTCTGCCCCCGCAGAACCTCGACGCCGAAAAGGGCGTGCTGGGGAGCATGCTACTCGCTTCGGAAGTGATCGACGACGTTATGGCGCTGATCGATTGGGAGGACTTTTATGCCCGCAGTAACCAAGCGCTCTTCCGGCACCTGTCGGCCATGCACAACGAAGGCCTTTGCGTTGACGCGACGCTGCTTGTCGAGCGACTGAAGAACCAAGGCGAACTGGAGTTGATCGGCGGCGTGGCATACTTGCATGAGGTCGCGGAGTCTGTTCCGACGGCGGCGAACGCGGTGAACTACGCCTATATTGTGCGCAACAAGGCCCTACTGCGGACCGTGATAAGCCAATGCACCGAAACGCTTCGCGAGGCATACGATAGCGACCTCGACCCTCCGACGATCGTACGGCAGGCGGAATCGCGGTTCAGCAGCGTGCTAGACGCGGGGCCGCCGGCGATCTGCTCGACGCTCGTGTCGCCGTCGATCGAGCCTTAGCCGTGGCCAGGGAGTCACTGCGTTCGGGGCGGCGTCTGGGCCTTCCGACGGGGTTCATGGGCTTTGACTACGCCAACGGCGGCCTTCATGCGGGCGAACTGGTCATCCTGGCCGCCCGTCCAGGCGGCGGAAAGACCTCAATCGCGCTGCAAATTGCCGCTCACAGTGCCATGAAGCAACGGGACGTGCTTTTCGTCAGTCTCGAAATGAGCGGCGCGGAACTGATGATCAGGGTTCTTTGTGGACTTGCCACCGTCGATTCCGCGGCCATTCGAACCGGGCGACTGACAGAGCGCGATCTTGGCCACCTGGAACAAGCTGGCGATCAGTTTGCCGGCGCAAAGCTCACGATCGACGACCGGGCATCTGTGACCGCGGCCGATATCCGCCGTGCTGCCCGGCGTTGCAAGAGGCAGGGCGGCCTCAGCCTTGTCGTCGTTGATTACCTCCAGCGGCTTACCGCGGCCGACGCCCGGGCAAAGCGATACGAACAGGTCGGCGCCATGACCGCCGACTTGAAGACGCTCGCAAGAGAACTCAACGTCCCGGTTCTGTGCCTCTGCCAACTCAATCGGGAAGTAGAAAAGGGCGGCAACGGCCGGCCGAAGCTCAGCAACCTCCGCGAATCGGGCAACATCGAGCAGGATGCCGATGTCGTGGCCTTCGTCCATCGTCCCGAGGTTTTCGAACCATCGGACCCGGACCTGGTCGGGAAGGCTGAACTGATCGTTGAGAAGAACCGCAACGGCCCTACGGGGACGTTTCCACTGCTCTGGGATGCCCGAACAACCACATTCAGCGATGCGAGGGTCGACTTCGGATGAACGCCATGAACCACACGCCAGCCGATCAGGCTGTGACCGGTCGCCAGATCAAACCTCGCTGGCCAGTCAGCAGAAACACGCTCCAGGAAATCGAAGCGGCCATGGTTGCGATCCTGGCCAAGCCCTCAACGGTCGGCCGCCGCCGGCAGCGGGCCGCTCGATTGCTGACTACGATTCGCGTCGCCCAGAAGGCAGAAGCCAATGGAGGTTCCAGTGAGTGAGCAACCGTTAGTAAACGGGGCAAACGGCCGCGCCGCCGGCGGACAGTTCGCCCCCGGCAATCCTGGTGGGCCAGGCAATCCGCACGTCAAGCGAACTGCCGCCCTGCGGGCCGCCATGCTGGAGGCCGTCACCGAAGACGACATGAAGGCCATCGTCAAGAATCTGGTCGAACTGGCCAAGGGCGGGGACTTAGCAGCCGCCAAAGAACTCTTCGATCGGGTGTTCGGCAAGGCCCCAGCGGCAGCTCACGACGTTGTAGAGCATGTCTTTCCGAACCAGTCGACTGCCGAGGAACGCCGCGCCATGTATGCCAGGATCGCCGCGCGGCTTGGGGTCAACCTGGACAAATCGACCGAATAAGCCACCGACGCTTAGACAAAGTGCGTCGATCAAGAACGAATCAACAGCTACCCATTTTCACTACGGAGTAAAAGCAAATGGACGAAAAACTAGATTTTACCAAAGGCGCTGCTGACATCATCGGAGCAAATACCTCGTGGCTGTTTCGCGAATACCGCAGCCTAATCGATCAGGCAATCAATGACCCGGGCAATCTGGATCTGGTGAAATTGCACGTGATCCTGGGCTCGCAAAAGAAAACCTTCCCCCAGTTCGTCGCCGAAGTCAAAGCTACCATGGCGCAGCCGAGATATTGATTGAATCACCCATCGAACGGTTACCACCAAAGTTCACCTCAAGAGGCAAGTCATGCAAACCAAAGAGACCGAAGCCACGACCTTCGACGCCACGTCACCGAAACCCATGATCGTCGCCGCGCTGCAAGCCAAGGTCGAAGCCGAGTATCGCCGGCTGGTCAACCTAGCGATCGACGACCCCAACGCCTTGACGCTGGTGGATCTGGCACCAGCCCTGATTTTTCGCCGCGGTTCGTCGCAACTGGACATCGCCAGTGCGTTCGAGCGCTTCGCGACCGACATCAAGCAAACCCTCTCGCTCCGGCGTGCCGGCCGATAGCCCGCAATCACCCAAGATTCGACAAAATGCCACACATAAAAAAAGAAGCGTTTCTGGCGGCCTACGCAGTTTGCGGGACCGTCGGTGGCGCATCGAAAGCGGCCGGGATAGACCGGCACCGGCACAAGGTATGGGTCAAGCAACCAGGTCCGGAAGGCGACGCCTATCGGCTCGCGTTCAAGCAAGCCTTAGAGCAGGCCTGCCAGACCGCGGAGGTCGAGGCGGGGAAACGCGCGGCCGAATGGAATGCCCGCAGATGGAACAAGGCCCCGAGCGAGCCAGCAGCCGGGCACAAAGGACCATTTGTGAACGGGGACGGCGTCTGTGTACAGCGGGTTCATGGCTCGCGCTAGAACCCAACAACCGACAGCAGCTTCAAATCAACCATAAGTCTAAAAAAGGATCGATCGAACAATGCCCGACCAAACTCAAACGATCACTATCGCCCCGTCCGCTCCAGACAGCGGCACATGCAGCCTTAAATTTGGGGACTGCCTTTTGTCCGGCATAACGCCGGCCAACCTAGCAACGCCGTCGCAGATCGTCAGCCTGTTGTCCGCGGCATCCCGAGTTTTCGCGAGCGGCGTTACGGCCTCGGCATCGGGCCTGGTCGACACCTTCACGTTCGTACCGCCGGTCGGCGGATTCGACTGGCCATACATCGTGGCCGACACCACGAACCTGTATATCTCGACCGCAGCGCCTACTGTGACCGAGACCACGGCAGGCACGACGGGAGGGAATGCGTGGCTGGTGTTTTTCGATGCCTCAAACCCTTCGAATGTATGGAACGTCGTGGACACAACGGACGGATCCGCTTGTGATTTTTTGGCCTCGGCTCTTCCGAGCGATCTGCTTACGTACTGCCAGGCCAATGGGGGCAATATTGCCACGGCTGTCACCGCCGTTACCGATGCATTTGGAGGCAATACTACTCAGCAGCCATATATCATCACAAGCACTGACCCAATCGGTGCTGCGTCGGGAACTACGGTGCAGAACGGCACGCCAGAAATACAATCGCTCACCGCATTGCCCGGCAGCCCGAATCGCGGCACGTTCAACCTGAACGGCCAATCGGTGGCATTTACCGTCCTGAAAACAACAGTGCAAGCGGCGTTGCTCAAGCTGCTGGAAGTGACGGCGGCCCGCTTGCCATCATTTGGCAATCCGCCGGACCGCAATCATTGCTTGTCGTCGACACGGTCACTCTTGGCACGGCTGTCACGATTACGGCGGCGATCACGCAACACGGTTGGAGACTAGTTGAATCGCCACTTGTGAATTAGGTCTGGCAGAATAATCGGCAATCATCGACTAAACGAAAGGACCAACTATGGGAATGACTGACGAACGAGACCAGATCACCCGGGAGCTTGTCGCTGACCGGTACGCGGCGGCCAACGAACGGGCCCAATTCCCCACGGCCGGCGCAATGGCCCGGGAGTTCAATAACCAGATCCGAGCCGAGCGAATGGCGCACGGCATCCACCAATCCGAGGAGACGAAAGCACTATGAAGGTTCAGAATTTCATGCCGGACGGCTTCGAACAGGACGGCTATATCGAGGGCGTGGCCCTGCTCTTCAACCCGATGCGGTTCCGCTTCCGGCCGATCAACAGCCGGCGGCGCGTGGCCAACGCCCGCACGGCCCGGCAGATCACGGACCAGGAAAAGCGGGAAGAGTTCTACCTGAAATGCCTAGCCGCACGAATCAAAGAATGGGACATCGTCGACGACGACGGCAGCCCGGTTCCGATCACGGGCGAGAACTGCGGCGATTTGCAGGGCGAACTACTCGGCCGTCTGCATGCCATCGTCTCCGGCACGCGGGCCAGCGATCCGGACCCGTTGTGGTCCGACGAGGCCAAGGCCGAAAACGAATCCGTGCGGCGCGAGGCCGATGAGACCGGTCAGCTCGCCGGTGACGTGCAACAGGAGCGAGCGGAAAAAAACTAGCAGGGGCGTTGTTCCTGGTGCTCGAACACCCGGGACTATTGGCACGCCCCTGCAATCAGTGTCAACAGTGGATGTACGGCGATCCGGACGGACCGAATGCCGGCACGAAGTTAGAACATCAGGGCAAGCCGGTTGCGCGTCCAGCCGGCTTACGGACACCGTGTTGGAAATGCCCCAAGGAAAGCCCAGAGAAGGCGGCAGGCGCCGAGCGATCCGTCAGGCAAGCCCTCCATGCGATTCAGCTTTACGACATCTCACAGGCTACGTGCGGCCGCGGAGTGGAGGCCGCTGACCCGCTGGTTGCCACGGCCCTTGGGATCGTGGCGCGGGCCATGCGGCGGCATACGGCGCGGCTGGCGGCAAGGTGTCTCGGCAACGAGTTGGCGGCGTTATTCCCGGCAATCATTCGATCTTCGTTAAGGTAAACAATCATGGTGGCAGCGAACGAACGGGATTTGATCTACTGGCTCAAGGCAGCGATTCACTCCGACAGCCGCGCCGCGCTGGCCGAGTTTGGTGGATTGTTCGAACGTGTCGAGCAGGCCAACACGGCTGCCGCCGAAAAGGGCGCGATGCTCGGGCCAGCCTGGTCGAACGCGAGACCGCCAACCAGGAAAAAGAGCAAGAGCGGTGGGGCGCCAGTCTCTCCAAGGCGATGGACAAGGAGATCGCCGATCGGGAGCGCAAACAGCAGCAGTGGGGCGCAAGTCTGTCGCGCCAGATTGACCGCGACATGGCCAACAAGCAGCGCGCTGACGAGGCTGCTGCGGCGGAGTACGCCAAGGTGCAGCAAGCCAACCTTTCTGAATCGCTGCGCGTCGCTGACGCCGAAAGCGCTTCGCGGGCCGCAGCTCAAAGCGAACTTGACGAACAGCGGCAGAGCCAGGCCGAAGCCGAGGAGGCAGCGGCTGAGGCCAGCGAGCGCCGCCAGGAGCGCGTCACAAGCGCCATCGTCGGGCGGCACGGCCTGGTGATGGGTATTGGCCACGCCGTCAAAGCTTGGGGATTGCTGGGCCTCGCCGAGAGCGAGCAGGGCGAAGCGGCGATGAAGACTATCGAGCGCATCGAGGGAACTGTTTCGATGCTTCGGGCGCTATCTCACGTCGTAGAGGGTAGTCAAGTAATCTGGGAACAATACCGAGACGCGCGCGCTGCAGTGATGGCCGTCGAACAGGCTGGAACAATCACACAGGCGGAAGCGGCCATTGCTGCCGAAGCCGAGACCGCAGCCATCACGCTGGAAGCCACCACCCTTGAAGAATTGTCGACTTCATGGGCCGCGTTCACGTCGTTGGTCAGTCCGGCGTCATTGGCCATGGTTGGTTTGGGGGTGGCACTGTCGGCTGTTGCCTATGCCTACCATGAGGTTGGCGAAGAGGAGGAAAAGCAAAAGGAAGCCATCAAATTAATCAACGAGGCCAATGAAAAGCAGATCGAGGCCAATGCACGCCTGATCGAAAGCGAGGAGGCATTGGCCGCCGCGCATCGGGAAGTCAACGCCACGCTGACGGATCTTCATGCCCGCGCATCGGGCGGCGGCCTGATCGGGTCGGCGGGCGATGCCGCGTCCGCCAAAGCGGCGCTGGCCAGCTTGGATGAACAACAAAAGGAACTAGCTCGCCGCAAGGAGGAGATCGAGGCCGAGCGGCAATCGTCCCTGGCGTCGTCACATGAGCAGTTCAAGGCCCGGCAAAGGGAGTTCGGAGACAACGAAGGTATGACCCAAGTGGGCCAGAATGCCGGCGTGCTTGAAACCCTTGGCGCTGGTCTTACCAACACCTTGACGGCGCTCGGAATGAAAAACGGCAATCCCCAGGGCGGCAGCGAAGCGGCATTCGCGGCCGACCAGAAGGCGGCCAACGAAAAAGCGGAAGCCGAACTGAATGAGATCGCCAAGCTGGAAAACGAGAACAACGAAGCGCGCATCAAGTACACGCAGGCGCTCGCCGAAGCCGAAGAGAAGGATCACGAAAAGAAGCTGGAGAACCTTCAGCAGGAAATGGAAGCGGCCGACCGCTTGCACCAGAAGGCGATCGAAGCCGCCCAAAAAGCCGAGGATCAGTACAAAGACGCCGTGATTCGCTTCGGGGAATTGAAGGGGAGCGAACAGCATCGCGTGGCCAAGGTGCTCGACCTGGCGAAGGCAGGCAAGTACGACCAGATTACGCGCAAGGAAGATATTCAAGCCCTGCAATCGTTTGGCACGGATGAGCAAAAGAACGCACTTCGGGACTCGCTCTTTCACCGCTCCGAGGGCCTGACCAAGGGCCAGTTCGATCCATTGCGGCAGCACGCGATGGACGCGCAAGGCCGAGCAAGAAGCCGGCAAGGTCGATACGGCGGCCATCAAGGCTGCGACCGCTGCCGCCGGCACGCCTGCGCCTACGGCTGGCAGCCTCGGCCACATCGACATTGCGCCCGTCGTCAATCAGATCAAGGTCAAGATCGAGACCGACCAGCGCAAGCTGCAAGCCGATATGGAAGGGCTGCTCAAGCCGCTGATCGAAAAGGCGCTGCAAAGCAAGCTCGAAGTTATCACGAAAAACAACGACGCCCAGAACTTCAAATTGAACGCCGGGAAGATTGCGAACACTCAGATGGGCTAGTCCTGTTTGCTCTTTGACAACTTGGTTGTGTATCGTGCCGGTCGGGCCTCGCAAACCCGACCGGCCAAGTCGGCAAGACCATTTGATCGTTATCACCGCACTAAACCGTCGCGCGATGAAAAATGTGAAGTGCGCGACCATGTTAATGCCGAAGCCTGGAATGGAATCTTGCTGAGCGCTGTTTGTTCGAGTTGTCGCGACTGGCAGCGCAAGGCACACCACGAGACGAAAGGATTTTCCCGTGGTCGCGATCGAAATTATTGCGCATGTCTTACTGGCGATTGCCTACGCACTCTTGGTCTTTTTCCGCCTGATGCATTAGGTATCGTTTCCGCAGTTTGCGGTCAGTCGTCGGGTACTGCGCGGCGACTGACCAGTTTTCGCGCCATCAAACCCCTGGGGCGTCCACAGACGTTCGTTTGTGTACGCGGCGGCCGCTGAAAACCCATCCGGCGGATATTGAACAGGGGGTATCAATCACTGCATTCGACGATTCCCACCCGATTGCTGCGGCCAACGGCATTCTATTTGTCAATAAACAAATATGGTACTCTCTTCGTAATAAGGGCATGACGAGCACAACCGCCACCGCGAAGGGAAAAGCCATGCGAGTTCTCGGATATGTCCGCGTGTCGACTGAGGAGCAAGCCACAACGGGGATCAGTCTGGCTGCCCAGCGGGCGAAGCTGACGGCCTACGCCGCGTTGTATGATCTGGAGATGGTCGACGTAATCGCCGACGAGGGGCAGTCCGCCAAGAGCCTGAACCGGCCTGGCCTGAAACTGGCGCTGGCAATGCTGGCCAAAGGGAAGGTCGATGGGCTTGTGATCGTAAAGCTGGACCGACTGACTCGCAGTGTTGCCGATTGGCAGACCTTGATTGACGAGCATTTTAGCGAGCGGGCCGGGCGGCAACTGTTTAGCGTGGCCGACAACATCGACACCCGATCGGCTGCCGGCCGCATGGTCCTGAACATCCTGCTGAGCGTCGCCCAGTGGGAAAGGGAGGCGATCGGGGAACGAACCCGCGACGCGCTCCAGCACAAGATCATCCGCGGCGAGCGGTGCGGCAAGGTCCGCTTTGGCTACCACCTGGCGGCCGACGGGGTACACTTGGAGGCTGACGAGTTCGAGCAACGGGTTCTTGCGATCATCGCCGAGTTGCGGGCCGCCGGCCAATCCTTACGGGCCATTGCCGCGGAACTGACGCGCCGGCAGATTGCCACGAAGGAAGGCAACACCACATGGACGCACACGGCGGTCAACCGGATCATCAAGCGGAAGGGCAGCGCAGCCGCATAGCGGCCCTTTATGACCGGCTAGTCCGGCTGGTCGGCAAACTCCCCAGCGATCGTCAGCAGGCCTTGCATGAGCACTTGGAGAACGAAGCGAATGCCACCGAAAACCCTGACGCTGACGGACCAGCTACGCAAAGCAATCCTGGCTAGCCCGGACACCAAGTACCGGATTGCCGCGGATGCTGAAATCAGCCCGGGCCTGCTGACGCGGTTCCTATCCGGGGAGCGGGATCTACGCCTGGCTACGGTCGACAAGATCGTTGCGGCCTTGAAGCTGGAAGCCCACCTAAAGCCTAAGGGCAAGCAAGCGAAGTAGGCCGCCCTTACTTAACTTTCTCGACGACCTTTAGTGTCGCTTCGATGTTTCGCAATTCATGCTCTCGGCTTTCAAGGTTGGCCTTTAGGGCCGCGATCTGCTCGTCAAGCACGTCCTTGCGATCGAGTAAGGCGATGAGATTAACTGCGACCTCCGGTTCCGGTTCGGGCTCTGGAGATTCTTTCGGCGGTTGCTTGGCGGGGAACTTGTCAGCAAGCGAGCCCCCGCTTCCGCCAGTAGGGCTTCCGCCTTGCTGTTTTGCGGCCGGCGCTGCCGCAGGAGCTTCGACTTGCGCAAGCTCCGCGACCGTGATCTTGTAGCCACCGCCAGTGCCCTCCACCTTGTGGATATAAGACTTGTTTGCCACGCACCATTTTTTCAGGTTGGTCTGAAGCGCCTGGAAAGTGCGAGTGTCGCGAACCGAGAAGATTCCAAGTATCTGACCGCTCTGATTTACCATAATCACAGGCAATCGAGGATTGACCTTCGAGGCCCATGACCATTGGGGGCCGTAGGCTGCTGTCGGAACTGCATAAGGGCCTGTTCCTTCGAAGATGAGCCCGGCGACGTAATTCTGAGAAAACGCACTTCCGGAACTGCTGGTTACGATGGCCACCGCGACGGCCGCAACGAAGCAACTGCGAGCCATGATATGTTCTCCGGTTTTGGGACTGGAGCGATCATGCTAACCATGGCGCGAAGTGCAAGTCAAATTTCGTGGAATTCTGGTTGTAGGTCAGTCTGAAATCAGGAATTCACTCGTTCAAGTAGCGATCGATGGACTCTTTTGACCCAGAGCGTATGGTGTCCGAGATTTCCTCAAGGATGATAAACGAGCGGCGCCGGGCAATGAACCTTCGCTCTCGGTCACTCAACCCCCTTTTGAGCTTGGACGAGGCGGCAACAATGATCGCGTCTTTCCATGCCTTGAAAGTGTTCATCACCGGCATCCTACCACGCGCGTAAAAAAGCCGCGCCAGAGCTAGGCTCGGCGCGGCCTGAAGTCCTGTGACCCGTGTTAGCGGGCCGGACGCGTTCATCCTAACCCGCTAAACAACGGCCACAAGCGGCAATTAGAAATGAAAAGCCGCGCTGAGATTGTTCGGGGCCCAGCGCCGGCCTATCTTGTACGGTCGAACGGGGAGGCCCGACCGCGATATGAGGCTAACTTGCCGCGGGCGGGATTCAAGTTCTACCGCGCCCATTCTCCCACTTCCAAAAACGTCGTTCGCAGTCAAGGCAGCGAAAAGGACGCCATCCGAGAATCCATATCGGTGCTCCCACCAGCGAACCCGTGATTGCGTGGCGTCGGAGTTCGTGCAATCCGGGCATTTAATGTTCGGACGTTCCATGCTGGCCTCCGCAGGAACGCCCCCCGATTCCAGCATACATCCCACGGCGAACTCACAATAACCCCCTACCGGGCCACTGTTGACACCACCCCGTGCAAGTCAACAATGCAAGTCCTAAATCTGCGTGTTTGGATCGTCTACCAATGCCCCAAGACAGACCAAGAGCCGGACAGCTTCCGTGCGCAACCCAAGCGAATCCACGCAGGTGGATTGAAGTGCAAGGGCCGCCGGGTATCCAAAGCGCCGCAAGGCGTAGCAGAACCCAGGAGGGAGTTGTTCGGCTCTTGGTCTATATCTTGAGCGCATTGGCCTGACCGGGAAATCCCCGGTTGCCTCACGGCGCCGGGGTGTTTCCTCTCGAAGGCCGGCGCCGGAAAGGTGCCATCATGGCCACCGTCTCAAAGTCGCGTCGCTCCCTCGTTGTCGCCCCTAGCCACTTCGTTACCCTCATCGAGCCGGCTGGCGATTCCTGCAAGACGCAGAAGAAGGTTTTCGGTAGCGCAGGGGCTGCCGAAGCCTACAAGCGATCTTACCGGCCTCACCCCGAGGGCATGCGCCCCAGGCGGCTGCGATTCGAGGCAATCGCCAGTGAGGAGCGATTCATCGTTGCACGCTCGGACTTTCACGATTATGTCGCGATACCTGGGCCTCACGATAATGATGGGGAGCCCAAAGATCGATGGGAAAACGAGCTATTCGCGGCAATCGATGGCCGCCCCGCCCCTCGTTCGCTGGTTGATTTTGTGCCGACTTGCCCAGTGAGCACGGAGGGCAACGGAGGCATCGACAAATTGCTGACGCGGGAAAAGGCGTTCGAGATCGCTGCTGAATGGAACCGCGAGCAACTGCAAGAGATTGCCGACGGGAGTTGCAGCGCCACCCAACAATGCGACTGGTGGATTGTGCTGGAGTGTGGGCAGCAGCTCGACGGGCCGGCCTATCACATCAATATCGACGGCTGCGGCATCGGCGTGCAGCAGTTCACCCTCGAACGCGTGGTTCGCATCGTGCCGGCAACTGAGGCCGAACACGCACGCTATCCGTTGCCGACCGAGGCCGCGAAAGTAGGTGCGGCATGAAAAAGCCAAAGGCCGAGTTAGATCGCACACTCGTTCGTACGGTAATCGTGGACGAAGACGGAAGCGAACGAATCCTCCAGCCCTGCGTTGAGCGGTATCTAACGCGAAACGGAATTTTCAACCGGCTTGCGCGGGCGGCTGGCAGGTCGATGCGTCTGGAGGTGCGCGAGCTTCCGCCCGAGCTAGTCAAAGGCGCTGACGACATTACCGCCCGCGAAACGGCCTGCCGGCCGACGGCGCAAGCCGGCAGGAGGTGCTGCATGATCGCACAATCGCCACGAACAGACCCGCATGGCTCAACTTCGCTGGCCAACTACTTCCACGACGTTTATTGCCCATTACGATCGGACGAACTTTCCAGTTCCACGCGCGACGTGTATATGGCCGCGTTCTCCAGGCTCGGCCAGCACGTCGGTCGGGAGGCAATGATTTGCGATATGACGAGCGAGACCGTTGCAGCATTCATGCTCTGGCTCGTCAACCGCGGGCGAAGCCCAGCAACGTCGAACTCATACCGCAACTCGCTTCTTGCTATGTGGCGATTTGCTATTGAGCATGGCCACGTCGACAGTCGCCCCGACATGTCCATCATTCGCGAGTTCCGCAGCCACGACGTCGAAGAGCATCGAGCCGAGAAGGCGGCGGCCGAGGCGCCGCAGCCGCTGAGTCCGCAAATGTCACTGCGGGCGTTCCTGGCGGAATATTCGCTGACGGCTGACATGCCCCGCACTGCAATCGAGCGAACCCGCTGGGCCGTGGCGTCACTCGATAAGTGGCATTCGCGACCGGTTGCGATTGCTGAATTGAGCGACGTCATTATCGACCGCTGGTTTCAGCAAAGGATCGAAAGCGGCCTCGGCGAGGTGTTTGTAAACGAGCAACGAATCGCCGTTTTGAGGCTCTGGCAAACGGCTTTTGGGGCCGGTCTCACGTCGACCATGCCGCGAACGCCGGTGGTTATGAATCGGCAGCGATTCAAGACGAAATCCAATGGCTCGCCCGTTATCCCGCTGGATGCTGACGCCACCTTCGGTGAAGAAATGAAGATTGGGCACTTGATTTCGTACTTCCTCAACTGGCAAGAGGGGCGAATTGCCGAGAGTCGCATGCATGGCACGCGGTTTTATCTGCGCGACTTTGAAGAGCACTTCGGCGAAATGACAATCGCCGAATTTCGGCCTGGGGCGTGCGCCCGAGTTGACCAGTGGATTAAGTCGCATAAGGGCTGGAACGGCTGTCGGGCGTCTGTCGTGTCGCGATTGAAGCAACTCTTTTCCTGGGGCGGAACCGGGCCACGGAACTCGCAAGCGTTCTATGCCAGCAGTCCGATCGTAAGCATGGAGCGGCCCAAGCACGGCAAGCGAGTGTCCTACTTCACGGCCGAGCAGGTAGAAGCGATCTTGCGCCATTCGTCCTCGAACTTCGCCATTAACTTCCGCGCGCTGCTCGCGACCGGGTGTCGTCCCAATGAAGTTGGCCGGCTGACGGCCGAGGACGTCGAACAAGATGACGATGGCGAAATGTACTGGTTAGTGCATCACAAAAACGAGCACCACACCGGCGACAAGCGGCGGATCTACTTGACCGATGAGGTTACGAAAATCACTCGCCAACGGATGGAGACGTTTCCAACCGGCAGGCTGTTCCGATCGGACGACAATGCCAACCGCAACGGTGAGTTGTCCGATACATACCTCAACCATGCCTTGCGGAAGATTTGCCGCAAATCGGAATGCCGTGCGATAGGACTCGACGAGCACCGGACGTCACAACGTTCCGACGGCACGCCGATGCGGTTGTACAAGTACGTAGCCTACACGGCGCGGCATACGTTCGCCGTGCGATACCTTACTGGGTTTTACAAGGACTCCGAGGGTAAGCCGATCATTCTGGGCTATGCGGAAATTGCCCAGTACCTCGGCAACTCGGCCGCCATGGTTGAGAAGATCTACGGGCACCTCGTTACGCAAAAGAAGTTCCTGACGCCGCGGCTGCGCGGCGTACCGTTGAATCAGATCGGGGGCGCCACATGAAACCAACTCGACGCGAAGCCCTGGCTGCTCTCTTGACCATGGGGACGCTGGCTGGCGCTGCCGGGCGAATTCCTCGAGCGCGAGCCCGACGACGTCGGCGAGACCAGCTATATGGAATGGGCGGCCCTACTCGCGAGAATGGAGTTAAGCGCGGTCAAATCGAGCCGACCTCGATTTTGGCAGAAGTTGCATTACACGGGGCTGATTCGGTGGAGCAACGAACCGCGAATCGTTGGAGCCTATGGCATCGGCAGGCCCGACCAGACGGACGACGACTGTTGTTCGTTGCTGGCGTGGTTTGCCCAAGAACATGGATGGGAAGCCCCGACACCTGTTGTCGGCTGTTCGCGCACGCCCGATAAGCGCGCATGGTGCTTTTTGTTCGAGGCCGAGCCCGAATTGTTTGAGGCCATCGACGAGGACGAACCGGCGTGGCAGCGGGTTTACGGGGAGGAATTGCGGGCCTGGGAGCAAGGGCACGGGCGCCAGGTTCCGCGGGCGTTTGTGGTTTAGCGGAGCGGAGAAGTGCCGTTAGGGCCATCTTGAAATGTGGCCCTCAACGCCCGGTACGTGAACTCGGGTGCAGCGCGTCCCGTAAACAGCGGCGGGACGCAAGGATGAATCGTGGGCCACGGAGGGCCATTTTCACTTCGAGCCCGTAGGACGCGATTCAAGGGGCTGCGACCTCGGACGTATAAACCTCATTCGAGGCTCTGCCGTGGCGACGCTGACGCTGTGGCGGGGCCGATTTTAGTGGATGAGCGTTGAAATATGCCAAGCGATAAAAAACACGGCTCCGACGAGCAGCGACCTGAATTGCAACCACGCGTACGATGCGGTTTTCTTGCCGTTGAATTCGATCGCATCGCCGATGCCTTGCGCCGCGATTTTGAGAACCTGAGGGGTTGGGTTGGGCGGAAGATTCTCGTGTCGTCCGGCTTGCACTTTGAGAAGCCCCATATTGGCGTACAAGCTAGAGGCCATGTACTGCAAATGAAGGCAGCCAGCCCAAAAACTAACGCCCCAGCATAGGACAGCAACGCCGAGCGGGATCATCCACCACGACAACCTCATTCCCTCGGTCCGGTGAATTGCAAAACCGATCGCGGTCCCAGCCGCTGCAAGGATGAAATACGCGAACTTATCCTGGGAGGTTCGATATTGCCGATAGACCTCAAGCTCATTTTCGGATGGCATGCTCTGCTCCCGACAAGCGGTACTCAATTCGAATCGTCGCCAGTCTATCAGTTTTTGTCTCGTTTCGTTTCCCTTGCCGCGCGGCGGGTTCTCGGACTGCAACCCGAGGGCCTGCCCGCGGCGTGTTGCAGAAGGAGAGTGTTCTATGCCTCGAAAACGCGTGTTGCCCGCGGGCATGTGGTCCCGCGGGCAGGTTTACTATGCCCGGTTCCGGGCGAACGGCCGACTTGTCCGCAAGCGTCTGTCTACCGACTTCGACGCGGCCTGTACGCTGCTCAACGAGTTGCGAGCCCGGGCTGATCGGGCCGACTTCGGATTGAGCGACAACGATTACCCCTACGAAGCCCTTAAAGCCGAGTTTCTGAAATGGGCCCGGCAGTCTGTCCGCCGGCCGCATGAATACGAAGCCGATCTGAAACGGATCGAAGCCTATGCCACCGTTCGGCAGATTCGGCAAATCGACGAGCAGTATGCTCTGGGGTATCGCGAGTGGAGGCTTTCCCAGAAGGTCGGTGGTCGACCCGAAGGCCGCGACGTGTCGCCGCGGACCGTCAACCGGGAAGTGGGCACGCTGTCGAACATGCTCAACCGCGGGGTCGCTTGGGGGCGGATCGGTTCGAACCCGATCGCTGGCCTGAAGCCACTCCCCAACGATTCGACGGCCAAGCAGCGGCGGCCGCTGGCCATTGCTGAAGTGCAAGCCCTGTTCGACAACAGCCCGGCGAGCATGTTGCCGATCTGGCGCATGTTCATGGTGACTGGTCTGCGCCGCGAAGAGCTAGTCGGGCTAAGATTCTCCGACGTAGATTTCCAACGCCAAACCGTTACCGTCCAGGCGTCGCGGTCCAAGAATCACAAGGCCCGCGAAATTCCGCTCGACGACGCCGTTTTGGCGATGCTGGCTGAACTACGAGACACTGCCAAGCACCGTAAGCCCGTTGAGGGCAGTACGGCGAAGATGACGAGCCAGCAGGCAGCCCGGTTCTCGGCGGATCATGTGTTTGTGACCCAGGCCAACACCCCCTGGCGAAACAATCTGTTGCGCAGGTTCTACGCCATCTGCAAACGGGCTGGCATCGACGACGCGCACGACGGCGGGGCAGTCGACATCCATTCATTGCGGGTGACGTTCACGACGTTGAGCCTGGAGAACGGCGCCAACCCCCGGGCCGTGCAAGCGATCCTCGGCCACTCGACCCTGGCGTTGACGATGGGGGTCTATGCGAAGGCAACCGAACGGTCGAAACGGGACGCAATCAACATGCTGCCGTTCGCCTCGACGAGTGCCCCTGAGCACTTGATAACGGTGCAAAATGCGCACAGCATGAGCACAGCTAAGAAAACCAAGGCGCAACCCAAAGCTGGAAACGCGGTTGCGTAAGTGAGCAACGGACTGAAAATCCGTGTGTCGCGGGTTCGACCCCCGCCCCAACCACTTCTTTTTCTTTAAGCTGTTATTCAGACAACCGTTGCGCCAGGGGGCTGGAATTGCCGTGACGAACGGTTACAGCAGCTCTATACCCAATTCAGGAACACCTGATCAACTAGGGCCGTATTGTCGCCACCGTGCGGGTCGAGACCCAGCAATTCGATGGTGTGCGCGCCGGACGAGACCGTGAAGGTCGCCGTGTCGTACTCGGCGTAGCTCGTACCCGTTGGGTTGATGCTGCCGACCGAAACACCGTCAACCAGTACCTCGAACGTCTGGTTCGACGGGCCGATGGCGCACTGCGCCGCTTCGAGCGAAATCGAGTACGTGCCGCCCGCCAGCACGACCGACTGGCTCAACGAGCCGGTGATTTGAATGAACGCCACCTGACCGCCCTGCGGCGCGTTGGGATTGCCCGACGTGAAGGCGCTGCTGTTACCGGCCACGCCTGCATATCCGTTGAACGTCCAGGGGGAGCCCGACGGATCGTACTGGTAGGTGCCCGCGCCCACCGACGGCGCCTCGAAGCCCGGATCGAGCGGCTGGTTCGGTTGCGCTGCCACGATCGATACCTGGTCGATCAGGGCCGTGTTGTCGCCGCCGTGCGGGTCGAGCCCCAGGATCTCAATTGTGTGGCTGCCCGCAGTTACGGTGAAGGTCGTCGTCGTATACAACGCGTAACTGCTGCTGGTGGGCGTGATGCTACTCACCGGAGCACCATCGACCAGCAACTCAACCGTCTGGTTCGACGAGCCACCGCCGCGCTGCGCGGCGTCGAGTGAGACCGAATAGGTGCCGGCTGCCAACGTGACCGACTGGCTGGCCGAGCCAGTGATTTGAATGAACGCCACCTGGTTGCCTTGCGGCGCGTTAGGATTGCTGGCCGTGAAGCCGCTGCCGTTGCCAGCCACGCCCGCGTACCCGCTGAACGTCCAAGCCGAACCTGTCGCGTTGTACTGGTAACCCGACGGCCCGGCAAATGGGCTTTCAAATCCGGAGTCGACCGGTTGGTTGGCCGTGACGTTCTGTACGGAAACCTCGTCGATCAAGACCGTATTGTCACCACCCAAAGGATCGAGGCCCTGGAAGGTCAGCGTGTGGCTGCCCCCCGTGCCGATCACGAAACTGCCGCTGGTGTACGAAGCATAGCTCGTGCCCGTCGGGTTGACGCTGCTGACGAGCTGCCCGTCGACGAAGACTTGAATTGTCTGGTTCGAGGAGCCAATGCCGCGCTGCGCGGCAAGCAGGTTCACGTCGTAGATGCCTGGCGCGACAGTGAACGATTGGCTGATCGAGCCAGTAATTTGGATGAAGGCCACCTGGCTGCCCTGCGGCGCGTTGGGATTGTCGGCCGTGAAGCTGCTCGCGTTGCCGGTCAGCCCCGCATACCCGCTGAACGTCCAAGCCGAGCCGGTCGGATCGTACTTGTACGCTGTCGTACCCGAGCCCTCGGCCGGCGTCTCGAAGCCCGGATCGCTCGGCTGGTTTGCCTGCACCGCCACGAACGACACTTCGTCAACCAAGGCCGTGTTGTCGCCGCCGTGCGGGTCGAGGCCCAAGATCTCGATCGTGTGCGCGCCGGCCGGCTCGAAGAACGTGCCGGTCGTAAAGGCCGAGTAACTGGTGCCGCTGGGCGTAAATGTGCCCACGAGCGCATCGTCGACCAATATTTCAATCGTCTGGTTCGAGGATCCGATGGCGCGCTGGGCCGCTTCCAGCGAGATCGAATACGTGCCGGTCGCCAGCGTGACCGATTGGCTGGCCGAACCGGTGATTTGAATGAACGCCACCTGGCTGCCTTGCGGCGCGCTGGGATTGCCCGTCGTGAAGGCGCTATTGCTGCCGGCTACCCCTGCATCGCCGCTGAACGTCCAGGGCGAGCCTGTCGGATCGTATTGGTACGCGCCCGAGCCCAGGATGGGGATTTCAAATCCGGGATCGGCGGGCTGGTTCGCTGGTCCGGCCTGAATAGTGACGGCATCGACCAAGGCCGTGTTGTCGCCGCCGTGTGGATCGAGCCCCAGGAACTCGATCGTGTGCGACCCGGCCCCGACGCTGAAGGTCGGGGTCGTATATCGCGCGTAACTACTGGTGGGCGTGATCGTCGCAATCGCCACGCTGTCGACCAGTACTTCGATCGTCTGGTTCGAGGAGCCGATGGCACGCTGAGCCGCATCGAACGAAATCGAATAGATGCCGGCGGCCATCGTGACCGATTGATTCACCGAACCCGTAATTTGAATGAAGGCCACCTGGCTGCCTTGCGGAGCGTTGGGATTGCCCGTCGTGAAGGCGCTGCCGTTGCCGGCCACTCCTGCGTATCCACTGAACGTCCAGGGCGAGCCCGTCGGATCGTACTGGTATGCCCCCGCCGCCACGGCTGGCAGCTCAAATCCGGGATCGGACGGCTGGTTCTGCGGATTGGCTTGAACGGTGACGGCGTCGACCAAGGCCGTGTTGTCGCCCCCCTTTGGATCGAGGCCCAGGAACTTAACCGTGTGTGCGCCGGCCGTGACGCTGAAAGTCGGCGTCGTATACAGCGAGTAGCTGGTGCCGCTGGGCGTGAAGGTGCCGACGATCGTGCTGTCGACCAGCACCTCGAACGTTTGGTTCGAGGGTCCAATGCGCACTGCGCCGCATCGAATGAGATCGAATATGTGCCGCCGGCAAACGTCACCGATTGGCTAGCCGAACCGGTAATTTGCAGGAACGCCACCTGGTTGCCTTGCGGCGCGCTGGGATTGCCCGTCGTGAAGGCGCTGTTGTTGTTGGCCACGCCCGCGTCGCCGCTGAACGTCCAAGGCGAGCCGTTTGGATTGTACTGGTACGCTCCCGTGGCCAGAGCTGGCAACTCAAAGCCCGGATCGCTAAGACTCGGGGCGTTGGCAACCACGGCGAAGCTGCCGGAGGTGGCCGAGGTCAGACCGGCGGACGCGATCAACAGCGTGTAGCCGCTACCGGTGTTATTCAAGGCCAACCCGGAGAAGCTGGCCACGCCGCTGGTTGCGCCGGCGGTGAGCGTTCCACTCAGGGTACTACCGCCGGGATTGGCCAGCAGCGCAACGGTTTCACTGCCGCTGAAACCGGTGGCCACATTGTTGTAAGCGTCTTCGGCCGTGACGGTCAGTGCAAACCCGGTGCCGGCCGCAACTGTCGACGGCGGCTGGCTGGCGATGAGCAATTGCGTGGCCGCGCCGGGCGTGACGGAAATGCCGCTGCTGGTGCCGGAGATCGTGGCCGCCTGATCGGTGGCCGTGAGGGTTTGCGTGCTCGCCGTATCGAGCGTGGCCGCGACGGTGGCGTTGCCACCCGTAAAGGAAGCCGATGAGAAACTTGCACCGCCCAACGAGTCGGAGAGCGTGACCGAGTCGCTGAAGCTGGTGGCAATGTTGTTGAACTGATCCTCAGCCGTGATGGTAACGCTGCTCGTGCTGCCGGCCGTGGGGCTGCTGGGCGACACTGAAATCAGCAACTTGCTGGCCGCCAGTGGTGTGACCGTCAGCGCGCCGCTGGTGCCGGAGATGGTGGCCGTCGAGTCCGTGGCCGTGATGGTTTGCGTGCCCGACGTGTCGAGCGTGGCCGTAGCCGTGGCCAGGCCACTGCTGAACGACACCGCCGCAAAACTCGCGCCGCCCAAGCTGTCGACCAGCGTAACAGAGTCGCTGAATCCCGTGACGACATTGTTATACTGATCTTCGGCGGTGATGTTGACGCTGGTCGTACCGCCGGCCGAGAGATTGCTGGCCGAAGTCGACACCAGCAGTTTGCTCGCCGCGGCCGGCGTGACTGTAACCGAGCCGCCGGTGCCGGAAATTGTGGCTGTCGCATCGGTGGCCGTGATGGTTTGCGTGCCGGCCGTATCGAGCGTGGCTGTGGCCGTGGCCTTGCCACCGGTGAACGAGAGGGCCGAGAACGTCGCACCGGCCAGGCTATCGGCAAGCGTGACGGAATCGCTGAATCCCGTAACGACGTTGTTGAACTGATCCTCGGCGGTGATGCTTACGCTGGTCGTGCTGCCAGCCGAGAGGCTGCTGGGCGAAGCCGACACCAACAGCATGCTGGCCGCGGCCGGTATCACCGTGACTGGGTTGCTGGTGGCCGATGTGAGCGTGGCGGTGGTAACAGAAAGTGTGTATCCGCCGTCAACCTTGTTGAGCGTCAGACCGGAGAACGTCGCTACGCCACTGATGGCTGAGACGGTGATCAAGCCACCCAGCGAGCTGCTGCCGGGATTGCTGGCCAGGGCGACGGTTTCGCTACCGTTGAAGCCCACGGCTATGTTGTCCTGCGAGTCTTCCGCCGTGACAGTGAATGTGAATCCGCTGCCGGCCGTGACGGTCGAGGGTGGCTGGCTCGTGATCACGAGCTGCGTGGGCGTTACCGAAGAAACCGCGATCGCGCTGCTGGTTGCCGAGGTGAGCGTGCCACCGGTGACCCCGAGTGTGTAACCGCTGCCAGCATTGTTCAAAGTCAAACCGGAGAAAGTCGCGATGCCGCTATTGGCTGAGACCGTCAGTATGCCGCCCAGCGTGCTACTACCAGGATTAGCGACAAGGGCGACGGTCTCGCTGCCGCTGAAGGCCGTGGCCACGTTGTCTTCGGCATCTTCCGCCGCGACGGTGAAGCTGAATCCGCTACTGACCGTGACCGTCGAGGGTGGCTCGCTGGTGATGAACAAGTGCGTGGCCACACCCGGTGTAACCGTGATCGAGCTGCTGGTGCCAGAGATCGTGGCCGTCGAATCGGTGGCTTTGATCGTTTGCGGCCCGGCCGTATCGAGCGTGGCCGTGACCGTGGCCTTGCCACTGGTGAACGAGAGGGCAGAGAACGTCGCACCACCCAGGCTGTCGGCGAGCGTGACGGAGTCGCTGAATCCCGTCACGACATTGTTGTACTGATCCTCGGCGGTGATGCTAACGCTGGTCGTGCCGCCAGCGGAAAGGCTGCTGGCCGAAGTCGACACCAGCAGTTTGCTGACCGCGGCCGGCGTGACCGTGAGCGAACCGCTGGTGGCTGAAATCGTGGCCGTCGCATCGGTGGCCGTAATGGTTTGCGTGCCGACCATGTCCAGTGTGGCCGTGACCGTGGCCTTGCCACTAGTGAACGAGAGGGCTGAGAACGTCGCGCCGGCCAGGCTGTCGGCGAGCGTTACCGAATCGCTGAATCCCGTGACGACGTTGTTGAACTGATCCTCGGCCGTGATGCTGACGCTGGTTGTGCCGCCGGCCGAGAGGCTGCTGACCGAAGTCGACATCAACAGCTTGCTGGCCGCGGCGGGTGTGACCGAGATCGAGCCACTGGTGCCGGAGATCGTCGCCGTTGCATCGGTGGCCGTGAGGGTTTGCGTGCCCGCCGTGTGAAGTGTGGCTATGGCCGTGGCCTTGCCACTGGTGAACGAGAGGGCCGAGAACGTCGCACTCGCCAGGCTGTCGGCGAGCGTAACGGAATCGCTGAATCCCGTGACTACGTTGTTGAATTGATCCTCAGCAGTGATGGAAACGCTGCTTGTGCTGCCGGCCGAGAGACTACTGGGCGAAGCCGACACCAACAACTTGCTGGCCGCCGCCGGCGTGACCGAGATCGAGCCGCTGGTGCCGGAGATCGTCGCCGTCGCATCGGTGGCCGTGATGGTTTGCGTGCCGGCCGTATCGAGCGTGGCCGTAACCGTGGCTTTGCCACCAGTGAACGAGAGGGCTGAGAACGTCGCGCCACCCAAGCTGTCGGCGAGCGTGACCGAATCGCTGAATCCTGTGACGACGTTGTTGAACTGGTCTTCGGCCGTGATGCTGACGCTGGTTGTGCCGCCGGCCGAGAGGCTGCTGGCCGACGTCGACACCAGTAACTTGCTGGCCGCGGCGGGTGTGACCGTAACCGAGCCGCTGGTGCCGGAAATTGTGGCCGTCGAATCGGTGGCCGTGATGGTTTGCGTGCCCGCCGTGTGTAGTGTGGCTGTGGCCGTGGCCTTGCCACCGGTGAATGAGAGGGCTGAGAACGTCGCAGCACCCAAGCTGTCGGCGAGCGTGACCGAATCGCTGAATCCCGTCACGACGTTGTTGAACTGATCTTCGGCGGTGACGCTGACGCTGGTCGTGCTGCCGGCCGAGAGGCTGTTGGGCGAAGTGGAAACCAACAGCTTGCTGGCTGCGGCGGGTGTGACCGAGATCGAACCGCTGGTGCCGGAGATTGTGGCCGTCGAATCGGTGGCCGTGATGGTTTGCGTGCCGGCCGTATCGAGCGTGGCCGCGACGGTGGCCTTGCCACTGGTGAACGAGAGGGCAGAGAACGTCGCACCACCCAGGCTGTCGGCGAGCGTGACGGAGTCGCTGAATCCCGTCACGACGTTGTTGAACTGATCTTCGGCGGTGATGCTAACGCTGGTCGTGCCGCCGGCCGAGAGACTGCTGGCCGAAGTGGAAACCAACAGCTTGCTGGCCGCGGCGGGTGTGACCGAGATCGAGCCACTCGTGCCGGAGATCGTCGCCGTCGCATCGGTGGCCGTGATGGTTTGCGTGCCGACCGTGTCCAGCGTGGCCGTGACTGTGGCCTTGCCACTGGTGAATGAGAGGGCTGAGAATGTCGCGTTGGCCAGGCTGTCGGCGAGCGTGACCGAATCGCTGAATCCCGTCACGACGTTGTTGAACTGGTCTTCGGCCGTGATAGAGACGCTGGTCGTACCGCCGGCCGAGAGGCTGCTGGGCAAAGTCGACACCAACAACTTGCTGGCCGCGGCGGGTGTGACCGTAACCGAGCCGCTGGTTCCAGAGATCGTGACTGTCGCATCGGTGGCCGTGATGGTTTGCGTGCCCGCGGTGTGAAGTGTAGCTGTGGCCGTGGCCTTGCCACTGGTGAACGAGAGGGCCGAGAACGTCGCACTCGCCAGGCTGTCGACGAGCGTAACCGAATCGCTGAATCCCGTGACGACGTTGTTGAATTGATCTTCGGCGGTGATGCTGACACTGGTCGTGCCGCCAGCCGAGAGGCTGCTGGGCGAAGTCGACACCAGCAGTTTGCTGGCTGCGGCGGGTGTGACCGTAACCGAGCCACTGGTGCCAGAGACCGTGGCTGTCGAATCCGTGGCCGTGATGGTTTGCGTGCCGGCCGTATCGAGCGTGGCTGTAACCGTGGCCTTGCCACCAGTGAACGAGAGAGCCGGGAATGTCGCGCCACCCAAGCTATCGGCGAGCGTAACCGAATCGCTGAATCCGGTCACGACGTTGTTGAACTGATCTTCGGCGGTGATGCTGACGCTGGTCGTGCCGCCAGCCGAGAGGCTGCTGGCCGAAGTGGAAACTAACAGCTTGTTCGCCGCGGCTGGCGTGACCGAGATCGAGCCACTGGTGCCGGAGATCGTGGCCGTCGAATCGGTGGCCGTGATCGTTTGCGTGCCCGCGGTGTGCAGTGTGGCTGTAGTCGTGGCCTTGCCACCGGTGAATGAGAGGGCCGAGAATGTCGCACTCGCCAGGCTATCGGCGAGCGTGACCGAATCGCTGAATCCCGTCACGACGTTGTTGAACTGATCTTCGGCAGTGACGCTGACGCTGGTCGTGCTGCCGGCTGAGAGGCTGCTGGGTAAAGCCGATACCAACAGCTTGCTGGCCGCCGCCGGCGTGACCGAGATTGAGCCGCTGGTGGCGGAGATCGTCGCCGTCGAATCGGTGGCCGTGATGGTTTGCGTGCCGGCCGTATCGAGCGTGGCTGTAACCGTGGCCTTGCCACCAGTGAACGAGAGAGCCGGGAATGTTGCGCCACCCAAGCCATCGGCGAGCGTAACCGAATCGCTGAATCCTGTGACGACGTTGTTGAACTGATCTTCGGCGGTGATGCTGATACTGGTCGTGCCGCCAGCCGAGAGGCTGCTGGGTAAAGTCGACACCAACAGCTTGCTGGCCGCGGCCGGTGTGACCGAGATCGAGCCACTGGTGCCGGAGATCGTCGCCGTCGCATCGGTGGCCGTGATGGTTTGCGTGCCGACCGTATCGAGCGTGGTCGTGACCGCGGCCTTGCCGGCGGTGAACGACAGAGTCGAGAACGTCGCGCCGGCCACGCTATCGGCAAGCGTGACCGAATCGCTGAAGCTTGTGACGACGTTATTGAACTGATCCTCGGCGGTAATGCTAACGCTGGTCGTGCCGCCGGCCGAGAGGCTGCTGGCCGAAGTCGACACCAGCAGCTTGCTGGCCGCGGCCGGTGTGACGGTAATCGCGCTGCTGGTAGCCGACGTGAGCGTGCCGTTGGTCACGTCGAGCGTGTAACCGCTGCCGACCTTGTTCAGGGTCAAGCCGGAGAACGCAGCTACGCCATTGACGGCGGAGATGGTGAGCGTGCCGCCCAGCGTGCTGCTCCCAGGGTTGGCGACCAGGGCCACGGTCTCGCTGCCGGTGAAGGTGTTGACGACGTTGTTCTGAGAGTCTTTGGCCGTGATGGTGAACCCGAATCCGTTTCCGGCGGTGACGGTCGCCGGCGGTTGCGTTGTAATCGCGAGCTGCGTCACCACGTCGGCCAGCGGATTGACGATGCGCGTGGCTGTGTTGCTGACGCTGGTGCCGTCGTTGACGGTGAAGCTGACGGTGCGAGAAGCGGTTGTCGCGTCGTGATCGACGTCGTCGTAGGTGACCGCTTCCAGCGCGGTCTGGTATTGGGCCACGGTGGCGGTGCCGCTCAAGACCAGCGTGCCGCTGCCGATGGTGAAGCTGCCGGAGATATTTCCTTCGGTCGCAAAGGCCAGCACATCTTCGCTGCTGACGTAGCCTGACGAGATGCTGACGGTGGCGCTGGTGATGTTGGAGCTTTCGCTGTCGGTAACCGTGACACCCGGATCAACGTCTTGCGGCCCGCTATTGGCCGTGTAGCTGAGTGCGCTGCCGGTGGTGGTGACGACGGGCGCGGTGCTGGTGAGGATCGCGTTATAGCGGCGGGCATAAACGCCGTACTCGCTGCCGCCTTGGCCGAAGCTTTGCCAGGTGACGACGAAGTCGCCCTCGGAATCCATGGCCACCGCGGGGAGTTCCTGCTGGTTGGTCGTGTAGGAATTGACCCGGAACTCGCTCTGCTGGGCCGCGCCGGCCGAATTGTAGCGCTGGCCGTAGATGCCGTACTGCGGGCTGTTCGTGCCGCTGCCGCCGTCCTGGTAGCTCACCCAGGTGATGACGAAGTCGCCCTCGGAATCCATGGCCGCCGAGGGATCCTCCTGGCTGAACGTCGTGTAGGTGTTGACCTGGAAGTTGCTCCCCTGGGCCGCGCCGATTGAATTGTAGCGCTGGGCGTAGACGCCATATTCGCTGCCGTCCTCGCCGCTGCCGGATTCCCAGGCGATGACGAAGCCGCCGGCTGAATCCATGGCCGCCGAGGCGTTCACCTCGCTGCCTGCGGTGAACGTGCTGACCTGGAACTCGCTTCCCTGGAGTTGCGCCGGTCGAATTGTACGCGCTCGCGTAGATGCCGTAGCCGAGGCCGTCCTCGACGCTCTGCCAGGCGATGACGAAATCGCCCGCCGAATCCATGGCCGCCGAGGGGAACTGCTGATTGCGCGTCGTGTAGGTATTGACCTGGAAGTTGCTCCCTTGGGCCACGCCGGTTGAATTGTAGCGCTGGGCGTAGATGCCATATTCGCTGCCGTCCAGGTAGTTAGTGCTCCAAGCGATGACGAAATCCCCGGCCGAATCCATGGCCACCGTGGGTTCTTCCTGCTGGCCGGTTGTGTACGAATTGACTCGGAACTGGCTCCCCTGGGCCACGCCGGTCGAATTGTACGCTGGGCGTAGACGCCATAGAGGCTGCCGTCCGAGGCTTGCCAGGCGATGACGAAATCTCCGGCCGAATCCATGGCTACCGACGGGACGACTTGGTTGGTGGTGGCCGCATCGACCTGGAAATTGCTTCCCTGGGCCACGCCCGCCGCGTTATACCGCTGGGCGTAAATGCCGAAGAGGGTGCCGTCCTGGCCGAAGCCCTCCCAGACGACGACATAATCGCCCTCGGCGTCCGAAGCGACCTTCGGTCCCTGGTCGGAGCCGGTGGTGTAGGTGTTGACCTGGAATTCGTAGATCGGGGTGTAGCGGCGGGCATAGACGCCATAAAGGCTTCCGTCCTGGCCGATGTTGCCGGCGTGACTGCCTGGGTCTCCGCTTTGCCAGGCGACGACGAAGTCGCCCTCCTCGTCCATGGCCACCGCGGGGAGATCCTGGAAACCCGTAGCATAGGTATTGACCTGGAAGTTGCTCCCCTGGATCGCGCCGGCCGCAGTGTAGACCTGCGCGTAGACGCCGTATTGGCTGCCGCCGTAGTACTGGTACGTGTCGTCCTCGGAGCCGTTCCAAGCGATGACGAAATCGCCGTTCGTATCCATGGCCACCGAGGCGGACTGCTGAGTGGCGGTCGTGGACGAGCTGACCTGGAACTGGCTCCCTTGGGTCGCGCCTTTCGCATTGTAGCGCTGGGCGTAGATGCCGTATCCGACACCGCCGTCCTCACCGAGGCTCGCCCAGGCAATGACGAAGTCGCCCTCGGCGTCCAGGGCCACCGAAGGCGCGGTCTGAAAGTTCGTCGTGTAGGTATTAACCAGGAACTGGCTCCCCTGGGCCGCGCCGCTGGCGTTGTAGCGCTGGGCGTAGATGCCGTAGTCGCTGCCGTCCTCACCGCCGCCGCTCTCCCAAGCAATGACGAAATCGCCGGCCGAATCCATGCCCACCGATGGCAGTAGCTGGTTGCCCGAGGTGTAGGTATTGACCAGGAAGTTCGGTTCCCTGGGCCGCGCCGCTGGCGTTGTAGCGCTGGGCGTAGACGCCGTATTCGCTGCCGTCGTTGCCGTTGCTCTGCCAGGCGACGACGAAATCGCCGGCCGAATCCATGGCCACCGAGGCGTCCTTCTGGTTGCCGGTAGTGTAGGTATTGACCTGGAACTGGCTGCCTTGGGCCACGCCGCTCGAATTGTAGAGTTGGGCGTAGATGTCATAGTCGCCGGCACCGCCGATCTCGTTGAAGCTCTGCCAGGCGACGACGAAGTCGCCCGTCGGAGTCCATGGCCACCGCCGGGTGCGCCTGGTCGCCCGTCGTGTAGGTATTGACCTGGAAGTTGCTTCCCTGCGCCGCGCCTGCGGCGTTATACAGCTGGGCATAAACGCCGTACTCGCTGCCGTCCTGGCCATAGCTCGCCCAGACGACGACATAATCCCCCTCGGAGTCCGAGGCGACCTTCGGAGATTCCTGGCTGCCGGTGGTGTAGGTGTTGACCTGATACTGGAACTGGCTTGCGGCGGCGCCGGATTGCATTGCGTACTGCTGGGCGTAGGCGCCATAGCCGCTGCCGTCCTCGCCGTTGTCCCCCCAGGCGACGACGAAATCCCCCTCGGAATCCATGGCCACCGAGGCGAACCCTTGGAAGCCCCCCGAGTACGCACTGACCTGAAACGCGCCTCCTTGGGCCACGCCCCCGGCGCTGAATTGCTGGCCGACGATGATGGGCTCGGCGAGGAGAGGCCCTTCAAACTCCGTGAACATGACGACGAACTCTCCGGCCGCGTCCATGGACACCGAGGCGTTCTCCGTAATGCCGAAGACATCGGTAACCAGAAAGTTGCTCCCCTGGGCGGCGTCGCTGGCGTTGTAGCGCTGGGCGTAGATCGTCTCGGTCGTGGTGGAACCGACGCCGACGCCCTGAAAGGCGATGACGAAGTCGCCCGCTGAATCCATGGCTACTGTGGGGGCAAGCTGTTGGCCCGTCGTGTAGGTATTGACCCGGAAGTTAGTCTCCTGGGCCACGGCGGTCGAATTGTAGAGCTGGGCGTAGACGCCGTAGTCGCTGCCGTCCTGGCCGAAGCTCTCCCAGGCGATGACGAAGTCGCCTGTCGAATCCATCGCCACCGAGGGTGAAATCTGATTGCCGGTCGTGTATGCATTGACCTTGAACTGACTCTCCTGGGCCACGCCGGACTTATTGAAGAGCCGGGCGTAGATGCCGTAGCTGCTGCCGTCCTCCTTGTCACTCTGCCAGGAGATGATGAAGTCGCCCTCCGCATCCATGGCCACCGCGGGGGATTCCTGCGGACTGGACGTGCCGGAGGCTGTGTAACTATTGACCTGGAAGTTGCTCCCCTGGGCCACGCCCGTCGAATTGTAGCGCTGGGCGTAGATTTCGTAGTTGCCTTTGGTGGGGCTGGTGCCGTCGGCGTAGGCGCTTTCCCAGGTGATGACGAAGTCCCCCTCGGCATCCATGGCCACCGCGGGGAAGTCCTGATAGCCGGTCGTGCCGGTATTGACCCGGAACTCGCTCCCCTGGGCCCCGCCTGCGGCGTTATAACGCTGGGCGTAGACGCCGTACCCGCTGCCGTCCTGGCTGTAGCTTTGCCAGACCACGACATAATCGCCCTCGGAGTCCGAGGCGACCTTCGAGTATCTCTGGTTGCCCGTGGTGTAGGTGTTGACCTGGAAGCTGCTGCCGACGGCGCCGGCTTGCACGACCTTGTACTGCTGGGTGTAGACGCCGGAATTTGCCCCGTAGGGGAAGTCCTGGTGGTAGCTATCCCAGGCGACGACGAAGTCGCCCTCGGAATCCATGGCTACCGCTGCTTGGTCCTGATCGTTCGTCGTGTAGGTATTGACCTGAAATAGGCTTCCCTCGGCAACGCCGAAGGCGCGATACGCGCTGGGCATAGACGCCGGCGCCGCTGCCGTCCTGGCCGACGCTATTCCAGGCAATGACAAAGTCGCCGCCCGAATCCATCGACGCCGAGGGGTATAACTGATCGACCGTGTACGTATTGACCTGGATCTGGCTCCCCTGGGCCACGCCGGTCGAATTATAACGCTCGGCGAAGATGTCCTCTGGGCCGCTACTGCCGTAGCTATCCCAGGCGATGACGAAGTCGCCCTCGGCATCCATGGCCACCGAAGCGGCGATCTCATCGTCGGTCGTGGTGGCATTGACGCGGAACTGGCTCCCCTGGACCACGCCGGTCGAATTATAACGTTGCGCATAGATGCCGAACGCGCCACCGCTGCCGTGGAGGTAGGCCTGCCAGGCAATGACGAAGTCGCCGGCTGCATCCATGGCCACCGACGGGCCGGACTGAAAGTAGCCCGTGTTGCTCGTCGTGTAGCTGTTGACCTTGAAGTTGCTCCCCTCGGTCGCGCCCGTCGAATTGTAGCGCTGGGCATAGACGGCATGCCCGCTGCCGTCCTGGCCGTAGCTGTCCCAGGCGATGACGAAATCGCCCGTTGCATCCATGGCTACCGTGGGAAACTGATGCTGGCCGGTCGTGTACGTATTGACCTGGAAGTTGCTGCCTTGTGCCACGCCCGTGGAATTGTAGGCGCTGCGCGTAGATGCCGTAAGTCACCGGGGAGAAGTTCGAGTTCAGCCAACTGATGACGAAGTCGCCGGCCGAATCCATCGCCACCGTAATTTCGCCGACCGTGCCTGTCGTGGCCGTGTCGACCTGAAACTCGCTCCCGACGACTACGCCGGCCGCGGTGTAGCGCTGGGCATCGATGTGTTCCCCGAGATTGCCATTTTCATTATCACCCTCCCAGACGACGACATAATCGCCCTCAGAGTCCGAGGCGACCTTCGGAGTTTGCATTGTATAACCCGCGTCGACCGCCGTATCGACCGGTGTCTCGGGCCCATAGGCTTGCGCGACGGAGAGCATTTGCCGCGGTTCGAGAAACTCGAACTGCAAACGGCGAGGGTCAAGCCGCGGAGCAGCCGACGGCTCGAATTGGCTCCGTAGCCAATCGGCCAAGCGCGTCTTGCGAGAGGATTGCTTCTTTGAAGAACGCCGGCGCATGACCAACCTCCAGAGTTGCTTTGAAGGTGATTTCTTCCGCAGTTTTTGCGGGATGCCGCCTCGCCCCGACTATTTGAGGATCTTAATTCGGCGAATTTCGCGAAACAAGCAATTGGCGCGGAATCGTCCCCGCGTCTCTCACAAAATTGGCAAGGCTTGCTCGCCACCTGGGGGGGCGAGTCCGCGAGCGCATCGACTCTCATGGCATTCGGATTACATTTCGATGAGCAGCTCGCTTCATCGCAATGTCGATTCTAAGGGCCACCTTCGGCCGCAGCTATTTGCGGCCATCGCCCTTCGAGCACCAGGCGCACCGCCGGATCTCGGCTTCAAGAAAGTCCCGCTGCAAACTTACCGCGAAGCTCGATAGAGCACTGCCTCGCATTCATCGGTTACGGCACCTAAGATCGTGGCCGTGAGTTGACGCGGCGCCTTGGTTTCGATGGGGCAGGCCAGCCAGGAACGAGTCGCGAGTTGAGAGGTGATTTTCGCAGAGTCTTCCGAGAGGGACATGCCAATGGGACTGCCTCGCTTCGTGACCGCCGTCAACAGGTAGCAGCCGGGTTCTCGCAGCGCTACGCTCACGCGGTACCCCGATTTGCCTTGCGAATCAATCTGCAACTGCTCCCGGTCAACGATCTGCACCGTCTTGTAGCCGGCATCGTTGCAGGACGGCCCGGCCAGCCAGTGATCGACCAATTGGGCGCGCAACGTATCGGGCGACCGCCTGGTTCGCGAGACCTGCAGAATCTGCACCTGGGGCGCCGAGCCGGGCTGCGGCGAGTGTACGCGGATCAAGGCGTCATCGAGCTGATCGACGGCCTCGAACGTCAGGTAGGAAAACCAGGGGTGGCCATCGAACGGCATGCCCGGCAGATTGCCAACCGACACTCGATCCCGCATCAACTCCACGGAAACCTGACAGGGGCGGCGCGCCGGATCGAGGGCGAACAATAGGAACCGACCAGGACCAGGCACGTGCCAGCGCGACGTGCTCGGCAGCCCGGCCGCAGGTTGCGTTGCCGTCGACGCGCCACCGAATTCAATCGGGAAGCACGCGGCGATCTGGGAGTCGAATTCGCCTCCGTCTTGAGCCGCCGTCCGAGCATCGGCCCGCAAATCATCGATCGCCAATTGATTGTCGATATCTTTGCGGCGAGCAAAGTACTTCTCGATCGTAGTTTCCCAAGACTTCCGCGTTGCGCTTGGAGTTCGGCCCGGGTCGGGTCCGTCAACTCGCGGGCCAGGTCGACACGGTGTGCAAAAAAGATATTCGCCGGCGTGCAAACCACGTCCCCCTGGTCCGTCTTGCCGATGGGAATGCCCGAACTGTGAATGGCAATCACTTCGCCCCGGTCGTTGAGGATCGGACTGCCGCTGGAGCCGCGGGTTGCAGGGCGCGGCGTGCTGCACGAGCAACCGATCCGGCACGGGCGCGGTTTCCCTGCCGAAGTAATCCGTGACGGCGGTCAGGTGCGCAACTTGTACTGTCGGGGTCGGCGAATTCAGATTCATGACGCCCGGCCCGATTCCCTCCAGTGGAAAGCCGAGCGAGGCCACCGTCATTGGAGCTTCCAGACTGGCGAGCGAATCCCGGCCAGCCAGCTCCAAATTGGGCGCCAAAGGCGTCCCCGGCTCGACTATGAGCAATGCCACGTCGCAGGCTTGCGTGGCAAAGTCGACGTCCGAGGGTGTGCCGGCTTCCGTCGGCTCCGCGGGTTCGTAGCTCTTCCACAATTGAGCGAACAGGTCATAACCTGAATGAATGTCGCTCCCCTGCACGATGTGCGTCTCGAGCTGGCCGTCGTCGCCTACGCGGCGAACTTCGAAATGTTCGTCGTCGCGAGGGGGATGAACCAATTTGGCAACGTGCGCGTTGGTCGCCAGGCGGCCGCGATCACGATCGATGACCCAGGCCGTAGCAATCGGCTCGACGTGATGGTGAGCCGAGACCTGGACGACCAGATACACGGAGCGTTTGCGCGCTGAAGCGACTTGTCGAATTGCTCCTCGGTGGTGCGATCGACGCGACCGCTGGCAGCCTGCACGGCTCGCAGCAAGGCGAGCTCTTGACCCGTGAGCGACTTGAGGTCGACCGTCTCGCGTTCCAGCGCGGCCATCCGGTGGTCGAAGGATCTCCAGACCACGGCCAAGATCAACACCAGGCCCACGGCGAAGCAGCCGGCGCCGAAGATCGCTTGGCGTCGTCGTGCTCGCTCCTTTTCGAGGAGCTCCCGCTCGCCGGGCAAATCAACCTTGCCGATCGTGGGCGGAAGCCTGGTCGTACGGCCCACGTCGGCCAGCAACTGTGGACCACCGCAACCCAATTGCAATCTCACCGAATGCTCGAAGCGAAATGGCAGGCAGTCGGCAACTTCCTTGCCGTTGATCAACAAGCGGTGATTGGGCGTAGGCCAGACTTCGTAGACGTTACCGTCCTGGCGGACGATCGAGCAGTGCTCGCCCCCGACCACGACCTGGTCGGCGGGCAGGACGATCTGGCACCGCTCCGAATCACGACCGATTCTGACGCGCTCGAACTTGTCTTCGAAAAACAGCGGCTGACCCGCGAGCGGGCCGTCCTGGAAGTGAACCGTCAGCGCCATGAACCAATCCCGGTGCTGAAGACGAAAACTGCTCGGGCCAGCGGGCACGCAGCGCTACCGCGTACGGTGCGGAGTACGCTGGGCTGCCCGCTGATCCAAGCCAAGAACCTGATCCAAACCAGCAACACAGGGCGAACAACTTTAGTTGTTGCTCTCGTCCTTGATAACGACGCCCTTCTTGAGCTCGTAGCGAGCCAGGTTCAAATCGCGCTGGACTTGCCACTTCACTCGGGCGGGCGCGGCGGCCAAGGCTTTGGTGAGATATTGAACCGCGTTGGCCTCGTCGTCCACTTCGCTATAGGCCAGACCCAAATCCCATATCGGTTCGTACCAGGTCCAAGCCGTGGCCGCGGACAAGTCCGTAAGTTGTTGAATCCCTTGCTTCATCGAGGCATCATCGGAATCGACGTCGCCCTTCATCGTCAGGCCCAAACACTCCTGGATCTTGTAATGCGACGCGAACCAAGACTGGGCCTGGTTCGCATCATCCGCCGCACTGGCCTGATTTCCGGCCTTGCCATACAGCGCCGAGCGCTGCAGATAGTACTCACCACGATACGGAAAAGCGTTGATCGCGGCGTTGATCAGTTGCATGGCCTTGGCATCGTCCTGCGCCACGCGACTGCAACCACGAGAGCTCTGCGGTTTGGACTTCATCGAGGCTGTCGATGCCGGCCAGATCGGTCAGCGCCTGATTGATCTTGTCGTCGAGCGCGTTCCCATCTTTCAAAATCTTGATCGTCTGTTGCGCACGAAGCCAATTGAGGTTGTTATCGACCGACGGCTCGAGGATGACCACGGCGTGCCGGCAGTCTTCGGCGCTGATCCAGAATTCGAGCTTGGCATTGTCGGAAACATCTGGTTGCAGGGTATAGTATTCCCAGATCTCGGCCTGCATCTTGTACGCCGGGGTGAACTTCAATAGCACGTCGGAAGCCTGCTTGGCTGCTTTCATGGCCGACTGATAATTGTGTTCGCCAAAGTCAATCGTCGCCTGGGCCACCAGATCACGCGCCTTGTTCAGCGTGGCCAAGGCCTCGACGGCCTCGGAGCTCTGGCTGAAACGGTCCAGATTCAGGCTGGCGACGTCCACGGGAATCGCCACTTTCGAGTCCAAACCGTGATATGCCAACAATTCCCACAGGCAGTCAATGCGAATTCCGTACGACAGGTTCTCGGTCCTGCTCCCTTCGGTCCTTGCCGAACCGCTATTGTTCAACCCGATCACGTGGCCATTGGGCAGAACGATGGGTGAGCCGCTGAACCCCGGGTAACTCCCCATCGTATGAGCCAGACGCTGCAAGAGCTGAATCGGAACGGAATCGCTGTCGCTGAAGTCCGTCTGCCGACTGATGACGCCCTCACGGTAGGTCGCTTCGGGGATATTACCTCCCTTATCGAGCCAATCCGTGTCGTAACTGGGGAATCCCAACATGGCCGTCGGCTGGGCAAATAAATCCTTGACCTCGTCCCAATCCGCCAACGGCAACTCAGCGGGGAGCTCGGCGTCGCCCGCCAGATGCAGTACGGCCACATCCGGGCATTCCGAGTAGACTTCGCCTACGCTGGGATCGGTCGATGCGACAATCTTATCGTCGGCTTCGCGAAGTACGGCCGGATGGTACCAGATGCGATCCACTTCGTAGACGGTCGGCTGCCCATTGGCCATGACCTGCAATCGGCCGAGCAAGTGATAGATGTCGGCGACATGCGAATTGGTCGCCACCAACCGTTCCCGGCGCAAATCACGAAACCGGTACCGTCGGCGGACATGCTGTAGCCATTGCCTTTGTTAACTGCGCCCCCGATGAGGACCACGCCGTCATGCACGGTCTTTCGGGCGTTGGCATCGGAAAACGCCTCCTTGCCGCTGGGCCGTGCGGCGCACGTCCAGGGGGGAGAATGCGCTTCTCAACCGAGTAGGGCAGTTGGAACGTGAATTTCGACTTGGCGGCCTCTTCAGCGCCTGCCCAGCGCCCGACGGCCACGAATCCCAAGACAACCAACACGGTGGCGAATGCTCGAAGCCCACGCATGGCATACCCCTTTCGAGAGACGAGAGAGAGAGTTGAAAAGAATGACGTCGCAAAACTGCTCACGTCGACAACCGCCTCTTGGAGCCAACCTAACCCTACGGATTTGCGGGGTCAAGCAAACCGTCGGGGCGCATGTGCGGCCGGGACGTAGAGGTCCGTAGACCGCTAGCAAATCGCCAGGAAATCACAGGTTAATATGAGCAATCTGTGAGGCGATCGGGCCGATGGCTTGAGCCATCTCGGGGGGGCCTGCGGCGTTCGACGACCCGTAGATCATCGACCCCGTAGATCATCGACCCCGTAGATCATCGGTGCCGGCGCGGCGGCCGTCGGAGCTGGCGACTTAGTCGGCGCATCGACAGCGCCACCGGCCAGCGGAACGAGGACCAGGAGGACAACTCCCCCGAACGCAATAAAAACACCGGCCGCTTTACGCGCACGGCCGGCCGTTTTGCGGCCGGCCGTCTGGTTGGTTGTCGCCATCCT
The DNA here is from genome assembly GCA_963710365.1 of uncultured Planctomycetales bacterium. Taxonomy (GTDB): domain Bacteria; phylum Planctomycetota; class Planctomycetia; order Pirellulales; family PNKZ01; genus CAVQAC01. The sequence continues at coordinate 901,405 of CAVQAC010000019.1, forward strand.
TTTTGTCGTCGCCAAGGGAAGCCGGAAATTAGCGCTTCGTAATGATCGCCTTGGTGTCGACCTTCTTCTTATCCTGCTTCGGCTTCTTGGACTTCTTGTCGTTCTTCTGGCTGTGGTTTCCCTTACCCATGGCAATTAATCCTTTGCAAAGATGGCGAAAAGCGTGATGGTTTCTTCTACGGCTGGTTATAGCACAGCCGCTGGCCATTCGCGAGTTCAAACATGCAGCCCAAAGGACGAGACGCCGGGCCACTGCGCATGCAGAATCAACGAGGCCAATAAACGAACCTGCGAGCGGGAGCATCGCGAGCAAAGCTTAGAGGCTGAGAAGCGAAAAGCCGGGAGGAAATGAGCCGTCGCCCCCCTGCGATTCGGCACGGTTTGAGGTATAAGTAGGGCTGGTTTGCGTTAACCGCCCGAAGCCCCTCCTGCCCCGAAGATTCACTATGTCAGAATCCGTGCTCAACGATCGTCCGATCGAAATCCTGCGACCTGATTTTCCCCGCGGCGAATTCAAGGCCGCCATGTTCGACTTCGACGGCACGCTCTCCCTGATCCGCCGCAATTGGCAAGCGGTGATGATTCCGATGATGATCGACGTGCTGGCCGAGACCGGCACCAGCGAGACCCGCGACCAACTGCATGCGCACGTCGAAGAATTCGTCATGCGGCTCAACGGCAAGCAGACGATCTTCCAGATGATTCACCTGGCTGAGCAGGTCCGCGAGCGCGGCGGCCAGCCGCGCGAGCCGCTCGAATACAAGCACCAGTACCACGATCTGCTGTGGGAGCAAATCAGCCACCGCGTCGACGGCCTGAAAGACGGCTCGATCGATCCCGACGACCTGACCGTGCCCGGCAGTCGCCGGCTGCTCGAGCAGTTGCAAGCCCGCGGAGTGACGCTGTATCTGGCCTCGGGCACGGATCTGAAGTACGTCCAAGACGAAGTCAAGGCTCTGGAGCTGGATCAATTCTTTGGCCCGCACATCTACGGGGCGCTCGACAATTACAACAACTTCTCGAAGGCCATGATCATCGACCGCATCCTGGCCGACATGAAAGTCTCCGGGCATCAACTGCTGGCCTTTGGCGACGGCTACGTCGAAATCGAAGAGACCCGCAAGAACGGCGGCGTGGCCGTAGGCGTGGCCAGCGAGGAAGAAACTCGCCAGGGGATCAACGAGTGGAAACGCAACCGCTTGATTCGCGCCGGCGCCGACATCATCATTGGCGACTACCGCTGCCAGGACGAACTGCTGAAGGTCTTGGGCCTTTGAGAATGTGTTGCCAGTGCGATTCTGGCTAAGACTTCAACTACAAGCTGGTCGCTCAAAAAAGCACTGGCGGAGCCAATGGCACACCGAGTTCCGACGGTTGCCCTCGCCCCTAACCTCTTGTCCCAAATCCCTAACCGCTAGTCATGATCACGCTCCAGCGCCTCGAAACGCTCCTCGCCGGGTTCAAGGATCGGACCATCGGCCTGTTGGGCGACCTGTTCCTCGATCGCTACTTGGACCTCGATCCTGAGCTGCGCGAGCTGTCGATCGAGACCGGGCTCGAAGCCTATCAGATCACGCGCATCCGCAACTATCCGGGAGCGCTGGGGACGGTGATGAACAACCTGGCCGCCCTGGGCGTGGGGCGGCTGGTGCCGGTCGCCGTGCTGGGCGACGATGGCCAGGCCTTCGATCTGGTCAAGAGCCTGGCGGCGCTGCCGGTCGATACGACGCACCTGCTGCGCGACGCGGCGCGGTTGACGCCGACGTACACCAAGCCCATGCAACGCGCGGCCGACGGCGTGTGGCACGAGTTGAATCGGCTCGACCTGCGCAACCGCGCCCCGCTGGGCCGCGAAACCGAAGACCGGCTGATCGAACATACGACCGAAGTGTTCCTCGCCACCGACGGATTGATCGTGCTCGACCAGGTGAACGAACCTGATTGGGGCGTGGTCACCGGCGCGTCCGCCGGCAGTTGGGCGAACTGGCGCGTCGCAACCCGGACAAGCTCATCTTCGTCGATAGCCGCCGGCAGATCGGGCTGTTCGACTACGGCACGCTCAAGCCGAACGTCGGCGAATGCCTGGCCGCGCTCGGCCGGCCCGAATCGGACAAGAATCTGCCCGGCGTGGCGCGGGAAGCGGCTCTGGAGTTGTCGCGACGCACGGGCCGCCCGCTATTCTGCACGTTGGGCGAGAAGGGAAGCCTGGTCGTGCGCCCGGCGCCGAACCGGTCGAGGTGTCGAGCTATCCGGTCCACGGACCGGTCGACACGGTCGGAGCCGGCGACAGTTCCACGGCTGGCACCGTGGCCTCGCTACTGGCCGGGGCCACGCCCGTGGAAGCGGCCGCCGTGGGCAACCTGGTGGCTTCGATCACCGTGCAGCAACTCGGCACGACCGGCACGGCCACACAGGTGCAAGTGCTGGCACGTTGGCGGGAAACGCAGCCAGCTCAGCACTAACCGCCGGCCGAGCCCTAGCTCGGGGAATTAACTGTTTTGATCCTTGTGCTTGCCAGCGCCCCACAGCGAGACGACATGGCGATCGGCACGCTTTACGACGATCAGCCCGACCCTGGCGATAATCGAATGTTCATACGCATCTAAGAATTCGCGTGCCTTGGAAATCAATGGCAGAACGCGGTCGTTGGCGTCAACTTTTGCCGCGGCCTCGCATTCGTCGAGTAGCGTCCGTAGCCGCGGAAGTTCCTGCAGGAAGTCCTCTTCAAACGGGTTTAACCGGGTTTGCCCGCCAGGGAGCCACTCGCTGAGCACGAGGTCGAATGAAATAAACGCGTATGCAAATCCCGAGAAACGCCAAACCCGCTGGTCAGTTGCAGAGACCCACTCCTGCTCGATCGCGCGGTTCCCGAGACGGGGCCATTCAATTTCCCTGCAAACGCAAATGTCGCGCGCCTCAGCGTGCCGCTGGAGCGCGCGAACGGCTGGGTGCTCCGGCCCGTGGGTCTTTAGAATCGGAGAATTAAGCGGATGGATCCGGTGACGTGAATTGCGCCGGCGCTCATTCGTCGGTTCCTGAAGCTTTATAGGCCTCCGCTGCCTGCTGCAACAAAAGGTTCTGATTCCTTGATAGCTGGCTGCGAGACACTCCTGCTCGCCCTCGACTTCGTGCGCTCGGTACACCGCGAATAGTAACCACCGGGCGCTAACAAATCCAATCGATAGATATGGGTACCTCGCCTAATCGATTATGCATTCTTCACAAGAAAAAATCGACGGCTGTACTCTATAATTGTTCACTTCGCGGAGGGCAACAGGGTCGCTCTGTCAAGCTCTTGGCCAATTCTTAGCCCTCGACTATTTTTGATCCTTTTTCAACGCCCGCTGCAAAGCTGCCTCAGCTTCTGGGTCGTCTAGCCGATCCGGCAAGTCGGGACGGCCAACTCGTTCCACGCCGGCCACGTGCGCCTGCCCACGTAGCTCATCAGCAGTTTTACCCTAGAAATCCCTCGCTCGAAGAATTCCTCCTGCTCCTTACGAAGTGCTTCGCCCTTTAATCCGGAGTTCTTTTCGGTCGGGAAGACACGGCCCCCAGAATCGCGGTAGGCCCCGGGCTTTGACGCGTCCAGTGATCCAGCCTTCTGTTTCTTCCTTGCAAAGTATACCGCCTCGGCTTGACCCAAGAAATCAACCGAAGACTTGTGAACGGCCGACATCCTATCGCCAGTGGGTTTAAAGTCCTGGGCTTGGGCACCCAACACGGCCGTGTTGAAGATCCCGACGGCGTCCTCGTGCGAAAGCTGCCCGGCTCGAACGCGCTTATCGAGCTCATAGGCCCAAATGCTTGGCATTGCCTGAGTACCGGGGATGCGCGACCAGTAGCCACCCATGCTCGCGTTGCGAGCTCCAGCCGCGAGACTGCCAGCGGCCACGCCTGCCGCGACTCCGGCGCCCGACCCGACTCCCGTGCCGACTTTCGGCAACGAGGCGCCGGGTACGCCGAACCCAGGCCCAGCCGGCGATGCGGCGCCGCCGACAGCCGCGAGCGCCATGGGAGGTTGAGCGGCGCGACTCGCAGCGCTTCGAATCGACGCAGCGCTGATGTTCGACTTGGGCGCCGAGCCGGAACCCGGGCTGCCGGTCGTTGCCCACCAGCCCGCGTTGGGTGGAGCGCCCAGCCGCGGATGCTTCGAGGAGTCCCAAATCTCTTGCACGAAGGAAGTTTCGTAAGCCCGCTCGCGGCCCTGCTGCGATTCCCGCTCCTCCACTTCCTCACGTAATAACGTGTGCAACTGCCGCCGATGTTCGTCCGAAACATCCGCCAGCCACTCAAGACGCTCACGGTCGTGGCGTGCCTGGCCCTCTGCGCTTTAGTAGTTGCGAAGCTCGTCCGCATGGCGCGTTGAGATTTGTGCCAACCATTCCAGTTGTGGACCGATGTTGTCTCGTGGACTGCAATTCATACGACAAACTCCTCTCATAGGTACAAAAAAAGAGCCCGTAGTCGGCGTGCGCTTGAAAGCGCAAGCCAACTACGGGCTCTCTGGATACTCGTTGTCTGCGTCGAGCTCTTCGGATACCCCGGTCACTCTTGGCGACCGTGCCCGGCGAAATGTTCACCGATTGAATTCAATAATATATAAAACTATGTCCACATTCAAGCCGCGGCCGTGGACGTCTCGAATACCTTATCCTGCTGGATGGCAATTGCGTCCCGCGTCCAAATGGCCCGTCTCGGATCGCAAGTGACTGGCCTGCACAATGATTGCGGTTACGCCGCGCCCGAATAGCTCGCAAAGAAGCTGACTCCATGAGCACCGCAACCTACACCGTGCGGCCCGGCACGCCCATCGAGCAGCGAGAACGCCGCCAAGCAATTACTGATTCGACGATCTACCGTGCGGCGCACCGTTCGATCTGGTGAGAAGGCCTAAAATCGGGCAATTTGTTCCGATCAAGGCACCTGCTGCCCGACCGAGCGACTGACAACGATTATGGAAAGCTCTGTCCCGGAGCTAGTTGCGCTATCGAATTCGAGTGCCATAACGGCAATCGCCGGCCGCCGGGTGCGGATTGCCAGCAGCCGCAAAGTTTGCCCTGGGCCCGGAACCGGCCTGTTCGGCAATTGGCGAATGCCCGGCATTTTGGTGCAGGATTTCGCCAGAACCGATCCCCGTTGGGGGTGCGGCAGGTTGACGAGCCAGGGCCCGAGGCCTACCATCAGCGAATAGAGACGCCTGCTCTGGTGCGCTTCTTTTCCGTCCCCATTCACCCGAAGTATTTGCGAAAGGGGGAAGTCTCGATGCCACTGTTCGAAGTTGAAACGGAGTCGCACATCATCATCACCTGGGCTCAGGACCAGGATGCTGCGGCGGACGTGGTTCAGGACGCCTATCCACACGAAAAGGTGCTGCGCCTGACCAAACGGCCCCGCGACACCTGGGTCATTTCCAAGAGTGCCTTGGGGATCGCCAATCAGAAGACCGATCCTTGCCATACGGCCCGCGATTGCCTGTCGAAGGCCGCCGGCGACAAAGTGCATGCCATCCGCTTGTACATGCACGAGACCGGCTCCGACCTGGAACGAGCTCGCAAGGTGATCGAGTCGAACATGGTCATGGGCTGGTAGAACCAGCGTGTCATGGGCTGGTAGAAACTTAGAAGCACGGTAGATACACGCCGCTATCGACGAGGGACGAGGTTTCGCGGCGCGAGGCTTCGTCCCTTGCTGTTTAGTCTCAGCACTGTTTAATTTCAGCACTATTGAATCTCGGCGCTGCGGTCGAGATTCTGATAGATCGGCAGATGGCGATAATAGACCTCGAGCATCAGCAGGTGCATGCTGGTGAGGTACAGCCGCCCGCCCCAGTAGCCCCAGCGATCGGGCACCGGAAGCTGGGGATCCCAACTGCCGGCCAGCGGCCCCTCGGTCACCTGGCTATCCAAGACCAGCGGCTGCAACCGCTCGTTCCACTCACGCCAATAATCGCCCTGCATCTGGAACATCACCTGCGTGGCGTAGTACCAGTAGTAGGCGTCGCGATCGCCGCTGGGTTGCGACGTCGTGGGCTGGCCATACTGCGGCGGATTGGTGCGCAGCCACATCGGCGCCTTCGATCATGTCGGGCGTGTCGCGCCGCCAGCCCAGGTATTGCCGCATCAGCAAGGCCTCGGCGGTCATCACGCGGCTGGGCTCGCGCTGATGGGCCTGCGTCGAATTGGGCCGATACGCATACCGCGACGGATCGCCGCCGGCTCCCTGGGCGTGATCGAGCCAGCGCGTGACCAGCGCGTAGCAGTGCGGCGGGAACGGAGAGCCCCGAGAGTTCGCCGCTCTTGAGCGCCATCACCTGCCAGCCGGAGACTGACGTGTCGCTGCCATGACCGGGCGTGTAGCGCCAGCCTCCTTCTTCGGTCGACTGCGACGCGACGATGAAGTCCAAGGCCCGTTGTGCCGGCTGCCGCAGGCGAGCTTCGCGCGTCATGCCGTACGCTTCGCACAAGGCAATCGATGCGATGCCGTGGCTATAGAGCCAGACGTTCTGGGTCGACCGCGGGTCGAGCGGCGAGAACAGATCGCCACTGGCCTTTTGATGCGCGAGCAGATAGCTGAGCCCGCGCGCAACTACGCTGCGATACTTGCCGTCGGTGTGCGTGTAGCCGGCGCCCAGGAATGAGAGCAACGCCAGGCCGGTGCCGGCCGTGTTCGATTGCATGGCGGCTTGCCCTGGGTTTTCATACGCCCGCCCGGCGGCGAAATCGTGCAGAGCTCCAACTGCCGTCGGCCGATTGGTGCCGGGCCAGGAAATCGAGGCCCCGCTCGACGGCCTTCTCGGTCCCTTCCGACCCGCCGCGGGCCTCGGCAATTGCGCCGCGTCCTTGGCGGTCACGCTGCTTGAGCCCTTCGACCGCCGTGTCGCGAACGCGACCATCGATCGTGGCCTGCCCGCCGGCCTTTTCCAGGATCAATCGCCCACCGCCCGAGCTGACCACCTCGCTCTGCGGACGCGCTCGCGGGCTGGGAATTCCGGCATCCACACTGGGCCGATCGCCGGGCCCGCCAACACCGCCCGGCCCGCCCAGCCCGGGAACTCCAACCGGTAGCCCAGCCGCCATGTGAGGCTGGGGTCCAATCTCGTCATCGCCTTCAAAACGGCCGCCGAGCGTGCCCGAACCGCTGCCGCGCGATGCAGGTCCGCTGCTGGCGAGGCCCGATTCTACGCCGGCGCTCGAGCCAATCGGGCCGATGGGAACCGTTGCGCTGCCGATGCCCGAGGGCAAGCCACCGCCGTTGCCGCTACGTCCCAAAGGTGAACCCGAAGCCACGCCCCCCAGCGAAGGCTGATCGCCAGCGCCGGCTGCCGCACTTCGGCCAAGACCACGACCTGTTGCCAGTCCAAAGCCGCTGCCGGTTCCAATCCCAAGACTAGAGCCAGGGCCAATTCCTGCTCCTGGACCCGAGCCCGAGCCCAACCCTTCGCCTGATCCAAAGCCGTCGCCGGGAGCCGATCCCGGCACGCCTCCGGCGACCACACCGCGTCCGCCTCCGGGCGTATAACCGCGACCAGGCGCGGAGGCCGAATCATCGAGGCCCATTCCATCACCGGACGTTCGCAATCCGTTGCCAGCCGAACCCGAACCGCCACGCGAGATTCCAGAGCCCGGTGGCCCGCCGCCGGCGATCGGCAGCGTGGTCTCGCTGGCCGGAACCGAGGCCATCGGAATTCCGCGGCCGGTCGTCGAACGAGCCAGCGAGCCGGGAGAACCAGTTCCTTCACCTGCCCCAGGCGGAGCGGAAGCTGTGTCGCGCCGTGGTCCCGGAGAGTTCGCGCCACCGGGCAGACCAGGCGTGAAAGGCTGCGAACTGTCGCCAAAATTCGGCGGCCCCGAGGAGATTGGTGCGCCGGCGTTCGCCTTTTGCGGGCCTGCTGATCCGGCCTCGAGCGAACCACCGCCTGGGCCGGGCTTCGAGCCGGCCGCCGGTGAGCCGATCAGCTCGGGCCGAATGGGAATTGAGGCCGGCAAATCGGGACGCAAGCCACGGGCTGGAGTGAGCGGTGCGGTACTGGCCAACACCGGCCGCGGACCGGCCGCTTGCTGCGGCCCGTGCAAATCAGGTTGCAAATTCGGACGATCGAGCGGTGCTTCTGCCGAGCGGCGTTCGACACGAGCTAACTCGGTCGGCTGGCGGCGGACGTCGTCGGCCGCCTCGGGCCGACCCGCGCGTTTCGCTTCGCTGGTCGGCAGCTTGGCAAGCGGAACCTGCTCGGCAGGCTCGACGTGAGCCGGCTGCTGGCGGCTCCGCTCGGGGCCGGGCAGATGATCGGCGCGGCGCGGAGCGGACACTTCGGCCCGCGTCAGATCGATCGGCTTGGGCTGGATCGAGGCCAACTCGTCTTCCTTCTTGGCCCGCTGCGCTTGCCGGCCGATGCGGCACGTCGTTTGACGTCGGGCACGTCGGTGTCGGGCAAGTCGGTCGCCAGCGGCTTTTCAAACTCTTCTTTTTTCTCGGTCGTCATGCGTTCGGTCGGAACGCGGACGCGGTATTCGGGAAGCGTGGCCCGCGGCGGCAGCGTGACGGGCTCGGTCTTCGTCAGTAATTCCGGCTGCACGACCGGGAGCCGGTACTCGCGCATGCCCCAGCACACGCCCAAATGGACGAGCATGCTCAGCAGGATAGCGATCTGAATCCGCCGCTGGACGACACGGCCCAGGAAGGCCGAGGCCAACGACAGCAACAGCGCCAGCCAGCCGACGACGGCCAGGTGAAAATAACCGTTGTGGAGCGGATCGGGCGTTTCGAAATCGCCCTGGGCAACGATCAGACCGGCAATGAAACTAGCCAACAGCAGCAACAACAGATTCACCGGCCAGACCGGGTCGTCGAAATCCTCGACGCCTGGCGGCAGTCCGCGGCGAGTTGTGGTTTGCTGGGGAGACATGAAGAAGAAGTGATAAATGCTGAATGATAAATGCTAAATGACGAACCAACCCATTTCGCCGCGTCGCTTGCGACGTGCTTCCCCGAGCGCGATCAATCGCGCCTAGGCCTTTGGTTCCAGCACCGTCACGCGGTAATCGCGAATCTTCGCCTTGTTGCAGGCATTCATGACGACCATCAACGACTCGAACATACAGTGCTTGTCGGCGCGGATGATCACGGATTGCCGGTCAGGGTTGTTGGCCGCGGCCTGTTGCAACACGGCCAGCAATTGGGCTTCGTTCAACCGCTCGCCGGCGATCATGATGTTCCCTTGCCGATCGACATTGACGAACACCTCCTTGGGCCGAGCCGTGAGCGGCATGGCCTCGCTGGCTTCGGGGAGCACAACGTTCATCTCGCGCTCCGTCTCCTCGAACGTCGTGGTGACGAGGAAGAAGATCAGCAGGAAGAGCAGGTAATCGATCATCGGCGTGACGTTGATGTTGCTGAACGACACGCCCTTGTTGATTTTCACGGCCATGGCACTAGCTTCCAGGAACGGGCTGACGCTTGGGTTGAGATTCGCCGCCGGAGCGCGATGACGGTTCGCCGTGATCCGCCGAGCCACGCGCAATGCGCACCTTGCCTTCGAAACGTTCCAATTGCGGCATGATGCCGAGCAGCAGGTCGTCGATCTGACGGAAGCGGGATTGGATGCGCCCTTCGAAATAATGCGCGAGCATCGCCGAGGGGATTGCGACGGCCAGCCCGCCGAACGTCGACACCAGGGCCATGTAGATGCCGGCCGCCAGGTATTGCGTCTTGTTCGCGCCGGGGGGCAGATGCGACGTGGTGAAGAAGCAGAGGATGATGCCCTCGACCGTTCCCAACAGGCCCAGCAGCGGAGCGATCGTCGTCGCCAGGGTGATTGGGCGGACGTTCTTCCAAAGCTTCGATGCTTCGCGTTCGCTGGCGTCGGTCATCGCCCGTTCGACTTCCAAGTGCGGCCGGCCGACTTTCTGCAATACCGCGTTCAACACGGTGGCAGCCGTCGAAGGGTATTGCTTGCAAAGCTGAAAAGCCTGCCGCGGATCGATGCCGCCGGGCCGCGCAGCCATTTCGTTCAATTCGCGAGTCAGCCTGCGCGGAATGACTTTGCCGCGCCGCAGACCCAAGAACCGCTCACAGGCGAAGAGCACGACCAGGAACGACATGGCGGTGATCGGATACATGATCGGCCCGCCCTCCCACCACAGCACGAACAAGTTCGGCGGCTCGGCGGTGACCATACCCGGCGGATTCGCAGGCTGTCCCGGGCCGGCCGGTTGCTCGTCGGTTGCGGCCATGCGATCGGCGAACTGGCGATCGGCTTCGTCGTTCTTGGCCGGCTTGGTGTTGTTCTTTTTGGCTGGCTCTTTCTTTTCCGGCTCTTTCCTTTTCTGGGCATGGCTCACGCTTGCCGCCGGCAAGGCGACGAGTATGGCCGCCAGCAGGCAGCAGCAACCGCCGACGAGCGCCCTACGAAGGCCAGCGGACGAGAACCAATCCCTGCACATGACATGACCTCGCAATTTCGAAAGGCGACGCGGCAACCAAAGCGCGGTGATTCGCGCACCGTGCGTCGCCAGCGCACGATTGCAAACTATGAATTGACGCGCAAAACTGGACTATTTTCCGAGCGCCGCCAGCCGTTCTTTGGCCGGGCCGACTTTGCTCGATTGAGGGTACTTCTGCACGACTTCCTGGTACGACTGCCGGGCCTGATCGGTCTTGCCCAACACTTCGAAGCAGCGGCCCGCTTCGTATTGCGCCGCAGCCTGCCACTCGGGGAAAGCGTAGCCGTAGGCCACCTTGAAGAAGTTGCGGATCGCTTCGCTGTGCTCCTTCTTCTCAAAGTATATCTCACCGATCATGAACCTGGCCCGAGCGGCGACCTCGCCGTCGCTACGGCCGGTAACGTCTTCGTACAACGCCAAGGCTTCATCCGCGCGACCCAGGTTCTGTTTGGCCCAGCCTTGTTCGTAGAGGATCTCCGGCGAATACTGTTCTTTGGCGTCCGCCTTGCGGGCTGCGTCGAGCAATTCCAGCGCCGGCTGCCACTGCTGAAGTTGCTCCTGGGCCTGGGCGGCGTGCAGCAGTGCCAACACCGACAGGTCAGCTCGTTTCGGCTTCTTGACTTGGGCATACGCGGCGATGGCGTCTTTGTATTTCTCGAGCTTGAGCAGCGATTCGCCCTCCATGAAGGCCGAGTCCGAACTCAACTCGCTGGTAAGATACGTGCCACGCAAGAAGGCGAACGTCTGGCGAGCGTGGTCATACTCCCCCTGGCGGTAATAGGCCCAGCCGAGCTTGTAGGCTGCGGTCTCGCCCAAGTCGCTCTTGCCGGCCTTCTGCATGCTGTCGTAGAAGGCGCTAGCCGCTTGCTTGTACTCCTGCTTTTGATAGTAATGCTCGCCGACGTGGTACAGGCTTTCAGCCACCAGCGGGCTGCTGGGCTGAGCCTTGGCCAGCCGGGCGAAGCTCTCAGCGGCGTCTGACTCGTGGCCGTCGGCTTTTTGGGCCCATGCCAGTTCGTAAAGAACCTTGTCGGCCGCGGCGTAGCGAGGATCATCGGCCAGCAATTCGCGGAACGTTTTGGCGGCGTCACCCGGCTTGTTCAAACCCGTCTGACAAAGACCGAGCAGATAGCGCGCGTCGGACTTGTCGGTGGTCGAAGGTTTCGATTTCAAGAATGCCTGCAAATCGTCGACCGCCGGGGCGAACTCTTTCAACTGCTGTCGGGCGCGAGCCCGAACGTACGCGCCCGCGGCTCGAGCCCGGCCGATGCCGGGCCGGCAGCGATCAGACGGTCGAGCGTTTTCTCCGCGGCCGACGCGTCGCCTCGTTCCAACTGCGTCCAACCCAGGCCATACAGCGCCTGAGGCACCAACGGGCTCTTGGGCATATCGTCGATCAGATGGCGGTAACCCGCTTCGGCCGCGGGATAGTTCTTGGCGGCGAACGCGTAATCGCCCGCTCGTAAATAGACGCGATCGAGCAGGCCGCTCTGCGGATATTGCTTGACGATCCGATCCAGTTGCGCGGGCATCGGCAATGCGATCCAACTGCCGGTAGGCCTGGGCCAACGCCAGCAGCGTTTCGTCGGCCTGCCGCCATTTCGGATTCGTGTCGAGCGAGGCCTGCAGCCAGCGGGCCGCATCGGCGTGTTGTTCGAGGCCCGTGGCGCTGACGCCCAGCAGGTAACGGGCTTCGGCGGCCGTGTCGGAATTCGATTTGGATTTGGCAATCGAATCGAGAACCGCGGACGCATCGCGATACTTGTGTTGCATATACAGCGCCAAGCCCAGGCGCACGTTCCAAAGTTCGGCTTCACTGCGATCCGGATATTTCTCCAGCAACTCGCGGTACAAGCGTTCGGCGTCAGCGTACTGGCTCTGCAACAATCGGCTCTCGGCTTCGACGTAGAGCACGTCGGGCAGCAATTGCTGCTGCGGATAGCGCGTGATGAACGCCTTCGCTTCCCGAGCGGCGCGATCGTAGTCGTGCAATTCCAACGCCGCGTAGGCCGCCAGATAGCGGGCCTGCGGGGCGATGTCGCTCGTGGGATGCTGCTCGGCCAGCGCCGCGTAACGATCCAGGGCCTGGCGACGAGTTTGCGGATCGTCGTAAAGGGCGTCAGCCCGATCGAGTTCCAATTGCAGGGCCAGCGGGCCGGTCGCCGTGCCTGCCAGGTGGTCGAGTAGCCGGGCTGCCGCTTGCGGCTCCTTGTTGGCCAGATAGCTGCGAGCCAGCCAATGCGTGGCGTCGAGCGCCTTGTCGCCGCCGGCCAGGCGCGCCTTGTCGAGCGCCGTGATGGCGTCGGTAAACTTGCCGGCCAGATAGTAGCACTTGCCAGCTTCGAGCGAGGCTTCCATGCGCCGCTTCGAATCGGGAAACTTCTGCGGCACGGAATCGAAGATTGCCGCCGCTTGGGCGTATTGTTTCATTTCGTACAGGCAGGCTCCCTGCCGCATCGTGGCGTAATCGGCCAACTTGAAACCGGGCCGCGCAGCAACTGCCGCGAACTGCCGCTCGGCGGCGGCGGCCTGACCCTGCGCCAACAGGGCGTCGGCCTGACGAATCTCGACCTCGGCGCCGAGTGCGTTGTTGGGAAAGCTTTGCAGGAACGAAGCGAACGTCTTGGCTGCCGCGGCCGGCCTGGCCCAACTCTTCCTGCGTCACGCCCAGGGCATAGGTCGCATCGGGCGCCAGATCGTCGCGCGGGAAGCGCTCGACGACCTGCGTATACGCCGCGGCGGCTTGTTGCTTCTGGCCCTGCGCATAGGCAACCTCACCCTGGTAGAACAGCCCTTGGGCCAGGTATTTGCTCTGCGGGTATTTCTGCACCAGCGTGGCGAACGATTGTGCCGCCTGCTGGCGCAGTTGCTGCTGTTGGGCCGGATCGTTGCTGGCCTGAGCCGCGTTGTATTGGGCCAGGCCAAGGTACAGGTAGGTCGGCTCGAGCAGATCGACCTTCGCCCCGCCCTCGAGTTCGACTTTGAGCGCGTCGGCCGGCAGCTTGCCGGCGGCAGACACCAGCGCCGAAAACGTCTGGGCGGCAGCGGCGAACTGCTGGTTCTTGAGTTGGCACAATCCCCAGTAGTGGCGAGCCCGACCGGCGCGCGAATCCTGCGGGTACTTCTTGATGAACTGGGCCCATTCTTCGGCGGCCAGCTCATACTGCTGACGGTTCTGCAACGCGGCGGCGGCAGCGTACTGGCGCCCGGCCGCATCGATCCCGCCGGTAGGCGCCGCTGGGCTCTGCGCCAGGCTGATCGCGGGGAGCGACCCCGCCGCGACCAGGATTCCTCCCACCAGACAAGCCGCGAACGCCCTCTTCATGTTCCAAACCTTCTGTCGGCCTTGCGAGCGGCCGACCGCACTCGCGCAACCCACCGCGCAAGCCCCACGTTCAGCCCCCGTGCAATAAACTTCATCCCCAAGCGATACTTGAATTTACCGCAAATGTGCAACCGCTGCAAAGGTTGCCGTGGACGGGCGAGCGATCCTGGCAACGTCGCGTTCCCACCCGACGAGGGCACGGTGCGATTGCCTGGCTAAGAGGCACAACCTATGATGGGTCGCTCGGAACCCCGGCTTCGGGGCCGTTCCTGATGCTAGCCCTCGCCACCCCAAGCCGAAAAAACATCCCTTGGTTGCAATCCCCCTCTGGTACTGGTTTGCGTTCGGCGCCTTCGTCATCTCGATGCTTGCGCTCGACCTGAGCCTGGTACATCGCACTTCGCGGGAAACTTCCACACGCGAGGCCGCCTTCTGGACGTTGTTCTGGTGCTTCCTGGCCCTGCTGTTCAGCGGCCTGGTGCGGTGGCTCTACGGCCCGGCAACTGGCATGCAGAAAGCACTGGAATTCATCAACGGCTACGTGGTGGAATGGTCGCTGTCGATGGACAACGTGTTCGTGTTCGTCGTCATTTTCCGGCACTTCCGCGTTCCCCCCAAGTACCAGTACCGGGTTCTATTCTGGGGCATCCTGGCCGCGATTTTTCTCCGTTTGGCGTTCGTCCTGACCGCGGCCACGATCATTCACCAATTCGAATGGACGCTCTACCTGCTGGGTGCCTTTTTGATCTACACCGGCGTGATGGTGGCGGTGAAAGACGACGAGCTCGACCCGGAGCAAGGACTGGTGCTGCGGCTGTCGCGGCGTTGGCTGCCCGTCGCCGCGGGGGATCATGGCGACCGGTTCCTCGTTCGCCAGGCCGGCCGGTGGATGATCACGCCGCTGTTCCTGGTGCTGGTCGTCGTCAATACAACGGACATCGTCTTCGCCGTCGACAGCGTGCCGGCCATTTTCGGCGTGACGGAAGACACGTTCATCGTCTTCACCTCCAACGTGTTCGCCATTTTCGGCCTGCGAGCGCTCTATTTCCTGTTGATCGGTTTCATGGACAAGTTCCACCTGATCAAATACGGACTGAGCGGGATTCTGATTTTCGTCGGCATCAAGATGCTGGCCAAAGCGGTGCTCGATCCGCAGAATCCGCTGATCGCCAACCCCTTTGTCTCTTTGGTGGCGATCGTCGGGTTTCTCGCCACTTCGATCATCGCATCGATGGTCGTTCCGCCGCGCGAAGAACCGGCGAACCACGATCATGCAGACCAGGCTGCTGATGCGTGAGCCATGACACGTAGCGACAAAGCGCACGTGATTCGCCTGCGTGGGCCGTGGCAGGTCGCTCGCTTCGAGACGGATGCCGTCGACGTCCGCTTGCCCGTCTGCTCGCAAGACCTGGTGTCCGCCGAATTCCGCGGGAGCCTCGAATTGCGAAGGCGTTTCAACTGGCCCGAACCGTTGGGCTATCGAGAATCGCTGTGGATCGTCGTGATCGAGGCTGCGTGGCCAAAGTTCTCCGTCGAATTGAACGGCCAGCCCTTGGGCACGGTTGCAGAGCTCAGCCACTTGCCGGCCGCCTGGGAAATCACGCCTCGGGTGACAGATCACAACGAGCTGCGCCTGGCCTGGAACATTATTGACGAGCCGGCGACCCTGGGCGATTCTTCCTGGGTCGACGTGCAACTCGAAGTCCGTCTGGACGTCGGCCCGCCGGATTGATGGCGTGCGAAGCGATTTCCTGCGAACGAAAAGAGCCAGAAAGAGAGAGGGGCCGGAAATAAACGCGTTTGCACGGAAATGGAGGAATGGCAGCAGCGGCTCGTGAGCTGCCCGGACAACAGCAGGTCAGCATTTCCGGATTTCCGATTCGCGTGCATTCGCATTCATTTCCGGCCCCTTCTCTTCGTCTTCCAGAACTCGCGTCCATGATCGCCTGGCGGCTGCTGAGGAATACCCCGCAAACACAATGGACCACAATGGACGCGCGGCCGTCGCTTGCGTTGGCGAATCGGTCGGGGCATAATCGCGCACATCCCCAGGAGATCTTTGATGCTGCGCCCTGCCCTGCTGCTCGTTACTTTGATCGCTGCCGCGATACCCTCGGCCGCACGCGCCGAGGCCTTGAGCCCTGAAGAAATCCGCGACGGTTGGCTGCAACTGTTCGACGGCGAAACGACCTTCGGTTGGGAATCCAACGCCAAGACCGATTGGCGCGTCGAGGGGGGCGTGGTCTCGGCCGACAGTGGCGAGCAAGGGTTGCTCTGCACCACCAGCGAGTTCGCCGACTACGTGCTCAAGCTGGAGTTTCGCAGTTCGCCCCACACCAATAGCGGCGTCTTCCTGCGCACACCGCTGAAGCCGACCGATCCGGCCAAAGACTGCTACGAGTTGAACATTGCGGCTCCGGACGTGAGCCCGTTCTATACCGGCAGCTTCGTCAACCGCCAGAAGGCCAGCCCCTTCCAGGCCAGCGGCGATTGGCAATCGTACGAAGTCACGGCCCAGGGGGGCCATTTTGCCGTCAAGCTCGACGGCCGAACGGTGCTCGAATACGACGATCCACAGCCGCTCGGGCGCGGCCGAATTGGCTTGCAGTACCGCGCGGGCTCAATCGCCTTTCGCAACATCCGGCTCAAGCCGCTCGGCCTGACCAGCATCTTCAATGGCCACGACCTGACCGGCTGGACTGTCTTCCCGGACAAAAAGAGTGTGTATTCTGTCACGAAGTCGGGCGAGCTGAACGTGACCAACGGAAACGGACAGCTCGAGAGCACTGGCCAGTACGCCGATTTCACGCTGCAATTGGAGATCTTCTCCGCCGGCGACCATCTCAACTCGGGCGTTTTCTTCCGTTCCATTCCCGGGGACTTCTGGAACGGTTATGAAGCCCAGATTCAGAATGGCTATAAGGACGGGGACCGGACCAAGCCCATGGATTGCGGAACCGGCGGAATCTATCGCCGTCAGAATGCCCGCAAGGTCGTTTCGAATGATTTTGAGTGGTTCACGATGACGGTCATGGCCGACGGACCGCACATTGCGACCTGGGTGAACGGCTACCCGGTGGCCGATTGGACCGATACCCGAGAGTTTGATCCCAATCCCCGCAAAGGCCTGCGGACGGCTGCCGGCACGCTGATCATTCAGGGGCACGACCCGACCACCAATTTGTCGTTCCGGAACCTCCGGGTCCAAGAACTCCCCGCTCGCTAAACAGGCGTCCCATGGCGAACTAGCCGGCGACTTTTCGGCGCCGGACCCCATTGGGCGCGTTCAATACCTCTGGCGCCATCTGCGTGAAATAGATAAACTGGGCATTGGCTTTTTCGGTCCAATGCAATTTCACGGAGGTGTGGGATGGAACCAGTCGCTTTGTATGCGCGGACGCCTTTGGAACGTTTGCTGATGGAACAGGCTCTGACGATGGCCCAGCAATTGGAAGCTGCCGGCAACGCCGCTCCCGACGGGCAGGTTCTGAATCGGTTGGAGACGTTGGCCGTGGAGCGCGGCCGGGAGTTCACGCGGCAGGCGCTGGAAGGAGCCTTGCAGCGTGAGGTCGAGGACGTCGAAAAAAAACTTCTCCGCGCCGCCCATGCAACTGCGGGCGTCGACGGAGACACAAAAGCGCGTTGCCGCGCACGGTCCTGACGGCGGCCGGTCATGTACAACTTCGGCGGGTCTACTTCGTCTGTAACGCTTGCTTGTCGGGCGAGTATGTTGCCGACGGTCGGCTCGGCGTGATCGGCTCTCAAACGCGTCAAGCGCAGCGTCTGTTATGCTTGGCGGGGACCAGTTGGTCTTTCGCCGCAGCCAGCACGCACTTGCGTGAATTCTGCGGCCTACGTGTCGCACCCGGCACGGTTCGTAAGGTCTGCGATGCCGAAGCCAAGCAAACGGCCGGCTGGCAAATCGACGCTCCCGCGGCGCATGCAAAATACCGCCAGGCAACGGGCGAAATCGAGTTTTTCACCGATGGTACGTGCGTCAACACGACCACCGGCTGGCGAGAAATGCGGATCGGCCTGTTTGCCAAACGTCCGCTGGCAGAACCGGCCTTGCCCGACGAATGGGGCAAACGCGAGTTGCCACCGACGCAGGCGCGCTATGTGTTTGCAGCAATCGAATCCAGCGAAACGTTTGCCGCACGCTGGCCGGCAGTGGCCGGACGGCTGGGGATTCGCGCTCGGCAACGCATCGACGTCTTGGCCGACGGGGCGAAATGGATTTGGGAACGCGTCAGCTTCTACTGGTCGCAGGCCACCGGAACGCTCGACATCTATCATGCCTTGGAGCACGTGGCGGCGACCGGTAAAGTGCTCTACGGCGAAGGGGCGGCCGAGACACGTGCCTGGACGGATCGCGCCGGGAAGCACTCCTTGCCCGGGGCTGGACTGGTATCCAGAACCTGATTCAGGAAACCCGGCCCAATGCGGTCCGAGCTGCACAGCGGAACAGTCTGACAGCACTCGAAAGTTACCTTCGCGCGCACAGTTCCCACCTCAACTATGCCGAACGTCTAACGGAGGGGCGTTCGATTGGCAGCGGACAAGTCGAGGGTGCGTGTAAGCACTTCATCGGCCGCCGGCTGAAGCAAACCGGGGCTCGCTGGCGGGTCGAGCGTGCTGACCGAATGGCCGGCCTCTGTGCCCTGCTGTACAACGACCAATGGGAAACCTACTGGTCCCAGGCCGTCTGACCGCCGGAATCCGTAATCGCACCCACCCCATTCTTTTTTTTGACCTCGGCCCCGCCGGCCGGTAAGCTGAGGGCGGATAGTCATCCTGCGCATTCTCTGCGCAAGAACGAGAAGTCGGCGAGTTCGTCTCTTCAAGCTGCGCGTTCGTATCGCACGTTCATCTCAATCTAGTTGAGGGAAGGCCGCCATGACGTTGCAGGACATTCTCCGCGTGAAAGGGTCGACGGTGCTCACCATCGCACCGACCGCAACCCTGGGCCATGTCGTTCAGAAGCTGGTGCAGAATCGCTGCGGGTCGCTGGTGGTCAGCGACACCAGTGGAGGAAGGCCGAAGATGGTCGGCATTATCACCGAGCGTGATATCCTCCGCGCCTGTTCCGATCGTCGTGGATCGCTCGACGACCTGATGGTCACCGAGTACATGACCCACGAAAAGGATCTGCTGACCGGTTCGCCGTCGAATTCGGTCGAGCACATCATGGGCATCATGACGGACCATCGCGTCCGTCACTTGCCGGTGCTCGAAGGGGACGAGCTGGTGGGGATCATCTCGATCGGCGACGTGGTGAAAGCCCAGCACCACCAGATCCTGATGGAAAACCATTATCTCAAGAGCTACATCCAGAGCTGATGGCTGGATGTAGTAAGAACCATCAAATCGCGCATCGAGCCGGGGGTGCAAGCCCAGCCATTTGAAGCTGTCGGTGCCGGCTGCTAGCGGCGTCCCAGGTTCGCATGGGCTTGTCTTTTCGGTCGATGTGGCAACGCTTTCTGTGGTGTTTGAATCGTCCACAGGTAGGTGCCTTATGTTCCTGAGAAAAATCTTTGAGCAGTTCGTAGGCGCGAGCCCCGTGACCGTCATGTTTCGTGCCGCCATGGAGAACGTTTTCGCGCCCGTTCGCCTTGATAAGTTGTTCTCCGACGCCGCCAAGCAACAGTACGAGGGCCGGTTGCTGTTTTCCACGGTCGCCAACCTGTTGGCGGGCGTAGTTTGCCGTTATCACAAATCGGTGCTGGCGTCGTATCGCGCGGACAAAGAGATCGGCGTTTCTGTTAGGGCCGTTTACGACAAGCTGGGTGGTGTTGAGCCGTGCGTCTCGGAGCAATTGGTCCACGAAACGGCGAAGAGCCTTGCCGAAGTCTTCGTCGCGATGAAGGCCCAGCCACAGGCGTTGCTGCCTGGCTATCGACTCCGGATTTTGGATGGCAACCGCTTCGCGGGTACGGATCATCGCATCGCCGAGTTGCGTGGCACCCGTGCCGCCGCATTGCCCGGCATTGCATTGGTGGTGCTTGATCCGCAAGTGATGTTGGCAGTCGAAGTTATCGCCTGTGAAGACGGGCACGCCAACGAACGCCCGTTGTCCGTACAACTCTTCAAGATCATTGAAGCCGGTGATTGCTGGATGGCAGACCGCAATTTCTGCACTCCCTCTTTCTTGGACGGCATCGACTCCCGGAAGGCCTACTTTGCCATCCGACAGCACATGGGCAATGCTCGCGGGGAGCTGGTTGGCAGACGCAAGAAGCTGGGCACGACTGAGACCGGCACGGTGTACGAGCAGGCGTTGACGTTGAAACGTCCCGATGGCACTGCTTGGACGGTCCGCCGGATCACGGTCCGTTTGGGCAGCCCGACCCGCGACAAAGAGCAATTCATCCACATCTTGACGAATCTGCCGGCCAAGGTGAACGGGCGGAAGATTGCAGATCTGTACCGCAAGCGTTGGAAGATTGAAACCGTGTTCCAAGATCTGGCCACAGTTCTGCGTGGCGAAGTCAACACGCTGGGGTATCCCAAAGCGGCACTGTTGGCGTTTTGCTTGGCGCTGGTGACGTTTAATTTGCTCAGCATCGTCAAGGCCGCGATGCGGGCAGCCCATCGCAAGACAGCTCCGAAAAAGATCTCGACGTACTATCTGGCGAACGAAATCACGGCGACGCTTCGCGGCATGGAAATCGCCGTTCCAGCTCGCCATTGGACGCAGGCATTCGCAGACTTGGCCAACCAGGAACTGGCGAAGGCGCTGCTCCGGCTGGCCAAACACGTCAACCTCTCGACCTTCGCGACCCACTCTTGGTCTCCAAAACGCAAACAGCAACCGCGGAAGAGCGGCAATCGCGGCAACCACGTTTCTACGTTTCGTGTCCTGCAAGCCCGTAACCCAGATAGAAAGTGACAGCTTCAAATGGCTGGGTGCAAGCCCCCGGTTTCGTTTTCGGCCCGGCGTTGCCGGAGCAAGTTCCGCGCGCCGGTTCAGCCCGGAGCCGACCGACCGTTCAACAGTTCTCGCCGCCGGCCGCGTCAAGAATTGGACCTGCCCCGCTTCGTTTATTCAGCAACGCATAACCATTCCACACCACGCATCTGCAGCTTAATTTGACGCCATTTTGGACGCCAGCCGAATCGGCGTTCCGACTTTCTGGGTTGGCCGGGGGACGGTCAACGCGATTCGACGTGTCAGATGCGTTAGTTCCCCTGTTTAGTTGGCCCCGTGGTAGAATCGGGGCATGGAATACACAGTCTTTTGGGTCGTACTCGCTGCGCCGCTTTGGTCATCACTAGTCTTGATCCGAGCCCCACGGCCAGTCGTTCGAGCCCTAGTCTGGTTGGCATTCGCTAGCTTGCTAATGGTGACAGGCGTTGTTGTGAAGTATGGCGCCCGCGATAACGGCGAAACCGATGGGGTTTGCACAGTGGTCTGGTTCGCTTTCTTTTGGTTCTGGCTGTCTTGCCTCGTAGCTCGGCTGGTTAATGCCTGGGTGCGCGCTGTCTTGGAATGACATTACCAGTCGGGGTGCCACCTGCAGCACCGAGTGAAGGCACTACCCCGAGCGAATACAAAAGGGGCGGGAGTTGGGACCGGTCTGATTGAGGTATTTAGGCCTGTCTCGAATGCCATGCATCGCGAATCAGTGATCTCGTTGAAGACCGCGAACTTGCGCGAAGAAGCTGGAGAGCGACGGCGGAACGGGCATCTTTAGAGCGACGAGGTACACGACGGGGTCGTCAAACGTGTTGAGTGGAAAACTTATCACGAGGTGATCCTCTTTTTCCGCGACATCGAGGCTGCATTCAACGACACCGCCGGTAGAAAGACGCGCATGCGCATAAAAGCCTTGGCGAAGGTCGGCCCAGTAATTCGTGTCCACCACCGTCCCCACACCCTTCGCGTTGCGGCCGGAAACCGCCAGCGACGATCGGAGTATTTCAGAGAGATAGCTGGTTGCCGCTGCGTCGTTCAGAGAAACCCTGACGGTGCCGCCAACGCGTGGAATCTCGGCGTCAACAAAAACGACCGAAACATCGCGATCCCCCGCGAGCAGTCGGTCGAAGGCCCGGTCCGCCGCAAGCTGACTTGCCCACAACCACAGGCCCAGCCCGACGAGTAAAAGCAGCGCCCCCGCCACGGTGCCGCAACCGATTCGTCTAAGTTTCCACCGGCGCACGCTCAAACCTCCTAATACGGCGGCGGGATAGGCTCTCCCGGGCGGATTGGCCGTTCCGTGTTGAACGCACCATTTCCGATTCTGTCGCTCCTCAGGCCGACATACGTCCGAGCGAACGCCACTGCAACGGGAAACGGCTGGTATTGATTGCCTTGAAGCCTTTCTTGCAGGAAATTGGCGGCGTCATACGCCTCGAACCATAAACGCGACCCCAGGGGCCCTTTCGGCTCGAAGGTGTAATCGTCCGTTATTGCGATGGTGGCTTTGACGTCAAACTTGAGATAATGCTTCGTGGGTGTATCGAACGTGCCAACCTTTGTGATCCTGCCATTGAGCTTCAGGTTTGCCCCGGCAAAGGCGTAGAAAAGATCGTCGTTGGGTGCGGTGAGGAGGAATAAACGGGATAGGTCTAAATACAAAGTACGTAGACCTGTCTCGTTTAATTCCCCCCAGCTACGTCCTCGTCGCATGTGGGTTGCCTGAGAACGCTGAGAAACTCTTCGGCAGTTCCGGCGAGATGAGTGACGTTGTCAAGAGACAATGCTTCGAATGGAACTGCGACAAACGTCGGCGATTGGCCACGGGTGTCAATAGCATACGCAATGCTACCACCGTTGGATCCGATCAAAGTGAGTCCAGGGACAAATTCGTCAACTGCGTACCCCTCGTTTAATCGAGGCAATTCCTCAATCGGCCAAAGCATCAGATATGAATCACTCGCGATGAAGCCCTCTACGCCATTTGACGCACCCATCAGGCGTAAGTAGGACTCTGGAAACCGGCTTCCGAACTCATGATTGATCCGTTCGATCGAACGCGCTTCGGAGCCCGATCTTGTTTGCAAGCCGACCAGCAGATTGGCGAAAGTCGCACTCATTGTTGAAACCTATTCCTGCTTTTCAAGCTTCCTCTGCAAACGATACCAGAACGTATTGTACTGTGCGTGCTCCGACGGCGTCAGCGCGATCTTATTCGCCGGATTGGTTGGGCTTCCGCCAAATTTAACTGGTTGGATTTCATGTATTTGCTTTCCAGCGTACTTGGTCGGGTCAGCGCGTCGTAGCGCGGCATTTGCCACGTCAGCGGATTTTCGAGCCGCCTCGTATTCGATGCCCTCAAGAAGTCTAAATGGCCCTGTCGGTTTTGGCACGCCAGCCGGGTAGCGCCCCGATGCGAACCTGGTGTCGGCCGACGACGTCTTCGGCGACCTGTTTGGCGAGCTTGTACAGGTCCGTGGCGAGCTTCCGGACATCCAGAGTAAGGTCGATCGAGACGCGCCGGTCGTCGCCGACTTGCCCGTGGGGCCGCTCGTCGAACGTAGAACCGCCGCTAGAGTTGGGCGGCTTGACGGGCGGAATCGATCCAGATCCCGACGCTTTATCTGCTCCAGCACCGCGTGGGCCCGGCCCGAAACAACCGTCCATCGTCGCGCCCGATGGCGGGCGTGGCGGGAGACCGCCGCCGAATACTGTGCCCGAGTTGCCAGGCGTTGCGGCTCCGCCACACACGTCGTAGCGTTCGGAACCGTGCCCGACTCCCGATTCGCTGCACGGCAGGTCACCTTCCGAGTTGGCGGCCAACGCCATGCACTTGAGCGTGTGTTCCCAAAGCGTAGCGAAGCACTCGTTGTTCGTTTTTTGTCCAGTCGATGACTGCGTGCCAGCCGAACTGGGCGTCGGAATGCACGTTGTCAACCCGCCGCTGCCCGGAACGGGAACCCCCGGAGACGATGTTGAGGTGCCGGGACGCAATAGGGCACGGAGCGATCAAAACGCTCGCCATCCGCGGGGTTCTTCTTCGGGCAGGTGATGCAGGGCGTCGGAGCGCCGGCCGGACGAACCACCGGCGCACCGTGGCGAATGAGCCGGCGATGCTGGCTATCGAAGACCCACTGGCGGCACAGGGCGCACGTCTGCTCGGCGATGCGGGGATGGGCCAGTAGCAGGCCCGTCCCCTGAATCAGTTTTTTTCGTCGCGGGCCTCGCGCACTTCGCCGACCGTTTTGCCGGCAGATTCCGCCGCACGAATCTCGTCGGCGTGTTCTTCTTTCTTTTCAGGCTGCCAGAGCGGATCGACATCCGACGGGTCGTAGCCCAGCACGATGCGGTACAGCTTCAGGAACAGTTCCGCCTGCAAGCGGTCGATTGCTTCGCAGGAAACCGCAACCGGACAGCCTTGCGAATCGGCGAGATCCCAATCGACGAGTTTTTCGGCCAGCAGTTCGCGGGCTTGTCGATCGAACTGGCTGGCCGTGGCGCTGCCGGCCAGCTTCGACCAGAGCGCTACGCTCGGCCGAGAGCACAGGGCGGAAGCGGAAACGCAGGGCATCGTGCAGCCGCAGGGCGGGCTGAATGTAGCCAGGCTGGGTGTAGCCGTCGGCAATGAAATTGGCCGTGAGCATCGTGGATTCCTCCAGGTT
Source organism: uncultured Planctomycetales bacterium (assembly GCA_963710365.1). GTDB lineage: Bacteria > Planctomycetota > Planctomycetia > Pirellulales > PNKZ01 > CAVQAC01. The sequence goes on from CAVQAC010000019.1 coordinate 925,747, forward strand.
GGCGGATGGGCGAGCCATGCACTAGAACGCACATAGTTATGTTCATAATTATGTACATAACTAGTGACCACGATCAAGAGATATTTCAGGCCAGTGGGGAGAAGTTGGCGGAGCCGCGAGCCTCGGGCACCAAGGGAATGTCAGGCACAGGAGTGCCTGACCTAAGCAAGGGGGCGAGCATTCAAGATGGGTCGACCGCTCAGGAAGTGCCGCTCATGAATTAGCGCTGCCCGGTAGGCTGCCGGCAGCCAGGCTGTTGCGGATCGGGCCGCTGGCCAACGAAACCGATCGCAATTCCTTGGGCAGCGGGAAGTGAACTTCTTCCTCGCGCACGCGCCGCGATTCGATCGTCGCGCCGAACCGCTTCCGCAAAAAGCCAGGCAATCCTCGACGACCAATTCCGGAGCACTGGCGCCGGCCGTCACCAACACAGTTTCATCGCCGCGGAACCAGTTGATGTCGATGTCGGCCGCCCCGTCGATCAGGTAGGCCGGCACGTTCGTTTTCGATCGAAAGCTCGGCCAGCCGTTGACTGTTCGAACTGTTCTGACTTCCCAGCACCAGCACGACGTCGGCTTCTTGCGACAACAGTCTTGACCGCTTCCTGCCGGTTTTGCGTCGCGTAGCAGATGTCTTCCTTGGGCGGGTTGTCGATCTTCGGGAACCGCGCCCGCAATCGGCTGATAATGCGGTTGGCATCATCGACCGATAGCGTCGTCTGGGTCAGATAGGCCAACTTGGACGAGTCGTCGATCTCCAGCCGATCGACGTCCTCGGGCGATTCGACCAGCCGGATGGCCTGCGGGGCTTCGCCCATCGTGCCGATCACTTCGTCGTGCCCGTCGTGTCCGATGAGCAGAATCGTATATCCCAAGCTGGCATAGCGGATTGCTTCCAGATGGACCTTCGTCACCAGCGGGCAGGTGGCGTCGATCGTCTTGCAGCCGGCGTGTCTCGGCGATGCCGCGGATTTCGGGCGAAACGCCGTGCGCCGAGTACAGCAGGTGGGCCCCTTCGGGCACTTCTTCCAGCGTATCGACGAAGACCACCCCTTCATCGCGGAAGCGGTCGACGACGTACTTGTTGTGGACGATCTCGTGATACACGTAGATCGGCGTTCCATAGAGCCGGATTGCCAGCTCCAGGCTTTCGATCGCCATGTTGACGCCCGCACAGAAGCCTCGCGGGCTGGCCAGAATAACGCGCATGGTTTGTTTCTCTCGTGCAAAAGCATCATAATGCGATCGCGCCCGGATTGGGTAGCCGCGAGCGTGGACACTCTCTACCCTCGCTCCGGCATGCAAAATTCGGTGGTCGGCGGAGCCCACCCCAACTTCATAGCAGTATATTGCCTACATGCCCTGTGCGTCGTTTGCCGCCGAATTGACCGCCTTCGGACCCGACCGAGCGGCTGCCTCGCCTCCATCGCCCGCGGCTGCAAGGGCCTATTGCCGGCATCTGGCCCGCACCCATTACGAGAATTTCACCGTCGCCAGTTGGCTGCTGCCGCGCAACCTGCGGCCACACTTCTACCACATCTATGCCTATTGCCGTTGGGCCGACGATCTGGCCGACGAAACGGGCGACCGCCAGCAGAGCCTGCAACTCTTGGATTGGTGGGAAGACGAGCTGCGGGCTTGCTACCAGGCCGGGCCTGGCATCCCGTCTTCCAGGCGCTGACCGAGACGATCCGCGAGTTCTCGATTCCGATCGAACCACTGGCCGATCTGCTGGTGGCCTTCCGCCAGGATCAGAGCGTGACGCGATACGAAACCTTCGACGAACTGCTGCACTACTGCCGCTACTCGGCCAATCCCGTGGGCCGGTTGGTGCTGTACCTCGGCCGATGCGCACGACGACGAGCGAGGCAAGCTGGCCGACCAGGTTTGCACCGGTTTGCAACTCGCGAACTTCTGGCAGGACGTGGCCCGCGATTTCGAGCGTGGCCGCGTCTACCTGCCGCAAGAGACCTGCCGCCAATTCCACTACGAGCCCGCCATGTTCGAACGACGCGAGTACAATCCCGCGTTCCGACAGGCTCTGGAATTCGAAATCGATCGGGCCGAGACGTTCTTGCGGTCCGGCTTACCGCTGGTCGAACGGGTGCCGAGCGTGCTGGCGGCCGACGTGTGGCTGTTCATCCAGGGCGGCCTGAAGATCCTGTCGCACATCCGCCGGCTCGATTACAACGTCTGGGCTTGCCGGCCCAAAGTGTCGAAGCTCGATCAACTGGCGCTGCTGGCCGGCTATGTGCGCCGACGCCTGGGATTGGTGCGGAGCGCAACGCCATGAGCGATCCGCTCGCCGAAAGCTACGAATACTGTCGCCTGATCGCGCGGCACAGCGCGACGAATTTTTACTACTCATTCCTCGTATTGCCGCGACCCAAGCGGCAGGCCATGTGTGCGCTGTACGCGTTCCTGCGTCATACCGACGACCTGGGCGATAGCAACCAGCCGGTTGCAGCCCGGGCAGAAGCGCTGGCGCGGTGGCGCGAGTCGCTCGAACGAGCCCTGATTGGCAAGTTCGACGCTCCGCTGTTTCCGGCCCTGGCCGATACAATCGCTTGCTATTCGATTCCGCCCGAATACCTGCGAGCGGTCATCGACGGCGTCGTGATGGACCTGGAACACTCGGGCTATCACACCTTCGCCGAGCTGGCCGATTACTGTTACAAAGTGGCGTCGGCCGTGGGCCTGGCCTGCATCCATATCTGGGGATTCTCGCATCCCGCGGCGCTCGAGCCGGCCTGCCGTTGTGGGCTGGCCTTTCAACTGACGAACATCCTTCGCGATTTGAAGGAAGATGCCGAGCGAGGGCGCATCTATCTGCCGCAAGAAGACTTGCTGCGGTTCGATTACACCGGCGAAGATCTGCGACAAAACCTCCGCGACGGACGATTCAAGGCCTTGATGCAATTCCAGATTGCCCGGGCTGAGCAGTTCTACCGCGAGGCGATCGAGCTGGAGCGCTGCCTGAGCGCCGACGGCCAGGCCGTGTTCGGGACGATGGTCACGATTTACCGCGGCCTGTTGGGCGAAATCAAGCGGCTCGACGGCGACGTGTTCACGCGCCGCGTGAGCCTGAGCTCGTGGCGAAAGATCGGCATCGCGGCCCGCTGGTTCCTGCCCGGCCCGTCGTGGGCCCGGCCCAAGCCGCTGCTGGGGGCCGATCCTTGAACGCGGGCGTTGATTCCCCGCCGCGCGTGGCCATCGTCGGCGGCGGACTGGCCGGACTCGCGGCTGCGGCGGCTCTGGCCGAGCGCGGTCTGCATGTCGAACTGTTCGAAGCCCGTCGGCAATTGGCCGGCCGCGCCGGCAGCTTTCGTGATCCGGCCACGCGGCGAACTGGTCGACCACTGCCAACACGTCAGCATGGGATGCTGCACGAACCTGGCCGACTTTTGCCACCGCACGAACATTGCCGATTGCTTCCGCCGCGACGCGCGGCTGCACTTCTTCACCGCCGAGGGTCGGCGCTACGACCTGGCCGCCAGCCGCTGGTTGCCGGCGCCATTGCATTTGGCGCCAGGCTTCTTGCAGCTGGGCTATTTGACGCTTCGCGAACGGCTGTCGATTGCCCGAACCTTGTGGCGGCTGCGCCACCATCGCACCAATGAAAAACCCCCGAGCCCCGGGCGTGAGCCCGGGGATTTGCCGATCCAACCAGACAGCCTTCCAACCGAAACCATCGGGGTCTGGCTTCGCGCGCAAGGCCAATCCGAGCAAGCGATCAAGCTGTTCTGGGAACCCGTGCTCATCAGCGCGCTCGGCGAGTCGCTCGACCGGGCCAGTCTGACCTATGCTCGCAAGGTATTCGTCGACGGCTTCATGGTGTCACGCGACGGCTACCAGATTGAAGTCCCGCGCGTGCCGCTGGGCGAATTGTACGGCGAGCGATTGGGGGCATGGCTTGCCGCTCGGGGCGTGGTGGTGCATTTGGAATCGGCCGTGACCCGTATCATCGGCAATGCCGAGCGCGTGGAACAATTGCTGGTGGGCGAGCAAGCCCGGCCATTCGACGCCATGGTCGTGGCAGTGCCCTGGACCCGGGCCGGCGACCTGGTTGCCGATAGCCAGCTGCACGACGTCCTGCCCGAATTGGATCGCGCGAGAGAACTCGAATCCTCGCCAATCACCGGCGTGCATCTCTGGTTCGATCGCGAGATCACGCCGCTGCCGCACGCCGTGCTCGTTGGCACGACCAGCCAATGGGTGTTCAATCATGGCGCGAGCGTCGAACCGGGCACATCCAACGCGCCGCGGCATTATTACCAGGTGGTCATCAGCGCCTCGCGCAACCTGGCCGGTCAGGACCGCGAGAAGTTAATCCAGGAAATCGTCACGGAATTGGGCCGCGTTTGGCCGTCAGCGCGCCATGCGAGACTGCTGCACTGGCGGCTGGTCACCGAGCAGGCGGCCGTGTTTTCCGTGAATCCGCGGGCCGATCTCATCCGCCCACCGCAACGGACGGCGATTGCCAACCTGGCGCTGGCTGGCGATTGGACGGCCACCGGCTGGCCGGCGACAATGGAAGGAGCCGTCCGCAGCGGTTACCTGGCCGCCGAAGTGATCCTGGCCCATTTCGGCCGACCGGAGCGAATCGTCGTGCCGGATCTCGAACGTGGCACTCTGGCGCGACTGCTGTGCGGAAACTGACGCGGATGAACGTTGAAAAGACGGTCGACTACCGTCAAGCTTGCGATTGCCGCTCCCCGGCCGATTGCTATTTCATTTGCAGCAGGGCGTGCAGACCGTGCAACGAGTCATGGCGAACACGCCATGATCCTTGCACGAGTTGTAATTGGCGTTGAAGCGGCAGGCGGTGACATAAGCCGAATAGTGATACATGCCGCCGGCCAACCGGCCGAGATCCTTCTGGCCTTGCAGAATCCAGTGGTCACCCTGAGGCGAGGCGTTGAGGACCACGGTGTACTTGTAGCACATGACCTTGAAGAACGTGGCTCGGAACTCGGCCCGGTAATGGTAGGCGTCGACGCGCGTGAGCTGGGCTCGCAATCGCCCGTTGTGTGGGCTCACATGGCTGCCCCAGGTTCCGTCCCACGAACCCGACAAGTCGGGCGGGGCGACCTGCACGGCCGGAGCCGGCTGCTCCTCAGAGTTTGCCCGGCCCGCATAGCCGGAACCCGTGACGACCAAGAGCACCAGCAGCGAAATCCAGGCTCGCCGCGGACTGCGCACGCCAGCGTGTACCAACATGATGGATGACTCGCGCCTACGAGGGTGACGGATCCTTGCCTTCCCAGTGGGGGTCATCGACCGCCGGCCACGGCCAGCTTGAATGCGACGCGCTCGACGCATCAAGCCCGCGCGGAATCTGGCTGGCCATGCCGCCTGTGGCGCCGGAGCAATCGATACATCGCACAGAACTTGCCGAGCAGGCTACTTCAACAACGCTTCGATCTCGGCCAGGTGTGGGTTGTCGAGGCCCTGTTTGCGGAAGACGGCAAAGTCTTCGAGCGCCACTTGGGCGAACGTTTTCGGCCCGCCGAATTTGGCTGCCTTGAACTTCAGATACAAGGCCTTGGCCTTATCAATCTGGTCGCTGAACAGGTAGGCGTGCGCCAGGTTCATGGCCACGTAGGGCGAATCCGGATCGAACTTCATGCCAGTCAAACCGGCCTCGACGCCTTCCAGCGGACGCCGCGTCAGCACGTCATACCAGGCGAGCAGCAAACATGCGTTGGCCAGGGCCGTGTGCAGCTTTTCGGAATGCGTTTTCGATTCCGTCAGCAGCAACGCATCGGCGCGCTTTTGCGACCAATCGCGCGCCGCGGCGATGTCGTCGGTGGTTTCGGCCAGCGATGAGAGCAGGCGATACGCTCGCGACAGGTTCAATTGGGCCGAGACGTCCTGCGGATCGCCGGCAAGTTCCAGGCGAACCGCCAGATTGTCCTTGAATTCGGCGAGAGCGGGCGGATACTCCTTTTCTGCAACTCGCAGCTCGCCGACCTTTTCGTGCGCCGTCGCCAGCAGCATGCGCGTTGAAGGGTCGGGATACTTCGAAGCCGTTTCGTCTGCCCGCTTGAGCATCTGGCCATAGGCCTCGTCGGCGGCGGGCAGGTTCTTGCCTTCCATTTCCACATCGCCCAAATACCAGTACGCGTCGATGACGCGTTTGGCGCCGGTCAGCAGCACGCCGGTCGAAGCTCCCACGGAGACGGTTCCCGAATCCAACTTGATGGCCAAGCGCACGCAGCGTCGAAAGGCCTCGGCAGCCTGGGCATAGTTTTGCAGATCCTCGAGGCGCGAACCGATCATCTGGTATTGCTTATACCACTCGTCGGCTTTGGCAAACTTGGGGACATTGAAGTCGATGGGGACAGCCAACGCCTCCTGGCAGAGTTTTTCCGCGGCCGCTCGATCGTCAAGCTTCAACTTCACATCGACCGAAAGACTGTAGACCCGGACCAGCAGCAGGCGGTCTTCCGGGGCGGTGAACTCCTGGACCGCCAAAGAGCGGCATTTGGTCATGGCCGTGTCGGCCAGCGCAGGCTGCTCCAGCGCCAGACACTTCAAGGCACGATTGAAATACGAAAAGATCGCGTCTCGCAGCGGTTGATGCGTGGCCCGGGCTTCCTCTTCCTCGACCTGCGCGGAACGAACCAGAGCCTCGGCGGCCAATTTATTGTCGTGCAGCTTTTCGTAATAGTCGGCCGCCTTCTGTAGCGCGGCGACGAGCGCCGGACGAGAGCCAGCGGCTTCGGTTTCCTTGAGCCAGGCGGAGAGCAAATCCGTCAGCTTCTTGGCCGTGGCTGCGGCGGCCGTCTTGTCGCCGATCTCTTGTTGATAGCCGCTCAATTCCAGGCAGGCGTCGAACAGCGTCTCGCGGTGCGCGGCATCGCGGCTTTTCTCGTAGATCTTTTCCAGCACCAGCAGGCGCGAATCGAGCCGCTCGAGCCCCGTCCTTGGTTCGCCGAGCAGGATATAAAAATGCGCCACAGCCTGATACCCGCCGGCCAGCCGGTCCTGATTCCCATCGCGAGTGAGCTGCTCGATCCAGCGATCGAGTACCCCGTGCAGCTTGTCGCTCGTGGCCTTGGCAGCCTGCGCTTCGTGCTGTTGGTTTTGCGTTTTGCGGATGCGGATCAAAGCCGAGGCGAGCCGACTGAACGAGTCGGAGTCGGGGAACTGCTTCAAAATGTCTTCCAATAGCAGTGCTTCCGCTTCATATTGCGCGGCGGCTGCGGCGGAATCATTCAGCTTGACCAACAGCTCGGCGAAGTCGGAATGCAAATTCGCCAGTCGGAACGATTCGTCCCGGCCGGGCATCTCCACGACCATCCGCTTTTCCAGTTCGATCGCGGCCGCAAATTCGCGGCGGGCTCCGTCAGCATCCTTGAGCTTGAGTCGGTCGGCCGCCAACTGCTTGTGGCGATCAACCATCCCCTGGCGCAACTTGACCAGCGATTCCTCATCGCGGGCCGATACCAGGGCCAGACCCTGGTCGAGCAAACCACGCGAGATCTCCGGCTCTCCGACCGACGCGAACGAACCTGCCAACTCTTCGTGCGCTGACAGGACGGCCGCGTTATCGCCCGTCGTTTTTGTGCTGGCTTCGAGCGCTTGCCGTGCCTTTTGGAACGCGGCCAGCGCCTGTTTGGTATCGCCTTGCGCAAGCCCTACGTTGCCTATTTTGCGCCAGGCCTGGCAAACGCCGAGGCCTTCGTTAGCGCACGGCTTTCCCGCGGCGTCGAGATGCAGAGCCAACTCTTTTTCGTAGCTCGCTTTGGCCTGGTCGAATTGCTTGAGCAGCAACTGGTCGTATCCCAGGTTCGCATAGAGCCTGGCCGCGAGGTAACGATCGTCGTCCGAGCCTGAATTGGCTAGCAGGAAGATCGACGAAGGGGAGTAGCGCGGTGAACGTTTCGACGCTACTGCGGGCCTCGGCCTCCGCGCTTTCGTTGCCTGCCGGCAAACCCGCAGGACCGGTCGATCGCGCCGGCCGCGTCTTTTCCTCCAAGGCTTGTTTCAACAGAGCATTCTGCTTCAACAGTGCCTTCAGGTGCTCGTTGCCAATTGCCAGTTCCATTTGCAGGCGGATCAGCGTCGCTTCGTAATAGCCCAATTGGTAGCTGTCGCCGCTGCCTTTGCTCGCCTCTTTGCCCGTCTTGGCGCGCTCAGAGATATATCGCATCGCCGAAGCCTGATCGCCGCGCTTGGATTCGACCTCGACCAGACAACCCAGAACCGCATCCAGGTGCTGATTCCACGATGTGTGGTCTTCCTGCGGATCGGCCAGGTACTTCCTGGCCAACGCATGGCATTCCCGGAATGCTGCCAGCGCGGCGTCGAACCGCCCGGCCACCAAGTGGACGCCGCCCGCCCTGAACAAGCTTTGCCAATCGATCTCCTCTTTCTTGCGCAGGTTCTGCTCGGCCAATTCATGGCTGACCTTGGCTTCGCGATCGGCCAACTCACGTTTCTCAGCAGCCTGTTGCTCGCGCTGATGAGCTATTTCTTCATCGCGAATCAAGTTCTGCCATTTGAAGTAACTGGCGGCCAGAATCGCCGTCAGCAATACGCTGATCGCCCACAGAGCTACCAACCGCTTTCGCCGCTCGCGCTGCCGCGATTGGCTCGAAGCTTCGATATAGGAAATCACCAACGGGTCGAGATCTTCACGCCGCGAAACGAGCGCATCCTCGGCTTCTGCGAGCGGCTTGCCGGCCGGCAGCAACCGATCCGGACGACGGCCTTCGTTCGACCAATCCGTGGCGTGCTGGGCCACACGGGCCCGGATGCGGAGGAAGTCCTTGTCTTCGCTCAGCCAGGCCACCACGCGCGGCCAACGCTTGAGCAGCGCCTCGTGCGACACGCGAATTACCGAACGCCCCTCGGCCAGGTCGGTGACCACCAGTCGGGCCTTGACGAGCGCATCGACCAGCGTGCGGCGCTCGGGCGTCGTCGTAACCTGCTCCAGCGGCACGCGCCGTGCGGCCACGATATCGTCGGCCCCCGGTTCGACTGTCACCAGCGCGCAGCAACCCGGGCAAGACCTGCTGCGCCGCGGGCGGCAATCCCGCATAAACCGTCTCAGCCCGTCGGGCCAGCGCACTTCCAACCCGCCCAGCGATTTGTAAGCGTCGAGCGTCAACACGCCCTCGGCGCTACGTCGCTCGTACAACTCGTTCAACACGAACGACAACAGCGGCAAGGCCTGGCTGTCGCGAGCAGCCGCCTCGTGCAGCACGGCGTCCAACCGCTCGCCGGTTTGCGGATCGACCTGAAACCGCAAGCCGGCCGCGCAGGCTCGGGTAGGTAATCATCTGACCGATCTCATCGAAGCTGGGAGGCACCAGGTCGTACTGACCCTGGAACTCCTTCAAGGCGACCAACTCCGGCAACTCCGCGCAGCGCGGATAGAAATCGCTCCGCATCGTGGCCAGAACCCACACCGTGCCGCTATGGGCCAGGGCCGCCAATGCCGCCACGAACTGCTGCCGGCTCGCAACGTCGACCTGCTCCAGCGTGAACATTTCTTCGAGCTGATCGATTAATACCAACAACCGCGACTCGGGCGGCTTGGTCAAATTGCGTTCGCGGGCCGTTTCTTCGGCCGCCCGCCGCAGGGCCATGTTGATCGGCATCAGCGCGTGACGCGGGGCCTCGGCGAGCATTCGGCCCAAATCGGCAACGGCTACGCCGCTGGCCGCCAACTCGGGCAGCGCCTTCTCGGCGAACAAGGCCGCCGCCAGACCCTGGCAGAGATTTTGCGGCGAATCGCTGGGCCGGAAGACGGTCCAGCGCCACAGGCCGATGCCTTCCACAACACCGGGCCGAATGAGCGTCGCCAGCACGCCGGCTCGCAGCAGCGACGACTTGCCGCAACCGCTCATGCCGAAGACCAGCAGGAACGCGCAGCCCTTGGCTTCCTGGTCGACCAGCGCTTGCTTGATCTCGGCAATGGCCCGCGTGCGGCCGTAAAAGACCGGCGCGTGCTCCAGGTCGAAGGCTTGCAGTCCCTGAAACGGCGAGCCCTGATGCCAGAGAACCGCGGCCGCCGTTTCGCTCGCTTCCGAAACGTGCTGCGGCAACCGCTCGAGAATCAGCCGCCGCAGATCGTTCTCCAACAACCGTTCGAATTCGTCAGGCTTCTCATAGGTCTTGAACGCGGCACGAAGTTCGCCCCCTTCGTAAAAGAACCACTTCTGCACGAACGTTTCCAGGGCCTGGTACTGGGAGCGCAACTGCTCGAGCTTTTGCGGATCTTTCAGGCTGGCCTGCGGTTCCTGGCTGCAGCGGTAGACGAGCAGGTCGGGCGTGCCGCGCTCGCGGAACGATTCCGCGGCGTCTTCGAACTCCCATTCCGTGCCCGATTCGTAGCGGCTGCCGTCCGGGCGGCGAATGTCGGGCGGCAATCGAGTTCCCAGCCGGGACCATAGAATCGAAACCACAATATCGGTTTTCGACGGCGGGGTAATCTGCGGCTGGAACGACTCGGTCGCCCGCAGCACCTCGTCCTCCCAGCGAATGGGCACGAGCTCCACCCAGCGACCGAGTTCACCGCCCAGGCTGGCGATCACCTGCTCGGCCAGGTTTCGCTCCAGGCCGACATCTCCAGGCGACGAAATGAAAATCTTGAGCTGCTGAGCCATTGGCCGAAATACCCCTTTCCGCCACACCCTTCAACAACGTCCCTCGGCTTTCGTTCAAGGTAGGGGAGACCGAGGCTAACCGCAAGCTTTGGCAGGCCACCGGAATAAAAGTGGAAAGCGGAAAGCCGCACCCGCGTCAGGGTGAATCCTTGCGCGGCACCAATTGCACGATCACGCCCGCAAGGAATTTGGCCAGCCGGTCGGACCCAATCAAGGCCTGCTCCCGCAGCCGCAACATATCCTTGAAGCTCGACGGCCGCCGCCATAGCGCCGGTCAAGGCGCCGACCTTGCCGGCCGTCGTCTGCTGGGCAATGAGCGAGCCCAGATCGTGGGGCAGATTCTCTTCGAGCGTGTCGCTGATCACGCGCACTGCCAGAAAGCGGACGTGCTCCTGCGAGCAGACCTCGGCCACGGCCCAGCTTTCCATGTCGACCGCCAGTGCGTCGTACGTTTGCCCCAGCCGCTGCTTCTCGGCGCTTTCGGCCACGATCTTGTCGACTGTCAGCAGCCGGCCGATGTGCAGGCCCGGCGTGGACGCCAGCGATTGCTGATCGATGCGCATGTCGATGGCCAACCGGCCGCCGCCTGGCTCGACCAGGCTATCGGCCATGACGATGTCACCCCGTTTGAGTCCGGGTTGCAAGGCGCCGGAAAACCCGGCCGAGATGACCCAGGCAGGTCGATGGCCGGCCAGCAATAGCCGCGTTGCCCGCTCGGCCTTCTGGCGACCGACGCCTGCAAGTGCGAGTACCAGTCGGCGCCCTTGCAGCGAGCCTTCGCGCGCCAGAAAGCTCTTGCCGCGCGTGACGACGACGGCATTGAGCAAGTCTTCCAACCCGCCTGATTCGATGCCCAGGGCGAAGACCAGCCCCACGTCGCAAGGGCCTGGCGGCGGAGCCGGTTCGTCGGGCGCTTCGTTCGCTGATCGTCCGGCAGTCGCGACGTGTTCGTAGACTTTCTGCCGCACTTGCTGATGGAGCCAATTTTGAACGAGCGACCGCCACATAGAGAAGTAGTCGGTAGTCAGTATTCGGTAGTCAGTGACTTGGCACGACGCCTATCGAACGGTTCAACGCACGGTGCCAGTATACGCGATGGCGCGTCGCGACTACCACCAACAGCCGCGGCCATCTTCACTGACTACCGAATACTGGCTACTGACTACTTCGAGAGCACCGGCAGCTCGATGAACTTCGGCGAGCGCACTGGAGTGGCGGGCGAATCCTGCGATGGCTCGTCCCAATCGTCCGGCGGGGTGTTCGGCGTGCGCTTCGGACCCAGCAATGTGAGCCGTGCGGTGGTGAGCAGGCCGCGGAGCGACCGAAACGATTCGGTCACGGCCGTCGGCTCGTAGCCGCAATGGACCATGCAGTCACTGCACTTCGGATTGCCACTGGCGCGGCCGTAGCGACTCCAATCGGTCGTGTCCAGCAGCTCCTGAAATGTCTGGCAATAGCCTTCGTCGATCAGGTAGCAGGGTCGCTGCCAGCCGAAGAGGTTGTACGTCGGATTGCCCCAGGGCGTGCATTCGAGGTCGAGATTGCCCTGCAGGAATTCCAGGAACAAGGGGGACTGATTGAACCGCCAGGCTTTCTTCGGGTTCGTAAGCAGGCGACGGAACAGATGCTGGGTCTTCTCGCGCTTGAGAAAATGGTCCTGGTCGGGAGCTTTGGCGTAGCTGTAGCCCGGCGAGATCATCATCCCTTCAACGCCCAGGGCCATCATCTCGTCGAAGAAGGGCCGGAAGCGGCGCGGATCGGCGTGGTCGAACAGCGTGGTGTTGGTCGTGACGCGGAAGCCGGCGGCGATCGCGGCGCGAATGGCCTGTACGGCAATGTCGTAGGTGCCCTCGCGGCAAACGGCGTGGTCGTGCTCTTCGCGCGGCCCGTCCATGTGAACCGAGAAGGAGAGGTACTTCGACGGCGTGAACTTGTCGAGGCACTCTTCCAGTTTGAGCGCGTTGGTGCAGAGGTAGATGTATTTCTTCCGAGCCACGAGGCCGGCCACGATCTCGTCGATCTGCGGATGCAGGAGCGGCTCGCCGCCGGGAATCGAGACCATCGGCGCACCGCATTCGTCGACCGCGTGGAAGCACTGTTCGGGCGTGAGATGGCGGCGCAGGATATCGACCGGGAATTGAATCTTGCCGCAGCCGGCGCAGGCCAGGTTGCAGCGGAATAACGGCTCGAGCATCATCACCAGCGGATAACGCTCGACGCCCTGCAATCTCTTCCGCAGCACGTAACTGGCCACGGTCCACATCTGCGACAACGGAACGCCCATCGGATTCTCCTCGTTATGGCGTTTCAGCGCCGACGATTTGCAGCGACATCGGCGAGCTGTCTTCCAGCTTCGAACCCATCGCCGTGCCCCAGCGGGCCAGGGCCATCAGCGGGAAGTAAATCGCATACATGTGATAGCGGAGATAAAAGACCCGCGGAAAGCCGGTCCCGGTGAACTCGCTCTCTTCCCAGGTGCCGTCGTCGCATTGCTGATCGATCAACCAACGCACGCCGCGCTCGGTGGCCGGATCGTCGTGGCGGCCGGCCGCCCACAGGCCCAACAGAGCCCAGGCCGTCTGGCTGGCTGTCACGGGCCCTTGGCCGCGGCGATGCGGATCCGTGTAGCTGTCGGCGCTCTCGCCCCAGCCACCGCATGATTGCTGATACGAGAGGAGCCAGTTGGCGCCGGCAACGATCGCCGGGTCGTCGGTCGACACGCCCACGTCGCGCATTCCGGTGAGCACCTGCCAGGTGCCGTAGATGTAGTTCACTCCCCAGCGGCCGAACCAACTGCCGTCGGCCTCCTGCGTGCTGCGCAGATAGGCCAGCGTGCGATCGACGGCCGGATCGCCCACCCGTCGACCGAGCCGGCCCAAGCATTCGAGCACGCGGGCTGCCAGGTCGGGCGTGCTGGGATCAATGATGGCGTTGTGATCGGCAAACGGAATGTAGCACAGGAACTCGTGATCGTTGTTGCGATCGAAAGCGCCCCAGCCGCCGTCGCGGTTCTGCATCGCCAACAGCCAGCGCTCGGCGCCGTCGATGGCCCGGGTCGTGCGCCGCAACAACACAGTCCGATCGTTCTGATCGCCGGCAGATACTTCCGGCTTTTCGGCAATGACGTGCAGGTCGGGCACGAGCGCATCGGAAGCAGCCGGCACGAACTGGTTGGCCAAAGCCATGACGACCATGGCCGTGTCATCGGAATCGGGGTAGAAGTCGTTGGCGAATTCGAAGCACCAGCCCGCCGGTTCGGCCCGGACGGTCTTCGACCAGTCGCCCGGCTTGGTGATCTGCATGTTCAACAGCCACTGCACGGCCCGTTCGACGGCTGGATGGTCGGGCGGCAAACCGCTATCGGCCAAAGCACGCAAGGTGATGCTGGTGTCCCAGACGGGCGATTTGCAGGGCTCGAGCCGCAGCGTGTCTTCGTCTTCGATGTACAAGCCTTCCAACCGCTCGTAGCAGTACTTCAACTCGGGGCTGTCGTCGGCGTAACCCAGACATCGCAAGGCGATCACGCTCCAGACCATGGGCGGGAAGATCGCCCCCAGGCCGTCGCTCCCCTCGAAGCGATCGATGACCCAGCGCTCGGCCATAGCCATGGCCCGCTTGCGCAGCGGCAACAACTTATGGCGCTGCAGGAATCGCAAACCCGAATCAATGGTGCGGAAGAAGCGGTCCCAGCTCAACAAGCCACGACCGGCCTGTACGCCCGGGCAGCACAGCGGCGGCCAATGCTCCGGCGGCTGCAGGAAAAGTTCGCGAATGCCAAACCGCGGATCGAGTTCGACCACCGGCTGCGTGCGCCGACATGATCGACAGCGGCACCACGATCGTCCGGCTCCAGGAGCTCATTGCGTACAGGCTCACCGGGAACCAAGTGGGCAGCATCAGCAATTCGGGCGGAACGGCCGGGCATTGCTCGTAGGAAATCTGGCCGAGCATCGCCAGGTAGAAGCGAGTGAAGCTGTTGACCGCGTCGGCCCCGCCATGGGCCATGATCGCGGCCCGAGCCCGTTGCATGTATTCGGCCGCCGGATCGTGGCCGGTCAGCTTGAGGGCAAAATAGGCCTTCACGCTGCCGCTGATCTCGACGCCCCCACCGGGGTACATGGCCCAGCCGCCGCTGGGCATTTGCTGGTTGACGATGTACTGAGCCGCTTTGTGGGCGGTCTGGCTCTCGTGCCGGCCCAGAAAGGCCAGCAGCAGGATGTATTCGCTTTCCAGGATCGTGTCGCCTTCCAACTCGCCGACCCAATAGCCGTCGGCATGCTGTTCGGCCAACAGCCAGTGCTGGGTCCGCAAGATGGCTCGTCGCAGCAAACCCGCCATACGTTGATTGACGGGCGAACGCATGGCAACTTTCAGCGAGTTTTCTGCTTCGAACCCATCGGAACTTACAACGCGAACCGTCCGGCGGACATCCATGGCCAGTGCTCTTACAAGTTGAATTGGAGCAGTCGTCCCTGACGCTCTGTTTTTATGCCGAATCGGCGTGCGGAAGTGCTCAGCTTATGCCATCCCCGGGCAATCGACAAGACCACTCGCAGGCCATGCCGAGCGACGGAAGTACGATTCCGTGTAACGACTTGGGGCTTCCGCTGGGCGCACGGGGCGTTAAACTAAAAACCATCGTTAAAGTCATCCCTGCTTGCCCTGTCCGCAGCATTTTCACACCCTGGTAACCATCTCATAATCGATCCGTAACCGGACCGTTGCGCAGTGCGCTGCGGCATGACGTAAACTTTGCCGCCGGTCTGACCGGTCCAGGTAAGCTGGCGCTTGCCGATGACGCCGCGCCGGACAAGCCCGGCGGCTAACACTCCCGACAACGATGAGTTCCCGATGCCCACGTCCCAGCGCTTGCAAGGTATTTTCACCCCGAACCTCGTCCCGCTCGACGAGCGGGGCGAAATCAACGAGAGCGAATTGCGGCGCTATACCGACTGGCTGATCGAGCGCGGAGTACATGGCCTGTATCCCAACGGCTCGACCGGCGAGTTCACTCGCTTCACGCTCGAAGAGCGGCGGCGGATCATTGCTATCATGGCCGATCAAACCCGCGGCCGCGTGCCAATCCTGGCCGGGGCGGCCGAAGCCAACGTGCGCGAGACACTGGCAGCCTGCGAGTACTATCACAGCCTGGGCGTGCGGGCCGTGGCCATCGTGTCACCGTATTACTACAAGCTCAGCCCGCAATCGGTCTATGCGTACTTTCGTGAGATTGGCCGCAATACGCCGGTCGACGTCACGCTCTACAACATCCCGCTGTTCGCCTCGCCGATCGACGTGCCCACCGTGCAGCGACTGAGCGAAGAGTGCGAACGGATCGTCGCCATCAAAGACTCGTCGGGCGATCTGCCGCACATGATTCGCATGATCAAGGCCGTGCGGCCCAATCGGCCCGAATTCAGCTTCCTCACCGGCTGGGACGCCGCCCTGATGCCGATGCTGCTGATTGGTTGCGACGGCGGCACCAACGCCACCAGCGGAATCGTGCCCGAGATCACGCGCAAGCTGTACGATATCACTCGGTCCGGACGAATCGACGAGGCCCGCGAGTTGCAATACAAACTGCTGGCCCTGTTCGACGCCATGATCTACTCGGCCGACTTTCCCGAAGGCTTTCGGGCGGCGCTGTCGCTACGCGGCATTCGCACTGGAAAAGGCCGGCAGCCGATGTCCGAAGAGCAGCAAATCGAGTTGGAAACCGTGCGCAAAACGCTGCAATGCCTACTGGCCGAGGAAGGTTTTGCCGACCAGCCCGTGGGTGGATGCTCGGCCACAGCGGGCGATGCTCATGGCGAAGTCGTGCAAGAGATCGTGCAAGGCGTGCTGGCCGAACTCCAGCGCCGTGGGCTGAAGTAGTCGTCAGTAGCTAGTAGTCAGTAGTCAGCAATTCCATTTGGAGTCGGCGGTAATTATGAGTACGACAAGCCTGGCACTACTGGAGATTGGCAACCTGGGGCCGGCCCTGATGGTCGCCGACCGCTGTGTCAAAGCGGCGGGCGTATCGATCATTGGCATCGAGAGCACCGATGGCGCAGCCCAATGCATCAAGCTCGTCGGCCCAGCCGGCGCTGTCCGCGAAGCGGCTGAGCAAGGCGCGGCGTTGGGACGGCTGATGGGCACCACCGTCGAACTGACCGTGTTGGCCGGTCCGTTAGAAGAAACTCTGCGGTTGGCCAATGGGCCGCCGGCATTCAGTCCTTTACTGGGCGTCTACGACGCCCGAGTTCCCCGGGAGAAAAGCATGAGTTCCAGCGAAGCGATCGGACTATTGGAAACCCAAGGCCTCGTGGCCGCATTGCACGCCACGGACGAAATGCTGAAGTCAGCATCCGTGAAGCTGGTGGGCAAGGAAAAGATTGGCGCGGCCTACGTCACGATCATGGTCCGCGGCGACGTGGCCGCCGTGCAAGCGGCGATCGCCGCCGGCAAGCAAACCGTCGAGCGACTCGGCGGCAAGCTGATCATGGCCGACTGCATCGCCCGCCCGCATCCCGACCTGGCAGTGCTGCTGCCGGCGTGAGACGAAGTGGCCGGTGGCAAGTGGTCAGTGGTTAGTAGTAGGCGTTTGCTTGCTAGCCACTGACCACTGGTCACTCACCACTCTTGACCGGAAGCGTGACGACGAACTCGGTGCCCAGGCCAACCTGGCTGGTTAGCTCGATGCTTCCGCCATGCGCGGTGACGATGCGCCAGCACTTGGAAAGGCCCAGTCCCAGCCCTCGGCCGGCGGGCCGGCCCGAGTAGAACGGATCGAAGATGTGGCCGCGGATCTCGGGCGGAATCCCCGGCCCGTCGTCGCGGACCACGATCTGTACAGCCTCGACGCTCCTCGTGTCGGGCGCGTTCTCCCCACCCACGGTGCGCAGCGCGTTCCGCAGGCTCAACTCGATGTGGCCGCCGCGACCGAGCGCTTGCAGTGAGTTTTCGCACAGGGCCCGCAAGGCCACCTTCAATTGCACGGGATCCGCCCGGATCACCCGCGGTCCGTCGGCAGTTTGGTACTGGAGCGCGGTTTGACGCTCGGCAGCTTGCGGCTGCAACTCGGCCACCAGTTCGTCCAGAAGCCGTGAAACGTCGCACTGCTCGAACCGCGGCTCGGGCGGGCGGGCGAAGAGCATCAGATCGGCGATCATCTCATGCACGCGCAGCGCCTGAGTGCGAATGAGCACCAACTCGCGGCGGCGTTCCGGATCGGATTCGTCACGTTCGAGCAACTGGGCTCGACCCGCAATGACGGCCAACGGATTATTGATCTCATGGCCAGCACCGGCCGCGAATTCGGCCAGCGACGCCAGCTTTTCGGCCTGCAACCGCTCCTGGAAGCGGGCTTCGATATTATCGAGCGCGGTCCCGTCGGCTGCGATCAACTGTTCCACGAGACCATACCTCGCAGAGCCAGCCCCACCTTGCAGAACACCGCTCTGAGCCCGGGATGAGCCGAACACGACTGCGAGTCGTACGCAGACTGACCTAATCCCCGGGCTTACGCCCGGGGCTCGGACGACTCAGACGGCTGATACCGCGCGGGATGGAATTACCGCGCCGAAGCCGCTTCCATGTCCAGCAAGTTGCACATCCGCTCGACGAGCGTTTCAACCTCGAAGGGCTTGTGCAGGAAATCGTTGGCGCCGGCCGCCTTGAGATCCTCGATCTTGTCCTCTTCCACCATGCCCGAAATGCAGATGATCCGCACCTCGTCCATCGTGCTATCGCTGCGGACCCGCTGGCAAACTTCCTTGCCGTTGATGTCGGGCAGCATGACGTCGAGCACGATCAGGTCGGGCCGGTATTCCTTGACCATCATGCCGGCGTCGAAGCCGTTGTTGGCCGTACGGACTTCAAAGCGCCCGTCGCGCTCCAACACGTCGGTAATCAACTCGACCAATTCCAGATCGTCGTCGACGAGCAGAATCTTCCGCTTGCCGCTCTCCAAGGCATCGGTCGGGATGCCGTTGTCGCGCATGAAGTGGAACAATTGATCGCGCGGGATCCGACGAAAACGGCTACCCGGAACGCGGAATCCCTTCAACTGTCCGGAATCAAAGCAACGAATGATCGTTTGCTGGCTAACCTTGCAGATTTTGGCTGCTTCGCCTGTGGTGAACACCGTCTTCATAAATGCCAACCACCCCTCTCCCTAGCCGATGGTAAAGGCTAGTATAAGCGGGACCCCCAAACGGCTTATTGGCCGCTGAGAGCTCCTAATCCTCCTTGGGACGCCTCTTAGCCCTGGCACGCGTTGTGCGTAAATCTTTTACACCCCTGCCCTTCCGCATTCGACAAGCTCATCCGCCTTTTCCAAGCTTGCCGAATTTGCCAACGTTGGAATTATAGCGATCCAGAGGGTCGAGTCAAGATTAGTATTCTTTTCTTAACCCATTATTCCATGGCACTTTACAGACTAGCCGCCGAAACCGCCCACGGGGATTTCGGCGCGATCGCCAACGCCCGTGGCCGTCTTGCAACCGGTCGGAATCTTTTACCTCGATGGTGAAGATTATCGCGCATACCCAGTGTGCGCATCGCGCGCCTGAGCCGCCGGCGCAGCATGCGCTCTAACGCCTGGCTTCGAGGTGAACCATCACCAGCGCCAGATCGGCCGGCGTGATGCCGCTGATTCGTCCGGCCTGGGCCAGGCTACGCGGCTGAATCCGCACCAACTTTTCGCGAGCTTCGGCCCGCAGTTGGGTGATGGCCGCGAAATTGAATCCCTCGGGAATCCGCTTCTCGGCCAAACGCCGCTGCCGATCGACGTCGATCTCCTGTCGGGCAACGTAGCCGGCATACTTCGCGTCGTGGGACACTTGATCCGTAACCTCGGCCGGTACCCCGGTCAACTCCGGCAACTCCCGGACAACGTCGTCCCAAGTGGATTCGGTTCGTCGCAAGAGCTTCGCCAGATTGCCCTGTTCAAAGCGGGTCGATTCAACCAACTGGCTGACCCGAACGATTTCAGACTCCTTAGCCCGGAACCGCTCCCAGCGATCAGCATCGATCAGCCCCAGCCGCTGCGCGAGCGGCGTCAGCCGGCGGTCAGCGTTGTCGTGGCGCAGCAAGAGGCGGTATTCGGCGCGACTGGTGAACATGCGGTAAGGCTCGTCGACGCCGCGCGTCACCAGGTCGTCGATCAGCACCCCGATGTAGGCCTGGTCGCGATCCAGCACCAGCGGTTCAATGCCGCGGAGCGCCAGCGCTGCATTCGTGCCGGCAACGAGTCCTTGCGCGGCAGCCTCTTCGTAGCCGGTCGTGCCGTTGATCTGGCCGGCCAGGAACAACCCGGCGACGCGCTTCGTCTGCAAGCTGGGCTGCAACTGGTCGGGCGGCGAGTAGTCGTACTCGACCGCATAGCCGTAGCGCATGATCTGCGCCCGTTCGAGACCCGGAATCAGCCGAAACAGCGCATCTTGCACATCTCGCGGCAAGCTAGTGGAGACGCCGTTAACGTAGACTTCGTGCGTCGCCCGGCCTTCCGGCTCGAGGAACAGTTGATGCTGCGACTTGTCGGCGAAGCGCACGACCTTGTCTTCGATCGAGGGGCAATAGCGCGGGCCGCCGCTGCGGATCTGGCCCGTGTACATCGGCGCCCGGTGCAAGTTCTGCCGAATCAAATCATGCGCGGCTTCGTTGGTGTAGGTGATCCAGCACGGAACCTGCTCCTGCACGATCCGATCGGTCATGAACGAAAAGGGATGCGGCTGGTCATCGCCGGGCTGCAACTCGGTCTTCGAGTAATCGATCGTGCGGCCGTTGAGTCGCGGCGGCGTGCCGGTCTTGAAGCGTCGCAACTCCAGGCCCAGCCGCTGCGAGCGAACCGCTGATCCCGGTCGTCGTTCCCTCGCCGGCCCGGCCGCCGGGCGTCTTGACCTCGCCGGTGTGCATCAATGCTTGCAGGAAAGTGCCGGTCGTGACTACCACGGCCCGAGCCCGATAGACAGCCCCGCCGCGAACCGCAACACCGACCATCTTCGGCCCCTCAGGACCATCCTCGACCAGCAGGTCTTCGACCACTTCCTGGCGCAGAGCTAGCCCCGGCTGCGATTCGATCAGCCGCTTGATCTCCTGCTGGTAGGCTCGCTTGTCGGCCTGAGCCCGCGGGCTATGCATGGCCGGACCCTTGCGGCGATTGAGCAGCCGGAACTGAATGCCGGTAGCATCAATGGCCCTGCCCATCAATCCGCCCAGGGCATCGACTTCGCGGACGATCTGCCCCTTGGCCACGCCGCCGATGGCCGGATTGCAGCTCATCTGGCCGACCGTGTCGAGATTCGTGGTCAGCAGGACCGTGCTAGCGCCGAGGCGTGCCGCAGCAGCAGCCGCTTCCGTCCCGGCATGCCCGGCGCCGATCACGATCACGTCGAAGTCGTAGAACATAGAAGAAATGATAATGGAGAAAGTGATAAGTGATAAGTGATGAGTGATAAGTTGCATTGCGGACACTCATCACTCATCACTTATCACTCATCATTTCCTTCTTTCCGTCATCGGCCCACGCGCAGGGATCAGCCCCTGCGCCGGCCGACTTCGGTCGTACACGTTTGTGCAGCCACTGGGCCCTTGGCCGGAGGCTATCCTTGATTAACAGTGCGCAACCTTATGAAGTCGGTTTTGCCGACGAGGCGCCTCCGGCCTTCCGCATTCGCACTCGGGGCTCCAGCTCAAGCCTTTTGGGCTACGAGGGGAGTTTGTCGCCCGCTTGCTACTAGCTTTTGGACCGTCATGGGGCAACGGGTTACTCTTCCTCAGTGTGTCGTCTGCCGTCGTCATCCCGAATTCATAGGTAACCCAATGTCGAGCCGACAAACGATTAGGAGGTCGTCCAGGCAGCCGGGCTTAGCCCTACGATCCGCACGCTCGGTGGCGACGTGTACTTGGCCGCGTACCGCACGGACGGGAACAATGGCGGCCCCAGGCACAATCTTGCGATTGCCGCTGCCATGAACTCAAGAATGGATTCATGACCAACGGATTGGCACCTGGAGCGGCCTCCCTGTCTGCCCTTCTACGCAGGAGTATGCCAAAGAACTGGCCTATAGGGCTAGTAAAATTCTGCACAGAAAATCAGTGGCTAGTGATAAGTGGCGAGTGGCCAGTACGGGACGGAAGAAACGGATCGCGAAAGTGAGAAAGGACGAAACGGCGAAAAAGAAGTTCGCGACTCGGATGATGAAAGGCGGACGATCGAGAACCACCACGACCACGACGAACGCCACGAAAGAAGAAGAACGAAACGGATGCAGAATCTTCGCGCGGACTCGCGAGTTATCTCGCTCCGACGTGGTGTTCTTGGTGTCGTGGTGCTTCGATTGCCGACTTCGAGGACGTACGCCGAGCACGATGCGCACGACGTATCTTACGGCTTGCGGAACACGAAAGAGGGGACGCTCACGACTGTCCCGTTCCGCTAATTATGATGCGGCCCGGGGCCGGCGTCGTCCTTGTTCAAGTGACGACGGAGATAGCGCGCCCGCTCGATGTTGCGGTCGGCCGTGTCGAGCTCGACGCCGCTCATCTTTTGCAAGTGCGCGGGCTGCGTGTAGATGAACAGCTTGTTGACCGTGGGGATTTCCAGGTCGGCGATCAAGCCCAGGTTGACGCCCATTCGCACGCTGGAGAGCAGGTGCATGGTCTCTTCCGAGCTGATCGTCTGGGCCGTGCGGAGAATGCCGTAGGCACGGCTGACGCGGTCGTGCAGGTTTTCCTGGCTCTCGCGGACCAGGAAGTCGCGGGCCTTGCGTTCGTACTCGATGATCGTCGGCACGACGTCGCCCACCTGCTTCACCAGGTCGATCTCGCTGCGGCCCAACGTGATCTGGTTGCTGATCTGGTAGAAATCGCCCATGGCCTGCGAGCCTTCGCCATACAGGCCGCGGACGGCCAGGCTGATCTTCTGCAACGAGCGAAACAGCTTGTCGATCTGCCGGGTGATGACCAGGGCCGGCAGATGCAGCATCACGCTGACGCGCATGCCGGTGCCGACGTTCGTGGGACAGGCGGTCAGATAGCCCAGCCGGTCGTTGAAGGCGTAGGTCACTTCCTTCTCGACCAGATCGTCGATGCGGTTGATCCGCTCCCAGGCCGCGGTGAGAGCCAGGCCGCTCTGCATGACCTGGATGCGCAGATGATCCTCTTCGTTGATCATCAGGCTGACCTGCTCCTTGGAGTCGATGGCCACGCCGCGGCGCCCTGGCTTTCGGCCAGTTCGCGGCTGATCAATTGCCGCTCGACCAGGAACTGGCGGTCGATGCCTTCCAGCTTGTTGACGTCGACGTAGCCCAACTCGAAGGAGTCTTTGATCCGCAGCAGAGCGTTCGCGCAGAATGCGTTCGATCTCCGCGCGGTCCGCAGGATTGGCCCGGCTGATGAAGGGAAAATCGGCCAGGTTGCGGGCCAGCCGAATGCGGCTGCTGATGACGATATCCGACTCGGGGCCCGAGCCGCGAAGCCATTCACCGCTGGAGCGTGCCAGTTCGTCGAGTTCCACAGTGTGATCCAATTCTGCGTGATCCAATTCCGGCTGTTCCCATTCCATTGACGGACGGCGGCTCAAACGGCAAGCCACACGCTACTTCGAACCCTCGATCTGACGAATCTCGTCGCGAATCTCCGAGGCCCGCTCGTAGTTTTCGCCTACGACGGCTTCCTTCAATTCACGCCGCAAGCGGATCAACTCGGTCAGCCGATCGGTGCTGCCCGGTTTGTGCTGCGGACGTTTGCCGACGTGCTCCAACTCGCCGTGGATATTCAGGATCAACGGATCGAGCTCTTTCTGGAAACAGACGTAATCCTTCGGGCAACCCAGCCGGCCCTGGTTGCGGAACTCGAAAAACGTGATCCCGCAAACGGGGCAGGCCTGTTGATCGAGCCGGGCCAATTCTTCGGCCGTCTGCCCGACCGCCAGTTGCTGGGCCAAGCCCCGGCCAGGCCCGTGCTGGGCGTCGGGCTCGGGTTCGGTGAGGTATTCGCGGGCGTGCTCCTCGCAGAGGTGCAGCTCCTGCGGCTTACCACCGGTCAGCTCGGTGATGTGGAACGTGGCCGATTTGTCGCACTTCTGGCACTTCACGTCGATACGGTTCGCCTTATGGTAAGGTCTGTCGCCCATTGAACTTAAACCACGGGAATTCTAGCAGTGGCCCCCAGAGGTGTCAACCCAGCCGTAGGCAGCGACGGTCGCTGTAAGGCTTTGTTGCCGGCGAAAGATAAATCTTGCCTGGCGGTAGAGCACGGCTAGGGTTCCGTCCGAGCCAGCCCCGTTAGGGGCTGCGGGCACAAGCAAATAACCACCAGCTCCGCCATGCGTCTCGCGGACTCGATGCCGCTTGCCACGTCTGGAAGCTGTGAACTTTGCGGGCCAGCCGTGCCTTCGATTGCCGGTCGACAGGGGCGTTGGTAAGCTGTGAACCGCTGGGCAGAATGCTTGTCAATTGCCAGCAAGGGCCGCGCTGGCGTCGCGGCCCAGCCGGATTTCCTGCGCCAGCCTTTGCTACGGAATCGTTGCCGACCTGAGACATTTCCCCGATTTCGAAGCGTTTCGCCGGCTGGCGCCGGGCATGCATCTGGTGCCCGTCTACCGCCGGTTGGCCGGCGACACGCTGACCCCGGTGACGGCCTTTCACAAGATCGACGCCGGATCTTGCGGCTGCTTGTTCGAAAGCGTCATCGGCGGCGAAAAGGTCGGCCGCTACAGCTTTCTGACCGCCAATCCGTTCCTGTTGCATCGAAGCCTACGAGCGGCGGGTGCGGGTCACCTGGCCCGACGATCCCAGCCGGGGCGAAGCCGTGGAGTTCGAGGCCGACGGATCCGCTGGACGAACTGCGGCATGCGGGTCGAGGCCTGGCGCGCGGCCACATTGCCGGAACTTCCGCCGTTTTGCAGCGGCGCGGTCGGCTACGCCGGCTACGACACGGTCCGCTACAGCGAACGGCTGCCCAACTCGCCGCTCGACGACCGCAAGTTGCCCGACTTGTCGTTCGCTTTCTTCGACCACATGGTCGTGTTCGACAACGTCACCAAGACGATGACCGTCGTGGCCATGGCCCGGCTGGGAACTCCCGGCACGGAGCGGACAGCTTACCGACGACGCAACTGCGGAGCGAATACGAAGATGCCTGCCGGCGCGTGGATCCGCTGGTAGCGCAGTTGGAGCAGACCCCGACCCGCTGCGGGCGACCGACATCGACCCGTTGGGCGAAACGCTCGCCGTGACACGTCGAATTTCACCCAGGCCGATTTCGAAGCGGCCGTGGAGCAATGCGCTGGAGTACATCCGCGCCGGCGATATTTTCCAGGTCGTGCTGAGCCAGCGGTTGCAAACGACGATCACGGCGCCGGCGTTCGAGATCTATCGCACGCTGCGCGTGGTGAACCCCAGCCCGTTCATGTTCTATCTGCGGCATGCCGCAGGCCACGCTGGTGGGCAGTTCGCCGGAGATCATGGTCCGCGTCGTGGCCGGCAAGGTGACGGTGCGGCCGCTGGCCGGCACGCGCCGCCGCGGCGGAGCGACCGACGAAGAAGACCGGCGGCTGGCCGAAGAGCTGCTGGCCGATCCCGAAGGAACGGGCCGAGCACGTGATGCTCGTCGACCTGGGCCGCAACGACGTGGGCCGCGTGGCCCGTTACGGGTCGGTCGAAGTCAGCGACGTAATGACGATCGAGCGCTACAGCCACGTGATGCACATCACGTCGAACGTCACCGGCCAGTTGGCCGCCGGCCGCGACGCGTTCGACGCCCTGCGGCGTGCCTGCCGGCCGGCACAGTCTCCGGCGCTCCGAAGGTGCGGGCCATGCAGATCATCGACGAATTGGAACCGCATCGCCGCGGTCCTTATGCCGGCGCGGTGGGCTACGTCGATTTCAACGGCAACATGGACACCTGCATTGCCCTGCGGACGATCGTGGTGCAAGGGCAACAAGGCCTACGTGCAAGCAGGGGCCGGCATCGTCGCCGACAGCGTGCCGAGCGAGCGAATACCAGGAAACGCTCAACAAGGCCCGAGGCATGCTCAAGGCCATCGAGCTGACCGAGCGGCGTGTCCGGCAGCAGCGGCCGGCGGCGGAACGAGTGCCGGAAAAAAGCCCAAAAGCTAAGCCTCGTAAAAGACTTACGGGGCGATTTGCCGCCAGCGGCAGTTGCCGGAGCCAGGTTTGGGGCGAAAAATCCCAAATCAAACTAAACCCTGGCGGCGTAATAGAGTAGAATTCCCGCCCTTCGCGGCGTTTCCATTTCCGCGGGGCAAGTGGTTCTCACCACGAGACATCGAGAAAGGATCAGTTCATGCGACTTTCGCTCATTACCGCCAGTCTGGCCGTGGCCTTGCTGGCCGGTCAGGCCATGGCTCAAGAAGCCCTGCCTTCGGGCCAGTCCGAAGTGAAGGATCTAAAGCC
Source organism: uncultured Planctomycetales bacterium (assembly GCA_963710365.1). Classification (GTDB taxonomy): domain Bacteria; phylum Planctomycetota; class Planctomycetia; order Pirellulales; family PNKZ01; genus CAVQAC01. The sequence continues at coordinate 951,766 of CAVQAC010000019.1, forward strand.
CAAGATCAGCTACATCATCGGTCACAGCATCGGCAAGCGGATCGAAGGCGACAAGATGGACCTGGATCTCAACAGCCTGATCAAGGGCATCCAGGACGGTTTGGCCGGCGACTCCGTCGCAAATCAGCAGCGAGGAAACCGCCAAGGCACTCCAGGCCTTCGAGGCCCAGATGAAAGCCGAGGAGCCCGAAGCGCCTGGCTCAGACGGCCGAGAGGAACAAGAAGGACGGCGAGGCCTTTCTGGAAGCCAACAAGAAGAAGGAAGGCGTGGTCGCCACCAACAGCGGCTTGCAGTACAAGGTCTTGAAGTCCGGCACGCGGCCCCAGCCCGAAGCCCACCGACCAGGTGACCGTCAACTACAAGGGGACGCTGCTCACCGGCGAGCAATTCGACAGCTCGTATGATCGCGGCCAACCGGCGACGTTCGGCGTCAAGGACGTGATTCCCGGTTGGACCGAGGCGCTGCAACTGATGAAGGTCGGCGACAAGTGGGAGATCTACATCCCGTCGAACCTGGCCTACGGGCCGCGCGGCGCGGGGGCCGAGATCGGCCCGAACTCGACGCTGATCTTCGAAGTCGAACTGTTGGGCGTGCAACCGCAAGGCTGAACGACCGCAAGCTCGCTCTGGTCCAATTTCGATTTCTGGTTACGATTGTGGGGGTGGCGTGCCGCCAGAGCAGGCACGCCACCCCCCATTTATTGATGTACGGTTCACAAACGGCCTGATCACGCCAAGGATTTCGGGTGCCACGGTCCACGATTGCGTGGCCATGTTTGCCTCATCAATGCATGCCCACGGCGGCCGTGGGCATGGCACCCAAGTTCGAGAATAATCACGTGACGGACCACGAGCGCCATGTCGCAAGCAGCGCGCTGTACATGCACAGCGGTTAACTTGTTTTTCGTTCACGATCGCGGAGTCTGCTGAATGATCCACGTGTTGGCGACGATTGAATTGGCTCCCGGGCGGCGTAGCGAGTTTCTCAAGGAATTCCATGCCATCATGCCCTCGGTCAAGAGCGAGACCGGCTGTCTCGAATACGGCCCGGCGGTCGACACGGTCACGCAAATGCCGCTCAAGGGCCGGCTCGGCCCGACGTAGTGGTCGTAGTGGAAAAGTGGGCCAGTCTGCCGGCGCTCGAAAAGCACCTGGCGGCGACGCACATGCTCAAGTACCGGGAAAAGGTCAAGCACCTGGTGCAGAGCGTGCATTTGCAGATTCTGGAGCCAGCCTGAGGGGAGCATGGCCAGTCGACGAGTGGTTATGTTACCCGGCCACGGACCACTCGCCACTATTCTCCGCCGCAACCGCTACGACCGACATCTCCGTCGCCGCCGAAAGTAGCGGTACGCACGTCCTCTAGGCCGGACATTTCTTCCCCCCTTCCCCCAGTTTCTTCGTGGGCTGTTTCATAAGCTAACTTTAATTGAATGTTTGAAGGGGGCATCGCATAGCGCGGCGTGTTCATTGGATCCAGGCGGCCAATAGTCCTGCACCATCAAGGTGCATGATCGAAAATGTTGCGTGTTTCCGTAGATAACATTCGTCCGGGCATGATCCTGGCGCGGCCGATTCCGTTGCCCCGGGACTCGCGCACGTTCCTGTTGCAGCGGGACGTCGAGATTCCGATGGACCTGGTGCCGCGGTTGAAGCAACTCAACATCCGCGAGGTGTGGGTTCGTTACCGCGACCTGGAATTCCTGGAAGAAGTGATCGACGAAGAACTCGACGAGCAGCAGCGCGAGATCTATTCGATCGTCCGCCGCAATTTCGAAGCCGTGATGACCGGCTCGGCCGTCGAGCTGGATGTCCGCCAGTTTCAGAGCTCGATCAGCAACCTGTTCGAGTTCCTGAAGAAGAGCTCCTGCGGCAACCAATTGCTGCAGAAGCTGGACGCCTTCGACAACTTCCTGGTGTCGCACTCGACCAACGTCTGCTACCTGTCGCTGCTGCTGGGCATGAAGCTCGAGCGCTACCTGATCGAAGAGCGGCAGTCCAAGAGCCCCCGCGACGCCAAGGATCTGACGCAGTTGGGCCTGGGCTGCCTGCTGCACGATATTGGCAAGATGCGCATCCCGCCGGAGATCCTGAACAAGCCCGGCAAGCTCACGCCCGAAGAAATGAGCATCATCAAGCTGCATCCGGAGTACGGCTTCGAGATGCTGGGCGGACAGGCGCCGCAGGCTGCGGCGCAGGTGGTGTTGAACCATCATCAGCGGTACGACGGCAAGGGCTATCCGGCCCGCGTCGACCGCCGCACGGGCGAACCGTTGCCGGCCGCTGGCGGGAAAACAGATTCCGATCTTCTGCCGCATCGCCACGATGGCCGACATCTACGACGCGGCGACCAGCAAACGCTGCTATTCCGAGGCCAAGCCGTCGGTCCAGGTGCTGCACGAATTGCGAACCTGGTGCAAAGGGGCCTTCGACCCGATCATCGAAGAGGCCTTCTACCAGATCATTCCGCCGTTCCCGATCGGCCAGATGGTGACGCTTCTCGAACGGGGTGCAAGCGGTGGTGGTCGATTTCAACCCCCGCTTTCCGGTGCGGCCGAAGGTGCAAGGCATCCGCGCGCCGAACGGCGAGCGGTTCCCCGATCCGTCGCTGGAAGAGATCGACCTGGCGCTCTATTCCGGAGCTGGAAATCACGGCGGTCGACGGCCTCGACGTGCGGCCGTTCCTGGGTTTGCAGCAACGGGCACGCCTTCGTGGGCCACGCAGTTGGCGTGAGCCGCCGAGAGCGTGACGCGACTCCCGAGCATTAAGCGTATGTCACCCCCGAGCCCCGGGCGTGAGCCCGGGGATTCCGCCGTTGACCGTTGGGCGCCGATGCCAACTTATCCTGGGGCTTATGCCCAGGCTCGGAAGACAATCGGAAGGTGCCGGAAGCTCTCCGGTGCTTTCCACTCGCGCCGTCAGCGCTTAGACTCAACATAATGCAGATGCCAGTGCCGGCGGTTCGGTGCCGGCCGCGATCCTCTCTCCTTTGCCGCTACGGAGCCAACGTTTGCGGAATGCTGGGCGAACAAGTCTGCGCAGGCCCTGAACCGCGCTACAAGCGACGCGGTTCGGGAGCGACGCTGCTCGTCGTGATGCTGCTCTGCGCCGGCCGTGCCGGGTTGCGGCGGCTGCAATTCGGGGCCTTCGGGCCGATCCAAGAAGCCGGCGACAAGGCCCCGCCCAAGGCCGACTTCGAGCAGTTGCGGTTGCTGACCAGCCCCAACGACGGCATCTCGCTGCAGGACGGCATCAAGCCAGGACATTGGACTGGCGTCGTCGTTGAAGACGTGGCCAACAACTTCGACTTTCGCGGGCAGTTGACCTGGAACTGTTGGACCAGCGCGGGCAGCCGCTCGATCTGGCCGGCACGCCGTATCGATTCAAACAAAACGCCCGATCACGCTCCCCAAGGAGCAGCGGCGACGGCTGGAGACGACGTTGTTCCTGCCGAGTCGGCGTGGAAAAAAAGCCCCCCGACAACTGTTGGCCGTGGAAACGATGCCGCAGTTCTCCGCCGCCTCGCGGTTGGCGTCGGACACTTCGGGTTTGGAATTCGCCGCCGTGCGGGCAAAGGTCAACGCGATGCCCGATTTCCAGTATTTCTTCGTCGTGCTGGCGCACGAGCCGGAGAACTATCGCTGGCTGCTGGGGCAGCACTTTATCAAGGATCCGTGCGGCAAGATGCTCCTGGAAACGCCCTCGCTACGGCCCGAGCCGCAATACCGACTGATCATGCCGTCGCCAGGCAAGCGGCCGCTCGCTGCCGGCCCAGGCATTGGCCTGGACGCCGATCGCCTATCTGCTGTGGGACGATTGGCAGCCGGGCGATTTGAGTCCCGACCAGCAGCAAGCCTTGCTCGATTGGCTGCACTGGGGCGGGCAATTGATCATCAGCGGCCCGCGTTCGCTGGAAGCGCTGCGCGGCAGCTTTCTGGAACCCTATCTGCCGGCCACGGCGGGAAAGAGCGTGGAACTCCAGCCCGACGAACTGCGCGATCTGGAAGCCTTTACCATCCAAGATCACCTCAAACGGCCGAAGCTCATCGTGAAAAAGCCCTGGTCAGGGATCGAACTGCGCCGCACGCCCGAGGCGACCTACCCCTTGGGGCTCGATCCGGCCGAGCATTTACTCCTGGCCGAGCGCCGAGTAGGAAAAGGGCGGATTGTCGTGACGGCCTTCCACCTGGCACAGTCGGAATTGCGGCGATGGCTCGGCTGCGACGCCTTTTTCAATAGCTGCCTGCTGGGCCGGCATGGCCGGCATTTCGAAGAAGTCGATGAATTCGCCGGCGCGCATTGGGCCGATCGCCATGCCGACGACCAACCCGATCCGAAGCGTGCCTCGCAACTGCGATTCTTCACGCGCCGTGAAGCAACCTGGGACGACAACAGCCCGGTCTCAGAGATAATTCGCGATTCGCTCCGCAAAGCGGCCGGCATCGAGATTCCCAGCAAGCGGTTCGTGATCACGGTGCTGGTCTGCTATTTGATGGTGTTGGTGCCACTGAATTGGCTGCTGTTTCGCTGCTGGGTCGTGTTGAATGGGCCTGGGCGGCGGCCCCGGTGATCGCCGTCGTTTGCACGGGGCTGGTCGTGTGGCTGGCGCAATTGGACATTGGGTTTGCTCGGGCCAAGACCGAGATCGGCGTTTTGGAATTGCAACCCAACTACCCTCGGGCGCACGTGACTCGCTATACGGCCCTGTACAGTTCACTGGGCACGAACTACCGATTCGATTTCGACGATCCGACCGCGGTCGCGCTCCCCTTCTCCGCCGGCAAGCAGCCGCTCGCCGGCCAGACCCACCGAACCGTCACGCTCGATCACCGCCGCCTGGCCCGTGCCGGCGACGACGACCACCCGGGCCTGGTGAGCCTGGAAAATTTCGAAGCCTCGTCGAACACCACGGGCATGGTACACAGCGAACAGATGATGGACTTGGGCGGTGCGATCGAGTTGAAGCATCTTGGTGGAATCACGTTTCGCGTCAGCAATCGAACGCGATTGCGGCTCCGAGATTGCTTGCTCGTCAGCGGACGTTCGGGCGCATGGATCGCGCAGCTCGATGCCGGCGAGGGTCACGAAATCAAGCTCGGGCTGATTCGCAGCGAATTGCTCGCACAGCAGCACTATGGGCGGGCGATGGATGCCGGCCCAAACCAGCGGCAGGTCGGCATCCAATTAGGAGGCTTGCTGCAACAGGCAGCCGCGGTTCCCGATTCCCAGATCCGACTGGTGGCCTGGACTGACGAAGAACTGCCGGGGGTCGCCATTACGCCGCACGTCGCGCAGACGCGCGGCGCCAATGTGCTGGTGGCGCATCTGGATTACGGCCCGCTGGCCGAACCCCAGCGCGACGAGAATCTACCGCCCCGGTCGGATGACCTGCCGCCCGACGAACGATAGGAAGCCAACGACCATGATCGAACTGACCAACTTCGGCAAGAAATATGGCGACTTCACGGCCGTCGAAGGTCTGACGCTGAAGATCGAGGCCGGCGAATTGTTCGGCTTCATCGGCCCCAACGGCGCCGGCAAGAGCACCACCATCCGCTTCCTGGCCACGCTGCTGCGTGCGACCCACGGCGAAGGCCTGGTCAACGGCCATAGCGTGACCGGCGATCCGCTGGCCGTGCGCCGCAGCGTGGGCTACATGCCTGATAATTTCGGCGTCTACGACGGCATGAAGGTCTGGGAGTTTCTCGATTTCTTCGCCGTGGCTTACCAGATTCCCCGCACGCGGCGCAAGCAGGTCATTGCCGACTGCATGGAGCTGTTGGACCTGACGCACAAGCGCGACGACTACGTCAACGGCCTGTCGCGGGGCATGAAGCAGCGGTTGTGCCTGGCCAAAACACTGGTCCACGACCCGCCGGTGTTGATCCTGGACGAACCGACCAGCGGGCTCGACCCGCGAGCCCGGCTCGAGGTCAAGGCGCTGCTGAAAGAGCTGCGTCGGATGGGCAAGACGATCCTGATCAGCAGCCACATCCTGTCCGAACTGGCCGATTGCTGCACGTCGATCGGCATCATCGAGCGCGGGCAATTGCTGATGCACGGACCGATCGACGAGGTCTACCGGCGAATCCGCCGCAATCGGATCGTCGAGATCCGGCCGATGGACAATTTCGAGCGGGCCCTGTCGATCGTCCGTAGCCAACCGGCGACGATCGACGTGCAGGTCGAGAACCAGCGAATTACGGCCGAACTGGCCGCCGACGACGAGCAGATGGCCCAATTGCTGGAGCAACTGCTGGCCGGCGGCGTGCGGCTGCAATCGTTTGCCCAGAAAGATCCCACGCTGGAAGACGTGTTCATGCTGGTCACCAAGGGGCTGGTCATCTGAATGGGGAATTCGGAGTGGGGATGAATTCGGCCTCGTCGTTCCCCATTCCGCATTCCCCATTCCCCATTCGCAAAGGTTGTTTTGGCAGGTCAACCTGTTAGACTTAAATGAGCGCCGGCAGGCGGGGGGGAACCCGCGACGCCGGCCGCATTTCTGAGGCAGTTTTCGATTTTTCCATCGCCGCCGTCTTCGAGCGGGCTCGCCTGAGCTCGGGTCTTTATGGCAACAACTGACGATCAATCCGGGCGGCAGCCGTTGCCTCCCGCCAAGCGCCGCCGTTTGCAGCTCATGTTCGAGCACGGCAACAAAGTGGCTGCCCAAGGGCAGTTCGACTACGCCACGCAAATGTACTCCGACTGCGTGCTGGGCGACCCGGCCAACCCGGTCTACGTCAAGAGCTTCCTGAATAACCTGTCGAAGAAATACCAGGGGAACAAAAAGGGAAGCAAGATGGCCGGCATGGCCACGATGGGCTCCAGGGCATCGCTGAAGAAGACCTCAATGCAGAAGGACTGGACCGGCGTGCTGACCAATGCCCTGGAGATCCTTAAGAGCAATCCCTGGGACACCGGCACGCTGATCGAGTTGGGCAAGGCCTGCGAGCGCAAGAGCATCGACGAATCGCAGCTCGAGTTCATGCGGATGGCGCTGGACGCCGACATGGCGGACGTGGAAGTCAACCGCGTGGCTGCCCGGGCCTTCGGCCGGCTGGGACATTTCGACGAGGCCATCGCCTGCTGGTCGCGCGTGGCCAAGGCCAAGCCGGGCGACGAAGAAGCCATGCGCGCCATGAGCAACCTGTCCGTCGAAAAGACGATCAAAAAGGGCGGCTACGACACGGCCGAGTCGACCAAGCAGGTCAGGGCCGACAAGCAGGCCCCGACAGCCGGCGCGCGAGGACGAGGTCGACAAGCGGCTCACGCCCGAGCAGCAGTTGCAGCGGGCCATCAAGAAGGATCCGGCCAAGAGTCGACAACTACATCGAGCTGGCCGAGATGTACCAGCGCGACGAAAACTTCGACGAAGCCGAAAAGGTGCTGACGCAAGCGATGCAGGCGGCCGGCGGCGACATGATGATCCGCGAGCGGCTGGAGGACGTGCAACTCCGCCGGTCGCGCCAGACAGTCATGCAATGCCGAAAAGAAGGCCGCCAACGAAGGAACCGACGCTGCCAAGAAGCTGGTGGCCGATTTGAAGATGCGACCTGCTCAACAAGGAAATTCAGATCTACAGCAACCGTTGCGAGCGCTACCCGGCCAACCTGGGCTTCAAGTTCGAATTGGCCCAGCGGCTGGAAAAGTGCAAGAAGTACCCCGAAGCGATCAAGCTGTACCAGGAAGCCCGCAACGACCTGAAGCGCAAGGGCCAGGTATTCATGGGCCTGGGGAAATGCTTCACGCAACATCAAGCAGTACAAGCTGGCCCTGGACAGCTTCGACAAGGCCGTGGAAACCATTCCCGAGCGGGACATCGACCAGCGGAAAGAGGCCCTGTACCTGGCCGGTAAGCTGGCGGTCCACGTGAAGAATATCGAGGTGGCCGAGAAGCACCTTTCGGCCCTGGCGGGCATCGATTTCGCCTATAAAGACCTCCCCGACTGGCTGGACAAACTCAGCAAATTACGCGAAGATGGGCCCCAGTCGGTCGACGACTAGCCTGCACTGCCATGCCCGCGCCTGCCGCGGGCGTGCTCACGTTGATGGTGAGCATGGCAGCCGACTCGTGTTTCCCGAACTGTATTTCCCAGGCTGTAGTGTTTCAGCCCTTATTGTTTCATTGACCCGTTAGTGACTGCCTCCCCATGCCGAATACCAAGAGTGCTAAGAAGCGACTGAAACAAAGCCTTGGCCGCCGGACTGCGCAACTGCGCCACGAAGTCGGCCCTGAAGACCGAAGTTCGCAAGGTGCGTGCCGCCGTGACAGCAGGCGATACGGAAAAGGGAGCGACTGAGCTGCGCATCGCGGCCCGGAAGCTCGACAAGGCGGCCGCTCATGGCGTAATTCATCGCAACGCGGCAGCCCGCACCAAGTCGCGGCTGTCGAAGGCCCTGAAGGCAGCCAAGCAAAAGCCGGCGGCAGCCAAGTAAGCCCGACTTCAGAACTCGATCGACGCCGCGTCGAACACCGGCCCTTCGACGCATGTGCGCCGATAGTCCCAGCCTCCCTGGCCGTCGCGCACGCGCGCGACGCAACTGAAGCAAATGCCGATGCCACAGGCCATCGGCGTTTCCAGCGACACCTGGCAGGGCACTTCGAAACTGGCTGCTAACTCGGCGACCGCGTGCATCATCGGCTCGGGGCCGCAACAAACAATCCGGCAGTCTGCGGCCGACTCCTCCAACACGCTGCGAGCCAGTGCGGTCACGAGCCCATGATAGCCGGCCGTGCCGTCGTCGGTGCTTACACGAACATCGAACCCCAGGTTGCGGAAGTCATCCACGCCGGCCAAATAGGCAGCGGTCCGCGCGCCGTAGCACAGCGTGACCTTGCCGGCTTGGGCCACAACCCGCGGCGGCGAACCGTATTGGCGCAGGCCGAGGCATTCTCTGCCCAGCGCCATGAAGGGCGTTTGTCCAATTCCGCCGGCAACCATCAAAACGTGCCCCGCCGCCTGGCTTGCGAAACCATTGCCCAGCGGTCCCCAGACTTCGAGTTGCTGACCAGCCCGAAACTCCGCCAGACGGCGTGTCAGCTTGCCAACCACGAGATAAACGACGTCCAGTCCGATCGGCTCGCCCGCGGGCGAAACAACCGTGTCGTACACGGCCAATGGCCGCCCCAGGAGCGGGTCGTTCAAGCCGGCGAGCCGCAGCATCAGGAATTGGCCGGGCACGATCGAGCGGGCAATCTCCGGACACGCGATGCGGACGCGGAAGGTGTCTCGCGCCAGTCGAACATTTTCGACTACGTTGACAGTCCCCTGCCAGGCGTGGTCGGCGAAGTGAGGGGGGCGGAACGAATCGCTCACCGTGAATCGCCTCGGCGGCCGGGTTTGGAGCCGCGACCGGATAGTTTGCCGGGCCGTTGCTTCTCTGTCCGCCGCTTACCGGGCCGCCGGTCATCGAGCCGCTCCGCCGCGCGGCCCTGCGGCCGAGCACGGTTCCCTGCTGGCTTTCCGGCAGATTTCTCGACGGGTTTCGCGGGCGGCGCCGCGGGCACGGCACTCACGGCCTTCGGTCGAGGCGGGCGTTGCGGGCGGCGCCGTGGCCGACTTGCGGAACGCAATAACTTGAGCTCGTCGTCCGTGAGCCGGCGGAAATCGCCGGGAACCAGATCCTTGAGCCGCACACCGCCGATGGCGACGCGTTTCAGCCGCAGCACCTTGTGGCCCACTCGGGCCAGCAGACGGCGAATCTCGCGGTTGCGCCCTTCGTTGAGCACAATTTCCAGCACCGTGCTTTTCTTCAAAGACGATTTGACCCGTATGCTCTCAACCTTGGCAAAACCTTCGGCCAGGTGGACGCCGTTGCGCAGCTTGTCGAGATCCTCCCGCTCGGGCATGCCGGCGACCAGCACCTGGTACGTCTTTTCGACGCCATAGCGCGGATGCGCCAACCGATTGGCCAACTCGCCGTCGTTGGTCACGAGCATCAACCCTTCGCTCGACAGGTCGAGCCGACCGACGGTGAACAGCCGCTCCTTGCTCTCGGGCAACAGGTCGATGACCAGCGGGCGGCCGGCCGGATCGTGATTGGTCGAGAGGGTTCCCTCGGGCTTGTACACGAGGTAATACACCTTGCGCGGCCGCGCGAGCGGCGTGCCGTCGACTCGGATTTCGTGATGCCCCGGATCAACCTTGGTTCCCAGCGTCGTCACGACCTGGCGATCGACTTCGACGCGGCCCGCCTGGATCAACTCTTCGCAATGCCGTCGGCTGCCGATCCCAGCAGCAGCCATCACCTTTTGCAAACGTTCCAGCCCAGCGTCATCGGCCGACGACTTCTGGGGCGTGGCCGCCGTGGGACGTTTTCGCCTGGCGCGCGAGGGGCCAGACTGGGGGCGGACAGGTGCGTTCATGGGGTACCCAACGGCAGAAGAGGTGCATGCTTGACGGACGAACGTTTCGTCCCATCATAGCTCGCCGAGCCGGCCGAACCCAGGGGCTAGCAGGGCCCGCAACCGGTTCAGGGATAGCCGTAACGGGGCTGACCCCAGCCATCCCAGCGACCTCGCGAGGACTCCGGGGGCGGCGCGTCATAGGAGCGGGGCCGCGACTCCCCCAGTGCCGGCCCATACTCGGCATACGGGTCGAACTTCTGAGCTCGCTGCTGCTGAAGCGGGGTGGGTCCGGGGCCGAAGAATTTTGGAAACGCGAAGTCTTGCGTGGGGCGCAGCCGCACGCGCTGGAAGCGAGAACGAGCGTCAGAAGAAGTTTCGAGGGGCGGCGCAACCCAGCGCTCCGCGACCCATCGGAATGAAAAGGACGTTCCACGTACGGCTCTTTGCTGAATTGTGCGCGGACAAGACCGCGAATGATCAGGGCGTTGCGCCAGGAGCGGTTACGTCGTAGCCGTAGCGGGGTGCGCCCAACCTTCCCAACGGCCGCGAGCCGCCTCAGGCAAGGGTTGGTCTCCAGCGCCGCGCGGGGGACGCGACTCGCCAAGCGCCGGCCCGTACTCGGAGTACGGATCGAATTTCTGAGCATTCTGCTGCTGGATCGGCGCTGAACCCGGGTGAAAGAATTTCGGCCATCCGAATTCGCCCAGCGGCACCTGCCGCGACGTGCAGCCGCACACGCCAAAAGCGAGAACTAGCGAAAGAAGAATGTTCGCCGCACGACGCACGCCAGCGCTCCGCGGCCGGTCGATGTGGAAAGGACGTTTCAAGTACGGCTCTTTGCGGAATTATGCGTGGACGACACCGCGAAAAATCAGGGCGTTGCGCCAGGAGCGGTTACATCGTAGCCGTAACGGGGTGCGCCCGAACCTTCCCAACGGCCGCGAGCCGCTTCGGGCAAGGGTTGGTCCCCAGCGCCGCGCGGGGGACGCGACTCGCCAAGCGCCGGCCCATACTCCGAGTACGGATCGAATTTCTGAGCATTCTGCTGCTGGATCGGCGCTGAACCCGGGTGAAAGAATTTCGGCCAGCCAAATTTTGGCTCCGCGCAGCCGCACGCGGCTAAAGCGAGAACTAGCGCGAGAAGAATGTTCGAAGCGCGACGCACGCGAACGCTCCGCAGAGAACGGCCTGGGAAAGGGTGGGCAAGTATAGGAGGAAGCCCCGACCGGCAAAAGACGAATCGGCTGCCGGCCGCGATAGCACCTGCAACCTGCTCGCGTGCTACGACAGCATGTCAGGCTGGGCTAGACGGCCGCCATCGGTCGGAAAGAAACCGCCCTGTCGTGGTCCGTCATGTGATTGTTTTCGCACTTGGGTGCCATGCCCACGGCCGCCTTGGGCATGCGTTGGCGCTGCATACATGGCCGCGCAAGCGTGGGCCAGGCACCCGAAATTGTTGGCGTGAGAGGCCACTGGCGCGGATCGAGGCGTCTGTGATTAATTGAATCCGTAGCGGGGAGCTCCCCACTCTTCCCAGCGGCCGCGCGTGGCCTCGGGGGGCGGCTGGTCATAATAGCCGCGCGGGGGCCGGGATTCACCAAGAGCCGGCCCATACTCGGCGTACGGGTCGAATTTCTGAGCCCGCAGTTGCTGGTACCTGACCGGGCCGGGATTGAAGACCCTCGGATAACCAAAGTTGGGCATCGAGCAGCCGATCGCGCCGACGGCCAGGCCCAGCGCAAAAAGGATGTTCAGAGCTCGACCCACGCGAACGCTCCGCGGCTGACGCTTGGACACTGGGGCGGACAATGGTGAAACGAGCCCGACGAATCAAAGGCAAATCCGACTGGGAACCGAAGCGCCTTTCCTGCACATCTGGCCGAGCGCCCCTTACTGACAGCATCGACCAGCCTGCAACGCTGGCTTGAGGGTCCAATGGAGAAAGCGAAACAAATGCGGAATGACATAACATGCGTCACCACTCAGCCGACTTTCGCGCGCCTCCATTCCCCATTCCCCATTCCCCATTCCCCATTCCCCATTCCCCATTCCCCATTCCCCATTCCCCATTCCCCATTCCCCATTCCCCATTCCCCATTTCTCAGGGGATTTGGCGCAGAGCAGGACGGCGGGGCCTGTAGGCCTGAGCTCGATTTCGTCGAGTATGGCGGGGAGGAAAACTGTGTCGCCTGTGCCTAAGAGTTCGTCGCTCATGTCGCCCGAGATGAAAACACTCCCTTCGAGCACAATGAGCAACCGGCAGGCATTGTCGAGACGCAGTTCTCGAGGGCGGTCGAAATTCCAACGATCGAGGACGAACTTGTCGCAGGCAACCAACCGGCTGACGTGCGGCTGGTCCGTCGGAGCCGGCGTCTGCGGCGTCACCGGCCCCTTAGTAAAGTCGATGACTTCCAGGGCCTGCTCGATGTGCAACTGACGCGGCTTTCCATCCGGGCCGACTCGGTTCCAGTCGAACAGTCGAAATGTGCAGTCGCTGGCCTGCTGCAGTTCGGCGATGAGCAGTCCGCCGCCGATGGCATGAACCGTGCCGGCCGGCAGAAAGACGCAATCGCCGACGCGCGGCTGAAAGGCGTGGAAGCACGCTTCGCACGAGCCGTTGGCCAGTTCGCGCTCCAGCGCCGCACGATCGACACCTGGCTGTAGCCCGGCGTAAATCAGGCTGCCCGGCGCGGCTTCGAGCACCACCCAGGTCTCCGTCTTTCCCAGGTCAGGCGGTTCGAGCAATGCCCCGCGGGCATCGTCTGGGTGGACCTGCAGCGACAGGCGATCTGCCGCGTCGAGGAATTTCAGCAGTAGCGGAAAACGTGCTTGCGGATGATGGCGGCCCAGCAACTCTGGCCCGCGCAGGTAGCAACCAACTGGGCCAGCGACATGCCGGCCAGCGGCCCGATCGAGACGATGCTCTGTTGATCGGCCCGATCGACGACTTCCCAGCTTTCGGCGTAGTCATCGCCCGGCGGCAGATTCTTGCCCAGTACCGATTGCAAGCGGCGGCCGCCCCAGATGGCCCGCTTCAATACTGGCTGAAATCGCAGAGGATAAAGTGGAATCATTGGCCGAACCGCCGCAAGAGAAAGGGAGCGATCGCTCCACATCATGGTTGAAATGCCGGGATTTGCAAAGGTGCCCGACGGCCCGCCTGGCATTGGTTGCCGGGGGGGCAGCGGCGGGTTATGATCGGTTGTCGTTACAATTGTGACTTGAAAAGCCCGCTGTCGGGTCGGCCACGATCGACCACACCGGGGACGGGCTTCGAAACTGGGCCGCGTCTCGCCAGGGATCACTTCCCCCCGGGCTTTACATACACGGGCCCCGTCCGGGGCCGCAAACTGATGCCAGCCCTGCCCCCTCGGATACGGATTGTCCCGCTGCCGTGAAGCAAGACCAAGACCTATTCCATGACACGACGATGACCTTCGGGGAGCACCTCGATGAGTTGCGCACGTCGCTGTTCAAAGCGCTGTTGGGCCTGGTCGTTGGGTCGCTCTTGGGCCTGGCGGTAGGCGACCACGTGGTCCGGCTGCTCGAGCGTCCGCTTTCCAAAGCCTTGGGCCAGTACTATCTCAGCGAAGCCCAGCTTCGCTTCAATGATTTCGTCAAGGAGCAACAGGCTCTCGGTCAGCCGGTGCCCGAAGACGAACAAAAACGACTCAACGCGCTGCTGCACGACGGTCGCTGGCTGATGGAAATCGACTACCGACTGCCCGAGGGGGCTTTGGCCGAATTGAAGTTTCCAAAGGATGCGGCCGAAGCGGAAATTGCCGAAGCCGTGCAGGCCAAGCTCCAGCCGGCCATACGCTTCCGTCCCATTGCGACGGACTCCCGGATTCGCATCAAGGCATTCAATGCCTCCGAGGCATTTTCCATCTGGCTCAAAGCCTCGCTGATCGTGGGCGTGATTCTTTCCAGCCCCTGGGTTTTCTATCACATCTGGGCCTTTGTGGCCGCGGGGCTGTACCCGCACGAAAAACGCTACGTGCATATCTTCCTGCCGTTCAGCCTGGGATTGTTCTTGCTGGGCGCGGCGACGGCTTATTTGTTCGTGTTCGGGCCAGTGCTGGAGTTCTTGTTCAACTTCAATCGCTGGCTCGGGATCGAAGCCGAACAACGGATCTCCGAGTGGCTAGGCTTCGTGCTGTTGTTGCCGCTCGGTTTCGGCATCAGCTTTCAGTTGCCGCTGGTAATGCTGTTTATGGAGCGGATCGGCGTTTTCGGCGTGGCCGATTATTTCAAAAAATGGCGGATTGCCGTGCTGGTGATCTTCATCTTGTCGGCCGTGCTGACGCCGGCCGATCCGTACAGCCTGCTGTTGATGGCCTGCCCAGTGACGCTGCTGTACTTCTTTGGAATCCTGCTGTGCAAGTACCTGCCGCGCAGCAAGACGCTGGACTGAGCGGTGGAAGCGGGAGGCGCTGCGCAGGCGGAGCGGCTAACACGGATCCGGAGCCGAACGACAACGGATCGAGAATATCGGCTCGGTCAGATGGCTTCCGAGCCGCGTTCTCCGGTGCGGATGCGGATGCAGTCATCGAGCGGCAGGATGAAAATCTTGCCGTCGCCGATTTCGCCGGCCGGGCCGCTACGGCCGCCCTTGACGATCGCGGCAATCGTGGGTTCGACGAACTCTTCATTGACGGCAATCTGCAACTGCACCTTGCGCAGCAAATTCACCGAAAACTCGTGTCCGCGGTAAACCTCGGTATGTCCCTTCTGGCGACCGAAACCCTGCACGTCCATGACCGTCAGACGGAAGACTTCGACCTCGGTCAGCGCGGCCTTGACCGCTTCCAATCGACTGGGCTGGATAATCGCGATGATGAGCTTCATGCCGCCTACCTGGTTTTGAAGAACTGATTCAATCGTAGCCGCCTGGAGCGGGTACCTCAAGTGCCGGCGAAAGCGGTGTGCGACAAGATTCTGCAGCGCGAGAGCAAACGGAGAAGGATTGGCCCGAAATGCACGGGAATACACGGGAACAGGGAGGGCAGCAATCCGGCGGCGCAAGCGATCGACAAAACCATTTCATTCGCGTGCATGGACGTGCATTTCCGGCCCCATCTTTCCCGAACCGGCGTTATTCTATGGCGCAACTCTGCCAGCGCAAGGAGGCCCCGACTTGGGCGGGCTAGGCGGACTTCCCACCCAAGCCGTTGGGGCATCCATCGAGCCCGCAAGCGGGCCGAAGAATTTCTGAGCGTCTAAACCCGAGAGTCGAGCGAAGCTACCGAAGCCGCTCGCGCAAGAGAACTTCGCTCACGAAGCACTTTTCGCTGATTCCACGGGAACAGACTTTATTAGATGCCGGCGAGAAAAGCATCGGCATTCGGGTCGGGATGAGATCCCAGACTGTGTCACAACATCCCATAGCACCACGCATCGTCAACGCTGATACAAACGGGCGAAGGGGGCTTTCAAAGGATTTGTCACTAGCTCTATCGCTCCCAGCGGCATTTCAACCTTGCTGGGAGAGGTGTGCGAATACTCACAGGCGGGGCCCTCGCCTGCGAGTAACGCATCGCACGCCGTTATGAAGAGAAAGCAAGTCGTGTGCCATACGGTTATTCACGGCATTTGAAAGCGCCTTAAGGTACGTATGGATAATGGTTTGAAAAATTCGCACTCCGCATACACAACGCCTGCGCGGCGTCGGGAAAGAGCCGCATTTGCCCGGAAACGTCGCAGCCATCGACGCGCTGCTAGGCAAACGTCCGCCTGGCATCCGACCGAGTTGATCGATGCCGCTTCGCACCCGCGTGCTGGCGAGCAGAACTCGAGGGGAACTGAAATTCCGCGTTCGAGTCGAGGCTGCAATTCGGAAAACGGCGGCGTGGCTCTGGCGCACAAAAAAACTGTCCCCGCTGCACCATTTGCAGCGCGGGACAGATACGTAAACGATCGAACTAGCAATCCAACTCTCAAGCCAGCTTAGAACACCAGGATGATGTCGGTCATCAGCAGGCCTTGGTTGCTGCGCGTTCCGTTGTCATACGGCTTGGCGTAGGTGACACCGTTGGTGCCCGTCACGTTGCCGTTCGGACCGGAGTACCAGTCAAAGCGAGCATTGGGACGGATGATAACGTTGGGGAACGGCGACCAGCGAGGTCCAAACGTCATCTGGTAGAAGCTGCCTGCGAAGCCGCCGGCATAAGCACCGGTGGTGTAGCTGGAGCCCCAACCCTGCGTGTTGGACGGACCGCCATTGGTCGTGTTCGGGTAGTTCGGCAGGAAGCCGCCCACGCGGAAGCCTTCTTCGTCGCGGAACCACTCAAAGTTGAAACCCCACGACCATTGGTCGTTGTGCTTGTAGTACAGGTACTGGTTCAAGCCATACCAACGAGCATGGCCGCTATTGGGAAGACCAGCGCTGTTCAACGAAGCCGTGGCGGCATTGGACTGATAGCCGAAGTCGCTCTGGGCGACATAGGTCCACTTGTCGTCAAGCGGACGGCTATAGACCATGGTTTGGAAGTAACGGCCAGCGAATTGCGGCTTACCAGCCTGATAGATCGTGCCCGGAGGAGTCGGAGCGACGCCGGTGGCAGCGCCGTCCGGTTCTTCGCTGTACATCTGCACGTAGGCCAGCGAGTCACCTTCCTTCAACAGGCCGGTGTAGGTGCAGTGCCGATGTAGCCCATGTGCGGGTTGTAGTTGCCGCTGTTATCCCAACCGCGGGTGAAACCAGTGCCGACCACGAGTTTGTCGGTCATCTGGTAGGCCGGCAAAATGCCGGTGTGAGTGAATGGCTCACCCCACTGATAGGTGTAAGGAATCGTGTTGAAGAAGTTCTGGTAAGTACCGACCGTGTAGTAACCGACGGGCGAAATGAAGTGACCAATCTTCATTCTTCAGGTCGTTGTAGGCCGCGTCGATGTACAGGTTCGGGATGGCCAAACCCATGTTCTCGCCGCTCTTGTTGATATGGTCTTCCAAGCCGGCCGAAGTGGTCAAGCGGGCGCTGGCACCGTACAGGAAGTCAGCGCGGAAGCCCAACGCCAGGCCTTCGCCGTCGTTGACGGCGGCCTTGCCGATGTAGGTCCACACTTCGTTCAGCATGTACTGGTTCGAGCGGTCCATCCAGGTTACCGGGCCGTTGTAATGATCCGCAGGCGATTGCGGGTTCATCACGTAGCCCTGGGCAATCCAGCCACCGACGTCGATGCCGTGCTTGTTCAAAAAGCAGTTGTTGTCGAACAAATGCACCGGGCTCCAATCGCTGCCTTCATTGGCATACGGAAGCGCGATGTACGGAGGGCTATAGGCCCGGGGCGTGGCGCCCGTGGAGCCGGGACGACGAAACGCGCCCGACAGGTAGGTGTGGAAGTTGGTGCAAGGACCAGGATTGCAACAAGGAGCCTTGGGGGCCTCGCATTCCGGACTTGCTTCGCACGGGCTGCCTTCACAAGGAGCAGCAGGTGCAGCCGGGACAGCGCATCCGGCTGGGCGTCGCTCGGGGAGGCAGGCTCCTCGGCGGCATAATAGTTCGTGTATTCGTAACCAACCAAGCGCCCAGCGGGATAGCTCAGCGAGGGTGGGTTACCCTGTGAGCCCGCCGGCTGTTGGGCGGAGAGCTTGCTACCGCATAGCGCGCTAGCTATGGCACAAGCCAATGCCATCTTTCCGATTCTCATTGCCCGATACTCCAGTCCATGGATTAAGGAACGGCAACGCCGTGGGTCCGCCACCCGACGGCGTACGACAATACTGAGCGTACGACCTCTGCCATGCCGCCAACGACCTCGACGCGCACGGTCGAAGCGGCTAGTGGATTTATCGGTAGGCCCTGTGATAGCAATTGACGCGAAGAAGCATGCTCTGCGAAGAGAACGTCGCAATGCGCACGAAACGGGGTAAAGCGTGACGCTTAACCAAACTCAGACGCGCGGCCAGCGGGGGGAAGCACTCGTCCCGGGAACGCGCTTCAACGCTCACGCGTTGGAAGGAGCCGAATCGAGCCCCTCGAACATGGCGTCGACGAACGAATCGGCGTCAAAACGGGCCAGGTCGTCGGCCGTTTCGCCCGTGCCAATGTATTTCACTGGCAGGCCCACTTGCTGGCGAATGGCAGCAACCACCCCGCCCTTGGCGGTTCCATCAACCTTTGCCAGGATGATCCCCGTGCATTGCACAGCCGCGGTAAAATGTTGCGCCTGGCTGATTCCGTTCTGACCGGTCGTGGCGTCCAGCACCAATAGCACTTCGTGCGGAGCTTCGGGAATCTGCTTGCCAATCACACGGCGGATTTTCGTCAGTTCCGCCATCAGATTCTGCTGGGTCTGCAAGCGGCCGGCCGTATCGACGATGCAGACGTCGGCCGCAGGTCTCCAAGGCTCGGGCCACGGCCCGGTGCGCAACGCTGGCCGGATCACCCCCCATCTCGCCTTGCACGATATTCGGCGCCCAAGCGGCCGGCCCAGATGGTCAACTGCTCGACGGCCGCGGCCCGAAAAGTGTCGGCCGCGCCGAGCACGACCTTCTTTCCTTGCGACGTGAAGAGCCGGGTCAGCTTGGCGATCGACGTTGTCTTGCCGGCGCCGTTGACCCCCGCCACGATGATCACCGTCGGACCGCTGTCGGCCATGCGAATCGGGTCGTCGCTCTGTGCTAGCAGCGACTTCAGCTCCAGCTTCACGTCGGCTAGCACTTCGGGCATCTCGACCACGCGCCCGCGAAACTTCGTGCGGATCCGCTCGACCGTCTGCCGTCCGGCCGGCACGCCGACGTCGGTCTTGATCAGGATGGCGTAAAGCTGTTCCAGAAATTCGTCGTCGACGAGTCGCCCGCTGCTTTTGAACAGGTCGCGAATGTCGGTATTGAGCAGCCGGGTGGTCTTACGAAGACCGTCCTTGAGCTTGTCGAACAGACCCATGGGCACGCCTTGAATTGCGAATGCTAAATGATAAATGCTAAATGCTAATTGCAGAGCGCCGTCAATTTATCATTTAGCATTTAGCCTTTATCATTCAAGAACCGGTCCAGGATTCCGTTGACGAACTGGGCGGAATGGCTGCTGCCAAAGCGCTTGGCCAGTTCGACGGCCTCGTTAATGGCCACCCGATTCGGAGTATCGGTGAACAGGATCTCGAAAGCGCCCAGACGAAGGACATTGCGGTCCGTCGCAGCCATGCGTTCGAGCCCCCAGTTGTCGGCCGTGCGGGTCAACAGTCCGTCGAGTTCCGCTCGGTTGCGGCGAACGCCGGCGATCAGGCTTCGCGCAAACTCGACCAGCTCGTCCAGCTTGAGGCGGGTGCGCACGAAGGCGTCGGCCGTGGCCGGATTGGCCCCCGGGTTCAGGTCGTCCTGAAACAGGACTTGCAAAGCAACTTCACGAGCTCGACTTCGACGCGACATAATCGCTACGCGAATGACAAAATTCGAATGACGAATCAAACTCGAATGTCCGAAATTCGAACATTCGAGTTTCGATTCGTCATTCGTGCTTCGTCATTCGAGTTTTCCTTCCTCCGTTCTCGTTTGCTTCTCACGACGGCAGCCGGGCCAGTAAATCGGCCATTTGCAGCGCCGCCTGGGCACAATCGCTCCCTTTGTTGCCTACGTTCCCGCCCGCCCGGTGGATCGCCTGTTCGAGCGTATCGCAGGTCAATACTCCGAACAAGACCGGCACACCCGTCCGCACGGCCAGCGCGGCCAGTTCGTTGCTGACGGACCGGTTGATGTGTTGATCGTGCGTCGTTTCGCCGCGGATCACGGCGCCCAGGCACACCACGCCGGCGTAGCGCCGGCTCGCTGCCAGGCGCGACGCAACCAGCGGAATCTCGAAAGCCCCGGGCACCCAAGCCACGTCGACTGCCCCGGCAGCCACTCCTGCGCGTCTGAACGTTTCCAGCGCCCCGGCCAATAGCCGCTCGGTGATCGACTCATTGTAACGCGAGACGACAACGGCGAAGCGTCCAGCGGACGCTACGGGCTTTCCTTCGAAGATCGTGGTCATGCGCCGGACATCGGGGACGGGGCTCGACTTGCTGTCATTCCCCATTCCCTACTTCCCATTCCCCCTTAACTCTTCATGCTCATCAGGAACTCCGCGTTGCTCTTGGTCTTCTGCAGGCGCGTAACCAGCAGTTCCATGGCTTCTGTGGGGTTCATGTCGTTGAGCACCCGGCGGAGGATGCAAACCCGGCGATGTTCCTCGGGATCCAGGAGCATCTCCTCGCGGCGCGTGCCGCTGCGGTTGATGTCGATGGCCGGCCAGATCCGCTTGTCGACCAGCTTGCGATCGAGCACGACTTCCAGGTTGCCGGTCCCTTTGAACTCTTCGAAGATGACTTCGTCCATCTTGCTGCCGGTGTCGACCAGGGCCGTGGCAATGATCGTCAGCGAGCCGCCTTCTTCAACCTTGCGGGCGGCGCCGAAGAATCGCTTCGGCCGCTGCAACGCATTGGCATCGACGCCGCCGGAGAGAATCTTGCCGGAGTGCGGCACTTCGGCATTCCAGGCCCGCGCCAGCCGCGTGATCGAGTCGAGAAAGATGATCACGTCGTGGCCGTATTCGACCATCCGCTTGGCCTTTTCGATGACCATTTCGGCCACCTGGATGTGCCGGGCCGAAGGCTCGTCGAACGTCGAACTGATGACTTCGCAGTTGGTTCCCTTGACCTGCCGCTCCATGTCGGTGACTTCTTCCGGCCGCTCGTCGATCAGCAGCATGATCACGTAGACTTCCGGATGATTGATGAGCACGGTCTTGGCCATCTTTTGCAGCAGGATGGTCTTGCCGGCCCGCGGCGGGCTGACGATCAACCCGCGCTGGCCGAAGCCGATCGGCACGATCAGGTCGATCACCCGCATGTTGACTTCTTCGGCCGTCGATTCCAGCACCACGCGCTTGTCCGGGTGCAGCGGCGTCAGGTCGTCGAAGAAGACCTTTTCCGACAGCAGATTGGGATCCTGGTAGTTGATCGCCTCGACGCGCAGCAAGGCGAAATAGCGCTCGTTTTCTTTGGGCGGCCGGATCTGGCCCGAGACCGTGGCCCCCGTGCGCAGGCCGAAGCGGCGAATCTGGCTCGGCGAGACGTAAATGTCGTCCGGGCAGGACAGGTAATGGTAATCGGGGCTGCGCAGGAAGCCGAAGCCGTCGGGCAGCACTTCGAGCGTGCCTTCGCCGAACATCAGCCCGTTGAGCTTCACGCGCTCCTTGAGGATCTTGAAGATCAAGTCCTGCTTCTTGATGCCCATGTAATCGGTCAGGTTTTCCTTGCGGGCCTGCTCGATCAGTTGGGGCATGGTCATGCGTTGCAGCTCGGCGATATGGATGTCGCCCTGCTTGATCTGCTCGTAGCGCTCGTGGGTTTCGTCCCGCTCTTCGTTTTCGGCCTCTTCGGCCAGCTCCTCGGCCAACGAGAGCGGCTCGCCCTCTTCGCGTTCTTCGGGTCGGTCGTTGTAGCTTTTAGGCGCCATGGAACGCTTTACATGCTGGGGCCGCGTGCTTCGTGTCTCGGCCATGGTTGAAATGCTCCCGCTTGAAATGATTCAAGTTCGCGCACGGAAGGCGCGAGCGGCAGGTTCAGCTAGTTGTACCGTGCAAACTGGCAGATGGGAATGGAAATCGGTCGTACGCTGATGGCGTCGAAAGTCGCAACGGCGGGCGCGATCGTCCGTTTACGGAATGGGTTGGTCCTTCGTTCGCAATTATACGGTATCAAGTAGTTGCGCGTCACGTAGTTTCATGGCCCATCAGCTTCGGCCACAACCGTTGAACCTCCGCCCGGGTGGCATCCGGCAGGCCCGAGTTGTCGATCACCAGGTCGGCCCGCTGACGCTTTTCCTCCACTGATTCCTGGGCCGCTTCGCGCAGTCGGAACTCGATTTCGGTCCAGCCGCGGTTCAATGCCCGAGCCAAACGCACCTCTTGGGGGGCATCAACCATGACGATTTTGTCACAAAACTTGTCCCAACCCGCCTTCCGCATCACGGCGGCGTCCAGAACAGCCAAAGGAGCTCCTCGCTGGATTGCCGCTTCGACCTGCGCGAGCAGCCGGGCCCCGATTCGCGGGTGGGTCCAGTGTTCCAGAAACTCCAGCTCACGGCGCCCTGGGGCGAGTCTGCAAAGACGATTCGTCCCAGCGCGCGACGATCGATGCGGCCGTCTGTGGAAAAGACGGCATTTCCCCACCGCTCGCGGGCCGCTGCCAAGACCTCGGGTTCTTCCAAGACTTCATGCCCGGCCCGATCGCCGTCCAGCACGGCGGCGCCCAACTCGCCCAATAAGGAAGCGACGAACGTTTTGCCGCTGGCCACGCCGCCCTGCAGTCCGACGATGCGGATCTGGGGCCGTGTCGCGTTTTGTTCCATGCTCACATCGGCGCGAAAGTGCGAATGCGAAATGGGGAAGAGATCGGGCGGCAAACGCGCCGTGCGGAATTCTCCGATCCGCGTCACTCGGCCTCAGTTCCAAGGTTCCGTTTCTGCCCAGTTCGCCCGGTCTTGACGTCTACCTTCAAGGGCACGCTCAACGGCATGACCCCGCTCATTTCTTCCACGACTAGCTTGGCCAGACGGATCGACATCGTCCGCCGGGACTTCAAAGACCAACTCGTCGTGGATTTGCAGCAGCATCCTGGCCGGCGAGCTCTCGTGCTCGCAAGCCGATGAGCGATCGAAATCATGGCCTGTTTGATCAGGTCGGCCGCAGAGCCTTGAATGACCGTGTTGATCGCCGTGCGTTCGGGAAGATTCCGCTGCCGGCTGAAGCCCGTCTTCGATTTCACTATTGCCATCAACTTCAATCGTGCTTCGTGCCGCAATGGGACGAATTCCCTGGATCGCCCGACGGCGTCCTAAGACGGTTCCAACATACCCCTTTGCCTGGCAATCTTCCAGTATTTTTGCCAGGAATTTCTCCACGCCC
The DNA here is from genome assembly GCA_963710365.1 of uncultured Planctomycetales bacterium. Taxonomy (GTDB): domain Bacteria; phylum Planctomycetota; class Planctomycetia; order Pirellulales; family PNKZ01; genus CAVQAC01. Next base: position 975,002 of record CAVQAC010000019.1, read on the forward strand.
GGATAGCGCAGGAAGTACGCGTCGATGAATGCGGCCGCTTGTTCCTGTTCGATGCCGAGCGCCTTGGCCAGGCCGAAAGCGCTTTGGCCATAGATGATTCCGAAGTTCACGGCCTTGGCCGAGCGCCGCATCTCGGGCGTCACTTCGGCTTGCGGCACGCCGTACACCTGGCTGGCCACCAGCGCGTGAATGTCTTCGTCGGCGGCAAACGCCCGACACAAGCGTTTCATCCTGCGAGAAGTGTGCTAGCACGCGCAGTTCAATCTGCGAGTAGTCGGCCGCCAGCATCAACCAGCCTGGCTGGCTGGGGCCGAAATGCCGAGCGAATTTCGCGGCCGCTCTCGGTGCGGATCGGAATGTTTTGCAGGTTCGGGTCGCTCGAACTCAACCGGCCCGTGGCCGCCACCGCCTGGTGGAACGAAGCGTGGACTGCGTCCGGTGCGCGGGTTGATCATCGTCGGCAAGCGCGTCGACATAGGTGCTCTTGAGCTTGGCGTTCTGCCGGTACTCGATGATCTTCGCCGGCAGCGGATGCAGGCGCGCCAATTCTTCCAGCACGTCGGCGTCCGTGCTGGCGCCGGTCTTCGTGCGGCTGATGACCGGCAGGTTCTGCTCGGTGAACAACACCTGCTGCAATTGCTTGGGCGAGTTGATGTTGAACGCGTGACCGGCCAGAGCGTAAATCTCGGCTTCCAACTCGGCAATCCGCACGCCGAATCTCCCGGCTCAGTTCGGCCAGCCGAGCCACGTCGACCTGCGATGCCGTTGTGCTCCATCTCCACCAGCACGTCGACCAGCGGCATTTCGAGCTTCTCGAACAGATCGGTCAATTGCGATTCGACCAGCCGAGCCTCGAGGATCGGCCACAACCGCACTACGACCTCGGCGTCTTCGCCGGCATACTCGGCGACCTGCGCCACCGGCACTTCGTCCATCCGCTTCTGATTCTTGCCGCTGCCGATCAACTCGCTGATCTTGATCGTCGTATGATCGAGATATCGCTTGGCCAGCTCGTCGAGGTTGTGGTTGCGCTCGCCGGCATCGAGCAAGTAGCTGGCCACCATCGTGTCGAACTTGATTCCCGCCAACCGCACGCCCAACTGCCGCAGCACCAGTGCGTCGTACTTCAGGTTCTGGCCGATCTTGCCGATCCGCGGGTTTTCCAAAATCGGCCGCAACGCGGCTAGCGTCTGTTGCTCGTCGAGCCGCGCTTCGCCTTCCGGCGCGCGCACGGGCAGATAGTCGGCCTCGCCCGCCGCCCAACTGAACGCATAGCCGACGATATCGGCCTGCGTCGGCGCAATGCTGGTGGTTTCCAGAGTCGAACGAAAAGCTAGATTGCTGCCGACAGCCGAGCGAGAAAATCAGCGAACTTCTCCGGCGTATCGATCGTGCGATAGTCGGCCGCGGCTCGCGGCCGAGGCACCACCGACTGCGGCGCCGCGGAGTTGATCGGCGAAGCGGTGGAAACCGAACTCCTGGCACAAGGCGAGCATCGGCGTCGGATCGCGCGGGCGAACTTCAGCCTGCTGCCAATCCACTCGATCGGCACGTGCGCGTCGAGCCGCACCAGTTGGCGGCTCAACAGCGCCTGCTCGCGCCCGGCGAGCAGGTTCTCGCGCCGCCGCTGGCCGCTGACTTCGGCGGCGTGCTCCAGGATTCCGTCCAGCGTGTCATACTTTTCCAGAAGTTCACGGGCGGCTTTGGGCCCGATCTGAGCCACGCCCGGCACGTTGTCGACGGCGTCACCCACCAAGGCCTGATAGTCGACGACCTGGTCGGGGCGAACTCCCCACTCTTCTTCGAGCGCCGCCGCGTCGTAATATAGGTCCTTGCGGACGTTGTAGACCTGCACGTGATCGGTGATCAGTTGCCGGCAATCCTTGTCCCCGGTGACGACCATGCAGTTGCCGCCCAAAGCTTCGGCCTCGCGGGCCACGGTCGCCAAGACGTCGTCGGCCTCGAACCCAGGCACGGTGATGCACCAGAATTCCCAAGGCCCGCAGCACCTCCTGGATCTTGGGCATTTGCGAGCGCAACTCATCCGGCATCGCGCTGCGCTGCGCCTTGTAGGGTTCGAACAATTCGTGGCGAAAGGTCGGGCCTGGAGGATCGTGGGCTGAAATCAGATAGTCCGGACGCTTCTTCTCCAACAACACCAGCAGGTCGCGGGTAAAGCCGTAGACCGCGTTGACCGGCTCGCCGCGAGGGCTGGTCATTTCGGGAATGGCATGGAAGACTTGAAATATCAACGAGTTAGCATCAATGACATAAACCACCTTGCCGGCCAGATTGGGTGGCCCGTGCGGTGCATCCGATTGCGGTTCTTCGGGCGTCGGGGCCGGCGCCGCGGCGGCTACCGGAACTTCGTGCCGGGGGCTCTGGGCCAAGGGCGTCGGCTCCTCCATGCCAGGCAACGAGGTTTGGCGGCGACGAGTGGGCATAAGACAAGGCTGCAACAGTGGTTCTGTAGAGCGACGGGGGGCGGACAAGACGCGGGATCCGGACGCGCGGGAGCTAGCCCGGCATCGACAGGGTAGCAGATCCCTGGGCGAGGCGAAATAACCGGGAAATCTACCCTGTGAATCTCGCGGGACGCGATTTCCTGCGACCGAGGTTGCCGCCTCGCCCGATCGATCGCGTTCTGCGGAACAATTCTTTTGACGCTTTCACCAACCCGGTTTAGACTCGATTCTATGTCGTTGAAGGCAGAGGCTTTCGGGGCCGTGGCTGTTTTTCGCCTGGTCGCTAAAGCACTTTCCCTGTGCCGGGCCTCGGCCGCATCTTCATTCACTTCTTAAACTTCGCAAAACCAAATACAGATCGAGAAGTTTCCTGCGCCCTCAGCAAGGAACGTAAACCATGGCCAGTAGCGAAAATCAAGGCTTGCAGATTGCGCTCATCATCCTGTTCGGTTTGATGATCGTGTTGAGCGTCACGACGTTCATCTTCTTCAAGGACTACCAGGAAGCCGAAACCCGTGCCACGACCGACAAGACGGCTGCGGACAAGGCCCTCGGAGATCTGAACGTCGAGAAGGGGAACGTCAAGATCCTGAAGGAGCTCATCGGCTTCAAAGACGCCGACACCATGGAAGCCGTCACCGCGGGCTCGACGGCCGACTTCACGAAGTACGCCAGCGCTCTGCCGGCTGACAAGAAGCTCTACCGTGACGCTCTCGAGGCCGTTTACGCCAGCTTGCAGAAAGTGCAGGCCGACGCCAAAGCCACCAGCGATCAGATCGTCACCTTGCAGGCTGTCAACGCGGCCTTCGAGAAATCGGCCACCGAAAAGGTCACGGCCGCCGAAGAAGCTCGCAACAAGGCCGTCGCCGATTTAGATGCCGAGCGGGCGAAGTTCATGGAAGCCCAAAAGAAGGCCGAAACGGACAAGAAGGATCTCGTCGACCAACTGGCCAAAGTCCAACAGGAAAAGGCCGCCGAAGTCGAGAAGGTCAAGAAGGATCTCGAGGTCGTGCAGAAGAAAGTCGGCACGGAACTCGAGTTGAACAAGGGGCTGGCCGAGAAGAACAAGCGATTGCAGGGCGAGACGTTCGCCACGGACGACGGCGAGGTCCGCTCCATCAATCTGCGCACCAAGGCCGTCTGGATCAACGTTGGCCGGGCGGACGACCTGCGCCCGCAGATCACCTTTAACGTCCACGCGGCCGGCCTGAAGCCTTCCGATAACATCAAGAAGGCCAAGATCGAAGTCACGCAAATTCTCGGCGAGCATCTGGCCGAGGCCAAGATCCTGGAAGACTCGCTGGAAGATCCGATCGTTCCTGGCGACAAGATTTTCACGCCGCTGTGGGATCCGGGCCGACCCGAGCACTTTGCAATTGCCGGCCGCATCGATTTCGACGGCGACCAGCGCGACGATCACGAACGATTGCGCAACCTGATTCGGCTCGGTGGCGGCGTGATCGATGCCGAGATCCAATCCGATGGCAGCGTCAAGGGAGCCCTGACGGTCGAGACTCGCTACCTCGTGCTCGGCCCGGTCGATAGCGGAACGAGTTACCACGAGGCGTACAATGCGATGATCCAGCAGGCAAAGCAATTCGGCACGGAAACGCTGATGGTCGACAAGCTGCTGGATCGCATCGGCTGGCACGAATCGACCAAGCTGGTGCGCTTCGGCCACAACAGCAACATCGACAAAGTACCGCCGGCCGATGCTCCCGACGGAGGATTCCCCGTCTCAACCGGAGGGACGTCGGATCTGTTCAAGCAGCGCCGACCAGGCGCTACGAGCAGCGCGTATTAAGAATTCCCCAGTGGGCTTCGAATCTTCGTGATCCGAACGGTCATGGCGCAGGGGCGTTCACAATCGTTGCTTCGCCGGGAGCGGTCAGGGTTGGCTCTTCCACGGCCTCTTCACTGAACAATTGCTCGCGCAGCCTGGCAAGCCGCTGCGCTTGCGCCGGTAAGAGCGTGGGCAATCGGTCCGGGGCGAACCGCTCGGGATCGACGAACAGACGGGCCGGATGGCTCAACTCCTGGTGCTTGGCCAGCCGCAACAGCAGGTTCCGCGACTGCCGGTCCAGTTGATGGGCCCGGCACAACTCCTGGAACAATCCGCGCGGGCTGTTCGTGCGGCGGTGCCGTTCGCGCCGCGCAATACGGGTCAAAAAACAGCCAGCCGCGGCCACGGCCACCACGATGGCCAGCAGCATGAACAGATCGTTCCAATGGAGTTCTGCGTTCTTACCGTGGAAGCGGTGGCCCATGTTGCGGACCACGTCGAAGTCAGCCAACAGCATGCCAAATCGGTTCATGACTGGACCTCGGAGGGCGAGTCGGGAGTTTTCGTTTCGGGCCTGGTCTGGACCGTGCGTCCGCGGCGATCGATTTCGGCCAGGCTCGCCAGAGCCGCTTCCTGCACCGCCAGGCTGCTGTCGTAACGAGCTTCTTCGAGCAAGGCCCGGGCCGCGGGCGAGGCGCTGTCGGCCAGGGCCGTGGCCGCTGCGGCGCGGAGCAGGTGGTCGTCTTGCCGCGCCAACTCGAGGATGGTTTCTTCGACCTGGGGCACGGCTTCGATGACTCGGGCCACGGCCAGAGCCCGCAAGCGGCGTTTGCCCGAGGTGCTTTGCATTTCCTGTCTCAGCAATGGCACGGTATTGACGTCGATCCGCTTGACGAGCAGACCGGTGCAACGGGCCACCTCGGCCTCGAGCATGTCGAAGGCTGCCAGGTAGTGCGCGAAGCCGAATTCGCCCAGGCTTTCGCGGGCCGCCTGCCGGACCAGATGGTGCGGACTGTCGATGAAGCTCAACAACGTGGGCAACGCGCCGGGGATGCCGCGCTGACGCAATTGACCCAGCGCCGAGGCCTGGACCTGAGGGTCGGGGTCTTTGAGGGCCTGCAAGGCGAGCTGATTGGCCTCGGTGCCCGTGAACCGGGGCAATCCGGCCACGGCCGCCCGGCGCCCGCCGACCTTGCCGCGCAGCGCCAGGTGCTGAATCACTTCGTACGCGTCGGCCGATTTCATCCGCGATCCCAACACCATCTGCACGGCACTGTGTTGCGCCGAATCGTCGAGCCCATCCAGTAGCGCAGTGCTGCCTTTGAGCCAGGCGATCGAATCCATGCGCTTCAGGTTCACCGCGGCCCCCGACGAAGGCGTATGGCCTATTTTCCGCAGCAGGTGTTCGACGAACCGCTTGTCGCAACGGTGCGACATCACCGAGATCAGCGACGTCGGCGCCTGCGAATTGTCCAAGTGGCTGAGGACCAACCGCATCACGCCCGGTCGCGAACTGTGCGTCAGCGTCTGAATCATGGCGACGAAGCTGATGTGGAGCGGGTCGAGCAGGATTTGCATCAATGTGGCGTTATCGCGCCCGGCCAGCATCAGGAAAGATTCGATGATTTCCGGCCGCTTGTGCTTGTTGAATCGGCCGACCGAATCCTCGAGGCTGCCCGTCACATGCCGTCGCACGAGTTGCGGATCGCGGCGCAACTGGTAATCGCGCGGCGCGGCCAGCTCTTCGTAGAGCAGTTCGCACAGCGACAGCAGCGTCGTGGCCGCCAGGTCGGCGTGAGGATTCGACTCGTCTTCCGCCGCGTTGACCAGCGTCGGAATGACGTCGTATTCGCGAAACCACAGAATCGCGTCGCAGCCGTTGCGGCAAATCTGCGGATCGGTATTCAGCACGGCGTCGCGCAGGGCCTGCGACATGCTTCCGCGGCCCTCGCTGATGATGGCCTTCCAGCGATTGTCGATGGTATGCAGCCGGCGAATGATTTCGTGCTGACCGGCCAGGCTGCGGCGATCCAACAACGCGCGCAGCGCCGCCTCGGCAATCGACGGCGTGGGCGAATCCAGGGCTGGGATCAGCACCTGGACGAACGCCTCGTTTTCCGTCTGCCTGAGAACGTCGAAGGTCTTCTTCATTCCGCCTGTCACCGGTTGTTCACTCCGCCTGAGTCGTGGGGCAACCGCTAGTCCTGCGCCATTTTGCCCCCAACAATGGCTGACATAACCGCCCCCGTGGGCTGCGCATGCCATCTTCCAACTATGGCTTACAATCTGTCGCCTTCCCGGATTTTGTGTAGCTTGCCCTGCGCCCTGTGCCGAATGTCCGGACTTGATTTCGCCAGCCCCTGCGCTCAAACTGAAAATCAGGCCCCTCGACCGTCACGACGCCCTATTCGCTACGACCGGCCCCGAGGAAGGGCCGGCTGCCCACTCAACGAACATGAAACACCCATCAATTCCTATGACTGCCGCCGAAACGCTGAACCGCGAATTCCTGGAAGTGCGGGCCAAAATCCTCGAGGTCGCGGCCGCGCTGGACCGGCTTGATCGGGCCGACGGTTCGGTGGCCGAAGACCCCCGCCTGGGGCGAATTCACCAGGGACTGGCCCGATTGCAAACCGACCAGCCCGACCGGGCCGAGCAAATCCAACTGATCTTCTCGCTCCCGTACGACAAGGACTGGCGGGCGAATCTAGGCGTAACAAGAACGCCGGAAAGAAATGGTGCATAAACTCGAATGACGAAACTCGAAATTCGAATGAATGCTCAAAGCACGAATGTTCGAGTTTCGAACATTGGAATTTGATTCGTCATTCGAATTTCGAATTTCGTCATTCCCCTCCGCAACGGCCGAAACTACCGAGCAGGATTCCGTTCCATGTATTACATCGACCCGCACATCCACATGGTCTCGCGCGTTACGGATGACTACGAGACGCTGGCCAAGATGGGCTGCGTGGCCATGAGCGAGCCGGCCTTCTGGGCCGGATTCGACCGCGGCAGCATCGACGGCTTTCGCGATTACTTCCGGCAGCTCACCGAATTCGAACCTAAGCGCGCCGGCTGGTACCGCCTGCAACATTTCACGTGGCTGTGCATCAACGCTAAGGAGGCCGAGAACGTCAGCCTTTCGCGGCAGGTCATTGCCATGATTCCTGAGTTCCTCGACAAGCCGGGCGTGCTGGGGATTGGCGAGATCGGCCTGAACAAGAACACCAAGAACGAAGCCATCGTGTTCCAGGAGCATCTTGACCTGGCAATGAAGACCAACGAGCAGATCCTGATCCACACGCCGCATCTGGAAGACAAGTACAAAGGGACGCGGATGATCCTGGACATGCTCTGCGGCGACTCACGAATCGATCATAGCCGGGTGTTGGTCGACCATGTCGAGGAGCACACCATTCGCCACGTGCTGGACGAAGGCTTTTGGGCCGGCATGACGCTCTACCCGGTGAGCAAGTGTACGCCCCAGCGGGCGGTCGACATGATCGAGCTGTACGGCCCGGAGCGGCTGCTGGTGAATTCAGCCGGCGACTGGGGCCCGTCGAAGCCGACGGCCGTGCCCGACTTCATCCTGGCGATGCGGCTGCGGGGTCATCCCGAGTCGCTGATCCGCAAGGTCGTCTACGAGAATCCGCTGGAGTTCTTCAGTCAGAGCCGCGGCTTCCAGTTCACGCCGCCCGATGAAGAGCGGGCAGCAGGCAGCAGGCAGCAGGCAGCAGGGAATTAGAATTAGCCGCGGGTGGCAGGTAGCGAAGAGAAACAAATATGGGAATCAGAAACTATCGCGACTTAAATGCTTGGCAATCTGCCATGGACCTGGTCGTGCTAGTTTATCAACTGACAAAGGAGTTCCCAGACGAAGAGCGTTTTGGGCTTACAAGCCAATTACGGCGTGCAGCGGTTTCCATTCATTCGAACATTGCAGAGGGACAAGGTCGCGACTCCGATCGCGAGTTTGCCAGGTTCCTTTCTATTGCACATGGATCGCTCCGCGAAGTAGAAACTCAACTACTCATTTGCGAACGCCTCGATTACATCGACTCAAAACGTATTACGGCCGCACTCGAACTCGCTTCGGAAGTCGGCCGCCTGGTTACGGGCCTTATCAAAGCAGTCGAACGAGACCTCTCGCCGCCTCACTGCCCGCCGCCTGCTGCCCCCGCCCGCCTCAAACCGCGAACTGCCCCAGCACCAGGTCGTAGACATCGGTGTCAGCCAGGTTGCGGCCGACGATCACGCCCGGTTGCGAGGATAGAATGATGCCCCGTTGGCTGTCGTCGACGGCCGTGCGCCGTGCGATCCTTTCACCAGTGCCGCATTGAGCGGAATGCTCCGCGTGGCCGGATCGAAGTGCAACTCCACCGGGTCGTAGCCCGGCTTGCGATGGATGTCGACCGTGCGGGCGAAGCCGGGAGCCCGTGCATCGTCGAGCCACCAGTAATAGGCCTGCCAACTGTTGGGCTTCGATACCAGCACGACTTCGCCCGCCCGAGCATGATCGAGCTCGTACTTCGCGCGATCTTCGCCGACCAGCACTTCGGCAATTCCTTCGCGTCGGCGAAACAAGTCGGCAACCCGACCTATGTCTGCTGGTTGCTGGACGAAGACGTGCGAGAACTGGTGATCGACCATGGCAAAGGCCCGGCTGCCAGCCAGATCGAGGTGCTCGCCGTCGGCGAGCGGCCGAACCGCCAGCAATCCGGCCTCGCGCAGCACGCGGTTGGGAAACTCGACGTGGTCGACCGGCACGATCGTGTATTCGCTAGCCACGAGCCACAGCGGTTCGTCCGCGCCGTAGGCAGTCGTCAGGCCCGTACGAAGCCGCCCCAGCACGTCGTCCAATTCGGCCACGGCGCGCTGGGCCGGGTCGCTATCGGGGCCGGTCTTCTGGGCCGCGTAGTCGAGTTGCGGCAAATAGATATAGAAGAAGTCCGGCCGGAACCGCCCGGCAGCTTGAACGGCCGAATCGACAATCCAGGCCGTGCTCTTGATGTTGGCCAGCGGGCCCCAAAAGTGTTTCAGCGGAAAATCGCCCAATGCGTCGCGTAGCTCGCCGTACAGTTCGGTCGGCTTGGTATAGCACCACAGCGATTCGGAACCGTCGGGGTTGTGGATCGGTGCCGGCGTGCAGATGTAATCGGCCCCGCAGCCCTTGCTCAGCAGCGGAAACCAAACCGCCGAGGTGCGCTGGGGCTGGTGCTTGCGCAACGTGTCCCAGATCTGCGGCCGCTCGATCACCTGGTTCCAGGCCGTCCACATTTCCACCTGCTGCTTGTCGCGCCAATAAAATCCGTTCGCGACCACACCGTGCTCGCGGGGCGTGGTGCCGGTGGTCATATTCACTTGCACCGGGCAGGTGACGCAGGGAAAGCTGGGCACCAGCGTGGCGCTGTCACCCCCCTGCACCAGCGCTCGCAGGTTGGGCATCGCTGCCAAATCTTGCCGCGCAGGCCCGGAATGGAAAGCAGGATCACACGGTCCGACATATTCTTCACGGCTCCGTTACGTGGAATAAATCCACCGCCCGATGAACGTCATCGGCAGCAGCAGGATCAGGATTGTCACGGCCGCAGGAACGCCATGGGCCGCAAAGGCAATGACCGCATCGAGCACGATCAGCGAGGTGAGCGCGTGTTTGATGGCCATCTGTACGCGCACCGGCACCGGGTGCGAAATGGCCCACACGCAGCGATAGCCAATCGACAGGCCCAGCAGAATCCACAGCAAATACCAGCCATTCCCCATGCCGGTGGCATAGCTGAAACGTTCGACGGGCATATCGAAACCCAGCGGAACGAACGGCGTGAGCGCGGCCCAGCGCGGGAACGACGCCAACAGGGCCAGCCCACCGCAAATGACCAGGAACGCCGCGATCAATTGCGGCCGGCTGCTGCGGCGGGCTTCGGTGCGTGCGAACCAGGTGACGCCGGCGATGTATGTGCCCAGCCCCAGCGCCACGATCCAATGGGCGGCCGACCAGGGAAGCCGGCCGGCGCTCATCCCTAACAGCACGTTCAGAAACCGGCAACTTCCCATCGCAATCGGCCCCAGCGGCGTGTGCTTGAGCCAGCGATCGTAGAGCAGCACGGCCAAGGCCAGCAGGCTGACGACCGTGCCGCTCTGCCACTCGCCCAGCACGGCGCCGGCTCCCCAGCCGAAGAGGATGCCAGCGGCCCACAAGCTGTAACCGAAAGTTCGGGCCGTGGCCAGCGGGATGCGGCGCGAAGGGAGCGGACGCTTGGGCGCTCAACACAATCGATGTCGAAATCGAAGACGTCGTTCAGCACCATGCCGGCCAGATACAGGCAGCTCGATGCGGCCAACAGCAAAGCGACGGCCGGCGGGGGCTCGAAGGTCGCGTGCGTGAGCAGGAAGCCCATCAGCACGTCGGCCATGGCCGTAAAGACGTTCGGCAACCGCAGCAGTTCGAGAAGCGCCCGCAGCTTGGAATTCGAGATGACGTCGTTGGTGTCGCTCATCGATTAAGCCTCGACGGAAAAGACCACAGAGGCACAGAGACTCCAAGGAAGAACGAAAAAGCTCGAGGGATTCATGTTGCCGGTAAGGTTGAGAAGCTGGACTACCTGCCGTACTTCTCTTGCTCTATTCTCTGTGTCTCTGTGCCTCGGTGATTCCCTTGTCATTTGGCCGCCTGCGAACGAAACTCGCGCCGATTTCTTTCGCCAGTTGAGTCAGATAGTCGAATGCTCGCCGGGCCGCAACGTCGGGGTTTTTGATATAAGGATATAGCTCGACCGTGATGAAGCCGTCGTAGCCCGTGGCGGCGATGGCCGCCAGCGTGGCGCGAAAGTCAATCGCCCCGTCGCCGGGAATCATGTGCCGGTGGACGCGCGTGGCGGCGATGTCTTCGAAATGATAATGCCGCGTGTGCGGAGCCATCTGGCGAACCCAATTTTGCGGATCCTGACTCACGCAATACGCATGTCCGATGTCGAAATTCAAACCCACCCAGGGAGAATCGATCCGCTCCATGAAATACAGGTATTGCTCGAACCGCTCGATGAGCAATTCCGGCTCAGGCTCGATCAGCAGTCCAACTTCGAGCCGCTCGGCCACTTCGACGCACGGCATCAGTTCGTCGTAAAAGATCTGCGCCGCGGCGTCCCACGATTGGCCCGGTGCGAGCGGGCCGCCGGGCTCGGTCTGCAAGTTGCGGGCGCCAATCTCCTTGGCCAGCGCCAGGGCACGCTTGGTATGTTCGCGGCGGATGGCCCGATAGTGCGGATCGGGTTCGATCCACGAAGGGTGCCAATACGGCTGACGCGGATCGGCCACGGCGTTCATCATGAAGCCGTTGACGTTGGAGACTTGCAGGCCGTGCAGTTCGAGTGCCCGGCGAATCGAGGCCTTGCGCTCGGGCAAGAGTCCGGCCGGCCAGGCGTGGGGCACGTCGGCCAGCACTTCCAGGCCCGAATAGCCGATCGCGGCAATCCGCTCGATCGTCTCCTCGATCGAGAAGTTCATGTAAGCGTTGGAACTGAAGGCGAGCTGCATGGGGAAATGATAAATGCTAAATGATAAGTGATAAATACAGAGGCGAGCGGCGAGCGAAGCTTGCCGGTAGTTCAACCCCGGTTCAGCGCCGCCCTCGAACGTGTGCTCATCCTAACCCGGCGCGAGAGAGGAAGAAATAGACTTGTAGGGTGCTCTGCGAGCACCTTCTTACTTTGACTCATCGCGGGCGACACCGCGGAAATTGTGCTCACAGAGCACCCGACAATGCTCGGAGCAACACGGCAATCAGGTACCTCAACTACTCGCGCTGCGGTACGAGGCCAACGGCGCGTTGAAAGATCAGTCGGCTGGCGACCAGGCTCCCCACGGTGGCCAGCAGAGCGAACGCAGCCAACGGCCAGTATTGTGCTTCAAGCGGCTTGGCCAACAGCCGGGCCGGCACGTTCACGACGATCAACACGGGAATGGCAAACGTGAAGAACTGCCGCAAAGGCGTGCCGATCGTGCCGCGGTAGATCTCCATCGGGTAGCGCGAAAAGTTGGTCACGTAGAACCAGAAATCGTACAGGCTCTGATTGCGCCCTAACCACACGCTCAGGCTGGCCAGCACGATCATCAGGCTATAGAGAATCGCGATGCCGCAGGCCACATAGAGCGGATAGAGCAGGAACTGCACCGGGCTGGGCCAGTAGCCCAGGTTGAAGAGCGAGTAAATCAACAGCCCGCCGGCGAAGACGAAGTTCGACAGCGCCGACCATTCGATCTTCTGCAGCGAGACGAGGAATTGCGTGTCGACCGGTTTCAGCAGGGCGAAATCGAGATTGCCGGTCCGGATCAGCTCGCCAAATTCGTCGGCGTTGGGCATGAAGAAGGCCTGCACGACGCTGTTCACGAGCACCGTCGTGGCAATGAAGACGAAGAACTGATACTGGCCCCAGCCCGGATCGCCGGTCCCTTCGCTCCCCGTGCCGATTGTGGGCGTGTACTGATAGACCAGAATGTAAAAGCCGAGATTCATGCCCATCCAGGCCAGCGACGTGACCGCGTCGATGATGAAGTTCGAGCGAAACGTCATGTCGCGCACCAGGCTGTTGGCGGCGAAGGTGAGGAACACGCCGGTGTAAGAGGGTCCGTCGGCCATCTCTTTTCAACCTCCAAACGCACTGTAGCGGCGCGTGCCGCAGTGCGCCAGCGCCGCGGCAGCACAGGGCAAAGAACACGACCCACCCGGCCTGAATGCACAGCCCTGCCACCAGGTCAGGCCCCTGAATCTTGCCCAGGAACACGGCCGACGGAAAATAGGCCAGATACTGCAACGGAATGAGTTGCACAATCCACCGCCACACGCCTGGCAGCATATCGATCGGGAACATGTGTCCGGAGAAGAAAAAGCTGAACAGCATGTAGACGAACAGCAGCGAGCTGACTTCCAGGAACCAGAAGCCGATCATGCCGATCATGCGCTTCCAGGAAGAACCCCAACAGGAACGTCAGCACCAGCGACAACAGAAAGGCCGACATCGTCACGGCGTCTGGCCAGCCGGCGAAGATATTCGCGGCACAAGAAAGAAAACCAGCGCAAACGGCCCGGCGGCCACGATGTAATAGACCAGCTTGTGGGCCACGCGCGACAGCAACAGAAAGCCCAGCATGTCGATCGGCTGGATCAAGAACTTCTTGATCTCGCCGTCGCGGATTTGCCGGGCGATGCCCGAAGCCAGGCCCGGCATGCTGGAAAACGCCCGGCGACCATCGTCAGCAGATAATAGGCGATCATTTCGTCTTTGGTGTAGCCGGCGATCGTCGTTCTGCCGGCCGCGGCAAACACCGAGCCCCACAGAAACACCTGGGTGACGATCGGCAAGAAGCGCATCAACGTCCCCAGCGCAAAATCGCCCCGATAGACCAGCCGCTCTTCGAGGCAGATCCGCAGGATCGTCCACCAGGTTAAAGCTGCGAGCGTACATGGGATATTGAATTGATTGGCGCCGTACCGCCCGAATTCAGCCGGCAATGACGAATGACGAAGTTCGAATGACGAGAGAATGACGAAGCACGAATGACCAACTTCGACCTTCGGAATTCGGATTTGATTCGTCATTCGAATTTCGTCATTCGGGTTTTGTTCCCGCAATCGCTTCTTCCTCCGCGATCTGCTCGCCGGCGCGAAAACAGCCCGGCAATCACTTCTTCCAGCGGCGGGTCTTCAACGCTCACGTCCTCGATCAACTGAGTAGCCAGGATGGCGGGCAGCACCTCGCGCACCGCCCGGCGGTCAACTCGGATCTTGACCTTCGGCAATCGCGTCTCAATCACTTCGCCGTAACGACTCAAGTCGGCCGAGACGGTCGCATCAGCCGGCAATTGCAATGTCACGATCTTATGCCCGCTGAACTGGTCGATGATGCCCGACAGCGAGCCGTCGTACATGATCCTTCCCTGGGCCATGACCACCACCCGCCGGCAAAGCGCCGCGATGTCCTTCATGTAGTGGCTCGTGAGCAGGATCGTGATCCGCCGCAAGCTTTGATACTCGCGCAGAAATTTCTGAATGTTATGCTGGGCGACGACGTCCAAGCCGATCGTCGGCTCGTCCAGGAACAGCACCTCGGGCGAATGCAGCAAGGCGGCGATCAACTCCATCTTCATTCGCTCGCCCAGCGACAGTTCGCGAACCGGCTGCCCCAGCAGCTTGCCTACGTCCAACAGTTCGACGAGTTCGTCGCGGGTTTTGTCGAAGCGTGCCGGCTCGATGCGATAGATCTGCTGATGCAGCCGAAACGATTCCTGGGCCGGCAGATCCCACCAAAGCTGATTCTTCTGGCCCATGACCAGGGCGAACCGGCGGCGGTAGGCGTTTTCGCGATTCCAGGGGACGTGCCCCAGCACGCGGGCCGTGCCCGAGTTGGGCGTGATCACGCCCGAAAGCAGCTTGAGCGTGGTCGTCTTGCCGGCGCCGTTGGGGCCGAGGAAGGCCACGAATTCGCCTTCTTCGACGCGCAGATCGATCGACCGGACTGCCTGCACGGTACGATACTGCCGACGGAACAGACCGGCGATCGAAGCCCGCAGGCCTTCCTGTTTTTGGTAAACGCGATAGGACTTTGCGAGCCCTTCAATTTCGATGGTGGACATGTACCCGGGATTATAGTTGGCCCCTTCTGGGGCGGATAGTCGCGGTGCGCTCGCGTTGTGAAGTTGCCCGGTTTTCGCTACAATTCCCCCTTCCTAGTTGGGTTTTGTGGACCGTTTTTGTGCAGGGGGTGGCGACGCTGGCCGTTCGCATTGGCATAGGGCACGACACGCATCGCTTGCAGCCCGGTGGCCCCTTGCGGCTGGGCGGGATCGATGTCCCGTTCGATCGCCAGGCTCTCGGGCATAGCGATGCCGACGTGCTGCTGCATGCTTTGACCGATGCTCTGCTGGGAGCCGCGGCACTGGGCGACATCGGCGAACTGTTTCCCGACACCGATCCAGCCAACCGCGGCCGGGATTCGGCCGAGATGCTCGCCATCGCTTACCAGCGCGTGCAAGCGGCCGGTTACCGCGTGGTCAACATTGATTCGATCGTCTTTGCCCAACAGCCCAAGTTGTCGCCCTACAAGGAAGCGATCCGGCGGCGGATCGCTGATATTTTGCAGATTTCGCCCGATCAAGTCGGCATGAAAGCCAAAACCGGTGAACACGTCGGCCCCGTCGGCCGGCTGGAAGCCCTGATGGCCGAATGCGTCGTCCTGGTGGAAACATGTTGACCTCGACCAGTAGCCCCCCGGAAACCTCACGTAGCAACGAGCCCGCCATGGATCTCCGCGTCTATAACACGCTGTCGAAAACCAAAGAGCCACTGGTTCCGGTGCGGCCGGGCAAGATAGGCATCTATCTCTGCGGACCCGACGGTCTACAAGCCGAGCCACATCGGCCACATGGTCGGGCCGGTCATCTTCGACGCCGTCAAACGCTATCTGACCTACTGCGGCTTCGAGGTGACGCTGGTCATCAACATCACCGACGTCGACGACAAGCTGATTCAGGAGTCGACCAAGCGCAGAATGCCGATGGCAGCCCTGGCCGAAGAGATGACGGCTGACTACATGCGGAACCTGGCAGCCATGGAGGTCGACACCGTCGACCACTTCCCCCGGGCCACGGCTCACATCGGCGACATCATTCGCATGACCGAGTCGCTGGTTCAAAAGGGCTTCGCCTATGTCTCCGACGGCGACGTTTACTTCGATGTCGGCAAAGATCCGCAATACGGCAAGCTGAGCCATCGCAGCATCGAATCGCTGCAGGGCGAAGGCGGTTCGACGGCCGAGCGCAAGCGGGCTTCGGCCGATTTTGCTCTTTGGAAACGGGCCAAGCCCGACGAACCGTCCTGGAACAGCCCCTGGGGCGCCGGGCGGCCGGGCTGGCACATCGAATGCTCGGCCATGAGCGAGCAGATTCTGGGCGAAACATTCGACATCCATGGCGGCGGGCTCGATCTGGTCTTCCCGCATCACGAAAACGAGATCGCCCAGAGCGAATGCGCCCATGGCAAGCCGCAGGCCAAATACTGGATGCACAACGGGCTGATGCAGTCATCGAGCGAGATCGGCAAGGTCGGCGGCCGAACCACGCGCGAAGTGGCAGTCGGCGACCAGGCCGCCCAGGAAGCCGGCAAGATTGGCAAGAGCAAGGGAGCCTCGGCGTTCAGCGATCTGCTGGCTCTTTACCCCGGCGAAACGATCCGCTTCTTCCTGCTGGCCTCGCACTATCGCCGCCCGATCGACTACAGCACCGAGCGCATCGAAGAGGTTCGCACCGGCCTGGACAGCTTCTATCGATTCTTCCAGCGCTACGAACGCGTAACCGGCGAGAACTTCTATCAAGTCGCCGTTGGCGGCTCGTCGCGCTGCGGCCGAGATGCCGTCCGAGGCCGGACTGGCCAAAAGCGCCGCCGAGCATCGCCAGCGATTCCTGGAATTCATGGACGACGACTTCAACACCGGGGGCGCAATCGGCGACCTGTTCGAGTTCGCCCGCACACTCAATCGATTCGTCGACAGCGAGCGGTTGGAAGACCCGACCCAACGGCAGCAGGACCGCATTGAAGAGTTGAAGGCCGCCGTGCGCATCTTCCGCGAACTGACCGCGACGCTCGGCTTGTTCCGCAAGCCGGTGGCGGCGAAAAGCTCGTCCGACGACGGCCTGGTCAATTCACTGATGACGCTGTTCATCCAATTGCGAGCCGATGCCCGCAAATCGAAGAACTTCGCCCTGGCCGATCAGATCCGCAAGTCGCTGACCGAAATCGGCGTGGTGCTCGAGGACCGAGCGGACGGAACCGGCTGGAGCCGGAAGGAGAAATGAAAAATGCTAAGTGATAAATGATAAATGATAAATGACGGGTACTCATTCCGTAATTTAGCATTTAGCATTTAGCGTTTATCATTCTTCCTGCTCTTATGACCCCGCCTCGCGTGCTCGGCATCGACCCTGGCCTGAACGTCACCGGTTACGGCGTGCTGGAAGTTTCCAACACCGGGCCGCGGGTCTGCGAGGCGGGGGTCGTTCGCGGCCGGACGCGCAATTCGCTGACGGCTCGCCTGGTTGAGATCCACGCCGGCGTGGCGGAAGTCATTGAGGCGTTGAAACCCTCGGCCATGGCCCTTGAGCAGCTTTACTCGCACTACCAACGGCCACGAACGGCAATTCTGATGGGGCACGCGCGGGGCGTGATCTGCCTGGCCGCGGCCCAGGCCGGAATTCCCGTGGTTCACTACAGCGCGACGCACGTCAAGAAGACCCTGACCGGCAACGGCCGGGCGTCGAAATTGCAAATGCAGTCGGCCGTGCAGCGCGAACTGCGACTCGATAAACTGCCCGAGCCACACGACGTCAGCGATGCGTTGGCGATCGCCTTGTGTCATTACTATCGGCAGCGCGACTGGACGGCGCTGGCCCGGCGGAAACCAAAATTGTCGGACTAAAAAAACACGGAGACACAGAGCCGTAGGGTGGGTGCCGTAGCCGTAGGGTGGGCATCGCCCACCAAAATCTGCTCTGTGCATCAGGCGTTGACGCTGCGAAACAAATGGTGGGAGTGCCCACCCTGCGATATTCTTTGAAAGGCGATCTACCCGCTTGATTACCAAGATTACCGGCAAATTATTGGCCCTGGGCGAGGAAGAGCTGACGCTCGGGATCGAGGCCTTCGAATACGAAGTGCGGATCCCCGAGTTCAGCCGCCGGCAATTGCAGCATCGGCTGGGCGAGACGATCAGCCTGCACACGATCGACTATTTCGAAGGCAACCCCATGCAGGGTCGCATGACGCCGCGGTTGATCGGCTTCATGAGCGAGATCGAACGCGAATTTTTCGAGCTATTCTGCTCGGTCGACGGCGTGGGCGTGAAGAAGGCCCTGCGCGATGGTACGGCCGGTGCGCGAAGTGGCCACGGCGATCGAGGAGCAGGACGATAAGGTGCTCTCCAGCTTGCCCGGCGTGGGGCCGGCGCTGGCCGAGCGGATCATTGCCAAGCTGCGACGCAAGGTGCCCAAGTTTGCGCTGTTGGTGGCCCGGGACGAAGCAACCGGCGAAGACGTGCCGCGCGACGTGGTCGTCGAGACGTTCGACGTGCTGCGAACGCTCGGCCATTCGGAGAGCGACGCCCGCCGGTTGATCGACGGCGTGCTCTCGACCAAAAAGAAGTTCACCGACGTGCAGGCCCTGTTGCAGGCCATCTATCAGCAATCGCAACGCAGTTGACGCTGCACCAAGAACCGATTCAAGATGCCGCAGCCAGGTCCGTTTCTCTCGCTGCGCGGGGATGTGCCCGCGCAGGCGCGGCCGGCTTTTCCAGCACGAAACGAAACAGCGCTCCGGTCACATCATCGAAATAGCGCCAGGCCGCCGGGAAAAAGACCAGATACCGATTGTACGTTTGCACGTCGACCAGTTGCAGCGCCCGCTCGCGGTTGGCGACGAGGTTATCGAACCAGGCCCGTAGCGTGGGCCGGTAGTCGTGGATCGACTGGTGGGTCGGGCGGAAACCGGCCGCCTCGAAGTTGCGCAGATGAAATCGGTAGGACGAATTCACGGCGCCCGGAAAGAAGATCTGGCTGATGATGGCCGAAGCCGGCATGCGGTCGGTCAAACGGCAAAAGAAGTGTTTTACCAACCGGCCCCCCGGCTTGAGCGCGGCAAACAACTTCTCCAGCACGGGCCCCTCTTCTTGTGGTCGCACGTGCTCCCAGGCGCCAATGGAGTAGATCTTGTCGAAAAATTCGGGGCGGTAATCGGCCGTGAGAAAGTTCTGGAACTCGACGTTGAACCGGCCGTGGTCCAGGTTGTATGCGGCCTGCTCGCGCGAGAGCGTGTAGCCGTACAAGTTTTCCTTGTCGCCGGTCGCTTCGTAGATCCGCTTGAGCATCGAACCCCAGCCGCATCCCAATTCAAGAATCTTTTCGCCGGGCTGCGGGTCGATCAACTTAAAAATGTAATCGGCTTTGCGGGTCTGAGCTTCTTCAAGCGTATCGTCGTCGCTGCGAAAGTCGGCGCAGGAATAGAACATGTATTTCTTGTCGAGGAACAATTCATAGAATGCGTTCGACACGTCATAATGCGCGGCGATTCCCAAGCGGGCATCCTCGCGCTGCTTGCGAGCCAGCAGCCAGGGCCGGCAAAACGCGGGCGGCCACTCGTTGCGCGCCCATTCGATGAGCGGAATGCGCCGGCCGGCAACGGCCTGCCACGTGGCCTCGGCTTCGAGCGGCCGCGGCGAGCGAATTAGATAGTTCAGATACGCGTACGAAGGTCCGTAGATCAGCCCTTCCACGATCGGTGCCAGTTGGCGCTGCATGAAAACCTCAGTCGTTCTCGCCACCCCTGGGGATTAGACAGAGCCTGCGTTGCCCCGTATTTTAGTCAGCGCACCAACGCGGACAAGCAGCAATCACAGTGGGCGATTTGCGACCAGCCTGGCCGACGATTCATTTACAATATACGTAGACTAGGGTTATGGATTTTGCGAACGCATCAGCAGACGGAACTATCAGAGATCCATTTATCTACATCGAGGATAGCTAATGAATGAACTGGCGAATCGCGTGGCCGTGATTACGGGTGGATCGGGCGGCATCGGCCGTGCCACGGCATTGCTGCTGGCCCGCCGCGGCGCCCGGGTCTTCGTGGGCGACTTCCAACTCCAACCGGCCAACAACTCACTGTTTGCGGATTTGGGAATCGAAGCGCTGAAGTGCGATGTTCGGAGCGAAGCCGACGTGTGCTCGCTCATCGAAACGGCCTTCGCGCGTGCCGGCGGCCTCAATATCCTGGTCAACAATGCGGGCATCGGCATGGTGAAGCAGATTCCCGACGTGAGCGAAGCCGAATGGGACCGCTGCCTCGACACGAACTTGAAGGGCGCTTTTCTGACTTCGAAGCATGCCATCGGCCCGATGCGAGCCCGCGGCGGCGGCGCGATCATCAACGTGGCCAGCAACGCCGGGCTATTGCCTCGTGCTCACGATCCGGTCTATTCCACCAGCAAAGCCGCGCTGGTGGCGTTCACCCGCGCGCTGGCCCTTTCGCACGCTCGCGACAAAATCCGCGTGAATGCCGTTTGCCCAGGACCGGTGGCGAATACCGGGATGATGGACGCCGACCTGGCCAAGGCTACCGACCCGACGGCGCTGGCCCAGCAATTCATCGACGCCAGTCCCCTGGCCCGGCGCACCACCGGATGATGACGCCCGAAGAAGTGGCTCACGCGATTCTATATCTGGCCAGCGACGCGGCCTTGATGGTCACAGGCACGGCCATTGCAATCGACGGCGGCAAATCGCTCGGCGTCCCGCCGTCTTGATGGACAGGGATCAATCCGATTTCGGAGCCCCTCGTCGGCCGTCAGGTGGCGGATCTTGCGGATTGCGTGGCGCAGGGTTTCGATCGCGCGGCGGCGTATTGAAAGGTTGCCGGCCTGGCTCGCCCGGTGGGTTTGCGCCTCGATTCGGCCGCCGTTGGCCCGCGCCGCCGCCCGGCAACATGCCGGGCGAACCGCCCTGCAGGTGCAGGTAGTAGAGCCGGCGAAGCTGGTTGTGCAACTCGTCGGCCGGAAGCGTCAGAAGCTGTTGCCGCTGGGCCTCGGGCAATTCGTGTTCGAAGAACTGCTTGAGCCGCTCTTCGCTGACCTCCCGGCCACCTGCCACCATCGGCCGGCCGCCGCTGAAGTAGGCGCCCAAGGCTTGCTTCACCCAGTCGCCCAGCAACTGCCCAACCTTGTGATCGTCGAGCGCCTGGTTGAGTTGTTTGCGGGCTGGCTCCGATAGATCGGCTCGCAGGTCTTGCATGTCGCCCGGCTTGAACATCCCTGGGTTCCTGAACCCTTCGGGAGATTGCGATCGCTGCCAGACCATGCGGACGATTTCGCGATGGCGCTCGGCCGGAGACAATTGCTGCAGACGATCGCGCATCGCGGGCTGGATGTTTTCCATCACCCGATGTTCGAGCCAATTGAAAACGGCTTTCGCGTCGCTCGTGCTCAACCGATGCGCGGCGAGCCGTTTCTCGTCGACCTTCAACTGCTTGATCCGCTCGATCCGCTGATCGGGGTCGAGCTGCAAGAGCTGCGCGCGCTGAATGCCCTGGAGCGTGAGCAACCATTGATAATAACGGTCGAGAACTTGTCGCAATTCGGAGCCGTCGGGAGCCTGGTCCAAGTCCGCGGCAAAGGTTCGTAGCCGCTGCTGCTCAGCCGGGTCGAGTTGCGAAAAACGCTGCTGCTGGCGCAAGAGCTGGTCTTTCTCGGCCGGGCTCATCCGCTCGATGCGCGCTCGGCGATCGGCCCACGACTCGCTGGCAGCGACCAGGCCGCCGATCACCAAGGCGGCCAAAGCGACGGCCCTTGCGACACGTCGCCCGCGATCGAGCGTCCGACTGTCAGGGAAAATCACAGTGTCAGGGAGCATCGTTCGATCCTCCCCGGCTGAACAGCCCGGATTTCTTCAGCTTGCGCAAGAACTCGATGTCGCCCCCTTGCAGGTAGTGCTCGACGTTTTCGATGACTGGCAAATCGCCCAGCAAGGCAGAATTCGGATCGGGAGCCGCGAGCTTGACGGCCACGAATCCAGCCAGGGCCGCGCCCAGGCACAACGATCCCATGACCAGCACGAAAGACCAGCGGCGGCGAGACGTCGGACCCTGCTCTTCACCAACGCCCTCGGCCACGGAAACAGCGATCATCTCGACCGTAGTCTCGGTGAACGAAGGCTCGAGTTCGATCCGCGGCAAACCGTCGAGCAGTTCCCAGGCCCGCTCCAACCGCTGCAACTCGATGCGGGCTTGCGGGTTGCGGGCCAGCAGTTCTTCCACCTGCTGACGGGCATCGGCCGTGAGCTCGCCGTCGAGAAAGGCCGACAACTGCTCGGTCAGTTCGCTATCAGGCGTAGAGGGTTGCTCGCTCACTGCATCTACCTTCGCTGCCTATTTGCCTTCGGGCCGCTCGCCGCGTTCCAGGTAGGGTTCCAGCACCTGCCGTAGATTCACCCGCGCTCGCGACAGCAACGATTTGATTGCCTTGGGCGTCATCTCCATGGTCGTGGCGATGTCGGCATAATTCATACCTTCGAATTTGCTCAACAGTACGGCCATTCGTTGCCGCTC
Organism: uncultured Planctomycetales bacterium; assembly: GCA_963710365.1. Lineage (GTDB taxonomy): Bacteria > Planctomycetota > Planctomycetia > Pirellulales > PNKZ01 > CAVQAC01. The sequence continues at coordinate 997,392 of CAVQAC010000019.1, forward strand.
GTTGAGCGACTCCAGAGCAAGTTGAATGATGTCGCGCATTTCGGCCTTGTCGAGCTGCCGGGCCGGCATCAGGCCGCTGGCTGCTTGCGCCATTTCATCGAGCCGGGCCGCGCCCATCGGCCCGCTACGTCGGCTCTCGACGTTGATCTCGCGGCGCCGCGACTTCGATCGCAGCGCGTTCAAAGCCACGTTGTTGGTAATCTTGAACAGCCAGGTGGAAAACTTCGAGCCCGGAACATAATTCTTGCGGGCCCGGTAGACTCGCAGGAAAACGTCCTGGGCCAGATCTTCGGCCTGCGACCGGTCGTTGACCAGGTGCTCCAGGACCGTCACTACCCGGTTCTGATAGCGCAGCATCAACTCCTCGAAAGCGGCCGCGACGTCTTCGCGGACCTCGAGCATCAAACGCACGTCAGGATCCAGCGCAATGAAATTCTGCGCGGACGACTCACTAACCGCCAAGTGCGTACCCGTGCAAAACGGCCCATTGGATCAGGGGCGCAAGACCTCCGCAGCCTGCCAATTCAAGTCTACGGTAATTCCAGGCTTGCAGCCAGCAGTTGGGAGTACGATCCAGGGCGATTCAGCTTTTGAATTCGCGAAACACGGGCCCGACTCGCGAGCGAGTGAGCGGAATCTGCAACTCCCGACAATTCCCTCGCTTGTGCGTCGGGCTTGTGTTTGCCAGCAGCTAGAGTTGTTGTTGTCGGCGGCTGCTCAAATCGAGTAACTTGGGACAAGACACGGCTGTCGCAATCGCGGTTCGGAGAAGAACAATTATGAATGACGTCGCGAAGCGCGCCTGATTTTGGGGCCGGCGCTGTTACTCGCCCTCGCCGCATCGTGCTGGGGCGGGTTTCTTCTCGCTGGCGAGAAGGTTCTTTGGCAGCCAGCCAAGACCCGGGTATTCCTCGTCTCCCTGGCTCGGTTCCAAGGCGGCAGGCTCCACTCGTTCCCGACGGACGAGCGGCTGGACGATCAGTTTGCCGAACTCTTCAAGGAACGAGGCGTCCCGGCAAGCCAGATCGTGTTGCTGAAAGATGAGCAGGCCACGACACAGAACATCAAGAACGAATTCGCGAGCTTCTTGCGCAAGAGCAGCCCGGGAGAAATGCTTTTTTTCTATTTCGGCAGCCACGGCGGTTACGATCCCGAGACGGGCAAGTTCTCGTTTTGCGCGTTCAACGACAACTTGTCCTTCACGTGGGCGCTGAACGCAATCGAAAGCGACTTCCACGGAACTCACGCCTTCCTGGCGACCGACTGCTGTTACTCGGGCGGGATGATCGACCTTGCGAAGACGCGCGAAACGTCGATTGCCTATGCCTGCCTTAGCTCGACTTACGCTCATCAGACGGCATGGAGCGGCTGGCGCTTCATGCAGTGTCTCATGCGCGGCCTGGCCGGCGATCCGGTCGTGGATCTCGACGGCGACGGGCAGGTCAATCTCGACGAGTTAGCTGGTTACACCGCGCGTTACATGGCTTTCGCGGCGGAAGGAAAGCCCATGTTCACGACCACAGGCAATTTCAACCCGAAGTTACGGTTGGCGACCGCGACGGGACAGAAACAATCGCGCGTCGGCGAGCTGCTCGAGGCCTGGTCCGGCACGAAATGGACGAAGGCCGAGATTCTGGATGCCCGCGCACAACAGTTCAAAATCCATTTCACCGAAAACACGAGGACGGCGAACGACAAGTGGGTCGCCGAGGACCATTTGCGTCGCTTCGAGTTCCAACGTTTTCCGGTCGGCGCCGCGGTCGACGTCCAGGATAGTTCCGACGATCAATGGCATTCGGCCAAAGTGCTGGAGAGTTGGGAGTCGCTCCATTTGTGCCGAAATGACGATCGCTCGTCGGCGTACGACGAATGGTTCGGGCCCAGCCGCATGCGCGCGTCGCCAGTGGGCACATGGTCCGGAAAGTGGAGAAACGACCTGGACGAAAGCGGCCCTGAGTCGCTGGTCTTGCAAGCCGAAGGCGACCGGCTGGGCGGAACCTGGTCGGGCAATGTCCGGCTGCAGGGCGAACGGCTCGGCCAGGACAAGTTCTACTTCGAAGGTTCGACCCAGAATCGGTTCTACCGCTGCGCAGGCCGGATCGAAGGATCGCATCTCATCCTTGATTACTGCGCCCACCGCACGCCAGGCGACGGGCAATACTACGGCTGGTCAAATCTCGCAAAGAAGGGTGCAGTCGCGGATGCCGTGCGCGACCCTCGCTCGGAATTCTCGGGCAATTGGACCGGCAGCTATGAGAATAGCCGCGGAGGCAGCGGAGCGGAGACACTCGAACTTTCCGAGAACTCCGGCAGTTTGCAGGGCGTTTGGTCGGGCGTCGCCGTGACGGGCGAGCGGCTCGGCAATTCGAGCTTTTATCTGGAAGGAAAACTCGGGCAGCGCACCTACCGCGTCATTGGCCGCGTTGCCAAGGGCCAACTCACGCTCAACTATTCCGCAACCGCAGCTGACGAGCGGTACATCGGCTGGTCGACGTTGAAGCAATAGGCCGCGAATCGCTGGCCGGGGTTTCGCTTACAACGTCACCTGGACGAGCGAATCGGGCGAAGTGCCCGATTGCGAACGCCGCAGTTGGCCGCAGGCGGCGTCGATCTTGTCGCCCTTGCGCTGGCGGACCTGAATGTTGATGTGCCCGCGTTCGAGGATTTCCAGGAACGTTTTCAAGGCCGCGTCGCTGGGCGTGATGTAGGGGAGCCCAGCCACGGGGTTGTACGGAATGACGTTCAACAGCGCCATCCGCCCTCGCAGCAGAGCCGCCAATTGCCGGGCGTGTTGCGACTGGTCGTTGATGCCGCCCAGCAAAACATATTCGAACGTCAGCCGCCGTCCGCTGGTTTCAAAATAGCGATCGGCCGCTTCCAGGATGGGCTGAATGCCGATCTTCGAATTGACCGGCACCAGTTGGTTGCGAAGTTGGTCGTTGGGAGCATGCAACGAAACGGCCAGGTGGTAATGGCTGTCGAGCGCGGCCAGCCGATCGATGGCCGGCGGCAGCCCCACGGTGGATATCGTGATCCGTCGGGCGCCGATGCCCAAGCCTTGTGGGCTGCCGGCCACTTCCAGCGCCGGCAACAGGTTCTTCAAGTTGGCCAGCGGCTCGCCCATCCCCATCACGACGATATTGCTCAATCGCTCGTCGGGCGCGAGCACGCTTTGCAGGCGGAGCATCTGCTCGATGATTTCGCCGGTCGTCAGGTTGCGATCGACTCCGTCCAAACCGCTGGCGCAGAATACGCAGCCCATGCCGCAGCCCACCTGAGTGCTGATGCAAATGGTGCGACGGTCGCGCTCGCGGATCAACACGCATTCGATCCGCTGCCGGTCGGGCCATTCCAGCAACAGCTTTTCCGTACCGTCGGCGGCCTGTTTGTGAGTGACAATCTGGCTGCTCCAGAGCTGAAAGTTCTCGGCCAGCAATTGCCGCAGGCTCTTGGGCAGTTCGCTCATCGCGTCGAACGAGCCGGCGCGCTTCTCGAACAGCCAATGCCGGATCTGCCCAGCGCGATACGCCGGCAACTGGCGCTCGACGAGCCAGGCCGTTAACTCTTCGTGTGATAAGTCGAGCAGATGCTGCACGGGAAACCTCGGAACGGGGCAGAGCTTCTCTATTCTGGCTGATGCCGGCCGCAGTTCCAAGGGGCTACGTTCATCGTGGCCGCGGGCCTTTTTCTGCCGCTTTCCGAGGTCGATAGCATCCATGAATCGGATGCACGAATTAACGGCGTTCCTCGGAAAACAATCAACGCATCGCGACTGCTTGTTTTGCGATTACGAATCAGCCAGTCGCCAAAAATCGTCTACTGACAACCCAGATGCAGAAATGAGCCCCTTGAGAGTTCCGGGCTTGATGTCTTTTCCGGCATGGACCGGGACGGAAACGCTTCTCGGATGCCCATCCTTTTTCATGATGGCATGGCTTCCGTTTGTCCTGGCTACGACGAAGCCAGCCCGCTCGAAGGCACGGACCACTTCCCTGCCCTCAAGGGCGCGCATCCCTAGATCCTCACGACGATATACTTCGTGAAGCTGCCCGGTGTGTGTTCGACTTCAGCATCGCCCCAAGGTATGGACTGATTTGATTCTCGATAATATCGCACCGTCTCCCGGAATGCGTCTGTGATGTTTTCAACTGCCTCTTCCGGAGTTTCACCCTGGCTGACAACCCCCGGCAAATTGAGGCAATGAATCGAAAACCCTTCTCCAGGGCCCTCTGGGCATAGCAGGGCATTGCAGCGCAGGGCGCTTTCGTGTTCGTAGTGCTCATAGGATTCGAGACGAACAGAAAAACCCTTGGAGGGTGCGCGCCGAATACGGATAGTTCAGCAGTACTCATGATTGATCCCCCTTCGCATTTGCCTCAACTACGTTGATCCGGTGCGACCCCAGCCACTCATCGCCACACAATAACTCCAGGGCATACGCACCCGAGTGCGGAATTGGCAGTGTCGGCAGCGGCATAGAAAACTCAACGATCATCGTTGGATCCTCGCAAGCGAGGCTGATGCTCCCTGTGAACAAAATGGAATTGTCGTTCAAGTCGACATACCGCAGCACCAAACTCAACTGCCCGCGGACTTCCGTAAGGCTGATATATACAAATGGCGATCCCGCTGTCATTGTGGGGACAAACTGCACCGTCTGGCCTCCAGCCTCGACCTCTTGCGACCCAAACGGCACGTTCTTGGCAAGAGCGACATTGGTAAAGGTGCCCGCGATGACATGTTTTCCAGTTCTCGCGTCCTGATACACGTAGTCGGCGACCAGGATGGCCTGAAGGATTGGCTTCACCGAATTGCCTCGGATCGCAAGAAATGCCGCTGGGCGCACAGACAATCAGGTGCATAGGGTCGCGTGCTCAAGCTGAGACCCCTCGGGGAACGAGCGATCGCGGCAGGGAATGCCCAGTGACATCGCGAACGACGACTGCGAATGTCATGAAAATCCGGCCAGCCACAGTGTCGCATGCACAAACGATAGTATAGTCCGGCCGTGACCATGAGCAAATGATGCCGGTAGGCTGTTAAGTTGGCATTGTTCGCCTGAGCAGCAATGCGGCGGGACACTCCGCTGCCATTACTTGCCCCGGGCAGCGACCAATTCATTCAACCGACGGGCTAACTCCCCGCTGGCCAGCGCCGCTTCAAACGATTCGACGTCGGCGTACAGCAAGTTGCTGAGAAACTTCACGGCCCAGTTGTGTTCGAGCGGGCTGATCGTCACCACCACGCGGCCGTGCCGGTAGGCCTCCCACATTTCGACGGCCGTGCCCATCGAGGCCTCGGGCACGAAGGCCAGCAGCACGTCGACCTGGCCGCAGAGTTGGTTGTGATAGAGAAAGACGCGACGTCCCTGGTCGTCGTCGTAGCCCAGCGAATCGGCATGGTCGGCGAGCGGATCGTAGACGTTCACCCCCGGCAGATGGGCCGCCAGCAGCGACTTGAGCCGCTGGCGATAGCCTTGATGGTGGAGGATCGCACCCAGGTGCGAACCTTGCATGATCCCAGCCAGAAAGAGCCGCATCGGACGCTCCAGGAACTCCCCGCTGGAATTGGATCGGGGGTAACGGTCAGGGGTTACGAGGTTGGTGGAAACGATTTAAGATAAATGCGCTCCCACGCCCTGTGCAACCAGACAATTGGATCAAACGCCCACGATGACCACCAAAACGACTCCTCGCGCAAACACGCCGCGAAGCCGGCTGCCGCGCACGCCGCGCTGGAACCCGACCTGAAACAAGCCACCGAGCGGGTGCTCGAACTGATGGCCATTCCGGGCACCAGCGGCCACGAAGGACTCGTGGCCGAGCGAATCCGCAGCCAATTGCTCGTAGCGGGCGCATCGAGTGCCGACATCAGCACGGATGAAGCTCATCGCGAGTCGCCTCTACGCGGCGGAGCGGTCGGCAATCTAGTATTCCGTTTGCAGGGCACGCTCCGCGCCCTGCGCCGGTTGCTGATGGCCCATCTCGACACGGTCCCTCTATGCGTCGGCGCGAAGCCGGTGCTCAAAGGGGGCATCGTTCGTTCGAGCGACAAGACGACCGGGCTGGGAGCCGACGACCGCGCGGGTTGTGCCGTCGTGCTCACGGCAGCCGTGGAGATTCTCAGCGCCGGCTGCCTCACCCGCCCTTGGTCTTCTTCTGGCCGGTGCAGGAAGAGGTCGGCCTGTACGGAGCGCATTTCGCTGATTTGAAACTGCTCGCCAAACCGCGGCTGGCGTTCAATTGGGACGGCGGACCGGCCACAAAGCTGACCATCGGCGCGACGGCGCGTACCGGCTGAGCATCGACGTCGAGGGGCTGGCGAGCCATGCCGGCGCTGCACCGGAACATGGCGTGAGCGCCATTGCCATCGCCGGGCTGGCGATCGCTGATTTGCAACGCTCGGGCTGGCTGGGCGACGTGCGCCGCGCGAACAAGCGCGGGACGAGCAACATTGGCGTGATCCGCGGCGGGGCGGCTACGAACGTCATTACCGACCACGTCGAACTCAAGGCCGAAGCCCGCAGCCACGATCGCCGTTTTCGCCGCGAGATTCTGCGGGCCATCGAGCAGGCATTCACTTCGGCCGCCAAAAGCGTTTCCAATGCCGCGGGCGTAACCGGCCAGGTCAAAATCTCCAGCCGGTTGGATTACGAATCCTTCGAACTCGATGCCGAGGAGCCCTGCGTGCTGGCTGCCGAGGCGGCCGTACGCTCGATCGGCGCCGAGCCACTGCGGGCCATCACCAACGGCGGCCTGGATGCCAATTGGCTGTCGGCCCGCGGGATTCCGACCGTGACGCTGGGCTGCGGACAAATGAACGCCCACACCCTGGCCGAGCGACTCGACGTGGCGGCCTTTCACCAGGCTTGCCGGATCGCACTGCGGCTGGCCACCGGCACCGAAGCGTGACGCTATGCAACTCGACGACGAAGTTTGCCTCTGCTTCCACGTAACCAAGCGGAAGGTGTTGAACTTCATCCGGGTGGAGAAGCCTCGCCGGCCGGCCCAGTTGAGCGAGTGCTTCGGGGCCGGAACGGGCTGCGGCTGGTGCCGCACCTATCTGCGCCATCTGTTCCAGGAAGCCGCCGATGGCGGAGTGCTGAAGGCCGACGAGCCGACCGCCGACGATTACGCCCGCGAGCGTAGCAAATACGTGCGGTCTGGCGGCGGCACGCCGCCCCCCGGAGCCACGCCAATCGCCGACGCCTAATTGCCTAATAATTGGTCAGCGGCTTTAGACGTCGGCCAAACAACCTCCCGCGGGCGCGTTCAATACCTCTGGCGCCATCTGCGTGAAATAGATAAACTGGGCATTGGCTTTTTCGGTCCAATGCAATTTCACGGAGGTGTGGGATGGAACCAGTCGCTTTGTATGCGCGGACGCCTTTGGAACGTTTGCTGATGGAACAGGCTCTGACGATGGCCCAGCAATTGGAAGCTGCCGGCAACGCCGCTCCCGACGGGCAGGTTCTGAATCGGTTGGAGACGTTGGCCGTGGAGCGCGGCCGGGAGTTCACGCGGCAGGCGCTGGAAGGAGCCTTGGAGCGTGAGGTCGAGGACGTCGAAAAAAAACTTCTCCGCGCCGCCCATGCAACTGCGGGCGTCGACGGAGACACAAAGGCGCGTCGCCGCGCACTGGTCCTGACGGCGGCCGGTCATGTACAACTTCGGCGGGTCTACTTCGTCTGTAACGCTTGCTTGTCGGGCGAGTATGTTGCCGACGGTCGGCTCGGCGTGATCGGCTCTCAAACGCGTCAAGCGCAGCGTCTGTTATGCTTGGCGGGGACCAGTTGGTCTTTCGCCGCAGCCAGCACGCACTTGCGTGAATTCTGCGGCCTACGTGTCGCACCCGGCACGGTTCGTAAGGTCTGCGATGCCGAAGCCAAGCAAACGGCCGGCTGGCAAATCGACGCTCCCGCGGCGCATGCAAAATACCGCCAGGCAACGGGCGAAATCGAGTTTTTCACCGATGGTACGTGCGTCAACACGACCACCGGCTGGCGAGAAATGCGGATCGGCCTGTTTGCCAAACGTCCGCTGGCAGAACCGGCCTTGCCCGACGAATGGGGCAAACGCGAGTTGCCACCGACGCAGGCGCACTATGTGTTTGCAGCAATCGAATCCAGCGAAACGTTTGCCGCACGCTGGCCGGCAGTGGCCGGACGGCTGGGGATTCGCGCTCGGCAACGCATCGACGTCTTGGCCGACGGGGCGAAATGGATTTGGGAACGCGTCAGCTTCTACTGGTCGCAGGCCACCGGAACGCTCGACATCTATCATGCCTTGGAGCACGTGGCGGCGACCGGTAAAGTGCTCTACGGCGAAGGGGCGGCCGAGACACGTGCCTGGACGGATCGCGCCGGGAAGCACTCCTTGCCCGGGGCTGGACTGGTATCCAGAACCTGATTCAGGAAACCCGGCCCAATGCGGTCCGAGCTGCACAGCGGAACAGTCTGACAGCACTCGAAAGTTACCTTCGTGCGCACAGTTCCCACCTCAACTATGCCGAACGTCTAACGGAGGGGCGTTCGATTGGCAGCGGACAAGTCGAGGGTGCGTGTAAGCACTTCATCGGCCGCCGGCTGAAGCAAACCGGGGCTCGCTGGCGGGTCGAGCGTGCTGACCGAATGGCCGGCCTCTGTGCCCTGCTGTACAACGACCAATGGGAAACCTACTGGTCCCAGGCCGTCTGACCGCCGGAATCCGTAATCGCACCCCCTCCCGCCCCATGCTGGTGGCTGACGAAAAAACCTGCTATGATGATGGTTTAAGATCTGTCAGCTATTGGCATTTTGGCCCACTGGCCGTGCCTTGCGCATCTTCCCACGTCCCCCCGCATGTAGAGAGACCAATATGGCCCGCAAAGTCGTCAGTCGAAAGGAATTGCGTCGCGAGAACGACGCAGCCGAGCGGTCCGAAACCACCAAACCCGCGAAGAAGGCCCCGGTCAAGCGCAAGAGCCGGGCCAAGGCGAACAAGGAAGTGCGGCTCAAGGCCTTCTGGGGTGTGTTCAATCAATCGCTGAAGCGCGTGGCGCTGTTCGAGTACAGCGAACGCAAAGCGGCCGACAAAAAAGCGGCCGAACTGACGGCCAATCAAAAGACGCCGCACTTCGTCCAGCCGGTCAAAGAAGTCATCACCGAATAGGCTGGTTCTCCAGCTTCCGGCAAGCGGCGAAGACGGTGCGCGGCCCCGCGGCTTCTCGCGCCGTGCTGCGCAATACCCCCCAAGCGTCTCTGGCGAGGCTTTTCACAGGACACTGGCACCGATGGGCAAACCGCAAAACCTCGAAGTCTACCGCGATTGGCTCGGCATCACCGACAAGAATCGCCCGCTCAACTATTACCAACTGCTGCGGCTGAAGAAGTTCGAGGACGACACGGCGCTGATTCGCGCGCACTACCAGCGGATGAACGCCCACGTTCGCAAGTACCAGGCCGTCGAGCCGGAACGGGTGCAGGCGCTGCTGGATGAGTTGACCAAGGCCATGCTCTGCCTGACCGACACGCACCGCAAAGGCGACTACGACGGCACGCTGGGACGAACCGGCGCCGCAGAGCACAAGAAGCGTTCGTTGGAAGACCTGCTGCTCACGCGCAAGGTTCTCGACCAGGAGCAGCTCAAGAAGGCGCAGAACATGGCCAACGCCATCGGCGTCGACCTGCGCGACGCCGTGATGCAGCAGAAGCTGGCCAAGCCCGAAGTGATCATGCAGGCCTACGCCGATTCACTCGGCCTGCCGTTCCTCGATCTGAGCCTGGTGCAAATCAACGCGGAACTGGTGCCGAAGATGCCGGCGGTGCTCGCCCGGCAACACTCCTGCGTGCCCTTGCTCATCGACGACGAGAAGGTGATCGTGGCATCGCCCAATCCGCTGCGTCAGGAAGTCGAAGACGAAGTGCGGTTGCGGTTCGGGATGACGGTGAAGACCGTTCTCTGCACGCCCTCGGACATTCACGAGGCGATCAACAAGCATTTTCCCAAGGAAGCGGCCGCGGCGCAGATCGGCGTGGCGCATCCTTCGGGCGGCGCGGCGAAAGACGCCAAGCCGAAGATGGATCCGGCCGAACGGCTCAAGCGCAAAAAGAACTTCGCGCTGTTGGGCTTCATGCTAACGTTCATGGCCTTCGGCATCCTCGGCGGAGTGTTGGGCTGGAACGGGACGATGGGCCTGTTCACGTTCTACTTGACCGGCGCGCTGCTGGCGTCGGTAGCCTCGGCCATCGGCTGGTTCAGCGGGTGACAGGCAGATCGCCATTTGGCGTAACGCCGCGATGCGTCAGCCCCGCAGGGCCGACATCGTGTAGCCTATAGGGCGTAAGCCCTAGGATTCCGAGCCTCCTCACGCAATGCGGTCTGAAAGCCCCGCAGGGGCGACATCGTGTAGCCTAGGGCGTAAGCCCTAGGATCGCAGGCGACGCGCCCCATCTTCCTCTCAACCAGCCCCGCCAGGGGCGAAAGCACGTATCCTCGGGAGCGAACCTGGCGTTACGATAACCCCGACAATGTTGGGACGATATCACCCTGCCCAGGCTATCAGCAAATGCCGGCCGCGTTCACCAACCTGCTCGCACACCTGGTCTTCGCAACGAAGCATCGAGAGCCGCTCATCGCGCCCGAATGGTCTGAAGAGCTATACTGCTATATCGGCGGCATCGTGCGGAACACCGGCGGCACCTCGCTCATCGTCGGCGGTATGCCGGATCATATCCACCTGCTGGTGAAAATGCGGACCGATGTGTGCATCGCCGATCTTGTGCGGCTCGTCAAAAGCAACTCGTCCAAATGGGTCCATGAGTTGCAGCCTGATAGCCGCGGTTTCGCCTGGCAGACAGGTTATGGAGCGTTCTCCGTGAGTGAGTCCCTGGTAGGCACGGTGCGGAAGTATATCGAGACTCAAGCGGAACATCACCGTCAGCGGACATTTCAGGACGAGTTCGTCGAATTGCTCCGCCGGCACGGCATTGAGCTTGATCCGAAATACTCATGGGATTAACGACGGCGAGGAACCGGGCGTAATTGGCGTCGCGGTTGATATCGCCCCTACGGGGCTTCCAGATCAAGGAGCTTAGCCTGCGATCCTAGGGCTCACGCCCTAGGCAACACGATTTCGCTCCTACGGGGCTGAATTGCGTCAGCCCCTGTTACCCTGCGGGGCTGAAATAGTCGGCCCCTGTTGCTCGGAAGCGAGTGTCGCCCTACGAGGCGGAAACGATCGGCCTGGGACCAAGAATTGCTCGTTGCCTCTAGCGCGAGAACTTCGCAATCGCGTCGGGGTTCAACTCGATCCCCAATCCGGGACCGGTAGGAACAGGCAACAGACCGTCGGCGTCGAGCTGGAAGGAGGGCGAGATGATCTCTTCGATGTACGGAACGCCTGTCTGGTATTCAACCCAACGAGCGACTGGCATCGCGGCCGTGAGCGCCAGGTCGGCCGCCACGCCGATGGCCGTATTCCAACCGTGCGGCACCAGCAGCACGCCGTGATCGTAAGCCATCCAGCCCATGCGGCGCCCCTCGCTCAAGCCGCCGCATTTGGTCATGTCGGGCTGAATGATGTCCAACGCCCGGCCGGTTATGTAAGGCTGAAATGTCTGCCGGCGGGTGAAGACCTCGCCCGTGGCAATCAGCACAGGTGAACTCTGCCGCAATTCCTTGAACCCTTCGAGATCGTCGGGCTTGAGCGCCTCCTCGAACCAGACTACGCCGTAGGCGCCGAGCATCTTGGCCGTTTCGCGAGCCCAACAGATGCCGTGAGGCCAGAACTGCTCGCTGCCGCCGGCGTCGACCATCAGTTCAACCTCCGGGCCGACGGCGTCGCGGGCCGTCTTGATCAACAGCTCGTCGAACTGGCGGCTGACGCGTCCGAACGGCCGCCAGCCCATCTTGATGGCCCGAAAGCCGCGGGCCACCTGCACGAGCAGTTTCTCGCGCAATCGCGGCGGGTCGTCAAACAGGATCGAAGCGTAGGGCTTGATCCGCTGGCGATAGTTGCCGCCCAGAAGTCGCGAGACCGGCTGGTCCAGGGCCTTGCCCATCAAATCCCAGAGCGCGATGTCGAGCCCGCTGATCGTGTGCTCGACGGCTCCTCCGCGTCCTTGCCAGAACGTACACTGCCGCAGTTTTTCGCTGACGCGTTCGGCCTCGAAGATTGTCTCGCCCTCGAGCAACGGCGTGAGCAGCGTCAGCGAGGCTTCGACCAGCGGCAGGCTGGTGAAGCAACTGCCAATACCCGTTAGACCTTCGTCGGTCTGGATTTCGAGCAGCGTGTTCATCTGCTCGTTGGGATCGGTGCCGCCGGGCCAGCCCGTGTCGTGCGTGGCGCCGCGGAGTGGAATGGTGCGAACGCGAGTAATGGACATGGGAGGGCAGTGGCTAGGGGTCAGTGGCTAGTGACAAACCAATCAGAATTGCTTGCCTGACATCGGGCGCGTGTGTTCTCTTATGAACGTCCCTAGTATGTTGGGGATTGAAGAGACTTTCAATCTACGAACCACTGCCCACTAGCCACTGATCACTAACCACTACTTCCGCCCATGCGCGCTAAAACCGAATATCGCTACGAAAAGCTTACCTGGCCCGAAATCAACGACGCCATCGAATTGGGCAAAGTCTGCATCGTGCCCTGTGGGGCCGTCGAACAGCACGGTCCGCACTTGCCGCTCGACGTTGACCTGATCTGCCCCACGGAAATCGCCCGCGGCGCCGGCCGCGAACATCCCGACAAGCTGTTGGTGCTGCCCACCGTGTGTTACGGCTATACAGGTCACGTGATGGATTTTCCCGGGACGATCAACAACGACTTCGAGCACTTCATGCATCATGTGCTCGACATCACCAAATCGCTGGCCTATCACGGCTTCAAGAAGATCTTGCTGCTCAACGGCCACGGCTCGAACATGCCCAACCTCGACCTGGTGGCGCGGCGCACCAACCTGGAGACCGATGCCGAGTGCGTGCTGGCCGGTTGGTGGCAGTTCCTCACCGTCGACAAAGATTTTCTGCCCGGCTGGCGGCAGAGCAAATTCCCGGGCGGAATCGCGCATGCCTGCGAGTTGGAAACCTCACTCTATCTCTATCTCGACGGCGACAACGTCCGCAAAGATCAGATCCGCAGCGGCACCATCAGCTTCAACGAGGAGCACAGCCCGTTCCTTTGGATCGATCTGTTCGGCGCGGCGCCGACCGCGCTTACTTCCTGGACCAGCAGCTACTCCGAAACGGGCGTGCTGGGCGAAGCCGAACTGGCCACCGCCGAGAAAGGACGCCAGGCCTACGAAGAAGTTGTCAAGCAACTCGGCCGGTTCGTGGTCTACTTCAACGACCGGCCGATCGACGTGCGACGCGACCGCCATCGGCAAAAGCCGACCATGCCCATGCCGTGGAATCAGCGGCCCATCGGCCCCTGACCGCAGCGCAGGCTGACAGCAGCTTGCGGGGAGAAAAGGGCTTCGCTCGGTTGCGGCGGCGAAAAAATCGCGTCATTCCGGCCCCGCCGTAAGAATCGTTAAAGTCAGCCCAGCTTTTCATTCGATGAACTGAACCGATCGCAGTACATTACCCCCGACAAAGGGCCGAGGCTTATGAAACAGACTCCTGCCGCTATTGTCTGCCTGGCGGCGGCCATTCTTGCCGCGGGTGCCGTGACAGCCTATTCCGTCGGTAACGTGACCGCCGGCATGATGCTGGCCGGCTTCGCCACGGCTGCGGGGTTGATCGGCGTGCTGTCGCTCATTCGGGCCTGCCTGCGAGATCACGATCTGGCGGTGGACGTCACTGGCCGAATCGAGTTCCTCGAAGAACTGGTGTACCTGGAACGGCTGGCACTGGAGCGGAAGGACCGGTTGCGTCAGCGTCTGGGCGGCCCGGTCACGGCGTCCGATCCGGTGAGCTATTCGTACGACGCCCAGAAGCGTCGCAGCGCTGCGTAGCGGCTAGCTCTTCGCGGCATACAGTTCCGCGAACTCCAGAATCCAGTGGTCGATCATCTCGCGAAAAGTCGTCGGATCGGCCTCGGTCAACGGCTGGTAGTGGCTGCGATTGAAGACTTCCTTGTTGCGAATCGTCCCTTTGGCCGTCAGTTCCAGGACGTGGTACGACGAGTAAGGTCGGACCGTCATTTCCAGCCGGCTGAAGAAGTTCTCACGATGCCCCTCGCGTGATCGCCCCAGATCGTCGCGGCTGACGGCCGCTCCCCAGCCACGATCGCCGACAATCGTTTCGTAGCGAAAGCCGGGGAAGTGATCGGGCAGTTGGCGGACGCACTCTTCAATGTGTTCCGAAAGTTGTAGACGGAACTGCGAATGCAGGCGTTTCAACTCTTCTTCGTTGATCGCCTGCTGCTCGGCGGCGCGGCTGCGCTCCGTGCTCATCCGCGCGCACGCTCGATCGCCTTTTCGAGGCGCTTGTCAAAATCCATGGGAAGTGCGGCGCCGTTAGGACGCTTCGCCCTCGGGCGGCTGCGGCGGCGGATCTTTGAGCGACAAGAATTGCTTGAGGTCTCCGAAGGTGCGTAACGGGGCCTTGCCTTTTTTCATCGCCTCGGTCAGGGGCACGACCGGCTTTGGCTTGGGGGGCGGCTTCGGCGGCGAGGCCATCGGCGCCTTGAACTTCGGCTTCTTCGAGTACGGCTCACGGCCGCCATCAGGCTTGCGGAACCGCGACGGACGACCCTGGCCGCCTCCTGACCGCTGATCACCGGAGCGCTGATCACCAGACGGCTGAGCGCCCGACTGCTGGCCAGCAACTTGCTGACCGTCGCCGGCAGATTTTTCTGCCGGTGGACGAGCCGGCCGGGCCGGGCGTCGCGTTTCGGGAGGCGGTCGCCGGGTGCCCGGTTCGATCATCGTCAGCGAGACGCGTCGCCGCTGCTTGTCGACTTCCAGCACCCAGACCTTGACGATATCGCCAACCGAGACCACGTCGTGCGGATCCTGGACATAACGATTCGCCAGTTGGCTGATGTGGACCAGCCCGCTGTCCTTGAGCCCAATGTCGATGAACGCGCCGAAGTCGACGACGTTCAAAACCGTGCCGGCCAGTTCCATGCCACCCGTCAGGTCGTCGAGTTTCAGGATGCCGCGTTTGAAGATCGGCGGGGGCAACGATTCGCGGGGGTCGCGCCCGGGCGGGCCAATTGGGCCAGGATGTCGCGCAGCGTGAGCGTGCCGATCTTGAGTTCCTGGGCCAGCGCGTCGACGTCCAACTGGGCCGTGCGTTCGGCAAGCTGCGTGGCGCGCTCCTTGTCGGCCAGATCGGCCGCCGAAGCGCCGAGCTTGTTAAGCACTTCGTTCGCCGCCGCATAGCTTTCGGGATGAATCCAAGTGGCGTCCAACGGGCTGTCGCCGCCGACGATCTTCAGAAAGCCGGCCGCCTGCACGAACGTGCCTTCTCCGAAACCGGAGACGCTCTTGAGCTGTTCGCGGGTGCGGAAGGGGCCGTTCGCCGTGCGATGCTCGTAAACCCGCTGCGCCGTGAGCTGGTTGAGCCCCGACACATAGCGCAGCAGCGCCGGGCTGGCCGTGTTCAGGTCGACCCCGACGTAGTTCACGCACGATTCCACAACCGCGTCGAGCGAGTCGCGCAGGTGCTTGGCCTTGACGTCGTGCTGGTACATGCCGACGCCGATATTGGCCGGATCGATCTTCACCAGTTCGCTGAGCGGATCTTCCAGCCGCCGGCCGATTGAGATTGCGCCACGCAGCGTGGCGTCGAAATTGGGGAACTCTTCGCGGCCGATGCGACTGGTCGAGTAGACGCTTGCCCCGGCCTCGTTGACGATTACGTAGGCCACGCCCTGCTCGGCCAGTTCGCCGGCAATCATGTCGGCGACGAACTGTTCGGTCTCGCGGCAACCCGTGCCGTTGCCGATGGCGATCACGCTAATCTGATGCTGCTTGACCAGTTCGGCAACCTTGGTGCGCGCGGCGGCCCGGCGATCTTCCTTGCCAACCAGGTGAATCACCGCATGGTCCAGCAGGCTGCCAAATTCATCGAGCGCGACGAGCTTGCAGCCGCTCTTGAAACCCGGATCCATGGCCAACACGCGGCGATCGCGAACCGGCGACTGCAACAGCAGCTTGCGCAGGTTGCGGACAAACACCTCGACGGCGTGCAGTTCGGCACTATCGGTCAACTCGCGGCGGACTTCCCGTTCGAGGCTCGGCAGCACGAGCCGATTGAGTGCGTCGCGCCCGCAGCCGCGCAGGAAATCGGCATGCGGATGGCCTGGCGGCACGAGCAACTCATCGACGACGAGTTGCATCGCTTCGAGGTCGCACTCCAACTTCACGCGCAACACCCGCACGCGTTCGCCGCGATTGATGGCCAGCACGCGGTGCGGCGGCACCTTGTCGATAGCCTCGCTGTATTGGTAATAGTCACGCAGGGCCTTAAGCAGCTTCTCGCGCTTGGGATCGGGCTTGGGCTTGCGCGCCGGTTTCGGTTCGCGTTTCTTTTCAGCCCGGGCTACAACGACCGGCGCCAGAGCCGTGGCCGTGCTGCTCTCGGAGTGCGTTTCCAGTTCCGCTTCGGTCGAACTCGCAACCGCGGTAGCCGCCAGCGCATCGTCCGCAGTCATATCCGCCAATGCAGCATCGACGGCAGCCAGGGACGCCGCATGGCCCGATGCATTACCGACATCCTCAGCCGGAACGCCCAGCGACGCTTCGGCTGCAACGTCGCTGCCGCCTTCGGCCAAAACTTCGCTGCCGGTTTCCGCCGGAACATCACTGTCGGCTTCAGTCTGAACATCCATCGACGCTTCAGCGGGAACGTCGCTGCCGGCGTCGCTGTGAGTTTCCGACGTGGCAACTGGGTCACTGCCGGATGTCGAGGGCGTGGCATTTTCTGAAGTGCTCTCGACCGCGGCCTCCGCCGGTTTCGCAGCCTCGGGCTCCTTCTTTGCTTCCGGCTCGACGCCCGTGCTCACCAGCTTGCCGGTCCGTTCGAGAATCGCGCGGAGCTTGCCGCGCAGATCGGCCCGCTCGCTGAACCATTCGGCCAGGATGTGTCCGGCGCCCAACAGGGCATCGGCGGCGGTGCCCACCTGGCGATCGGTGTTCACAAAATCGGCGGCCCGCAGATCGAGGTTCGCACAGGCCGGATCGGCTTGCAGAATCTCCGTGGCCAGCGGTTCGAGCCCGCGATTGCGGGCTAGCGTGGCCAGCGTCTGCTTCTTGGGTTTGAACGGAAGGTACAGATCTTCAACCGCCTTGACGGTGGTAGCAGCTTCGATCGCGGCGGAGAGTTCGGGAGTGAGCTTGCCTTGCGATTCGATCGAACGGAGGATCGTCTGCTTGCGTTCGGCGAGCAGGCGAGCCTTCAACACACGGGATTGAATGTCGCGAATCTGCTCCTCGTCCATGCCTCCGGTTTGATCCTTGCGATATCGCGTAATGAACGGAACGGTGTTGCCGCTATCGAGCAGGCCCAACACGGTTTCGACGCGCGAAGTCAGCAGGCCGAGGCCCTGAGAGATCTGGGCCAGGTCGACAGCAGGCAGGCTGGGCATATCCAAGGATGTCCGGACAGAAGGCGGAATCGGCGCAAAGGTCGCACCGAAATAGACTTAATCGTCTGGCAATCTAAGGGACCAAAGCCTGCACTGTCAAGCGAGCGCGGGGCTGCAAGCTTGTCGCCCGTGCCCATCCTGCCGACATCTGAGTGCATGCGCGGAGTTCTGCGACTTACCGCTGTGTTGGGGGTACGAAGAAAAAACGGAAATTCCCTCCAAATAGATCGAACCTGCACTACACCACCAGCCGATACTTAGTCTCGATGCACAGGGCGGGCGCGGGTGTCGGACACGATAATGCGGTCACGTCCGACGTACCGTTCCATAAATCCGCGATGTAAGGAAGCCTGTCGATGGCAAGAAGCCGATTGCGGGTATATTACGGGCCAGAAAAGGGTTGTGCCACGGCTGCCAAGCCGAAAGCCGAAGAGAACGCCGTACGGGTTCCCTTGGGCGAAATCTTTCCGCTGCTGGCGGATGCGGTGAACAGCCAGCGGACTTGGCTCCGCGATTTCGAAGACGAGGAAATCGCGATTTCGGCCGATCTTTACGAAGTGATCTTGGCCTATCAGCACTGCCGGCGCCCGTCGGCGTGAGCAAAAGAGCAAATTCTCCTTTGTGAGCAGTCAGCAAACATAGACGGCCCGGCAAATTTGCCGGGCCGTTTCTGTTGCCGCGCACAGTTCTACCGGCCCTTGGAGAACTTCGGTTCCGAGACCCGTGGCGCTGCACAAGGCGCGCCTGCGGCGACCGACCGCGACGCATTAGGCTAGCTTTGGGGCCGGTCACGATATAATTGGGAGTGCGAGCAATCGTCTCGCTCACCCCCCAGGCGGAATTCAATTTCATGACCGTCAGCAATCCCGACCCGTCGGCTCCTCCTCCAGACGATCTGCCGCTTTCGACCCCGGATCACGACAAGCTGATGGAGGGTCTCGATCGGGACAAGGTCAGCGATTTGATCGACCTGATTCGCGAATCGGCCGACAAGCTGGCTCGCGACAATACGAGCCGCGGCGATCTGAAGATTCTCAGCCGCACCCTCCGCGAGTTGCGTTACGCGTTCAAGGTTTTTTCCCCCTTCCGTTCGCGTCGCAAAGTGACCATCTTCGGCAGCGCGCGGACGCGGCCCGACGATCCGGCCTTTCAGCAGGCGGTCGAATTCGGGAGGGCCATGGCCGAGCGCCATTGGCTGGTCGTCACCGGAGCGGCCAGCGGCATCATGGAGGCCGGCCACTTGGTGCAGGCCGCGAGAACTCGATGGGGCTCAACATCATGCTTCCCTTCGAGCAGGATGCCAACCCGGTCATCGCCGGCGACCCGAAGCTTGTGCATATGAAGTACTTCTTCACGCGTAAGCTGATGTTCGTCAAGGAGTGCGACGGCGTCTGCTTGCTGCCCGGCGGGTTCGGCACGCTCGACGAAGGCCTGGAAGTGCTCACGCTGTTGCAGACCGGCAAGCGCGATCTGGTACCGGTGGTGTTCCTCGACGCACCCGGTGGATCGTTCTGGCAGGACTGGCACGAGTTCGTCCAGCGCCGGCTGTTGGGCCAGCACATGATCTCGCCCGACGACTTGTCGCTATACAAGCTGACGGACAATGTCTCGGCGGCAGTCGAAGAGGTGATGCAGTTTTACAAGGTCTACCACAGCATGCGTTACGTGCGCAACAAGCTGGTGCTGCGGTTGCAGCAAGCGCCCGACGCGGCGCTGCTGGCGGCGATCAATGCCGAATTCCGCGATATCTTGACCGAGGGCGACTTCCAACTCGGCGGCCCGTTGTCGGAAGAGCGGCAGGAGCCCGAGTTGAATCATCTCGCGCGGCTGATCTTCCGCTTCAATCGCCGCAGCCTGGGGCGGCTCAGGCAGTTGATTGACTGCCTGAACCGCGGCAGCATGGCGGAAGAAGGCAGGCAGCAGGCAGCAGGCGGCGGGCAGTAGGGAGATCTCTTTTGCCATCCAATCTGCCACTACGGCTGGCCGTACTCAACAGCGGCTGATTCAAACCGCGCGGCCCGATACACGGCAACGCTGCGCGGCTCGTTTGGCGACCTATCGCCGCGTGCCAACTCTGACCGCGCCAGCGGCCATCCGTGTCACGGACGCTGCCGAACGTGGACTTAGCGGCAGCCCTCGTCGTCCACCTGTCGTGAATCGAAAGTCGGCTTGGGCTCTCGGCTGTGAGCGTGTTCGGCGCTGTCGGATCGCGACATTGCCAATGAATGCGCGTCCGTAAGGGACATAGCCGCCCGATTCCGCGACAATTTGACGCGGCACCAAGACAATTGAAACGGCACGGCCATTTCACTCGACCTCTCCGGTAGCTACACTCGCCGGGGGGCAATCAACCACCTTCCTTAACAATTTCAGCGCATTCCGGATCTGAATGAACAGCTCCATTTGACGAGGTCTCCTATGCGACGAGCTTGGAAAAACTGGATTGCATCTTCGCTTAAGAGGTGGCAAGGAACAACTCGCAAAGACCGTCGCGACGGACTTAACCAATCGCGCTACCGCTTACGGTGCGAACTGCTTGAAGATCGGCGACTGTTGGCCTCGTTCACGGATTCTGGAACAACATTGAACGTGGCGATTGGCACCAATCAAAGCGTTGCTGTTGTAAGCACGGGCTCGACGTACCAGCTATCGCTCGGAACTACCGGCAATTGGAGCGGAACGAACGACTCAACTGTCACCGGCAGCGGCACGGATACATTGACTGTCAGCAGCGCCGGAATTCAGCCGTGCTCACGGCGGCGATCGATATTACCGACACGGGCAGCACCGGCGGCGACGCCGTCGCCTTCAGTGACAGCGCGTTGAGCGATTATGCGAACAACTTCATCATCCATCTGACTCATTCGACACCGGGGGTTGCGACTCCGGGCTTGGCATTCAACGGAGCTACGACATTCGCCGGCAACTCAGCGGTGAGCGCGTCGATCAATGGCGACGTCATTATCAACACCGGGGCGAAGCTATCGGCGAGCACCGGCTCAATCAGCTTGATGGCAACGGGCACGAATGCACCGTTGACTGTCGACGGCAGCATCGTGACCCAGGGTGGTTCCGTGACCTTGCAAGCGACCGGCACGGTGACCGTCGGGCCGGGCGCTGTTGTCAACAGCGGTTCCGGTGCGCTAACGCTGGCTGCTGATGTGACATCAAGCGGCGCCGGAGACGACGGAATCGGCACACTTTCGATCGGCGCGGGAGCCACGGTGACTTCGTCCAATACGACCACCGGCGCGATTGTGCTCCGCGGCGCAGATGTAAACATCGACACCACGAGCAACACCAGCAGCGACGCAACGGTGATCGGAGCTTCACGCAAGTTGGACACCACGGTCAATACCACCCTCACCGGTCTGAACTCGCCGGCCTCCATGGCCTTCGACGTGCACGGCAACCTCTACGTTGCAAACTTCGGAAGTACTACAGTAAGTGAATTCGCTCCTGGAGGTAATACGCCCGTCAGTACCCTAACGGGACTGAGCGCTCCAGGTGCCGAAGAAACCGGGGAGGGGATGGTGTTCGACGCAGATGGCGACCTCTATGTAATTGACGATGGGGGCTTCGCCGTGAGCGAATTCGCACCGGGGGGCACATCGCCTATCGCCAAACTCACAGGAGTTAGTGAGGCCGAGGGTCTGGCCATCGACTCAAGCGGCAATCTCTACGTGAGCAATTATGGAACTGCGACGGTGAGCACGTTTGCGCCCGGGAGCACCACACCGACCGCCACTCTTTCAGGAATTGACGGACACGACCCCACCGCCCTTGCCGTTGACTCTCATGATGACTTGTACGTGGCAAATCAGTTCGCGAATACGGTGAGTGTATTCGCTCCTGGAAGCACGACGCCCACTGCAACCCTCACCGGATTGAATACTGATATCCTCGGCAATGAGACGGCTTTGGTATTTGATTCGAGTGGTGATCTCTTCGTGGCGAATAATGACAGTACGACGGTCAGCGAGTTTGCCCCAGGAAGTTCTACTCCGACGGCCACACTCACCGGGCTATATGAACCGCATTTTCTTGTCTTCGATTCGCACGGCGACCTCTTCGTAGCTAATTCTCCGAACACCGTGAGCGAATTCACGCCCGGAAGCACTACACCGGCCGCTATGATCGTCGACCAGGACGGCGTCAACGCTCTGGCCGTCAATGGCGACGGAGACCTCTTCGCGGCTAGTGTTGGCGGTGACACGGTGCGAGAATTCGCGCCAGGAAGCAATACCCTCACCGGACTTGCCACCCCCGCTGCTTTGGCGTTCGACTCAAGCGGTAATCTCTACGTCGCAAACACTCAAAACGTGGGGACGGTGAGCATGTTTGCCCCAAGCGGCACGGTGCCCTCAGCCACCATAACCGGCGTTGGCGATCCCACTGCCTTGGCCGTGGATTCAGACGACAATCTCTACGTACGAGACGTTCGCACGATACTCAAATTTGCTCGTGGAGGGACTACACCAATCGCCACGCTCTCCGGACTCGATGGAGACTCCGCGGCGTTGCTCGTCGACTCGATCGGGAACGTCTATGCAGCCAATGAAATCCTAGGCACCGTGAGCGAGTTCGCGCCGGGAAGCACCACGGCCACAAGTACGCTGCGCGGACTTAGCGACCCAACTGCTCTCGCCTTGGACTCGCAGGGCGATCTGTTCGTCACCAACCAGAATACTGGTACAGTGAGCGAGTTTGCGCCGGGGAACACCACTCCGGCTGAGACGCTCATTGGATTGAATGGTCCCGACGCCCTTGCATTTGACTCCACCGGCAATCTGTACGTGGCTAATTCTGGTCTCGGGACTGTTAGCGAATTCGCTGCAGGAAGCACGACGCCAACCGCCACACTCGAGGGCTTGTCCACACCCGTGTCACTGGCATTCGACGCAAATGGCGATCTGTTCGTTTCTAACTTTGCCAACACGGTGAGCGAGTTCACCCCGGGCAGCACCACACCCTCCGCAACCATCTACGCCTCAGGCTCGGGCGCCCTTGCTTATGACGCCACCGGTGACCTATTCGTAACGGATAGCAGCCCCGGCGACGGCGTCGTCTATAAGTTTGGCGTGGGGACCGTGACGACAGCCACGGCCGGAGGTGTGACGATCCGTTCGTCGGTCGAAACGCGGTCTATGCAGTTCGGCGGCACGAACGATGCCGCCGTGGCGGGAATCAATCTCACCAGTGCCGAGCTGCGCGGATCGAAACCACCGCCGGCGGAACGCTGACCATCGGTGACAGTGGACAGACCGGAAATATCACCTTCACTACAGCCACGCCTGCCACCACTGCCGGCGCGGTGCTGAATGTCATCCAGTCCACCGCCGGCGCAGGCCAGATCATCCTGGACGAAGGCTCCGGCGGAACAGCACTCAACGGAGATGGCGGCGCCGTCATGCTAACACCGGTGCCGGCGGGATCCAGACGACACTGCTAGCGGGAGCTCTGCCGCTGGCGAGCAATACGTTTGCGGCTAGCGGAAAGTCGATTAACGTTGCGCTCGGTTTCGCGCCGACCGTTGGAACTCAACTTACCATTGTCGATAATACTGCCGCGACTAGCAACGCCATCGGCGGATCGTTCAGCAATTTGTCGCAGGGCCAAACCTACACGACAGACTTTCAGGGAAAATCATATACCTTCAAGGCAGATTATGCCGGCGGAGATGGGAATGACCTGGTGTTGACGCTCCAGTCGATCGACGCCGCGCCGCAGCTCGTCATCGTTTCGCAACCTCCGGTCAGCGTCACCGCCGGGGCTGCCTTCATGGTCAGCGTGGCCGCGGAAGACGGGCAAGGGAATATCGACACCGGTTTTACCGGGACGATCACGGTCGCTTTGGCCGGCAATCCCGGTTCGAGCACGCTAGGTGGGACGCTGACGGCGGTGGCGACCAATGGAGTGGCGGTATTCTCGAATCTCACGCTGAATAAGGTTGGGATCGGCTATACGCTGCAGGTCGCCGGCAGTGGATTGCTTTCCACGACGTCAAGCGCTATCAGCGTCTCGCCCGGCGTGGCCACGCAATTGGTGATCGTTCCTCAATCGCTCTCCGCGGTAACGGCCACGGCGCTGTTCAATCTGACCGTCGCTGCAGAAGACGCCGAAGGAAACCTCACACCAGGGTTCGCTGGGAACGTGACGGTATCACTCGCCGACAATCCAGGCAGCAGCACGCTGGGCGGTGCGACAACTGTTTCGGCCGTCGGCGGCGTGGCTGTCTTCTCGGGATTGTCGCTGAATAACACCGGCACCGGGTATCAGTTGTCGATTTCCGGCGGCGATTTGACGTCCCCTGCATTGAACTCCTTTGATGTCACACCCAAGGGCGTGGCAACTCAACTGATATTCCTGGCCGAACCGCCATCGTCCGTATCGGCGGGTAGCGGTTTCGATTTGACAGTCGAAGCCGTCGATGGATTTGGGACACTCGGCGCTTTGTTCGCCGGCAGCGTAACATTGGGATTAGCCAATAATCCCGGTGGCGGCACTCTCAGCGGCACAACAATGGTCTCGGCGGTGGGAGGCATTGCCGTATTTCAGGGATTATCGATCAATAACGTCGGTAATGGTTACACACTTCTGGCAGCCGTCAGCGGGCTCAATGCCGCCGAAACCAGTTCGCTTTCCGTCACGCCCGGCACGCTGACCCTTCCCGGTTCGGTGGGCGATAATGTCGAGGTGACGTTCCTCGACGCCACGGATTTCTCCGTCACCGTCAACGGGACCACCTCGGACTACTCGACTGCGAATGTAGCTAAAGTGGTCTATGGCGGGCCGAGTGGCGCCTTCAGCAAGGTCATCTTCTTCGATCCGTCCAGCACAGACTCTTATGCAGCGACGCAGAGCTTTGATTCAACCAGCGTGGTGCGTGACGGAGCGGCCGGGTTCGAATTCGACGCAACCGATGTGGCAAATCTTTACGTTTACGTTTCTGACCCCAACTCAACTGCCACGATCAATGTGGGCGACGGGGGAAGCGCGAGCAGTAACTTTTTCGCTAGTAGTTTTGTCAACGGCAATCCACAACAGCCCTACAGCTACATTGCCAAGCCGACCACGACGGATGGCATCTACAGCGAATTATCCGGGTTCGGGTCAGAAACGGTTACGGGGGTAGGCAACACGGTCTATGCCTATATCTACTCGACAACGAACGCGGCCGTCGTTGCCGGCCCCGAGCAAACTACCTTTACTCTCGGTGGCGTGATGACGACGCTCATGAATTTTCCCACGGTGTATACCATCGGTGCGGCGGATGGCACCGACAGCGTGACGTTCGATGCGTCGGGGGGCCAATTCACCGGTGAACCGGCCTTTAGTTCCGTGGTCGGCACATTTGATGGTTCACCTTTCACGTTGGGCGCTTTTATGCCGCCAACGTCACGGTCCAGGCTGCGGGAACTTCCGATAAGGCCGATTTCTATAGCTTCGCGGAAAACGCATTCAATGGAGCCGTCGGTGTAAGCTCTTTGAGCGGAAGCACGAAAAACGTCAACGGATCGGGCGTCAATTTTGTGGTGCAAGCGAACGGATCAGCGCAGTCGCCGTTTTTGAGTCAGGCGACAACACGGACACGGCCGATTTGACCAGTCCTGGGAAGGGCCAGTTCTTCGGCACCGCGACCGCTAGCACACTCTCGGTTGGCAGCAGTACGATTACGGTGAACACGTTCCTCCTTACAGACGACACAACCCCCGTGGCCGGGACCATCGTAGTGACCGGCAACCACGACGGCACCGACACGGCGACGATCAATGACTCACCGAATACAAATACCTTGACCGCCGGCGGCAGCATGGCTCAATTCAAAACCGCAATCGCAAGTCAGACGACGATCAATAAGTTCGGCAGCGTCACGGTCAACGATCAGAACGGCACCAACGATACGGTGCATAAAGATGCCATTGACTTCACCCTAGCGACCGTCGGCAATTGGACGAATATTTGAAGTATTTCACGCTGTTCTGCGGATCCACAAGGATCGTCATCCCGCCCACGCTGGACGCTGCGCCTCGCGGAAATTTGCCTTCTCCAATTGCCTATTCCCCTTTCAGGCGCGCGAAGACTCGCTCTGCCGCTTGGTCGCCGCTGCGGATGCAGAAGGGAATGCCGACGCCGCGATAGGCGTTGCCGGCCAGTTCCAGCCCGGGCAGTTCGGCCACGACGCGCTCGATTTCGGCCACGCGATCCAAGTGTCCCAGATGGTATTGCGGCATCGTCGCCGGCCAACGCTGGATGCGGAATAGTTCCGGTTCGCCTCGTGCGCCGAGCAATTCGGCCAACTCGCGTTGCACGATCGCTTTGATTTCCTCGTCCGGCTTGTCCAGCATCTCGGGCCGAGCCGAGCCGCCCAGAAAGACGCGCAGCAAGACCTGGCCCAATGGAGCACGCCCCGGATACTTCTGGCTCGCGAAGCTCACGGACAAAATCTGACGCTGTTCGAGTTCGGGCACGACGAAGCCAAACCCGTCCAGCGGATGGGCAATCTGTTCGCGGCGAAAACCCAGGATGGCAATCACGGTGCCGGCATAGGGAATTGTTCGCAACGACGCGCTCGACGCCGGGCTCGCCTCGGCCAACTGCCGCGCGGCGATCGGCGCCGGCGTAGCGAGGATTACCGCCTGATGCTGCGCCGTTTCTCCGCCCTGTAAAACGAGCTGCCAGTCCCCGCCGGGCAAGGACTGCAACGACTCGACGGGCGAATTCAAACAAATTGTCTCGGGGGGGAATCGTTGGGCGATCGCCTCGACCAGAGCTCCGACGCCTTCGTCGGGCGCCACGAATAAGCTGTAGCGAGCGCCGCTTTCCTGGCTCCCGGTTCCTTTCTCGCCCGAGCGGCCGCCAAGCACACCCCGAATCAGGCCGCCGTGACGCTGTTCCATGTCGATGAAGCGCGGCAGCGTGGCGGCCAGGCTGAGTTGCCGAGCGTCGGCCGTGTAGATGCCGGCCAGCAGCGGCTGAACCAATCGGTCGAAGGCCTCGCGTCCCAGCCGGCGGCAGGCAAACGCCGCCACGCTCTCGTCGCCCGATTCTCGGCGGCGCGGAACCAGGAATTCGGCCAGCAGCCGCAGTTTTCCGCGCCAGGAAAGAATGGGCGAAGTTAGGATCGGCCAGAGTTGGCTGGGGGCCATCAGCATGAAACCTTCGGGCACCGGATAGAGTTGCCCGCGGCGGACCACCAGCGCCCGTCGATTTGTTTCATTCGTCGAGAGCAGCCGATCGGCCAGGCCCACGCGCTGGCAAAGACTCGACGCCCAGGGAACGTTGGTGATGAAATTGTCAGCGGCGAGTTCCAGCAGGTAGCCCGACTCACGGCGAGTTTGCAGCACGCCGCCCAGCCGTGGCCCGGCTTCGTAGAGCCTGATCGGCAGCAACGGATCGAGTTCGTGAATTCGATGCGCGGCCGCCAGGCCACTGATGCCTCCGCCGACAACCGCGACACCGCGCTGGCAGCCGGCCGCATTCACGGCGCACCCGTGCCACGCGGCTTGGAGCTCAATTCGCGGACCGCGTCGATCAGGGCCAAGACGTTCTCGACCGGCGTCTGCTGCAGAATGCCATGACCGAGATTGAAGATGTGGCCCGGCCGTCCGCCGGCCTGGTCGAGCACTTCAGCCGCCCGGTGGCGAATTCCCTCGATGGGTCCAAGCAATACGAGCGGGTCGAGGTTGCCTTGCACGGCCCGATCGTAGCCCACGGTTCGCCAGGCATCGTCGAGCCGCACGCGCCAATCGACGCCGATGACCGATCCGCCGGCTTCGGCCACCAAGGGGAGCAAGGTCGGGTTGCCGGTGGCGAAATTGATCAGCGGCACGTCGGGCGGCAAGCCGGCAGCGATCTGGCGAACGTGACGGCAGAACATAGCGGCGATAGTCGTCCGGACCCAGGCATCCGACCCAACTGTCGAACAGTTGCACGACCTGGGCGCCGGCTTCGATCTGGGCGTTCAAATAGCGGGTGACGCTGCGCGCCAGCCGGCCCAGCAGCGTGTTCCAGGCCCCTTCGTCGCTGTACATCAGCTTCTTGGTATGCAGGTAATTGCGGCTGGCTCCGCCTTCGATGACATAGCTGGCCAGCGTGAACGGAGCGCCTGCGAAGCCGATCACCGGAATCTCCGGCGGCAGCCCGGCACGGGTCAGCCGCACGGTCTCGAACACGAAGTGCAATTCCCCGACGTCTTCCAGTTCGCGCAAGCAATCAACCTGCTCGGCCGAGCGAATCGGGTTGTGAATGACGGGGCCTTCGCCCTGGGCAAATTCCAGAGTCGACGCCCATCGGTTCGAGCATCGGCAACAGATCGGCGAAGATGATCGCCGCGTCGACGCCCAGCCGCTCGACGGCCGTGAGCATCACTTCGGCGCAAAGCTGCGGGTTCTTGCAGAGTTCGAGAAACGTCGTCTTGGCGCGGACTTCGCGATACTCGGCCATGTACCGGCCGGCCTGTCGCATCAGCCAGATCGGCACGCGATCGACCGGTTCGCGACGGCAAGCCTTCATGAACAGACTGTCCTGCCAGGCCGGTCGAACCGTCGGCGCCTCGCGAGCCGCCGGCGACGGTGATCGAGCCCTTGTTTCGCAGAAGCTGGCAACTCTTCTCGGCCGCGGCAGCCACCAGCGTTCCCATCTTCGGATGGTCCGGCTCGATGTCGACCGCGATGTCGCACTCCTGGAGCATTTCACTGGTCGTCGGGCCGATCGAGGCCACGACGCTGCGACGCAGGCCGTGGCCCAACTCCGCGGTCAGCCCCAGACGCTCGGCGATTCGCAGCAGGTTGACGACCTGGTGGGCCGAAGTGAACAGGACGACGTCGATTTCTCCGGCCGCCAGGGCCCGCGGTTGGCTTCCAGCGGACCGATATCCTCGGGAAAGTCCCAGTTGTAAACCTTGATCGTGCGGACGGTGGCGCCGCGGGCTTCGAGCCCGGCCACCAGGCTGGTGTTCGGTTTGCCGTACTCTTGCAGGGCGATGGTTTGATTGGCAAGCTGCAACTGGGCGTCGAGCGTTTTGAGCACTTCACGCCAGGTGTTGGGCTCGGGAACTTTGATCGTCGGCTGAATGTCGAACTCGCGCAGCGCGGCAACCGGCTTGGGGCCGCGGGCCACGGTCGTCACGTCGCGTCAAGGCCGCCAGGAAGCGGGCCCGATCGATGTGCCGCTCGACCTGCGCGACCAGGTGCCGCGTGCCCACGCCGGTCATCAACAGCACGATATCGATCTGCCCACTGATCAGCCGATGGGCGAAGTCGATGGCGCTCGGACGGCTCGGCGACCGGCACTTCGCGCATCGAAGGGCTGACCCGAGCGATCCCCCCAAACCGTTCGATCAACCGCTGCATCTCCGGCGCCCTGCGGCTTTCGAAAGCCGCCACACGCAATCCGGCGAAGGGAAGATCTACGGAAGTCATCGGGGCGGGATTTCCGGCGGAAACTGGGGGCGAAACGGGCTGTGCAGGGGAGAATAGGACGCAATCGCGAAGGGCCACTTCCATGGTACTCCAAGCGGCGGACCATCGAAAGGTACTATTGCCACGCAGGGGAAGCATAAACCAGCCATCGAAAACCCACGCGGCCGGACACCATCACGACTCTTGGCAGCCAATGGAACGCCGCGTGGGCCTCTGCTACGATAAAGATCCTCACCCTTTGTTCAGCAGCTCGTGTGCATCCTTCCCGTTTTCCGCGAGGCGGCTTCCCCATGGCGATGACGGACACCACCTTTGACGAACTTCTGACCCAGGCCCAGACGCAGGGCGTTGACGCCGCCTTGGAGTCATTGGCTCAGCGGATGCGCGGCGAGCACAAGGCGCACACGAGTTGTTCGACCTGCGCCTGATGCAAGCTCGGCACAAACTCAAGTTGCCGATCATTGCTCCGCAATCGCTGGACGATTTGCCCGAACCTCTGCGCGGCAAGATGGAAGAGTCGTACCTGACGGCTTGCCGCGAAGTAGGCCACCTGCTGCTGGCCGAAGGCCGTCTGCGCGAGGCGTGGATGTACCTGCGTCCGATCGGCGACAAAGAGGAGGTGGCCGCGGCCCTGGCAAAATTGCCAGCCGAAGATCACTACGAACAGATCATCGAGATTGCGCTACACGAAGGCGTCGATCCGGCCCTAGGCTTTCAGTTGGTGCTCGATCATTATGGCATTTGCAACGCGATCTCGTTGTTCGATTCCGACATGCAGGGGCGCCCACGCGCTCAGCGCCAACTCGTGGCGGCGCTGCTCGTTCGCCAATTGCACCGCGACTTGCTGGCGTCGCTCGTTACAGACATCACGCAGCAGCAGGGCAAGCAGCCCGCAGAAACAACCATCGCCGGCCTGGTCGCCGATCGCGATTGGTTGTTCGCCAACGACAACTACCACGTCGACACGACCCACCTGAGCAGCATCATGCGGTTCGCTCTGTTGACCGAGGATCCCGAAGTCTTGCGGCTGGCGGTGGACCTGACCGAGTACGGCCGGCGACTCGACCGCGCAGTTCCAATACCCGGGCGACGAACCGTTTACGGACACGTATCCGGCCTCGGCGCTGTTCTTCCGGGCCCAATTGGGCGAAGGCGTCGACGAGGCCTTAAGCGTGTTCGCGGAGCGGGCCGCCAGCCGATCGGTGGACGAGGCCGGACCCTTTCCGGCGGAAGTGTACGTCGCTCTCTTGGCGCGGCTGGGCCGCTACGGCGAAGCCCTCGACGCAGCCGCTCGGCTGCTCCCGGCCGGGGTGCGGACGACCGACTTCGCCCCTGGGATGCTCGAGTTGGCGCGAAAAGGGGGCGACTACGAGCGGCTGATGCAAATCTGCCGAGAGCGAGGGGACGTGATCGGCTTCACCGCGGCCCTATTGCAGCAGGGTCAAAGTCCCGCATAGCAGGCAGCCCTGCAGGCGGGGATTCGCGATTTCTTGAGAGGTCGCGTCCGCGACGGCGACATAAAAAAGGCCTGCCCGGAAATTTTCCGGGCAGGCCTAGAAGCATCAGCAATCGGACCCTAGACGCTTACTGGCGGACCAGAGCGCGGCTGGCGCTCAGAACCCGCTTGCCCTGGATCGAAGCCGAAGGATCGGCCATCGGGGCCGGCGGCATCGGGGCAGCCGGAGCCGGCGAAGCAGCCGGGGCAGCCGGAGCGGCCGCACCGCAACCACCGCAACCGCACGACTCAGCAGCACCGCACGATTCGCAACCACCGCAGCTCGAGCCGCAGCTCGAACCACAGCTAGAACCGCACGAGTGCTTCACGAACAGTCCAGCGAGGACCGGGTGATGGCACTTGAACACGTTCCAGCACTTGTGGCTGCAGGTCTTGCGTTCGCAGGTGCACTTGTTGCAGCAACCGCAGCTCGGGGCCGCTTCGCAACCGCAGCTCGGGGCAGCGGCGCAGCAGCTGGGGGCAGCGGCTTCGCAAGTCGGAGCAGCCGGGGCACAGCAGCTGGGAGCAGCAGCAGCGCAGCAGCTGGGCTCGGCGGCAGCCGGGGCACAGCAGCTGGGGGCGGCAGCAGCGCAGCAGCTGGGAGCAGCGGCTTCGCAGGTCGGAGCAGCAGCGCAGCAGCTCGGGGCTTCGCAGCAGCTGCTCTTGTGGCAGTGGTGACGATTGTGCAGCTCGTGCAAGATGCAGTGCAGGGTCGGGAACAACGGGCCGCAGCTCTTCTTGCAGCACGAAGATCCACCGCAACCGCAGCTCGGGGCAGCGCAGCAGCTCGGCTCGCAAGCGGCCGGGGCGCAGCAGCTGGGAGCAGCAGCAGCACAGCAGGTCGGGGCAGCCGGAGCGCAGCAGCTGGGCTCGGCAGCAGCCGGGGCGCAGCAGCTCGGTTCGGCCTTGGCGCAGCAGCTGGGTTCAGCGGCGGCGCAGCAGCTCGGGGCAGTTTCGCAGCAGCTGTTGCAGCCGCAGCCCGTGCCCAGCATCCGGTCCAGGAGAGTGGCGCCGAAGCTTTGGCTACAGAGGCCAACGCTAACGGCGAGCGCTCCAAAAAGCATGTTCCATTTCATTGAGCAACGTCTCCTTTGCAGGGAACTGGGGCTCTAGCGCTCCAGCATCGGC
This sequence comes from uncultured Planctomycetales bacterium, assembly GCA_963710365.1. Lineage (GTDB taxonomy): Bacteria > Planctomycetota > Planctomycetia > Pirellulales > PNKZ01 > CAVQAC01. Next base: position 1,028,952 of record CAVQAC010000019.1, read on the forward strand.
CAGTCGACCGAGGGATCCTCATATCGCGTTATCGCGGCGAGCGGCAGCACTCCGCTCTCAGGTGGATCACTCCGTCGGTTGCCTTGGCTGGGAACGTGGGTCACTACCCGCAGTTCACAAGGTTATTCACGTCAGGACCGTCGAGCCATTCCATGGCTCGAAAAACCGAATCGGTTACCCCGACGCATCGTCACGTGTCTTCACGGGCACGTAGTTCCTCGTTGAGGGACACCTACCGTATCGGCTGCCCTGCGAAGGCACCTTGAACGTGCGGAAGTAATTTTCAGCAAATGGCTTACGGCTCCTGATAGGCAAACCTTACGGCACGCGTAGACTAGAAAAACCTTAACGATTGCAGCGCCGCGCAAGTCCTTAGGCAAGTGCTTTCAGCCCCGTACCCCCAGCCAAACCCCGTGGTAATGGCAGACGGCAGCGCAATCGGATATGCTTGAGATGTTGGGAAGTTATGGGGGAGGGGCAGCATTCCAAATGCAATCAACCGCTATGCCGAGGTCGCCTGGTGGCGCTGCCTGTTGAGACCCGCCGTTATGAGGTCGTCGACTTCGCCGAACTGGCCGGCGTGGCTTGCCCGTGCGGGTCGGCACGCCGAGCATTCGCTGACGTGGAGGACTTTCCCGGCACGGTGCATCGGACTGAGATTTCCGTCGATGCTCGCTTGCACTATCACCGCTGGCACACCGAGGTGTACTACTTCCTGGAATGCACGGCAGACGCGGCAATGGAATTGGACAACGAGCGCGTGCCCGTGCATCCTGGAATGAGCATCCTGATTCGTCCCGGCGTTCGGCACCGAGCACTGGGCCAGATGACCGTATTGATTGTGTGCCTGCCGAAGTTTGACACCAGCGATGAGTGGTTTGACTAGTATGTAAGCAAGAGCCCGGTTGGAATCGGAGCCCCGTGGCTCGCGCCTTCCGGCCTCGGGCCATGAGTGCCCCCCGCCATTTGTTGCTTGCCCTACCATCGGCACCGTCGTATCCTGAAAAGTCCTGCCTGCTTCTCCAAATTGCGGACCACCGGTTCCACAGAGAGTTCCCCACTATGAGTGCGGTTCGTCGTCACTATTACCTGTCATTGATCGCTCTACTCAGTACGTTCGGGGGCCTAGGCGTCAGCGGTTGCGACGCGGCGCCCAAAAAGCCAGGCGCGGACTCGGCGCCACCAACCGCGTCGGCAGGATCAACGACGCCAGCACCTGCCACGCCCGCCCCCTCGACGCCCGTGAAAGAAACCATCGCAGTCGCTCCAGCGGCTGCCCCTTCCATGGCACCTGTTGACCCACTCGATTGGCCCATGTGGCGCGGCCCCGAGCAGAATGGTATCTCGCGTGAGACGGGCACGGTCGATCGCTGGGATTTCGGCGGTGACAATATACTGTGGGCCAAAACTGAACTTGGCACCCGGTCGACCCCGATCATCATGCGCGGCAAGCTCTACACGCTAGCCCGCAGCGAGCCCGGCACGACCCGCGAAGGTGAAAAGGTGATTTGCGCCGACGCCGCGAGCGGCAAGATTCTCTGGGAAAACAAGTTCAACGTCTTCCTGTCCGACGTACCCGACACGCGCGTCGCTTGGAGCAACTGCGTGGGCGATCCGGCAACTGGCCGCGTCTACGCCATGGGCGTCTGCGGTTACTTGCAATGCCTTGATGGCGACACGGGCAAGACCATTTGGTCGCGCTCGCTGAACGAAGAGTTCGGCCTGCTGACAACCTACGGTGGACGCACCAATGTGCCGATCGTGCATGACGATCTGCTGATCATCAGCGGTGTGATCATCGGCTGGGGCGAGATGGCCAAGCCAACTCACCGGTTCCTGGCCTTCAATAAGGCCACGGGCGAAATGGTCTGGTTCAACGGCACGCGGCCGCTGCCCGACGATACGACCTATAGCACTCCAGTCGTGGGTGTGCTGGGCGGGCAGCAGGCCATGCTGTTCGGCTCCGGCGACGGCTCGTTATGGGCCTTCCAGCCGCGTACCGGCGTACCGATCTGGCAGTACAAACTTTCGACCCGCGGCCTGAACGTGACGCCGCTCATTGACGGCGACAAAGTCTACATGGCCCAGAGCGAAGAGAACCGCGAAGGCGACTCGATGGGCGCCGTGGTTGCGGTCAACGGTGCTGCCGGGAAGAACAACGCGGATATCACCGCCAGCGGCGAACTATGGCGCGACAAGGAAGTCATGGTCGGCCGTAGCGGCATGATCCTGCTGGACGGCCGGCTATATAGCGTCGATGACTCGGGCAACGTCTACATTCACGACGCCGCCACCGGCAAGCAGGTCGGCAAGCGGATCAAACTGCTGGGCACGATCATGCGGGCCAGCCTGCTGTATGCCGACGGCAATTTTTACGCCTGCAGCACCAGCGCCTGGCACGTGCTCAAGCCCACCGCCACCGGCGCCAAGATCGTCCATCGCCTGCGATTGCCCGAAGGCGAAGAAGTTCACGGATCGCCGATCATCTCGCACGGCAAGCTCTACCTGCCGACGACGGAAAAGATTTATTGCCTGGCGCTGCAAAGATCCCAAAGCTCCCGCGGAACGGCCCAAGCTGGCGGCGGAACCGCCGATCGGCGACGACACCAAGCCGGCACACGTGCAGGTGGTGCCGGTCGAAGCGCTGGTCAAGCCGGGCGAGAAGATTCAGTTTCGCACCAGGCTGTTCAACGACCGCGGGCAATTGATCGGCGAGCAAGCCGGCGTCACGGGGGCGTCGCCCTACAGTCTGACCGGAGCCGGCACGATCGACGCCAACGGACTGTTCACGGCCGACCCCAAGGCCAGCCATAGCGCCGTGATCGTCACATGCCAAGGCGGGAGACGTGGTCGGCAGCGCGCGAATTCGCGTCGTGCCGCCGCTTGCCTTGGAAATTCGATTTCTCCGACGGCGAAGTGCCGGTCACCTGGGTCGGTGCCCGGTACCGCAATATCGTCCGCGAGGTCGACGGCAACAAGGTAATGGTCAAGGTCACAACCATTCCCAAGGGCACGCGCAGCCAGTTGCTGATGGGGCCGGTGGATCTGCACGACTACACCATCCAGGCCGACGTCCGCGGTGCCAACGGCAGAAGCAAGGGGGGGCCGGACGCCAGCCTCGCGGGCCAAAAAGGGGATGAGCCCCCCGGCAAGGCATCGTCCGAGGTAGAACAGAGCGAAGGCCCAAGCTCCCCGACATGGCTGTCATCGCCCAGCGTTACACGCTTGACCTGATGGGCTCGCATCAGCAATTGCAGATTCGCAGTTGGACTGCGCAACTCGAAAACCGCTTTGCCAAGAACGCGCCCCATCCTTGGAAGCCGAACGTGTGGTACACGATCAAGCTGCGGGCCTCGACCGACGGCGGCAAAGCCGTGCTCCAAGGCAAAGTCTGGGAACGAGGCGCCGAAGAGCCCAAGGCATGGACCGTCGAAGGAGTCGACGAAGTCGGCAACCTGGTCGGCAGCCCGGGTCTGTTCGGCAACGCCGGCGACGCAGAAATCTTCGTCGACAACATCACGGTAACACCCAACACGGCAGCGACTAACTAAGAGTAACGTCTTTATCAAGCGCGGGCCTGCCAGAGGGTCGGCCCAGCCTTGGGAGAGAGATCGATCGCCATGAAACTAACTGCAAGCTTTATACTGGTCGCCCTGGCCGGAGGCATGGGCTTTGCGGCTCCCGCAGTGTCGGCCGCCGAACCGAAAACACAGGCCCACTTCACTGCGGCCAAATCCGACAAGTCGGGCAAGCCGCTCTACGGCCCGCTCGATTGGCCGCAATGGGCCGGCTCGCCGCTGCGAAACAACACGCCCGAAGGCAAGGACATTCCCACCGAATGGGAGCCGGGCGAATTCGACAGCAAGACCGGCGAATGGAAAAAGGACACCGCCAAGAACGTCAAGTGGGTCGGCCGCCTCGGCTCGCAAAGCTACGGCAACCCGGTGGTGGCCAACGGCAAGGTCTATGTCGGCACCAACAACGGCGCCGGCTGGATCAAGCGTTATCCCTCGTCGGTCGACCTGGGCTGCCTGCTGTGCTTCAACGATGCCGACGGCAAGTTCCTCTGGCAGCACTCCAGCGAAAAACTCCCCACCGGCCGCGTACACGACTGGCCCATGCAAGGCATCTGCGCCACGCCCATGGTCGAAGGCGACCGGCTGTGGTTCGTCACCAGCCGCGGCGAAGTCCGCTGCCTCGATACCGAAGGCTTCTACGACAACGAAAACGACGGCCCCTACACGGCTGAACCCAACAGCGACAAGGACGAGGCCGACGTCATCTGGGTGCTCGACATGATGAAGGATCTGGGCGTTTCGCAGCACAACATGTGCAGTTGCTCGCTCACGGCGATCGGCGACATCCTCTTCGTCTGCACTTCAAACGGTGTCGACGAATCGCACATCAACCTGCCCGCTCCGCACGCGCCAGCTTCATGGCCGTCGACAAGAACACGGGCAAAGTACTGTGGACCGATGCATCGCCGGGCGACAACATCCTGCACGGCCAGTGGTCGAGCCCGGCCTATGCCGTGCTGGGCGGGGTTCCGCAGGTGATGTTCGCCGGCGGCGACGCCTGGCTGTACAGCTTCCTGGGCGAAACGAGCGAAGACGGCAAGGCCAAGCTGTTGTGGAAATTCGACGCCAATCCCAAGGAATCGAAGTACATCCTGGGCGGTCGCGGCACGCGGAATGAAATCATCGGCACGCCGCTGGTGTACGACAACCTGGTCTACCTGGCCGTGGGCCAGGATCCTGAGCACGGCGAAGGCATCGGCCATTTGTGGTGCATTGATCCGACCAAGCGCGGCGACGTCAGTGCCGAGTTGGCCTTCAACGTGAAAGATCTGAAGACTCCGATCGCGCCTCACCGCATGCAGGCCGTGGTCAAGGAGAACGGCGAAGTGGCCAAGCCCAACCCCAATCCGCGGTCATCTGGCATTACAGCGAGTACGATCAGAACGGCGACGGCAAGGTCGAGTTCGAAGAGACCATGCACCGCACCTGCGGTACCGCGACCATCAAGAACGGCCTGCTGGTCATTCCCGATTTCAGCGGCCTGGTACACTGCGTCGATGCCAAGACCGGCAAACCCCATTGGACGCACGACCTGTTCGCAGCCACCTGGGGCTCGGCCCTGATCGTCGAAGACAAGGTCTACATCGGCGACGAAGAGGGCAAGGTCACCATCTTCCGCCTCTCGCCGAAGAAGGAAGTCATCGCCGAGATCGACATGGGCAACTCGGTCTACAGCACGCCGGTCGTGGCCAACAACATCCTGTACATCGCCAACAAGACACACGTTTTCGCCATCAAGGCGGAGGAATAGTGGCCAGGGGTTAGTCGCCAGGGGCTAAGTGTCTGGCTGAGGTCGTGAATTCAGAATGTCTCCAACTAGCCAAGAATCACTGACTGCCAGCCACTATTCCCCATGAAACGCGTTCTCGACGTCGGACAGTGTGTGCCGGATCATGCGGCGATCCGGTCGCTCGTCGAGCGCCAATTCGGCGGCCGGGTCGTGGGGGCCGACGATTTGGAGCAAACGCTCGACGCGTTGGGCCGTGAGGCTTTCGACCTGGTGCTGGTGAACCGCAAGCTGGACGTCGACTACAGCGACGGGCTGGAGATCGTGCCGCCGTTTGAAGACCGACCCACAATGGTCCGCCCTGCCCGTCATGCTGGTGAGCAACTATCCCGAGTATCAGCAGCAGGCCGTGGCAGCCGGCGCCGAGCCCGGCTTCGGCAAAGCGGAACTCAGTTCACCGGCGACGCTGGAAAAGCTGGCCAGATTCTTAAAAGAATAGGCCGCGGATTCACGCAGGTACACGGGGATCTGCAAGATCGTTGGCGTCCTTCGAAAAACACGCTGCAATAGGACCACCACGGCACGACGGACACCACGTTGGAAGAGACCTCGATTCGGGCCGCCTCGCATTCCGAATGTTTTCCGTCACTCGAAAACTTTCTCTTCTTCGTGGTGATCGTTGTGTCGTGGTGGTCCCCTCATCGAATTCGCAGTGAACGCGGCGGATTGTCACGCTGGGTGCCGGCAAGCTTGCGGTTGCCGCTCGCCAACGGCACGCAGTTCAGCTCGAAAAGAGAGCAATACTCGCCCCACGAATTCAGATCCGCGAAAATCTGCGCTCATCCGCGGCCCCTTTTATTCCCGATGTGGCCCATGGAGTCACGACCCGGCTATTTCGCCGCGGGGGCCGTCACCTGGATCGTGATCGGGTTCGACGTGGCCACGACGCGAATGTTATTGTCCCGCTTGGCCGGGTAGGTTTCGGCCGCATAGTTGCGCGGCACCTGCCCCGAGGCCTGGATCGTGAACGTATACGGCCCCGGCTTCGCGTTGGCTGGCAGCTTGAGCTGCACCTGCCCGCTCTTGGCTCCGCGGCCCACGGTCACTAGCGCCACCGTGGCATTGTTCGGCAAATCGAAACCCGAGAGCTGCAAACTGTCCGACCAATCGGGCGCTCGCTCAACGGTGACGTCGATCGGCAGCGTATCGCCCGGTGCAATTGCCGGACGAGCTGCCTTGGCCGACAGGGTAAACGGGCCTCGCTCGCGCACGGCCACTACGATCGTATCGGCCATGCGGGCGATGCCCGGCGTGTTCACGGTGGCCCAAACCAGGCCCCCGGCCCGCGCCGCGCGGGTAACTTCTTTCCCCTCGATCGTGGCCTGGCCCGAGATCTGAATCTCGGCATGGCCCAAGGGGGCATCCGCGGCCGTGTGGAACACCAGCGGCACCGAGGTCTTGCCCGGCCCGATCGTCACCTTTTCGCAAGTCACGCCCTTGGGAAGGTGCGAAGCCTCGATGACAATCGGTTCGTCGAAGCCGTCCTTGCGAAAGGCCAGCACGTCGAGCCAATGATTCCCGCCGCGTCGCAGCACCGTGGCATCAGGCTGAACCTCGGCCACGGGGACCGCCAGCAAACGAAAATCGGGCCGCGGCCTGCGCACGCTCAATCGATACGTGAACCGCGGCTCGCCCCGCTGCTGGGAATACAGGTCGCGAATCTGCACGAAGTATTCGCCATCCGCCGGAGCTTGAAAATCCCAGCGGCCGTCGCGCGTGGTGGTCGTGAATCGCAATTGACCGATGTTGCGGCCGTCGTCGTCGCCAGTCGTAATTCGATTTCCACGGCTGTCATAGCCCGTCAGAATCGGGTCGACCAGACCCGATTGGCGCTCGCCGAACACCTCGATGACGGTCTTTTCTCCCTTAATCGCCGAAAACGCGAAGAAGTCCTTATCGCCCGTGGGCGTGAACGTGCCCGACACCTCGCAGGGCACGCTCAGCCGCTGTGCCGACTCGCGGCTGTCGTTGGGCTCGTGCTCCAGCACGATCGGGTCGGCCGCAAAGCCGATGAATAGCGGATTGCTGGCCCCTGCGGGCGTCGTCAATCGGTATTCCATGCCGTCGACGGCCGTCTGCGGCGGCCGGATGGCCTCGCCCGCGTGCAGGCTGGCGCTGCCCACCGGGTCGCTGGGAGCCGCTATCTCGCGACTGAGCGTTTCCAGCGGACGGCCCTGGATGGTCATGCCTGGCACCGGCACGCCGCCAGGCAGGTTGCGGCCCAAGAGCGTCACCTTGGAGCTTTCGCCTGGTCGAACCGCGGCTGGCAGCACGGCGTCCAGATGCGGCAGGCTGCCGAGCTCCAGGCGGTAGATGTTCATGGCGCCGCCGCCATAGATGAAGTCCCAGAGCTTTACCGTGTAATCGCCGTCGGCCGGCACGGTGAAATCGATGAACGGATCTTTGCCGTAATAGTCGCCGCCGTAGGCCAACTCCTTGCCGTCGCTGGATTGCACCAGCAACGTGGCGTCCAGAAAGCTATCCAACCGCCAGGCCCAGCAGTTGATGAAGATCCGCTGACCCTTCTTGGCCGTGAACACGAAGTAGTCCAAGTCGATGCCGCCGCTGGTCTGGCCATTGACGACCACCGGCAGCGTAATGCGCTCAGCCTGCTGCGGCGTGTTGTTCGGCTCTTTCTCGACGAACTCCGGCCGATCTCCCACGACGAACGAGCGATAGCTGGAGACGCCGGCCGGGCAGATGGCCCGCACGTCGTAACGTCCGATCGGGACGCTCTTGTCGACCTGCACGCGGAACACGCCGGGCTTTACGGGCGTGGCCGTGATGCCGGCATGGCTGAAATACAACCCGGTCGCAGTGTTGATGTCGCTGCCGGTAATCGTGCATTCCACGGTCGTGCCCTGTCGGGCTCCGGCCGGAAAGACGCTCTGCAACTGCGGCACGGGCAACTGTGCGCACAGCGGAATTGCCGGCAGCGCCGCGAGCACGAAGACCATGGCCGCCAAGCGATTTACGAGAGGGCTGCGTCGCACGATCTGCCGGTGACGCATGCTCAGCCCACCAATTCCGCGATCGGCCGACCGGTGCCAAGGATGCTGACCGGGCGTTGAGCGTCGTTCAGGTATTCGATCGTCTGGTCGATGCCCAGCACGTGGTACATCGTCGAAAGGATGTCTTCCGGCGTCAGCGGCCGATCCTTGGGATACTCGGCCCTGACGTCGGTCTCGCCGATGGTCTGGCCCATCTTCAGGCCGCCGCCAGCCATGACGACCGAGATCGCGCCAGGCCAATGGTCGCGGCCAGCGTTGGAGTTGATCCGCGGCGTGCGGCCAAATTCGCCCCACACCAATACCAGTGTATTGTCGAGCATGCCGCGAGCGTACATGTCCTGCATCAGCGCGGCCCAGGCCTGGTCGAACTCGGGCAGCTTCTTGCTCTTCAGCGATTCGAAATTGTTGGCATGCGTATCCCAGCCGCCGGCGTCGACCGTGACGAACGTCACACCCGATTCGACCAACCGCCGCGCGAGCAACATGCTCTGGCCCAGTTTCGTGCGGCCGTACTGGTCACGCAACACGGCGTCTTCCTGGGAAATATCGAAGGCCTTTTGCGCGGTCGCGCTAGTGACCATCTCAAAAGCCTTGCGCGTGAACGCATCCAGGCCTTCCATCAAGCCGGTCTGGTCGCTCTCGCGACGCAACGTGTCCATGGCCTGCAACAGTTGCCGGCGGTTTCGCAGCCGGTCGAGACTGATACCGTTGGGCAGCGTCAGGTTGCGGACCGAGAAGTTGTCGGTGCTCGGGTCGGCGCCGACCGAGAACGGATTGTAAGCCACACCCAGGTACGCCGCGGCACTCGACTTCGGAGCCTGCGGCACGGCGATGTACGCCGGCAATCCCGGCCGTCGCGGACCACGCTCTTTGGCCGTAACCGAGCCGTAACTCGGCATTTCGTTGGCCGGAATATCGTTTGTCGGCTTGTAGCCGGTCAGCAGGTAGTGCGTGGCCGATTCGTGGCCTGGATCCGGATGCGTCACCGAGCGGACGATCGAATACTTGTCCATCTGCCGCGCCGACAGCGGCAGGTGCTCGCTGATGCTGATGCCCGGGACGTTGGTCCCAATGGGTTGAAACTCGCCGCGGAATTCGGCCGGGGCCTGCGGCTTCAAATCCCACATGTCGATGTGACTGGGACCGCCCCCTTTCCAGATCAGGATGACCGAGGTGTCCTTCGGGGGCTGGCCAGCGGCCGTTTGTGCGGCCCGTGCCCGTAGCACGTCGCCCAGCGTCAGGCCGGTCATTCCCAGCACGCCGGCCCGCAAGAAACTCCGGCGGCTGACGCCGTCGCAGTTGCGATACGCATTGCCCAGGATATTCAACATGGTCGATTCTCCGTTGGTTGGCCAGACGGTCTTTATCGTTGTTGGAAGTTGTTGTTAGGAAAACTTCGACACTAGCCCGATGCGCCAGCGAGGGTGTCGCCACTTGCGATTCCCTCGCTGGCGCTTCGGGCTGGTATTCCCACGGTCCTAATGATTGAACAGGAACTCTTTGGTGTTGACCATGGCCCAGGCAACGTCTTCCCAAGCCGCACGCTTGTCTTTCTGCCCGGCCACGTAGTTGAGCACGGTCTGCCGCTCGCCGTCGCGCGGCAGTCGGCATAATCCGGTCAGATACAGTTCTTCGAGAATCTCCGCATCCGCCTTCTTGGCCTTCACCAGCCGGGCGATCCGCCCGTCGTTCGCCCCGATCTTCGATTGCACGTCGCTGGAGTTCAGCAGGTGCAGCGTCTGGGCCAGGTTGGCCTCGCGCGGTCGTTCGCACTCGCAGGGCGTCTCGCGCGTGGGCCGGCCAAATACGTCCAGGAAGTACGAGCCGCTCTGTTCGTCCGGTAGCTGAATTGCCCGGGTGCCCGGGGGCAAGCCGCCAAAGCCCTCGTTCGTGCCGGAGAGTTGCGAAAACGCGTCGAGGGCCACTTCCGCGATCAAGCGCCGTGGATAGGCCCGGGCGTAGTTCTGTTCGTCCGTGATGTTCTGCGGCGTGGGCTCGGACGAAAGCTGGTAGGCCGTCGAGTTCAGGATGGTGCGCATCAAGTGCTTCAGATCGAAATGGTGCGCGAGCAGGTCTTTGGCCAGCGCGTCGAGCAATTGCGGATTGCTGGGCGGGTTGGTTACCCGCATGTCGTCGAACGGCTCGACCAGGCCGCGGCCCATGAAGTGCGACCAGATGCGGTTGCAAATGGCCTTCGAGAATAGCGGGTTGCCGGGCTGGGCCATCCAGTCCACCAGCTTTTGCCGCGGGTCTTCATCCTCGGCCAGGGTGATCGGCGGACCGTCGAGACCGCGCGGCGCCATGATCTTGCCTGTGGCCGGATTGCGCACGTCGCCATCAGGCCGCACGAAGATTGCCGGCTCGGCCGCGCTCTCGCCGCTCTTGCGACCCATGCGGGCAAAGAAGGCCTGGAACTGATAATAATCGTCCTGGCTCCACTTCTCGTACGGATGATGATGGCACTGGGCACAGTTCATCCGCGTGCCCAGGAACAACTGGGCTGTATCGTTGGTCTGATGAATCAGGTTGCGGACTTCGCGGTACCAGATCACCGGCGGGTGCTGGTCGACGGTGCCTTGGGCAGCGATGATCCCGCGCACGAACTGATCGTAAGGCATGTTCGTGGCAAAGGCGTTGCGAATCCAGGCGTGAAAGGCGTACGTGCCCCGCTGCGCCTCGCGCCCGTTGCGACGCTTGTTGCGCAGGATGTCGCCCCACTTCACAGCCCAAAAGTCGGCGTACTCATTGCGCTCCAGAATCTGATCGATCCAGCGAGCCCGCTTCTGCGAATCCTTATCGGCCAGAAACGCACGCACTTCGTCGGGCGTGGGAAGTGTGCCGATCGTGTCGAGATAGGCCCGCCGCAGGAACGTGGCGTCGTCGGCCAATGGGCTCGGCGCCAGCTTCAATTGCCTCCACTTGGCCTCGACCAGCCGGTCGACGTAGTTCCCTGCCGGCAAAGAGGGCCACTTCGCCACGGTGTCGGCCAGCGGAACGGTGAGGCGGTAGACATCGACGTGGCCCAGGTAACGGGCCATTACGGCCGTGTCGCCGGTCCCTTCGTCGGTGGTTACGAGCCCTTCGTCGTCAACATTGGCCACGTGCGTTTCGTTGCTCTTGTATTGAGCCTCGTGCGACACGTCGCGCGTCCGCCCGTCGGAATAGGTCGCCGTGACAATCATCTGCTGGGCGCTATCGCGGCCCAGGATGTTCGCCTTGGGGTAGACGTCGATCTTCACCAGGAACGGATCGGACGCCGAACCGCGGGGTGTCCCCTGTTCGATCCAACGGCGAATCAAGCCGTACTCCGACGATTCGGTCCTGATTCGCGAACCGCCGCCATGCGGCACCGCGCCGGTGGCCTTGAGCAGCAACAGGCTCCGATCGGCCGCCGCGGGAAATACCCGCCGGCCGCGACCTTGCAGCACGATGGCCGCGTAATCGAACTCAGGGTCAAACCCTAACAATGACAGCTTGAACCCGTTCTGGCCGGTCGCCTTGCCATGGCAACCGCCGGAGTTGCAGCCGTACTTCGAGAACAGCGGAACGATCTGATTGCGAAAGCTGATCGTGCGATCCGTGACGAAACCTTCGACCGTCGCGTGGGCAACCGCCGTCTGGCCGTTATATGTGGTCCGAATCTCGGCCACGCCATCGCCACGCGGGCTCACCAGCCCATCGCTGCTGACCGTGGCCACCTGGGGGTTCGAACTTTCATAGTGGGCCGCCCGGCTGTAATCGGTTGTGAGATCTTCGTCATGTAGCGTCACGCCCGTAACCACTAGGCGTTGCATGCTCTCGGTACCTTCGAGCACGAATGCCGCCGGTTCGATCCGCAATCCCTGCGGCTGCGGCAAAGCCACGGCGGCCAAGGACACTGAATCCCAAGACACGGGGGCCCAAGAACCATCGACCAGCGCCAGCAGGCCCACCAGCGCACACGATATCCTTGTAAGATGGCTGCGCAAGAGTGACCTCATATCACGTACCGGCTGTCGGAAGGCGGGGAAGCTTGTGGGCGGGCGGGACGAACGCGGCACGGCAAACCGATCCGCTAGCAATTGCCTGCGGAGCGGCTACCGATCGTCTCTTGTTGTATTTATAGTGAAAACGGTTACGAAAAGCCAACAAGAAAAGGCCACTTTGCGGGCCAAGTCTCGATGCGTATCAGGTTTTCGTATATGAACTTAAGTGGGGCTGATGGGCTTGCCGCATGGTCGGCCGCGGCCCGGCGGGGGTTCCTCTATTACTGGTTCGTGGCGGCAGGCCTGGAAACTCGACGCAAACTCTCATGAAAATTGGACCGGTACGGCTGGCTCACCAAATCACGGTCGCCCCCATGGAGGAGCACACGAACTACCCATTCCGGCTACTCATGAAGCAGTTCGGAGCGGCTCTGGTGTGCAGCGAGCGCGTCGACGGGGTCGACGTGGCCCGGCGCGACCGGCGGGCCTTGCGACTGCTCTACAGCACCCCGCAGGAGTCGCCCCGAGCCGGCCAGATCAGCGGCGCTGAGCCGGAAGTTCTCGCGGCTGCGGCCCGCGTGGTCGAGGAGCAAGGCTTTGATCTGGTCGATTTGAACTTTGAATGCCCTATTCGCCGGCTCCTGAACCGAGGTGAAGGGGGGGCACTGCTGGCCGATCCGCCGGCGATCGGTCGGATCGTGGCCGCCGTGGTGCGGGCCGTTTCCATTCCGGTCACGCTCAAGATTCGTTCCGGACCCTCGGCCGAGCAGGAAACGGCCTGCGACGTGGCTCGCGCTGCCGAACAGGCCGGGGCCAGCGCCGTCGAGGTGCATGCGCGTAGCGTCGCGCAAGCCTACGTCGGCGGCCCCGATTGGAACGTCGTGGCGCGCGTCAAGCGGGCCGTCGCCATTCCCGTCTTCGGCAGCGGCGGGGTGCGCGAGCCGGCTGACGTCGTGCGATTTCTACGAGACAGCGAAGCCGATGGCATCTCGATCGGCCGCGGTTGCCTGGGAAATCCCTGGATCTTCTCGCAAGCCCGAGCCTTGCTCAACGGCGGCGCCTCTCGCGGCGCCGCGCCCTTCGCAGCGCGGACGGGCCCTGCTGCAACTGGTCGAAGGCGAGTTTCAATTGTACGGCGCGCAGCTCGCCCTGCGACGCCTGGCCCGCGTGAGCTGCTATTTCGCGAAGTTCCTGGCCACGTTTCGCCAGTTTCGCGAGGAAGTCCAGCACATCAGCGGCCTGCACGATTTCCGCTTTCTGGTGAAGCGACACTTTATTTGAGACCTCGCTACCTGAGACCGCGATCCTACAAGGAGAAATCGTTGCGAATCGCCGATACCGAAATCGAAGACACGTTCGCCGAGGCCTTCCGCATGCGCTACGTACGGCTGATCGTCTCGGCCCACGACGAACATTGGCTGCAAGCCGCGGCAACCGAGTTCTGCGGCTATGGCAGCTCCGTGATCGGCTGCGATGCCGAGGCCGGAGTCGAGCGCCGGCTGACGCCCGCCGAGAGCCCCGACGGCAGGCCGGCGCTCGCGATTCTGGTGTTCGGTTTTTCCAGCACTTCACTAGGAAAGGCCGTCCCCAACCGCGCCGGGCAGTGCTTGATGACCTGCCCCACGACGGCCGTTTACGACGGCCTGGCCAACGGCGAAGAAACCATTCCCTTGGGCAAACACATCCGCTATTTCGGCGACGGTTTTCAAAAGAGCAAGCTGATCGACGGACGGCGCTGACTGGCGCGTACCGGTGATGGACGGCGAATTCTTCGTGACCGAGTCGCTGAATGTGGCCAAAGGAATCGGCGGCGGAAACCTGATCCTGCAGGGCGCGACGCTCCCCGATGCCCTGGCCGGTGCCCGGCGGGCCGTCGAGGCCTTGGCCGACATGCCTGGCATCATCACCCCGTTTCCCGGAGGCATGGCCCGTAGCGGCAGCAAAGTCGGATCGCGTTACAAGAAACTGCTGGCCTCGACGGCCGATGCGTATTGCCCGACGTTGCGCGGCAGGGTCGAGAGTCGACTCCACCCCGATGCCAACTACGCCTACGAGATCGTCATCGACGGCATCGACGAGGAGACCATCCGGCAGGCCATGGCCGTCTCGCTGCAGGCAGTGATCGGCCCGGGCGTCGTGGCGGTCAGCGCGGGCAACTACGGCGGCAAGCTAGGGAAGTTCCACTTTCCGCTTCGCCAACTGCTCGTCTGAGGGGGGCTGCCCGTCTGAACCGCTACTCGTCGAAACGGGCGGCTTCCCTGGGCGGATTGCGGTTCAGCCGCGGCGCAAAAAAAGAGGCCTTAGACGGCAGACGCGGGCTGAAGCGGCTCGGAGAAGATGGACGGGAGCTGTGGGTCGAGCGCCTGACCAATTGGGAACCAGAGCCTGAATTCGCCTCGTCTGCCGTCTAAGGACCAGTGGGTAGCCGTAGGTTGATCATTCCGTGCCTCGGCGGGCCACACAGAGAAGCAATTGCGATGCCGAGACTTGCAGTTCGTGCCGTGTTTTCGCAAACGCGGGCAGACGACGGCCGTTCGTCACCTCTTAAGTAAAAATACGCTAACTGGGATGGCCTTGACGAGCCTTTCTTCTTTGTGGATCAACCCTTGCAATCGTCCGCAAAGCGCCTATGAATTAGCAAAGAGAGTTGGTGTCGATTTTTCGGCGCCGACATTTCGTCAACTTGCCTATCAAAGTCGCTTATGAAAATCGCTCGCAACTGGGTTTTCATTGGTGTCGCAGTTCTGGTCAGCCTATACGCTGCAGCCATCTTCTATCACCTGCGCACCAGTTGGGATCTGGGCATCCGTTGCCTGTTCTCTGAGGAAAGCCAGGGGCAGTCCGATGCAGCCAGCGACGGCCCCGTCATTCAATGGGTCGATGCCGTGGCAGCCGGTCCGAATACGCCGGAACGCGGCGATCGACTGCTACGAATGGGGGGCGTTCCGGTTCCGACAATCCTCCACTACCAGCAACGGCTGGCGGAAATCCGACCTCCCAACCGGCTGGCTCCGACGACAAATGTGGCTCGCACGTCGGATCTGGCCAAGCTGCCAGCCGACAATTCGCTGGCACAGATTGGCGAACAGCGCTGGGTGCGTCTGGAATTCCTGCGCGGCGGAACGACGACGGCCACACCCCAAAGCGACTGGCTGTTGCTGCGACCGACGCCCAGCGCCGCCATGTTGGCGTCGCTGGCCTGGTTTGCCCTGGAGACGGTGATTCTGGTGATTGGCGCCGTGGTGGTTTGGAAGCGGCCTGGCGACCCGTCGGCGGCAATCTTCTTCGCGTTGTGCGTGGTCAGCGTGGTGGCGTTCATCGGTGGTTTTCATTGGCCGAGCCTGGTCGGTTCGCCCTGGCTGGTCTACCCGTTCGTGTTCTGCGCGTTGCTGCTACCGCCACTGACGCTGCACTTCTATGCCTTGTTTCCACGCCCGCTGCCCGTGCTGCGGCGTCGTCCAACGGCGAGCCTGGCATCGATCTATGCTCTGCCGACGGTCGGGCTGGCGCTGATGTTCTTCTACCTGTTGCGAATCCATTGGCTGTTCGAGGAACAAGCTCCGGTGGGCGAGTTGCGACTGAGCCTGCATCGCCTGGGGATGCTGGTCGACGGCTATCTGGCCGCGTCGGGCTTGATGCTGCTGGCGAGTTTCTTCGTGCTGCGCAAGAAGCTGCTGATCAGCCGGACCGTTGCGGAATACAACCAGGTGAAGTGGCTGTTGAGCGCCGCGCTGCTGGCCACCGGCCCACTACTGTACCTGCTAGCCACGGCGCTGCACGATCGGGCGGAATTCGCCTTCGGTCCCTGGCCCAAGCTGACGGTGTACGTGGTCAGCCTGATTTTCACGCTGGCCTACGCGGTGAGCATCACCCGGTACAAGCTGTTGCAGGTGGGCGAGATCGTCAACCGCGGCATCTTGTACGTGGCCATCAGTTTCGGCGCCACGGCCCTGTTTTGCATCCTGGTCGGTCTGGCGACGGCGCTGGTCGGCACCTATTACTTCCGCTGGGAAAACGCCGTGATGGCGGGCATGACAGCCATGGTCGTGGTCGTCTTCCTGGGTTGGGTCGCGCGACCGTTTTCAAAAAGCGCTCGACCGCCGGTTCTATCGCGAGAAGTATCGCCTCGACAAGGCGATCCGCCGCTTGAGCGAAGCCGTCGATCGGCTGGTCGAACCTTCACAACTGGCGCGGCAACTGATGCAATCGACCCACGACACGATCGGCACGGTGGCCGGCGCGGTCTATCTGCGCAACGAGGCCGGGCGCAGTTCCAGGTGGCTTGTCGAAATGCCTGGAACGCGGCGCCCGAGCGCCTGGCCGCCGACTGCCCGGCCGTTCAAGAGTTCAGCGCTCGCACGATCGTCACCGAAAGCCGCGTGTTGCGCGAGCTAGGAGCGGCGCTGGGTTGTGTCCTGGAGACCGAAGGAGCTGCGGTCGGCTTGATCCTGTTGGGGCCCAAAGAAGACGGCACACCCTACAGTCCCGAAGATCAGAACTTCCTGTTGGCTCTCGCACGAACGGCGGCCCTGGCACTGCGCGGCGCACAGGGACACCGCACGATCAATTCGCTCAAGGAAGAGCTGCAAGACAAGGTGCAGAAGATCGCCGAGCAACAGCGCCGTATCATGATCCTGCAAAGCGAGCTGAACCGCGGCGCCAGTGCAGAGCCGATCAAGGCTCGTGCCGGCGGCGGCAACGAGTTGAAACACGAGATCCGCGGCTCGAGCCCCGCCATCCGCGAGCTGCTGACGCACGTGGCCAAGATCGCGCAGAGTTCGTCGTCGGTGATGATTCGCGGCGAAAGCGGCACCGGCAAAGAGCTGCTGGCCCAGGCCATTCATTTCAACAGTCCACGGGCGCCAAAACCTTTCGTGCAGGTGCATTGTGCCGCGCTCAGCCCGGGCCTGTTGGAGAGCGAGTTGTTCGGCCACGTGAAGGGGGCCTTCACCGGCGCCGATCGCGACAAGATCGGACGCTTCGAACTGGCCGACGGCGGCACGCTGTTTCTCGACGAAATCGGCGACATCAGCCTGGAAACGCAGACCAAGCTGTTGCGCGTGCTGCAGGAGCGGGCCTTCGAGCGCGTGGGCGGGGTGAAGACCATTCAAGTCGACGTGCGGCTGATCGCCGCCACGCATCAGAACTTGGAGGAATTGATTCGCAGCGGGCGATTTCGCGAAGATTTGTTCTACCGGCTGAACGTCATCAGCCTGCGATGCCCCAGCTTGCGCGAACGGCGCGAAGACATCTTTGAGCTGGCCTTGCACTTCCTGCGGCAGTACTCGCAGCGCGCGGGCAAGCCGATCGTGCGGATCGAGGACGAGGCCCTGGAAGTGTTGGCGCGTACCATTGGCCGGGCAACATCCGGCAGTTGGAGAACGCCATCGAGCGGGCCGTGGTGCTGGCCGAAGGCGAGACGATCGGCCGATCGGACTGGCCGCCGGAAATTCTGGACGGAGTGCGACGCGGCGGCGGCGCCGCCGGGAGCAGGCCAACCGTCGAAGGCGGATCATTGGCAACCGGCTTGATACCGGCGCGGCGGCCTGGGCGATCGCTTGAATGACGAGTTGGCCGACTTGGAACGCGACCGGCTGATCGCCGCCCTGGCGGCCTGCGGAGGCAACAAGGCTCAGGCCGCCCGGCGATTGGGCATGCCCCGGACGACTCTCTTCAGCAAACTCCGGCGGCATGGGCTGGAATAAGCCAATCGAAACACAAGCCCGAAGCGCCAGCAAGGGAGTCCGTCGTTCGACTCCCTCGCTCGCGCGTTGGGCTCGTGTGCAGCCGGCGAGAGCACTGCCCTTATTGCGGCTTGGCCATCATGCCATTTTGGCGCTCGAACTGCGCTCGGCGTTCGGCGTAGCGGAACAGGAATTCGCCCTGCGGGTCGAACTCGTGCGTGCTGCCTCGATAGAACGGACCCCGCGACATTTGCTGCACGAAGCCCAACCACATGCGGTCGGGATAGAAGCCGAAGAATGAGCCAGCTTCGGGCTTGAAACCGCCGGCGGCGAACTCGTGCGCAACGGCGCCATGTGCAAGGTCATGCACAGGAAACAGACCAGCACCCAGGCTACCCAACCCGCGAACAACACGTTTCCGAGACGTTCGACGAGCGGAGGGAACCGCAACTTTACCCGCGAGGCGAATTCCGTCGCCGTGCGCAGGCCGAACAGGAACGCGGCGAACAAGATCCAGATCACGAAAATATCGGCCAGAAACATGAAGCCAGGAGCTTTGCTGGTAATAAAGCTCGACAGCGGCTCCCAGAAATTGGTCGCCAACAAGGCGGCGGTGACGACGTTGATCAAATTGATGACGTTGCCCCAAAAACCATAGGGCAACAACAGCGCAACCACGAGCAGCATCACCACGACCAAGACGATCGGAAACAGGATGGCCATACGATTCGATCCTACTCTTTGAGCACGCGAATGAGTTCTTCCAGCGAGGTCACGCCCTGGGCGACCAGGGCCGCCCCCTCCTGCTGCAACGTCCGCATTCCCGCCTTACGAGCCGCCAGGCGAACGTGTTCCATTTGCGGTTGTTTCAATAACACGGCACGCACGTTGTCGTCGACAATCAACAGTTCGAAAATGCCCGTGCGACCTCGATAACCAACCCCTTTGCAATCGGGGCAGACCGGCGGGGGCTTGTCCTTCTTGTCGGCGGGGGGCTGAGGCGGACGGTACAGTTTCTCCACCTGCTGGCCGGCGGCCGTCAGTTGTTGAATGACCTGCGGCCCCGGCGTGTAGGCCTCCTTGCACGTTTCGCAAAGCTTCCGCACCAACCGCTGGTTGACGGCCCCGCTAATGACCGGCACGAATTGTTTGAGCGGAACCTTGAGCATCAGGACGCGCAACAGCGACTCGGCGGCGTCCTTGGCCCGAATGCCGGCCACGACGAAGCGATCTTCAGCGACCTCGCCGCACAAAATGCCCACGGTGGCCGCATCGACCATGTCTGGAACGATGTACGCGTCGGGGTATTGGCGGATGATCGCGGGCAAGACGGCGGCCGGAGACTGGCCGGCCGCGGCGTCGAATGTCGTCACCTGCACGTTTTCGACCTTGGTATCCTGAGCCTGAACTTCTTCGATGCCCACGACGCTCCGCATGAAACGGTCGATGGCCGCGGCCGTGGCATTGACCAACGCGGTCAGTCCGCCGCCCGGCGGAGCGGAGACGACGACAAACCCTGCTTGTGCGCGACCAGGGCCTTGAGGTTCTCCTGGGTTTTGGCCGGCATGCCCATGTCGGTAATGCGGAGCTTGGCAGCCTTGCCGTCGTCGAAATGGACCATGGCGCGCTCGCCCGCCTTGGTGCCTTGGCTCTGAAAGCGGCAGGTGTAGCGGACCTTTTCATACTCCGCGCCGAACGTGCCGCGCTGCCGCGCCACGCGCTCGGCTGAATCAACGCCGGAAAGTATCTTCATCACGCCCAGAATGGCGTCGGCCGATTTCACTTCCTTGAGGCCGGGCGCGTCGGTCCAGACGCCGTCGACCTGGTATTTCATGGCAGCCAGGCTCTCCTTGGAGAAATCGAGCATCATGGCGCCAGCTCGATTCTTCAAAGCGTCGATCAGCAAGTAGCCACAGGGGCCGAAGCCCGATGACTGCCGAGCTTTGAACAGGTTGGCGGCATCGTCGCGATCGGTTGCGCCGCCACGAGCAGTGAGGTTGATGGGCGGACCGGCCGGGCCCTTGGCCTCGGTGGCCATCTTGACGCCCATCGGCCGTAGCCGATTGGCGAGCCAGAATCGGAGATGCTCGCGCGTCAGCACCTGGTCGGCCGGATTCACCTTGGCATTGCGCTCGCGAACGTAAAGAGCGAGCGGCGCGGCGAAGGCAACCAAGAGCAGCGGGAACGTGAGCAAGAACGAGCCGAGCCATACGGCCGGCAACGCCCAGATCAGCACGAAGGCCGTGACGAAACTGAAGACGTTCAACTGATTCCAGCGGCCAAAGTTGCTCTTCAGTCGCTGCGCGTCCTGGTTGATCCAATCGGCCGTGTGTACCCAGGCCAGAAAGACCAGCCAGCAGAGCAGGATCCGGAACCAACTCAGGTAGAAACCGGGGCCGCGCACGAATTCGAACGGCTGGGTCGGAAAAACGCCGGTGTAGGTCGGCCAGGAGTCGGACGATTGCGCGAAGACACAGCCGGCGGCGGCCAGCCATATCGCCAGCGCCATCAGCGCCGAGCGGAAAGCGTGGAGCATCACATAATTCCAGGTTGCGAAACGTTGATGCCTTTCAAGGCCATCTTCAGGGCCTCGACATTGGGAGCGACTTCGAACGCCGTGGCCCGATCGATCAGGCTCTTGTCGACCAGATCCTTCAGACTCATGGTGAAGTCCTGCATCCCTTCCTTCTCGCACATCCGAATGGCGTCGGGCAGCTTTTCATCGCGTTCTTCCAGGATCAGCTTTCGGACCGTCGAATTGAAGGTCATGATTTCGACCGTGGGCACGCGGCCCACGCCCTCCTTGATCGACGGGAGCAGCTTCTGCGCGACGATGGCCTTCATGTTCATGCCGATCGCCGATCGCAATGCGGAGTGCATCGATTGCGGGAACAGGTCGAGAATACGGCCGATCGTCGACGGTGCGCTCGCGGCGTGGATCGTACCGAAGACAAGGTGGCCCGTCTCGGCGGCGTGAATGGCGGTCATGAAGGTTTCTTCGTCGCGCATTTCGCCCACCAGCATCACGTCGGGATCTTCACGCACGGCGTGCTTCATGCCGATGCCGAAATCCTTGACGTCCAAGCCGATCTCGCGCTGGTTGATCAGGCACTTGTCTTCGGTGAACACGAACTCGATCGGGTCTTCCAGCGTCAGGATGTGCTTGCGGTAGTTCTGGTTGATCCAGTTGAGCATCGAGGCGATGGTCGTGCTCTTGCCGGAACCGGTAACGCCGGCCAGCAGCACCATGCCCTGATGGAACTTGCACAACTCGACCATGATCGGCGGCAGGTTCAGGCCCTCGAAGTCGGGAATCCATTGATTCACGCGGCGAGCCACCAGGCCGACGTGCCCGAGTTGCTGCAGCAAGTTAACGCGGAACCGCCAGGGCTTGCCGTCGACTTCGAGCGAATAGGCGAAGTCGGCGCCGCCGGTCTCGTCGAAGATCTTCCGGTTGCGCTCGTTCATCATCGGGAAGCAGAGCCGGACCATTTCCTCGTCGTCGATCGGCCCGCGGCTCATCGGCTTCAACGTGCCGTGGATGCGGATCACCGGCGCCCGGCCGACCTTCAGGTGCAAGTCGCTGCCTTCGAGCTTGACCAAGGCTCGGAACAGCTTGTCGATTTCCAGGTCGACTTTCTTGGCGATATACCGCGCAATGTCGGCGTCTTGTGTGTCTTGGGCTAGTGGCCATACGAACGACTAGCTCCTAAGGGCTTTACGCCACCGAGCGACCGACGCAGGCCGCGGACCGGAATGCCGCGCTGGGCCATGATCTGTTTCGTCTCTTCGATTGTATACTCGCCGAAGTGGAAAATGCTGGCGGCCAGCGCCGCATCGGCCTTGCCCAGCAGGATTGCATCGGCCAGATGCTCCGGCCGACCGGCTCCGCCGCTGGCAACCACCGGAATCGAGACGGCGGCACTGACGGCCGCCGTCAACTCTAAATCGTACCCGTTCTTCGTGCCGTCGGCATCCATCGAGGTGAGCACGATTTCGCCGGCCCCCAGCCGTTCGACTTCGCGGGCCCAGGCCACGGCTTCGAGCCCAGTGGGAACCCGGCCGCCGTTGATGTGCACTTCCCAGATCGTGCGGCCGTCGCGCTGGACGCGTTTGGGATCGATGTTCACCACGATGCATTGGCTGCCGAAGCGACGCGCGGCCTCGCGGACGAACTCCGGATCGCGTGGGGCGGCGGAATTGATCGAAACCTTGTCGCAGCCGGCATTCAGCAGGGCGCGAATATCGTCGACCGTGCGGATGCCGCCGCCGACGCACAGCGGCATGAAAATGACCTCCGCCGTGCGGCGCACCACGTCGAGCATGATGGCCCGCCCCTCGTGGCTGGCGGTAATGTCCAGGAAGACCAATTCGTCGGCCCCTTCGGCCTCGTAACGAGCGGCAACTTGGACAGGGTCGCCTGCGTCTCGCAATTGCAGAAAATTTGTTCCTTTGACGACGCTGCCACGATCGACGTCCAGGCAAGGAATGACGCGCTTGGCGAGCATAGCGAGAACCCAACCCCCGGACGGCGGGTTAGCCGGCAAAAGCTTAGGGATGGAACCGATTTGCCCAATTGACGTTACTGCGAAAAATTCCACTCTAAGCTGTCCCCCGCAGGCGGTCAACCGGCTGCAAATTCGCCCTAACCTTTCCCTAAAGCAAACGAAGCGGATTAGAAGCGCCACTTATCTCGGACGGCATACGGAAACCGATACCCGAGGAAGAGAGCATCCGCGATGAACAGGATTACACAAAATCCATCGTCCACGGCCACTAACTCCAGGCTACAAAGTAGCTTAGTCGTGTGGCCTGCGATCGGTTGCGGGGTAGAATTCGAGTAATGACGTAATCCCCACCTAGACCGTGGGATCACGATTCAGACTAGTGCAAGTTTTCGGTTCGTAGTTCAGTAGAAACTGTGGAGGTGGACCATGCGATGCTTCAAGTGCTTGACAGCAGCTTTGCTTGTGACGGGTGCCGTGGCAGTGGCCGATGCCGCAGGCTCCGTGGAATGCCGGCTACAAGGTCTTTCATCAGGATCGCCCGACAGAGGTAAGCCGGCGCATCGTATTCATACGCGCCGTGGCTGCGGCTCCTGTCGCCAGCAGCAGCGCCGGTTGTCCGCGCCAGCTCCGGCTAGCTCCGCCGCACCCAGCTGCTGCTGCCGCCGAGCTGCGCAATTGCAGCCGCGCAGCTATCGCAGCAATTCGTATCAGCCCAGCGTGACACAATCGCCGCGTCAACAACGGACACGCGCCGTTCTGGAAAGAACAGCAGTAACTAAAAAAATCCAATTCCGCCACGACCAGCTCTAGACCAACTACTCGTAAGACGGAATTGGACAGGTGGAGTTCGTCCTGATAATCTCGAAGTAAGGTCCTGGCTCAACAGCCAGGACCTTTTTTATTGGCTGAATCTCGCACGCTGGGATTGCAAGAAGAAACACCGCAAAGTCCGTTTTTACCGGTGCCGATCCTACCGACTCGGCGCGTAGGACACAGCCTGCGCCTCTGGGATCGCGGCCTGCGAAATCACCGTCGGAGTCGCCTGCACGCGCGGCTGTGCGGCTGCGGTCTCCAAGTGCCGCTCCAATGCTGCTCCAACTCGGCCACGCCCGAGAATTTGTAGACCTCACGCAGGGCCGCGTCGTAGCCGATTTCGTTGGACTTCGTCAAAAAGCCCACAAACGCCTGTTCTCCGCCGCGCGCGACCAGGATACCGCACCAGCGACGCGCTTTGTCCGTAGAACGCTCCTCTGCGCTGCAGGTTCGGGATAGTTTTCCAATTGCATCAATTCGACCAGGCGAAAGGTCGTGCGATTGGATCGCGCCTGGCGCGAGATCGGCGTGATGCAGATCCTGCTTGAATCGGCGTATCGGCGAGCACGGCCATGCCTTCGTCGGCCCAGCGAGGAATCTGCCGCTCGATGAAACGCTCGGCGATCACGACATGAGTCAACTCATGGGCCAGCGCCCCGAGATAGCCTTCCGGATGGTCGGCTCGCAAATCGACACGACGCGTCACCAGGCGATTGCCGGCGAATTCGATCAAGGACGAACCGGCGGTCATTTGGCCTTCACCCACTTCGCGCAGGTAACTCTCGGCCGTGGGATGCAGCACGATGTAACATTTCGGCTCCCAAACTCCGGCCTTGCCGCCGCCCGATTTGCCGCCGCCCGATTTGCCGCCGCCCGATTTGCCGCCGCCCGATTTGCCGCCGCCCGATTTGCCGCCGTCCAGATTGTCACGGCCCAACTTGTCACTGCCCGACTTGTCACTGCCCAGCCATTGCGTGGAAAGTCCGCTGCGCGTGGCCTCGCACGTGTCGAGCAAGGCCTTGATTTGCTCCTGCGACGCGATGCCGCAGACGCAGAAATTCGCCGACTCCAACATGCTCCAGGGGCCAGCCTGCGTACCACCACCGGACAAATCCGCAGCGGGCCTGGCATCGCCTGGAGAAGCGTCAGAATTCGAGGGACTCGACCCAGCCGGCTCGGCATCTGCCCAGCCGCACATACCTACGGCCAACCAAGCGGCAAGCATCATCCGTGAGGCGAAACGATACATAGGCACGCATCCAAAGTTGCTGTTTTGAATCTGCACCCGCGGGTAGCGTGTTAAACAAGTACCGTGCCACAATCGGCTGCAGGCCGAAAATAACCCGCAATAGAATCTCCAAGCCAATACAGTACAAAGCTTTGTGGAAAGTATTGCCACTGCACGGCAGGGCAGCAAAGCCTTGAGAAAGCATGCAATTTGCCACGGAAAAAGGCACGGCATGCCGCGCGGCTCAACAGCCCGGGGGGTGGCCCGCGGTGCAAACTTCGGCGGAGCCGAGGGCCACCGTCAGACGCGAGCGGCTTCGTCGCCTGCGGCTTCATGGCCGGCGTCTTCGATGATTCGCCGGCAAGGAGGGAGCGAATCGAGGAACGTTTTGCCGTAGGGTTTGGTCAGCACCCGCGGATCGAGGATGGCCACGGTTCCGTGATCGCGCTGCGTGCGGATCAGTCGGCCGAACCCCTGCTTGAGTTTGAGCACGGCTTCCGGAAGCTGATAATCGCGGAACGGATTTCCGCCGGCTCGACGGATGGCCTCGAGACGGGCTTCGATCAGCGGCCGATCCGGAACGCTGAACGGCAACTTGGGAATGATCACCAGTTGCAAGGCCTCGCCGGGCACGTCGACCCCCTGCCAGAAGCTGTCGGTGCCCAACAGCACGGCGCGCGGGTTGGCTTTGAATCGTTCGAGCATCTGCGTGCGCGGCAGGTTGTCGGCCTGCGAGTACAGAGCCAGATCGCGGCTCGCCAGCCAGGGCGTCAGTTCGCTCGCGGCCTGACGAAGCATTTCGTAATTGGTGAACAGCACGAAGGCGTGGCCGTCGCTGCGGGCCACGTAGCGGCGAATCAATTCCAGCACGCGGCGCTCGAACTGGGCCTTCTCGGTGCTGGGATCGGGCATTCCGCGCAGCAAGACGATCGTGGCCTGGCGCTGGTAATCGAAGGGGCTGCCCAGCGATTGACCGACGGCCTGGGTTAACCCTACTCGCGACTTGAAAAAATCGAACGAGGACTGCGCCACCGATGGCCAGCGTCGCACTGGTCATGATGACGCTGGGCACGCGTTCGAACAATTGTTCGCGCAGCGCCGGACCCACGTCGACCGGAGCAGCCGCCAGCAGCGTGCGGGAACGTCGCCCGCGGGTCGGCTTCGACCCAGTACACGTTCTCATCAGGTCGTTTGCCGTCGCCACTCTTCGACTTGTCCGGCGAGCGCCTGCAAGCGATCGTGTGCGGCAATGAAATCTTGTCGCTCTTCCGGTTCCTTCAAGCCGTCGCCGTGGCGTTTCACCAGCTTGGCAAGCTTGAGCAGCCCAGGGCTGAGTTCGTTGGCCACGATGTCCGGCTGATGGATGCGGCCATTGGAAGCCCGCGACGCGGCCTGCTGCACTTCGGCGAAGAAATCGTCGGCGCGGAATCGGCAATCGGTCACCTGCTGCTCGGCTTCGCGCAGTTTGTGATGCACCAGCAGGCCGCGGTTGGTGCGGTCGTTGTAGAGCTTGTTGAGCAGGTAATCGACCTGGGACGACGAGACGCTCAGCCCCAGGTGATCGCCGGCGATGTTCTCCAGCGAGTGGGCCTCGTCGAAAACGACGACTTCGTAATCGGGCAGGATGCTCGCTCCCTGCCGCCGCAGGGCCAGATCGCTGAAGAACAGCGCGTGGTTGACGACCAGGATCTGTGCGTTCTGCGCTCGGCGCCGAGCCAGGTAGTAGAAGCAGTCGGCATGGCTGGGGCATTGCCGGCCCAGGCAATTGCCATGATCGCTTTCGACCTCGTCCCAGACATGTCCTAGCGGTCGAAAGGGAAGATCGGCCAGCGAGCCGTCGTGCGTGGACTCCGACCAACTGCGGACTTGCCTCAATTGCGAAAAGGCCTCCTCTTCGTGGAACAAGCTCTCGGCTCGCGCCAGCGCATTGCGCATCCGCCGCAGACTGAGGTAATTGCCGCGGCCTTTGACCAGCACGGCGGTGAATTCCAGCGGAATCACGGCATTGAGAAACGGCAGATCCTTGCGGATCAATTGTTCCTGCAAGCTGATCGTCTGCGTCGAGACGATCACGCGGCGCACGCGGGGCTGACCCTCGGCGTCGGTCTGGGCGGCAGCCAGAATTGCCGGCACGAGATAGGCGAAGCTCTTGCCCACGCCGGTGCCGGCTTCGACAATCAAATGCTGCGCGCTGTCGATCGCCTGGGCCACGGCCTCGGCCATCGCCAATTGCTCGGGGCGATGCTCGTAATGGTCCAGGCGAGCGGCAATCCGCCCTTGAGGGCCGAGGATCTCGGCCGAGGAAAGCTTCGTCATCCGTGAGTCGAAACCCGGGGGTACGCAACGGGGAAGAGGGAAACCGTATCAATACCAGCATACCAACTCGGGTGCCATGGCCACGCGCACGTGGCCATGTTCGGCGAAATTGGCATGCCCACGCCTGCGTGGTGCATGGCACCCAACTGCCGGGACATTCGCACGACGGCTTACGATCGGCCGCGTGCCGGTGCGATGATGCCCTCGTCGGGGCTGCTGGCCGTGGCGTAAAGCTTCTTGGGAATCCGGCCTGAAAGATAGCGCCAGACGCCCCGCTTCCAGCGCCGCCTTCATGGCCCGGGCCATGTTCAACGGATCGCCGGCATGCGCAATGCCGGTATTGAGCAGCACGCCGTCGACGCCCAGTTCCATGGCAAACGTCACGTCGCTGGCCGTGCCCACGCCGGCATCGACGATCACCGGGTAGTCGGGATCGTCCTGCTTGAGATACTCCAGGCAGATGCGGATGTTGTTGGGATTCAGGATACCCTGCCCCGAACCGATCGGGCTGCCGGCGGGCATGACGCTCACGGCGCCGGCCTCTTTCAGCCGCCGCGCGGTGATCGGGTCGTCGGTCGTGTAGCACAGCACCTGGAACCCTTCGGCCACGAGTTGCCGGGTGGCTTCGAGCGTCGCCACGGGATCGGGCAGCAGCGTTTTGGTGTCGCCGAGCACTTCCAGCTTGACCCAATCGGCGCCAGGATTCTCCAGGCCCAACAGAATTTCGCGACCCAACCGGGCGACCCGGACGGCGTCTTCGGCGGTGAAACAGCCGGCCGTATTCGGCAGCAGCGTGTAGCGGCTGGTATCGATATGGTCGAGGATGTTGCGCCCTTCGCGATCGATGAGCCGCTCGCGACGAATGGCCACCGTGATGCAATCGGTTCCCGAAAGTTCCAGTGCTTCGGCCATCAGCGCGTAGCTGGCGTACTTGCCGGTGCCGACGATCAGCCGGCTGGATAGCAGGTGAGTGCCCAGACGGAAGGGATCGGCCGGAGCCCCGGCCAACGAAGTCGACGATTGCGAAGCCATGCTTCAACCTCCTCCGACCAGGGTGACGACTTCTAGCTGGTCGCCTGGGGCCAACTGGTGCTGATCGTGTCGCGCGCGAGGGACCAGTTCCTGGTTCACTTCGACGGCTACCTGCCGTGGCGACAAAGCCAACTCGGCCAGCAGCGCGGCTACCGTCGTCCCTGGTGAGATCTCCCGCGGTTGGCCGTTGAAGACAATTTGCACGACGGGTTCGACCTTATTGAGAGGCGCAGACGGCCGCAGTGCGGAACTGCACGGTTTGCAGCAGAATGATTCCCATCATTGGATTGGTTTGGCGACCCAAGGCGCCGCTGCGCCCAAGGCAACGCGTAAACGCCCATGTTGCCGGTGCTGAGTTCGGCGACGTACAACGCAGAATTGCCGAACTGGCCACCGCCAGCTCCGCCCCGCAGATCAACGGCGCCGCTGACCATCAGATAGCGTGGGTTCTTGCCGGCCTCGACTTTCAGGTCGGGAGCGATATTGCGTTGGAAGGTGGACGAAAAGGTTCGGGAATTGGGGTTCAGCACGGCGGCGCGCAGATCGCCGGTGAGGAAATCGAGCATGTACACCGCCTCAATGCCGTCGTCGACCATGCCGGTTGCAATCGCAAAGGTGTCCTGACGGTCGGTGGCGGTGGCGTGTAACGGAGCGTGCGGCAGGACGCCTCCGATCACCAGCCCGATCACGATTCCAATTCCCAACCAGGCGGCACGTGCGCTGAGGAAGCAATGGGCCACGGCGTACTCCTTACATAAGCTGATTTGGTGAGCGATCGAGACGTTGGTTTGCAAATGCCCGGGGGCGAGCCGAACGTGTTCTTTTCCGTGTCTTTCCCTGTGTGCCGGGAACGATCCGGCACCGACCGGGCAAATGAGGACCAGGAGACTGCCCAATGCCTGCAGGGCGCAGAAACCGAAGTGAACCGCCTTCTATACTACTATGCCACGGCGGCCGATTCCAGACGGCCTTGGCGCCGGCCAGGACGATTCAGCAAACACCAGCCCGACGCGCCAGCGAGGGTTTCCGCGGGATTTGCCAATTCCACTCCCTCGCTGGCGCGTCGGGCTGGTGTTCCCGAGCGGCGGCAGAAAGCTTGCCTGCTTCAAACCGTGGCCGGCCGAAGCCAACGCGGCCTGGCCGGTGCCGGGAGGGAGCGAAAACCGCAGCGGCCGGTGGAATCTGGCCGTCGATCTGCTAAAAAATGGCTTGCTCACAATCGTCCGCCAGGCCACTGGCCCAGGCCCACCCCCGCAGGAGTTTTCACCCATGTCAACCAACGGTGCCCTGAACCGCAAACTTCGCATGGCCCTGGTCGGCGGCGGCCAAGGGGCGTTCATCGGCCGGGTCCATTGCACGGCCGCCGTCCTCGATAACCGCGCCGCCCTGGTCGCCGGAGCCTTGTCCAGCGACCCCCAGCGAGCTAAGGCTTCGGCCCCCGACTACGACATCCCGACCGAACGGGCCTACGGTTCCTATCGGGAGTTGATCGACGAGGAATTGAAGCGACCGGCCGGCGACCGCATCGACTTCCTCTCCGTGGCCACGCCCAACCACACGCACTTCGAGATTGCCAAGGCGGCCGTCGAAGCCGGCTTCAACGTCATTTGCGACAAGCCGATGACGTTCGATCTGACACAGGCCGAGCAGCTTGCAACGGCCGTCGATCGCTCGGGCGTAGTCTTCGCCGTCAGCCACAACTACACCGGCTATCCGCTGGTGCGGCAAGCCCGCGAGATGGTTCTCGCCGGCGAACTGGGCGAAATCAACGCCATCCGCTCGAATTACATCCAG
Source organism: uncultured Planctomycetales bacterium (assembly GCA_963710365.1). Taxonomy (GTDB): domain Bacteria; phylum Planctomycetota; class Planctomycetia; order Pirellulales; family PNKZ01; genus CAVQAC01. The sequence goes on from CAVQAC010000019.1 coordinate 1,058,667, forward strand.
GGCTGGTTGCGCACCCGGCTGGAAAGCGACTCGCAGAAGCAGGCGGCCTGGCGGCACCGATCCCTGCGAAGAGCGGCGCGGCCGGCTGCTTTGGCGACATCGGCACGCACGCCTACAACCTGGCCCGATACATGACCGGCCTGCTCCCCGAATCGATCAGTTGCAACCTGAAGATCTTCGCCCCGGGCCGCAAGCTCGACGACTACGGACACGCCGTCATCCGCTTCGAGAACGGCGCCCTGGGCACGGTCACCGCTTCGCAAATCAGTCACGGCCGCGAGAACGATCTGTTCATCGAAATCGACGGCACCAAGGGGGCCGTCGAGTGGCACCAGGAAGAGCCGAACAAGCTGCTCGTGCGCCGCAACGGTCAGCCGATGGCCGTCTACACTCGCAATCCGAACGCTCCCTTCATGACCGGGCTAGCCGCGGCTTCGTGCCGATTGCCGGGCGGCCACCCCGAGGCCTTCTTCGAAGCCTTTGCCAACGTCTATCGCTTTGCCTACGACGACATGGCGCTACGCGCCACAGGCAAGACGTTCGAGCGGGTCAACACGATCTACCCGAACATCAACGACGGGGTCGAAGGGATGTACTTCATTCAGCAAGCCGTGGCCAGCAACCATGAGAACGGGGCCTGGCTGCCGCTGAAGCACGCCCGCGCGCGACGGTAGAGCACTGGCAAAACAAATCACCGCTGCACAAGACTCTCGACGGCAAGGCTCTCGACGGCAAGCCAAGGGCTTGAAAGAGCACTGGCGAAGCCAGTGGCACGCCCATGGGTACCGAAAGCTCCATGCGTACCGTTTAACTCCGGCGATCGTCGGCGCGTGAAAGGAAGTACAGCAACGTCATCACGGCTTGCAGCGTTCCGGCCACGTAGGTCCAGGCGGCCGCATTGAGTACGCTGCGCACGTAGACCATCCCCTGCTCGTCGATGATTCCCAACGAGACGAGTTGTCGCTTGGCCCGATTGCTGGCGTCGAACTCGACCGGCAGATTGACCAACTGAAAGAACACCACGCAGGCGAACAGCCCGATGGCGGCCCAAACCAGCACCGTGAAGTGCATCGCCAGGCCGATGCCGAACAGCACCATGCTGAAGCCGCCGCCGAAATTGGCCGCCGGTACCGCCGCATTGCGAACCAGCATCGGCGCGTAGGATTCGGCGTCCTGCAGAGCGTGCCCGGCTTCGTGGGCGGCAATGCCCACGGCCGCCACGTTCCGGCCCTGATAAACCTCGGGGCTGAGCCGCAGCACCTTGCCGCTGGGATCGTAATGGTCGGTCAGTTGCCCGGGAATCTGCTCGATTTGAATGCTGGTCAGACCGGCCGAGTCGAGCACGTGACGAGCGGCCGCTGCGCCCGAGAGCGGCGCCGGGATACGCTGCGCCGCGGCGTAGGTGCTCTTGACCTTCATCTGGGCCCACAGCGCCAGCAGCATGGCTGGAGCTAGGTACAAGAAGTATTTCGGATCAAAGTACATCATTCGAACTACCTTTAGCCTTTCCCAATCAGACCGGGCTCAGTCGCGACGTCTTTGCGCCCGGATAGGGTAATTCGCTCGCGAGCCGGGTTTCTTAACTTCTACGCTTGGCATCGCCGGCTGGTTTCGACAAACAGCCTTGCCGGTTCCATCGCCGTTGTCAAACGGCCTAACGGACGGGTTAATTCGTCTGCGCCTGGCGCAACTACCGGCAAAAGCTCCGTAAACTTCCCATATCGGTGGATTGCCCGCAATTAGCGTGGTATGTTCCATAGAAATCAGATGCGAAGGTCGGCTTGGAGGCTGCCCATTCGCTTACCCGCCCCAAGGGATTGCGCGCTGCGGCTATCATCGGGCCGCTTGGACCCCCCCACTGCTCATGCAAAAAGCCCCTCCCTCGTTTGGATCAATCGGCCGCCGACTCGGCGGCCTGTTTTTCGTGTTGATCGGCGCCGTGATGGTCATCGCAGGCTGTCAGGATACGGTCATACCAGAGCCCGCCGCGAATTCGGGCGCGGGCGCCAGTTCGACAACGTCGGCAACGCCTGTGGTCTTGCACGGCGAAGACGCGTTGAAGGCCCGCTTGGACAATGCGATTGCCTTTACGCGCGATCGCCATCTCGATCCGCAGCGGAACAATGCCTGGCAGATCATCCACGGAGTGCTGGCTTACGGCAACGATTTGCAGTTGAGTGTCGACGGCAAGCTCCATCCGGCGGTTGATTGGATTCTCGACGGCGGCCAATTCAAAGGCTGGAACCTGGTTCCGGCCGAAAAGGGCGTCGAATCGATCATGGATCCGGGCAATAAGGTCGGCGAGGGGCACGAAGATCAATGGATCGGCTATCTCTCCCAGACGGGCGTCTCGCTCGATCACCCGGTGAAGGTCGGGGATCGCAACTTCAAAGTTCGCGACATGCTCACCCAGGCGCAATGGGACATGCGCCAGGGCATGGAAGCAACGTTCACGCTGATGGCCTTGGCCACGTACCTGCCGCTCGATGCTCACTGGAAAACAAAGGACGGCAGCGAGTGGACGATCGATCGGGTCGTGAACATGGAAGCAACGCTGCACAAGAACGTCGAGCAATTGAGCGGCGAGAGCGCCTGTGGCGGCACGCACCGGTTGTACGCCCTGGCCACGGCCTTGAATAAGTACCAGCGCGCCGGACTGCCACTGAAGGGCGGCTGGTTGGCCGCCCACGAAAAGGTGCAGGGGGCGATTCAAGCGGCTCGCGACTTCCAGCAACCCGACGGCACGTTGAGCGTCAACTTCTTTACGCGCTCGGGTTCGTCGCCGGACATTGCTGCCCGGCTGTATGCGGGCGGACATGCCTTCGAGTTCTTGAGCCTGGCGGCCAGCGACAAGGAGCTGCGATCGCCCTGGTTCACACGCGCCCTGGAAAGCCTGTTGACGATGCTGGAATTGACTCGCGACGAAGACTTGGAATGCGGTGCGCTGTATCACGCGGCGCATGGATTGCGAATCTACCGCTCGCGGCGCTTTGGCGACTATCCGCTCCCCGGCGTGACCATGCCCCCGTCGAGCACGACGGACCAGGCTTCGAGCGCTCGATAGTGAAGCGTCATGCTGAAAACCTCGGGTGCGATGTCCCACACTTGCGTGGGCATATTTGCAGCACGGATGCATGGCCACGCAAGCGTGCGTGGCTCCCGGCACCCAGTCAAGATCTTGCCCAGTTGATTCCAGTTCAATAGTCAGCGTTTCAGGATTCGCCTCCTGTTAGCCATGACGCGACTGACGAGGATCGTCCGTGCGGTTGATCACGGCAGCCATGCCAGCCAGATCTCGGAAGTGCCACTGAGCGGTCGCTTTTCGACGCGTCTCGCCATACGTATGACTTGACGAGACGGAACGCTCTGTGGCTGCGTCCTATTGGCGCTTGCCCCGGTTCGAATAACCGAGCCACGGCGATTCGGCTATTGACTGCCGCCCTTGACCGGTTCGCCTGGGCCCTGCATGCGCAAGGATTTCATGTTTCCTCGCACCGCGAAGATCTTCACGCGGATCGACATGCCGGCTTTGAGCGACTTGATGTACGCGACGTCGTCGGGATGCGGCTGCGGCTTCCCGTCTTTGACCGGCATGCGCACCCCAGCGCCACGGTCTTGCCCACCAATTCGGTCGGTTCCCCGCTCGTATTGTTGGCCGCGTCTGCATCAGCTTTCGCGACCATAAGCATGAACGACAGACCGTCCGGTTTGGCGGATTTGACCTCACCGGTCACTGTCGCCCGAAACAGCGGCGGCCCGCTCGGCGGCGCCGCGCGAACCGCGGCACAAAACGTCGACGCAACGGCCAAAACCAGGATGCCAGAATGAAAGAGTCGCATGACGTGTGTCCTTTGGCTTGAAATGCACGGGCAACACCGAAGCCGGCCTCATCTAATTGCCGATCGATTGCAATGCGTCGTCGACGGCTTGCTGGTGAACAGCATGGTTGGAGCCGGTCTGCTGTTTGGCGGTCAAGTTGTCGAACCTGTTGATCATCAGGGTTCCCAGCGACATGATCAGAATGGTCCTACTGCCACTGGCTTGGATGGCATTGTTTGGCCAATTCAAACAGCAAGAAACTCGCGCACCTACAGATGCGTTCGCCCTATCTTCCATGTGATCTTTCAAAGACCACGTCAAAGCTCTGTTGCTGGACGGCCTGATAATAGACTCCCCTAAGCTGGTCGCTCTCCGGTTCGTAGGCCAGCGTGTAGGTGGACCCGGGATAGTTCTTGTCGCTCAGTTCGATGAACACCCTCATCGCCGTGCCGTCCGACGATGCTTCGGCCTTGCTGACGCGAATCGGCTGGGGATTGAAATAGCCGGCGACCAGGGCACCATCGTCGGTCACGCTCGTGATTTCAAGAATATACCCGCCGTCAGGTCGAAGCCATTTGCCTTTGAGTTTCTGGAAGTCCGGTTTGGAATCGGACATGCCTCCCAGCGGTTTGGACGCACTGGCTTTGGTCGATACCGGCATTGCCGGTAGCACGCGGGAGTGTTTCGATTTCCACGACGAGACACCGAGAGCAGCCACAACGAGCACCCCCAGCACGATGAAAGTCGTACGGAGAATTCCGCTTTTGCGCCGTTGAAATTCGTGGGGTGTCGTTTCGATTGGCTTTGCGTTGCTTGCTCATTTTCAAAGAGAAGAGCTCTTGTCGCCTGAAGGTTTTCATTTGGGCTGAATCTGGACCGATCCGAATTCATTACCATCTTAACCATACGCCCCTTGTGGCGACTGCAATTTTGCCGGTTTCTCCTCCATGATTCCGATTTCATGGCGCCCACGACCTGGCTCAGGTCATGAACAGGGTTGGATTGGAGCAGACTTTCAATCCGGCGATGATATCAGGTGTTACTGCCGTCCCGTTTGAGGCCGCTGACGTTCGATTTGATCTATATCGTGTTTCTTAATTGAATCTGCGTCGAATCCATCGAACTCTTTGGACTGCGGAAGGTGGATGACAATCGACATGCACTCGTCAAAGCGGAGCAAATTACCTCTGAATTCGCAGGCAAGCACATGACCGCCGATTGTGCGGTCATCGGTCAAGAAGTGCCAATGGTAACCCGAGACGTTGAGCGTCCCGATCCAAGCGGGGCAGCGAAGCCCGACGAGCGAACCGCGCACGTTGCGGTGCTGCCAAGTGACCTGGCGTTTGACGACGTCAACCAGCGGCCGAAAGGGCGGTGACTGGGCCGCCACGCTACGAAGGGTAAGTCCTGTGAATTCGCCGTCAATACGAATGGCGTAGGGCGAGTTACGATGTGGCAGCTTGCGGTCGAGCTGCTCATCCAGATCGTCGAGCGTGGCGGCTGCGAGGTTTTCGATGCGGCCGTCCTCGCTGAAGAAGGTTACGGCCGCAAATGGCGTAGTGCCGTTGAGATCCGCAGCGCGGATGGTGCTGTCGGCGAGCGCCTGGTAAATCTTGCCGTCGAGGACGATCATCTCACCGTCGAGGCGGCTGAATGTGCCGACGCCGAAGTCGCCGCCGGCGAGCACTTCGCGGAGTGGCGCGCCGTTCACATAATCGCCGGCTGCTAGAGCGGCCACCAAGGAGAATTGCACTAGCGCATCGTCGACCGAGACCTCTGCTGATTGGGCATGTTTACTCGTCGGCGCATGACTCGATGATGGCGAGCAACCCACGCCGAGCACCATCACGATTCCGATCCACAGAACCCGCGATCCAATCTTCACAAATGCCCATTCCTTGCCTCGGTCTGCTGCCGGTGCCGGGGCAGTTCGAGGGATATGCCAATGCATCAGCCGTTTCCAACCGTTTTTCGCCGACTTGCGGGGCGTCCGCAATCCGTGCCTTCCAGGCAGTTTGATGATTCGGGGCAGTGTACGGTAGCAAGCCGTTGTTCGCGAAACTAGCCGTTGATCTTTGGTTCGTTTGCCAGCATTCGTTGCCCAAGTCGTAAGAACCCGATTCTTCGGGCAACCACGCCAAAAAAGCTCGTTTCAGAATTCAAAGCGCCGCAGCGTCGCCAGATCGGCGGCGTAGCGTGAACGCGGCAACCGATTCGCAGATTGCGGCGCAAAGAAACGCAGCAGGCCACGTCGCGCGTTGAAGAAACTCGCGGCTCAGCGCCGGCGCTGTTGATAACGGCGGCTGGCGTCTTCCAGGATGCGGCGTTCTTCACGCGTCAGGCTGGCCTCGCCCGAGCTGCTGATCTTGGCCAGGATTTCATCGACGCGGCGGTTGAGATTCTCTTCCTTGCGGCTGACTTCCTTCTCGTCTTCCACCGGCGGCTGATGGACCTTGAGCCGGGAGGTGCTCGGAAAGCGCCAGCCATCGGTCCAGCGGCGCGGAATCAGCGCCCCGAATTCCAGCCGGTGCGGCGATAGATGAAGGCCAATAGCGCCCCGGAAAGATGAACCTCGTAGGCCACGTGCTCGCCATTGCCTTCCAAGCGCCGCCGAAGCCGGCCAGATCTTGCAGCAAGTAGAGAAGGCACAAAACCCAGACCGGGACCGGCAGAACGCCCCAGAAATAGAACACCCGGTGCGGATAATGGGTCACGTACAGGACCATGATTCCCAGCACGGCGCCCGAAGCCCCGATCACCACGCCGGCATTCGCCAGCCGTCCGGAGAGCATCAACACGTTCTGAAAGATGACCCACGACAGGCCGCAAAGCACGATCAGCGACAGGTAGATCCGCAGAAACTCTTTGCGGCCGTAAATGGTCTCGACGTCGCGGCCGAACAGCCACAGGCCGAACATGTTGAAGCCGACGTGCGCAAAATCTCCCAACACGATCGGCGTGCCAGGCCGTCCCGCTTCATGAGCGAAACCGTAGGTCAGCAACTGCCAAACGTTCCAGGGATGCGTGAACAAGTCGGCGTGCAGGGCCAGGTAGGCGTTCAGGTGGCGGCCAAAGAACACCAGGTCGAGCAGGAAGATGCCGACGTTCACCAGGATGATGTTGGTGACCATCGATCGGTTGCCGCCGAAGAACGAGCCCTGCGGCTCGTCGCGGACGTAATCGCGGTCGTATAGTCCCATCGCTCGTGCTCTGCAAGGGTCGCCCCGGCGCGATGCCGCCTGGCCGGGTTAGAAGCTTTCAAGAAGGGCCGGCCACACTTTTGCGGCGAGCGCAAGACTCGCGGCCCGGGGCAGAGAATTCCATCTCACACGCTTGAGAACCTGCATCCGGCTGATTCCCCCATCCCTGATTTACCAGCCCCTCGTTATTGTACCCCGGTTGCTTGCGGCGCTCGGCTCAACTGTTCCATTTTCTTGGCAGCTTCGAGCTGGGTGGCCGACCACTGCGCCGCAAGTTTCTTGTTTTCGTCCATCAATTGCGCCGCTTCGGCCTGAATCGCCGCCACGCGAGTGGCCATGGCTTCTTGCTGCGACTTGACCAAATCACGCTCCTTGCCGGTCGTCTCCAGTTCGGTCTTCAAGGAAGCCAATTCGGCGTCGCGAAGCATGACCTGGCTCTCCGCCGCTTTCACGGCCTTATTCATTTGATCCAGATCGGCCTTGCTGGCTACCAGGTCATCCAGCAGTTCAGCCACGCGCCTTCGCAGTTCCAGGAAAGCCGCGGCGTAATCCTGCAACGGACGAAAGTACTTCTTCTCGCCATTGACTTCGATCACGTCGTCGGGATCGTCCTTGTCAGTCGCGGCCTGGCCGTTATGGACGTAGGGGGCTCGCGAGCCCTCGGGGAGCATCTTGTTGATCTGTTCTTCGCTGAGACCGGCGAATACCCAGGAGCGGTCGGTCGGCATCACCTCGTAAAGCAACCAGGCGGCCTGCCCCTGCTCGATCTTTTGCACTTCGGGGGCCAACAGCCGATCGACCGGCGCCAGAGCCAACGTCTTGCCGCTGATGCCGGTGACCTTGAATTGGCCGACGTAGATGCCACCATCCTCGACGGGACGCGTCTCGAACGCGTACAGGATGGCCTTGTCCTTGATTTCGTGAGTCTCGGGCTTGTCGATCGTGACGCTCACATCGCCGGTCGGAGTAACCTGGCCGCGGGTCGCCATCCAAACGCGGCCACGATCGACTACCAACATGTCCACCAGCAACCGGTATTGATCGACACCGAGTTTGTCTTGGGGGTCTTGCGGATCGGCACTGGGCAGGCCGTCTTCAAGCCGGTAGCGCTTTTCTTTGGCATTCGGCCCGCCATGCGCGAGCAATACGTTGGCTTGTTCCGTTTGGGCAATGGCCTGCTGGAATTCGCGCACGCGCATCTGCCAGCTCTGTTCGGCCTTGAGCACGCCGGCCGCCAAATAGAGCAGCCCACCTCCAGCCGCAACGATCAGAACGATCAGAATCTTGCCAATGATGTTCATGTTCTAATGTGCGCAGCTCAAGGGAATAACAGGCGCAGCGAGGAGATTCGACCCTTGCCACGGCCAGACTGGAAACCGCTCCATATGCGGTCCTGCCGGGGCGACCGGAAGAAGGAAATGGTTGGCGAATAGCCTCTTAGGTCGATAATAGGCTCGACCCAGAGGGGTGTCAAGCTTTCACTCGCAGGTGCGGTAACTGCTGCTAAAGCGGCCTCGCAATTCGCCTTGCGCTGCCGCACTCAACCGGAAATATCGTGCCGCTGCGCTGCACACGCGGAGGGGCTAACTGAGGCCCGCGCGACTGCGGCCAAGCATCTTCTTACCGATCACTGGACGAGGAGCGTTCCTTCTCCCAACGATTCAGCCGCTCTCTCAACTCATCCAACCGCTGGTTCAACTCTTCGAGTTGCCGGTCGCCGGCCCGTGGTTGATCGAGGCGGGAGGCCCCTTCGGGCACACCATCGGGACCAATCTCTTTGGGTTCTGGCAGCGGCATGCTAATGGCTCGGCCCGGCGCGAGGGGCAGCATCGCCTCGACCGCCGACCGCAAATGGTCGGGCAGCTCCGACAACTTGTCCTCGGTTGCTTCCCAGGTCTTGTCGCCCTGGCGAACCGTGATCTTGGCCGGTTGCTTGCCTTGGCGAAAGATCGTCACGCTCGCATCGTCCGGCAGTTGGGCTTCGCCCGCTTCACCGGGCGGCAACAGCATGCCAGGATGAAAGAAACGCAGGGCCATGGGAGGTAGTGGGCCTTCGCCTCGGTGCAACTGTTCGATCCAGCGTCGCAAGGCTTCCCGCTCGCGCGGAGGGAGATTCGCGGCGCCAGGCCAAGACAGATCGGGACGCGCCTGCGGCTTGATGGTCACGTTTTCCTGCTTGCCGGAGCGCAGCAGTTCGATCTTCAATTCACTGGCCGACGATTCGTTGACCGCCTGCTGCAAGTCGGCGACACTCGTCAGCCGCTTTCCGCGGGCCGAAAGGAGCATGTCGTTGCGCCGCAGTCCGGCACTCGCAGCGGGGCTGTCGGGGGCCACGTCGCGAACGAGCAGACCCTCGTCCGACTTCACATCGAGTTGCGACCGCAAAGGTTCATCGAGCGGTACGCAATGCACGCCGATCCAAAACTCGGTTGCCTGAGGCTGCCTGGCCGCGGCATCGGCGCCAAGCTCGTCGGCCGATCTGCGCCGGAGCCACCGGCCCCATGACCAGCGCCAGAGCCGTCAGCCCGAGACAACCGAAGAATTTCAGCGTTGGTCGAATTACCCGGCGCATGACGCGTCCCTCGTCAACGTTCTATTGAAAAGCTCGCAAATCAACCGGCTGTACGTCGACCTGATCGACGGGCACCACCAGTTTTCGGCCGTCGTCCAAGCGGAACGGCACCAAACGGCGCTGTTGATGAACCTGGTTTCCCAATTGCTCCAACGCTCGCACCACGTCGCTGGGCACGGGCGAAGGCTGCTCGCGCAGCCAACGGTCATCGACCCCTGGCCCTTCGACGACCGGCACCTGGACCTGCGAATCCGCACGGCTATTGCCGGGATCGACCAACAGGTTCACATTGCCCCAGGGTTGCGATCGTCGTGACGGCGCAGGCTGTCGGCCACTGACGGTCCAAGGAGAACCGCTCCGCGAACCGGCCAGATCGACCGCCGCTCCGCCGGTCGACGGGTGCGGGTTCCATCGCCAGCCCAAGCCTACGCCCAGGGCCACGAGCAAGCCGGCCGCCAGGGTATAGAACGGCAGCAACCAGCCGGAGCCTGAACCTCGCGGCGCGGAAGACACCGCGCGCGAAACCACGGCAGGCGTCGGTTTCGGCGCGGGCTCTTTGAGCAACGCCCGCAAATCGCCGCTCCAGCTTTGGGCTTCGAGAAACGCGAGCGCACACTGCCGCCAACCGGCTGGCTCCTGCTCGAACCGGTTGAGCAGATCGCGCCGCTCTTCCGAGGGCAATTCACCGTCGACGAGCAAATCGATCCGCCGCTGGTCTTCGGCGTTGAAATTGAAATCGTGTACCATGACGCCAATCTTTTTCGCAAGAACCAGGAACTCTGATTAAACCGTTTCCGCCACGTTCAAAGCCGATAACTCATTTCGCAATTTCTCGCGCTCGATGCAGTCGGGCTTCGACCGCGCTGTGGCCAATGCCCAGGTGGGCGGCGATCTGATGGTAACTCCAATCTTCGGTGTACTTCAGCAACAGGATCTCCGCGTCGCGCGGCGGCAACCGCCGCAAAGCCTGACGCACCAATTGACGCCGCTCGTCGAGCAGCAGCCAATCCAATGCGTCGGGCGTTCGCGAGTCAGCTTCGGTCGGGCGAAAGCGGGCCACGAAACGATCGGCCAACTTCCGCATCCTCCCGCGCCGCCGGCGATACAACAGCGACTGCAATACCGCCAACCGATAGAGCCAGGGAGCTACCTTCTCGGGATCCGACAGCGGAGCCCGCTGCTCGACCGCCGCCAGGGCGACCTCCTGCATCACCTCGTCCACCGCCTGGGGCTCGCCCAGCCGCGCCAACACCACGGTGCGCAACCACCGTTCGTGCTGGGCCAGGGTCGCCTGCCAGTCGATGGATTTTGAATTTGGGGGGCCGTCCATCCTCTGACCGCCAACTCACTCGGGTTGTCTGGAAGAAGTGTTACCGCGAGCCCCTGGAATCTTGCGTCCGCGCGTTAAACAACGCGAATACCCCCCTAACATATGGGGAGGCACGCTGGCGCGGAGCCTGCAGCGCGGCTGCATGTGTTACGCCCGACCGGGAGCTGCGGTTCTTATTTTGTGCTCAAACAGCGATCCGGCGGGCATTCGGGTAGAAAGCATGTTTAAGCAGCACAATAAGTTGCTGCCCATCCACAGGCAAGCGAATACGACTGGTTGCTTCATGAACTCAGATTCGCAAGACAATCGGACAAGGCGAAACCCGCTGGCCGCTCCGTTGGCCGTTATTTTTCTCCTGCTTCTTCTACCCGCGATTACGTGGGGTTCCTGCTTTGGCCTCTTTCTGGGTTTCGGGATCTTGACGAATTTGACGAATTCCGGCCCCCAGGAATTCGCTGCCCACGGAGTTGCACAGATCGAGCCCGCATTACAGATGGACCAATTGTTCAGCGACTGTCGCCGCTACATCACGTACTCCGGGCGCGATTCGGTCAGCACCTGGAACTCTGTCGCTTATTTTGGTGGTCGTTACGAACTGACGATGCAGGTGCCCGTTGCTATTGAGTCAAGCACCAAAGGACGCATCAGCGGCGAGCCTCGGTTCTATTTGAACGAAGTCAGCAGCGTCGAGATCTCGCCATCGGGGCAGGTCGGCGCGACGTTTTCGAGGAATTTCAATTTCGGCCTGACGGAGTGGGAAACGGTCTACAAGGCCGATGGAGATTTTGGGGCCGTCGGGTTCGAAGTGAACAGCCTGCCCGTCAAGGGATTTGATGCATACGCAAAGGCGTCACGGTGACATCCAAACTCGCGATGGTACGAGAGGCGGAGTGAGGAACCTCGTGGTTGGCGGCGCTCATAACGCACTGCAGAGAAAGGCGAACCACCACGGTCACTACGAACGCAGAAACATCCTTTGGCAGGAGAACGATCACTTCGCTTGCAGTCGCGTTCGTTCAACCTTCTTGCGTCGTGTTCGTGGTGTCGTGGTGGTAATCATTGCCCGCCAGCACGACGAAACAGACGATTGGTCTGCGCTCTTTCTATTCCGCCCCTGAACGGCCTTCATTCTTCCGGCCGGTGGCGGACGATCGAGCCTTCGGTCAGGTAGATCACGTCTTCGGCGATGTTCGTAGCCATGTCGGCCACGCGCTCGATGTGACGCGAGACGGAATTCACCTTCGACCAGCTCTCGAAGTCTTCCGGGTGCTGCTGCATGCGCTCGCGGACGCGGGCCTGAATCTCGTGACGCAGGTTATCGACCTCGTCGTCGTCCTCGCGGACCTTGCGGGCCAGGCGGGCGTCGTGGTTCACCAGCGCATCGAGACTGGCTTTGACCATCGACTGCGCCTTGGCGGCCATGGTCTGGAGATCGGGGATCAGGTCGATGTGCGGGCAGTTGGCCAGGTAGAACGCCCGCTTGGCGATGTTCGTCGCCAGGTCGCCGATCCGCTCCAGGTCGTTGTTGATCTTGAGGACGGCGATCACGAACCGCAGGTCGGCCGCCACCGGCTGGTACAACGCCAGCGTCTTCAGGCACTCCTCTTCGACTTCGACTTCGAGCCGGTCGATTTCGTCGTCGGCCTGAATGACCTCGGTCGCCAGTTCCCGATCGCGATTCACCACGGCGTCGACGGCCTTGGCAATCGCCTCTTCGACGCAGGTGCCGATGTAGAGAATCTTTTGCTTGAGATGGTCGATCTGGCGGAGAAGATGTTGCGACACTGACGAGCCTTTCCGTGGCAGACGCCGTCAGCCGAAGCGGCCGGTGATGTAGTCTTCGGTTTGCTTCTGGGCCGGGTTGGTGAAGATCTGCTTGGTGGGGCCGAACTCCACGATCCGCCCCTCGTAGAAGAAGGCCGTGTAATCGGAAACGCGGGCCGCCTGTTGCATATTATGCGTCACGATGATGATCGTATAGCTCTCCCGCAGATTATCGATCAGATCTTCGATCTTGGCCGTGCCGACCGGATCGATGGCCGAGCAGGGTTCGTCCATCAACAGCACTTCGGGCTCGACGGCGATCGCCCGGGCGATGCACAGCCGCTGCTGCTGGCCGCCTGAGAGCGCCGTGCCCGGCTTTTCCAGCTTGTTTTGCACTTCGTCCCACAGGGCCGCGCGCCGCAAGGCGACTTCGACCCGGTCGCGCAGTTCGGTATTGGCCATCTGGTTGTGCAGTCGCAGACCGTAGGCCACGTTGTCGAACACGCTCATGGGAAAGGGCGTGGGTTTCTGAAAGATCATGCCCACGCGCTTGCGCAGTTCGAGCACGTCGGTGCCGCTCTTCGAGCAGGTTCTGGCCGTCGATCAGGATCTCGCCTTCGGCCCGCTGATCGCGATACAACTCGAAGATCCGATTGTAGACGCGGATGTGCGTGCTCTTGCCGCAGCCGGACGGGCCGATGATGGCCGTGACCCGGTTGGCGTAGATGTCGATGTTGTTGTCGCACAGGGCCTGGTGCTGGCCGTAGAAGAAGTTCAAGTTGCGGACCGAAACCTTGCTGGGCGGGGTTGCGGCAGTCGCCGCCGACGGCTTCGAGGCAGCCGGCGGATCGCGCGGCGGCGACGTCGGCAGGCCTTCCAGGCCGGGATTCCGAAACTACCATGGCTGTTGCCTCCCGCGCAATCAATGAACCGGGCCAGAAGCATCATGGACAACACCCCGGCGGTAATCAGCAATGAAGCACCCCAGGCCATGCGCTGCCAGTCGTCGTAGGGGCTCATGGCGTATTGAAAGATCGTCACCGTGAGATTGGCGGTGGGCTTGCCCAGCGAACTGATCCAATAGGGGCTGTTCAGGGCGGTGAACAGCAACGGGGCCGATTCGCCGCTGACGCGGGCCACGGCCAGGATGATACCGGTCAGCAGGCCGGACTTGGCCGCCCGAAAGACGATGCCCAACGTCACTTTCCAGCGCAGCGCGCCCAGCGCCAAGGCCGATTCGCGCAGGGCGTCGGGCACCAGGTACAACATGTCTTCGGTCGTGCGAATCACGACCGGCAGGATGATCAGCGCCAAGGCCACGGCCCCGGCAAAGCCGGAGAAATGCCCCGTCGAAAGCACCATCAGCGCGTACACGAACACGCCGATCAGGATCGACGGCGTGCCCATCAGGATGTTGGCGGCGAAGCGGACCGGCTGGCGCCAACCAGCGAAGGCCTTGCCGAATTCCGCCAGGTAGACGCCGGCCAGCAAGCCCAGCGGCACGCCGATCAGCGCTCCCAGCGCCGGTCATCGACAGCGTTCCCAGGATGGCATTGGCCAAACCGCCGCCGGACACACCGGGCGGCCGGGGAACTTGCGTGAAGAACGACCAATCGAGCGCACTGGCTCCGCGGGCGATCACCACGCACAGGATCCAGGCCAGGGCCACCAGTCCGACCATGGCCGACAAGCTGGCCACCACCTTGACGATCCGGTCCATGGCTCGGCGCCAGGCAATCGAGCGGGGCTTCATCGTGCTGATTGTGCGCCGTGGCTCATCGTCGCGGTCCCCGGGACGTGCCCAATGGCGCAGCCAAAGGTGCGCAGCCACCTGGAAGAACAGCGTCACGACGAACAGCACCAACCCCAACTCGACCAGCGCACTGCGATACATCGGCTCGGCGGCTTCGGTGAACTCGTTGGCCAAGCGTCGAGGAAATGGTGTTGCCGGCCGCAAACAGCGAGGTCGACATCTTATGATCGTTGCCGATCACGAAGGTAATGGCCATGGTCTCGCCAATGGCGCGGCCCAGGCCCAGGAACGTGGCCCCGACGATGCCGCGCAAACCATAGGGAATCGTCACCTGGCGAGTCACTTCCCAGGTGGTGGCGCCCATGCCATAGGCCGATTCCTTCAGAATCGGCGGGGTCATGCGAAACACGTCGCGGCTGACGGCGCAGATATAGGGCAGAATCATCAGAGCCAGGATGATGCCGCCGGTGAGCATGCCGACGCCGATCATCGGCGGCTGAAACAGGCTGGCCAGCAGCGGCAGCTCTCCCAGCGTGCCGGCCAGCGCCGGCTGCACGTAATTCGCCATGAAGGGAGCAAAGACGAACAAGCCCCCACATGCCGTAAATGATGCTCGGGATCGCGGCCAGCAGCTCCAGCGCCACGCCGACGAAGCGGCTCACGCGCGGGCGGAGCCAGGTCGACCAGGAACAGCGCCGTGACCAGGCTCAACGGCACGGCCAGGAGCATGGCAATGGCCGTCGAGACCAAGGTGCCGAAGATGCTGCTGGCGGCGCCGTAGTCTTCGGTAACCGGGTTCCACGCCTCGCTGGTCAGAAAACTCCAACCGAATTTGGCCAGCGAAAGCTGCGAGTTGCGCACCAACTCGAACAGAATGCCCAGCACCACGATGATCACGACCCAGGCGCAGGCCGCGGCCAGCCAACGGAACGCCAGATCGCCATCGATTGATCCGCGGCACCGCCACGACGCGGCGTTGGGCCGGCGACAAGGCGGGAAGCGGCGTGGCAGTGGTGGCAGGCACGGGCGAACGACCTTGCGACACGAGAAGACTGGGTAGCGTTAGTGAGCAACCGGCTTGCCGCCGGAGCGAAGTTCTTGGTCCCAGGTCGCTTCGACCAGGTCGACCACCTTCAGCGGAATGGGGACGTAATCCAGCGATTCGGCATCTTTTGCCCCGTAACGATAACACCAATCGAAGAATCGCAGCAGAGACGTCGCCAATGCGCGCGTCGGCCTGATCCTTATGGATCAGAATGAACGACGCGCCCGTGATCGGCCAACTCTCATCGCCCGGCTGATTGACCAGCACCACGTAGTAGCCCGGGGCGTTCTTCCAATCGGCATTGGCTGCCGCGGCCTGAAAAGAGCTGATCGTCGGTTCGGGGTACTTGCCGGCGCGGTTCTTCGGAGCAGCGCGTAGGGCATTTTGTTCTGCAGAGCAAACGCATACTCGACGTAGCCGATCGCCCCATCGATGCGATTCACGTTGACGGCAACACCCTCGTTTCCTTTGCCGCCGACGCCGGCCGGCCAACTCACGCTCTTACCGACGCCGACTTTCTGCTTCCAGTCGGGCGAAGTCTCGGCCAGGTAGCTGGTGAAGATCCAGGTCGTTCCTGATCCGTCGGCCCGATGCACGATGGCGATCTCTTTGGCCGGTAATTTCAAGTTCGGGGTTGGCGGCTTTCAATTCGGCGTGGTCCCAGCTCTTGATGCGGCCGAGAAAGATGTCGGCCAAGAGCTGGGGAGTGAGCCGCAGCTTGTCGCCGGCGATTCCTTGGATATTCACCACCGGCACAATTCCGCCCACGACCAGCGGGAACTGGACGAGCTTCGACTCGTTCAGCTCTTCGATCGTCAGAGGCGAATCCGAGGCGCCGAAATCAACCGTCTTGTTCTTGATCTGGCTGATCCCGCCGCCGGAGCCGATCGACTGGTAGTTGATCTTGACGCCCGTCGCCGCTTCGTAGGCGTAGGCCCACTTGGAATAGATCGGGTAGGGGAACGTGGCACCGGCGCCGTTGATGATCGTCGCCGTCGTTCGACGGCGCACCCGGCTGCGGAGAACAACCCGGCAGGGCCAAGAAAACTAGGCCTAAAACTAGAACACAAAAGCACTTCATGCGAATCTTTCGGAGCTGCCAATCGGGCTGGTCAATGAAGCATTGTAGGACCGCTATGTTAGCGAATGATTAGAGTCTCGCCAGTCTCCAGGGCATCCTGCCCCGCGGACATTTCCACACATTCCTCAACGTGGCAGCCGGATGGAGAACGTGCTTCCTTTGCCTGGCGATGCTTTCGACCAGCACGCGTCCGTGGTGGACGTTGACAATGTGTTTGACGATCGACAACCCCAAGCCGGTGCCCCCCAACTTGCGGCTGCGGCCTCGGTCGACGCGGTAAAACCGCTCGAAGATTCGCGGCAGATGCTCCGGGGGGATGCCACAGCCCTGATCCTTGACGACGATCACGACTTCGCCGTTTTCGGGGCCTGCCTGAGCTGAACTTCGCCTCCTGATTCGCTGTACTTGATGGCGTTCTCCAGCAGGTTGACGATGGCCTGCTCCAGCAGCGGCGCATTCATCTTAGCCTCGACCGTCGAGTCGCAGACCAGGTCGATGCCCACGTGCCGATCGCTCGCTGGCGTCTGGCAATCGTAAACGCGCGGCTTCGAGCACCTCGCGTACGCAGGCCTGGTTCGAGCACGATATCGGCCGCGCCCTTCGGACTGTTCGATGGCCGACAGTCGCAACAGATCCTCGATGATGGCGTTCAGCCGTTCGGCCTGCTTGGCAATGATGCCCAGGAAACGCTCGGCGTCCTGCGGGTTCTCCATCGCGCCATCGAGCAGCGTCTCGACGAACCCTTTGATCGACGTGATCGGCGTCTTCAACTCGTGCGAAACATTGGCCACGAAGTCGCGGCGCATGTCCTCCGAGTTGGCGAAAGCGGGTCACATCGTTGAGCACGATCACGGCGCCGATGCCGTGCTGCCGGGCGTCGCGCAGCGCGGTGCCGTGGGCTTGCAGCACGCGATCGGTGCTCGCCGCGCATGACGATGTCGCCTTCGACCGGCAGGGTCGAGATCAGGGCATGGCTGACAAACCGCCGCAGGTCGGCGTTGCGCACGACCTCTTGCAGGCTGCGGCCCGCGGCTTCGGGGCCCGTGATTGCCCAGCAAGGCCACGGCAGCCTTGTTGACGCTGATCACGCGCAGCTCGGTATCGACGGCCAGCACGCCTTCGACCATGCTGGCCAACACGGCCTCTTGTTCGTTCTTCTGCTGGACGATGGTGCGGATGCGCTCTTGCAACTGCTGCGCCATCACGTTCAGCGTTTCGGCCAGGCCGGCCATCTCTTCCGATTCGGGCACATCGAGCTTGTAACCCAACTCGCCGCGGGCAAATCGTTCGGCCCCGATCCGCATCTCTTCCATCGGGCGGCTGATTCGCCGCGCCACGACCAGGCTCACCACGGCCGCCAGCAGCGGCAATCACCAGGCCGCCGGTGGCCACCGTGGCCTGAAGGCATCGGACGTTGCTGCGCGATCGATGTCAGCGGCACGGCCGCCGCACGACGCCGACCAACTTGGCCGTCGCGCATCATGGGCAGCGCCACGTACAGCATTTCCTGTTGCAGAGTCCGGCTGAAACGGCGTGGAACTGCCCAAATCGCCCGTCAAGGCTCCTTGACCTCCGGGCGATCGCTGTGAGATTCCAGCGAGTCGTGGGCTTCGCTGTCGCTATGCACGTTGCCCTGGCGGTCGAGCAGCGTGATCGCGGGTGCCGATCGTGCGGCCGAAGTTATCGCAAATCGTCCGCGAGCGTCGCGCGTCGCGAGGATCGAAACGCGGCCCGATCAGATCGTCGACGAGTGCAGCTCGGCTGTTCGAGATTGTGGCGAATGGTATCCGAGCAGGATCTCCTGCAGCGAATACGATGGCAAACCCACCCACCGCCAACGGACTAGCGAGCGTGATCGGCAGATACGAGGGATAAAGCTGCCACAGCAGCCGTTTCTTGCGCATGGCTATTTTTTGAACCGATAGCCGACGCCGCGGACTGTCTCGATATAGGTTCCCAGTCGCCCAAGTTTGCGGCGCAAACCGGTAACCTGCACGTCGACCGATCGCTCGGTGACGGGATAGTCTTCGCCTTTGACCGCGTCGACGATCTGCGAGCGCGTGAAGGCCCAGCCCGGCTTCTGTGCCAGGAAGTGCAGCAAGCGGAATTCGGTGAATGTCAATTGCATCGCCGTGCCGGCCACGTGCACCTCGTGCCGCCCGGGATCAATCGTCAGTTCGTGAATTCGAGCGACTTCGTCCTTTTCGGTCGGCGCTCGCAGGCTTGCGCCGCAGCACACTGCGAATCCGTGCCACCAGCACCCGCGGGCTGAAAGGCTTGGTAATGTAGTCGTCGGCTCCCAGATCCAGCCCTCGCACGACGTCCGACTCTTC
Organism: uncultured Planctomycetales bacterium; assembly: GCA_963710365.1. Classification (GTDB taxonomy): domain Bacteria; phylum Planctomycetota; class Planctomycetia; order Pirellulales; family PNKZ01; genus CAVQAC01. The sequence continues at coordinate 1,077,564 of CAVQAC010000019.1, forward strand.
GCTCTTGGCCGTCAGCATGACCACGGGAATGTGTTTGGTGCGCGGATCGGCTTTGAACAGCCGGCACAATTCCAACCCGTCGACGCGCGGCAACAACAAATCGAGCACGATCAAGTCGGGCTGCGAAGTTTGAGCTTCCTTCAAGCGCCTGTTCGCCGGAAGCCACGCAGGTAACTCGATAGCCTTCCTTGGTCAGGTTGTAGTTCACCAGTTCAAGCAGATCTTCCTCGTCATCGACGACGAGGATCCGTTCGCGATTCATAAGAGTGCTCTGCAACACGGCGGGTGCGTTTCCAGGCATCAGGGATAGCATGGAATTATTAGCCTTCTGTTAGGACGAGGTTTCGTTTCTGCAACCAAACCATTGCCGTCTACGCGTTTTACCCAACCGAATCCAAATCGTTTCGGCAGTTTTGCAATCACGCGGCCCGACGATCGACGCACATTTCCCACAAGTTTCGAACAAGATGCGAAAAACGCCATTTTCTCGGCACTTTTCGCGGCTCGTCCAGCTTAACCCAAAGGCATGACTTGGTCGAGCCCGGCTTGAATGTGCGTGGCAAGTTATTCTGGCCGCGAAAGGGTCAATGATTTCTTTCCGTAGCCCAGCCATTTATGGCTGGGACATCGTACTTCCCCGCGTCCTTTCCAGTCCCGATTCTCGCCGCCCTAGGGCGGCGAGAATCGGAACTGGACAACTCATTCCGGCCTTCCAAATCCCCAGCCATAAATGGCTGGGCTACGGAAAACGGATGCCAGAAACTCTTGCCACACGTCGCGGAATTCGCATGGTCGATCAGTCTTTACGTTCCCGTCCCCATGGACGCTCGGCGGACGTCGGGGCCGTGCAACCTTCCGGGCGGACGTCCAATCAACACCGCACACATGCCGCCGCGCTGGGCCACGTTGACCACCTGCTTTTGCGATGCCCGGCCCACGATCCCCACACCATATTTCGTCGGCGCAAAGCCCATCACGGTATAGAACGGCTCGAGATGCAGCTGCCCTTCTGCGTCGACGACTGGAAACTCGTTGACCGGCAAATTGGCCAGGCGTTGCACGACCCAGTCACCTGGGTTCGGCGAGCGATTCGTCGATGGCGGCGTCCCACTGGGGCTGCGTGAGCAGATGACCCAATCAGCACGCGGTCGCCGCCGTACGAACGGTTGGGCTTGAGCACCAGCAATTCGCTGCTCCGACCGCACGTACGAAACCAGGTCGCCCGTGTCGCCGTCCGGCAGGACTGTCTGCCGCGGTCGGACAGTTGCGCGTCCAGAGAATATGGCGGCGAAAGATCTGCCGCTCTTCGGCCTGGAAATGGCGGGCCATGAGTTGCGGGTCGGTCAGGATTTCCCAGCAACTCTTGTGATCGAAATCGCCGGCTGATCGACGAGATGATGCGGTTCTCGCGGAACAGCCGCGCGGATCGGACGATGTCGACGCCCTCGGCGCTCCATGGCCGAGCAAGTCGTGGACCTCGTAATCGCGGTAGGCCAGGTCGACGACGTGCCCTTCGTAACGGACCTCGTCCGCCTTCGAGGTACAGCTCGGCCGGGTCGGCGTGCATGACCCGCATGCCGTGGCGCTCGTGGTAATACTCGGCCAGGGCCTGCTGCTCGTCGGGACCTTCGCCGGCAAATTTCGGCTCGATGAAACAGAGGTTGCGGCCCGGCCGGCCGATGGATTCCAGGTGGTCGAGCGACTTCCTGCATCAACAGCTCCCGCAGATCCTGGCCGACTTCCATCTGCAATTGCGGGTCGCGGGCACGAATGACCGGCAGCACCAGGTCGGCCAGCAGTTGTTCGGCCATCGGACCGTAGGTGCAACCCGCCCACGCCGCACAAATTCGGCTCGACGAAGCGGAGCGAATCCTTCCACATCGGGCTGGTGAAATCGACCATGGCGTCGAGCCGGCCGAAGACGGGATTGTTCTCGCGCAGATTCGCCGACCAATTCTCCCGCAACCACTGGTCTTCGTCCGCCGCCAGCGGCACGGCATTTCGCACCGTCTCGTCTTCCAGATACAGATCGGGGAGTCGTTTCAGCGCATTGAGAATCGAAATCGAAACGAAATTCAGATAGGCCAATTGCTCGGGCATGACGCCGATCGGCCGCAACATGACGCGAATCGATTCGGGCTTTCCATCGCGATAATAGATCAAGCCGCGGCGAAAGGCTTCGGCCTCGAACTGCTCCAACAGTTGGACGACGCTGGCCGAGTCGAGGCCGTAGAATACCTGGCGGATCCGGCCGTCGAGGCTCAGTCCGCTCAGGCCAAGTTCTTCGGCAGGAGTTAGCTGGGCCATGCGCGTTGAGTCTCGTGAGCGTGGATTCTCCCCCAAACAGGATCTGAGCATAGCACGCCCGGCACTGGGCTGGCTATGTCGGAAGACGAGCCGCCAAACCGCCATGGGTTCTAATCCGATTGCCACCTCGTCGGTAGTCAACGACGGTCGTCGGGACGATTACTAGCCGGGCTATATTCGGGCTATGCGGCATACAATCGAGGGCTATAATTGTCTTGTATATTATGCACGCCGCAAGTGACCAGACGGTGGCACAGACTGTGGCGCACCACCTCAACGAGCGGGTCGGTTCCCATGGCCGAGCAGCAGAATCACAGCCACATTCCGCCGGCCCACGGTCAGGTACCTCTTCCGCAAGGCAACGAATGGATCATCAGTAAGCCGCGGGTCTGCGGCGGCGATGCCATTGTCTGTGGGACCAGAATTCCCGTTTGGCTGATCGCCAAATGGCGTTGGGCCGCATGCACGGAAGAGAATCTTATAGAGACGTATCCGGCTCTTTCGTCCGAGGGCATTCGAGCGGCAATGGTGTACGCGGAAGCCCACAGAGAAGAGGTTGAACGGCAGATTGTCGAAAACGAGACCGCGTAAAATCCCCACTCGCCTTCTCGCAGACGAGCAATTTCCAGTTCAAATCGTCTACCGCCTTCGCCGCTTGGGATATGACGTAATAACGGTGCGGGAAATCAGCACCGATAAGCGTGGCGACGGAATCGAGGATTGGGCGGTTCTTGAGTTCGCTGCGGCTCAGCAGAGGGCCGTGCTCACGCAAAACGTAAAGCATTTTCGCGTGCTTCACGAATCCAAGACGCCGCATCATGGCATGCTCCCTGTGCCCGACCGATGATCCAAAAGTCACGGCCAGGGCCATCCGAGAGCTCATCAAGCAAGAGCGTGGCGGATTGACCGCGAAGTTTCTAAGGCTCAGACGCTCCGCACTTGAGTAATTGGCGAGTGAACAATGCCGTCGTGACCCGGTACCAGATCTACGGAGGTAGCCCGATGAGACGGCTGGATTACTTACCTTCTTCGATCAGAAGGGGATTGTCGATTTCAAAGATGCCCTGATTTGGCATTTCACCTTTGAAAAAGCCCTCGTTCACCAGCTGCAACCGCTCTCGCCACTCGCCCACCTGATCGTCTGTAAGGTTACGGATTCGGCACGAATCACGGGAGTCGTAATGACAACCGATCAAGAGCATTGCGTGGCTGAAGATCCGTAGCACACGCCAAGCGAGCTCCCGGGGAAGTTCCGGCGAGCCGCGGAACATTTGGGCCAGTCCATACAGCGCCGCCTCATACTTCCAATACTCCGCCGCGTCCCAGATCCTGCCCTTATGAAGGATTCCGAGAAACGACTGATCGCTGTGCTCGTCGCAGTGTGGAAAGTTCTTAGCGATTTCAAGTGCCGGGTTCATCTACTTACCGCGATGTAGAAGTTGCGATCCAACGACTACCAGCGGCATTTTTTCCCGCACGCCAGAAAAACCCCGGGGCGACTGCGCTGTCAGCCGCTCGTCGATGCCGGCGGCTCATCCACCGGCAGTTTTGGCTTGCTGACGATGACGGCGTTGGTCGACAGGATGGAATTGGGAATGAAAACCGTCCGCTCTTGGCTGTCCAGCACCGTGTAGCGGAGATTAATATCGACGACCTCGCCTTCGAAAGGAATGCTGGAGAAGACGGAGATCCGATCGCCATTCTTGAAGGGGCGGAAAATGATGATCAGCATGCCCGACAAGGCATTGGAAATCACGTCTTTAAGCGCAAACCCGACGGCGAATCCGGTCAGGCCCAAGCCGGCCACGAGCATCGTGACGTGGATGCCCAGCGTGTCCAAGGCCGTGATCGCGCCGAAGGCAAACAGGCACAGCTCGACGGTCCGCGCCATCAACAGGGCCAATTCCGGCGCCACGTGACGCAGTCGGCGTAAATTGGAGACGATCCGTGCGGCGCCTTTACCGGCCATCCAGAAGAACAGGAAAATCAGCAGGCTGGAAACGAGCTTGGGCAGGAATTCGAGCAGATCAGCCAGGGCGAGTTGCCAGATGTCCTGAAACATGAACGGTTGCTCCGCGGTCGACCCTGGCGCCGACCGCGCCCATCAGAGCGTGCCGTTCGCCGCACAAGTATCGCGGCTATTCTAGCGTCTCGGCAATGGTTTGTCGGAGATTCCGCAGTTCTTCGGGCGTGAAGAATTGCAACCGCATGATCCCCAAACCACAGGACAAACGCAGTTCGTAAACCGTGTGGCCTTCCAGGCTCTTGGAAGGCGTCAATTGCCATTTCAGTGGATCGGCTGTTCGCTCCCAGATCCATTCGGGCGGCCCACCTTGAACGAGTGGCATAACATACGCCTCTTGAGAGGATTTCCAATAGTCAGCAACGCCGCGTTCGCCCCGCCGAGGGTGCGCGCGAGCAGTCAAGGAAACATTCGTCAAAAGAGCAATCGACGTACCAAAAAGGCCCAGCGTAGGCGAATCGCGAGAGACCGAACGAGTTCTTACGATTGCTCCGCTAAAACGCCTCCGCAGCAATGGGCAGGCTGAATGGCCAACGCCCAATCCGTCGCCACGGCGACCAGGACCTGGTCGATTTTCGGCCGCCTAAGCGCCGGCTTCGCGCCGGCCCAGAAGACGTAGAAGTCCGTCGAGAATCGTATACGGATGCGGCGGACAGCCGGGAATGTACAAATCGACCGGAACGATACTATCGGCGCCGTTGTGGGCCTCGGAATGACCAATGTAGGGACCGCCGGAAATGGCACACGCTCCCACGGCAATCACGATCTTTGGCGACGGCACCGCGTCGTACGTATCCTTCAGCGCGGTGCGCATGTTTTCCGAAACCGGGCCGGTGATCAACAGCCCGTCGGCATGCCGTGGTGAGGCCACGAATTGTATTCCGAAGCGCCCCAGGTCAAAGACCAGCGTGCCCAGCACGTTGACGTCGGCCTCGCAGCCGTTGCAACCCGCCGCGCTGACTTCGCGAAGCTTCAACGACCGGCCGAAGAGCTTACGGGTTTTTTCGTCGAGCGCCTCGGCCAATTCCAATGACCGGCCGTTGATTACCAACTGCTCGCGGGTGCGGGTCGCCAGACGATAGTCCTGGCAGTAGGTAATGGCGCCTTCCGGACAGGCCCGCATGCAGTCGGTGCAGAACAGGCAGCGGCCCATGTCGAGCTGCAACTCGCCGGCCTTCAGGATCAAAGCATCGGTTGGGCAGGCTTCGGCGCAGGCCTGGCAGCCTTCGCCGCAAAGTTTCGAATCCAGAAGCGGCAACCCTCGCAGCCGATCCGGCAATTGCGGCTGTTCGGCCGGATAACGGCTGGTGCGGTGCCCCTGCTCCAAGCGCTCCTTGATGATGTTCAGCATGCGAGCAGTTCCAGAGAAATCGGTCGGCCGCAGCGCCACTCGATCGCGCCGCGCTTACAAATCATGACCGCAGTAGGAAAGGTTGAAACTCTTGTTGTTCAACGGAAAATCGGAGATCTGCTGATCGCGCAAGGCCATCATCAGCCCGACCCAATTATGAAATGACGGATCGACGACCTTGTAATGCGCGAAGCGCCCCTCGGAATTGGTGATCGCCACATGGCAGATCTTGCCGCGCCAACCTTCGACCAGTGACACCACCAGCGAATCGGGCGCAAGCGCGCCGACCGCGACTTGCGTGCGTCCCGCCGGAATGGTCGGCAACTGCCGCAATACGAACTGGCCAGACCGCTGAATCTCCAGGGCCCGCACATAGGCCCGGGCAAACACGTCGCCGGTGTGCCAAGTGGAAATCGGCACGTAGGCGAAGCGAAAGATGCCCGACGGAAAATCGTGACGCACGTCGCGATCGAGGCCGCAGGCGCGTGCCGCCACGCCCACCAGTCCCAACGCTTCAGCCGTCTCCTGCGATACTCGGCCGCAGTCTTCGAAACGAGCCTGGACCGAACGCGACTTCCACAGCACGTCGAGCGCACCGGCCACGTCATCGAGCGCGGGCGCCAGTCGCTTTTGCAGTTGTTCGGCGCGCAGCTTATCGACGTCGAAGATGACGCCACCGGGCCGCACCAGGTCGCGGCCAAAACGATTGCCGCAAATCAGGGCCGTGGCGTTGAGGAAATCGCCTCGCAGCCGGCCGCAGAAGGCCTGGGTCGGCAGGAAGCCGACGTCGCCGGCCAGCGCGCCCATGTCGCCCGTATGGTTGGCCAGCCGCTCCAACTCTAAGGCGATGCCCCGCAGCGCCTGAGCCCGCAAAGAAGGTTGCGCGCCGGACAACGACTCGACGGCCTGGCAGTAGGCCGTGGCATGGCCGACCGACGTGTCGCCGGCCAGCGTTTCCATGTAATGAATCGTCCGCTTGTTCGGACCGCCCAACAATGCCCGCTCGACCCCGCGGTGCTGATAGCCCAGCGAAATCTCCAGGTGGAACACATGCTCGCCGTGGCACTGGAAACGGAAATGGCCCGGCTCGATAACGCCGGCATGCACCGGCCCGACAGCCACTTCGTGAATCTCTTGGCCTTCCACGCGGAAGAAATCCGTGACCGAGCAGAGAATCTTGTCCCCCACGGCCCGCGACCAGGCATCGTGCCCAGGGCGATACGACGGATGAAAGCGAATCGGCTTGAGCCAAGGATGGCCAACCGGCACCACGCCCCATTGTTCGGCAATTTCACGTTCGAACCAGTGAACCTGCGGACAATCGGGCGTGAGCGAAGGATAGCTGTCGCCGACGTGCGTGCGAACGACAGCCAAGGTGCCATCGGCGCTATACGTCAAAACGGCGAACAATTCCACGCCGTCGCCCTGCGGTTTGCCGAACAAGGCCGACACGAGGGCGCCCGGGCGATGCCATGCAGGATCGACTCGCGAAACTCATCGAACGAGACCGTCGGAATTTCGGCCAGCGGCACGCGCTGATTATGGGGCCGGCTTTGCAGAGTCGCGGTGCTCATCTGGTTTCCAACGAACCTCGTGACGTCCGATGCACGCCAAGCGTCGTATGGGATTCCGTGCCCCCAGGAATGTATGCCGTAGCTCATCGAACCACAAGACACTGGCACTACGTCGCGAAATCGTTTAGGCCAATGAGCAGTTGCCCAAGTGCCAGTTGCCCAAGTGATTGCCGGGCGGCTTGGCTCCGGCCCATGCCCGCCATGAGTTCAGGCCGCATGCTAAACCGCCGGAGCGGCAGCCGCAGGTTCATCGAAGGCCAACTCGACCTGCCGGATTGCGGCAATGATCTCCAATTCACTGGCACGGGCGCGCAGAAGTTCACGGACCGACACGTCCCCCAAGGCCCGCGAGATACGCGCCAGCATCTGCATGTGGACGCGAATGGTCGGGCTGATCAGCACGAACATGGTGTCCACCGGCTTCTTGTCGGCGGCCCCAAATTCCAAGGGCCGGGCCAAGAAACAGATCGACACGTTCGGGCGGTTCACCGGCAAAATGACCGGGTGATGAGGGTGGGGAATGGCAATTCCATCGCCGACGCCTGTTGAGCCGAGTTGCTCGCGCGACAGGAACAAGTCCAACAACGAGGCCCGGTCGAAGTCGGCCGGCAACCGCATCGCGTCAACCATCGCCCGCAGCACTGCTGCCTTGTCGGCGCCCGCCAGATCGCGGTAGACCCCTCCCTGCTCTATTGCGGCGGCCAGATTGACTTCCACGGCCTGATTATCGTTCTCGTAAAACGCCTCGGTCGGAATGCTGACGCGCTTCATCGTTGCCCATTCCAGCAACTCAGCCTGATCGAAGCAGTACTTGCCGTTGACCTGCCGAGTCGGCAAGTGCTCTTCGTTGATCCAATGGTAAACCTTGGCTTCCGGAACTTTCAGCATCCGGGCCACATCGCGCAGATCAAATCTCATCGGTCAAATGCCTTTCGGCTTGAGTCGTTGATTGGGTCGTGGTTTCCCACGTACGCCGGTGGGATTCTCGAGCGAGATTCCGGTGCTGGCGCACTATCGCCGCAACATGATCGCAACTGACAATCCAACGCGAATTGCCGATGCCCACTCGCCTTACGGCAACCACGGCGGCAGATCGCTCGCACGCCAGCTACGAACAAGCGCGCCCCACCGTCGGACTCGCAACACGTGCATTCCCGCCTCGCGCATCATCCTCCACCGGCCCCGGAGGGAATGCTAGGCCAATACCTGGGCGCGAACGGAGAATCACGTCGACCTGGGATTACGAAGTTGTAACAATGACTGCGATTTGCGAGCGGATTCCAGGACAAACCCGGTTCCGCGTCGCCATGCCGCTGCTTGAGGGAACAGGGGCATCAGCCCCCTCTTCGGAGACGCGAGAAACCTTGAGCCCGGGCGGTTACAATGCGGCTTCGCGGTGACTCCAGCGAACTCGCCCCGCCCACCAACCTACAGCTTCGATTCTTCGGAAAGGAACCTTCCTTGTTTGCAGGTGAAATCTACGCGCCCGGCAAGATCCGGCTGATTGACGTTCCGGAACCGAAACTCGCCAGCCGGCCGGCCGAAGGCGAAGCCCAAATCATCTTCCAGCCTGAATTGGGCTGCTTGTGCGGTTCGGACTTGCTGTACTTCGAGGCCGACTACCCTGAGTACCCGCCCGTGGTGGGCCATTCCCTGCACGAGATGATCGGCACCGTGGTCGATACCAACGGTTCGCGATTCCGCCCCGGCGAGCGCGTGCTTTGCGTGCCGGTCAACCAGGAAGGCCTGTTCGAACGGTTCTGCGTCAGCCAGCAGCGGGCAATTCCGCTCGACCCGCGCACCTGCGACGACCATGCCCTGCTGGCCCAACCGCTGGGCACAGTCCTGTTTGCCTTGAAAAAACTTCCCAACCTGCTCGATCTCGACGTGGCCGTGGTCGGCCAAGGGCCGATCGGTCAGTTGTTCAATGCGGCGCTGCGCAACATCGGCGCGAGAGATCATCGCCATCGACCGGCTCGAATCTCGTCTGAAGACCAGCCCGCGGATGGGCGCCACGCGCATCGTCAACGGCGCGGAGCAGGATCCCGTGGCCGCCGTGCAAGAGATCACCGGCGGCGCCGGAGCGGATATCGTCATCGAGGCCGTGGGCCACCGCGAACAAGCCTTGAACCTGTGTACCGATCTGTGCCGCAAGGGGGGGCGGATTCTCTATTTCGGCGTGCCGACGGCCGTGATCGACGGCGTTCGCTGGCGCGAAGTGATGCTCAAGAACATCACCATCCACGCCAGCATCAATCCCGATTTCAAGCGAGACTTTCCGCTCGCCATGCGCTGGATCGCCGAGAAACGGATCGACGTGGCGCCGGTCATTACCCACCGTTTTCCGGTGGCCGACATTCAAGCCGCCTTCGAGCTCTTTCACCAGCGCCGCGACGGCTCACTGAAAGTCTTCATCGACTTTCCCGCCGCACGCCGCAAGTAATCAGAACTCGATCTCCATTCGATCGTGTGCGATTTCCGTCGCCGGAAAGATGCGCCGCGCCACTTCCAAGCCGATGGGATCGTGCTCATTGCTCAGCGGGTAAACGTGTACCAGCACCAACCGCCCCACATTCGCTTCGCACGCTAGCTCAGCAACCGGCGTGATGTGGCTATGCCCCGTGAGTTCGGCCATCTTTTGCTCGCTGTCGGGAAAATAGCATTCGTGCAGCAAGACATCGACGTCGCGGATGGCGTCCAGATAGGGGGCGTCGGCGCGCACCGTCGTGTCGGTCACATAAGCCAGCGAGCGATCGGGCCAGTCCAGGCGAAAGCCGACCGTGCCGCCCGGATGTTCCAGCGGAAAATGTGTCAGCCTCCCGCCGCCCGGGAGTTCGAAACTTTCTGTGAGCGGTTCGAATTTGCAGGGAGGGGCGACCGGAAATAGCAACGGGCTGAACAGGTGCTCTTCGATCGCCGCCAGCTTATCGGCTTGGGCATGCACCGTGACGACCGTCGCTTCGTGGCCGACCAGCACGTCGAACAGGAACGACAGCCCGAAAACATGATCCAAGTGCGCGTGCGTCAGAAAGATGTCCAACCGCGGCGTGGCCAGCCAATCGCGAACGCGAAACATCCCGGTTCCCGCATCCAAAACCACGCCTAGCTCCGGCAGCATCAAGCAGGCCGTCTGACGCGACTCGTTGGGGTGATAACCGGTCGAACCGAGAACGACGAGCTTCATGATTGCGACTTCAAAGCCGTTGAGGGCGACTGGCAGCTTCGCCGTGGGCACTAATTCGGTAGATCAAACAGCAAACAAAAAAACCGCGACCCGTCGGTATCTACGATCCGTACAACAAAATGGTGCGCCGCCCCAGTCACAATTGTGTCATACGGCGGGTTTCGATGCGCGGTCATTTTCGGCTGCAACTCCCCTTTCCGCAATCCAGGGCACCAGCGGTCTCGCCGCAAACTGCAATCCGGGCTCGTTTTTGCTACCTTATAGAGCAAATGCCCCGATTCTGGAGCGCCCCTATGATTCGCCCCCCTCGTATCATCGACCTGAGCGTGCCGCTGGCCCATGAAGCGGCCAGCGAGCCAATGCCGGCCCAGATTCGCTATGTTGAGCACACGGGCGAGGGCCTCGCTCAGATGCGGCTGTTTTTCGGCGTGAAGAGCGAGGATCTGGTCTATTCCAACGGTCTGGGCTGGGCCATCGAAGAGATCCAGGCCATCACCCACACGGGCACCCACGTCGACGCGCCCTACCATTACGGCCCGACGTCGGCAGGCCAGCCAGCCCGGCGCATTGACGAAGTGCCGCTGGAATGGTGCCTGGCGCCGGGCGTAGTGCTCGACATGCGTCACAAAGCGGCCGGCGATTTCATTACCGTCGACGATCTCCGCGAAGCGCTACTGCGGATCGAATACACGCTTCGGCCGCTCGACATTGTTCTACTGCAAACCGGCGCCGACAAACGGCTCGACTCGCCCGACTATTTCGCTCAGCCCGGCCTGGGCCGCGAAGGAACCCTGTGGCTGGTCGAACAGGGCGTGAAGGTGATCGGCATCGATGCCTACACGCTCGATCGCCCATTCGCCGACATGGTAGCCGACTATCGCCGCACGGGTGATGGCCGCTTCATCTGGCCGGCCCATTTCGCCGGCATTGAACGGGAGTATTGCCAGATCGAAAAGCTGGCCAACCTCGACCAAATCCCACGGCCGCACGGCTTCTATGTTTCCTGCTTGCCCGTGAAGATCGAAAAGGCCAGTGCCGGCTGGTGCCGAGCCGTGGCGCTGGTGTTCGATGACTGAGACCGGCTCTCTGAGCGCTCCCGTACGATGAACGCCACAATCGCCCGCATCGAAACATTCGCCATCAATTACCCCGTCAGTGGGCGATTCAAGTTCTTCGAGAACAGCCAGGGCCGCCCGTCGGGTCGGCCGGCTGTGGTCGTCAAGATCACGGCCGACAACGGCAGCATTGGCTGGGGACAGAGCGTGCCGACGCCGCGCTGGAGCTACGAAACGCTGGACACCGTCCGTTCGACGATCGACGGCTACCTGGCTCCCGAACTCATCGGCCAGAATGTGTTCGATCACCAGCGACTCGCGGACCTGATGAACCAGGCCATCGCAGGAAGCTTTTCCATCGGGCAACCGATCTGCAAGGCCGGCATCGAGCTGGCCCTGATCGATCTGACTGGCAAGCTGCTGGGGCAAGGGGCAGCCGCGCTGGGGCCGGGGGCCCGGCCGCACACAAATTGAACTCAGTTGGACATTGAACCCGCGCACGCTCGAAGAATTGGCAGCATCCGTCGCCGCGGCCCACGCCCGTGGCTATCGCAACTTCAATCTGAAAGTGGCTCCCGACGCGGCCTTCGATCTGCTGGTTTGCCGAAGGCTCAAAGAACTTTCTGGCGACGGTCACGTATGGGTCGATGCCAACGGCGGCTACGACCAGGCCACGGCGCTTCAGATCGCGCCGCGATTAGCGGATCTGGGTATCGCCGCCTTCGAGCAGCCGCTGCCGGCCAATCGGCTTGGCGGTTATCGCCGGCTCAAGCAGCAAGCCGCGCTGCCGATCTTGATGGACGAAGGCATCGTATCCTCCATCGAACTGGCCGAATTCATCGCCTTGGAACTGCTCGATGGCGTGGCGGTCAAAGTTGCCCGTAGCGGTGGACTGGCCGAGAGCTGGCGAATCGTCGAATTGCTCGAACGGCACGGTCTGCTCTTCTATGCCAGCGGGCTGACCGACCCCGACCTCTCCTTGGCCGCCTCGCTGATCCTGTTCGGGGCTGGAAACCTCGCAGTTCCCGCGGCACTCAACGGCCCGCAATTCCTGGAAACCAGCATCCTGGCCGTTCCGCTCCGGGCCGAAAATGGGCGAATTTCAGTCCCCACCGGGCCAGGGCTCGGCGTGGAAGTCGACCCGCAGGCCCTACGCGAACACCTGCTGCCGGGTTAGATTCGCGTGTGGGGGGCTTGCCCAGACTTTCAGCACCGGCTGCCCGCCGACCCTTCAAGCCGGCATCCGAAGCTGACGGTCGAAGCGGAAATACCCCGGATTTGCCGGGGATTCTGCCTGCCAATGCTGATTTCGCCAATTTGGCACAAGAAGTGAACTTTCCCTTCAATTTCCTACACTTGGAATCTGCACCTATGGTTACCGAGGAGTTGCTGCGGCGAGACGTACGGCTGTTGGGTCAGCTCTTGGGAGAAATCATCCTCGAGCGCCAAGGGCCGGACTCGTACCAGCTTGTCGAAGAAATCCGCCATTTGGCTCGCGACCGCCGCCAGAACGTGGCGGGGGCCGAAGGCCGTTTAGCCGCGCGGGTGGCATCGCTCGATCCCGAGCACGCCCGACTGGTAGTCCGCTCCTTCAGCCTGTTCTTTGATCTTACCAACATCGCCGAAGACCGGCACCGCGTCCGCGTCCTGCGCGATCGCGAGGCCCAGGTCTACCCGCAGCCGATTGGCGAGTCGATTGCCGCAGCCATCGCCGCCCTGCATAAGTCAGGGCTGTCGGCCGAACAGATGCAAACGGCGCTCGACAAATTGGACATCGAATTGGTGTTCACCGCCCATCCCAGCGAGGCCAAACGCCGCTCGTTCCGCGCCGATTGCGCCGCATGCGGCAGGCCATCCAGGAGCTCGATCGGCCGGACCTGCTGCCGCGCGAGCGTCAGGAGCTGGAATCCGGCCTGCGGTCGGAACTGATCGTCCTCTGGCAGACGGAAATGCTGCGCCCTCGCGCCCCACGGTTTTGGAAGAAGTGGCTCGCGGGCTGTCGATCATGCCGCGGCTGGTGGAAGTCGTGCCGCGCGTTTACGGCGCCTTGCGCCGCGCTGGCCGAATGCTATCCGGGCCACGAGTTCCGCGTTCCAGGCTTCCTGCGATTCGGTTCCTGGATCGGCGGCGACCGCGACGGCCATCCGCACGTCACGACCGACGTCACGGAACGAACCTTGCTCTGGCTGCGCGATGCAGCCATCAATCAGCACCTGGTGCTCGTCAAGCAGATGTACGACTTCCTGACCGTGGCCTACGAGCCGGCCGAAGTCGAACGCGACGAACTAACGGCGCTATTGGAAGCTTCCGTGCGCGAATGGCCCGACCTGGAGCACACGTTGACGCCGGTCACGCCGCGCGAAGTCTATCGCCGCTGGCTGAAACGCATCGAATGGCGGCTGGAGCGCTCGCGGGCCAAGACCCTGCACGAACGCCTGGCGGCGGGCGCCTATCGCACGGGCCGCGACCTGGAACAGGATCTGGCCCGGCTCGTCACGGCCGTCCGTGCCCGTCATGGCGCCTTGCCTGCGGGCTCCGGCCTGCAACGGGCCTATGACCTGGTGCAGACCTTCGGATTGCACCTGACGAGACTCGACATCCGCCAGGAATCGGGCCGGCTGCGCGAAGTGATGACCGAGATCTTCCGGCAGTTGGGCCTGGCCGACGACTTTGCCAATCTGGCCGAACCCGAACGAGTGGAGTTGCTGACCCGCACTTTGAACCAGCGCTCGCCGTTGCGGCTCGAGCAACTCGAACCGCTGACGGTCGAAACGGTCAGGCTGTTCGAACTGTTGCACCTGACGGTGACCCGCTTTGGGCGCGATTCGATCGGCGCCTTCATCATCAGCATGGCTCGCTGGCCGAGCAACGCGCTGACGGTGCTGTGGCTGTGGCGCCGAGCCTGCGCTGAAGCGGGCGAACCGGCCGGTTCGAGCACATCGGCCGCCCTGCGAATCGCCCCGTTGTTTGAAAAGATCGGCGATTTGAAAACGGGGCCCGAGACGCTGGCCGCGATGCTCGAATTGCCGGCCTATGCCGAACACCTGGCCCGGCAGGACAAACGCCAGATGGTCATGGTCGGCTATTCCGATAGCACCAAGGACGGCGGCTACATGGCGGCCTGCTGGGGTTTGTATAAAGCCCAGGACGAGTTGTGCGCCGTCGCCCGCAAGCACGGCGTGCAGGTGGTGTTCTTTCACGGCCGGGGCGGATCTTTGGGCGCGGCGGCGGCCCGGCCGCCCGGGGAATTCTGTCGCTCCCACCCGATGCCCTGGGCGGATCGCTGCGGCTCACCGAGCAAGGTGAAGTGCTGGCCGAACGCTACGACGACGTGCAGGTTGCCTACCGGCATTTGGAACAAGTCACTTGGGCCACGCTGGTGGCCAGTAATCTGCCACCGCTCAATATCAGGCCCGAGTGGAAGCGGCTCCTGGAGCGGCTTGCCGAGCGTTCGTTCCAGGCCTACCGCGAGCTGGTCGATCAGCCGGGCTTTGTTCCCTACTTCGAACGGGCGACGCCGATCGACGAGATCGAAACCCTGAACATCGGCTCGCACCCGCTCGGCGTCGCGGTAAGCGCGTGGTGAGCGATCTGCGGGCCATTCCCTGGGTCTTCGCCTGGACGCAAAACCGCTGCCTGCTCCCGGCCTGGTACGGATTGGGCACGGCGCTCGCCGACATTCAACAACACGACGCCGAGGCCTGGAAACTGGTCGGCCAATTGTATCGCGAGTGGCCGTTCTTTCAGGCCGCGATCGACAACGCCGCATTAGCGCTGGCGAAAAGCGACATGTACATCGGCCAGCACTATGCCAAACTCGCGACCTCGGCCGAAGGCAGCCAGCACATCTGGCAGCTCATTGCCGATGAATACGCTCGATCGCGACAGGCCGTTATCGACATCGTCGGCGGCGACGAGTTGCTCTCGAATACACGTTGGTTTCAGAATTCGATCGAAGCCCGCAATCCGTACATCGACCCCTTGAACTTGATCCAAATCGATTGGCTCAAGCGGCGGATGGAGTTGCCACCCGATGCGCCGCCCGAGCAGTTGCAACAGTTCTCCGACCTGTTGCGGCTCACCGTGCAGGGGATCGCCGCGGGAATGCGGACCACAGGGTGAGGTACTTCCAACGCGAAGCCAGGACGAACCAGCTTCTCCACGACGAACACACAAATCCTCCATTTCGCCGCGTCGCTTGCGACGTGTGCTTCGGTTCCACTTAGCGAGGTGCGGTCATGGTAACAACAGTATCAGCAGACGACCTGCGTGTAAAAAACCTGGGGCCTTGTCGGGTCGATTCGCCATTGCAAACGTTGCTTTGCGAACGGCGCAAGAGCTTCCATAACGTCGACGAAACCGATCGCGTGCTGTTCGATTGTACGTCGAGCGCCGCGATCGATCGCAGCATTCCGATCCAGGAGTTGCCGGCCTTCGAACCTGCCGGCCCGCGACGCAAGATCTTCTTCGATCCGTCGAAGAGCCGCGCGGCCATCGTCACTTGCGGCGGCCTGTGCCCCGGCATGAACGACGTCATTCGGGCCCTGGTCATGGAGTTGCACTTCCATTACGGCGTCCGCAAAATCTACGGCTTCTGCCACGGCTACCAGGGCTTCATCGCCCGGCACCAGCGCGACGTCGTCGACCTGACCCCTTCGGTCGTCGGCCGCATCAACGAACTGGGCGGCACGTTCTTGGGCACGTCGCGCGGCGAACAGGATCCCGAGGAAATCGTCGATTGCCTGGAGCGAATGAATATCAACCTGCTGTTCGTCATCGGCGGCGACGGCACGCTCCGCGGCGCCATGCGGATCGTCGACGTGATCGAAGATCGCGGGGCTAAGATCGCCGTCGTCGGTATTCCCAAGACGATCGACAACGACATCATGTTCATCGACCAGAGCTTCGGCTTTCAAACGGCCTTCTCGGTCGCTGCCGAAAGCATAACCGCGGCTCACGTGGAGGCCAAGGCCGCGCCCAACGGCGTCGGCCTGGTCAAAGTGATGGGCCGGCACTCGGGCTTTATCGCCTGCTACTCGGCGCTCTCCAAATCCGTGGCCAACTTCGTGCTGATTCCCGAGGTGCCGTTCGAACTCGACGGCGAGTACGGCCTGCTCGAGGCCCTGCGCAAACATCTGCTCCGGTCTGCGCACGCCGTGGTCGTGGTGGCCGAAGGCGCGGGGCAGAATCTCTTTCGGGCTAGCGACGGCACCGATGCCTCGGGCAACAGCAAGCTGCACGATATCGGCCTATATCTGAAGGACCGGATGAACGCCCACTTCGCCGGCCTGGGCATGGAATTGAATCTGAAGTACATCGATCCCAGCTACAACGTGCGCAGCGTGCCGGCCAACCCTTACGACAGCGGCTATTGCATCCGGCTGGCTCACAACGCGGTGCATGCCGCGATGAGCGGGCGGACCGAAATGGTCGTCGGTCGCTGGCACGGCCGGTTCGTTCACGTGCCGATGGAGTTGGCGATTCGCCAGCGTAACGAGGTCGATCCCGACGGCGATCTGTGGATCAGCGTGCTCGAATCAACCGGCCAAGCCCGCAGCTACTGCCCCCCGCCGCAAGCCTGCAACTCGGTGCCCAAACCCCATTCGGAGCCGGTAGCGACGAAGGTGTGAGGGGCGAAAGACGCGAACGCGGCGCTGGGCAAATCCGGGGACTGACGCCCCCGGCTCGGAGAAGTGTGCTGCCAGCCGCTGCCTGCTGCCCGCTTTTCACTCCTCGACGTTCATGCCCAATTGCCGCATCTTGCGGTATAGGTTCGAACGGTGCAGGCCCAGTTGCTCGGCCGCTCGGCTCATGTTGCCGCCGACGCGCTTGATGGCCTGCTCGATGTAATCGCTCTGAAAGCGATTCGTGGCATCGGATAGCTCCAGATCGCCGGCTACGATCGTGGGCGTTTCGCCGCCGGGAAAGAGAATGAAGGCCAGGTCGTCGGCTTCAATCGTTTCGCCCGGCACCAGGTAGGCGATCCGCTCCATCAGGTTTCGCAGCTCGCGAATATTGCCCGGCCAGGTGTGCAACTCCAGCCGACGGCGCGCCGCGGCTGAAATCTTCGGCGGCTTGCGGCGAGCCTTGAGGCAGAAATCGCTCAGGAAGTGCTCGGCCAACAGCAGGATGTCGCCGGCCCGCTCGCGCAGCGGAGGGAGCGTCAGAGTCACCACGTTCAGCCGGAAAAACAGATCCTGGCGGAACTTCTTCTGACCGCACCATCTCAGCCAGATCCTGATTCGTGGCGGCGATCACTCGGGCGTCGGTATGGATCGACTTCGAACCGCCGACCCGCACCACGACCTTCTCTTCCAGTACCCGCAACAGCTTGGCTTGCCCGCCGGCGCTCAAATCGCCGATCTCGTCGAGAAACAACGTCCCGCCCGAGGCTAACTCGAACTTGCCGGGCCGGGCCTCGTGGGCGTCGGTGAACGCCCCCTTCTCGTGGCCGAACAACTCGCTCTCCAACAGCGTTTCCGTCAGCGCCGCGCAGTTGACGGCGATGAAGGGCTGGTCGCGGCGGTTGCTCAGATAATGGATCGATTGGCTGACGACTTCCTTGCCCGTGCCGTTCTCACCCAGAATCAGAATGGCCAACTCCGTGGTAGCTACGCGTTTGATCGTCGAACGCAGGGCTTCGATCACAGGGCTCTGGCCGACCAGTTGCACGCCCTGAGCCGCCTGCTCCGTTATCTGCCGGCGCGATTCGAGCAGCTTCTCACGCTCCTGCGTGTTCTCCAGCGCAATCGCTGCGTGCGCGGCCAAGTTCGGCGAGCGCGGCCTCGTCTTCATCGCTGAAGTTGCCTTCGAGCTTGTTGATCGTTTCGAAGGCGCCGAGGATCTCGCCGCGCGACGTGCGGATCGGCACGCACAACAGCGTCCGCGTGCGGTAGCCGAGATTGGTGTCGACGTTGCGGTTGATCAGCGCCTGGTCGCGATCCTGGTCGACGCGCCGGGGATCGCCCGATTGAACCACGTGGCCGACGAGTCCGGCGTCGTCGGGAATGCGTAGATCGGTCCCCGAGACACCCAAGGCGGGCCGACCCACGAGCATTCGGTTCGGCTTGATCCCACAGGAAGATGCTGGCCCGATCGCAGCCAACCAACCGCGTCGAGGCTTCGGCCATCTGCACCAGCAGCGGTTCCATTTCGCGAGTCTGGTACCACTGCCCGGCAACCTTCAGGATCGCCTCGAGGCGGCCCAGCCGGCGATGTTCGCGCTCGCGCAGTCCGCACTCCCTCCAGCGCATGCCCCAACACCGGCGCGACCAGTTCCAGGACCTCCCGCAGCTTGGGCGATGCATTCGCCCCAGCGGCGTGAATGACCAGCAGTTCGGCCGTGCCGGGCGTCCGCAATGGCGCGGCCGCCCAAGGCGGCTGCACTCCGGATTGCTCCTTATCGAGCACGTCCGACAACCAGGGATAGGGAAACGGCACCGACTTGCCGGCATCAACGACCGTCGACCACCGGCCGGAAGCGAAAGCCACGAC
The DNA here is from genome assembly GCA_963710365.1 of uncultured Planctomycetales bacterium. GTDB lineage: Bacteria > Planctomycetota > Planctomycetia > Pirellulales > PNKZ01 > CAVQAC01. Next base: position 1,096,552 of record CAVQAC010000019.1, read on the forward strand.
GGCGGCATAGTCGGCCTTGGTCGCGGAAAGCAGCATTTCCAACGCTGCCCGGCCGAATCTGGCCAACGGCACCGCGGCGCTCCCCATCCAAAGCAATTGCGTGGCCAGCGGCGCAAGTTCGCGATTGGCCTGGACCTGTAGCCAGGCCGGCAACGTTTTCCGACGTCAAAACATGGTCATTCATCGAGCCCCTCCACCCCTTCGTACGCGACAATCTCGGTCCATTTGGCCCACGCTAAATCAAATACGCATCAGGCGCCAGATAAGTTGTTATCAATTTTAACACGCATTACGTTTCAGTGCGATCACAAAGAGCTGGCACTGAAAGCGTCCGCTGGTTGAGCAATCTGCCGGAAGCGGCTATGTTTGCGGGATTCACTCCGCAGCAACAGGAGACGCGTGGCATGGGCCTGTTCGACGGCAAGAAGGGACTGATCCTGGGGGTCGCCAACGACCACTCGATTGCCTGGGCGATTGCCCAATTCATCATGGCCGAGGGCGGATTGTGCGGCTTTACGCATCTGCCCGACCGGGCCGACGACGAACGGCAGCGCAATCGCCGCCGCGTGTCGATGCTCACCGACACGGCCCCCAATGCCAAATTCCTGGTGCCGCTCGACGTGAGCAAGGACGCCGATATCCAGGCCGTAATGCGTCGGGCCGGCGAAGAGTTCGGCCAGATCGACTTTCTGCTGCACTCAATCGCCTTCGCCCTGCTGGACGACCTGAAGGTCGATACGATCCAAACCAGCCGCGAGGGTTTCAAGCTGGCGATGGAAATCAGCGCCTATAGCCTGATCGCCGTGGCCAACGCGGCCCAATCGATCCTGGCCCCCAAGGCCAGCATCGTAACGATGACCTACTTCGGCGGCGAGAAAGCCGTGCCCGGCTACAACGTGATGGGCATCTGCAAGGCGGCGCTCGATTCGGTCGTCAAGTATCTGGCCTACGATCTCGGCCCGCGCGGCGTGCGCGTCAATGCGGTCAGTGCCGGTCCGGTGCGGACGCTGGCTGGCCGTGCGGCCGGCGTCGAAGACATGCTCGGGCTGTACGAGAAAATGTCACCGCTGGGCCGCAACGTCACGCACGACGAAGTCGGTCGCACGGGCGGCTTCCTGCTGTCCGACATGTCCGACGGCATCACCGGCGAGATCCTGCACCTCGACTGCGGCTACAACATCATGGGCTCGCCCGGCCGGCTCTTGGACGCCCATCGCCAGGGCGCCGCTCCGACAACCTGACGCGCGAGCCTGCCAACTCGATGAAACCGACCCAGATCGCGGTTGCGGTGGTCGAGCATGACGGGCAGTTCCTCGTCGGCCTGCGACCGCCCGGCGTGCCACTGGCCGGATATTGGGAATTTCCCGGCGGCAAAGTCCACGCCGACGAAACGCCCGCAGTCGCGGCCGTGCGCGAATGCCGCGAAGAAACCGGCTTGAGCATTGAGTTGTGTGGTGAGTACCCGGACGTGGTTCATCAGTACGACCACGATCGGTTACGACTCTTCTTTTTCGCAGCCCGGTGCGTATCGGCCCACGTCGAACCCCAAACGCCGTTCCTGTGGCTGCCGCGCGCAAACTTCGGGCAACTAACGTTTCCGCCAGCCAATGCGGCGCTGGTCTCGTATCTGCTAGCAATGCCAGCCGGGGCCGAACCGTCGCCCTGAATAGCTATAGGCACGTTTTCGCCGAAACGCTAATCTTGCCGCCGATCGGTTTATAGCCTCGCCTCAGACCGTGCCTGAGCGGCGCGAGAACGAACGACCCAGTTCGCTCGACACCGCGAAAGCGCTGCAAGTGGTCCGCAACCACTTGCTCAAGCGAAGCCGAACCGATCACCGGCTTCGAACCGCATCGCTATGGGGGGCGAAGGACTCGAAGCCGATAGGGGTTTCCGAACCGGCCGCTGGGATGTGGCCGTGCTTTCCCGCAAAGCAGATGGAGAAACTGAGCATGGAGGCTCGTATCGCTCGGGCTGCCGTTCTGGTAGCCGCGTTGGCATCCGTGGCGGCCGGCCACCGCACGCCCAACTTCGTCGTCGAAGCACCGACTCCTGAGATCGCTCAGCAGGTCGGCAGCATGGCCGAACAATTCCGCCATGACCTGGCCGTCGAATGGCTCGGCAAGCCGATGCCCAACTGGTCGCAGCCCTGCCCGATCACCGTCCAGGTGGGCGATCATCTGGGAGCCGGCGGCGCCACCAGCTTCGTCTTCAACCAGGGCGAAGTCTTCGGCTGGCAAATGAACATCCAAGGCCCGCTCGACCGCGTACTCGATTCGGTCCTGCCGCACGAAGTGACGCACACCATCTTCGCCAGCCATTTCCGCCGCCCTTTGCCGCGTTGGGCCGACGAAGGGGGCTGCACCACTGTCGAACACGACAGCGAACGGACCAAGCAGCAAAAGATGCTGATCGCCTTCCTGCGCACCGGCCGCGGCATCGCCTTCAGCCAGATGTTCGCCATGAAGGAATACCCTCGCGACATCCTGCCGCTCTATGCCCAAGGTCATTCGCTGGCCAGTTTCCTGATGAGCCAGGGGGGCAAGCAGAAGTTCTTGAACTACCTGGCCGAAGGGATGGAAGACGACAACTGGGTCGAAGTCACGGCCCGCCATTACGGCTTTGCCAGCTTGGGCGTGTTGCAAAATACCTGGTTGGACTGGGTGCGACGCGGCAGCCCGCCGATCCGCTCCGACGTTCCCGACAAGGGCCTGATTGCGGCCAAGGGTGGCAAGCGTCCGCGGCCCGAACCGAACCTGATCGTCCGTGCTCAGAGCGCCGATCCACAATCGTCGGCCATGGTGCCGGTCGATCGAGTGCGCAACGCACCGGCCCCGGCTCCCGGCCCAGCGCCCGAGGGCTGGCCTGCGGACAATGCCCAGCGCCAAGCAATCTCGCAGTTCAGCCTGCTGCCCCGAATTGGCATCCCGCTGGCAATCGCCGGGCGAGCGCCGCGCCGCCTAACGTACTGCCTCACCCGGGCGACCAGGTATCGAGCTCGCCGGCCGCTCAGCAGGGCATCCCGCCACTGGTCCGCGACGGACGATTCTCGAATGGTCGCGGCCTGACATGAAACAGGGTCAGCAGGCGAATGCCAACCCCGCAGGCGCACCCGCTGCTACGCCACCCTCGCAAAGCGCGTCGGTCTACGACACCGGTTTGGCCGACCCTGGCGTGATTCGCCGGTAACGCTCAGTTTAAGGCACCGGCGCGTTTGCGCGGATTCGTTGACTCCTCGACGATTCGCGGGACAAGAGATACAATTATCCTCAAAAATTGGCTCTCAAAAGATTCTCCAAAATGCCGTTATCGCCTGCGATGCATGAGCATTGGATGCCGCTCACCGTCGCAACGCTCACAGCAATCAGAAACGCGAATCCATGACCAGTTGGCGTAGCAGAGCTCCACGTGCGCGCTAAACGGCCTAATTACTCCGCCATTTCGCTTTTCTCCGGCTGCGGGGGCAGCGATCTTGGATTGCGCTGCCGGAATAGAGCCGATTTTAGCGATCGAGATTAATGAAGCGGCGTGCGATTTGTACGAAAGTGTCGTCGGAGCTGGCGTGATTAAGCACTCCGATGTCCGCGACATTTTTCGCTTTCCGAAGGCTGACATTCTTGCCGGCTGCTATCCTTGCCAAGGGTACAGCCAAGCGGGCCGCCGAAAGACGTCGGACTCTATCAATTTCCTTTATCGTGAATTCGATCGCGCATTGCGAGCTATTCGACCGTTGGCGTTCATCGTGGAAAATGTTGACGGGATGCGATTCGCACATAATCATCCACTGTTGCGAGCGCAGCTTGCCCGGTTCCGCTCCGCTGGGTACCGCGTGAATACTGGCGTGCTCAATTGCATGGATTTTGGACTGGCACAGAATCGGCGCCGACTTTTTCTTGTGGGCGTTCGAACCTCTGAGAATTGTCGATTCGCGTTCCCAACGCCGACGCATGGAAAAGCCGCTGGGCTTGCTCCTCACAGAACGCTACGTGACGTAATCTGGCATTTGCGCAATGCGCCGCCGGACGCCTACTGCAACGAGCCATTCCATTGGTACTACCTATCACGCAATCGGCGACGCACCTGGGCACAGCAAGCAGGGTGCATTGTCGCGCACTGGCGACACGTCGGATTGCATCCTGACTCGCCGCCATTAGTCAAACTGGGCAGGGACCATTGGGAATTCTCGCGTCCGGGATTGCGCGGCGTTATAGTTACCTAGAATGCGCCGCACTCCAGGGGTTCCGTGCCCGAGTCGATTTAACACGTGCAGCATCCGGCAGCGATTCCGTGCGATCGGGAACGCCGTCCCACCACCATTGTTCAAGGTCGTCTGCAACGCGTTAATTAGACAGCTCGAAAATCCGGGATCGCGCATTTAATCAATTCCTTGTAGTCGTCCTGCCGCCCATCGAGAATTGAATCGCGGCTTGCCTCATTGGCGTCGGATATTCGCGTGAGCCTCACCCGGTGGAGCGCAAGACCGTGCGTTGTGTTGACATGTGCGAAGTCGATGCGGTTCGGCACGTGAAATGGGATGGCAAAGAATCGGATCGCCGGTGCCGCTGACAATGGACGAAACCAGTAAGTTCGCAGATTCTCCAGATTTATGTCCGAGTCCTTCGATCGCCAGTTTCCTCCGCACGCGCACTGCCCGAGCGCGATAAGATTACCTTCCCTGCGGTCTCCGAACACCTTCCACGCAACTGCATCAATGCCGAGGTCTTTCACGTATTTCTCATCCGGGTCAGCCGGGTGCCCCGGAGCCGGCCCCCATCGAAACTCGCCTGTATTGATTCTCGTATTGATCTCGTCACAGACATCCTTAAATCTTGCAGGCCTATCATCCGCGTCGTCGCCCGAGTATCCAGTGCGGTAGCTCATTGCGCTTCACCAAGATAGACCTGCATGGCGCGGCACGCTAATCGCTCGAACGCCCGCTCCATCATTCGAAACTCACCGCCTTGTTTGTTCGGCATCACGGAAACGGCCAAACATAGCTCGTAGACGAGGGTGCTACTTCCTCTGTAGTGCAGACTGCCACCGATAAGCTCGAACGGGTACATTGCCCCCAGAGCGTCACGCCGTCGATTTACCTCGTTGAGAACCTGTCCACTTGCTTCTTCGAGTTCCGCGTCCCGTTCCTCCCAATTAATCTCGTCGCTCTTACGGTAATCGTCGAGGGCATCGGCCAATACATCGTCTCGAACACCTTCATCGGTAGTGATCGCGCCTACTTCCATTGCCCGCTGTTCCACTTGGTCGGCGTTAATCGCTGCTTTTGCATGCGCACCCTTGTTGATCCACAATTCAACGTCACTCATCCTGCCCCCCGCCTTGCGCAGCTTTCCGATTTCTTCATGAACCTTGTTCGTTAGCTTCTTAAGACGGCTGCTTATCTTGAACATTTCCTCAAGGTGCTGCGACGTAACTGAGCCCTCCGCCAACAAAGTAAGTGCCTGCCCAAGCAACTCGATCGCATCGAGCAAGCTCGTCGACACCCGCTCATTTGCCGGCCGGCTCAACTCTTTCACCTCTCGGACGTTCTTGCCCTTCATCAGTAAGCGCATCTTCGCGTTGTCACCGACGCACACCGCAAGCTCCGGAATGTCCCGAGAATCGGGAACTGCTGGTTCCCGCTCGTCGCTCTTGCTACCCATGAGCAACGACATAAATGTCTGGGCATTATCGAGTTTGTCGCGCGGCACCGGATCTTTAGACGGGCCATCAGTGCGCTCCCCAATTCCAAGGAACTGCCTGATAGGGTTGAACCCAAGTGCCGTGTACACCCATGAGAAAGGATATTCGGTGTTGCTGCCGCGACCACCGCGCATGCTGTCACTCGGGACGAAACGAGCGGCGTCGATAAGTTGATGCACGAAATAATAACCTTCGAGCATTCGGCTGATAGTGCGATGGCGATCACCCGTCATCTGGGTGATTTCTTCAAGCGTTAACTCACCTCCGTCTAAAACGTGAGCGATCCATGCGGCTTTCGCATACGAGTCCCATGGTTTATTTCCGGCAATGTGGCGGACGCCAAGGTAAGGGAGGAGCTCCTTCTCATCCTTGTCGAATACCGCAACCGGCAAGCTCGTAACTGTTTCTCTGCCTGCGTGCTCTTGCAGACGCAAGAATGGTGCCCTGCGTTTCTCCTGGTTTTTGGCGCGAGGGTCATCCGCCAAAATGAGGCACGCGGCGAGTCGCCGATTGCCCTCGGCGACGCGAATGCCACCCCGCCCTTCGTCTGTCCCAATTAGGGGCTCGCTCTCGAAAAATCCATTCACCGCAATGGAACTAAGGACGTCTTCTAGCTCGAAGTTGTCTGCGATGTAATCAAGAACGTCCACTTCGTTTTTAAATCGTCCAGCGCTGCTGCCGAAGCGCGGGTTGTGTACGTCAAAATGGAGGTCAGCGAGCGGCGCATCGACGACTTTATGCCGCGGAGACGATTTCGTTCTTTTTTCTTTGGCCGGTTTAGCCATTGTCTATCTTTCGCCTCGTTGGCCTTTATATGCTTGCGCACCGATCAACCGAACAAGCCGCTTGATCAATCGGGCTTTGTTCCGTAACTCGCACTCCCAGACGATTATCGACCTCCACCCAATTTCGGCAAGCGCCGACGACGAGCGTGCATCCCGCTTTACGTTCTTCGCAAGTTTAGCACGCCAGTAGGACCGGTTTGTCTTTGGGGTGTGCGACCTTTGGCATTCCGGGTGTTGATGCCAGAAGCAGCCGTGAACGAATACAGCAGTTTTACGGTTGAAAAACACCAAATCTGGCCGGCCAGGCAATCCAGATGCATGAAGGCGATAGCAGTATCCCATTTTGTGCAGCAGGGAACGCAACGCACGTTCGGGCCCGGTGTTCGAGCCGCGTATCCTCCGCATATTCTCGCTGCGACCGATTGGCGTTTTCCGGCCTGCCATGCCTACGATCTCCTGCAGACTATCAATTGGCCGCAACGACACCATCACGCGAATTTCCATGCCCGTCAGGCTTATAGTGGCTCGGGCAATCGCCCGTCGGCTGAATACTTGCAGCGAACAGCGTTCCTCGGCACCGTTAGGTGAAAAAATACCTAGTGAAGTGAAAGAACACCGGGGCGGCGAAGCAGATCGAATCAATGCGGTCCAACACGCCGCCGTGCCCTTCGACCAGCGTCCCGTAGTCCTTCACGCCGCGGTCGCGCTTGATGGCTGACATCGTCATGCCGCCGGCAAAGCCCATGGTGGTGATGACCAGCGACATCAGGGCCGCTTCGAAGAAATTGAAAGGCGTGGCCCATTTGAGCGCCGTGCCGAACAGCGTCGCGCAGCCGACTCCCCCCAAAAAACCTTCCCAGGTCTTGTTCGGGTTGATCGAAGGAACGATCGTGTGCTTGCCCATCAGCTTCTCGCAGGCATAGCTGAAGGCGTCGCCGGCCACGACCACCAACACGAAGAAGAACAACAGCCGCGAGTTGACGTAGTCTTCGCTCCCTTGGTTGGGAATCTTCAACTCCAACAAGGCCGGCGCATAGCTCAAGCAGTAGACGCAAATCATCAGCCCGGATTGGATCTTCGCGCAGCGCTCCAGATAACGCTTGTAGTCGCCGGCCAGCGCCACGCGGGCCGGGATGAACAGAAAGCCGTAAACTGGGATCACGATGCTGTACAGCTCGTACTTGTCGAGCGCCACCAGCACGTATTGCAAGGGCGTGAGCAGGAAGAAGACCCAGAATAGTGCCCGATGGTCGGCCACGCGCGTGGGCGTGAGCGTGATGAACTCGCGCAGCGCCCAGAACGACAAGCCGCCGAACAGGATCACCGTGGCGATGTTGCCGGCGAGGAACGCCGCCGCCAGCGCCGCGCACAGAAACCACCAGGCCCGAATGCGCAGGTTGAACTGCTCGACCACGGCCGGATCGAGGCCGCTTTCACTCTGCCGCTTGAGCAGATGGCCGGCACCGGTGGCCAGCCCCAGCAGGAGCAGCACCGAACCGACGAGTGAGTAAGTGATCAGATCCATTCGTAGTGGTCAGTGGCTAGTGGCTAGTGGTCAGCGGGAAGTAGTCAGTATTCGGTAGTCAGTAGTCAGCCGACTTTGATCATTTGGAAATTCGTCATTGATTCGTCATTCGTGCTTTGAAATTCGTCATTTCCGCCTCATCGCTCCTTCAACTGCCTGACGGCCTCGCGGGCTCGGTGCAGGAACTGAGTCTTCGGCTCGTCGGCCTCGAGCCAGATGGGCGGCCCGAAACTGATGCAGCTCAGCAGCGGCACCGGCAGGAATTCGCCGCGCGGCAACACCCGGTTCACATTGTCGATATGCACCGGCACGAGTTCCAGGTCCGGACGCTTCTTGGCCAGATAGTACAAACCGCTCTTGAATTCGCCAATCTCCGCGCCCATGCTCCGGTGCCCTTCGGGGAAGACGATCAACGAGTACCGGTCGCCGATGGCTTTGATCATCAGGTCCACCGGGCTTTGATGGACCTTGATGTTCTTGCGATCGATCAACAGGGCGTCGAAGACGTTCTTGGCCAGGTAGGTGCGGATCCAGCCTTTGTCCCAGTAGTCCTTGGCCGCGACCGGACGCGTCAGCGCACGAACCTGCGAGGGCAACGCCGACCACAGCACCAGGGCATCCAGGTGGCTGGTGTGGTTGGCAAAATAAACCCTCTGGCATGTGTCTGGCTGGCAGTCAATCCAGCGGACGCTGGCGCCGCTGAGCAGCCTGGCAATTGCCGCTAACAGTGTCCCGGTCATCGCACCCTAACTGCTGGTCGCTGGAAAACCAGTTCCCAAACTCGAATCGTATCCGCCCACGTGGCCACACGATAGGCCTGCGGGGGGCAACGCCAACACACGGGCCCCTGCCGGATGTTTTTTTCGCATCCCCGGGCCGTCTGTGGAATTATTGCCCACAGACCGAGTTACGGCCTGCCGGCGAGCAGGGCATTACAGACAGGCGGCTTGGCGAGCCGGAAAATCCGTAAAAAGCGGATTACCCGAGCCCTGATTGAGGCTCGCGGGCAGCTACCGTCGAGTGGAATGCGGGCGAGGGGCGTCCCCAGCCGCGAAGGATGACCGCGCCCGGACCGGTTTTATCGCGATCGGTACCGCCGCCTGGCCGCCTGATTGGGATCGGTCTTGGCCCGTTCAACGGCGGCCACGCTGCGCCGGTAGTTTTCGCGACCGGTCTTCGACAGCAGCGTCCAGAGTACATAGCCGCCGTACGCCGGGGCGATGAACGCGACAAATCCCACGAAGCCCGACAGGATCGTCACATAGATGAAGAACGCCGCGACGGCCAGATTGAAGGGGACCAATACCGCCACGGCCACATACCAGGCCCAAGCCTTGTACGCGCCGAAGCCCCGGCCGGCTGAAACGAGGACGACCCCGAAAACAAAGACCGGCAGGCCCACCCACAAGATCCAAATCGGCGCGTGGTTCTTCCAAAACGTCGCGGACAGCAGGGCTCCGATAATGGCGATCCCGCCGCCCAACACACAGAGTTGCAGCATCAGTTGGCCAAAGTCGCCAGCTCGCGGCCCCTTTCGGACGCGGCTACGAGCGACCGGTTCGACGTCACTCTCGGACAACTCGAACGGATTCGGTTCGGGCGTTGACATGGGATTGCCCCCGGAGACGAGATTCGCCACGGATTGACTGCCACCAATTGCTTGCCGCCGCCAGACATTAGCGCGATAATGCCCGCTCGGGTGCGACAACGTAGCACATCTTTCACGCTCCCACCAAATCGATAGGGCATTTCCACTATGATCGCGCGCATTGCGTTCGCATGGGCAGTCGTCGTGTTGGCCCCGATCATGGGATGCGGCACTGCGCCGCCAGAAGTCAGCGAGACGTCCAGCTCGGTGAGCGAATTGCTCACTGGACTGCGCGAAAGCGGAGAGCGTCAGCAACAAGCCATTAACGCATTGCAAAATGAAACCGAGGATCTCAAAAATCAGTTGAAGATGCTGGAGCAGAATCAGGCAGCGAAGGCCACCGAAATCAAAATTCAGTTGCGCAACTTCGATCTTCAACTGGAAAAGGCGCTCGAGCGATTTAACAAACTGCCTGTCGAAACCAAACTTCAGATGCGGTTTCCTGGCCGTATCAAAGGCCCGTTGGAAGAGGCACTGGCTGAGTTATCTGAATGGACGACGATCCCAATCCACTTCGAGCCGGGGGACCTGCGCGAGGCCGGAATCGCCAGGATCCACGACGTTGAGTTAATAGGCGGGAACGTTTCGGCCGGCAAACTGTTGGCCGACGCGCTTCGCCAGACTAACCATCATCGTGTCAGTTCGTTGGCTGATCCTCTTCTAAACGTCGTGTACGTGATCCAGAACGCCGGCGACTTGGGAAACGAATCGCTGCTGATCACGTCCCGCAAGCGGGCCGCCCAGCGAGGCAAGCTGCCGGATGAGTTTGCCATCCAAAAGAAACCGGTCCCCGCGAATTGAGCGCGTTATTTCCGACGTCGCTCGGCGACGTCCGGGTTCACCCAGCAACGTAACGGTTCGCCACGCATGCCGGCCAGTAGATTGTCGGCCGCGATTTCGGCCATGCCGTTACGCGTATTGACCGTGGCGCTGGCAATGTGCGGCGCGACGACGCAATTGGGCAGGTGCAGCAGCGGGTTGTCGGCGAGGGGCGGCTCGGGATCGGTCACGTCCAGGCCGGCCGCAAAGATCCAGCCCTTCCGCAAAGCTTGCTCCAAATCCTTCTCCACGACCAACGGCCCGCGAGCCGTGTTCACGAAAACGGCCGTCGGCTTCATCTTGCGGAATGCTTCGGCATTGAACATGCCGCGCGTCGAGTCGTTCAAATCGGTATGGACCGAGATGAAGTCCGATTCGGCCAGCAGCGTGTCCATCGAGACACGTCGGGCGCTCAGTTCGCGTTCGGCCGGTTCGTGGGCGTGCAAGTCGTGATACAAGACGGGCATGTTCCAGCCGCGATGGCAGCGCGACGCCATGGCGAAGCCGATGCGCCCCATGCCGACGATTCCCAGCGTGCGGCCGGCCAGGTCTTGGCCAATGTGTCCCAGCGGTTCCCAGGTCTTCCAATGTCCGTCGGCCGCGTAGCGCTGAGACTCGACGATTCGCCGGCCGGCGCTGATCAACAAGGCAAAGGCCATGTCGGCCGTGGCGTCGGTGAGCACGCCCGGTGTATTGCCCACGCAGATGCCGCGCTCGGTGGCCGCCGGGATGTCGATGTTGTTGAATCCCACGGCGTAGTTGCTGACCACGCGCAGCCGCGGTGCGGCGTCCAGCAGCGAAGCGTCGATGCGGTCGGTCAACAGCGACAGCAAACCATCGCACGAAGCAATCTTCGCGCGCAGCACGTCGGCCGATGGAGGCAACTGGTCGGGCCACACCTCGGCGTCGCAGGCCGCGAGCACCTTGCACAAGCCGGCTTCGGGAATCTTCCGCATGACGAAAACCTTGGGCTTGGACATGGGCGGGGTTCCTCGAGGCGGGTGCTGGCGGACTGGTTCGCCGCTTATTCAAACACGCTGAAAGGCGCGCGTAAAGAGGGAGGCCGTCGCGGATGTGAAATGACCCGCTATTTTGCGGGGGGAATCCGCGAGCCGTGGAAGACCCTCGCGACGGAATGACGAATTTCGAAATTCGAATGACGAAAGAATGCCAAACGACGAATGTCGAAACGTTGTCATCCCTGCTCGATTAGACATTCCCCATTTTCTTTCAGTTTCCCAAGAACGGCGTCGGCAGCAGAAAGGCGTGCTGCCCAAACAGGCTCTTCACCCCTTCCCAGGCAATGAACACGCTGAAGAAGGTGACGAAGACGTAGACTCCGGCCACCGGCAACATGGCCAAACTGCGCGAGCCAGCACGAGAACCAATTCCGCGGCCGCGGGCGATGGCTGGCAAAGCCGCAGGCCCAGCCGGTCAACATGTGGCTCGGCAGTGCGAAGAGCACGAACAAAATGCTCGGCAGCCAGGCGGCGTCCGCGGAATGGCCTCGATCTTCAACGGATACAACGGCAAGGCCAGTGCCAGCGAAATCAACAGCGCGGCCCAAAAGGCCCACGGCCCGCGACGGAACCACTGCCGCACGCCCGAGACTTCGAACATGGCCGGAAAGCGGTTCTCCGCCGCAAAGCGAACCAGCACGAACGGCAAGTACAACAGCACCAGCGTCATCACCAGGCCGCCAGCGAGCGACAAGACGGGGAGTGTCCGCTGCTGAGCGAGGGCCATCAACGCGATAGGAACCAGCAGCCACACCACGCCCCCCACAAAGCCGCGCAGTCCCAGCCAGAAAAAGTACGGCAGTCGCATGCCGATCACGAAGTCGCAGACCGCATCGCGAACTCTCGGCGTACGATCCGCGCCGCAGCGCCAGCCGGCGCAACACGTAGCGGAGCGGGCCAAAGAAAATGCCGCAGCTTGCCGCCACGCCAACAGGCTCCGATGATGTGCAGCACGACCAGTACGGTGAGCGTCCACAACCCGATGGTCCACATCCGATCGGACCGGCCGCCCGGCTGGATCAGATGCGCGCTGGTGGCCAAGGACGAACAGAACCGAACTGGCCACAGCCACAGCCACGCCCCCAGCACGATGCTCCCCGCCCGCGCAGCCTGGCGAATGCCGATGAAGCCCGTCGAGAAGCTCCCAGTGCGAGCAATCCGCGCACTGGCTTCCAGCAGATAGCCCAGGCTGACAAACTGCACGATCGGGATCGAAGCCGCCACGGCCAGCCCGAGCACCAGGGCCGCCAGACCGAACAGCCACTGGGCGATCGAACCAACGGCTTGGAACAGCCGGACGGAGCCAGGAACGCCGATCCCGGGCGCAGCCGGGACCTCGCTGGCAGCCGCCGGACTTGCCAGCGCCGGCGAATCGTGCGGCAGATCAACTTCCAGGGGTGGTAAGCGTGGGGTTCATCATCGGCGGCAGCCGTTCGAAATTGAAAGCATCTGAGAACGCTGTTTCCTGCCAGACGTTGATATTAGCGACAATTCGGCATTCCGATATGAAATACCCCGCCAAGGGCCGCCGGGTGTCCGAAAAACATTTTGAAGCCCGAACCGAGGCAGCCGGGTATCTTGAAGTAGGAATTACCGCCCACCGCCCGACTCAACTGGCGCCGAACCGATGTGGACTCGTAACCTGCTGTTCCTGCGCTCTTTCGGCAACCGGCTTGCTAGCACTCGGGGCGAGCTTGTCGCCGCAATACAAGCCGATGGAAGTCAAGAAGTTAGACGCCGCAGCGTCCGGTCCGCAGGGCTTATCCGCCGATCTGGAGCGAGTGGTCGAGCGGATTGACGCTTCCTTCCGCCAGGACTGGAAAGCCCGCGGCTTGCGGCCAACTCCGCGGGCAGACCAATTGACGATTGCCCGGCGGCTGTCGCTGGCCTTGGCCGGAACGATCCCCTCGCTGGAAGAAATTCGTCGGTTCGAAGCCACGCCGGAAGACGCCCGGCTCAATGCCTGGGTCTCAACCCTCTTGGCCGACCCGCGCCATCACGACTACTTCGCAGAACGGCTGGCCCGAGCCTACGTGGGCGTGCGGAATGGCTTCATCGTCTACCGCCGGCATCGCTTCACCGCCTGGCTGGCTGAACAGATCCGCGACCAGCGCCCCTACGACGCCCTGGTGCGCGAATTGATCTCCTCGAGCGGATTGCCCACCAGCGAGCCGGCGATCAATTTCCTGGCAGTCACGCTCCGCCCCGACGATCAGCTATACCATGTCAACGAAAAAGAAATGGCGGCCCGCGTGTCGCGCGCGTTCCTGGGCGTGCGGATCGATTGCGCCGAGTGCCACAACCATCCGTTCGAGCCCTGGAAGCAATCCGATTTCCAGGGTCTGGCCGCTTGGTTCCGCGCGGCGACGCGAAAATTTGGCGGCATTGGCGATGTAAACGGCAAGTTCGAGGTCGAAGATCGTGTTACTGGCAAGATGCTGACCGTCGAGCCTCGCGTTCCCTTCCAGAACGAACTGCTGCCAGCGAAGGGGTCTGACCGCCAGCGACTGGCCGCCTGGGTCACCGACCCGCACAACAAGCGATTCTCACGGGCCATCTGTCAATCGCATCTGGGCGCTGATGTTCGACCGCGGTCTGGTCGAACCGATCGACGACGTTCGCTCCGAGCAGAAGATTCCACCGGCACTAGAGATCCTGGCGGACGACTTCGCCGCGCACGGCTTCAGCCTGCGGCGGTTGATCACGATCATCTGCACCAGCGAAGTCTTCCAGCTCGACAGCCGCAGCGATCCCGCGCAGCCCGAGGATGAAATCACGCCGGCCCACGAAGAAGCTTGGGCGGCCTTTCCCATCCGCCGCTTGCGGCCCGAGCAGATTGTGGGGGCAATCAACCAGGCTGCCTCGCTGACCACGCTCGACCAGGATTCGCACCTGGTGCTGCGCGTGATGGCCTACCGGGATGAAAGAGATTTCATCAAGCGCTATGGCGACCAGGGGGAAGACGAACTGGCCGATGCCGGCGGCACGATCCCTCAGCGCCTGCTGATGATGAACGGCAAGCTGGTCGACGCCCGGACCGCAGATAATATCGTTCTGAACGCCTCGACCCGCATCGCCGCGCTTGCGCCCGACGACGCGACGGCCATCGAAACGTGCTACCTGACTACGCTCGCACGGCGTCCGACTGCTCTCGAAGCCGCCCATTTCGCCGCCCGCCTGGCCGACACCAAGGGAAACGAGCGCCGTCAGCGGATTCAAGATCTGTATTGGAATCTTGCTCAACTCTGCGGAGTTCTCATGGAACCATTAGCTCACATTTGCAGCCGCCGGGATGCACACAGCATTCGATGCATTCGACCGCCGCACGTTGCTGCGCACCGCGGCCCTAGGCGGACTGGCCTGGCTGACGCCCGCAGCGTATCAGCTTGCCCGGGCGGCCGAGCGAAAGCCCCGCGAGCCGGCCCAATCGTTGATCTTCGTTTGGCTGGCCGGCGGGCCGAGCCAGTTGGAAACCTTCGATCCCGCATCCAGGCAAATCGATCGCCGCCGGCACGCAGGCCATTTCCACCGCCCTCACAGGCGTGCAGTTGGCCGCGGGCCTGGAGCGGCGTGGCCGAGCAATTGGGCTCAGTGACGCTCGTCCGCAACCTGTTGAGCAAAGAGGGGGATCATCAACGAGGAAGTTACTTCGTCAAAACCGGCTATCGACCCGACCCGACGGTCATTCACCCTTCCATCGGCGCCATCTGTTGCCATCAGCTTCCCGTGGGCAAGACCGAGATCCCGCGGCATATTTCCATCCTGCCCGACATCGGAACGGTTTGTCGCCGACGGAGGATTGCTCGGCAATCAGTACGACGCCTTCAAGACGGGCGATCCGCTGGCGAAAGTTCCAGACGTCGCGTCGCGGGTTTCGCCCCAACGGGCTCGCGAACGATTGGCCGACGAGCAGGTGATTGAAGCGGCCTTTGCCCGCGGCCGCCGCCGCCAGGTCGACTCGACGCTGCACCGCGACCTGATGGACCGCGCCCTCACGATGATGACTTCCGAGCAACTCAAGCGCCTTCGACGTAACGCAAGAGTCGGCCGCGTTGCGGGCGGCTTATGGCGAAACCCCCTTCGGCCGCGGCTGCCTGGCCGCGCGGCGATTGATCGAGGTTGGCGTCCGCTGCGTCGAAGTGACGCTCGCTGGCTGGGACAGCCACGTCAACAACCATGAGATCCATCGCGATCGCGTGAAATCGCTCGATCCGGCCTTGAGTACGCTGCTGACCGATCTGCGCGAGCGCAATCTGCTGGACAAGACGATCGTCGTCTGCGGTGGCGAGTTCGGCCGCTCGCCCTCGGTGAATCGGCTCGGCGGCCGAGACCATTGGCCGCATGGCTTTTCCATGCTGTTGGCAGGTGGACGTTTGCCGCGAGGTCTCGTGGTGGGCGAGACCGACCCTGAGGGCAAAGGCCTGACGGCTGAGCAGTCGACAACGATTCCCGATCTTCACGCCACGTTGCTGACGGCTTTGGGCATCGATCCGGCGCACGAAGAAATGGCGCCCATCGGCCGGCCAATCAAGTTCAGCGACGGCAAGGCGATTGCGCAGCTGCTGACGTAGAAACTGGCGGGGCGCCCAACCCGTGAGGCACCCGGCGGGGAGTGCCTGACCCACACCCTTTGTCTCCGATGCCTATCGGATACAATAATTAAGCCGGCCAGCCATCAAGGAATGCGACGATGACATTCGATCGAATCACGTGCGATCCAGCCCAGATGAATGGTCAACCGTGCATCCGCGGTCTGCGACTTACGGTGCGGCGCGTCTTGGAAGCATTGGCCATGTACCCAGACCGCCAGGAAATGCGCGCCGAGTATCCGGAACTCGATGATGAAGACATTCGCCAGGCGCTAGAGTACGCCGCTGCGAATCTCGACGACCGCATGACCGAACTGCGGCCGACCGCATGAAGCTAATCCTCGATCAAGGGTTACCCCGTTCGACGACTAAGCATCTGGCTGCCGCTGGCATTTCGGCCGAGCACGTTGGTGATTTAGGGATGTCAAGGGCGGTCGACGTCGCAATACTCGATCTGGCTCAAAAGCAACAAAGCGTCGTCGTTACACTCGACGCAGACTTCCATCATCTGCTGGCCTCATCACGGGCATCGTCGCCGTCTGTTATTCGAATCCGCATCGAAGGCCTGAAGGGGGACCAGGTGGCGGCGATTCTTCAGCAGGTAATCGCGAAGGCGGGCGCGGAGCTATCCAGTGGCGCCGTCGTCTCTGTCACTGCTGGTCGGATTCGCGTTCGTTTGTTACCGATTGGTTAACAGGTCCATAGATCGGGGCGTGCCCTGAAAACTATCCTGGGACGGGCAATTGTCAGTGTGGCACGGAGTGCCTGACCTACTTGCTGGTTCCTGACGACTCGGGAGGCACGCGAGTCAGCGTCAGCAGCCAATTCCCCCCGCCGCCGGAGAACGATTGCGGTCGGCCGCCGCGGTTGTTCACACACCACAGCAACGTGTCGCCTTCGAGCTTGTAAATGCCCAGGCATTCCTCGCCGGCATGTTGCCCTTCGGTGTAAACGGCGTCCATGTTCCCCGACTTGCCGTCGCCGCTCATGGTAATCGTACCGGAGCCCAAACTGTCGCCGCCACCACCGCCAGGGCCTCCGGGTCCGCCGGGGCCCATGCCGCCAGGACCAGGAGGACCACCGGGCCCACCGGGACCGGGCCCACGTCCGCCGCCGGGCGGACCCCCGCCTCCGCCGCCGATCTCACGCCCCACCACCTGGTTGCCATTGACCAGTAGTTCGATCTGTCCGCGTCCTTCGATGCGGCCGCGCCACAGCGTAGGCCCCGTCGATTTGGCTCCCGACTTGCCACTGCTCCCCGACAGGCTTGCCGACCCGCTTGCCGAGGCCGTCGCCGCGTCGGCCACCTTCTGCAGTTCGTCCTCGTCCAGCGAGCTATCCCGGTTTGCGTCCAAACGCGCAAAGCCCTGCACCAGCTTGCCCCATTCGATTCGGGAGATTTTCTCGTCGCCGTTGGCGTCGGCCAGCTTCATCAGCAGTTCGGCCGATCCGCCGGCGGCTGGCAACTCGGAGGCGTCGAGGGCATTGTTTTTGTCGGCATCCAGGTGGCTGAATGCCTGCTTGAACTTCGACCATTCGGCACGCGAGATCTTGCCGTCGCCGTCAGCATCGGCAAATTTCAGCGGGCCGGACTTGGATTCCGCCGATGAACTTTCCGACTCCGAGTTCGACGAGCCACTCGACGAAGATTTCGATGAGCTCGAAGGCGCGGCCTTGGCTCGGGCGCGCTGGTACGCGGCCAAGAACTCGTCGCGCGTCAGGCTGTCGGTCGACTCTTTGCCCGCTGCCTTGAAAACACGTTCCAGTAGGGCGCGATTGCCGAAAGTCGCTTCGTCCATCGTCACGCGGCCGTCTGCGTCGGCATCGATCTGACGAAACACCGCCTCGCCATTCGTGGCCGGTTCGCCACAAACGATGTGCTCGCCGAGAAGGACCGACGAAGCAGTCATCGCCGCCAGCACACCCGCAATTACTCGCTGCGAACGCATAGGTCTCATCGTTCCTAATTGTAAATTCAGATTTGAATCGAGAGATTTGCCAGCCCGGGTGCGCATACTTAGAAACGGAAGCCCGCGGAGCCAGCGGACTGGATAAACGGCATTTTACCGTAAGACGCGTAAAACTCAGCGCCTAGCAAGCATTCGACTCCCCCGGATGGTGGTTTTGCGGTACTGCCGACTTGCAGCACTCCGCTGGCAAATCGCCTATCGGGGCTTGGTAATGTCCGTCGGCGCGTGCCCGTGGAAGGCGGCAATCGCTTCCCAGGCTGCTTGCGGCGTGTCGGCGAACTGGAACAAACGCAGATGGTCGTCGTGGATCACGCCTTCGTCGGCCAGGAACTGAAAATCGACTACCCGTTCCCAATACTCGCGGCCAAACAGGATGATTGGGATCTCCTGCATGCGACTCGTCTGCCGTAGCGTCAAGGCGTCGAACAGTTCGTCGAGCGTGCCAAAGCCGCCTGGAAAGGCCACCAGCGCCCGGGCACGCAACAGGAAATGCATCTTCCGCATGGCGAAGTAATGAAAGCGGAAGCACAGCTCGGGCGTGACGTAAGGGTTCGGCAACTGCTCGGCCGGCAGCGTGATATTGAGCCCGATCGATTTGGCGCCGATGTCGTGGGCCCCGCGATTGCCGGCCTCCATGATGCCTGGGCCGCCGCCGGTCATGACGACGTAATGACAATCGCCGCTACTGCAATCCTGCCCGCGCCGCGAGACGATCGCGGCGAACTCTCGGGCCGCATCGTAATAGTGGCTCTTGGCCAACAACCGCTCGGCTATGGCCACGCCCCGCACCAGCAGCGGGTCGTCGGGCTTCGTGGCCAGCGCAGCCTGAGCACTGCGCAGCCGCTCTTCGGCCGCCGATCGTTCGATGATCTGCGTACCGCCGAACAATACGATCGTCGAGCGGACCTGCTGCTCGGCAAGAAACAACTCTGGCTTGAGCAATTCCAACTGCACGCGCACGGGCCGCAGTTCGGGCATCATCAGCAACGCCACGTCGCGTTCGGCCAGTTCGTACGACGGGGAATCGAGAATGGCCTGGACGTCGGGCGGATGAGCGGGCTGCTCTTTCACGGCGCGTTCTCCAGTTCGACCATTTCGCCCAAATGGGGCACATACGTGTTCCAGCCACGCTTGGAGCGGAGTTCGTCGGCCAGCGCCGTGGCGCTCGGCTTCTCGCCATGCGTCAGGAAAACCCGGCGCGGAGGCGAAAGCGGCTCGAGCCAGCGCAGCAACTCGCTGTGACCGGCGTGGCCGCTCAAGGTCGACATTTCGCCGCACTGCCGCCCGCACGGGCACGTCGCGGCCGAAACGCGCAGCCAGCGCGCCCCCTCTTGCAACGCCCGACCGCGGGTTCCCTCGGCCATGAAGCCGCCGATCAGAATCGTGTTCTCTTCGTGCGGCAATCGCTGCTGCAGATGGTGCAAGATGCGGCCGCCGGTCATCATGCCACTGCTGGCGATGATCACCGCCGGCCCGCGCACGGCGTTGATCTCTTTCGAATCGGCCGTCGAACGGGTGAGATGAACGTCCGCGTCCCCCATTCCGCCATCGCCGCCCGACTGCCGCAATTCTTTCAAATCGACTTCATCGGGATGATCGTGGAACACCTTGTTCGCGCTGACGGCCATGGGGCTGTCGAGATAAATCGGCAGCCGCGGAATGCGACCCTGCCGGATGAGCGTCGACAGCAGATAGATCAACTGCTGAGCCCGGCCGACGGCAAAGGCCGCAACGACGATCACGCCACCGCGGGCAATCGCCTCGCTGACGATCTGGGTCAGGCTGTCGAAAACATTCTCCGGCGGGTGCTCGCGATCGCCGTAGGTGCTTTCGCAGATCAGGTAATCGCACTGGGGCGGAATGGCCGGATCGTGATACAGGGGTGCATCGTAGCGGCCAATGTCGCCCGAGAAAACTATCCGCAGCGGTCGGCGGTTGTAGCGCACTTCGACTTCGATCATGGCCGCCCCCAGCAGGTGACCGATGTTGTGGTATCGGCACCAGATTGGTCCGGCGGCCTGAAACCACTCGCCGCGCGGCTGGGCTTCGAGCAGCTTCAGCGAAGCGGCCACGTCGTCGGAGTTGTAGAGCGGCAAGGCCGGGTCGTGCTTCGACCAATGGTCGCGGTTAGCGTTGTCCGCGTCTTCTTCCTGATTCTTGGCGGCGTCGTAGAGCATGATGTCGGCCAGGTCGTGCGTGGCCGGCGTGCAATGCACGGTGCCACGGAAACCGAGCTTCACCATCCGCGGCAGGAAACCGATATGGTCGATGTGAGCGTGCGTCAGCACGACGGCTTGCACCTTGCGAACGTCGATCGGCAGCGCGGCCCAATTCCGCAGCCGCAATTCCTTCAATCCCTGGAACAGGCCGCAATCGATGAACACCTTCGAACCGTTGGCTTCGAGCAGGTACTTCGAGCCGGTGACGGTTTCGGCGGCGCCGTAGAACGTGAGGCTGGCCATGCGTTGATTGCTCGCGGGTTGAGGATCGGATCGGTTGCTCACTGGCCCTTAATCTACGCGTCGGCGGCCAAAGAGCCATGCCATCGAGGATAATCCCAGGATACACAGCCCGCAGAAGGCCAAGGTCCAACCATTGGCGGCCGAGCCGAGCCGAGGATCCTTGGTCGTAATCGCATGCCAAAGCGGAATCCAAGCCACGACCACGGCCAGCACACAGCCGGCAAAGGGGAGACGCCGGAAACCGCGCCGCATCGGCCGGTACACTACCGACAGTGAATACACGATCGCCACGGCCAATCCGCAGGCAGCTCCCGCCTGCCAACCGAGATATATGCCCGTCCAACCGAGCGTGACGATCCCGATCATGGCCCCGCGCTTGCCAGCCGGACCCAGCTCCGTGGCCGGACTGGCCAACAGCCCACAGCTCACGCCCACCAGGAAGCCAGCCATGGTATCCACCAGGCCTAGCATCCAGACCTGTTCGTGAAGCCGGCTGGCCAAGGAAGCATTGGCCGGCTCAGGATGCAGCCAGGTGGCCCACAGGGGAGCCACCAGGCCGACGACGAGAACCGGCATGATCACCTTGGCCGGCAAGGCTCGACCGTCGTACTCCAATAGCGCGGCGCACATCAATCCGGCGACGAGCACCGTATGGTAGCCGTACAGCGCCCAAAGCTGATTCGTCGATTCCCACGCGACGGGCACGGGCAGATTGGCCCCGCCCGAGAGCGGCTCGAACCAGGCCACGACGAGAAAGGCCAGCGCCGTGGCCAGTTCGACCAACGGATATCTTGCGTCGATCTTCTGGTCGCAAGCCCGGCAGCGCCCGCCGAGCTTGAGCCAGCCGAGGACCGGAATGTTATCAAGCGGTCGAATGGGCGTGCCGCACTTCGGGCAGCGCGAGCCCGGCCGCACCAGGCTCAGCCCCAGCGGCAAGCGATACACCACGACGTTCAAGAAGCTACCGATTGCGCCGCCGATCGCCAGCGTAAACCCCGCGGTCAACCACCAGGCCCATTCCTCTCCGGCGACTGTCGCCACACCGTCACTCATGATCTGATTCCCATCTTACTCGTTTCACTAAAGAATTCCGTGCAGTGGTCCGCCCCGCGCGGCCAAAGCGTCGACCCGGCGCGTCACCTCGGGGTCTTCTTCCAAGGTCGGTGCATGGTGCGGCTTCGCCCTCGCGTCGATCACCAGCGATCCGCGGCAGCCCCAATGTTTCTGCTCGACGAACGATTCGATGCCATAGATGTCGGCCGCTGGATTGGAGCGCGTGAACGCAACCCACAGAAAGTTGTTCAACGTGCGGGCTGCAAATTCGCTGTCGTCAACCACCACGACCAGCGGAAAGCGGTTGATCGGCGTCGAAGCCTTCAGTTCGCGCAGGCAATTCTCCAGCGAGCCGTCACTCGACGAACTACCGGCCTGCATAAGCCGGCCCGGATACCACCAGCACGCCCGGTAAGGGGCAAAGCCGCGGATCGCGCAGCCCCTCGGGCAACTGAAGATCGGCCGGCAGTTCGCTGGGCAAATCGCGCTGCTTCGGTCCGGCGGCTGCCATCACCACCTTCGAGCCTTCGTTCAAGCCGGTACCTGAATAGTCGAGCGTGTCGATCGTCGTGCGGGTTTGGAAGTGCAGATCGCGGCGCCAATCGATGCGCTCCAGCAGGTGCCGAAAGAAATCCGCCATGGCGTGAATGTCGAGCCGCGGGTTGTCTTCGTGGGCCACGATTAGCAAGTATTTGGCCAGCGACAATTGCCCCTGGCCGAGAATCGCGTTGGCCTGCGTCAGCAATTCCTGCGGCGGCCGGCGCTCGATGTACGGCACGTAGCGCTCGCTGCCGATGGCCAACAGCAGCGGGTGAACTCCGGCCGCATCGACAGCGTGGATTGCGTGCAAACCCGCAATCAGCGTCGGCACCACGGGGCCGGTCAGTTCGTGGATGAACGCGCCGAAGGTGGTGTCTTCCTGCGGCGGCCGGCCGACGGTCGTGAAGGGCCAGATCGCTCCTGGCCGGCAATAAACCTCTTCGACGCACAACACCGGAAAATCGTGCGTCAGGGCGTAATAGCCCAAGTGATCGCCGAACGGCCCTTCGGGCAATTGGCGCTGCGGGTCGATGTAGCCGGTGAGGCAGAAATCAGCTTCGGCGTAGATGGCCGGCCGATCGCCCCGCGCGACGAGCGGAATGCGATGCCCGGCCAGCGCTCCGGCGAATGACAGTTCGCTCAGGCCTTCGGGAAGGGGCATCACGGCCGCCACGGTCATGGCCGGCGTTCCGCCGACGAACACGTTCACGCGCAACCGCTCGCCGCGACGAATCGCGGCGGCATGGTGTACGCCAATGCCGCGATGGATCTGGTAATGCAGACCGACTTCGGCGTCGCGGGCGTACGCGTTGCCGGCCAATTGCACGCGGTACATGCCCAGGTTCGAGCGCCGCCAGCCCGGCTGATCTGGATCTTCCGTGTAAACTTGCGGCAGCGTGATGAACGGACCGCCGTCGCGAGGCCAGGCTGTCACTTGCGGCAGATCGGAGATCTTGATCCGCTCCGCGAGCACCGGGCCGCCCGAGACTTGGCGTGGCATCATCGACAGGGCGGCTTTGCCGGCCTGCAACAATTGCCAGGGCTGCTTCAGCGCCGCGGCCGGATCGAGCTTCAGGGCGATCAGGCGCTCGACCGATTCGAGCGTGTCGCGGAAGATGTACCGCGTTCGTGCGAGCGTGCCGAACAGATTGGCCAGCAATGGGAAGCGGCAGCCGCGGACTTGGGAGAAATACAAGGCCGGCCCGCCCGCGGCGCAAACCCGTCGCTGAATTTGTGCCGCTTCCAGGTGGGGATCGATCTCAGCGTCGATCCGCACCAATTGGCCCGTTGCCGCCAGGTCGTCGACGCAAGCTCGCAGGTTGCGATAGCCCATAGTCTGCCATGAATGCGTGGGGTCGATCGGGTCGCGACTCGCAGGGCGGCCAATCCCAACGCGTCCGAGGGGAGTACCAGCCAGCGGCGACAGCCGCCCCCCTAGACCTAGAGGTTCAACAATCGTGGCCTGGGAGTCAAGAACCCCCAGCGACCCGACCTGCCAGTTCGGCCGCCATGCGTGCGAAGACGCCCTGCCAATCTGCCGGCCGGCTCTGGCGAAACAGGCGCATCGCTGGGGTACCAGGGGCTATCGTCGCGATTCAGCAACCAGCGAAATTCCGGCACGTGCGGCAGAGCGAGCCAAACCGGCACGCCCAATGCCCCGGCAATATGCGCCAGCGACGAGTCCGGAGTAATGACCAGATCCAGGCTCTGCATCACGGCCGGCGTGTCCAGGTACGCGCCACTGGTTTCGTCGAGCCGGTCGCCCAAGTCGATGATGGGGAAGCGGGCGGCAAACTCGGGAATCTGTTCCCTGCCCGCATGCTTTTGCAGGCTGACCAGGCGAACGCCGGCGATCTTGGCCAGCGGCTCGAAACAAGAAAGTGGGAAGGACCGGACGCGATCGTGAAAATGCTGCGGGCTCCCCTGCCAGGCGATGCCGATCTTCAAGCCTGGCAGGCCAGCCACTTCCGGCCGCCAATGCTCGACCAGCTCAGGATCGACGCTGAGATAGGACGCCGAGGCGGGAATCGTCTCCAACCGGGTGCCGAAGATAAACGGCAGGCTCATCAACGGCGCATGGACGTCGAAATCGGGCAGAGCGAAACCGCGCGAAATGATCTGGTCGATTCCCGAGCAACGGCTGAGCAAGCGAACCAATGCGGGATGCGAGTCGACCACGACCCGGCCGCCGCGCTGTTTCACCAGGGCTGCGTAGCGGATGAACTGAACGGTGTCGCCCAGGCCTCCTTCGGCATGCAGCAGGATCGGGCGGCCCGCCAGGTCCGAGCCGTCCCACAGGGGCTGGTGGAAGTTCGGTCGAATTCGCCGGACGCCCCGGGATAGCCAACGCCATTCATACTCGCGCCAGCCACGCTCGAAGTCACCCCGCAGCAATTGGACCAGCGCCAGGCTGTAATGAGCTTCGGCGGATTTGGGGTCGAGTCGCAGAGCTCGCTGCAAGTATTCCTCTGCTTCTTCCAGCGCCCCCTCGCAGGCGAACGTATTTCCCACGTTAATGATCGAGCCGATAAAGTTGGGCTCGATCGCGAGGGCCTGCCGGAAAGCCGCCCGGGCTTCGGAGTTCTTCCCCTGCCGGGCGAGCGCATTGCCGACGTTCTCGTGCGCAAAGTGGCTGGGGTTCAGGCGCAGCGCCTGGCGGAATTGAATCTCTGCCTCCACGGGATTCCCGGACTCCTGCTGGAGCCCGCCGAGGGCTGTGTAGGCCGCGGCGGAATTGGGCCGGAGGCGAATTGCTTGCCGCAACTTGGCCTCGGCTTCGGGAAACCGCTTCGTCTCCAGGAGCGTCCGTCCGGCCTGAAGGTATTGCTCGGCCTGGTCCGATGCCAGGCGATTCGCACGTTGAAAACAGGCCAGCGCCTCGTCAGTTCTGCCTAGCTTCTGGAGCAACAGGGCCAGGTTGTGGTAAATCTCCGTGGAGTTCGGCTTGAAGGTTAGCGCCTGCTGGAGATGCGTTAGCGCCTCGACGGATTTGTCTTGATCTCTGAGAACGAGTGCCAGGTTATTGTGTGCCTCGGCGGAGTTGGGATTCAACACGAGGGCCCGGCGGCAGCTCGCCTCGGCCTCGGCAAGCCGTCGCTGTTCTCGCAGCACGTTGCCCAGAGTGCTGTGTGCCTCGGCATAGTTGGGCCGAAGGTGAACGGCCTGTCGCAAGCTGGCCTCGGCTTCGGTCAGTTGGGCCTGCATGCGGAGGACCACTCCCAGGTTGAAGTGCGCTTCGGGAGATCGGGGATCAAGCTGGAGCGACTGTCTGAGGCTGGCCAAAGCTTCGCCGAGTTTGCCTTGCTCCTTGAGCGCCAGGCCGAGATTGTTGTAAGCCGCAGCGAAGCCCGGGCTCAGACGCAGGGCTTGCCGAAACAGACGCTCTGCTTCGACCGGTTGCCCTTGATCCTTGAGAATCAGCCCCAGGTTGTTGTGAGCTTCGGCCGAGTCGGGTGTCAGACGCAGCACGTTGCTGAAATGAGGGATGGCCTCGGTCAGCTTGCCCTGCCGAGCCAGCGCCACGCCCAGGCTGTTGTGGCTATCGGCGTCGTCGGGCTGCCGGGCCAAAACTTCTCGAAAGTAATGGGCGGCCTCGGCGAGTTGGCCCTGCGCCAAAGTAATGGCGCCGAGCAAGGCCCGCGCGCCCAGTTGTTCGGGATCTGCCCGCAGGATTCCCAGAGCGATCTCGCCGGCTCGCTGCCGATCACCGGCGCGAAACGATTGCCAGGCCTCGGCGAGTGCGTTTGCGGTGTTTGCCATGCCCAACCTGGTGATTCGCGTCCGACCTCGATTTCATTCCAGTGTAATCCCAACGAAACGTGCGTCGCGTGTCAATCTCTGGCGTCGCTAACCCGCAGGCCAGGACTTGAAGCTAGCAACCCCGGTACACTACGATTAACGCGACGTTCCAAACCCCGAGCGGTCCGCTCGAAAAACCGCACGCACGCCCGTCGCCACCAAAATCGAATAACGCTATGCCCTGGATCGCCGAAAAAGCCGATACGATTACGACCCCGCGAATGGAAGAACTTGTCGCCCAGACTGCGGCCGAGGCCCGGCGGCGAATCTGCGCCCGGCCCAAGCGGGTGCTGCTGCTGCCGCCCGACATCACGCGGGCTCACTCCGGCGCGGGACGCGTCACCGAATTGCTCTATCAGCATTTCGCTGCCGAAGCCGACGTCCACGTGATTCCGACTCTGGGCCAGCACGTGCCGCACACGCCGGCCGAGAATCGCCGCATGTTCGGCTCGATTCCGGAGGAGCGAATCCACGCCCACGATTGGCGCGGCGGCAGCGTCCGCATCGGCGAGATCTCAGGTAAAGAGGTCGCCGAGACGTGCGGCGGCGTGGCCGATTGGCCGATCCCGATCTCGCTCAACCGCATGCTCATCGAAGAGCCCTGGGATTTGATCATCAACGTAGGGCACGTCGTGCCGCACGAGGTGCTCGGTTTCGCCAACCACAACAAGAATTACTTCATCGGACTGGGCGGCAAGGAATTGATCTGCGCCGCACACATGATGGCCGCCACCTGCGGCATCGAGAACAATCTGGGCAACCTGATCACTCCCGTCCGCGAGTGCTTCAATCGGGCCGAGGAACGCTTGCTCGGCAAGCTGCCTGATCTGTATGTGCAGATCGTGATGGCCCGCAACTCACAAAACGAGTTGGTCCACACCGGGCTGTACGTCGGTGACGACCTGGAAACCTACCTGGCGGCGGCCCGGCAGTCGCGCGAGCAGAACATCACGGTCTTCGACCAACCGGTCAAGAAGATGGTCTGCGTGATGCAGGAAGACGAGTTCGTCAGCACTTGGGTGGCGAACAAGGCCGTCTATCGCACGCGGATGGCCCTGGCCGACAAGGGCGAGCTACTGATCATCGCGCCCGGATTGAAGCGGTTCGGCGAACAGCCGGAAGTCGACGCCCTGATTCGCAAGTATGGCTACAGCGGAACACCGCACGTGCTGGAGCAATATCGGATTCAGCCCGACATGCAGGATCTGGCCCACGCCACGGCCCATCTCATTCACGGTTCGAGCGAGGGCCGGTTCAAGATCACCTACGCTCCGGGCCATCTGTCGCAGGCCGAAATGGAAGGCGTGAACTTCGGCTACGCCGATCTGCAACAGACTCTGGCCCGCTACCAGCCCGAGCGACTCAAAGAAGGTTGGAACCGCACGGCCGACGGCGAAGAATTCTTCTTCATCCCGACGCCCTCGGCCGGCCTGTGGTCGACGCGCGACAAACTCTACAACCGGCCGACCGGATTCGCTCGATGAACGTGAACGTCGCATCACGCGCGAGAAACCTGAGCCCTCCGAGCCCCGGGCGTAAGCCCGGGGATTTGCCGCGCCGGTCGACACGTTCGCGCTCCGCAGGTAAACCATGATCATCGTCACCGGCGGGTCGGGGTTCATCGGCAGCGCGGTGGTCTGGCAACTCAACCAGATCGGAATCGACCAGATCCTGGTCGTCGATCGACTGGGCACGTCGGAAAAGTGGCGCAATCTGGCCCACCTGGCATTCGACGATTATCTGCACAAAGATCAGTTCTTGGGGCTGCTCGAACAGGGAAGCCTATCGATGCCCGAGGCCGTGATCCATCTGGCGCCTGCTCGAGTACCACCGAGCGCGACGGCGATTACTTGCTGGAAAACAATTACCGCTACACGCGCACTCTGGCCGAGTGGTGCCTGGCCCGCGACGTGCGTTTCATCTACGCCAGCAGCGCCGCCACCTACGGTGACGGCTCGCACGGCTATTGCGATCGGGACGAAATTGCGCCACGGCTGCGACCCTTGAACCAATATGGCTACTCGAAGCAATTGTTCGATCTCTGGGCGTTGCGCACCGGAGCGATCAAGAAGATCGTGGGGCTGAAATTCTTCAACGTCTTCGGGCCGAACGAATACCACAAAGGCGACATGTCGAGCGTCGTCTTCAAGGCCTTTCATCAGGTGCGGTCGACCGGCCGCGTCGAACTGTTCAAGTCGTACCACCCTGATTTCGCCGACGGTGGCCAGCAGCGCGATTTCATCTACGTCAAAGACTGCGTCGAGGTTATCGCCTGGCTGATGCAGAACCGAATCGGCGGGCTCTATAACCTGGGCACGGGGCAGGCGCAGAACCTGGAACGACCTGACGCGGGCCGTGTTCACCGCGCTCGACAGGCAGCCGCAGATCGATTACATCGAAATGCCCCAGGCCTTGCGCGGCCGGTACCAGTACTTCACCCAGGCGGACATGACGCGATTCTCAAGCATCGGCTGCCCGGTCCGCTTTCGCAGCCTGGAAGACGCGGTCCGGGATTACGTGGTGAACTACCTGCAGGCTGCGAGCCCGTATCTCACGGCCCCTTGAGCGTTGGCACTTTCGGATTTCGGGTCATGGCCAATTCGCACCTGGTCTTCGTCTACGGTTCGCTCAAACGGGGCGAGCATAACCACGGCTTGCTCCGCGCGGCGGAATACCGCGGCGAAGCCCGTACCGGACAACAGTTTCGCCTTTATGCCTTCCGCGACTACCCGGCACTGGTGCGCGACGAGAACGATCCGCAAGCCATCGCCGGTGAAATCTATGCCGTTGATGAAGCCACGCTACGGCTCCTGGATCGGCTGGAAGACAACGGCCGGCTGTACCAGCGCGTGATGATCGATGTCGACAGTCTCCAGCGACCGAACGAACGGTTGCGTGCCTGGGTCTATCTGTTCCTCGGCGAACTGCACGGCGCGAGCCCCTGGACCAATGAGCGTTGGTCGGGGTCGAGCGGCCCATCGGCTGGCTGAATCGATAGCGCATCGATAGCCGCCGCAAAATGCATCTAATAGATTCACACTGCGATGTCAAAGTGATTTCACTTGGACGGCATCCAAGGAATGGCGAAGGACGTAAATCACGCACAAGTATAGCGTTTACGATTTCTTCGCTGGTTTTGGCACGCCTCATGCTTTAGCTAGGAATCGTTGGTTTACAACGTTCGACGGAAAGCTTTGAAGAGGAGACGGAGTCATGAGTACGAAATTGATTGCCTTGACGCTGGCGATGAGCATGTTGGGATTGGGCGGCGTGGCTGATGCTCGCACGGGTGGCGGCCGGCACGGCGGTGCGCATCACGTCGCACGAAGCGCCGGCCATGTGCGGCACGTCAGCCGCCTGGGTCGTCGCGGGCATCGCACGCATCGCTTCTACGCCCAGCGGCCCCATCGCGGCTACAACTACGCCTATGGATCGCACCGCGGATTCCGACACGCACGCCGATACAACCACGGCTACGTTTACAATCAGGCCCGTTGGCCGAGCATGAATTACAACCGTTATGCGATTCGCAGCAGGCTGCATCCCAATACCCGGACCATCGCCGGTCGCAGCCATACCATCACGGTTCCGGCCACGGTGACTCTACCGCGTGGCACGGTCTCGTGATCGATGCGGCGAGACCAAGCAAGGGGCAGTTCAGAAGTTGGATAACAGGCCGCTCCAAGCTCGGGGGCGGCCTGCGTCGTTTTGCAGCCCACGTCGCATCATGCAGCGACCGACTCAACCTGCACGTCGAATTGACTCGCAAACCGGGATCGGAATGATGTCAAATGATGTCATTCGAACATAGCCTCAAAAACGAAGAAACGACGCAAGTCGTTGATAGGTAACGCATTCATTAGCTTCTTCAATGCTTTGGCACACGGTGTGCATTAGACGGTAAACCAATGAATGACAACGCCCGACAGAAGCTTTTGCTGGGGAGAAAAGTCATGACCGCGAGACTGGTTGCCCTGACGCTGACGGTGAGCTTGCTGGGATTGGTCGGGGCGGCCGATGCCCGCTCGAGCGGCGGCCATCACGGCGGCTCACACCACGCATCGGCAGGTGGAGGCCACGTTAGTCATTCCACGACGCACGCTCTCTCCTCACGATCCAACGGCGGGAACGGATACATCTCCGGCCTAAACTCCGGATATGGGGGCTATGGTTACGGTTCAGGATATGGCGGTTCCGGGTACGGTCGCTATGGTTCAGGATACGGCAACCGAGGTTACGGTTACGGTGGTTATGGATCCGGATACGGTTACCAGCAGAACTCGATGAACCAAGGCCCCGTCTCGGCCTACTGGCAGAACTACTGGGCGAATCTGGGCAGCAACAATCACGTCGATTGGCCAAGCCTGGGCTACACAAGCAACATGAACCAGTAACGCGGCCATGACGCGGTGGGCCCCGGCGATTTCGAAACCAACGCCGCGCCGATCAACCGCCGCCGGGGAGATGGTCGGCATAATCGGCCCGCAGACGCCGGCAATAATAAACCCCGCCCGGCGGAAGATTGCCGACGACCAGCCGAAAATCGACGTGCCCGAACAGCCGCCCGTACATTCGCCAGTAAACCCAGGGCATCAGCGTCAACTGGCTGAACACGGCCTCGCGACCGCGCTCCGCAAGGCACTTTAATAGCAACCGGTTGATTGATCGCGGCAGGCTTGGCACCGGCAACCCGCTGAGCAAGACATCGATGCGATCGATCCCCAGCGATTCGAGATGGGCGTCGATGTCGCGCACGTTGCCGCACACGGCCAACGCTTGCGGGCAGCGCAGGCGCAGGATGTCGGCGAAGTCCGGATCGAGTTCGATGGCCACCAGCCGGCTCCGCGGATGCATCTTGCGGATCGCCGCGACCGTTACGGCGCCGGTTCCGGCCCCGACTTCCACAATGGTTTGCGGCCTGGCGGGGTCGATTGAACCGCACATGGCGGCTGCCAGGCTGCGACTGCTGGGCGTGAAGCTGGCGACTCGGGCACCGTGCCGCAGGAACTTCCTGAGAAACAGGCACGACGTGCCGGCCGGCGAAAGTTCCTTCTCAGCCGTGGTTGCCATCGGCGGATCCCTGGTTATGCACCGCCAGAAAGCGGGCGAGTTGTTCGTCTCCCAGATACCGGCGGACCGTGCGCCGATCGGCGGAGAGCAAATCGAGAACGCAAAGACCATCGACACAGTGGCCGAACGCCGGATCAACGTTGAACGCCAACGCTCGGGCTCCCATTTTCACGTATTGCCGCAGCAAGACTGGAGCCCCCTTGCCGTCAGGCTCGATGTCGGCAATCACGCGGTTCAGTTCGTCAATTTCTCCGACGGCGCCCATCAAGCGCAATGAACCGGCGTTGGCAACCTTGCGTGGATCGAAGCGACGCCTGGGCCGGACCAGTTCGGCCCCGGCGGCGCGCCGGGCAGGCTGCGACAGAAACGCGACCAGCAGGGCCCGGCTCAGAGGCCGGTATTGGTTCGAGATACTGACCGGCCCGAGCAGATAGCGATACTGCGGCCGCTGGGCGAGAAAACTGCCGATCCCTTTCCAGAGCAACATCAACGGGGCGAAACTCTTCTGATACTCGGGCCGCACGAACGAGCGGCCGAGTTCAATGGCTGGTCCCAACTGCTCGTAGAACGGTTTGGCCACGTCGAAGAGGGTGGAAATGTACAGGCCACGGCGACCGTGCCGCTCGCGAGTTGGTCAATGAGCCCCAGCCGGTAACCGCCGACGAGTTCGCCCTGCCGGCGATCCCAGACCAGCAGTTGCTGGTAATGCGGGTCGAAGCGGTCCAGATCGAGCGGCTGCCCGGTGCCTTCGCCCACGCCGCGAAAGGTTCGCTCGCGCTGCCGCCCCAGCTCGAGCATCAGATTTGGAATCTGCCAGGCCTCGGCCAGCAGCACGTCGAGATCGCCGGCCGAAGCCAACTGCGCATCGCTGGCCAATTGGCCAATCTCCTGTTCGAGCCGCTCGCGTGCCACGGGCGGCGCAAGCGGCCGCTCGCGCGCGCGAGGCGCTTTCGGCCGGGAAGCCGCAACGGCAGGAGTTGGATTCGCCTGGTTTCGATCGGCGGCAAACGCCCCGCCAGGGCCTCGGTCCGAAAACGGCACGTACTGGATCGCGCGGCGATCGTCGGCAAACGCGGCGATTTGTTCGGGCAAAATGGGCGGACCGATATGCACCCTGCATTGGCAATCGCGCTTGTTCAAGAATTCGCGCGGCAGCAGCGCCGTGCGCAGCCTGGGATGAATCAGCCCGGCCATCTGAAACAGCGGGCCGTTCGCGCCGGCGAAATACATCGGCAAGATGGTCGCGGCATTCTTCCGTGCCAAGGCGATCACCGCCTCGCTCCAAGGAGGATCGAGCACGCGCCGCTGGGCCGCATCCCAATGCGCCACTTCACCGGCCGGAAAGATGCCCAACGCCGCGCTGCGCTTCAGCCAGGCCATGGCCTCGCGCAATCCGCGCACGTTCGCTCGCCGCGCTTCGCGGGTTTCCAAGGTATCGACAAAAATGCAGCGCTGATGGGCTTCGGGAATGCAGGCCAGCCAGCGGTTGACCATGATCTTCGAGTCAAAGCGCACCGACTCGAGCACCGCGGCCATCACCAGCCCTTCGACGATCCCGAACGGATGATTGGCCACGACGATGAGCGGGCCGCTGACAGGGATGCGCTGCCGATCTTCGTCGCTGAGTTCGATCGAAACTGCCAGTTGCGCGAGCAAGGCGCGGGGGAACGTTTGCAACTCTTCAGGCGCGACGGCCCGGCGGTACGTGGCGTTCAGATCGTCGAGCCGCAACAGACTTTCCAGCGGGTTGCGCATCAGAGCGGCCAGCGGCGCCGGCCACCCGGCGCTGAGCGGCTCCAAACTGAACGGTCGGTTTCGTGGGCGTAACCGTTGCATGCCACCACTCCTTTGGTCAGCAGAACGCGTGCTCCATGAAGTAGGAATGTGCCTGCGCTCGATGAGATGGCGATGCGTGCCGGGTTAGATTCTTGCGAATTGCTGTTCTCGTGCTCCAAAGTTCTCTGGTATAATCACTTGCGTTCAATTCATGATCCGCCGATCAGCGGCAGATCCGAACCGGCCGGTAGCGGGCGCGTGCGGATTTTCCTTGGATTCACCTGTCGGTGGGATTACGCTAAAAGGGCTACCGCCCAGCGCATCGAAGACCGGAATAGGAGAGAAGTTCCATGGCATCGCTGGCTCGTGCTCCGCGCACTCTCGCGGCCATCATCCTGCTGACCTGCACCGCCGTTGTGGCGGCCGACGAACCTCGGACCAAGCCCACGAAGCTGGGCCAATACAATCCGGCCGACCGCACCGTCGACATGTTCGAAGGAATCAAGTCGGGCCAACTGGAAGTAAAGCTCATCCCCAAGGATTCGACTCAGGGGCGCGTGTTCATTGCCAACAAGGGGAATGAACCTCTCAACGTCAAATTACCGCAAGCGTTCGTTGCCGTGCCGATCTTGGCCCAGATGGGCGGCATGGGCGGCGGCATGGGCGGCACGCGCGGCGGCATGGGTGGCCAGATGCAATCGATGGGCGGTGGCATGGGCGGCATGGGTGGGGCATGGGTGGCGGCGGCATGGGCGGCATGGGCGGCGGTGGCGGTGGCATGTTCAACGTGCCTACGAACGGCGCTGGCATGTTCAATGTGGCCGCTAAGAAGACCGGCGACTTCAAGATCACCACGGTCTGCCTGGAGCATGGCAAGCCTGAGCCGCGCTCGACCGTCGCTTACGAAATTCGGCCGCTGGAAACATTCACCGAAAAGCCGGGCGTCTATGAGTTGCTGCAAGCGCTGGGCTACGGACAAATCGACCAGCGCATCGCCCAGGCGGCGGCCTGGAATCTGAACAACGGCATGAGCTGGGCCACTCTGGCTGCCAAACGGATCGAACGCGCCGACGGCGATTCGTATCCGTACTTCAGTGCCCAGGAAATTCAAGTCGGCGTGGTCGGTCCCAGACTTCGCTCGCGGCTGCCGCTGCTTCGGCCAAGACTCGACGACCGAAAAGGCCAAGCCGGCCGACGAGCGCGGCTCCGTCAATCGCTAACCCTCGATCGGCACGCGCCAGCCTAATCGCTTTGACACGTAATCGGCTTCGCGAAGTGATTGGCTCAAGAACGACCGAATGGCGCGGTCCGCAAAAACAGGCTATGCGGCTCAGCGCATCGAATCCGCATCGAACCGGCACCAGCTTGGCATAGAAGCCGCCGTACCTGCCCCTGGCCGCTACGGGTTTTTGCGATGTCGCGGGCGTCCGGAACCTTCTCCTTCCGAATCCAGGGCCGGCCGCGGTAGTCGGGGTGCCAATATGCGGTTTCGAATCCGCATCCGACGGCGAACTGCTCGGGCCGCTCAAAGGTCGAACGCGGCGCGAGCTAACGTCGGTTGTGGGCCGGAACCGCCGGAGCCGAACCGCTGAGCGGCACCAACTCAACACGCTCTTCATATACGATGCGGCTCGTCGTCACCGGTACCTTGCGGACGATTTCCTCTTCAACGACCCGGCAAACCGTGGTCGGCACTTTGCGCACTTGCTGCTCCTCAACGTAGCGGACCGTCTGCACCGGCACATTGCGAACCTGCTCTTCATCGACATAACGGACGGTCTGCACGGGAACCTTGCGGACCTCCTCCTGTTCGACATAGCGAACCGTCTGCACCGGCACTTTCCGCACTTGCTGCTCTTCGACGTACCGCACGCTCTCAACCGGGACGCGCCGGGTAACGACGCGGTCGACCATTGACGATTCGGCAACCTCGGTCAATGCCCCCGTACCCGAGGCAACCAACCGACAGGTGCAGACCGGTTCGCGAACGACGTACTGTTCGTCACGCTGGGTTTGCTCGACCACCGGTTTGAGCACGACCGTGCGCTCTTCGCGTTCGGCCGTTTCGTAGATCGGGCGCCGGACGATGACGCGCTCTTCTCGTTCGGCGGTTTCCACTACAGCCTTGCGGACGATCACACGCTCTTGCTGCTGAGTGGTCTCGACAACCGGCCGTAACACGACCACGCGCTCTTCGCGCTGAATTGTTTCCGAGACGGGCCGTCGGACAATGACGCGTTCTATTTGCTCAGAACTCTCCTCAATGGGTCGCGCTACGACATAGCGGCGTTCGACATAACGGGCGGTCGTGGTGGGCGGCGCAGTCGTCGGCCAGGGCGTTGGCTCCGGTGACGAGCCCCAAGCAAACCGTCGCTAGAGTCCCTGCGGGAATGAAAAGCTTGTGTGTCATGGGATTCTCCTTAACGCGGAAGGGGGGCCATAGGCAGCCCAGGCCGCCTGAGTTACAGTTTAATTACCGCCTCCGGCGGGAGAAGTTGGTTTGTCAATCCAGGAGTTTCCAACTCTAAAAAAGTCTAGCGCCCCGCATGGCGAGGGTCAACAAATTCGCGGATTCGTTGACGCCACATGCAACCGGAGCGCCCATTTCGATCGATCTGACCCCGATAGCAGAGAATTGCTGAAAATGGTCTTGGGCCCGTGTTGGAATGAGGCCGATTGCCTGGCCGAGCGCGCAGCAGCGGAGGCCGACGCCGAAGTGTTTGCCCGGGCTCGCGAGGCGGGTGGTCGATTGGCGACCGCGCTGGCTGCCGCCGAGCACCGCACCCGCAATTGGGCGGATGTCGAATTGGGGGCGGCGCTGATCGACTCGGCCCTGGCGCATGCCTGTTCGAGTTGGCGCAAACCCGATGCTGGGGTCGAGCCAATCAGCTTCCCTCGGGCGAACTGTGGTGCAGGGCCGAACACTGGCTGCAAACCGGCTGGCTGCAAGTTCAGGCGCGTTTCAAGCCGCGGGGTTATGCCGGCGACTATCAACTGCTGACCCGGCTCTGGAACGGCACCTGCTGCGAACATCCCTTGGGGCAGCTCTTCGATCGCTTTTTTCAATCGCAAGTGGCCGTGCATGCCGTCCGCGCCCGAATGGAGCAGGCCGCCGCCGCCTTGGTCGCGCACTATGATGAGCAATCGGCGAGCCCCTATCGCGTGATGAGCATCGGCTCGGGGCCGGCCAGCGAACTGGCGCGGGCTGCTGAAATGTTCCCGAAAGACGATCGCCGCCATTTGCAAATCACGCTGCTGGATCTGGACGAAGAGGCGCTCGATGCGGCGCGAGCCCGGTTGTCGCAATCGCTGCCGGGTGAGCAGATCGCCTGTCACCGGGAGAATTTGTTTCGTTTGCCCTCCTTGGCACGCGCGGCCGGGCTCGTATCGGGGCACGACTTCATCCTTTGCCTGGGACTGTTCGATTATCTGGCCGACCCGCCGGCGACGGCCCTGTTGCGGCTGATGTGGGAAGGATTGCGACCCGGCGGAATGTTGCTGGCGGGCAACTTCGCGCCGCACCACGCCACGCGAGCGTACATGGAATGGTTCGGCAACTGGTACTTGCTGTACCGCACGGCCGAACAATTCGAGCAACTAGGGCTCGCTGCCGGGCTTCCCGCCGGCCAGTTCCACATCGGCGCCGAGCGGTTGGGGGCGGATTTGTTCCTGGTTGCTCGCAAGCCGGCGGCAAACGAGTGAACCGGGGCGGATGTTCTTGATGTTCAGTTGGCCGCGCGCGCCAGCGGCGGCAGCCAGGTACACATGTAAAACGCCCGCGGCGAGGCCAACTCCAGCAATCCCGCCAGGCTCGTCTCGCGCTGGTGCGACTGCGAGGCCATCAGGCCTTCGAACAGGCTGAAGGGCCGCTTGTATTCCACCGCCTTGGTGTGCGATTTATCCAAACCGGCCAACTCGATGGCTCGATCGATGGCCGCTTCGATGAAACCTTCCTTGTCGACCAGCCCGTTGGCCAGCGCCTGATGGGTAGTGAAAATCTGGCCGGTCGCAACCTTCGTCAAGGCCTCGTCGTTGTCCTTGAACTTGGGGCGGCCGGATTTCACGATTTCTTTGAACCGCGCGAAGCTGTCGTCGACCAGGCCCTGGAAGATAGTCTTCTCTTCTTCGGTCATGTGCTTGAAGATACTTCCCATCTGCTTCAACCGGTGACTCTTGATCGAATCCTCGGAGATATGCAGTTCTTCCATCGCACCTGCGAAGTCGTAGTGCGGAATGACCACGCCGATCGACCCGGTCCAGGTGGTCGGCTCGGCAAAGATCGACTCCTTGGTGTCGCCGACGGCCATGGCCACGTAGTAGCCGCCGCTGGCAGCCATCCCGCCCATGCTGACTACGACCGGCAGTTTGCGGTCACGCTTCAACTCGTTCAAGTGGTGGTAGATGTAATCGCTGCCGGTCACGGTTCCACCGGGCGAGTCGACTCGTAGCACGATGGCCTTGACGTGTGAGTCCTCACGGACGTGATCGATCTGTTTCTTGACGAAGCCATTGCCGTCGAGGATCGTGCCTTCGACCGTGATGATGGCGACTTTGTCCTGCCCGTGGTGATCGAGCGAGTGGTATTTCTCCTCGACACTGCTTTCCCCGCCCGCAGCCAGCGAGCCCATGACCGCCAATCCGACGAATACGACGCCGGCCAATCCCACCAGCACGCACAGCAGCCCAAAGCCCCACAAGAAGATACGCGATCCGTGCCTCTCGCCGTGCGTTGCCGACGGCGGGCTGGGCTGGGCGCGGTAAGGCATTGGCGGTTCGTCGGGCGAATTCGAGCCCATGGCGGAAACTCCTCAAAAGAACTGTGACGCTGCTGGCAGCATTGTACGCGACGCGGCCAGCGCCACCAACCGGGCGGCTGCTCCCTTGCCAGCGTGCCCGCCGGCGAACCGGGTGGTGTTGCCAGGAGACCGGGTCCAGGAGTAAGCTAAGCCGTAGCGTGGGCAGCCAAAAAACTGGGAATTGCCGTGGGGTCGCCGCTAGCGCGCCTGCCCTGCGGACTTGAAGGGAGTAAGTCGAGTGTTCGTCGCGGCTTCAACGGATTGTTTTTCTGCTCTGCCTTTGGATGCGGCCCTGCAAAAGCTGGTCGATCTCGAATATACGCGCGTGGAGATTTGCATCCACGAGCATGGTAATCAGCTCAAACCGTCCGAGGTGCATGCCAATCTCGAGGCGGCCCTGACCGCCTGCCGCAAGACTCACCGCCTGACGCCCGTGGCCTATAGCATCGATATCGATGCTCCTGAGAGCGAGTACTACCAGCAGTTCATCAGTTGCTGCAAGCTGGCCAAGGCCACGAAAGTGGTGACGGTCGCCGTCCCCTCGGCTGAGTTAGGCACTCCGTTCAACGCCGAAGTGGAACGATTGCGAGAGCTGGTGCGGATTGCGACGGCCGAAGGCGTCTCCGTGGGACTCAAGACCCAGGTGGGCCGCATGACTCAGGATCCGGCCACGGCTGCCGTGCTGTGCGACAACGTCAAGGGCCTGTGCATCTCGCTCGACCCCAGCCACTACGTCTACGGTCCGCTCAGCGGCGTCGACTACGATGGACTGATCAAATACGTCTGCCATGTCCAGCTTCGCGACACGACGAAGAACAAGCTCCAGGTTCGCGTTGGGCAAGGGGCCGTCGAATATGGCCGGCTGATCAGCTTGCTCACGCGCGTGCGATACAATCGCGCCCTGTGCGTGAACGTGATCGAGATCGACAACGAAGCCGAAGGCGTCGATCACATGGCCGAAATGCGCAAGATGCGGCTGCTCCTGGAAAGCCTGATCTGACGCGCCGCTTGGTGTCATCCCTTGAACCCGACCCGCATTTCCGGTGCCGTTCATTGAGCCCCAGCCGTGAGGCCGGGGATTTGCTCAAACAGCGAGTGTCTCGCAACGGCGCGTGTCGGTGGTCCAAACCTATCCGCGGGCTCACGCCCACCGGTTCAGTGCGCTTCGCAGCGCGGCCGACGTCAACGGCGACAGCCTGCTCGACGTCGTCACGTCGAACAAGAAGGGCGTCTACTACTTCGGACAAAGCAGAAAGCAGGCAGAGGGCAGTACGTAACGGGCCGTGTGCTCGGGCGGCGCGCTTCCGCCGAAATCGCTCTTGCCCTTCAAGTGGTCCCCTCGCATAGAATGCACCGCTGACGCAGTCGTCGTGGCTGCCTACCGCCCTCTGCCTACTGCCTACTGCTTTGAACTTCGCCGTCCGCATTGAAAACCTGTGCAAGTTCTACTACCTCGGGGGCGAGGTCGTTCATGCCCTGGCCGGCGTGAGCCTCGATATTCCGCAGGGTGACTACCTGGCCATCATGGGCCCATCAGGCTCCGGCAAAAGCACGCTCTTGAACCTGCTGGGCTGTCTCGACCGCCCCACCTCGGGCAATTTCTTCCTCGGCGAAGACGACGTCTCCAAGCTCGACGACGATCAACTCAGCCAGATCCGCGCCTCGCGCATCGGATTCGTTTTTCAGTCGTACAACTTGATCCAGCAATTGACGGTGCAAGAGAATATCGAAGTGCCGCTGCACTATCGTGACCGCACCCGGCTGACGCCCGAAGACCGGCAGCGCTGCCGCGATCTGGCCGCACTCGTCGGCCTGGGAAACCGTCTCGATCACCGCCCTTCGCAACTCTCCGGCGGTCAGCAACAGCGGGCCGGGATCGCCCGCAGCCTGGTCAACAACCCGTATTTCGTACTGGCCGACGAACCGACGGGCAATCTCGATTCCGTGACCACCGGTGAAATCCTGCAGTTGCTTGACGACCTGAATGCCACCGGCAAGACAATCATCATGGTCACGCACGAAGAAGACGTGGCCCAGCGCGCTCGGCGGATCGTCCGCTTGCGCGACGGTCTGATTCAATCCGACGTGCGCATGCGGGAATTGGACCCGCAGTTTGCATAAAACTCTCCCCTCGCCACTGGTCGAAGCGTCATCGACACCAGCCCGACGCGCCAGTGAGGGAACCAATCGCTGGGGTGCCACTGGCATCGCCAGTGCTTCAGAAAGCCCTTGGCTTGTCGCTGAAGCGTCCGCAATGAGGTCATTTATTTGTCCGCGCCAAACGCAACGGACGCGGCGAGCAGATTGCCGCGGGGCGAACACGTAAACCGCAAGCCAAGCGTTGAGGGAAGCACTGGCGAAGCTGGTGGCACACTGAGCTTGCGAGTGCTCATTGCATCGTGCGGCCCGCGGCCAGCGCTTCGACCAACGCTGCAATCATCTCGGGGCCATGCGCCGCGCTCAGACTGATTCGCAACCGCGAGGTGCCCGGCGGCACTGAGGGGGGCCGGATGGCCGGCACGAACAGCCCACGCTCGGCGAGCAAGGCTTGCAGAGTCGTGGCCCGCGACGCGTCGCCGACGATCACCGGAATGATCTGACTCGCGCCAGCGCCGACGCTCCACCCCTGCTCGCGCAATTGTCGCGCAGGCCGCCGGCCCGTTCGAGCAGGCCGATCCTCCGGTCGGGCTCGCGATCGACAATATCAAGCGCCGCCAGCGCCGCCGCGCACGTCGCTGCCGGCGGAGCCGTCGAGAAGACGTACGCGCGAGCCTTGTTCGCCAGCCAATCAACGAGCGCACGGCTGCCCGAGACAAATCCGCCCGACGAGCCCAAGGCTTTGCTCAACGTGCCAATCCGCACGGCAATCGCGTGGTCGACCTGCAGGAACTCTGCCACGCCGCGCCCGTGCAGCCCGAAAACGCCCGTGGCGTGGGCTTCGTCCACCAGCAACATCGCGCGATAGCGCTGCGCCAGGGCGCTCAGCTCGGCCAAGGGCGCCAGGTCGCCGTCCATGCTGAACAGACTGTCGGTCACAATCAATCGTCGGCGGTAACTCTCAGCATTGCGCAGCAACTCCTCAAGTTTGGCCAGATCGCCGTGCGGATAAACCTGCACGTCGGCACGCGACAGACGGCAGCCGTCGATCAGACTGGCGTGGTTCAATTGGTCGCCGAGCGCCACATCGCCCCGACCGACGAGCGACGCGATCGTGGCCTGGTTGGCGGCGAAGCCCGAGGGAAAGACCAGCGCGGCCTCGGCCCCTTCGAATTCGGCCAACCGGCTTTCCAACTCGGCGTGCCGCACGCTACGGCCGATCACCAGCGGACTGGCGCCGCTCCCCCAACCCTCTTCTCGAGCAGCAGCCACGGCCGCGTCGACCAACCGCTGGTCGCCAGCCAGGCCCAAATAGTCGTTCGAGCCGAAGTTGATCATCGTCCGCCCGTTGACGACGATCGTCGGTCCCTGCGGCCCATTCCGCTCGTGCAACGTGCGGCGCAGATGCTCGGCGTCGAGCGCCGCTAACTCGTCGTCCAACCACGCCAACGGTTGCCAGTCATCGGATTTCATGACGATCGCTTACCGGCTTTGGCAGGCTTCTTGGCGACCGCAGCTTTCGCCGGCTCGCTCGACCGGCCCCAACGCAAGATGGTCTCGAACTCGACCTTCGTCACCGGCTGCACCGACAGCCGCGATCCGCGACGCAACAGCTCCATCTTGGCCAGCGCCGGCACATGCGCGCAATTCGTCCAAGGCCAGCGGCCGCGGAAAGATCTCGCCCAGCCGAATGTCGACCATGTCCCAGATCGGGTTGGTGGGCGAAGCCTTGGGGTCGAAGTGATGGTTGCCCGGATCCCAGGCCGTGCGGTCGGGATACGCTTCGCCCACAACCGAAGCCGTGCCCACGACGGCCGGAGGATCGGCATTCGAATGGTAGAACAGCACTTCGTCGCCGACCGTCATCGCCCGCATGAAATTGCGGGCCTGGTAGTTGCGCACGCCGTCCCAAAACGTCGTTTTCCGGGGACTCTTGGCCAGATCCTGGATGGAAAACGATTCCGGCTCGGTCTTCATCAACCAATACTGTTTGGCCTGGGCCATGAGAACCTCGCGTCGCGGGATTGCTTTGTGCGTCGATTGTAGCAAACGTCGCGGCGCTGTGGCGCGGGGGCAGAATAACGATTGTCGGGCACGCGCCGGGGCGGTAAACATGTACCGGGCAGTCACGCCGCCCCCGCCGCACGCCCCACCGCCCTTTCCAACCCCGAGGCCCGCATGCAACGTATCCACCGCGAACAGGCCAGGAAGTACGCCTTCGATTGGCGGGACGAACCGCTCTTGCAAGTCGAGCCGGGCGAATGCTTCGAGATCGAAACCTACGACGCCAGCACCGGATTCTTCAAGACGGCGGACGATAAGGCGCTTCCTGGTCGCCGCCCGGGTTTCGACCGCCAACCACCGCTGGCCAACCCAATCGCGGGGCCGGTCTTGGTCGCCGGGGT
Source organism: uncultured Planctomycetales bacterium (assembly GCA_963710365.1). Taxonomy (GTDB): domain Bacteria; phylum Planctomycetota; class Planctomycetia; order Pirellulales; family PNKZ01; genus CAVQAC01. Next base: position 1,138,601 of record CAVQAC010000019.1, read on the forward strand.
CGAGCGCGGCGATACACTGGTGGTGTCGATCGAGCAAATCGTCGTCGACGATTACTCGTGGATCGCCATCGGCCCTCGTCGCGGTCCGTTGGGAGAATCGACCCGCTGGCCGGAACTATCGGGCGAATACACGACCAAGATCTTCCGCCACACACCGGGCCCCAGCGGCACCACTCGCGACGGCACGCTGCACTTCAACGAGCGGATCTCCTGGCCGATCACGCCCTTCGTCGGCACCTTGGGCGTTGCGCCCGACCGCGAAGTGACCACCAGCCTCGACGGCCAGGGCGAATGGGGCGGCAATCTCGACAGCCGCGACGTGGCGGCCGGCAACCGCGTTCTGCTCCCCGTGTTCCACGACGGGGCTCGCTTCTACCTGGGCGACGTCCACGCCAGCCAGGGCGACACCGAATTCACGGGCACGGCTGCCGAGACCAAAGCCACGGTGCGGCTCAAGCTCGACGTCATCAAGCGCCGGCGCATCCCGTGGATGCGGATCGAAAAGCCTGACTCGATCATTTCGCTGTACGCATTCCGCCCGCTGGAAGTGGCCGTGGAAACGGCCACGGTGAACCTGATCGACTGGCTGGTGACCGACTACGGCTTCACGCCAACCGACGCCTATTGCCTGGTGAGCACGTGCCCCGACTTCCGCATCCACGTCTACCAGATGTGCAAACTGGCCAAGTTGAACTATGTGGCCGGCGCAGAACTGCCCAAGCGTTATCTGCAGCACTGACCGGGTGCCGTTTTCACGCTCGCCGTGAGCAGGTCCATGCGGGTCATCTCGGCTATTTCGCCGAAGCCTGCTCCAACCGCGCGGCTTCGTCGCCTTCCGCCGCGAGGTCCGTTTCGACTTCGGATTGATGGGCGTGGTAGTAGGCGAGCGCGCCGTACACCTGAGCCAGCGATAGCTGCGCGTGCTGCGCGGAAATATCTTCGGCAGTCTCGCCGCGCTTGTAGAGCGTGACAATCTGATTCAGCGTGAAACGAGTTCCGGAAATGCAAAGCTGCCCACCACAAATTCCGGCGTTTCGCGAAAGCATGGAGTCGATTGACAATGAAGCTGGCATGATGCACTTTCAAAAATAGGGTGGCGTACGAGTGCGAGGGTTCCTATCGTAGCAGGATCGCACCGGAGCGTTAAGCGCACTAGCTAGGGCTTCCAATCCAGCCCCAGATCGAACCAGGCGGCCGAGTGCGTCAGCGCGCCGCGCTGATCCGATCCACGCCCGAATCAGCCACGGCGCGGATCGTTTGCAGGTTGATTCCGCCGGAAGCTTCCAGCTCGACCGCTGGCGCCAGCGAATCACGCAAGGCCACGGCCTGCCGCAATACGTCGGGCGGCATGTTGTCCAGCAGCACAATATCGGGCTGCGCAGCCAGCACTTCGCGCAATTGGCCCAGCGTGTCGACTTCGACTTCCACTAGCAGATCGGTTCGCGAATCGCCCGGCGCCAAGTCGGTCAGAAACTGTCGCGCCCGAACGACGGCCTCGGCCGGCGAGTAATGCTGCCCGCCATCAGCCGCCCCGCCCAAGGCCAGATGATTGTCCTTGATCAGAATCCCGTCGAACAATCCCAGCCGATGGTTCCAGCCGCCCCCTGCGCGCACGGCATATTTCTCCAGCCGTCGCCAGCCGGGGAGCGTCTTGCGGGTATCGAAGACGCGGGCCTTGGTGCCGGCAATCGCTTCCACATAGCGGCGCGTGAGCGTGGCAATGCCTGACAAGTGCCCCAGCATGTTCAGCAGCGGCCGCTCAACGGCCAGCAAGCTGCGGGCTGAACCCGATAGTTCGCCAACCGGCTGGCCGGCCACGACCGCCGCGCCATCCGCGACGCCCGGCGTCCAGTGCAAGCGCCGGTCGTATTCGTCGAGCAGGACGGGCACGGTCTGCATGCCAGCGATAACGCCCTCGTCTCGGGCGGTGACCATTGCGCGGCCTTGAGCCGCTTCGCCAACCAGTGCCACGGTCGTCCAATCGTAGACCCGGCCCACATCTTCGCGCACGGCCAGCCGCACCAACTGCCGGCAGTCGTCCGCCAGTTGGTCGTTCCACTCGATTTGTCGGTATTCTTTGGCCATGTGAAGTTTCACCGTCGTTCCGACGATTTCGTCCAATCAGGTTTCCGCATCGGTATCAATTGGTCCCAGATCTTCGTACGCAACGTGAAATATTTCGGCGCGTAAAAAGTCTTCGGATACACCTGCCGAAGTTCTCTTAGAATTCCGGCTCGCACCAGCCGATCAACGTCTGCCTTCGCGGTTTGATAGTAGACGTCGAGTTTTTCGGCCAATCCGGATACGGAGACGAAAGGAGAATGAAAAATTTGCTCGACAATATTAGTCAGCCGTACGCTGCCTCCGACGGCTTCGATTCGCGATGCAAATTCTCGCTTGATCTTTAGCAGTTTGTCACATCGTTGGATCGTGTCTTTTGCTTGCTCAATCGTGCCTTTTATGCAGAACTCAAGCCAACCGCCCCAATCGCCTTTCGTACTGACATTAAAAAGACGTTCGACATATTCGTCCCGAAATCGTTCGAAGTAGGCGCTCATATAAAGCCAAGGCTTTGTTAGCCCGCAGAACTGCTGAATCGTCAACGCAAGCAGGAGCCGGCCGACTCGGCCGTTGCCGTCTACGAAAGGATGGATCGTTTCGAACTGATAATGCATCATGAAGCAATCGATCAGTGGATCGTACACTTTGGAGCGGCGATGAGTGTATGTCTCTAGGTCCGCCAATAGTTCCGGAACAGTTTGAGGCGGCGGTGGAATGAATCGTCTGTTCGTGCCCATTGCAACTTGAACACGACGAAATTCCCCTGGAGTTCGATCTCTTCCACGGACGTCGGCTAATAGTACGTAATGCAATCGCTTCATGAGGCGAAGGGAGAGCGGCAGCTCCGTCAGTGGCGCCTACTTGAAGGGCAGTCCTGTAGTTGTGGACTTCCCGCCATTCGTTCGCCCGGTCGACCTCCGATGTCGGCTCTCTGGGAGACATTTCAAAGAGCAGTAGTTCCCGGGCGGTCGCATAGGTTCCTTCGATCCGCGACGACTGAATAGCCTCGCGGTCTTCAAGCGGGCGCAGCAGGATTGTAGGGTTGGGTAGATTGCGGCCGACTCCCTCGACGATGCCCAAATACCGATTGGCCTCAGCAATCAGCGGCCACAGAGTTTCTGGGACCAGCCAGTTGGGCGGCAGCGGATTGGGAACGAAGGCATGGTCTCCATCCTCGATTGGGACAAGCCGACCAGGAGGTTGCTGACAAAACTTCGAGAGGTCCATAATCGCCCAACGGCTGGATTAGAATTTATGCCTCGAAATTCTAATCTAATTGCGATAGTTATGATAGCAGAGGGCATATAGACGTAAGCGCATATTTTAAAACATGTTATGCATTACGATCCGGGCGGTCCAACGCCCATTTCACCCAATGGCTGGCCTGCATCGAGCCAAAAGACGCCTAAACTGCAACTATCCTTTTACTTGTTGTCCCGATTCGAGCAGCAACGTGCGAAACGAGATGCCGCCGCCGACGCGGACCGTCCATTCCAGCGCGCCAGTCGTATTCGTCGAGCAGGACGGACACGATCTGCAAGCCAGCGATAACGCCCTCGCCTCGTGCGGTGACCATCGCGCAGGCCTTGAGCCGCTTCGCCAACCAGTGCCACGGTTGTCCGATCGTCGACCCGGCCCAAATCTTCGCGCACGGCCAGCCGTACCAACTGTCGGCAATCGTCTGCCAGTTGTTCGTTCCACTCGATCTGCCTGTACTCTTTGGCCATGTTTCGTCCCGATGGTCGTTTCCACCGTGGGGTACACTGCGAGCACCAATCTCAGCGATCTCGCTGTTAACAAGGTGCCCGGAGGGTCGTAGGGTGTGTCGAGCTTCGCGAGACGCACCAAGCTGCTCGCGGTGTGTGGTCCATTATATCTGCCGAACCTTGGTGCGTCGCGACGCACTCTACATTCCTAGGCGTTTGGTCCCCAGGTGACAAGCGGCTGGCTTGCCGGCCTGCGGGCGGCGATAATCGCTGATGGAATGAATGTTGGGTTTCCCGGGGAGTTTCAACCGCCGTGTCGCCGTCGGAAGAAAAAGTGCCGTCTGTCTTCTGGCTCAGGCGGCACGATCAGCAGACCATCGCGGCGCTGGCCATGGCGACGATCGTCGCCATGGGGCTCGCCTGGCTCGTGCTCGGCGGCGCGAGCGGCCAGTTGGTCGAAATCGATCGCCAACCGCGACGCGAAGCCCCGTTTCGCGTCGATCTGAACTCCGCGCCCTGGCCGGAGCTGTCCCAATTGCCAGGCATCGGCGAGACGCTGGCTCGGCGGCATCGTCGAGTCGCGCGAGAAAGAGGGGCCCTTTGCCACGCCCGACGCTCTGCTCCGCGTGTCGGGCGTGGGGCCCAAGAAATTCGAACGGATCAAGCCGTTTCTGTTTCCGATCGAGTCGGCGGCTAAACTGCCAGCACCCACCGGCGCCCCGCGGCCGTAAATCCGCGGCAGCCGTGCGTTGGCCGGAATGGTAGATCTGATTCCTACCCCCGCGTCGGGCTGCCCCCTTCCCCAAACACGCCGGGCGGCCAAGAATCTAGATTGCGGCTTCATCCACTTTCGCAGGAGTAGGGAATTGGAATTCCAACTCGTCAGTCCGTTCCAGCCGGCCGGCGACCAACCGCAGGCCATCAGCGCCCTGACCGCAGGGGTGCGCACGGGCGCAAACAGCAGGTCTTGATGGGTGTGACCGGCTCGGGCAAGACGTTCACCATGGCCAACGTCATCCAGCAGATCCAGAAGCCGACGCTGGTATTGTCGCACAACAAAACGCTGGCCGCGCAGCTCTACAGCGAGTTCAAGGAGTTCTTCCCGCACAACGCCGTCCACTACTTCGTCAGCTACTACGACTACTACCAGCCCGAAGCCTACATTCCGCAGCGCGACATCTACATCGAGAAAGACGCCTCGATCAACCAGAACATCGACCGGCTGCGACTGGCGGCCACCAGCGCACTAGTGAGCCGGCAGGATGTGATCATCGTGGCCAGTGTGTCGTGCATCTACGGCTTGGGGTCGCCCGAAGACTACAAGTCGATGATGGTCAGCCTCGTCCGTGGCCAACAGATCGACCGCGACGAGTTCCTGTTGAAGTTGGTCGACGTGCAGTACGAGCGGAACGACATCGAATTCGCCCGCAGCAAGTTCCGCGTTCGCGGCGATTGTGTCGAGCTGTGGCCGAGCTACGAAGAGTTCGCATTACGGATCGAGTTCTTCGGCGACGAAGTCGACCGGCTTTCGTACATCAACCCCACCAGCGGCGAGACGATCGAGAAGCGTGACGATCTGTGCATTTACCCGGCCAAGCACTTCGTGATGCCCGAGAGCCGCATCCTGGCGGCCGTCGACCGCATCAAGCAAGAGCTCGAAGATCGGCTCTCGATTCTGAAAGATACCGGCAAGCTGCTCGAAGCCCAGCGGCTCAACGCCCGCACGCGGTTCGACATCGAGATGATGCTCGAAGTCGGCTATTGCCCGGGCATCGAGAACTACAGCCGACCGCTTTCGGGCCGCCCGGCCGGTTCGACTCCCGACACGCTGTTCGACTACTTCCCCAAAGACTTCCTGATGTTCGTCGATGAGTCGCACGTCACCGTGCCGCAGATCCGCGGCATGTTTGCCGGCGATTTCAGCCGCAAGTCGACGCTGGTCGAACACGGTTTCCGCCTTCCCAGTGCCCTGGACAACCGGCCGCTGAAGTTCGACGAATGGGAGCAGAAGCTAGCCCAGGTGCTGCACATTTCGGCCACGCCCGGGCCGTACGAACTGGCCCAGACCGGCGGCGAAGTGGTCGAACAGTTGATCCGCCCCACGGGCCTGCTCGACCCGGTGATCGAAGTCGTGCCGGCCCGCGGCCAGGTGCCACACTTGCTCACGCAAATCAAAGAGCGAACGGCCGCCGGCGAACGCGTGCTCGTGACAACGCTCACCAAGCGATTGGCCGAAGATCTGTCGTACTTCCTCTGCGAACAGGGCGTGAGCTGCAAGTGGCTGCACAGCGAACTGGACGCCTTCGAGCGCGTCGAGCTGTTGCGGGATCTGCGCACGGGGCATTTCGACGCCCTGGTCGGCGTGAACCTGTTGCGCGAAGGGCTCGATCTGCCCGAAGTGTCGATGGTCGCCATCCTCGACGCCGACAAGGAAGGTTTTCTGCGCAGCGAAACGTCGCTGATGCAAACCATCGGCCGGTCGGCCCGCAACGTGAACGCCAAGGTGATTCTATATGGCGACAAGGTCACCAATTCGATGCAGCGGGCGATCGAAGAGACGCGCCGTCGCCGCGCCTTGCAGGAAGCCTACAACCGCGAGCACAACATCACGCCCGAAACGATCCGCAAGGAGATCCGGGCCGGCATCGAGTCGCTGGCCACGGCCCACGCCCAGGCCAATGCGGCCGTCGGCCGGGGGGACGAGGTGCAGTACATCACCGCGGAATACATCGCCGAATTGGAAGCCGAAATGCTGGCGGCGGCCGACGAACTCGACTTCGAACGGGCTGCCAAGCTGCGCGACACCATCGAACGGTTGAGCGCCTCGATCGGTAAGAAGGTCAGCGACGTCGAGTCAGAAAAGAGCGAACCACGCGGTCGCGGCCGACGCCGCGGCGGCAAGGGCGGCGCCCAGATTCCCAGGCCGAAGAAGTAAAACCGCCAGAATCGAATTGTCTAGTTCGATCTATTCCGCCCGGCGACGCCGCGGCTCGTTGTTTCGAGCGGGCTCGTCGGGCGAAACCTCGATCTGCCGCAATCGCATGTCCAATTGATGCGCTTCGCTGGGCGTGAACTCGGCCCAGTAGGTTGTCTCGCCAGCCTGGCAGGCGGCGATCAACCGGCCGTCGCGCAGCGCGATTGAATTGGTGTGCGTGGCCGGCACGCGCGGCTCGGCGGTGATCACGCCGGCCAGGTTCGCCGGATCGGCGGCGGCCAGAATCAGGATCTTGCCGTCGGCCGGCCGGTCCTTGATCTGCCGCAAACGTTCGACCGCCGCACCCAAGGCATATTGCTCTCCGGCCACGCCGGCTACGAATCGCCCGCCGCGAATTTCCCCCTGGGCTTCGAGCCGGCGAAAGACCGGCAGCAGCCGGCCCCAAGCGGGAGCCGCCGTCTCGCGCGCGAGCAAGTCGCGGAACACGACCCCCCAACGCCGCAGTAGCTGCCGGGCCCAATGCAGCAGGCATTCGTCCTCGGCAGGTCGCACGACCAGGCCTGGGAACAGCGACCATCGCCCCGAGGGAACCACGACGCGCCCCACGCGTCGATTGCGACGCGTGGCACGTTGCCAATCGCGCTGGCGTTCACGCCCGTTACCGGCCAGCTTGCGCACGGCCGCAAAGGCGTCGGCCGTCACCAATCCCAAGGCCGCCAACTCATGCAGCGCTTCGTCCAGTTGTGTGGGGAGCAAACCGGTCAGAGCTTGCAGTTCGTGCAGAAACAGCGCGCCGCGGCCAGCCAGTGCTTCCAGCACCTGCTGGGCTCCCGTACGGGCAAAGCCCTCCATCGTCGTGGCCCGATCCGAGGGAAGCAGCCAGCCCAAATGTTCGCGCCCGACCAGCGCAATCGGCACCGCGCGAGTAATGACGGCTGAACTCTTCCCCTGCTCTTCATCTTTACGCGGCGGCCGCAAACGGCCCCAGACCAACTCGCCCGACATCGACAGGTGGTCGAGCCAGCGCGAATCGTATTCCCGGACTCGCGCGGCCAGCACGCGGCGCTCCCACACCCCAGAAGCCAGTTCATAACCCTGTAACTGCGCCAGCGCCTGCCGCACGCCGCCGCGGCCGCGAAACCGTTCGTCCTGAGTAAGGTGCTGATGTTCCAACAGGAAGCGAATGTAATCCGCCGGCTCAACCGGCTGGATCTGACGCCGCAATCCGTCCAACGTGCGGCGATGAATCCTCGCTAGCAACCGGCGATCACACCATTCCAACTCGGAATTCGCAGACTCCCCTCTCTCCTTGTGGGCGAGGAGTCGCGGCTTAGGGGGCACGGGCTCACCGACAAGCTCCCGGCGTGGTTCGACATAACTCTCGGCCGTAAACCGGCCGCGAATCACCAGCCCTTCCCCCTCGAGCGCTTCCAAGGCCGCGGCGATTTGCGAAGCTGGCAAGCTCAATTGCCCGGCAATCTCCGTCGTCGACAACGGGCCCAGGCAGGGCGTTCGCCGCGCAGCAAAGCCACCGCCGCTTCGTGCGAGACCCAAGGCGCAGCGCAATTCTTCGGGCAGTTCGATCGTGGGATCGAACGAGGCGTTGGGATAAACGGCCTCGACCAGCGGCCGGCGTTCGGCGGCGATCCAACCTTCAACGTGCTCGGCGAAAACGACCCGTACGGCTCGACCGGCATTCACCAAACGATCGAAGTAAGACTGCCATTCGTGCGCCTCGTCGGCGCGCATCAGGCACATGGATTGTAAAACGTCGTGCAGTTCGTCCGGGTCGCGGACCGTAGGCCAGGCTTCGGCTCGCACCAGGGCAATGGCCTGCGGATCGAGCCGAGCCAGGTCGCGCAGCGAGTCGAGCGAGAGCGAGCGGCGCGTGGCCACGGCCCGAGCGCGGCGCTCTTCGAGCGGAGCATCGTCGAGAAACGCATAGGGGTTGGCGTTCAGCAACTCATGACTGAAAGGCGAGGGCTCTCGCGTGTCGCACGGCACCAACTCGACCGCGCCGCTTTGCACGTCGCCCAACAGCGTGATCCAACGCTCAATATCCATCGCTTCGTGCAGGCAGTCGTCGACCGTTTGCCGCACCAAGGGATGGTCGGGTATTTCAATGTCGCCCGAGTGATTCTCCAAGCAACCGGCCGACTGCGGAAAAACCGCGGCCAGCAGATCGTCGGAGCGGAATCGTTGCAACTGCGGCGGAACCTTTTTGCCTCCCTGGAAGCGCAGCACGGCCAACGACCGGGTAAGATTCCAGCGCCAGCGGGTCTTGAAGATCGGTGCGGCCAGCAAGGCCTGTTCCAACAGGTAGCGGCCATTGTCGGGCGTGAGCATCTTGAACAGGGCGTCGATCGGGAAGCTGTGCTGCGGACCGAGCGAGAGCACCACGCCATCGTCGCCGGCGCTGGCTTGCAGTTCGAAATCGAACGAGCGGCAGAATCGCTTTCGCAGCGCCAGACCCCAGGCCCGATTGATCCGCGTTCCTAGCGGAGCATGGATCACCAGTTGCATCCCGCCTGACTCGTCAAAGAATCGTTCGAACAAAATCCGCCCTTGCGTCGGCACGAACCCCACGGCAGCCTGCTGGGCCGCGACATAGCGGGCCGCCTGCCAGGCAGTAAAACGATCGGCCGCGCAGGCATCGGCCAGCCAGGCCATCGCCTCGCGCAAGCAATCTTCGTCTTCGAGTTCCCGCGGCGGTTCAGCTTCCGGCGTCAGCACGGCGGTCGAGAGAGCGTCATTGGGCGCGGTTGCAGAGAAAATCCCGAGCCCCGGCCGTGAGGCCGGGGATGTCTCGACGTACGCCACCGGCTCAGCATGCTCCAGCGCCATCCCGAGGCTCACGCCCCGGGCTCGGGATGGTTCACAAATTCCAGCGTCATCCCCTGCCGGCAAATCAATCCGCCGAGCGACCTCCTCGCGCAGCGAAGAAACTTCGGCCGATAGTTCGACCGTGCGCCCGGAGCTTCGCCCAGCCAGAACGGCACCGTGGCCGGCGCCCCTGGGCATCGCTGACCACGACCTCGCCCCCGCGCACGTAACGAATGCGCCACGAACTGTTGCCCAGCAGGAAAATGTCGCCGGCCAGGCTTTCCAGGGCAAAATCCTCGTTCAACGTGCCGACGAACGTGTGCTCCTCTTCGGTGACGACGCGGAAATCCGCCACTTCGGGAATGGCCCCGCCGGAAGTGATTGCCGCCAGCCGCGCGTGGCGTCGAGCCCGCAGACGCTTGATAAGCCGATCGCGGTGCAAATAGGCCCCCGAGCGCGAACCGCGGGCCACGCCCTCGCTGAGCATTTCCACAATTCGGTCGAAATCCGTGCGGGTCAACTCGGCGAACGGCGATGCCCGGCGGCAGACTTCGAACAGTTCGTCTTCGGACCAATCTTCGCAGGCCGTCATGGCCACGATCTGCTGGGCCAGAATGTCCAAGCGGCGCGGGGAATCTCGATCTGGTCGAGCCGTCGCTGGCGAATCGCCCGTACCAGCGCCAGGCATTCGACGAGCTCGTCGCGCGTCAGCGGGAAGAGCCGGCCCTTAGGGACGACGCCCAGCGAGTGACCCGACCGGCCGACGCGTTGCAGCAGCGTGGCGATGGCGCGCGGCGAACCGATCTGGCAGACCAGGTCGATGAAGCCCACGTCGATGCCCATCTCCAATGAGGCCGTGGCCACGATGGCCCGCAACTGGCCCGTCTTGAGCCGCTCTTCGGCCGAGTGGCGCAACTCACGCGACAAGCTGCCGTGGTGGCTGGCGACTGCATCGGCCCCGAGTGTTTCGGTCAGGTGATGACAGACGCGTTCGGCCAGCCGCCGCGTGTTGACGAACACTAGCGTGCTGCGATGCAAAGTGATCAGCCGGGCAAGCTGCTCGTAAACTTCGCCCCATTGCTCGTGCGAACAGACGGCCGACAAGTCGCTGGGCGGGACTTCGATCTTCAGATCCAACTCGCGGACGTGACCCGAGTCGATGATCGAACAGGCTGGCCGACCGGCCGCGTCCTCGCGAGCCCCGACCAGGAATCGGGCGATGCGTTCGATCGGCGATTGCGTGGCCGACAGGCCGATTCGCACCGGCGACGAGCGGCACAGGCATTCCAATCGCTCGAGGCTCAAGGCCAGGTGCGAACCGCGCTTGTCGCGGGCCAGGGCGTGAATCTCATCGACGATCACCGTGCGAACTGAGCGCAACGTCTCGCGGCTCTTGGGCGAAGTGAGCATCAAGTACAGCGACTCGGGCGTAGTAACCAGGATATGCGGCGGATGACGCAGCAACGCCTGACGCTGCGAGGCCGGCGTATCGCCGGTGCGGACCGCCGCGCGGATTTCCGGCAGCTTGTAGCCGGCCGCGGCGGCAAACTCGCGCAGCCCGGCCAGCGGCACGTCCAGGTTGCGGTGAATATCGTTGCTCAGGGCCTTGAGCGGCGAGATATAGACTACCTGCGTCTCGTCGGCCAGGTTGCCGGCCAGGGCATCGCGCAGCAATCGATCGATGCAGGCCAGGAAGGCGGCCAGCGTCTTGCCCGAACCTGTCGGAGCGGCGATCAGCGTATTGCGTCCGGCGGCAATCTCGGGCCAGCCCAAGCGTTGCGGTTCGGTCGGCTCGCCGAACCGTTCGCGAAACCATTGGCTGGTCAGAGGATGGAACGACGAGTTGGGCAAGGTTGGACACGCTCCAGAATCATGCGCTACCAAGTGCCGCGTCCGGGGTCCGAGAACTCCCGAGCCCCGGGCGTAAGCCCGGGGATTCTCTGCCGTTACGAAAAACGTCCAGCCGGAAGCGGCACTAGCTCATTATCGCGTGCTGCAGCCGGTTGTGAACCCTCTCGCCGAGCGGGACGCCGACCAAAATTCGACGGCAGGTAGCGTAAAACCAGAGCTTGGGCGGAAAAGAGAAAACCACAAGGACTCAGAGGCACGGAGAAAGCGGACGAGAGAATTGAACCACCACGGCACGACGAACACCACGATTCATGCAGAAACGAAAAGAGTTGGTGCAGACTCCTGGGCTTTCCGTCTCCGGCCTGGTTTCCTTGGTGCCGCGGTGGTTCAACATCCGGTTTCGACTATGCGAATCAGTCCGATCCAAGCGCTTCCCCTTTTCCAGCGCACGAACCCAATCCAGGACGTGCCGTGGGACGGCTTACTTCGTCGTCCACTCGACCGGTTGCGGGGCGATCTCAGGCGTGGGTGGGTGGCCGGCGTCTTTGCGGCCGCTTCCAGCCAGACGACTGATCGCACGCACGTCCATGTCGTGGTCGCAGGCAATCTGGCAACTGAGTCGAATGCCCGTCAGCCCCCGTGCCGCCAGCAGGTTCTTTTCGGCAACCGTGATCTTGTCGGGCTCGCCCGCCACAAACTCGACGCGGCAGGTGGTACAACGAGCGTTTCCGCCGCAAGCATGCAACACGTCGACTCCGGCCTCTTCTTCCAGGGCCAGCACCAGCCGCTTGCCGGCAGGAACTTCGAACTCGCCGACGCCGTCAACTGTCAATTTGGGCATGAAGAACTCCTCGAATGATTTGGAAAGTAATTAAACACGGAGGCACGGAGATCACGGAGCAAAACAAGAGGGGACGGAGAATCAAATCCGAGTTCTGGCGCAGCGGTGCCGCACCTACAGATCTTCTTCTGTCCTTTCCGTGTTCTCCGTGCCTCCGTGTTTCAATTTCCTGATCTTCTTTTGACCCGGGTGGCCGGTCGTTACTTTACCATCCGCCGGTCGATTGCGGCAGTCTTCCCCGGTCTGGACTCACCAGCCCGCCCCCTGCCCGAACCTCGGGGTCTATTGGTAAACTGTTATTCCTCTGGATAACACAACGGGCAATAACAGATCTCTGCTTCAGCCAAGTGAAGGTAGTGCTCCCCATGGGAAGAATCGGTCTGGCAATTCGGGTTTTCTTCCGCGTGCTGCTCGATGCCGCGCTGGCCGAGCAAGTGCCGGCCAGCTGCTTGCCGGCGAGAAGACGGCGGAGCCGGCAGCCGCGAAGCAAGCCGCCGAATCGCCTGCGAAGAAGCAGCCGGCGGCGCGAACGTCGGGCCGCAGCGACGCCTTGAGTCTGTTGGCGGCTCTGCAACGCGAAGGTCGCTTTGTGGATTTCATCAAAGAGCCGCTCGCGGCCTATAGCGACGCACAGGTCGGGGCTGCCGTGCGCGACGTGCATCGCGATTGCGGCGCCGTATTGGAGCGGTTTTTTGCCGTGCGTCCGCTCGTCGAAGGAGCGGAAGGAGTCGAGATCGACGTGCCCACCGGCTTCGACGCGTCGCGATATCGGCTCGTCGGCAACGTGCAGGGGCAGCCGCCCTATCGCGGCAAGCTCTGTCACCACGGTTGGCAGGCGACGCGTAGTGAGTTGCCCGACTGGACCGGCGGCCAGGCCTCGGCCATGGTGCTGTCTCCGGTAGAAGTTGAATTGAAATAGCCCAACCAGGAAAGCATCAATGGCTGCAAAGTACGTGTTGGGCATCGACCTGGGAACGACCAACAGCGTCGTGGCCTATACGCGACTGGACGATGAACAGAGCCAGGTCGAGATCCTGGCGATTCCTCAACTCGTGGCCGCTTCAACGGTCGACCAGCGGCCGATGCTCCCGTCGTTTCTGTACCTGGGGACCGACGCCGACCAGTCCTCGGGCACGCTGAACCTTCCCTGGCAACAAGGCCGGCGCGACGCGGCTGGCGAGTTCGCCCGTCGACAATCGGCCGACGTGCCCACGCGCACCGTGGCTGCGGCCAAGAGTTGGCTCTGCCACAGCCGCGTCGATCGGCACCAGGCCCTGCTCCCCTTTAACGCTCCGGCCGACGTGCCCAAAGTGTCGCCAGTCGAGGCGTCGAGGCGTTATCTCGAGCACCTGGTGGCGGCCTGGGAAGCCGCGTTTCCCGACGCGCCGGCCGCCGAGCAATTGGTCGTCCTGACCGTGCCAGCCTCGTTCGATGCCAGCGCTCGCGAGTTGACGCGTGAAGCGGCCACCAGCGCCGGCCTGCCCGAGGGGACGATCTTGCTCGAAGAGCCGCAGGCGGCGGCATACGCGTGGCTGGCCGATCAGGGAGACGCCTGGCGCAAGCAACTCAAGGTCGGCGATACGCTGCTGGTCTGCGACGTCGGCGGCGGCACGACCGACTTCACGCTCATTGGCGTCACGGACGAAGGGGGCGAGTTGATCCTGCGTCGCATCGCGGTCGGCAACCATATCCTGGTCGGCGGCGACAACATGGACCTGGCGCTGGCGGCACCTGATGGCCGGCGTGTTCAAGGAGAAAGGGACCGATCTCGACCCCTGGCAATCGGTCTCGCTGTGGCATGCCTGCCGCACGGCCAAGGAATCGCTGCTGGGGCATGACGCCCCGAAGAACCATTCCATTTCCGTGCTGGGTCGCGGCAGCCGGCTCATCGGCGGTACGATCTCGGCCGATTTAGCCGCCGACAAAGCCAGCAGCCTGCTGCTCGATGGCTTCTTTCCGGCCTGCTCGATCAACGACAAGCCGGCCCGCCGCCGGGCCAGCGGCTTTCGCGAAATCGGTCTCCCCTTCGAAAGCGATACGGGCGTGACGCGCCACCTGGCCGGTTTCCTCAGCGCACAAGGCGATCCACAAGCCGGGCCGGTGCGACCCACGCACGTGCTGCTCAACGGCGGCGTGTTCAAGGCCGATCGCCTGCGCGAGCGGCTGTTCGAAGTCCTGGCCGCCTGGTTTCCGGATCAGAAAGCCCCGCAGCAATTGGCCGGCAATCACGATCTCGACCTGGCCGTGGCGCGGGGGGCCGCTTACTACGGCGCTGCCAAGCAAGGCCGCGGATTGCGTATTCGCGGCGGCGCAGCCCGCTCGTATTACGTCGGCATTGAAACGGCGGGGCTGGCGATTCCCGGCGCGCCGCGGCCGTTGCGGGCGTTGTGTGTCGTCCCCTTCGGCATGGAAGAAGGAACTGAAACCGACGTGCCCAGCGATGAGATCGGCCTGGTCGTCGGCGAGCCCGCGGCGTTCCGCTTCTTCAGCTCGCTCGCGCAAGCACGATCGGCCAGGCACGCTGCTCAGCTCCTGGAGCGAAGACGAGTTGGCAGAAACCGATTCGCTGGAAGCCAACTTGCCGGCCATCGAGGAATTCCAGGACCAGTACGTGCCGGTCAGATTTCACTCCAAGATCACCGAGTTGGGCGTCTTCGAGCTGTGGTGCGTGAGCACGGTCTCGGCCCATCGCTGGAAGCTGGAGTTCAGCGTCCGCGACGACGCGGAGGCCACGCCGTGAGCCAGGCTCGCACGGACGCCGAGCAGCCGAGCCGCTACGTGGTCGGCATCGACCTGGGGACGACCAACTCGGCGCTGGCATTCGTCGATACCACGGTCGAACCATGGCAGATCCGCGATTTTCCTATCGCGCAGATCGTCGCGCCGGGGGTGGTTGAAACCCGCGACACACTTCCTTCGTTCCACTATCAACGAGCCGAGGGAGAGTTTCCAGCCGGCTCGCTTGGCTTGCCGTGGGCCAAAAAAGACAACGACTACGCGGTCGGACTGTTCGCTCGCGAGCATGGCGTCCATGTGCCGGGCCGGCTGATCACGTCGGCCAAGAGTTGGCTCTGTCATCCGGGCGTCGATCGGCTGGCAGAGCTATTGCCCTGGCACGGGGCCGACGACGTCGAGCGGCTCTCGCCGGTCGAGGCCAGTGCCCGATACCTGGCCCATTTGCGCGACGCCTGGAACGCTCGGTTTCCGGCCGATCCGCTGGAATCGCAAGAAGTCGTGCTGACGCTGCCGGCCTCGTTCGACGAAGTGGCCCGCGAGTTGACCGTCAAGGCGGCAGCCCGCGCGGGTCTGCCCCGCGTGGTGTTGATCGAAGAGCCGCAGGCGGCGTTCTACGCCTGGATCAACGCTCACGGCGGCGGGTGGGAACAGATGGTTTCGCCGGGCCAAAAAATTCTGGTCTGCGACATTGGCGGCGGCACGTCGGATTTCACGCTGATTCGCGGTCGCAGCGCCGCCGGCGGCAAAGTGCAGTTTCACCGCGTGGCCGTCAACGAACATCTGATCCTGGGCGGCGACAATCTCGACCTGGCGCTGGCGCATCACATCGAACAATTACTGAACGCGACGGCGAAGCTCGAACCACGCCAGTGGGCCACGCTGGTGCAGCTTTGCCGGCAAGTAAAAGAAACGCTGCTGGCCGATGACGCCCCCGAACGCCTGGTCGTCAGCCTGCCGGGCAGTGGTTCTCGTTTGATTGGCGGGGCGCTGCAGGTGGAAGTCAGTCGCGACGAAGTGCGGCAATTGCTGGTCGACGGCTTCTTGCCGCGCGTCGCGCTCGAAGACAAGCCCACGGCTCGCCGCTCAGGCTTTCAAGAGTTCGGCCTCCCCTATGCACCGGATCCGGCCATCAGCCGCTACCTGGCTCATTCCTGGCGGCGCATCGCCACGTGGCCGAAGATTCGCCGCCTGTCGCACGGCCACGATCCGGCGCGGCCAGATATTGTGCTGTTCAATGGCGGCTTCTTCGCGTCGAGCGTGCTGCGAGCGCGGTTGCTGGAGATTCTCGTCTCGTGGTTTCGCACGGGTGCGCAAAACGCGATGTGGCAGCCGATCGTACTGGACAACGACCGGCTCGACCTGGCCGTGGCGCGCGGAGCCGCTTACTACGGCATGGTCCGTCGCGGTTTGGGCGTGCGGATTTCGGCCCAATTGGCCCGCTCGTATTATGTCGGCGTCGCGGCCAGCGATTCGCCGGCCTCGGCCATGTGCCTGGTACCGGGCGGCGTCGAAGAAGGGCAGAGCATCGATCTGAGTGGGCGACGTTTCGATCTGTTGCTGCGCCAGCCGGTCGAGTTCCCGCTGTACGTTTCCAGCACGTTGCTGACGACGCAGCCCGGCGAGATGGTGCCGATCGATCCCGAGCAAATGACGGCCCTGCCGCCGATCCGCACGGTGTTGCAAGCCGGCAAGAAAACGGCCGGCGCCGAGAGCGTGCAGGTGACGCTGCACGCCCGGCTGACTGAAATTGGCACGCTCGAACTATGGTGCAGCCAGGCGGACGGTCCGCAAACCTGGAAGCTGCAATTCGACGTGCGGGCTGCCACGCAAACCGATATGGCCGGTCACGCGGGCCTGGGCGAGCGGCAGGGAATCGTTGACGAGCAATTGCTGGCCCAGTGCCGCGCACTGGTCGAAAGCACTTTCGGCTTGCCCCCGACGGACGCGACAAAACCGAGCCCCGGCTCGTCTCCGAACTCCGGCTCCCCCCCGAGCCCCGGCCGTAAGGCCGGGGATACGCCCGAAGCACTCACCAAGCGTCTCGCCGAAGCGACCGGCATGTCGCGGCAGCGAGTGGCCCCCGTCGCTATTGCGCGGGCTGTGGGAAACGCTCATCGAGTACGAAGCCGGGCGCAAGCGCAGCGAAACACACGAAGCCCGTTGGTTGAATCTGCTCGGCTTCGCTCTGCGTCCAGGCTTCGGCATGGCGCTCGATGATTGGCGCGTGGCACAAACTTGGAAGCTATTGCAAGGCCGACTCTTGCATCCCGGGCCCATGTGCCGGGCCGAATGGTGGATTCTGTGGCGGCGGATTGCCGGCGGATTGCCGGCCGGCCAGCAGCGGGCGTTGGCCGAGCCGCTGCTGGGCGAACTGCGGGCCGCGGCCCGCTCGGTGGCCAAAGGCCGCGGCTCGGAGATGCGGCTCGGCGCGCACGAAGGAACCGAACTTTGGCGCATGCTCGGCTCGCTGGAATGGCTCGCTTTATCGTGGAAGGTCGAGTTGGGGCAGATTGCGCTGGCGCTGGTGCCGCGTGAAAAGGTCTCCAACGTCCGGGCGGCCGGGGTTTGGGCGTTGGGCCGATGGGCCGCGCGCGTGCCCATGTACGGTCCGCTCAACACGGTCGTGGCTCCCAACGTCGTCTCGCAATGGGCGGAGCAACTCATGCAACTGCGACAGCCGCCCGACACGACCCTGTTCGCTTTGACCCAACTGGCTCGCAAAACGGGCGATCGGTATCGAGACATTTCCGATGCTCTTCGCGATAAAGTTCTCGTCTGGCTCGCCGACCACGAAGCGCCACAGCATTTCTTGCAATTAGTGCGCGAGGGGGGCGAACTGGCCGATGAGGAGCAAGGCCTGATGTTCGGCGAGAGTTTGCCGCAAGGATTGCGGCTGGTGTAGACTGAGCCAGGCGGTATCTTGAAGCGACCCGCGGACTCGAATCCATGTCGCGCTGCTTGCCGATTGCAAAGCTTGGGATCTGCTCGCTTGTTCTCTGGCTGAGCGGTCTGGCCGTACAGGCGGATGAGCCCGCGACGAGAGACCCGCTCCCCAACGTGGCCGCCACGAAACAAGCGATCGCGGCCGTCGACATGGTGTTCCGCCGCGAATTTGCTCGGGCGACGACGCCCCGCCTGAAGCGCGACCTGGCCCTGAAGCTGTTGCAGCAAGGCATTGCCTGCGAGCACGACGCCGCGGCTCGATACGCCTTGCTCATGGAGGCGCAGCGGACGGCCAAGGCGGCCGGCGACCTGGACCTTTACATGGAGGCTGTAGGCGAACTGAGCGAAACCTTTGCCGTCGATCGCTGGCGGCTCAAGTGCGACGCCTTGGCTGCCTGGCCAAAGAAGTCTGCATCCGAACGCGATCATAAGCTGCTGGCGACTCGGATTTCGGCCTGGATCGACATGGCGGTGGCCGCCGACCAATACGCTGCGGCGGAAGAATTGTGCGTCTTGCTGCGCCGGCAGCGGGCAAGTCGAAAGACAATCCGCTCATCCAACGGTCTGAGGCACGTGCCAAGGAGATCAGTTGGTTTGCCTCCGAGTTTTCGAAACAGAGTGCCGCTTTGACGACGCTCGAAGAGCATCCGGACGATCAGGCCGCGAATCTCTCGCTGGGCACTTTCCATTGCCTCGTCAAAGGGGATTGGCAGCGAGGCTTGCCCCTGCTGGCATGCGGAAGCGATCCGCAACTGCAGGAGTTGGCACGCCGAGAAGAGCGCCGCCCGGTGTTGCCGGACGATCAGGTTCAATTGGGCGATGCGTATTGGTCGCTGGCCGACTCCAGCACGGGCGTCGAACAGCGGCAGCTTCGCTCACGTGCCGGATACTGGTACAGGCAGGCCGAAGCGGACTTGACGGGCCCGGCGCAGACCCAGGTCGCCAGTCGGCTGGCGAGCATTGAGCCGGCGCCGGCGCGGCTGATTGGTCGGATGCTGATCGGCCCGTCAATCTTTCCGGAACGTGGGAGTCGAGCAACGAGGGAATCGTGGTCCGACTGCACGACGACGGGACGACGATCCGCGTCGAATTGCTGAAAGCTGACAAGCTAGCGCGGCTGGACGCTCATTTCATCCGCGCTGGCGACCGGTTCATCGTCAGGCAATGGGCCGGAGCCTTCAAGCCCGAGTTCGATTCGAGCGGCGAAACCCGCGATTGCGGGGCGGTGGTCCTGACGATCGACGGCGAACATCTGCGGGTACTAACCGACAAGTTCTGGATCGATTCGGGCGCCATCACCAGGAAGGTGCGGTTGGGGGCAAGGTACGTCTGGACGAAGCTCAGCGAAGCACCTTCGACGGAACACGCGCCTTACGCATTGATTGAGTGCGAGTGCTGACGGAGTCGCGCAAGGACGGCGTCCATTTCTCCCGCCGGCGATTCGCCGCGGTCATGGGCTGCGACGCGACGTTCGATTTCCGTCGCCCAGGCGGCGGCGATCTCGGGCGTGGCAAATCCGCCGCCGCTCAGGCTTTGTTCGAGCATGTCGGCGACATAGGCCCGGTCTTCAGGCGGCAGGGCCATGGCTTGCTGGGCAATTTCTTCGCGCCGAGTCATAAGTACCTCGATCGGCCGTACTGGTGTAATTCTCGCATGCCGAGAAGCAACTTTCCAGACAACCTGTGCCGAAACTGTCACGCCTAATTCGCTCGGACCGGAGGACGTGCCGTACACGGACGGGCAACCACGGACGTTTCTGATTGCCTCACTCGTTGCAAATGGGCAGGGTTCCCAACGTCGACAGCGTAATGGCGAAGAGCACCAGCGCTATGACGAAGACCACATTACGCAGCCACCTTGATTGGAAGGTGCCCCCGATGCCGCCGAAGAACAGCACCGATGCAAACAAGACCGTCAGCAGGACGTAATTGTCCGAGTTTGCGTTTGCCTTTTGGGAGTCCGCCTGTTGCTGCGCCGCCACGTCGTTCTGGTGCTTCGCTTCCAACACCTCCTGCTGCACGTACTCAGCCATTTTGAAGGGCGAACGCGGGGCGTCGGGATTCTTCAGCGGGTCCGTGGCGAGCCAAGCGTCGACGGCCGTCTTCAGCTCCGGGCGGAATCGACCGTATAGAAACTCCGCCAGCTTCTTGTCGCCGCGAAACACGGATTCCAAGTAGGTTACCCCGATGGCCGCATCGGCCGAACGATACTGGAGCGCGGTGATGTTCAGCTCCGAGGCCTTGCGGCTGGCGGCGGCGGCCGCAACCAACCGATCGAGTTGTGCGCCGCCCCAGAGCGTCGATTGATACGCACACCAGGCCGAAGCCGTCGTGGCCAGCGACAGGACGATCGCACAGGCAACCTCTACCCAACGCCTGTGCTGGTTGTTTTCGACCGCGTCCAGAATGCGCTGCAAAATCGCGCTGGTTTCTTGCGCCGTGAGCACCTGAGACGGGGGATCGTTTTCCACGTTCATTCCAGACATCTCCGAGTCTTCGCGCCTATAGAGCCAAGGTTTCCTGCACCGGGTAGGTATTGTTGCCCAGACATTCCGGGCCGACAACGGGGGCAAGATCCTGCGCCTTCCATAATCCCGGTACGCGCTAGGCGAACCGCGAGGTAGACTTGATGCCAGCAATCGGGCACGTGGCCAAGGAATCGGAACGATGACCAGGTCTTCTTGTCTCGCTTGGATTCTCCTGGCCTTCCCAACGCTCTGTGGTGCGCAGCCCGGGGGAACCCGGCCGATCTTCGAACTTCGGTCGCGAGAGAAGTTCTTTCGCCTCGAAGGAGTTCCTGCGTTCGTGCTGGGACGGAATCCGGCCGCTCTGACCCCCGAGGCCTTTGATCTGCATTTCCGCAGCGCGGCGGCTGCCGGTGAGCGGTTCGTCCGCATCCACTTCACTTACAGTCCGCCGAACGAGACGCCCGGCGAAATTGCTCCGGGCATGCTGGCCTCGTGGGATCGCGTGATCGAGTTGGCGGCAAAACAGGGTTTGGGAGTCTTGCCGGTGCTCGGCGTCTGGGCCGATTGGAACGACGGCAGCCGCCAGGAAGCATGGCATGCCTGGAGCAAGAACCCGTTCAACGCGGCCCGCGGCGGGCCGGCCAAATCTCCGGCCGAACTCTATGAAGAATCGCCTTGCCGTGAACTGTGGCTGCAACGGCTGCAACAATTCGTCACACACTGGTCGACCCAACGAAATATCGTGGGGTGGGAGATTTTTTCCGAAGTGGATCTCGTCTCGGGCGCGACCGAATCGCGAGCAGTCGCCTTCGTGGAATGCGCAGCCAGGGTCATTCGTGCGGCCGATCCGCTGCACCGACCGGTGACGGCCTCGCAAGCCGGCACGAACGAATGGCCTGCTATGTTGCAGAGCGAGGCCTTGGATTTCGTCGAGGTGCATCCCTATTCGGCAGGAAAGTTCGGCGGCAATCTCGACGATCTGATTCTGTCCAGCGTGCGCTCGCGCCTGAGCCGATACGGGAAGCCCGTATTGATCGGAGAGTGTGGGCTCGACTCGGCGGCTCCGCGTGGAACGCTCGAAGTGGCTCCGCCGCCGAGATTGGAGTTCGCCACGCGGTTTGGGCCGCGATCGTCTCCGGCGCCATGAACGGCCGAATGCTGTGGTGGCAGGACGGGTACGACCAATTCGAAAAGGTTGACCTGTGCAGCCATTATGCCGAGATTGCCGCCGCGGCAGCCGTCTTTGTGCAGAGCGTCGACTTTACGGGCTTTGCGCCCTGGCCTGCGAGTCGAGCCCGGAACTCAAGGGGGCAATGCTCGGCAACGAACGAATGGCGCTGGGCTGGTTCCGCGACGCTCGATGCGTGCCTCCAGAGTGGCCCGTCCGACGACTTGCGGGACAGGCCGTCAAACTTGATCTGGCCATCGGCCGATGGACGGTCGAATTCTTTGACCCGATCTCCGGAAAGAGTCTTGGCAATCGGGACGTCGCGTCCAATGGCAACCGGATCGCCCTCGAGATCCCTGAGTTTGAAGATGCCATCGCTTTCAAACTGAGAGCCGACGACCGCTGAAGAACGCATAATCCGGAGATTCGTTGCCTGCTGTCCGCACGTCGATGGGAGCGAATCGGCGTTCAGCTTGCCCGACCGTGAGAATGCGGTAGGGTTTTACCGCAGTTCGACGGTCGAAAGCGTGTTCGGCCGGTTCCTGGCGGCGAAGGAGATTCTCCCATGACCGCGGCTCGATCGAATCGTGTCTTCACCTGGCTGGTCCAGCAATGGCAGTGGCCTGCCGCCAGCCTGTTCACAGGGTGCTTCCTGCTGCTGTTGATTCCGCTTTTGTACCGGGTTGCGGGTCCAGTATTGACGGTCGTCTTCCTCTTCCTGCCGGTCTACATGCTGCACCAGTGGGAAGAGCATGCCGGAGATCGCTTCCGGAAGGATATCAACCTGCACATCGCCGGCGGCCGCGAGGCACTGACTCCGCAGGCTACTTTCTGGATCAATTCGTTGGGCGTCTGGGGGGTCGATCTGCTTGCTGTGTACCTGGCCTGTTTTGTCCGGCCGTCGCTCGGTTTGATTGCGGTCTACATGGCGTTGGTCAACGGCCTGTTGCACGTCGTGGCGACCATGGTACGCCGGGAGTACAACCCGGGGTTGTGGACGGCAATCGGGCTGTTCCTGCCTCTAGGCGGCTTGGGAATCTACGTGCTCAACACGGCGGGCGCGGATTGGCAAGCCCACGCGATCGGCTTCGGCGCGGCGTGGCCGTTCACGTGGCCATCGTGATGCATGTGGCCTGGCGGATTGCACACCTGCCCGTCGATGCAGGCCGGGACACCATGGGCCAACACACCGTTGACACGTGACTTTCATCGCTGCGATTGGTGCGCCGCGAATTACTTCGACGGCCGGGTCTCAAGCCTGCCGACACCCGGGCGCAGGTAATGCCCAGCCCCACCCAATAGCTGGCGAGTGAAACGCTGGTCAACGGGCCGAGCTGTTGCGAGGCGCTGAACATGCCGCCGGCAAACAGGTCGAAGTCGATGCCTGGCATGACGTCCACCATGCCGACGCCGCAAGAAATGCGGTGCTGATTGATGATGCCCATCTGAGCCGCCAGGTAGTCGACGGCCGGAATACCGCCGGGAAGCGTGATGCCGCCCACGGTGACCGAACTGGGCGACTTCAGCGGGTCTTCCGCCCAGACGTAACCAGCCCGCAACCGCCAACGCTCGTAGCTGTATTGCGAACCGAGCTGCACGACCCATTGGTTGCGGTAGATCGAGTTGAACAGGTCTGCGTTCTGCCAATTCTTGAATAGCACATCGATGCCCAGCAGCAGATTGCCGTCGAGAAGCCTGCGATTGGCGACGCCGAAACCCACGGTCTGGGGCAGGTCCATATAGACGTTGCGCGAAATGTCGAGCATGCCAGGCGATAACTGCAACTGCACCGCTTGTTGAAAATTGAAGTGCTGTTTCGTCTGGTAGTACAGGCCGAGCGTCGTGGCCTCGGTCAGGTCGTAGTTCAGGCCAACGCTGCCGCGCAGGGCATACGCCGGCACCATGGCGCTGACGCCGACAAAGGGCCCGTCAAAAAATCCAGAGCCTATCTGCATGCTGCTACCCAACGACAGGCGGTCGGTCAGCTTGACGCCAGCAGCCACGTTGGATTCGAGAATCAGCATTTGCGAGGAGGTGCCATTGCTGGCCGACACGCCTCGAAAATCGGTGCCGCCTCCGGCCGTGGAAATCAGCCCCAGGCCGAACGTCGAATCAATTCCGAACAGGTCCACTTGCTGACTGGCGCCGAGATTCGCCAAAGCCGATCCGGGCGTCTTCGACTTGGCCGAAAAAGGGGTCACACTCGCCAGCGGCAAGCTGCCGGTCTGGTTGATGTGCAAGCTCGGTTCGGCCCAACCGGCGCCGGCGATGAATTCGGTGCCTTTGTAGTTGGTCAGCGTGGCCGGATTGGCGTTGATTGCCGAGAGCAGATCCTGGGGCCGCGCAATGCTGACGCCGCCCATGCCGCCCGAGGCCGGCATCATCGTGTTTTGCAGTTCAGGGCCGAACGATTGCGCGTGCGCTGCAGACGCGGCGGCCAGCCACAATGCGGCCGCTGCGATCCATCCGAACCAGTATCTGCCCACCATGAGCCGCGTCCTCTGCGTCGCCGGACACCCCGGAACGAGATCATCCAAGATCTCTCTACGCAGAACGGTCGGCAATGCTGGAATGCTGGCGTCAAAGAAACCGGTGCTCTCGACTCAATCGTAAGAATCGTTACAGCCGGCCTGCCCATCCGGTCGACACGCGACTATACGCTGGCAGCTGACGCGGTGGCACGATTTCCGAGTTTGATTGTCTTGGCAATCAACTTTTGCCCGTCAAGCTCAAGGGATTGCGCCGCAGCCACGCCAGGCACCAGATGGTCATCAGCGAGTGGAGGACCACCGCCGGCCCTAGCGCCACGCCGTGCAGCCCGTATCCGAAGTTGGCGAAAGCGAGCACGGTGACGGCGGCGATATTGTAAAGCAACATTGCGGCGACCAATCCTCTTGCAGCGCCGCTTTGCGTGTCATCACGCGCAAACCAGCAGGCAACCCCGAGCGCGAGCAGCCCAGCCCCACCGACGCGCGCCGCGGTCAAGGCGGCGGGGGTTTCCAGCGGCGCACCGACCAGGAGCACCACGGTCGCCGAGGGACAAGAAAGCAGCGCCAAGCCGGCTCCCAGCTCAATCACCGCGGTCGCAATGTGCAAGGTTTTCACGGTCGGAGAATGCTTTCTCACGGCGGTGAGTGGGCCACAACGACATCGGCTATGCAATGATCATCAGCGGCCACGTCCCACCCGTACTCCCGCGCCGGCAAAGCCACCGTCGGTCGGCAAGGCAGTTTGGCCGCCGGACTCGTATTGAGCGGCGGCGCCTAACAGACCCGCCTGATAACCCAGCGCTCCGTAGCCCGGCGCCACATATCCTGTCGTTCCGTACCCCTGGGCTCCGTAGCCAGTCGCACCATACCCGACGCTACCATACCCTGCGCCACTATAACTTACCCCACCATACCCAGCGCCACCGTAGCCTTGCCCGCCGTATCCTGCGGCTCCGTAGCCTGCTCCGCCATAGCCCACCGCTCCGTAGCGAGCCCCGTCTGCGCCGTGGAATCCCGCTCCATAAGCTCTGCCACCGTTCGCGTTGCCGTGGTAGTTTCCCTGGTGCGAACCGCTATAGCTGGTGCCACCTTCGTGGCTGCCCGAATCGTGGTTGCCGTTGTGGCTGCCTTCGTGGCCACCGACGCCATGAGACGCACCGCCGCCGCGAGCCCCGCCATGACCACGCGCGTTAACAGCTTGCGGGCTGAACATAATCCCGCCCAACAGGATTGCGATGATTGCCAGAGCCTTGTTCATCGGTAAGCCTTTCCGGAAGTTTCCGGCTTAGATTGTTTTGGGTTGCAGCACCAACGTCACCTGATCGCTCGGTCACTTGGCAGCGGGTGTTCGGATCATCGTGATGGGAGCCTTGTCGGGGAGTTGCGTATCGTTCAGGGATCGCCGCACGGAATGCCAGCCAAAGCTGTTCGCATCCACGAGCGTCAGGACATTGATCGCCGAGCTCTCGCTTCCATCGCGGGAAATGCCGGTCGCTTCGATCACCCATTTCGACCCCTCCTTGGTCCAAACGTCACTGCCGAAACCGCCGCTGGCATCGAAATGCCAGGAGACGATGGCTCCCAGCTTGGGATTCCAGCCGATGATTTGGACGCTCGTGAGCGACGTTTTGTCGTCCTTGACGGTGGTGTAAGTATTCTTAAGGAAATTCTTTTGTGCCATCCATTCGCACTTGATCCGCGGCCCCTGCTCCTCGCCCTGCGGAGTCCACTCGCCCGTCAACCAATCGAGTTCTTTCAGGCAGTCTTCGTTCGACGCCGGCAGGTACGTATCGTCGCGCCCAGCCGTCATTTTCCAGGCACCATCGCGTTTGACATGCGTTACGGTATAGCGCGAGCTGGTTTCGCGGCCGGCCGGCAGCTTGACCGTGGCGACGCCCTTTTCGATCGCGGCGTCTGGCGCGAGAAAGCGAATCGATTCGATTGCGATTGCGATGACGGCGCCAGGGTGTTCTTTGAAGAGCGACGCGTAGTCCTCTTCGATGGCCTGGCGACCGAGAGCAGCCCTGCCCTGTTCGTCCGTGTATTCGGCGTCCTCGGTCCACAAGCTTCCCAGGGCGTTGGCATTCCCCGCATTGAAGGCCTTGGCGAATTCATCCGCCGTAGCGCGAATTGCCGTGTCGTCTGCAGTGAGCGTCGGTTTGGCGTCGGCCTGCCGACTGCCAGGCTGCGGAACGTTTGCTACTCCGTCGACGGCTCCTACCGGCCGCACCGTCCAGGTCAGTAGCGCGATCAGGCCGCCGCTGATGAGCAATCGAGATACGGCGGACCGGCGCGTGTTGCACTGCCTCGGGTTCTTCATGGGCGCTACTTTCAACAGAGAAGACGCCAAAGCCGACCGAGATTGCGCGAACGAGCGATCTCTTGCTGACATCGTTCCATGAGTCGGAACTTCGACTGACTTTACCAGCCTAGCTCACCGCCGCACCCTAAAGCCGGGAGTTCCTGGTTAAATCCTGTTATTCCAGCAAAGTAGCGCCAACTATTTCGCGGCGAGACCGGTCTTGCAGCTTGAGCGGCCGATCCTGGCCGACAACCGGATCGACGTGGGCGAATTCAGAAGCTCGATGCGCCGACTTGGAAGACGAGCCAACGCGCTGCGAAGCAATCGCGCGATTTCACAATGCACAAGTTCCAGCGACGCCCCGTACGCCGGGGCGCTTGCGCCTTGGATCTGCTTATTCGGCAGCTCGCGCCTTGAGTGCCTGCTCAATCTGCTGCTTGACGGCTTCCATGTTGAAACTGGCGCCTTTTTGCAGCGGCGGATACTCAATGAAGGTCTGGGCGTACTTGCCGACCTCTTGCTGCACGAAGACAAAACGCCAGAACTCATAGGCGAACCAGTTGTAATAGGCCAGCGACCCGCCCTTGCCGTTGTACATGCCCGTTCGCTCAAAAGGATCGAGGCGCAGGTTGGTCAGGATTGGCCAATCGACTTTTTCCGTGGCCCCCAGCCAGCCGTTCGGCTGATCGGTGAAGCGGTACTTGTAATCATCGATCCGCACCGCGCTCAGCGTCCCTTCGGTAAAGTAGAAGATCTCGTGGCGCTTCGACGGGCCTTGACCTGTGATCAGGTCCATCTGATTGAAGCCGTCGAGGTGAACCTTATACGTAGTGTCGCCAAGCTTCTTACCTTCCTGGAGCTCTTCGACAATCTTGGGGTTGCCGGCTGCCGCGCAGAATGTCGGGAACCAATCCAGCCCGGAGATGACGCTGTTCTCAACTTTGCCGGCAGGCACCTTGCCGGGCCAGCGAAGGATGCACGGCACGCGGAAGCCTCCTTCGAGCGCAGTTCCCTTGCCACCGGCGAACGGAGTCTGGCCGCCATCGGGCCAGGTGAAGTTCTCGGTGCCGTTGTCGGTAGAGAAAACCACGATCGTGTCGTCTTCGAGGCCTTCGTCCTGGAGTTTCTTCATGACTTCACCGACGATGTCGTCGAGCTGGGCCATGCCTGCCTCTTCCATCGACCAGCCGTTCTTGCGCATTACGCGTCTTCTCGTACTTCTCCGACAAGTGCGTAACGACGTGCATGCGGGTGGGATTGAGCCAGACGAAGAATGGCTTGCCGTCGGCCTTGGATTTATCGATGAACTTGGCCGTGGCAGCAAAAATCTCGTCGTCCACAGTTTCCATGCGCGGCGGATAAAGCGTACCGGCGTCTTCGATCTTCTGCTTGCCGATTTTACCCCAGCGCGGTTGCACCGTCGGATCGTCCTTTTCCGTGGCCCAGCTATGGATCATGTTCCGAGGGCCAACCTTGTCCTTCAGATCCTGGGGATAGTTGCGATGGTACGGATCTTCCATCGCGTCGAGGTGATAGAGATAGCCAAAGAACTCGTCAAACCCGTGAACCGTGGGCAGAAACTGGTTCAGATCTCCCAAATGGTTCTTGCCGAATTGCCCGGTGGCATAGCCCATGCTCCGCAGCGCCGTGGCGATCGTCGGCGCCTGGGCCGGCATGCCGATCGTGGCGCCGGCCTGGCCCGACAGTGGTGAGACCCGTGCGGATGGGAAGTTCGCCGGTAATGAAGTTGGCCCGTCCCGCCGTGCAACTCGCCTCGGCGTAATAATCCGTGAACATCATTCCCTGGCTGGCAAGCTTATCGAGGTGCGGGGTCCGCCCGGCCATGATGCCGCGGTGATAGGCGCCGATGTTGAACCAGCCAATATCGTCTCCCATGATGAAGATGATGTTCGGTTTTTTGCCGCTCCCGGAGCCACCGTCCGTGGCCGTGCGCTTGGGCGCCTGGGCCAGCAGCACAGTCGACTTGGCATCGCCCGCGCAACAAGCCGCGGCCGGCTCGCCGCTCTTGGCGGGGGCTGCATTTTCGATGGCAGACATTCTTTGTTCGGTTGGCGAAGCCCCCGAGGGGGATGCGTTGACGGGCCTCGACGGGTCTGGGCCGCCGCAGGCGGCCAGGTACCCCAGACAGGCGCCGCAGGCCAACAAGGCCAGGGTTTGGAAACGCAAGTTCTTCATGTTGTGATTACTCCAGATCAAGCTGCAAAGCGTTACTCAGAAAAGACTGTGCTAATTCCCTGCTGCGATGGAATGCGCGACGTCCTCCTGTCGCGGCATCACACAGCGAAAACCGACGTGCGACATACCTGTGTCAGGACTGCACCCCATTCGGGCGCTCGGCCGGTAGCTCGAGCAATACGTGGCGTTGCAAAGAAACGATCCGCCGCGCTGACTGCGCTGCGGCATCTGCGGCCGGCGACGATCGGTGCTGTGGTCCGGGCCGATGGGATTTTCCACGGTGCCTTGGCCGGCGCGCTCGCGATAAGTATCGGGCGAGTACCAATCGCTCGACCATTCCCAAACGTTGCCCGCCATGTCGAACAGGCCGTAGCCGGTTAGGCGCAAACGATTTCACGGGCGCGGTACGCTCAAAGCCATCAGCAGCCCGATTGTCGAAGGGAAAAATGCCTTGCCAGATATTGGCCTGCGGCCGGGTTTCGCTGACGGGCTCGTCGCCCCACACGAAGTGCCTGGCGTCCAGTCCACCGCGTGCCGCGAATTCCCATTCGGCTTCCGTCGGCAATCGTTTGCCGGCCCAGCGGGCGTAAGCCGCGGCATCGTCCCACGACACCTGCACCACAGGATGATCCTCTTTTCCTTCAATCGAACTGGCCGGTCCTTCGGGATGTCGCCAATCGGCTCCCGGCGTCCACCGCCACCACTGGCGGATATCATCGAGCGGAACGGCGTGGTCAGGAGGCGTGAACACGAGCGAGCCGGCGACGAGCAACTCCTTGTTCGGGGCCGGTGTGCCCGGCGGCACTTGACTCATGATCGCAGGCCAGATCAGGCGGCCGTTCCGCGGTGGTCACGTAACCGCTGGCGTCGACGAACTCGCGAAACTGCGAGTTGGTCACTTCCGTCGCGTCCATCCAAAAGCCATCGACGCGAACCCGATGCGCCGGAGTTTCGTCGGGACGAGCGTCGGGCAACTCGCTGCCCATCGTGAATTCTCCACCCGGAATCCAAACCATGCCGGCAGGATTGGTTTGCGTTCTGGCCGGATGCCCAGAGCTGGGCGACCTCGCGAAGAACAGGTAGCTGATCACGAAGCCTGCCAAGGGAACCAAAAGCAGGCCGATCACTCTAGTTACGGAATTTGCGTGTGTCACACATTACCGCGCACTTTCGCGCCGTCAGGATTTGGTTGGATGCACTACCGGTGAACAATGCGCTCGTGGCAGTTCAGAACCAGGTTCAAACCAGGATTTAAACAAACTGCCAGCCGCCGGGATAGGTAGTGATCGTGGAAATATCGAAAAATCCAGAGTGGCAGCGGCCGTTCTCCATCGATCGGCCGTGAGAT
Organism: uncultured Planctomycetales bacterium; assembly: GCA_963710365.1. Taxonomy (GTDB): domain Bacteria; phylum Planctomycetota; class Planctomycetia; order Pirellulales; family PNKZ01; genus CAVQAC01. Next base: position 1,168,467 of record CAVQAC010000019.1, read on the forward strand.
GCAACTTGTCCGCCAGGCGCCAGCCGCGAGGGGGTGCCACGATGTTAGAATTTCGATATTTTTGGGCTTGGATCGGCTTCACGCGAGGAGCAAAAAGGTAAACGCCGGCTTATAATAATCGGACTCTGTGCCCGCCTTGCAATATCCTGCCGCGATAACTGCTTCGAGAGATTCGCATGCCTCGGCCGACGGTTGGTTTCAAAACCTGTTCCAGCGCCGTCCGCAGGGGCGGACGGTCGTGGGTTATGCCGATGGTCGTCGTCGCGGCGATCGGAGCGCCAAATGCGCAGGCCGCGGAGCCCCTTTCCGCGGCTCTCGCCACCTTGAAACAGGTAGGGCACGACGGGGCCGGAAACCGTGCCGCCACGCAGGCCTGGGCGATCGTGGCGGCGGCCAACGCGGCGCAACTGCCCGCGATTCTGACTGCGCTCGACGATGCCGGGCCGCTCGCGGCCAATTACTTGCGTGCCGCGACCGATGCCGTGGCGGAGCGGACCTTGCGCAAGGCCACAAGCTTCCGCACGACGAACTGCAACGGTTCCTGCTCGACACCACCCACGCCCCTCGATCGCGCCGGTTGGCGTTCGAGTGGTTGGCGAAAATCGATCCTGCGGCGCCCGACCGGCTGATCCCCGGCTTTTTGAACGATCCGAGTTTGGAATTGCGTCGCGAGGCCGTGGCCCGTCTGTCGTCACGGAAGGAACCAGAATCCTTGAAAAAGCCTGACGGCGACGAGCCGCAACGCCGGGCTGGCATTGCCACGCTACGACGCGCCTTCGCGGCCGCGCGGGATCTCGACCAGATCGAGCAGCTTGATAATGAGCTGACGAAGCTCAAAGAAGAAGTCGACCTGCCGCGCCACTTCGGTTTTATCACAACCTGGCAAGCCATCGGCCCGTTCGACAATCGCGACGGCATCGGTTTCGATGCCGTTTATCCTCCGGAAAAGGTCCGTCGATTTCACGGCCGCTATCCGGGCAAGACGAAAGAACTGGCATGGCTGACGCAATGCCACGACCGATCGCCATGGCAAAGTCGACTTGAACCAAGTGCTGGGCAAGGACATGGGCTGCGTGGCCTATGCGGCCGCAGAGTTTTACAGCACCGGCAGACAGGAAGTCGATCTGCGATGGGGCTCGCACTGCGCCACGAAACTCTGGCTCAATGGAGACTCGTTGGCCAGTCACCGGGTGTACCATACCGGCGACTCGATCGATCAATACCAATCGCATGCTACGCTGCAACCCGGGCGCAACGTAATTCTCTTGAAGATCTGCCAGAACGAACAAAAGCAGAGTTCGGCGCAGGACTGGGATTTCCAGCTTCGTGTCTGCGACGCAATCGGAACGGCCATCCAATCGGCCCATTCGCAGCTCTCCGTCAACAACAGTCCTTGAGAAACACCCGATGGAAAGAAGCCCGCCGGTTGACGACCGATTCGAGCGTTTCGCCCAGGCGTGCTGCGCCGCGCTCGTGGCCCTCGCGGCAGTCGGCGCCGACTGGACCGAATTTCGAGGGCCTCGCGGCACGAGCATCGCCGACCAAGAGCAATCCGCCGATCGAATGGGACGCCGAATCGGGGCAAAACATCGCCTGGAAGGCCAGCTTGCCCGGGCGCGGGCGTTCGGGGCCCATCGTCGTCGGCCGATCGCGTGTTCGTCACCGCGTCCAGCGGTGAGCCGGAGAACCGCTTGCACGTCGTTTGCGTGGCCGCCGATTCGGGCAAGCAGCTTTGGGAGCGCAAGTTCTGGGCGACCGGCCGCACGCAGTGCCATCCGAGCAGCGCCGTGGCGGCCCCACGCCGGCCAGCGACGGAAAGTACGTGTACGCCTTGTATGCGTCGAACGATCTGGCCTGCCTCGACCTCGACGGCAATCTGATCTGGTATCGCGGGCTGGCCTACGACTATCCCGATGCGGGAAACGACGTCGGCATGTCGAGTTCGCCGGTCGTCTCCGGCGAGTGCGTGATCGTGCAGATCGAATGCCAGGGCGATTCGTTCGTGGCGGCTCTCGATCGCGCCACCGGAGAAACACGCTGGCGCATCGAACGTCCGCGCGTGCGCGGGGCATGGTGCTCGCCGACGATCGTGCCGGCCCAGGGCGATCGCAATGAACTGCTGATCCTGCAAGATCCGCAAGGCTGCTCGGCCCATGACCCCACGACAGGCCAACAACTTTGGGCCTACGACGCAGACCTGCGGCGACATTCCATCGCCGCTGGGCCGGGGCGACGTTGTGTTCGTGCCCTCGCAAGGCTTGACGGCGCTCAAGCGGCAACCCTCGACCAGCGCCGCCGAAGTGTTGTGGAAATCGAGCAAGCTCGACCTTGGGCAACGCCAGCCCCATGGTCGATGGCGACAAGGTGTTCGCCCTGAACTCGGCCGGCGTGATCTCGTGCGGCTCGGTGGCCGACGGCGAAGTCTTGTGGCGGGTGCGCTGCGCGGCAGCTTCTGGACTACGCCCGTGCTGGCCGGCGGACATCTCTATTGCGTCAATCGAGACGGCCTGACAAGCGTCGTGCGGCTGAGCAGCGACAAGAAGGAAGCGAAAGGGAGAAGTCGTTGCGGCGAACAAACTGGGCGAACCCGTATTTGGCTCGCCGGCCGTGGCGGGCGACGCCATTTACGTCCGCAGCGATCCCCACTTGTGGAAAATCGCCGGCCCGCGGACGATGCCTTGAAGGATTCCCTGCGCGAACTCAGTCGACCGACGACATGGGTTCGCTTTGCCCGACGATCGGTAATGCGACAGGCATGACCGGGGCGTTGGCCGAAGGCCGCGCTTGCCCATAGGGCGGAAGATCGAATTCGATTTGAACCGCTGCAACTCGTTGCGCGAGTGCCGCTCGAGCCACCCATGCGACCGCGCCCAACCAGGCCAGGTTTCGCAGCGTCAGCAAGGCACACGGAAGCGGATGGAGATTCGGCACGAGGGCATAGGGATTGAAATCGACGTAATTGAGCCGGGAACCTCCCTGTTCAAAGAACAGGTACGGGAAGACGGCCGTGGTCAGCAGGGACACGAGAATGATCCCGGACGTCATGGTGATGAACGCGCGTTTGTCGAGAACGTCAGCGGCCAAGAGCAGAAGCAGGGGCACGGCCCAAACCAGGTACTGCGGCGAGAACACCTTGCTCAACGTCACGGCCGCTAGGATCGACAAGCAAGCGATCCTGAATGCGGCACCTCGCTCGTAGGACGCTTTTCGAGCCCAAGCCCAGGCCAGCATCGCAAGCAGCGCGGCGGCCAAGAGCCAGTTCGACGCGCGGGCGAGCATGGGAGCCAGACTCGACACCAGGTTCCAGCAGCCCGAGTCATGAATGGCCTGCATTTGAAGGCCCCAAGGGGCCATGGCCATCATGACCGTGACGTAGATCGACTCGATTTCGATCCCTCGCTCTGCGTGGTAATGGAGCCAACCCAGCCGCGCTCGATCCGGACGATCTCAACAGGGGCAGGTAAGGGAACAGCACGCCGAATCCCAGATAGCTCAAGGGCCGCACCAGCCCGCGCCACGAAGTTCGGCTGCCGGTCACTCTCCAATCGGCCAGCAACAAGAATGGCAACATCACGACCGGCACCAGCTTATACGAGATGCCCAAACCGACCGCGAGATATGCGAGCGACGTCCAAACCACCGCACCATCCTGCCGAGCCCGCGTCCAAGCGTAGGCCCAGAGCATGATCAGCGCCAGCAATCCGGCGTCGAGCCGACTGTACAAGACGTGCGCCAAGAGCGTCGTCGAAACCACGTAACCCCAGATTCCGACGGTCAACAAGTCAGGCCGGCGACGTGCCAGCGTGAGAGCGAACAGGACGAAGCCCAATCCCTCGGCCAGGCCCATCAGCATACGAAATGGCCGCTCGTAGATCGCGAACAACTCGTCCCAATCGATGGTCTTGTTGAGTTTCTTGGCTTCGGCCGGCGAAATGCGTTTCTCGTCCAGCCAACGCGGTACGGTCATCACCTCGTAGGCCAAAGGCGGATATTCGATCTTCCTGAACGTACGGCACTCGGCCGAAATCCCAAGTCTCGACGGCATACTTGAAATACAGCGTCACGTCCGAGTACATCGGCGAGAAGGCCGTCAGCAAATAAATCCGGCTGGCCACGAACGTGGCTATCGCGGCCCAGAACCAGACCGTTCGTCGCTCTCGTTCCGCGCCCAGGGGGCGGAATATCGAAATCGTCAGTAGCCATCGATTTCTCTCGACGGGTAATTGCAACAAACGAACCGTCAACCAGCGGGTTCGCGACTGGACCGGGGCCTCGTGGACCCCTTAATTGGGGCCTGAGCAAGAATAGGCGGCAAATCCGCCAGAACGCCGACGCTTCCAGCAATTCCGATCGCGCCGAAGAAGAGGGTTCGTCACGAATTGACGAATGTCGAGGAGCCGGGAAAGCAGTCGTAGGGCGTCGTCGCGGGCGTTACCGCTTGAGAAACAGCTTGCTCGTAACAAGCGACTCGATCAGCGAAGCGAGCTTGTAATCGTCGGCCTTGGATTGCTCGGCGATCTGTTTCAGCTCGGCGCGGTCGGAGAAGGTCATCCCGCGGCGCAGGGCGTAGGTGGCCAGCTTCTCGGTGAAGGCGATGGCGAACTTGTCGATGTCGTCCAGCAGCAGGCGCTTCAAGCCGGCGGCATCGGCAAACTTGCGGCCGTCGTACAGCTCTCCGCTGGGGTCGAGCTTCGGATCGGCGCCGATGCCGTCGCGCACGGTCTCCACGGTGCGCCAGCGGCCGATGGCGTCGTAATTGTCGAAGGCCAGACCCGAGCGGGTCGATCTTGCGGTGGCAGGCCGAGCAGTTCGGCGTCGGAGCGATGCAGTTCGAGCTTCTCGCGCACCGTGGTCTTACGGGCATCGGCGGCCGGGGTGTTCAGCGCCGGAACGTTCGCCGGCGGCGGCGGGGGCGGTTTGCCGACGATCGATTCCAACACCCACACGCCGCGATGCACCGGCCGGTGCCGCGTGCCGTCGGACGTAAGGCTCAGAATGGCGCCCTGCGTCAGCAGCCCGCCGCGATGGTCTTCGGGCGTGAGCGACACGCGCCGCATCGCCTCGCCGTGCACGCCGCCGATGCCGTAGTGGCCGGCCAGGCGCTCGTTGAGCAGCGTCCAGTCGGAATCGAGAAACTCGCGCAGGCTGGCGTTGCGCGTCAGCACTTCGCGAAAGAAGCCGGTGGTCTCCGCGATCATGCTCTTTTCCAGATACTCGTCGTAGTCGGGATACAGCGCCTTGTCGGGAGCGAACATGCCGACCTTGCCGCAGTTGCAGCCATTGGCGCGGGAACGTCTCGGCGAATTCGGCGGCCTTCGGGTCGGCCAGCATGCGGCGCACTTCGCCGCGGAGCGTCGCCGTTTCGTGCAGCTTGCCTGCGCGGGCCAGGTCGAACAACCGCTGGTCGGGCATCGAACTCCACAGGAAATACGACAGCCGCGAGGCCAGCTCCCAATCGGTGAGAGTGCGCGGACGGAGAACTCGTGTTCCCTTCTTCGAGATACAAGAAAGCTCTTCGAGCAGAGCACGGCCACCAGCGCGGTCTTGACCGATTGCTCGAAGCTGTCGCCCAGCTTCTGCGACTGCTCGACGAGCTTCACGAGCCGATCGACTTCGGCCGCACTCACGGGACGCCGGCAGGCGCGCTCGGCGAAGCGGCCGACGATTTGCCGGGCGTAATCCAGATTCTTGACGGCCTGCTCGCCGCCGAAGAAGATCTGCTGATGGGCGGGGGTCGGCCACGAAGCGACGACCGGCCCCTCCCATTCCACGTAGTCGAGCAGCAGGAACGGCACGATCGGCTGGCCGTCGTCGTCGGTGAACTTCATCTGCCAGGGGACGCGGCTCTGCAAATTGGTGAAGGCGTTCGGCGTGCCGCTGGCCCGCGAGCGGCGGGCCTCGGGGTTCGGCCCGGGCACGGCGTTGACGATGCGGATGGGGTGGTTGCCGGCCGGCAGGTGGACGCGCAATTCGATCGTGATCGGCTTGTCTTCGGGCGCTTCCACGTCCTGCTCCAAAATCACGCGGCTGATATCGCCGGCATAAAATCGCAACCGCGGCGCAGGGCCCGCCTCGGGCCGCAGGCCGCTGAGCTTGCGCGCGGACGATGTAGTCGCCCGTGGTCTTGATATTGCAGGCCGTGCGAGTCCAAGGCCCCGTTGTTGGGCACCAGGTCGACGCGCACCTTGTCCGCGATGCCGCGGGCCTGATACTCCTTTTCGAAGCCCTTCCAGCCGCGTATGAAGAACGGCGTCCAGCGAATCACCTCGCGACTTGGGCTGCGGGCCGAGCGCCAGCGCTTCGTTCAGAACCATGTCTGCCGCCGCAAGATATTTTTCCACATGCGCCGGCGAAAGCGTCAACACCGAGCCGATCCGCTGAAACCCTTGCCAGTCGGGATCCTCGGGCAGGCCCGTCGGGTCGTTGACGTCGAAGGTGACTCCGAGCAGGTCGCGGATGGTGTTGGCGTACTCTTCGCGCGACAGCTTGCGAAACGAAACCTTCTCCGCTCCGACGATTGCCGCGCCGCATCGGCCTCGCGCAGTTGGCCGGCAATCCACTCGGCAATTCTGGCGCTGTCGTCCGGCTTCGGACGCGGTTCTTCCTCGGAGGCATGTCGCCCGAGTTGAGACGGTTCATGATCTCTCCCAATGCGCCATGATCTTGGGCGAATCGAAGTTGATGACCAGCGTGTCGACGCGCAGATCCCCCTTCTGCGTCTTCTCGCCGTGACAGCGCGTGCAATGTTGCGCGAAGAACGGCTTCACTGCGTTGTCGAAGCCGGCCATTTTGTCGGCGTTTTCAACCGCCGCCTGGGCTGCCACGGCGAACAACAGGGTCGTAGACAGCAGCGACAGGCAGCACAACAGGTGGGAGCGTTTCACGGGCGAAGTTCTCACAGGCTACTTCTTCTTTGCGGCCGGATGTTTCTTGGCTTGCTGTTCGCTGACGAGTTTGTGCGTGTCGGCGCCGACCCACAGGTCGGTGCAATGCGCAGGATGGCCGGGCGTTCGCCCGTAAGATTGACCAGCAACGCGTCGCCGACTGCCAGATCGGTCAGCTTCGCCTGCTGATCGCCTTTCCACACGCGGGTGTCACCATTGACCAGCAGTTCGGTGCGACCGATGTCGGGCGGGCGCTCCATGTCGCCGTTGTAGTTCTTCACCTCGGGAATTTGCCGGGCGACGTGCAGCTTGCCTTCGTCAAGCTTGAGCGATTCGATGCGGTAGGTCACGGCGTTCTCGGCCAGGTGGCTGAATTCATCACTGACGAGGCTCGCACGGGTGAAGGCGCCGCTTAGATCTTGATACAGAAAGAACCGGCAGCGCGTCCCCAGCGGCAGTCCGACAGGCGGGCATCCGCGTTGAGATATCGGACCGTGCCTTCGCGGAGCAGCGAGAAGTCCACCATCTCCGCGGTACGGTCGGTGCGGAACTGCCCGGCGCGAAGTTCGCGCGTCCACTTTCACGAGCTCGCCCAGGACCAGGTGCTCGGAGAAGCGAGGCGGCAGCTCGCCGGGCCGCGAATTGAAACCAGGGCAGTTGCTCGTTGCCGTAATCGGTGCGGAAAGGAAACTGCGCCGGATACTCTTTGGGCGTCAGCTCCATGATCTCAGGCGTTTGCAGCCGGGCGTAGCCGTAACCCATCAGGCTCTCGCCGTAGAACTGATCCTTCATCGGCCATCCGGGACCGAAAACGCGGACAATGCGCCCCTGGCGAAAGCCTTCCAGCATGTTCGCAGGCGAAAGACCAACCGCACGCCGCTGGAGCCGTAGCAGTCGATCGGCGCTTTCAGAATCTCAAGGACCGCGCTGCGTTCCTTGTCGACCGGACGGGTTCCAGGTGCGCAGTTCATCATTGGCGACGACCACGTTGGCATCCTTGCCGACGGCGATGTCGTTCATGTAGGTCTTTTGAAAGTTGTGCCAATCGCCGCTGAAGAGCGTGACCGTGAGCTTGTTCCCCTCGGTTTTGTCGATCCAGCCGGGGATGCCACGGGCCTTGACGAAATCCGCGTGCCGACTGCGCTGCTGCTCGGTGACCTGCTGGTGAGTGTCGCTGCCGGCCCACAGATCCGTGCAACGGCCCGGGCTTCTCGCCGTCTTGCCGGTGATGTTGAACAGCAATTCGTCGCCGGCGGTCAGTTCGCCCAGCGTGATCTGCTTATCGCCCTTCCAGACGCGGGTGTTCTCGGTGACCAGCAGTTCCTTCTTGCCCAGATCCGGCTGCTTCTTGGGAATGCTGTGCTTGGTGGTCAGCAGTTGCCTTCGCCGAGCTGGATTTCGTCGAGCCGGTACGTGAAGCGGTGCCCGGCGTCGATGGTGTATTGATCCAGCATGGCGGCCAGCCGAGTAAAACCGCCGTGGGCATCCTGGTTGAGGAAGAACAGGAAGAAGGTTCCCAGCGGCACGTCGCGCAGGTCGGCTTCGGCGTTGAGGTAGTTGACCGCGCCGTACGGGGGCATCGTGAAGTCAACGAGCTCGCCGGTCTGCGTCGCGCGGAATTGGCCCGTGCGATGGATGAAGTCGACACTCACCAACTCGCCGCTGACGCGATGGTCCGAATGATGCGGCGGGAACTCGCCCGGCTTCGGCCGGTACCACGGCAGGTGCGCGTTGGCGAAGTCCGTGCGAAACGGATAGCGGGGGTCGGTCTTCGGCGCATCATGTTTGCGGCGAATTGTCTGCGGCCGAACAGATCGCGGCGCACCACACGAAGCTCAATACCGCAACGGCAAAACACCAATGACCGGTACGATGGCGCGAATTCATCGACGAAGCCCAGCAGGCGTCAGGTGTCGTATGCGAATCAAACCAGCTCGGAGACCGGGCCGAGGCTATCGACGAATGTCTCGGCGTGGACGTCCATCTTCTGCAGCATCGTCAGCATCACGTTGCTCAGCCGGGCCTTGCCGTCCTTGGGCTTGCCGCACAGGCTGCGCCATTCGTCGTAGGTCAGCGTGTACTCGCCGACGTGCGGCTTGTTGTAGTCGATGTGCTGGCCATGCTTGAGACCCAATCCACGGCCTCCGGCCAGCAGGATGGGCAGGTTGCTGTTCGCATGGCTGTGGCCGTAGCTCATGCCGCTGCCGAAGAGCACCATCGTGCGGTCGAGCAACGGTTCGCCGCCGTCCTGCACAGCACGCAGCTCATCGAGAAAATGCGCGAACTGCTCCATGATGAACGCGTCGCTCTTGGCGAGCCGCTCCAGCACCACGGGGTCGCCGTTGTGATGCGAAAGGTTGTGCCGCGCCTGGGTGATGCCGATTTCGGGAATGGCCAGGCCGTTGCCTTCGCGGCCGTTCATGTACGTGACCACGCGGGTCATGTCGGTGCGCAGCGCCAGCACGATCAGGTCGAACATGGTGCGCCAATACTCGCCAGCCTTCGCCTTGGTGACGTCGCGCTGAAAGGGGGCGGCCAGCTGCTTCTCGACCTGCACCTTGGGTACGTCCAGCCACGAATCGAGCCGGGCCGCTCGCTGCTCGACGTCGCGCACCGAGTGCAGATACTCGTCGAGCTTCGTGCGGTCGTCCTGGCCCAACGCCAGCCGCAACGACTTGGCGTCTTCGAACACCGCGTCGAGAACACTGCGGCGCTTGGCAAGTCGGGCTCGCTGCGTCACGACGCCGCCTGGCTCCTCGCCGAACAGGCGGTCGAACACTCGTCGCGGATTGTCTTCGGCCGGCAGGGGCACGCCGTCGCGAGAAAAAGCCAGCGTGCTCGTGCCCAACGGTCGACCGGTCCCGGCGTCGATGGAAAGTTCCAGCGACGGAAACCGCGTGTGCTGCCCGGCAACCTCGGCCATGAGTTGGTCGCAGGAGATGGTGTTCTCGTATTTCCGGGCGCTTTGGGCGTCGATCTTCGCACCAGTGAGCCAGGTGTCGGCGCAGACGTGTGCCTGGCCGAGCCCGTTGGGATGGTGCAGCCCGCTGAAGATGGTGAGATTCTGGCGATGCTTCTCCAGCGGTTTCAACGACGGCGAAAGTTCGTATTCGCGCCCCGGCTTGGTGACCTGCCAGGCCATGCCGTTGACGCCGTTGGGAATATAGACGAACACGCTACGGCGTGGCTTGTTGGCAGCGTCCGAAGCGGCGGCCCGCAACGGGACCATGGAATTCAGCAGCGGCAAGGCCATCGTGGCCCCCACGCCGCGCAAAAAGTGACGTCGATTGAGCAGCCAGCGTTGGGCAATGATATTGCTCATGGCGTGATCTCGTGGGCGGGGGGGGGGCGGGAGTAATCGGCGGGGGCAACCGGTGGGCAGGGTCTTCATTCTAACCGGCCACCACCAGCGGTGGAACAGCCAAGGTAAGTGCTGGCCTTGTCCGCGGCCGATGTGTAAAACACGACCACGCATTGAGATACGATGGCGATCGGCCCGTCGACGTGCGAATTCGCTGGCCCGTGAGGACGTTTGACTATGAATCGCCGCGACTTCATCAGGGCTTCAACCGTCGCCAGCGGCTCGCTGCTGTTGGCCGACTCTTTGGCTTCGCCCATGCTGGCCGATGATTCTGAGCCTGATCCACGCTCCTCGACTAACGGAGGTTCTAGCGAGCCTCGTTTGCCGGACCTCGCGCCCGCAGAGTGGGTTTGGTATCCGTCGGCCCGCTGCCTGGCCAATACGTTCGTCTTGTTCCGCCGCGCAGTGCAACTCGCGGCAAAGCCGCGTCGCGCCGTCGGCTGGATCGCGGCCGATAGCCGCTACCGGCTCGAACTGAACGGCAAGCGCATCCAATGGGGCCCGGCCCCCAGCGACCCGCGCTGGGCCGAAGCCGATCCCGTCGACTTGACCGACGTCTTGCAACCCGGCGCCAACACGATAGGCGCCACAGTGCTGTATTACGGACATGGCGACGGAACCTGGCCGATCGGCAAACCGGGGTTCCTGTTTTGGCTGGAGATTGAGCACGCCGACGGACGCACGGAGAAAATCGTTTCCGACGCCAATTGGCAGGCCCTGCTTTGCCGGGCCTGGACGCCGGGCAAATACAAGCGCTGGTTTCTCCGCGCGCTGCAGGAGGAGTTCGATGCCCGGCTCTATCCTCATGGATGGACTTCTCCCGGGTTCACGCCCGACCAGAATTGGCTGGCCGCGATGCGGCTGCCTGGTTCGCCCAACAAGCCGGCGTTGGCCACGCAGTTCAAAGATTATTCGCTCGACGTACGCAGCGGACCTGAAACGAGCGAACTGCGTCCGCGCAGCATTCCGTTGCTGAAAGAAACCGAAGTGCCCGCGAAACGGCTCGCGGAATCGTGCTGGATCCACTGGCTGCGCCCGCCGGAAGAGTACTTCGAATGCGCTCCGCCGCAGGCTTTCGAGGTCGATCGTCGGCCGGCTGCGATCACCGCCGGACCGCAGCAATGGCGAGTCGATTGCGACTCGCAATTGGGCGCGGCATTGACGTTCGAGTTCGAGGAACAATTGGTCGGCTGGCCGTACTTCACGATCGAAGCGCCCGCAGGCACGATCGTCGAATCGCTGGTTCAGGAAGGGCATGAAGTCGGCGGGGCGGCGCTGCTCGATACGGGCCGCAACAGTTGGACCCGCTTCATTTGCCGCAACGGCGTGAACCGCTTCGAATGTTTTGACTACGAGAGCTTGCGCTGGCTGCAACTTCACATCCATGCTTGTGACAGCGCCGTCACAATTCGCGACGTCGGCGTCCGGCGGCGATTGTATCCCTGGCCGCATTCGCCGCGGATTCGCAGCAACGAACCCGCTTTGCAACGCCTGTTCGATGCGTCGCTCAACACGCTGAACAACAGCGCCCAGGATATCATCGTCGACGGCATGGGCGCGAACGTCAGCAGTACAGCGGCGACTGTGGCCACCAACTGGCCGCGATTCGTCTGGCCTTCGGCGAAACACGCTCCCCTGCACGATTCCTTACCACTTACAGCCAGGGCCTGACAGTTGATGGATATTTCCTGGATTGCTGGCCCGCCTACGATCGGCTGGCACGGATCATGGAACGGGAATTGGGCCTGTTCCACCTGGGGCCGATCCTCGATCACGGCGTGCAACTCAACTTCGATTGCTGGCGCCATTACCTCGACACGGGCGATCTCGAATCCGTACGCGAACCGTTTCCACGCCTGCTGATTTTTGCCGACTACTTGCGGCGGCTCGTCGGCGCCGATGGCCTGCTCCCCGTCGAAAATCTCGGCATTCCGTGCGTCTGGATGGACTACCAGGCGTACCAGCAATCAGGCGGCATGCCGCATGCAACGCAGCGCCATAAACAATGCGCCTTCAACCTCTACACCGCCGCCATGTTTCAGCATGCGCTGGCGCCGCTCTGCCGCGCTTTTGGCAACGAGGTGCAGGCCCAGTCGGCTTATCGGCTCGGGCAAAGCCTGGAAGCAGCCGCGGTAAAGAAGTATTGGAGCCGTGAGCAGCGGATGTTCGTCAACAACCTCCCCTGGATCGCGGAAGAGAAGTCGATCCGACTATGCGACCGATCGCTGGCCACGTCCATTCTCTTCAATCAGTGCCCGCAAGCAGACACTGCGCCGCCGCGCTTGGTGCGCTGGCCGAATGCCCGCGGAACATGGGATTGTCGTATCCGGCAAATGCCGGTTGGCGTTTGCGGGCCTTGCGCAGGGGGGCCGAGCCGACGTCGTCGTCAAGGATTTGCGCGATCGCTGGGCGACCATGGACTCCGTCCGGCTCAACAACACCCTGCAGGAAGCCTGGCGCACGCGCCCCGACGCCGGCAGCCAATGGAGCCACTGCGCGGTGGCGCCGCTTTACATGGCCTTCGAAGGACTGGCGGGCCTGCGACCACTTGCCCCGGGGTTCAAACGCGCGGAGATCCGTCCGCAACTGGCCGATTTAGAGCAGTTCGAACTCACGGCCCACACGCCGCTTGGCCCTTTGGAGTTCAGCGCTCGGGGCCGATTGGGTGCCCGCGAACTGACGATTCAACTTCCGCCGGCTTGCGAAGGCGAACTCGTTCTGAATCGCCAAGAACAAGTACGGCTCGAACCAGCCCAGGGCGCCGCGCCGGCCGGCCACGTGCGTTACCGGTTGCCCGCGGGATCGACTACCAAGATCGGGCTGGCGTTCACCTGACGACTGTAACTCAGGCCCATACCAACGAAGATTTCAATAGCCGTCGTGGGCCGCACCGTGGAGCTTGGCTTGCTCGTCTTCGGTGAGGCCGGCGATTTTGTCGCCGTCGAAGAAATGATCCCGCGTGAGGTGGGTAAAGTACGTCATCCCACTCACGCCCGACTCGGTGACTTCGATCGTCTTCAGCCAGATTCGAAGTTCGTCGGCATTAAGACTCCGCAGCCATTTGCTCGGGGGCCGGCCATGACGCGCCTTGCGCTTCGGGTTGGGCAGATGCTTGCCGGGTTCCGTCGCGGTTGACGTGGAATCTTTGTTGTCGTCGTCCTCCGGCTCCCAAGGCGCATTTCAGGGGGCACCAGCTTCTCGTCGAGATAGCCCTTCTGCTCGGTGTAAAGCTCGCCCGTTTCACGGTTGATCGGCGTGGTAATGCCGGTGACGGTCCAGCGTCCATCGACCAGGGTCTCGCGCTCGTACCATTGCCAGAGCGAGTTGCTGGCCGCACGCCAGTGAATCGGCGTCGTGGTATCCGCGCCCTTGAGAGTTGCCGCTGCGAGTTCGTCGAAGCCGCTGGTGCGCAGTTTTTCGCCCAGGCTGAATAGCCCAAAGCCGACCCAAAACAGAAATCTGCGGCGTTTCATGTGCAGTCCCGTTCAACTGCGTTGTGTCGAGCCCGCTCCATGGACCTTGATACGTATTCACCTGACTGAAAATATAGGCAGAGAATCAGGCGGTTTCCAGAACTATAGGCCGGACCAGAGCTCCAGCCCGAACCGCGGGGGGCCCTATGCCCTTTCGGCGGCGGGGGAATCGCCGCTGGCGGCGTCACAATCGGAAAACCTGCCACGACCGGACCGGGCGAGCGTTGAAAAGCGACTTCGCCCCCTGTGCTTCGAGGCCGGCCGGCTACTCGATCTTCCAGATTCGCACGGCGCCATCGCGACCGCCCGAAGCGAGACGCGTGCCGTCCTGATTGAAAGCCAGGGTATGAATGGCGATCTTATGGCCAAGGAAGGTGGCCAGCAGATGGCCGGTCTCGGCGTCCCACAACTTCACCGCGCCGTCATGCCCGCCGGTCGCCAACTTCGAGCCGTCGGGCGAATAGGCGAGGGCCCAAATATCGCCGGCATGCCCTTCCCACGATTTGACCAGCTGTCCGCTGCCGGCATCCCAGATTCGCACCGTCTCGATCCCAGCCAGCCGACGCCAATCGCCGCCCGTCAGGATGAAACGACAAGCCGTAGATCGGACCGGTATGTCCTTCGAGCGGCAGCTTGGGGCTCAAGGTTTTGGCATTCCACAGCCGCACGACCTTGTCGCTGCCGGCGGTGGCCAGGGTTTCGTCGTTGGGCGAAATGGCCACGGCGTAGACCGAACCGGCCTGCTGCGACTTCGACCAAGGGCTGCGCGGCGTCGAACGACCAGACGCGCAGTCCGCCTCCGCGATCGCCGGCGAACAACGTTCGGCCGTCGTGGCGCAAATGCCAATCCGCGCACGGCGTTGGGATGCTCGAAGGTTTTCAGCGGCTCCTGCTCGGAGGGCTTCCAGAGCTTGATCAAGCCGTCGTCGCCGGCGGTCGCCAGAAACTCGCCCGTAGGCGAGAACCGCGATGACCCACACGATCGCCGCGGTGCGCATTGAGCGTCGCCTTGACACTCTTGGTCGGCAGATCCCACAGCCGAACGGAGCCGTCTTCAACCGCCATCGCGACCGTGTCGCCGGTGCGATCGAACGACGTCGACCAAACTGTGCCGGCGTTCGCGCTGAGCACGGCCACGGGCTCGGCGGTCGAGGCTTCCGCCTGGGTCGATCGATCGCCCGGCGCGAGCAACATTCCGCCCGAGCAATCCAGCCGCGAGAAACGTCGCGCCGACGCCGATCGCAATCCAAAGGTTTCGCCTGGCACGACGTCGGGCCTCGATCTTGCAGACCGTCGGCAAGTCCTCCGAAGTCGTTTTCATCAAGGCCCATTGAAAGTCCAGCAATTCCGCCAGCATCGCAGCCGACTGAATGCGGTCGGCCGGCTTCTTCGCCAGCAGGCGGTCGATCGTCAACGCCAGCCAATCGGGAACCTCAGGATTCAGCTCGCGCAACGGGCGATGTTTGGCTTCGGCAATCTGCTTCAGGATCGCGAGCGCCGAATTCCCGTCGAACGGCGGCTGGCCGGCACACATCTCGTACAGAATCGCGCCCAGGCTGAACAGGTCGGAGCGATGGTCGGTCTGCTCGCCCATGGCCTGTTCGGGCGCCATGTAGAGCGGCGTGCCGCTGACAAATCCGGTGCGCGTGAGCCGAACGTCCTCGACGGCACGGGCCAGGCCAAAGTCGGTCAGCTTCACGCGGTCTTGGGGCGGTTCCAGCAGGATGTTGCCCGGCTTGATGTCGCGATGAATCAAGCCCTGGGCGTGCGCGGCGGCCAGCCCGTGCGCGGCTTGCATGCCGATGCGCACGATCTCGCGCAGCGGCAGCTTTCGTTTCGCGTTTCAGGCGTTGTTCGAGCGATTCGCCGGCCACGAGTTGCATGACGATGTAAGGCAAGCCGTCGTCGCTCGACTTTTCCACCTGATGCACCGCCACGACGTTCTCGTGCGTTATCGACGCCGCCGCGCGGGCTTCGCGGCAGAACCGCTGCCGGGCGATCTCGTCGTCGGCCAAATCCGGGTTGAGCACCTTGAGCGCCACGTTGCGCTGCAGCCGCGAATCGAACGCTTCGAGCACCAGGCCCATGCCGCCGCGGCCCAGGACTCGCATCACGTCGAAATGCGCCAGCCGCCCGAGATAGGCGCTGTCGGTGGCCGGCTGCAGGAAATCGAGTGAAACGCTGCGCGTTCTGGCCGCCGGTTCGGCCGCCATCGTCTGCTGCATCTCGGCATCCAGCGCCTTCAAGGCCGGCCAATAGGCCGAGGTAGCCAGCGGCGCGGATTCCGGAAGATGCTCGACGACGCGCGTAATGTTGGTTCCGCCGGTGGCGATGCTTTCCAGCTTGGCTGGCAGCACGGGCACGAGTCCATGTGACTGATGCACTCTTGCTGCCGCTCGTCGCCCAGCGAGCCGCCGAGCAATTGGCGAAGTTCTTCGGGTTGAGGACAAGTCGTGCCGGTTTTCATGTTAACTCTCCTCCTGGCGTCGCATCGTCTCGACTTCTTCCTTGAGCCGGGCCAGCACGCGGCTCTTGGCGACGTAAATCGCCCCCGACGAAATGCCAATCTGCCTGGCGACGTCCGTGACGGCGACGCCCTCGACCGCGGTGAGCCAAAAGGCCCGCCAGGTGCTTTCCTGAAACTCGCTCTTCACGCGTTCCATGGCCAGCGCCGCCAGCCGGCGCTGATACTCCATCTCCCAGGCATCCGCGCCGTCGCTGCTGTCGGGCTGGGTATCGAGCAACCGATTCGTCGTCGTGTCGCCCGAGCCTTGCGGACGAATGCGGCGGGCCGAGAAAAAATTGAAGACCTTGTTGCGCGTGATCGTAAACAGCCAGCCGCGGAACGTTCCTTGGTTGCGATCGTAATCGAGCCGAGCAATCGCGTCGGAAACCGAACGCATGACGTCCTGCATCAGGTCGGCCGCGTCGGCGTCCTGCAGGCCGCGTTTGCGGGCGAAGCCGTAAATAACCGGACCATACAGCTTCGCAAACTCTTGCCAGGCCGACGTGGTTGGCTCCGTCGCGGAGTTGCACCAGCAGGCTGGCTCGGGTAAGCGGAGAGTCGTCTACGGGCATGCTGGAACCTGGACGTGCCGTGGGGAACCGCTGAGTCCGTTACCGCGATCCGCCTTGATCGCGCTGCTTCCCATGATACGCAGTTCCTGTCGCCAGGACGAGGGTTACGGATCGGGTGGTTGGTTTCGTGGTTGTTGAGACATGTTAATGCCTTCCGTGAGTTGTCCGCGGACACCTCGTCCATCGGCCCGTACCCCAGGGGACAGTCTCTAAGATCATTGCTTTGCCAAAGTTGGCGAAACGTCCTGGCCGGTTACGACGACTTGCATGCCGCTGGTCAGGTCGTCGCTCGGATTGACGATCAACTGCTCGTCGCCGCGGATGCCATCGACAACCACGCGGTTGCCAAGATCGCGCCCCAGGCTGACCGGCCTGATTTCGACCCGGTTGTGATCCGTGACAATGGCCACGTGGGGGCCCTCGACCCGCATCTGCACCGTGTTGGTCGGGATAGTCCACGACGAGATGTCCTGCGGCATGGTCAAGGCCACCTGGGCATAGCTGCCGGGCTGGAAGCGCCCCGAAGTATTGTCCAACTCGATCTCGGCCAGCATGCGTGCGGTTCGCCGAATCGACCGAATCGGCGATCCGTGTGATCGAGCCCTGCACGGACTGCGATGCCGATTCCGGCACGCTGATCGTGGCTGCGGCCCCGCGACGGGCTTGCATCGAGTAGGCCTGCGGTACATTCGTCTGAACGCGCACGCGGCTCATATCTTCGACGGTGAACAGCGATTCCTTGCCGGCCGTGACCAGCATGCCGACTTCAGCCGAGCGCTGCGTCACGACGCCATCGAACGGCGCGACGATCCGCTTGAATACCTGCAGTTCCTGCAAGCGATCGACATTCGACTGACGGCTCTTGGCGGTTGCCTCGCGGACGGCGATGATCGCAGAGCGGGTTTCCAGGTTCGTCCGGCGGCGATCGACGTCCGCCTCGGTTGCGACCACGTCGGCCGTGCGAGCTTCCACTTCCTTCTGGAAGATTTCGAATTCTTCTCGGCTGACCGCATGGCTTACCAACAACTTCTCGCGGCGAACCAACTGGCTCTGGGCCAATTCCGCTTCGGCTCTGCACGCGCGTCAATTGAGCTTCCGCGACTTTCAGTTCGGCCTCGGCTTCGTGGCGCTCGGCCACGGCCTGCGCGGCCGCCGCCAGCGCTTCGCTGGCGAGCCCTCTGCCTTCGGCCAATTCCTGATCGAGTTCCGGAGTTTCAATCTCTGCGAGCAAGTCGCCCGCTTTGACGCGCGCTCCAAGGTCGGCGTGCCAGGCGGTCAGGTATCCGCTGACGCGAGCGTGCAGCGTCGTCGTTTGCCAGGGACGAATCGTAGCCGGCAAGCACAACGCTCGCCGTTGCCGACGTGAGCCGGCCGATCGACCTTCACGGTTCTCGCGACATCGCCGTGCTGAGTTGCAGCCGCCGACAGGATCGACGTGCGATTGTTTCCATGGCTGGACGAACGCGACGACTGCCAAGGCGGCCAAGACGGGCGTGGCGAAATGGCGGAAGATACTGCAAGCCCAGCCTCTCGGCGCGGCTGGCTCGGGGCCGAATGCCGCGAATCGGGTTCGAGAGAGCGAGAGCCCCGGCCGCTCGAACCGAGATAAGCCGGGCTGTGCTGAAATTTGCGGACGCTTGAAAAAGGGTCGCGGTGGACATTTTCAAGCTCCTTACGGCGGTGTACTCGACGGACTCTATAAGGGATTACCGCCGCCGCGCAGGATTCTTACAGCGACTCGAGCAAAACAACCATAGAGTCATGGTTTAACATGCAGATGGTCTGGCCGTTGGCATTTCACTGGCGGCGACGCTCGCTTCCGGCCCGGCGGGGGTTTCTGCGCCGCAGCATGCTGTAGACCACCGGGACGAACAGCAGCGTGGTGAGCGTGGCGACCAGCAAGCCGCCGATCACCGCCCGTCCGAGCGGAGCATTCTGCTCGCCCCCTTCGCCCAGCCCCAGCGACATGGGCAACATGCCAATGATCATGGCCGCGGCGGTCATCAGCACCGGCCGCATGCGGGTCCGCCCCGCTTCGAGCGCCGCGTCGAACGCCGACTTCCCGGCCTCGCGCACTTCGTTGGCGAACGTCACCAGCAGAATGCTGTTGGCCGTGGCCACGCCGATCGACATGATCGCGCCCATCAGGGCCGGCACGCTGAACGTCGTCTGCCACAGGAACAACGACCACACGATTCCCACGAACGCCCCGGGCAGGGCCGTGATGATGATGAACGGATCGAGCCAACTCTGGAAATTGACGACCATCAGCAGATACACCAGCACGGCGGCAAAGATCAGACCCAGCCCCAACCGGAGGAAGGCCGACTCCATGCTCTCGACCTGGCCGCGCATGGTGAGGGTGTTGCCCGGGGCGAGCTTGGCTCGGTACCGGTCGAGCAACTGATTGATCTCGCCGGCGACGCTTCCCAGGTCGCGCCCTCGACGTTGGCGTACACGTCGAACGTAGGCTGTACGTTGGTGTGGTTGGCAACCTCGGGCGTGACGCTTCGTCCGACCTTGGCGACGTTCGATAGCAACTGCACGCCTTGAGACTGCTGCGAAATGAGCGGCAGGCTGTTGATCGAGTCGATGCTGTCGAGCTTGTAGGTGGGAGTGCGCGTTTCGACCAGGTAGGAAATGCCCATTTTCGGGTCGACCCAATAGTTCGGCTGCACCTGGCCGCTGCCCGAGAGCGACACCAGCAAGCTGTTCGCGACGTCTTGCTGCGTCAGCCCCAGCTCGCGTGCCCGGGTCTGATCGACGTCGACATGCAGCTTGGGCACGTTCATCACCTGATGCAGATGCACATCGCGCACGCCGTCGAATCTGCCGAATGTGCTGGGCGATTTCGGCCGCCATTTCATAGTTTTCCTTGCGGTTCAGGCCGGCGATCTGGATATCGATCGGCGCCGGCAGGCCGAAGTTCAGGATCTGGCTGACGATGTCGGCAGGCTGGAAGAAGAACGTCAAATGCGGAAAACGGCCCGGCAGTTCCCGCCGCAAGATGGCAATGTACTCGGGCGTCGAATGCGAGCGGTGATGCGCCAGCGCGATCAGGATTTCTCCGTCGGCCATGCCGGTGGTGGCGCTGTCGCCGAACGCCATGGCGTAGGTGCGGTTCGGCAAACCGATGTTATCGAGCACCAGGTCGACCTCCTGCTCGGGGATGATTTCCCGGATTGCGCTCTCCACCTGGCTGAAGTAACGCTCGGTCTGCTCGACGCGCGTCCCGGCCGGAGCTCGCACGTGCAAACGGAACTGTCCGGTATCGACGGTTGGAAAGAAGTCTCGTCCTACCCACGGCACGACCACTGCAATCCGCTGGCCACGATGACCGCGAACACGACGAAAACGCTGCTGCGATGCCGCAGATTCCATTGCAACAGCGAGGCGTAAGCGTCGCGGCATTGTTCGAAACGACGCTCGAACGCGGCGTGCAGACGTGCAAACCATCCGCTGCCTGCGTTGTGACCATGCTCCAATTCGGCGGGCAGCAAGTAATCGACCATCGTGGGAACAATCGTTCGCGAGAGCAGGTACGAGGCGAGCATGGCAAACGCCACGGCCAGCGCCAGCGGCGTGAACAGGTACTTGGGCGGGCCGTCGAGAAACAGCACCGACACGAACACGATGCTGATCGTGAGCGTAGAAACGAACGTGGGGCCGGCAATCTGCATGGCGCCGTCGAGAATGGCCTGCCGCAGCGGCTTTGCCCAGGCCCAAGTTCCGATGAATGTTCTCGATCTCCACGGTGGCATCGTCGACCAGGATGCCGACCGCCAAGGCCAGCCCGCCCAGCGTCATCACGTTCAGCGAGTGACCGAGCAGGTACAGCATGACGATCGAGGACAGAATCGCCAGCGGGATCGACACGGCCACGATCAGCGTGCTGCGCCAAGCTGCCGAGAAACACGAGGATCATCGTGGCCGTGAGCAGCCCGGCGATGATGCTTTCGGTGACGACTCCTTCGATGGCCGCCGTGACGAACAGCGATTGATCGAACAACAGATCGATTCGCAGGCCGGCCGGGGCCGCTGCCCGGATTTGCGGCATGGTCTTTTTCACCTGGTTGACGATGTCGAGCGTCGAGGCGTTGCCGTTCTTGAGCAGAGTGACCAAAGCCCCGCGACTGCCGTTGCGCCGCACGATCGTCGTTTGCGAAGTGCTGCCGTCGCGCACCTGAGCCACGTCGCGCATGTAGATCGTAGCCCCGCCACGACCTTGATGGGAATGTTGTTGAAGTTGTCGGGCGACAACGGCGAATTGTTGAGCGTCACTGGGTATTCGTGCGTGTCGATCCGTGCCACGCCGGTTGGGTAAGCCAGATTGTAGGCATTGATCGCGTCCGACACTTGCTGCGGCGAGATGCCCTTGGCGTGCAGTAGTTGCGGGTCGAGGTCGACCATCACTTGCCGCTCACGCCCGCCGTAAGGCGTAGGCATGGTCAGCCCTTGCACGGTCGAGAGTTGCGTCCGCAGGATGTACAGCCCGTAGTCGTAGACTTCTTCTTCCGACATTGTTTCGCTGCTCAGGCTGATCTGCAGAATCGGCACGCTCGATGCGTTGAAACGAACGACGACCGGCGGCTGAATGCCAGGCGGCATCAGGGCTCGGATCGCCTGCACCACGGCCGTTACCTGCGACAGGGCCGTACCGATATCGACTCCCGGATGAAAATAGATCTTGATCACGGCCACGCCGTTCAGCGTTTGCGACTCCACTCGCTTGATGTCGTTCACGTTCGAAGTGATCGCATACTCCGAGTAGGTCGTGATCCGCTGCTCGACCTCGCTGGTTTCCATGCCCTTGTAGGTCCAAATCACGGTGACCACCGGAATGTCGATTTCCGGAAAGATGTCGGTTCGCATCTGGCTGATCGAGGTCGCGCCGAGCACGACGATCAGCAACGCCATCACCACGAAGGTATAAGGGCTTTTCAGGGCAAGTCGTACGATCCACATGGCTGCTCCTCCGCGAAAATGGACTAATGGACGGAAGGGAATACCAGCCAGCGACGACGACCTTACATGCCAGCTTGGATTGACGGCAAAGCAACGGTCCATCCTGGAGATTGATTCCGTGCCGAATCTCTTCGTCTGGCAGAGGTTGCGGCGATTGCAGGCCCCGACGGGATTGACTCCCGGCCCGGTTTTTGAATTCTTTTGTAAGACCCGGCGACCCGCCCGGTATTCCCTTACAACGGGAGGATCCTCCCGGCATTTTCTTTATTCGTATACCGTCCATCAGAAGGAATCGTGTCATGTCGAACAAACTTGCCGGCAAAGTCGCTGTGATCACGGGTGGCAATTCCGGGATCGGGCTGGCCACCGCCAGGCGATTCGTCGCCGAGGGGGCCTATGTGTTCATTACCGGCCGACGTCAAAAGGAGCTGGACGCCGCGGTGAAGGAGATTGGCGACCACGTCACGGGCGTCCAGGGCGACGTCGCAAATCCGGCCGACCTCGACCGGTTGTACGATGTCGTCAAGGCCAAGAAGGGGCGCATCGATGTCCTGTATGCCAATGCGGGTCTCGGCGAATTCGCTCCCATCAGCGAGGTCACGGAAGCGCACTTCGACAAGATCTTCGACGTCAACGTCAAAGGCGCGCTGTTCACCGTGCAGAAAGCCTTGCCGCTGATGAAAGATGGCGGATCGATCATCATGACGGGCTCCGTCGCCGGGAGTAAAGGATTCGACAACTTCGGCGTCTATAATGCCTCGAAGGCTGCGATTCGCTCCTTCGCTCGAACCTGGACCGCCGACCTGAAGGCCCGCAAGATCCGCGTGAACGTGATCAGCCCGGGTCCGATCGAAACGCCGATTCTCGTCGGAGTTCCGGAAGAAGTGAAAAAGCACTTTATCTCTCAGGTTCCGCTAGGGCGCATCGGCGACGCCGACGAAATCGCCAAGGCGGCCGTTTTCATGGCGTCCGATGACTCGAGCTACGTCACCGGAGTCGAGCTGTTCGTCGACGGCGGAATGGCGCAGGTTTAACGGCCAAGATCCGGCCGCGACGATGCGGTTTCCTCGACAATCGCGTTGCGTGTTGCCCGGCGGGCGAACGTGTCCGAGCCCGATCGGAACTTCGCCCGTTGGGCAGCAACGCGCCGGCCGTGTAAAGTCACGGCCGGTCAGTTTTCAAGTTGGGAAACACGAACCCGACGCGCCAGCGAGGGAGTGCAATCTGCAACTCCCGCAGAATCCCTCGCTTGCGCGTCGGGCTCGTGTCTGCAAGCAGCGGCCGAAATCTACCCTGCTTCAAGCCGGCCCCCCCTGGAATCAGCACGATTGACGAGCCCGGCTTTGGTCGCGAAGATGCGGTCAGTTGCCGGGGGCTTTCAGGAACGCGCCGAAGGGGGATCCAAGTTTGGAAAACGGCACAAAACCCGACGTTCCCGTCTTTAGCTGCGTCGTGTACGTCTCTCCAGTCGATGGGGGTGGGGGCGTGCGGGCTCGTGTCGCGAACCTGGCCGGCCTCGAAAGCTCCGCAGTCAGCGAGCGCAAAGCGCTGGCCAAGATCGTGCGAGCCTTCAAAGAACACGTCGGCGAATTGTTGCGCAGCCAGACCCCGATTCCCTGGATCGAACCACCCGCGTCCCCGGATCCCGGCGAGCAGAAACGGTTCATTCCCGTTCATCTTTAACGGCTCAATGCAGAGCCCCTCTGCCCTCGACGACCACGAATGACCACGACCTGCCCATGAAGTCGTTTCACGCCCACAAATACCTGCTGCTGTTGGCAATCGTGATTGTCGCGTTGATGCTGGAGCCTAGGGCTCGCGGCATCGAGATTGGGGCCGTCTACGTGGTGGTGCTGACGGTGTTCGTGGTCGTTTTCCAGCACCGCTGGGACCGGATCGTTGGGCTGCTGCTGGGTCTGCCGACGATGGCCGCCGAATTCTCCTGCCACGTCGTTCCCGATACGCTCCGCCTGACGGCCGTTGTCGCCTATCACACGCTCATTGCCGTTTTCCTGGCGTTTGCGGTCGTGACCGTGCTGCGCGATATCTTTGAGAATCAAAAGATCGGTTTCGATCATTTGCTGGGGGCGTTTTGCGGTTTCGTACTGTTGGGAATCGCCTGGGGCAATCTTTATCTGCTCGTCGAACTGCTGGCGCCCGGTTCGTTTCGCATCCAGCCCGAGATTACAGCGCAAATGCAGCACGAAGAAGCGCGCCGGTTCCTGTTCAACTATCTCAGCTTCCTGACGCTCACCGCGGGTGGCTATGAAGACCTGGTCCCGATCGGCACGACCGCGCGAAATCTGACCTGGCTGGAAGCCATGTTCGGCCAGTTCTATGTGGCCGTTTACATCGGCCAACTCATGGCTTTGAAGACGGCGCCACGGGGCTCCTTGCAAGGCTTGACCGAGAGCGATCCTATTTCGCGGAGTGATTGAAGTATGTCGACTCCGATTGAAGATTATGCCTTGATCGGTGATTGCCATACGGCGGCGCTGGTCTCGCGCGCCGGGTCGATCGACTGGCTTTGTTTGCCGCGGTTCGATTCGCCCGCCGCATTCGCGGCCTTGCTCGGCACCGAAGACCATGGCCGATGGCTGATCGCTCCGCGCAGCCCCGTGCGTCGCATCGAACGCCGCTATCGGCCCGGCACGCTGGTGCTGGAGACGACGTTCGAAACGGACGAAGGGTCCGTGACGCTCATCGACTTCATGCCGCCACGCCAAAGACACCCCACCTTGGTGCGGATTGTCGAGGGCCAGCGCGGGACGGTGCCCATGCGCTTGCAATTGGCGATTCGCTACGATTACGGCTCGATCACTCCTTGGGTTCGCCGCACGGAGCATGGCCTGCGGGCTGTCGCCGGCCCCGACATGCTCTCGCTCCATACGCCCCTCGATCTGCGCGGCGAAGGGCTGACCACGGTCGCTGATTTCGACGTCCATCCCGGCGAGGCGATCTCGTGCGTGCTCATCTGGCAGGAATCGGTCGCCAAGCCGGCCGATTCTGTCGATCCGATCCAAACGCTGGCCGACACCACCGCCTGGTGGCAGCATTGGACCAGTCAATGCACTTACAACGGCCGCTGGAAGGACGCCGTCGTCCGCTCGCTCGTCACGCTCAAGGCACTCACCTACCATCCTACCGGCGGGATCGTGGCCGCGGCGACCACGTCGTTGCCCGAACACCTGGGCGGAGTCCGCAACTGGGACTACCGCTTCTGCTGGGTTCGCGACGCGACCTTCACTCTCTATTCCCTGCTGCTCAATGGCTACACACGCGAGGCCCAGGCCTGGCGCGAATGGCTGCTCCGCGCCGTCGCCGGCACGCCGTCGCAAATGAACATTCTCTACGGCGTCCGCGGCGAGCGGCGGTTGAGCGAGATCGAACTGGGCTGGCTGCCGGGCTACGAGAACTCGCGGCCCGTGCGCGTTGGCAACGCAGCCTATCAGCAGCTTCAGCTCGACGTATTTGGCGAGGTAATGGACGCGATGCACCTGGCGCTGCGGTCGGGCATCGAGCCCGAGGACGACGCCGGGCGCGTCATGGAGGCGCTGCTGGAGTTTCTGGAAACGGCCTGGAACAAGCCCGACGAAGGCATTTGGGAGATTCGCGGTCCACGGCGTGATTTTACGCATTCGAAAGTCATGGCCTGGGTGGCCTTCGATCGCATGGTCAAGGTCATCAAGCAATTCGGCGTCGCAGGACCGATCGAGCGTTATCGCGCCGTGCGGAAGCAGATCCACGCCGAAGTCTGCCGGCGCGGTTTCGATGCCAGCCGCAACACGTTCGTGCAGCATTACGACAGCCAGGATCTGGACGCCAGCCTGCTGATGATTCCGCTGGTTGGCTTCCTGCCGGCCGAAGACCCGCGCGTGGCTGGCACCGTGGCGGCAATCGAGCGCGAACTGCTGGCCGACGGGTTCGTCCGCCGTTACGCGACCGGCTCAGGCGTCGACGGCCTGCCGCCGGGCGAAGGGGCTTTTTTGCCTTGCACATTCTGGCTGGTCGACAATTACAAACTGCTGGGCCGCCAGGCCGAGGCCGAGCAACTCTTCGAGCGGCTGCTGGGATTGCGAAACGACCTGGGACTGCTGGCCGAGGAGTACGACCCGGCGGCGCGGCGGTTGGTGGGCAACTTTCCCCAGGCCTTTTCGCATGTCAGCCTGATCAACTCCGCCGTGAATCTCGAACACCACAACTGCCCGGCCCATCATCGTCGGCAGGCGTGAACGGCGCTCTACGCCTGGACCGCAAAAGCTCGTAAGATCACGGCCAGCACCAGGGGGCGCTCGGGACAAGGCATTTTTTCGAGGCGGACGTTGGGCGCGTATCGGTGGATGCTGTGCGGCGCCTTGGCTTTTGCGGCCATGAGCACCTGCGCGCATGCGCCTGGCGCAGCATTGCGATTGGCAGCTCATCGCCGCTGCGCGGGCCGGCCTGGCCCTGCTCTTTGCGGCCCTGCTGGCCTGGGCCGGCAGGGTGCGACTGGTCTTCTGGCGGCCGCGGACGTTGTGGATGCGGAGCATCGCCGGCAGCATCAGCCTGACCTGCGGATTCTACGCCCTGACGCGGATGCCCGTGGCCGACGTGCTGACGGTCACCAACATGTTTCCCGTCTGGGTGGCCCTGTTGTCGTGGCCCCTGCTGGGCCTGGCGCCGACCGTCGAAGTCTGGATCGCCACGGCCATGGGGTTGGCCGGCGTGGCCCTCATTCAGCAGCCGCACCTGGCGGCCGGCAATCCGGCCATGATCTTTGCCGTGATCAGCTCGTTCACCAGCGCCATCGCGCTATTGGGCCTGCATCAGCTCCGCGGCCTCGATGTGCGTGCGATCGTGGTCCACTTCTCGGGCGTCTCGCTCGTGTTCTGCCTAGCCGCCTGGCTCGTCTTTCCTAACGACACGGCGCCAACCGTCGAATTGAACCTGGCTGCCTGGTCAATGCTCTTGGGCATGGGATTGGCCGCAACCGCCGGGCAGATTTGCCTGACCAAGGCCTTCGCGCTGGGCGATCCGGCCAAGGTCTCGATCGTCGGCCTGACCCAGGTCGGCTTCGGCATGCTCTTCGACGCCGCGATCTGGGGGCGCAGCTTCACGCTGTTGACGCTCTCGGGGATCGCCCTGATCGTCGCCCCAACCGCCTGGCTGCTGCTGCGCCGCGGGAGCGAGCCGAGTGAGGTGCTGTGAGCAACGAGCAAACGGACGAACGAAGAGAATAAACCACAGGGGCACAGAGACACAGAGGATGAAGGCAGAGGACGAGATTGGACAAACGCCTACGTCGATAGCTGATTCGAGTGCGACTGGTCAGATTCGTCGACTACTCTTAATACGCCGATTCCAGAATCAAAACACTTTGTCCTCTCTTCTCTTCATCCTCTGTGTCTCTGTGCCTCGGTGGTTCAATTCTTTGCTTCTTTCCGCCTTGTGCTCCGTTTAGCTGCACTCAATTGTTTTCCGGTCGACCTTCGATGTGCCCCTCGTTCATGACCGGCTGCAGGATCTGCTCGACGCCGGCCAAGAGCGCTTCGTCGATCGGCTCGCTGGCCCAGGCCGCCCAGTTGCGAACATTGTCGGGATTGGCCGAGCCGACGACGCAGGTGCTGATCTGCGGGTTGCGGATCGAGAATTGCACGGCCAACTTGGCGATGTCGACGCCCTGAGATTGGCACAACTCGGCCGCCTTGCGGCAGGCCTGCTTCACCGGTTCTGACGCCTTGTGCCACTTCGGCAACGGTGCATTGGTCAACAATCGGGCGGCGAAGGGGGCGGCGTTCATGATGCCCACGCCTTTGCTCTCCAGATACGGAATGATGTCGGCCAGCCGGCGATTCTGCAGCGTGTACTGGTTGTACGAGAGCATGCAGTCGAGCGGAGCCCGATCGAGCACGTACCGAAAGATCTTCATGGGATAGCCGCTGATGCCCACGTAGCGGACCTTGCCTTGCTGTTGCACGCGACGCAAAGCCGGCAGCGTCTCTTCGACGATCTGCGCCATGTCGACGTATTCGATATCGTGACAGAGGACGATGTCGAGATGTTCAACGCCCATGCGGTGCAGGCTGACGTCGATGCTTTCCACCACGCGACGGGCCGAGAAATCAAAATGCGCGGCGTCGTACCGGCCCAGCTTCGTGCCCAGGATGTAACTGTCTCGCGGCACGTCGCGCAGCGCCACGCCCAACAGCACCTCGGACATACCGCGGCCATAGTAGGGTGAAGTGTCAATGAAGTTCATGCCCAAATCGAGCGCCACGCGGACGCTGCGCAAAGCTTCGTTAATGTCGACCGAACGGAACTCCTGGCCCAACGACGACGCCCCGAAACTGAGTACGGGAAGGTCCAGGGCCGTTTTTCCCAACCGGCGGGTTTGCATGGGAACTCCAAGGTAGGAATGCTAAATGATAAGTGCTAAATGATAAATTGGATGCAATTGGCATGTGCCGTGTCGCTGCATTTATCACTTATCATTTAGCATTTATCATTCTTGCCTCACTCCAATCGCCAGCAACAGGTTGGCGAACAGATGCTGATCCGCAGTCTGGATCGTCAGCACGTGGTCGGTGGTATTGACGTGCTTGTAGAAATCCCATTTCTCGATCGGCTCCAACTGCACGCCCAGCCCGGCCTTTTGAAAAATGTCGCGATACTGGGCCCACACCGGCGGATCGCTGGTCATGGCGTACGCGCCGGTCGTCTCGGGCTGCATGGTGTAGGCGGCTTCGATCGGAATGGCGCTTACCAGCGCCGCGAGCACTTGCGAGCAACTGACGATGCCCGGCGACAAATTCAGGCTCACCAGTTCAGCATTCGGCCCCAGAGTCGACGAGGCCGGATAGTTGCCGTCGGCGATCAGGATCTTGCCGTGATGCCCGGCGCGGCCGAGGATTTCGTTGATCTTAGGATGAATCAGTTGATGTTTGAGCATAGTTCTTCATTAGCAAGCGAAGGTATTCGACGGTTCAGCCCCGGGCTAGTCGTTTGTCACGCTAAAAATTCAGGGTGCCATGGTCCACGCTTGCGTGGCCATGTCTGCCGCGCCAATGCATGCCCACGGCCGCCGTGGGCATGGCACCCAAGTGCAAAAACAATGGCGTCACGGAGCACCAGTTTAATGCAGCCGCGGCCGAACGGCGAGCCCCCGCCCTGGCGACTCCAGCGGCAAGTCATGCCGTGGCAACGACCTGCTTCGCCGCACGCTGGCCCGACAAATACGCGCCATGGACCGTCGCCGCGTAGCGCCGCGAGGTATGCTCGCCCGCAAAGAACAGCCGGCGGGCAACCGGCTCGGCAAGCAACTCGTAATCCCGGGGCGTTGAGCCGGTTTTCAAGAACGAATACGATCCGCAGCTGAACGGATCGGACGCCCAACGCGTGATCACGGCGTCGGTGGGGTCGGGCACCTTTCGGCCAAACATCGCACGCAGTGCGGCAACCATGCCCACGATGGTCTCTTCGTCGGTCTGCTTTTCAACCTGCCGCGCGAAGGTGGCCGCGTTGAATCCCAGCAGCACCGGCTGGCCCAAAAACTTCGCCACGTTGAGGTACTCGGACCAATGCCCCTTGGTCTCGCTGACGAACCCTAGCCAGTCGGCCTTGGCCGGCCAGAACTGACGCGGGAACCGCAAGTAAGTCTTGTTCAGCAAGCCCATGCCCATCCGGCCAATGGCGTCTCGCTTGCTTTGCGGCAGAGCTGGAACAAACTCCACGCCGCGCCGCTGCAACACGCCCAACGGCAATGTCACGACGGCAAAGTCGGCTTCGCACCGCCCACCATTGGTATCGACCACGACGCCCTGGCGCTCGTCCCATTCGATCTTGCTCACCTTGTGGCTAAGCTTGATCTTCAGCCCCTCGGCCAGTCGACGCGTGATTTGCCCATAGCCTTGCGGAAATAACGCGTCGGCGCCGGGAAAGTCCTCGCCTTGATCCCAGTGGTAGTTCGACAGCTCGTTGGCATCGGCCGCGTACTCTTGCTCGATGAGGTTATTGATCTGGAAATCGAGTTCGCGGCGCTGCAAGGGCGGAAAGCGGCGGTCGCCGATGGCCCGGTCGATGGCCGCTTGTAGCGAAGTATCGGGCTGGCCACTATCGCGGGCCGCCGTTCGGCCGGCGCTGCGTCTCGGCGAGCAGTTTCTTTAGCCGCGTTTCCGTGGCGCTCTGCTCATCGTTTTCATACACGTAAGCGCCGTCGCGGTAGAGCCACTGGCTTTCGCTATGGGTAGGGAACGTCTTGATCCCATACTGCTGCGCCAAGTCGTGAATCGGGTTGCCGCGAATGCCATGAATCCACGAAGCGCCCAGGTCGAGCGTTGCGCCCCACGCCTGGTCGGACCAGATCCGGCCGCCGATGCGATTGCGGGCTTCGAGCACCAGCACGTCCAGCTTCTGCGCCGCCAGTTCCTTGGCCGCAGCCAGCCCCGACACCCCGGCGCCAATGACCAGCACGTCCACGCGCCTCTTCGGCTGGTCGTCGGCGCCAAGTGCAGAGCCGAACCGCGACGCACCGACAACCGTTCCCGCGGCAACGGGAACGATCAGTCGCAACGCCTGCCGACGAGTCAGGTGACGACCCGCAAATGGCTCACTTTTTACACACATAGGCGGGGGATAGAAAAATGGTCGTACTTCGCCTGCAGAATCGTGCCAACGAACGGACAATCTATGCGGTTTCGTGGCAGCAATCGATAGTTTTCCGGGTTTCTCAAGAAGTGATCCGTTCCCAAGAGTTCGTGACGAAGTAAGAACATCCTTGCGCTCGGTCGATGTGACCTCCGCGCCATTGGGCGGCATGCCGTCATTGTCGCAGTGATGCCGTGGCGTCGTCCTATGACTCGTGTATCGGTAGGACTTCAAATCGCCAATCTCCCGCGTCACACTCGAATGTCTCGTCTCGCATATAGAAAAGGAAGTGCCTGCTTTGGGTCGGCGGCGCTGCCGGCCCCACCTTCCAAACGAGCTTTCGTGACTCTCCCTTCCAGTCGACCACCGCGCGTTCGAGAAGCAGGTCGCCAGAAACTTCGTAGAATTCTCCCCACCCCGGCGCTAGCCCGGTGAACCTGCACTGACCACGATACCAGCCCTCGTCGTTGGTCGGCCCAAGCCGATACCGCCAACACTTCGGGAAGACGAGCCGCCCTTCCTGGCCCTCGGCAAAGGCAGGATACAGGTAGGGGTTGAGCACAAAAGTCAGCACGAGATCGTCCCCGTTAAACGTGACCCGCGGCTCCTCGCCTCCATTGGGCTCGGCGTTCCATCCTACGTTGAGTATGCGAAAGGTCGTTGTCATAGCAGTCCGTTCAGCAACGGCTTTCAATTGCCGGTTCGGCAGCAAGAAACGGGATGGCGCGGAAATCTCTCGGTGCCCGCTCACGACGAGTGGGATCGCCAGCAAGTATAACGACCAACTTGCAACGATTCCGTTTCACTCTATCCGAATGTACTGTGGTGGCACGTTGTCAGTAAGCCAGACATCGTTTTCAGCTACCCGAAATTTGAAACCATCGGCCGCCATTCTGCCCGAGTCAATCACAAGAACGACGGGCCTACCGCGACGCTCGGCGACCTTAGTGGCCATCTCCGCATCTGTCGACAAATGTACGTCGTGACGGTCCATCTTCTTGAGCCCCTCGGATAGGATCGCATCGAGGAACTTGGCGACTGTCCCATGAAAAAGCTGCTCGAGCGGCTCGACTTCCCTGAGCTGCAATTGAACTTCGGTCGAATGACCTTGGTTTGCTCGAATCTTTGTCCTCGACTCGTCGAACGAGAACCTTTTCTTGTCGTTTTCGTTCACTACGTGATCGAGTTCATCTCGGCCGATCGGAAAGCCGATTTTCGCAGCACCAGCCAACAAGTCTGCGACCGGCACCCAACCACCGGGCTCCAGCACGAGGCCCAGGCCTTCCGGCTCATGCCGCAAGTGCTTGCTCAAGAATTTGCTAAGGGTGACAAGGTGTTTGGACATCTGCTGCGCCCTCTGCGGCCTAATGGAAAGGCTCACTTGCCGCGCGCACGGTGAGCGGGATCGCTGGCCAGTATATGCGAATGCGGAGGTTGAAGTAACCTGCTGCGGTGCGACACGCCTCCGCGCCTTGGTTGTTTGGACTGCCTAATGAAGCTGGCTCACAATTCGTTTCCTTGCTCGGAACGACGACGAACATCCACAGTTCGGTCAACAGCGGCGCTAATGGAGTTCAAGACCGCCATCTTGAATTTCAAAGCTGCTAAGAAGTCGTGCGCAGGCCGCTTCTCAAGACGCTTGCCGCGCCGAACCCAACGCCACATCCGCGGAGCAACCCGATTCGCGATGGGCTTATTTCTTCTTTCCCTTCTTCGCTCCGATCTTGTCCTTGATCTCTTCTTTCGGATTCGCACTGCTGCCGACGGCGGCCAGCCAAACGTCCGATGTGCGCAGGGCAATATCTGCCACCGCGGCCGAAGCCGTCTGCGAGCGTCCGCCGGCCGACTTGCCAATAATCTGCACGACTCCTGACTCGGCGCCTTCAGCCGCGGAGAATCTCAGCCGAACTGTTTTGGCCGAATCACCTTTGGCCAATGATTTGGCCGGTTCGACGGTAATACCGCGGGGCAGTTCGAGAACCTCGAAGCCAATCTCCTCGGCGAATCCGTTGCGCCGGTCGATGTCGACGGTCAGCTCGCCCGGCTTGCCCGGTGTGATCGCCAGACTATCGGCCGGCAACTTCAGCTCGAACTCTGGCTCGGCGAGCATGATGTCGAGGCGATAAACGTAGCGCGGCCCGCCCTGGCTGGCAAAATCACGGATGCTCAATCGGTAGCGGCCATCGGCCGGCACGTGGAAGGCCAGTTCGGCATCGCGCCCGCCCGACACGTCGTCGGCCTGGGCCAATTGCTTGCCTCGCTCGTCGAAGATCTTCAGCGCCGGATCGAGCGGAAAGCCCAGCCGTCGAGACTCGGCACGCAGCGACAACCGCTGACCTTTCTTGGCCGTGATACCAAAGACATCCGTACCGCCCGGTCGGTCGATTCGACCGCTAATTGTGACTGGCGCCACGACCACTTGCGAATCGGCCCCATTCCGCTCGACTTCCGCAATCGCCGCGTGCGGCACGACTGCAACCGTCGCCGTGCCGGCCAGACGAGGATCGAAAACCGTCTGCATTTCGCCCGCTGCCAGGGATCCGAGCGTTTGCTTTCGCAATGCGGCCGGAATGTTCCAGCCCGACAGTTCGATTTCTTGCGACTCACCAGCGCTCGTGGCGAGTGGGAAGGTGTAGTCGATAAAGCCGCCCGTCGTAAGCGTCAAGCGATAGACGAACTTCTCGCCGCCGGCAAAGGCGATCGAGCCCGTCGCCGTCGCTGGAAAAGCGAACAGGCGAACGATGTAGTGCCCAGGGCGGCTGGCCGTGTAGACCAACCGAGGATCGAGCCCGTGATCGTCGTGATTCTGCGCGAGCACATTGCCCGAGCTGTCGACTAGTTGCAACACGCCGTCCATCGGCGAGCCGAGCAGTTCGTGAGCATCGATCGAAGCAACCAGCGTTTGGCCGGCCGAAAGTTCCACGCTGAAGCAGTCGACGTCTCCCCCCTTTTGCAACCGCCCATTGACCGTCACGGCTGCGGCGGCGATGTGCTGCGGGGCCTCGAGCGCGTCGTTCGGCTCTTGTTCCAGTACCTCGTCAAGCGTGCCGATCACCAGCGGACGATACACACTAGCCCCGTCGTCGCCGATCAGCCGGGCCAATCGCTCGCCTGGCACGGCGTCGGCTGCAACTTTCACGGTAAACGATCGCGGCTCTTTGGCCGGCTCGAAAGCGATGCCTTGCCCTGCGACCCAAACGCGCACGGCGCCGCCGTTCGCTTTCCCCGCAGCCGTGATCGTGGTTGTCTGGCCACGTTTGGCGCCGGGCGGAAAGAAGTAGCTCAGCTCCGGCGGTGCCGCAATCGCGAGGCTGCTGCCGAGCAATACGATCGCCACAACAAGCCAAAGCGCCAGATGGGGCCACACATCGTGGGCCACTGGCTTGGCCAGTGCTCCTTCAGCCCTTGGCTTGCCGTTGAAACCACCAACAGCACGGCACTGGGGGAGCCAGTAGCGCACGTGGCGTCGCGCTACGGAAATGTTAGCCCCGCAGGGGCGGCAGAATTTAGCCGGGGGCGTAAGCCCAGCCATTTGAAGCTGTCGGTGCCGGCTGCTAGCGGCGTCCCAGGTTCGCATGGGCTTGTCTTTTCGGTCGATGTGGCAACGCTTTCTGTGGTGTTTGAATCGTCCACAGGTAGGTGCCTTATGTTCCTGAGAAAAATCTTTGAGCAGTTCGTAGGCGCGAGCCCCGTGACCGTCATGTTTCGTGCCGCCATGGAGAACGTTTTCGCGCCCGTTCGCCTTGATAAGTTGTTCTCCGACGCCGCCAAGCAACAGTACGAGGGCCGGTTGCTGTTTTCCACGGTCGCCAACCTGTTGGCGGGCGTAGTTTGCCGTTATCACAAATCGGTGCTGGCGTCGTATCGCGCGGACAAAGAGATCGGCGTTTCTGTTAGGGCCGTTTACGACAAGCTGGGTGGTGTTGAGCCGTGCGTCTCGGAGCAATTGGTCCACGAAACGGCGAAGAGCCTTGCCGAAGTCTTCGTCGCGATGAAGGCCCAGCCACAGGCGTTGCTGCCTGGCTATCGACTCCGGATTTTGGATGGCAACCGCTTCGCGGGTACGGATCATCGCATCGCCGAGTTGCGTGGCACCCGTGCCGCCGCATTGCCCGGCATTGCATTGGTGGTGCTTGATCCGCAAGTGATGTTGGCAGTCGAAGTTATCGCCTGTGAAGACGGGCACGCCAACGAACGCCCGTTGTCCGTACAACTCTTCAAGATCATTGAAGCCGGTGATTGCTGGATGGCAGACCGCAATTTCTGCACTCCCTCTTTCTTGGACGGCATCGACTCCCGGAAGGCCTACTTTGCCATCCGACAGCACATGGGCAATGCTCGCGGGGAGCTGGTTGGCAGACGCAAGAAGCTGGGCACGACTGAGACCGGCACGGTGTACGAGCAGGCGTTGACGTTGAAACGTCCCGATGGCACTGCTTGGACGGTCCGCCGGATCACGGTCCGTTTGGGCAGCCCGACCCGCGACAAAGAGCAATTCATCCACATCTTGACGAATCTGCCGGCCAAGGTGAACGGGCGGAAGATTGCAGATCTGTACCGCAAGCGTTGGAAGATTGAAACCGTGTTCCAAGATCTGGCCACAGTTCTGCGTGGCGAAGTCAACACGCTGGGGTATCCCAAAGCGGCACTGTTGGCGTTTTGCTTGGCGCTGGTGACGTTTAATTTGCTCAGCATCGTCAAGGCCGCGATGCGGGCAGCCCATCGCAAGACAGCTCCGAAAAAGATCTCGACGTACTATCTGGCGAACGAAATCACGGCGACGCTTCGCGGCATGGAAATCGCCGTTCCAGCTCGCCATTGGACGCAGGCATTCGCAGGCTTGGCCAACCAGGAACTGGCGAAGGCGCTGCTCCGGCTGGCCAAACACGTCAACCTCTCGACCTTCGCGACCCACTCTTGGTCTCCAAAACGCAAACAGCAACCGCGGAAGAGCGGCAATCGCGGCAACCACGTTTCTACGTTTCGTGTCCTGCAAGCCCG
Organism: uncultured Planctomycetales bacterium; assembly: GCA_963710365.1. GTDB lineage: Bacteria > Planctomycetota > Planctomycetia > Pirellulales > PNKZ01 > CAVQAC01. The sequence goes on from CAVQAC010000019.1 coordinate 1,203,851, forward strand.
TAACCCAGATAGAAAGTGACAGCTTCAAATGGCTGGGCGTGAGCCCCTGGCTATATTCTTTCGCCCCTTGCGGGGCTGGAGGCCGCAATCGTCTCATCCCATCAACTCACGGATCGGCGTCGGATCGCTGACCAGGTGCGTCGGCCGGCCTTGCGGGGTGTAATACATCTTGTCGGGGTCGATGCCCAACTTGCGGTAGACCGTCGAGGCGAAGTTTTCGGGCGAGAGCACGCGCTCGTTGGCGGCGTAGCCGTTACGATCGGTCGCGCCCACGACTTGCCCGCCCGGCACGCCGCAGCCGGCGAACATCACGCTCATGGCACTGGCCCAGTGATCGCGCCCGGGCAACTTGGCCGTGGCCAAAGTGGAGATCTTCGGCGTGCGGCCGAATTCACCCAAGGCCACGACCAGCGTCGTTTCCAACAAGCCGCGCTGGTCGAGGTCTTCGATCAACGCCGCGATGGTGTGCTCGAACGGTGGCAGCTTCTCGGTCAGGCCCGGAAATATGTCGGCGTGGCTGTCCCAGCCGCCGTCATAGAGCGTGACGAAAGGCACCCCCGCTTCGACCAGCCGCCGCGCTAGCAAAGCCCGCTGCCCAAAGGCCGTTCGTCCGTAGGCGTCGCGAACTTTTTCCGGTTCGCTTTGAATATCGAACGCCTGCTGGGCTTGCTTCGAAGTGACGAGGCTGTAGCCCTGCTCGTAGTACGAATCGAGGGCCTGCACCGGATCGGCCGCGGCCTTATCGGCCAGCCGCGGCAAACGGTCGACCAACGCCCGCAGATCGCGACGGCCAATGAACCGATCGCCTGTCAAACCCGAAGGCAGAGCCACGTCGCGAACGCGAAAGTCGGACTTGTTCGGATCGTCGGCAACGACGAACGGCGCGTATTTCGCGCCCAGGAAATTTGGCCCGCCGGAGCGCGACATTGAGGGAATCGAAAAATAGCCAGGCAAACCGCGTGGGGCGGAGCGCTCGTAGGCTGTCACCGAGCCCAGGCTGGGATGAAAGCTGACAAACGAGCCGCAGCCCACCGGAATTCGCGTCGGAGCGCCGGTCATCATGTAATGATTGCCGGCGCCGTGGTTCCCCTGGTTGTGGCAAATCGAACGGACGATGCACAGCTTGTCGCTGATCGCAGCCAACCGCTCCATGTGCTCAGAGAAGAACACCCCCGGAATCTTCGTGGCAATGGGGCTGAAATCGCCGCGGATTTCACGCGGAGCGTCGGGCTTTGGATCGAAGGTTTCGAAGTGCGAAGGCCCTCCGTCCATCCAGACCAGGATGCAACTCGTCGGCCGGCGCGACACGTCGCCGCGGCGCTCGGCCGCCTGGCCTGAAAGGCGCAGCAGGTTCACCAGCCCTCCACCGGCCAATGTCCCCAAACCCAATTGCAGGCAATCCCGCCGGGTTGCTCCTTGACAGTTGCGATGCAAGGCCATGGATCGAGCCTCTCCGTTCGTTCAGTCTTTGAAAACAAATTCAGGCGTGTTGAGCAAGGCCCACAGCATGTCTTCGGTCGTCTGGCGCCGCTCGGCCGCGGAAGGGCCGAACAGTGGCAGCAACACCGACAACTCGCCGGGCGTGGGATAGCGCGAGTACGCAAGCAAATACAACTCTTCGACGATCGCCTTCGGCTTCTTGTCGCTGGCGGCCAACCGCGCGGCGCAGGACTTATCGTCGGTTACTTTGCGGTGCAGATTCGGTGCGTTCATCAGGTGCAAGGCCTGCACCATCGTCGTGTCGCCGGTTCGTTCGCAGGGAGGATCCTGGTTCGGATCGGGGCGGCCGAAAGCGTCGAGAAACAACGAATCGACGCGATGGGTCCACAACTGCGTGGCCCGCGAGCCCTCGGGCATGGCGGCAAACGACTCGGTCACGCCCGTGATGTCGGACACCGCGTCCAACAGCGTCTCAGCCCGCAGCCGCTGGCGATAGTGACGCGAATAGTTGCGCGTGTCGGCCTGGTTGCGCTCGTTTGGCAGGCTCGACAGGCCGTAGACGTAAGACGTCATGATCGTGCGCAGCAGCTTCTTCAGGTCGTAATGCTGCCCGCGGAACTCCCGGGCCAGGGCTTCGATCAGCGGCGCGTTGCTGGGCGGATTCGTAGCCCGCAAATCGTCGACCGGCTCGACAATTCCACGACCCAGCAGCTCGGTCCAAACCCGGTTGACAGCCACCTGGGCAAAGAGCCGGTTGTCGTCGGACGTCATCCACGCCGCCAGCGCGCTGCGCGGGTCGCTGGCCGGATCGACCGGCGGAGCGGTGCCGAACAACGGTTTGGGCGCCACCGGCTGGCTGGTGAGCGGGTGCTTCACCAGGCCCGAGGGAGCCACGAAGATGATCTCTTCGCCTCCCGAGATCGGCGTCGAAAGACCCACGCCTTTGTAGCCGACGCGAGCGAAATAGGCCGCCATCCCGTAAAAGTCGTCCTGGCCCCAGACTTCGAACGGATGATGATGACACTTGGCGCATTCCAATCGCACGCCCAGAAACAATTGGCTGACGATGGTCGTGATTTCGTCGCTCGAGCGGCGATCGCGGAACAGCGTCGCCGCGCCGTTTGTCCAGGTGCTGCCCGTGGCCGTGACAAGATCGCGGACGAACTGGTCGTAGGGCTGGTTGCGGCGGAAGGCGTCGCGAATCCACGCGTCGAAGTTGAGCGTGGCCTTGATGCCCACGCGATACGGGTTGGGCCGCAACAAGTCAGCCCACTTGTTGGCCCAGAAGTCGGCGTATTCCGGTCGCGCGAGCAAGGCATCGACCAGTCGAGCCCGCTTGTCGGAAGCCTTGTCGGCCAAAAACGCCCGGGCCTCGTCGGGCTTGGGCAACCGACCGATCACGTCGAGATACGCTCGACGCAGGAACTTGGCATCGTCCGCGGGGGGCGAGGGGGTCACGCCGGCTTGCCGCAGCTTCTGCCAGACCAGATCGTCGATGAAGTTATAGCGCGGTAGTTTGGCATACGCCGCCTCAGGCACACGGGCTGCCGCCGGGATCATCACGTTCCAGGTTTTGATCTGGCCCATGTAGCGGGCCATGATCGTCGTCTCGCCGGCAAGCTTGCCGGCTTCGATCAGTCCGGCCGGATTGACGCTGGCCACAGCCGTCTCACTCGACTGGAAGGCCGAGAGCCGCGTCACGTCGCGCGTCGAACCGTCGGAATAAAACGCCGTAACCGCGAGCGGCTGCTTGGCGCCAGCAGCGAGCGGATGCTCGGCCGGCGATACGGCGATCCGCGCCAACGTGGGATCTTCCGCCGTGCGACGTGGCATGCCGCGCTCGATCCAGCGTCGCAACGTCTCGTAGTTTTCGCCGCCTGGCTTCAGCCGCTCTCCGCCGCCGTGCGGCACCTGGGCCGAGGCCTTCAATAACAACAGACTTTGTTGGGGCGCCGCGGGAAACAGCCGCCGGCCACGCCCCTCTTCGACAATCGAGGCGTAATCAAAATCGGCGTCGAAGCCCAACAGCGACAGGGCAAAACCGTTCTGACCACGCGACTTGCCATGGCAGTGGCCCGAGTTGCAGCCGGCCACGCTCAAGATGGGCATCACGTCCAATTCGAAGTTCGGAACCGCCGTGGGCTTGGCACTGGATGCCGTTTGCTTGCCAACGTCTGCTTCCGAACTTGTTCCAGCTCTGCAAGTTGCGACAAACACCGAAGAATCGGCGATCGCAGCAAACACGGCCAGGCTGGCCAGCAGCCGGCAGCAGCGAAAGCCAAATCTCGGCAAGGCATGGGGCATGTTCGGTGCGCCACAGGGGGTTGTGGCGTCAAGGGAGGGAACCGCGCGGGGGCAGGCCTTATTCTAACGATCGACCGTACGAATTGCCAACATCCAAGTCGATTGATGGGTATTTTGCGGTTATATTCTCCTCGTCAACGTCCTCCCGGCTCCGTGTCTCCGTGACTCCGTGTTTCGTTCGCTCCCTTTTGCCCCTTCCACCTTTCTGTTTGATCAGAGCAAAACGCCTAGGTGCGCCATGAATCAAGTTCGACCTTCGACAATCGGCCGGCGGAGCTTCCTGGGATCGGCCGTGGCGTGGGGCGCGGCGGCCCTCGCCCGAGAATTGAGCGCCGCCGAGCGGCCGCCGGTGGTCCATCCGCGAGCCACTTCCGGCGATGCCGTCGAGCCCGACTGGGCCCAGCGACTGACGATCACCGTCGGGCCGAAGCAGGCCGACCTCATGGGCGATACGGACAAAGTCTTGCAAGCGGCCGTTGATTACATTGCTCGGCTCGGCGGCGGCACGGTCGAAATCCTGCCAGGCACCTACCGCCTGCGCAATGCCGTCTGTCTGGCCTCAAAGGTCCGACTGCTGGGCCATGGCACCGACACGACGCTCATCAAAGAACCCAGCATTTCCACGAAGCTGGCTGACGACAGTGATTGGTTCGACCAGGAGATCACGCTGGCCGACGCCGCGGGCTTCCGCATCGGCGACGGCGTTTGCCTGCGCACCACGAACACCAACACCGGGGCCAACGTGATTCTCAAACGCACGCTGGTGGCTCGCGACGGCAATCGCTTCAAGCTCGACCGGGCGCTGCGCGAGAACTTCTGGCTGGCCGGCAAGAGCACCTGCGAAACGCTGTTCCCCCTGCTCAGCGGTGACCAGATTGCCGACGTGACGATCGAAAACCTGGCGCTCGACGGCAACAAGGAGCAGAACCAGGAGCTCAACGGCAACTACGCCGGTTGCATCTTCGCACAGGATTGCAATCGCATCGCAGTCCGCAACGTCACGGCCCGCAACTACCGCGGCGACGGCATCAGTTGGCAGATCTGCCACGACGTGCAGATCGAGAACTGCCACGTACACGACAACCTCAACCTCGGCTTGCACCCCGGCTCGGGCTCGCAGCGTCCAGTGATCCGCAACAACCGGCTGGAGCGAAACCAGATCGGCATTTTCTTCTGCTGGGGTGTTAAGAATGGCTTGGCCGAGAAGAACACCATTCGCGACGCGGGCAATTACGGCGTTTCGATCGGCCACCACGACACGGAGAATCTGGTCTGCGACAACGAGATCGTGGGCAGCGGCAAGGCAGGCGTGATCTTCCGGCCCGAGCGCGGCCAGGGCTTTGCCCCGCACCGCAACCGGCTGGAATCGAACCGCATCATCGACAGCGGCCCGGCCGATGGAATTGCCGTCGACGTGCAAGGGAAGACCGAAGCCGTGACGATTTCCGGCAACGAGATCCGCGAGACGCGCGGTTCGGAGAAGCGCGTCGGCATCCGGCTGGGCAGCGAGACCCGCGACATCCGCCTGGATGACAACCGCATTGAAGGCTTTGCCGAAGCGATCCGGCGGTAGTGACGAAAATGCTAAATGATAAGTGCTAAATGCTAAATGAAAATGCCTTCCACTTATCACTTATCACTTAGCATTTAGCATTTTTCGCTGCTCCTCCGGCTTCTCCGCGCGGCGGCCCAACGCTTCACAAGCTCATCGGCCAACACGCCGGCCAGGATCACGATGCCGATGATGGCGAATTCCAATTGGCTGGGAATGCCCAACAGGCTGATCGAGTTGTTCAACAGCCGCATCACCGCCGTGCCAATCACCACGCCCAGGATCGAGCCCTCGCCGCCCCGCAGGCTGCAGCCGCCGAGCACTGCCGCCGCAATGGCGTACAGCTCGTAGAAATTGCCATAGCCCGAGGGCTGCACCGAATTGATGTCCAGCGAAAACAAGATGCCGCCCAGTCCGGCCAGCGTCGAGCAGATCACGTAGGCCCAGATGATCATGCGGTCGGTATTGATGCCGCTGTAGCGCGCGGCCTGCTCGTTGCGGCCCAAAGCCAGCAGGTACCGGCCGAAAACCGCGCGATTCAGCAGCACGGCGGCCAGCAAGGCAATCACCAGCATCACCAGAAACGGATAGGGAAGCATGTAGCCGCCCACGAGCGGCAGCTTGCCGGTGGCAATCGAGCGCAGTCCGTCGAACTGGGCGCCAAAACCCTGCGTTTCGTCGCCGGTCATCCAACGCGCCAGCCCACGATAGAACAGCAGTCCGCACAACGTGACCACGAACGGTTGCAAGCGCATCTTGGTGATGAGCAAGCCGTGCAACAGGCCGATGCCTACGCTCAAGGCCATCACGCCCGCCAGCGCAGCCGCGGGGCTCCAATGCCAGGTTTTCAGGGCGAGCGGCAGCAGGCTGGCCACGAGCCCAATGACCGAGCCGATCGACAGATCGATGCCGCCGGTGATGATCACAAAGGCCACGCCGATGCTGATAATGCCGAACAGGCCGATCCACAAAGCCTGGTTCTGCACGTTGTAAGCGGCGAAGAATTTCGGCTCGGCAATGGCCGTAGCCACACAGATTGCAACGAGCAGGCCGAAGATGCCGAGGACTTTTTTCATGGTGGTTCGTCGTAAGTAGTTTAGCCGCGTCGCAAGCGACGCGCAGTTTCCGCGGTATCTTGCTCAAGTCCGGCCCGTGGCCAATCGCATGACGGATTCTTCGTTCAACTGGTTTCGATCGAGCTGGCCGGCAATGCGTCCTTCGTGCATCACCAGCGCCCGGTCGGACATGTTCAGAATTTCTTCCATTTCGCTGCTGACGAATAGCACGGCCACTCCCTGCTGGGCCAATTCTTCCATCAGGCGGTAGATCTCGTGTTTGGCGCCGATGTCGATGCCCCGCGTCGGCTCGTCCAACAGCAGCACTCGCGGAGTCAGCGACAGCCATTTGCCGATGACGACCTTCTGCTGATTGCCGCCGGAAAGATACTGCACTGCCAGCCGGTCGCTCGCCGTGCGCACGCGCGAATCGTTCGATCATCTCGCGCGAAGCTTTCCGCTCGGCCGCGCGGTTGAGCCACGCGGCCGGCAGGCGATTGCGCCACAGGCCGGGCAGGCCGATGTTCTCTCGCACCGACATTTCCAACACCAACCCCTGTTGCTTGCGGTCTTCCGGCACCAAGGCCACCCCTGCGGCAATGGCATCGATCGGGCTGCGCAGCGAAATAGGCCGCCCGTTGATGCGGATCGTGCCCGAAACGGGCCGGTCAACTCCGAACAACACGCGCAACATTTCCGTCCGGCCCGCGCCGACGAGCCCTGCCACGCCGACGATTTCGCCGGCGCGCACCTGGAAGCTGAGCGGATGATCAAACCGGCCGGGCACGACCAGGTCGACAACTTCCAGCAACGGTTCGCCCAGCGGTCGCGGCTGATAGTCGTAGAAGCTCGACAGCTCGCGACCCACCATCAGTCGGATCATGCGGTCGTGTTCGATTTCATCGCGTTGGAGTTGGCCGGCGTTCTTGCCGTCGCGCAATACCACGACGCGGTCGGCCAGTTCTTTCACTTCGCCCAGGCGGTGGCTGATATAAATGATGCTCGTCCCACGCGCCCGCAACTGGCGAATAACACGGAACAACGTCTCGGTTTCGTGCAGCGACAGGCTCGACGTCGGTTCGTCCATGATGAGCACGCGGGCGCTGGTGCTCAACGCCTTGGCGATTTCAACCAACTGCTGCCGTCCGATCGAGAGCGTGCTCACCAGCGTGCGCGGGGAGATGTTCAAACCCACCTCGGCCAACCAGTGGGCAGCTTCGACGCCAATACGCCGCCGGTCGATGAAGCCCCACCGGCGAGACTCGCGGCCGAGGAAGATATTCGCTCCCGCGTCCAGGTTATCGGCCAGGTTCAACTCCTGGTGGATGAGCACGATGCCCAGCTTCAAAGCCCGCTCTACCGAGCCGATTTCCACGCGGGCACCGTCGATGTAGATCTCGCCCTCGTCGGCATGCTGGACGCCGGCCAGGATCTTCATGAGCGTGCTCTTGCCCGCCCCATTTTCGCCCATCAAGGCCAGGACTTCGCCCGGCGCAAGCTCCAGGCTCACGCCGCTCAAGGCTGCGACGCCCGAGAAACGCTTGCCGACGCCACGAACTTCGAGCAAGGGAGGCATGGGATGCAAAAGCGGAGAGCCGAAAGCGGAACTGTACGTATTGGACCGGCCTGGGCACCGTGCCCACGCTTGCGTGGGCATGCGAGTGGGCCGAAAACATGGCCACGCAAGCGTGGCCATGGCACCCGACTACTGCCCCCCCTCGCTGCCTACTGCCCTCCGCCTACTTCTTCTTGTCCTCGGTCAAACGTTTCAATTCGTCCCAGAACTGTTGAACGTTTTCTTTCTTGATCTTGCGGGCCGGGATATTGACGAACCGCGAGTCTGGCAGAGCCTTCTCTTCGCCACGCGCGAGCGCTGCCAGAATTCGCACCGAGTCGTAGCCGTAGTCGTACGGGTTCTGCACGATCGTGCCGAACATCTCGCCGTCGGTGATGCCTTGCAGCGTGTCGCGCTCTTCGTCGAACGATACGATCTTGATTTGTCCCAGCTTGCCGGCGTGCCGTACGACTTCCAGACATTTCGGCGCGTTGTACGAAAACAGCCCGACCATGCACTTGAGTTGTGGGTAACGGGCAATGGCGTCCTGCGCCAGCGCCTTGGCCTTGCCGAAATCGAACTGGTCAATGCGCGTGTCGAGCACCGTGTAGCGGTCGCCCTTGAGTGGCTGGCCCGTCGGGTCGTAGCGCGTCGAATCACTGGAGCGATCGAGCAGCTCGTCGATGATTCCCTGCCTGCGCTGCCGGGCATTGAGCTGTTCGAGCCGGCCGACGAAGAGCATGACCTCGCCGCCGTCGGGAATGGCCTCTTTGATCATTTCGCCGCACATCCGCCCGGCCAGGTAGTTGTCCATGCCGACGTAACAGCGACGCTTGCTCTTGGGCGCGTCGGAGTCCTGCGTGATCAAAATCGAATGGGCGGCGATCTCGTCGAGCAAGTCCGCCTGGTTGTCGGGATCGATAGGGCTGATCGCAATGCCGTCGACGCCTTGCGTGAGCAGCTCCTGCACCATCCGCTTCTGATCGCCCACGCCGTCAGGCGGCATGCGGATGAACAATTCAACGTTCGCGTCGCGGGCGGCCGCTTCGGCCCCTTTGGCCGCCACGACCCAAAAATCTGCAATGCCGTTGGTCACGTAGGCAACCGTCGGCTTGTGTGTCGACGAGGCATCGCCGGAGGACGTAACGGTCGGCGTGCATCCGGCCAGAAGCAGCAAAGTAGGCAGCAGGCAGAGGGCAGTAGGCAGTGCCCTGACGCAAGCTCGGTAGCGAGGACCGAGCGCGGCGGGGGAAATATCCTTAACACGACACAATCGACGAATGCAACGCACGCGAAATTCTCCTCAAAACCATAAACCCTAACGCCGCAAAACCTGCCCTCTGTCCTCTGCCTACCGACTACTGAATACTTCTGCCCCGCTCAGCCCGCGTAGGTGTTGCCGCCGTTGACCGACAGGCTTTGCCCCGTGACGAAGCCGGCGCCTTCGCTGACGAAGTAGGCAACCGCGTCAGCAACTTCATCGGGCGTGCCCCAGCGGCCAGCCGGAACCTTGGAGATGTACGCGTCTTTCATTTCCTGCGGATCCTTCTCGTGCCGCTCCACCGGAATCCAGCCGGGCGCGACCATATTGACGGTGATCCCAAAAGGCGACAATTCGCGGGCCAGGCTGCGCGAAAATCCGACTTGCCCTCCCTTGGCCGCAACGTAAGCCGTGAACGGCGCCACGCCCAATTGAAACACTTCGCTGGTAATGTTGACGATCCGGCCCCAACGTTGCTGCTTCATGTGCGGCAGGCAGGCCCTCGTCAGCAGGAACGGGCTTTTGATGAAAAAGTCGAGCATCGATTGGTAAAAGTCCCAATCATACTCCTCGATCGGTTTGAGCGGCTGGTCGGGCGTGGCGTTGGGAACCAGCACGTCGACCGGCCCGAGTTGTTCGCGGATCTGGGCGTACATCCGGCCGACCTCTTGCGGATCGATCACGTTGGCGCGAACCATGATCCCTTCCCAGCCCTGGTCGCGAAACTGAGCCAACGTCGTCTGGGCCCGCTGCTCGTTGTTGTTGTAGTTCATCGCGACCTTCATACCGCGGCGACCGAGTTCGAAGGCAATGGCTTTGCCCAAACCGGTAGAACTGCCGGTAACCAGGGCGACGCGACGTGAAGGCGAGGACGGGGTCATAGCGGAAATCTCAGCAAATATGGAACGAGAAACGAAGAGCAATGCGGAATGGGGAATGGGGAATGGGAAATAAAGAGATCGCTATTCTAACGTGAGCGAGGGTTCCATCGCAGCCAGCAGCCACGAGATTTTTCTTCGTCATTCCCCACTCCCCATTCGACATTCCCCATTTCCTCCTCATCATTCCCCATTCCCCACTCCCCATTCCCCATTGCTCAGGAGGTTTTCCCAGCCGGAAGTTGCTCCCTGGATCGCGGCGGCAATCACACCAGCCCGCTTGCTCCCCTGGGCACGAACGATCTCGCAATCGGCGCGATTGGGGGCCAGGGCTCGCGTGCCAACCAGTTCCAGCAAACGCTCGAACAGCCCGGCGCGGGCGTCGAGGAACCGGCCATGAATGAACAGCTTGTGCGGATTGAAAATGTTGATCACCGCGGCCACGCCCACGGCCAGATAGGCAGTCACCTGCTCGAGTTCGTCGTCCACTTGCCAGCCACCTTCGGCCAATCCGGCTACGAAGTCTTCGATCGAGATCGGGCGGCCGAGCTTTTCCGACACGGCCCGCACCAGGGCCGCATCCGTGGCCACGGTTTCCAGGCAACCGCGATTGCCGCAACCGCATTGCCGCCCGTGCAAGTCGACGGTCATGTGCCCCAGTTCACCCGCCAGGCCGCTATGGCCCTGAACGATCCGTCCGCCGTGCATCACGCCTAGGCCCAAACCCTCACTGATATCGAGCATGGCAAAGTCCGCCACGCCCCGGGCGGAGCCATACACCTGCTCCGCCAGGCAGAGCGCATGGCACTCTTGCAGCACGGCCGTGTCCAGTTGCAGCCGGTCGCGAAGATCGGCCCCCAGGTTGCGACCGTCGAGCTGATGCAAATTCGGCGAGAACAAGCTCCGGCCTTCACGCCGATTGAGCAGCCCCGGCACGCTGATGCCCAGACCGAGCACCGTGGTCTTTCGCTCTTCTACCAGTTCGCGCAGATTCGCCACCAGCGTTGTTACCAGCTCGTCATATCGGCCGGGCGTGGCAAATTGCCGCACCTGGCTGGCCTCGACCTGGCCATCCAACCCTGCGGCCACAATTTCGCAGGTGGTCGGCCCCACGACGAGCCCCACCACTGAGACGTGCGTGCGGGCCAACCGCAACAATCGGCCCGGCCGGCCAATCGCCGCCTGCTGGGGCCCTTCTTCTTCAATGAAGTTGGCTTCCAGCAAGTTGGCGACCGCTCGGGTAACGGTCGGCCCGCTGATTCCAGTGTGCCGAGTGATGTCGGCCCGCGATAATGGACCGTGGGCCTGAATGGCTGTGAGAACCTGGCGTTCATTAAGCTGGCGTAAAAGCGCGGGCTGGACCTTGGATTGGATGGTTTTCATGTCGGGAGGGAGGATAATGGGGAGGCGGGAAAATCCGGTTGCATTGTACCCCAACCAGACTTATATTCAAACCGTTAGAAAGTAAATTTCCCGTTCGATTTGCTGAGGAATTCCTCCATGCCCCAAGAATCGGCCTCGAATGGCTGGGCGTTTCGGGCGATGGTCGCCATGGCCTTTGTCTTTGGGCTGTCGTCGGCGCAGGCTTCGGCGGCGAAAGAAAGCCCGGCCGCTCAGGGGTCGGAGGCGGATCGCGCCGGCTTCGCGTTTTTCGAGACCAAGATCCGGCCGATTCTCGCCGAGCACTGCTATAAGTGTCACGCCGGCGAGCGCCACAAGGCCAACCTGCGGCTCGACTCGCTGCGCGGCATGCTGACCGGCGGCGATTCGGGGCCGGCGATCGTGCCGGGCGATGCCGAGCACAGTTTGCTGGTGCAGGTGATTGGCTACAGCGATGACTACGTGCAGATGCCCCCCACGCGCAAGCTGCCCGACAAGCAGATCGCCGACCTGACGCGGTGGGTCAAGCAGGGCGCCCCTGGCCGGGGGCCGACAAGAGCGACTCGGCGCCGCCGCCACGGGCGGCCGTGGAGATCACCGATCAGGATCGAGCTTACTGGTTTTACCAGCCGATTCGCCGGCCACCTGCGCCGCAAATTGAACTTCGAGGTTGGCCTCGCAACCCGATCGACGCCTTCGTATTGGCTCGGGTGGAAGCCAAAAAACTCAAACCGAATGGCGAAGCCGACAAGCGGGCCCTCATCCGTCGGGCTTACTTCGACCTGATCGGTCTGCCGCCCACGCCCGAAGAAGTTGCCGCTTTCGTTCAGGACGATTCGCCGAAGGCCTACGAAAAGTTGGTGGATAGCCTGTTGGCCCGGCCGCAATACGGCGAGCGTTGGGGGCGGCACTGGCTCGACGTCGTGCGTTTCGCTCAGACCAATGGCTACGAACGCGACGGCGAAAAGCCCAACGCCTGGCGCTATCGAGATTATGTCATCAAGAGCTTCAACGAGGACAAGCCGTACGATCGGTTCGTCATCGAACAACTGGCCGGCGACGAAGTCGACGACGTCAGCAACGATTCGTTGATCGCCACCGGCTTCTATCGGCTGGGCATTTGGGACGACGAGCCCGACGACGCACGGGCAGCCGAATTCGACGGCTTGGACGACATTGTCGTGACGACCGGAGCGGCGTTCATGGGCCTGACCATGGGCTGTTGCCGCTGCCACGATCACAAATTCGATCCGCTGCCCCAGGCCGACTACTACCGGCTGCTGAGCTTCTTCCGCAACGTGCGCAAGTACGAAAACCCGAACTTCACCGAGAACTCGCCGACGGCCGTGCCGCTGGCCAACCCGGAGATGGCCCAGCGCTGGTTCGCCGATCGCAAGGCCCAGGCGAAGCCGCTCGAAGAGAAGCTCAAGCAAGCCAAGGGGAAGGAAAAGAAGCAGCTCGAACGCAAACTCAACGAACTCCTGAGCGGCGGCTCGCCGCCGTTCGGCTGGGCCTTGGGCGTGACCGAAGCCGGCGCCAAAGCGCCGCCGACGCACGTGCTGATTCGCGGCAACGCCGGCACGCCAGGAACTGAAGTCCAACCGGCATTCTTGAGCGTCTTGGGCAGCCAGAAGCCCGAGTTGAGCCATCCGCCCGCAGGCAACCGCTCGCTGGGCCGGCGTTTGGCCTTGGCCCGTTGGCTGACGAGCCGCGACAACCCGCTGGTTTCGCGCGTCATGGTGAATCGCATCTGGCAACACCATTTCGGCCAGGCCATCGTCCGCTCGACCAACGATTTCGGCCGGGCCGGCATTCCGCCGACGCATCCCGAACTGTTGGATTGGTTGGCGTCCGAGTTCATCGAATCGGGCTGGTCGATCAAGCACATGCACCGGCTCATCATGCTTTCGGCCGCGTATCGAATGTCGTCGCAGTCCGACAACACTCAAGCCCTGGCCGTCGATCCAGGCAACGAACTACTGTGGCGGCAGAACCTGCGGCGGGTCGAAGCCGAAGCCATCCGCGACACAATCCTTTCCGTAAGCGGCGACTTGAACCCGGCGGTGGGAGGCCGCGGCTTCTTTCCGCGATTGGGAGGCGAAGTGCTCGCCGGCGCGTCAAAGCCCGGACTAGGCTGGGAAATCTCTCCCGAGGGCGAGCAGGATCGGCGTAGCGTCTATACGTTCGTCAAACGCTCGATGCTCTCTCCGGCGCTGGACGTATTCGACTACAGCAACACGGCCCAGCCGCTCGGCGAGCGACCGGTGACGACCGTCGCGCCGCAATCGCTGATGCTGTTGAACGACGATTTCATGCAGCAACAAGCCGCGAGTTTCGCGAACCGATTGGTAAAAGAGGCTGGCAACGACCCACAGGCCCAAATTCGCCGGGCATACGCGCTGGCGTTCGACCGTTCGCCCAGCGAGCGAGAGAGCCGCTTAGCGCTCGATTACCTCGAGCGTCAGGCCAGTGCCTACGCCCTGCTCCGAGCGCGGCTCACATTTCGGCCGGATGTCCCCTTCTCGCTCGAATCCGGATTCTTGCGCCGGCTGGGGCCGACGGATTTTCTCAGTGGTCCGCGACAGGGTTGGAGCTACTACCGCGGCCGCTGGGGTGGCGGCTACCAGGGAATCGAAACGGTCGATCCGCAGCGCGGCCCGTTCGCGTTATGGCAAGGCGCGACGTTCCGCGACGGCGTCTTGCAGGGCCGGTTGATGCTGCATAATGCGGCGGAACTCGGTTCGCTCATCTTCCGCGCCACGGCCGAGGGGGACGTCTTCCGCGGCTACGAGGTGGTGCTCAATCCGCGCGAGCAGAGCCTGGCCCTGCAACGGCACGGCGCCGACGTGACGCTGCTGGCCGAAACCGACACGCGAATTGCCACCGGCGAATTCCTGCCGATCAAGATCGACGTTGCCGGGCCGCGGATTCGCATCTGGTTGGGTGCCGCCGAGAAAAATGGCGCGGCGCCGGCGATCGACATTACCGATCCTCAGCCACTGGGCGACTCCGGCCTGATCGGCGTGCGCACCTGGGCGCGGCCTTGAGCCTCGACCCGATGACGATCACAGCCGACGGCCGACGGCATGACGTGTCGCAGCCGCCCGTGAGTCCAGTCGTCGCCGAGACGAGCCGCCCCCTGGCGGGCTGGCAGTACTTCGGCGGCCAGTGGAGCGCCGCGCCCGACAACGCTTACGGTGTTCGGCCGCAACCCGGAGCCAAGATCGTTTGGCAGCAACCGAACCTGGGCGACGGCGTCGTCGAAGCTGAGTTGATGCTGCGCTCCGCCAGCGGCGACGCCGGCCTCGTGCTCCGCGTCAATCAACCGACCGACGGCGTCGATGCACTCGACGCCTACAACATCAACTTCAAGCCCAATGGCTTGCGATTAGGGAAACACGAAAACAATTGGCGGCAGATCGCCGCCGCGCCGTTGAAGATCGATCTCAACCGTTGGCACCCGGTGCGCGTGCAGTTGGATGGCGGCCGGATTCGCATCTGGGTCGATGGGCGCAGCAGCCGCAGATCGACTTCGTGGACAATAGTCCGCTGCCGGCCGGCAAGGTCGGCCTGCGAACGTTCAACGCTGATTTCGCCTTCCGCAACTTACAGGTGAAAACCCGCGAGAAACAGTGGGCGGCGAAGCTTCGGGATTTCGTGCCGGATGAACGATCGGCGAGCCCAGCTAAACCGGCAAGCGTGAACTTCGACCCGCGGCAACGGGCACTGGAATCGTTTTGCTTGATGATTTTGAATCTGAACGAGTTGATTTACATCGATTGACGATTACGCCAACACTTAGCCGTAGGGTGGGCACCGCCCACCATGTACCGCGAACAAGCATCCATGGTGGGGAGTGCCCACCTTACACGGGAACGCCAGCACGGGAGCCGATGGCCATGCCTCGATCGAGAAAGCCTTATAACCAGTTCTGCGGCCGCACGCGCCGTGAGTTCTTGTGGCAGGCGGGCGCCGGGTTTGCCGGCGTGGCGCTGGCGGGAATGCTCGACCGCGACGGCTTCTTCGCCCGCCATGGCTATGCGGCTCCGGCGCCAAAGTTCGCGCCGTCGTCCAATCTGCTCGCGCCTAAACCGCAACATTTTCCGGCCAAGGCCAAGAGCGTCATCTTCCTGTTCATGTATGGCGGCCCGTCGCAGATGGACTTGTTCGACTACAAGCCGGAGCTGCAGAAGCGCGACGGCCAGACGATCGAGATGGAGATCCGCCGCCGCGACGTGCGGCCGTCGAAGCTGCTGGCCAGCAAGCGGAAGTTCGCCCAGTATGGAGAGTCGGGCCAGTGGTGCTCCGACGCTTTTCCTCACATCGCCCAGCACATGGACAAGCTGGCGGTCATCAAGTCGCTGTACTCCGATTCGTTTGCCCACGGGTCAGCCATGCTGCAAATGAACAGCGGCCGCATCATCCAGGGCTTTCCCTCGATCGGTTCCTGGTACGGCTATGGCTTGGGGAGCGAGAACCAGAACTTGCCCGGCTACGTGGTGATGCTCGATCCGCGCGGCGGGCCGATCAGCGGCGCCGCCAACTGGTCGAGCGGCTTCATGCCGGCCGCCTACCAGGGAACCGTGTTCCGCTCCAGCGGTCAGCCGATTTTGAACCTGGCTTCGGCCTCGGGCGTAACGCCCGAAATGCAGCGAGACCAGATCAGCACGGCCAACGCGCTCAATGCCGAACATCTGGCCACGCGTCCAGGCTACAGCGAACTGGAAGCCCGCATCGCCAGCTATGAGCTGGCTTACCAGTTGCAGACTACGGCGCCCGAAGCTCTCGACCTGACGGGCGAGGACGAAAAGACGAAGCAGCTCTACGGTCTGTACGATCCGCCGCCCGATCATCCGTTGGCCATTGGTCCGGCGGCCATTTGCCCGGCAGTGCATGATCGCACGGCGATTGGTCGAGCGTGGCGTGCGTTATATTCAGATCTATCATGGCGGCGGCCATCAGCAGCAGAACTGGGATGCGCACAACGGCGTGGAAGAGAACCTGAAGATCCACTGCCCGGAAGTAGACAAGCCAATCGCTGGACTTCTAACGGATCTCAAGCAGCGCGGCTTGCTGGATGAAACGCTCGTGGTGTGGGGAGGCGAGTTCGGCCGCCAGCCGGTCGTACAAGGTGCCGGCGACGGCCGCGACCACAACCCCAAGGGCTTTACGTATTGGCTAGCGGGCGCGGGCGTGAAGGGAGGCACCAGCTATGGCGAGACCGACGAGGTGGGGCACGAAGCCGTCACGAATCGTCATCACATCCGCGATCTGCATGCCACGCTCTTGCACTTGATGGGTCTCGACCCGCACAAGCTGAGCTACTTCTACAGCGGTCTGAATCAGAAACTGACCGGCGTCGTCGAGGCCGAGGTGATCGAAGGCGTGCTGGCGTGACCGCGCGGTTTTGAGCGTGAGTCCGAGCACGGATTCCGAGGTCCGTAGTCCGTAGGGTGCTCTGCGAGCACCATCGCGCCGCCGAGAGGATCTGAAGCTGGTGCTCGCAGATCACCCTACGCTTGCTAGCACACCTACAACCGCTCTTGCCGCGACGCGGTCCTTTCGGCTACAAGCTGCGTCCCAATCTTCTACCTCGAAAAATCGCATTTCTGCGGAGACACTTGCATGGCCCGCTGGGGTCGATGGCTGATGCTTGCGCTGGCGATCTGGTCGGTCGTGTCGCAGAACATGCGGGCCGACGATCCGATCGGCGCCGGAGGCTTGTCCTCGGATCTCGATTACCTGACTCAGTTGAACCTGGGCCTCAAAGCCCGCCGGCCGGTCGAGTTTGACTACATCAAGCAGGTGGTGGCCCTGGTCGATCAGGGACTGCTCCCCAAGACGCTGGTCGACACGACGTTCGTTTGGGCCTATAAAAAGCCCACGCGGCGATTGCAGTACTTCCAATTCGCCCTGCGAGCCCGCGCCAACCAGCTCGGCTACGCCACACCCGACCTGAGCAATCAGGCCGTGGGGAATGAAGTTCCACAGCAGGCAACCGACAGCGGGCAGTAGGCAGCGGACAGTAGGCGGCGAGTAGCGGACCGTTGAAAAGGGGAAGGGCGACGTGGCCGAGCTACCACCATCGCCTGCTGCCGATCACGTCGGCCCGGTCTGGCTGCGAAAGCTCGGCTGGCCCGTGCTGGTGCGAAGCGTGCAGGCCTTCTTCGATGACGACGGCTCGACGCTGGCCGCGGCCGTGGCCTATTTTGCGGCCTTCTCGTTCTTCCCGATGTTGCTGATTCTGTTGTCGGGCCTGGGCTTTGTGCTGCGGATCTCCGACCTGGCGCCCAACGAGCAGCAGGCCATCATCGACTCGATCGCGGATCGCACGTCGAAATCGCTCGCCGACCAGATCAGTAGCATGCTGCCGAGCGTCAAGGGGCAGGCGCTGTTGGGCGGCCCCTTGGGCCTGCTGACCCTGCTGCTGACGTCGATCGCCTGCTTCGCCGAGATCGACGGCGCGTTCGATCGAATATGGCGGGTGCAGTCGCACGCCGTCCACGGTTTGTTCTCTCTGTTGCATCGCGTGCTGGTCGATCGATTCAAGGCGTTCGTGATGCTGCTGGGGCTGGGCCTGTTGATCGTCATCTCGTTCATCGTCGGCATGGTGCTGACGGCGATTGCGCACGTCGCCAGCACTCATGACTTGCCCATCACACAGCTCGGCTGGCAGATTGTGCGTGGGCTATCGGCGCGTAACTCTCAACGCCGTGTTGTTCATGATCATTTACAAGGTCTTGCCTCGCGTCCCGGTCTGGTGGCGCGACGCGGCTCGCGGCGGCATGTTGGCCGCCGTGGTATGGGAAATCGGACGCTGGCTGCTGGCCTGGTACGTGATTGCCGCAAAATACAGCAGTGCCTATGGCGTGTTGGGGAGCTTCATCGCCATGATGGTCTGGGTCTACTACGCCAGTACCGTGCTATTCCTCGGCGCCGAATTCGTGAAGGTGCTGGGGGAGGGACGAAAATCAGCCGTCGCGGAAGCGCCCCGCAAGCGAGGCGGCGAATTGGAACGATCCTGACTCGCCAGTTACTTCCCGCCCACGATCTGCATGCTGGCCTTCGAGCCGGAAACGTCGCCCAGTTGGATTCGTAGCTCCTCATTGCGTTCGTCCCGCTCCACGGCCAACGTGAGCGTGTGAACTCCCAGGGGCAACTCCATCAGCGTCTCGGGCTGGATATCGTGCGGCACGCCGTCGATCCACAACGACAAGCCGGAAATCGAGTTGAAGACCAGCTTCACCAGCCCGGCCGCTTCGACCTTCAATTGAAATCGCACGAAGCCGGGCGTCGCTGCGTGGGCAGCTTGTTTCGCGGGGGGCACGGCGGGAATTGAGTCGAGCGACAGCAGACCGGAAACCTGACTGTAAACCGGGCTCCAAGTGAACGCCGGGCCGTCTTTGGCCACCGCCACCAGGCCCCAACGCCGGATCTGGTCCTTAGCCGAGGGAGTTGGCTCGAGCACCTGCCAGCGTCGCACGACGCGGGCATTGCCCAAACTGTAGGGCCCGACTTTGCCCAACTCCGATAGAAATCGCACCAGGTCGATCAATTCGTCGCGAGTCAGGCTATCGACCAGGCCGACGGGCATCAGCGAATTGCCGGGCGATTGCTGTTCGATGCTCGCCCGTGGAATGCTAACGACCTGATCTTCGGCCGTGCGCAGCACCAACTCGCGGTCGGTCTCGCGCAGTTTGATGCCGGTCGTAACGCGGCCGTCGTCGGTGAGCACGACGATGGCGTTGTAGTTCTCCTTGATTTTGTTGGTCGGCTCGAAGATCGATTCGACGAGGTAATCAACCTGCGCACTGGCGCCGATGCTGGCCAGGTCGGGGCCCACCTGGCCGCCGGCGCCGCCGATGGCATGGCACCTCTGGCAGAGCAAATCCTTGCGACGGTAGATCGCCTCGCCGCGCGCTGGATCTCCCTGGCGTCGGACGTCGGCAACGAGGGTCTTGATTTCATCCGGCGCGAGCTTGCGCGGCCCAGCGAGCAAGGAGCCCGCGCGGCGCAACGCGTCGACAAGGGCCTGATTCGGCTGGGCTGTTTCTTGGGCCGCACGAATCGCCAACCGGGCGCAGTCGGGCGGGATGGTTTTCTCGGCCACAGCCGCCGCCAAAGCCGCCGGTCCGCCTTGGCGCGCCACGAACGCCAGCACCACCGGCTCCGGATCGAAGTCCACTCGCGAACTGCCGAGCAACTCGGCTGCGGCCGCTGCCGCCGAACGCAAATCGACAATCGTCAGGGCCACGACGGCCACGACCCGATCCTCGACCGGATGAGTAGTGCGCGACAACTCGCGCAATGTTTCAATGCTGTTGGGTCCGCCCAAACGAGCCAGAGCATCGGCCGCCGCACTGCGCACGGCAGTATTCGTCTCGGGCGCCATCGCCGCCGCGGTCAGTTCAGGCCGGGTTGACTCGACGCGCCAGGCGCCTGCGGCCCGCATGCCGGCAATCGCCAGCGACGGATCGCGACTGGTGACTACAGCTACCAGTTCGTGCAAGTCGCCGTCGGGCCGCAGCCGCGAGGCGCCGGTCGCGTCGACCAACGCCGTCAGCATCTGAGCCCGGTGCTCAGGCGACCAATCCTTCTGCGTGAGCACCGAACGGAACATCAAGGCCACGTCCCCTGGGCTGCCGTTGCGAGCGATGCGATCCAACGTTGCCCCGACCTGTTCGGGCGGAACATCCCCGTGCTCGAACAACTTCACCAGCGGTCGTACGACCGACCGAGATTCGGCTGTAAGTAGCGCGTAGAGCAGATGCGATGTATGCCCCGAGAAATCGAACTTGCCGGCCGAGACCGCGGGCAGCCAGACAGGTTCCAGTTCGCGCACGGCTCGCCAGGTGGCAAATTCGAGATTGTCGTCCAGCGGCTGATCGAGGCGCCGAGCACGGCGTCGGCTGCTTCCAGCGTTCCAAGCGTGCCGAGCGCGCTCGCGGCTTCGAGCCGCACTTGGGGGTGCTTGTCCGCCACGGCTGCCTTGAGCAACTCGAACGCCTGCGAGACACGGTCATGCCAGGCGCCAAGCACCCGCACGGCTGCGGCCCGCACATGATGGTCATGCGATTTCAACAGCGAAGCGAGGAGTTCGGGCGCGGGCTGATCGAGCGATTGATACGTCCACAGGCCTTCGAGCCGATGGTGATCGACATCCGAGCCTGAGCCGGCCAGATCGCTGACCCAACCGTCCAGATCGGGAAGCACGTCGGGGCCGCGTTCCTTGAGCACGCGCCGAGTACGCTCGCGGGTGTGTCCTTCGGGCGATTTGAGAGCGTCTAGCAGGGTCGCCGTCGAAGCGTCGGCCAATTGCGGCCGCGGCACGAGCGGCCGGCCCTTGGCCGTTACGCGCCAAATGCGACCATGCACGTGATCGCGACGCGGGTCGCGGAAATCGACTTCGCCATGTTGAATGATCGGGTTGTACCAGTCCGCAATGTAGATGGCGCCGTCGGGGCCAAGCTTCACGTCGACGGGCCGAAAGGCGACATGCGCGGTCTTGATCAACTCGGGCTGTTCGCGGGCCTCGTAGCCCGAGCCGACTTCGGAAATCACGAACCGGCAAACGCGATGGGCTCGAAAGTCGTGCGTGATCACATTGCCTTGCCAGTCATCAGGCAAATGCCGGCCGCTGAGGATCTCCAATCCGCAATACTTCGGGCTGCCGGGATTCATGCCGTTCAGATTGCGCCTCGCCCCGGGCGAAGCCACGAACACCGAGCCGGGGAAAGCATAGTTGATCCCGTCATTTCCCGCGCCGTCGGTCACCAGCGATTGGCCCCAGCGATCGAAGTGATGTCCCCAAGCGTTGACCCAGCCTTTGGAAAAAACTTCGAGCCGCATCGTCTCAGGGCGGAATTGCCAAATGCCGCCGCCTGCCAGCCGTCGCACGCCGTAAGGCGTTTCGATATGACTGTGGATATAGACGGACTGGTTGAAGTACAGGCAACCGTCCGGACCCCAACGGAGCGTGTGGATAATGTGATGCGTGTCTTCCGTGCCGAAGCCCGAGAGCATGATCCGCCGCGAATCGGCTCGGCCGTCGCCGTCGGTGTCGGCCAGATGCAACAGCTCGGTGCTGTTGCCGACGTACGCGCCGCCGTCACCCGGCTCGACGCCGGTGGGGATTAACAGCCCCTCGGCAAAGACGCTGGTCTTTTCGGCCCGCCCGTCGCCGTCGGAGTCTTCGAGGACGATGATCTTGTCGTTGGCCTTTTGACCCGGCACGATTTGCGGGTAGACCTCCGAGGCGGCAATCCACAGCCTGCCGGCCGGGTCGAAGTTCATCTGGATGGGCTTGGCCAGCAACGGATCGGCGGCGTAAAGGTTCACCTCGAACCCGTCAGCCACCTGGAAGCTGGCCCGTTCCAGTTCCGGATCGGGCGGAGGAATATCCTTCAACTCGCGCTGGGCCACGGCCGGGGCCGCCAGCGCTAGCAACAGCAGAATCGCCGCCGAGTTGGCCAACACAGAACGCATCACGGTTGCGACGCTCCCGATCGGACCAGTTCGTAGCGGTGCGCCACCGGGACGCAGAGCCTGGCAATCTGCTGCTCCTGGGCGGCCACCAGCGGGTCGAACTGCACGATTTCCTGAGCGTTCTGCCCCTGCTCGTGTTTGCGAAAGCCTAGGAGATAGGTCTGGTTCTGCGGCCGCCAACGATGAAAGTACAATTCGTTCTTCTGCACGATGGCCTGCCGCAACTGCTCGATCTGCTTCAATTCCGCCGGGCAATCGACCGCCACGCCCTGCCCCCACTCGTGCGCCGCAGCCGTGGCGATTGGCTGGCCGTCGACGGCCAGAACGAATTCGCCGGCCGGCAAGCCCTCGACGCGCACCACGCCGTTGCGGCCAGGCTGGCGCAACGCGGCCGTGATCGGCAGTGTCGACGAGGTAAACGCGAAGCGGAGCTTACCGTCGGTCGATCCGGCGTCGGTCAGCTTTCCACCCGACGTGTGCAGGGAGCGGCCGGACTTGTCGAGTTCGATCTTCCAACCCGCGGGCCGCAATTGCAGATCGTTCTCCAGCGCACCGGCGGTCATCCAGTAGCCCACGTCGGTCAGGTGCATGGTGTCGTCGGTCAAGTGCAGTTGCCGGCCGGTCGACTCGCGCAGCGGTTCCAGCCAGCGATTGAGGTCCAGGAACAAATCGTCCTGCTTCACGGCCACTTCGTGCAGCGCGTCGATGTAGTGCCAGACGTTCTTGTCTTCGCGCTGAGGGTCGGGAAGCGGCGAGGGCAACTTTTCGAGTTTCAACGGCGCCAGGATGACGATCCGAGCCTTGGTGCGACGGAGCGAATCGAGCAGCGTGTTTACGCCGGCGATGAAACGCGGCAAGCCCGGCTCGCCGGCGAACGACTCGACCGCGCCGTAGCCGACGATGATCACGGTGGGCCGCAGTGCTTCGACGTGTTCGACCAGGGCCTGGTAGCCGTCGGCGACGGTGCCGAAGCCGGCGCGCGATTCGCCCCAAACCGTGTCGCCGCTCCAACCCAGGTTGCGGAAAATGACGTTCCGCGTGGGAAAGTGGCTGGTCAGCATGGCTTCCCAGTAGCCGTAGGTCTGCTCGCGCTCGATGAGCGTGCCGCCCAACAGCACGACGCGGTCCCCCTCGGTCAATTCCAGATGCGCGGCCGAGGCTGGAACAGCGACCGCCAGTGCCAGAATCAGCGAGGCCAAGTAGCGGGTAGCAACGGATGTCACGAGCGGAAGTTCCAGATGCAGCAAGGGGTTCGGATCAGCGACTGCTGCCACTTTAACTGCCCCGAGAGCCCAAGTCGAGCGGATGCTGGCAGTGCCGGCGCCGAGGCTGAAACGACGTCGAGGGCTGGCATTTGGAGAATGCGGGCAATTTTCCGGCGGTTCGTGTTGCGCAAAGTTTAAGGACCATGATGCCTGTGACGATGAAAGTCATAGGACGTCGAAACTCCCAGCGTACCGTGATAGCTGCGCGATCGATGCCCTGCCGGCTGCCGCGGGAGCCGCGAGTCGTCACGCGTCGCTGCAACTGGGCACTTGATTCGGTCTCGAGAGCCGCATGTTCCACCGTGTATGGATGCTCATGCTGTGTGTCGCCGCCACGGGCTGCGCCACATCCAGTTGCGCAACAACGCGGTCAACCAGGCCTGGACTGCCGGCGACGTCGTGCAACAGCAGGTGCTCAACAACCTGGCGATGTTTGTGGCCAACTCGAATGCCCTGCCCTACTTCTCGTATCCCAATCAGTCGGCGACCAACGTCACCGACGAGGCCGGAGCCTCGGTCTCGCCCAGCAGGGCGACATCGTTCGACACTGCCAACCCGTTGGTCTTCCTGATCAGTGGAAATATCAACGGGTCGCGATCGGCTGCTGAGTCGTTTACGTTGACGCCCGTCACCGATCCGCGCAAGCTGGAGTTGATGCGCTGCGCTTATCAACAGGCGGTTGCCACCTGCTGTGGCGGCCAGGCGTCGCAAACCTGTCCCGACTGCCGCACCCGATTCAATTCCTTTTATACGGGCGATCCGAACGGCAACATCGGGCAGCGCACGGCTGGCATCGTGACATCGAACTGCCTCGGCCCCGAATGTTGGTTTCATGTCTGCTCCAAGAAGAAGCTGCCAAAGCATTGCCCACGCGCGACCATCGGGCACTACGGAGATCTGTACGTCTGGGTTCCGCCCGAAGGGCGCGATCAATTGACCAAGCTCTGCATGATGATCCTGGATTTCTCGTTGAACAATCCGCCCTCGTTGCGAACCAAGCACGTGGTCTACTATCTGGATGAACTTGGATTTCCGACCGAGCAGGACAACGCCGTGGGCTCGGTCTCGGCAGACGTCAATGTCAACGAACAGAACGAGAGCATTTTGAGCCGGCCGCACAGCGATGAAGCGGCGCTGAGCGACCAATTGTCCGCACGTTGGCATGAAATCGACGACGGAATCACTCAAATCCGCACCGAGTTGGCCGATCCGGCGGCGGTCCCAGGGCCCGACGGGAATGTCAAGCCGAAGCTCAACTCAAGCCAGCAGGACGCATTGGTGCAACGGCTGAAGACGCTGTACGCCGAGCGCGACGTCGTCGAAGCCAAGCAGCGGTACCTCGAGCGGCAGATTAAGATCAGCGGACTGCAGCAGGAATACACCACGCCTTCGGCCTCGCCGACCGTGACGCCGTTTGGCCCGGCCGTGCTGCCGGGTCAATTGATCCTCAATACCTTGGGCCCGCAGATTCCTTAGGAATCGGCCGGGCTACGGGTTGCGCTGAGGGCAACAGGTCAGACTCTTTTTGCCGTCAGACGCATTGCGCCAGCAATAATAGGCCAACCAATCCCGGGCAGCGTCGTCACTCGCCAGGCTGGCGGCCAAGCGCTGGCGGCGCACCGCCTGCGAGTAATCCTCTCCACGAGCCAGCACGGCAGCCAACACCTGCAGACCGCTGGAGCCCGTGAAACCAAGCGCTTCGCACGACTGCATGGCCGAGGTCTTGGCCAATTCGATGAAAGGTCGCGATTCTTGCTTGCACTTGCCGTAACTCTGCCGCAGCAGCAGCATGGCTCGCCAGCGCAGCGCGTCGGCATAATCCTCCCTGACGGCGATGGCCATATCGGTCTCGTGCAGCGCCTCTTCGAACCTCTCGGCGTCCAGCGGCTGATCGAGGAGCGATGGCCACTGGAGCAGGAGTGCCAGGGTGAGATGCGACTCGGCAAAGTCCGGCTTGATCCGCAGGGCCTGCCGGCAAAGTTGCACCGGATCGACGCACGCCAAGCGATCGAAATGGGCAGCCGCCTGCTCCAGTTCAACGGGACTATAAATCGACAACGGAATCTCGCAACGGTGCGCTCGATTGAGCACCTCGGAAGTGATGCCGGTTTTCGGCAACCCGGCCATCGATACCGCATAGATTCGCATGTCGAAATAATTCGCCTTCGGTTCTTCGGCGGCCGGCGCCTGCACCTTTTCGGGCTGCGGATTCTCTGGCGCCTTCGCAGGTGGCGCGATTGCAGCAGCTTCGGGCACGGCCGGGTGCGGCACGTTGTCGGAGCAGGCACACTTTTCTTCCGAGGCCTTGAGTGCCTGGGAATCCTTCGCCGGCGTATCGCAGTTGGCCGTCGGCATCGCCGGCTGGATGTGAATTACGTAACTGAGAGACCAGCGTTCCAAAGTCACCGGCCGGCATCGCAATGACGCCGCGATCCAATGACCGTACAAGGCCGGCAGTCGAGCCAGCGTAGCGTTCGGGTTCTGGCAATCGGCCTCGCTGTATCGCTTCAGCGCCAAGGCCTGCACCTGGCAATGCGCGCGTCGCGAGAAGGCTTCGTCGAGACCTCGGTAGTAACGCAGATCGTCAGCAACCGCCGGGTTCAAGCAATTGCGACGCACCTCAATGGCCGCGGTAAAATCATTGATGGCCATCTGCCATTGCGCCTTTTCCTGAAACATTACCCCCCGCATCCAGTAGGCCCACTCCGGCCGCGACAGCTCGATCTGCCGCGTGTAATGCTCGATCGCATCCTGCACGCTCACCATGGCGTCGATGCTGACCCATCCGGCCAGCGGGCGCCCGACTCGTTGCATCGGCCGTCGTCGCGGATGCGCAGCCACTGCCCGTTCGACTGCTCGACCGGCGCCGGCCAGGCGAATTCGTTGAGCACGTTCTCCAACAAGACTTGCCTGCCCGGACTCACCTGATGCGACGCTTCCAAGTCGGCCGGCCGCGAACTGGGCTGATCCGCATACAACGGCACGTTGTTCCAGCGGGGCACAACGCTCAAATTCGCAGCCGAACTCTGCTCCGGCCAGCCGGCAAAGCCGCTCAACAGCCACGCCACGGCCAGCACGGGAAGGATCGGTCGACTCACGGTTGCCCTTTCAAAATGCGTGCTCTGAGCAGGAAGTACGGCTGCCTTTCCATTCTGATTCGCCGGTCAGCGACTTGCAAATCCCGGCCAGGGGCTGCCGGTTTGACCCCACGGCCGACTCCATACGGGGGACTGCCGTGCGCTTTCCCGGGGCTTGAATCTGCGGTACGATGCCAGGGCTGGGCTCTCTTCTTCCCGTTTCGCTGCGCTTGGGCGATGCCTCGATGAGCGTATTGCGCGAAGTCATTCTGGCGCATCAAAAAACCATCTACGCCGGCTTCATATCTGGCCTGGAGCAGGTGGCGCCGCACTTTGCCTCGGCTGATCGGGCCCTGCACAGAAAAATTCTGGCAGGCATTTTGAAAGCCCTGGTCGCGTCAAGCTCGACCGCTGATCCATTGGCGGCGCTCGCCGCTTGGGCCGAAGATCATGTTCGCCAGACTGTGGCCTGCGATTGTTCGCCGAGCGAAACGATGGCCCTGGTCGATCTGGTTGTTCGTCTGATCCGCGCAATTGCTCCCCGCGGCAATGCTCGCGTCGCTTGACTGGCAACAAGAACTGGAATCGTTGGAACACAGGGCCTCGCGCTTACGCGGCGCGCTGGCCGAAGCCCTGGCTCGCCATTCGAGCACACAGCACGCGACCCCGGCGGCTTTCGCGGCCATTGTCGATCGGATTCCCGACCTCGTGGCGTTGGTCTCGCCCAACGGCGAGATTGTCTATGCCAATGCACGAGGGCGAGAGTGGCTGGCCCGAGACGATGCGGCCCCGTTGGCATCAATCGCCGAGCTGCACACTCCGCCGACCGCCGTGCGCATTCTGGACGAGGCCTTGCCCCAGGCGCTCGAACATGGCGAGTGGCGCGGCAGCGGCCAGTTACGCTGCGCCGGCGACGAGGCGCTGGAAGTCGAAATCACCATGTCGCGGATGGACGACGTCAGCCCGGGAGAGACATTGCTGGCGGTTGTCGTGCGCGACGTTCACGAACGCAAGCGCGCGGCCGAGAGCGAGGCCTGGAAAAACGCCATCCTCGAATCGTCGCTCGATCCTATCATCTCGGTGAACCACCTGGGCGTGATCACCGACTTCAATGCCGCGGCCGAGAGAGTGTTCGGCCACCCGCGCAGCCATGTCATCAGCAAGAAGCCCGAAGACGTGCTGTTTCCGGCCGAAGACGATGGCCAGAAGCGGATCGATCGCAACCTTTCGGCCGGCGCCGGCTCGATGCTGGGAACGCGCAACGAGGTGCCGGCCGTGCGGGCCAACGGCGAGATTTTCCCGGCCGAAATGGCCATGACCATCAGCCGTGTGAACAGCCGGCCGGTGTTCACGTTTTTCCTGCGCGACATCACGCGCCGCAAGCAGGCCGAAGAACAGATCCGCAGCCTGGCCCGTTTTCCGGACGAAAACCCCAACCCCATGCTGCGGATCGCCGAGGACGGCAAGATCCTGTACGCCAACGAGGCCAGCGAACCCGTGCTGCGATTGTGGGATTGCGAGCCGCAGCAACGCGTTCCGGAGAGCTTTCGCGGCCTGATCGGCAAGGTGCTCTCGGCCGGCAAGCTCGCGGAAATCGAAGTCGAATGCGGGCCGGAAACCTATTCCTTCGTGCTCACGCCGGTTGCCGATGCGCGGTACGTGAACCTGTATGGCCGCAACATGACCAGCCGCAAGCAGGCGGAACAGGCCCTGCGCGAATCCGAAGCCCTGTACCATTCGCTGGTCGAAACGTTGCCGGTCAACATCTTTCGCAAGGATCACGAAGGACGATTCACGTTCGTCAACCGCCGGTTCTGCGAGACGCTCGGCCGGCCGGCGAGTGAGATCATCGGCCGCACCGATTTCGATTTCTATCCCCAACATCTGGCCGAGAAGTATCGTTGCGACGACCAGCGCGTGCTCGCCACCGGCGTCATCCTGGAGCGGATCGAAGAGAACCAGACGCCGGCAGGCGAACTGACCTACGTGCAAGTCTGGAAGACGCCGGTCCACGATTTCTCCCAGCGGGTCATCGGCACGCAAGCCATCTTCTGGGACATCACGGCCATCAAGCGGGCCGAAGTCGAACTGCAACATGCCAAGGAAGCGGCCGAAGCCGCCAACCTGGCCAAGAGCGCCTTCCTGGCCAACATGAGCCATGAAATTCGCACGCCCATGAACGGCATCCTGGGCATGTCGGAGTTGGTGCTCGATTCGCCCCTCACGGCCGAACAGCGCGAATACATGAACATGGTCCGCGAATCGGCCGAGTCGCTGCTGACCGTGATCAACGACATCCTCGACTTCTCCAAGGTCGAAGCCGGCAAGATGGAACTCGATTCGCAAGAGTTCAAGCTCCGCGACTGCCTGGCCGATTCGATCCGGCCGGTGGCCTTGCGGGCGCACATGAAAGGGCTGGAACTGGCCTGCCGTATCGGCCCCGACGTGCCCGACCTGCTGATCGGCGACGCCGGCCGGTTGCGGCAGATTGTCGTCAACCTGGTCGGCAACGCCATCAAGTTCACCGAGCAGGGCGAGGTCGTCGTCGACGTCGCCTTGCGCCATGGCGAGCCGCTCGACGGTGAGCCTGGAATTCTCCGTGCGCGATACGGGCATCGGCATTCCCGGCCGACAAGCACCGGCGCCATTTTCGGCGAGTTCGAACAGGCCGACGGCTCGACCACTCGCAAATACGGCGGCACCGGCCTGGGGCTGGCCGATTGCCGCGCGGCTGGTCGAATTGATGAGCGGCCGGATCTGGGTCGAAAGCCAGGAAGGCGCCGGCAGCACGTTCCATTTCACGGCCGCATTCGTGCGTCCGCACCCGGCCGGAGCCAGAATTCGCCACGCACTCCGACCTGCTGGCCGATCTGCCCGTGCTGGTGGTCGACGACAATGCCACGAATCGGCAGATCCTGGGCGAGATGCTGGGCAACTGGCAAATGCAGCCCGACCGTGGTCGAATCGGCCGCTGCGGCCTGGGAAGCGATTGCCGAAGCGACCGCCGCCGGCCGATGCTACCCGCTGGTGCTGATCGATGCCCACATGCCCGATGGCGACGGTTTTTCGCTGTTGGCCAAACTGCGGCAGGCGGATCAGTGTACGACCGAGGCGGTCATGCTGCTCACCTCGGGCCTGCAGTTGGACGACGTGGCGCGCTGCCGCGAATTGGGGGTCGCTCGGTACGTGCTCAAGCCGATCAAGCAATCCGAGCTGTACAACGCCATCGTGGCGGCGCTCGATCCGACGGCCGCTTGCCCGGAGCCGGCGGCGACCATGGCCGAAGATTTCCCCGAGCCGGTGCGGCCGCTGGAAATCCTGCTGGCCGAAGATGGACAGGTGAACCAGAAGGTAGCCGTGCGGTTCCTGGCCAAGCGCGGGCATAACGTCACGATCGCCGGCAACGGGCGTGAGGCCATCGCCCGCTTCCGCCAGCGCCCCTTCGACGTCGTGCTGATGGATGTGCAGATGCCGGAAATGGACGGCTTCGAAACCACGGCGGCGCTGCGTGCCCTGCAAGCCGGCAGCGGCATCCGCACGCCGATCATCGCCATGACGGCCCACGCCATGCAGGGAGATCGCGAACGCTGTCTCGAGGCCGGCATGGACGATTACCTGTCGAAGCCGGTCCGGCCGCGCGAGCTGTTTGAAGCGGTCGAGTCGCGATTTCGCCAGCAGGCGCCGGCGCTTCGAACCTGTGCCAGCGGCGGTGCCTGGCAAACCCAAACCGGCAACCACGGACGAAGTGCTCGACTGGAGCGCGGCCTTGCAGCGGTTGGACGGAGACGAGGAATTACTGCGCGAGATGGTCGAAGTTTTCCTGGACGAGAGTCCGGGCTTGCTGACGGCGATCCACACGGCGCTCGATGCCCGGCAATCGATCGACCTGGCCCGCTCGGCGCACACGCTCAAGGGCGCCCTGGGCCACTTCGCGGCTCGTGCCGCACACCGGGCGGCCCAACACGTGGAAACGCTGGCTGCGCGGGGCCTGTCATCCGAGTTGCCCGCCGCGATCGACGCAATGCAAGCCGAGCTCGAACGCCTGCTGCCGGTCTTACGAGCGCATGCAGGAACGACGATCTCGCAGTCCTCCGATGCCGAGGAGCGAAACGACGAGCTGCCCGCGTTGTGAGAAACGCTGCCGGCAACCGAGTGCCGGTGTCACTGACACCTTTTACGATTCGCGGTTCTTCATCCGTTGCATAGGTCGTTCTGACCTGTTTTCTTCGCCCAAAGACGGTTCAACGGTGGCGGCTTGAATGCTTCCGTTCGCACCAATCTAATGGGGATATTCTTAATCGGACTACGAGCGAGAATTAAAAAAGGGTCGAGAGTCGAACGTCATGAAGTTAGGCCGCAAGTGATTTGCTGAACAGTCGTTGACGTAGCTGGTGCCGAGGTTTCGTCATGAGATCGAACTGCTTCGGCCGGCGCTTGAGGACACGCGGTTCTTGGCGGTGGGGCCGATGAGGGTTGACGATCAACTGGAAGCGGGGCGTCGAGCGGCAAGCCTGGGATAACCAACGCAAGGCGTCGATAAAGCTGATCCGGTAGGGCGAAGTGCGTTGCTGCCCGGCCGCCTTGTTCATCGCCAATCGCACCAGGTTGTAGACGATCGCGTAGACCGTCATCTCCTTGAGCACGCCCGTCATCGTACGGCAGTGCAAAACGTCCATGCCCATGGTCGTCTTGAGGTGTGACAGATTGGTTTCGATTCTCCAGCGTTCACCATATAACGCGGCCAGGTCCGTAGCCGGATACGCTTCGGCGTCGAGCAAGGTCGTCACCAGCGTCACGACGCGCGTGCGGCCTCCCGGCAGCTTGGTGTGATAGCGAATCTCACGCACGACGAGCGTAGCAGGCAAATCCGCGTAGGCCTCCGCACTCATCCACGTCGGACGCTGCTTCGGCTTGCTGTACTCGACCAGTTGGTCGTATTTGCCGAGCTTGCGAATCAGCCGACTCGCGGCGTGCAAAGCCACGGTTCCCTGGGGACGCTTGCCCACCAGCTTGCGATCCTTGCGGAAGCTCACCAGTTGCCGCTGATGGACGCGGAACACGCCGTGCAGTTTTCGTTGCGAGAGCAGCGCCAAATGGGCGTAGGAGGCGAAGGCCGTGTCGCCCACCAGCACGTCGCCGGCGTTCAGTTCCGGATGCAAAGCGGCCACTTGCGACATCTCGTGCGTTCGCAACGGCAAGGCCAGTTGTCGCACCAGCAGACCGCTGCGGGCATCAAACATCGTCAGCCAATGGGCGATGGGGAAACCGCAACCCGCTCGCTGCGCCCCCGACTGGCCGAACACGGCCTGCAGCTCGGGCGTATCCGGCATCGAGAAGCTGGAGCCATCGATCAGAAACGTGCGATGCCCGTGCCACAAGGGCAAACGGCAACTCCGACGTGCCGCCTGGCTCGTCTCGTCCAGCAGCCGCCGGTACACGGACAGAGGGAGTCGTGCTCGCGATTGGCAGTACGCCTCCGCCGAGCAGTTCAAATGGGCCAGGCGAACGGTGTGAGTGCAGGCCGTATTGCCGTGTAGAACTTGCAGGACAAATGCCTGCAGCGTCTTGGCCGGCCCCAGGTCGCGTTGCCGCCAACGGTGGTTCTCTGCCTGGCAAGCTCGCTCGATCGACGCCGACGTCAAACAATCGGCCACACTCCGCTTGATCGTGGTGACCGCCTCAAGAAGATTTCGAATCATATCAGGGTGCTGAATGGCAAAAGGAAAAGTAGTGCCCCAGCCTATTCTTTCACCCCAAGCAAACGCCTTCGTCGAACCCAGCACACTCAACCCGATAGCATGCCGCATGCTAGCGTGGCCAACCCTCGCCGCAGACGAGAATTACGCCTAAACTTCATGACGTTCGGTCGAGAGTCTTCTAAAAGACTCACGACCCTCTTTGTGGTTTCCTACGGACAATCTAAAAGCCATCTGCGAACCTACTTCTGGTGAGCGCGATCCGTCGCCCTATCTATACCTTGCTCAATTTGGCTCGGCTGTACAGTCGCATGCCCTGTACGGCCATCAGGCAGTTGGACCGTAATTTCCCGAGTCTCCATGCCGCTCGGGTAGTCGCTCGATTCTGTCACTCGAACGTCATTTCCATCCTGCTTCCAATGTCCTCCCATAGCTTTCTCCAACAAAATTTTGTCCGCCCGGAATAAACCTGCCGGTACGACGGACGGCACTGGCAGGTGTTTCGCATTTATTCTTGGCCCCTGGTACAAGAAACCCCTTAGTGGCTTTACCAGGGCAAATTGGCCGCGTTCCTGTCTCGTTCGCATTCTTCGCAGGTCAATCGAGGTGGACAAGTGCAAGGCAAATCGGTCTGAAAATACCCCAAAAACATTCGTCGCGTGAAAGCACGTCCCGAGATGGGGAGGGGCCGCTAACGTCCGATGAAATCCAACTTGCCCCCGTCCAGGCAAGCTGGGGGACAGGAAGGGTGTCAGGACAGGAAACGAAATCAATTCTGATTCCTGGCACCTTTTTCATTCCGCCGTCGGGCATCAGTTTCGACGCAAGAACCCGGCGGCTGCGGCCCCGGGCGTAGCTTGGGCAAGCCGGTCGCTTCGATTTCGATGCCCGCTTCGAGCAGACTGCCGAACACGCGCCCCTGCTCGGCTGTGAGCATCTGCTGCGATTTGGCCTCGCCTGTTTCGGAACCGGAGGCAATCCATACCGATGCGTTGCCTCGGAAGGCGATTTTCGTGGGCGGCTCGTTGCGTTCGGTGCCGCCCAGATTGTCGCAAATGACCATGTTGTTCTCGAACGTCACTCCCTCGATCGGCAAGGCTGCCGCGCCGAGCGACAACAGATTGCCGCCTGGAAAGTAGATGAGATTCTCGGCGACGCGGAACCCGTCGCCCGGGATTCGCGAGAATCCTTGCTCCACCTTGATCTTGAAGCAGCCATGCTTCCAGCGCAGGATCGGCTTGCTCCAGAAAGCCGCGCCTTCGGTCGTCAGACCTACCGTATTGTGCTCGATGCGAATCGATCCGGGCCACGGTTCTGCGTTCAGCGGTTGGTACGAAAACGGCTCGAACGTGTCGACCACCGTATTGTTCCGAACCGTCAATCGCTGCGCATGGTTCTCGGCTTCGACGGCGTTGTCGAAAATGCGCTCGAAGCGATTGCCGACGACCTCGGTATCTTCGCACCAGCTCAACGACATGAACGACAACCCGTCCAGCGTGTCGTGGATGTAATTGTCGCGGATGATCCAGCGGCGCCCGGCCGCCGTGACCAGGCCAATCTCGCAGGAGTAGGGTCCGGCCTTGCGATGCCACCAAAAGAACTTGGGCAAAGCGGCCTGCTCGGCCTCGCTCAATCGTTCGGCCTCGGCCACGACTTCCATCACGTCCTGGTAACAGGGGTATTCGCTGAATTCGCAGCCCTCGACGCGCACGTCGTCGGAGAGAAACCGAGGCTTCTTTTCCGCTCGATCCCAACCGCGCACGCCCGTCCGGCAGCCCAGGAAGCGGCAATTCCGGACCGTGACGCCTCCGCGTCGCACCCACACGCCGCAGAAGCCAGGGCTTTCGAACACGAACCCATCCAGCGTGACGAACGCCGGTGCATCCGTCAGGATGCTCCAATTGGCCCGCACGCGGGAGTCGATCTCATCGCCGCGAAAGCCGGCTCCGCGCGGCGGCGAAATCTTCATGACATGGTCGTTCGGATCCTGACTGCCGTACCGCCCCGAGGCGTGCAGCCGCACGTAGAGTTTGCCGGCTTGCCAGGCAAAGCCGTGCCTCGGGCCGGGCGCCGGCTGGCCGGTCAGCGCCACATTATGAACCCGCAGCGTCTTCAGTTCATCCAACGACGGAAATCGATACAGATTCACTTCGTCGGCCAGCACCGTGGCCGGCTCCAGATCCAATGCGACGGAGTACAGGCCCAACTCCGAGTCGTCGAGGCTCCACTTGAGCTGCCGCGAACGGATGGCGCGATTTGCTCCGCTGATCACCACGTCGCGACCCGGTTCTCGCAGGGCGCGAAACACGATCGGGCTCTGCTCTGAGCCGGCACGTTCGAGTTTGACGTGTTCGTAGTAGATGCCCGGATGCACCAAGACCGTATCGCCGGGCATCACGCGACCGACGGCAAACTGCAAGTGCTTCCAAGCCTGATCCGCCGCCAGCCCCGAGGCCGCATCGTCGCCATGGTCGGCGTCGATGTGGTACTCCGCAGCCAGGCCGCGCACGGTCGGGCCGGAGAGGAGTACAAGAATCAAAACAACCGGCTGGAAATCCTCCCAGCAGGAACGTGCGAAATGTCGGATGATCATGTTACAAGTCTACGGTCAGCTACCGCCCCGTGGTGCGTCTGCATTCCTGCTCCAGTGTCCCGTCACTCCAAGAATCTTGGGTGCCATGGTCCACGCTTGCGTGGCCATGTCCGCCGCACCAGCGCATGCCCACGCGGCCGTGGGCATGGCACCCAAGTGCAAAAACAATGTTGTGACGAACCAGCAGCTTTACTTCAGCACCAGGAGCTTGACGTTCTTGTACCACACCTTCTGGCCGTGGTCCTGGAAGCCCAGGTAGCCCTCGCGCGGCAAATCCTTGATGGCGACGCCGAACTTGTGTTTCGTGCCGTCAGGGCGCAGGCCGGGCTGGGGGTAATCGTCGCAGTTCAGTTGAGCGACGGTCTGACCGTTCACGGCCGTGCTGATGTGCGGTCCTTGGCAGGTGATTTCCACGTGATTCCACTCGCCCACCGGCTTGGCCACGTTCGCGTTCGGCCCGACGAGGTCGTAAATCGCGCCCATGGCATGCAAGTCGGTGCCCCCTTTGTAAACTTGCATCTCGAACCCGCTGGTGACCGGCTTTTTCAAATCGCTGACGCGAAAAAAGACGCCCGAGTTGCAATCCTCGCTGCTGATTTTGACGTCGCAGGCAAGTTTGAAGTCGCCGAACTTCTCCTGGTAGACGATCAGGTAACCGCCGGCTTTGAACGGCACCAGGCAGCCCTCCTCAACCGGCGTGGCGATGGGTTTATCGTTGTTGCACTTCCAACCCTCGGTGTCGCTTCCGTTGAACAGCAGCCGCCAACCGGCCGATTGCTCTTCGGATGACAGTTCATTGTCGGCTGCCGCGACGGGGACAGCGACCAGCGCGAGAGCCACACACAGCAATTCGCGATACAAGCGGAGCTTCATGGCAGGATGTTCCGATCATTTCAAAGGGGCAGGGAGCGGGGGATGCGGCACTATTGTACGCCAGTCCAACTGGCGGCGACACCAGCTTTTACAGCTCAAAAGATGAATACCCCTGGCGGATTACGCCTTGCTTTTGGTCGCCTGCAAGGAGAATAATGAACGCTGTAGGATGCCGACTGTCCCGAAGTGACGGAGCGCTGCGATGAGTAACCAATTCCATTCTGCCGTGGCCGAGCTGCCGGCCCGCACACGAACCGATCACAAGCCGGCTCACTCGAAGCCCAAAACGCTGCCTCCCTATGCCGTGATTGTGCTCAACGACGACCTGCACACGTTTGATTACGTGGTGGAAACGTTTCAGAAGGTCTTTGGCTACCCGCTGGAAAAGGCCTTTCAGCTTGCCGCACAAATTCACACCACCGGCCGCGGGCTGGTCTGGTCGGGATCGAAAGAGGTGGCCGAACTGAAGTGCGACCAGGTTCGCGGCGCCGGGCCCGACTTGTACGCCATGAAGAAAGTGGAATTTCCGCTGGGCGTCTACATCGAGCCGCTGCCCGGCTGAGCAGGAATTAGTGGGCAGTGGTTAGTGGCTGGCGATTGAAAACCGGTCTTTCAACCACTAGCCACTAGTCACCGACCACTAGCCACTCTCCCCCGGCCACTATTCCCGCCCCACTGCCATTGCCGCCCGAGCCGCTTCTCCCGTAACCTATCGGTTTGCTCGCGTGTTCACGCCCCGCGGCGCGAGCCGTTGTTCCCGACAAGGAGGATCCTGCCGATGAAGAAGGAAGAAGTGCTGGCCAAACTCGCCGCCAAAGAGATCACCGTCGAAGAAGCGTCCAAGCTGCTGGCCGAAAACGAGCCCAAGAAGGGCACCCTGTATTGCAAAGTCAGCGAAAAGGGAGGCTGCAGCCTGTACGGCTTGCAGCGTATGCCCGTCACACTGTACGTCGAACAATGGACCCGGTTGCTTGAGTACGGCGATGAGATCCGCCAGTTTCTCAAGGACAACAACGACAAGCTGAAACGCAAGGAAAGCTGAGTGCCAGGCCCCCAGCGGCAGCTCTCGCTGTTCGATACGGCGTCGATCATCGTGGGCATCATCATCGGCTCAGGCCTGTATGAGACCACGCCGCTGATCGCAAGTTGCGTCGCGGGCTCAGGCGAGTTGGCCTTGGTCTGGATCGCGGGCGGGCTGTTCGCGCTGGTCGGCTCGCTGTGCTATGCCGAAATGGCCACGGCCTATCCGGACCAAGGGGGCGACTACGTTTACCTGACGCGAGCCTACGGCCGGCCCGTGGGCCTGCTGTTCGCCTGGACGCAACTCTGGGTAGTACGCCCGGGGGCGATGGGCGCGCTGGCCTTGATCTTTGCCCGCTATGCGTCGCAGCTCTACAACCTGGGGACGTACTCGTACCTCCTCTATGCAACGCTGGCCGTCGTTTCGCTGGCCACGGTCAATATCCTCGGCGTCCGCCAGGGCACATGGCTGCAAAACGTGCTGACGATGGCCAAGGTGTTGGGGCTCGCAGGCGTGATTGGCCTGGGCTTTCTGGCCGCCGGTCCCACGGCCGCGCCCGTCGGCCCTGCAGTGGCTGCTGGCCCTCGCGACTGGCGGCTGGCCATGATCCTCGTCCTGTGGGCCTACAGCGGCTGGAACGAAATGGCCTTCGTGGCCGCCGAAGTCCGGCAGCCCGAACGCAACATTCTGCGGGCACTGCTGACCGGCACCCTGTTGATCGTGGCGATTTACCTGGCGGCAAACGCCGCTTTCCTGCATGCCCTGGGCTTTGCCGGTTTGCAGCATTCGCAGGCCGTCGCGGCCGACGTGGTCCGTCCGGGCCTGGGCCCTTGGGGAGCGCAGGCCATGAGTGCTCTGGTTTGCATCTCGGCGCTGGGAGCCATGAACGGCATGACCTTCACCGGGGCACGGATCTACTACGCGCTGGGACGCGAGCACGCCTTGTTTGCCGCCCTGGGACGCTGGAGCCCGCGGTTCGGCACGCCCGTGCGATCGCTCGTCGTCGAAGGCGCGATCACGCTCTTCACCGTCCTGGTTCTGAGCTGCTACTACCTGGAGCAAGGCAGTGCGTTCGATCGACTCGTCGCCTTTACGGCGCCGCTGTTCTGGCTCTTCCTGGGCCTGTCGGCCGCGGCCCTGGTGGTGTTGCGAATGCGCGACCCTCACCGCCGGGCAACGTTTGCCGTGCCGCTCTACCCGCTGACGCCACTGGCGTTCGTCGCCGGCTGCGCGTTCATGCTGTACGAAACGATCGATTACGCTGTGTTCAAGCGATCGTGGGAAGCCATCTGGCCGCTGTTTGTTCTCGCGGCAGGCGGAGTGGTTTGTTTCTTCGACAAGCGGCCGGAAAAAAGTAGGCCGTAGGCAGAGGGCAGTATTCGGTGACGACAACAATCACCGCAGCCGTGCCGCCCAGACTTGCCTTGGCACGTACACAACAGTTAGCTGCCCGCTGCCCGCTGCCCGCTGCCCGCTGCCCGCTGCCGGCCTCGTCATTTCAGCAATTCGCGAATCGCCGCTAGCAGCACTTCCTCGACGCCGGGACTGGTGCGCGACACGACGCCGGTTTCGTAACCGCCCTGAGTGTAGGAAATGGCCGTGCCGATATAGCCTGGCCCGCAATCGCCGTAGGCCGCCATGCAGACCAGCTTGTCGTCGCGCATCTTCTGCGCGGCCAGTTGATACTCGATGAACAATTCGCCGGGCATGTGCAGCACGCACACCGGCCCCAGCTTCAAGCAACTGAGCGGCATCTTATAGCCCGCCTTCACCCTGTGGGCATACGCCAGGTCGCGGGCCGCACGCACGCGAAAGCGAGGATCGAGCTTGGGATTGTCCAGGTCTCGAAGCAGCGGAGCTTCGTCCTGCAATCGATCACGCAATGGCAAGGCGATTTCCGTAGTCGCCCAGCGCACGTCGCCGGCTTTGACCGGCACGCGCTCGGTGTGCTCCCAGGCCAGCTTCATGCCGTCGGCCAATCGTTGGGCCAGCGCGGGCCGGTTGGCCGGCGAGCCGTCGTTGTACTTGCCGGCCGTCACGTTGCCCGCGGCGCCGTTGAAATGCACGACCGCCACGCCCGGCAGCTCCTTGGCCCGCAGTTCACGGGCCATGCCGACAAAGTCGTACGTCACGTCGCCCTGGCCGTAGTAGCTTTGCGGATGCGTGGCGTAATAGCTGAGCACGGCCAGCGGCTGCTCGCCATCCCAGAAGCTGATGAGCTTCACTTCAGGGTCGATCGTCCCTTCGGGCTCGGCACGGATCTTTTCGTCTTTGCTGGCGCTATAGCGAACGTACTTCACCTTGCCGTCGGGGCCGAGCACGCGGCGGTTCGAAGCGACGTGCTCGACCTTGCCGCGACCGTGGCCGACGTGCGTCACCGCCAGTGGTTTGCGGATTGCCTCGGCAACGGCCTGGGCCGTGTGGGTAATCGCCTGGCGCAAGAAACCGACATTGAATTCAGCGCCGCTCAGTCCATGTTCGGCCAGAATTGCCTCGGTGGCGAAATCGCAGCCGGGCGCGTCGTGCTGGTGCAGCGAGTGAACCGTGACGCGGTCGGGCGTTGTTCCGGCGGCGCGCGCCAAGGCTTCACGCCAGGCGTCGTGCGCCGTGTTGTCGACGCCCACCCAATCGAGCGCGCACAGCACGATCGGCGGCCCTTCGCCCAGCAGCACGATCCCCTTGGCAGATAACGGATCAGTCACCGAGCGCACCGGCGGCACGAGGCCATAACACAACGGGCTGCCCAAGGGCGGCGTAACGTCGGCCTGGAAGGCTGCGATTTGCAGCGCGGGCTCGGCGGCGGAGAGGGAAGTAGGCAGTAGGCAGACGGCAGTAGGCAGTAAGAAGAGGGCGGGCAGCAGGCAGCGGGGGAATGGCGAGCGGCTAGCGCCAGCTTGCCGACAGTCCGCGATACGTTTGCGAAGCGGCATGAAGCGCATGGGGCGGGTCTCCGATCGATCGGCGGGCAGGAATGCGGTGGCCCTCAGCTTACACCGGCACCTGCGACGTGGCAATTTTTCACTTCGCCAGCGCCACGCTCGCATTTCTGCCCTCTGCCTACTGCCCTCTGCCTACTGCCTACTTCCCCCTACCCGCTCCAACTCTGGCCATCCCAAGCCAGCACGCGCTCCAGCATCGCGACGACCTGAGCGGAAAACACCTGGAACAGCGTCTCCCCCTTTTCAGCCGTGGCTCCGCGAGGGTAGCCAATGTGGCCGGGCGCGGTGCGCTTGCGCGTGATCCAACCGCGCGATGCCGGCTCGAACGGATTTCCCCAATCGACGTCTTCCACCGTGCGCAAATCGCCGACCAGGTGCGGAGCGATCCGCAGCATCATCGAAGTCTCCCATTCGCAGGCGTGGCCCATGCGGGTTTGCTTGATCTCGGGATTTACCTTCCACGGTTCGCCGCCCACGGTCCAATAGGTGGCAAACAGCAGCAGCAAGTCGTCGCGGTCTCGATGCCGCTGGCGAACTTCGAACACCGTCTGCTGGCCGGGCACGATGTTGCCGCCGTGACCGTTGATGAATACCAACCGCTTGAAGCCGTGCTGGATGAAGTTTTCCAGCAAACCGCCCAGCAAGTCGAGATACGTGCGGGGCGGAGCCGAGAGCGTGCCGGCGAAATCGAGGTGATGGTCGGAATTGCCCAGCCATACGAGCGGCGCAAAGACCACGCGGTCGGCCAATCGCTGGGCTGTGCGCCGCACGACTTCGCCCAACAGCATGCTGTCGGTGAACAACGGCATGTGGCGGCCGTGCTGTTCCAAAGCCGCCACGGGAAACACGATGGGCGTGTCCTTGTCGAGCGCCGCCACGGCGGGCCAGGACATATCTTGCAACTGCATGGGCACGAAACTCCGAGGGGCGTGCAGCCGGGCGACCGGCTTAGAGAGCGGGGACGCAGACGCGCCTCGATTATGGCCCATCGGCGCGAGCGCGCGAAGAGTCGATGTTCATCCGCTTGCCCGGACGGTTCGAGGGGTGTCGACCCGACGCGTCGGCTGGGCCCCGGAGCGGATGTTTTTTCCGCGCCAGTCCGGTCGCATGTCCAGAAAACGCTCGGATCACAACAAACATCGCATTCCAGGTTTGACTTTGATGCCCAGGCTGGGATAGCTTGACGCGCGAGCATGTCAGGTCGGGGGCAGCGGCGGACTCGAATTCTCCCATCGAGGCTGCCAATGGCATCTTGAGCAACGATTCAGGTGGTACGCATGGGCAAGACATCCAAGAAAGGCGAGCCACCGAGTAAGAGCCTGGCCAAGTCACCTACAACAAGGCCATCACCGCAGACCGATTTTGACAAGATTCTGTGGTTGATCGACGCCGCAAGGTCACGTGCTGTCGCTGCCGTCAACTCAACACTGATCGAACTCTATTGGACGATTGGCGAACACATCAGCCAGAAAATCGCCGATGACGGCTGGGGAAAAGGGACCGTCCAGGAGTTGGCCAGATACATCCAACAGCGCATTCCCAATGCCCGAGGCTTTTCTGACCGCAATCTCTGGCGAATGATGCAGTTTTATGAAAATGCCAGTCAAAACTGTCACCACTGGTGACAGAATTATCTTGGACTCACAATTTGCTCATCATGAGCCGAAGCAAACGCGATGAAGAACGCGAGTTCTATTTGCGGACGTGCGTGCGCGAGCATTGGAGTAAAAGAGAATTGGAACGGCAACTTGCTGGGGCATTATTCGAGCGGATCGTCCTCTCGCCGACAAAACTGTCACCAGTGGTGGCGGAATTGCACCCCGATGCTGCCACGGTCTTCAAGGACAGCTATCTCGTCGAATTCCTCAACCTGTCCAAGGACCATACCGAAGCGGACCTACACGGCGGCCTTGTTGAAAGACTCAAGGAATTCCTCATCGAACTGGGCCGTGATTTCTGCTTCGTCGGCAGTCATTACCCGGTTCAAGTGGGCGGACAAGACTTCGACCTCGACCTGCTGTTTTTCAACCGCGGGATCAACTGCCTCGTTGCCATCGAACTCAAGGTCGATCAATTCCGTCCCGAATATCTTGGCAAGCTGGAGTTCTATCTCGAAGCGCTCGACCGCAACGTAAAGAAGCCGCATGAGCAACTCTCAATGGGCGTGCTACTATGCGCAACGAAAGATCAAGAGGTTGTTGAGTATGCTCTCAGCCGCGCCGTGTCGCCCGCCGTGGTGGCTGAGTATCAAACCCGATTGCTTGACAAGAAGCTGCTCCAAGCGAAACTGCATGAGTTTTATGCGTTGGCTGAAGCGCAAGCAGTAGCAGAAGGCTTGGAGGCCAAGGTGCCGAAGCCTGTGGCACGATTACCTGCCCTCGCGAAGCCTCGCAAGCGGACCAAGCGGCCGCGGCAGAAGAAGGGCCGCAAGAATTAATGCTATGAGGTGCGTATTCAAATCGTCATCGATCATCGCTTCGCTGTCTGTCTTGCACTTTTTGGTCGCGTTCCTCGCCTTCGGCATGGCGTTCGATCGCACTACGGATCGCTTTGAGCATGGTGGTTCTCGGACCACCGTTGACTCTGCTCTCGACGCAGTGGACGAAGTGCTATGGTTTCCGATGCTCCAGGTCGCGACGTCTGCACATATCCACAACGACGCAGCGGAGTGGCTGTTGCTGGGTACTAATAGCGTTCTTTGGGGCTTAGGACTGTATTTCGTCTGTTCAATGGTGCGCCGTGGTGCTCGCATGGTCCCAATCCATCGCCGCAGTTGAACGCGCAATTATGGCCCATCGGCGCGAGCGCGCTGAAGAGTCGATGTTCATCCGCTTGCCCGGACGGTTCGAGGGGTGTCGCCCGACGCGTCGGCTGGGCCCCGGAGCGGATGTTTTTTCCGCGCGAGAGAAATCGAGGTCCCGGATTCGATCGTCTCCGTGGGCCCAGCCTCGGCAGTCGGTTTCCTGCTAGTCTTGGCGATTCTTCAACTGCCTCTCCACGGCCTCGCGAACATGCACCGGCAGGAACGGCTTGCAAAGAAAATCAACCGCTCCCGACGTCCGCGCAGCGAGAATCGTATCGTGGGTGTGATAGGCGGTCATCATGACGACCGGCAGCTTCGCATCGATGGCCCTGAGCCGCCGCAAGGTTTCAATGCCCTTGATGCCGGGCAGATTGAGATCGACCAGCGCCAGGCTGAAGCCCTGACTGGCGGCTCGAGCCAAGGCCAGCTCGCCGGTGGCGAAAGCCTCGACGTTCCAGCCCCATGCCGCGGAGCGTCTCGGCCAGCACGTTGCGAATGTGCTTGTCGTCCTCGACGATCAGCACCGGCGCCGAGCAACCGCGGGGTTGCATTTCGACGATCACCACAGGCTCGGATTGCGTGCTGGTTTCCATTGTGCCGCCTCGGGGAAAAGAGAGTCCACGCGTCGTTACACGGCGCATGCCAACTCCTCGCCGGTGCGGATGCGCAGCATGATGTCGACGTGACTGACGAAGATCAACCCGTCGCCGACGTGCCCGGTGAAGGCCGCCAACAGAATCGCCTCGACGGCCGCCTCGGCCAACTCGTCTTCCACGACAACCTCGACCTTGACGCGGGGCAGATAGCCCGGATCGAGGTTAATGCCCCGATAGGTTTCCTGGCGCGGCCGTTCGTTGCCCGACCCACGCGCTTCCGTGACCGTCATGGCATGGATGCCGCGTTCGATCAGCGCGTGCCGAACTTCCTCCAGCTTCAAATGGCGGATGACTGCTTCGATCTTTTTCATGGCTAATCCCGTCTTCCTTTCGTTTCCGCGGGTAATCCCCTCAACCCATAGAATACAAGAAACGTGCCATGAGCCGGCTGGGAACCATGCCTGAACCGCCCATGAGCGATCGCAACCAATTGC
This sequence comes from uncultured Planctomycetales bacterium, assembly GCA_963710365.1. Lineage (GTDB taxonomy): Bacteria > Planctomycetota > Planctomycetia > Pirellulales > PNKZ01 > CAVQAC01. Next base: position 1,247,118 of record CAVQAC010000019.1, read on the forward strand.
TGCAAATAACGTTATGCCCCCTGAAACACCGCCGGACAGGTTCCGCGATTTCGCGGATTCACGGCTGCTGCCTGATTCCTGATTGCAGTCTGCAATCGTGTTTGCAGCGAATTGCAAGATCGGCATCGACCGCAATCCGGCCGTGGGCGGCGGCGGCTAACTGTTTCACCCCCAAAGCCTTGCCTGGGCGTGGTCGACGCTTACAAATTGAATCGTGCGGCCGACCGCCAGGGTTGCAGTCACGCTCGATCGATTCTTTGCTGGCTCAAAAGCGAGACAGCCTTGCCAACCTGAGAGGAGCGCATCCATGAGCAAACTCGTCGTGAGCATCGTGATCGGGTTGCTGTTCTGGCAAACGGCCGCTTCGGATACCAGCAAGCCGTTCGTGGAACCTGCCACGGGCATCACGTTTCCGCTCACGCTGGGGCAATTCAAATGGAAGCGCGGGGCGGATCGCGATTACGGCCCGGGTTGGGGAGTCAGCATCGCCTACCATTATCCGGGCCAAATGACGGCCACCATCTACATCTACAACCTTGGGCTGAAGGAAATTCCCACGGGCACGAAGTCGCAAGTGGTTAAGGATGCCTTGGCAGATACCAAGAGCGAGATCGACGAGTTCGTGAAGGAACAAGGCAGTTCGGCCAGGCTGCTCGATGAGGAGCACGTATCGCTGGGCGCCGCCAAGGATTCGCTGCAGGCGCTGCGCGTGCGATACATGATCGTCTACCAAGACGGTAATGAAAGGCGATCCGACGCGTATCTAACCGGCTACAAGAACCAACTGCTCAAGGTCCGGCTGTCGTATCCCAAGGATCTACCAGCGGAGCGCGAGGCCGTAATCAAAAGCCTGCTAAGCGATCTCAACGACCTGCTGAAAAATTAAACCGTCGGAGCACCTCGGTAGGTCAGGGCAAGCTCTGATCTCCCTGCATATCGAATCAAAGAGTGGTTGGAGCGGAGGGCGAATGGAGATTTCTTTTTTCAATTCTGCCACGCCAGAAGTCCACCTATTTGCATCGCCGTGCCAGTTTGCCGCATGATTCGGCAGATCGAACCACCACGGCACAACGGACACCACGTAAGGCCAGGCAACTTTAACCATCCGGCGAGTTTCTTTTTCCTTCCTCTTCTTCTTCTCGTTCGTGGTGCTCGTCGTGTCGTGGTGGTCATTTCTCGTCACCGCAATCGAGAACTACGGTAATTCCAAATATGAGCAGGTAGTGAAGGAACACTGATCGCCGCTAATCGACACTAATCAGAATGAGTGGAGATTAGTGAGGATTAGCGTTCCTCTCCGTTCGCTATGCAGGGAGCTGGCGAGCCGATGCGAATGGCGGGCAATGCCCACTCTGCATTCACATTATGTGCATAATTTTGTTTGCATTTTGGACACTCGCTCGGTATCATTCCGGGTAGTGGTGTGGACAGGGAGGCCGCGCCGGGTGCCAATCCGCCTGGCTCGCGAGTCCGGTTCTTGAGCTCGCGGCGGGCGGCAATCGAAAGATTGTGCTCGGTGCTGCCAATGTTCCCGTCCGTGCGGCTGCGAAGAGCGCATCGCAGTCGAGCGTGCGGATCGTAGGGCTGAGCCCGGCCACACCAGATGGACCTCTTAACCGACCTGTTGCTCAGTAGAGGGTCACCGCTGCTGAGAAGACAACGGCAGGCGGAACAGCGAGGGTGGACGTGACCCGTTGCTCCATGAAGACCCAAAGGCCGTCACGCGGGCGGACAACTTCTTCCGCTCGTATCCGACCAGGATGTGGGCGGATGCGCTTACGCGTGACAGCCGCAGGCCGGAAGCACCTCGATCGGCTCGACTGACTTCTGCGTTCGCATAGGCTTCATCAAGAAACAGCTTCCGGCCAAGGGCCCAGTGGCATGCACGAACTATGCGCAAGCCGAAGTCGGCGGCGCCGCCGGAAGGCGACTCCCGGCGCACTGGCCGATGGAGGCGGGGAATAATGATAAATGCTAAATGATAAGTGATAAATGCGGGTATCTTCATTTAGCATTTAGCATTTAGCATTTAGCACTTCGCCATTGTTGCTTGAGTCCCCGGACTGGCGTAGCATGATTGAACTACCAACCGGCCGCATCTGCCCATACCCCCGCGGCCCTGAATGTCCTTCGCAACTCGCACGAGGTTCGCCATGCCCGTCCGCTCGTTGACCTTGAGGTTGCTGACGTTGGCTGGCCTGCTCTGCTGGATTACAACCAATGTTGCTGCGGCCGCTCCGAAAACGGAGCTCCCCGTCGTTCCGGCCGGCTTCGAGGTGGAGTTGGTCGCCGGCCCGCCCCTGGTCGATCATCCGACGATGGGGGGCTTCGACGCCCAAGGTCGGCTGTACGTCTGCGACGGCCCAGGCATGAACCTGCCAGCCAAGGAATTGCTCCGCGAGTTGCCCAACAAGATCGTCCGGCTGGAAGACACCGACGGCGATGGCCGCTTCGACCGCAGCACGCCGTATGCCGATAAGATGACCTTTCCGATGGGCGCGGTGTGGCATCGCGGCTCGGTCTACACGGCCAGCCCGCCCAATATCTGGAAGCTCACCGACGCCGATGGTGACGGCGTGGCCGAGCGGCGCGAGATCCTGGTCTCCGAGTTTGGTTTCACCGGCAACGCGGCCGACATTCACGGTTGCTTCCTGAACCCTGACGGCCGGCTCTTCTGGTGTGATGGCCGGCACGGCCACAACTTCGTCGACGAACATGGCAACCAGATCAGCAAGGGGCTGGCCGCGCGGGTCTTCTCCTGCCGGCCGGACGGCAAGCAGGTTGAATCATTCGCCGGCGGCGGCATGGACAATCCCGTAGAATGCACGTTCACCGCCGAAGGCGAACCGCTGGGCACGGTGGCCATCTTCGACGTCGTCGAAGGCCGGCACGACGCGCTGGTGCATTGGGTCGACGGCGGCGCCTATCCTCGCTATGAACAGCCGTGCGTGCAGGAGTTCAAACGCACGGGCGACTTGCTCCCCTCGCTCAGCCGCTTTGGCCAGGTCGCCCCGGCCGGCGTCGAACGCATGCGCTCCGAACAGTTCGGGCCTGAATATCGCGACAACATTTTCCTGGCACAATTCAACACCCATTGCGTAGTCCGCACGCAAATCGTCCGCGAAGGGGCCACGTTCCGTTCACGCGACGAAGATTTCCTGACCAGCCCCGGCAAAGATTTCCATCCCACCGATGTGATCGAAGATGCCGACGGCAGCCTGCTGGTAATCGACACGGGAGGCTGGTTCCGCATCGGTTGCCCGTTGTCGCAGACCGCCAAGCCGGAGATCCGCGGCGGCATCTATCGCATTCGCCGCGCCGGAACCAAATCGCCCGCCGATCCGCGGGGTTTGAAGCTCGCCTGGCAGGATGCGGGCACCAACGACCTGCTACAGCGATTGGCCGACGAACGGTTTGCCGTTCGCGAGCCGCGGTCGATGAGCTGGCAGCACGCGGACCCGCTGCGATTGAGCCCCTGCATCAGTTCCTGCGCACTTCGACCGACGTTCGGGCACACGGCCTGGCCGTGTGGGCCCTGGCGCGGATCGACGCCCCGGCGGCCAGCGAGCCGCTGCGGCTGGCGATGACCGATCGCGACGCCAGTGTGCGGCAGATTGCAGTGCATGCGATCGGCGTGCGGCGCGATGCCGAGGCTTTCGATCTGCTCTGCGAACTGGTCGAATCCGACGCGCCGCAAATCCGACGCGACGCGGCCACGGCGCTGGGAAGACTGGGCGTGCGCGGCTGTGCCGGTGTTGCTCAGCTCGTTGCGCACCGCCGGCGACCGGTTTCTCGAGCATTCGCTGATCTACGCGCTCATCCAACTCAACGATCCCCAGGCTACGGCCGCAGGTTTGACGGACAAGAGCACCGAGGTCCGCCGCGGTGCGCTCATCGCTCTGGACCAGATGCCCGACGGCCGGTTGACGCGCGAGCAGACGATTCCCTTGTTCGACACTTCGGACGTCGCGCTGCAAAAGGCGGTCATTGCAATCATCGAGCGACCACCCGGGCTGGGCCGCCGAGACCGTCGGCATCTTAGGCAAATGGCTCGATCAGAACGACGCCAGCCCCGAGCGGACGGCCATGTTGCGTGGAGCCCTGCTGGCGTTTGCCCGCGACGACCAGTTGCAAAAGCTGGTTACGCGAGCACTTGGTAGTCCCGAGAGTTCCGTCGATACTCAAGTGCTTTTGCTGGACGTGATGGGCCGGGCCGACGTGCCCGAATTGCCGGCCGCTTGGGTCGAGCAACTGTCACAGCACCTGGCGGCGTCCGATCCGCGCGTGGTGCGCCAGGCCGTGGCAGCCATCGCAGCGCGGCGGAGCAATCGCTTCGACGAACGGCTTTCGGCCGTGGCTCGCGACACGAATCAGCCGGCCGACGTCCGCTTCGCGGCACTCGTGCTCATCGGGCGGCATGGCGGCGCACTCGACACGGCGGCCTTTACGTTACTGGCGCAAAAGCTCGGCGAAGAGACCGATCCGATCGACCGGCTGGCGGCAGCCGAAGCGCTAGGCGCGGCCGCGCTCACCCCGCGCAATTGGAACAACTGGTGCCTAAGATCGCCGCGGCCGGTCCGCTCGAACTGCCGGCGCTGGTGCAGGCGTTCGAGAAGAATCGCGACGCGACGATTGCCCAGCAACTGATCGCGGCGCTGGAAAAGTCGAACGGCGCCGAAAACCTGTCGCTCGCCGCCTTGCGAAAACTGCTGGCCCCCTATCCGGCCGACGTGCGCCGGCTGCGCGCAGCCACTGGTGAGCCGCTTGAGTGCGGGAGTCGAACAGCAACACTCGCGGCTGGCAGAATTGGCGGGTCTCCTGGACGGCGGCAACCCGGCTCGCGGCCGAGCGATCTTCTTCGACAAGAAGGCGTCGTGCTCGGCCTGCCATCGCGCGGGGTGAAGGGGCCACGATCGGACCCGACTTGAGCAAGATCGGCCAGATCCGCGCCAAGGCCGACCTGCTCGAAGCCGTGGTCTTCCCCAGCGCTTCGTTCGCGCGCGGCTACGAGAGCTTTTCGGTCGTCACCGACAGCGGGCAGGTTTATACCGGCATCCTCGGCCGGCAGACTCCTGACTCCATCTACCTGCGCACCGCGCAGCGCGAAGAGGTGCGGATCAATCGTTCGGAGATCGAGCAGATGGCGCCGGCCAAGGTCTCGATCATGCCGCAGGGATTCGACAAGGTGTTGTCCCCGGAAGACTTGCGCGACGTGTTCGCCTTCTTGCAGTCGCTCAAATGAGGCCCCGCTGGCCGGCGACTGCACGGTAAATCCTGACGGCTGGGCGGACCCTGCCGAGGCCGTTGAATTTCCGGTTCTTCCGGTTGCGGGCCGGCCCGGGGGGCAGAAGCAAAGTTAGCGGCTTGGCGGTGTCGATTGAATCAGCAGCGCAACTGCGCCTCGAACTCTGCTTCGCTCTAACGCAAGACTCAGGAAGCCACGATCATGTCTACCGTATATGCCACCGACGGCTTGTTGATTCTGGGCGTGGCGCTGGTCGCCGCCACCGTGTTCAGCGCAATCCGGGGCTTGCACGCCCGTAGCGAAGCGACATCCCGAAGCCTGTCGGAGTCAGGCGAGTATCACGCCGGCCATCTGCTGGTTCCCGCCAAGCAGGCGGCGCGTGCGACCAAGCACTCGAACGTCAAGCGTTCGCGCCACCTCGCGTAACCTTGCCCGCGGCCTAATGCCTGGCGACCGATTGCGGCCGAGCCGCTAGTCCGCATCCGTCAGATAATTTCCAAGCGCGTCGACCAGCCGCCCGGTACTGCGCAGATAGGCCACGTATTGCTGCCGGCTCTGGTCGCGGTGCAACCGGCAACTCCACACCAGGCCCATCGCCATCAGCGAAACAAGCAGCGGCACTCCCCACGCCACGGCTTCGCTCAGCGGTAATTCACTCGCCGCGGGCGGGGCGATCGCATACGCGCTTTGGCCCAAAGAAAACATCAGACTGGCTGCGATGACGAAGCGTCGCAACCGCACGGACCGGTCGTAGGCCCGCTCGGCGCACTCGGCGATTTCTCTTCGCAGAGCTTCGGCAGACGTTTCGGACGGAACGTTCTTGATGCCGGCAAGCATGATCGACATGCATCAACCTCCTGTGACTGAGAGAGAATGCAAACGACAAGAAACGTCCCCGGCTTGGGCGGACCAGTGAACCGGTCCGCCCAAGCCATGGGAGCATCCTTCTGGCAGGCGGTTGCCAGAATTTCCATTGCGAGATCGCTTACGGCGAATCCTGTTGCGCGAAGTAGGGGTAGGCATCGAGCGCCCATTTCGGCCGTGTCGAGCCCTTCCAGTTCCTCCTCGGGCGTGACCCTGATCGGCGTGATCAGATTGCTGACCTTGAACAGGATGAACGCGAGGACGAGCCCGAACACACATTCAACCCCGATGCTGAGCAATTGCGCATCCGAGTTGCGAGGGGTCGCCGTAGAGCAACCCACGAACTCCGTCCGAGCCGTATTTGCTGACCATGTCTTCGCGGACCACGCCGTTCCAACCGGCGCCGTACTTGCCGTTGGCAAACAGGCCCAGCGAGACGACGCCCCACAGGCCGTTGACGCCGTGGACTGAGATCGCTCCCACCACGTCGTCGACGCCGACCCGGTCCCAGAAGTACACGCTCAGCACGCACAACACGCCGGCCGCGACGCCGATGATCGAAGCGCCGGCGCTATCGACGAACGCGCAGGGCGCGGTGATGGCCACCAGGCCCGAGAGCATGCCGTTGCAGCACATCGAGGGATCGGGCTTCTTGCCGGTGAGCATCAGGAAGCACATCGCGCCCAGGGCGCCGGTGACGCTGGCCAGCATGGTATTGACCGTGATGGTTGCAATGCGCAGATCGGTGCCGGAGAGGGTCGAACCAGGATTGAACCCGAACCAGCCAAAGGCCAGGATGAAGGTGCCGATCACGACCATGGGAATGTTGTGCCCTGGCAAGGCGGTCGGTTTGCCGTTCACATATTTGCCGATGCGTGGTCCCATGATGATGCAACCGGCCAGCGAGATCAGGCCGCCCATGGCATGTACGACACCTGAGCCGGCGAAGTCGACGGCGCCGTGACCCAGCCCCCAATTCTTGCCGGCTTGCGCCAACCATCCGCCGCCCCAGACCCAATTGGCGAAGATGCAGTAGGGCAACGCCACCCAGCAGCCGTACAGGCAGAAGTTCTTCCAGCGCCAACGTTCGGCCATGGCACCGGTCGGAATGGTGGCCGTGGTGTCAAAGAAAACCATCATGAAGAAGAACAGGGCCATCACGCTGACGTCGTCCATGCCGTGCAGGAAGAAGCCCTTGGTGCCCAGCAGGCCGAATGTCGGTATGTTCGGTTCGCCACCGATGCCAATGCCTTCGTTCAGGACCGACAGGCCGGGGCCCAGCGAAGCGTACCAGCCCCCGGGCACGGGTCCGTTGAACCAATTGCCCCAGCCCAGCGCCCAGCCGTAGACCCAGAACGCAAAACAGCCGAGCGGGTAGATCATGAAATTCATCATCCAGGTGTGGGCGCAGTTTTTCGCCCGCGCCAAGCCGCCTTCGACCATCGAGAAGCCGGTCTGCATGAACATCACCAGGAAGCCGGTGATCAGCGTCCAGACGACGTTGATCGAGAACAGGTTGTGGGTGATGCGGTCGTAGTAAAAATCGGCTCCTTCCTTGAGTCCGGGCGGAACGTCGCCCTTGCCGTCGCCCGCGGGCGTGGTCCATACGCCGGCATTGCCGCCCGCCGGATCGGGCCACTTCGGCGCTTTGGGATCAGGGTTTGCCCCTGAGAAGTAGGGCGGCAGTGCCGGAGCCGCCGCGACCTCGGCCGCAGGTTTGGCGGGCTCGTCGGCGGCCGAAGCAGCCGTGCCGAACCAAGCCATCGCCGTTGTAAATAAACAACCGAACAAGACCAACCGACGCCATCTACCGCGATCCGTTTTCATAGGATGACTCCGCTTTGCAGAAGGATGCTGTAACACAAAACACCGCCTGTTTGCGTTCGACGTCGGCACACTGCCAGAACCTTCGCGAATCATGGAAGCCACGCTCGCACCAAGCCGCCACCGGAGGCCTTCTGTTGCTGGCCACCGACCGCGGCGGGACCAGACGATAGCGCAGCATCCCACGTTGCCCGAAAAGGTCAGGTCTCGAATCGACAGAGATCGCCGAACCTCTACGCGTCACGTTCCTGGCGGGGCGATCAAACGCGCCTGATCCGCGGGGAACAACAAAATCCAGGTTCTCGAAACGATTGAGGACTTCCCGGTCGGCTCGCCGCCCGGCACAAGCTCGCGAGTGTCAAGACACGGTTTGAAACCGACAACGAACCGATCAGGGTGTGAATCCCGAAATCAACTGGTTGCCAAGCCTGGCGTGCGAAGATGGCGGGGCAACGAGATTGCAAACCAGCCAGGCACCGATGCGTGTGCGGCCCGGTGGCGTTTCCGGCACCGCACACGCTTCTTCGTGCTGCGCTGCGGTCGCGGCGAGGGTCTCTGGCATCGCCGCAACCGGGGTCGCCGCAAATGCACTTCGCATGCCATCAGACAAGTGTCGGAAGCCATCCGGGAAACGCACACATTTCGCGGGGTTTTCCCAGGCGCCTGATCCTCGACGAGCAACTGACCGAGAGCGCGGCGTTGCAACTTGCAGGATGAAACACTGCAACTTGCAAGGGCATCCTGATGAGAATCGCGCGATGAAGACGTGGAGAGCGCCCACGACACTCGTGAGCGAACGCCACGATGCAAACGGCTGCGTTCAGGCATCCGGGGGTGCTTAACGTCAACTCGCCACGGCGAACTGTGAGGCCGCGTGGCTATTCGTGCCGCAAGGCTTCGATCGGGTCCATGAGCGCTGCGCGTCGGGCCGGATACAAGCCAAACACGACCCCCACGCCGACCGAGATCAAGAAAGCCACCATGATCGACCACACGGCGATCCGTGGCTCCAATTGCCGGATGTTCGGAGGCAGCGAGGCCATCATGTCGGGCAGCGCCCAATCCGTCAACGCACGAGCAGCACCCACCGCCGGCTTGCAAAGAAAGCCGAGCAACACGCCCAACAGACCTCCGGTGGCCGAAAGGACGATCGTTTCAGTCAGGAACTGGTACACGATGTCTCGCTGCTTGGCGCCCAACGCGCGGCGAATGCCGATCTCGCGGGTCCGCTCCGTAACCGTGGCCAGCATGATGTTCATGATCCCGATCCCGCCGACCAGCAGGGCGATGCCGGAAATCAGGACCAGCAGCAGGTTGAACATCATCTGCATGACTTCGGCCTGCCGCAGCAACTCTTTGGGGACAATGATCGAGTAGTCGACGTTCTTGTGGTATTGTTCGAGCAGCACCTTGATGATATCGGCCGTTTCGTCGACCTGCGAAATATCGCCCACGGTGACGGTGACCTGGCTCAACTCGACGATCTCCCCTTCCTGACTTCCCGAACGGCTGGTGAACACTTTGTCGCCAATCCGCACCCGGAGCGTGGTGAGCGGAATGTATACGTCCTGGTTGTAGTCCTGTCCGGAAAAACTGCCGCCGATACTGCCGCTGGCCGTGCGATTGGCCGTGCGTCCCACCACGACATAAAAGTCGTTGTCGATCTGGATTTTCTTGCCGATGGGGTCTTCGTACGGGAACAACACTTCGGCGGTCCCGTCGCCGATGACGCAAAAGTTTTCCAGCCGCTTCATGTCGCCGTCGGAGAGGAACCGTCCGGCGGCGATATGCAGGTTGTTCATCGTAAGGTATTGCGGCGTGCAGCCGACCAGGCGAATGTCGGTCTTGCGATCCAGGTAGCGGGCGTCCTTGTGGATTTCCCGCAAGGGAACTGCCTGGACGATGGTCGGAATGTTGGCCACGATGCGATCGTAATCTTCTCGCAGCAGTCCGTACTGGAAGAAGAAACTGCCGGCAGCCGCAGACGAGCCTTCGGTCGGCTTGATGCTGCGGACAATGATGTTTGTTGCGCCGAGTTCTTTGATCTGCTGCTTAGCCTGGTAGCTGACGCCCTCGCCCATGGCCACCAACCAGATCACGGCCGTGACGCCGATCAGGATGCCCAGAATGGCCAGGCCCGAGCGCAGCTTGTGCAGCAACAGGCTCTTGAGCCCTAAGCGGAAGATTTGTACCAGGCGGAATAACAAGTGAATCCGTCCTCTGGGCCAGAGACCCACGCGTCCATACGCTCGCAATCGTGGTCAGACCAACCGCCGGCCAACCATCGCTGGCCGAGCACGGAAACATAGCGAGTCGGTGCCGCCGCGGGCTTTCCTCGAATCATGGCTGTCAGCGAGCCCCGGCGTCGGCGCCTGGCGGCGACGCGGGACGCGGGGGCATCTGACTACGAGCGGCTGCCATCTCGGCGCTGCTGAGGAACCCGTCGTGGTTGGAGTCAATTTTGTCGAAGAACTCTTGCATCCGAGACGGTGCCTCGTCGCGGCTGACCTTGCCGTCGCCGTCGCGATCGAGTTCCGCGAAGCTGCGCGGACCTGACTTCGTCGTGCGGCTGTCGGCAACACGTGCAGGGGCTGTACCGGGAGCGGCCTTGGCAGCGGTGCCCAGCCCGATGCCTGCCGGATGCGCCACGCCAAATCGCTTGGCCACGTCAACTTTCGCGCTGCTCTTCAACGACTCTTCGCGAGCGGCCGGCACGGCGGCCCGCGGGTTGAGCAATACTTGATCGCCTTCCTTTAACCCGTCCTTGATTTCAATGACCGTGCTGTTGCTCGCTCCGAGCACGACCGGCCGACGCTGGGGCTGGCCATGTTCGAGTACCCAGCAGGCGAAGCCGCCCCCCTGCTCGACGACGGCCTGTACGGGCACGCAAAGCACGTCCTTCAAATCGGCAACGAGAATCTCAACTTCGGCCGTCATGCCCGGTTTGAGGCCGGTCGTGCGGTCGTCGATTTTGACAATCGTGGCGTAGGCCTTCACGCTGGAGCTGAAGAAGCTGGTGGGTTCGGGCTGGTTGGCCACTGAAACCACTTCTCCCTGAAACTCCCGATCCTGGATGTTGACGTTCGCCCGCATGCCGATCGCCAGGCTGTCGACCTTCGATTCGTGAACGATCGCCTTGACCTGCATCTGGCTGAGATCGGGAAGCCTGACGATCGCTTGTCGTTCGCGGACCATGGCTCCTTCTTCAATCTTGACGGTCGAGCTGCCGCGACCGCTGGAGAATTCATTGGCATAGACCACCATGCCGTCTTGCGGAGCCAGGATGGTGCATTGCTCGAGCTGCGTCAGCAGCCTTTGCAAACGGGTATGTTCCAAATCAGTCGAGGTCTGCTCGGACCGCATTTTGGCTTCGGCCGAGTCGCGGCACTTTCCAGATCTCCGAGCATCTTCACCTTGGTGAACTTCTCGAGCACCCGCTTCGTGGTCTCGGCCGTGCCCAGGTCCAGGTTGGCGCGGTCAACGGCGAACTTCTGAGCGTCGAGCTGCAAGGGAGTGACGTAGCCCTTGCGGGCCATGCGTTCGGTGTGCTGCAAAGAGTCGGTGGCGCTGCGCAGGTTCTCCTGCGCGATGACGATGGCGGCTTCCGCGGCCTGGAGCTCTTTGACGTACGTCCCTTCCAAGTACTCCTGCACCGAGATCTTGGCAGCCGAATAGAGCTTCTCGGCCTCGATACGCGTCGCCTGGGCCCGCTCGTACAGGATCTTCTGCGCGTTAACCAGGTCTTCGATCGTGGCCGAGTTGAGGCGGACGATCTCCTGCCCCTTCTTGGCGATCGAACCATCGGGAATGATCCAAAGGATATTGCTGCCGCCGGCCACCTGGCAGCGGACTTCCACGTTATTCGCGCTCTCGACGTTGCCATCCTCGGTGACGGTAATCAACAGCGGGCCTTTGGCCACGCGCTTGGTCAGGTATTGCTGCGTCGTGTCGCCGCGGAACAGAGCCAATGCGAAGCCCGCGAGAGCCCAGACGCCGAGTAGAGCCGCGACGATGGCCGTAGACAGAATCCACCAGCGACGGCGCGGACGCGACGGCGGCGTAGCAGCGGTCGGAGGCGCTGAGTTGTTGAATCGAGGCGAGCCGTGCCGGAGGGGCGGATACCGGCTCGGACGTTGTGGTGGCCATGCTCAAGTCTCCATGTCGATGGCGCGCCGATCTAGCAGGCAAGGCGTCCGCCGCGGCGCGACCTGGAGCTCCTCAAGCCAAAGCAAGAGAGAACTAGGCGCACGTCGTCGGGCGTGTGCAATCGACAAACAGGAAGGTTCGGTCTTCAGGTAATTGTCCGCGTTGATGTTCACGAATTCAAGTCGAGTCCCTGCCCGAACTGGTTTTGTCGTCGAAGTGCCTGTCCGCAAACCCGTCTGCCCCCCAAATTGGATAGTGGCGAGTCGCCGGTCACTCATTCCGCCATTCCCACCAATTCCACCAATGCTTCTTCGGAGGTTGGCACTCCAACGGCAGTTTGTCGTTCTTCGGAAGCCCCGGGGCGGTCGGTTGCGACTCGGCAACCGGTGTTTCATGCGAGAGCAGCTTGACGCTGGATTGCGACCCTTCGCTCCCCGCATTCGACTTGGCCTGGGGCAGCATCTTCCGGCTCGTTGGGCGCCGTCTGGGCGTCAGGCGGCGGCGCTGGGATTTCAAAGGGCAGGACATTCGATCGGGCGGGCAACGGCTCGACGCCTTCAGGCCCCCCTTCCTCGATGCCGGCATCACGTAACCAGTGTTGCGGCACGGGCGGCGGGATCGGCCCGGGCACGACGAGCATGCCGGCCGATTTCAACCGGTCAATGACTTCCCGGATCGGCAAATCGATCCACATGCCTTCCGCGTCGACCTGCATGACTCCCAGGTCGCGATGGAACTGCACTCGCTCGGAATAGAAGTTGAGCCAGACACCCAGGAAATTGTTCTGCGCATTGCGCAGGTCGGAGATTGCCGTCAACAGGTTGAACGCGGCGGTCGGACCAAGTTGGACCGCCGGTTGGCCCGGCTGAATCGGCGGGGGAGGTTGGTTCAGGTCTTCCAGCGTCTTGTCGACGCGGCGAACGGCGATCGCCACGGCGGTTCTTTGAATCTCGAGGTTCTCTTTGAGCTGCCGCAAGAATCGCAGATCCTGCCGCAACGTCTGGTTGATGCTGTCCTCGTACTGGATCAGCGTGCGGCGATCCTGCTGGTAGTTGATCAGCGCCTGGCGGTAGTTGTTGCGTTCGAGCAAGCGGGTGAACGGAGGATCGAAGCGCAAGCCGGCGTTCAATTCGCCCTGAGTGCCGTTGAAATTGACAGGATTATTGCCGGTCGTTCCCAGTTGACCGCCGAACGTCACCGTCAGGTTCGACTGCAAGGCGTTCGCGTTGTACGTGATCAAGCGCCAGGTATCGACGACCGTGGCGACGTTGTTCATCCAGTCCTGCCGGGCGGCGCGAGCGATCTCCAGGGCCTCTTCCGGGGCCATTTCGATCGGTTCGATGGTGACCGTTTCGAGGCGGGCTCGAGCCTGGACCAGCGACAATTCCTGCATCAACTTATTGAAGGCGGCTGCCTGGGCCACGAGCTCGTCGGCGACCTTGGCCCGGTTGTCCAACCTGAGGCGATTCCGCAGCGACTGCAGGTCGCCATCGCCGGCGTTGTAACGTTCTTCCAATTGCCGCAACGTTTCGTTGAGCTGCTTCTGGTCGGCTTCGAGCTTGGGACGTTCACGTTCGGGGATCAGCTTGAACCGCGTCGGAGCGGCGGCCTGCATTTTCTGCAAGTCGTCGTGGACTTCGGTAAACTGAGCCACGAGTTTCGGCCGTATCTGGGCGAACTCGTCGAAGAAGCCCAGCAACTGCTCCAGCGGCGGTTCGGCCTCGGTTTTCCCGACTTTCTCGATAAAGTCTGCGACCTCTTCTTCCAGGGCGCGGATTTCGGCGTCGATGAAGCGGAATTGCTGAATCATCGTGTCGTCGATTTCCCAGGGGACGCTGGGCGGAAAACCGATGAGCTGGCGAATGAAGGTGTCCTTGGAGTTTTGCAGACTGATGGCCGATTGCAACAGGTTCGCGCGCTCCGTCTGAATGTTCTGGCGGAACGTATCGACTTGCTGGGAATCAATCAGGCCGGCTTCGAAATTAGCTTCGAGCAGGGACAACGTACGGAGTTGCAGGTTCAGGCTGTCCTGGGTGTTGCGAATCTGCTGCAATTGCTGCAGCAAGCCGAGAAATCCGCCCAAGGCCGCCGCGCCGCCGCCGGCAAAGCCAGTGCCCGAGGCCACCGCGCCCGTGGCGTTCGTCGCAGCGGTGAACCCGGCGCGGCCGAAGGCCGTCGCCTGGCCGACGCCGCCCAAGCCGCCCGAACCCTGACCGCTGAAACCGGTCAAGCCCGTGCCGCCGGTGAAACCACCGACGCGCTGTGGGTCGGTGACGCCACTGAAATCGCCCACGGCGACGTTCGTGAAGACACCCTGCCGATAGCGCATCATGGCGCGGAGGTTGTACAACAGCGTGCGTTCGGCAATCGTCAACTGCTCCAGGACCACGGCCCGGCTGCCGGCCCGCAAGAGCGGCTGAACCAGGTTGAAGTTCAGAATCGACATGCTGGAGTTCGTGTCCTGGCCGGCGAACTGCCAGACGAAGGAGTTGGCAAAACCGACCAGCACCTGGCCGCCGGTGGCCAATTGTTTCTGGAACTGCCAGCGCGACGATTGAGGCGCCGTATTCGTATTGATCGCGCCATTGTCGACGTAGCCGGGAGGTTGTGTGGAGGGAGTTTGGTTGTTTACGCTGAGCTGACTCAATCCGTTCGGATTGCCGCTGAGCCCCGACCCTTCCGCCGTATAATTCGGGCCCACGCCGCCATAGAACTGCGTCACGAACCGCCAACGTTCGGTGGTCACGTCAATGGCCGAGAGATATAGGGTCTCGAGCTGCAAGCGGTAATCAGGCGAATGGATATAGCTGAGGCGGATCGAGTTTTCCAGATTGAGGATGATGCTGCCGTCGGCCGTGGTCGGCACATAATTGGGCAGGTTCTGCTGCCAGCCCGGGTTCTGCAGGTTCGGAGAGTTGCCGAAGGCATGCCACCGGCGGTAGCCCTTCATACCGTCGATGTAGTGCATGAACACATGCGCGGCCGGATCGTCCGGCGGCATCGGCTCGCGGTCTGGATCGTAGGGATCGAAATAACGACTGCGAGGATCCATCCCCAGGCTGAAATTCCTGATCGCCCAGCGCGGATCGGCTGACTTCTGGGTCACCAGGAAATTCACTTCGCGGTCGGCATTCAGCCGGTAGCGCGTGCGGCTGCAGCCCAAGGGCGGCAACAGTATCGCCACCAGCAAGGCCAGCAACCACAAGGCAACATGCTTGCGAACAAAGATCACGGCAGGACCGTCCCAGGAACCGGTACACAACTGGAACCACGTGGTTCTGCTAATTCGGCTGTTAAACTGCGACAACTTTAACAGTCCTACGGGCTGCGTTGCCTTTGCCGATAAGTTAAGATCAAAGGCCACCCAATAGTGGAACCCAGTGGCCTGGTTCGTGACGTCATGCCCCTCGATTCGTTCATTTCGATGTTTCGCTGCTGGCGGTGCCTTCGTGCGGCCACGGCCAGTGGCCTGTTGCTGGCGTTGATGTCAGCCAGCCACCTCGTAGCGGCTCCGCCGCCGTTCGAAGTCGTCGATGGCGAGCCGGTGCCAGCATGGAGTGCCGGCTTTCAACGAACCGAAGGCTGGACCGGCGCCGACGTGGCCTACAGTATTACGCTGGGGCGAGAAAAGACGTTGTGGATCTTTGCCGACACCTTCATCGGCCGCGTCGAAAACGGACGACGCGTCGGTGCTCGCATGATCAATAACTCGTTCGCCTGGCAATCGCTCGGCGATCGGCCGGCGCACTGGCAGTTCTTCTGGAAAGGAACGATCGAAGCACCGGCGTCCGTCGTCACGCCGGCCGAACCCGGCGCATGGTACTGGCCGGGCGACGGCGTGATCTCGAACGATCGGATGTACCTGGTTGCCAAGTTGGTGCGCAAGAAGGAAGGCGGTCCACCCGGCCTCTCCTTCGATTGGTGCGGCAACCACCTGCTCGAAGTCGCAAATCCGCACGACGAGCCAACCGCCTGGCGCTATCAGGCCTGGGCCCTGCCGACCAGCCCCAACGAGCCGCAACTCAGTTCGGCCTCCCTGGCCGATAGCGGCTACCTGTATCTTTATGGGCTATTTCCAGCCAAAGCATTACAGGATCTTCACCGGCCGCTGGCGCTGTCCCGAATTCCGCTGGCCAGCCTGCCAGGGCTTAAAGAGCCGAAACTTGAATACCTGTGTCAGGGTGAAAAGGAATCCGCGTGGTCGCCGACTCCCTCGCGCTTGCTGGAGTTGTTCGGCGACGCAGCGCCGGAAATGACCGTCAACCGCCTACAGGGCTGGTCGGGATTTGTCGCCACCTACACGTCGCTGGGCCTGGGCGGCGAAATCATGGTTCGTCACGCCCTGCGTCCCGAAGGGCCCTGGAGCGATGCCGTGCGCTTGTACCATTGCCCTGAGGCCGACCGCGGCTTGCTCGTCTATGGAGCCAAGTCGCATCCCGAGCTGGCCACGCGCGACGGCGAAATGATCATCACCTACTGCGTCAACACGGGATCGCTGGCCGAACACGTGGCTCGCCCGGACATCTACATACCGCGTGCGGTCAGCGTGCATCTTCGCCCCCGCGCTACGCCTGACCAGCGTTAGGCGGTTTCCGACGGCACAGGTCGGGTCGCGCGCACTGCGTCGAAGCGTCCACTTCGCGTCTGCCAAGGGAACCGAGCCGCGGTGGCTTGATGCTTGCCACGCCTGGTCCAAGCCCAGGTCATCAGGCTCCAGAGAATCGTCGCCAGCAGTAGTTCGCTAACCAGATACAGCGGGTACGGGCCGAGGAAGTCCAGCGCCGACGCCATGGGCGGCTTGTGATTCAAATAGCCATAGTTCGTCCCCGCCAGAATGTTGAACGTGAACACGCTGACGCCCCAGACCAGCGTGGCGACCAAAGTGCGTTGATAATCGTTCCAGCCGGGCCGCAAGCCGACACCCCAGGTCAAGTAAATGGCCGCCAGCACCACGGCGCCATGCCCGTAGAAGAACATGATGAACTCAAACGAGGGAAAATCCACGTCGAGATGCGGAGTGATCAGTCCCTGCGTCGTCAGGGTCAAGCCCCAGTAATACAGGACGCTGGCGGCCCAGCGACGGCGGGTCCAAAGCGCATAGACGGCGACCATCCAAGCCAGATCGCAAAGCTGCAACGGCACGGAATACTCGATCGTCCAATTCTTCGGCAGCATCGTCTCGATTTGCATCGCACCTTGGCCGAACCCAATCGCAAGCGCAAAAGCACGGCTCAGCCAAATCTGTGCCTGTCCGCCACGCAATCGCCGCCCGCACCAAACCAGGCCTACAGCCACGACGGCCAGGAACAATAACGCGAAGAGATGGGGCATTCCGCCCCACACGAATGGCTCGGCTGTCGGAGTCGGCTTCATGACCAACGTCTCCTCGGTTCCCGCACTGAGTGGCAGGACTCGGCGAGTTTGCAAACGGCGGCACGTGCGGCCGCCGAAAGGAACGATCGGCGTGGCCGGGAAATTAGTTCAGAGCCGCTCGCGCCGTCAAGGCAAATGTATCACGGCCGCGTGAGAATCGGCCGATTGCTAACCAATTTCACATCCGCGCCGGTGCCAAAAAGGCCGTCGACTGACCCCAGGTGGCGAGCTCATTGTGAGGATTCGAACAGCGCCGGTTGCTGCACGTACTTCTGCAACATGTGGTCTTGGACGAAGTGTGTCCAGCGATGACGAAAGCCAAGGTCCGGACTGATGTCGATCTGGTAGATCTTTCCCGCCCCCGCCACCAATTGCGGCAGATTGGCGACGCCGACAGCCCCCATCGCTCGCTCGTGCCTTCCGGGGTAGAGCCAACTGTAGTGCGTCAGCGCGATGTCGCGCGGGTTGTAGGCCACGACCAGCGACTCGACCGGTCCCAGCGCATGGTCGTAACGATGACCCGGCACCAGGCAGTCGTCCTCGACGGCCGGAGCCAACAGCACGGCGCGATACGTGCGCGTGCTTGGATGCGGCGGGTTGCCGTAGACGGGCGACGGGCCGCCCCCCAGCCAATCGAGCGCGGCAAGCACCACGGGTCCGCCGAAACTGTGACCCACCAGGCACACGGGCACACGCGGATCGATGCGCTCGATCACCGACGCCAACAACGGTCCTTGCGGTTCGGTGCGAGCTTCCCACATCCGTAGATCGTCGACCATTAAATTCGCAGAGCGTTCGGTGGGCCAGGTATAGATGACGTAGCGGAACGGTCGGCAATCGCCGCTCGACAACTGCCGCCACAAGTCCCAGCCCATCTCGATCCCTTCGACTTCGTTGGCCCGACCGCCGTGGGCAAAGACAACCGTGGGCACGCCCGGCGCATCGTTGGCGAGGAAATCTTCGCGATTCGAGGGAGCCCATTGCCCCGGGCCAAGATAGCGGTGGTATTCCGGTCCCGTCGATTGGCCTGACGTGCGCCAACTGCTTGCCACCCACACGCTCGTTCCGGTCGGCAGCACAGGGGTGGGCAACGTGGCCGGCTGAAAGCTTTGGCAACCCCAGGCCGGCGACACGACCAGCAGCGCAAGCCAAAACCGGCAGCGAACGGCTGGCGGGAGCAGGGCTGGCACCGGGCTTCTCCGTCGACACAGAACCGGCGCACGGCCGCTGATGGGGGCAACTCTCGGAACACGGCGGTCAGGCCTGCGAAGTGTCGATGCGCGAACCGGGCTGCCTTGCTAGCCAGGCTCGTCAAGCATTTCTCGGCCATCACGGACTTCGCCGTTGAGGCAATCTTGCGGCGCGAGGGTAGTCTACCACGCTTGCCGAAAATGCTCCTAGGTCAACCGTCGAGAGCTGTCGCGTTGGCCCGATGCCACGCTCCAAACGCGTGTTGGCGTTCAACCCTTGGTTGCTAGCAGCACAACGCCGCACGTTCAAAAAAAACCGCGACCCTCGCTGCGCAGCTTGCATGCCGGTGCGTCGATCCTTAGGCGGCAGCTCGGCCGTTCGGTCGTTTTCCAGGCTGCAAGCTGCGATCAATCGGGGCTGCGTCGCGCGGCAACAACTCGCCCCGCAAGATGCGGCGCTCGCGTGGAGCCTCGATCGTCAGCTTCGCGCGGCCGTTTTTCAGATCTACCAAGGTCACCGTGATATCGCCGCCGATTTGCAGCTTCTCGCCGATCTTGCGTGTCAGTACCAGCATACAAGCATCCCCTATGAAACGTGACCGTCCCCCCATTTACAAAGTGCCGACCGCATAACGCAAACGGCAAGCCAAACCAGACAATCACGGCGGATGCTCCAGAACTTCATGCCCTCCAATCGTTTGCCGCCGCTAGCTCCCAGAACAACGGCTTCCGCCAGCAGATGACCGAAGTGGCAGCCAATCACCCGTTGCGGTGCAGACCCTGCCAAAACGAGTGATGGCGTCGTCAACTCCCGGCCTCCTTCGGCGAATGCTGTTCGGCTGCATGGATATTGGACTGCTCCTGGTCGTAATCCAGGCTGCACATTTGGCTCCAGGTCTGCGGAGACAAAATGCCGTTCTTAAAGGCGATCTGCAAGGCTTCGGCCTCTTGCAGTTGATCGCGAACCGCCAGCGAGGGCGGAACGGCCTGCACGCAGAGAGATTCCAACGCTCCGTCGGCCAGCAATCCTGCCTGAACCGCGTTGCGCAGCACGCGCCACATCACCGCCAGATCGTCCTCAACCTGGTGGGCCTGCAATCTCTGAAACATCCGCACGGCCGGTGCTTCCGAGACCATCGTCGACGAATAGTTCGCATTCGACGCGTCGGACGATAGCATGAACTCCGGCATCACCAATCGGCTGGCGACGGCTCGCAACTCGGCCTGCAACACCGAGACATAGCTGCCGGCATCCAGGCGCTGCCGCCGGAAAATCGTATTCCACGCCGCCGGGTGCATCGAGAATGGTGCCCGGCGCGTAGCGATTGTAGCTCTCCGTCTTGCCAGTCATGGCGCTGGTCACGGTCACATCGGCCTGCTGAGCAACGAACTGCTGCGTGGCGGTGCGCGTGCCCACGCGATGCTTGCGAATCAAGGCGATGGCCGATTGAATTTCGGCCACGATACTCATGTTCCGCAGCAGCTTCTCCGCCCGTCGCAGGTTCTTGCGTACCGGGAAGAACAGTGGCAGCCCGCGTTTGACGTTGCCATCGACGTTGGATTTTCGATGCTGAATGTCGGCCGCCGGCACGGCCTGGCCATCGACATAGTATTCCAGCACCGTCTCCACGTCGTCGGGCTCGGTGCGAATGCCGAAGCTGGCCGACGGATCGCCCAGCAATTCGGACGGAGTCGCCACCTGCCCCGGCTCGATGAATCGCAGCCTGGTCGTGCCGTCGGACGCAGGAAAGAAACGTAGAAAGGCTTCGCCATCCCGGTCGCAGCGCAAGACTGTTTCCTGCTGGCGGCGATGCCAGTGATTATCACGAATGAAATCATCGAGAATCCGCTGCGCTTGCCGAGCCAAATCCGCCGCGGGCACGGCGTGCTTGGCCGTCGTCACGCGATAACTGTGTCCAGGCCCGACGATGTAGCTGATCCGGTTCTCGTGCCCGTTGATGGCGAACTCGTTCGTCACCGCCAGGGCCCGGCATTCGGCTCGGATCCAATTCAGCTCCTGTTCGGTCAACAGCAGCGGTCGGACCACGTTCCAAACCATCGAGCCCGGGCCGACCGGCAGCCAGGGCATTCCGCCGTCGTCACAGAAAGCTTCGCGTGGGTCGACGAAGTTGTTCCACAACTCCTGACACGCTTCGCGCAATCGCCGCGAAAGGCGATCCCCCACAGGATCGTCGGCCAAAGGGCCCTGGGCCGAGGCATGATTCATTGACATGGATTGGCTCCCCAATTCAGGTTGTTAGGTACTGATAGGTAGACGAGTTCCTAAGCCGTCGCCAATGGCGGGTGTAGCGAGCATTTCGGCGGCCAGGCGCAGCGCCATTTCCAAAGCGTCGGGGCCATCGTCGTGGTCGCCTAGCGGAAACTGACGCAGTTGATCGACCAACAGCCGCGTGGCGGGCGACTGGGCTCGGAAGCGGAAACGGCCCGTGGCCAGATGCGGACCCAGCCGCCGGATTCGCACCGCCTTGTTCACCTGGTTCGATAGCAGCCAAGGATTCACGGCCAGCAGGCCTTGGCGTTTAAATTCCGCGGTGAACGCGTCGCCAAGCAAGTCTTGAAACTGGTTGGCTTCGATGCCCATCGCGTCGGGGCGGAAACGGCGATAGAGCTCGACGCCGTCGGCCACGATTTGCGGCGTCGGGCGCCGAGCCAGGTCGGCCTCGACATACAGCAGGCCCTGCTCGTCGACGCCCAACATCACGAACGCGGAGTAATCACCGCGGCGCGCGTCATTTCCCTTGCTCGGATCGAGGGCCATGGTCTTCACGCGCAATCGCCGCGGCCATTGGTCGAACCACGCGAGCGACTCAAAATACGTTTCGGGCCATTCGCAGGCCTCGGGATTGATCGGCGAGCATTGCTTTTCGCGTTCAAACGACGTGCGGCCGCTTTCGGCCCGCATGCACATCAAGGCGTACAGGTCTTCGCGCTCGGGCCACAGCAGCACGGCTCCGGCGTCCATAAACGCGCGGCGCTCTTCGTAGAAGACCCGAGCCCGCGTCTCTCGGTCCGGATCTTCCAGGTTCGTATACAAGGCTTCCCACTCCTGCCAGCGGAGCATGTCATCGGGCCATTGCTCGATGGCCCGAAACAGCTTGGTTCTCCAGCCGGGCGTCAGCGCCAGTTGCATGGCCAGCGACTCGCGGTGCAGCGCCGTGGCCAGGTTGAGGATATTGGTTTGCGGCGCGCCGGCCTTGACGAGCGTGCCGTGGAACCAGCTCCGCGACTGTTCGCGCATGCGCGGTGATTCGATGTGCTGATCGTTTTCGAGATCGTCGCAAATGATCAGCGTAGGACGTTCGGCCCTATGGCGGCGGCCGCGAATACTTTGCCCCGTGCCGTAGGC
Organism: uncultured Planctomycetales bacterium; assembly: GCA_963710365.1. GTDB lineage: Bacteria > Planctomycetota > Planctomycetia > Pirellulales > PNKZ01 > CAVQAC01. The sequence goes on from CAVQAC010000019.1 coordinate 1,269,127, forward strand.
TTCGATGACGACGCCGTTGCGGAGCGTAATGGCGCTCGATCGCCAGGGGCTGCCTCGCCCCGTAGCGCCCGGGAAGCTCTCGGCCAGGCGGCGGTTATCGAGCAATTCGGCTTTGATGTTCTCCAGGTGCGTGACGGCTTGATCCTGGGTATCGGAAACAATCCAGATATACGGCTCGCGCCCTTCGACCGCCGCGCAAAGGCCAGGCCAGCGTGCCGATGGTCGATTTGGCGCCGCCGCGCGGGCCGACGACATTGAGTTTCAAACCGCGGCTGCTCGTCATCCTGGTTAGTTGGGCTTCGAGCCACTGGTGCATCAACGACGGTCTGAGCTGAAAATGGTTTGGCAAGTAGGCCCGTCCCCAAGCCAACAGCGGCTGAGCGTCGAATCTCGCCTGCTGCGTGCGCTGCCGGGCCAACTTGATCTGGCGGCGCAAGATGGTCGAAATCTGCGCTACTCGCTCGCCATTGAGCGCGGCAAACGACGCGATCCGTTGGGCGGCTCGCTCATCGAGCGCGGTTAGAGGTTCTCGTGCGGGTTCGGTGGCCTGGTCGGTCATATCATGCTCGACTAGTTTCTGAGGCCGGCTGCAACGACGCGCTGAGCGCTTCCAGCCGGGTGATGATTCGCTGCTGGTCGTTGGGGTTGGGAAGCTCTTGCACGACGATCTCGGCGAATTGCGATAGCAACTGCGTGATCTGCTCCACGCTGATCGTGCCTGCTCGGCGCGGACCGTAGCGATCGGGATAATGCCGCTCCAGGGCCCAGGCAGCGGCTCGCCAATACTGTTCCTTCTGCGAGGCCGCACGAATGTTCTGCAAGTAACCCACTTCGTGGCGCGACTCGGCCTGGTCCAATTGCTCGGCGAATTCCGGATCTCGCTCCGCCGTGTTGCGGATCGTGCTCGTCGAACAACCGACGTATCGCGCGGCCGTGGTGCGGCTCCCGCCGACGGCCAGGATGGCGCAGATTTCGCCCCGCTTGATGTCGTCGAGCGTGGGCGGACGTCCGGTCTTGGTCTTCGGTTTTTTCTCGGACGGTTTGCTCGGCACCACGATCGATCCCTTCCCTGCGCGTTTGTTCCGATGATCACGCCGGCCGGCGTGCGGCGGCCGGCCCAGCGCCGACGTATTCGAACGACACCACGGCGCGACCGGCCGAGCCACGGTAGTTATTCACGAACCGCGCGACGGGGTGTGATCCGGTCTTCATGATTCGCGTGGCGCGCCACGCCGGGGAGCGGCTGCAATGCGCAAGCAGGGCCGGATGACTGGCCGTGACGCGAAGTCGCAGGCCTTGAGCGCGATGCACGTCGGCAACTGCTTCGGCCACGCGCATGCCAATGCCGATGCCTTGGTAGTCGGGCAACGTCACAATGCGGCTGATCCTCCATTCGTTGCGGCGGCCGATCTGTGCCAGCGTCGCGCAAAACGCGACTGGCACGCCCCGCCAGGTTGCCACAAAGCAACGGGCTCCCTGACCGAGCTGACCGTTCAAATAGTGATGACGCGCAAACATGGTCCACACGTGCCGGCGGCATGGGAACAGTTCGAGCTCGATCGCCGGCCGCCGAAGACGCCTCCGCTCGGCGCGTCGCGATTGCATGTCGATGATCCAGTCGGGCTCCAGCCAGGGTTCTACGTCATAGTGGCAACTGACCGCCACGAACCGGCAGGGAATCTGCCCGTTGCGAATCCCTTTGGCGATCGCCGCCGAACCAATTTGAGCGACGTTGCGATCGACCACGCTGGTGAATTCGTCGAAGGCGACGATCGTCGCCCCGGGGCCGAAGGCCGACGAGTCACTTGCTGGTTGCTCGGCGTTCGTCTCCAACAGGCCGCGCGACAAGGCCCGTGCCAGATCGCAGCGAAACTGCTCGCCATTGCTCAACACCTGGTAGGGTTTGATCCACGACGGTGGCGAGCTGAAGCCGACGGCGGTCAACAGGCCTGTCAGCCGCTGAATCGGCAAGGGGCCGAAGCAATCGACCACGGCGCGGTCCGCCGGCCAGTCGGGCTCTGCCGCGAGCGCGGCGGCGAACAACCGTCGGGCCAGCACCGTCTTGCCGCTCCCCGATGGCCCCACGATCAGGCCGATCTGCCAGGGAACGCTGAAGTCGGGAAGCTCGACATGAATATCCTCGACTGACTTCTCCGCCAAGGGGACGTCGAACATGCCGGCTACTTGCTGCACGCGAAACGAATCGTGGATGGGGCACGTCAGATGAATGTCGATCGATTTCATGCCTGGCTCCAAGGCGGCAAAAGGTCGGCCCATTTCACAGGTTCAGCAGACGGCAGCCATAGCCTTCGCTTTTCAGCCGCTCGTACAGACTGCGCTGTCCGTCTTCGTCGTCGCACTGAACGACCACCTGGTACAGGGCCGGAATCTCGACTTCGTCGCTTCGGTCGAGTCGCACTCGGCGCCGCGCCCGAACTGGAAGCCATGCGGTCCAGCGTTCGTTGGATGGCCGCGTTTTCCGTTTCCACCTGGGCTACCAGGTTGGTCAGCGCCTGGTAATCGGTCTCGGCCATGGCGGCCAACGGGTCGTGCAGCGCCAGCAACTTATCAGCTTCGGCCGGCGAAAGATCGAGCACCAGCACGGGGACATCCTCGTCCGGACTGATTTCCGCTCGCAGATGACCGTCGATCAGTTCCAGCGCGCCGTCCGTCAACTCGCGCGCCAGCAGGGCGTCGGCATAGCCAATCTCGGCCAGCAAGCCGCGGAGCACCTCGCGCTGCCGCGCCGGATGGGTCCGCCAGTTCTTCGGATTCGGGCGCAACGTGCCAGCTTTGACGCGTCGCAGTTCTTTGATGCGATTGCGGATCATGTTTGACCTCGCTGAAATTGAAACGGAACGATTGGAAATTGTCGGTGGAAAGTGAAAAGACGCCGCGGCGCGGAGCGAGCCCCGCGCCGCGGCGGCACGTCTGGCTAAAACAACCCCAGGCCGAAGCCCGTTCGCGTTACCGTGCGCGTGCGGATGCGCACGGGCCGCTGCTGCACCACTTGCTGCACCACGATCGGCGCGGCAACCGTCGTCGGCACGGCGAGTGTCTGCACCTGGACCGTCGGTGCGCAGAACGTTTGCACCGTTGGCACAGCAAGAGTCTGCACCGTCGAAATGGCTGGCATGGAAAGCGTTTGCACGCCAACTGTCGCCGGCATCGCCACGGCCGTGCCGCTTACCACCGATTGCACGGCAACCGCCGGGCAGGCTCTCGCCAGACCTGCCCCAGCGTCGTACAAACCCGCCAGACAAAGACCCGCGTAGAACAATCGTTTCATGGACTGACCTCCTTTGGAGACTGAGACAATTCCTGCAACAACTTTCCCAACTCTTGGGCTGATAACTTCACGCCGCTGGCTGCCGGCGGCATGCGTTGGGCATCATCATCGGCCAGCACGGCGCGAATCGCCCGGAGTCGATCGTCGGCCGTGAGTTTCGACGGAGTCGAAAGATCGAGCTTGCCCTTGGGCGTGGCGCCGCTGTGACATTGGGAGCAATTCCTCACGACCAGCGTCGACACCGCTGCCGCCGGCCGCAATGCGCCACTGGCTTGCAACCCTTGAATCACTTTCGCCGCAATTCGGTCTTCGAGCGTTTCTGTCGAAGAAGTCGAATAGCCCGCGCCGTATTGCACATAGCTGGGCGGCGCTACCGGCGCGGCATATTGCGGCACGGCAACCGGCACGGCGAACTGCGTGACGAGCAGCCCGCCGCTGACGACCGTCGTGCGGTCGCCGGACCGGACTGGCGACGCCAGGCAGGCAAGCAGGCACAGAACCATTGGCAATATGCAAGTTTTCATGGCTGAATTCCTCGTTTCTGGATGGTCTCGGCCTGCAAGGCCGCCGTGCCATAGGCCGACTCCCAAGCCGCGCGGTTGACGTTCTTGCCCGCCAACAGGGCCAGGAGAATCGGATCGGTCGCTCCCGTGAGCACTTTGGCCAAGCTGCCACCGGGCAGGCCAAGTTCCGATTTCCGCCCGGCGCGGCGTGACTTGTTCGTCCAAGTAACCGGACGAGAGTTGTACCAGGACGTCGGTGGCATTGACCGGCGACATTCCGCCCGGTGGCCAGACCGACGGCCAGCGTGTAATCCTCGCGAGCACGGGCCATGGCCGTGCCCAACCGATCGGAGTCGTAGAGGTCGCCGATGCGCTGAGCGACTTCAGGCACGAAGCTGGTAAGCGTCGCGAACCGCAGCAGGTCGAGCTGGTCGTCGTGAAACGGCTGCAAACCGGCCAGGCCGCCGTTGCGCTCATGGCAGCGCAGACAACTCACCAGCGGCCGAATGATGCCGTCGCCGAAAAATCCTTGGCCACTTTGTCCGGCACCGCGTCGACACGATTTCCGGCCGCATCGTAAAGGGCCACGCGCCACAGGTGATTGGCGCCCAGGGCGAAGAATTCCGAAGCCTGGAAGTTGAACTTCTGTTCGCGGAAGTCGACCGGATTGCGAAATGGATCTCGATCGGGCGACTCGGCGTCGACATCCTTGGTTTGAAACACGCTGCCGAAGACGCCCGGCCGTTCGACAATGCGGCGCGGCTTGCGCGTCACGCCGGAACGGAGCAGATTGGCCGCCGAATCAGCCGACAAGGCCGAGACCACGGCCGCGTCGACGCCGAACAGCTTGAAGAAGTCCGCTTCTTTCGGCGGGATTCCGGCCCAGGCGTAATATGCCTGGCCGGCTACCTGGCTGACAAAATAATCGGCCCTCAGCACGGCCCCAAAACTATGGCTCAGCGTCTTCAATCGTGCGGCATTCTCCAGACCCGTCCAGCCGCCGTCGGTGGTCACCGTTTGCACGCTCTTGCCGGTTGTCACCTGCGTGCGCAGATGAAAATACGGATCGATCTCGACCAATTGCTCCCAGGCGCGAAAGATTTCGTGATACGTGGCCACGTTGCGAAAGTCGGCGTAGGCCGCCAGATCGAGGCGCAACAATTGCCACTGTTCGTCCACTGCTTCGGGCCGCGTGACGGTGCGAGTCCGGCTGACGGCGTTCAGCAGGTAGCCAACGGCCTGAGCATTGCGCCGACGGTCTTTCACGTCGTCGCCGGACAAGACCAGGTAGCGTGTCTGCGCCTGGCGCTCGGCGGGGATAGTCGCCAGGTCGCGAGCGGCGGCGGCAACCGCTTTTGACGGAGGCAGCAGCGAAAACACGAGGATTAGCAACGACACGATCATGATCCACCTGGAGTGAAGACGAAAGCGCCGGCCACCGCCTGGCCGTTGACCACCACGGTCGCCGGAAACTGAATTGCCGGAACCGCGTTTGGAAGTGGCGGATCGGCTGTTGAACTGCCGGACGCGGCCAACAGTCCGGCCGGATTGATCAGGCCCCAACCGTATTCATCGTTGTGACCTGCAGTGCCGGCCGGAGTGGCCGTTTGCGCCAACCATTGACGCAGTTGTGCCAGCGCAATGGGCGTAGTCGAACCGCCGCCGGCTCGATACTCGGCCAGCTTGAGCGCGACGACGGCCGTTACGAAGGGCGTGGCCATGCTCGTGCCCGAGAGCTGCGCGTATCCGCCACCGGGAAAGGTCGACACGATGTTGACGCCCGGCGCCGCCACGCAGACTTCGGATCCACGGCTGGAAAAGTCGGCCACTTGCCCTTGCTCGTCGACGGCCCCCACGGCGATCGCTTGCGGCCAACGTCCCGGATAATCGACCTCATCGGGCGTGCCATCGTCCGATGCGCCGCGCCCGTCATTGCCCGCGGCGCAGATCACGAATTTGCCGGCGGCAATCGCCGCCACAAGAGACTGCTGAATCGCCGGGCTGGGCACCGGGCTGCCCATGCTCATGGAAATCACATCGGCTCCGGATTGCACGGCCCAGTCGATGCCGGACGCGACGTTCTGGTCGATGCCGCTGCCGTCGTCGCCCAGAACCTTGCCGATCAACAGCCGGCACTGCGGCGCCACGCCCACGACGGCCACCCCCTGGTTCCGAGCAGCAATCGTGCCGGCAGTATGCGTGCCGTGGCCCACGCGATCGGTAGTGCCGAAAGCGCTGCCGGTAAAGTCTTTCACATCGTCCAAGGCCGGCGCCAGGTCGGGATGGGTCGCGTCGATGCCCGTATCGAGCACAGCCACGCGAACGCCCTGGCCCGCGGTCTGTTTCCACAGGTCGGGAATCTGATAGGCAGCCAGCGACCAATCGACCGCCTGGCTCAACTGGTCGGCTCGCAAGAGCGCGTGGATCGTGAACGGGGGAAGCCGATACACGCGCCCGGTGCCGCGCACGGTGGATGTCATTGCTCACCTCGGATCTGGCGAACGAGGCCGACGATCTCGGTGACGAATGGAAGCCATTGGCTCAACGTTTGCTCGTCGATCGCAGCGGCCTGGGTCTGCTCCGGCACGGGCGACGGGCTGGGGCTGGGCGTTCCCGATTGGCTGCCGCTGCCCAACAGTTGCTGGACGACCAACAGGACGATGTTGAACACGGTCGGATCCGTGAGAATCGACTGCAATTCGGCCGTCCACGTGGCGCTAACGCCCAGGAGATTCGCCAGTTGCACGAGCGAGGTCAGTGCTTGTTCGAGCCCGGCGGCCGAAGTCAGCGGCTGGGTCAGGTCGCGGATGTTGGCCAACAGTTCCAGCACCTGCCGCAAAGTGCTCAGACCGTCGAAAACGTTTGTTGGTGTGGACGATTGGGTCATGGCGATTCTCCACGAAGGCCTGTCTTGGGAACGAAAAAAAGATTGTCTTGGGAAATAAAAAAAGCCCGTCACCGGTCTTTCGACCAGGGACGGGCTCTTGGGATACCTGACCAGTTTTCAGGCTCTGCCGATACCTCGCACTGCGTGAAATCCTAGCAGACCGAGTGGCATTATTTCAAGCAAAAATTTGTCTACAAAAATAGGGCGACGGGGGTGCGATCATTCAGACCGCGTCGTGCGGCGACTGGCGGTCATGGCGTCGGCGCCGCCTTCGCTGACGTAAAAGTCCGCCCACACCGGCAAATGGTCGGCAATTTCCAGGGCCTCGGCCAGGTTCAAGCCCAGCTCCTGCTGGAGATCGAAGACGCCGGCATGATTGGCGAACTCGCCGACCGAGCGTCCGTCGAACAGGATGTTGTCCGTCTGTTGCGTGCGGCGCGTCGTGGTCGGCCGGCTCATGATGCAACAATTGAGATAAGGAATTGAAGTGGCCGCCAGCAATCGGCGGTCGTCGGCGTTGAAGTCGCCCAGGAGCAGAAGATCGTCCTCGCCACGCCCGTCTGCACGCACTGGCGCAATACATTTCCCAAAGCCGGCAATTCAACGGCAGCACGGGCAGGATCGACGCGAACATTGATCAACGTAAACGTGAAGGCCTGCCTCTCCGGCCCACCGAGCGTCCGGAAGGCAGCCACCAGCGGATCGTAGCGCAGCAGGTCGTCAGGATCTTGCACCGTGTAGACCGACCCGCGGTCGGCCGCGACGGTTCGGGTATTGAAGACGAAGGCGTACTGCTGCGTATTGGGCATGGGGCCGACGTGCGGCCCTAGCAGGTAATCGTAACCGGCGCCGTCCTCGTTCATCACCTGCAACAGGCCTGCCAACACGTCTTCGGCCGTGGCTTCAATCCCTTGCAAGGCAACCACGTCGAAGCGCCGAAGGGTCTCGGCCAGCACTTTCGCCAACAGCGGCTTGGCAAGCTTCTGCTCTCCCAGCGGCTGGACGTCGAACGAAGCCAGGCGGATCGTATCGCGTCGACCCGTGGCGGCCGGTGCAACCAAAGAGCCGCCGTGCTCCATCGGCAAGTTCGCAGCCGATCGAGGCCGCAGTTGGAATCCTTGCGGTCCTTGCTCGATCTCATAGCGCTGAAGGAGTTGCCACGCACCAACGGCCAGCAATACGGGAATGGCCAACACGAGCGTCCGTTTCACCTGGTTGATCCTCGGCTGGGGGCTTTTCATGGGCCAGTCCTCTTGGACCCTTCCGGAAATCGGGCCGGCACGTCCTTGAAAGTTTCGGCATTTTCCGGGGGGCGCAGAATAACGCAACGCCGTCAGCCGTTCCAGGGCACTCGTGCTAGCACGACTTACGGGGCGATCCGGAAATTCCGCGAAGCGGATGCATTCGATTTAGCGGCGCGCTTTCGCGCACCAGGTGCCCCAGCTCGGGCAGGATCAGCTTTTCCATGGCCAATCGTACGGCGTCGGGCGAACCGGGCATGGTCAGCACGACCGTTTGCCCGCGGGTACCGCCCAGCGCTCGGCTGAGCATGGCAGCCGGGCCGATCTCCTGGTAGCTCAGCCAGCGGAACAATTCCCCATAGCCTGGCAGCGTTTTGGTGAGCAGTTCGGAGATCGTCTCGAACGTTTGATCGCGGCTGCCGATGCCTGTTCCGCCGGTCAACAGCACGGCGTCGATCACCCCCCGATCGGCAAGTTCGCATACGGCGCCGCGCACCTGGTCGGGCTCGTCATGGACGATCCTACGAATGACGACCGCGTGGCCGGCGGCCTGGAGCCGGTCGACGATGACCTGGCCACCGCTATCGGTTTCGAGCGTCCGCGTGTCGCTGACCGTAACCACCGCACACCGCAGCGCTTGAGGACTGTTGGCACGGTGTTCGTCGACGGACTCGCTCATCAACCGGTCCTCCCACGCACAAGCAGCAAAGGCGATAAATCCGGCAGCCGACGATTTGATCGTTGCCGCCGCTGAGCGGCCATATTTATAATAGGCCAAGAGGCGGTCGGCCGTCAGGCGTATTGTTCCCCAGTGTACCCCTTCAAGGCGCCGATAGAGCGACGTTTCAACCTCATGAGCCCGATCCGGACGATTGCCGCGGGTTGTCTGTTCTTCTCGTGCGCGGCGCTGGCCGCACGGGCCGATATCTTCGTGCTCGGCAGCGGCGGACAAATCGAGGGCACACTGGTCACGACGCCTGACGCACCGCGCGACAAGTACGTGATCAAGACCGACCTGGGCGGCGTCGTGACCCTGGCCAAAGACCAGGTGAAGGAGATCGTCAAACGCAAGCCGGCCGAGATCGAATACGACAAGAAGCGGCACCTGTTCCCCGACACCGTCGAAGGGCAATGGGAACTGGCCGAATGGTGCCACGCGAACCATCTGAGCGATGCCCGCAAAACCCATCTGCGGCGAATCCTCGAGCTCGATGCCAATCATGCCGGCGCCCGCAGCGCCTTGGGCTATAGCAAGTTCGACGGTCAATGGAAGACACAAGACGAAGTCATGACCGAGCGAGGCTACGTCGAATACAAGGGCCGCTGGCGCTTGCCGCAGGAAATCGAGATCATCGAACAGGAGCGAAAGGACGACCTGGCCCTGAAGACCTGGTACGCGAGCCTGAAGCGTTGGCGTGACTGGCTCGACGGCGAGCGGCATGACGAGGCCGTGAGGTGCATCCGCGAGATCAAGGATCCGCTGGCCGTAAAGGCCTTGGCACTGTGGCTTGAGAAAGATTCCGAGCAATCGGTGCGCATCCTGGCGGCCGAGGCGCTGAACAATTGCGGCACTTCGGCCGCGATCCAGATGCTGGCCACGTCTTCGCTCGAAGACGAAAGCGAAGAAGTGCGGCTATCGTGCCTGGATTATCTCAACGAGGGAAAGCATCCCGAGATGTTGGGTTACTTCCTGCAGAAGCTGCATGACAAGGACAACAAGATCGTCAATCACGCGGCGGTCGCCCTGGCCCGCATGAAAGACCCCTCGGCCATTCCTTCGCTGATCGAAGCCCTGGTGACGAACCACAAGTTCAAGCTGGTGCCCGGCGGGCCTCAAGGCAACTATTCTACGACGTTCGGCTCCAACGGCGCGGGCGGGTTCAGTTTCGGCGGCAATCAGCCGAAAATTGTTTCGCAGGATCTGCAGAACCCGTCGGTCCTCGACGCCCTGGTCACGCTTTCCAATGCCAACTTCAACTACGACAAGACCGCCTGGAAGAATTGGCTGGCCACCCAGCGCAAGGGCAAAATGCTGGATCCGCGACGCGGATAAGGAGCGGATGCGTTCGTGAGCGCGCCGGCAGTATCTTCAGCGCACCGACCATCGCCATTCTGGGCGCCAGCGCCGATCGTGCGAAGTTCGGCAACAAGGCCGTGCGGGCGTTCATCGAACGCGGCTATACGGTTTTCCCGGTCAATCCTCGCGGCGGAACGATTGAGGGCCTGACCGTCTATCGAAGTCTGGCGGAGATCCCCGCCGGACAATTGAACCGCATCAGCGTTTATCTGCCGCCGGAAGTGGCGATCAAAACGCTGCCGGAGATCGCCGCCCGAGGGTGCGATGAATTGTGGCTCAACCCCGGCAGCGAAAGCCCTGCCGTCGTCGCCACGGCCCAAGCGCTGGGCCTTGAGCCAATCCAGGCGTGCAGCATCGTCAGCGTGGGCGGCGACCCGTCACGGCTGCGCTAAGGCGCCCGACAAAGCTTGACGCGCCGGCTCGTTCTCAAGCCGCCTGATGCCGAATCTGCAACCGGCGCCTGCCGAACCATCCCTCGCCCAGCGTGCTGATGGCCACTCGATCTTCGAGGTTCGGGCGGAAGACGGTCAGCAACAACAAGGGCAGATACCAGCCCATATAGATGCCGCCGCCCTGCGCGTCCCAGAACTGCGTGCCCAGCATCACGGCCGTGGAACAACTCAACAGAGTGCCCAAGTTTTTATGGGCCGGCCACAAGGCGAAACTCATACTCATGGCGACGAACGCCACCAGCACCGGGATGCGATAAGGGCCCATCGATTCGCTGATCGCCCAAAAGCCTTGCACGCCGCTATCGAGCGAGAAGCTGGTCCAGCCAAACATATTCTTGACGTGTCCCAGGAACGCCTGCATATCGCTGGAGATGAAGACCAGCGTTGCGATCAGGATTGCCAGCATCGATACAAAGCCGGCCACGAACCGCAACAGGCCGCGCTGCCAATAGAACCCACACCACAAGGGAAGCAGAAAAATCGGGTAATAGATCGTGCCGGTCGCCAGGCCAATCAACATGCCGGACAACAGCGGCCGGCGATAGGCCAGGATGGCCAGTACGAGAATGGCCCCCGGCAATACGTGCGGCACGCGGCCCGTCATTTCGGCCGTGTAGGGTAAGAGCAGGTACAGCGTCGCCGCGGCAATGCCCGTGCGGATGTTGTCGTAGTGACGCAACCCGATCAACACCATGCCGATCACCACCACCAGATGGGAAAGGATGGCCATCGTGCGGGCGGTAACTACGTCGGCGTCGTAACGGCCACGTTCTTCGGACAGGTGCGGATCCGGCGGAATCAGCGCCTCGATGGGAATGCCGGGCAACAGATACAGCGGTGCGTAACCCGGCCCAAGCTTGGCGGCGCTGGCATCTTCGGCCGCCGTATCCTTGCGCGACAGCAGGTCTCGCAAACGCCGCGGGCCGGCCAGATCGCTATCCTGCGGATCTTTCGTGAGCACATTGACCAGCAAAAATACGAGCAGTGAAACCGTGATGAAAGCCAATCCACCGGGCGACAGATTCGGCTCCAGCAACGGCCGACGCACCATCATGGGATCCATCAGCAGGCGAACCAGGAAGAACACCCCGGTCGCGAACAGCCAGACGTAGCCAATGTGCTGCTTTTCGACATCGGCCAGGCCCACGAGTAACAGCCCCGGCGCCAGAGCGATCAGCCCCAGCAGATCGAGATTTCGCAAGCTCCACAGCCGGCTGAATTTGAAGTAGATGGCAATCGTCAACAGGGACGACAAGTACATCCACGTCGTCAGGTTCAGCTCGTAGCCGTAAAGAAAGTCTTTCATCGATTGTGCGTCATTGTCCCACTGGACTTCGGGCCGTTTTGCCCGTCGCTCGCGCGAAGAACCCTGCGCTGCCGCATCGTATTCGCGCGCGCCTCAGTAGAGGTAACTGCCAAGCTTGACAAAATCCCTCCACCCTGACAGGGGTATAGAATACGCTGTTGGCGCAGGTTTGCCAAGCAGAGAGCCTACGATCAACCACCAGGAAAAACGCAAAAGCTCTTTATTGATACAAGGTTACGCCGCTTTTGCGACCCGCTTGGCCGATCTGGTGTCAATCGCTCAAATTCCCTGACTCGCCAATCGGCCGCGCCAGTCGATCGCGGGCATGATCGGCCCAGGGGCTATCGGCCGCCAGTTCCAAAAACGCTCGCCAATGCCCCCCGGCTTCGTCACTTCTTCCCAACTCGTCGAGGATCCGCGCCCGGTGGTAATGCGCGTCGGGATAGTCGGGATGCGATACGAGCGCGCCGGCGAACGCCGCTTCGGCCAACTCCAGGCGTCCCATCTCGGCGAGCACGCATCCCAAGTTGGCTCGCGCCTCAACATAATTCTCATCCAGCTCGAGCGCTTGGTAATAACGTTCGCGCACGCACGGCCAAATCGCCCAGCCGATACAGCAACTCGGCTAACTGGAAGCAAGTTTCGGCCCGCGGCCCGCCGGCGGCCAGCGCGGCTCGATACGTCTCGGCGGCCGGCTCCAATTCGCCGGCTTCCTCGAGACTGGCCGCCAAATCGCAAAGTTGCTCGGGCGACTTCGCAATCGGCGAAGGCTCGACAAAGGGAACGGTCGAGACCGCTTCTTCACCCGCGGAGGCCGCAATCGAGTCGGCTTCAATCGACTCAAAATCGAACCTGTGTTGGCCGGCCGAATCGATCAGGCCGTCCCCCTGCCGCAATAAAAGCTGCTTGCCCTCGACGATTACCGACAATTGGGCCAGCGGCCGCTGCACACTCGGCAACAGCCGGCTCAACTGGGCCAGTTTCTTCTCGATCGCCTGCGGCGACATTCCGGCGGACAGCAACTCGGCCAGCCGACGCGCCGTGGCGACCTCCTGGAAATCGAAATAGGGGAGCCGATGCACCTGCCGGGCCGGAACGATCAGCCCGCGCCGATGCCAGCGACGAATCACGGCCACCGGCACCTGCAACAGGTCGGCGAGCATCGCCGGCGTATATAAGCGGTGGACGTTGTGCTGACTTTCGACCAAACCCAGCCGCTGCCACAGTTGGGTCTCAGTCAGCACCGACAGACTGCCGGCTTCCATGGCCGCGCGTAGTTGCTCGCCGAGCAGATCGCCCAGCGGCAAGTCCTGTTCTCCCACCACGATAAGTTCCGTTTTCTCGTCCGGCTCATCAGCAACCAGAACGCCGTGCGAGCGCAGCAATTGCTGGGCCTCGCGGTGGCCCATGCCGGAAAGCTTGCCGACCAGAGCCACGCGCCGGCCTGTCAGCGAGATTTCCGTTGAATCTGCAGAAAGCGGCGGCATGGGGGGCACCGGAAGCAAGAACTCAAGGACACGCCGACCGCTGCTGTGAATTGAAACTCGCGCAGCACGTCTCTGGAAGTGTGCCGACCCGCAGCGCGACTGTCAATCACGCCCACCCAGAGCGCATAAAAAACGGGGCCCGGGTTGAGCAAAACAACCCAGGCCCCGTCTTAGGGGGCAGTTGCAAACTCGCGAGCCGCCGCGCTACTTCGTATTTCCCTGCGAATCGCTCGACGGGGCAAACGTGCTCGGCGCCGCCCGTCCGGTTCTTGGGAGAATTCTCGTCGATCGGCCCGGGAATCGGATCGTTCGGGCCGAGCGACGGTGGAGTGGTGGCATCTTCGGGATCTGGCTTGGGCGGCGGCGCCAACTTCGGCGATTGGCCGCTGGGGGCGCTGCTCGGGGCATGGACGGAGGCACGACCATGACCGGGCTAGGGGCCATCGTCACCGGCACCATGTCGTTGCCACACGCATCGAGCGGGATCTTGGAAACGATCGTGCGCGGAACACGGTACGTGTATGTTACCGGCACGCGGCGCTCAACGCACTGCGGAATCCGCACCGTTTCACTGACCGCAACCTGGCGGCACACCCGCACCGGCTCCTGCTCGACGCGCTCTTCGTAGGCCATCTTGCAGGTCGTGACCGGCACCTTGCGCACCACTTCTTCCGGCACCATGCGGCAGACCTGCACGGGCACCTTGTTCTCTACGCGCTCAACCACTTGCCGGCAGGTCGTATAAGGAACCCGCCGAACCTGCTCCTCTTGCACCATGCGGCAGACCTGCACGGGCACTTTGCGGACCACCTCTTCGTTCACCATCCGGCAAGTTTGCACCGGCACTTTGCGGGTCAGCTGGCGGGCGACCAGCGTGGTTTCCGGAACTTGCTGTGTGACCACGTTCGGTTGCCAGACTCGCAACACTTGCACCTGGCTGGGAGCCTGTGTCGGCACCCAAGCCAGACCGCCGCGCTGATAGGCCAACGCGCCAGTCAATGGATCGACGGCGCAAGCCGACGGAAGCCAGGACAAGCGATTGTGAACGGCGCCCGGCCGGCAGATGGTCTGATCGACATAGCCGCCCTGATCGACCTGCACCGCGCGGTACGTCGTCACCGGTTCCGCGACCGTGTAGCATTCGTCGCGTTCGCTGGTCTCGTAAACGGGCCGCTGTACCATGTAGCGTTCTTCGCGCTCCTGCGTCTCGTACACAGGCCGCTGCACCATGTAGCGCTCTTCGCGTTCCTGCGTCTCAAACACATTGCGCGCCACGTCGTAGCTGCGATCTTCGATCCGCGTTTCCGTCACCGGGCGAAGCACCGTGTAACGATCTTCGCGCTCGCTGGTTTCAAAAACGGGGCGGGCGACCGTATAGCGACGCTCACGCGTCTGCGTCTCCCAGACCGGCCGGTACGAGGTAACTTGTTTCTCTTGATAAATCGTGTCGACTTCAACCTTGTAAGCCGTGACCTGGCGCTCTTCGTAGACCGTGCTGGTCTGCAACCGGTAGGTCGGGCCACAAGATTGGCCGCACGGCTCAACACCGCATTGAGCCATGGCCGCGGTTTCGAAAGTTACCGGCGCAAGGCTCACCAGCGCCAACCCAGAGAACAATGCAGAGAATGTCTTCATAGTCGTTTACCCCGCGGTCGTTCGACCGCTAACTTTGTTGTCTCGTCAATTTGTGGCTTTGTGCTCGTTGCGGCTTCGTGCTCGGTACGCTTCCCACGTCTTGTTCGCGCATTAAGATCGTTCGAACTTGGTGGGATAGGCCTCGATAAACCCTATCCCTGAGAATGTGGCGGACGAAACGTGGGACTGCAAACGGAAAACTTTAACAAATCACCGACGTCGCACAGGAAATTATGGCGGACAAATGCGTTACGGCGATAGAAATTTTCTAAAGATTCTTTCTCGCTTCATCCGACGCACAGCGACTAAAAAAAGATGCGTCGCCAGCAAGCCTGCGCATGCTGCTGGCAAAGCAGCGCCAGCGGCAGGATACACGCCCCAAGCAGAACAATCGTTACAATCGACAGTGTTTAACACGCTCGCAACAATGCTGTCGCGCGATGCTCAATGCGAGCCGCTATTTTGAGCCTGTCGATTGCGAGCTGCGCTGATCGAGAGCTTTCAGCGCGTCCAGAGCTTCCGATTGAATTCGCGGGCCGAGTTTACTCGAAGAGACTGCCACAACCGCCTCGCGCAGTTTGCTCAGATCGGCCGATGAGTTGGTGGTTGCTAGTTTCTTCACGGCGCGCAGCGCGCTAGTGAGAATCGTCTCGCGTTTCTGCTCCCGCAATTCCTGTTCGCCTTCGATATCCAAGCCGGCCGTCGACTTGACGTCGAGCATTTCCAGCAGCACGGGCTCGGCGGCCATCGAGCCCTGACTGGCCAGCATCGTGGCGGCGTTGAAGCGAACATTGGGATTGGCGTCGACGAGCATTTGCTTCAATCGCGCGAGCGCCTGCTCGCCGCCCAAGGCTCCCAGCGCAAAGGCGGCCGTTGAACGCATCAGGGGCTCGTCGTCTTGCGAGGCCTTGAGCATCACCGGTTCGATTTCAGCGCGGAGCGACGCATCGCGCGGCCCCAGGTTTGCGGCGAACACGGCCAACCCCTTGATGGCCGCGAATCGCACGTACTTCTCATCGGGCTCCTTCCCCGCCGTGGCGGCAAGGACCAAGGCCGGCACCACGTCGGGCACGGTGAACTCGCCCAACGCGTTGCAGAGGTACACGCGTAACTGCAATGACGATTTGTCCGCCGGATTGGTTTCGATCTCGGTGGTCAGAACGTCGGCCAACTTCCGGGCCACGGCCGCATTCTGCTTCAAGGCCACATTGTGCGGATCGCGCAGGGCATCGGCCAGGTTGACGGCCGCCTGCCAGCGCGCCTCGTTGTTCCGCTCCAACGCTCGCACGAACGACATTGGATCGTTCCCCATCTGGGCCAGCCAGTTGAACAACGTCCACACCACGACGATGATGGCCACGATCACGGCCGGCACGACGAACAACTGAATGATGAACGTAGCGTTAGGCGGCTCGACCGGTGGGAGAGTATCCTCCGGGGAGACCTTGCGGGGAGTTTCGGGAGACGAAGACATCGGCGTGCTCGGAAGGGGAGAATCAGGGACAGTCCTGAGTTTAGGTCTGACGGCGATCGAGTTCAAGGTGCCGAGGCCATCGCGACCACGGGTCGATCGGCGCATTTCATCCACATTTCCTTCTAGCGGCGAAGATTCAAGGCAAGCATATGCAGTTTCTTGCTGTCAACTGTGACCGTCACGAACAGAACCTGGCCCTGGACGAAGCCTTGCTCGACGAGGCCGAAGCGGCGAACGAGCCTCGCGAAGCGTTGCGCATCTGGGAGCCCATTGCGCCGCTGGTGGTCGTGGGGCGCTCGTCGCACGTCAACCGCGAAGTACACGAAGAAGCCTGCCGTGGGCGCGGCATTCCCATCCTGCGGCGCACCAGCGGCGGCGCAGCGATCGTCACCGGCCCGGGGTGTTTGATGTATGCCGTAGTGCTGAGCTACGAACTCAGGCCGGCGCTACGCTCGTTGGAAGCAGCGCATAGCCTGGTCATGGAGACACTCCTGAGCGCTATCTCGCGATTGCTGCCCGGTGCTGCCCGGCGCGGCATCTGCGATTTGACGTACCACGATCGCAAGTTCTCAGGCAACAGCGTGCGTTGCCGCCGCCAGCACTTACTTTATCACGGCACGATGCTCTACGACTTTGATTTAGAATTGATCGAAGAGTGTCTGTGCATGCCGCCGCGCGTGCCCGATTACCGCGGTGGCCGCAACCACCGGGAGTTCGTCACCAATCTTCCGATCGCGCCCGGCAATTGTCCGACGCGCTACGTGACGTTTGGAGTGCGAACGAGGCCGCGACGCCGCCGCAGGCCGAGTTGGTCGAGCGGTTGATTGAAGAGAAGTACGCCCGGCACGAATGGAACTATAGGTATTGAGCATGCCGCTCAATGCAATCGGGCGCACCGTACTGTTTCTGCGGTACGGAAAAAAACGGGAAAACGATCGGGCCGGAAATACACGTGAATGCATGCGAATAAGAAAGCGGAATGGACACAGAGCGTTCTTGGATTATTCATTTCCGTGCATTCGCGTTCATTTCCGGCCAAATTCTGCTTCATTCTATTCCCGGCCCCATTTTTCTTTCGTTTCTTCTTCGCATTCCGCAGAAAGGGCGGTACGCATGGACCCTGACGAACGTGCATCGTTGGACAAACTCGCCGAGGTAGTCATTGGAGCCGCCTACGAGGTCGCGAACCAACTGGGCGGCGGCTTTCTGGAAAAGGTCTACGAGAGGGCACTGCTGCGTGAGCTTCGATTGCGGTCCATCCCGGCCGACGCCCAAGCCGCGGTCCGCGTCTCCTATAAGGGCGAGCCCGTCGGCGAATACTTTGCCGACTTGTTGGTCGATGGTCGGCTGATTGTCGAGCTGAAATGCGTTGACCAGTTCACCAACGAGCATCTGGCCCAATGCCTGAACGACCTGAAGGCTACTGGGAAGCGTCTCGCGCTGCTCATCAATTTCCAGAAGAGCAAAGTGGAATGGCGCCGTGTCGTGCATCAATTCTGAAAGGAGCGGAGGAAATGAGGCCGGAAATACACGTGAATGCACGCGAATAAGAACGAGGGAAAAATGACGTGCGGCACACTGGTCTTCTTCATTTCCGTGCATGCGCGTTTATTTCCGGCCAAATTCTTCGTATTTCATGGCTCGAATGTATCGTCGGCCGTCACGGCAGGCAAAGTGTGCGGGAAATCGGTGAGCCGTTCACACCAAGCCCCAGCGCTTGCGCAAGAACCATTCGACGATCAGCAGGCCAATGAATGCCAGAAAGAACGGCCAGGTGTCCCACAGCGTTCGCCGGGCTTGTGTCTCGACTTCGAAGTTGTGGGCCGAATGTTTGAGTTGTTCGAGCAGCTCGGGAAGCTGCTCGGGCGCGAGCGCCCGACCACCGGTCATCATGGCCAGGTTCTCCAGCGCTCCGCGATCGGCCGCGGGGTTCTCCAACTCGCGATCCTGCTCGTAGACCAGGAATCGCGATTGTGCCGAGCCCAGCACCTGGCCGTTGTAAGCAGCTTGTATGCGAATCGTGTAGTCGCCCGAGGCCTGCGCATCGAGAAACATCCCCACCGTTTCGGCGCCATCTTGCCGCAGTCGCAGAGCGCCCTTCGAACCGCCCGGCAACTGCACTTCGCCGGTCAATAGCGCCCCGACGACGGGGGTGCCGTCGGGCGCGTTGGCGCCGGCACGGAACTCCACCCGCTCTCCCGGTCCATAGCGGCGACGATCGATGGCGATCCAGACATTCCCATCCGTGCTCTCGTCCTTGCGCGCCAGCCAGAGGATCGTCTGCCGCCAAAAGCGACGATGGATGGCCGCAAAGCCTTTCAGCCACCATCGCCAGGTCGAATCGCCGGCAAACGCCAGCACGCGACCGGCGCCATAGTCCTTGGCAACCAACAGCGGTTGGCCCTGGTCGGATTCGGCCAGCATTTGCGCCCCTGGCTTGAGATCGCGGAAGCGGTTGGCGCCATCGAGCGGCGGCAGAACAGACCAGGTTACGTTGTTCTTGTCGCGCGTGCTCAACTGCATCAAGCTTTGCGTCTGACCGATCGGTGTCGGCTTGATATGGAGACTGCCTGTCAGGTGCAAATCGCTACGGATCGGCTCGTCGAAATTCTGGCGTTCGAAGCGGTCGATGTGGATCGGCAGAACGTCGGCCAGCGGAGTCTGCCCATAGCCGCCGGCGCCGAAACTATGCTCGCCGCCGAGCATCATGAACCCGGCGCCGTCGTTGACGGTCTTGGCCAATTGGGCCAACTCCGATTCGTCAAAGGCCTGCGCGTCGATGTCGCCGAAGATGTAGACGTCGTACCTGCCGGGCCGAAAACGCTCCTTCAAATCAGGCGGACGGGTTTCCTTGCGCCGGGCATCGATGCGGACGTAATCGACCTTGATGTCGGGCGACGGATCGAGCGAGCGGCGGATGAATTTCTGCTCGACGCGAACTGCGCCCTCGATGTAGAGCACGCTCAGACCGCCTTTGCGAACGGTCACGAAGGTGCTCATTTCATTGTTGGTCGTAACCATTTCACCGGGCAAAGCCGGCGTTCGGAGCGTGACCTTGTACTCGCCCGGTTGCTCCGGCACGTAGTGCCCCTGGATTGGCAATCGCTGGCCATCCTGGCGGGCTTGCACGCGGCTGGCGGAGACGGCTTCCATCTTGCCGGGCGACGTTTCAAACAGCATTTGCACCAGCAATTCCTGGTTGACGAACCCTTCGACCCGCAACGTGCCTTGCACGTCGAGCCGGTTCTTGACAAAAATCTGCTGCGGCACCAGCAGATCTTCGATGGCCAAATCACGGGCCTGGCCCAAGCCGCGGGCTTGCCCTAAAGGCACCGTGTAGAGCGGATAACCGAGATCGGCCAGACGGCGAGCCGGCACCTGAGGCGGCGTGTCGCGTGGCGGCGAAACACGCTGAGCGCCGTCGCTGAGCAGAATGACGCCCGCCAGCCGCTTGCCGGCCTCGCGGCGCAAGACGTCGTCGAGCGCCGCGCCGATGGCCGTCTGTTGACCGACAGGGCCCGGACCCAAGTCCAACGTCGACCTGCCAATGTCGATCGGAAAGGTTTCGCCGTCGAAGGTGTAGAGTTTGACCTCGAACAGTTCACGCAGATCGCGCAGGGCCGGATGAACGTCTTCCAAGGCCGACGCCATGGCCTCCCAACGGCTTTTCTTGCCCGCGACGTCGGCCACCTGCATGCTGCGCGAGCGGTCGGCCAGAACGACGACCGTCGCCGATTGCCGCACGATCTCGGTATGCACGATCGTCGGGCGCAGCATGGCCAACAGCACCAGCAGAATGACCAGCACGCGCAGACCGATCAATACGCGGCGCCGCCCGATCGAAACCTTGTCGCGCGCCGGGCCCAGCATCAGCAGCGCCAGCAGCACGGCGACCAGGATCGCCACCAGGTAGTAGCTGCCGACGGGTGTGAACGACATTTGCATAACGCGCGATTGCCGGGCTGGCTCTAACTATTCCGATAAAACCGATTTGCCAACACGTGTTCCAAACCCAACATCACGGCCACGATGGCGATCAGCAGCGGAAACAATTCGTGACCCACGCGGTTCGTGCTGACTTCGCGTTCGATCTGCTCTCGCTCGCGCGCCAGACGGAACTTGAAGTCGCCGAAAAGTTCTTTGAGTTCGGGCTCGGTGATGCGGTCAAGCAACGTGGCCGACAGCGGTAGATTGACGCTGAAGCCGCGATCGAAGCCCGCCTCGCCCCCGGCCTTGACCCGGTAGTTTCCGGGAGAATCGGTCGCGGTGACGATGATCGCACTCGCCTGCGTATTGGGAGCCTGCAGGAACTGGTCGCGGGGCGTAACCACCTGGTAGGTCGGATGACGCTCGTGCTCGTCCAACGGCAACACGGCGCTCTGGCCGGCCAGATAGTTCAATTGGCTTTCCGTCCCACCGACCAGATACAGAGCCAACTCGTTGGAGAGCATCACGAACGGCCAGGGCTCGAAACCGGTCGGCAGCAGGTTCCAGCGATCGCCGATCGAACCGCTGCGGAGACTCGGAAAGAGGAGTGGTCATCGTCACGACGCGCCCCTTGCCCAGAGGCTTCTCAACCAGCGCCGGCCGGCCGTTGCTGTAGGGAATGACAGTCTGTGCGCCGGTGGCAAGCGTCGCGAATTGCCAATAGCGATAGATGGGAAAGGCTTCCCAAGGAATCGTCCCGCGCAACGGCCGAAACTTGGCCAGCAGCGGGTGCCCGCTCTCTTCGGGCGCTAGCGACAGATCGCCGTCGGGCATTCGAGCCTGGTCGCCCAATGTGCCGGGCAGAAGTTCCTGGGCAGCGGGCTTGTTGAACTCTTCAGGCTTCGCATTTTCGCCCAGGATCAAGGCCACTCCGCCGCCCGAGGCCGCATACGTGCCCAATTGTTGCCAGGCCGAGTCGGCCAAGGCGGGCGGATCGAGCAAAAATACGGCCGCGTAATGATCGAGCAGCGTGCGCGAAAGCTCGCTATACGGAACGACGTCGCAACTGAAACGAGCCTGACCGTTCTTGCGAAACGCGGCTGGAGCCAAGGCCTCGCTCAGATACAGGGCCTGCGCCGCGGCCGGTTGCGGTGCGGCCACCAGCAACTTCCAGGCTGAGCGGACTTCGGCCGTGAAATAACGCACGTCATCGGCCGCCAGTCCGTCTTCGCCGATGATCCGCAAATAGCCCTGCCGCGTTCCTTGGTCCACGGCCGTAACCGTGAACTCAATCGGAGTGGCTGCTCCCGGGCTGACCGGCACGGTCTCGCGACCGCGGCGTTCCGCGCTCCCCGAACTATTGAGCAGATACAATTCCACCACGCGCTCGCCTGCCGCTCCCGTGGCGGATAAATCCGTGCTGATTCCCAGCGGCGTATTGCGGGCCAAAACCTGGCTCGACAAGCGAACTTCGCCTAGGCCGTAATCTTGCGGCTTTTCCACGCCCACATCGATCAGGTACAGGCTGGCGCCATGCAGATCCTGCAAACGCTGTGAAATCTGGCCGGCGGCTTCGCGCGACCAGCCGCCGCGGGCCAGATCGGTGAACACATAAATCTCGCGGCCGCAGGTCGCTCTTGGCCAGCAGTTCGGCGGCCGATTCGAGCAGTCGACAACGGGCCGACCCGCGCTGGCGGCGTCAAGCCGACCGAATGCGCTGCCTGGCCGCGCCAGCATCGACCTGGAACACCGGCTCGTCGGTGCGGCCGAATCGAGCACGCCCACCTGGCTTTCCTCCGGCAGGCGCGGCAAGCATCCAGAGGGCCATTTCGCGGGCGGCTTCCAGGCGAGTTTGATTCTCGTGCCGATACACCATGTGCGGCTGCGTGTCGAACACGAAGGCCAGCGGCGACCGGCCCTTCGCGGTCGCCGAGCATCCCGCGGGCATCGACGGTCGGCCGGGCCAAGCGCCAAGGCCAGCAGGCAGATGACGCCCATCCGCAACAGCAGCAGCAGCAGCTGCCGCAGCCGTAACCGCCGGCGATTCGAGCTCGTGGCGCTGCTGGATGAACCGCAGCGCCGGAAACTCCAGATGCCGCGGCTTCTGCCGCATGATCAGATGCAGCAGGATCGGGCACGGCCGCCAGTGCCGGCGCCGGCCAACAAGGCCAGGGTTGAGGAACATGTCCATCCGCTCAGCACCTCGCCCGGCGGCTGACCAGGTATTCGGTCAGAGCCTTGTCGAATTGCATGCTCGTGTCGAGCCGCACATAGTCGATGCCGCTCTTGAGGCATTCGCGCCGGTAGCGATCGCAGAAGGCTTCGACTTCGGCCAGATACGACGGCCTTGTAACCGCCGGCGTCGACCTTCAGCTTTTCGTGCGTTTCCGGCTCCTCGAACTCGATCATGCCCTCGAACGGAAAGCGGGCTTCGGCCTCGTCGAGAATATGAAACAAGATCACGTCGTGGCCGCCATGCCGCAGACGGCGCAGGCGCTGCAGGACGGTTCGGGATCGGCCAGCAGATCGGTAAACAGCATCACCAGGCTGCGATGCCGCAGCATGGCGGCGACCTGAATCAGGCTCTTGGCAATCTCCGTCTGTGCCCGATGGCTTGCAGATCGCGACAGCAAGCGACAGCACATTGCCCAATTGGGTCCGCTTCGAGCGCGGCGGCAGGCTGTCGCGAATCTTTTCGTCGAACGTGATCAGTCCGACCGGGTCCTGCTGATGGATCATCAGGTAGCACAAGCGCCGCGGCCAGGCAAATGGCATAGTCGAACTTGGTCAACTGTCTGGCGATAGGTGTAGCCCATCGAACGGCTCAGATCCATCACCAGGTAGCCGGTGATGTTCGTTTCGGCCTCGAACTTCTTGATGTAGTACTTGTCGGTCTTGGCATAGACCAGCCAGTCGATGTCCTGCGGATTGTCGCCGCGTGGTGTATTTGCGGTGCTCGCTGAACTCAACCGAAAAGCCGTGGAACGGGACTGGCGTGCAAACCTTGCAGGAAGCCCTTGCACGATGAACTGTGCGCGCAGATCGAGCCGGCCGATCTGGCGGATCACCTCGGGCTTGAGATATTTCTCGGCAGTGCTCATGGGGCCATGGACCGTCAACCTTCAAATTTGGGAATCTCCGGCGCCGGTATTTCCCGCAGCAAGCGGACGATACGTCCTCGTTGGTCATGCCTTCGGCCTGCGCCTGGAAGTTGGTGCTGACGCGGTGCCGCAAGCACCGGCACGGCCACTTTACGGATGTCGTCGATGGCCACGGAGAAGCGGCCTTCCATCGCGGCCAGGGCCTTGCCGCCGTGAATCAGGAACTGGCCGGCGCGGACCGGCGCCCCAATCGACCAGTTCGCGGACGAAGTCCGGCGCCGAATCGTCTTTGGGCCGCGTGGCGCGCACCAGCCGCGAGACGTATTTGATGATGTATTCGCTGACGGCCACCGAGTTGACCAGCTTTTGCAGGTTCAGAATCGCCCGTCCGTAGAGCACCTTGCGGACCTCCGGCCGTTCGCCGCGGGTGGTCGAAGCCAGAATGCGCTCCTCTTCTTCCAGCGTCGGATAGTCGACCTTGATGTTGAACATGAAGCGGTCGAGCTGGGCTTCGGGCAGCGGGTAGGTCCCTTCCTGCTCGATCGGGTTCTGCGTGGCGATCACGAAGAACGGCTCCGGCAAGGTATAGGTCTGCTGCCCGACCGAAACTTCTCGTTCCTGCATGGCTTGCAGCAGGGCCGCCTGGGTCTTGGGCGGCGTGCGGTTGATTTCGTCGGCCAACAGGATGTTGGTGAAGATCGGCCCCTCGACGAAGCGGAAACTGCGCCGACCGTTTTCGTCCTCTTCCAGCACGTTGGTGCCGGTGATGTCCGAAGGCATCAGGTCGGGCGTGAACTGGATCCGCTTGAAGCCGACGTCGAGAATCCGGGCCAAGGTGCTGACCATCAAGGTTTTGGCCAGCCCCGGCACCCCTTCCAGCAGGCAATGGCCACGCGTAAAGATGGCGGCAAAGAGCTGTTCGATGACGTCGCCCTGGCCCACGATGACCTTTTGCAACTCCTCCTGCATCAGTTGGCGGTGTTGGCTGAACTCTTGCAGAACGTCGCCGAGACTGCGGGGCTTCGTAGACAACGCGAATCCTTGCTATATTGGAGACGGAGAAGGGCTTGCGCACGGACCGGAGTGCGGGCCTCGCTCTTTCAATTCTATAACTCCGCTCGCTGGCCAGCAACGAGCCACCCCCGCGCGGGGCGGCAGCGAAGCCAGGCGAGAGCGTTCGTTGTACGACATGGAAGGATTCGTCATGCGGTCCAGACTCGGGCCCGCCCTCGCGATTATTCTGTCGCTCGTTCCCTGTTTACAGGTCGCCCGGGCCGAGATTGACGCCGAACAGGTTCGTCGAGCCATCCAACGCGGAATCGACTACCTGAAGCGGGAACAGGCCAAAGACGGCTCCTGGTCGGATCAGCCCGGGCTGCCCGGGGGAATCTCGGGGCTTTGCACCCTGGCCCTGTTGACGGCCGGCGAGCCGCTGACCGATCCCAGCGTGCGGGCGGCAGTCAATCACATGCGCAAGATCCGCGTGAAGATGACGTATTCCGTGGCGTTGCAGACCATGGTGCTGTGCAACGCCGAGCCGCTCAAAGATCTGCTGCTGATTCGGGATAACGTCCACTTGCTGGAAACCAACCAACTCATCGCGGGGGCCAAGAAGGGAGCTTGGGGATATTCCGACGTCCAGGGCGCAGGCGACAACTCGAACAGCCAGTTTGCTTTGCTCGCGCTCAACCAGGCAGAACGCGCCGGCGTCACGGTCAAGGATGAAACCTGGCGCCGCGTGCTGGGCTATTGGCAACGAACGCAGAACGTCGACGGCTCTTGGGGCTACATGGAAGGGCTCAACGGAACCGGCAGCATGACCTGCGCCGGCATTTCCGCCATGGTCATTGCTTCCGAACGTCTCAACCGGGGCGACGCCGAAGTCGATGGCGACCGTGTACGCTGCTGCGGAGAGCCCGCTGACGACGACTCCGTCGAGCGAGGCCTGGCCTGGCTGGGCCAGCACTTCAGCGTCCACAACAATCCCGGGGATCGCGGCGGCCAGATCTATCTCCTCTACTACCTGTATGGCCTGGAACGCGTCGGCCGGCTGACGAATCAACGGTTCATCGGCCGCCACGATTGGTACCGCGAAGGGGCAGAATTCCTGGTCAATTCCCAGGAAGAGCTGGCCGGCTTCTGGAAAGGAGTCGGGCATAGCGAGGACAACCCGCACATTGCCACGAGCCTGGCCCTGCTGTTCCTCTCCAAGGGGCGCAGACCGGTGCTGGTCTCGAAACTCAAACATGATCCTCCTGATGATTGGAATCACCACCGCACCGATCTGGCCAACCTCACCGGCTATGTCGAAAAACGCTGGGGCCGGGAAATGACCTGGCAAGTCATCGACATCAACCAGGCCACGGCCGACGATCTGAACCAGACGCCCGTGCTGTTCATCAGCGGGCAACACAAACCTGATTTCACCCCGGAACAAATCAAGCTGCTCCGCGAATACATCGACCGCGGCGGGTTCCTGTTCGCCGAGTCTTGTTGCGACGACAACGGTTTCGATGCTGGTTTTCGCCAACTGATGGAGCAGGTGTTCCCCGAGCCGGAACACAAGCTCCACCTGTTGTCCCCCGAGCATCCTATCTGGGGCGCCGAGGAGCGAATCGATCCGGACCAGGCGCCGCCGCTGTGGGGCATTGATGCCGGTTGCCGTACGAGCGTGGCCTATTGCCCGGAGAACTTGGGCTGCTATTGGGAACTGGCTCGACCCGAACGTCCGCCGAAATTCCCCGCCGCGGTGCAAGCCAAGGTCAACGCGGCCCGCAGTGTCGGCATCAATGTGCTGGCCTATGCCACCAATCGGGAGTTGAAGTTCAAGCTGGAAATCCCCCAGTTCGCTGACGACGGCAAGCAGCGGAACCAATTCGAACGCGCCAAGCTGTACGTCTCCAAGCTGCGACACAATGGCGGTTGGAACGTGGCGCCCGGTGCGCTGGTCAACCTGCTGAAGACCGTCTCGCGCGAAGCGGGGCTGCGCATCAGCACCGATCAACAGGCCCTGCCGCTCACCGATCCGCGGATCTTCGACTATCACCTGCTCTTCATGCACGGCCGCCACGCGTTTCATTTTTCCGATGTCGAGCGCAAGCAATTGCGGACCTACGTCGTCGATCGGGGTGGCATGCTGTTTGCCGACGCGATTTGCAGCAGCGAAGAATTCGCGGCTTCGTTTCGCCGCGAAATGGAGCTGACCTTCC
This sequence comes from uncultured Planctomycetales bacterium, assembly GCA_963710365.1. Classification (GTDB taxonomy): domain Bacteria; phylum Planctomycetota; class Planctomycetia; order Pirellulales; family PNKZ01; genus CAVQAC01. The sequence goes on from CAVQAC010000019.1 coordinate 1,295,715, forward strand.
CCGATCAGAAGCTCAAGCCCATCCCGGCCACCGATCCGCTGTTCTCGACGCAATTCGGGGGCTTTGATCTGCACCAGGTTTCGCGCCGCGAGCTGCGTCCGCGAGCCGAGGGAGGGACCAGCGCCGTGGCAATCGAAGCAGAGCCCGAGTTGGAGGGGGTCAAGGTTGGCAGCGGTTACGGGGTAATCTTTTCGCACTACGACTTGAGCTGTGCCCTGGAGCGTCATGATTCGCTGGAATGTCCTGGCTACACGCGCGAAGACGCTGCGCGCATTGGCATCAACGTGGTGCTCTACTCGTTGCAGGAATAAGCCGCACGGTGCGGAAGGCAGAGTGGGGAAAACACTGCCCAATCGGTCTCGCCACCCTCGGCAATGTGCCTGCTAGCGCTGCGGGCAGGCAGGTTGAAAGCCAGCCGTCGGCGAGCGTTATTTTCGAGCCTCGACCGTAGGTCCGTTCGAGATGCTGCAAAGGGTTGCGTTGCCGGCGCCATAAGTCGTTTCCAGATATGGAATTGGAAACGCCGACCGCCGCCGCAACATACCTTGACCCATGGGCCGCGACGCTCCTATAATCCCGCCCGCTTCTACCTCTAAAAACTTGCGTCACTTCATTTTAAGGTCTGGGTACGCGCGCCCCGTTCGGGACGCTGTACCTCTTGGCGAGGGTCTGCATCTGCTGACTCGCTTGCTGGCCGCATCAGGGCTGATCACGCGCGCGCGCTTCAAAACGCGAGCGATGAGAGTCGCTGCGCTCATGGCGCTCAGCGTCTGGGCTCTGTCGTGCTCGAGCGCTCACGCCGAAGTCGAGATGCCGCAGCCCGACGAGAACCAGACCATCGTCTTCGGCGCCGATCAGGCCAACCGCTGGAACCAGGGCGCGTACGAAGTTTGGATTCTGCACGGCCACTGCTTCTTGAGCCAAGGCCTGACGACCGCCCGCAGCGATGACGCCGTGCTGTGGATCCGCCGCGGCGGCGAGTTCGGCAATCGCCAGAACCTGGTCATCACGTATTTGGAAGGCAACGTCCGCATCGACTACCAGTGCGCGGGCTTTCCGTATCAGCTCACCGACAGCAGTTGGTTGGGCGAATTCTTTTCGATCTCGCCGATTGAAGTGCGCGTGCAGAACCCGCAAGCCGAGCCGGTCGTCAAGCCGGACGTGTACCGCAATGCGCTGGCCAAGCGCGATCCGTTCGCCAATCGTCAGATTCATCGCAGCCAGTTCGCACAAAACGACGGAGCCGCCGTGCAACCCGGCACGTTGCCATCGGGCACGCGCCGCCTGCGGGCGTTTCCGCGCAGCGCGGTCAAGGTTCAGGCCCAGTGGTTCCCCAATCCGGCCGGCGACGAGTGGGTGGCCGTCATTACGACCGGCGTGAACCTGATCATCGACGGCATGCCCAACGTCGGTTCGTTGGACATTTCCACCGATCGGATGGTGATCTGGACCAAGTCCGGCACTCAGCCCGACCTCGACGGTCAGACGCTCCAGAGCGACAACACGCCGCTGGAGATCTACATGGAAGGGAACATCGTGTTCCGGCAGGGGCAACGCGTCATCCAAGCGGAGCGGATGTACTACGACGTCAACAACGAAGTCGGCACGGTGCTGAACGTCGACATGCTGACCCCCGTGCCCAGCTACCGAGGGCTGCTGCGATTGCGGGCCGACCTCGTTCAGCAAACTGGCCGCGATCGGTTCTTCGCGCACAACACCACGCTCACATCGAGCCGGGCCGAGTCTCCCGGCTATCGGCTGCAGGCACGCGACGTTTATTTCGAAGACATCCAGAAGCCGGTGGTCAACCGCCTCACTGGCCAGCCGGAAATCGATCCGGCGACCGGCGAGCAGTTGATCGCGCACCAGCAAATGGCCACCAGCAAGAACGATTTCTTGTTTCTGGGCCCGGTACCGGTCTTCTATTGGCCCGTGCTGGCAACCGACCTGTCGCAACCGTCCTATTATGTCCGCCGCTTCATTTACAAGCAGGACCAGATCTTCGGCGTGCAGTTCCTGACCGGGTTCGACGGCTTCCAATTACTCGGCATGACGCAGAAGCCGGTGGGCGTCAACTGGACGATCAACGCCGATTACTTCAGCCTGCGCGGGCCGGGCGGCGGCACCACCGTCACGTACCAACGAGACTCGTTCCTCGGCCTGAACGGATTGACGTCGGGCTTCTTCGATGGACTGTACGTGCATGACACGGGGCTCGACCGCTTGGGCAGCAACCGCTACAACATCGAGCCCCCCACGGAAAACCGCTATCGCATCCTGGGTCGCCAACGCCAATTCCTGGCCGACAACTGGCGCATCACCGGCGAAGTCGGCAAGATCAGCGACGTCGACTTCCTGGAACAGTACTTCACTCAGGAGTGGTACTCGACCAAGGACGAAACGACCGGCATTGAAGTCAAGCGACTCTCCGAGAATCAGTCGTACGGCGTCAGCCTCGACGTGCGGCTGAACAGCTTCCTCACGCAGACCGAGAACTTTCCGCGGCTCGATCACTATCTGCTCGGGCAATCGCTGCTGAACGACAAGCTGACGTATTACGAGCACACCACGGGCTCGTATTCCAGCATGCAGGTCTACAACCTGCCGGCCAGCGAGCAAAGCCTGCTGATCCAGAATCCGCTCCCCTGGGAAGTGAACGGGTCGAAGACCGGCGCGGTTGTCAACACAACGCACGAGGTTGACCTGCCGATCGACCTCGGCCCGGCCAAGCTGGTGCCCTATGCCTTGGGTCAATTCGCGTACTGGGGACAGGATCTCCAAGGGCAATCTTTGTCGCGCGTGTACGGTGTCGGCGGGGTGCGAGGCAGCATTCCCTTCTGGACCGCGAATCCCAATATCGACAGCACGCTGTTCAACGTCCATGGCGTGGCCCACAAGATCGTGCTCGAAGGCGACTTGTCGATGTCGGAAGCCAATCAGAGCATGACGAACCTGGCGCAATACAACCCGCTGCAAGACGATGCGCAAGAGTTCTTCCAACGCCGTTTCGCCACCGAAACCTTCGGCGGCACGACGCCACTGCAATTCGACGACCGTTTCTATGCCCTGCGTAGCGGATTGGCGAATTCGGTGACCAATCCCACGCCGGAAATCGCCGACACGCTGGCCGCCTTTCGTTTCGGAATCAAACAACGCTGGCAGACCAAGCGCGGCCCACCGGATCGCCGGCGGATCATCGACTGGATTACGCTCGATACCAACGCGGTATTCTTCCCCGACGCATCGCGCGACAATTTCGGCGCGGCGGTCGGCCTGGCCAACTACAATTTCATGTGGCACATCGGCGACCGGTTGACCTTGGTCTCTTATGGCATGTATGACTTCTTCAACGAGGGGGAGAAGATCACCACCGTCGGCCTGCAGCTTTCGCGCCCCCGCGCGGCACTCTCTTCGTCGGCTTCAACGCGCTGCACGGACCTGTCGTTCCCGGAGCCATCGATCCGTTCAATTCGAACCTGCTGACGACTTCTTACACCTACCGCATGAGTCCCAAGTGGGTCTCCATGGCGTCGGTGTCTTTCGACGTCCTCGGGCTGGGCATGGTCGGCAATCAGCTTACTCTGACGAGAGTCGGCGAATCGTTCTTGACGAGCCTCAGCTTCTCGTACAACAAATACCTCAACAACTTCAGCTTCGGCTATATGCTCGAGCCGCGCTTCCTGGCGATGACTCGCAGCGGCAGCGTTGGCGGCGCCCAGGTTCCTCTGGCCGGCGCCAACGGCCTCGAGTAGCCCTCGCTCTCGCATCTGCCAGCGCACGGACGATTCCCCTTCGATTGCCGGCCTGAATGCCGATATTTCCCTGCCTCCCTGGCTTGAACTTGCGCGTCCTGGATCGGGCTCCGCCGCGTTCGCGATGCGGCTGTTGCCGTGCCGGGGGCTTCATTCTCCCTTGGCGCAGCCGTAGAATCAGTGTTCCTGCTTCTGTGCTGAGAACCACCGCGCCGGCAACGAAAGATTCATATTCATGAGAACCTTCCTGGGATTGCTCCTGCTTGTTTCCATTGGCACCGAGATACGTTCGGCAGAGAACAAGGCTCCGGCGTCGCAGCCGGCAGCCGCAGCCGCGCCCAAATGGAAACAAGTAGCGGCGGAACTCCGCCGGGCGTTACGCTCATTACCGAGGTTCTAGCCCGGCATCCTGAACACGACGTCGAGATCTTCGTGTACGTCCCGGATCAACCCGGCGTGTATCCGGCGATTCTCGACATTCACGGCGGCGGCTGGCGGGCTCGCCAGGTCCAGAGCGATCGCCCGATGATGGAGCGTCTGGCCACGCGCGGGTTTGTCACGGCGCTGGTCTCGTATCGGCTATCCGGCGAAGCCAAGTACCCTGCCGCACTCGACGACTGCAAAGCCGCCGTTCGATATCTTCGCGCCCATGCGGCCCGATTCAAGATCGACCCGGACCACATCGGTGTGATGGGCGGTTCGGCCGGCGGACATCTTTCGGGCCTGCTGGCCATGACCAGCGGTCTGACGGAGTTTGAAGGCGAGGGCCCGAACCACGAATTCTCCAGCCGCGTGCAGGCTTGCATTGTCATGGCCGCCACGGCCGATCTGGTCGCGGCCAGTAAGAACCAGACCAATCCCGGGGCCATCGCCTTCTTCGGCGGCTCGTGCGCCGAACTGCCAGAGCTTTACGCCAAGGCTTCGCCGATCACGCACGTGCGCTCGGGCGTCCCGCCGACAATCTTCATCGAAGGCGAAAAGGATTCGCTCAAAATTGGCCGCGCCGAGATGCAGGAAAAACTTCGCGCCCTGGGCATCGAAACGTCGCTGCACACGCTCAAAGACGCCCCGCATCCGTTCTGGATGAGCCAGCCCTGGCTCGACCAGACGGTCGACATTGCCGCCGACTTCTTTCACAAGCAACTCGGCGAGCCACGGCGGGCCACGACACCGCGATAATTCACGCGCTGCCGACTCTTCTTGAACCGCTGCGGCTGCGGCACATATCTCGGCCACAGAACCGACACACGCTCAAGTCGTGCCGGCTTTCAATTGGCCCGGAGCCGAGTTTGCGGCCCCGGTGAACGTGGTGTAGGATAACCATTCCCTGCCCTGGCGAGCGCTTCCTAAAGCGTGAGCAGCCATCGTCTTCCCGTTCGATCTTCGGACCTCTGCACTGCGAGATCCAGCCGTCATGAGTTCCTTTCATGCCTTGATCGTACTTTTGGGCTTCGCCGGCGCACTCCCCGCTTCAGACAACGACGCTCCGGACGAACCGCAAAACGATTCCACGCTGCCGCTGAAGTCCGATGCGCGCACCGTGGCGCGTTGGTCGTTCGATCAAGACGCGGAGCAAGGCTCATGGAGCAAGCGAGCCATCGAGGCCGGGCCGCGTCCTCCGTCGTATCCTGCCTTTTCGCCCGACAATCAAGCGGCTTTCTTCGAAGGCGGTTCGCGGTTGGTGCTGGCGGACAAGGACGCAACAGCCGGGTTGCGATTTTCCCAGGGTGAAAGCCTGGCGATCGAAGCCTGGGTGCGCGTGCAGGAGTTGAAGCCGGGTCAATATGCTTACCTCGTCGGCAAGGGTCGTAGCGGCAAAGCAGGCTTTTCGGAAAAGAACCAGAACTACGCGCTGCGATTGAAGGGCGATTCCAAAGGCGCGCACATCAGTTTTCTGTTTGCCAGCCAGCCCGAAGAAGGTCGAGCCGGAGAGTGGCATCGCTGGACGTCGACCGAAGCCTTCGAGCCCGGCGCGCTCTGGCATCATGTCGCGGTGTGTTACACGTTCGGCAAACCGGACACCCTGCGCGGTTACATCGATGGCCGCGCGGTACCGGGCGCGTGGGACTTGGGGGGCGCAACGGCCCGCCCACCGGTTTCGGATGCCGACAGCCTGATGATCGGCAGCGGCAACGGCGGTTCGCTGAATAACTCCCTGCATGGCTGGCTGGACGAGTTGGTGATTCGACGTGGCACGATACCACCTTCGGAAATCGAAGCCCGCTTCGTCTATGCGCCTCCTCCGCCGGCCGTGAATCGCGAAGCGGTGCCACCGGGTCGCGTGTTGGTGCAACTCTGCGAAAATGGGCTGCCGCCCCGCAATGCCTGGCCGGCCGAGCCGCCGGCGGCGACCGAGACCTACGAAGAACAAGCATTGGGGTTCTGTGAACTGCCGCAGAAGTACGTCGATACGGGCGTCCGCGGCGACCGCGCCAATCCGTTGCTGTTGCGTGCTGCCGCCGTGATCACGTTGCCTGCCGGCAAACATCGGCTGCTACTCCGTTCCCGGAACGCATCGCGATTGCTTATCGACGGCCGGCCCGTGCTCAGCACTTCTTTCCCGCCCGGCGACGACAGCGGGCATGGCCGGGTCAAACGCGGCCGAAGAGTATCTGAGCCTGGGGCCCGAATTTCGTTTTGCCCCGGCGGGCGAAGTCGAGGCCTGGACCTATTTCGATGCCAAGCCGGGCGAACACTTTGTCATCTTCGAGACTCTGGTGGGTGGATTCGCGGGCAAGTCGAAGCGTCGCCCCGAACTCGGCGAAACCGTCGTGGCGATCTCGCCCGCGGGGACCGAGTCGTGGCAATTGCTGGCGCCCGGAAATCAAAATATCCCCTATACTGATCAAGGTTGGGCCACCTACTCAGCCGCGCAGCGACAATACATCGATAGCCTGAACGCCCGGGCGCGTACCGTGCTCCGTGCTTCGAATGCCGGCTATTGGGACCGTCGCCGCGAGGCGGCCCGCGCCAACTGGCCAAGACTTCCGACGTGCCCGTTCCGGCGCTGCCGCCTGGCTATCCGGTCTCGAATGCGATCGATCATTTCCTGGCCGCCAGGTTGCAAACCGCCAAGGATCAAACCTCGGCAGCGCCGGCCGGCGGCGTGAGTTTCTTCCGTGACATTCAGCCGATCCTCGAAACGAAATGCTTCGACTGCCATCGCGGCGCCAAAGTGCAAGGCGGCCTGCGACTCGACTCATTGGCCGAAGCACGCAAGGGAGGCGAGTCCTACGGACCTGCCGTCGTGCCGGGCCAGCCAGACAAGAGCGCCCTGCTCGCCCGAATTCGTTCGTCCGATCCCGATGAAGCGATGCCTCCCAAAGGCGAACGGATCGCGCCCCAGCAGATCGAACTCGTCGCGCGTTGGATCCGCGAGGGAGCCCATTGGCCCGAGTTTCAGCTCGATAAGACGACTTTGACGCCGCTAACCGACGATCTCGCCTTCCTGCGGCGCGTCACTCTCGACGCGGTGGGCGTGGTGCCTTCGTTGAACGAAATCGCAGCCTACGAGGCTGCCCCGCCGGCAGTGCGACGCGCTCAGGCGATCGATCGGCTGCTGGCCGACCCTCGCTGGGCCGACCACTGGATGGGCTACTGGCAAGATGTGCTGGCCGAAAACCCGAACATCCTGAATCCCACGCTCAACAATACCGGCCCGTTCCGCTGGTGGATCTACGAGTCGTTGCGCGACGACAAGCCGATGGACCTGTTCGTCACCGAATTGGTCCGCATGCGCGGCAGCGAACGGTTTGGCGGTCCGGCCGGATTCGCCGTGGCGTCGCAGAACGACGCTCCTTTCGCAACCAAAGGCACGATCATCAGTACAGCATTCCTCGGCGTCGAGATGAAATGTGCTCGCTGCCACGACGCTCCGGCACATGCCAGCAAGCAAGCCGACTTGTTCGGACTGGCCGCGCTGTTGGCAGCCAAGCCGGTCGAAGTGCCCAAGACCAGCAGCGTGGCGCTCGATAAGTTGTCGGCCGGCGGGCGGACGCCGCTGATTCAAGTGACGCTCAAGCCCGGCAGCAAGATCGAGCCGACCTGGCCGTTTGGCGAATTCTGCGACGAAGCCGTCGGTGCGTTGCTGGCTGAAGACCCGCGTGATCCGCGCGATCGCCTGGCGGCGCTGATCACGGCGCCGCAGAACGAACGCTTTGCGCAAGTGATTGCCAACCGCATCTGGCAGCGCCTGTTGGGCCGCGGAATCGTCGAACCGGTCGACGACTGGGAAAAGGGTCGATCGTCGCACCCTGAATTGTTGCGCTGGCTGGGCCGCGAATTGGTCCGCAACAGTTACCAGGTGAAGCCACTCGCGCGGATGATTTTCAATTCGCACGCCTATCAGCGCGCCGCCGATCCCACGCTACGCGAAACTGGCCCATTGTTCGTCGCGCCGGCGCCACGCCGACTCTCGGCCGAGCAGATCGTCGATTCGCTGTTCGTCGTCACGGGCAAGCCTTTCCGCGTCGAGGAGATCAATCTCGATCTGGACGGGCGCCGCAACATGCAGAACTCCATCAGCTTGGGCCAGCCCACGCGTTGCTGGATGCTCGCTTCAACGTCGAACGAACGCGACCGGCCGAGCCTGTCGCTGCCGCGCGTGCAGGCGGTAGCCGACGTGATGCAGGCTTTTGGCTGGCGCGGCGCACGACAGGACGCAGTCAGCGTCCGCGACCTGGCAGCCAACGCGCTGCAGCCGGCGATCCTGGCCAATGGCACCGTGAGCATTTGGCTGACGCGGTTGAGCGACGACCATGCGATCACGCAATTGGCGCTGGAAGATCAGCCTTTGCCACAGCTTTTGGAGGAGCTGTTTCTGCGGGTGCTGACGCGTGAGCCAACCGCCAAGGAACAAAGCGATCTCTCTCAATACCTTCGGCCCGGCTATGAAACACGCGTTCGTACTTCCGCATCGGCATCAGTCGCTGGCGAATCGGCCGGTCGCGGGCCGAAGCGCTACGTGTCGTGGTCGAACCACCTGGATCCTGAATCAACGACGCTGAAGCAGGCTGAAGAGAGCGCAGCGCGTCGCGGCGATCCTCCCACCCAGCGTCTGGAGCCTGCTTGGCGCGAGCGATTGGAAGACGTTTTGTGGGCGCTGCGCCAACGCGCCGGAGTTTGTCTTCTCACCGTGAAACTCTCACTGCGAAACAGTGAACCGTCACTCTCACCCCCAAAGTAATCGAACATTAGCCATGCAACGCCGCACTTTTCTGAAACTCGCAGCCGCTGCCGGCTGCGCACCCACGGCCGTTTCGGCAGCTTCGTCGCAGCCTCTGCGGGCAAAGCCGAGCATTGCATCTTCCTCTGGCTGGGCGGCGGCATGGCCCACATCGACACGTTCGACCCCAAGAAACTTGGCAATGCCAAGACGACGCCCAAGCAGGCCGGCTCGTATTACGATTCCATCGAAACTTCGGTGCCAGGCGTGCGAGTCTGTGAACATCTGGCCAAAGTCGCGCCGCTCGCGGACCGCCTGACGATCGTCCGCACGGTCAATCATCGCGTGGTCGACGAGCACGCGTTTGCCACGAACCTGGTCCACACGGGTCGGATGATCAATGGCAACATCGTGTACCCCTCGATCGGCTCGTTGGTGGCTCATCAGCGCGGCGCCGCGGCATCTGGAGTGCCGGCGTACATGCTGATCGGTTATCCCAACGTCAGCCGCGGGCCGGGCTATCTCGGCGCCAAGTACGGCTACATCTATCTCACCGATACGTCCGCGGGGCCCGCCGGCTTTACGTTGCCGGAATATGTCTCCTCGGAGCGGCAGGGACCGCCGCCAGCAGTTGCTGGCCGGCTTTCAGCATCCGGCCGAGCCGGGTTCGCTGATGGCCGATTATCAAACCGCGCAAACCGAAGCTCTGCGGCTGGCCGGGCCTGGTTTCATGCGCAACTTCCAACTCGCCGATGAACCGGCCACGCTGCGAAAGAACTATGGGGGCGAGTTCGGCCAGCGCTGCTTGCTGGCGCGGCGGCTGGTGCAATCCGGCGTGCGATTCGTCGAGGTGTCGCACAATCTGAACTTCATCAACGGCACTGGCTGGGACACCCACAACGACGGCCAGTTGAACCAGCACGTGTTGATCCAGGAACTCGATGCGGCGCTGGCGGCATTGATCACCGACCTGGAAGAAAAGCAGTTGCTCGACAAGACGCTGGTCGTCGTAGCCACCGAATTCGGTCGGCCCGCAGGGTTCGATGGCGGCGGCGGGCGCGGACATCAGGGCTCGACCTTCTCGCTGGTGCTCGCCGGCGGCGGCTTGCGACACCGTGGCGCGTACGGCACGACCGACGAAATGGCGAAGTTGCCCGTCGAGAATCCGGTCAGCATTGCCGACTTTCACGCCACGATTCATGCCGCGCTGGGGATCGATCCGGCTCATGAGATCTATGCAGGCTCGCGTCCCGTGCCGATCACCGACGGCGGTCAACCGATCGCGGCGCTGTTCGGCATAGACCGCGCATAATCGGCGACCGTATTACGGACGCCCTGCCCCGCTCGTTGCCGGGCGGAGCCTGCGGACACGATGGTTGTTCGTATCGCCAACATAGATCGCACCGTCGCTCGCCGTGCATATTCCGTGCGGACGGTCGAACAGCGCTTCGCCGGCCGATCCGCCGTCGCCGCCGAAGCCGCGAGCCTTGGGCCCCTGGCCGGCAATCGTGCGGATGGCGCCCGGCCGAGATCGATCTGCCGCACGGCCTGGTTTTCCGTGTCCATGACCACGATCGAGCCGCCCGGATCGATGGCAATTCCCTTCGGTCCGTCGAACGTCGCAGCCAGCGGATTGCCGCCGTCGCCAGAAAAACCCTTCTTGCCGCTGCCGGCCACATGGGTAATCAAACCCGATTCGAAATTCAGTCGCCAGACGCTGTTCCCTTCTCGCAGCGCAATCCACAGCCACGGGCCGTCGGCCACCAAGGCGCGCGGGCCGAAGATTGCCTGGCCTGCGGCCTTCGAGCCCGAGACGGGCAACTTCTTCTCGCCATTGCCGGCGATCGATTGAATGAGTCCGGTCTCCGGATCGATGCGGCGAACGCGATGATTGCCGATATCGGCGATGTACAGGGCTCCGGCCCGATCGAAGGCAATGCTGTGCGGCTGTCGGAATTCGGCCTTGGTTGCCGGGCCGCCGTCGCCGCCGTAACCGGGGCGGCCCGTGCCGGCGATCGTTTGAATTGCCCCGGTCTTCCGGTCGACGCGGCGCACGACGTGGTTCTGCATCTCGACGAATACCATGTTGCCCTGCGGATCGAAGCGAACTTCGTACGGTTCGTTGAGCAGAGCCTCGGTGGCCGGGCCGCCGTCACCGCCGTAACCCTTTTTGCCGCAGCCGGCGACCGTGGTCAATTGGCCGCTCTTCAGGTCCAGCCGCCGCACACGGTGCTGGCCAACTTCGGTGATGTACAGAGCCCCGTCCGGTCCGATTTCCACGCCGAACGGCTGATCGATGTTCGTCTGCAAGGCCTGGCCTGCAGCGCCGTTATTGCCCGGCTTGCCGGTGCCGGCGATAGTCTCAATCGAATACGTTTCGCCGTGGACTGAAGATGAAAAGTAAGCGACGAGCAGTGCAGAAGCGAACCAACGATTCATGGCGATGCGGGGCGAGGGAGAAAGAAAACTGGATCGTGAAGATACGGCGGCGTCAGCCCGGGCTGAATTCGTCGGCAGGGTGCGATCGTCGGCTGCCGACAGGTCGTTGTCAAGCGTCCAGAGCCGCACGACGGACCTAAAAGACGCTGCCCGCACAAGAACGACAAAACTGCTTGCATTCCGCAAGGAAAGAGGCATAAATAGGCTATCCGCAGCGTCGCTCGTTCCTGGCGATCGACCTCCCTGCCTTCCTTCAACCCGCCTTGAAAGTCTCGTATGTCCCGTCAAGCCCGTGCTCCGTGGTTCGTCGTTGCGCTTAGCCTCGTCGCCATTTCAACTACCTGCTCCGTTGCCGCCGCGCAAACGGCAGCGCCGCCCAAGGCGCCGAAGATGGCCGACGTGTTGCAGCCGTTCGTCGATAGCCACGCGCTGGCCGGCGCGGTGACGCTCGTGGCCGACAAGGACAAGGTGCTCGCGCTCGATGCCGTCGGCTACGCGGATGTAGCAGCAGCCGAACCGATGCGCACCGATTGCCTGTTTTGGATCGCTTCGCAATCCAAGCCGATCACGGCCGTGGCCTTGATGATGCTGGTCGACGAGGGAAAAGTAAACGTCGATGACCCGGTGGAAAAATACTTGCCGGAATTCAAAGGCCAATGGGTACGCGGCGAGCAGTCGGCCGAGCAGATGATTCTCAAGAAGCCGGCCCACCCGATTCTGGTGAGGAACGTGCTCACGCATACCAGCGGCTTGCCCTTCAAGTCGCCGATCGAAGAGCCGACGCTCGACCTGTACCCGTTGGGCACGCGGGTGCGAAGCTACGCGATGCTGCCGCTCGATTTCCAGCCCGATACTAAGTTCCAGTATTCGAACGCTGGCATCAATACGGCCGGTCGGATCATCGAAGTCGTCAGCGGCATGCCGTACGAAAAATTCCTCGACACGCGATTGTTCGAGCCACTGGGCATGAAGGACACCACGTTCTGGCCCAAGGGTGAGCAACTCAAGCGTCTGGCCAAAGCTTACAAGCCGGCGGGCAAGACGGGCCTGGAAGAAACGCCGATCGGACAGCTCAAGTACCCGCTCGACGATCCGCAGCGGCAGCCGATGCCGGCGGGCGGCCTGTTTTCCACGGCCAAGGATCTATCGATTTTCTATCGCATGATCGCCCAGGGAGGCACGTACGCAGGGAAAGCGCATTCTCTCGCCCGAGTCGCTCAAGCAAATGACGATGAAGCAAACTGGCGATCTGCCGCAATCGAACGGTTTTGGCTTCGCCGTCGGCGGCGGAAAGATTGGGCATGGCGGAGCCTACAGCACCAACAGCTCGTACGATCCGGCCCACAACCTGATCACGATTTTCCTGGTGCAACACGCCGGCTGGAACGAAGAGGGTAAAAAAATCCTGCCGACGTTCCAAAAGGCCGCGACCGACGCATTCGGATCGGAGCCCGTCACAGCAAATTGAGAATCGGCCTCGCGCTGAGAATCTCGCGATTTCCAACGCGATCAACTGCCCTCTGCCTACTGCCCTCTGCTTGCATTTTCCATCGTCGCACCGGCGAAGTTGCTGTTGATACAGCTCGCGAAAGACCTTGAATTTGGCTTTGTGATAAGCGAGCCGTTTCGCGCCGCGGTTGGATCGTGCGGCCGGCGCCGCTCATGGCCTGCATGGCGGAGAGGACATCGGGATGCACCCCGGCAGCCGTCGCCGCCAGGATGGCTGAGCCCAGCAGCACGGCATCGGCCTCGCGCGCTAGCACGATCGCGCAGCCGGTAATATCGGCATGCTCCTGAAGCCAGAGCGGGTTCTTGACGCCGCCGCCGGTAACGAACAGCTTGCGAATTCGATAGCCGCCGCGATTGAGAGCCGCGATGATGTCGCGCGTTCCGTAGGCCACGCCTTGCAGCGTCGCGTAATAGCGCAGGGCCAGCGACGTGAGCGATTCGTCGAGCGACAGGCCGTCGACGATGGCCCGCGAATGCGGGTCGGCGTGTGGCGAACGGTTGCCCAGGAAATCAGGCAGCACGTGCAAGTGCCGAGTGATTTCCGGCCCTGTGCCCGGCATCGGCTTGCAAACGCGAATACTTCCTTATTGAGCAATTCGTAGACGGTGGTGCGCTCGCGTTTGGCAGCGGCGGCCAAAGCCGGCGCGAAGGCATGATCGGCGATCACGTGGTCGATCGCGCTGCCGGCTGCCGATTGGCCTCCTTCGGTCAGCCACATGCCGGGCACCATGGCGCGCGAAATACGGCCCCCACACGCCGTCGATGAAACGCGGCTCGCGCGACACGGCCATGTGACAGTTCGACGTGCCGCCGATCAGAGCCAGGGCGCTTTCAAGTTGCTCGGGACTGCGGCTCAGGCTGGCCTTCCCAAACGGCGCCCAGCAATCCTAGCCCGCCGGCATGAGCGTCAATGATGCCGATACTCACGGCACACCCAGTCGAAAGCCCGAGTTCGTCGGCGGCTTGCGGCGTGAGCGGGCCGACACGCGTGCCCAGCGGTCGGATGTCGCTCCCCACCTTGTCGTCGGCGAACAGAGTCGGCCAGGCCGATCTTGCGGAAATACGCCTTGTCCCATCGTCCGCGGCGGCCTTCATGACCCAGGTAGGTCCACTTGCAAACGGTCGTGCATAGACTGCGGGCATCGATCCCTGCGGCTCGATAGACCAGGTAATCGGCCAGGTCCAAGAACTTGCCGGCCTGCTTCCAAGTCGTGGGCAAGTGCGTCTTCAGCCATTTGAGTTTCGGCGTCTCCATCTCCGGCGAGAGGCGTCCGCCGACATAGCGCAGCACATCATGGCCGCCGGCATTGATCGCGTCGGTTTCCGCCATCGCGCGGTGGTCCATCCAAACGATGACATTGCGCCGCGGATCGCCTTCGGCATTGACCGCCAGCGGCTGGTTCGCCCGGTCGAGCACGACCAGCGAGCAGGTGGCGTCGAACCCGATGCCGGCCACGGCCGAACTCTGCACGCCAGCCTGGCGGCAACTGGCGCGGACGACCTTCGCCACGGCCCGCCAAATGTCGTCGGACGATTGTTCGGCATGGTCGGGAAGCGGTCGCCACAGCTCGATCGGCTCGACGGCGCTGGCCAGCAAGGTTCCCGATCCGTCGAACAGGCCCGCTCGAGCACTGCCGGTTCCAACATCGACGCCGATCACATAGGGCGGAATGGTCATAGAATCGAGGGGGGCTGGTATTCGATGCTTGACGAGCCAGGGCCACTGGGATAGAAGCGCAGTGAGCCATTTTTGGCACGACCACGCGACCACCGCGGTTTATCTTGAGAGCGATCTTAGGGCGGTGGCAAGCTCACGGCAAGGCAATCCATGATGACGATGAATAACGCAGTGATTTCGAGCTGTCTCCGTTGGCTTTGCGTCGGCACGGTCAGCGTTTGGGCCATGACCGTGGCAGGCATCTGCCGCGGCGACGAACCGCCAAAGCCTCTCGACCCGGCGGTCGTGCGCGCGGAGTTCGTTTACGAATCGGCTCCCTTCCCGCAATGCCACGCCACGACACTGGCCGAAACCAAAGCCGGGCTCCTGGCCGCCTGGTTCGGCGGCACGCGCGAAGGGCACACCGACGTCGGCATCTGGATTTCACGTCTGACCGATGGCCACTGGACCGCGCCCGAGGAAGTCGCTACCGGCATGACGAGTTCGGGCGAGCGCTACCCCTGCTGGAATCCTGTGTTGTTTCAGCCGAAGTCCGGTCCGTTGCTGCTGTTTTATAAAGTAGGCCCCAGCCCTGAGAAATGGTGGGGCATGTTGACCACCAGCCAAGATGCCGGTCGAACGTGGTCCGTCGGCCAGCGGCTTCCCGAGGGCATTCTCGGTCCGATCAAGAACAAGCCCGTCGAACTGGCAGATGGCACGATCCTTTGCCCAACCAGCACGGAGACGCCCGAGAAGCCGAGCAAGTGGCGCGTCCACTTCGAGCGAACCAGCGATCTCGGCCGTTCGTGGCAGCGTACTGATGCCGTGAACGATGGACTCACATGGTCGGCAATTCAGCCGAGCATTCTCGTCCACAACGGCGGACGGCTCCAGGCCGTCGGACGCACGCGGCAGGGCAAGGTTTTTCGAATCGACTCGGAAGACAACGGTCTGACATGGGGCCCCATGACCGGCACCGTGCTCCCCAACCCCAACTCGGGAACCGACGCCGTTACGCTCCGCGACGGGCGCGATCTGATCGTCTACAACCACACTTCGCGCGGCCGCTCGCCGTTGAACGTGGCCGTGGCTGGCGACGGAAAGGATTGGCAAGCGGCGCTGGTACTGGAAGACCAGCCGGGCGAGTATTCGTATCCGGCCGTGATCCAATCGGCCGATGGCCTGGTCCACGCGGCCTATACCTGGAAGCGTCAGCGCATCAAACATGTCGTGATCGATCCGGCCAAGCTTGCTCCCCGCCCGTTGGAAGATGGCCGTTGGCCGCGATAGTACCGATGCCGTTTCTGTTTTGATTTAGCGAAGGCGCAGCCGCCATGAACCTCGACCAGGCCGCCCAATTCCTCGACGAGAACCACGTCAAACTCGTCCTGGCGCAGTTCGTCGATATTCACGGCGTGGCCAAGACCAAGGCCGTGCCGGTGAGCCATTTTGCAGGATATTCTGGGCGAAGGCGCAGGCTTCGCCGGCTTCGCCGTGTGGGGATTGGGCCAGGAGCCGCACGATCCCGATTACATGGCCGTCGGCGATCTGGCGACGCTCACGCTCGATTCCCTGGCAGCCCGGCTATGCGCGGATCGTCTGCAACGGCCGCGTGCGGCAGCAAGCCCTGGCCGTTCGATACCCGTTACATCTTGCAGCAGCAAATCGCCCGGCTCGCCGAGCGGGGCTGGCTGCTGAACACCGGGCTTGGAGCCGGAGTTCATGCTCGTCGCCCGCAGCGCGACGGCTCGTTCGGGCCGGCCGACGACAGCGACCGGCTCGACAAGCCCTGCTACGACTACAAGGGCCTGTCGCGCAGCCGCGCGTTTCTCGAAACGCTGGTCGACGCGCTGATGGCAGGTCGGCATCGACGTCTACCAGATCGACCACGAAGACGCCAACGGCCAGTTCGAGATCAACTTCACGTACAGCGACGCCCTGACGTCGGCCGATCGGATGATCTTCTTCCGCATGGCGGCCGGCGAGATCGCCCGCTCGCTGGGCGTGATCTGCACGTTCATGCCCAAGCCGTTTTCCAATCGCACCGGCAGCGGCATGCACATGCACATCTCGCTGGCCGACCTGCACAACCGCTGGCACAACTCTGTTCCACGACGCCACCGACTCGCGTGCTCTGGGTCTGTCGCCGCTGGCCTATCATTTCCTCGGCGGTCTGTTGGCATCACGCACCGGCGCTTGA
The DNA here is from genome assembly GCA_963710365.1 of uncultured Planctomycetales bacterium. GTDB lineage: Bacteria > Planctomycetota > Planctomycetia > Pirellulales > PNKZ01 > CAVQAC01. The sequence continues at coordinate 1,312,436 of CAVQAC010000019.1, forward strand.
CCGCGCTGGCCGCTCCTTCGGTCAATTCTTACAAGCGGCTGGTGGTCGGCCGATCGCTATCGGGGGCCACCTGGGCGCCGGCTTTCATCTCCTACGGCGACAACAATCGCACGTCAATGGTCCGCAGTTCCCTACGGCCGCCTGGAATTGCGGCTGACCGATTCGAGTGCCAACCCTTACCTGGCCACCGCCGCCGTGATCGCCGCCGGACTGGACGGCATCGACCGCCAGCTTGATCCGGGCGAACCGCAAAACTTCAACCATTACCTGGTGCCGGCCGAAGAACTCGCGGCTCGTGGCATCCGCGTCCTGCCGCAAGTCTCTGGGCGAAGCGCTGCAGGCGCCTCGAAGCCGACCCGCTGTTCGCCGAGACGCCTGGGCCGAGAGTTCATGCCAGGAGTTCATCCGGCTCAAGCGCATGGAATGGGTCGAGTATCAGCGTCATGTCTCGGACTGGGAAGTCGACCGGTACCTGGAATTCTATTGATCGAAAGCACGAACAAGGAGTTGCGATCATGTGCGGGATTATCGGACTGTTGATGAAGACGCGAAGACCAACGCAGCGAACTGGGCCGGCTGATGACGCCCATGTTCGACTGCATGGCCGAGCGCGGGCCCGATTCGGCCGGGCTGGCGATCTTTGGCGACAGTCCGCCGGCCGACCTGCGGCTTTACAGCCTGTTCGTGCCCGACCGGAGATTCGATTGGCCTGCGCTTGCTGACGGATGTTGCACGTCGAAACTGGAAGTTGAAGGCGCAGATTCTGCCGCGCGGAAATCACGCCTTGCTGGTTTCCGACATCGAGCCGCAAAACTCAAAGGCTGGCTGCATCAGCGCGTAGCCCGGCCCCGCACTTGCTTTCCGTCGGCCGACGAATTCAAGTCTACAAAGACCAGGGGCATCCGACCGAAATCGCCGGGCGTTACGGTTTCGCCAGCTTCGAGCGGCACGCACTGCGTGGGCCATACGCGCATGGCCACCGAGTCGGCCGTCTCGCCGGCGCATGCGCATCCGTTCACGGCCGGCGAGGATTTTTGCCTGGTCCATAACGGCTCGCTCTCGAATCCCTACATGCTTCGCCGCAAGCTCGAAGCCGAGGGATCTGCACTTCGAAACCGACAACGACACCGAAGCGGCCTGCCGATTCATCGAATGGCGGCTGCAGCAAGGCGAGATCTCGACCAGGCGCTGCACACGGCGCTGGCAGAACTCGACGGCTTCTTCACGCTGTTGATTGCCACGGCCGATCAGATGACGCTGGTGCGCGACGCCTTCGCCTGCAAGCCGGCGGTCGTGGCGGAAACCGAAGACTACGTGGCGATCTCTTCGGAGTTCCGCTCGTTGGCGCACTTGCCCGGCGTGGCCGATGCCAACATCTTCGAGCCGCTGCCGGAGGTGATTTACTCATGGAAAGTGTAAGCGACCTGAGTCCGGCTCGACCTGGATCGCGGATGACCGTCCGCGAGCTGAACCAATTCCTGCACCATGAGCTGTTCGGACATGCGTGCCCGCCAGGTCGAAATCCTCAATCCCAACGGCATGCACAATCTGGCCGTCGGACTGGATGCCGACGTCGACGTGGATATCCGCGGCCACGCCGGCTATTTCATCGGCGGCATGAACAAGCGGGCCCGAATCACCGTGCACGGCAGCGTCGGCTGGAGCGTGGCCGAAAACATCATGTCAGGCGTGGTCCGCGTCCGCGGCAACGCCTCGGAATGTGCCGCCGCCTCGGGCCACGGCGGGCTGGTCGTCATCGAGGGGAATGCCTCCAGCCGTTGCGGCATCTCGATGAAAGGCTGCGACATCGTCGTCGGCGGCAGCGTCGGGCACATTCTCGGCCTTCATGGCGCAGGCCGGACCGGCTGGTCGTTTGCGGCGACGCCGCGCAGTGGCCTGGGCGATTCGCTCTACGAGGCCGTGATCTACGTCCGCGGCAAGATCCACGGCCTGGGCGCCGATGCTCAGGAAGAGCCGATGACCGATCGCGACACGGCTGAGTTGGGCCAGTTGCTTGAGCGTGCCGGAATCAATTATGCCGCCGAGCGAGTTCAAGCGCATCGGCTCGGCCAGGCGTCTGTATCATTGGAACTCTGAACACCAAAAACATTATTAGAAAACGTATTTCGAATTTCCGTAGTTCCAAGCTTGAGCGTCCAATGCAGGAACACTAATCGGTGCTAATCGACACTGATCAGAATTAGCGAAGATTAGTGCAGATTAGCGTTCCTTCGTATTGGTCATGTGGAAAACCTGGGACTACTAGATTTCGTCATTCGAACTTCCCTCTCCCGGCTTTTCTCATGCAACGTCCAAATCTCGAAGAAAGCTCCATTTCAACCGGCACGCCCAGGCCTACATTCAGCACGCCGCGGAACACGGCCTGTACGAAATCCGCGGAATGGGGGCCAAGCGGGCTTTGCCCTACGTTTGACGACCTGGTCTTGCTCACGGCCTCGCTCTCGCGCTATCCACTCGAAGGCTATCGCGAGCGCTGCGCGACCAAGACCGTGCTCGGCACGCTGCATCGCCAAGCGGCCGATCGAGCTGGAGATTCCGATCACTGTGGCCGGCATGAGCTTCGGCGCGCTGTCGGCCACGGTCAAGGAGGCGATCGGCCGCGCCGCGACGACGCTGGGCACCTCGACCACCACCGGCGACGGCGGCATGACGCCCGAAGAGCGGCAATCTTCCAAGACGCTGGTCTATCAGTGCCTGCCGTCGCGCTACGGCTTCAATCCGGACGATCTGCGCAAAGCCGACGCGATCGAAATCGTCATCGGCCAGGGAGCCAAGCCCGGCGGCGGCGGGATGCTGCTCGGGCAGAAGGTCAGCCCGCGCGTGGCGGAAATGCGCACGTTGCCGGCCGGCATCGATCAACGTTCGGCCTGCCGCCATCCGGACTGGACCGGCCCGGACGATCTGGCGATCAAGATCCTCGAACTGCGCGAGATCACCGACTGGCAAGTGCCGATCTACGTAAAGATCGGAGCTTCGCGGGTGCGCAACGACGTCAAGCTGGCCGTCAAGTCAGGGGCCGACGTCGTCGTGCTCGACGGCATGCAGGGCGGCACGGCGGCTTCGCAGCAGGTCTTCATCGAGCACGCCGGCATTCCCACGTTGCCGGCGCTGCGGCAGGCGGTCGAAGCGTTGGAAGAAATGAACATCTTCGGCAAGGTGCAATTGATCATCTCGGGCGGCATCCGCACCGGCGCCGACGTGGCCAAGGCCTTGGCCATGGGCGCCGATGCCGTCTCGATCGGCCAAGGCGTGCTCGTGGCGCTGGGCTGCAACAGCAGCACGTACGGAACCGGCGACGATCGGCACGACGCCACGGCCGACTACGAGCGCTTGGGCACCGCCCCCGGCTTTTGCCATCATTGCCACACGGGTCTCTGCCCCGTCGGCATCACCACGCAGGACGAAGCTTTGGAAAAACGGCTTTCGGCCGCCGAAGGAGCGCGGCGGCTGCAGAATTATTTCCAGGTAATGACCATGGAACTGACGACCCTGGCGCGGGCCTGCGGCAAATCAAACGTCCACAACCTGGAGCGCGAAGACCTGGTAGCGCTCACGGTCGAAGCGGCTGCCATGGCCAAAGTGCCGCTGGCCGGCACGGATTGGATTCCGGGCGTCGATCGCGCACTGTAACGAATGGTTGGACGCAAACCGCGGTCGGCCTCTGCGGACAGACTGCGAATCTCACGCCGCCTTCATCAGCAACTCGGCGAACGAATCCCACTTCGCGGAAACGGCACTGACGGGCCGGTCCTCGATGATCTGTCCGCCCCGCATGACCACGATCCGATCGGCCAGCATCAGCGTCGACAGACGATGCGTGATCAGAATCGTCGTGCGCTGGCGCATGAAATCGCGCAGCGATTCATGCACCCGGGCTTCGGCCTCGACGTCGAGCTGGCTGGTCGCCTCGTCGAGAATGAGAATGCGTGGGTCGCTCAGGATTGCCCGGGCCAGGGCCACGCGCTGGCGCTGGCCGCCTGAAAGATACGTGCCGCGATCGCCTACCTGGGATTGAAATCCTTGCGGAAGCTCGGCCAGGAAGTCGGTCACGCTGGCCAATTCGGCCGCCTGCTGAATCCGTTCCGCGGACGCGTGTACGTTGGCGTACAGGATGTTGTTCCACACCGTTCCACGGAACAGGATTGGATCCTGCGTCACGATGCCGACCTGCTTGCGCAGTTGCCGGGGGCGAATGTCACGGAGGTTCACGTCGTCCAGGTACACGTTACCGACGTCCGGATCGTAGAAGCGGGCGATCAGGTTGGTGATCGTCGACTTGCCGCAGCCGTTGACGCCTACCAGCGCGATGGTCTGTCCGTGGGGAATCTCCAGGTCGAAGCCGCGGATCACCGGCGTATTCGGGTCGTAGCCGAACGTGACGTTCTCGAAACGAATGTTCTTCGAATGGCGCGGGGCCGGCTTGGGATGGTCCGGCGCAGCGATCTGCGGCTTGGCTTCGAACAGCGTATATAGCATCTCGCTGGCCATGATGGCCCTGACCAGCACGTTGTAGATGTCGGTCAGTTTGCGGCCCGGATCGGCCACGCCGCTGAGCATGGCGAAAAACGTGAAGACTTGGGCCGCGTTCAGCGGTTGGGAGCACATGCGAATGCCGAAGATGTGCGTGTCTTGACTGAGGACCAGCCAGGCTCCGCAGAGCATGGCCATCGAAAGGATGATGATCGAAATCATTTCGGTGACGGGGCGCAGCAAGGCGTCGAACAGGGCAATGCGAATCCCCATCTTGTACAACGACCGCGCGTCACCCTTGAAGCGATTTCGCTCGGCTCGCTCGCGCGTGAAGATCTTTACGAGCTTGATCCCGGTAATGGTCTCCAGCAGCGTCTGGAAGACGGCCGCGTAGCCTTCGATTTCGCGGCCTGAAAACGCCCGCATCCGCCGCCCCAGCCGATGGATCAGCAGGACGCCCAACGGCGTGATGAGCAGCGACACCAGCAGCAGTTGCCAACTGATCATTGCCGCGACGAACAGGCAAGAGAACATCTTCAGCGGCTCGACCAGGCTGCGGCCATAGAGGTTGCTCAACCCAGATTCCACCAGTCCGACGTTGTGCGACAACATCGTCATCAGGTTCGTCGTGCCGATCCGGTCGATGGCCCGCTGGTCCATCTGCAGCATCCGGCGGAAGAAGATTCGCCGCATGTCGGCAATCGTGCCCGAGGCGATCCGCGCCACCAGCACGACACCCAGCACCAGGCAAAAGCCTTTCAAGATCGTGCCGACGATCAGAAAACCGATCACCATGATCAACGTGCCGAACGGCGTCGTCGGACCCCAGCGATCGACATACGGTTTGAGGTGTTGTCGCGTTTGGATCGCCCCGTCCTGGACGGTCAACTGGGCTTCGCGCACGGTAATCTGACCCAGCCGGGCCGAACGCTCCGGCGCATCGAGCTGGTCGAATCCCGTGCGCAAACCGTCGATCTCGCCGCGCAACCGCTTGGATTCGACTTCGGCCTTGGTAATGCCGTCGTCAACCCATGTGTGCAGTGTCTTGCCGTCGAAGACGACTTCCATGAACGGGTAAATGGTCGAGATCGTCGCGCTCCACAGGCGCAGCAATCACGGCCGCGTTGATGAACGACAGAACGATCGTCCACTTGTAGCGGAAGGATAGCTGGATGGCCTTCCAGAAGTAAATCATAGTGATCCTTGCATTGCTTGCGCCGGAGACAGTCTGTCGGCGTAACGAGGCAATCGGCAATTCGAGGCCGCTTTCCTCCGACAATTTTCTTCAGTCTTGTAATCTTTTTCGGGCTTCGCTATCGCGAACTCCCTCGACGTGGTTGCTCATCTGCATGCTGTCGACGATAGCGGACGGCTTCGGCGATCGGACGACACAGGTGCGCCACACTCTCAGGCAGCCAGTTTGCGCATCAGTCGCTTGAATGCTTTGCCAACCTGGTAGCCTACTGTCCGTTTGACGATCCGTTCCAAGCCCGATTGATAATTCAGTAGTTCATCGACCACGGGAGCCAGCGAATTTCTAGGCGCCCGCAACCTTGATTGTGCCTCGGCAGCCGCTTGTTCCAGAACCTGCTCCCATAATTCACCCGGACGCTTGCCGGCGCCCTCGCCGCGCCAGCTCGCCAGGATATCGTTGGCGGCCGCGCGAGCCATCGTTCGCCGCAACATGGCCGAGCCGATCAACCGCTCCAGACCGTCGACCCATTGATTCGTGTCCGAGACCAGCAAACCGTTCTCGCCGTGTCGCACGCAGCCGCGATAGGCAGGCTGATCGGCATACACGCCGGCAATTCCCAGGGCCGCGTATTCCTGGAACTTCATATCGCTCTTGCAATGGTTGAACGGCACGTCCACGAGCGGGGCAATGCCTACGTCGATCGGCAGCGTAGCGGCCAACTGTGCGAACTCTGCATAGGGTCGCATGTGCCGTTTGAACAGGTCGAGTTCTTCGACCCAGGCATGACGCTTCAATCGCGGCGTCAGAGGGACGCCAACCGACAGAAACCGCACCTGGCCGCCATGACGATCGAGCAGAGCAATCAGGGCATCTTCGACGGTTAGCAAGTCGGGACGGTGCGTGCCCGAACCAATATATCCCACCGTCACCCGGCCATCTCCGTGCGCGGATGCTGTCTTCAACCGCTGCTGGCAAATATCCTGCCACAACTCGGGCGGCAACTCGTTGGGCACCACGGCAACCGGCCCATGCAACGCTTCCAACCGGTCTGCCAGCGGTTGCGTGCTGGCAACCACGAAGTCTGCATCCATCAAGGCCTTGAGCACATACAGCACCCTGGAATGATAAACCTCGTAATCAGGGTGCTCAGGATGGACGCTTAACAACAGGTCATCCGTATCGTGTACCACGGGAATGCGATGGTGTCTGGCTGCGCTCAGCAAGCCCGGGTAGATCACGCACCGACGCTTGATCGAGCGATGGACGACGACCGCGTCGAATGTCCAATCCAAACCGTCCGCGGCCATCTTACCGAGCTGCATGAACTGCTGCGCGTACAGAACCTCGAAACCGCGCTGACGTAGCGGGTGTTCCAGACGAATCTGCATCGTCGCGTCCGAGACGCGAGCATCGGAGTAGATCAGGATTCGTCGGTGCAGCATCGTGGGGCGTTTGCTCCGCGAACAAAAGCATGCAGGCCGGGCGCGAACGGACCAGCCTCGCTTCTCAGTGCCGAATGCCAACCCGGTCTTGGAGACTCATCGGGCGGCAATCGGCTCCAGAGAATATCAGCCGGCCGTTTGGGTGGCTAGATCGGAAGTGATGCATTACCCGGAATGTCAACGTCCGTCGAGCGTCGGCAGGAACCCTTGTCGGCAGCGCATCAGAGATTGAAATCAATGGGCCAAGATGCAACCTCCACTGCTAGCAGTTGCAGCCACGGCTGCTAGCTCTTTATGTCGCGAGGCGAGTGAGCTTACGAGGAAAACGGGGAAAAGATTATCGTTTAAAGACGACCGCGACGATAATATCACTCGTACCAGTCCGCTAAAGAGTTACGTTGACACCGCACGTAACGAGTTGGTATCACTTGAAATCAATGACGATGCAACCAAAAATAAGCATCCTGATTCCGACTTGGAACAGCCTGGAAATGCTGAAGCTGTGCCTCGACAGCATCAGCCAGCACAGTGAATTGACGTACCAGGTCGTGTTGCACGTCAACGACGGCAGCGACGGCACGCTCGACTGGGTTCGCCAGAACGGCCTCGAACACTCTTATACCGCAAAGAACGTCGGCATTTGCCGGGCATTGAACCTGGCCGCCGAGAAATGCACGGCCGATTATCTCGTCTACCTGAACGACGACATGTACGTGCTCCCTGGCTGGGACCGGGCACTATACGAACCCGGCATCCTGGCAGGTTGTCAGGAGCCCGTCTATCTTTCGGGAACCATGATTCAGCGGAACATGATGGCCCCCTCGACGGTGCTGGCCGACTTCGGTTCCGATCCGGACTCCTTCGACGAAGCCGGCCTGCTGAGCGCGTTCCATTCCGGCCGGCTGACGCGCGATGATTGGAACGGCAGCACCTGGCCGCCTTGCGGCATTCATCGCAAATGGTGGGATGCCGTGGGCGGCTATAGTGAGGAGCTGACTTACGGTTTCTATTCCGACATTGATTTCTCCATGAAGCTCTGGCAACTTGGATGCCGGCAGTTCCGCGGCGTCGGATCGAGCCTCGTGTACCACTTTGGTGAAAGAACGACGACGCTGGTGCGCGGGCTGCGCAACAAGAACGTCAAGGAAGCTCGCAAGCATTTCCTGGAGAAATGGGGGATCTTGCCCTCGACCTTCACGCGATATTACCTGCGCGCCGGCCAACCCTACCAGAAGCGCACGCCCGAACTCGACTGGCGCAAGCGCCCCTGGGAACGGTTGCGATTGGGACTGATTTCGACGTTTCTCCACGGCCGGCTGCGCACCGGCGCGATCTGAGGCGACGGCCTTCGCCGCTGCCCGTCGAGCTGCACTGCGTCGAGCTGCACTGCGTCGAGCTGCACTGCGTTGAACCGCGCTGCGTCGAACCGCTGCCTCATGGCTGGCGGTTCGGCACGAGCCGCAGAACCTGCACTCCCAGATCCTCTTCGCCGCTACGCTTCGAGCGGCACTGGTCGGCCGGTCCTGCCTGAAACATGGCAATCGTTCTGCGAATCCGCTCCTGGCCCAATTGGCTGATCGTTTCGAAGCCCGAGTTCCGCGCCGCAGAATTTCGGGGCGACTGCTTCCGGCGATTGCACCATGACGAATGGGCGTCGACCGCCGTCCGCCCGGTTGGCAGCCAATACGGCATGGGCCGTGCTGCACGAGCCGGCAAAGAAGTCGAGCACGATATCGTCATCCTGCGATGCGAAGCCAATGATGTTCTGCAAGACGCTCTCGTCCTTGGGATGATCGAAGAAATCGCCGCCCATCAAATGACGCAGCCTCTTGGTCGCGGCCCGCCCGTCCTGATAAAAGACGCTGTAGGGCACCTGGTGCTCGTGGTCGCGCAGATACGACTTGATGCACGGCACCGAACGTTCGTCCGGTCCGAAATGAACGCGATTGAGCTTGATCGCCGCGAGCATGGTTTCCTGACGGGCAAACATCCAGCCTCGCGACGGAACGGCGCACGGCTTGCCGGTCTGCGGGTGCAGGATCTCGAACGTCGGCCCTCCGCCTCCGGGCCAGGAAATGTTGTCGGCAAAATAGATCCCCTGCTCGTCGACCCACGAATAATGCGCGTGCTGGCGGGCTGGATGCGTCTTGGCCAACCCCGCGTACCACTCCTTGAGGGCTCGGGTCATGGCTTCGCAGTCGGGAGCGTACTTCCGGCGAATGCGAGCGTAGGCCGCGTAGATCTGATCCAGCCCTTGTTTTCGCTCGCGCCAGCGAACCTTGTTCTTGCGCAGCGACTCGGCGTCGCGAACGTAGCACAGAATGTATTCGTGCGAGACGGAAACCAGGCGCGAATCGTTCTTCCGTCCAGCCACCCAGACCAGCGAGGCCACGAAATTCTCGGCGCCGAAGACTTCATCCATCAGCAGTCGCAGGTTGTGAACTTCGTGATCGTCGATGCTGACGAAAATGGCTCCATCCTCGCGCAGCAGTTGTCGCGCGAGCAGGAGCCGCGGATAGATCATCGACAACCAGGCCGAATGCAGCCGGCCGCGAATCTCCGGATTCGGCGTCAGCAGCTTGCCGGCGGCGGTCTTCTGGCCGGAACGAACCAGGTAGGCGTGCAGCGGATCGGCAAAATCGTCGGCAGTACACGTAGTCGTTGCCGGTGTTGTAGGGCGGGTCGATATAGATGAGCTTCACCCGCCGGGCGTACGACTCCTGCAATAGCTTGAGGACTTCGAGATTGTCCCCTTCGACGAACACGTTCCGTGTCTGGTCCCCATCGATCGATGCCGCCGGGCAAGGCACCAACGCGCCGCGACTGGGAGCGTCGAGCAAGCTCTGGCACTCGCGCTTGCCGGCCCAATTGAATCCGTAACGCTGGGCGTTGCCATCCGAGGATTCGCCAAGCGCCGTGCGAAGCTTATCGAAATCAAGCCGACCTTCGGAAAACGCCTCGGGAACCAGGAGTTCGAGCTGCGCCAGTCGCTCAGCGGCCAAGTCGGCCGATTTCTTTATCGCTCGTTTTGCCTGCGTCTTGCTGGCTGCCATGCCGTGATCCCTGGATCTGCCCTGCGATCGACCGGCCGGCACCGCGAAAATCGACTATGCTAGGGTACCCTAGAATGCCGCGTCCCGGCTGGGGGAATCCTTGTACGTGACCGATGATTAGAACGAAATTTACGGAGACGAACCAGCCCCGCGCCTGATCACCATGATGGCGGCTGAATTCGCTCAATCTTGACACCAAACTGACCGAGACCTAGTATCCTGAGTTGTTAATTCGTTTACAAACCTTTTTAACGCGGGCGAGGATCAAATCAGCGTCGGCGGTCCAGACGAACGGCCGTGCTTTGCGGTTGTGGTGGTCCAGGTATCCTTCGATCGCCTTGCGAAGGGCTTGCACGCTACGGAACGCGCCGCGACGAATGCGTTTCTCCGTGATTTCAGCAAAGAATCGCTCGACCTGATTCAGCCACGATGAACTCGTGGGAATGAAATGCACATGATAACGCGGACGCCGAGCGAACCAACGTTTGACCTTGGGCGTTTTGTGCGTGGCGTAGTTGTCCATGACCAAGTGAATTTCAATCCCAGGCACTTCCGGAATCTGCTCGTCGATCAGTTCCAGGAACTTGATGAACTCCTGATGCCGATGCTGTTGTTGACAGTTACCGATCACCTTTCCGGTCGCAACTTCCAAAGCCGCAAACAACGAGGTAGTTCCATAGCGAACGTAGTCGTGCGTATGCCGTTCCACTTGCCCAGAACTCATCGGCAGCAGCGGTTGGCTGCGATCCAAAGCCTGCACTTGGCTCTTTTCGTCGACGCACAAGACGATGGCCCGGTCGGGCGGATTCATGTACAAGCCGACGACATCGCGGACTTTTTCGATGAATTGCGGGTCGGTCGACAGCTTGAACGTTTCGGTGCGGTGCGGTTGAAGGTTGAAAGCTCGCCAAATCCGGGAGATCGCCGTCTGGCTCAGGCCCGTGGCCTTCGCCATGCCGCGAGTGCTCCAGTGGGTCGCGTGCTGCGGCTTCGTTTCCAACGTTTTGGTGATCACTTTTTCAACCTGTTCGTCGCTAATCGTGCGCGGCGTGCCCGGCCGTGGTTCATCCAACAACCCGTCCAAACGCCGCGCCACGAAGCGAGCTCGCCACTTGCCCACGGTCGGCATGCTGATCCGCAACTCTTTGGCCACTTGCTGGTTCGTGCGACCGTCACCACAACTCAATACAATTCGCGACCTCAGCGCCAGTTGCTGACTGCTCTTCGGCCGCCGCGCCCAGCGTTCCAGCGCTTGCCGCTCCTCGTCGCTCAAAACCAACTCCGCTTTCGGTCGTCCCATAGCCATCGGCTTTCTCCTTTCGAGAAAGCCTACACGGCCCGCGGCCAGGGCGCAAGACTATTTCAGCGAATTTATAACTCAGGACACTAGGGTATAGGTAGGTTGACGGACAAAAATCGGCTTCATGCCGTGTGGTCGGCGAGCTTCGGCTCGACGAGACCCTATATCCGCCAGCCTATTTTTTTGCGCGGGCGGCGCCGGTGAGGGGGTTCGCCGGGGTGTAGTAAACCCCGTAGCTATTCTGCCGGGTGTCGTCTATGTCGTACACCAATTGGGCCTTGGCGCGAACGAATTCCCAATAGCGATCTTCGCCTTGCTCGTAGAGCCGTTGCAGAGCCCAAAGAAAGTAATCCACCGCCTGCAATGCGGTGTTCTCCCGCGGTGAACTCGGAATAATCTCAGCGGTGTGGCGGCTCGCAACGCCAAAGTTGCGCTCATAGGTCAACCGTGCATGCTCCAAAGCCTGTCCGAGTGCCGCCGTACGATCTTTTTCGCCACGCCGTGCGAAAACCATCTTAAAATGATCGGCTTCATGGAAGCCGGATTTGAAGAGATGGCTGACCAATGAGTCATACTAGTCGTTTTCGCGAAATCGATATTGCGGGTCGGCTACATTTCGAGCACGAACTTCTGCGACGACCTAATTCTTGTCGCGAACGACAGCAGCGAATCGCAGATCGTGCGTCATGAGCGTCTGAAAAACCCGATAACGAACCTCGGGCGGATCGTCCTTGGCATGAAATACGAGCGCCGTCTTTCGCCGCTCAGGCAGCATCGACGGAACCTTGTTCAGATAAGGGTCGGCCAGTAATTCGATGCGAAGCCGTTTAAGATCGCGTTCCAATGCGGACGGATTGGCCGCATTGAGCGCACCGAGAATGAAGTAAGTGGAGCAGCCTTCCTGGCCGACGAGCACTTTTCCCCGTCGGCCAAAGAGGGTGGGGGTTCCGGCCTCGTCTACGAAATATTGTAGGACCACCGGTTCTGCGTCGAACGACCCGGACATTTTCCCACTCACGGCGTTGGCGCGGCGATCACATAGCACCCTGCGATCGACCGGCCGGCATTAGAACGAATCCGGATCAGAGCATCCAGCCCGGGGCGGTTCTGCAGCGATTCGAACTTCTGGCCGCCATTGGCGCAAATCTTCTTCGCGCTCCAGCTGTGGCGGCAAAGAAATCGAGCACTGCAACTTGCTCTTCGAACTTACGCGCCTCGACGGCGGCAACTCGTTCTTCCAATCGCTCCAGCAGCCAATCCAAGTCGGCTCCCAAACCTCGACATCAACGTTCAACTCGATCGACTCCCCTTCCAGTTCGGCGGAAACCTCGAACCGCGTAACGCTGCGATGGTCAACGATGAGTTCCAGGTGCATGATCGGCGTAACTTCAGACCGGACACGAACTCGCACCTTGCCTCTTGCACCTGTATGTTGTCCTGGCGGATCGCGTCACCTGGAAAGGGGGCGCCGGATCGGCAACTGGGTAGTCGATCGCATAAGCGCTTGCGGATTGGTTCGCGCGTCAGGGTTTTGCCGCACCCCGCGTTCTAGGGCTCGCCGCGATTGGGCTCGTAGCGAAGGATTCTCGTCAGACCAGCTTGAGAGACGCCCGTACCGTGAAGATAGCTCGCCGCGAATCCGCCCGAATGGGTGGATCTAACCCTTGACCACACGGCGTAACTAGATTTATAGTAACCCATTGCGTTCAGAGGAGGCATGCGGTCGAAACTCTGCCCGGCCCTTCACCGCACTGGCCATTTCTTGACGGTTTTGCTCGCCGCCGGTCTGAAAGCACCCGCATGGCTCCAGTAGTCATCGATCTTCGTAGCGCCGAGGACTCGCGTGATGTCGTGCATCGCGCGGTGCAAGCCTTGGCCGAAGGAAAGATAGTCGCCTTCCCCACGGAGACGGTCTATGCGCTGGCTGCTAGCGGACTGAGCGAGGAAGCGGTAGGCCGGCTGCTCGAGCTTCAAGGTCCGGTGGCCGAAGGTGAAACTCCGGCCCTGGCCGTTAAGAGTGCCGACGACGCCTTGGACTACGTTCCCGATCTGTCATCGTTGGGAATGCGTTTGGCGCGACGCTGCTGGCCGGGACCGGTAACGCTGCTGGTCAAGGACCAGCATCCCGACAGCATCGTCAAGCAGTTGGCCCGTCCGTGCAGCAGGCGATTGCTCCGGGCGGGATTGTCGGGTTGCGCGTGCCGGCACACCAGGCGTTGCAGGAAGTGTTGCGGTCTGTTGGCAGGTCCGGTGGTCGTGGTCAACGCCCGCTGCCAAGGAGGCGTCGACGCGGTCACGGCCCAGGAAGTGATCGAGGCTTGGGACAACAAGGTGCAACTGGTTTTGGACGACGGACGAAGCCGCTTCGGTCAGCCCTCGAGCATCGTGCGGATCGAAGACAACAAGTTCGAGCTGGTCCGCGTGGGCGTCGTCTCGGAACAGACGATCAAGCGGCTTTCCAGCGTCATCGTGTTGTTCATCTGCACCGGCAATACCTGCCGCAGCCCGATGGCCGAGGCCATGTTCCGACATCGCGTGGCGCGAGCGGCTGGGCTGCCGGCCGGCGAGGTGGAAGACCGCGGCGTGATCATCATGTCGGCCGGCATTGCCGCCATGATGGGCGGACGCCCCAGCGTCGAAGCCGTGACCGTCATGGCCGACATGGGCATCGACCTATCGGCCCACGAGAGCCAACCGCTGACCGAACAATTGGTCCGTCACGCCGATCTGTTGATTACCATGACCCGTTCACATCGCCAGGCAATCCTGACGGAATGGCCCGACGCGGCCGATCACACCCGGTTGCTGTGCCAGGGGGGCCAGGACGTCGCCGACCCGGTAGGCGGGCCGGCTGAGTTATATCGTCGCTGTGCTGCCCAGATCGAAGCTGAGCTCGACGCCTGGGTCGATCAGTTACCACTTTGAGTCCAGAGTTTTGAATTCGATAGAGCCCGGTCTTCCGGGGCCTGCACAAGGAGCTAGTTTATGCGCATTGCCGTCGGCAGCGACCATCGCGGCTTTGCCGTTAAAGAACGCATCCTCGAGCTCCTCAAGCGGCTGGACCAGGAAGTCATCGATGCCGGCACGCACAGTTGCGAAAGCGTCGACTATCCGGACATCGCGGCCGTCGTGGCCACGCAGGTGAGCGAAGGGCAGGTCGATCGCGGCATCCTGATCTGCGGCACCGGCATCGGCATGTGCATCTCGGCCAACAAGTTTGCCGGCGTGCGCGCCGCCCCCTGTCACGACGATCTGTCGGCCGAAATGAGCCGCCGGCACAACGATCTGAACGTGCTCTGCTTGTCGGCCGACATGCTCGGCGAGCGATTGATCGACCGGATGGTCGAGATCTGGCTCAAGACCGAATTCGAAGGAGGACGCCACGCCCGGCGCGTCGACAAGATCCGGCAATTGGAAAAGCCCTCGAGCGAGTGCCCGCCTTCCTCGCGCCGGCCGGTTTAGACCAAACGGTCCGCCAGAAACTCGATCGGGTGCTGAGCTTTGCGCCCCGTGCCATGCTCGATCTGGTGGCGGCAGGAGAATCCAGGGGCGATGATGCTCGCCTGCGTAGCCGCCCGCACGGCCGGGAACAGCACCCGCTCGCCGATCTTCATGCTCAGATCGTAATGCTCGTAGCCGAACGAGCCGGCCATGCCGCAGCAGCCGGAATCAATCACCCGTGGCTCGGCTCCCGGCGCCTGGGCCAGCAATGCCCGCGTATCGGCAACTCCGACCAAAGCCTTCTGGTGGCAGTGGCCATGAATCAGCACTGGGCGACGGCGCCGCGCCGAGTTCGAGCTGAATGCCGGCTTGCACGAGATGCGTATCGACGAGCCGCGAAACCGCGGCGACCTTCTTGCCAGCTCGCCCGGCACAAGCTCCGGGTACTCATCGACCAGCGTCAGCAAGCAACTCGGTTCGCAACCGACGATCGGTACGCCGCGCTCGGCCCAAGGCCGTAGCCGCTCGAGGTTGTCGCGGGCCAAGGTTTGCGCCTCGCCGAGCAGCCCCTTGGAAATCATCGCCCGGCCGCAGCATGGCAGCCCCGCCAGGTGAACTTCATAACCGGCGCGCTCCAGCACCTGCACGGCCGCCCGGTTGACGCCCGGTTCGCAATAGCTGGTCAGGCAATCGTCCAACAGCACGATCGGGCCGCGCGAGCGCAGGCTTTGGCGGGCGTACCGTGGCAAACCACTTCTGGAACGACGCTCGCTCGAATTGCGGCAACGGACGCCGGCGATCGACGCCCAGCAGTTTCTCTTGCAGCAGCGCGGCGCCGGGCATCCGCACCAGCCAGTTCGAAAGCGGCGCCAGTGCCGAACCCCAGCGATTCAACTGGGCCACGTGGGCCATCGCCTGCACGCTCCAGGGCGTGCCGTGTTCGCGATAGTAATGGGACAGGAATTCGGCTTTCATCTTGGCCACGTCGACGTTCGAAGGGCACTCGGCCTTGCACCCTTTGCATTGCAGACACAGATCGAAGGTGCGGAACATCCGCTCTCCGGTCAGTTCCTCGGCCGGCAGCGCGCCCGACAGCGCCAACCGCAGAGCATTCGCTCGCCCGCGCGTGCTGTGCTCTTCGTCGCCCGTGGCCATGAACGACGGGCACATCGTGCCCGTTTGCGTCTTGCGGCACACGCCCGATCCGTTGCACAGCTCGACCGCTTTGGCGAATCCACCCTGGGCGCTGAAGTCGAGCGTGGTAACGATCGGCAACGTCTGATAGTCGGCCCCGAAGCGCAGATTCTCAATCGGGCTCGGGCCATCGACGATCTTGCCGGGATTCAGCAGGTTCTGCGGATCGAAGGCCTGCTTGACCTGTTTGAAGGCCGCGTAGATCTTCGAGCCGAACAGTTTCTCGTTCAGAAAGCTACGCGCCAGGCCATCGCCATGTTCGCCGCTCATGGCCCCGCCGAATTCGAGCACCAGGTCGGCAACTTCCTGGCGCAATCCGCTCGAGCCGCGCCAGATCATCGCGATTGGCCGCATCAATCATCGGGCGGATATGCAGGCAACCGACCGACGCGTGACCATAGAACGCCCCGTCCGTGCCGTTGCGGACGAGGATCTCGCGGAAGCGGCCGCACGAACTCCGGAAGCTTGCGTGGATCGACGGCCGTGTCTTCAACGAAAGCCACCGGCTTGCGCGACCCGGGCACGCTCATCAACAGCGGCAAGGCCGCCTTGCGGCACGCCCAGATGTGGTTACACAAGCTGCGGTCGAAAGCCGGCAAGACATGCGAAACGCTGGGCGCCGAGCGCATCCGTGCGGCCAGTTCCTCGGCGCGGCGGCGAACGTCGATCGCATCGTGGCCGCTGAATTCGGCGATCAATACCGATTCCGGCCGGCCAACGACAAAATCCAGATACCGCCGGTATTCGAGGTTATGATCGGCCAGGCGCAGGATCAGGCCGTCGAACATTTCGACCGCCGACGGCTCGTGTTCGAGAATGGCGTTCACCTGGGCCACGGAATCCGTCAGGCTGTCGAATTGCAACACCACGATCGCCCGTTCGGGCGGCGTGGGCACCAGGTGTACGAGAGCTTCGACGACACAGGCCAAGCGTTCCCTCGGCGCCGACAATCAGCCTGGCCAGGTTGAAGTCAGCTTCGGGAAAGCGCTCGCGATCGAGCTCCCGAACGCGCAGCGCACTGGGCGGCCAGGCCAGCCCTGCACGGCACTCCGGCACGAACTCGTCCAGGTTGTAACCGCTCACGCGGCGTAGCACGCGGGGGAACCGGGCTACGATTTCGTCGCGGTTTTCAGCCACGATCCGCGGAATCTCGCGATAAATACGTCCGAGCAAATCGTCTCGCGATTCCAGCGCCCGACGATCGTGCGGCGCAACGGGCTCGAAGCGCGCGGGGCTGCCGTCGGCCAGCAGCACGTCCAAGGCGATCACATGATCGACTGTCTTGCCGTAGACGATCGACCTCGACCCGGCCGAATTGTTACCGATCATGCCGCCCAGGTTGGCGCGGCTGCTGGTGGCCACTTCGGGACCGAATTGCAGCCCGTGGCGGGCAGCCGCCGCGTTCAAGTGGTCGAGCACCACGCCCGGCTCGATTCGAGCGACGCCTCGCTGCGGATCGAGTTCCAGGATGCGGTTTAAATACTTGCTGAAATCCACGACCAGGCCGGCGCCGATCGATTGCCCCGAAAGGCTCGTGCCGCTGCCGCGCGATACCAGCGGCACGCCGAATTCGGCCGCCAGTTGCACGGTTCGCACCACATCCTGCCGGCTGCGCGGAACCACGACTCCCAGCGGCTGAATGCGATACAAACTGGCGTCGGTGCTGTAGAGCGCTCGTTGGAAATCATCGAAGAAAACCTCGCCCGAAACGTTCGAACGCAGCGACTTTTCCAGTTGTGCCGATTGTGCAGGCGAAAGAATCATGATGGTAACGATCGTGGCAGGGTCGGTAACGACGCACGTCAAGTTCTGCCTGTGATTATACTTGATCGCCGCGCTGGGCCTGATAGAGTCGAACTTTAGTGGGAATTCGCATTTCCCAGACTTTTTCTCAAGTCGATCATTGTGCTCGAAAGGCACGAGGATAGTGCCGATGTCTGATTATCCGCTGACTCACCCTGACGAAGTTGACCACCTGCTACGCAATGCGCAACTGCGCGACGAGCTGGAGCCGTTCAGCGACGAATCGATGCAGACGCTCAACATGCGCCGGGTGCCCACGCCAATTGAAAACGAATTCCTGGCCAGCATGCTCGCCTGGGAGCGAGCGCCGGTGCTGTCGATCGCACAATGGTTCACGCCCGAGCTGCGATTGCCGCCTCCGGAAACGCTCGGCGATGAGCAGTTGCACGACCTGTTGTGGGACACGATTCAGGCCTTGTTCGAGAAGCGGATCGTGCTCGACTTCACCGATCACTTGTCGGATCGGCAATTGTACCGCCTGATCTATCGCGATATTCTCCCTTCGCCGGAGAAGAAGATCGAGGACTCTCGCAACTACCTGCACTGGGACTGCGCCGGGGCCGGCGACGATCCGGAAGTCTGGCTGCGGTATTACGCCAGCGACGAGGAGCGGCTCAACTGGCTGGAAACGGACGACGCGCCGTTGCCGCCGAGCGAGCCGCCGCCCTATCCGCGGCAACTGCCGCGCCGGCCGTTGTAAGGGCCATGCAACTGTCAGGGCCACGCAGCCAATTTCGGACCCGGGGGGCCAGACGGGCCTGTTCTGGCGTTAACGGAACCACGGCGGGGACTCGACCGGGGCGCCGAAGCGGCAGCCAACGCACCGGCGGATGCGGTTTCTGGGCACTTTTCGCCGCATTCCACGGCGGCCCTGTTGACGAAGCGCCACGGGCCGCCGATGCTAGAGCCACGCGCACACCCCTGTCGTCCCTAAGGCCCTCAGCAGCCATCCCTTTCGTCTGAGCGTTTGAGTCCATCGTGGTGAGCATGAAATCCGCGCACCTGTTGGTCGTGGACGGCGATTCCGCCAGCCATGACATGTATCGATCTGCGCTGGGCAGCATCGAATCGTGCGAAATGGTCTTCGAAACCGAGGCCGAGGCGGCCTTGCGCCGACTGGCAGCAGAAAGCTTCGACCTGCTAATCGCCGCCATCGGCTCGTCGAGCCTCGATGGCATTCACCTGGTGCAACAGGCGCGGCAGAACGACCCCGCGCTGCCGGCCATCCTCGTCGCCGACGCTCCCACGGTTTCGAGCGCTACCGAGAGCTTGCGGGCCGGCGCGGAGACTACCTGGCGCGCGAGTTGGTGCCGGTCGAATTGGCCGCCAGCGTCGATCGCCTGCTGCGCCGCCGCAGGGTCGATGCCGAACACGAATTGCTGCGCCGGCAAATCGAGCGGCCCTACATCTTTGACAATATCATCGGCACTTGCCCGCCCATGCGGAAGGTGTTCGAAACGATCGAACGCGTCGCCGATTCAGGTGTCGACGTGTTGATCATCGGCGAGACCGGCACGGGCAAGGAGCTGGTGGCGCGATCGATCCATAACCGCAGCCGGCGAGCCGACAAGCCATTCGTGCCCGTCGATTGCGGGGCGATTCCGGAGAATTTGCTCGAATCCGAGTTCTTCGGGCACGAACGCGGAGCGTTCACCGGCGCCGACAACCGGACCATCGGCCTGCTGGAATTCGCCGACGGCGGCACATTCTTCCTCGACGAACTGGGGGAACTGCCCCCCATGCTGCAAGCCAAGCTCTTGCGGACCTTGCAGGAGCGGAAGATTCGCCGTGTCGGCGGCCGATCGGAAATCGAGGTCGACGTGCGTATCGTGGCAGCCACGGCCCGCGACCTGGAAGACATGATTCACCAGCAACTCTTCCGCCGCGATTTGTACTACCGCATCAACGTGGTCCGAATCGATCTGCCACCCTTGCGAGAGCGCGGCGACGACCTGGGTTTGCTGGCGGAATACTTCGCCACGCGCTACAGCCGCGAAATGGGACGCACCCTGGCCGGCATCACGCCCGAGGCATACCAGGTGATGTCGCAGTACTCCTGGCCGGGCAACGTCCGCCAACTGCAAAACGTCATGCGTCGCGCCATCGCTTTATCGCAAGACTCGATGATCGGCCTGGACGACCTGCCCGACGACCTGATTGCCAGTGCCGGCCAGAATCAGCCATCCGGCCAGGCGGGCTACTTCGAACTGCGTGACTCGCATCTGGCCCGGTTCGAGCGGCAGTATCTCAGCGAGCTTCTCCAGCGGCACCATGGCGACGTGAAACTGGCCGCCGAAGAGGCCCAGTTGCCCCGGGGCACGCTCTACCGCTTGATGAAGAACCATGGCCTGGACGGCGCCCAGTTCCGCTGAGCATCCCAGATTTCCCGGAAGCAAAAATGTCACAGAAATGTGAATCGCGCTCCGGCCATGTGACCTGCGACGTAGGTCGTTTTTCAACAACAGTTTACGTATCGACGACCGGGCTGAAATTGCGGCCAATCTTTCACGGCAAGGAAATTCTTGCCACGCTGCGAACAGCTCGTGGCAGAGCATTCCGAATAGACCTAAGTCCAATCCGGCAAACAAGAACGCAGGATAATCCCGCGATAATTATAGGCCGCCCGACTTCTTGGCACACGCATTGCTTTAACCCTTAGTCAACAACTCAATCGAACATCGGGTTCGAAAGAGACCGAACCGAACAAGCTCAAGAGTCACGAAAACACTCAAGAGTTAAACCACCAGAGATAAGGGAGAATAGTCATGCAAAAGATTGAAGCTGTCGTCCGTCATTTCAAGTTGGAAGCCGTCAAGAACGCTCTCAATGAGCGCGGAGTCAAGGGAATGACCGTCACCGAGGTTCGTGGGTTCGGCCGTCAGAAGGGCCACACCGAAACCTACCGCGGTGCCGAGTACGCTGTCGATTTCATTCCCAAGGTGAAGGTCGAAGTCGTCGTTTCGAACGAAGACGTCCGTGCTGTGATCGACACGATCATGAACAGCGCCCGGACGGGCCAGGTCGGTGACGGCAAGATCTTCGTGACCCCGCTGGCCGATGTGATTCGCATCCGCACCGGCGAGACGGCCGAAGCCGCCATCTAACGAAGAGTCGTCTGCGAGTTCCATCGCACGCAGCAACAAGACGCCCCGGGTTGGGAACAGGCGGTCCCGATCTGGGGTGGTTTTGTTGGGTGACGTGAACTCTCTGCCGACAGCGGGCGAAAGACCCGCGCGTCGCAAGCGACTGCGGCTACATTTTTTCTCGGCTGTCTTGGGCTTCGGCGTGCCGGCCGGCTCGGTCACCAGACCAGCTTCCTTGGCAGCGGCAAAATCAGCTTTGGCCTTGGCTTCCTGCGCACTCGATAGCTCCGGGTTGGGCGTGGCATCGCCCGGTTCCATACCGAGAATCCATTTCACGCCGCCGAGCATCGACTGCATGTAGGTCGGGTTTTCCCAAACGTCTTCGCGATGACCCAGGCTCATGTGCATGGCTTTGCCTTGGCCATATTCCTTGACCCAGGCCACGGGCACGTGATAGTCCCCTTTCTTGGCCGTCTTGGACATGTCGAGGCTCATCAGCACGTGAACCTTCTCCGGTTGCCAGTTCTTGAAGCGATAGATTTCATCCTTGATCGTGAACTCCGCGTCCCCAGGGCTTGCTCACCGGATGCTTCTGATCGTGCACGGTAATGGTGACCGTATCGCCGGCTCCCCAGGGATGGCCGTTGAACGTGCCGCCGATCATGTCCCAATAGGGCTTGTAGTCGCCCAGCGTGTCGGCCGCCGAATGGGCGCCGATGAAGCCATGCCCGGTCTGCTTGAGCCAATCGTTGAGGAAATAGTCGAACGACTCGTCCGTGACCGGCCATTTGGCCCGCGGCCCGGTCGTATAGAACATCACGATCTGGTAGTTCTGCAGGTTCTCCTTGGTAATCGCCGTGGCCGGATCCTGGGTGCAGTCGACCCGGAACAGGTTGCTGGAGATGCCCAGGTTGGTCATGGCCCGTTCGGCCGGGGCCAAGGGTGCATCCTTGCGAAAGACCGAACCATGTCGGAACCCGCCGCTGTAGGTCAGGAACAGAATCCTCGCGCCGCCGGCCGGCGAGTCCGCGGCCGCCGCCAAGCCGCCACCCGTGACAGCAATTGCCAAGACAACCAACACCGAGAGCCGATTCAATACGCGATGCATGCGGGAGACCTCGAAATCACAGGGGTGCAATAGGGTGGGCGGGCCAACGGGGATAACCCGATCTTAGCCGCACGGTTGACCATCCGCAACGATTTGCCGGCCAGGCCGCTTGTCAAACCGGGGCCGCCTGCGCGTAATGACAGCGACTCACGTGTCCGATGCAATCCGGCCCAACTGACCCTTCCCCGCCCCGAGCACTCACCGCTTCCATGCCGAAAACGCAAGTGCTACTGACCGATTACGCCTGGCCCGATCTGGAGATCGAACGCCAGATCTTGTCCGAGGCCGGCGCCGAGTTGATCTGCGCTCCCGCAACCGACGTGGCCACCCTGGCCCGGCTGGCCGCCGACCCGCGCGTGGCCGGTATCATGACCACCTGGGCCCGCGTCACGGCCGAAGTGATCGCGGCTTCGCCCGGTTGCCGCATCATCGCGCGGCTGGGCATCGGCCTGGACAACATCGACGTCGCCGCCGCTACGGCGCGCGGCATTGTGGTGACGAACGTCCCGGACTATTGCCTCGAGGAAGTCGCCGAACATGCCCTGGCGCTGATCCTTGCCTTGGGGCGCAAGGTCGCTTGGTTTCACGCCGAAACCAAGGCCGGGCGCGTATGATCTCCAGGCCGGACCGCCGCTGCGAAGGCTCGCTGGCCAAACGCTGGGCATTGTCGGGTTGGGAAACATCGGCCGCGCCCTGGCAAGCAAAGCGCGAAGCTTTGGGGATGCGGGTCGTGGCCACCAGCCGGAGCCGGCGCGAGAGCCTGCCGGGCATCGAGTGGCGCGATCTCGACGCGTTGCTGGCCGAGAGCGACTACGTCTCGCTGCACGTCCCCAGCACTCCGGCCACGCGGCACCTGATCGGCGCGGCCCAATTGGCCCGCATGAAGCCGACCGCCTATCTGATCAACACGGCCCGCGGCGCGCTGGTCGACGAAGCAGCGCTGGCCGAGGCCTTGTCGGCCGGCCGGCTGGCCGGAGCTGGGCTCGACGTGCAGCAGCAGGAGCCGCCGGATTTGAGCCAACCCCTGTTCAACGATCCGCGCGTGATCGTCACTCCGCACGCGGCCTTTGTTTCGCAGGAATCGCTGCTCAATTTACGATTCCGCGCGGCCCGTCAGGTTGCCGACCGGTCGCAAGGACGCGTGCCGGAAAACGTCGTCAATCCGTCGGTGCTGGCCGGCCCTTGATCGCCGCGCCGAAGCAGCATTTGACCCCACGCCGGCTGATCGAATCTACGGCTGGCAGCGGTCGTGCGGGTCGTGCCGAGTCCATGCGTTACGACCGGCCGGGGCGACGCTTCGGCCCTTTGACCCCCATCTGGCCATGGCCTATAGGAATATAGCGAATCGCGCGGCGGAAATCGTTTGCCCAACAGGAACAACGCGGCCGGTCGACTCGAGCCGACCGAAGCGTGTTCACAGCTTCCGGCAGCGCGCCAGGATCTCGTCATGCCCATGGAAGACAATGCCACCCCGCCGATTCATGCGCCCGATTGGAGCGCTGAGCTTGCGCCAAATCGAGGTTGAGCAGCAGCGGTTGAATCTGTTTCTCGATGGCCAAGGTCAGCAGGTAGACGGGCTCGAATCGACGCTGGCCGCACAGTTGGGCAGCCTGGCCGGACATCTTGCGGCCCGGCTTGAGGTGGAACACGAACACGCCGGCGAGCGGCTGGCCCATCAGCAGTCGATGCTGGAAGCCCGCGCCGCAAAGCTGACCGAAGAGAGCGAGGAGCTGGAAGCATTACGGGCGCGGACACGTGAGCAGCGGCGGCGCCTGGCCGAGCATTTTCGCAGCGAACGACCGCCGACGGCGCGTTCCGCTGGACCCGACACGGCCCGCTGGGCCGAGCAGTTGCAGCGCGTCGAAACGGAGCGTGATGAACTGGTGCGGAAACTCGTCGGACTCGAACAGCGTCTGCATTCGGCCGGCAAGGGCGTCGGTCTCGATGAGGAAGTACAAAAGCTCGAGAGCCGCCTGCAACGCACCTTGGAAGAGGTCCGCGAATTGAAACGTCGCAACGCGGAATTGGAGCAGCAGGCGGCAGCACGCAGCAGGATTCCCGCGGCAGCTCCGGATGGCCCGCTCAATTGGGAGGATCAGAAGCGGATTCTGCTGGCCGCCTTGGAGGCCGAATCGCCGACCCACGAGACGCGATGCCAGGAGCACCTGACCATCGACGGCACGATCCGCATCACCGACACGATCGTCCAGGAGAAGGATCGCGAGATCAGCGAGCTCAAGGAGTTGCTCGATCGAACAATGCCAGAGCGTGGGCACGGTGGCCGTGGGCGCCGCGGCCTTGGGCGGGATTCTCGACAGCGACGAGATCATCCGTCAGCAGCGCGAGCGGCTGGCACAATTGCAGACGGAATGGGAAGAGAAGATGCGGAAGGCCGAGATCGACATTTCCATGGAGCGAGCCAAGCTGGCTCGCGAACGAGTCGACTTGGAAGAGGGGCGGCGAACCCTGGAAGACCAGGTACATACCCAGCGCCCGGCGAATCCCGAAAATGGCGATGCGACGAAACGCCGGCATCACCCCCACGCGGTCGATGGCTCAGCCGGCTGGGACTGCGCGATAACGGTTGACGCTCGCGACGCGGCAGAAGCCGATGCCTACTTGCTGCGACTCTTTCCGCTTGGTCTCTTCAACGATCACCCGGGCAGGCTCTTTGACGGGGGGCTGGTGCGGCGGTCGCACTGGGTTGATCTCCATGTCCATGCCTTCGCCGAAGTAGTACTTGCGCGCTTCGGGGTTTCGCAGCACTTCGTTGCGGTCTCCGTGGCACAGCACCTTGCCGCCGCGAATCACGTAGCTGCGATCGGTGATCTGCAGCGTTTCGCGGACCTGGTGGTCGGTGATCAGAATCGAAATGCCCGAGTCTCGCAAGCTTGCGAATGATCTCCTGGATGCTGGCGATCGTCACCGGATCGATGCCGGTGAACGGTTCGTCCAGCAGGATCAGCTTGGGATCGGAGACCAGGCAGCGGGCAATTTCCAGCCGGCGGCGCTCGCCGCCCGAGAGCGACATGGCCAGCGACTTGCGCAGCTTGGTGATATTGAATTGTTCCAGCAGCATCGTCGCAGCGCAGCTTGCGGGCCTTGCGATCGACGCCGAGCATTTCCATCATGCCCAGCAGGTTCTTTTCGACCGTGAGCTTGCGGAAGACGCTCGATTCCTGGGCCAGGTAGCCCATGCCGCCGTCGCGCGAGCGGCGATACATGGGCCAGCGCGTGACGTCCATGCCGTTGAGCATGACCTTGCCGGCATATGGGCTCGATCATGCCGCAGGCCATGCGAAAGCTGGTCGTCTTGCCGGCGCCGTTGGGGCCCAGCAGTCCGACGATCTCGCCCGACGTCGACTTGAAAGTCGACGCCGTCGACGACGCGGCGCCGGCCGTAGATTTTGACCAGTCCTGTCACTTCCAACATGGCCATGCGAGGGTCCTCCGTGACCGTCGTGGGCCGCCCTGTTGCAGGCGGCTAGCGGATGAATTTCATACGCCCGAAGTTGGGGAAACAACGGAAACCAGATCGACGTGCCCGGAATGTGGTCCAGCGCGTGCGGCCAGTAGATGAACATGGCCTTGCCGATCAGCAGGTCGCGGCTGACGTAAGTGTTCCTTCGGATTCCACAGCCGGCTGTCCTTGCTACGCGGGCTGTTGTCGCCCAGCGCCAGGAACTGATCCGCTTCGAGCGTGAATTCCACCGGCCGCAAGCTTGGGAAAGGCGTGCGAGCTGCCGCCGTCGGCAAACGTCGGCAAGTCCCTCTATCGCTCTCGTAGTCCGGTAGATTGGTCCGACGGCCCCAGGCGGTACGTGTCGCGATGTAGTAGATGTCCCGCAACACTCGCAGATGACTTACTTCGACATGCGGCCTTGCGGGCGGCGACAGCCACCGGCGAGAGGTCGGCCGATGGTCGGCGGATGCCAAGGCAAATCGTACGCCGTCGTGCCGTCGAACTCGATCAACGTGCCATTGACCCACAGCAGCAACTGATCGTCGACGTTGCGAAGTGCAGGTGGTAGGTGCCGGGGCCGCGAACGGGCGTGTGGGCTTGCGGGTGAAAGTTCGTCCGCGTCCTGGCCCGAGAGCGTGGCCAGGCCGGTGACGCAGATCGAGACGGCACTGGAACGCCCGGCCCCCTTCGATCAATTCGAGCACGACTTCGCCGTCGCTGCCGAGCACTTTCAACTCGCAGTCCAGGCCAGGTCGCCAACCCAATGCAAGCCCGAATCGAAGCGCGACTGCTCGTGCATGTACAGCCGGCTGCCAAATTTGCGGGCATCTTCCAGGTCGCGTTTATCGACGTCGATGCCGGTGTTGTAGCCGTAGAAGTCGGTGATCAACTGGGGGCGGATGCTGCCCTGTTCCGCCGGCGATAGCGGACCGACGCAGCAACTCGTTCCAATACGTCCTGCGAAGGAATGGAATGCTGGTAGCGCAGCCAACTCTCGGCGGCTTTGCCGTCGGCCGCATAACCTTTGAAATCTTCGATGCGGCTGCCAAGCGCCGTCAGAACCGACGGCCGGCTGCCAGCGCAAGCGGCCATCCCTTGGCGACGATCGCGGGCAACACGTAGTCGTTGTCGTAAACGACGTGCATCATCGCCTGCACCTTGGCCGGCGGCTTGCGCTCGATCTTGAAGACGGTCCCGCCTTCCGGCCGGGTCAGGATATCGCCGTGAAAGATTTGCAGCGTTTCGCGCGGCAGGCCCACGATCCGCTTAATGAAGTTGGTTTTCGCCGTCAGCGGGTAGCGGAACACGGCCACGTCCCAACGATTCGGATCGCCAATCTCGTAGGGAAACTTGGCCACGATGATCCGGTCTCCCTTGTATGTCGGGGGAATCGGCCGTCCGGGCCGGCCGGCTCGAAGTTCATCTGGTAGCGGCAATTCGGACAGGTGCAGCCGATCACCTCTTTCGGCCGCGATTCGTCGTCGTCGCTGGCGCTGACGCGGAACGGAAACTCGCAACGGACGCAGTTCACGTCCTTGTGCTGGCCCAGCAGCGTGGGAGCCATCGAGCCGGTCGGAATGACGAAAGCCTCGGCTTCGAACGTGCGGAACAAAAACGCTAGCACGAACGCGATGGCAATCGATTCAATGGTCTCGCGAAAGCCGTCTTTCACCTGATGCACCGGCCGCACGGCGCGTCTCGCTCGGCGATTTGGGCTTCGGCGTGGGGGGCTTGTGCTTAGAGACCATGGCGTTGCAAATGTCGGTGCGACAAGGTTTTCCGAATAGGAAGCAGGGCCCCGCGCACTGCGGGCACTCCGTAAGATAGTATTCGCCGCCAGTTAACGAATATAGCGGATGTTCGAGAACTCCGGAACTTGAAAACTCCGACCCCCAGCATGCACGATCCGGGCGGGGTAATAGACCACGATTGGCTTGCCGATCAGCAAATCCTCGGGAATGCCGGGGCCAAAGTCCTGCAATCTGCTATCACGCGATTGGGGGCTGTTGTCGCCCAGCACGAAGTATTCTCGGGGGCCGAGCGTGACCTTGGCTGCCGTCGGCGGAGGTGTGTAGTAGATGTCACGCTCGATGCGCAAATCCCAAACTTCCAGCCCACCCCCTATCACGCCGACACGGAAGGGGCGCGAAGACGCCGGGCCGGCGTTCTCAGGACGCTCGTACGGATAGCAAAGGAGCGGCTCGTCGTTCCAGGCAATGCAAACCTGCTCGTCGAACAACGAAACGTACAGCCAGCCTTCGCTCGACACACCGCGAAACTCGCAAGGAGCCGACGCCAGATCAGCTTCGCCGCGCCGCAACACGGCTACGTTCAACGTGAGATCGAGCAGCAATCGAAACTCAACAGCACCGTCGGTGGCCTCAACGACGATGATTCGTGAGTCGCCCGCTGCCCGCAGTCGGCAGGAGAGTGCCAGGTCGCGAACTGGGTAGAGTTCTCGCCGCGATTGCGTCTGGTTGTAACCACAGCGATCGGTGACGGGGGCTTCTTCAGTCTCGGTGCTGCTCCCCGGCTTGAGTTGCGTATGGTGATAGGAGAGCCCGTCGGAAGCCGAAACACCGTCTCTGGCCTGCGTTCCCGGCCATAAAAAACGTCCCCCTGCGTTCTTCCACTGGCTGTCAGTGTCTTCTGGCCGCCAGCGCTCTAGGGCACTTTGGGTTCCACCTCCGCAAGCCGAGTCATAGACCGGAATCGCCATGGATCGTTGCTCGGCCAATGATTTGCGCTGGATGCGGCCGTTGGCGTAGACGTCGCCGTCGCGAATCTCGATCGTTTCACCCGGCAATCCGACCACGCGCTTCACGGCGATCTCGCCAGCCTTGGCTGGCGATCGAAACGCAATTGGCTCCCAGCGTCGCGGCCGACGCCAACGAAAGGCGCCGCGATCGACGAGCACGCGGTCGCCGCCCAAGGCCAGTGGGTCGTCGGATTCAACTTGGACTTGCCCACAATTCGGACACACCACACGGCGAGCGGGACCGTCATCCAACCCATACACGATCTCGTAGCCGCACCGTGAACACAACAGTTCCGCATGCACGCCCAGCAGCGTGGGAGCCATGGAGCCGCTGGGCACCACGAACGGCTCGACAAACCACGATCGCACCACGATCAAGCCGATGAATACGCCCACCATGCCGCGCAGCAGTTGGCCAAACGCTGATCGTCGATTCCCGAGTTGGCCCATCGAGGAGCTCATTCCCCGATTGTACATTCCCCGTGGTCTGTCGGGCCTACGGAAAACATGCTCTGCCCGTGCGCTTCAACTGCAAGCCAAGGACTGGGAAAATTCGTAGGGTGTCTCGAGCTTTGCGAGACGCACCGCTTTTAGCCCTGTACGCGCAATTTGGTGCGTCTCGCAAAGCTCGACACACCCTGCTCTTTCGACGGGCTGATTTACGCCTGGCCCAAGGCTTGCTTGGCGTGAGTCACGACGTTTTCCGTCGTGATGCCAAAATGCTTGTACAGCACCGGCGCGGAGCCGACGCTCCGTAACCGTGCATGCCTACGAATTGGCCCTGGACACCGATGTACCGGTCCCATCCCTGCCGAATGCCGGCTTCGACCGCCACGCGGGCCGTCACGGCCGGCGGCAGAACCTCGTCGCGATAGGCCTGGTCCTGCTCCTCGAACAGTTCCCACGACGGCATGCTCACCACGCGCGCGTGCAATCCCTTCCTGATTCAGTTTCTCGTAGGCTTCGACGGCAAACTGCAATTCGCTTCCCGTGCCGATCAGGATCACCTGAGGCTTGCCATCGGCGGCGTCGGCCAGCACGTAAGCCGCCCTTGGCCGTACCCGCAGCCGGTGCAAATTTCGTGCGATCGAGCGTGGGGAGATTCTGTCGCGACAGGATCAGGGCCACCGGCTGGTGCTTGAGCGGCAGGATCGTGCGATATGCTTCGGCGACTTCGTTGGCGTCGCCCGGCCGCATGGTGACCAATTTCGGGATCGCCCGCAGTGCGGCCAGGTGTTCGACCGGCTGGTGGGTCGGGCCGTCTTCGCCCAAACCGATCGAGTCGTGCGTCAGCACGTACAGGACCGGCAGGCTCATGATCGCGCTCAGACGCAACGACGGTCGCAGATAATCGGTGAACACGAAGAACGTCGCACCGTAGGGCCGCAGCTTCGACAGGGCCATGCCGTTGAGCGCCGCGGCCATGCCGTGCTCGCGAATGCCGAAGTGGAAATTGCGGCCCGCATATTCGTCCGCCTCGAAGCTTCCGGCGCCCTCGAACGTCATCATGGTCATCGTCGACGGGGCCAGGTCGGCCGCTCCGCCGATCAACCACGGAATCTTGGGCCCGACGGCGTTCAGCACCTTGCCCGACGAAATGCGGCTGGCCATCCCCTTGGCATCGGCCGGAAACGTGGGCACTGCCTGCTCCCAACCGGCCGGCAATTCGCCGACGGCCATCTGCTCCCACTGGGCGGCCAACTCGGGGAATTGCTGGGCATAGGCCGCGAACAGCTTCGTCCAGGCTTTGTGCAGCTTGCGGCCGCGGGCGCCGAGCTTCTTGGCAAAATGCCCGGTCACTTCCTCAGGAACGAGGAACTGAGCGTCCTCGGGCCAGCCGTAAACGGCCTTGGTCAGGCGGATTTCTTCGGCTCCCAGCGGCGCGCCGTGCGCGCCGTGCGTGTCTTGCTTGGTCGGCGCGCCCCAGGCAATATGGCTGCGCACGATGATCATCGTGGGAGCATTCGTGGAGCGGGCGAACCGCTTCAAGGCTTTGCGAATCGCCCCCGTGTCGTTGGCATCGGCGACCTGGATCACGTTCCAGCCGTAGCCTTTGAACCGCGTGGCGACCGATTCCGTGAAGGCCAGATTCGTTTCGCCTTCGATCGTGATCTTGTTGTCGTCGTAAATCCAGCACAGGTTCGACAGCTTCAGATGTCCGGCCAGCGAGGCCGCTTCGTGGCTGATGCCTTCCATCATGTCGCCGTCGCTGCACAGGGCGTACACCTTGTGCGTGAACAATTCGAATTCCGGCCGGTTGAAATGCGCGGCCAACCAGCGCTCGGCAATCGCCATGCCGACACTGTTGCCTACCCCCTGCCCCAACGGCCCGGTGGTGGTTTCGACGCCGCTGGTTTCATAGCTTTCGGGATGGCCCGGCGTGCGGCTATGCAATTGACGAAAATGCTTGATCTGGTCGAGCGTCACAGCCAATTCGCCGGTCGGCTTGCCGTCGGCCCCAAGCTGCTTGACGCTGGCCAGATGGAGCAACGAGTAGAGCAGCATCGACGCATGACCGCACGACAGCACGAACCGATCGCGATTGGCCCAACTGGGGTCGGCCGGATCGTAGTTCAACAACTCGTTCCAGAGCGTATAGGCCACGGGCGCCAGGGCCATGGGAGTGCCGGGATGGCCGCTCTTGGCAGCCTCGACGCCGTCCATGGCCAGAGTTCGGATGGTGTTGATCGACAACTGGTCGATGGTGATTTCAGTCGTGGACATATTTCGACCGTCGTGAGGTTTCGAGAGGGACGAGGGAACGAGCACGGGAACCTGAGATCGTCAGGTTCGCCCTGAGTCTAGAAGCCGTACGACCCGTCGTCAACGTACCGGGCGACCAACCCACCCGATTGCCGCAGATCGCCTATTTTTTGCCGCCCAGATACCCAACGCTCGATTGGAAATAGCGTCGGCGGCGAGCCCCCGAATGGTCCACCAACTCGGCCTGCTGACCATCGAGATCCTTGAGATTGGCCTGGCACCAGCGACAACCGACAACCGATAGGTGGAATTTAATGTAAGCGGATTCATCGGCCGGCAAGGATCGAGACAAATGGCTTTCCAACTGGGAGCGCGTGGGGCAGCTGAGCCGATGCCGCCGCCAGATATCGCCCAAGGCATGCATGCCGCCGTCGCGGCCGGCGACCAACTGGGCCAAACGCCGCACCAACTGCGGATCGCCGCGAAACTGTTGCTCGATTTGCGCCATCGCTTCGGCCGGCAGGGCCTCGTCGAGATAGGCGCGAAGATCGTGGTCGCTGGGCTGCATGGTGGGCGAACCTGTCAGACCTCTTGTAATTCGGGGAACACGTCGACCGACAGGTTTTGCTGCCGCACGCCGCTACGCAACTTGGCCAGGAACTCGAACTTCTGGTTGGCCACCGTCTGTTCCGAGATCTGCAGGCAGGCAGCCGCTTCCTTGTTGCCCAGGCCGCGCACGAACAACAGTTCGGCGCATTTCAACTTGTCCCATTCGCCCCGCGCCCGCCAGCGGTCGAAAATCTCTCGCATCGCCGCCACCAGGGCTGCTTCTTCCAAGCCGCGCCGCTCACCGCTACGAGCAATGCTGCTGGCCACGCGCCCGGGGCCCGGCAAGTCCCAATTGCTCGTCGAATCGTCCGTGCCCACGAGCGGCAACGTCGGACGCCGGCCGGAGCGGCGCAGGTGATCGGTCAGCTTGTGCGCGGCGATCGAAAACAGGTACCCTTCCAGCGGCCGGCTTTCGTTGTAGTTGGGCAGACTGGTGAGGAAGCCGACGAACGCTTCCTGCACAACGTCCTCGCTCGCTGCGCGATCGCGCAGACGAACTTCGACAAACGCCAACAGCCGGCCCTCGAAGCGGGCAATCAGTTCGGTCCAAGCATCCGGCTCGCCGGCGCGGATTCGCTGGATGAGCTGGGCATCGGTTGGCAAACGAGCAGACATCGCAGGGCGGTCGGCAGCGCAGGGAATAGATGAGCCTAATCGCGGCTCAGAATCCCAGCCGGCCTTCGGCCGCCAGAGCCGCCACGAGTGCGACTGCCAGTATCACGCCTGCGGCGCCCGCCTGCAAGCCGCGGCGATACTTTGCTTGTGACAGCATGTCGAGCTTCAAATAGCCGAACATCGTCGCCAGCAGGCAGATAAGCGTGGCCGCCCCGGTGCCGGTGTAGCGCAGGCGATCGTGCAACTCCCCCTCGCGCCATTGCTGCTCGATCTCGGCCCGAGTCTGGTCGTCGATGCGAATCGGTTCGGCCGGTCGCAGGGGCAATTCCTCGATCCGTGTCGAGTCTGATGTCGAGTCTGATGAAGTCACCGGCTTTTTGGCAACGACGGTTTTCGACACCGGCTCCTGGGATTTCGAGTTCTTGCTAGCGGGCAAGGTTTCAACGGCGTCCAAGCGAATTCCGTGGGACTCTCCCGTGCGGACTTCGAACGAGCGGTGGTTGCGAAATTCGATGCGAGCAACCTCTTTCTGAATATGGCTCCGGTAGAGCCATACAAACAGAACCAACGCCAACGCGAGGAGACCAAAACCGAGGATGCCGAAAATCGTCAGCAAGGTCTCCCGGGCGCGGGGACTGGACGACAGGGCGATCACTACGCCCACCACGGCCAGCAGCACGACAGATTCCAGCGTGACTTCGAACATATTCGTAGTACCTCGGAGCGTTAGGCCCGCGGCCGGGCGTCGCCGCCGCGCATCCGTGCCTGGCGATACTTGATTCGTTCGTGCCAGCTAACCCACGGGCTCGACAATTGCACGGCCAGCGACATCGACGCGGCAGCCACCATGGCCCAAGGCTGCGGGAACGAACAGAGCTTATTGAGCAGCACGGCGTACATCACGCAGACGGCCATCGTCCACAGACTGACGCGTTTATTTCGCAAGGGGTCGGCCTGTGCCACCAACGCGGCACGAGCATCAATAGCCCGAAATAGGCCAGGTAAGCCAACAGGCCGGGTTGGCCGTCGGGGCCATAGGCCGCATCGCCCACCGGCAATATGGCGTCCGACACCAACGGCTGACCGTAGCTCAAACTCACCCACAGCCATTCGTCCAGCGCCCAGCCACACAGGCCCAGCAGCAGGCCCATCACGACCATGGTGAAGCGGCGCAAACCCGCGTCCCCTGGCTTTCCTTCCCAGAATTTGGCCGGGATCAGCACGAACCACGCGCCCAACGTGCTGACGACAAATTGCCAGGCCACCAGTTCCGGCTGTGGGTGGACGCCGCGGATGGCGATGCCAATGACCACGACTGCCGAAGTGACGGCAGCCGACAATAACATCGCCCCGCTGAGTTCCGTCAACCGCACGCGCGACGGCTTGGCGACCCACGCAGCAGAATTCGAGGGCGTCGCGGGTTCGACGACTTGCGCGGCAGGCTGAACGGGCAGTCTTCGCTCCACGGCGTTCGCTTCGTACTTAGCACCCGCTGCAGGCTGCGGATTCGCGGCCGCGGGCGAAGTCGATCGCAGCAACCAATATCCGCCGGCAGCCGCCAAGGCCAGCACAACCGCTTCGAGATGCCCGGGCGTGGCCCGTAACAGCACATACACGGCCGCGAACGTGATCGCTACTTTGGCGGGCGATTTCAGCTGCGCCCAGCGACCGGCCCAAGCGGCGGCCGGCTCGCGCAGCCCTCGCCAAACGTCAGCCGTGGCCGGCATGTTTGCGGTCCGATTGGCCACGGGCTGCTTCGCTGCCGGTGTTGCGCCGAGTTTGGCGAATCCGGCATGTTCCGGAAGTAACGCCAGTAGTTCGGCGACATTGGCAGGGCGTTTCTTCGGTTCTTTGTCGAGACATGCCCGCACTGCCGGAATATAAGCCGGAGCCAGCCGGCTCAGGTCGGGCTCAGCGGTCAAGATGTTTCATCAACACTTCCCCCACGCTCTCGCCCTCGAAAGGAACGTGGCCGGTCAGCAGTTCGTACAGCAGTATGCCCAAGGCGTAGACGTCGATCTCTTTGCCGTAACGGCCGTTGGCAATTTCCGGGGCCATGTAATGGACCGTGCCGACGCTTTCGGTCTGGCCGCTGCGGCGACTGACGGAGATGAACTTCGACAGCCCGTAATCGCCCAGCTTGATCTGACCCTTCATCGCTGAAAATGTTGCCGGGCTTCAGGTCGCGATGCACGATGCCGTGATCGTGCAGATAGGCCACGGCATCGGCCAGGCCCGCGAACCAGTGCAGCGCTTCGTGCTCGGGCAGGCCCTGCGGATGAGCGGCGAGCACTGTTTCCAGGCAATCGCCGCGCCATGTACTGCATGACCACCCAGGTATCGCCCTGGGTGTCCTGCCGCACGTCGTACAGTTCGACCAGGTGCGGGTGCTTGAGGTTCAGACACTGCCGCACGCCGCGCAGCTCGACGTCGAGGTTGCGGCGGATGAGCTTCAAGGCCACATCCTTGCCGCCGTCGCTCGTGGCGTAATACACTTCGCCAAAACCGCCGCAGCCGACGCCGCGCTTGATCGTGTAGCCGTCCAGCGGGCGCGTGCCGCTCGCGTACGTGAACTTCTTCAGCTCACCACGCGGTTCACAAACCGCTTCGCTTTGCGTCATGGTTGTTCACACTTTCGGGGCGAGCGGCAGCGCGGCATGCCCGGTTCTAGCGGTTGGCCGCTCACTGCCCTACCCGTTCGGTGCTCGAGACTCTTCCAGATCGAGACAAGAATCAGAATCGAACCACACCAGAACTTCGCTTCTCGGGCTCGAAGCTTGACGGTTTTCACCATCAATTTCGAACCCGAGATTGCCGCCCATTCTACCACGAAGCGAAACGCGAATCGAAAGCCGCCCCCCGCCTGGCTATTCCTCGACGGGAACCGGGTCGGCCTTTGCAACCTTCGTGCCGGTAGGGCTGAAGTACTCGGTCACTTCGTCCAGGACGTTCTCCGAAGTCGTTTCGTCCAGAGGAATTTGGCCCTGGAACTCGTTCTCGGAATTTACCAGCCGTTCGGCCACGTCGAGCCTCGTCCGCAGGTCGGTTACAAGCTGCTTGGCCCGGCTCAACTGGCTGTCGTCGAAGTTGTAGTTGCTGGTGGTTTGAGCCGTTTCGACCATTTTCAAACGGGCTTCCAAATGCTCGACGTCAACCTCAAGCTGCCGCTTCACGGCCAGCATGTTCTGCAGCTTTTGCCGAGCCGCTTCCAGGCTCCGCTCGCGTGCGTGGTGCATTTCCTGCAAGCTGGTGAGCGTGGCGTCGTTAGTCTTGTAGCGCTCGAAGCGATGGGCCAGATCGGTCTTCACCTGGTTGGCATCGTAACGCCGGCCGGCGTACTCGAATTGCTTGCGGTTCGAAGCCAGATCGCCCTTCAGCCGCATGATCTCGCCTCGTTCGCGATCGAGCCGCGACGTGCCGCTGGCGATTTGTTGATCGAGCCGTTCGACTTCGACCTCTTCCTTGGCAATCAACTGCATGTTGGAGCGGATATCGGGGACGAGATCTTTGATCATTCGCCGAGCCCGTTGGATTTCGAAATCGATCGGCACGCTGTTTTTGACCGACTCTTTGATCCAACCCAACGACGTGCCCACGTAGCTCAGGGCATCTCGGCCCAAGAAGAACATGCCCAAGGCCGAAACGGCCGCACCCGACAAGATCATTCGCTTCAACATCGCAGTATCCTCCGATTAAGAACAGCTCCGGCTAAGGGCCAATTCATTGCCGGCCATCCCGCGCAGCGATCACATCGCCAACAGCGCCGCCGGCGGCCATAGGGAGTTGTTCGCGCGCCGGCGGCGATTCTTGAAGAAATCTTGAACTGGTCGCCGAGAATATTTTCACGGCGGGCTTCGACGGCCATCGACACAAGCCCAACGCGCCAGCGAGGGTGCCCCTCGTTCGACTCCCTCGCTGGCGCATCGGGCTGGTGTTATGCCGTCTTTCGGCTATGGTCGAGCAGCAGCAGACCAGCCGTGGTGAAGGCCACGCCGACTGCCAGCGTCAACGTCAGCGGCTCGCCGAAAATGAGAATCCCCGCCAACGCGGCCAACGCCGTCTGCGACGAGTTAACAGCATTGACGTGTACCAGAGGCGCCAGCTTCAAGGCCTGGATCAGGGCCACGAACGCGACCGCGTTGAACACGCCGGCCCACCACATATAGTTCAAATCCGCGAGGGGCGTTTCCACGAGTCCCGAAAATCCCAGCCGTGCCAGGCTCCAAAGCCCCAGGCTTGCGACGCCCATGCCGCTGATGACGAACAGGGTCGCTCCGATCGGGGCCTTGGCCGGCACCGCCCACCGCAGAACGACTCCCAACAGGCCATAGGCAATTCCCGACAAGCAGGCGGAGCTCACCCCCAAAACGACGTGCCAGTTCGAACGCGCCGCGGCGGCTCCCGATTCGACCACCTTCTCGGCCGCGTCGGCTCCGGTGCTCAGGATTACGATCGAGGCGATCAACAGCGTAATCGCCCCGGCGGACCGTGGCGTGATCGGCTCGTTCAGCCAGATGCGTCCCAACAAGGCTCCGCTGAGGATCAACGTGCCGAACGTCAGCGGTACGCTCAGCGCAATGCCCACGATGCCCAACGAATACTGAAACATCACGTTACCAACCACTTGCGCCACCAGCCCGGTGATCGCCAGCAGACCGACCGTTCGCAGTCCCGGCCATGAACTCTGGCCGCGCAGCCAACGATAGCCCAACATTCCGCTGGCCAGCAGCAGCGTCGGCAGCGCCTTGATGCAGGAGACCCAAAACGGGTCGACCTGGGTGACTTCCCGCAGGCAGATGTTGGTGCAGGTATAGACCGTGGCCGAGAACAGCGCCAGGGCAGAGCCAATCAGAACCGGGTTCAATTTCGAGGCGGGCACGGGACGCGAAGGCGGACTTTTCACGCGAGGCATTCTAGCCCGATCGACAGCCCGCGGCCAGGAGCCAAGCAAGCCAGCGGAAGCACTTCGGCCGTGATACACTTACCTCGACACTCCCACTCTGACAGAATCGTCATCTTATGGCTGCCCGACGAGCATCCCGACCCGCACACGGCCACCCGGCAATTGGTGCGTGAGATTCACGACTCAGGCCTGCAACTGGTGCTGGCCATCACGGGCGGAGGAAGCCGCGCCGCGAGCGCCTTGCTCGAAGTGCCGGGGGCCTCGCGCTCGATAATCGAAGCCAATGTCCCGTATGCGCCCGAGGCCCTCGCGGACTGGCTCGGAGCGGCGCCGGAGCACTCATGCAGCCAGCGGACCGCCCGGGCCATGGCCATGGCCGGCTACCAACGGGCCCTGCGGCTGACTTCGTCGCGCCAGCCGAGCCCCGAAGTTGCAGGCGTCGCCTGCACGGCCAGCCTGGCCACCGATCGTGCGAAACGTGGTGATCATCGGCTGCACCTGGCCGTGCAAACCCGTTCCGAAACCTGGGCCCGTTCGTTGCTGCTGGTCAAAGGACGGCGAACTCGCGACGAAGAAGAGCACATCGTCATGTCACTGGTCTTGAACATGATCGCCGAGCGATGTGGCATTGCCACGCAGTTGCCGGTTGCACTGCTCCCTACGGAAACGATCGAATGCGTGAAAGCCACGGCGCCGCCCGAGTGGCAGGCGCTATTGGCCGGTCAATTGCCGGCCGTGTTGCAGGGGCCCGCCGCATCCGGCAGCACAGCCACGCGAGCAGTTTTCCCCGGAGCCTTCAATCCGCGACACAACGGGCATCGACGCATGGCCGAAGTGGGGCAGCGGAAGCTGGGCGTCGCGGTCGAGTACGAGATTGCCACGGTCAATGTCGACAAGCCGGCTTTGGATTTCATCGAAATGTCTGCCCGCGCCGGCCAGTTCGCCCCAGCCGAGACGCTGTGGTTCACGCGAGCGCCGACGTTTGTCGAGAAATCGCTGATCTTTCCCGGAGCCTGGTTCATCGTCGGCGCCGACACCATCGCTCGCATCGCCGAACCGCGCTACTATGGCGACGACCTCCAGGCTTGCACGGCCGCGCTCTCGCAGATTGCGGAGCGTGGCTGCAAGTTCCTGGTGTTCGGGCGCACGGCAGCCGCAGAGTTCCAAACGCTCAATTCGCTTGGGCTGCCGCGCGAATTGGCGGCCATTTGCCAGGAAGTTTCGGCCGACGAATTCCGCGCCGACATCTCTTCGACCGAATTGCGCGCGCACGATTCGGCCGAAGATTAGCGGTTTACCGTGGAACATTCGGGTTCCATGGCCATGTTTGCGGCGTGATTCATGCCCACGCAAGCGTGGAGCATGGCACCCAATCGCCGGGACGTTCAAATAACTCGGCACAAGTGCGAACACTTACGCCGCGCTGCTTGCCACGGGCGCCGGGCTGGAATCCGCGTTGAAGAGCCCCAGCACTTCGCCGGTCAGTCGGCGGTAATCTTCCGCCCCGTTCGAGTCGGGAGCGTAGTTGAAAATCGATTGCCCAAAGCTCGGCGCCTCGGCCAACCGGATGTTGCGGCGAATCCGCGTGTGGAACGGTTGGGCCTGGGCCCAGGGCGTCGCTTGCCGCCGCGAGCGGCTGAAGAAATCGTCGATGTCGCGGGCCACTTCGCCAGCCAGTCGCGTACCGGCGTCGAACATGCACAGCACGACGCCGCTCAGCCGCAGCCGCGGATTGAGCCGCCGCGAAACCAGGTCGATGGTCTCCAGCAACTTGCTCAAGCCGTGCAACGCCAGGAAGTGCGGCTGTAGCGGAATGAAAACTTCGTCCACGCAGGCCAGAGCGTTAATCGTCAGAATGCCCAGCGACGGCGGGCAATCGATGAGCATGTAGTCGAACGACGCGTGCGACTCGTCCTGCTGCAGCAGATCACGCAGGATCAATTCGCGCCCACGACGCCGGCCAATTCGACCTCGGCCGCCGCCAGATTGATGTGCGAGCCCACGACCGACAGGTTGGGCGTGATCTGGCGTCGAACCTCGGCCAGCGGAACGTTGGCCGTGAGCACATCGTAGATTGATTTGTCGTCGGGACCAGGATTCAGTCCGACGTGCAGCGTCGCGTGCGCTTGCGGATCGAGATCCAGCAGACAGACGCGTTGCCCGGTGTCGGCCAAGCCGGCGCTGAGATTGACGGCCGTCGTCGTCTTGCCGACGCCGCCCTTTTGATTGATGATCGCGATCTTCCGCATCGCAGCTTCCCCCGAATCCGTTCGCGATTGGCCGCCGCCCGTTTTCCCCAGGCGAGGCGCATGGGCCGAGAACCCATGCAGGCGAATTATAGCCACGCCCTGGCCAATCGACCTAGACGAGAAGCCGGGCGACGACCTCTCGCCGTAAATGATTGTGCAATCGGGCCTTCCGACGCAACCCGGAGGTCGCAGTAGGTGGCGCTCCGACGCCGAAGATGACCGCTCGCGGGTTCCTTGCCTGCCGAGTTTCGAGTAATAATGAGAGTTTCCCCTGCATCGCATCCATTATTGAGCTGGCTTCTGCGGAGACTATTTCGATGCGCGTCATTGTCGAGGCCGATCCTCAGGCGGTCAGTCGCCGGGCAGCGCAATTCGTGGCTGCCCTGGTGCGGCGGCGTCCCACCTGCGTGCTGGGACTGGCCACCGGCGGCACGCCGCTGGGCATGTACGCCGAATTGATTCGCCTGCATCGCGAAGAGGGGCTCGATTTCTCGCGAGTCGTCTCCTTCAACCTCGACGAGTACGTCGGCCTGGGGCCGAACCATCCGCAAAGCTACCGCTACTTCATGCAGGAGAACTTGTTCCAGCACATCAACATCGACACCCGCAACACGCACGTCCCGGACGGCCGCGCACTCGATTTCGAAGCCCACTGCGCCCACTATGAGAAGACGATTCAGGAGGAAGGGGGCATCGACTTGCAGGTGTTGGGAATCGGCAGCGACGGTCATATCGCCTTCAACGAGCCCGGCTCGTCGCTCGGCAGCCGCACGCGGCTCAAGACGCTCACTGCCGAAACGGTTCGCGACAACGCGCGCTTCTTCGGCTCCGAAGAGGCGGTGCCGCGGCTGGCGATTACGATGGGCGTCGGTACGATTCTCGAATCGCGCCAGTGCCTGCTGCTGGCTACCGGCAAGGCCAAAGCTCAGGCCACTGGCGACACGATCGAAGGCCCAGTCACGGCGCAAGTCACCGCCTCGGCCTTGCAATTGCACCGCGACGTGCTGGCGGTCATCGATGAAGAAGCAGCCCACCTGTTGAAGCGTCGCGACTATTACCTCGAAGTCGAGCAATCTCAGGCCCGCTTGACCGCCGAAGGCCGTTGGCACGACTAATCTGAAAACTGTTCCTTCATGAAGCGCACGATGCCCGGCATCACCGGCCGCATCGAAGCGCTGGCTCCCGTGTCAACCAACTTGGCCCACTCGCAGTTGGGCGCGAACAGCACCATCACCATGGCATCGCCGTCGTCGAATTCCAGCCCGTAGGTCCACTGGGGCTGGCAATCGCCGATGGCTGCCCCCCAATCGAAACTCTCGTCGCTGACCAGGCAGGCTCGCGCGTGGCTGAAGCCGGGAGCCATGGTGACGTCCTTCCGCTTGAGCACGACCCAGTGCTCCTTGCCGACCATGATCCGCTCGCGCACCTCACCCACCGGGAGCTTCCCTGGCGGGACTTTGTCGGCCGGCACCAGCAGCATGGCATTGGCCAGCGGCGCATTGAGCATCAAGTTCGCTTCGCCCACACCCCACAACGCCAGCGGTCGTTGTTGCAGGTGGTGGTACCACCACTGGCTACCAATGGCCGAGGCAACGCCGACGCCCACGATGAACAAGATCGTGAGCTTGCTGGAGATCGTCTTATCCATAGATCCTCGATTTTCCATGCCACTACTTTTTTATGCCACGGCCGCCACAGCGCAGAGCGTTGATGCGATTGTCGTCGAAGCCGAGCCAATCGCGCAGCACGTTGTCCGTATGTTCGCCCAATCGCGGCGGAGCCAGCGCCGAGGGCGCCGGCTGTCCGTGCCAGTGAACCGCGCTGCCCAGCAACTTGTAACGCCGGCCGTTCGAATCGGTCGTCTCCAGCACCATGCCGCGCGCCGCTGCCTGAGAAGAATTCAAGGCCTCGCCGACCGCCAATACCGGCGAGTGCGGCACGTCGATCGATTCCAGCAAGCTCTGCCACGACTGCGTCGAGCGCCCCAGCATCAGATCGGCCACCAGCGGAATCAACGCATCGCGGTATTTGACTCGGTCAGGATTGGTCGCGAATCGCGCGTCGGCGGCCCAGCCGTCTCGCCCAACCGCGGCGCAGAAACGTTGCCATTGCCGATCCGCGCCAATGGCCAAGGCCAGATGACCGTCGGCCGTGGCGAAGACCTCGTACGGAACGATCTGCGGATGGGCGTTGCCATAGCGCCGTGGCGGCTGGCCCGTGAGCAACGTGCTCTGGGCCACATTGACCAGGCTCGCCAGCGTGCAATCGGCCAGCGCCAGGTCGAAGGCCATGCCCGCTTTCCCCTGCCCGCGGGCATAAACTCCGGCCAACACGCTGGTGGCGGCATACAACCCGGTGATCACGTCGCTGATCGCCACGCCGACTTTCATCGGCGCGCCGTCAGGCTCGCCCGTAATGGCCATCAATCCGCTGCCGGCCTGGATCATCAGGTCGTAGCCCGGCGCCGTAGCCAACGGCCCGCTGCGGCCAAAGGCCGAGATCGAGCAACTCACCAGCTTCGGGTTGAGCTTGGCCAGCCGCTCGGGCCCCAAGCCGAGGCGAGCCAACGAGTCGGGCAGGAAGTTTTCAATCAGCACGTCGGCCCGCCGCACGAGCTCTTCGAGCACGCCCCGGGCCTCGGCATGGTGCAGGTCGAGAGCCAGCGACCGCTTGCCACGATTGCACGACAGGAAATATCCGCTTTCGCCTGCAGCCAGAAACGGCGGACCCCATTGGCGCGTGTCGTCGCCCAGCCCAGGACGTTCAACCTTGACGACGTCGGCCCCCAGATCGGCCAGCAGTTGCGTGCAGACCGGGCCAGCCAGGATTCGCGACAAATCGAGGACTCGCAAGCCCGTCAGGGGATAGCCGCTCGACGCCATGAAACCTCGAATTGCGATTGGGGTAAACCAACCTGTTTCGTCCGCGACCCGGGCGGGGTCATTCCGTGTTTCCAGCTTGGAAACACCAGCCCGAACGCGCCAGCGAGGGAGTCAAATCAGCGACACCCTCGCTGGCGCTTTGGGCTTGTATTTCTCGGAGCCTTCCCAGCCGGTTCAAGGCTACTAGCCATGCTCCAGTGCGGTAGTATACTGTCTGCATCCCAGTTCCATTGTAATCCTTAGCAGCTTATTCACTCCAGGCGCTCGTCATGGCCAACGCCTTCGATCCGTATCGTGAAGCCCTTGTCATTGAGACCTCGACCATCTGGCCCGAAGAGTACGAGGATTGGTCGGCTGCCGATCGAGCGCGCATCGAACAACTTCTGCACGCCAAGCCCCAGGACGCGGCCGATTTAGACTACGTCCGCCAGCATACCGGCTTCTGCCGGCAGATCACCGTCACCGAGCAGGACTTGGAACGCGTCTCTTAGTGCGTCGAACGAGGTGAGTTCGCCGCATTCGGACGTTCCACCCGCTGCACCCGTCAATTTGTTAGGCGCCCATCAATGCGCACCGTCCAAGTCGCCCTCGCGGATCGCAGCTATCCGATCCTGATCGGTCCCGGCCTTTTGGATCGCGCGGGTGAACTGCTCACCGGCGGCAGCAAGATCTCGCACGCGGCCATCATCACCGACACCAACGTCGAGAGTCCCCATGCCACGAACGTGGCTCGCAGTCTCGACGACGCCGGCGTGACGGTCGACATGCTGGTCGTCGAGCCGGGCGAAACCAGCAAGGCCCTCGACGTGGCCGATCATCTGTGGCAGAAGCTCCTGGAACTCGGGGCCGACCGCAAGACGGTCATCATGGCCGTCGGCGGCGGCGTGGTGGGCGATCTGGCCGGATTCGTCGCCGCCAGCTACGCCCGCGGCATCCGCCTGGTACAGGTGCCCACCACGCTCCTGGCCCAAGTCGACAGCTCCGTGGGAGGCAAAGTCGGCGTCAACTTGCCGGGCGCGAAGAACATGGTGGGCGCGTTCTGGCAACCCGCCAGCGTGCTCATCGACACCTCGGTGCTCGACACCCTGCCGCCGCGCGAATACCGGGCCGGCCTGGCCGAAGTGGTCAAGTACGGCGTGATTCTCGACGCCGACTTCTTCGCCTACCTCGAAGCGAATATCGCCGGACTGAACGAGCGCCGGCCGGACGTGCTGGAGCATGTGATTGCCCGCTCGTGCGAGTTGAAGGCCCAAGTCGTCAGCCAGGACGAACGCGAAGAAACCGGCTTGCGGGCCGTGTTGAACTACGGCCACACCTTCTGCCACGCCCTGGAAACGCTGACCGGCTACGCCACGTTGTTGCACGGAGAAGCGGTATCGATCGGCATGCTGTGCGCCTCGCGTCTGGCCCAACGCCTGGGCCGCGTCGACGCCGAGTTTACGCGTCGTCAGCATGACTTGCTCTCGCGAGTGGGCTTGCCGACGGCGCTGCCCGATCTGCCGCACGACAAGATCCTGGCGGTGATGGGGCGCGACAAGAAGGTCGAGCACGGGCGGTTGCGTTTCGTGTTGCCAACGCGCATGGGACACGTCGAACTCGTCGGCGACGTCGATCCGGCCGACGTGCTGGCCGCATTGCGAGAGTGATATTTCGCTGCGTCGCTTGCGACGCTTTTTTTGCCGAACGAAGGGGGCCAGCTCCATGGACGCCGAAGGCGCGGACCAAACCGCCAGCGCCGACAGACTGCTCGATCGGCTGTGCTTGTCACTGGTCTCGGGCGTCGGGCCGCGGCTGTACAAGGCCCTGGTCGATCACTTCGGCTCAGCCTCGGCTGTGCTGGCCGCGCCGATGAGCGAACTGCGCACGGTGCCAGGCATCGGCGCCAAGTTGAGTCAGGCCGTGAGCCGAGCCCGCGACGACATCGACGTGGCCGAAGAGATCGAGTATTGCCGGCAGCAAGGCATCGCACTGGTGGGCTTGGGCGAAGCCGGCTACCCGCGGATGCTGGCCGAGATTCCCGATCCGCCCACGATCTTGTACGTCCACGGTGAATTGAAACCACAGGACAGCCTGGCGATTGCCATCGTCGGCTCGCGCCATGCCACGCAATACGGCCTGGCGCAGGCCGAGCGGTTGGCGGCCAGCCTGGCCCGCGCCGGACTGGTGATCGTCAGCGGACTGGCCCGAGGCGTCGACGCCGCCGCGCATCGCGGAGCACTTACCGCCGGCGGACGGACGATAGCCGTGCTGGGCGGTGGACTGTCTCAGATTTACCCGCCCGAGCACAAGTCGTTGGCCGACGAGGTCGCCGGCCAGGGAGCCGTGGTCAGCGAAGCGCCGCCCCGATC
Organism: uncultured Planctomycetales bacterium; assembly: GCA_963710365.1. Lineage (GTDB taxonomy): Bacteria > Planctomycetota > Planctomycetia > Pirellulales > PNKZ01 > CAVQAC01. The sequence continues at coordinate 1,357,076 of CAVQAC010000019.1, forward strand.
GCAGCCGCTGAGCGGTTCGTTCCCGCAGCGCAACCGTATCATCAGCGGCATGTCGCTGGGCGTGATCGTGGTCGAGGCCTCGACGCATTCCGGCGCACTGATCACCGCGCGGCACGCCATGGAGCAGAACCGCGAAGTGTTCGCCGTGCCCGGCCGGGTCGACAACCGCATGGCGCACGGCTGCCATCGATTGTTGCGCGACGGGGCCAAGCTGGTCGAATCGGCCGACGACGTGCTGGAAGAACTCGGCCCGCTGGTGGCGGCCACGCCCAGCGGCTCGGGCCAGGTGATCCATCATCCGGCCGAACTGTTGCTCAACGAACTCGAGCAGCAGGTGTTGCAGTCGATCACGGGCGACTCGGCGAGCATCGACGACGTCGTTTCCACCAGCGGCCTGCCAACCTCGCAGGTCTTGTCGACTTTGAGCGTGCTGGAGATGCGGCGGCTGGTGCGCCGCTTGAGCGGCAACCGGGTCATGCGACCCTGAACGAAAGGAGCAGACGACGGGCAGCAAAAGAAGGGAGCGGCCGGAAATCGGCAGCGTTTTTGTAACCTAAGCATGTAGCCAAGCCTCCCTCCCTCGTTTGCCTATGACTTTACCATTTGCCTTCTCCGCTTCGTGCCACGGCGAAGCGTGCTCGTTCCTATGAATTCTTTGACAACAGACGGTTCACGGGCGACGCAACTTGCATGAGTCCGTTCATTCGCTATGGGTTTTGGCTGCTGACGAAATTGGTCCTATCGCTGCGTTATCGCATCGACGTGCAAGGGATTGAGCCGCTGCGCAGGTTGTCTCCGCCGATCCTCGTTCTTCCCAATCATCCGGGCTACGTCGAACCGATCATCGTTCTTACGCTCCTCTGGCCGATCCTGCGCATCAGACCGTTGCTGGCGGAGGGGATCTTTCTCAATCCCGTCCTCTATCCAATTATGAAACTCACGCGGGCGGTGCGAATTCCCGATCTGGATCGAGCGAGCACCCACGCCCGCCGACAGACGGAGCAGGCAATCGCAGAGGTGATCGCCGGGCTGAAAAATGGCCAGAACTTCATTGTCTGGCCTTCCGGCAGAGCGGCGCACGGCGGCATCGAACGAGTTGGTAGTGCCCGCGCGGCGGCTGAAATTCTGCAGGCTGTCCCTGAAGTGAATGTCGTTCTGGTGCGAACTCGCGGCATTTGCGGCAGCAGTCTCAGTTATGCTTACACCGGCGCCGCACCCCCGCTATTTCGGCGTCTTCTGCAGGATGTCGGTCTGCTGCTGGCGAATCTCCTGGTCTTCATGCCGCGACGGCAGGTCCACGTCACGATTGAATCCGTTGAACGAAAACGCCTTCCCGAGCCGCGTCGCGAGGTTCTCAATCCCTGGCTTGAAGAGTGGTACAACCGTGGCGGTCCAGAGAAGCCGACATTCGTTCCGTATCATTTCCTGTTCGGGCCGCGAACCCGCGAGTTTCCCGCTACGACCGACGCCGCCGAGGGAGAACCAGGGAATGTAAAACGCGAAACGAAGCAGGTCGTGGCTGAAATCTTGGCTCACAAGTTGGGCCGACCCTTGACGGATGAAGAACAGCAGTCGCAGGTGGAGCTGGATGAGCTCGGCTTCGATAGCCTCGATCGCGTCGAGGTAGCGCGGGCCGTCGAACAGCGATTTGGCTTCGCCAGTGATCAGGTGCCAGAGAACCTCGGCCAGCTCTGGGCACTGGCCGAGGGATTGGGTAAACACGAACCGCCGAAACCAGCCGCGCCGGCCTGGTTCCGACCTCGCAGCAGCGAGCTGCGCGTCGAGGCCATGGGGAAGACCATTGCAGAGGCGTTCGTCAATCGCGCTGGCCCAGCACGGCGATATTATCGCGGCGGACGATATTTCGGGAGCCGTCACTTATGGGCGACTGCTGGTCGGTGTCTGCGTCTTAGCAAGACAATTCGCTCGCTTGCCGGGTGAGAACGTCGGTTTGCTATTGCCGGCGTCCGTGGCCGCCGATTCCGCCTATATGGCACTGCTGGTGGCCGGCAAGGTGCCGGCCGTACTGAACTGGACTACGGGCCCGAATAACCTGGCGCACGCAGTCCGCCTGATGACGCTGGCTCACGTCGTCACTTCGCGCACATTTATCGACCGGATGGACATCGAAATCGCCGGCGTGCAATTCCTTTATCTGGAAGATCTGCGCAAGGCCGTGGGCAGAATGGAACTGTTGTGGACATTCCTGCAGATTCGCTTCCTTCCCGGCCGCATTCGCCGTCGAGTGCCGTCGGTAGATCTCAAGCAGCCCGCGATGGTGCTATTCACCAGCGGTTCAGAGCGAGCACCCAAGGCAGTCCCATTGACCCACGATAACATCCTGAGTGAGATGCACGCGACGGTGCCGTTTGTCGGGCTGACGCAACAAGAATCGATGCTCGGATTCCTGCCACCCTTTCACAGCTTCGGCATTGCGGCGGGAATCTTGTTGCCGATCATGGGCGGCATGCGCGTCGTGCATCATCCCGATCCTACCGACGCGGTGGGTTTGCTGCGCAAAATCGTGGCCTACCGTCCTACCATGCTCATCGGCACGCCAACGTTCGTCGGCTACATTGTTGAACGGGCGAAACCACACGAACTTGACTCGCTACGCCTCATTCTAGTTGGCGCAGAACGATGCCCCCGGTCCCTCTACGAACGCTGCCGCAAGCTAGCGCCGGCCGCGCTGCTGTTGGAAGGCTATGGCATCACCGAATGCTCACCCGTGGTCTCCATGAATCGGCCCGCAGCAAATCGGCCCGGCACCGTGGGCCAACCGCTACCAGGTCTGGAAGTCTGCACGGTGGACGTGGAAACGGAAGATCCCTTGCCCCAAGGCCAGCGCGGGATTCTCTGGGTGAGTGGCCCCACGGTTTTTCCAGGCTACCTGGGACAGGATGCCCCAACGCCCTTTCGCGAACGTCATGGAAAACTCTGGTACGTGACTGGCGACCTGGCTGAGATCGACGCGGATAACTACCTGCATCTGGCCGGCCGGTTACAGCGGTTCCTGAAGGCTGGCGGTGAAATGATTTCCTTGCCGGCAATGGAGGAGCCGTTCACCCGCCAATATCCACCGGCCGAAGAAGGCCCGCGCGTCGCCGTCGAAGGCATGGAAACCGAATCGGGCCGTCGTATCGTCCTCTTCGCGACCGAACCGATTTCTCTCGCCGAGGCAAACGCTCTACTGCAACAGGAAGGTTTCCAAGGCGTCATGCGGCTCGACGAGGTTCGACGCGTCGAGCGGTTGCCTCTGCTTGGTACGGGCAAAATCGATTACAAAGCGCTGCGAGCCCAACTCACGACCCACGGTTCAACCGACAAGAACCGTAATCAGTTGACGGAAGAATAACCGTTGACCCGAGACGTGCCCGCGGCCTGCCGCAATCAATAAATCAACTCTCAGGCTCTTCTCAGCTGTCCGAGCGAGGTGCATGTCGCCATGAAAGCCCTGATCTTGCCCAAAATCGTTTCTCTGTCTCAGACAGACACTCCGTTGGATCTGGTCGAGTTGCCGGCTCCCCAGCCCTTGGACGATGAAATACTCATTCGCGTGGCTGCCTGCGGCGTTTGTCACACGGAACTGGACGAAATCGAGGGACGCACTCCGCCTCCGCGGCTGCCGGTCATCCTGGGGCACGAGGTTGTTGGATACGTCGACCAACGGGGACGGAAATTTTCTCGATTTCGCTTGGGAGATCGCGTCGGAGTGGGCTGGATTCATTCATCCTCTGGCGACGCTCAGGAGAATCTGAGTGAGCAATTTTGTGCAACCGGGCGCGACGTCAATGGCGGCTACGCCGAATATATGACCGTGAATGCACATTATGCCTACCCGATTCCACCCGACTTCACGGACGCCCAGGCGGCGCCGCTGCTTTGTGCGGGGGCAATCGGGTACCGCGCCCTGCGTCTATCGGGATTGCGCAACGGCGAGCCGTTGGGGTTGACGGGATTCGGGGGCTCGGCGCATCTCGTGCTGCAACTGGTGCGTGCGCAGTTTCCTGCCAGTCCCGTGTTCGTCTTCGCCCGCGATCAGCAGAGCCGCGAGTTCGCATCGCGCTTGGGCGCGGCTTGGGTCGGAGACACGTCGGACCGGGCTCCCGAACGATTGCAGGCCATTATCGATACAACGCCGGCTTGGAAGCCTGTCGTCGAGGCTCTGGCCAATTTGCGCCCCGGCGGGCGTTTGGTCATCAATGCCATTCGCAAGGAAGATCGGGACAAAGACGCCCTGCTTCAGTTGAGCTATCACGAACATCTATGGATGGAACGCGAAATCAAATCAGTAGCGAACATTACCCATGCCGATATCGAGGAGTTCTTGCCACTGGCGGCCGAAGCTGGCCTGCGCCCCGAGGTAACGACGTATCACCTTGAAGAGGCAAATCGCGCTCTTTCGGAACTAAGGACTGGCCCCGTTCGCGGAGCGAAAGTGTTGGTGATGAATTGGTCGTGACCGGTCGAAGTGCTGATAATGGCACGCTGCTCCTTTGAAAATAAGTCGCTCGCGACCGAGCTGTTCGTGTTCTTGCAGAGGTCGACGGCTGAGCTTTCGGACCATTACTGGCCCAAGAAGAACCGAGACTCGCAGATGGCGCCGAACTGACTCTGCTGACCGGCCGAGCGTGTGCGGTTACTACCATGCACAGATGTGCGATTGCAGCACACTCTGCGCCGCAGCCGGCACGAGCGAATCTGAGTTGGCTGCACTCCGGCGCTCAATCGCAAGAATTCGCTGCTTTTGCTGTGGTTTTCGACTGTCGTTGGCCTTTGGCATGGTACGTGCCAACAGTAGTGCAGTCGTACCGGCCCGTCGGGCGCATTCGAGATGACTAACGTGCGACCGAGGACGAAAAACACCAATAGAATCATTCTCAAGGACTTGAATCATGGCCAAGAGCATTTTAATCGGTCTGGACGGCACGGCTTCGAGCGGTCGTGCGGTTCAACTCGGGGTCCAATGGGCTCAGCAATGCGACTCCCTGCTCGTAGGGATGGTTGTGGTAGACGAGACAAGTCTGAGGGCGATTGAATCCGTGCCGCTCGGGGCCAGTTCCTTCAAACAGCAACGCGATGACTGCGTGGTGGCCCGCGCACGGCACGAGGTGGAGCAGTACCTGGAGCATTTCGCCTTGAAATGCGCCGATGCCCGCGTGGCCTGCAAACTGCTCGAGGACACCGGGTCGCCGCAGGACGAAATTGCTCGCGAAGCTCAGCGTTACGATCTGATCATGCTCGGCCATCGGTTGCAGTTCCAGTTTGCCAGCGATTACGAAGAACATCATTCGTTTCGAATCATGCTTCAGAACAGTCCGCGACCGGTGGTCGTCGTGCCTGACGAGCCGTGCCACGGCAGGAACGTGATCGTGGCCTACGATGGTAGTTCGCAAGCCGCCCGGGCTTTGCAGGCTTTCCTGGCGGCCGGCCTGCCCGGATTCGAGCAGGTTCACGTCGTCAGCGTTGCCGGCGATAAGGTCGAGGCTGCCCGGCGCGGGGATCGAGCGGTGGAGTTCTTGCGTTTACACGACCGCGATGCCCAGCTGCATGCAATCGGATCGACGGCCGCCCCAGCCAACATTCTGGCGGAGCGATGCGAGGCGCTCCGTGCCGGGCTGATCGTAATGGGCGGCGTACGGCCAGTCGTTCCTCAAAGAACTCGTGTTGGGATCGACGACCCGCACGTTGCTCAATTTCAGTCCCGCGCCGTTATTTCTATTTCATTAACGCCACAGCGACAGCGCGAAGGGGAAAGCCGTGACTCCTGACCTAAGCACAAAGTACCTGGGATTATCACTGGCGAATCCGTTGGTGGCGGCTGCCAGCCCGCTTACGGCGCGGTTGTACGACCTGATCCAATTGGAACAAGCAGGAGTCGCCGCCGCGGTGATGATGTCGTTGTTTCAAGAGCAGATCGAAGAAGACGAGGCAAGATTTCAGCGAGCCCGTCGTGTAGCATGACCTGTTGGGCGGCAGTTTGCTCAGGCTTGAATGTCAGGACCGGGCAGCGTGCATGCCGCACAACCGCTACTGGCGAAACGGACTCAGCCATCCACTCTAAACCCACGGTCGGTAAGGATCATTTCGTTGTTTGCCGTGACTTTGAAGCGACGCTGGAGTAAATTAAGCAAGTGTGCGTTTCCGCACGCCTGCGTCCGATAAAGCGCGCTGGCAGCGCCCGCAACACAGTGGGAACAGCCCAAATTGCGGGCAAAACCGCGGTTTTATCAGAAGCCGGACGAAAGGCACGAAGGTTGCTTTAAGGGACGGAAATCATTCTTGCCCTGTTGTCAGGAATCCAGCCGTGCCAAACCCGCAGCATGTCGACCTGTTGGTCGTAGATGACGACGCCGAATTTCGCGGCACGCTCGTACGGCGTTTCAGCCGGCGAGGCTATCAGGTTCAGGAAGCGCCGGATGGCCTCCAGGCGCTGTCCCTGGCCGAGCGACGTGAGTTTGACGTCATCGTCGTCGACATGGTCATGCCAGGGATGTCGGGAATTGAGTTGCTCGAGAAACTCAAGGCGGCCCATGCCGAGTGCGAGGTAATTCTTCTCACCGGGCAGGGCACGATCGAGAATGCGGTCAAGGCGATGAAGTTGGGGGCCAGTGACTATCTGACCAAGCCCTGCCCGCTGTCCGAGTTGGAGATACTCATTGAAAGGGCGGTCGAGCGGCACCAGGTTTCCAAGGAGAACCGTCAACTCAAGGAAGTGTTCCAACGCGACCAGCCACGCCGTGAAATGATCGGCGACTCTCCCGCGATGCATGAGGTGTTCCATCTGATCTCCCGTGCCGGGCCCACGGACAAGGCCATTCTGATCCAAGGCGAAAGCGGCACGGGTAAGGAACTTGTCGCTCGTGCGCTGCACCGTCAAAGTCCCAGGGCGGACAAACCGCTCGTCGTGATCAACTGTGCGGCACTGCCGGAAAGCCTGTTGGAAAGCGAATTGTTCGGCCACGAAAAGGGCTCTTTCACCGGCGCCGTTGCCGCGAAGCAAGGGCTGTTTGAGTTAGCCGATGAGGGCACTTTGTTCATCGACGAGATCGGTGAGATGCCGGGATCCCTGCAGGCGAAATTACTGCGCGTTCTGGAAGACGGTTCGATGCGTCGCGTCGGCTCACTCAAGGAGCGGCGCGTCAACGTTCGATTGCTGGCTGCCACGAACCGCAACCTGGAGGCCGAGGTCAAGGCGGGCCGTTTCCGCGAGGATCTCTTCTATCGAATCAATGTGATGTCGCTGAACCTTCCCACTTTGCGGGAACGCGTCGGAGACATTCCGGCCCTGGTCTCTCGCTTCCTCGGTCCCGAATGGCAGATTGAACCGGCCGCCATGCAGGCACTGGAAAAATACCCTTGGCCTGGCAACATCCGGCAACTCAGCAATGCGATCGAACGGGCCAAGATTCTGGCGAACGACGGAATGGTCAAATTGCACGATCTGCCCCGTGAAGTCATCACCTTTGCAGGTCGACCCGTCGTTGCCGCCACGACAACCTCGACCGGAACGAATCACAACACGCTGGAGTCCGTCGAACGTGCCCACGTGCTTGAAGTGCTCAATCGCGAGCGGGGCAACAAGGCGCGAGCGGCGAGAGCGTTGGGCCTCAGTCGCCGCAGTCTGTACCGCCTGCTGGAGAAGTACGGTATCGAGTCGTCGCCGCAAGCCGAGTCAACTCCTACGACTTGACGTTATCGCACGAGCGGCAGCGGCGATTGGCAAACCGTCTTACGAGGTCGAACTCCGCTTGAGAAGCACGTAGAATCGGCTTCCTTGTCCAGGCTGGGATTCCACCCAAACGCGGCCCGCCTGGTGCTCGATCATGTTCTTGGTGAAGTACAGCCCCAGTCCAGAGCCCGGCACGTCGTGATGTACCGACAAGCGGCGGAAAGGCACGAAGATTCGATCCAATTCTTCGGCGGGGATGCCGGGACCGTTGTCTGAAATGCAAAAGACGCACTCGTTTCCCCGCGCTTCGGCCGTGACGCTGATCCGTCCTGGCCGCTTATCCAGGAATTTAATCGCGTTGGAAAGCAAATTGTAGAAGGCTTCGCGGAGTCGCACCTTGTTGCCCAACACCTCGGGCAGGTTGTCGCCTACCGACAATTCGACTCCCTTCTCTTGCACCAGCGGTTGCAAACGATCCAGGGCTTCGGAAAGCGCCTCTTGGCTCGAAATCTCCGTGTTGGTTTCGACGCCTTCTGGCGAAGCGCTGAACGCCAGCAGCTCGTCGATCATCCGGCTCATGCGAAAGGTCCGTTGCCGGGCCGCTTCCACGAGGTCGCGAGCCCCCGCGGGCATTTGCGTACCGAACTCGTCCAACGCCTCGTCGCACAAATTTGCCACCGTTGCCAGCGGCGTCTTCAGGTCGTGCGAGGCGAGCTGTGCAAATTGCTTCAGTTCGACATTGGCCTTCCAGAGCAAATCCAGCGATTGGCGCTGGCTCTCGATCAAGCGAGCAAAGTAGGCGTCGAGCGTCAGGCCAATGTCCAAAAAGATCACTTTCAGAACGGAAAGCAGCCGGTCCAAGCCGGCTTGCTCGCTCTGGCCGAGTTCTGGCATCAGGTGCCGAAAGCAGTATTGGGCGTACAAGCTATACGCGCCTAGAAACACGTCCGGTTCGATGCCGACATCGGCATGCGTATCCCCCACCTGATTCCGCCGTTGCACATACTCCGCATTCCAATCAGCTTCCAGCATTGAGACGAAGTGCTTGCGCTGAGATTCCTTCACGCGTTCGACCAGAGCCTGATCTTGCAGGAAGGCCGCTGTCTCGGGGAATGAGAATAGATGGCGATAGAACGTCTCGACAAAGTCGTGCTCGTGTTCCAGAAACAGCGGCGTCAACGAGCGAAGCCTGGCAATATCCGCTTCATCGAGCCGCAGAAATGCCAATCGCCTTGCCATGTCAGCCGAATTTGTCGCAGCTTTGTTCAACTGCACCGGCGGTTGAGAACTGAATGGAGCCATGCGCGTGAAGCGAGCGGACTGGCGGCGAGGTCAAATACCGAAGTGATTAAAGAATACCGCTACTGCAGCGAGCGGCAAAGCCCTAAGAACCAATAGGACCATCACGAATCGTGAGCGGGCGGAAAACTGTGGGGGCGATCTGGTTGCGATGACAATTGCCTGAAACACGGCTGCGATGGATGGGCGAATCCGCCCGTAATGTGCGTCTGGGCGCGCTCCACGACAAGCAAACCAACTCGGCTGTGCCGAGGAACACGAAATCCGCCGTGAAATCCATGAAACCGCGTCTGCCGTACTCAGTCTTCGGGCTTTGGCACAAGGACTGCTTCGTCTAGGGGTGCAGATGTGCATGCCCAGTTCGTGACCGGTTTCAAACCGTCGGAAAGGTATAGGCCCGCCATGGAACGCTTCTCTCAACAGGATCTTAGCCGCTTAATCAGAAGCGGCGGGGCTCATTGCGTGTCAATCTTCCTTACGACCCACGCGGGTCGCGAGGATGGGCAGCAGGATCTGATCCGCCTGAAAAATCTGCTTCGCGACGCGGAGCAGCGACTGCACTCACAGGGAGTTGGCGAGGCCTACACCGATCATCTGCTCAAACCGGGCTTCGATCTGTTGGCCGACAAAGAGTTCTGGAACAATCGCCGGGCCGGTTTGGCCTTGTTCTTTGCCCCGGGGCATTTCCATCGCTGGCGGTTGCCCATCACCGTGGAGAGCTTGTGCTGGGTCGGCCAACGATTCTATCTGAAACCCCTGTTTCCGCTGCTCGATGAGAGTGGCAAGTACTACCTGTTGGCTGCCAGCCAGAATCACGTGCGGCTCTTCGCCGGCAGTCGTTACGAACTGTCGGAAGTGCCGACCGAGCACATGCTGCGGGTGCTTGCCGAAGTTAAGCAGCATGCGCCGTCCGATGGAAATCGTCAGTGCCACACGGGGCAGCCTTCTCTGCCCGGCAAAGAAGGCGCAGTCTTTTATGGTCAGGGTGGCCCAGAAGACGGTTCTAAGAAACACGAGTTGCTCAACTTTTTCCGAGCCATCGACCACGGCATGCACGCGATCCTCGAAGGTCAGAGCGTCCCGCTGGTGTTCGCCGGAGTTGAGTACCTGTTCCCAATCTTTCGCCAGGCATGCACGTATCCGCACGTATCGCCGGAATCAATCCAAACCAATCCTGATCGAATGGGGACAGCCGCGTTGGCAGAATTGGCCGAAAAGTTACTGGAACCTTATTGGCTCAAGCGGCTGAACGAAGACCTGCAACGTTTCAATGCAGGGCTGGGAACAACGCGGGTCTCCGCCAATCTCGAAGAGGTGCTGCACGCCGCGCAGTCTGGACGAGTCGAGAGCGTTTTCGTGGCCGGAAATTTGCAAGTGTGGGGGCGCCTGGACCGGTCCACCGGCGCGGTCGACATTGCCGAAAAACCCGCGCCGACCGATGAGGATCTGCTCGACCTGGTTGCAATGCTCGTGCATAGCCACGGTGGCCGGATTCATGTGGTGCCGGCCAGCGAGGTGCCGGGAGCCCTGGTTGTTGCGGCCGTCTATCGCTACGCAAGAAGCCACCAGGATGCAATTCAAGCAGGCTAATTGAACCTTGACGAACGCGGCCAAGCTGCCTTTTGGGTGGCGCGAGTTGCCCAAAACGGCCTCTCGCCAGCTTGACCGGCACTTGGGTATTCTCGCAGCGAGCTGCTGGCGACGGTGTAGCGCAAGGATGAACACTCGGAGCGCGTCGGATGATGGAGCAACAACAGCTTCGCCAACTGCTCGAGCGGCTGGCCTTTTCCGCAGACTTGCCGGCCGACGTGTTGTCGGAGTTGGCTACGGTGTCGCTGCTGCAGCGATATGCCGCGGGCGAAGTGTTGTTCCGCGAAGGTTCACGGAGCGAAGTGCTATATCTGATTGCCACCGGCCGAATCGCTCTCGATATGGACGTGCCCGGTCGTGGCAAGACGCGTGTGCTCTCGCTGGGGCCCGGCGATATGTTGGGCTGGTCGGCACTAATCGGCCAAGGCCTGATGACGACGTCGGCCGTGACGCTCGACGACAGCGAAGTCATTGCGGTCTCTGGCCAAAAGTTGCTGGACTTCTGTGATCGCAATCCCGAAATCGGGTATCCCTTGATGCGAAGGACGGCGGTCGCCCTGAGCAAGCGTTTGTTGGCCACGCGGTTGCAACTATTGGATCTGTTTGGCGGCGGCTCCCAGAACCATTAACGGAACGAGGTCGTGGTGGTCAACGAGTCCCCGCTGTCGGCCTCGCGGTTTATCGCTAAGGCCGATTTCCAACGATTGATCGACGCCTTGCAGCGGCGCGGCTTCCGTGTGATTGGCCCACGGATCGCCGAGGGGGCCATCATCTACGACGATATCGCGTCCGTGGCCGACTTGCCAAGGGGATGGACCGACCAGCAGGCCCCGGGCCACTATCGGCTTCAGCGGCGCGACGATGAGGCCTGGTTCGGCTACGTCGTCGGCCCTCATTCCTGGAAGCGATTCCTGTTCCCACCTCGGGCGGTCGTCGCCACGGCCGACGCCACGGACCAGGGGTGGCAGTTCTCCGAGCCAACGGAAGAGCAAGCTCCCATGGCCTTTCTCGGAGTCAGGGCCTGTGAGTTGGCGGCCATCGCCATTCAGGATCGCGTGTTTCTGGAGGGTGGCTACATTGATCCGATTTATCGCAGCCGGCGCGAAGGCGCCTTCATCGTCGCCATCAACTGCACCCAGGCGGCCAGCACCTGTTTTTGCACGTCGATGGATACGGGCCCGGCTTGTCGGCGCGGCTTCGATCTGGCTGTCACGGAATTGAAGGACGGATTCACGGTCGAGTGCGGCAGCCAGGTCGGCAGCGAAGTGCTCGCCGAATTGCCGACTCGCTCGGCTGCTGCCGTCGAATTGGAAAAGGCCGCCGACGCCCGGCAGCAAGCGGTCGATCAAATCTCCAAGCACCTCAACACGGACCGTATTCGCGACCTGTTGCTGAACAACCTCGATCACTCGCGTTGGGAAAATGTGGCCGAGCGATGCTTGTCATGCACGAATTGCACGATGGTCTGCCCCACCTGCTTTTGCGCGTCGGTCGACGAAGTCAGTGATCTGGAAGGCCAGCACGTCCAACGAGAGCGGAAGTGGGACTCGTGCTTTAACCTGGAATTCAGCTATTTGGGCGGCGGACAGGTGCGCAACCAGATTCGCTCGCGCTATCGGCAATGGTTGACGCATAAGCTGGCTTCTTGGATCGACCAGTTCGGCAGATCGGGCTGCGTGGGCTGCGGGCGCTGCATCACCTGGTGCCCGGTCGGCATCGACCTGACCGAGGAAGTCGCGGCGATTCGGGAGAAGCAGCCATGACCTCCTGCGCCTCGGCCGTAGCTGGAAATCCCTGGCTTTCGCAATGCGCCCTGATTCGCGAAATCCGGCCGGAAATTGCCGACGTGGCCACCTATCGATTGCAATTGGCCGATTCCAAGGCCAATGCCGCCTACCGGTTCCTGCCGGGACAATTCAACATGCTCTATCTGCCTGGCGTCGGCGAGGTCGCAATCAGCATCAGCGCCCGCTCGGATGGCTTTTTGGAGCATACGATCCGAGCCGTGGGGAGCGTGACTCGCGCTCTGGAACGATTGCGTCCCGGCGCGACGCTCGGCCTGCGTGGCCCGTTCGGTTCCAGTTGGCCGATGGCCGAATGCCGGGGGCAGGATGTGATTGTCATAACCGGCGGGATCGGCCTGGCACCGTTGCGACCCGTGATCCATGAGTTGCTCAGTCGCCGTGCCGATTACGGCCGAATCACGCTCCTTTATGGTGCCCGCACGCCGGACGCCTTGCTTTATGAGCCGCAGTTTGCGAGTTGGATCAGCGCAGGATTGGAGATCCAAACGACGGTGGATCGTTCGGCTCCAGGCTGGCTGGGCAACGTTGGCGTCGTGCCGCTGCTGCTCGATCGACAAGCGGATTTGACGCCCGACCGCACGCAAGTGCTGGCCTGCGGCCCGGAAGTGATGATGCGCTATACGGTGCTGAGCGCCCTGGAGCGCGGCATCCCAAAAGAGCAACTCTGGCTATCGTTGGAACGCAACATGCAATGTGCCGTCGGATTGTGCGGTCACTGTCAGCTTGGACCTGCGTTTGTCTGCAAGCACGGTCCGGTATTCCGCTTTGACGTGATCGAACCTTTTTTGCGTGTCGAGGGGCTATGAGCGCCGAGATTCCGAAACTGGCCGTTTTCAAATTCGCCTCTTGCGACGGCTGCCAGCTCAGCTTGTTGGCCTGTGAAAATGAATTGCTCACATTGGCTGGCAAGATCCACGTGGCCCATTTTTTGGAAGCCACGAGCCACGTCGAAGGCGGACCGTACGACGTGGTCCTGGTCGAAGGCTCGATCACCACGCCTGGTGATGCTCTCCGCATTCAGGAAGTGCGGCGACAAGCCAAATTCCTGGTCACAATCGGTGCCTGCGCCACGGCCGGCGGCATCCAATCGCTACGGAACTGGGGCGACTCTGCCGAGTTCATGCGGGCTGTCTATGCGCGGCCCGATTACATCCAAACACTGGACAAGTCGACTCCCATTGCCGATCACGTGCCAGTGGACTTCGAGTTCGCGGCTGCCCCATCGACAAGCGCCAACTGCTCGAAGTGCTCGGGGCATTGCTGGCCGGACGCCGGCCGAAAACGCCCAAACATAGCGTCTGCCTCGACTGCAAGCGGCGCGGGACGGTCTGCGTGATGGTGGCCCAGGGCATTGCTTGTCTGGGTCCGGTTACGCAGTCGGGCTGCGGGGCCTTGTGCCCGTCGTACGATCGCGGCTGCTTCGGGTGCTATGGCCCAGCCGCTCAGCCGAATCTGGTGAGCCTCACCGGGCTGTTTTCCCGAGAAGGAGTCGCATCCGAGGCAATCGTCCGAGGCCTGCGCAGCTTCAACGGCGACGCGCCGGAGTTCCGCCGCGAGGGGGATCGGCTGGCCATGAAATCAGCCGCCACCGCATCCGTTCCGCCCACCGAGTTGCCCTGATTTGCTGGGACAAACATGACCGACGCGTCTCGTACGATACTCATCAATGCCCTGACCCGAGTTGAGGGAGAGGGCGGCCTGTATGTGCGCCTGCGCGGCAGTGACGTGGAAGAGGTGCGGCTGCAAATCTACGAGCCGCCGCGGTTGTTCGAGGCCTTGTTGCGAGGCCGGGCCCTGGAGGAAGTTCCCGATATCGTGGCCCGGATTTGCGGGATTTGTCCGGTGGCCTACCAAATGTCGGCCGTGCATGCCTTGGAGCGGGCCTTGGGCATCGAAGTTACGCCATCGATTCGCACGCTGCGGCGGTTGTTGTACTGCGGCGAGTGGATCGAAAGTCACGCCCTGCACGTCCACCTGCTCCATGCGCCCGACTTCCTGGGCTATGAGTCCGGCCTGAGCATGGCCAAGGACTATCGCGAGGAAGTGAGCCGTGGGTTGCAGATGAAGGAATACGGCAACCAGCTACTCGAAGTGTTGGGCGGTCGGGCCATCCATCCCATCAACGTGGCCGTCGGCGGCTTTTATCGTTTTCCTCGACGCGACGAGTTAGCGACGCTGATTCCGCTTTTTGAGTGGGGCGTCGAGGCGGCCGTCGCCACCACGCGTTGGGTCGCCGGCTTCCGTTTCCCGGACTTCCAGCGGACGTATGACATGGTCTCCCTGGTGCATCCGGACGAATACCCGATGAACGAAGGGCAAATCGGTTCGACGGGTCGAGTCCCGCTGGACGCGGCCGACTTCGAACATGAGTTCTCGGAACGACAGGTTCCGCATTCGACGGCCTTGCAGGCAGTCCGTACGAGTACGAACACGCCCTATCTCCTTGGCCCTTTGGCCCGGGTGAATCTGAATCTGGAACGTCTTTCACCAACAGCCCGGCGCGTGGCCGACGAACTCGGCGTCGCCTGGCCCTGCCACAATATTTTCCAGAGCATCATTGCCCGAGGTCTCGAGCTGATCCACGCTTTTGAAGAGGCCCTGCAGATTATCAAGGCCTATCGGCCCGAAGGTCAATCGCGAGTCGGCTACGAGCATCGCGCCGGCACCGGATATGCCGCGACCGAAGCTCCGCGAGGGTTGCTATACCATCGCTATACCATCGATGGCCAAGGATTAGTCATCCAGGGGACCATCGTGCCGCCGACTTCGCAAAATCAGGGCCAGATTGAAGACGACGTGCGGGCCTTTGTGCCCGGCATTGCTACCTTGGACGACGAGAAAATGGCGTTGCACTGCGAGCACCTGGTCCGCAGTTACGACCCATGCATCAGTTGCGCGACGCATTTTCTGAAGCTGAAAGTTCAGCGCGTATGACCACCGGGAGCACGGCGCTGTTGATTGGCCTCGGAAGCCCCTTCGGCGATGATCAAATCGGCTGGCGCGTGGCTCAAGCGATCGAGGCGAAGAATCTGTCCGGGCTGCGAGTCTGCCGAACCAGTTCACCTCTCGAATTGCTCGGCTGGCTTGAGAATGTCGAGCGCCTTGTCGTTTGCGATGCCTGCCAAGGCGTCGGTCCGATAGGCTCATGGCACCGCTGGGTTTGGCCATCGGCCGAACTCGCGCCGCTGAAATTCAGCGGTAGCCATGATCTGGGCCTTTCCGCTGCGCTCGAACTTGCGGAACAGCTCGGCCAGTTGCCGAAGCAGGTTACGATTTGGGCCGTGGAGGGAAGATCGTCGACCCCAGACGCGATAGTGCGCGAAATGCCCATGTCAGCGGAAGTTGACCAGGCGATTGCACAGATTATCAGCTGCATCCAGCGCGAACTCAGCCAGGCATGAACAATCGCTGGTCAGAACTTTGCATTGCTGGCCACGTCCACGGTTTCGCTGCAGGCCGTCACGGCGTAGTTGTCGAACACGTCCTCTTGCAGGTAGCTCATGATACTTTCAGCCACGGCGGGCTGAACCAGCAACTCCAGTCGCACCAGAGCGTCGCCACTGTACGGGTCGGCGATCAATTCGTGCCGGCCCTGACCGTGGCAGCTCATCGACGTGTAACCATTAGCGCCGAGCTTGAAGAAATGTTTCAACAGCATCTCCTTGAGAGTAACGTCTGCGACGACCGTGATGCGACGAACGGATACCAGCTTATTCATGGTTGGAACTCCGAAATCTTAGGGACGTGTTTCTTGACAAGATCGCGGGGAATTCCATCCCCTCGATACCATTGGCCACGCAGCCAATCGGCCAGCAGATTGAGCTCTCGTGGACTCAGGAGATTCGTTTCGGGGTGCTGTGGATCTTCAGCAAAGGCGGGCATCCGGTCATTCAGGCCATCCGGATAAAATCGCTGGTGTTGCGGGTTGCCGATCATGCCGATCAGCCAGGCTTTTGACCCATAGCCGGTAAGATCGGGAGCCGCGCCATGTTCGCCGTGGCCCTGAAAACGGTGACAATCGGTGCAGCTCAACTCGCCGATGATCAACTTCCTTCCAGCAACGATCGCGTCGCGATCTTCGCGGTCTTGCTCGGATTGTTGCGGGAGCGATGCTTCGGCCGAGAGAGCCCAGGCTATCTTTTCAAACTTACCTCGCAGGATCTTTGTTTCCTCGGAATTAGCTGCGGCGGAGTAATGGTCCGCCAGGGTCTGAACCATGTCTCCCTTTTCGAATTTGGTATTGCCGAAGTAATGACTGCCGGCAATGCAGTCGGGATCGAACAGGCCGGCCAACCATGGCCGGCTGGCGAAGCCGTACAAGTTCGGTGCCGATGACTTTTCTGCGGAGATTCCTTGACCCTCTTGATTTGCGTGGCAATGGCAGACCGAGCAGTGCTGCGTGAACAGCAAAGGGCCCTGCGTCGCCGGGTCGTCGCGCAATAGGGCGGCCGCGCCTTCCGGCGGGATTTCGCCGCGATCGGCCAGCAAATGGGCACGGTCGGTGAATTCGGCCGATTGCGCCCGAGACGCCTGGAACTCTTCGTCGCGCCAATCGCGGACCACGGCCATGGCGGTCAGGCCGGTCCATGCCGAAACGCCAACCACCACAATCAGGATCCGCAGCAGCCGGCTGGAACGCACTGAAAAACGCCGGTCCAAAAACGGCATGCCCAACAGCAGCACGAGCGCCGCGGCCGGAATGATTATGGTGGCGATGAATTCCCACTGCCCGGTGAAATAGCGCCGCAACTCGAACAGGAACAGCAGGTACCATTCCGGCCGCGGTGTATGCGGCAGTTGGGGATCGGCCGGAGCATCCAGCGGCGCCTTCATCTGCCAGGCAATAATCGCCACGACGCCCAGCACGGCGGCCAGCACGAACATATTGCGAATCGTTTGATAGGGCCAATACGGCACTTCCGCGCAGCTGGTATCCATATCATTGCGTGAAAGACCGTAACGATACACCTGGCTGATATGTACGATCAGCAGGCCACCGACCAATAGCGGCAGCAGAGCCACGTGCAGAAAGTACAGGTGCGTCAGGGTCAAATGCCCAACCTCGTCACCGCCGATCAGAATGCGATGCAGCAGCGACCCAATCCACGGCGTGGAACCGATGATGCTCCCTTCGACCTCGATCTGGGCCATGCCCTTGACCGTGGCCGCCAAAGGATTGCCTGTGATCGCCCACAGCAGCATCAGCGGAATGAGTAGTAGGCCGGTGATCCAGATCAGCTCGCGCGGAGGGCGAAAGCCGGCCTGCAACAGGACTCGGATGGTGTGAATCGCGAACATAATCAGCAGCGCATGGGCCGCGTAGTGGTGCAGGCCACGGATGAAGCTGCCGCTGGGAGAACCTTCGATGTAATGGACGCTGGCCCAGGCGCTGGTGGTCGATGGGCTATAGGTGACCATTAATAGAAAGCCCGTCACGGCTTCTACAACCGTCAGCCAGAGCAGACAACTCGCGGTGCTGTATTCCCAGCGCGGTCCGCCAGGCAGCACGCGACGACGAATCGGCAACCATAATCGGCGATATTCAGTCCGCTCGTCGAGCCAAGTGAGCAATTCTCGCAGCACGTGAATTCACTCTGTTTCAAAGGATACGGACCGAAGGGCGCTAGGTCTTTCGCACTTTCGTGGTCAGACCGTGTTCGAACTTCTGATACTTCACCTCGACCCACGCCTCGCCCGTCTCTTCGTCCTTGACGACGCAGCACTCCAAAGAATCTAAATTGCGTGGGCTGGGGTTCTTGCGTCCGAGTTGCTGGTCGCTCACCTTTTCCCCGCTAAAGCTCCAAGCGGCTTTGTGGCACGGACAGGTGAAGCGGCGCGTGGGTGCCTCCAATTTGATCGCACAACCGAGGTGCGGGCAGACGCTCGTGTATGCCACTACGTCAGCCTCGTTGACGTGTGGCGGCTTCGATTCGCGGCGCACTAGCCACGCCTGGCCAATGGCCTCTCGCGTATAAGCGGTCCAGGCGTCGCGGCGCCGACCCATGATGGCAACCTGCACGGGACGGCCAACCGGCAAGTCTTTCAGCCGTATGACGCGCTGCACGGTTTCTTCGCTCGTCTCACTTCGCCTGACGGTGGCAATGATGTAGCGCATGCCTGGAATTCCAACCATCGCGCTCAAACCAGTTGCGATCAAGCTGCTGGCCAATTTCAACACGGCCCGGCGATTCATGCCTGGCATGGAAGACTCAAAAGCGAAAGGAGTGAACCGATTTCCATCGGGGCGAGGAATGAGGGCTACGGGGCACCCGAATGTCACAAGAGCACATTCCATGCCTTCTCTGACCAGGCAAAGGCGTCGACAAAAATGGGCCGGGCAAATGTGCGAACAGGGCTTCGAACCTTGACGACCAAGTCGCGGATTACCGTAGATTTAGAGGGCCGTGAGGAACGGACGGTTCTTTCGCGGATCGCGCCATGGCGCGCACTTCCGCGCGCTGGTGTGCTCCATCGCGCGCTTCGGTGCGCCTTTTCCTTCGATTTACGAGTCTTTTGGAGCGGTATGCCAATTGCACCCCTAGCAACGGCGCGTGGTGGCACGAAGGCCTTAGGGGAGGACTCGATTCATGTTCCCTGTCATTTTCATCGGACTGTGCATTTCGGTTGTGGCAGTTCTGGCCGTATTCTGCGCTATGTTTTTCAGCGTAGCATTTGAAAGCGCAGAGCAAGGAGTGTTCGTCTCCTCGCCTCCAGCCGCGAAAGGTCTGCTTCGCGGACGCTCGAAGCCATCAAGCCGGTCATTGCTGGACGTGGGCAGGAACGCTCCTTCGCCGCACCGCGTGGCAATCGCTGTAAACGCGAAGCCAGACCAGCAAGTTGCCTGCCGGCACAGTCGCGACATGATTCCCGTGACTGCCCCGGAGGTGTTCGCAATCGCCGACTTCTTGAGCATGAGCCGGACCAGGGAAGAGGTCGAATCGATCTACCAGGCCGCGGAATCAAACGATCGCGAATGCATTCCAGGACATCTACGCTGCGATCATCCCCGCTGCCCGCTGTTGAAAGCGGATGGGGGTTGTGCGGTCCATCCGATCCGTCCTCAGTATTGCCGGTCGGCCGAGCACTACGACACCTTGGTCGACGGCAGTGCCCATGGCATGACATTCGCTGTCGAGGATTTTGAATCTGGACGCACCGGAGCGAAGACGTGGGACGCGCATTATGAATTAAACAGCGCGCGGTCGCGGCCCTCTCTGAGTCGGAAGGTGGGCAGCCTTGGCAGACAGGATCTCAACTCTTCGCCAACTGCCGACGAATCTCTTAAGCATCGAACGCAGTACCACGACGATGGCGGATGCTTCCCTTCGAGCTTAACGATGCTAGTCGCCATGAGCGCGGAATCTGGTGCTGAATCCCTCGGTTCGCTGTTCAATGCCATGCAAGAGCTGATTGTGCAATGGCGGAGGGATCTAGAAGACCTCGATGCTTGTATTGCCAAGGCGGTACAAGCCCAAAAGCATCTCTATGAGTGGCCCTGACCGGAGCGAGATCAACGAATCGAGGGTGGATCGAGGGTGTGGGCCAATAACCGACGACTTCGGCTTGACGTCGTATGCGAGAACCCGCCGATCTGGTCGGCTGCTCGTTCGTCCCTTCGGCCGAGGACGTGACCGAGCTTCAGCAACTGCTCGCGCAGCATGCGGCCGACTCGCCGGGTGTCGTGCTGGTGATCGAGTGTGGAACACGCAGTCCGCCGATTGCCGATAGATCTGAGCCTTTAGGCCCTGACGTCCTCAACCAGGTTGCGGTCCGGCACGTACCAGTACTCGATCCATTCCAGCTCGGCCTCTTTCCAGAAAGAGAAAGGATCGGCCGACGGGCACCCGGCGTCCTGCCACTTGAGGAACGCCATTCGCTGGACCTGTTTCCTCGCCGTTCTCAATTCTTCTGGGGTCAATTCTAAAGATTCGAGGTTCATGGCAGTTGCTCCCTTCAAGATGTTTGCACAGTCCCGCCGCTTGAAAAAGCGCGGTTTGTGCGGGACATATTGTCTGTCCCTGTCTTATTCAGGAGCATTTCCGGTGCCACCCCACTAAAACCCGCCAATTGCCTTTCTAGATTCAAACTGAGTGCTTCGCACTGGGGAATCATGTCTTCGAGCGGACCCTGCGGTTTCTCCATTCACGCACGCCGGCGCGCTGCGCGCGTTCTCGCACGGTGATCTGCCTCGCCGGTAGGCAGTTGTGGCACGCAGACTGCCGGGATAATTTGAAGGTGTCTCGGTCAAGATGAGAGATACAGATCATCCAAATGGACGAAGCGAAAACACTCGCGAATCGGTTGCTTGCGGCACTCCAGTCTCCGACGGCCTACCGTCATGCGGTCGAGGCCGTTCGGATCCTGGAAACCCATATCTCTTGGGTCGTTCTTACGGGCCAATACGCGTACAAGCTGAAGAAGCCGGTGGTGCTAGGGTTTCTCGACTTTTCGACCCTCGAACGCCGTAAGTTTTATTGCCAGGAGGAAATCCGATTGAATCAGCGCCTCGCACCGGAACTGTATCTGGGCGTAGTGGCGATTATCGGCACGCCCGATGCTCCGACCGTCTGCGGCGATGGAGAGGCTATCGAATTCGCCGTTCAGATGCGGCAGTTTCCGCAGGAGGCGCTCTTGAGCCGAGTCCTCCAGCGGCAGTTGCTCACGCCGGCGCATATTGATGAGCTGGCTCTACAAGTCGCCAGGTTTCATGAACGGATTCCGGCCTCGCCGGCCGCCAACCTCTTCGGCGGCCTGGAGCAAGTCTGGAAATGCGTGGCCGAGAATCTTGAGCAATTGGCGACCGACGCAGAGCACGGAGACTTAATCGAGCAACTAAAGGAATGGTCCATCCAGGAGTTCCAGCTCCGTCGCGAGGCTTTCGTTGCTCGCAAGCGGCAGGGATTCATTCGTGAGTGCCACGGCGACATGCACTTAGGTAACATGCTGTTGTTGGACGGAAAGATCGTGATCTTCGACTGCGTCGAGTTCAACGACGGGTTTCGTTGGATCGACGTGCTCAGTGAGTTGGCCTTCACGATCATGGATTTTCAGGACCGCGGCAATCCGGGCTATGCACACCGCGTGCTCAACGCCTACCTGGAGCTAACGGGGGATTATGGCGGTCTCGTCGTTGTCCGCTATTACCTCGTCTACCGCGCACTGGTACTGCGCCAAGGTAGCTCACATCCGCATGGCGCAGAGCAGCGATGCCGACTCGGGGCAGTGGCCCAGCGACGTGGACGAGTACCGCAGCTATCTCCATCTGGCGTCCCGCTTTACACGGCCAGCTCGGCCGCTGCTGATCATTACGCACGGGCTTTCCGGAGCGGGAAAGACGACGCTCACGCAACCACTTCTCGAGGCGATGGGCGCTGTGCGCATCCGGTCCGACGTCGAACGTAAGCGACTGTTTGGCCTGAAGCCGCTGGATCGCTCGCAGGCTGATGGTAGCGATATTTATACGTCTGATTCGACCACGCGGACCTTTGCGCGGCTAGCCGAACTGGCTCGCTCCATCGTCGAGGCGGGTTTTTCAGTGATTGTCGATGCAACCTTCTTGACGCGGGAATTGCGCACGCCGTTTTTGCAATTGGCACATCAACTCGGCGTCCCCTTTGCAATCCTCGATTTTCGAGCCAGCGAGCGCTGTCTTCGCGAGCGCATTGAGCGTCGGCTCGTCGCGGGACATGACGCTTCCGAAGCCGACATTGCGGTGCTGACAAATCAACTCCGCGCCGACGAGCCGTTTGATGAAATCGAGCGGCCTTACGTGATTGCGCTGGACAGCGAAGCCTCCGACGCCGTGGCCGTCGCGATTTCACGACTCAACCAGCTTTGAAGGCGGCACATACGTTCGTTGTCCTGCTCACTCGCGGGCTAACTTGCAGAGTTCTGCCTCGATTTGTTCGTCTGTCAGGTTTTGCGTATGCCGACAACGTGCGAATGGCCTGTTCCGTCGGAAAGACCAGGCCATGCGCGGCGCTATTCAGTCTGCCCGAAAACCGCAATAGCCCTTCGCTGACGAGCGTGGTCAAGGCTGCGTTCAATTGCCCGGGTGTCATGTTGTAGCACCTGGCGATCATGCTTACATCAAGCCGGTACGGCAATTCGCTGTCGTCCGGGTGATTCGTGGCAAGTGCGGTGGACCCCAAAGAGTGGACCACTTCGTGGTCCACTCTTTGGGGTCCACCGCATGTCGCTGAAAGCAACTCACGCTAAGTTACGTCAGTTGCCACAAAACGGTTCGCGATCACCGCCGGTAATCGGAAGTTCTTGATTGCCCGCGTTGATTTATAGTTCTGATGTCGCCCGGCGCCGTGCATTAGGGGCGTCCGGCGCGTCGTCTAAAAGTTCCCTGCTACGCCAGATGCTTCTTCGCCACTGCCTCGGCAATCGAAACGGAAAGGTGATCAAAAAATTCAGCCGATTCCGGCGCTGCCAGGAGTGACATATTGTGCGCATCGGCCGCGTGCGTAGCCAGCGTATCGGGCACTCCGCGGACAACGAGCGTGTCCAAGTCGTACACGCCGAACACCACCCGGGCCGTGGAGAGCGCCGCCGCCTCCAGTTGGCGTCGAAGATCAAAAGCCGTGATCGCCGAATTCAGATACACCGCCGCTTCGATTAGCGCGTTCCGATATTGGGCGTGCCGCTTGATCCCAGGCGGGCTCACCCGCTCAAGCGCCTTGGCCGCCACGCGGACGGAGATCATGATCCGATCCACCAGCGAACGCAGGGCGTGCGTGCAGGCAATCCCGGAATAATCAAGCGGGTCGAGATACGTGTCGACCGCCGCCATGACTGCTCCGCACGACGTATGTCCCAGCACCACGACCAGCTTCAAGCTGTCGGCCAGACGCCGCACGGCAAAGTCAAAACTCCCCAAACATTCGGTCCCCAACACGTTGCCGGCGATCCGCACCACGAACAAGTTGTTGAATGCCTGGTCAAACACTCGCTCAACCGGCACTCGGGCGTCGGAACAGCCCAGTACCAAGGCAAACGGCATCTGTGTCGGCGAGCCCTCGTGCCACAGCGGCAATCCTAGTGAGACCGGGTCGAGGGGCACGATCATCGGCTCGGTCACGGAATCACCCAGCAAATGCTGCCGCATGCGGCCGACGAAATCCACAAAGCGACAGTGACCGTCGTGCAACAATTGCAGGGCTTCATCGGCGTCGGTCGGCGGCTGCCACTTTAGCGGAGCAAAGGGGTCGTAGCGGTAAATCAGGTCCAAGCTTTCGTCCTCCATCTTGCTGACCGAATCCAGCGGGAAATTGAATGTACCCGAGCCCCGACCGAAGCGACAGCCGTCGCGTTTCTTCTGCTTTATCCGATTCTGTTCGTCATGGTCGATCAATCCGCCCCGCCGTTCGGATGTTCGCCATAGCTAAATTTCTTAGACGACTTCGGCCATTGCCCTGGCCCGCGATTCATGGGCCTCGGTCAAAGAGTAGTGGCCCATCGTGCAGAATCGCATCGGCCGCTCTTCGGAGCGTTCCTTCGACAGCAAGCGAAACCGTTCGTCGTTAAACATGATCCAGAAATCCTATCGACGCACCGCTGGCCTCGGATGGCGACGAAGTACAACGGGCCTATTTCCCGAGAACTGATTCATGTGCGAAGACAGTTGCTAGCCGGGGACTTGCCGGCTTAAGAAGTCATCGGTATATATACGACATATACGACATAAAAGTCGCGTGTAGCATGTCGCACTCCTTTGGGTGGGTGCATGCAACGAGGGGCCGTGAACATCCTTGATTACCGCAGTTTCCGGCCAGTTCGCCGATGACGTCGACGCCCGGATCATCGTTGTTAGACCGGCACAATCCGAATCCACTTGTCGCGGACCATAAATGATGCCCGCTTTGGCGACCATCAGCCGAATCGTAATCGGTGGGGCTAGCCTGGCAGTCTCGTTGATGCTGATCGCGGTTAGCTTGGTATTCGCAGCCTTCTGCATGTTAGGACTGCTATGCGACCGGTGTGCGGGCGTGGCCATGTCGGTCACCTGGGCCACGATGTGGACCGGTGCGCCGCCGAAAACGGCCCATTCCCCACCTCGATTAGGCGCCGATGTGGAATGGCGAGCCGTCGAAGATGGCCTCTTTCCCAAAAAGCTACGTGAATCCGCCCTACGTTCCGGCGGAAATGCCAACGATGTCAGGAATCGCTGGGCACGCCTGGAGCTTTGACACGGTTTTTGCGCCCGTGATAGGAAGGATCCTAGACGCATGGCCAAGGTGCCCGCGATAAGCAACCGCTATGATCGCCGCAAGGCGATCACCAGGCTCAAGGAGCTTCTTGCGCAGAAACGCAACGACCTGACTTGGTACCATGAGGTCGGCAGGTTGGTCACGCAGTTGGTCCCCAAAGACCGCGCTGATGGGGACAAGAGAATGCCGAATCTCCTCCAGGAATTGGGGCTGATTACGAAGCCCAGCACTCAGGTGCTTTTTTATGGCGCTGGTGACTTTGCGCTCAGTTATGCGGAGGAAGATTTGCCGGATTTGGAAGGTTTGAAGTATGGGCATAGCGGCATCCTCGTCGGAATCAGGAAGCCCAGGATTCGTGAAAAGTTTCGGCGGCTGTGCCAGGAACGGGAATGGTCGATGCGCAAGCTGAGGAACGTCGTTCAAGAGAAGATGCGGAGGCAACCGCGCGGTAAGCTGATCAAGAAAGAGGACGTACAGGATGTTGGGACGTTTACTTCGCTGAAATACCTGCTTCGACTTCGTGACCGGTGCCTTAACCTCTGCCTGCCAGTACTTGAGCAAAACTTGCAGCCTCTAGCCAAACGGCTTCGCCAGCAGCCGGGAAAATGGGTTGCACTGGTAGGCGACACATGTACCGCCTTGGACGAGTTGCATAGCGCAGTCGAGAAGGCCCGGATGGAGCTGCGCGAGGCTCGCGAAGCAGGCCACGACCAGGATTCGCCGGCGGATATTTGCCGACGCGCAGCCGTATCGCGGCTGCCTTAGCCGTCGCCAAAAGCAGGGGTGCGCCGGGCAGAAGGGTGGCTCCTCGCGTCGCGGCGAGTATATTAAAGGTGGCTCGTCGACCGCCTCCCACCGAATTACTACGGCGGCGCGAGCTGTGAAACCCCGCCCCCGCCTCGCGCCCGCCAGCCGCGGCAGCTTCAATCGTGCTGAAATGGAGCAGAAAATCGAAGCCGTGCTAGTGAAGACGTTCGGCCAGCGATTTGGAACCGCCCGCTGGATGCGAAGTCGAGGCACTCAACGAGGCCATTCTGCCGCGACCGTCTGGCAAGCCCTCGCAGCCGGGCGCATGATCTAGAAAGCGACCGGCTCCAGAACCGGCGAGGGCGCCTGGGACATCAACGATTCCTCGCTTGGATTTCGACCAAGGACTCACCATGACAGTACGGGTACAGATAACCACTTTGCTGATGATCTCCATCCTCGTGGCTACGGCGTCGAGCGGATCGGCATCCGCACGGAAGCCGAACGTCATCATCATCTACAGCGACGACCAGGGCTCGATTGACCTGAATTGTTATGGTGCGAAGGATCTGATCACACCGAGCCTGGATGCCTTGGCCTCGCGCGGTGTGCGATTCACGCAAATGGACGCGCCCTCAGCCATCTGTTCCGCTTCGCGGGCTGGTCTCATGACCGGACGTTTTCCCTATCGCGCAGGGGTGCCAGGAAACGTCAGTTCGGAACAAGGCAAACCTGGCATGCCTAGCGACGAAGTGACAATGGCCGAAATGCTCAAGGCGGGCGGCTACACGACAGGCCACGTCGGCAAGTGGCACCTCGGCTTTACGCCCGATACGATGCCGAACGGCCAGGGCTTCGATTCCTCGTTCGGCCACATGGGAGGCTGCATCGACAATTATTCACACTTCTTCTACTGGCAAGGCCCCAATCGGCACGACCTGTGGCGTAACGGCAAGGAAGAATGGCAGCCCGGCCAGTTCTTCGGCGACCTGATGGCGCGAGAGGCAGCACAGTTCGTCGAAGCCAACAGGGCACGACCGTTCTTTTTGTACTGGGCCATCAATTTCCCGCATTATCCATTGCAGGGGACGGAGAAATGGCGGCAACAATACCAGAACCTGCCGGTCCCGCGCAACATGTATGCCGCCTTCATTTCGACGCTCGACGAATTGGTCGGCCGGCTGCTTCATCAGCTTGACGAACTCGGCCTGCGGAATGATACCCTCATCGTATTCCAGTCGGATCATGGCCATTCGCCCGAAGAACGGACATTCTTTGGCGGTGGAAATGCAGGTCCCTATCGGGGCGCCAAAGGGTGCTTGTTCGAGGGCGGATTGCGCGTGCCGTCGATCGCGTCACTGCCGGGCCAAATTCCCGAAGGCCAACAACGCGACCAATTCGTTGTCGGTTGCGATTGGCTGCCAACCATTGCTGAGTTTTGCGACGTGCCATTGCCGAAGCGAAAGCTCGACGGTCGAAGCATCGCAGAAGTGCTGCGGTCGGCCGACGCCCCCAGCCCACATGAATCGTTCTACTGGCATCTCGGGTCTGGTAAGAAGGCTCAATGGGCGGTCCGCGAAGGTAACTGGAAACTGCTGGGCAACCCGACGGACACCAGCCGGAAAGCACCGCTTACGAAGAACGACGAGCTATTCTTGGTGGACCTTGGCAACGATCTGGGCGAGATCCATAACCTGGCCGCTAAGAACCCGGAAGTCGCACAGCGCCTTCTCATATTGCGGGAGAAGTTCCTGGCCGACATCGAACAAAAAGGGCCGAAGGCGGCTGAAAGCGAAGACGGATCATAATAATGGCGGCTAATGCGAGTCCAAAAATCGCGAGCATCGTGGACCGCGATGGAGTAGAAATAGCAGCTGTACGATATCGCTTACGACGTGCGTGAAACCATGGACTTTGCCCGGTAAAATCTCCGCAAGGTGCATTTCCCGCGGGCACGCTGATACGAACCACACGCAACAAGCTGAACACTATTGAAGTTGTCTCTTCTCATCGCCACCACCGAATGCAATCTATGAAACACTTTTTCCTGTTCATCGCTGCACTGTCTCTGGCCCCCCTGGCTTCGCTCCATGCTGCGACACCGTCGAAGCCCAACATCCTTTTCATCTTCTCGGACGATCACGCGCAGCACGCCATCTCCGCCTACGGGTCGAAGGTGAACACCACGCCGAACATCGACCGACTGGCTGTAGGCGGTGCGCGGTTCACGAATTCCTTCGTCACCAACTCCATCTGTACGCCGAGCCGAGCCACGCTGCTCACCGGGCAATACTCCCACCTCAACGGCGTGCCTGTCTTCAATCGCTTTGACGGTTCGCGCGACCAGGTCGCCAAGCACCTGCAAGCCGGCGGCTATCACACCGGAATCATCGGCAAGTGGCATCTTGGCTCCGACCCCACAGGCTTTGACCGCTGGATCGTCCTTCCTGGCCAGGGCGTGTACTGGAACCCCGCGTTCCTCGTCCCCGGCCACAAGCTCACCATTGAAGGCCATTGCACCGAGATCACAGGCGAACTGGGCATCGAGTGGCTCAAGACGCGGCCGCAGGACAAGCCGTTCTTCTTGATGCTCCATCAAAAGGCCCCGCACCGCGCGTGGGAGCCTGACGAACGCAACCAGGCGCTGTTCAAAGGAAAAGTGATTCCCGAACCCGACACGCTCTGGGACGATTACCACACGCGACCCACCGCGCTGCCGGTAAACGAGCAGACCGTTGCCCGAGACCTCACCCGTCGCGATCTCAAGCTGGAGCCGCCCGCCGATCTCACCGGCCCGAAGCTCGCTCAATGGCTCAACTTCAAGCCCATGGAATTGGAGGTTGCGCAGCCAGACGGCACGAAGAAAACCCTGACAGGGAAGGAACTCGTCGAGTGGAAGTATCAGCGTTACATGCGAGACTACCTGGCTTGCGTGCAAGGTGTGGATGACTCCGTCGGCAAAGTCCTCGACTACCTCGATCACAGCGGCCTGGCGAAGAACACCATCGTCTTTTACTCCGCCGACAACGGCTGGTATCTCGGTGATCTCGGTCTCTACGACAAGCGCTTCATGTATGAGCCCGGGTTACGCGTCCCACTCTTGGTGCGCGGCCCTGGCATCAAGGCCGGCAGCACGCCTGCGCAGTTCGTCGCCAATATCGACCTGGCGCCGACCTTCCTCGACCTCGCCGGCCTGCCGATTCCCGAGTCCATGCAGGGCCGTTCGCTCGCCCCACTGCTGCGCGGCGAATCGCCAGCCGACTGGCGCACTTCCGTCTACTACCGTTATTACCACGACCCCGGCCATCACAACACGGCGGCCCACCTTGGCGTCCGCACCGCCACGCACAAGCTGATCTATTATTGGAAAAAAAACGCCTACGAGATGTTCGATCTCACCACAGATCCGGCGGAGCAGCGCAATCTCCTGTACGACGAAGAGGAGGCGAAGAAACCCGAAATCGCCGCCAAATTCGCCGAGTTGAAAGCCGAAATCGCCTCTCTGCAAAAGCAATACCAGGACGACGGCCAATACGCCGATCCTGCCACCTGGCCCGCAGGCAGCGCCGATGCCTCCTTCGGCGACAAACAACCCATCGGCAACAAGACCGTCGCCGAAGCAATTGCCGCATCGATCTCAAAATGACAAACCGGATCCCATTCACCGCCTTGCTGCTCGCTCCGCCGATCGTGCTTTACGCGGCTTGACGCCAGGCTTACAAAATCCTCGCGGCCAAGCCGTTGAGCGGGCGTCAGCGACAACTCAGGGGCCTGGGCAAGATCAGGCGCCGCCCTCATCGCAAATTCGCTTCAAGAGAGTGCGAATACGGAGCAATTCCCGAGTAGCTGTGCTTGAATCACGCGGAGCTTAGCCGATCAGCCGGCTGGATGGTTTCGTCATGACTACAAATCGCCTCGAAGGTTTTCTCGCCGACCACTCGCGGCACAGGCGATGTGCTCATCGCCTCGATCGGACCTGTCGAGATTGATCTGCGCGGCCAAGATCGTCACCAGGACAAACGGAGTCCGCAGTTGGAAGGCGACCTGCGGCAGGGACAGGAATCGTCCATGCCCCATGATAGCTAGCCGCAGCCGCAACCGTTACACTTGGGGCATCGCTCGGAAAAGCCGACAGCGGGCGCTCCATGCCACCAGCGAACCGCAACGTCTTTCGTGCGATTGCTGTTATGGCAGCGATGCTCTCTGCCGGTTTTCATTAGGAGGCTGCGACCGGCACCCAGTTGAGCAAGCATGACCAAACGCCTCTCTAGGCACTCCCTGGTATTATCCAATCATGATTGACGATCAGCTCACTAGCCATCCGATTCCCTCCCATCCGTTCCGTTGGATTCCCGAGTTCTTGGAACTCGGTCATAAACGAATTCGTTCCCAAGCCCGTTTGCTCGGACTGTCGCTGATGGTCGGCGTCATCGCCGGGTTGGGAGCCATTGTTTTCTATGTGGCCTGCCAATTTGTGTCGGACGTAGCCCTCGACGGCGTGGCCGGTTTTCGGCCGTCGGCACCGGGAGGCGAGGCCGCATTATTCAGCGAGTCCGAAACGACCTTTCGTCCCTGGTTGCTGCTGATCGTGCCAACGGTGGGAGGGCTGCTCAGCGGGTTGATCGTGTTCACCTTTGCACCCGAAGCTGAAGGGCATGGAACGGACGCGGCCATTGCGGCTTATCATCATCGCCAAGGGCACATTCGTCCACGGGTTCCCTTGGTCAAGATCATCAGCAGTGCATTGACAATCAGCACAGGCGGATCCGGCGGACGAGAAGGCCCCATAGCCCAGATTGGAGCAGGCTTCGGTTCCTATCTGGGGAGTCTCCTTCGTTTGCGCCCGCAGATCGTCGCATCCTGATGGCGGCCGGCATGGGGGCCGGAGTCGCCGCCATCTTTCGAGCACCATTGGCTGGAGCATTGTTCGCCGCCGAAGTCCTCTATCGTTCTCCAGACTTCGAATCCGAGGTCATTATGCCTTCGGCCCTGGCGAGCATTACGGCCTACTGCACGTTCGGCCTGGCATTCGGTTGGACCCCGCTGTTTTCGCTTTCGCCTGAAATCCTCAGTACCCTCACATTCAATAACCCTCTGGAGTTGCTGTCGTATACGATCCTGGCCTTCTCGTGCATCGTTTTGGCAATGTTCTACACCCGTTCGTTCTACTGGCTGACGTATCTTTTCCATCAGATTCGGTTGCCTCGGCATTTCGTGCCGGCCATTGGAGCGTTTCTCTCAGGTCTGCTCGGACTGGCCCTCTATTACCTGTTCGGACAAGAGAAGAAGGTTCTGGCCGTCTTGTCCTTTGGCTATGGCAGCCTGCAAGATGCAATGACGCTTTCACCGGCCGACAGCACCTTGTTCATGGCTTTCATCCTGCTGGCGATTGCCCTGGGCAAGATCATGACCACCGGTCTGACGATTGGCAGTGGCGGCTCCGGAGGAGTCTTCGGCCCTTCGATGGTCATTGGCGGCTGCGGTGGCGGGGCCCTGGGAATCTTTCTTCATCGGCTCTGGCCTGCAATGGCACCTCATCCGACGAACTTCGTCATCGTCGGCATGGCAGGCTTTTTTGCCGCCGCCGCCAAGACGCCCTTTTCCACACTCGTCATCGTGAGCGAAATGACCGGCAGCTACAGCCTTTTATTGCCGACATTGTGGGTTTGCACTTTGGCCTTTCTGCTGTCGGACGAGCAGTCGATCTACAGTTCGCAAGTGGAAAGCCACACTCGCTCTCCCGCTCATCAGGCAGAGTTCGTCCGGGGAATGCTCTCTGGGCTTAGCGTCAGTCAGTTCGTCAAGCAAGACGAACAGCCACGAGTTGTTCATCTCGAAGATCGGCTGGATGCCGTGTTGGGACGCATGAAAAACGATCCCCACGCTGTTTTGCCAGTCACCGACTCCGAAGGACATCTTCTGGGAGTGGTCAGCTTGGAAGAAGTCTACTTGGCGACACAGATACCTGATGCCCCTTCGGTCATTTTGGTCGCTGATCTGATGCGAAGCGATGTGGCGCCGCTCCAGTTGAGTGACTCCGTGGACCGTGCCATGGAACTGTTCTGCGAAAACGACTTGCTGGATCTTCCCGTGGTAGACGACAGCAACCACAACCTGGTCGTGGGTACTATAAGCAGAGCCGAGATTGCCAGCACTTACCTTCGGCATGTCCAAGGAACTAGTACGGACTTAGAACGGGTTAGCATCGAAAGGTCGTAGGCAGAATCGATACCGTGACGACGCGCTTGGACATGACAGTGCGGAACGAACTGGATCGCTTCGATTCAGTGATGGACACCGTCGACCGCCTCCGGCAAACCGGCGGAAGGGCATTTACCTGCACCGGCGACGCCGGGAAAACCTGTTCGAGCATAAGCACCATGTGGCCCAACACGGTCAGGGGCTGCCGAAATCCAGGAGTGGAAGCAGGCTGTTCCTGAATCGAAATGAGCACGCCAAAGGTCATCAACCGCGCGAGGAGTTTATTCGCCGACGAGGGAGCACCACGGTTGATCGAGTTCATTCGCTACGAGGGTTCTGCGGCGACGAAAGCATGAGCGGCCCAATGGAGGAGCCATAATGACCCGAGCGATTCTGGACGGGCACTCCCCCGCAGCTGAGAAGGATCTGGCTAAGATTCCGCTATCGGAACTGACGCAGCAACTCGGCTCCTCTCCGGACGGCCTCAGCGCGGACGAAGTCCGCCACCGCCTGGAGCGTTACGGCTACAACGAGCTGCCCGAAGAAAAGACCAATCCGCTGCTGAAGTTCCTGTCGTACTTCTGGGGCCCGATTCCTTGGATGATCGAGTTTGCGGCGATCTTGTCGGCGGTGGTGCGTCACTGGGCCGACTTCGCCATCATCGGAGTGCTGTTGCTCGTCAACGCCGTGGTTGGCTTCTGGGAAGAATTCCAGGCCGGCAACGCCATTGCGGCCTTAAAGAAGAACCTGGCGCTCGTGGTCCGCGTAAAGCGGGCCGGCCAATGGTCGGAATTGCTGGCACGCGAGCTGGTGCCTGGCGATGTCATCCGGCTCCGGTTGGGCGACATCGTGGGTGCCGACGCCAAGCTGATGGAGGGCGATCCGATCGAAGTCGATCAGTCTGCGCTAACCGGCGAATCGCTCCCGGTCGAGCGCAAGACGGGCGATAGTGTCTATTCCGGCTCGATCGTCAAGCAGGGGGAAGTCGACGCCCTGGTCTACGCCACCGGCCAGGCAACCTATTTTGGCAAAACGGCCCACCTGGTCCAGATTGCGCACACGGTCAGCCATTTTCAAAAGGCCGTGCTCAAAATTGGCGATTTTCTGATCGTGATTGCAGTGGCGCTGGTAGCGCTGATTCTCATCGTGGCCCTGTTCCGCGGCGATCCGCTGTTGGAAACGCTGCAGTTTGCCTTGATCCTGACTGTGGCGGCCATTCCCGTGGCCATGCCTACCGTGCTTTCGGTGACCATGGCCGTCGGCGCGCGGATACTCGCCCAGTATCAGGCCATCGTCAGCCGGCTGGCGGCAATCGAGGAGTTGGCCGGCATGGACATCCTGTGCTCGGACAAAACGGGCACGCTGACGCAGAACAAGCTTACCCTGGGAAGTCCCCACGTGGTCGATCGAGGAACGGCTGAGGAAGTCGTCCTGGCCGGAGCCCTGGCTTCCCGAGCCGAGAATCGCGATACGATCGACCTGGCCGTCATTGGCGGACTCAAAGATCCAGGCGCAATTTCGCCATACAAGTGCATACATTTCCAGCCCTTCGATCCGGTGCAAAAGCGGACTGAGGCGACGGTCGAATCGAGCGGGGGCAGCACGTTCAAGGTGACCAAGGGCGCTGCGCAAGTGGTGTTATCGCTGGCTGCCGATGCCGACGCCGTTCGACCACAAGTCGAGAAAGTCGTGGCCGATTTTGCCGCGAGGGGCTTCCGCTCGATTGGCGTGGCTCGCACCGACGAGCAGGGAAAATGGCAACTCCTGGGCGTGCTGCCGCTCTACGATCCGCCTCGCACCGATTCGAAAGAAACGATCCACACGGCGAGGCAGATGGGCATTAAGGTGAAAATGATCACCGGCGACCAGTTGGCCATCGCCAAGGAAATTGCCCAGCAACTCGATTTGGGGCCAAACATTCTCGACGCTGGCTTGTTTGGTGAGGTCGAGCACCACGAAGGCGCTCAACTGGACGATGCGATCGAAACCGCCGACGGCTTCGCGCAGGTCTATCCCGAGCACAAGTACCACATCGTCGACGTACTACAGAGGAACGCCCACATTGTGGGCATGACCGGCGACGGCGTTAACGACGCTCCAGCGTTGAAAAAGGCCGATTGCGGCATCGCCGTTTCTGGTGCCACGGATGCGGCCCGCGCCGCGGCCGACATCGTGCTGCTCACGCCGGGCCTTTCGGTAATCATCAGGGCCATCAAGGAGAGCCGCAAGATATTCCAGCGCATGACGAGCTACGCCATCTATCGGATCGCTGAAACGATCCGCGTGCTGCTGTTCATGACGCTGTCCATCCTGGTTTTCAATTTCTATCCGGTAACAGCCGTGATGATCGTGCTGCTGGCGCTGCTCAATGATGGGGCGATTCTTTCGATTGCCTACGACCGCGTCCGTTATTCAAACGAACCTGAAGTTTGGAACATGCGGACGGTGTTGGGCGTGGCGTCCGTACTGGGTATCGCTGGCGTGGCTGCTTCGTTCGGCTTGTTCTATATGGGTGAGCGATTGTTTCACCTGGATCGCCCGACGATTCAATCGCTGATATACCTGAAGCTGTCGGTAGCTGGACATATGACCATTTTCGTGACCCGTACGCGCGGTCCGTTCTGGTCGACCCCGCCTGCGCCGATTCTGCTTTGGGCGGTCGTCGGGACGCAGGTCGTAGCCACGCTGATCGCGGTCTACGGAATCTTCATGCCGGCGATCGGCTGGAAATGGGCCGCGGTGGTTTGGGGCTATGCGTTCGGCTGGTTCCTGGTCAATGACCAGGTGAAGCTGCTGGCCTATCGCGTATTCGATCAACAACTCAGTGGTTGGCTGCCTAAAGCCAGGTTGTCCTCATGAGTGAAACGCCAGCTCTGCAGTACGAACCGGGTGTCCTACGTGTTTTACAAACCAAAGACGTGACCCGGCAATATTACAACAAGATCGCCAAAGTTTATGACCTGCTCTCGGAACAGGCTGAGCGGCCGATGCGGGAAGCGGGACTCAAGAAACTCGCCGCCAAACCTGGCGACAACATCTTGGAAATCGGCTTCGGCACGGGACACTGCCTTGTCGAGATCGCCAGGGCGGTCGGTCCCATCGGCACAGTGCTGGGCATCGACATCTCGGATCAAATGCTCGCACTTGCTCAGGAGTTGCTGGCGAAAGAAGGCTTGGCGGACCGAGCCGAACTCAAACGCGGTGATGCCGAGCAACTTCCCTTCGACTCGAACGGTCTCGACGGAATCTTTTTCAGCTTCACGCTGGAGTTGTTCGACACGCCGGAATTGCCCAAGGTACTGGCCGAATGCACGCGAGTGCTTCGTCCTGGCGGTCGGATCGTCGTGGTGGCCGTTTCAAGAGAGGGCAAGCATGGAGTCATGCTGAACCTTTACGAGTGGACCCACCGACATTTTCCGAATTTGATGGACTGCCGCCCGATCTACGTTCGCCGGGCCTTGGAGGCGGCAGGCTTCTCGATCAAGGACGCCGATGTGGAGAGCATGTGGGTTCCCGTCGAGATCGTGCTGGCTGAAAAACCGTGATGCTGAAAAACAGGGTAGCCTACTTCCACTGCTTCCCCAGGTACTTGCTGCTGGGGTCGAAGAACTTGGTGCTGCCGCCGTAGCGATAACTTCCGCCATATCCGCTCGAGGTGCTGTAACCCGGGTAGGCTGCTGCCCCCGCCTGAATCGTTCCTACCGAGCTGACTAGCATCAACATCGTCGCTGCCGTTCGGAGCGACATTCGATCGCCCTTCTTTCAATCAGCCGCCTACTGCCATTGAACGGCTGTCGAAGGGCTGATGGTTTTGCCGCAAATAGATGGGCGGCGTTTCAGCGTCACCTGCGATTTCGGACTGTTTCGAGAATCGAACTCCACTCGTGCTGAATCCGCAATGACAATTGAATTAGCTCAGCAGAACAGGAATTCGTGTCCTTCGCATATTTGAGCAACTCACTCGCACCCAGCCTGAGAGCCTTGGCCTTCTCTCGAATGTCGCCCAAATTTGCAATCAATGATTCGAGTTCGTCCAAACGAAACGGCTTGGCAAAGAAGGCATCAAACCCCGCCTCAAATGCCATTTGACGGTGGGCGGAATCGGCATATCCACTCATTGCCACAAGAGTGGCCTCCGAAATGGCGTGATCCTTTCGCAGCCGCCGAACGAGTTCGCAGCCATCCAACCTGGGCATCGCCAAGTCGATCAACATCAAGTCCGGGCGGAAGACCTGAGCGTAATCTACGGCAATCTTGGGATGATTGAGCGGGACGCATTCATGTCCAAGCTTGCTCAACAAGGTACTGAGTGAGTCCGCACAGTCTCGGTCGTCATCGACGACGAGTACCCGGACAGGACTCGTTAAGTCGTGGTCTTTGTGTTTCCGCAACACTGGACAACCTGAATTCGCAGCCTCACTTCACTCGTCAACCGGAAACCGCTGCTGCCTGCATTTAGCGACTTTTATTTTCCTCTGTCAATAGGCTGCCTTTTTTGTGAGGGGTCGCACTCGATCGTCGATTGCAATGTGCAATCGTGAAAAGCATCACGATCACGCTTACCAAGGAAGCAATTGCGAGAGTGATTTGCCCCGGTGCTCAAAATAGCCGGAAAATTCGCCGGCTCGTTCCCTTGCGGTGCGGACGGTTCAGTGGCCCGACGTTCACGCACGGCGAAGGAACCCGCGACTTTGGTGCGGTACCTCATGCCAAACCGGCAACCTAGATGGTCCCGAGCGGTTGTTCCAGCGTCATCGAATCGGGCAACGACAGTCGGGCATGCTGGACGTGCGACAAAGTGGCGTAGCTTGTCCTTAACCCAGCATCACGAACTTACGATTCCGTAAGATTTCTTGACGCACCTTGTCGAAGGTGGGAGGTTCATGAGAAGCACGGCTACGAGCTTCCTCACACTTGCCTTCTCCATCGACGACTTCGATATTCCACACCCTTGCGAGTCGGAACGATTTGCATCGTTGACATACGGCTCCCTTGAACGAACGGATATGTCGGCTAATGGTTACTCGAACAGACAAGAAATGCTCCATGCCGTTCTCGGTCGCCGGTCAAGTTGAAGCCCGCCTCCAGGCCAGCCCCTATTCGTCGATTCGGACAATCGTCTGCCTGTGCGACGAAGGAATCCTCGTGCTACGGGGTCGTGTGCCGACGTTCTTCCACAAGCAGGTGGCCCAAATCGTCGTAGCCGACATCGAAGGAGTCAAGCAAATCGTCAATCAAATTGAAGTGCCAAATCGGACGAACTAGGCCCGAATTCCATCCCGCAAGAGCGAGGAGAACCGCCGTGCTCGTTTTATCCCGCAAGAAGCAGGAAAGCATCCTGATCGGCAAAGACATTGCCATCACCGTCGTGGAGATTAGCGGCAATCGGGTCCGTCTAGGTATCACAGCCCCAGTCGGCGTGACGATCATGCGTCATGAACTTTTGATGGGCCTAACCGCCGAAGTGATTTCCACGGCGGACAGTGCTGCCTAAAAAGCCGCACACAGGCTCACTGTCGATGAAGGCGCACGCCTGAAAACAAGCAAGGCGGAATGAACGAGCAACAAATCGCACTGCCCCTGCGGGTGTCCGCTGATGGTCTAAGCAGGTTCGACGTGGCGCTGGAACGGCAACCGCAGTTCTTTGAGGCCCCTGCCCACGATGACCTCAACGATTCTAGGGAACAGGTTTGCCATCCAGATCAAACCGGAGTCAGGTCCGCCAACAGCTTCATGAGTTCGGTGAATTCCACCGGCTTGACCAGGTGGCAGTTAAAGCCAGCGTCTTCGGATTTCTGGCGGTCTTCATCCTGTCCCCACCCGGTCAAAGCTACGATCAGAATGTCCTTGCCCCAAGGCTGTTCTCGTATTGAACGGCAGACACCGTATCCGTTCATCTTTGGCAGGCCGACATCGAGTAAGATCACGTCGGGCCGGTAGGTCGCCGCCTTCTCAATCCCTTCAAGACCATCATGGGCAATATGGGTTTCCTTGACTTCCAAGTTTAGCAGTATGGCAAGGGTTTTCGCTGCATCTTTGTTGTCATCGACAATGAGAATGCGGTGGGGCTTCTTGGGAAATTCTTCGAGGGTCGGTTTTGGCGGCGGCAGCGACTTCGGCCTCTCGATGAGGATGGGAAGACGCACGACGAATTCACTTCCTTGCCCCGGTCCTGCACTATGGGCCGTCACCGTGCCTTCGTGCATTTCTACCAGACGCTTCACCAGCGACAGACCAATCCCAAGTCCACCCTCCGACCGATCAACTTGAGTAAACATGTCGAAAACTTTGGATAGCATGTCGGGCGGTATTCCGACTCCGGTATCTTGGACCTTCACGAATACGTCGCTGCCCTGTTGCTCAGCGGTCAGCCAGATGCGGCCTCCCGGCTCGGTGTACTTACAGGCGTTGGTGAGCAGATTCCCGAACACCTGGGCCAGCCGCACGGGGTCGGCGTGCAGGTATATCGGGTCGGGTGGCAACGTGACGTTGAGTTCATGGTTGGATTGCTCGCAGAGGGGGTGGATAGCTTCAACGCAATGGTCTACGACCGACGCCAATTCGACCCGCTCCCGACGGAGTTCCAGCTTATTGAGAGTAATGCGGCCCACATCGAGCAAGTCGTCGATCAACCGCACCATCTGCCCCGTTTGACGTTCCATGATGGAGCGGGCCTGCTCGATCAGCTCGGCGTTGCCTTTCAACCGCTTCATCAATTCCAACGAATTCCTGATGGGGGCCAGCGGGTTTCGCAGTTCGTGGGCCAACGTCGCCAAAAACTCGTCCTTGCGGCGGTCGGCTTCACGCATGGCGATTTCGGCCCTCCTCCGGTCGCTGATGTCGCGGAAGACCAGAACGACGCCCATGACCCGGCCCTGGTCGTCTTGAATTGGAGCGGCACTGTCGTCGATGGGCCGCTCCGTTTTGTCCTTACTGATGAGGACAGTGTGGTTCGCCAGTCCGATGGCTAGCCGTAACATTAACACCTTCTGAGCCGGATTCTCGACCGGCAGGCGGGTCTCTTCGTTGACGATGTTGAACACCGTCGGCAGCGGCTTGCCACACGCTTCTTCCTGTGTCCACCCAGTCAGAGTTTGAGCCACGGCGTTCAGGTAGGTGACGTTGCCCTTGGCATCTGTCGTGATGACCGCATCTCCGATACTGGCGAACGTGATCCGCAGCAACTCTTCCCGGTTGGCCAGGAACTTCTCGGCGGCTCGCCGGGCTGCAACTTCCTGTTCGAGCTGCTGCTTCCTTTCTTCAGTCCGCTGCCGGGCTTTTTCCAGCGTGTCGAAGGCAGAAATGCTGCCCAAACCGATCAGGGCGAACAGGACGCATCCAGTTTGATACTCCAGCTGGTTGACGGCCAACGAATAGCGGGGTTCGAGGACGAAGTAAGCCACGGCCAACGAGCCGACGACCAGGGAAAGTAAGGCCGGTCCTTTTCCGCAATACCGAGCCGTCACGACCACGGCGGCGAACATCGTGATGAAAGGGAGGCGGTCACTCAGAAATGGATTGAGCAGAAGACGGACACCGATCGCCCCGGCGACGACGGTAAGCATCATGCCATAGGCAGCGACCGGCTTACGCAGCCGTCCTGCCAACATCGGAGCACACTTGTTCATGGCAGTAATTTCCGGTTCGGCCTCGGTGCTCGGCTCGGCCGACACGGTGGCATAACAGCTATTTTATCGAGCCGGTTGGAAGTCTGAAACAATTGGGTTGCGATGGTAGGCCTCGTATTTTGGGAGCTCGCCCCCCATCTCGCCGAGCGCTTCGAGGACTTTTAGCACTCAATGTATAGTTGGTCGTTGATCGGCCAAAATGGATTCGTAACAACCACTAAAGCGCACCGCGATGGATCGCCTCTCTGCATGGCCGGGTTCGGTGAAATCACCGATCCGGGGGACGAGAGTGAATGTCGTGAAGCTGTGGTTTTCGCATCTGTTTGCGTTCTAAGCCATTCGACCACCTGAATCATTCGGCCCCCCCCTCGACCGAGTGCTTCCAAAAAACAAAATCAGGGGGAAAGCTCATAGGACGGCGATCTAGTCTCGGTCTGAACGGGCGGGACTTCGCCTGATATGGCACGGCATTTGA
Organism: uncultured Planctomycetales bacterium; assembly: GCA_963710365.1. Taxonomy (GTDB): domain Bacteria; phylum Planctomycetota; class Planctomycetia; order Pirellulales; family PNKZ01; genus CAVQAC01. The sequence continues at coordinate 1,396,708 of CAVQAC010000019.1, forward strand.
ACCTTTGACGGGTTTTTCTGGCGGATCGGAGTGAACCAGCGCGAGGGGGGCCGAACAGGTCGCGCTTTGAATATCTCCCTAGTGACATCTGGACCGCAGAAACAATTATGAATGCGACCATATTTGCCCTTCGGCGGCCGATCACGACGTTGATGCTCGTTCTGGTTCTAGTCAGCAGCGGCATGCTGGCTGTGAAGCGCATGCAGGTCGATATCTTTCCATCCCTCAACACACCGAAGATCTATGTGTTTCTGCAATTCGGCGGTATGAGCCCAGCACAGATGGAAGGGTTTGTAGTTTGCCAGTTCGAGCTGCTGTTTCAGTACGTTGACGGAATTAAGGAGATCAAGTCTCGCAGCATCCAGCAGATCGCCTTGATCGAGATTTCGTTTCACCCGGACATTGAGATGGGGCAGGCCATGGGGCAGGTTGTGGCGATGGCCAATCGCGCGGTGTCCCGAATGCCCCCCGGCACTTTACCGCCGATGGTGATGCGGCTCGATGCCGGAAGTGTTCCGGTCGGTTACCTGGTGCTGGAAGGCAAGACGACTCCAATCGGCATGGTGGCGGACGTAGCCCAAAACATCATCCGGCCGTTAGTGCTGCAGAATGTGCCGGGGACCGTAGCCGTTTCACCGTTCGGACCCAACGTGCGCTCGATCCTGGTTAAGTGCGATCCCGAGAAGCTACAGTCCTATAATTTGTCGCCTCACGACGTCACGGAAGCGCTGATGAAGGGAAACGCAGTGGTGCCGGCCGGAAACGTCTATATCAAGGATTCCATGCCGATGGTTCCGACAAACGCCACTGTCGGCGACGTTCACGATTTGGGCAAGATTCCGCTTCGGTTGGGGCAGAACGTCTATATTCGCGACGTGGCCGCCATCGAGGACGTAACGGATCTGAACTACGGTTACGCGCTGGTGAACGGACAGAACTCCGTGTACCTGCCGATCATCAAGAAAAGCACCTCATCGACATTGACCGTTGTGGCCGACATTCGCAAGTCCTTGCCACTCTTCCGCGACGTCGTCCCCAAGGACGTATCCGTGAATTTCGAGTTTGACGAGTCGCCCACGGTGCTCGCCGCCGTGCATAGCGTGGTCACCGAGGGGCTGATCGGCGCCGGCTTGGCGGGCCTGATGATTCTACTTTTTCTGCGCGATATGCGCAGCGTGATCGTCGTCGTTTCCAATATCCCGCTTGCCTTGCTGGGAGCCTTGGTCGGACTCTGGCTGACGGGAAATACCATCAATATCATGTCGTTAGGTGGGCTGGCCCTGGCCATCGGCATTCTAGTCGACATGTCGACCGTAATCATCGAAAACGTCCATGTGCAGTTGCGCAACACACCGAACATCTCTACTGCCGTCGTATATGCCAGCAAAGCCACGGCGGTTCCGATCCTGTTGGCATTGCTGTGTATCCTGTCAGTGTTCGTTCCGGCTTTCATTATGCAGGGCCCCTTGCGAGCCTTGTTCATGCCCCTGACTGTGGCCGTGGGCTTCGCCGTGATCTCGGCATACATCCTTTCCACTACGTTTGTGCCCGTCCTGTCGGTCTACCTGGTCAAGCGCCGAGATCGTGAAAAGGAAGAAACGGGCTTGTTCCATCGGATCCAGGTCTCTTATCGAGGGATGGTCGAACGGTTCGTGCATTGGCGATGGTGGGTAACGGGTGCCTATCTCGTCGGCTGCACGCTCGTGCTGTGGTTGATCGGCGAGCAGTTGGGCACGGAACTCTTCCCGAAAGTTGATTCGGGGCAGTTCGTGCTACGGTTCCGTCCGCCCCCGGGTTCGAACTACCAACTAACCCGCGAAATGGCGCTCGAGTGTCTGCACGCAATTGCCGAACAGGCCAAGCCCGAGAATATCCAGATTACCCTGGGGTTCGCCGGCCAGGTGGCTCCGAACTTCGGCATGGACAATATCGTGCTCTTCATGCGTGGCCCGGATGACGGCTACCTCGCGTCGCGCTGCGCGAAACGAGTGGCATCAAGCTGAACGGATTCCGCGAACGGTTGCGGCATGAGCTGCCCAAGCGAGTCGTTCCCTGGCTGGCACAGCGACTGGAGAGAGGCGGCCTGACCAAGGCCGAGGCGTCTCACAAGGCGAAGACCGCCAGCTTCGGATTCCAGCCGGGTGACGTCGTGACGCAGGTGATGAGCTTCGGTTCGCTGACACCCATCTCGGTGCGAGTCGTCGGCACGGATCTGGAACTGGTTCGAACGCACGCTGAAAAGGTCGCCCGGCAAATGAGGAGTATCCCATTCCTGCGCAATATCCAGTTCGAACAGATGCTCGACTATCCTGCCATTCGGATCGACATCGACCGAGAGAAGGCGGGCTTGAGCTCAATCAACGTGCGCGAAGCCGCAGACCCGTTGATCGAGGCAACTAGCTCCAGCCGTTTCATTGCCCTCAACTACTGGATCGATTCGAAGACGGGTTTCGATTACCAGGTCGAGGTATTGGTGCCACCCAAGTATATGACAACGAAGTCGGAAGTGGAAACCTTGCCATTGTCGGAGGTCAACCCGCTCGTGAACCTGATGATTAGAGACATCGCGACCGTACGAGAGGACAAGATGCCCGGCGAGATAGATCGAGTGGCTTCACAACGTTACCTGAGCATCAATGCAAACGTCGAAGGCGAGGACATGGGACGGGCCTCGCGGCAAGTGGCTCGCGCCATTGAAGCCGCTGGCAAGCCTCCGCGCGGTGTGCGCGTCACTCCCATGGGTCAGCTTCCTCCCATGATCGAGATGTTCGAGGCGCTCGGAATCGGGCTCGCGGTGGCCGTTTTCGTAATATTGGTACTGCTGACCGCCTATTTCCAATCGCCTCGCCTGGCGCTAATTTCCGTCAGCGCCGTACCGGGCGTTCTCGCTGGGGTAGTCATTATTCTGTTTGTAACCGGCACGACTTTGAACATCGAATCGTTCATGGGCTCGATTATGTGTTTGGGCGTTTCGGTTTCGAACTCGGTATTGTTGGCGGTGTTCATGGACGAGCATTGGAAGGAGGGCTCGCCTTCGGCCGAAGCGGCTGTAGCTGGAGCCGCGGAGCGCCTTCGGCCCATATTGATGACCGCCTGCGCGATGACGATCGGTATGTTTCCGATGGCTCTGGGGCTCGAGCGTGGCAGCCAGATGGAAGGTCCGCTGGGTCTGGCTGTGATCGGCGGCCTCGTAATGTCGACGTTCGCGACACTATTGGTGGTTCCGGCCGTCTTCGCGGTCGTGATCGGCCAGCGCACTCCCCACCCCACTACGCTTTACTCGGGCGATCGGGAAGGCAAGCACTATGATCCGCGTCTTGACGTTCCGCTCCCAGTTGCGGGCAATGCGGCCGCGACGCAAAAGCCCGGAGACGAATGATGTTCTGCGATGCCTGCTTAGTGATGCGTTGCATCCGACGCGCTTCGATTGCTTCGGTCATGCTTTTCAGTTTGACGGCGCCAGGCTGCAGTGGCCGATCCGAAACCGGGGCTCACAAAGCGCCCCCGGCAACTGCCGTCCATTTGATCATGCCGCAACGCCGCACGATATCCTGTGTCGTCGAACAACCCAGCTTCGTCGAAAGTTACGAACGTTCGAGCGTATTTCCCAAGATGTCCGCTTACATCGAGAAGTGGAACGTCGATATCGGTGACCGCGTGAAAAAGGGCCAAGTGCTCGCGAAATTGTTTGTGCCGGAACTAGTCGAAGATTGGGGGACCAAGAAGGCCACGGTGACTCTCGACCAGAAGCGCATTGACCTGGCCAAAAAGCTGGTTCAGGTGGCGGCCGCGGACGTTCAGGCCGCCGAGGCTCACCTGGCCGAGTCGCGGGCTATGCTGGTGCAGTACCAGTCGGAAGTAGATCGCTGGAAAACGCAAGTCGACCGGTTGAGCCGGGAGGTAGATAAGGGTGTTGTCGACCCTCAGGTTTTGCTCGAGTCCAAGAATCAACTCAGGTCGAGCGTCGGCGCGCGCGATGCGGCCCAGGCCACAATCCATAACGCCGAGGCCGAGTTGATTGCCAAGCAGGCCACGTTAGAGCAGGAACAAATCGCCGTCGAAGTCGCGGCTGCCGATCTGGAGGTGGCGCAGAGCGAGGCCCGGCGGTTGCAAGCCCTAGTAGGGTATTTGACGTTACCCGCGCCCTTCGACGGCGTGATCACGGCCCGCAACGCCAATACCTTCGATTTTGTCCTGCCAGCGACGGGCGATCCGTCGGCCATGCGCAACTCTCCCTATTTGGCTCCCGCGGGAGCCGCGCCCATCTATGTCGTCGAGCGCACGGACGTGGTCCGCATCTTTGTTGATGTGCCAGAGGCCGAGGCCAATTTCGTACTGCCAGGAACAAAAGCCTCGGTCCTCATCCAGGCCTTTGACGACGATCCGATTTCTGCTTCGGTCACACGCACCGCTTGGGCGCTGAACGTCAAGAGCCGCACGCTGCGCGCCGAAATCGACCTGCCGAACACCGGCGGCCAGATCATCGCCGACAACGTCCCAGAATTCGTGCGGAAGTCGCTGGCCCAGATCAAGCTGCCCAATACTACGAGTCAGATCTTGCCGGGCATGTATGCTTATGGCAACGTGCTCATCGAGCGGCATGGAGTTTGGGCATTGCCGAAAACCGCTGTGGACTATAACGATGGCAAAGCCTTCTATTGGGCATGCAAGGACAACCACGCGCAACGGATGGAAGTCCAAACAGGTGTCAGTGACGACGATTGGATCGAAATCGTCAGATTGCGGCCACTGTCCGGTCAGAACGCGCCTTGGGTGCCCGTCAATGCTTCGGCCGCGGCAATCGTGTGCGACGACGATGCCAACCTAGGCGACGGTGCGCTCGTCCACGTGGCCTCGGACCACGAAAGTCCCGCCCATCCGGGGACCGCGGGCACTCGTTGACCTGTAGGGAATGCACCGTCTTTAACGGCCGCAAGGAATAATCCAAGTCTCCAGCAAAATGCATACTTTGCCGCTTGATCGATACGAATCTAGAAGTGAGCCGACCTGTATCACTTTGGCGAACACGGAGGGTCTCCGATGAAATGGCAGCTAGCACGTCTGCTGGGCGTTGCCGCCCTGTTGGCCATCGCATTTCTGGCAGTGACCGTCGGCACTCGTGCAGCCGACCACTCGGTGCCGGCAAAGCGTGGCATAGCTATTCTCCCGCCAGCAGAGAGCCCCGATTTCTATGATCCGGGCGTCGGGGGGAAAACGATCTACACCCCCTACTATGTCGATTACGGGCCAAGGCGTCATCTTGGCCCGCGTTTCGGTGTGCCCGCAAACGGGTACGGCTACTTCGGCAAGCGAGCGGGAGTCGGCGTTCCAGGACCGTACACGGTTGCCGAATCAGGCGAGCCACGCTATGGCGAGTACTCTGGTGCTCCGAAGGATGAGTCCTATCTGTTGCACTTGGGGGGGTTCTCCGGCGCTGAGGCGGCTCCTGCGCCCGCCAGCCCGGACGTGATCGATATGATTCGCTCCGGACGCTAGTCCTGGTTCCAACGGCTCGTAGCCACCGGGGCGCAAGCAGCCAGCAACCGTTGCAACGGACGTGGATCTGACAACTTGCGTGGTAGCGTTTGTGGACCCTCGGCGTCTCGAACCTCCGCGCTGTGCAGCAACCGATTCAATACTGAGCGCGCCTGTTCGACCCGTTTGTCGCCGGGACGATCCAGGTCGACGCACCCCAAAAGCCGACTCAGCTTTAGCGGGAGGCAGGCGGCGGCCCCACACCCACCGGCGGCAAATAACCGGGCCGGCTGGTGTTGACCGGCGCAACTTCGCCGATGACTCGCATCGCCGAGACCTCGCGGGCCGGATAGCCCAAGGCGTGGAACATCTCGAACTCGGCCCGATTGTAGTCCGCGACGGTGGAGAAGTATTGGTCGTAGGCCACCATCAAGTGCTCCAGCGCGATGACGACTTCCTGCGGACGGTAAACCTGCACCAGCACGTTCTCGAAACGTTTGGTTTGAGCCAGCCCTTCGAAGTTGCCTTCGTAGGTGATGAGCGCCTCGCGCATCGAGCGCTCGGCTTGCACGACTCGCACGGCCGCGGATTGCAGGCGGGCCTGGGCCCGCGTGATGTCACCGGCGATGCCGTCCTGGACTCTGAATACCTCAATAATGGCCTTCGATTGTTCACCACGTTGCTCCTTGATGCGGGCCATGTTGCCCATGCCCATCGCGTCGAGTTGCCACATGACTTGAGGGCTGACGTCATCGCGCAGCCCCCACAGGTTCAGCGCGCTACCGTGGCCGAAGCCCTGGACGCCCATTTCGATCAATTCGTTTGGCGTCTGAAAGCCGTTGAGCATCAGACTCGGCATCAGCACCCGTCCCTTTTCGCGGCGAATGTAATTGGCCACCGCCTGCACAACGCGCTGTTGCGAAGCAAGTTCTGGGCGGTTGGTCAGCCCGATCGGGATCAGTTCGTCGAGCGGCCGATTCGGTTCGATCAACGTGACCTGCAAATGATCATGTTCGGCAGGAACGATGATCATGCGAGGGTCGAGACGCAGAGTTTGCGTCAAATCAGCGCTGGACACGCGCCACATCTGCCGCGCCGAGGCAGCATGCTGTTCAATATCGGCCAACATTCTCCGGGCACGGTCAACTTCCACCCTCGGTACCAAGTCCTGGCTCAAGAACCCAATCCGTTCGACGAGCTTCTGTCCCCGCTGTACGACGTCGAGAGTGCCGGCGTACTGCCCACGATACTGGTGTACGTTGAAATACGCATGGGCGGTAGCGAGCAAGGCGTCGTTCTTGGCCGTCTGAATTTCGAATCGCTTGGCGTTCAATGTTTGTCGGGCCGCCAATGGCTGAAAGATCGCATCGGCCATCGCCACGTCTTGCGTAAAGCCAATACCGCTGTAGAGGAAATTGACGCTCTGCGCCAAGGGTCGGGCGGCCGTATTGATACCTAGATTGAAGTCGGGGCCGTAGCCGTCGTGACGAATGTAGTCACCGCCGGCATTGAATGTCGGAATCCACAGCACCTTGGCTTTCTGCAATTGGGCCTCGGCGACCCACGCGCTGGCCTGGGCCGCACTAACCACCAATGGCCGGGCATCTGCCAATCGCAAGGCCGTCGCCAGCGTGATCGGAAACCCCACATCGCTGGCTTCCAGCGGCGCAGGCTGCAAGTTGACCTCGCCGCGAGATATCGAGGCGCCGGCTGGATAAGATCCCGGAGCCCCTGGCGGCGGTGCTGGTACAGTCTCTGGACCCGCCTCAGGTGGAGGAACCGGTTGCCGGAACGTGGCCACGGTAGCAGGTGCTCCCGGCGCACTTGGCTGGTTCGGTCCAGCCAGCGGCTGCAGCGTGATATCGTTGCTCTCTTTTGACGCGGCCGTGCCCGGAAGCATGGACGGGGGCGAGAAGAAGCCGGGGTAGTAAGAAACGCCCGACGAATAGACCGGGGACATGCTGTCCTGTCCCGGGATGACGGATGGCCGGCTCGGATCGCCGGCATGGCAAGGGAGCAACCGCCACCCGAAGAACGTTAGCAGCGCGAGGACCAGAAACCTGGCGAATCGTTTCATCGCACTCAACTCCTTTATTCTGTTCCTGCCTCGCGCGTGATTGGTCAGCAGTTATCGTGTCGTATTAACGGTTGGCCGGCGGCGGACCCACGCCGACTGGAGGCATGTAGGCCGGTCGGTTCGTATCGATCTGCAAAACGTCGCCTGGCACGCGGCGAGCTGACAGTTCTTGGGCTGGGTAACCGAGTGAATGGAAGAGCGCGAACTGGGCACGGTTGTAATCAGCCACGGCGTCAAAGTACTGGGAGTAGGACGTCGACAGGCTCTCGAGCGCCTTGACTGCTTCCTGAGGCCGATAGACCTGGACCAGCACGTTGCCAAACCGCCTCGTTTGAGCCAGACCGCGATAGTTGCCGTCGTAGGTGACGATCGCCTGCCGCAACGACTCTTCGGCCTCGACGACGCGCACCGCTGCCGACTGGAGGTTGGCTTGGGCTTCGGTGACCTCGGCCACGACTGAGTCTTGCATTCGGTACAGATCAACAATGGACTGCGATTGCATGCCGCGGGCTTTCTTGATTCGCGCCATGTTCCCAAGCCCCAAGTTTTCGAGTTGCCAGACTACCTGCAGGCTGACGTCTTCGCGCAGGCTCCACAGATCCATCTTGCTGCCTTGGCCGATTCCGAACACCATGGCCTGCATTCTCATGCCCGCCGGGCTTTGAAAGCCCGTCAGCAGGATCGTAGGCAACATCGGGCGACACTTTTCTTCCCGAACCACGGTTGCCGCTCCTCGAATCATCGCTTGTTGCGATTGCAATTCGGGGCGGTTGCTCATGGCGATCGGCATTAGTTCGTCGAGCGTTCGCTGCAGATCGATCAGGGTGATCTGCAGGTTATCCGGCTCCATCGGTTCAACCACCACGCGAGGGTCGAGCCGCAGGATCTGAGTCAGGTTGGCACTCGATATACGCCATTGCTGCCGGGCCAGCGCGGCTTGCTGCTGCATGTCGGCGAGCATGTTGAGCGCCCGGTCGACTTCGACTTTCGGTACCAGGTCCTGGCTGAGCTGCGCAACCCGTCCTGCGAGTAATTCGGCCCTGGCGACCACATCCATGGCCCCGGCGTACTGCCCACGATATTGATGTACGTCGAAGTAAGCAATCGCCGCAGCGAGCAGCGCGTCGTTCTTGGCAGTTTGAATGTCGAATCGCTTTGAGTTGAGATTCTGTCGCGCGACCAGCGGAGTAAAGATGATGTCGGTCAACGGCATGATCTCATACAGGCTGCCACCGATGTACATCCAGTTCAGGTTCTGCTTGAGGATCCCGCCGACGCCCGGAGTGAACACCGGCTCACTCACGCCGTGATTGAAGTCCGGGCCTGGTCCGTCGTGCCGCGAATAGTCGACGCCAAAGTCGAGTTCGGGAACCCACAAGAGTTTCGAGTGTTGTAATTGCGCCTCGGCCACCCACGCGCTGGCTTGGGCGTAGGTCACAACCAATGGGCGTCCATCCGACAATCGCAGCGCCGTGGCCAGGTTGATCGGAAATGCCTGGTCGCTCGGCTCGAGTTGTGCCGGTTTGAGGTTCGGAGCCGGATTGCCGTTGGCCATGGTGCGTCGACCAAAATCGACGCCTTGCTCGGACGGCGAGGGATCGTCGGCGAGCGGTTGTGACATTACGCCCGGCGAAACGGGCGCCATCAGCCGAGCGGTTCTAGCCGGTTTCTCATCTATCGGCGGTAACGGCGCCATGCCGGCACACTGCACCGCGCCGTCCGCCATCGGCGATATCTCGGAGGGCAGTCGGCAGATTTCTGCAACCTGAGGTCGCAGCGGAATTGCGGATTGTGCAAATGGGAGAGTGGAGGGCGCCTCGGGCATCGTTTCGCGGCGCATTGACGATGCGCGAACGCGGCCGCCACGGTCATTGCGACGGCGACAACGTGCGGCAAGTTTCGTCGGACTAAACCACGCGTGGCGGTTCCTTCGCCCATGGCGAACTTCACTTACTAGTACCTTACCGAATGACACGCCTCCTATTGCGAATGATCGGCCCATTCGGCTCGGTATAACCAGAAAAATTTGCCGAATCGCTCGAAGCATCAAAATCATTGCAATCGCTACAAACGCTTGCAGAGCAAAGAATTGCAGCTTGTAGCGGAAAGCACTACAAACCGCCGGAGACTGTCCGCATGCGCGGCGGCCGTTGCGTTGGAAGGCGACCGCTGGAGCGCTTCTCGAAACCCATTCGCGCGATCGACGAAGAATAGGCAAAATAGAGAGCAACTTAAAGACGGGGTGCTCCTAGACGCGTACTCCATGGGCCCTTGAAAGGGAGTGCTCAACTACTGCGACGCTGGTCTGCCTGTGTTCGAAATTGAGAGCACGGGGCGGCGAGAGACCGGCGATACTGCCGCGCATGGTTTATGCAACAAGCGGCAAGCCAATGGCTGGCATACACAGGCCGCTTGAAAGCCATTGTCGCCCGATCAGTCGGACATCTGGCCTGCACCCATGGCGCCGGCCGACTAGGCCATCGGCGTTATTCCGACCTGGGCGGCCGGCAATCAATCCGGCCGATCTTCATACACGCGGGTTTTCAGGTAGAGCCCGACAATCTCTTGCCGCGTAAAATTATCAGTGTTGGGTGGGCGACAATGGAGTTTCAGAATCCTCGTTGCGAGGAAGGAGCGATTTTATGGCAACACGATGGTTCAAGACTTGGGCAGTTCTGCTAAGCGCGGGCTTGCTGCTGCTACCGATAAGCTCCGACGCCTGGGCCCATGGCGGGGGCGGCGGAGGAGGAGGAGGCGGAGGTCACGGCGGAGGCGGCTTCGGCGGGGGTGGCTTCGGCGGGGGCGGTTTCCGTGGCGGAGGTTTTGGCGGCGGAGGTTTCGGAGGTTATCGAGGCTTTGGCGGCGGCTATGGTGGCTATCGAGGTTTTGGCGGCTATGGTGGAGGCTACCGGGGATACAACGGCGGTTACACGAGTGGTTATCGCGGCTCAAGCTTTTACAGTCGAAACCTTGGAGCCGTTGGTACCGCAGGAACTGCCGCCCGCTTGGGTGCCGCGGGCGCCGCGAGCCGGCTTGGCGGCACGAGCTTCGCGAATCGGCACTTTGCCGGCGTGGGAGCGGCTGGCGCGCGCACGGGCGCTTTGGGCGGCCGCGGTTATGGTTACGGCGGATATGGATATGGCAGGGGCCGCTACGGATACGGCGGCTATCCCTATGGTTTAGGCTATGGGTACGGATACGGATTGGGATTCGGCTATCCGTTCTTTGGCTTCGGCTATCCGTTCTTTGGCATGTATGGTTTGGGCTACGGATATGGCGGATACGGGTACGGCGGGTATGGCGGCTACGGCGGCGGTTACGGCGGCGGTTACGGCGGCGGTTACGGCTACCCGGCCAGCTATGCTTCGGCCGACTACACAACATCTGCCAACGACTATTCCGCCCAGGGCGAAACGGACTTCAAGGCTGGCAACTACCAGGCAGCTGTGCATGACTTCGAGCACCGCGCTAGTCGACACTCCCAACAACGGTGGTCTGTTGTTGTTGCTGTCGCAATCCATGTTCGCCGCCGGGCAGTTCGAGCCGGCGGCTGGAGCCTTGCAACTGGCCATGCAAATGTTGCCGCAAGACAAGTGGGGCGCCGTGGTGCAGAACTACAGGGAGCTTTATCCCAACATCCAGAACTACACTAATCAGTTGCGATCCCTGGAAAGTGCCCGCACAAGTAACCCCAACGACGCAGGGTTGCGCTTCCTGGTCGGCTACCATTACGGCTATCTGGGCTACCCAGCCCAAGCCGTCAAGGAGCTGGATCGGGCCGTGGCTTTGCAGCCCAAGGACATTGGAGCGCAGGTGCTACGCAACCTGTTCGCGGCGAAGGCGGGCATCCTCGCGATCCCAATCACGCCGCCGAAGGCACCCGCGAACAAGACGGTTCCCGGTGCTGCCGGCACAATCGCAGCGCCGGCAAACAATTCCTAATTGCTGCAGATCCTAATTGCTGCAGAACCGATACCCTAGCGGTCTGTCACGCGATTATTTTCGCACTTGGGTGCCATGCCCACGGCGGCCGCCGTGGGCATGCGTTGGCGCGGTAAACATGGCCACGCCAGCGTGGACCATGGCACCCGAAATACCTGGCGTGACAGACCACTAGGGCTGGCCACCGTGCCGCACGGATACGGCGGGTGAGCAGCCCGGTTTTTGTTGGAGATTGCCTGATCGCGGTGATCAATTCGCCAGGACATTCACGGCCCGGACGCGCTCGCATCGCACTTTGGAACGCCTTTAGAGCGCGCGGCGAACTGGCTATTCCACCCGGTAAGCAAATTGCTTCGCAACTGTCGCATAGCGAGCCGACGCCAGGCGGATGGAGTCAGCCGTGCCGCGGGTACCGCACGCTGATTTGAAGCAGCCGATACGCAGGGCCTCACTTTCTTCAAGCAGCAAAATGGTTCCGCTGACGTGGCCGCCATTTTGGTTGCCAGACAGAAGGGGGCGCCAAAGCGCCCCCGCTGCCTGAGCGATTGAACAAATGAAGCACGGCACTCAACACCGCTTTGAACTAGCTTCGTTGGTTCGAAAGGTGGAATTCATGGAATTCAACGTCATCCGGGGTGTTCGCCATGTCGAGCGCTCGCAACAGTCGGTCTCGTTCGGCACGCGGCAGATCTTTCTGGCTATCGATATGTTGGCGGATCTCGTCAGGAGTGCCTCGAAACTGACGAGTCTCGATGTTCCCGCGATCGTCGCGATAGCGGATCTCCGCTTTGAACTGTTTCTTGTCGACGCGCGTAAGCGACATGGCGTCGAAACTGCGCCATTGGTTTTCACCTTGGCGCGACGGGTCGTTGCCTTGATCCCGCTGCTGGTTGCCGCGTTGATCCTCCCGGTTGTCGCCATTGTCGCTATTTTGGCCTTGCTGATCCTGCCGATAGCTGAATGCACGGCGCGCACGCGCGCCGTACGCCATCTGCTGAGAACCGAGTGTCGCCTCAATTTCCTCACTCTTGCCGCTACGAATGATGTGCAGCTTAGCATTCCGACCTGGTTTATCGTTCTCAACCAACCTCACCAACTGCTCAGGCGAATAAAGCCGCTGGTCATCGTAGCTGATCAGAATGTCGTGGCGGTGGATTCCCGCATGTTCCGCTGGCGAACCTTCGGCGACTTCCTCGACTACAACGCCGGTCCCATCTTGAATCTGGCGTTGCAGATGGCTTCGTAGCGATTCATCGAGCGGGGCCACGGCGACGCCCAGGAACGTGCGGGTGCCATTGCCATCGGAAGAGTTAAGCGAAGCGCTATTCTGCCCGTTCCGATAATTTCCCTCGTCGTCGTCTCGGGGGGCGGCCAGGCTTGCACTGCATGTCACCAAGACTACAGACAGGGCGGCGCTCACGTATGACATTCGCTTCATAACACAATCCTTTCGTAAAATTAACCAACCGATGCGATGGAAAGAACGCGAAACACGCCCGCCTGATTCGAGGTAGCTGTTGCCGGCGCAACCAGTGTGTTCTTTCGCTGCGCACCCAAGCCGCATGCTCCACTCGAATTCGCGATGTTTTGACTGGCCCGCAAAATCCAGCAAAGGACGTACCAACTGGCGATTGCCGCACAGCGCCGCGGCGCGGATAGTTCGTAATAAGCTCACCATCCAATACCGCGGATTGCATGCATACGGAAAACACACGCCGTGCCGCTCGAATACCTGGGCGATGATTTCGGCGGACTCGGCATGACCACCGTCACCGATCAGCAACCTGGCACCATGCAAGGCCGCATCCAACAGATCGTCGAGTAGCTGGGCACCTTCGGAACATCGCAAAGGTGCTTTGTCGAGCTCGCGACACTGGGGTTTTTTCATGCGCCGGCGGCTCGTCGAGCGAACCACTGCGGCTAACCGGGACTCGCTGGCGGGGGGAGCCTGCTAACCGCAGGGCCGGTCTCCGCCCCCTGTCGTCCAACGACCAATGGGAAACCTGTCGGTCCCAGGCCGTCTGACCGCCGACATCCGTAATCACCCCCCCAGGGTGCAGATAATTTGAAATCTCCACGGATCGTAATTACACTCGCGATAATCCGTCGGAATTTCGGACTTATCGAGATCTTGTTCGCTTAGCAGCAGGAATGAGACGACCATCAACCGTTGCGCCTTCTTCGAGCCAGCGGGGCGGGCTCACCAAGGGTCGCTCGCGTCTCGATATGGCAATTTGTCGCATAGGCCAGAATTGGCGGCAAGCAATGATTTTGGTATCCGCGATTTCCGTCGAGCGGTGTGCTGCTGATGGGCCAGGCGGATCAGCTGACAGCCATAAGTCGAAGTGATCAGACCGCACACGGTGCGCGTGGCCGTGCCGGTAGATCGGGGGCTCATTACTGAAGCACCACCCGAGAATCTACGAGAATTAAGATGGTACTCTGGCGAACCGGCGAACGATCGCGGAAAAACGTCTCCCAATCTAAACGCGCCTCGCGCCGTAAGGCATTCTTGCGCGGAGTGCAGCAGCGGAGATATGGATTCGAATCGCTCGAAGAACGGCGAATGCTGGCGCTCGACACCTGGACCGGCAACGGCGGCGATAATCTATGGACCGATGCCGCTAATTGGAGCACTGCCGCGGTCCCGAACTCAACGGATGACGTCTCGATCAGTGCCCCAGGCAGCCCGACGATCACACTCTCCGGCACGATCTCCGTCAACAGTCTGACGAGTTCCGATCCGATCGACGTTAGCAGCGGCTCGTTGACTGTCGCTGGCGGTGAGTCGAGCTTGACCGATGGTCTGACGATCGCCGCCGGCGCATCGCTCACAGCCACAGGCAGCGGCACGACATTTACCGCCAGCGGCGCGACCGACATCGATGGCGCCAACCTCGATGCCGATAACGGAGCCGATCTGACTCTGTCCGATTTGACGAGTTACAATAACACCCTGTATTACGTGACGACGGTGCTCGAGGCGAGCGGAGCGGGCAGCACTCTCAGCTTGCCGGCATTGACTTCCATTGCCATGACCTACGAGGTTTCCGGCATCGGCGTGGCTCTCGACGCCGGCAGCGGTGGCGGCGACTCGCTGAATCTGCCAAGTTTGGCAACCGTCAGCAACGGACCCGCACTCATCGCCGCCGGGGGAACTGGTAGCAACATCGACTTATCGAGCCTGGCAAGCCTGCCGGCCGGAAGCTCCGTTTCGGATACCGGCGGCGCATTGATTCAATTGAACTCGACATTCGCCAACACTCCCACGATCGATGGCGTCGCTTTCACGGTCGATGGCACCGACAGCAACATGAATGCCTTTCTGAACCAACTGACGTCGCTGACGGACGGCAGCCTGACGGTAACAGGCGGTTCGTACACGCTGAACAATCTGAACGACGTAAACGGCAGCAGTTTTTATGTTCAAAACGGCGGCAGCCTGGCGCTGCCGGGCGTAACGACATATACCAACGACACGTCCGATAACACCTACCTGTCGGCAACCGGCACCGGCAGCGTGCTCAATCTCGAAAACCTGACGACCGCCGCTGCTACCTACGTCGCTTATATCTCAGCCGAGGGAACGAGCAGCGAAATCAACTTGTCGGACCTGCAGAGCCTGCCGTCTGTA
The DNA here is from genome assembly GCA_963710365.1 of uncultured Planctomycetales bacterium. GTDB lineage: Bacteria > Planctomycetota > Planctomycetia > Pirellulales > PNKZ01 > CAVQAC01. The sequence continues at coordinate 1,411,836 of CAVQAC010000019.1, forward strand.
AGTTCGTTGTCCGACACCGATGGCGCGGAGCTGCTGCTCGACAGCGATTTGACAACGCTCGATGGCGACTCGATCACGGTCGACGGCACCGACAGCAACATCAACGCCTTTTTGGGGCAATTGACCACACTGACCAACGGCAGCCTGACGGTCTCTGGGGGTGTATACACGCTGCCCAATCTGACCGACATCGATGGCAGCAGCCTTTATGTGCAAAGCGGCGGCAACCTCGCGCTGCCGGACGTGACCACGTATAACAACAACGAGAGCTACTCCAGCACCGAGCTGGAGGCCACCGGCAGCGGCAGTACGCTCAGTCTTGTAGGATTGGCTTCCATTGCCAATACCGGCGAGTTCGCTTCCACATCCTTCGAAGCGTCGAACTCGAACGTTTCCACCACTGAGACTTCCGTCGCCGCTGCGAACGCGTCCGACGACGACGGCGCCACACTCAACCTTCCCGACTTGACGGAAGTCACGGGCGTTCCCTTAGTGGTAGACGTCGCGGGCGCGGGCAACCAGATGGACCTGTCGAGCCTGCAAAGCCTGCCATCCGGAAGCTCCTTGTCCGACACCAGTCAGGCATCGCTACTGCTCAACAGTCTCTCGACCACGCTCGATGGCGTTTCGATCACGGTTGACGGTACCGACAGTAATATCGATGCTTTTCTCGGGCAACTTGCTTCGTTCACAAACGGCAGCCTGACGGTCGAGGGGGGATCTTACACGCTGTCGGATCTGACGGATATCGACAACAGCAGCCTGTATTCGCAGCTTGGCGGCAGCCTGGCGCTGCCTGATCTGACCACCTACACCGAATCCAATGCTAATGCTTCCGTTACGCTGCAAGCGACCGGCACCGGCAGCGTGATCAGTTTGCCGGCCCTGACGAGCTTCGAAATAACTTCCAATGACAACGGGAATGTCGACTTCGAAGCCCTTGAGGGAGGGAACCTGTTGCTATCCGCGCTCACCGCGCTAAGCGACCCGGGAAACGGCTATCCGACTGTCGAGTCCGACGGCAGCGACAGCGAAATTGATCTCTCTTCAGTGCAAAGCTTCACAACCGACAACGGCCTGGGGCAACTGACGGTCACCAACAGTGGCACGCTACTGACGGGGCAGCTCCGGACCTTGAACGGCGTGAATGTCACGGTGGACGATACGGCGATCTGGTCGACTAGTTCGATCACCAGTTCCTCGAATGGCACCTATACACTGGTAGGCTATGGCCCGCCGTCATCGGGTAATGCCGTCACCGTTGATGTTCCCACGCTGCCCGAAGGCTTGCGTGGACTGGCCATCGACGTGATCTTCAACAGCTCCTATACGGGCGGCACGACAATCAACGTTCCTGCAGGGCAAACGTTTGGAATGAGCGGCGGCAGCTTTTCCGGCGGCACGGTTTTCAACGTGCCTGCCGGCGCCGCCCTCACCATTTCCGGCGGAACATTTACGGGAGGCGCCACATTCAACGTCGGCCAGGGGGCAACCGTCGACCTGACCAATTCCGAGAACATGTCCGGCGCTCTTACGGGCTCGGGAACGGGCACCGTACAAATCGTCAACACGTCCCGGCTGTACATCGGGGCCGGCGGGATGTCTCTCGATTTTCCCGGCGACATGCTCGAGTGGAACAACGGCATCATCGATGCCGGAGCCGGCTCGTTAACCAATCTGGGCACGCTCACTCTCGTGGGCAACTCGGGCGAGGATTTCTTTAACGACGGAACGTTGGACAACTTCGGAACGATTATCCAGATCGGCGCCGGCAGCCTGTACCTGGGAACCGACAACCTCTTTCCGACCGTCCTGGAAAACGAAACGGGGGCCAGCTATCTCATCGAAGCCAATTCAGGGGTTGGCGTCGTCGAAGACCGCACTGGCACCGCTGCTGTTCCGGAGATTGTCAACGCCGGAACCCTTCGTAAGACAGCCGGCAACGGGACGTCGACGGTGGACCTCGCCGACGGTTCGCTCGCCAACACCGGCACCATTGAGGCCGATTCCGGCACGCTCCAACTTGCCGCCGGAACGGTCAGGCAGATCTCTGGCGACGCCCTGACCGGAGGAGTTTGGAATGCGCTGAACGGAGCAACGCTGGAACTGCCCAGCGGCACCAGCATCACTTCGAACCAGGCAAATCTCGCTCTGGGAGGCTCCGGGGCTTCCATTACCGGCATTTCCGCGTTGAGCTCCAACAGCGGCGCTTTCGCGATTAGCGGTGATGCGTCGTTCACCACGACCGGCGACTTCGCCAATAGCGGCACGATCACCCTGGCCTCGGGCGGCATCTTGAACGGGGCCGGCAATTTTACCCAGACCTCGGCCGGCGCCTCGACGAGCAAATCAGCGGCGCCCCCGCCAGCGGTCTATTCGGCCGGCTCGCCGTGAGTCAGACTGCCGCGCTCGCAGGAACATTCAATCTGACGCTGGCCAGCGGCTTTACCCCGGTGGCGGCGCGGCGTATCCGGCGCTGTCGTTCGTTCAGTCAACCGGAGAATTCGCCACGCTCACCGGGCTGAACTCAATTCTCACGGCGGTGCTGGAGCCGAGCAGTTTCGATCTGGTCAACGGCGCTGGCGATCCTGTCGATCTGGCCACGACCAGCGTGACGACGTCCACCTCCGCCAATGTAGGACAGCAAATCACCGTGAATTGGTTCGTGGCGAACCAAAGTTCGTTCTCGGCCAGCGGCAACTGGCAGGATAGCGTTTACCTGTCTTCGACACCTACCGTCGGAAGCAGCTCCGTTTTGCTCGGCACGGTCGTCCACGCCGGCGGCCTGACCGCGGACAGCGATTACAGTTCCAGCCTGACCACCGCCGTGCCGGCACTGGCGCCGGGCAATTACTATGTCATCGTCGTGGCGGATAGCTTGTACCAGGAATCAGACGTGAACCGGGCCAACAACGTGCTGGCCGCGACGACGGGGCAACTCGCCGTGACGTCGCCCATGCTGACAGATAACACGGCGACGAATGGCTCCTTCACGGCTACCGGGCAAAACAATTATTACCAGGTGACCGTCCCGGCCGGCGGCTCGCTGGTCATCTCGCTCGCCAGTGCCGTTAACAGCGGCGCCACGGCGCTATACATCAGCCAGGGGGCTGAGCCGACGCCCTACAATTATCAAGAGTCGGCGAACCTTGCAGGCCAACCGGATCAAACCGTGGTCGTGCCGCAAGTTCTAGCCGCAGGAACCTATTACATCCTGGCAACCGGGGTTTCGGGCAGCGCCGCCAGCGCCCGCTATACGATCACGGTCAGCCAGGTGGCCGCGATGACGGTCTCCGGCATCGGCGCCACTTCGGGTGGCAATGCCGGCAACGTCACGGTTGAAATCGACGGCACCAATTTCACGGCGGCGGCCGCGGCCAGTTTGACCCTCAACGGCAACACGATCAACGCCTCGGCGGTCAATTTCGCCAGCGCCAGTCAGATTTTCGCCACCTTCAATTTGACGGGCGCCGCGGTGGGAGCCTACACGCTGACAGTCCAGCAAGGCCAGCAGGCCGCCACCGCACCCACTACCTTCCAGGTCACCGCGGCCCAAGCCGCGTCGGGGCTGTTGACGGTTACGGTGAGCGCGCCGCAAATCATCCGCGCGGATCGAACGGGGACCGTCGTCATTACGTACACCAACAACACCGCCAACGACATCGTCGCCCCGCTGTTGAGCATCAGCTCGACCAACGCGCAGCGTCTCGTTCAGCACGCCGGATGATCCGAACTACTTCGTGCAATCGGCCCAACTGCTGGCCGTTGCCGGCAACGGTCCGGCGGGCATTCTGCGGCCCGGCCAGAGCGGCCAGTTAACCCTGACCATGCTCGATGACGATACCACCGACGGCGACCAGTTGCCCATCGCGGTATCGCAGATCGTGCCCGGGGAGACGATCGACTGGGCCGCGCAGGAGGCGGCGCTCCAGCCGACCACCATGACGGCCGCGGCCTGGAACATCGTCTGGACGAACTTGACGGCCATGGTGGGCACCACGACCGACTCGTACAACGCGGCCCTGGCACAGGCCGCCACTTATCTCGGTTGCCTCGGTGAGTCGACAGCCCAGGTCAGCGACCTGAACCGCCTGTGGTCTTTTCTCGTTTCCCAGGCGAATGCCACGTTCCCGATCGCCATCTTGTCCACCACCTCGGATGCCTCGTTGCCGACACCCGGCAGCCTGTCGCTGGCCATCGACCGCACTTATGTTGCGTCGATCGCCGAGCGCGATGCCGCAAGGCATGTTCGGCCTGGGCTGGACGACCGCCTGGCAAACCTCGCTCTCGACTGACAATGCCGGCAACGTCACCATCAATGTCGGCGGCGGTTTCGCCTATTTCCCCATCCAAGCCAACGGCACTTTCCTGGATACCGACGGCGAATACGGCATCGCTGACCGAGTCCGGCGGAATCTACACCTACACGAACCCCTCGGGCGTGCAGCTCGTCTTCCTGCCCGACGGCCAGTTGAACTACGAGCAAGACACCAACGGCAACCGGATCACGCTCGGCTACAACGGCCAAAACCAACTCGTCACGCTGACCTACTCCAATCCGTCCGATCCCTCGGAGCCGACCGAACAACTGACGCTTGACGTACAACGGCCAAGGATTCGTCTCGCAAGTGACCGACGGCACCGGCGACGTGTGGAATTACGCCTACGACGCGGCCGGCCACTTGTTGTCCGTAACCGCTCCCGGCCCCACTGCGGCCGGGTTGACGACGACTTACACCTACGACACCGGCAGCAATCCCGAAACGACCAACGCCCTGCTGTCGATCACCAACCCCGACGGCTCGCAGCAAAATTTCACTTACGACGCCAGCTCAGGCCGGCTCACCGGCACCAGCGCCAACGGCGGCGCCGATGCGGTCAGTTACACCTATCTGGGCGAGGCCGAGGTCGCGGCCACCGATAGCGCCGGCGACCAGACCATCATCTGGTACAACGACCTGGGGCTCTGCCTCCCGCGTGGAAGACGCGCTGGGCGGCATCTCCACCTACGTCTACGACAACAACGGCAACCTGATCAGCTACACCGACGCGGCCGGCAATCACCTACCAGTACAGCTACGATTCCAACGGCAACCTGACTCAGACCGTCAACCCGCTCGGCCAGACCGTGCAGATGACCTACAACTCGCTGAGCAAGCTGACTTCGCTCACCGACGCCGACGGCAACACGACCCAGTACAGCTACAGTGCCGCCGGCAATCTGCTCAGCATCACCTATCCCGACGGCACCCAGCAATCGTTCAGCTACGATCCGCTGGGCAATCTGAGCGAGACGATCGAGCAGAACGGCGACCCGGTCGGCTACCAGTACAACGCCCAGGGCCTGGTCACGCAGGAAACCTTCGCCGACGGCACTTCGCAGACCTTCGCCTACGACGCCCACGGCAATCTGCTGACCGCGCAGACTTACTCGGCCAACGGCACCCTGACCGGCACCACCACGCTGACCTACAACGCCGCCAACGAGCTGACCTCGATCAGCTATCCGAGCGGCCTGTCGCTCGACGTTCACTTACAACGCCCAGGGCCAGCGCACCCAGAGCGTCGATCAGAGCGGCTACACGGTCAATTACAGCTACGACTCGCTGGGCCGGCTGTCCGAGCTGACCGACGGCTCGGGCAACCTGATCGTCCAGTACACCTACAACAACCTCGGCCAGCTCCAGGAAAAGCTCAACGGCAACGGCACCTACACCACCTATGCCTACGACGCCGCCGGCAACCTGACCAGCGAGGTCAACTACGCCGGCGGCACCACGGTCAATTCCTCGTTCACCTACACCTACAACGTGCTGAACGAAGAGACAAGCATGACCGACGCCGCCGGCAATGTCACCACCTATAGCTACGACGCCACCGGCCAACTTGACTCAGGTGGGCCTGCCCGGCGGCAGCGACCATCACCTACGTCTACAACGCGGCCGGCGACCGCACCGAGGTCGTCACCGGCGGCACGCCGACCAGCTACGCCAGCAACGCCGACAACGAGATCACCCAGGTCGGCTCGGCCACCTACACCTACGACGCCAACGGCAACCTGGCCACCGTCGACCGACTCCGAGCGGCACGACCACCTACACCTACAACGACCTGAACCAGCTGGTGTCGATCACCAATCCCGACGGCAGCGTGCAGAACTTCCAGTACAGCCCGCTGGGCTTCCTGGTCGGCGCGTCCACGACGACCGGCGGCACACGAGCCAGACGAATTACCTGGTCGATCCGACCGGCCTGGGCAACATGGTGGCATCCTACAGCGGCAGCGGCTCGCTGATCGCCGACTATAACTACGGTCTGGGCCTGGTCAGCCAGACCGGCCCGAGCGGCACCGGCTACTACGATTTCGACGGCAGCGGCAACACCGTCGGCATCACCGGCTCGAGTGGCACCTACGTCAACCAGTACAGCTATCTGCCGTTCGGCGAGACGACCGTTATTTCGGCGGCGCTGCCGAACCCGTTCACATTCGTCGGGGCAAAACGGCGTGATGCAGATCGGCAGCAACCTGTTCCCCATGCGAGCGCGCGACTACACGCCGGCAACCGGGCAGTTCTTGAGCAACGATCCTCTGGGATTGGCGGGAGGCGACACGAACATCCGGCGTTACGTTGGAAACGATCCTGTGACGTTCGTTGATCCGACCGGAGAAGTCCCGACTCAACCGGAAGTACAAGACCTTGATTTAGTTCTATTGCGACTTGCTCCGCCCGACGAAGCACCTTACGAAGTTTACAACAATCGGACACGTGCTTTGGATGAAAGGCGAACCGCGATATACAATTATGTTAGGACGAGTCCCTACGATATAATATTTTATTGGAGCCCCTATTGGGCGAAACGACCAGACGGGGAGCCTGAACCCCCCAGTATATCGAACACCAATTTTCGTTTCGACGGGCCCATTACTAGCGATTCCGAGGATCCCAACGCTCTGGTTGGGCCGGTAGGGTACGGGACGCAGGAGTTCATTCAGCCCAGTGGAAATCTGCCTTACACCGTCGAATTCGAAAACGACGGCAGTCTGGCGGCCCAGGTTGTCACCGTCAGTGAGCAACTCAGCGCGAACCTCGATTGGTCGACCTTCCAGCTCGGCTCGTTCGGCTTTGGCTCGATCAATGTAAGCGTTCCGGCCGGACTGACCCAGTATCAAACGACGGTGGCCTACCAGAACACGGACGGCACATCGCTCAACGTCCAAGTCTCCATCGACTTCGATGTCTCGACGGGCTTGCTGACCGGCACCTTCACCTCGGTCGACCCCATCACTGGCCAGGCGCCGACCGGGATTTACGACGGCTTCCTATATCCCGAGAGTACGAGCGTCATCGATAGCGAGGGCTTTGTTCAATACACTGTCCAGCCCGCAGCCGGCCTGACCACCGGCGACACGATCAACCAGCAGGCAGCGGTTGTCTTTGACGTCAACGCTCCGCTGGATACCGCCCTGGTGACGAACACCATCGACTCGGGTGCGCCCACCAGCAGCGTCGCCACGCTGCCGGCCACGGAAACGAGCACCAGTTTCATTGTCAGTTGGAACGGCACCGATGATGCGAGTGGCTCGGGCATCGCCTCGTACAGCATCTACGTTTCCGACGACGGCGGCCCCTACACGTTATTTGAGACCAATACCACGCTCACTTCAGCCACATTCACCGCCGTCAGCGGCCACACCTACAGCTTCTACAGCGTGGCGACCGACAACGTCGGTAATGTCCAGCCGACTCCCCTATCAGCCCAGGCCACCACCAACGTGACGAGCGTTGCAACGAAGCTCGTCGTCAGCACCTTGCCGAGCGGTTTGACGGCGGGGCAGACGACCAGCGTCACCGTCACAGCCGAAGACGCCAGCAACAGCGTAGTCACCGGTTTCCAGGATTCGGTGACGCTAGCCGATTCGATGAGCGGAGCCACGTTTTCCGCGATCACGTTCACCAATGGCCAGGCCACGGTTACCGCCACTCTGGACAAAGTCGGCTCGCAAACCATCACGGCCACCGACGCCTCGGCCACAATCTCCGGCACGAGTCGGCGCCATTTCCGTTACGCCGGGCGCCGCCACGCAATTGCTCATCACCAGCCAGCCACCGTCAACGGTCGCGGCCGGCAGCGGGTTCGGGCTGACCGTCACGGCCGAAGACGCTTACAACAATGTGGCCATGGGCTTCAGCGGCAGCGAAACCGTCGCGCTGCTGGCCAATCCCGGCGGTAGTACGCTGAGTGGAACGCTCACCGCTACCGCCACCGGCGGCGTGGCCAGCTTCTCAGGGTTGAACTTGAACAATCCCGGTAGCGGCTACACTCTGACGGTCACCTCGGCGGGGCTGACTTCGGCCACGTCCGGCAGCTTCAGCGTGGTTGCCAACGCCCCGAGTCTTAGCGATCCGGGCTTTGAGTTGCCAGCTCTGGCCACGGGAGCGTACCAGTACAATCCAAACGGCTCGCCTTGGACGTTCAGCGGCGACGCGGGCGTGGCCAACAACAACAGCGCCTTCACGACGGGCAATCCCAGCGCACCGCAAGGCAACCAGGTGGCGTTCCTGCAAATTACCGGTTCGGCTAGCCAATCGGTGACGTTTGCCGGCGGCACGTATTCGATCTCATTCGATGCGGCGCAGCGCGCCATTGGACCCTCGAACCAAACGTTCGAGGTGCTGATCGACAGCACGATCGTCGGCACCTTCACCCCCAGCGGCACCAGCTACTCGCTGTATACGACGCCGACTTTCAGCGTCACGGCCGGCGCGCACACGGTTAAGTTCCTGGGCCTCGATCCAAAGGGGGGCGACAACACGGCCCTGGTCGACGCCGTCACCGTTCAAGCCAATCCGCAGAACCAGCCGTCCGATCCCGGATTTGAGCTGCCAGCCGTGGCGGCGGGGGCATACCAGTACGATCCGACGGGCTCGCCCTGGACGTTCAGTGGATACGCAGGAGTGGCCGGCAACGGCAGCGCCTTCACGACGGGCAATCCCAACGCCCCGCAAGGCAGCCAGGTGGCCTTCATTCAGAATTACGGGTTCGGTGAATCAATCGGTCACGATGGCCGCCGGCATCTATTCGATTTCGTTCGATGCGGCTCAGCGTGCCATCGGCTCCTCGAACCAGACGATCGAAGTACTGGTCGACAGCGTGGCGATTGCGACGATCACGCCCACCAGTAGTTACGCGCAATATACGACCCCGACCTTCAGCGTCGGGGCCGGGCGGCACACGATCGAGTTCCTGGGGCTCGATCCACACGGCGGCGACAACACGGCCTTGGTCGATGCCGTCACCGTTCAAGCCGGCCATTGAACCAGCCAGCCGATCCCGGATTTGAAATCCCCGTCCTAAGCTCAGGCGGACCGTCCTATCAGTACGATCCGACCGGTTCGCCCTGGACGTTCAGCGGCGATGCAGGGGTAGCCGGCAACAATAGTGCCTTCACACAGGGCAATCCCAGCGCACCGCAAGGCAGCCAGGTGGCGTTCATTCAAATCACCGGTTCGGCCAGCCAATCGGTCACGCTGGCGACCGGCACGTATTCGATCTCGCTGGAAGCGGCCCAGCGCGCCATCGGATCCTCGAACCAGACGATTGAAATTTGGTCGACGAATGCGCTCGTGGGCACCTTTACGCCCAGCGGCACCAGTTACTCGGCCTATACGACCGGCACGTTCTTCGAGGCGGCCGGTGCGCACACGATCGAGATCCTGGGCCTCGACCCGCAAGGCGGCGACAACACGGCCTTGGTTGACGAGGTGTCGTTCGTAGCGGTGCAGGCAAACCAGCCAACCGATCCGGGCTTCGAGACGCCGTCCGAGGGCTCGGGTACGACAGCGTACAAGTACGATCCGACCGGCTCGGCTTGGACGTTCAGCGGGTATGCGGGGCTGACCGGCAACGCGAGCAGCTTCACGGCCGACAATCCCAACGCGCCGCAGGGCAGCCAGGTGGCCTTCATCCAAATTACTGGCTCGATCAGCCAATCGTTCACTGTCGCGCCAGGCATCTACGACGTGAACCTGCTTGCCGCGCAGCGCGGCATTGGCTCCTCGAACCAGACAATTCAAGTCTTCGTCGACGGGCAGCTCGTCAGCAGCATCAACCCGACGGGCACGAGCTACGCTTCATACACCAGCGGCAGTTTCGTGATCGGCACGGGGGGGAGCCACACGCTGACGTTCCAGGGCCTCGATCCTTTGGGCGGTGACAATACGGCCTTGATCGACGAGGTTTCCGTGCAGAACGTCACGGCCAATCAACCGCTCGACGCGGGATTTGAGAGCCCATTTGCGGGCCCTTCGGCCTACCAGTACAACGCGACAGGTTCGGCCTGGACGTTCAGCGGCGATGCGGGCGTGGCCGGTAACGGCAGCGGCTTCACGGCCAACAATCCCAACGCGCCGCAAGGCAACCAGGTGGCGTTCATTCAAATCACCGGCTCGGCCAGCCAGTCGGTCACGTTGGCAGCCGGCACTTATTCGGTCTCACTCGACGCCGCGCAGCGCGGCGGTGGCTCGTCGAACCAGACGGTTGAGTTGCTGGTCGATGGTGCTCCGGTGAGTAGCGTCACGCCCACCAGCAGCAGTTACGCGTTGTATACGACGACGACCTTCACCGTAACTGCGGGCAGCCACACAATTGAGATCCTGGGGCTCGACCCGCACGGCGGCGACAACACGGCCCTGATCGACCAGGTATCGATCGTGGCAGCGCAACCGAACCAGCCGCTCGATCCGGGCTTCGAAGCGCCGTCCGTCGGGCGCGGGCACCTACCAGTACGATCCGACGGGCTCCCCCTGGACGTTCAACGGATATGCAGGCGTGGCCGGCAACGGCAGCGCCTTCACGTCGGGCAATCCCAACGCGCCGCAGGGCGGTCAGGTGGCGTTCATTCAAATCACCGGCTCGTTGAGCCAGTCGGTCGTGCTGGCGGGCGGCACGTACTCGATTTCGCTCGAAGCGGCGCAGGCGCCATCGGCCCGTCGAACCAGACGTTCGAGGTACTGGTTGACGGCGTTTCGGTCGGCAGCATCAACCCAACGGGTACGAGCTACGCCGAGTACGACACGGCGACCTTCACGGTCTCGTCCGGCGCGCACACCATCGAGTTGCTGGGTCTCGACCCGCACGGTGGCGACAATACGGCCCTAGTTGATCAGGTGTTCCTGAATTGGGTATAGCAAAAGCACAAAAGTTGCTCGAGACGCGCAACAAACAACCGGACAGCGGGAAACAGGCCGCTGGGATGCAATCGTGCCGTGTCCGATTCCGCCGAGGGCTAAAAAAAGCGAAAGTGCCAGCCGTCATGGCCGGAGGTCATGCAGCTAGGGATTTCGCCGCAATCGACTAGAACCGCCGCGATTGACGGTCTCAATTGCCCATCGTTAAGCGTTTCCCGGCGCACCTCAACTCGACGCGATCGGCGGTGACGGTGAGATTAGATACGTTCGCCACACGGCTCAAGCGAACAATTCGGCAATTGTCACCCGCAGCACCCCAGCGATCAGCCGAAGATTCAGGATCGAGACATTCCGTTCGCCTCGCTCGACCGAGCCAATGAAGGTCCGGTGCAGGTTGCACTTCTCGCCCAACTGATCCTGGGTCCAGCCGCGTGCCAGCCGCTTTTCGCAAATACGCCCACCCAGGTGGCGGAGAAATTTCTTGTCGTCGAGGCTCGTCATAGTTGACGAGCAGTTTCGCCCATTGCATGATGCATTTAAGTATCATGTTGTCGAAACGACTGCCACCGAGCCCGATTGTCGGGGGGAGCAAGCTTTATTCCTGGCAGCTCTGCGTACTGGTGTAGATGGACTTTTTTTGCGGAACTATGGAAAGTCAGCCTGAGCAATAAGGTGCAGTGGAACGGAGACAGTGCCGATGCGTCGGTCGCATAGGGGCGGATCCATCATGTGAGCGGCAGAGTAACTGACAAGGTCGTCATCTTCGAGCGGTGAGACGGCGCTATCCGCCAGGCCGTGTCACAAGAGTATCGTGAAATCCGTCAGCACATCTTTCCGAATGGAGATACTCCGATTGACCAACGCGATGCAAGCGACGCCGTAGTCGTGAGCGAGAATCCGTACTTTCGTCCGATCAAGCGGTTTGGTACTAGTGCTTTGTCAAAGCCCAAGATTCGGGTTGGCTTGAGTCGGGAAATGTGGGATTCTTCCGCCAACAAGGAGGTTTCCCATGAACAAGAAGTATATCGTTCGTCTGACGGCGAAGGAACGCCGAACGCTATGTGAGATGGTGCGGAAGCTCAATGGTTCGGGCCAGAAAGTCCGTCGGGCGCAGATGCTCTTGAAGGCGGACGTAGCCGGTCCGGCATGGACCGACGAGCAGATCGCGGACGCGTTCGATTGCCGGACCCGCACGGTTGAGAAATTGCGTGAGCGATTTGTGGCCGATGGCTTCGCGCAAACGCTGCACGGCAAGCCTCGTGAGCGACCGGCCACGGAGAAGATATTGGGCGGCAAGCAAGAAGCCCAATTGATCGCCATGCGGCTCAGTTCGCCGCCGAAAGACTACGCCAACTGGACATTGCGGCTGCTGGCCCGGAAACTCGTGGAGTTGGAAATCGTGCCGGCCATCAGCCACGAAACCGTTCGCTCCACGCTGAAAAAAACGGGATGACCAATCGCAAGCTTCAATACTGGGTGATCCCGCCGGAAGCGGACGCGGAGTTCGTGGCCTCGATGGAGGAAGTGCTCGACACCTACGAAAAACCATATAATCCCGCCTGCCCCGTACTCTGCATGGACGAGCAGCCCGTGCAGTTGGTCAAGGAAACTGCGCCGGCCCATCCCAGCCACGAAGCGGCACGCCAAGCGGATCGACTACGAATACGAGCGGGCAGGCACGGCCAACATCTTCATGTTTACCGAACCGCTGGCGGGCTGGCGCGAAGCCACAGCGCGCGCGACCAAGACCAAAGTGGATTGGGCGGTGGAAGTAGCCCGCCTGATGGAAGGGCGTTACAAGAAGTGTCCGACCGTGACCTTGGTTTGCGACAATCTGAACACGCATACGATAGGCGCGTTCTACGAGGCGTTTCCGCCAGCGCGTGCCCGGGCGATCGCTCGGCGGATTCACTTCTGCCATACGCCCAAACACGGGAGTTGGCTCAACATCGCCGAAAACGAACTGAGTTCGCTGACGCGGCAGTGTGTCTCCGGCAGACGCTTCGGCGAACTGAAGACGCTACAGACCGAAATCGCGGCTTGGTCGAGTGATGTCAACGACACGCAACGCGGCGTCGATTGGCAAATGCGAATCAGCGACGCTCGATCCAAACTGAAGTCCCTTTACCCGAAAATCAGGGTTTGACGAAGCACTAGCCTGCGTCAAATAAAATTGCGGTTCCCATTTATTCCGGGAATTGTCAACGCAGCACTAATCGCTCTCATCATTGCAGTCTTATGCGTGCTTTATTGCACGATCGGAATCGCAGCACAGATCAGTAATTCGTTTCTTTCGCTCATTGAAGATGCCAGAAGACAACAGCGCGATGCGCATTCTATAGAGAAGAGTGCCTATGCGGTTGCTATCGGCATCTATTCTCTGATCTTTTTGCCGTTTTGGCTGATCCAATTTCCGTTTCAATTCTTAGGCTGGATGTGGGAACACTTCGGGTTTTTTACGTTGGTGCTCGTGGCCGGCCTAGGAATCGCGGGGTATTTGTGGATAGCCGACGTGGTTAGGTGGTCCGATACATCGAAATGGCTTGAGTCGCTAGGCCCATATTTGAGGCGGCTTTGAATCGCAATCGTCGGGCCATATCCGGACCTCCAAATGATTTGCCAGAGGCGATCAGCTTGTTCGCTCAAATTCCCAGCATATCCCTGCCTGGACCGCATCGGGCTGCCGGAGTTGAGCTCTCGACGAATTGCGAGGACTCTTCGTTTGCACCTTCACTCGCTCTCGGTATACGAGTGATCGGTGACAATGCGAACGTTGCTGAACCCGAATGACGCTTATACGCGACAACGGAAATCAAATTATGATTCCAGACTACTATCAAATTCTCGGCATCTCGACTGATGCATCCATTGACGCGATCAAGCGAGCCTATCGCGAGAAGGCGCTGAGGTTTCACCCGGACCGGGGAGGTTCTCATGAGCAGATGTTGCGAATCAATGAGGCATTTGAAGTCCTATCCGATCCATCAATGCGTCGACAATACGATTATGCGAGGGCTCATCCAGAGGACGATACCGCTCAGCAGAGAGCTGCCGCGGAAGGCTCACAAGCGAGGAAGCATGCCCCAGATTACCCGCGTGAATGGGCTGCCTTCGAACGCTGGCTCAACAGCGTGGCGAAGGACGTCAAAGCTGCGGAGTATGGAAACGTTTCGTTCCTCTTCGGCTTAAAGCTTCCAACAGCAGGCCGCAGCGTCTCCGGATGGGTCTTAATTGTCGCAGGTGCTGCCCTAGGGCTTCTACTATATTTTTCGCTCTTTGCTAAAAATGTGCCGAGATACGAGCCGGTATGGCATCGGGGCGCTTTTTTTCTTTTTGGTGGCGCGTGGCTGGGTATCTTGGTTCATCAGTTTATTGGCAAGGCCATTTCTGCTGGGCCGTCGGCCAAACCTGCGACACCCGAAAGCGCCCGCCGAATAGTCGGCTGTCCGAAATGCCAACAACAACTCAAGCTTCCCGACACGCAGTCCAAGCTAAAGGTCACGTGTTCCAACCTGTAAGCACGTATTCGAGTTATGATGGAACACGCTCGACAGCAGATCGCAATTCGGCCGGTCTAACGAATCACGTTCGCATTACTGCTCGCGAGCTTAACTGAACTACTACCGGCTGGAAGCCGGTAGGTTGAGGGAAAATCGTGGCTACGGACTGAAGTCCTTCGCTCAAGATTTAGTAATGCGAAAGTTGTCACCGCCGTCATCGGGCTCGTTGCCCTCTTGCTGGCGGATGTATTCCTGGATCACCTGGTCGGTCACGTTACCGCTCGATGCCACGAAGTAGCCGGGGGCCCACAAGTGCCGGCCCCAGACGCGCCTTTCCATCGTATCCGTTGCAGCAACCGCACCTTGCGGCGGCTGGTAGCTTGAGATTCTCCGGTTTTGCAGACCAGAAGCTCAAGGGGGTGCAACGATGGGGCGTCGGCCTCGAGATCCAGAGCGGGAACAGCGTTGGCGAGCGAGCTTGATCGAGCAGCGAGAAAGCGGCTTGTCGGTCCGCGAGTTCTGTCTGCGCGAGGGCTTGAAGGAGACGGCGTTTCACTATTGGCGTCGGCGGATTTCCCAGGAGGATGGCCAGCCGTCGACGAAGCCGGCCAAGCGTGGCAGGCCACGATCCGTTACGATCGCTGCCGCGGTGGAGCCCAACGCCGCGTTGCCAACTCATTCGCGAAGTGCCAAGTTCGTGCCAGTCCGCTGGAGCACGATTGGTGAGGGAGCGGGCTATGCGGCGGAAGTGGCGTTGCCCGGTGGCGTCACGCTGCGTCTGCGCGCGACGTGGACGGCGCGATGCTGCAGATGCTGCTGGCGGCGTTGCGGCAACCATGTTGAGCCTGTCCTTGCCGGTCGAGATTTATTTGTGCGTCGAGCCAGCCGACCTGCGCCGCGGCTTCGATCGGCTGGCGCAGATGGCCCAAGAACACGCCGGGCGGGACGTGCTGGCCGGTGGGCTGTACGTGTTCTTCAATCGGCGGCGCGACCGGGTGAAGCTACTGTGGTGGGACCTGGATGGCCTGGCCTTGTGGTATAAGCGGCTGGAAGCCGGCACGTTTCAGTTGCCGGCCGTCCCCGCCGAGGCGACGAGCGTGACGCTATCAAGCACGCAGTTGACGCTGATCCTGGGAGGGGTGGATCTGGCCAGTGTCCGCCAACGGAAGCGATATTGGCGGCCGGCGTGAATTCGTGGCGTAACGTTTTCACGGTTGCGTTCAATCATGAGCGTATGAGCACGGATGCCCAATCATTGCCGAATGACGTGCCGCTGCTGAAAGAACTGGTGGCGCAGCAGTCGTCGACGATCGACAGCTTGCAACGCCGATTGGGCCAGATGGAGCACCAGATTGCGCAGTTGCTGCGTGCCAGGTTCGGGCCGCGTCGGGGCGCGTTCAATACCTCTGGCGCCATCTGCGTGAAATAGATAAACTGGGCATTGGCTTTTTCGGTCCAATGCAATTTCACGGAGGTGTGGGATGGAACCAGTCGCTTTGTATGCGCGGACGCCTTTGGAACGTTTGCTGATGGAACAGGCTCTGACGATGGCCCAGCAATTGGAAGCTGCCGGCAACGCCGCTCCCGACGGGCAGGTTCTGAATCGGTTGGAGACGTTGGCCGTGGAGCGCGGCCGGGAGTTCACGCGGCAGGCGCTGGAAGGAGCCTTGCAGCGTGAGGTCGAGGACGTCGAAAAAAAACTTCTCCGCGCCGCCCATGCAACTGCGGGCGTCGACGGAGACACAAAGGCGCGTTGCCGCGCACGGTCCTGACGGCGGCCGGTCATGTACAACTTCGGCGGGTCTACTTCGTCTGTAACGCTTGCTTGTCGGGCGAGTATGTTGCCGACGGTCGGCTCGGCGTGATCGGCTCTCAAACGCGTCAAGCGCAGCGTCTGTTATGCTTGGCGGGGACCAGTTGGTCTTTCGCCGCAGCCAGCACGCACTTGCGTGAATTCTGCGGCCTACGTGTCGCACCCGGCACGGTTCGTAAGGTCTGCGATGCCGAAGCCAAGCAAACGGCCGGCTGGCAAATCGACGCTCCCGCGGCGCATGCAAAATACCGCCAGGCAACGGGCGAAATCGAGTTTTTCACCGATGGTACGTGCGTCAACACGACCACCGGCTGGCGAGAAATGCGGATCGGCCTGTTTGCCAAACGTCCGCTGGCAGAACCGGCCTTGCCCGACGAATGGGGCAAACGCGAGTTGCCACCGACGCAGGGCGCTGATGCGTTTGCAGCAATCGAATCCAGCGAAACGTTTGCCGCACGCTGGCCGGCAGTGGCCGGACGGCTGGGGATTCGCGCTCGGCAACGCATCGACGTCTTGGCCGACGGGGCGAAATGGATTTGGGAACGCGTCAGCTTCTACTGGTCGCAGGCCACCGGAACGCTCGACATCTATCATGCCTTGGAGCACGTGGCGGCGACCGGTAAAGTGCTCTACGGCGAAGGGGCGGCCGAGACACGTGCCTGGACGGATCGCGCCGGGAAGCACTCCTTGCCCGGGGCTGGACTGGTATCCAGAACCTGATTCAGGAAACCCGGCCCAATGCGGTCCGAGCTGCACAGCGGAACAGTCTGACAGCACTCGAAAGTTACCTTCGGCGCACAGTTCCCACCTCAACTATGCCGAACGTCTAACGGAGGGGCGTTCGATTGGCAGCGGACAAGTCGAGGGTGCGTGTAAGCACTTCATCGGCCGCCGGCTGAAGCAAACCGGGGCTCGCTGGCGGGTCGAGCGTGCTGACCGAATGGCCGGCCTCTGTGCCCTGCTGTACAACGACCAATGGGAAACCTACTGGTCCCAGGCCGTCTGACCGCCGGAATCCGTAATCGCACCCCCGCGTCGCGAACGAGTTGACTCGCAACAATTGCCGCTGTTCGAGATCCAGACAGAGCCGGCAGCCGAAGTTGCCGTGCCGCTCTCGGAGTCGCCGGTCAAGGCACACACGCGTCGCGGTGGCGGGCGTCTCCAGCTTCCGTCCGACCTGCCGCGTGAGCGGATCGAACACGACTTGGAACAGAATGCATGTCCCGGTTGCGGGCAACTGCGCCAGCGGATCGGCTGCGAGACCAGCGAGCAGCTCGACTACGTGCCGGCCCAGTTGAAGGTGATCGAGCACGTGCGTTGGAAGTACGCTTGCCGGGCCTGCCAGGAGCACGTGGCCATTGCCGCGCCACCGGCCAAGCCTATCGAGCGCGGGTTGCCTGGCCCAGGCCTGCTGGCGCAGATCGTGGTAGGCAAGTTCAGCGATCACCTGCCGCTGTATCGCCTGGAAGACGTGTTCGCGCGGGCTGGCGCCGAGCTGCCGCGGACCACGCTCTGCCGCTGGGCGCGGCAAACGGCCGAGCTGCTCCAGCCGCTCTACCAGTTGTTCATCGCCCGGGTGCGATTGTCACGCGTGATTCACACCGATGATACGCCGGTGCCGGTGCTCGACCCCCTGTTGCCGCATACGCGGACGGGCCGATTCTGGGTCTATTGCGGCGACGCCAATCATCCCTACTCGGTATACGACTACACGGCCAGCCGAAAGCGCGACGGCCCAGCGACATTTTTGAGAGATTACCAGGGTTATTTACAGGCCGATGCCTTCGCCGGCTACGACGGAATCTACGCGGCGGGCACCGTTCAACAGGTGCTCTGCTGGGCCCACGCGCGCAGGAAGTTCTTCGAGGCCAAGGATTCGCAGCCGCGCGAAGCGCACCAGGCGTTGGCCTTCATTGCGCGGCTGTACGAAGTGGAGCGCGAGGCGAAGCTGCTGGAGACCGAAGCCCGTCAAGCCCTGCGCGTTGCGCGTTCGCGCCCCTTGTTGGGCCAGTTCCGCGATTGGCTAGACCAGGCTAGCGCCAGCCGTGTTGCCCAAGAGCCCGCTTGGACAAGCGGTCCATTACGCCCTGCCGCGCTGGGCAGGTTTGGAGCGGTACTGCGAAAACGGCTGCGCTGGCGATCGACAACAACTTGTCGGAACGCGCGCTGCGACCGGCTGCTATTGGCCGCAAGAACTGGCTGTTCCTGGGCAACGATCGCGGCGGCCAGACAGCCGCCGTGCTGTTCAGCTTCATGGCCAGTTGCAAAGCCAACCAGGTTGAGCCGTGGGCCTATCTGCGCGACGTGCTGGCGCGGCTGCCAGGTCTGAAGAACGGCGCGGCGCTCGACGAGTTCTTGCCAGACATCTGGCTTCGCCATCATCCCGCGGCCCGGCGCGGGATCCCGGTAACTTCCGGCGAATCGTCACGGCGGCTAAAATGCAGCCGCAGGTTCTCTCCGCCGTTCGCTTCCGGAAAGGATTCGCCTCGATGGCCACTCGCCCGCAGAAACAAGCGGCCCAGCTAAAACAGCTTCGCAAAGCCGCGAAAACGCGCGCCAAGCGAAAGGAGCTTACTGGGAATGAACGCTGTTGCGGCTTGTGTGGGGCCACGAAGAACCTTACCCGAACCGAGTGCTGCGGCCAATGGATCTGCGACGACGAGCACACGTACGAGCTATTCTCGTACGCCCGGAATAGCTGCTCTCGGAATCACCGTCGCTACACGCTGTGCGCCCACCACTTCAACGAAGAGCACGAGGGTCGGTGGCAAGACTGCGCCAAGTGCCGCGACGACATCGAGCCCGAGATGTACGTCTACTACGGCACCAACGAATACAACTTCGAGGTGCTGGCCGATCCGCCTCCGTACGAGGCGACCCGCTGCGCGGCCTGCAATGCCGTGATCGTGCTTGCCGATGGCGGCTATTCGCACGGCCGTGAAGGCTACCTCTGCAGCGCCTGCACGGCAGCCAAATACCCTGATCTCGACCGTTGAGCGTCACGCCAGCCGTAATGCGGTTGGTGGAACGGTTACCATTTGAACAGCCGCCGAACCCGGTCGATATTGTCGTTGATGTAGCGCCGACTCATGTCGGCCTCGATCATCCTGTCGCGAATCGCTGCCAGCCTTAGCGTGCCGAAGTCGCGGGCCAGGGTTCTGCCGTAGCCCTCGCAGAGAAATCGTAAAGCGACCTTGATACAGTCGATCGTGCCGGTGGGCTCGCCGTTCTTGCGGTAATACGCGCCGGCAAACTTCAAATACCGTACTGCGATCGCATTGATTGTCAGGTCAGCCTGGGCTGAAGAGCCGGGGAGCGAGCGACCGTTGGCGATCCACTCGGCAATGACCCGATCGTATTCGAGTCGGCTGGAGCGGGTGCCGTGTGGGCCCAGATAGATGTCACGACCGTCGATCGTGATGGAAGCTTGGCCGGAAGCGTGTTTCCGGTACTTGGGCAAACGGTTGCCCATCAAACGCGGCATGGCTGCGATCCTTTTTCGGGGCAAAACCGGTGTGTACCGGTTTTCCACCGAGAAAAAGGGTCGCACTGCCGACGCTCGGCAGGTATCTTAAATCAAGATCCAGTAACAATTTACAAAAGTCGGGGCGACAAGATTTGAACTTGCGACCTCTACGTCCCGAACGTAGCGCTCTAGCCAGGCTGAGCTACGCCCCGAAATGATCAATCGCTGTCTTAGCGAACTGATCCGGAACAAGTTTTCAACTTATAGAATGCACAGCCGAAGCGTGCAAGTTCAGCTCACTCACGCCCACCCCCCGCAACCAGCACTCAACCGGATGCAGGGCATTCCGATTGACAGCACATTAGCGTGACGGTGGACGGAAGCCGCTGAGCGACGCAAACATTTCCAGGTCAACAGTTTACCACGATCAAACTGGCCTGGCAATGGCTTCGATCTGCGGCCGTTCGAAAGTTGCCCTCATTTACAAAAACGTCCCCAAAACTTCTTTCGGCGCCGGCCCGTAGGCCGACGGCTCCATCGAGCATGTCGCCCGGCCCTGGCTGAGACTGCGGATGGCGCTGGAATAGCCGAACAGGTTCGCCAGCGGAGCTTCGGCTTCGATGATCGTGTTGCGACCGCGGGGCTGGGTGTGCGTGATGATGGCCCGCCGCTGCTGCAGATCGCTGACGATGTCGCCCAGATGTTCTTCCGGCGTGATGATGTCAAGCTTCATGATCGGCTCGAGCAGGACGATGCCAGCCGCGGTGAGAGCTTTTTGAAAGGCATCGGCGGCCGCACGGCGGAAAGCCAGGTCGTTCGACTCGGTTTCGCTGAACTCGCCTCCCAGCACGCTGACCTTGACCTTCATGAGCGGGAAACCCAACGACCCGCTCCCTTCGACCTGCTGGTTGAGAACTTCCATGACCGCAGTCAGAAAGGCTTCGGGGATCGAACCGCCCGATTGGTCCACCACCGGCATCGAGCGCTCGCCGGCGTACGGCTCCAGCCGGATCTTGACGCGCGCAAAGAACGTCTGGCCGGACATCTGCTGGCGGCATTCGCCGACGACTTCAGCCGGTTGTTGCACGGTTTCGCGGTAGCTGACGCGCGGCTTGTGAACGCGGACGTCGAGGTGAAAGTCTCGCAACAGGCGATGCTTGATGACTTCCAGGTGCAGCTCGCCCATGCCGCTGATCAGAGTCTGGCCGGTTTCGGAACTCTCCGACGCCCGGAAGGTGGGATCCTGACGCTTCAGCATCTCCAGCGCGTCGGCCAGCTTCTTGCGTTCGGCCGAAGTCTCCGGCTCGATGGCCATCGAGATGACCGTATCCGGGAACGTGATCGACTCCAGCAGGATCGGCTCCTTGGCATCGCAGATCGTGTCGCCGGTGATCGAGTTGCGCAGACCGATGAGGCCGACAATATCGCCCGCCTCGACCGATTCGACCTGCTCGCGGCGGTCGGCCTGCACGTGCCACAACTGGCTGACGTTTTCCTTCTTGTCCTTGCCGGGATTGTAGGCCCGGGTGTTGGCCTTGAGCCGTCCGGAATAGACGCGAACATAGTGCAGATCGCCGTGCTTGTCGGCCTGGATCTTGAACACCAGACCACAAAACGGCTCATCGACGTCGGCCTTGCGCTCGAGCTTATGGCTGAGATTCTTGGGATCGGAACCTTGCACCGGCGGCACGTCGGCCGGGCTGGGCAAGTACAGCGCCACCGCGTCCAACAGCGGCTGAATGCCGACATGGTCCAGGGCCGAGCCGCAGAACACCGGCACGATCAGCCGATGCACCGTGGCCTCACGAATCACCTTGATCAATAGCTCCTCGGGCACGTGCGATTCCGAGAGTACCAATTCGACCAGCTCGTTGCTGTAGTCGTACAGCTTTTCGAGCATCGAATCGTGCCACTCCTTGGCTTGGTCGGCCAACTCGGCGGGAATTTCCTGGACGAGCACTTCCGATCCCTGGCTCTCAGCCGGGAAGGTGAGCATTTTCATCCGCACCAGATCGATGATGCCGCGGAACGCATCGGGCATGTGCGGCGGACCGACGCCGACGGGGATGTGCAACGCTACGGGGTTGGAATCGAGCCGCTCGCGGATTTCGGTGAGCGTGCCGAAGAAGTCGGCGCCTTCGCGGTCCATCTTGTTGATGAACGCCAGCCGCGGAACCTTGTAGCGATCGGCCTGGCGCCAGACCGTTTCACTCTGGGCTTCAACTCCTTCGCGGGCGCTGAACACCACCACGCCGCCGTCCAGCACGCGCAGGCTGCGTTCCACTTCGGCCGTGAAATCGACGTGGCCCGGCGTATCGATCAGGTTGACGACGACGTCATTCCACTCGAACGTCACGCAGGCGGAGAAGATGGTGATGCCGCGCTGCTGCTCTTCGGGATCGAAGTCAGTGACGGTGGTCCCTTTGTCGACCTCGCCCATGCGGTGCGTCGCACCGGCATAGAACAGCATCCGCTCAGTGACGGTGGTCTTGCCGGCATCGATATGAGCGATGATGCCGATGTTGCGGATCTGAGAGAGCTGGCGTGCCATTCGAAGAGTGGCTAGTGGTTTGTAGCTAGTGGCTAGTATCGTTCACATCATCAAGCCACTGACCACCAGCCACCGACCACTGGCCAAGTACAACGCACTACTCAACTACCAGGCGAAATGGGCGAAGGCCTTGTTGGCGTCGGCCATGCGATGCACATTGTCGCGACGGGTGACGGCGGCGCCTTCCCGCTTGTAGGCGGCGACCAGTTCGTCGGCCAGCTTCTCGTGCATGGGCCGGCCCTTCTTCTCGCGAACCGCCAGCAACAACCAACGAATCGCCAGCGACTGTTGACGCGTGCGATTGACCTGCATCGGCACCTGGTATGCGGCACCGCCGACGCGCTTCGAGCGGACTTCGACTTCGGGCTTCACGTTGTTGACGGCCGTGGTGAAGACGTCGATGGGCTCGACATCCCCGATCTTCTCCTTGACGATGTCCAAGGCCTTGTAAAAGACCCCCTGGGCAACGCTCTTCTTGCCGTCGTGCATCAGGCAGTTGACGAACTTGCTGGCCAGCAACGACCCATAACGAGGATCGGGAACAAGTGTTTCGCGGCTAGCGGTAATGCGGCCCATGAGAGAATTCCTAGCAGTACTGCGGCAAATGATTCGGTAAGTAAAGTCTACCGACCGTGCGGAATTGATCCGGGCTCGGTGGGCAAACAAAATGCAATTATTTGGACGACTAGACGACTACTTGGCCGTCTTCTTGGCTCCGTACAAGCTGCGCGATTGCTTACGGCCTTCGACGCCGAGCGTATCGAGCGCGCCACGGACAATATGGTAGCGAACGCCCGGCAAGTCGCGGACGCGGCCGCCACGCACCAGCACGATCGAGTGTTCCTGCAGGCTGTGCCCTTCGCCCGGAATGTAGACCGTGACTTCCTTGCCGTTGGACAACCGCACGCGGGCGATCTTGCGCAAGGCCGAGTTCGGCTTCTTGGGGGTCATCGTCTTGACCTGCAAGCAGACGCCCCGCTTTTGCGGGCAGCGATCCAGCACCGGCGACTTGCTGAACTTGCGCGGAGGCCGGCGGTTCTTCTTGACTAATTGATTGATTGTCGGCATGTGGAGGCAGCTTTCGTGCTCGCAGCGTGTCAGTGCCATCGCCGAGCAGCGGACGACGACAGAAAATATCGAGAACTTATTAAGGTAGCCGAATGGCCGAGATTGTCAATCCGGACCTTTTCGCCTGCAAATTACGTTAAATCGTGCTGATTTCACCGGGTTTTCGGCCGCAATCGCGGCATTACTTCGATTCACTCCCTCCCAACAGGGCGTCCAATCCGCCCGTCGGCGCTTCGCTGGGCTTGCGGCTGGCGGCCGAAGCCGTGTTGCCGTTGTCGTCGCCACCGTCGAGCAGCGGGAAGCTCTTGGAAAGAACCCGGTCCTTCTCGGCGGCCAAAGCCTCGAGGGCGTGCGGCCGAATGCGGACTTCCGACTCCTGGTAGGTGTGGAACCCGGTGCCGGCCGGAACAAGGTGGCCCAGGATCACGTTTTCCTTCAAGCCGACCAGGCGGTCGACCTTGCCCGCCAAAGCGGCTTCGGTCAGCACCTTGGTCGTTTCCTGGAAGCTGGCGGCCGAGATGAAGCTGGCGCTTTGCACCGAGGCCTTGGTGATGCCCAGCAATTGGGTGCTGGCCGTGGCCGGCTTGGGCTTGGTGCCCTTGACGACGTCGCCGCCGAGAGCCTCGATCTGAGCGTTGACCTGTTCGATGGCGTCCTTGGGGACGATCGAACCGAGGGCAAAATCGCTGTCGCCCTTGTCGCTGATCTTCAACGAGCCGTGCAAGTTCTGGTTGTGCCCGCGGAACTCGAAACGATCCATCACGCTGCCTGGCAGCAGGCCGGTATCGCCGACGCTTTCGATGCGCACCTTGCGGAGCATCTGGGCGACGATGATCTCGATGTGCTTGTCGTCGATTTCGACGCGCTGGCTGCGGTACACGTTCTGGATTTCGCGAGTCAGGTACTGCTGCACGGCCTCTTCGCCGGAGATGCGGAGGATGTCGTGCGGCACCAGCGGCCCGTCGACCAGCGCCTCGCCGGCCCGAACAAAGTCACCGGCATGCACGCGAAGGTGCTTGCCGTGCGAGACCAGGTGTTCACGTTCGATGCCGCTTTCGCTGCGGACGATGATGGTCCGCTTGCCGCGGCGCTTCTCGCCCAGCAGTTCGACGGTGCCGTCGATCTCGGCGATGACGGCCGGATCCTTCGGCTTGCGAGCCTCGAAGATTTCGGTGACTCGGGGCAAACCGCCGGTGATGTCCTGCGTACCGGAGACTTCGCGCGGCGTCTTGGCCAACAGCGTACCGGCCGAGACCTGGGTGCCTTCGCTGACTTCGATGTGGGCCTTTTCAGGCATGTAGTAGAAGTCGAGGATCTTGCCGCTCTCGTCTTCCAGGATGACCTGCGGGTGCAGTTCGCCCTTGTGCTCCATGATGAGCTTGCGGATGTGACCGCTGGGATCCTTCTCGGACCGCATCGTCTCGCCTTCGATAACGTCCTCGAAGCGAACCTTGCCGCCGACTTCCGCGAGGATGGGGATACTGTGCGGATCCCACTGGCAGAGGACCGTGCCGATTTTGACTTCCTGGTTCTCTTCGACCTTCAGGTAAGCACCGGCCGGAACTTCGTACTTCTCCAGCTCGCGCCCCTTGGGGTCGATCAGGGAGATTTCACCGTTGCGGGTGAGCACGACCTGCTGGCCCTCGTCGTTGCGAACGACCTTGAGCCGCGTGAACTTGGCGATGCCTTCCTTCTTGGCCTTGAGTTCGCTCTCTTCGACCGCGCGAGCAGCCGTGCCACCGATGTGGAACGTTCGCATGGTCAACTGCGTACCCGGCTCGCCGATGCTCTGGGCGGCGATGATGCCCACGGCCATGCCCTCTTCGACCAGCGTGCCGGTCGAGAGATCCATGCCGTAGCAGCAGCGGCAAATGCCCAGTGTGGCGTCGCACGTCATGGGGCTGCGAACCTGGATCTTTTCCAGGCCCAGCTCCTCGATCCGGCGGGCGATCGCGATGGTGATCATCTCGTTCTCGCGAACGATCACTTCATCGGTGATGGGGTTGACGATGTTGGCTCGGCTGACGCGGCCGCGGATCGAATCGGCCAGGCGGACCTCGACCTTCTCGCCGCGGTAGATCACGCCCTTGGTGATGCCTTGCGTGGTTCCGCAATCGTGGGCCGTGATGACCACGTTCTGGGCCACGTCGGCCAGCTTGCGGGTCAGGTAACCCGAGTCGGCCGTCTTCAGGGCCGTATCGGCCAAACCCTTGCGGGCACCGTGCGTCGAGCTGAAATACTCGAGCACCGACAGGCCTTCGCGGAAGTTGGCCTTGATGGGCGTCTCGATAATCTTGCCTGACGGCTTGGCCATCAAACCGCGCATGCCTGCCAACTGGCGAATCTGCTCGACGCCGCCTCGGGCACCGGAGTGAGCCATCAGATAGATCGGGTTGACGTAGCCGGGGAAACGATGATCGTTCTCCAACTCCGTCATCATTTCCGTGGTGATGCGTTCGCGAGCGTGCGTCCAGGCATCGAGCACCTGGTTGTAGCGTTCGACTTCGGTGATCACGCCGCGTTGATACAGCTTCTGGAACTTGAGGACCGTCTTCTCCGCGTCGTTGATGATGCGGGTCTTGCTGGGCGGAGTGATCAAGTCGTCGGTAGCGAACGACAGACCGCTGCGCGGTGCTTTCGCGGAAGCCGGCCTTGTTCATGTTGTCGAGCAGATCGATCGTCTCGCGACGGCCGAGAATGGCGTAGCAATCGGAAATCACCTTGGCCAATTC
This sequence comes from uncultured Planctomycetales bacterium, assembly GCA_963710365.1. Taxonomy (GTDB): domain Bacteria; phylum Planctomycetota; class Planctomycetia; order Pirellulales; family PNKZ01; genus CAVQAC01. The sequence continues at coordinate 1,438,154 of CAVQAC010000019.1, forward strand.
GCTCGAACGCATGGGGATGTTGTAGAACGGCATGCCGTCAGGCAACACGTCGTTGAAGATCACGCGGCCGACCGTGGTTTCGATGATGGCGCCGGCCTGGGCGTCGCCCGTGTCGGTCTTCAAGCGGCGATTGGGGGGCAGCTTGAGCTTGATGCGGGCATGCGTATCGATCTTGCCCAGGCCGAAAGCCAGGTGCAGTTCGGGAATGCGAGCTGAAGATCATGCCCTCGCCCCGGCGGTCGGGGAGCGACATGGTCATGTAATAGCAGCCCATCACGACGTCCTGCGAAGGGCTGATGATCGGGGCGCCGTTGGCCGGGCTGAAGATGTTGTTGGTCGACATCATCAGCGTGTGGGCTTCGACCTGGGCCTCGATCGACAGCGGCAAGTGGACGGCCATCTGGTCGCCGTCGAAGTCGGCGTTGAAGCCCTTGCAGACCAGCGGATGCAGCTTGATGGCATTGCCTTCGACCAGCATCGGCTCGAAGGCCTGGATACCCATGCGGTGCAGCGTCGGAGCGCGATTCAGCAACACGGGATGGTTGCGAATCACTTCTTCGAGAATATCCCAGACTTCGTCGTCCTTGCGCTCCAGCATCTTCTTGGCGCTCTTGATGGTGTCGGCATGGCCGAGCTCCTTGAGGCGCCGGATGATGAACGGCTGGAACAGTTCGAGCGCGATCTTCTTGGGCAAACCGCACTGGTGCAACCGCAAGGCGGGGCCGACCACGATCACGCTTCGCGCGGAATAGTCGACGCGCTTGCCGAGCAGGTTCTCGCGGAACCGGCCTTGCTTGCCCTTGATCATGTCGGTCAGCGACTTGAGCGGGCGATTGCTCGATCCGAGCACCGGCCGCTTGCAACGGTTGTTGTCGAACAGGGCGTCGACCGATTGCTGCAGCATCCGCTTCTCGTTGCGGATGATGACTTCCGGCGCGTTCAGGTCGACCAGCTTCTTGAGCCGGTTATTGCGGTTGATGATGCGGCGGTACAGGTCGTTCAGGTCGCTGGTCGCGAAATTGCCCGAATCGAGCAGCACCAGCGGGCGCAGATCGGGCGGGATCACCGGAATCACGTCCAGCACCATCCACTCCGGCTTGTTGTCGCTGTCGCGGATGCTCTCGACGATCTTCAGCCGGTTGATCAGATCCTTTTGCTTCTGCTTGGAGCCGGTTTCGGACAACTGGATGCGCAGCTCCTTGGAGAGCTCGACCAGGTCGAGATTGGCCAGCAGCTTGCGCACGGCCTCGGCGCCCATGTCGGCGTCGAAGGCGCCCTCGCCGTAGGTTTCACGGGCGGCGCGGTATTCTTCCTCGGTCAGCAGTTGCTGCCGCTTGAGCGGCGTGTCCTTGGGGTCGACGACCACGTAATCCTGGAAGTAAATGACTTTTTCCAGGCTGGTGGTCTTCATGTCGAGCAGGTTGCCCAACCGGCTGGGCATGGCCTTGAAGAACCAGATGTGTACGACCGGGGCGGCCAGCTCGATATGGCCCATGCGCTTGCGGCGCACGCGGCTGTGCGTGACCTTGACGCCGCAGCGGTCGCAGATCATGCCCTTGTACTTCATGCCGCGGTACTTGCCGCAGGAGCATTCCCAGTCCTTTTCAGGGCCAAAGATGCGCTCGCAGAACAAGCCGTCCTTTTCCGGACGGTACGTGCGGTAGTTGATCGTTTCAGGCTTCTTCACCTCGCCGAACGACCAACTGCGAATGTCGTGCGGTCGGGCTAGGCTGATCTTCACCGACGCGTAGTCGTTAATCCGATCGTAAGAGCTTTCGCCGATGCTCACTGTTCAGACTCCTTGTCGGGCTCGCCTTGCGGTGGCGGGGAATTGGGTCTTTTGCGCGGGATAACAGGACACTTGGAAACGCGGCATTCCGGCTGACAAACCTCACACGGTGCGCTTCTCCAGTTGCATGTTGAGTCCCAAACCGCGAATTTCGTTGGTCAAAACGTCGAAGCTGGCCGGGGTGCCGGCTTCGAGCGTGTTTTCGCCTTTGACCATCGACTCGTAAATCTTGGTGCGACCTTCGACGTCGTCGCTCTTGACGGTCAGCAACTCTTGCAGGATGTATGCGGCGCCATAGGCCTCGAGCGCCCAGACTTCCATTTCTCCAAACCGCTGGCCGCCGAAGCGAGCCTTGCCGCCGAGCGGTTGTTGCGTGATCAACGAATAGGGGCCCGTCGAGCGGGCATGCACCTTGTCGTCGACCAGGTGATGCAGCTTGAGCATGTAGATGTAGCCGACCGTCGTCTGCTGCTCCATCGGTTCGCCCGTGCGGCCGTCGCAAAGCTGGATCTTGCCGTTGATCGGCAGGTTGGCTTCCTTGAGGCAGGAATGGATGGTTTCCTCCGTGGCGCCGTCGAAGACGGGCGTCACGGCCTGGAACCCCAGCTTGGCGCCGGCCCAGCCCAAGTGCGTCTCGAGAATCTGGCCCACGTTCATACGGCTGGGCACGCCCAGCGGATTGAGCATGATTTGCAGGCTGGTGCCGTCCGCCAGGAAGGGCATGTCCTCCTGGGGCAGAATCTTGGCGATCACGCCCTTGTTACCGTGACGACCGGCCATCTTGTCGCCGACCGAAATCACGCGCTTGGCCGCGATGTAGACCTTGACCATTTGCAACACGCCGCTGCGCAGTTCATCGCCGCGCTTCATCGAGTTCAAGCGGCGGTCGCGTTCATCGGTGGCCGCCTCGACCGCCACCCAGCCGGTCTTGTAGGCCGCTTCGACGGCCTTCTTCCGCTCGGGGCTGCGAACGTCGAGCGAGTCGAGCTTGAACCGAGCCGCCTGCTCGGCCACGAACTTGTGCTCCTGGTTGACCACCAGGCGATTTCCTTCTTCGTCGGTCAGCTCGCGCTGCAGGATGCCTTCGATCTCCTCGACCAGACGGCCGAAGGTCTCGGCGATGCGGGCATTGCCCTCGGCTTCGGCGTCCTTCAAGGCCTTTTCGAAAGCCTTGCGTTCGTCGTCCGACAGGCTCAGCCGGCGGGAGAACTTCTGCGTGTTGATGACGATGCCTTCCACGCCCGAGGGAACTTCCAGCGAGTCGTTCTTCACGTCTTCGCCGGCGCGGCCGAAGATGGCGTGCAGCAGCTTCTCTTCGGGAGTCAGCTCGGTCTTCGACTTGGGCGAGACCTTGCCGACCAGGATGTCGCCCGGCCGGACATACGTGCCGGTGCGAACGATGCCGCCTTCGTCGAGGTTGCGGAGGGCCTTTTCGCTGACATTGGGAATGTCGCGAGTGAACTCTTCGCGCCCCAGCTTGGTCTCGCGGATTTCGATGTCGAATTCTTCGATGTGGATCGACGTGTAGGTGTCTTGCTTCACCAGCTCTTCGCTGATGATGATCGCGTCTTCGAAGTTGAAGCCGTCCCAGACCATGAAGCCCACCAGCACGTTGCGGCCCAACGCCAACTCGCCGCGGAACGTGCCCGCACCGTCGGCAATGACCTGACCCTTTTCCACCTTCTGGCCGACTTCGACGATCGGCTTCTGGTTCTGGCAGGTTCGCTCGTTCAGGCCGACGTACTTGCGGAGCAGATAGACTTCTTCGCCGATTTCGATGCGTGCGGCGTCGACGTAGCGTGACGGTGCCCTTCTTGTGGGCCCGGACCAACATGCCCGAGTTCACGGCCACGTCCTTCTCCATGCCGGTAGCCACGATCGGCGGCTCGCTGATCAACAGCGGCACGGCCTGGCGTTGCATGTTGGAACCCATCAGGGCTCGGTTGGCGTCGTCGTGTTCGAGGAAGGGAATCAAGCCGGCCGAAACGCCGACCATCTGGCTGGGCGCCACGTCCATGTACTCGATCTTGTCGATCGGCACGAGCACGAAGTCGGCCCGATAGCGGGCGATGATGTTGTCGCCTTGCAATCCGCCCACCAGCTTGCCGTTCTCGACCTTGGTGTCGGCCGGAGCCAGGTAGGCTTCGCTCTCCTGATCGGCCCGCAGCCAGACGACCTCGTCGGCCAGCTTGCCCTTGTGGATCTTGCGATAGGGCGTGACCAGGAAGCCGTACTCGTCGACGCCGGCATAGATGGCCAGGCTGGAGATCAAACCGATGTTCGTACCTTCCGGCGTCTCGATCGGGCAGATGCGGCCGTAGTGCGAAATATGCACGTCGCGGACTTCGAAGCCGGCTCGCTTGCGGTTCAAACCGCCCGGGCCCAAGGCCGACAAACGCCGCTCGTGCGTGAGCATCGACAGCGGGTTGGTCTGGTCGACGACCTGCGACAGTTCGCCGCGGCCGAAGAAGTATTCAATGGCGGCCGAAATGCTCTTGGGATTGATGAGGCTGCGGGGCGTCATGTCTTCGACGTCCTTCAGGCTCATCCGTTCCTGCACGGTGCGGCGCAGCTTGAGAAAGCCCTTGCGCAGTTCGTCGCAGGCCAACTCGTCGATGGTTCGCAGACGTCGATTGCCCAAGTGATCGATGTCGTCGACTTCGCTCTTGGGATCATCGGCGCGCAACCGCAGCAGGTACTTGATGGCGGCGATCAGGTCGTCGGCCCGCAGGGTCATTTCGCTCTCGGGAATGTTGAGCCCGAGCTTACGATTGATGCGGAAGCGGCCGACCTTGCCCAGCCGGTAACGGTTGGTGTCGTAGAACTTTTCGTGGAACAGGGACTTGGCCTTTTCCAACTGCGGCGGATTGCCGGGCCGCAGACGCTGATAGATCTTCAGCAAGGCCTCTTCGTGGCTGGCCGTGCTGTCGTCCTGGAGCGTATTGAACAGCAGAACGTCCTTCGAGTCGGCCATCAACTCGACGCGTGGTCAAGCCCGAGGTGCAGATCAACTCGGCGGCGTTCTTGGTGATCTTCTGGCCGCTCTCGACGATGATTTCGCCGGCCTTTTCGCTGCTGGCCGGATAAACCACGTCGCCAACGGCGATCTTGCCTTCGATCTTGGAAACGCTGCGGCCGTCGACGACCTTCTCGTCGTGGGTCTCGAAGAAGACGCGCAGCAGGTCGGAGTTCTGGCTGTATTTCGGGTCCATGGCCCGCAGCAGCGTCAGCGCCGAGAACTTGCCGCTCTGATCGATGCGGACGGTCAGCACGTCCTTCTTGCTGACGTTCAATTCGATCCAACTGCCGCGTTCGGGGATGATGCGGCAATTGTGCAGCCGGCGCTCGTTGCCTTCCATTTCGGTGACGAAGTCGACGCCGGGGCTGCGGTGCAACTGGCTGACGACCACGCGTTCGGCGCCGTTGATGATGAATTCGCCGCCGCCGAGCATGATCGGCATGTCGCCCAGGTAGACCTCTTCCTCGACCGGCTGCTCTTTGGTCAGACGGAGCCAGACCTTGAACGGCCGGCCATAGGTCAGGCGCAGTTGCCGGCATTCGTCGGGCTCGTAGCGAGGCTTGCCCAACTCATAGCGCACGTATTCCAGCCGGAGCGTCTTGTCGTAGCTCTCGATCGGGAAGATTTCCCGCAGGACGCCTTCGATCCCTTGGTCCTTGCGCTTTTCGTTCGCAACGTCCAGCTGGAGAAACGCATCGTAGCTGCGGGTCTGGATGTCCGTCAGATCCGGGATCGGTTGATGTTCCCGAATGCGAACCAAAGCGGCGGATTTCTTTCGGTCGCAGACGTCGTTCTGCCGAAGTGGCCATAAGGGCTTGCGCTCCTTAAAGGTGTAAGCGAAAGGTCAAACAGCGGTCGCATGCGCCACGAGGGGCGCAGCCGCCTACCAAAACCCACCACAATCGCAGGTAGTTGGTCCAGGGTGCTGCCAAAGCTGCAACTCGCGGCGCCTGCGCCCGCACTATTTCGTGGCGGGCCGCGGCGACGAATACAATCGACGGTTTACGACGCAAAACCGCTTACTTGATCGAAACCGTAGCACCGGCCTCGACGAGCTCCTTCTTGAGCTTCTCCGCGTCTTCCTTGGAGATGCCTTCCTTGACCTTGCTGGGCACGCCTTCGACCAGATCCTTGGCTTCCTTGAGGCCCAAGCCCGTGGCTGCACGGACGACCTTGATGACGCCGATCTTCTTGTCGCCGAAGCCCTCGAGGACCACGTCAAATTCGGTCTTCTCGGCGGGCTTCTCCGCGGCGCCGCCGCCGCCCACCGGACCGGCCATCATCACGGCGCCGCCTGCGGCTGCCTTGATGCCGTGGACGTTCTCCAAGTAGTCGCTGAGCTCCTTGGCTTGCTTCAGCGTCAATTGGACAATCTTGTCGCCCATCGACTTGGTGTCTGCAGAATACTCGACCGTGGCTGTATCGGTTGCCATGGGGAAATCGATCCTTTCTCACTTACGAGCGTGCCGAAGGAATCACAACGCAGGAAGTTCGGCGACGCGCTAGTTCTAGTGGGTCTTTACGGTTTGGACGTTTAAGAAAACCTGGTTTGTTGCGGGGAACACGAACTCGGCCGGCAACGGCTCAAACAACTCAGCCGGCAGCCGGCGCTTCGGCCGACTCCGCGCTCTTTTCCTCTTCCTCGGACTTTTGCTTGATCTGACTGGCCAACGCGCCACCCGGGCCGAGCAATTGCGCGGCCAGCTTGGCTCCCGGACCGAGGATCTGACCAATGAGCAGGCTGAGTTGCTCCTCGCGGCTGGGCCAGGAGCTGACTTCCTTGACTTGCTGCGGCCGTGAGCCGAGCACCGTCCATCACGCCGCCGCGTGTCTGCAACGGGGCGAAGTTCTTGTCTTCGGCAAATTTGGTAATGGTCTTGGCCAACGAGACGATGTCGGTTGAGCCCCAGACGACGGCCAGCGAGCCCTCAGCCTGATCGAAGGCGGCGGCCAACGGCGTTCCCTCGGTAGCCCGTCGCACCATGCTGTTCTTCACGACCAGCAGGTGGATGTCCTGGCCACGCAGTTGCTTGCGCAGCTCGTAATTCTTGATTGCAGTGAGACCGGCAACGCTCACCAGCAAGGCGTCGTTCACGCCTTGAAAGCGTTGCTGCAGGTCTTTCGTCACCAGATCCTTGACGTATTTACTCATGGCGAAGGCTTTTCGTTTTTGAGGGGGCTATCCTGATCGCTCGTCGCGGTCGGCTGCCCACGGATTCCAGTAGTTTCAGCGGTTATCAATCGCGAGCCCGGCACCGGGCGATTCGTTCCAACTTCAATTAACGCTAAGCGGGAATCCGGATGCCCGGGCTCATCGTGGCGCTGATCGAAGTTCCCTTCAGGTAGTTGCCCTTCACCGAGTGCGGCTTGATACCCATCACATAGTGAATGAAGGCTTGAATATTTTCCGTCAGTTGCTGGGCGGTGAAGCTCAGCTTGCCGACGACGGCATGCACGTTGCCGCCGGCGTCGTTGCGGAACTCGACCTTGCCGGCCTTGTATTCTTTGACCGTCTTGGCGACTTCGGGCGTGACCGTGCCGGCACGCGGCGAGGGCATCAGGCCGCGAGGGCCGAGCACGCGCCCCAGCGGACCGACCAGGCCCATCATGTCGGGAGCGGCGATGCAAACGTCGAAATCGGTCCAGCCGTCCTTGATCTTCTTGGCCAGGTCGTCGGCGCCAACTTCATCGGCGCCGGCAGCCTTGGCGGTTTCCGCCATGTCGCCCTTGGCGAACACAATCACCCGCAGCTTCTTGCCAATGCCGTGCGGCAGCACGATCGAGCCACGCACGAGTTGATCGGCCTGCTTCGGATCAATGCCCAACCGCATGACAATCTCGACCGTCTGGTCGAACTTGGTGTTGTTGAATTGCTTGAGCAAGGTCACGGCCTGATCCAAAGGGACCGTCGTGTGCTTGTCGGGCGTCTTGGGAGCCATCGACTTCATGCGTTTTGATAGGTGAGTCATGATTGCGCTGATTCGTTGCGAAACGTGTTGCTGGACGTTATTGAAATTTCCGATCGCTACGTGCCAGTCTGCACCTATGCGCGAGTCGGCTTATTCTGTGCCGACTCAATCTTCGGCCGACCTAACCTTCCACGGTGATTCCCATGCTGCGGGCCGTGCCTTCGATCATGCGCTTGGCATGATCGACGTCGCGGGCATTCAGGTCCGCCAGCTTGAGCTTGACGATGTTTTCGATCTGGGCCTGCGTGACCTTGCCCACCTTTTCCTTGTTCGGCACGCCGGAACCCTTGGCGATGCTCGCCGCTTGCTTCAGCAGCGCCGGCCGCCGGCGGACTCTTGGTGATGAAATCGAAGCTGCGGTCGTTGTAGACGCTGACCACAACCGGTATGGGCATGCCGTTCGCCTCGCGCGTCCGTTCATTGAACTGCATGACGAATTGGCCCAGGTTCACGCCGAAACGGCCCAAGGCCGTGCCGACCGGCGGAGCCGGGGTTGCCTGGCCGCCGGGAACCTGGAACTTGACTTGAGCTACGAGTTGTTTTGCCATGACTTACCGCGAGTTTTGCTGCTTGTGGGTCGGGCCGGGAGTACGCTCAGACGGCGCTCGCTACGGCGGTTTCTACAGAGTTACTGTTTCTTGACTAAAGCGTTTCTACTTGCCAGTATTCGAGTTCGACGGGCGTCGATCGCCCGAAGATGTTGATCATTACCGTCACGCGGCCGTTGGCTTCGTCGATCGCGTCGACGTCGCCCTCGAAGTTTTCGAACGTTCCCTCGGTGATCTTCACGCGATCGCCGGGGCGGAACTTGATGTTCAACTTCGGGGCTTCGTCCGTCTTCTCTTCTTGCTTGCTGAGGATGCGGGCCACTTCGTGCGGCAACATCGGGCTGGGCTTGCCGCCCGAACCGGTGAAGTCGCCAATGCCGTGCGTTTCACGCACCAGGAACCAGGTGTCCTCGTTCAACTCCATGTTGACGACCAGGTAGCCCGGATATAGCTTCCGTTTGACGATCCGTTTCTTGCCGTTCTTGAACTCCGAGACCATTTCGATCGGCACGATGGCTTCGCCGAAAAAGTCCTGCAGGCCCGCCATGGCAATTTTGCGTTGCAAAGCCTCGCGGATGGAATCCTCTCGATTGCTCTGCACCTTCAAAATGTACCAGTCGCGCTTACCGGTCGGTTCAGGCCGGTCGGGCTGGGGCGTAAGCTCGATGGGTCCGCGTGAAGGCCTTTCGACGGCTTCCGAATCATCACTCGCTGCTGCATGATCGCCAGCGGCGGAAACTTCGCCAGCTTCCGTCTCGCCATGGCCGGTTGCGGACGCTTCGGCCGTCGGCTCCGATTGGGTGTCGACCGAAACCGGCTCGCCCGATGTCGGTTCAGCCGTGGGCTCGTGGGACTCGTCGGCATGAACTCCCGACGGCACGGCGCCATGGGCGTCCGAGCGCGGCTCATCCGTCGAATTGTTCAGTTCGTCGCTCACACCACGTCCCCTTAACGCCTCGGCCCCGTAACGTCACAGCCCCTCAATCGAAGCTCACCCGCCGCCACCACCGAACACGCCCACGGCACTCAGCAACAGCCGCCAAATAATGTCGAACATGAACAGCGCGAACATCAAACCGAAGATCGTGAAAATGACCACGATCGAACTGCGCACCAGTTCGAGCCGCGTGGGCCACGAAACCTTGTTCATTTCCGCTTCCACCGCGATCAGGAAGTCGGCAAATCGCGGCATGTTGACCAGCCGAAACGCCAACCACATTCCCAACACCAGCACCGCCGTGGACGCAATGTAAACCGTCGTCAGGTTCGACACGCTTTGCGTGAGAAAACCCTTCAACGACCAGGCCCCCAGCGCTACCATCACGACAATGGCCGCAAACGTCACCTGCCGCGCAATGCGACCCTGGCTCCGCTTGTAGACGCCGGCGCTGAATAGCTCTCGCCAAAACGGATTCAACGCGGTATTTCCCTCTTTGACCATAAACCGCATCCTTGGGCCAATCGCTCCGTTATGGCTACCAACCACACGCACTCGACAACCTGATCGACTTCTCCCGCTCAGCTACTCTTGCAACCAAACCCACTAGAGCGACTCGCGATATCGCCGCAATGCCTGGCTTCGATTTTCCAACAAACGTCCGCAATCCCCCACGGGCTTTTTCGCAGCACGTCTTCGTCGCCCGGCTTGCAGCCGAACCGTGAACGCTGCGAAAAAATGGCCACGTCGGGAGGCGATTCGCGTTGGAACAACCTCCCGACGTGAGCGTGACTGGCAGGGGCGGCGGGAATTGAACTCGCAACCTCTGGTTTTGGAGACCAGCGCTCTGCCAATTGAGCTACACCCCTAAACAGACTCCTAGCTTGTCCTCGCGCGGACAAAACAGCCAACTCCAAAATCGTCCTACTCGATAATCTTCGTCACCACGCCCGAACCGACCGTCTTGCCGCCTTCGCGGATGGCAAAACGAACACCTTCGTCCATGGCGATCGGGCAGATCAGCTCGATGTTCAAGCGAGCGTTGTCGCCCGGCATGCACATTTCAGCATCGCCCATCAAGTTGGAGCTGCCCGTCACGTCGGTGGTGCGGAAATAGAACTGCGGACGGTAGCCGCTGAAGAACGGCGTATGGCGGCCGCCTTCTTCCTTCGAGAGCACGTACACTTCGGCTTCGAACTTGGTGTGCGGCGTGATCGAACCCGGCTTGGCCAACACCTGGCCGCGCTCGATGTCTTCGCGCTTCAGACCACGCAACAAGCAACCGACGTTGTCGCCGGCTTGCGCCTGATCCATCGTCTTGTTGAACATTTCCACGCCGGTGACGATCGTCTTGCGCTGGTCCTTGACCAGGCCGATGATGGCCACTTCTTCACCGACCTTGACCCGGCCGCGCTCCACTCGACCCGTGGCCACGGTACCGCGGCCTTCGATCGAGAACACGTCTTCAATGGCCATCAGGAACGGCTTGTCGACCTCGCGGGTCGGCTCCGGAATGTACGAATCAACTGCATCCAACAGCTCTTCGATGCACTTGATCTTGTCCGGATCCTTGGGGTGATCGTAGGCCGGACGGCCGGCACCACGAATGATCGGGATTTCATCGCCCGGGAAGCCGTAGTGCGTGAGCAACTCTCGCAATTCCATCTCGACCAGCTCGAGCAATTCGGGATCGTCCACCAGGTCGATCTTGTTCAGGAAGCAAACCAGCGCCGGCACACCGACCTGGCGGGCCAGCAGGATGTGTTCGCGGGTCTGGGGCATCGGGCCGTCGGCCGCCGAGACGACGAGGATGGCCCCGTCCATCTGGGCTGCGCCGGTGATCATGTTCTTGATGAAGTCGGCGTGGCCCGGGCAGTCGATGTGAGCATAGTGGCGCTTGGCCGTCTCGTACTCGACGTGGCTGACGGCGATCGTGACGGTTTTGGTTTCGTCGCGGACCGTACCGCCCTTGGCGATATCGGCATACGATTTCGTTTGCGCCAGGCCCTTCGCGGCCTGGACGGCGAGAATCGCGCCCGTGAGGGTCGTCTTGCCGTGGTCAATGTGGCCGATCGTGCCGACGTTTACGTGTGGTTTGGTGCGTTCAAAGTTTGCCTTGGCCATTCTGACTCTATCTCCCTGCGTTGGTTCAAGCGGGCCTGTCTACAACCGGCCCTGCGTACAAGCGGGCCTGACTACTTCACTTTCACTTCTTTCAGATCGCCCCGAAACTCAGAGCGACTGCAAAAACTACCATCGAGGAGCTGCTGATGGGACTCGGACCCATGACCTCGTCCTTACCAAGGACGCGCTCTACCAACTGAGCTACAGCAGCTTGATCTGGCGACCAAGGTTGCACGGCTTGCCGAACCCCGAGGCTGCAGCCCGCTCGGCAAAACCACCCCGATCCGCCCATCAATTACCCGGGGGCCACAGCAGTCGATCGACATGCGTCCTAATTCCATCCGTTCCCTGCTCAATTCCACTTTTGCTCAACTCCAAGCGGGTGAAGGGAATCGAACCCTCGTCTTTAGCTTGGAAGGCTATTGCTCTACCATTGAGCTACACCCGCACTCCCAATACCCGCCACAATCTTGCCGCTTTATTTTCCGCTTTTATCAATCGCCAGCACATCGACCAATCGCGTGCATATCTGAGAATTAATTGGGGGGTACAGGATTCGAACCTGTGAAGGCATAGCCATCAGATTTACAGTCTGACCCCTTTGACCGCTCGGGAAACCCCCCGTCAATTTGATTCGAATGCCCATCTCGCCACGCGGGGGCCACCGACACGCCACACTTCTCGATGCCTGAGCCTTGCGCCACGGCAATCCACCAACATCACCATCAGCCGTCACCAACCGATGTGTTGCCAGCCGGATCAAAGGCACAAGAAATCCGAAGCTCACTGGATGAGCTAGCGGAGGGACTTGAACCCACAACCTGCTGATTACAAATCAGCTGCTCTGCCAGTTGAGCTACGCTAGCCTGCGAGAGCCTGCCACGAAAACCACTAAATATAACGACTCCAGTGCGTTCGTGCAAGATTGGCAAACCCGAAAACCAAGGCCACGCTGCAGCCAAAACCCATCCACCGCGAAAAAAACCGCGATCAACCTGACTCCGCGAAAAAATGCTCCGATCAGCTACCTGGGTAAAAAAGAAAAGGCAGCGAAAGCCAACAAAAAGACGATTCGCGCACGCCGACTGCGCCTATCGCGCAGGATGGACAGTGCCTCGAACAGGTCTTTTCGGCTAGCCTTCGCCGCCTCCTGAATTGCTCGATCCCCTGTCTCGGGGCGCCACAAATGAACTTCTTACTCTGCCGACTCGAGTACCGCCGAACTCGAGTTACCTGCCGACTCGAGTTATGCCGAATCAGCATACCTGCCGGGAAATCTGTCGATAATCTCCCGCCGCACCTCTTACAGGCCCGGAAATCTCGATCCGCTCTTCCTGCGCCGCCTTACGCAGTTTACCCAAAGCCCGGGCTTCGATCTGGCGTACCCGCTCCTTCGTCACGCCCATCTCCGCACCGACTTCCTTGAGCGTCAGCGGCTCGTGTCCGCGCGCAAGCCCGAAACGTCGAATGATAATCTTCTGCTCGCGATCGTCAAGTCGTTCCAGAATCTTTCCGATCTGCTGCTCCCGCTGCGAGTTGGGCAGCTTCCAGCTCGTACTGGTCGCTCCGCTCGTCTTCCGTGGCCGAAAACATCTCGTCCGTGCTGGTCCGGTAGCGGTCCCGACGGCGTAATTCGTCGGGAATCGTGCGGGCGAAGTTCTTCATGATCGCCCAGCTAGCATACGTGCTGAACTTGTTGCCGCGCGCGAAGTCGAACTTCTCCACTGCCCGAATCAGCGACATGTTGCCATCGCTGACCAGCTCGAAAAAGTTGTCGACCGGCCCGACGTGGCGCTTGGCAATCGAAACCACCAGCCGCAAATTGGCGCGGATGATCTGGTTTTTGGTCGCCACGGCGTCTTCGTAGAGCTGTTCGATTTCGTCCATCACGCTGCTCTTGGCACGCAGCGGATCGAGCCCTGCGCGCAGCTTGGCGGCCTTGTACTTCAGGTAGTTGAACTTGCGGAAGTAGTGGACTTCCTGCTCGCGCGTCAACAGCGGCACTTCGTACAAGCTGGCCAGATACGGCGGCAGACCGCTGGGCAGCCGCGCCTTCTTCACGGCCGGACCTTCGCTGCGGCACCGGGCCCAGAATCACCTTGCTCGGCGTTGGCCTTGCCGAACATCGATTGTCCATGTAGTCCAGCGGCAACTCCATGATCCGCACGGCCCGCATCTCGTTGATGACGCGGTAAATGCTGGTCTTGGTGCGGCAGAACTTCTTGGCCAGCACGTCGACCGACACGCCGCGGCGATACAACTGGTAGATCTTCTTCTTGTTCGCTTCCGACAAGCGGCCCGGAATTCTCGGGGAAAATCGCCATTTCCGGGTGTTCCTGGTCGAAAGCCTTGAGCGTGTAGCGGATCGTCTCGACGCTACGGCTGGTGTGCTCGGCCAGACGCCGGGTCACTTCGGCCGGGCAACCGCCGGCGTGCGCCAATCGGCGAGCGCACGTCGATGATCATCTCGCGCTCTTCGTCGCTCAATTGGCTGAAACGGCTGCCGCGATGCACGCGATCCTCGTTGCCGGCCACGAACCGATCGACCGAACTTTGCAAGAAACCGACGCGCTTGCGGCCATCGAACACAAATCGCCGGCTGACCAACCCTTGTTGGCGCCAACGCGAAATCGTCTTGGTCGAAACCTTGAACAGCTTGCTCAACTCTTCGACGGTCAGCACGCGCTCGCCGGCCGATTCGGCCGGCAAATTGGCGGCGTCGGAAACGTCTTCGACGAACAGCCGCAGATCGTGGATCGCTTCGTCGCCGGTCAGCTTCAGGCTGGGGTACGACTCGGGCCGGAAATCGGTGATGCGATGAACGACGAATTCGTAGCTGTAGGTGCCCTCGGGCTCAATTTCGCCCAACAGCTTTTCGGCCCGGTTGACCTGCTCGATCTTTTTGTCGCGCGGCGCAAAGCGGACTTGCTGATCGCGGAGTTCTCGAAGAACTGGATTCTGATAATCGGTATGCATAGAAGCTCCTCTTCACAAACCCGACCGGTCATCCCTGCGCTGCTCGAAGCGCCCGGAGGGGCTCGCGACGTTGTCGCCTGCAAGCCGCTCAGAGCTGCTTCCAATCGAAGGAAGCGGCCTGCTGCGCCTGGCACGCGAATCTATCCTCTGGCTGGCAATTCTGGCAAATCCTCTGCCAGGATTGCTGCCGCTGAACCGCAAACTTTGGATGGCAGTCCAATTGCGTTGGACGTGTTGTCTGCAAAAAGCTCGCCATCAAGACGTGATGTTAGTAGTCCTACGCTAACAAAGTGTCCAAAGTTCTCAAAAAAAGCATGTGTAAGCTGTGACGCACGGCGGCTGAAATTCTCGTAACTTGCTTGCTAGTTGCACTTAATCGACAATTTGCACTCCATTCGCCGCAATCCTGCTCAAGATCCAGCGTGCTGGCGTTGCACGCCACTCACCCCCTTCGGACAAGACCGTACTGGGTGGTGGCCCATTGGCCAGGTGCTACAGAATGAGACGCACGTTACAAGCCAAAAATTCCCTTCAACTTATCACCAAACCGTGGCCGATTTAGCGATGTCGGGCTCACTTCTCGAAAAAGCCACCAAGGTAGGTGGCAATGCTGCCGCAAACGACACGGAGGTCGTATGAACCGGTCCCCACGGACGTTCATTAACCAGTTATTCGCACTTCATTCTTCCAACTTTGGCAGCCGATTTCAGGCAGGCTCGGCAGGCCGCGAGCCGGTCCTGTTAAAAAGCTCGGCAGCCCCCGGCCAGGTGGTCCGAGTCGATTCGCTGCTTGAAGTCGGCGGTGATCTAAAAGTAACCGATCAGGGCAAAATTAAGCCACTCAAGATGAGTGTCGTCGGCAAAATGGCCTACGACGAGAAAGTGCCTTGCTGCCCAGGAAGACAAGGATCGCTTCCAATCGGTTCGCTCCTATAAGATCGCCGAAGCCACCATCAAGATCGAAAAGACCACGACGCAACCGCACGCTGCGCGACACTCGCCGACTGATTGGCGTCAATGTGGCCGATGCCGAGGCGCAGCTTTTCTCGCCTCGCGGCCCGCTGACCCGCGATGAATTGGATCTCGTCGACCTCCCCGCCAACACCCTGCTGCTGGATCAGCTATTGCCGCAGAAGGCCGTTTCGCCCGGCGATCGCTGGCAACACTCCGACAATCTGCTGGCCATGTTGCTGGGTCTCGATGCCATCAGCCAATCCGATGTTTACTCCGAGCTCAAAGAAGTCGACGCCACGGCCGCCCGAATGGAATTCGAAGGGCACGTCGAGGGGGCGATCGGCGGCGTATCGACCGAGTTGAAGATCAAGGGGCGCTACAAGTTCCACCTCGAGCAAGGCGAATCACCTGGTTCGCCTTGCTTGTCGAAGAAAAGCGCTCGATCGGGCATGTCGGCCCGGGCGCCGACGTGGTGGCCAAATTACAAATGACGCGTCGCCCCGGTGGCGACCGAGCCCAGCGAACTAAGCTCGGAAAGCCTGCAAGGACTGGCCCTCGAAGCCAAGCCGGAACAGCTTGTTTTGGAGTACGAAGCCGTCGAGCCACGGCTTCACGTTCCACCACGATCGCCGCTGGTACCCGATGCAGGAACAGGACGACCACCTTGCCATGCGGCTGGTCGACCGTGGCGAGCTGGTCGCCCAGTGCAACGTGTCGCAATTGGCCAAAGCCGAACCTGGGCAGGGCCTGTCGCTGGCCAAATTCCAGGCCGATATCGAGACGCGCCCTGCAAAAGAACTTCAAACGCTTCTTGCAAGCTTCCGAAGGCACCACCTCGACCGGCAACAAGATTTATCGCGTCGTGGCTGAAGGGAGCGTCTCCGATCTGCCCATCGAGTGGAATTACTACCTGGTCAGCAACCCGGACGGTCGCCAGGCCGTTTTCGCCTTTACTCTGGAGCAGCCGCTAGTGGCTCAACTGGGCGAAACCGATCAGGAACTGGTCCGGTCGCTGGTGTTCCAGGATCCTCCGCTCAAGACGGCCGCCCAACAACCGACCGTCGCAACGCCCAAAAAGCAATAGCTCGCGGGCTTGATTGGCGGCCGCGAGCTCGCCTGGTCATCGCTTGGGTAGAATGGTTTGCTTCCAGAAGGCTAGCCCTTTTCCCTGCGAGCGCACCGCCCATGATCCGCCGCGACAATACAGCACCCGACGGTTCTCCGTTTTGGATCCTGATCTCCCAAGTGGACCATGCCCGCATCTCGGGCGAACTGGCAACGCATTGGGGGGCGAACGGCTTTACGCCAGTCGAACCCCGTGAGGAACTTTTGCCGGCGATTTTCGGCCATGACGATGGCTGGGCGGAGTGGGAGCAACTTCCGGGCGTCGACCCGAAGCTTGGCCGGCCGCTCAACTTCACCGAGATGCCGCTGGCCGATTCGCTGGCGATTTGGCAGCGTTCGATCGACACGGTTCGAAGGTACGGCGACCTGGCCGGCTCCGCCGTCAGCGGACATTTCTCGGCCCTACTGCGGCATGCAAATCATTGGCACAAGTTGGGCACGGACCATGAGGCCGACGCGGCTGATTTTCTGGCCCGACAAGACGCCTTTCGAGCCCAGGCCCTGGTTCGGTGGCAGTCGCAGCATCCCGCGTCGGACTCTCAGGCCGTAGCCGCTCAAGGGCTGCGTTGCCTGCAATTCTTTGACGCTCTGAGCCTTTGGTTCTGCACGGCCGAGCGAGATCAGCCTCGCAGGCTTGATCCGCCGGGGGGACCGCCGCTGACGCTCAGCCCTCGCTCGCCGACGGAGATCGTTCTGTCGCCTTGGCCACTTGATCAGGCCGAGCTGACCATCGCGGTCGCTGGGCGGCGCATTCCGGCCGCTCGCTACGCCAGTCCCGCGGAATTGGCCGCTGTCCAGGGCACGACAGTACAGCTTGTCTGGCGTTTGCTGCCGACCGAATAGGCCGGAAAACCGGGCTTTTCCGCCTGTCGGCGTACTGCCGATGCGGGCGAAATTGCTTGACCCTCGGCGCGCCGCGTAACTAGACTGGATATTGACTTACGCACAGGTAGGCCAGCCATTCGGCTTCTTGACTCTGATCCGTCCCGGTAGTTCGATTCCGCTCTTCGCGTGCAGTATGCTCATGATCCATCCGCTTTGCGCAGCCGTTTTGTTGTCGATGGGCATCCTGCTGGCCTTTGGCGAAGGAACCAAGTTGCCGGCGCAAGAGGCTGCGCCGGCCCATCGAAGGCCTTGCCGCCAACAGCTTCGACAAAACGCTTTCGCAAGCTGGCGCCCGGCGTAGAGCAGGTGATTCCGGCCGAAAAAGGAAAAGACGGCGGGATGATCGAAATCGTCACACGGCACGATCTCATCGAATTGCTGGCCGGTGACCCGCAATATGGCGAACGCCCAGGCACCGAAGGCAAATCGCCGGCCAAAAACGTGCCGTTCGCGCAAAAGGTATGGACGCTAAAGTTTGCTTTCAAGCCCGTGCGTTTCATTCAGGTAGACGTTCCGACCGCCGATGGCCGGGCTGAGCCAAAGCTGGTCTGGTACCTGCTGTACCATGTGGAGAATCCATTCGCGGAGCCGGTCAAATTCATCCCCGTCTTTTCGATGCAGAGCCGTGAGTCGGGGGCAGTTTATCCCGACCAGCTGATTCCCGTCGCAATTCCGCAAATTCAGCGGCGCGAAGATCCGAACCGCAAACTGCTGAATACGATCGAGATCGAAGGAGATATCGCGGCCGGGCAAGAGATTTGGGGGGTTGCCACCTGGGCCGACATTGATCCCTCGATGGATCGCTTTTCGATCTTCATACGGGGTTTGAGCAATGCCTACCAATGGGTGGACCAACCGGGTGGTTTCAAGCCGGGAGATCCGCCTGGTTCGGGCCGCAAGCTGACCTTAAAGACGCTGCAATTGAATTTCTGGCGACCGGGAGATGCTCTCTACGAGCACGAGGCCGAGATTCGCTACGGCATCCCCGGAGACGTTGACTATCGCTGGCTTTACCAGTAAAAGTACAGATTCGTCATCGTCATCGAACGTGGCTCGCGGCCGGCGGTTTGTCCTGGCTGCGTAGTTGCGATTTCCCCCAGGCCTTCCAGAGAATTCGTCAGCCGGTCGGTTTTCCAGCCGCTGCGGAGTGAGACAGTCATGGCACACAAAAAGGGTCAAGGTTCCAGCCGCAACGGCCGCGATTCAAACGGTCAACGTCGGGGCGTGAAGCGCTTCGGCGGCCAGCACGTCACGGCGGGCAGCATCCTCGTCCGGCAGGTCGGCAATCGCTTTTTTCCCGGCAAGGGAGTGGGACAAGGTAAAGACTTCACCCTTTTCGCCCTGGTCGAAGGCCTGGTAGAGTTCGATCGCGAAGGCCGGCGGGTCAACGTCGTCGCCGCCGGTTGAACGACCTGAGTTGAACAACGCAGCGAAATCGGCGCACGTACGCTGGCAGAACATGTACATCAGGCTTAGCCGCCATGTACACTGGGCTATGACCAGTCACGCACTCACTGGGATTTGGCCAATAGTTTTCGGGGATGACCCAGCTTGAGCGGGCATCCCCTTTTTTATTGATTGAGCTGCCATGTTCGTAGATCGCGTACAAATCCAGGTTCAAGCCGGCAAGGGCGGCGACGGTTGCATCAGCTTCCGCCGCGAGAAGTTCGTTCCGCGCGGCGGGCCCGACGGCGGCGATGGCGGCGACGGCGGCAGCATCGTGATCGTGGCCCAATCGGGCGTCAACAGCCTGGCGGCACTGGCCCATCAAAAGCATTGGAAGGCCCACTCGGGCGACCCCGGCCGCGGAGCCAATTGTCACGGCCGCAGCGCCGAGGATCTGATCATCGCGGTCCCGCCTGGCACAATCATCATGGACACCCGCGGCGGCTACGTCCTGAAAGATCTGACGCTCGACGGCGAGCAAGTGATTGCTGCCCGCGGCGGCAAGGGGGGCAAGGGAAACACGCGCTTCAAGTCGTCGACCAACCGCGCACCGCGACAAAACACGCCCGGCGAAGATGGCGAAGCGCGCGAACTGGTGCTGGAACTGAAAGTCATCGCCGACGTGGGCGTGATCGGCAAGCCGAACGCCGGCAAGAGCACGCTCTTGAGCCGCGTCTCGCGAGCCCGGCCTGAAATTGCCGACTATCCGTTCACGACCAAGTACCCCAATCTCGGCCTGGTGCAGATCAACGCCGATCGTTCGTTCGTCATGGCCGACATCCCGGGGTTGATCGAAGGCGCGCACGAAGGCGTCGGACTGGGTCACGAATTCCTGCGCCACATCGAACGCGCCGGCATCCTGGTCCACCTGGTCGAGCCCGAACCGACCGATGGCGTCGGATCCGCTGAGCAACTACCATGCGATCCGCCAAGAACTCGAATTCTACGACGCCAAGCTCGGCCAGCGGCCCGAGATCCTGGCCGTCTCCAAGGCCGAATTGCCGGCGGCGCCGAAATTCAGCGGCAACTGAAGGAATCACAGGGCACGATGTGCTGGCAATTTCGGCCGTCACGGGGGCCGGGCTCGACAAGCTGTTGTACGCCATCGCCCACCAACTGGACGCGCGGCACCGATGCCGCTGGAACGCCATGAGCGCTGAGAACTTTCCCTTGGTCGCCGTCGACGTCGGCAACAGCCGCATCAAGCTGGGACTGTTCGATGACTGCGGCCGCCGACGCCAAGCAGCCGGGCTTGCCGATTCCGAGCCGCACCTTCGACCTGGGGCCCGAAGCCAGCGGAGCTCGATCGCATCGCGGCCTGGATCGGGCCTGAACGGGTGCCGCAGCTCGCCTGGTGGATTGGTAGCGTGCAGCGCACCGTCAGCTCGCGGCTGGTCGAGTGGCTGCGCAATCGAGGCGTTTCGCAGATCGTATTAATGGCCTCGGCAGATTTGCCGTTGAACGTCGTCGCTCGAACGGCCTGATATGGTCGGCATCGATCGCCTGCTGGGGGCCGTGTCGGCGAATGTGCTGCGTCCGCACGACACGCCGGCCGTGATCGTTGACCTGGGCACGGCGATCACCGTCGATCTGGTCGCTGCCGACGGCAGCTTTCAAGGAGGAGCGATTTTGCCGGGCATCGGGCTAGCGGCCAAAGCCCTGCACGAGTTCACCGATCTATTGCCTTTGCTGGACATGCAGTCGCTGGCCGAGCCGCCGCCGGCTTTGGGCTCGAACACGGTCTCCGCCATGCGGGCCGGTATCTACTGGGGCGCGATCGGCGGCGTTCGACATCTGATCGACTTGCTTGCTGCCGGCTTGCCGACCACCCCGCAAGTCTTTCTCACCGGCGGAGCCGCACCGGCCGTGGCCCGCCTGGTGGCGCCCGGCGCCATCTACGCGCCGCATCTGGTGCTTTCCGGCATGGCCTTGGCCGCGCGGAAGTGATCCCCTAGCGCCATGAGCGTGCCTGCCGCAACGTACGCCGCACTGCTCACCCCGCCGGGCCGCGGCGCCGTAGCAACAATCATCGTCGCCGGGCCGCAAGCCAACGCGGCGCTCGAGCGATTGTTTCAATCGGCGCGCAACCGGCCGCTGGCCGCCTATGAAGTCAACGAAATCGCGTTCGGCCGCTGGCTGGCGACAGGCGAAGAAGTTGTTGTTTGCCGCCGCTCTGCCGACCGGATCGAAGTGCATTGCCATGGCGGCTCGGCGGCGATCGAGGCCATTCTGACGTCGCTCGCCGGTCAAGGATGTCGCGTCATTGCTGCTGCCGCCTGGCTCCGCCGGGAGCAGCCCGACCGGCTGGCCGCGGACGCAGTCGAAGCCCTGTCACGGGCGCGAACTGTTCGCACAGCCGCAATTCTGCTCGACCAACAAGCCGGAGCTCTGCGACGCGAATTGGCTGCCGTCGTCGCAGCCCTCGAAGCCGGCAGTCTGCCGCAGGTGACCGCCAACCTGCAAACGCTGCAAGCACGCGCCGCGGTCGGCCGGCATCTGGTCGAGCCGTTTCGCGTGGTCTTGGCCGGGCCGGCCAATGTCGGCAAAAGCACGTTGATTAATGCCCTGCTCGGATATCGCCGATCGATCGTTTGCGATCAGCCAGGCACGACGCGCGACGTCGTGACGGCCTCGACGGCCATCAATGGCTGGCCCGTCGAACTGGCAGATACCGCCGGGCTTCGAGAACTGCACGAACTGCTCGATGGCGGCGTGGAGCAGCAAGGCCTGGAACGGACCCAGCGGCAGGCCCTGGCCGCCGACCTGATTCTGCTGGTCTTTGATGCGGCTGGCCCATGGACTGCAATGGCTACCGTGCTCGCTTGGATCGAAAGGCCACAAATCGATCATCGAGTACCGCTGATCGTATACAACAAGTGCGACCTGATCGACGCACCGCCGGCCAATGCTCCTGAGGGGGTGTTGGTCAGTGCTCGCACCGGTGCTGGGTTGCCAATGCTGCTCGCGGCAATCGCCCAGCGACTGGTTCCAGAGCCCCTGCCGCCGGGTGCAGGAGTTCCCTTCTTGCCCGAACACATCGCCGCGATCGATCGAGCGCAAGCATTGCTTGCGGCGGGCAATTGCGTGGAAGCTCGCGCCGTGATCGAAAGCTTGCTGTGAACGAACCTACGCTCTTGGCTGCTAGCAGCCTGCAATCCGTATAGGGATGCGTGGGCGGCCACGCTATACTGCCGCCCCTTGCGGTCTTGGCTTTCCGGTTTCTGGTGCTGTTCATGGAGGAGCAGCGCATGCGCATCCCGATCGATTGGCAACATGCGGTTGTTGTGGATCGGCCTCTGCCTAAGCCTTTGGGCCACATCGGCAGACGGTCAGGACAACACAGCCCGACTGCGCGTGAATACCCCCGGCTCGTTGCGCTTGCGCGAGCAGGAAGAGGTTGAAACGCTCCCCCCTGCGCACGCTCCCCGTTACCACGCCGGAGCCATCGGACGAAACTGGAGATGCAAGTCCGCCCGCCGAAGCGGTCTCGTTTCAGGGCATTGAGGTCGGCACTGCAACCACCAAAGACCTGGTGGCGGCCTGGGGCTGCGCCCTTGAAGGTCGTGCAGAACAAGACCACGGTGCAACACGTCTATGCGCTGGAACCGTTCGAGCGCGTCGACGTGACGCTGTTTCACGAACGCGTGATGTCGATTGCCGTCGAATTCAAGAAGAACCTGGCGATCGACGCCATTACCAAAGAGCTGCAATTGACCGACTTCGAGCCGGTCGAAGTTCTCGGCACCGACGGAAAAGTCGTCGGCCTGTCGTTTCCCGAACGCGGCGTTTCCTTCGGGCTGGCCGGCGGAAAGCCGAAGAGGTTTCGCACCTGGTTTTCGACGCCCCCAACGCGCAGCCCTTCGTGCTGCGCGCCCAGCAACGGGCCGTCGATCATTATGCCGGCTGCCTGCACGACACGGCGGCGGCCTTGCAACTCGACCCCAAGTCGGCCCCGGCGCACGGCTTGCGGGCCCAAGTGTTGTTGAAACTGGGACGAGCCCGCGAAGCGCTCGAAGCGGCTCATGCCGCTTTGCGTTTGGCACCGCACGATCCGGCCTATCGGCTGCTGGAGTCCGACGCCCTGATGCAACTGGGCGAGTACAGTCACGCGGTCGAAGCGACGCAACAGGCCATCGCCGACAGCAGCGAAAAACCAGAATGGAAAGCCCGCGCCGTTTTCCAATTGGGCGAACAAGTGGCGGCCGGCCCGAAGCGCGACTATCGCCTGGCCTTGGACTACCACTTGCAGGCTCTGGAGCAAGCTCAGGCCTTGGTCAGCAGCGCGCAGCCTGACGTCGCCCGCGAGGCTTCGGATGTGCTGTTCGAAGCTCACCTGGCCGCCGCCCGGGACATTGCCTGGGGCGATTGGAAATCGAAAAACTCGGTCGTCAGCAAGTGGCTGGAAAAAGCCGGCACGATTGCCGAAAAGCGCCAAGGTGGCCGCCGACGGCGGCTCGACGACACGATCTGCTTTGCCGCCAGGCCTTGGACGCGTACGTGGGTCTCGAAGGCCAGCTCGATCCGGCCGATTGGATCGACTTCCTCGATCGCGCCA
This sequence comes from uncultured Planctomycetales bacterium, assembly GCA_963710365.1. Classification (GTDB taxonomy): domain Bacteria; phylum Planctomycetota; class Planctomycetia; order Pirellulales; family PNKZ01; genus CAVQAC01. The sequence continues at coordinate 1,461,480 of CAVQAC010000019.1, forward strand.
CGCGTGAGCGGCTGGCCTCGGCCGACGACCCGTTCTTTCAGCAACGGCTGAAGTGGGAACTGGGATCGGCCCAATACGACGCCTTGCAGATCTACCAACACCGGGGCGATGCCAAGGCCGCCTTGAAGTACGGCCAACTCGCCGCGACGCAACTAGAGCAGGTAATCGACGCCCGAAAGGACTCCCTGGTCGATACATACCTCGTCGGGCGGCTCTATTTCCGCCTCGGCTCGATCGAGGCCATTGCCGGCAAAAACCACAAGGCGGCCATCGCCTGGTTCGACAAGGCTCTGCCCGTACTCAGCCGCCCCATGCCGACCTCGGCCTGGGCCGACCCCGGTCGACAGGGGGAGACGCTCGTAAGCATGTCGGTATCATATTGGGCCACCGGCGAGCACGAGAAGGCTCTTCAATTGACGCAGCAGGGTCTTAGAATGGATGCAACAGGCCGTCAAGGACGGGATCCTTGACCAGCAGGCCTTGGCGGTTCCCTACACGAATCTGGGCTCTATGCACAGCTTTCTTAGGGGACAAGCAGAAGGCCAAGAACTTCGCTGAACTGGCCGACCGCATCAAGCAGAACCAGATTCGATGAAACGCGTCTCACTGGCCATCGGCATCTTGGCCCTGGTAGAAATGCTGCTGCTGTGGCGGCTGGAGCAGCGCAGTTCTCTGTTGTTTGTCGGCGCCTACCTGCTACTGTCGGCTGCGTCCGGCGTGGCCGTAATCTCCCATACAGCCCGCCAGGCGCTGGGTTGACGCCCGCACGTGCGCCGCGCACTACTACGGCTTCTCCCTCCGATCGGCTGTGGATTCTACTGGCCGGTGTATTGTTGATCGTGCCGGGAATCTTGAGCGATCTGGCCGCATTGGTGCTGTTGGTGCCCGCCGGGCCGAGCGCTGGTCCGCCGCTGGCTCGGTCCGCGTTTGCGCCTCTGGGCATCGAGCGGTTCCAAGCTGTCGGGAACGTGGGCTCGCTTTGGCGAAATGCCCGGCGCCAACGCAGATACGCCGCTCGACGAGCACACGATCGACGTGACCTCGCGCCCGTTCCGCCGCGCCAGCGCGTCAGTTCGCGCAAAAGCAGCGCCCCGCACCGTCTGACGTGTATATTCCGTATCCGGCCGGGATGGTTCCCCGGCCAGCCGTTCCGCATGGAACGCACCACTACAAGCGAGCTTGCGGCGCAAAATAGTCAACGGCAAAGGAAGACGGCAATGAGTTTCCCGTCCACGGACGAGCACGATCAACGATCGGCCCGCAATTCGTACCCGGCAGACTGGCTAAACCCCACGCCGCTGGGCCGTTACAATCTGGTGGTCGTCGGCGGTCAGCGCCGCCGGCATCGTCGCGGCACTGACCACGGCCGATCTGCAAGGCCGCGTGGCCTTGATCGAACAGCGCCGGCTCGCGGACGACTCGCTGAACACCGGTTGCGTGCCTAGCAAAGCTTTGCTTCGCGTCGCCCGTGCTCCCTGCGAGGTAAGTCAGACCGTTGGGTTTGCCAACGGACATGCAAGCACTGAGCCGCAGAACGGCTTTGCCCTGGCCGCGGAGCGATTGCGTCGTTTGCAGGCCGAGATCAGCCGGCGCGAATCGGCCTTGGCGGCTGACCGGCTGTGGCGTGGACGTTTATCAGGGCGCTGCTCGCTTTGTCGGCCCGAACCAGGTGGAGGTCGACGGCACGCAATTGGAATTCGATCGGGCCATCATCGCCACGGGCTCGCGCCCGGCAAAGTCGGATTCTCCCGGGCTGGACGAAGTTGGCTACCAGACCAGCGATTCGATCTTCTCGCTGCCGAATCTGCCGCGGTCGCTGGTCGTGATCGGCGGCGGCTCGGTCGCCTGCGAGCTGGCGCAGGCCTTTCGCCGTTTCGGCAGCGAAGTGCATCTGCTCACCGACAATGACGGCATTTTACCGGTCGAAGATCGTCAGGCCACGGCGATCGTCGAGGCTCAATTCAAACGCGAAGGAATCCGCATTCACACGGGAGCCGTCGTGGTAGCCGCCCGCAAGACGGGGCGTTCGAAGAGCGTCGTCGTCGAGCAGCAAGGACGCAAGCTGGAGTTGATCGCCGATGAGATTCTCGTGGCGCTGGGGCGTGAACCGAACGTCAACGAACTGGGCCTCGAGGCGGCCGGCGTCCGTTTCTCGGCCGCGGGCATTGAAGTCGACGATCGCCTGCAAACCTCGAACCGAGCGATCTTCGCGGCGGCCGACGTTTGCGCTTCATTCCCGATCACCAACGACTCCCAGGCCATGGCGCGAGTCTGCGTCCACAATGCTCTGTTCTTCGGACGCAAACGACTCACGCAACTTCACAACCCGCGCTGCACGTACACCGATCCGGAACTGGCCCACGTAGGCCTCACCCGCGCGAAGCCGACGGCCAGGGCATCGAACTGGACAGCTACCGTGTCGAGTTGGGTGACAGCCAGTGCGGCGGACGGCGATGGCAACTCGCAAGGGTTCGTCGTGCTGCACACCCGCCGCGGCCGCAGCCGCGTCGTGGGCGCAACGATCGTGGCCTGCGCAGGCCGGCGAGATGATCGGCCAGATCAGCCTGCTGATGTCGCGACGCTGGCCGATTTCGGCGCTGAGCGACATGATTCATTGCCGCCTGACGGAGAGCGAAGCCTTCGGGCGTGCCGCCGATCAATACCAGCGCCGCCGACTCACGCCGCGGGTCAAGCGTGTGCTCGACCGGTGGTTTACCTGGCGTCGCCAACCGCGGCCCGCAGTGGCTCGGCAGCCGGCCACGGCCGACAAGTCTTGAGATCCGATGCGTGGGCACTCTGCATAACATCCTGCTGTTGACCGACAGTTACAAGGTTTCCCACCACAAGCAGTACCCGCCTGGCACCGAGGTGGTGTACTCGTATTTCGAGTCGCGCGGCGGCGAGTTTCTCGAGACCGTCTTCTTCGGCCTGCAGTACTTGCTGGAAGAATACCTGGCCGGCGCGGTGGTCACGCCCGAACGTATTGACGCGGCCGAACAGGTCTTTGCGCGGCATTTTCCCGGCGACAGCTTTTTCTATCGCGCCGGTTGGCAACATATTGTCGACACACACGCGGGCCGGCTGCCGGTTCGCATCAAAGCCGTGCCCGAAGGTTCGGTGCTGCCGACCGGCAACGTGCTGATGACGATCGAAAATACCGACCCCGCGTGCTACTGGCTGACGAATTACCTGGAGAGTTTGTTGGTGCAGGTCTGGTATCCCTGTACAGTCGCCACCCAATCGCGGGCCATGAAACAAGTGATCGCAGCGTTTCTGCAAGAAACCGGCGACCCAAACCAGTTGCCGTTCAAGCTGCACGACTTTGGCTTTCGCGGCGTATCATCGGTCGAGACCGCCGCCCAAGGGGGTGCGGCACACCTGCTCAATTTTCGCGGCACGGACAACCTGGCTGGCATCGTGCAGGCCCAACGCTACTACGGGGCAGACATGCCCGGCTATTCGATTCCCGCTGCGGAACATAGCACGATCACCTCCTGGGGACGGGACCACGAGACCGATGCCTACCGCAACATGCTGCACCAATTTCCGCACGGACTGGTCGCGGTCGTCAGCGATTCGTACGACGTATTGAACGCCTGCCGCAATATCTGGGGCCATGCACTGAAGGCCGACGTGCTGCGGCGCCACGGCACCCTGGTCGTCCGCCCCGACTCGGGCGATCCGCCGACGATCGTCGTGCAGGTGCTCGACATTCTGGGCGAGGCCTTCGGTTTCTCCGTCAACGACAAAGGTTATCGCGTGCTCGATTCCCATGTGCGAGTGATTCAGGGTGACGGCGTGGATCGGGCGATGCTCAGCAAAATCCTCGAAGCCCTGCGGGCCAAGCGTTGGTCGGCCGATAACATTGCGTTCGGCTCCGGGGGCGGCCTGCTGCAGAAGCTCAATCGCGACACCTGCCGTTACGCGCTGAAGTGCTCGTCGGCCACGGTAAACGGCGTCGAACGCGACGTATTCAAGCTCCCAGTGACCGATCGTGAGAAACAATCGAAGGCCGGTCGATTGAAGTTGATCCGCCGTCGCGGCAGCTACGTCACCGTGCGCGACTCGGCCGAGCATCCCGAGCCCGACTTGCTCGCCGAGGTGTTTCTCAACGGCGAGCTGTGCAACCGTCAGTCGTGGGCAGACATTTGCCAACGTGCCGCTTTGCAGCGTTGACTTGCGAGGAACCGCATCCATGGAAGACGAAACGATTGGCCAGGGAAAATTCTTGCGGCTGGTGCGCGCCGGCCATTGGGAATATGCCGAGCGCACGCACGCAAGCGGGATTGTCGTGATCGTGCCTGTCACGGACGACGGCCAATTGGTTTTCGTCGAGCAGTATCGGCCGCCGGTGAAGTCGAATTGCATCGAGTTTCCCGCCGGGCTGGCTGGAGATTTGGCGGATGCGGCCGACGAATCGCTCGTTACGGCCGCGCGCCGCGAATTGCTGGAAGAAACCGGCTACGAGGCCACGGAAATTCATTTCCTGGCTCAAGCCGCACCATCGGCCGGTTTGACCTCCGAAATAATGAGCTACTTCGCGGCGCGTGGGTTGCGCCGTGTCGGCGCGGGCGGTGGCGTCGAAAACGAACAGATCACCACGCACCTCGTCCCTCATTCCGAAGCGCGCGCCTGGTTGGCAGAGCAAGCCCAACGAGCAGTCGTGTCGGCGACGGCTTACAGCGGACTGTATTTGATCGGGCAGTAGATCCGCGACGAGCCCTCGATCAACTGGTGACTTCGACCACACAGGGGCCGAGGACTTCCATGCGCGGCGTGACGCCCAGCCCGGGTTTTAGCGAGGCCGATAGACGGCCGTGTTTGCGCTGGGGAGCGCCCTCGGCCGTACTGATGCCGACGTAGCTGTTGAAATCGGTGGAAGTGAACAGAAGTTCGCTGGGAGTGCTATGAGCCAAATGGGCGATCGCGGCCGTGGCCAGATCGCTGCCCCAGGTGTCTTCGATCGTCATGGCGATGCCCAAGGTGGCGCACAGATCGCGGGCCTGCCGGGCACGCGTCAATCCGCCCAACTTGCTGATCTTGATGTTCACGACGTCCATGGCCTGATCGGCGTGCCCACGAACGAGCATCTCGACGCTATCCACAACTTCGTCGAGCACGAACGGGTGGTCGGTATGCCGGCGAACCGCCAGGCATTCGTCATACGTGAGGCAGGGCTGCTCGATGTATACGTCCACGTCGCGGACCGCCCGCACCACGCGCAGGGCCTCGTCGCGACGCCAACCGGTGTTGGCGTCGGCAACCAGCCGGTCGCCGGGCTGGAGCACGCCGGCCACCGCGCGAATCCTTGCGACGTCCACATCCGGATCGCCGCCGACTTTGAGCTGAAACCGCCGATAGCCGTCGGCTCGATACTGAGCCACGCGAGCGGCCATTTCATCCGGCGACTGCTGCGAGATGGCCCGATAGAGTACGAAGTCTTCGCCATAGCGTCCGCCCAGCAACGTGCAAACGGGCAAGCCGGCAGCCTGCCCTAGAATGTCCCAGCACGCGATATCGATACCCGACTTGACGTACGAGTGTCCTTTGAACACTCGATCCATGCGACGGTTCAGCAATTCGAGTTGTCGGGGATCCTCGCCCAACAGATGAGGTCCGAGTTCGGCAAGTCCCGCGCGGACGCCAGCCGCATAGGCAGGCAGATAGGCTGCGCCCAGCGGGCAGACTTCGCCATAACCAGTCAAGCCTGCATCCGTGTCAATGCGCACGATTGTGCTATCGAAGACTTCGACCGACTTGCCGCCGGACCAGTGGTAGCTCCCTTCGACGAGCGGCAGCTCCACGCGATAGGCCGCGATGCGCGTGATCTTCATGCAAGACGCCTCATGCGGTTACAGTCGGGAGTTGAGGTCGGGTGCGAATTGCCTCGCGAATGATACTCAGCACCTGCTCGCGTTCCTGACCGACGAGCGGCAAGCGTGGCGGCCGAACGGTTTCGGAGCCGAGCCCGCATTCGACCATGGCCAGCTTGATGTACTGCACCAGCTTGACGTGGGTGTCGAGCTTCAGCAGCGGCGAGTACCAGCGATAGAACTCGCGGGCTTCGAGCCAACGGTCGCTGGTGGCCAATTCCCACAACCGGCGGTTCTCGGCAGGAAAGGCATTGGCCAGGCCGGAAATCCAGCCGTCGGCTCCCAGCAGAACGCTCTCCAAGACCAGGTCGTCAACACCGCAGAACAACACAAACCGCCGCCCAAAAGCGCTGGCAAGTTGCGTGATGCGGCGAACGTCTTCCGAAGATTCCTTGATGGCGACGATCGTCGATATGTCCGCCAACTCGGCGAACATCGAGGGCGTAATATCGACATGGTAGGAAACCGGGTTGTTGTAGACCATGATCGGCAACGAACAAGCTGCGGCCACGGTGCGATAATGAGTCAGCGTTTCGCGAGGATCAGATTTGTAGACCAGCGCCGGCAGGACCATCAGACCGTCGGCGCCTCGCCGCTGGCAATCGACTGCAAAGCGGCAAGCCAACGCACTGGTGTATTCGGCCACGCCGGACAGCACGGGAACGCGTCCGCCGACCCGTTCGACCGCGGCCGCGAGCAAGGCCAGCTTCTCGTCGTATTCCAACGAGCAGTTCTCGCCGACGGTTCCCAGCACAATGAGCCCGTCAATGCCGGCAGCCAATAGCTGCTCGATATGACCCAGCGTGCCAGCCAGATCGAGCGACCCGTCATGATGAAACTGCGTCGTGACGGCCGGAAACACGCCCTGCCAATTGCACATCGCCATCCTCGCTTTCGCTCGACACGGAACGATTGAAACTGTATGCGAATACGAATCATGCCGCCTGTGCGGCAGGAGTCAATGATTTTCGAGCCGGATCGAAAAGCTTGTCCAGAACGCCTGGTTTGGCAGTGCAAATTTCCCGGTGATTTTGGATCTTTGCCGGGCTATACTGAAGATCCTTCCCGGGCTGCGCCTCCCCACCGTGCGTCCCGCCTCATGCCATACGGATTCCCCCTTTGATCTCCACGACTATGCCGAATGCGTTTGTCCATCGTTTGCTGTTCGCCACGATCTGCGTGGCATTGCTGATCTGCAATGCGGCGGCTCGAATCTCTGCCGCCGACGCCCCGAGCCAGAACCGGGCGTTGAATCTGGCCGCCGGCAAACCGGCGCAAGCCTCGAGCGAACAGGGTCAGAACAAGGCCGCCTGCGCCGTCGATGGCCAGGCCAAGACGCGCTGGTGCGCGGCCGATTCCGGGCCGAACCATTGGTGGCAAGTCGACTTGGGCCAGAGCGAAGTGCTTACCGGCTGCCGGCTGGATTGGGAGAGCCGATCGGCCGTTTATCGCTATAGCATCGAAGGCTCCGCCGATGCCAAGAGTTGGAAATTGCTCGCGGATGGTTCGCAGAATACGCAAGGCGGAGCCGTCGTGTGCTCCTTCAAATCGGACAGTGTCCGTTACGTCCGCATAACCTTCCTGGGAAGCAACTCCGGGAGTTGGGGCAGCTTGTGGGAAGTCCAGGTGTTCGGCCAGAAGACAGTCGCCGTCACTCCCGAGATGGAAGCCCGCGAGGCTCAGGACTCGATTCTCGCAGAAGTGAAGGTGCCCGCAGGGTCTCCAGGCCAATGTCTTCGCCGCGCCGCCGATGGTGAACTATCCGGTGTTCGTCGCCGCGGCGCCGGACGGCGTGGTGTATGTTTCGTCCGACAAGAACGGGTCGCTCGGGCGCGAGCCGAATCGCGGCGCGGTGCTGCGGGTGCGCGATTTCGACGGCGACGGCCGGGCCGATGAGGTCAAACGCTTCGTGGCCAACGTCGATTCTCCCCGCGGCCTGGTTTGGGATCGCGATCGGCTCTACCTGATGCACCCGCCGCACTTGAGCGCCTACATCGATCACGACCGGCGACGGCATTGCCGACGAAGAGCAGGTGCTCGTCAAGAACATCGCCTTCACGTTCAAAGATCGGCCGGCCGATCATACCAGCAACGGCGTCACGCTGGGCATCGACGGCTGGCTGTATCTGGCGATCGGCGATTTCGGCTTCATGGAAGCCGAAGGATGCGACGGCACGAAGCTGCAGTTCCGCGGCGGAGGCGTGGTGCGCGTCCGGCCCGACGGCACCGGCTTGGAAGTCTATTCGCGCGGCACGCGCAACATCCTGGAAGTGGCCCTCGATCCGCTCTTGAACGGCTTCGCCCGCGACAACACCAACGACGGCGGCGGCTGGGACATCCGCTTGCATCACTTCTTCGGGACTGGAGCAGCACGGCTATCCGTCGCTGTTCAAGAATTTCGCGGACGAGATCGTGCAACCGCTGGCCGATTACGGCGGCGGCTCGGGTTGCGGGCGCTGTTCATGGACGAGCCAGGCTTTCCCAGCGGCTTTGGCAATTCGCTCTTACACGGCCGACTGGGGCCGCGCAATGGGTCTTTCGCCACGCTCTTGCCCCGCACGGTGCCACGTTCACGGCCGACCAGTCCGAGTTCATTTCGGTTCCCCGCGTGACCGATCTGGACGTCGATGCCATGAGCCGGCTGTACCTGGCGAGCTGGAAAGGCGCGACATTCAACTACACCGACGAAAACGTGGGCTACCTGGTCCGCGTGGTTCCCCAAGGTTATCGGCCCGAGCCGCTTCCCGACGTGGAAAAGATGGGCCCCGTCGAGTTGGTTCAGATCCTCGATTTGCCCAGCCATCGTCGGCGGCTGGCCGCTCAGCGCGAACTCATCCGGCGCAGGCTGGTCCGGGTGGCGACCGGTCCCTTGCAATCACTGGCGTCGAACATGGCGAAGCCGACGGCCAGCCGTGTCGCGGCCGTCTTTGCTCTCAAGCAAGGGCTGGGCACGGCCTCGCACGACTTCTTGGTACAACTCAGCCGCGACGCTTCGATTCGCGAATACGCCTTGCGAGCGCTCGCCGATCGCAAACCGGAGATCGATTCGCGGTCGCTCGTGCCAACCGTCGAGGCTCTCGGCGACGCCAGCCCTCGGGTTCGCCGCCAGGCTGCCAATAGTCTCGCTCGGCTGGGCGATGCGGAAGCTGCCCCGAAGCTCGCCGGCCTGCTGGGCGACAACGACCCGTTGGTTGCACATACGGCCGTTCAGGCGCTCATTGCGATCTCGGCAGCGGATGCTTGTTTCGCAGTGGTCGATCGTACGGACGCTTCGCCAGCGCAATGCGCCGGGGCAGTGCGAGTGCTCCAGTCGTTACATCAAGCTCGAGTCGTCGATGGGCTATTGAAACGACTGGCAACTGAACAGAATCTCGTGCGACGCCAAGGCCTGCTGACCGCTTTGTGCCGGCTGCACTTTCAAGAAGGAACCTGGAAAGGCAATAGTTGGGGGACGCGGCCGGACACTTCGGGCCCCTATTATCAGCCGGAACCTTGGGCCGCGTCGGAGCGGATTGCCTCGACGCTCAAGGCGTTGCTCGCGCATGCCGGGGCCGAAGAGGCAGCCATTCTGGTTTCGGAATTGAATCGAAACAAGATCCAGCTCGACGGCAGCTTGGAAACTATCGTAGCCATGGCCAATAAGGATCGCACCATGCTGCCCGCAGCCGTCGGGCAGCTTTCGCGGTGCTCCACCATACCTGCCGCGGCAATCCCGCTGCTCGTTCGGGCCGCGACGGCGGACGACACCGCGCCGATCGTTCGCTGCGCAGGCGGTCTTGGGCCTCGCGAAGGTCGATGATCGCAGTGCGTGCCAGGCAGCGCTCCAGGGGCTGGCAGTGCTCCAGTCCACATCCAGGCAATTGCGCGAGTTCGAGCAGGCGCGAGACGCCTTCCTCAATGCTCCGAAGCTCGACAACCACCATGAGCTGCTGCAGTCGACGGCCGAAACGCTCGCCGGCGCCGACTTCGGTTTGGGCTGAGCGGCGCTGCTGGGCCTTTCGGTTCGTGGCTCGCCCGAGTCGCGCGAGCAGGTATCGCGCTCGCTCGCAAAAGGTTGGGCCGACCCAAAGCGCCGTGTGCAAATCCTGCAGGCCGTCGCCTTGGCCCGCTACCGGCCCTATCGCGAGCGGGTGTTGGCCGCGCTGGCCGACCCGGATCGAACGGTCGCGCTGGCGGCCAAGAAGACCGCCGACGAATTGCGTTTCCAGCCCGACTCGAAATCGACCGGTCCGCGGATCGAAACGCTGTCGCCCGAAGTCGTGATCGCTGCGGTCCTCAAAGAATCAAACAGTCGACGGCTGGGGGAAGACCTGTTCACTCGGTTGAATTGCTCCAAGTGCCACACGGTCAGGGCCGACGAACCGCTTCGCGGCCCGTTCCTGGGCACCATTGCCTCGACCTACAAGCGGCCGCGATCTGGCCGAATCGGTGCTGATCCCCAGCAAGTCGATCGCGCAAGGGTTCGCCACCAATCAGTTTCTGCTCGACGACGGCCGCACGCTCATGGGCTTCGTGTCGCAAGAGGCGGCCGACAAAGTGACGATTCGCGACCTCGAAGGCAAGGAGTACGAAATCCCGATCGCCAACATCGAAGAACGCGTCAAGCTGCCCATCTCGATGATGCCCGAGGGGCTGGTGAAGACGCTCACCGTGACGGAATTCGGGGCCTTGCTGGATTATCTCGAATCGCTGCCGAAGAAATGACGGTGATAATCGCGCGGGCGTCGACAAATCCCGCTTCCTTTTACGGAGACCACGGATGGTTCGCTTTTTTCTGACGTGCATGATTCTCTGCTCGGTGCGCCGCGATTGCGACGGCAGACGAACCGGCCAAGAGCACCGCCGACCGCCAGCAATCGCAGACGCTGGAGCGCGTGGTGAAGGTCAACTTCAAATACCTGCTCTATCTCCCCGAGGATTATGAGAAGCAAGCTTCCTGGCCGCTGTTGCTGTTTCTTCATGGTTCCGGAGAGCGTGGCGACGATCTGCAACTCGTCAAGAAGCACGGCCCGCCCAAGCTGATCGAAGCCGGACGCAAGTATCCGTTCATCGTCGTGTCGCCGCAGTGCCCCAAAGGAAAATCGTGGGAAGCGTTCGAACTCACCGCGCTACTGGATGATCTGAGCGAACACTACAAAGTGGATCCGGATCGCATCTATGTCACCGGCCTGAGCATGGGCGGTTTCGGAACCTGGAGCCTGGCCGCGTACACGCCCCAGCGCTTTGCCGCGATCGTCCCCATCTGCGGCGGAGGCGATCCGTATCTGACCCGGCGCCTCAAGCAGCTACCGATCTGGGTATTTCATGGAGCGAAGGATCCCGCCGTAGCGCTGGAGCGCTCGGAGACGATGGTCGAAGCCCTGAAGAAGAATGGCAACGAAGTTCAGTTCACCGTCTACCCTGAAGCAGGGCATGACTCCTGGACGGAGACGTACGACAACCCCAAGCTTTACGAGTGGCTGCTCAAGCAGCGTCGCCCGGAGACGGAATCCGATAAGGCGAAGTGAGCCGGGCGAGCCCTATCTGGATCCTCAGAATTACTTTTTCGTAACGACTGTTTGACACGCAGCCAAAACTGAAAACGATGAGGGCATGAAAGCGTTCTTGGTTGTCGGACCAGAGTCGAGCGGCACGCGGATGGTAACCGACGCGCTCGTCAAAGCAGGCGCGTTTGGGCAGCAAGGCCATCTCCAGGAGATGGACAATCTCGACTTTTCCGGCCGCCCAGATTTGATCGTGCTGCGCCGGAGCTTCCCCCACGGCAACCAGTGGCCCGATCTAAATCAGATCATTCGCCACATGACCGAGGCCGGTTATGCCGTGTCGCCGATCGTGACCTATCGCGACAAGGACTTTTGCGTCCGGCGCAATTGCGCGTGGGGCACAAAGCCACGGAGGAAGAGGCCCGGGCTAGCTACTACTGGGCCTACAAGCATATCTTCAAGCAACTCGCCGCGTCCGGCTTGTTTCCAATCGTTTGCCATTACGCGTCGTTCGTCAGCAACGAGGAGTTCCGGGAACTCTTCTTTGGCCAACTCGGTTTGCGTTGTCCCTCCAATCTGGAACTCTACGACGCCAATTTGAAGTACCCGGACGTATCGTGGAAGATCTTCCTGGGCGAACTCGGGTTGTCGAGCTAAGGCAACGCGTGAGGTGCAAGCGCGGCGGCGCCGTCACCACCACTTCGATCCGTCGTGTGGAATCTCTGAGACGAGCCGCCTCGGGTTATGCGCCTTCTGCGCCATAGCCGTCTGCAAACCGCCGCCGGGCACGGTTGCTCAGACCCAAATGTCAGAGGTCGAGTCGCCGCCGGGAAAACGAATTTCGTGCGCTCTCGCAGGGCCACCGGGCTCGTTGCCGAAGTCGACGAAGAACTTTTCGTTCACGGCCATGCCGCCGGAGTGGGTGTCGCAGTCGAGTTGCAGCAGGTACGAGCCGCTCTTGGCAATCTGCGGGTAGAACTGATCGTCCCAACTGCTGTAGAGCGAATTGGTGACGTACAACCGCTTGCCGTCGAGACTGAGTTGCAGCATCTGCGGGCCGCCGGGTAGCAGTCGGCCGCCAACTTTCTCGCCCTTGCCGAGCACGCCGCCGAGCCACGCCTGCCCGGTTAGTCTGGGCCGGCTGGGGTCGCTCACATCGTATTGCCGAATATCGCCATGCAGCCAGTTGGCAAAATACAACCAACGGTCATCCAGTGATAACACCAGGTCGGTGATCAGCCCCGGAACGGGAAACGGCCAACCAGCATGCTCGATAGGCTCGACTTCAATCACCTTCTCAGCCTGCCACTGGTCTTTCGGCTTGTGGTAGTGCCACATCACGCTGCTGAGCGCCGCTCCGACGAAGCCATGCGTACTTGCGGGATCGTGATGAAATCGTACTTCCAGCGGAATCAGGCCTTTGTCTCCTAGTTCGATCTGCTGGACCTTCTCCCGTTTTTTCCAGTCCCAGAAGTAGAGCCGGCTGCCGTATTTGCCAGCCTTCACGTCTTCGAGCTTGAAACCCGGGTTGACGGTGTTCGGGGCCGCCCACTCGCTGCTGATCATCACATTCTGCCGGGGCTGATACCAGAAGTCGTAATTGAATCGGATCTCGCCGGGCGTATGTTCCCAACGGCCGGCAACATCGAACTTGTCGTCCAGCAGCAGGAATCCACCGGCGCGTTGCCTTGGCTGTCGCCGAGCATCGAAAGCATGATCTGGCCGCTCGGCAGGCAGTGAACGGTGTGAGGAGCCGTCAGGTTCGTGCTGGCGATAATGGCACTGGAATCGATGATTTTGTGCAGCCGAGGCGTGCGCGGATCGGCCACGTCGGCGATTTGAATTCGATTCGACCGCAATCCAGGAAGCACCAGGTAACGCCGCGAACGGGTCGAATCTCCATGGCAACTGCTGCACGCGTTCCAGCCGAAATGGTGCAACTCGTCGCCGGCTTTGGGCATGTTCAGCCGATGGACAATCTTCGAGTAGCTGGGCGATTGGGGGTTGAGGTCGACGGTCGCCAGGTAGTCGGGACGCTGGCTGCTGATGCCCACGCAGGTGACGGTGACATAGGCCAGTTCCTCACGGGGTGATTGGGCCGCAGCGGCGGGCGAGGCGTACGTCAGGCAACAGGCCGCTGGGGACGACGCCGGCTCGGCGGCTTGGGCCAGCCCTCGCGCGAGAACACCTGGAACCATCGCAGCGGCAGCGGTCGAGCGGATAAAATCACGGCGACGCATGAGCAAGAACCCTCCGTGTTCGAGAAATCCAGGGGGCAGCACCTTCGGCCGATGATTATAACACCGATCCCGAAATATCGAGGACCGGCCACATCCGAACGTCGCCGTAATTCGGCAGATTCCGCCTGCCGTTCAACTCGCGCCCACCGTCTGACTCTCGGGCTCGGACGTTGTTTCGAACCAACGGACAGCCACGACGGCTCGATCCGAATGCGCCGGCAATCCGGCTTTCAGCTCGGCCAGGATCTCGCCGCGCAAGACCTCTTCGAGAGCCACCATCGCCCTGGCCACGTGGGCGCCGTCGAGTACCCGATGATCGTAGGTCAGTCGGACGTCGATCGAGCCGTCCGGCTCGAACGTGCCGTAATTGAGTGTCGTGGTCAGCGGCGAGAGGATATGAAGCCCGGCAGCTCCCAAGGATGCCACCACGCTCACGGCGAACGTCCCGAAAAACCCTGCCCGGTACATGCCATCGACGTACAGGCCCAATCTCCAGACCAGGCGTCGCACAGGACGCGGCAATCGGGTGAGCAGCAGTGCGCGTTGATAGGCAGGAACCTGCTCGATGGGCACCGTCTTGTAATGGCGAACCAGCGCATCGAGTTCGAGCAGGCTGAATTTCTCCGGCTGCGGGATCTGCGCCAGGAAAACTCCGTCTTCGCCGCCGTAGTCGCGTTCCAGGCTGAACGAAGCAATGTTCGTCGGATGCTCGTACAGGTGAGGCCAGGGAAACGGCAGATACGCGCGGCGCAACTCGGGTTGTTTCGCTGAAATGATCGAGTAGGCCTTGAGAAAAATGGCGCACCAACTGATGCGTGGAGAGCTGGCATTCCGTGCGGCGACCAGTTCGCCCAGCTTCATGCGCCGCTGCATCGGCACGCTGGGCACCTTTTTCGCAAAGGCCAACAAGTCGCAAACGAACTTGCGGGGCAAAGAGAGCGGCAGTTGCCGGCCGCGTTCCAGCTTCGACTCGCTCAGCCGCTGCTGAGCGGCAGCCAGCGATTCCGCTCTGATTTCTGATGACGTTGGCATTGGAACTTATTCCCCCACGGAAAGTCGATCGATCGTTCGGAATGAAAATCCGCTTCCGTGCAAGGGCATCCATCTTCAACGTCTTGCGGTCAGCAACCAGTTGGCAGGGTTCGCGAAGGACCATCCCAACAGACTCATCGGACTGCCATCAACCTAGAATTAATACTAATATGATCGTTTAAGTAATATTTAACCCGGTTCCTGCCGCTTGTCAACCATTTCCCGGGCGATTCTAAGGGCTTTAAAAAAAATAACCCCCCCAAGGCACATAAGCCATGACCACCACCGCAGCCTTTTCGAAACAGACACCTACGTCGATCTCGCTGTGCGGCAGGAAGACTCTCGCGACTTTGCCTACACGCCCACTTCCTTCCAGACATTCGCTTCGGCCGGCTGCTGGTTGCTCTCAGGCCCGAAGAGTTCGCCAGCGACCCGGCAAACGGCCGAGGTCGTCGCGCGGTTCGATCGTGACTGCGAACCATGCTTGGGCGCGGTTCGCGAACTCGATCGGTGCCTCGACGAGTTGAAAGTCCGAGCGCAGGCCTGTGCCCGCGTGATCGTGCTATCTCGCGATTCGGCGAGTTGTTCAGTCCGCTGCGCTGCAGCGTATCTTGAATCCGCCTCCTTTTTGTTTTAGGATCCGTGTTGAAATCCATGCTGACCGGCTAACCGGAGGCCAGTGAGTCCAATCAGGACCACGGGCCTTTTTTCGTTTGCAGGCGTCTCGGCCCCAAGGAAATCGTTCGATGACGACCACCAGCCGCGAACCGCGTCCCGCCATGCCCAGCGACATGGACTGGGACATTGACGCCATCGTTGCCGAACTGCGCAGCGTGCGCAACGCGTCACTCGTGGCTCGACAGCGATTGGGGAAGCCGGCCAAACTCCCGTTGCGCAAGCGGATCGCCAGCATCGTCGATGGCCTGAGCACCGCATTATTTCCGAATCGCTTGAGTTCACGCGAACTGGTCAGCGAAAGCGTCGATTGCTTTGTCGGGCATACGCTCGACGAATCGCTAAGGGAACTCGTGCATCAGGTGCTGCACGAATTGCAATTCGTATCGGGGCATCATCATGCCGGCGGGGTGCAGCGCGCGCAGGCGATTGCCATCGTCCGGGCATTTACCGGCCGTCTGGCCGGAATTCGCGCCCTGCTGGAAACGGATATAGTGGCGGCCTACGAGGGAGATCCGGCAGCCCGCAGCATCGACGAAGTGCTCGTTTGCTATCCGGGCATCACCGCCATCACCCATCATCGCCTGGCCCATGCGCTGCACGAGCTGGCGCACCACTCGTGGCGCGGATTATTGCCGAGATCGCGCACTCCCTGACCGGGATCGATATTCATCCCGGAGCGCAGATCCAAGGCAGCTTCTTCATCGATCACGGTACCGGTGTAGTTATCGGCGAAACGACCGTCATTGGCGAGCGCGTGCGGCTGTATCACGCCGTGACTCTGGGCGCGAAGCGCTTTCCGGCCGATGAGAACGGAGTCTCGATTAAAGGGAATTCACGGCACCCCACGGTCGAAGACGACGTCGTGATTTATGCCGGTGCGACGGTCCTCGGCCGCATCACGATTGGGCGTGGATCGGTGATTGGCGGCAATGTGTGGCTGACACGGAGCGTTCCGCCAGGAAGCAACATCTCGCAGGCCAGGCTGCGTAGTGAGGATTTCGACGCCGGCTCCGGCATCTAAGGTCATCGAAATCGTCTGGTCGACTACGACCCGCGGCCGGCAGGCCGCCCCCTTTCCCGCAGGCGACTTTTCGATCAATCTCGGCTCGCGGCTATCTTCCAACCGGCTGCAAATCTGGGACAATAGGCTGCTACCTGCCTTTGCGACCGTCCGGTCACTTGCCCACGCCAACCCCGCCGCGGAGATTTGCACGCATGCCGCTCAAGCATTTCGCAATCTTGCTTCTCGTGCTCTCGTTTCCCGCTTACGAAGCGGCGGCGGAAAAGCCGGTCGAACACGTCGTGATCATCAGTATCGATGGTTTTCCCGCCTATTTGCTGGACGATCCCAAGGCCACGATTCCGAACGTCCGGCGATTGGCCCGTGAAGGTGTCGCGGCCGCCGGTATGCGCGTCGTCAACCCCTCGGTCACCTGGCCGAACCACACCTCGTTGGTGACCGGCGTGCGGGCCGACAAACACGGCGTCTTGGCCAATGGCATCCTGACCCGTCATGGAACAGGCCAGCCGGTTACCATCGACCCCAAGCACGACCAGTCCGAGTTGGTGCATGTGCCCACGCTGTTCGATATCGTCCATCGGGCTGGAATGACAACGGCCGGCATCAACTGGCCCTGCACCCGCAACTCGCCATCTCTGGACGACAACTTCCCGGACGTGCCCGAAAACGTTGAGTACACCACGCCTCGATTGCGCGAGGAATTGCAGGCTGCCGACGTGTTGACGGGGGACGCCAAGAACTTCATCAAAGACACCACGGGAGCTGAGCGCGACTACATCTGGACGGAAGCAACCCGACTGGTGCTCGACAAGCGGAAGCCGAACCTACTGCTGCTGCACCTGTTGAACGTCGATGGCTCGCATCACGCACTCGGTCCGCAGTCGCCGGGCGGCTACACGGCCGTGGCCTTTGCCGATGCGTGCGTCGGCCGCGTGCTCGACGCAATTGCCTCGGCCGGAATGCAGAGCACAACGGCCGTGTTCATTGTCGCCGATCACGGCTTCATGCTCACTCCCAAGGCGCTCAAGCCCAATGCCCTCTTGCGGCGCGAGGGTTTCCTGAAGGCAGGCCGTGGAGGCAAGATCGAAGAAGCCCGTGCCCAGGTCGTGCCCGAGGGCGGCATGGGGCTGCTTTATTTCAGTGATCCCAGCCTGAGCGCCGAAGAGCAAGCGCGGGTCCGCCAGTTGTTCGAAGGCCAGGAAGGGATTGCTAAGGTGCTCGAACCGAAGCAGTTCTCCGAATACGGCCTGCCCATTCCGCGAGCCGACGCTCAGATGGCCGACCTGGTCCTGCTGGCCAAAGAGGGATTCGGCTTTTCAGCGCGGGCTGACGGCGACGAGTTCGTCGTCGACGGCGAAGCGGTCGGTGTGCCCAAGGGAAGCCATGGGTTTGTCGCCGACCATAAAAAGATGAACGCGGTGTTCGTCGCGGCCGGCGCCGGATTGCGAAAGGGCGTGTGTTTGGACGAGATCAACAATCTGGACGTTGCGCCTACGGCAGCCGCATTACTGGGAGTGGCGATTCCTTCGGCGGATGGCCGCGTGCTCAGCGAAGCCCTGGCAGCGCGGACCGCGCCATGATCCGAACCAGATCTCGCTTGCTCTGCCAAGGCCCGGGCATCCTGTAAAACGACTTCAGGTGCTCGACGGTGTGGAATGCCGAAACCGGCGCCAATCAATGCCCAGGCTGCGCATGCGCCCGCGTAGCGTGTGCGGATTGATGTTCAGCAGTCGAGCAGCGCCGAAGGGCCCCTCGATCCGACCATGCGTGCGTACGAGCGCCGCTTCGATATGTCGAACCATCGCCGCGTCAATCGAGAGGTCCGTTGCCGCTCGGGCTGGACTTTCGGACGGCAATTGCTTGGGCTCGGGAGCTCGCGCCGTGGGCAACGGGCCCAACGCTTGTGCCAATTCGAGCCGCTTGCCGTCGCCCAGAATCACGGCCCGCTCGATCACGGCCGCCAATTCCCGCACGTTGCCCGGCCAGGAATACGACGCCAGCCGATGCAGATCCTCCCGATTCGGAACGATTGTCGAGGCGCCGAGCCGCTCGGCCGCGCGCAAGCAAAATGCGTGGCCATGGCCGGGATGTCTTCGAGCCGCTCTCGGAGCGGTGGCAACCGGACGGGAAACACCGACAAGCGATACCACAAGTCTTCGCGAAATCGACCCTCGGGAATCATCTGTTCGAGGTTGCGATGGGTGGCGGCAACGACCCGCAAATCGACGCTCACCTGCCGCTCGCCGCCGACCCGCTCGAAGGTGCCGTCTTGCAGGATTCGCAGCAGCCGCACCTGGGCCGCCAGGCTCAATTCGCCGCATTCGTCGAGAAACAGTGTGCCGCCATCGGCCCGCTCGAACCAGCCTTTGCGAGCACCAACGGCGCCCGTGAAGCTACCCCGTTCGTGGCCGAACAGTTCGGAATCGACGAGTTCCGGCGGAATGGCGCCGCAATTGACTCGCAAGAATGGGCCGGTGGCGCGGCGTGAACGCTGATGAATCGATCGAGCGACGACTTCCTTGCCGCTGCCCGTCTCACCCAGAATCAGCACGGGTACGTCGGTCCGCGCCACCTGGTCGACGCGGTCCATCACTTCCTTGAGCCCTGTCTCGGCGCCGATGATCGAGTCGCTAATGTCGTGACGTCCGAGCCGCGACAAGAGTGAGCGGCGGTCGGCTTCGGCCGCCTCTCGTAGCGCCGTCAATTCACGCAGCCGTCGATCGTTCTCCAGCCAGACGGTCAAGGGCTCCAACAGCAATCGCAGGACGCGCTCGTGCCGCGGCTCGATTCGGCCGGAGGTCAGTGAAACCATGAGTACGACGCCCACCGGCCCGGCAGCCGTACGGAGTGGCCCCACGAGTGCTTCACCGGTTAGCCCATGCGGCAACACTCCGGAAGGGAGCGGATCGTTCGAAAAGACGCTGACGCGCGTCGATTCACCCGCAGCGCACCAGGCCAACAATCGATCGAACTCGGCCGGCACAAAGTCCGAGCGTGTTTCGGCCGACCAGTTGCACGCTCGGCAGTTGCCGCTGGCGACTGTTTCCAGGACGTGCCGGGCCACGTCGAGGCGGCGGATTAGTACCAAATCAATAGGTAGACGCGAGAAGAGCCGAGCGGCCGATTCCGCCAGGGCATCGCCAATTTCGGTATGCTGGCAAGCTTCACGCCACACGGCAAGCAAGAGGTGTCCAAATCGCTCCATCGTTGCTCTTCGCTAAATAGGACAGAAATAGCCTGCAAATAAGACGGAATTTCCGCGGTATTCGGGCGGTGCTCGTTTCAGAGGAGACTGAACTCGCGAATTCCTGCGTCTCGGATTGGCAATCGACATTGGCATGGAGTTCGCATAGCTGATGATACACAAAGATTAGTACTATTACAATGATAGTGCTATATACTTCGGCCTTTCGCTCCGGCCGGCTTGACGGCCGAGCGGGAAAAGACGTCATTTTTCACGTCGCTCGTGCTTGAAAGGCATCTAGTAACGAGCTGTCCCACGTGCCGGAATTGGCGGAAATCGTGAGTTCTCGGAAACCGAAACGATTGCCGACCAGCATCTCGAACGTCGCATCGCATTGGCGTTGTCGACGGTCCGCATAGCAGAGTTCCGCTTTCGGTTCTTTCACGTCGGGCAAAGCCAGGCCTACGGCTAATCCTGCCAGGCACGCGGGTGCGGTGGATTAGAAGTGTGGAGAATCCTGATCCGCATATCGTTCCGGCGATCACACGCACCACGGCGGCTTTCGAACTCGCATCGCCCAATTCAACGCGAGTCTCTCTTTACCGTGCGCACCCGGAACCGAACTCGGGGCAGGCCGCCAGGGGTCGGTTCCGAATGCTCGTGTTGACCCGGTTTTGCAGTCATTTTCGGAGAATCCGTGCGCGTTCACGCAACGGCGTCTCACTTGAGGCATTTTTTGGAGAGATCATTCAACATTTCTACCGACAGTATCTGTGACGCTGCCGAGTGCTGCGCCGAGACGGAATAACTCCGTAACGTCCTCTGGAAGTCTAGCTGAACTGATTAGTCAAACTCTATCGATCAGGGCCCCCAGGGCGGTTCGAAGCATCGTGCCGTTTGACGCGACATTAACTACGGAGCCCCCTCCCATTCAATTGGCCCCGAGACATGCGGCAGCGACTGGTTTCAAGCCGAATGCTCCAGGGCGCGTCCGATAGCGTCATGAAGAACTCGCAAACTCAGATGTGAACTCTTACTGCAATTGCAAGATCCGGCCCCATTTAAGTAGGCGATTCACAGCTCCAATTCAATTGCATTCAACACGCACGTCGTGTTGCCCTCCAATTTTTTGTCTGACGGAGATTTGAGATGGCCCCGATGTCATCGTCCTGGCTCAAGGCATGGTTTCATTCGTGGTTCAAATCGCGCCGTCCAGCTCGTTCGCGGAAAAAGCCCACAAGTTACTACTTGTCGTTTGGTAGTCACTTGGAGTGTCTCGAAGATCGCGCCATGCTGAGCGTGAGCGTGACCCCCGACACCTCGAATTTAGCGGTCGACGCAACCGCCATCGTCATTAATGGCTCCGGTTTCGATCCGATCGTCTCCAATAACAGCGTCAGCTTCGACGACGGGGCGTCCGGTACCGTCATCGGGGCGACCTCGACTTCGCTCACCGTGGCGCTCTCCACCGCGCCGGTTCTGGCGGGCGTTATGAATGCCGTGGTCACTTCCGACATGGTGAGCAGCGGCACACCCGTGCAGGTAGCTACGGTCACGCCGGTCGTGACCAGCAGCGCCGCCGACCTGGTTGCCACCGCCACGACCGTCACCATTGATGGCCTTGGCTTTGACTCGAATGCTGCCAACGACACGGTCACGTTCAGCGACGGCGCCGCGGGCACCGTTTCCGCAGGCACCGCGACTTCGCTCACCGTGGCGCTCTCCACGGAGCCAACCTCCGCGGGCATCCTGAACGGCCATGGTTACGATCGATGGCGTGAGCAGCGGCGCGGCCGTGCAGGTGGCCACGGTCACGCCGGTCGTGACCTGCAGCACGCGCCAGCCTGGCGGCCAATGCGGCCACGGTTACCATCAACGGCTTTGGCTTCGATACGACGGCCGCCAATAACACGGTCGTCTTCAACGACGGGGCAGTCGGCACCGTCACCGCGGCCACCGCGACTTCGCTCACCGTGAACTTCACTACCAAGCCGACCACGGCGGGCAGCCTGACCGCCGTGGTCACGACCGACAGCGTGAGCAGCGGCGCCGTCAGTCGCAGGTAGCCGACGGTCACGCCGGTGGTAACCACCAGCACGGCCAACCTGGCCGCGAACGCGACGACGATCACTATCAACGGTTTTGGCTTCGATCCGACGGCCGGCAACAACACCGTCAGTTTCAACGAGGGGGCTTCTGGCACGATCACCGCGCGCCACCGCGACTTCGCTCACCGTGGCAATTCCCACGGATCCCACTACCGCGGGCAGCCTGACCGCGTCGGTGCAAACCGGCAGCGACAGCAGCGGCACTGCAGTCCAAGTGGCCACGGTCACGCCGGTCGTGACCAGCAGCACCGCCAGCCTGGCGGCCAATGCGACCACGGTCACCATCAACGGTTTCGGCTTCGATGGAACAGCCAGTCACAATACGGTCACCTTCAACGACGGAGCGGTCGGCACGGTCATCGTCGGCGTAGCCCGACTTCGCTCACCGTGGCGTTCTCCACGGAACCAACTTCGGTGGGCATTCTGACCGCCACGGTCACTACCGACAGCGAGAGCAGTGGCACGGCAGTGCAAGTGGCCACGGTCACGCCCGGTCGTGACCAACAGCGCGACCAGCCTGGCGGCCAATGCCGCCTCGATCACCATCAGCGGCTTTGGCTTCGATTCAACGCCCGGCAACAACACGGTCATCTTCAACGACGGAGCGATCGGCACCGTCACCGCCGCCACTGCGACTTCGCTCACCGTGGCCTTTTCCACCATGCCAACCACCGCCGGCAACCTGACCGCCGTGGTGACGCACCGACAGTGGAGCAGCGGCGCGGCAATTCAGGTGGCCACGGTTACGCCGGTCGTGACCAACAGCACGGCCAACCTGGCGGCCAATGCCACGCACGATCACCATCAACGGTTTCGGCTTCGACACGACGGCCGGCAACAACGCGGTCGACGTTCAACGACGGAGCGGTCGGCACCGTCACCGCGGCCACCGCGACTTCGCTCACCGTGACGTTCACCACGGAACCCACCACCGCCGGCAGCCTCACCGCCTCAGTGACAACCGACCACGAGAGCAGCGGCACCGCCGTCCAAGTGGCTACGGTCACGCCGGTCGTGACCAGCAGCACGGCCAGCCTGGTCGCCAACCTGACCACGATCACCATCACCGGCTTTGGCTTCGACGCAACGGCCGGCCATAACACGCTCGTGTTCAGCGACGGGGCGGCCGGCACGATCACATCGTCCACTGCAACATCGCTCACCGTGTCGTTTACCGCCAAGCCAACCACCGCGGGCATTCTGACCCTTGCGGTCACGACGGACAGCGAGAGCAGCGGTTCGGCGGTCCAGGTAGCCACGGTCACGCCCGTCGTGTTTGCGAATACCGGCAATCTTCTCGCCGCCAACGCAACGACAGTCACCATCATCGGACTGGGCTTCGACTCAACGGCTGCCAACGACACGGTTGCCTTCAATGATGGGGCGGTCGGCACGGTTGCCTCGGCCACTGCGACTTCGCTCACCGTGAACCTCACTACCAGTCCAGCTGCCGCGGGTAGCCTGACGGCGGTGGTCACTATCGACAGCGTGAACAACGGCTCGGCGATCCAGGTGGCCCAGGTCACGCCGGTCGTGACCAACAGCGCCGCCAACGTCGGCGCCAACGCGAGCACGATCACCATCAACGGCTTTGGCTTCGACCCGACGGCCTCGAACAACACGGTCACGTTCAACGACGGGGCGCATGGCACCGTCACCTCGGCCACCTCGACTTCGCTCACCGTGACGCTTTCCACGGATCCGACCACGGCCGGCAACCTGACGGGCTCGGTGACTGCCGACACCGTGAGCAGCGGAGCGGCAGTCCAGGTGGCCACGGTCACGCCCGTGGTGACGAGCAGCACCGCCAACCTGCCCGCGAACGCCAGCACGATTACCATCAACGGCTTTGGCTTCGACTCGGCGGCCGGCAACAACAAGGTCACGTTCACCGACGGGGCGGTCGGCACCGTGACCACGGCCACCGCGACCTCGCTCACCGTGACGTTCTCCGTCAAGCCAACCACTGCAGGTAGCCTGACCGCCGTGGTCACTTCCAATAACGTGAGCAGTGGTTCGGCAGTCCAAGTGGCCCCGATCGCGCCGGTGGTGCTTGCCAATACGGGCAATCTTCTGGCCGCCAACGCGACGACGATCACCCTCAACGGTTCGGGCTTCGATACCACGCTTGGCAACAACACCGTCAATTTCAACAACGGGGCGGTGGGCACGGTCATTGCGGCGACCGCGACCTCGCTCACCGTGTCGTTCTCCACCAAACCAACCACGGCGGGCAGCCTGACTGCTTTCGTGGTTGTCGACGGCGTGAGCAGCGGCGCGGCAGTCCAAGTGGCCACGGTCGTGCCCGTCGTGACCAGCAGCACGTCCAGTCTGGCCGCCAACGCGAGCACGATCACGATTACTGGATTTGGCTTCGATCCGACAGCCGGCAGCAACACAGTCACGTTCAACAATGGAGCGACCGGCACCGTCACTGCGGCCACCCCGACTTCGCTCACGGTGACCTTCTCCGCCAATCCGACGACCGCGGGCAGTCTGACGGCCATAGTCGCCACCGATACCGTGAGCAGTGGCGCGGCCATCCAGGTGGCCACGGTTACGCCGGTCGTGACCAGCAGCGTCGCCAATCTGCCCGCCGGCACTTCGGAAGTAACGATCAATGGTTTTGGGTTCGATTCGACCCCTGCTCATAACACGGTCGTGTTCAACGACGGGGCGGTTGGCACGGTCACTTCCGCGACTCCGACTTCACTTACCGTAACGTTCTCTACCGAGCCGATTATCCCGGGCAACCTGACGGCTGCTGTGACTACAGACGGCGTGAGCAGCGGCACGGCAGTGCAAGTGGCCACGGTCGTGCCCGTCGTGACCAGCAGTAGCGTCAACCTGGCAGCTAATGCGACGTCGATCACCATCAACGGCTTTGGCTTCGACACTACGGCCGCCAACAATACTGTCACGTTCAATGACGGGGCGGTGTACGGCACGGTCACTTCGGCATCTGCGACCTCGCTCACCGTGACGTTCACCACCAGCCCGACCACGGCGGGCAGCCTGACTGCCATCGTGACCACCGATAGCGTGAGCAGCGGATCAGCGGTGCAGGTGGCCACGGTTATGCCCGTCGTGACCAACAGCGCGGCCAGCCTGGCCGCCGATTCGACCTCGATTACGATCAATGGATTTGGCTTCGATCCGACAGCGGCTAGCAACATCGTCGCGTTTAACGACGGGGCGTTCGGCACGGTCACCGCGGCGACTCCGACTTCGCTCACCGTGACGTTGACGACCAGCCCGACCACCGCAGGCAGTCTGACTGCCGTGGTCACTACCGACACGGTGAGCAGCGGCACGGCCATCCAGGTAGCCACGGTTACGCCCGTCGTGACCAGCAGCACGGCCAGCCAGGCCGCCACTTCGACCACAGTTACGATCAACGGTTTTGGTTTTGATTCGACGCCCGGCAACAATACGGTCACCTTCAGCGACGGGAGCGTCGGCACGGTCACCTCGGCCTCGGCAACGTCGCTCACCGTTACCTTCTCCATCAAACCGACTACCGCTGGCACTTTGACTGCGGTGGTCACTTCCGACGGTGTGAGCAGCGGCACCGCAGTTCAAGTAGCGGCGGTCGCGCCCGTAGTTCTTGCGAATACTGCCTATCATCCTGCCGCCAATGCGACGACGATCACCATCAACGGCATCGGCTTCGATACGACGGCTGCCAACAACACGGTCGTGTTCAACAACGGGGCGGTTGGCACGGTGAACTCAGCGACCCCGACTTCGCTCACCGTGACGTTGTCGACTGGCCCGACCACCGCGGGAAGCCTGACCGCCATTGTGACCACCGATAGCGTGAGCAGCGGAGCAGCCGTCCAGGTGGCCACGGTTACGCCGGTCGTGACCAGCAGTTCCACCAGCCTGCCGGCCAATGCGGCCACGATTACGATCAACGGCTTTGGCTTCGACCCGACCGCTACGAGCAACACGGTCATGTTCAACAACGGGGCGGTTGGGACGGTCACTTCCGCGACCCCGACTTCTCTTCTCGTGACGTTCTCCACTGCCCCCACCATCGTGGGCAACCTGACTGCCGTCGTGACGGTCGACGGTTTGAGCAGCGGCGCGGCAGTGCAAGTGGCCACGGTCGCGCCGGTCGTGACCAGCAGCACAACGACCCTGGCCACCACGGCGACCACAATCACCATCAATGGCTTTGGCTTCGATTCGACGGCCGCGCAACAACACGGTCACGTTCAACGACGGGGCGGTCGGCACCGTCACCTCGGCGACCTCGACTTCGCTTACCGTGAGCTTCTCCACCGCGCCGGCCACGGCGGACAACCTGACCGCCGTGGTGACCACGAACGGTGTGAGCAGCGGTACGGCAATCCAAGTGGCCACGGTGACGCCGGTCGTGACCAGCAGTTCCGCCAATTTGGCCGCCAATGCGGCCACGATCACCATCAGCGGCTTCGGATTCGATACGACGGCCGCCAACAACACGGTCGTGTTCAATGACGGGGCAGTCGGCACGGTCACCTCGGCCACCGCAACGTCGCTCACCGTGAACCTCTCCACCACGCCGACCACCGCCGGTAGCCTGACCGCGATCGTGACCACCGACACCGTGAGCAGCGGCTCGGCAGTGCAAGTGGCTACGGTTGTGCCGGTCGTCACCAGCAGTGCGGCCAGCCTGGCCGCCAACGCGACCGCGGTGACCATCGAGGGCTTTGGTTTCGATCCAGTCGCCGCCAACAACACGGTCACGTTCAACAACGGGGCCGTTGGGACAGTCACCTCGGCCACGGCAACGTCGCTCACCGTGAGTTTCTCCACGAAGCCGACCACCATGGGCAGCCTGACCGCCGTCGTGACGGTCGATACCGAGAGCAGCGGCACGGCAGTGCAGGTGGCCACGGTCGTACCCGTCGTGACCAGCGGCGCTGCGAACATGGCCGCCAATGCCAGCCCGATCACCATCAATGGCTTTGGCTTCGATACGACGGCCGCCCATAACACGGTCACGTTCAACCTCGGGGCGGTTGGCACGGTCACTTCGGCCACCGCGACGTCGCTCACGGTGACCTTATCCACGGCGCCGACCAGTACGGGGAGTCTGACCGCCGTGGTATCGACCAACAGCGTGAGCAGTGGCAATCCCGTGCAAGTGGCCACGGTCGTCGCTGCGATCAGCACGCCGGTCGTGACCAGCAGCACGGCCAGCCTGCTCGCCAATGCAGCTACGATCACCATTGCCGGCACTGGGTTCAATGCAACGGCCATCAATAACTCGGTCGTGTTCAACGATGGTGCGGTCGGCACCGTTACTGCGGCTACCACAACCTCGCTCACGGTGACCTTCTCTACGAAGCCGACTACCGCGGGCAGCCTGACCGCCATCGTGACCACGGAAGGTGTGAGCAGCGGTGCAGCAGTGCAAGTAGCCACGGTGACGCCGGTCGTGACCAGCAATACATCAGGCCTGGCGGCCAATGCGACCACGGTCACCATCGCTGGCTTCGGCTTCGATTCGACCCTCGCTCATAACACAGTCGTGTTCAATGATGGTGCCGTTGGCGCGGTCACCGCGGCCACCCCGACCTCGCTCACCGTGACCTTCTCCAACAGGCCGACTGCTGCGGGCAGCCTGACCGCCGTGGTGACCACTGACAGCGTGAGCAGCGGCACCGCCGTGCAGGTGGCTACGGTCGTCACTTCCAGGAACGCACCGACAGTGACCAGCAGCACGGCCAGCCTCGGCGCGAATGCGACCGCGGTCACCATCAACGGCACCGGTTTTGATACGACGGCCAGCAACAACAAGGTCGCGTTCAACAATGGGGCGGTTGGCACAGTCACCTCGGCTACCGCGACGGCGCTCACGGTGACGTTCTCCACCAAGCCGACTGCCGTGGGGAACCTGACCGCCGTTTTGACGGTCGACGGTTTGAGCAGCGGTTCGGCAGTGCAGGTGGCCACGGTCTCGCCCGTCGTGACCAGCAGCACGGCTACCCTGCTCGTCACTGGGACCGCGATCACCATCAATGGCTTTGGCTTCGATACGACGGCTGCCAACAACACGGTCGCGTTCAATGACGGAGCGGTCGGCACGGTTACCTCGGCCACTGCGACGTCGCTCACGGTGAGTCTCTCCACCAGCGCGACCACCGCGGGTAGTCTGACCGCCGTGGTGACCACCGACACCGTGAGCAGCGGCAGTCCCGTGCAAGTGGCCACGGTGACTCCGGTCGTAACCAGCAGCACGGCCAATCTGGCCGCTAACCTTACGACGGTCACCATCGCTGGTTTCGGTTTCGATTCGACCCCTGCCCACAACACAGTCACGTTCAACAATGGAGCGGTCGGCACGGTCACCTCGGCCTCCGCGACCTCGCTCACCGTAACGTTCTCCGCCAAGCCGACCACCGCGGGAAGCCTGACCGCCATCGTGACCGTCGATTCGGTCAGCAGCGGCAACGCACTGCAAGTGGCCACGGTGACGCCGGTCGTGACCAGCAGCACGGCCAGCCTGGGCGCCAACGCGACCACGATCACCATCGCCGGCTTTGGTTTCGATTCGACCGCTGCCCACAACACGGTCACGTTCAACAATGGAGCGGTTGGCACGGTCACTTCGGCAACGGCAACGTCGCTCACGGTGACATTCTCCACGAAGCCGAACAGCATGGGCAGTCTGACCGCGACCGTGACTGTCGATACCGAGAGTAGCGGCACAGCATTGCAGGTCGCCACGGTCGTGCCCGTCGTGACCACCAGCACCGCGAACCTGGCCGCCAATGCCAGCCCGATCACGATCAATGGTTTTGGCTTCGATACGACAGCTGCCCATAACACGGTCATATTTAACAATGGCGCGATTGGCACGGTCAGTTCGGCCACCGCGACGTCGCTCACCGTGACTTTATCCACGGCACCGAGCGGTACGGGTAGCCTGACCGCCGTGGTAACCACCGACGGCGTGAGCAGCGGCAATCCGGTGCAAGTGGCCACGGTCGTGGCTGCGATCAGCGCACCGGTCGTGACCAGCAGCACGGCCAGCCTGGCCGCCAATGCGACCACGGTTACCATCGCCGGCACTGGGTTCAATGCAACCGCCGCCAATAACACGGTCGTGTTCAACGATGGTGCGGTGGGCTCGGTCACTTCGGCCACCACCACGTCGCTCACGGTGACGTTCTCCACCAAGCCGACTACCGCGGGAAGCCTGACCGCCGTCGTGACCACCGAGGGCGTGAGCAGCGGCGCGGCAGTGCAAGTATCGAAGGTGACGCCGGTCGTGACCAGCAGCACGGCCAGCCTGGCCATCAGTGCGGCCACGGTCACCATCAATGGCTTCGGCTTCGATTCGACGGCCGCCCATAACACAGTTGTGTTCAACAATGGTGCGATCGGCACGGTCAGCTCGGCCACCGCCACGTCGCTCACGGTGACGTTCTCCACCAACCCGACCGGTACGGGGAGCCTGACCGCCGTCGTGACCACAGACAGCGTGAGCAGCGGCACGGCAGTTCAGGTGGCGACAGTCGCGCCCGTCGTGACCAGTAGCGCGGCCAGCCTGGCCGCCAATGCGGCCACCGTCACCATCAATGGCTTCGGCTTTAATTCGACGGCCAGTAGCAACACGGTCGTCTTCAGCGACGGGGCGGTCGGAACGGTCACGTCGGCCACCGCAACATCGCTCACGGTGACGTTCTCCACCAAGCCGACCACCGCGGGAAGTCTGACCGCCATTGTGACCAGCAGCGGCGTGAGCAGCGGCGCGGCAGTGCAAGTGGCCACGGTTACGCCCGTCGTGACCAGCAGCACGACCGGGCTGGCCGCCAATGCGACCACGGTTACATTTCACGGCTTCGGCTTCGATGCGACGGCCGCCCACAACACGGTCGTCTTCAACAACGGAGCGGTTGGCACCGTCACTTCGGCCACCGCGACGGCGCTCACGGTGACGTTCTCCACCAAACCGACTTCCTTGGGCAGCCTGACCGCCGTGGTGACCACCGACAGCCAGAGCAGCGGTTCGCCGGTGCAGATCGCCACGGTCTCGCCGGCCGTTACGAGCAGCACGGCGAGCCTGGCCGTCAATGCGGCCACGGTGACCATCAACGGCGCCGGCTTCGACACGACCATCGGCAATAATACGGTCGTCTTCAACAACGGGGCACTTGGCACGGTCACTTCGGCCACCGCGACGTCGCTCACCGTCACGTTCTCCACCAACCCGACCGCCGCCGGTAGTCTGACCGCCGTGGTGACCACCGACGGTGTGAGCAGCGGCACGGCGATCCAGGTAGCCACGGTCGCGCCCGTCGTGACCAGCAGCACGGCCAGCCTGGCCACCAGCGCTACCACGATCACGATTGCTGGCGTCGGCTTCAGCACGACGCCCGGCAACAATACGGTCGTCTTCAACGACGGGGCGGTCGGCACGGTCACCTCGGCTACCGCGACGTCGCTCACCGTGACCTTCAGCACGAAGCCGAAGAACGCGGGCAGCCTGACCGCCGTGGTTACGACCAACAGTGCGAGCAGCGGCACGGCAGTCCAGGTGGCCACAGTGGCCTAGTTTCGAAGTGGCCTGGTCCTGATCTCACAATGGCGTTCTGTCATCAGTGGCCACGACCGGCACTCGCGAATCAAACGCGAGCATTGGTCGCTGCGTTACCATGGCACGTTGCCAGCTCCAACGACGGCGATTGCAAGTAACGCTCGCGTCACGCGGCGAGCGAAGCCCCCCAGCAAGGCCATCAGCCCCGTCGGGCGTGCCCGTTGCTCTCAAGAGGCTGGCATGACTGCTGGCTGCTGCTAGACGGGTAAAACGTTGATTAGGCGCGTTGTTTTATGTCTCCAAGAGGCGCCCTGCACTCGGGACGCTTTTTGGAGAGATCGTTCGACGTTTCTACCGACAGTATCTGAGACGCCAAGTTTTGCGCAGGTATGGTAGGTCCGTAACGTCCGCCAGAAGTCCAGCTAGGCCGAATGGGAAAACTTTGCCGATCAGGGCCCCGGGAGAGACTCAAATGGCCGTGCTGTTTGACGCGACTTTAACGACAGAAGGTCGCAATCGGGCGATTCGCAGCTCGTATCAAATGGCGCCCAGCACGCTCGCCGTGTTGCCCTCTAGCCGTCCCGTTTGACGGAGATTCGAGATGGCCCCCATACAATCTTCCTGGCTCAAGGCATGGTTTCGTCCGTGGCTCAAATTGCCCCGCGCGGCTCGCTCGCGGAAAAAGCGCACGCCTTTTCAAGTGTCGCTTGGTCGGCATTTGGAGCATCTCGAAGATCGCGCCATGCTGAGCGGCGTGAGCGTGAATTTCAATACCTCAAATCTCGCGGTTAACGCAACCGCCATCGTCATCAATGGCTCCGGTTTCGATCCCATCGTCACCAGCAACAGCGTCAGCTTCAACGACGGCGCGGTCGGCACCGTCACGGGGGCGACTTCGACTTCGCTCATCGTGGCGTTCTCCACGGAGCCAAGTACGGCGGGCAATCTGACCGCCGTAGTCACTTCCGACGGAGTGAGCAGCGGCGCGGCAGTGCAGGTGGCTGCGCTCACACCAGTCGTGACCAGCAGCGCTGCCAACCTGCCCGCGAATGCGACCACGGCCACCATCAACGGCTTTGGCTTTGACACGGCGGCCGGCCACAACACGGTCGTCTTCAACGACGGGGCGGTTGGCACGGTCACCGCGGCCAGCGCGACTTCGCTTACCGTGGCACTCTCCACGGATCCAACCAACGCGGGCAGTCTGACCGCCGTGGTAACAACCGACAGCGTGAGCAACAGCGCACCCGTGCAGGTAGCCGCAGTCACGCCGGTCGTGAGCAGCAACACGTCCAGCTTGGCGGCGGGCGCGACCACGGTCACCATCAACGGCTTTGGCTTCGATACGACGGCAGGCAATAACACGGTCGCCTTCGATGAGGGGGCAGTTGGCACGGTCACCGCGGCGACTGCGACTTCGCTCACCGTAGTTTTCTCAACGAATCCCCCCACCGCCGGCAATCTAGACGCCGTGGTCACTTCCGACGGGGTGAGCAGCGGCGTGCCGGTCCCGGTGGCCACGATCACGCCGGTCGTGACCAGCAGCACGGCCAACCTGGCGGCCGGCGCGACGACAATCACCATCACCGGTTTGGGCTTCGACCCGATCGTCGCCAATAATAGCGTCAGCTTCAACAACGGGGCAGTCGGCACGATCACTGGGGCGACCGCAACTTCGCTCACCGTGGCGCTCTCCACAGATCCGACCACCGCGGCTAGCCTGACTGCCGTAGTCACTACCGACGGCGTGAGCAGTGGCGTGCCGATCCAGGTAGCCGCGATCACGCCCGTCGTAACTAATAGCGCCACCAGCTTGGTGGCAGGCGCGACTACGGTGGCCCTTGACGGCTTTGGCTTCGATCCGACGGCCGGTAACAATACAGTTGCCTTCAACGATGGAGCGGCTGGCACGGTCACCACGGCCACTCCGACTTCGCTCACCGTGACCTTCTCCGCCAAGCCCAGCAACCTGGGCAGCCTGACCGCCGTAGTCACGGTTGACGGTGAGAGCAGTGGCACCGCAGTGCAGGTGGCCACGGTCATACCGATGGTGACCAGCAACACGGCTGACCTGGCGGCCAACGCAACCACGATCATCATCGACGGCTTTGGCTTCGACCCGACGGCCGGCAATAACACGGTCGTCTTCAACGATGGAGTGGTCGGCACGGTCACTTCGGCGTCCGCAACGTCACTCACCGTGACGCTGTCCACGAAGCCGACCACCGCGGGCAATCTGACCGCCGTGGTGACGACAGACGGCGAGAGCAGCGGCGCGGCAGTGCAGGTAGGCGCGGTCGCACCTGTGGTGACCAACAACACCGGCGACCTGGCTGCCAATGCGACCACGGTGACGATCACCGGTTTTGGCTTCGATACGACGGTCGGCAACAATACAGTCGCCTTCAATGACGGAGCGATCGGTACCGTTACTGCGGCTACCGGGACGTCGCTCACCGTGACGTTCTCGACCAAGCCGACCACTGCGGGTAATCTGACCGCCGTGGTCACGGTTGACGGCGCGGGCAGCGGTACGGCAACTCAGGTTGCCACGGTCACGCCGATCGTGACCAGCAGCACCACCAACCTGGCCGCCAACGCAACCGCGGTCACGATCAAGGGCTTCGGCTTCGATCCGACAGCCGGCAATAACACGATCACATTCAATAGTGGGGCGGTTGGCACCGTCACGGCGGCCACCGCAACCTCGCTCACGGTGACGTTCTCCACGAAGCCGAGTTCAATGGGAAGTCTGACCGCCGTGGTCACGGTTAACGGTGAGAGCAGCGGCGCAGCGGCCCAGGTGGGCACAGTCACGCCGGTGGTGACCAGCAGTACGGCCAGCCTGGCCGCTAATGCCACCACGATTCTCATCACAGGTTTTGGCTTCGACTCGACGGCCGCCAGCAACACGGTCACGTTGAGCGACGGGGCGATTGGCGCCGTCATTTCAGCCACCGCAACTTTGCTCACGGTGAACTTCTCGACCAAACCGACCACCGCGGGCGCGCTGACCGCCGTGGTCACAACCGACGGCTTGAACAATGGCTCTGCTGTCCAAGTGGCCGAAGTGACGCCCGTCGTAACCAGCAGCAGTGCCAGTGTGGCGGCTAATGCGGCGACGATCACCATTGCGGGCTTTGGCTTCGACCCGACGGCCGCTTATGATACCATTACCTTCAACGACGGGGCGGTTGGCACGGTCACTGCGGCCGCTCCGAATTCGCTCACCGTGACGTTTTCCACCGACCCGCCCACCACGGGCAGTCTCACCGCGGTGGTGACCACCGACGGCGCGAACAGTGGCTCGGCAGTCCAGGTGGGCATGGTCACGCCGGTGGTGACCGGCAGCAGTGCCAACCTGGCCGCCAATGCCCCCACGATTTTCATCACCGGCTTTGACTTTGACACAACGGCTGCTAACAACACCGTCGCCTTGAGCGACGGGGCAGTCGGCACAGTCACCGCGGCCACCGCAACGTCGCTCACCGTAACGTTCTCCACAAAGCCAATCACCGCGGGCACTCTGACCGCAACGGTGACCACTGACGGTGTCAACAGCGGCTCGGCGGTGCAAGTGGCCACGGTCGTGGCCGCCATCGGTACGCCGGTCGTGATGAGCAGTACCGCCAGCCTGGCAGCCAATGCGAATTCGATCACCATCAACGGCTCTGGCTTCGATGCGCGGGCCGCCAACGACACGGTCAGCTTCAACGACGGGGCGGTCGGCACGGTTGCCGCCGCCACCACGACTTCGCTCACGGTCCGGCTCTTCACCGAGCCGACTGCGCCGGGCAGTCTGACGGCCGTGGTCACGACCGACGGCGTGAGTAGCGGCTCGGCAGTCCAAGTAGCCACGGTCACACCAGTCGTGACCAGTAGCACCGCCAACCTGGCCGCCAATGCTACCACGATCACCATCAACGGCTTTGGCTTCGATCCGACCGCCGCTGACAACGCGGTAGCATTCAACGACGGAGCGGTCGGCACCGTCACCGGAGCGACTTCCAATTCGCTCACGGTGACGTTCTCTACCTGCCCGGTCATCGCGGGCAATCTGGCGGCGGTTGTGACTTCGGACGGCATGAGCAGCGGCACGGCAGTTCAGGTAGCCACGGTCACGCCCGCCGTGACCAGTAGCGCCGCCGACCTGGCCGCTGACGCAACGACGATTACCATCAATGGATTTGGCTTCGACCCGACCGCCGCTAACAACACAGTCACCTTCAACGACGGGGTGGTTGGCGCGGTCAGCTCAGCCACTGCGACATCGCTCACCATCACGTTCTCTACCGAGCCGACTAGCACGGGCAATCTGACGGCCGTTGTAACTTCGAACGGCAGGAGTAGCGGTTCGGCAGTCCAGGTGGCCACCATCACATCGGCCGCGTCAGGCGGCACGATCAATCCCACAGTCAATCCGACGACAGTCACCATCAACGGCGCAGCCAACGACGACGTGGCGATCACCTTTACCGATGCCGCCGACTTCACGGTAACGGTCAATGGCGTCTCAACTTCCTACAGCACATCGGCAGTCGACAAGCTGGTTTATACCGGCCCCTCCGGCGCATTCTCCAAGCTGGTTTTTGATGATCCCACGACCACGGACGATTACACGGCGACGCAGTCGCTGGACTCGAGCGACATCATCGGCAGTAATGGCTTCGAGTTCGTGGCCACTGGCGTGACAAACCTCTATGTCTATGTGGCCGACCTCAATTCGACGGCTACGGTGAACGTTGCCAACAGCGCCAGTAGCGACAATTTCTTCGTCGGCTCCGCCAGTGGCGGCTACAGCTACATCGCCGATCCGGGCAACGGCACCTACAGCGAACTGTCGGGTTTTCCCGGCGAAACGGTCACCGGTTCAGGCGGCGCGACCTATGCCTATGTCTATTCGACGTCGCATGCCACGGTGACGGGCAATGCCGCAGGCAGCAGTTTCTCGGTCGGCGGCGTCACGAGCACCTTGGGCAGTTTTCCGCAGATCTATTTCGTCGGCGCGGCGGATGGCACCGACAGCGCCACGTTAGATTCGGGCGGCGGCACGTTCGTCAGCACGCCCGGCTTCAGTTATGCGGACACGACCTTGAACGGCAGCAGTTTCCTGGTAGGCGCGTTGTACTTTGCCAATGTCACCGGCCAGGCGTCCAGCGGCGGGGCCGACAAGGCCATCTTCTACAGCTACGCCCACAACACGTTCCAAGGAGCGATGGGCACCAGCACGCTCGCCGGCAGCACGACTGGCGCCGCAGGCACGGCCTACAACTTCCTGGCGCAAGCCACGGGGTATCAGTCGGTAACGGCCTTCGAGTCGGGAGCCGGCACCGATGCGGCGAACCTGACCTCGCCGGGCAACGGCCAATTCGTCAGCACGCCGACCGTCAGCACGCTGACCGTTGGCACCAGCAGCATCACGGTCAATACGTACTATGCCAATAGCAGCCAGGCGATCATGGCGGTGCCCAGCCAGGTGAGCGCCACGGACAGCGCTGGCGGCACAGACACGGCAGACCTATACGACGCCACGGGCACCAATGCCCTGGTTGGGCAAGGGAGCAAAGCCACGCTGACGACGCCGATCAGCACGGTCGTGGTTACCTCGTTCGGTACGGTGAACGCCTACCAAACGGCCGGTACGAGCGACACGGTGCAGCAGCAATCGGTCGACTTCACCCTGGCGACGGTCGGGAATTGGAAAAGCGTGTGAGTTTGCTGGGCCAGCATCAGACCTGCCAGCCCTGGCGGTACTCGCGACTTATGAACTGGTTCAGCTCCGGCAGATTGACCACCCGCATGTTGGGCCCGTCCCACTCGACCTTCTTGCCTTTGCCCGCGCTGGGCCAGGTTGCCGAGGAGCGTGAATTCCGTCAGTCGGGCGGAATAGTCGAAGCCCGCGGCGGTGTCGTTTTTGCCTTCGCGGCAGGCGCGAAGGAAATCTGCAAACGAGCTCTGCGTCCGCGGAAGCGTCTTGGGCGGCGGTTCGATCTCGTTCGTCTTCGCTGCCGGCAGCACGCGCATGTCGCCGCCATAGGTGCCGGTATAGATGATGCCCTTCGTTCCCACGTAGAGCGTGCCGCTGCCGTCGAACTTCTCATCGGGATATTGCTTCTGCAACTCCGCAAAAAGGGGCGGAAGGTTACGCGGCCCCTTCGCGCCCGTGGCCCCCTTGTGCCCATCGCCCGGATCGTCGTCTCCCCGGCGGCCGTCGTACCAATAGGCTTTCATGGCCGGCATCTCGTCGCGGACGGCGAAGTCCCAACGGATGGTCGTGCCGACCGGGCAACGCTCGTCTGTGCCCCCGAACATTTCTTCGACCTCGATGCTCTGCGGGTGCTGGAGCTTCAGAGCCCAGTACACGCCGTCGAGCACGTGGCAGGCCAGATTTCCCAGCGAGCCGTTGCCGAAATCATACCAACCGTGCCATTCGTGCGGATGCAGATCCGTGTGAAAGTCGCGGTACGGCGCCGGGCCGATCCATTCGTCCCAGTGCATTCCCTTGGGCACCGGTTCGGCCGCCGGCCGCGGACCTCGGCCACCGTTGGACCGGTTCGTCCAACTGTGCGTTTCGGTGATGGGACCGATCACTCCGGCCCAAACATATTCGCACAAGCGACGATAGCCTTCGGCGCAGTGTCCCTGGTTGCCCATCTGCGTAGCGACTTTATAGTGGGCGGCCATTTCGGCCATCTTCCGCGCCTCGCCAATGTCGTGGCAGAGAGGCTTTTCACAATACACGCCCTTGCCCAACTGCATGGCGATCATCGAGGGGAGAGCGTGCTGGTGATTTGGCGTCGCAATGAACACGGCGTCGATTTGCTTGCCGAGTTGATCGAACATCTTGCGATAATCGGTGAAGCCTTGAACCTTCGCGCCGTCGCCGCGCGACCCCTGCGCGGCGGCCAGGCGTTTCTCATCGGGGTCGACCACGGCCAGCAGGTTCTCGTTCTTGATAGCCGCGAGGTGGGATTTGCCTCGCCCGCCGCAGCCGATGAGCACACAGTTGAGCTTGCGGCCAGAATCGGCCGCCCTCAGGATGGTCGGACTGGGAAATAGCTGGTTGGCCGAAAGGGCACCGCCGGTCAGGACGGCACGCTTCAGGAACGTACGGCGATTGGTAGGTCTCGGCATGGGCTAACTCGTCCTGCGGTTCAAGGGGGGGAGGGGAGGCGTCGCAAGCATGACCCGGGGGCGGTCATCGACGGTTCACCCCATGATAATCACATATTGGAGGACAGATACAATCGCTGGGCTGCCCCCGGGGGCGTTTTTCGATCATCCGAGTTTACCGAAATTTCCGTTCGGCTCGAACACACTGGCGAGGTAGTGGTTGCCCGCCAATGGTTTGCGCCGTCCGATTCGAGTTCTCACATCACCCGCCGCCCTGGCTCACGCCGATTCACGCCCGAACCTCGTGCAGCAACGGGCGTCCGGCCAAGCCTGCCCGCAAGTTTTCGATCGACAGCTCAGCCATCCGACGGCGGGTTTGGATCGTCGCGCTTCCCAGGTGCGGTGCAATCACGACGTTTGGCAACTTCAAAAGAGGATGCTCTCGCGGCAACGGCTCGGGCTCCGTCACGTCGAGACCTGCCGCCGCAATTCGCTTCTCGGCCAGAGCTTCGTATAAATCGTGCGTCTCGACCACGCCACCGCGGGCAATGTTAATCAACACGGCGGTGGGCTTCATGCGGGAGAGCGTCCTGCAATTCATCAGCCCCCGCGTCGCGTCGGTAAGCGGGCAGCAGAGCATCACGTAGTCCGAAGTGGCCAGTAATTCGTCGAGCGAGGAGTATTCTGCGCCGACGGTCGACTCCACTTCGGGCCGCCGATGACGGTTGTGATACAGCACGCGCATGTCGAACCCATGACCTCGCTTGGCGACTTGGGCTCCAATCCGTCCGAGGCCAATGATTCCCAACGTCGCGCCATGCACTTCGTGCCCCAGCATGTAACCAGGGTCGTACGTGGTGAACTCCGGCGACCGCGCGTAGCGGTCTCCTTCCACTACGCGGCGCGCCGTCGCCAGCAGCAGGGCAAAGCCCATGTCGGCCGTCGCCCCGTTGAGAATCCCCGGCGTATTGCCCACCGGAATCTTCAGCGCCGCGGCTGCCGCCAGGTCGATGTGATCGACCCCGACGCCGTAGTTGCTGATGACCCGCAGATGCAAGAACCGATCGAGCAGCGGTCTGTCGACGCGCGGATGACCATAGGTGTAGAGCGCAACGACTTCGCAATCGCTCGCGGTTGCTGCCGTGTTCCACGGCACCCATTCGACCTCGCCTTGCATCAATTCCAACACAATCGGAGCGAGCGGCCCGTCGGCCATCATGCGCGGCGACGATGGCCGCGTCGAACGGTTGGCTACGGACTTGCTGTCTTCGGACTTCGTCATTTCGTCACCCAGGTACCTTGAAGAATCAACCAGCTACCACCGGGCAAAGCGAGCGTCGATTTTAACCCAGGAGGGTGAAGAAGTCGTCATGAGCGTTCGCAGCTTCTGGTGATTCGCTGTCGTCCGAGAGCTCTTCATCGTTCGTCGAGCCAGAGCGGACGGGCGTGGCCATTTGCAGCAGCGCCTGGTCGATGGCCGGCAACTTCATGCCGATCGACGGGCTGCCGGGATTGAGCGTCGTCGCGCCGATGGCCGGCGTTGACGCCGATGACGACGTGAGCGATGACGACGCGGCCGTCGAATCCGGCGGCGCGATCCCTATAGCTATTGCAGCGTCCGAACTTGTCGTGGGCGTCCCCGGGCCGATGGCTAGCATGGCGAGGTCAGCCGCCGAGACGAACCGCCGCGTGCCGGTGGGCAACTCAATATCCATCAAGTCATTTGGGATTTCACTGGCCGAGACGTCGGACAGGCCCAGGATGTGGCCCAATTCGTGGGTCACCACGGTCAGCAGGTCCATCCTGCCCGCGGCAGGCGGATCGGCGAGCGTCGGATCGACGGACCAGCCATAGCCGTCGGCCGTGGCGTCGATTTGCACGGTGTTCGAGCCGGTCAACGCCAGCGCGCCTTGGCTCTCCAGATTGCCGATCACGAAGGTCGTCGAATGCAAGCTGGCGATCTGCGCCGGCGTGATGCCGGCCGCCGCCCAGTTGGTGATCGCTTGCGTGACGATCGGTTGCAACTGGCTCATCGTGAGCGCCGGCACGGGCGGGCTGCCGGCCGGCGCCACGCCTCCGGCCGGATCCTGGTGCGCGATGGCCGGCAAGTCGCCATGGAGTGCGAAGTCCAGGCCTTCGGTGTAAACGTAGCTGGTGGTCGATTTGATCACTACGGTGATCTCCGATCCGGCTGCCGTGGTCACGCCGCCGGCCGTCAGGTTGTCGAGTTCGATCGCGGCGAACGAATTGCTCCCTCCGGCCGTGGTGGAAGTCAGCGGACTGGTCGCCAGCACCGTCTGCATCAGATTGGTGATTGAACCGGTGTAGACAGTCACCTGGATGTTGCTCAGCGAGGCATTCGGATTGCCGACGTACACCCGTAGATCGTACTTGGTGCCCACGGTCGTCGTGACCGTGAACTCTTGCGGCGAGTTCGTGGCGCTTTCGATGCCGTCCTCGTACATCGGGGCATAGGTGCTGGAAATACCCCCCAGGCTCTCCACCGCGGAGGCGGTGAACGGCGCGAAGTTGCCGACCGCATCGCTGAAGCCGTCTCCGGTGGACTGACTGTACGAGCGGCTTGGTCCGACGCCGATGAAGCCCGGCGCGTTGGAAGCCGTGCCGCTGTTGAAATCGAATCGGGCCAGCGTCGCCGGGGCCATGTTGATGACCTTTGTATACTGGTTGTTTCCGGCCACGGTCGAGCTCAGCGCGTTGCTGACCACGAACGAGACCGTGCGCGAACTCAGGTTGAGGCCGTTGTTGGTGTAGGCCACTCCTTCGAGCAACGTCTGGTATTGCGACAGCGACGCCGTGCCTGACAAAGTCAGGGCGCCCGAGACGGAATTGAATACGCTGGTCACGCCCGCTGGCAACGTGGCCGTCTCGGAGAGCATGTCCTGGCCGCTGAAAAAGCCGGACGAGATCGAAATCGTGGCCGCAAAGACGTTGGCCGAGTCGGGGTCCGAGACCACCACCCCCGGGTCGATCGGTTGCGACCCGGCCAGGGCTGCGAAGGAATCGACTCCGGTCGTGGTGGTCACGGTCGGATTGGTGTCGACCTGCACGATGTTGTAGCTCTTGACGTCCGACGTGCTGTACGCGGTGCCGTTGTAGATCGTAAACGTGAAAGTCTTCAGCAGGTCCGAGGGCGAGAAATAGTGGCTGGTGTTCTGATAAGTGATGGACCGCAATTCCAACTCATATTCCAACGGAGTGGTTGCGGCGTTGCCGGTGAGCACGACCTCGCCCGGCACCGGATACGACAAGGTAATTCCATAGTTCTGCCCGAACTGGCTGCTGAGGGCCAGCACGTCTTCGGTCGAACTGATAAACCCGCTGCTGATCGCCACGGTGGCGCTCGTCACGGTGGTGGCCGTGACCACCTCGCCCGAATCGATGACGATGATGGGGTTCGCCGTGTCCACGTTCGGTGCCTGAGTGCTCCCGGGCCCGCTGGCCTCGGTGTAGGTGCCGTTGACGCTCACGGTCGACACGGCCACGTTGCTCTTCAAGCCGTTGGAGTCCGTGACCGTGAACTGGATGTTGCGGGTCGTGGCGTTGGGACTGGCGGCTACGTCGTTGTAGGTGATCGACTCCAAGGCCTGCACGTAGTTGGCGACGGTTGACGTGCCGCTGATCGAGAGCGTGCCATTGGCCGAGTTATAGCTCGACGTCAGCCCGCTCGCGAGGCTGCTGGCCGTCAACGATTCGTTCGCGCCGTCTTCGAGATTCGTAATCACGATGCTGGCTCCGGCCATGGTCGTAATGTCGGAGATCGTGACCCCGGTGGTGTTTTCGATGGCCACGCTGCCCGACTGCGGCTGGAAGCCGGTCGAATAGTTGGTTGCCGGCGAGTTGAGCGCCAGCACCGGCGGCGGTGGCGGCAGGACGGTGATCGCGCTGCTGGTGGCCGGCGAGAGTGCGCCGCTGCTGAGGCTGAGCAGGTAGCCGGCATCGGCCTTGTTCAAGGTCAAGCCGGAGAAAGTCGCCACGCCGCTGGCGGCCGCGACGGTCAGCGTGCCCCCCAGCGTGCTGCCGCCGGGGTTGTTGGCCAGAGCCACGGTCTCGTTGCCGCTGAAGCCCGTGGCCACGTTGCCCTGGGCATCTTTCGCCGTGACGGTGAGCCCGAACCCGACGCCCGCCGTCACCGAGGCCGGCGGTTGGGACGTGATCAACAACTGCGTGGCCGCGCCCGGCGCGACGGAGATCGCGCTGCTGGTGGCCGAAGTGAGCGTGCCGCTGCTCACGGCCAGCGAATAACCGCTGCCGACCTTGTTCAACGTCAAGCCGGAGAACGTGGCGACGCCGCCGGTGCTGACGGCGACCGACGTTCCGCCCAGTCCGCTGCCGCCCGGATTGTTGGCCAGGACGATCGTTTGGCCTCCGCTGAAGCTGGTGGCCGTGTTCCCCTCGGCGTCTTCGGCCGTGACCGTCAGTCCAAAGCCGCTGCCGGCCGTGACCGTCGAGGGTGGTTGCGTGGTGATTACCAACTGCGTGGCCCCGCCCGGCGTGACGGAGATCGGGCTGCTAGTGGCCGAAGCCAGCGTGCCGCTGGCAATGGCGACGCTGTAACCGCTGCCGGCTCGATTGAGCGCCAAGCCGGTAAAGCTGGCCAGGCCATTGGTCGCCGTAACCGTGAGCGTGCCGCTCAGCGTGCTGCCGCCAGGGTTGTTGGCCAGGGCCACCGTCTCGCTGCCATTGAAACTGGTGGCTGTGTTCCCCTCGGCGTCTTCGGCCGTGACCGTGAAGCCAAAACCAGCGCCGGCCGTGACCGTCGCCGCCGGTTGCGTGGTGACCAACAACTGCGTGGCCGCGCCCGGCGTGACGGAGATCGGGCTGCTGGTTGCCGAGGTGAGCGTGCCGCTGCTCACGGCCAGCGTGTAGCCGCTGCCGACCTTGTTGAGCGTCAAACCGGAGAACGTCGCGACCCCGTTCGTGGCGGAAACGATCAGCGTTCCGCCCAGCGTGCCGCCGGTTGGCCCGCTGGCCAGAGCCACCGTCTCGCTGCCGGTGAAGCCCGCGACCATGTTCCCCTGCGAGTCTTCGGCCGTAACCGTGAACCCGAAGCCAGCGCCGGCCGTATCGGTGCTGGGCGGTTGCGTCGTGATCAACAACCGCGTGGCGGCCGCCGCAGTCACCGAGATCGCGCTGCTGGTCACCGAGGCCAGCGTGCTGCTGGTGACGGCCAGCGTGTACCCGCTGCCGACCTCAGACAATGTCAAGCCGGAGAACGTCGCCACACCGCTGGAAGCCGACACGCTCAGCGTGCCACCCAGAGTTCCGCCCATCGGGCCGCTGGCCAGAGCCACCGACTCGCTCCCCGTGAAGCCGGTGGCCACGTTCCCCTGAGCATCTTCGGCCGTCACCGTGAAGCCAAAACCAGCGCCGGCCGTGACCGTCGAGGACGGTTGCGTGGTGATCAATAGCTGCGTGGCCGTGCCCGCGGTGACGGAGATAGCGCCGCTAGTCGCCGAAGTGAGTGTGCCGCTTGTTACCTTCAGTGTGTAGCCGCTGCCGGCCTTGTTGAGCGTCAAGCCGGAGAACGTCGCGATTCCACTCGCGGCACTGACGGTCAGCGTTCCGCCCAGCGTGCTGCTGCCGGGATTGCTGGCCAGTGCCACGGTCTCGCTGCCAGTGAAGCCAGTGGCCACGTTCCCTTCGGCATCTTCGGCCGTAACCGTGAAACCGAAGCCAACGCCCGCGGTGACGGTCGAGGCCGGTTGGGTGGTGATCAACAGCTGCGTCGCTGTCCCGGGAGTAACCGAGATCGCGCTGCTGGTCGTCGAAGTGAGCGTGCCGCTGGTGACGGCCAGCGTGTACCCGCTGCCGACCTTGTTCAAGCGTCACTCCGGAGAAGCTGGCCACGCCGCTGGTGGCGCTGACGGTGAGCGTTCCGCCCAAGCGTGCTGCTGCCGGGATTGCTGGCGAGTGCTACGGTTTCGCTGCCGGTGAAGCCGGTAGCTACGTTGCCCTGGGCATCTTCTGCCGTGACGGTGAAACCCAAAGCCACTGCCGGCGGTGACGGTGGAAGCCGGTTGCGTGGTGATCAAGAGTTGCGTAGCCGCGCCTGGCGTGACGGAGATGGCGCTGCTGGTTGCGGAGGTGAGCGTGCCACTGGTGACGGCCAGCGTGTATCCGCTGCCAACCTTGTTCAAGGTCACTCCGGAGAACGCTGGCCACGCCGCTGATGGCGCTGACGGTCAGCGTTCCGCCCAATGTGCTGCCGCCCGGATTACTGGCCAGGGCCACCGTCTCGCTGCCGGTGAAGCCGGTAGCCACGTTCCCTTCGGCGTCTTCGGCTGTAACGGTGAAGCCAAAACCAGCGCCGGCGGTGACCGTCGAAGCAGGTTGTGTGGTGATCAACAGTTGCGTGGCAGTGCCTGGCGTGACCGAAATTGAACTGCTCGGTCGCCGAGGTGAGCGTGCCGCTGCTGA
This sequence comes from uncultured Planctomycetales bacterium, assembly GCA_963710365.1. GTDB lineage: Bacteria > Planctomycetota > Planctomycetia > Pirellulales > PNKZ01 > CAVQAC01. Next base: position 1,505,183 of record CAVQAC010000019.1, read on the forward strand.
CGGCCAGCGTGTACCCGCTGCCGACCTTATTCAGCGTCAAGCCGGAGAAGCTGGCCACGCCACTGGCGACGCTGACGGTCAGCGTGCCGCCGAGCGTGCTGCTGCCAGGATTACTGGCGAGTGCCACGGTTTCGCTGCCGGTGAAACCGGTAGCTACGTTGCCTTCCGCATCTTCGGCCGTGACCGTGAAGCCAAAGCCTGCGCCGGCGGTGACGGTCGAAGCCGGTTGCGTGGTGATCAACAACTGGGTGGCAGTGCCCGGCGTGACCGAGATGGCACTGCTGGTCGCCGACGTGAGCGTGCCGCTGGTGACGGCTAGCGTGTACCCACTGCCGACCTTGTTCAAGGTCAACCGGAGAAGCTGGCCACGCCGCTGGTGGCGCTGACGCGTCAGCGTTCCGCCCAAGCGTGCTGCTGCCAGGATTACTGGCGAGTGCCACGGTCTCGCTGCCGGTGAAGCCGGTAGCCACGTTCCCCTGGGCATCTTCGGCCGTGACGGTGAAGCCGAACCCGCTGCCGGCGGTGACGGTCGAAGCCGGTTGCGTGGTGATGAGCAGTTGCGTGGCCGTGCCCGCGGTGACGGAGATCGCGCTGCTGGTCGCCGACGTGAGCGTGCCGCTAGTGACGGCCAGCGTGTACCCGCTGCCGACCTTGTTCAAGGTCACTCCGGAGAAGCTGGCCACGCCGCTGGTCGCGCTGACCGTCAGCGTTCCGCCCAAGGTGCTGCTGCCAGGATTGCTGGCGAGTGCTACGGTTTCGCTGCCGGTGAATCCGGTGGCCACGTTCCCTTCGGCGTCTTCGGCCGTGACCGTGAAGCCGAAGCCGCTGCCAGCGGTGACGGTCGAAGACGGTTGCGTGGTGATGAGCAGTTGCGTAGCCGCGCCTGGCGTGACGGAGATCGGGCTGCTGGTCGCCGCCGTAAGCGTGCTGCTGGTCACAGCCAACGTGTATCCGCTGCCGACCTTGTTCAAGGTCATTCCGAAGAAGCTGGCCACGCCGTTGGTGGCACTGACCGTGAGCGTTCCACCCAGCGTGCTGCTGCCGGGATTACTGGCGAGTGCCACGGTCTCGCTGCCGGTGAATCCGGTGGCCACGTTCCCTTCGGCATCTTCGGCCGTAACCGTGAAACCGAAGCCAACGCCCGCGGTGACGGTCGAAGCCGGTTGTGTGGTGATCAACAGCTGCGTCGCTGTCCCGGGAGTAACCGAGATCGCGCTGCTGGTCGTTGAAGTGAGTGTGCCGCTGGTGATGGTCAGCGTGTATCCACTGCCGACCTTGTTCAAGTTCAGCCCGGAGAAGCTGGCGACGCCACTCGTGGCGCTGACGGTCAGCGTTCCACCCAAGGTGCTGCTGCCGGGATTGCTGGCGAGTGCCACGGTCTCGCTGCCGGTGAAGCCGGTAGCCACGTTCCCGTCGGCGTCTTCGGCTGTAACCGTGAAGCCGAACCCGGTGCCGGCGGTGACGGTCGAAGCCGGCTGTGTGGTGATCAACAGTTGCGTGGCTGTGCCCGGGGTGACGGAAATGGCACTGCTGGTCGCTGATGCAAGCGTGCCGCTGGTCGCGGCCAGCGTGTATCCGCTGCCGACCTTATTCAGCGTCAAGCCGGAGAAGCTGGCCACGCCGCTGGTAGCGCTGACCGTCAGCGTTCCACCCAGCGTGCTGCTGCCAGGATTACTGGCGAGTGCCACGGTTTCGCTGCCGGTGAATCCGGTGGCTACGTTCCCCTGGGCATCTTCGGCCGTGACCGTGAAGCCAAAACCAGCACCGGCGGTGACGGTGGAAGCCGGTTGCGTGGTGATCAACAACTGCGTGGCCGTGCCCGGGGTGACGGAGATTCCACTGCTGGTCGCCGACGCGAGCGTGCCGCTGGTGACGGCCAGCGTGTACCCGCTGCCGACCTTGTTGAGCGTCAAGCCGGAGAAGCTGGCCACGCCACTGGCGGCGCTGACGGTCAGCGTTCCGCCCAGCGTGCTGCTGCCAGGATTACTCGCGAGCGCTACGGTTTCGCTGCCGGTGAATCCGGTGGCCAAGTTCCCTTCGGCGTCTTCGGCCGTAACCGTGAAGCCGAAGCCACTGCCAGCGGTGACGGTCGAAGCCGGTTGGGTCGTGATGAGCAGTTGCGTGGCCGTGCCTGGCGTGACCGAAATTGAACTGCTCGTCGCCGAAGCGAGCGTTCCGCTGGTGATGGCCAGCGTGTATCCACTGCCGACCTTGTTCAAGTTCAGCCCGGAGAAGCTGGCCACGCCACTCGTGGCGCTGACGGTCAGCGTTCCACCCAGCGTGCTACCGCCAGGATTACTGGCGAGTGCCACGGTCTCGCTGCCGGTGAAGCCGGTAGCCACGTTCCCCTGGGCATCTTCGGCCGTGACGGTGAAGCCAAAACCAGCGCCGGCCGTGACTGTCGACGCCGGTTGCGTGGTGATGAGCAGTTGCGTGGCCGTGCCCGCGGTTACGGAGATGGCGCTGCTGGTCGCCGACGTGAGCGTGCCGCTAGTGACGGCCAGCGTGTACCCGCTGCCGACCTTGTTCAAGGTCACACCGGAGAAGCTGGCCACGCTGCTGGTGGCGCCGACAGTGAGCGTTCCACCCAGCGTGCTGCTGCCGGGATTGGTGGCCAAGGCCACGGTCTCGCTGCCGGTGAAACTTGTGGCAACATTCCCTTCCGCATCCTCGGCCGTGACCGCGAAGCCAAAGCCTGCGCCGGCGGTGACGGTCGAAGCCGGTTGCGTGGTGATCAACAACTGGGTGGCAGTGCCCGGCGTGACCGAGATGGCACTGCTGGTCGCCGACGTGAGCGTGCCACTGGTGACGGCTAGCGTGTACCCACTGCCGACCTTGTTCAAGGTCACACCGGAGAAGCTAGCCACGCCGCTCGCGGCGTTCACCGTGAGCGTTCCGCCCAGCGTGCTGCTGCCGGGATTGGTGGCCAGAGCCACGGTCTCGCTGCCGGTGAAACCGGTGGCCAAGTTCCCTTCGGCGTCTTCGGCCGTAACCGTGAAGCCAAAGCCACTGCCAGCGGTGACCGTCGAAGTCGGTTGGGTCGTGATGAGCAGTTGCGTGGCCGTACCCGGTGTGACGGAGATGGCGCTGCTGGTCGCGGACGCGAGCGTGCCACTGGTGATGGCCAGCGTGTATCCGCTGCCGACCTTGTTGAGCGTCAAGCCAGAGAACGTCGCGATTCCGCTCGCGGCGCTCACCGTGAGCGTACCGCCCAGCGTGCTGCTGCCCGGATTGCTGGCGAGTGCCACGGTTTCGCAGCCGGTGAAGCCAGTGGCCACGTTCCCTTCGGCATCCTCGGCCGTGACGGTGAACCCGAAGCCACTGCCAGCGGTGACGGTCGACGCTGGTTGCGTGGTCACGATGAGTTGCGTGGCAGGTCCGGCAACATCGGTCAGCACTAGGTCATTGCCGTCGCCTCCTTGATAATTGGCCTGAAGGTAGTACGGTGCGCCCAGGTAGCTGGTCGTATAGGTTCCACCCTGTGCAAGATTGCTGAACGTGCCGCTGATCTGGTTGCTCGTCGCGGGTGTGGCCGTGTTGTTGACCACCGTGAGTTGTGTCCCGATCGTTGGGGCGAAGGCCAGCGACAAGTTGAGCGACATTCCGCTGGCCGAAAAGCCGTTCGTTGCCAGCGGTGTGCCGGTGGCATAAAGCGTTGTCTGAATGCCGTTGGTGCCGGGAGTCAACGTCACGGTTCCGCCGTTGCCATTGAGGCCCGTGCCAGAGCCTGAGGCATCGTCCAGGATGATCTCCCCGCTGCCGGCGGTGGATTGAATCACGTTCAGAGCCGCGCCGGCCGTGGTCGCCGGTGTGGCCGTGGAGAATGTGATGTTGCCGGTTTGCGAACTGTCGCCGATGGTTACAGTGCCGGTCGAAGTCGTATTGATTTGGGCAAGTTCGGCACTGGTGAGATTGATGCCCGCCACGGGGTTGCTGTTTGCGCCGCCAATCAGCATCGGTCGCGATTCGACTGAGGATTGAATCACCACACCTCCGGCCGTGGGTGTGGCGGCATAACCCGGTGTGAATTCGCTCACGGAGTTGCCATCGAAGTTGGACACGAACAGGTTGCCGCTGGAGTCAAAGGCCAGACTGCGAGGCGCGTTGAGCCCGGTGAGGGTTGCGGTGGGGGTCGTGGCACCAGGAGCGAACACGCTCACCGTGCTGTTGAGGTCGTTGGGCACATACAGATTGCCCAGAGAATCAAAGGTCAAATCGGCCGGCCAGCTCAGACCCGTGAGTGTCACGCTAGGCGTCGTAGTGCCCGGAGTAAATTCGCTTATTGAATTGCCAAAGAAGTTGGCCACAAAGAGATTCCCGTGGGCATCAAAGCCCAGTGCGCGAGGATCAGATAGCCCGGTGAGCGTAGCGGTCGGTGTGGTGCTGCCGGGCGCGAACTCGCTCACCGTGCTATTGCCATGGTTGGCGACGTAAAGGTTGCCGCTAGAGTCGAAGGCAAGGGCAAATGGCGCGCTCAGTCCGACGAGAGTGACGCTGGGCGTCGCACCGCCCGGCGCATATTCGCTCACGGTGTTATCGTCTGAGTTGGCAGCGTACAGGTTTCCCTGCGAGTCGAACGCCAGGGCCTGCACGGCGTAGCTGCCGGATAAATAGTAGCCGGGAGCGGTTGTGCCCGGTGCGAATACTCCCACCGACCCGAAAATGTCGCCCACGTACAAGTTGCCGCTAGAATCGAAGGCTAGCGCCGACGGAACACTGATACCATTAAGCGTGGCAACGGGCGTAGTATCGCCCGGCGCGAACTCGCTCAGATAACCATAGCTGTAATTAGAGACGAACAAATCGCCGTGAGCGTCGAATGCCACGGGCCAGGGTTCCCGAACCTCGGCACGAAGCGACGCAGACGGGGTGGCGCTCAACTGGCGCTCGCCGCCAACCACGGCCGGGTTGCTGCTGGTGTCGATATTCACGTCGGCTCCGCGCAACGTGATGGCGTTAGCGGCCGTATCGGACGAAGTAACCGTCGCGCCCGCGTTGATCGAGAGCGTGCCGACGCCGTTGTCGCCGGCCTTGGCGGCCGTCAGATCGGCGCCCAGGCTGAGCGTGCTCGTGCCGCTGTTGATCGTCGCGCCCGCGGAAACCACGAGGTTCGTGCGGGCCGTGATGTCGATCGTCGCATTCGCTGCACCGCCGAGGATGTTACCCAATGTCAGGCTTCCCAGTCCGTCGAGGTACACGCTGCTGGGCTGGATCGACGTCGAGCCGATCGAAACGACCTGCTGGGCCGTATTACTGTCGTCGGCAAACTCGATTCGGTTGGTGCTGGTGCCGATCGGGCCAGAGGTCAAGAGCGTCACGCTCGCTCCAGTCGTGGCGATCTCGGCCGTATCGTTGCTGGTACCCCCGGTGATGCCGCCATCGCCGGCGGTGAGCGAGATATTTGCTCCGTTGCCGGCCTGGGCCGTGATGCTGCCAGAGCCGCTGAAGACGATGCCGTTGTTGCCGCCGGTGGTGACGTTGAAGGCGGTTGTCGAGCTCGTAGGCGCGACCAGGACGGTAACGGTGATCGATCCGCTATTGTTGTCGCCAAGGTTGATGGTTGGAGTGTTGATGTCGTCGATTTCGGCAGCGCTCAGACCGAGCGTCGGCGTGGCGCCGACGACGTCGGAACCACCCAGGTTGATCGGCGTGCCGCTGGTGCGCTCATGGACGGTGACGGCGTCCGTGGTTTGAACGCTCACCGTGCCGGAGCCGCCGTCGAGGTTGATGCCGTTGGCGACAATGGTGATGGGCCCGGTGTCGCTGGAGCCGCCGATCGTGTGCGTGAAGCTCGTGTTGGCGTAGCCGGAGAAGTCGACGGCGGTGCCGTCTCCGGCCGCAGTGATCGTAATCGCTCCGCTGCCCGTCGAGAGGACGCTGACGCTGGAGTTGGGATCGAGAAAGACGCCGTCGCCGGCGCTCGACCCGGTGCCTGCGGTTCCGGAGACGCTCAGCGCGCCGTTAGAAACCTGGAGTGCGCCGGCTGCGCTAATGTTGACGCCAAAGTTGTCACTGCCGCCATTGCCCCCGGCGCCGGTGATGGAGACTGCGCCGCCGCTGGAGGTGACCATCGAGCCGGCGCCAGTCACGAGGACACCGTAGTCGCTGCCGGATGAGGAGGCGGCGCCGGTGCCCTGGATGATTACCATCCCGCTGCCGCCCGCCGACACCGTGCCTCCAGAGCCGACCTCGACACCATTATTCTGGGCCGCGCCTGAGCCCGAACTGCCGCCGGTGCCGGTGATTGAAACATTACCTCCACCCGATTCAATCGCCGTTGAAGTGCCTTCCACATTGACACCGATGTCGGCACCCCCAGAAGAATCGCCGCCGGTGCCCTGGACCACGACCGTCGCGTTGCCGCCCGCAGTGACGGTAGCTCCGGTCGTGACCACGACTCCGAAATCGTCGTCTCCGGCCCCCGAGCCGCCGCCCTGACCGGTGATCGATACAGCGCCGCCCCCTGAGGTCACCATTGCGCCGGTGCCGATTACCCGGACGCCAACATTGTTGATGCCGGAGGACGCGCCGCCGGTCCCTTGGACTGAGACGGTGCCACTGCCGCCGGCGGTCACGCTGCCTCCAGTAGCGATCTCGACGCCATTATCTCCCGCCCCGGATCCCAAGCTGCCGCCGCTGCCGGTGACGGAAACATTGCCACCACCCGACTCAATTACCGATGAGGTGCCAGTCACGTAGACGCCGAGGTTACTGCCACCGGAGGACGCGCCGCCGGTGCCCTGAACAGTGACCGTTCCGCTGCCGCCGGCGGTGATCGCGGCAGCGCTTGCGACATCGACGCCGAAATTGCTCGCCGATGAGGTACTCGCACCGCCGCCGATGCCGGTGACGGAAACATTGCCGCCGCTCGAGGTAACCGTCGAGCCGCTGCCGTTTACGGATACGCCCCAGTTGTTGCCCCCCGAGGAAACGCCACCGGTGCCCTGGACGACAACCGTCCCGCCGCCACCTGCCGTCACCGTGCCTCCGCCATTGACGCCAACGCCCGTGTTATCCGCGCCGGAACCCGAGCCACCACCGGTGCCGGTGACCGAAACATTACCGCCTCCGGAGCCCGACTCGATCGCCGACGCGCTTCCAGCCACGAACACGCCGAAGTCGTTGTTCCCGGACGACGCGCCACCGGTGCCCACGACGGTAACCGTTCCGCTACCGCCGGCTGTAATCGTGGCGGCACTGGCCACGTCGACGCCGTAGTTGCCGACCGACGCGGCGTTGCCGCCGCCACTGCCGTTGACGGACACAGCGCCGCCGCTGGAGGTGATTTCCGCCCCGCCGCCACTGATCTCGATACCTAGGTTGTTGTTTCCGGACGCGGCACCGCCGGTGCCCTGCACGGTTACTGTCCCGCTGCCGCCGGCGGTGATCACGGCGGCGGTGGTAACTGAGAGGCCGAAGTTACCGGCCGACGAGGTACTTGCTCCGCCGCCGATGCCGATGACCGAAACATTGCCGCCGCTGGAGGTAACCATCGAGCCACTGCCGTTCACGGACAGACCCCAGTTGCCGCCCCCGGATGCTGGGCCGCCAGTCCCTTGGACGGTGACCATGCCGCTGCCGCTGGCGGTCACCGTTCCTCCGCTAGAGACAACGATGCCGTAGTTATTCGCGCCGGAGCCGGTGCCGCCGCCGGTGCCGGTGATGGAGACATTTCCGCCTCCCGAGCCCGACTCGATCACCGACATGCTGCCGGACACGAAGATGCCGAAGTCGTTGTTCCCCGAGGAAACGCCGCCAGCGCCCACGACAGTAACCGTTCCGCTGCCACCGGCGGTAATCGCGGCGGCGGTGATCACCTCAACGCCGTAGTTGCCGATCGACGCGGCATTGCCACCGCCGGTGCCCGTAACCGAGACATTGCCGCCCCCGGAGGTAATCATCGAATTCAGCCCAGCCAAGTACGTGCCTTGGTTGTTGTTACCCGGAGAAGAGCCGCCGCTGCCGTCGACCGTCACTGTGCCGCTGCCGCCGGTGGTCTGCACCTTGCCGCTTGCTTGAATCTCCACGCCGTACTGTGCGCCGGCCGAGTTGTTCCCCCCCGTGCCTTCGAGCAGGACACTGCCGGTGGCGCTCTGGATGGTGGCATCGTTCACGTTGATGCCGACGAAGTTGCCGCCCGTAGGCGTGGCCTGCTGGTTGGCCGAAAGCGTCAGGTTGCCGGCCGTGGTCGAGATCCTGGCTCCGGAGCTGGCGACAATGTTCAAGGTTGTGCTGGCCGAAAGCACGCTACTGCCGCTGAAGGTCGAGGTGCCATTGAACGTAATTGCGCCGGCCGCGGTGCTACTGAGATTGACGGTGAAACTGTTCGCGTAGGAGTTGGTGCCGCAGTTATTGAATGTGACCGAGTCGCCCCCGGTGCTGCCAGTGTCGGTGATACTGATCGCAGTCGTGAACGCGCCGATGCCGGTGCTCGTTACCGTTAGAGTGCCGGAACCGTTGCCGGTGACATTCGCGTCGTTGATGCCGTCCCATATGCCCGAAGTCAGCGTGAGCTGGTACGACGTGCCGGTGCTGACGATGGACACCTGCGCGCCGGTATTCAACCCCAGATTCAAGGACGGGCTGGCATCGGAGAACGTGGCTGCGGCCGCGGTGACAGAGATGGCGTTGCTGGTGGCCGAGCTGAGCGTCGCGCTTCCGACCTGCAGCGTATAGCCGCTGGCGGCGTTATTCAAAGTCAAACCGGAGAAGCTGGCCACGCCGCTGACCGCGTTGACGACGAGCGTACCGCCCAGCGTCGCGCCGCCTGGATTGCTGGCCAGAGCCACGGTTTCGCTGCCGGTGAAGCCTGTGGCCACGTTCCCTTCGGCGTCTTCGGCCGTGACGGTAAAACCGAACCCGCTGCCGGCCGTGACTGTCGAAGCCGGCTGCGTCGTGATCAACAGTTGCGTGGCAGCGCCGGGAGTGACCGAAATCGCGCTGCTCGTCGCCGACGCGAGCGTGCCGCTGGTGACGGCCAGTGTGTACCCGCTGCCGACCTTGTTGAGCGTCAATCCGGAGAAGTTGGCCACGCCGTTGACCGCGTTGACGATGAGCGTTCCGCCCAGCGTGCTGCCGCCGGGATTGTTGGCCAGAGCCACGGTTTCGCTTCCAGTGAAGCTGGTGGCCACGTTCCCCTGCGCGTCTTCGGCCGTGACGGTGAAACCGAACCCGCTGCCGGCGGTCACGCTCGACGGCGGCTGCGAGGTCACGATGAGCTGCGTGGCAGGTCCGGCAACATCGGTCAGCACCAGGTCGTTACCGTCGCCGCCCTGGTAATTAGCTTGGAAGTAGTAGGGCGTGCCCAGGTAGCTGGTCGTATAGGTTCCACCCTGTGCCAGATTGCTGAACGTGCCGCTGATCTGGTTGCTCGTCGCAGGCGTGGCCGTATTGTTGACAACCGTGAGTTGTGTCCCGATCGTTGGGGCGAAGGCCAGCGACAAGTTGAGCGACGTTCCGCTGGCCGAAAAGCCGTTCGTTGCCAGCGGTGTGCCGGAGGCATAAAGCACTGTCTGAATACCGCCGTTGCCGGACGTCAGCGTCACGGTTCCGCCGTTGCCATTGAGGCCCGTGCCAGAGCCCGCGACATCGTCTAGGATGATCTCACCGCTGCCGGCGGTGGATTGAATCACATTGAGCGCCGCGCCGGCTGTGGTTGCGGGAGTGGCCGTGCTGAAGGTGATGTTGCCGGTTTGCGAGCTATCGCCGATCGTTACCGTGCCGGTCGACGTGGTGCTGATCTGGGCCAGTTCGGCTGTGGTGAGATTGATGCCCGCCACGGGCGAGCTGTTCGAGCCGCCAATCAACATCGGCCGCGATTCAACCGACGATTGGATCACGACGCCGCCGGGCAGGGCTTGGGTAGCGGCGAACTCGCTCACCGAGCCGATGCCGTTCTCGTTAGATACGAATAAATTACCGCTTGAATCGAACGCCAATTTGCGTGGGACATCCAATCCGGTGAGCGTACCGGTCGGAGTGGTGCTCCCTAATGCGTACTCAACCACCCCCACACCGATCACTGGCACGTAAAGATTCCCGCTGGAATCGAAAGCCATATTCTGTGGCCCGCTCACGCCGGTGAACGTGGCGATTGGGGTGGTGTTGCCGGGAGCATATTCGGTCAAGGTGTTGTTGCCGTGGTCTGCCACGTACAAGTCGCCCCTGGAATCGAATAGCAAGCCTTCAGGCTGGGAAATACCAACGGAGTAGGTGGTGCTGATCGTCGTGCTTCCATGAGCAAATTCGCTTACTGTGTTGTTGTCCGCATTCGCAACATACACGTCACCGCTGGAGTCGATTGCAAGCGCGAGCGGGAAGTCCAGTCCCGCCCCGCCAAGGGTTGCGGTGGCTGTAGTGCTCCCCGGCGAGAATTCGCTCACCGTGTCGTTGCCTTCGTTGGCCACGAAAAGGTTGCCATTTGAATCGACCGCAACGGCGCCGGGCTCGCTTAAACCCGTGAGAGTCGCTGTAGGGGTCGTGCTACCCGGCGAAAACTGACTTACCGTCGTGCCGGTTCCGACCGCGTAGTTCGACACATAGAGGTTGCCGCTGGAGTCGAATACCAAACCGACGGGGTCGTCGAGCCCAGTCAGCGTCGCTGTTGCGGTGGTGCTGCCCGGCGCGAACTTGCTTATCGTGTTGTTGCCGGTAGCAATGTTCGCCACGTAGAGGTTGCCGCTTGAGTCAAAGACGAGGGTGTAGGGCTCATCTACTCCGGTCAACGTGGATGTGGGCGTAGTGCTCAATTTGCGACTGACCCCGACCACGGCCGGATTGCTACTGGTGTCAATGTTGATGTCCGCTCCGCGGAGCGTGATGGCGCTAGACGACGTGCTCGACGAAGTGACCGTCGCCCCGGCGTTGATCGAAAGCGTGCCGACGCCATTGTCGCCGGCCTTGGCGGCCGTCAGATCGGCGCCCAGGCTGAGCGTGTTCGTGCCGCTGTTGACCGTTCCGCTGGCGGCAACGACCAGGTTCGTGCGGGCCGTAATGTCGATCGTGGCATTCGACGCGCCGCCGAAAATGTTGCCGATAGTCAAACTTCCCAGTCCATCTAGGTAAACGCTCGAAGGCTGAAGGCTGATCGAGCCGATCGAAACGATCTGCTGGGCCGTGTTGCTGTCGTCAGTGAATTGGATGCGGTTGGTGCTGGTGCCGATCGGGCCGGAGGTCAAGAGCGTGACGCTCGCGCCGGTCGTGGCGATCTCGGCCGTGCTGTTGCTGGCCGCCAGGGCCACAATGCCGCCCGTGCCGGCGGTAAGCGTAATACTCCCGCCGTTTCCGTTCAGGGCTGTAGCCGTGTTGGCGCCGTCGTCCAAGATGATCTGGCCGGAGCCAGAGGTGGACTGAATTGCGTTCAGCGCCGCGCCGGCTGTGGTCGCAGGCGTGGCGGTGCTGAACGTGATATTGCCGGTTTGCGAACTATCGCCGATGGTGATCGTGCCTGTTGACGTGGTGGAAATCTGGGCCAGCTCGGCGCTGGTGAGATTGATGCCCGCCACGGGCGAGCTATTCGAGCCACCGACGAGCATTGGCCGCGATTCGACCGACGATTGAATCACGATGCCCCCGGCCGTCGGCGTGGTGCCGGTCGGGGCGAACTTACTCACGGTCGTCGTGCCGTTGTTGGCCACGTACATGTTGCTGCTGGAGTTGAACGCCAGGGCGTAGGGATCGTCCAAGCCGGCGTAGGTGGCGCTGGCCGTGGTGTTCCCCGGCGCGAACTCGCTCACGGTATTGGAGTTAAAGTTGGCGACATACAGGTTGCCACTGGAGTCGATCGCCAGGGCGACCGGGTCGTTCAACCCCGCGGAATAGGTGACGCTGGCCGTAGTGCTGCCGGGAGCGAACTTTTCCACCGTGCTGTTGCCGACGTTGGACACGTACAGGTTGCCGCTGGAGTCGAATGCCAGCGCGACGGGACGGGATATGCCGGCGGTGTACGTGGCGCTGGCCGTGGTGCTCCCCGGCGCGAACTCCTGCACCGTATTGCCTATATGGTTGGCCACGTACAGGTTGCCGCTGGAGTCGAAAGCCAGCGCCACGGGATCGATCCCGGTGGAGTAGGTGGCGCTGGCCGTGGTGTTCCCCGGCGCGAACTTCTCCACCGTATAGCTGCCTTCGTTGACTACGTAGAGGTCGCCGCTGGCGTCGACAGCCAGCGCGTCGGGATATGACACGCCGGCGGTGTACGTGGCGCTGGCCGTCGTGCTGCCCGGCGCGAACCTGAACACCGTACTGATGCCCTCGTCGGCCACGTACAGGTTGCCGCTGGAATCAAAGGCCAGGGCGTTGGGATCGGACGCGCCGGTCGAGTACGTGGCGCTGGCCGTGGTGCTCCCCGGCGCGAACTCCTCAACCGTTTTGCTGTACGTGTTGGCCACGTACAAGTTGCCGCTGGAATCGACGGCCAGGGCGTTGGGCTCGGACAAGCCATTGAGCGTGGCGCTGGCTGTGGTGGCCAAGCCACGCGAAGCCCCGACCACGGCCGGGTTGCTGCTGGTGTCGATGTTGACGTCCGCGCCGCGCAGCGCGATGGCATTGGAGGACGTGTTCGATGACGTGACGGTTGCCCCGGCGTTGATCGAGAGCGTGCCGACGCCGTTGTCGCCCGTCTTGGCAGCCGTCAGATCGGCGCCCAAGCTGAGTGTGCCCGTGCCGCTGTTGATCGTCGCACTCGCGGAAACGACCAGATTCGTGCGGGCGGTGATATCGATCGTGGCATTCGACGCGCCGCCGAAAATGTTGTCGAGAGTCAAACTTCCCAGCCCGTCCAGGTAGACGCTACTCGGCTGGATCAACGTTGAACCGATCGAAACGATCTGCTGGGCCGTGTTGCTGTCGTCAGAGAATTGGATACGGTTGGTGCTGGTGCCGATCGGGCCGGCGGTCAAGAGCGTGACGCTCGCGCCGGTCGTACTGATCTCGGCCGTGCTGTTGCTGGCGGCCAGCGCCACGATGCCGCCCGTGCCGGCGGTGATGGAAATCTTCCCACCGTTGCCGTTCAGGGCTGTGGCCGTGCCAGTGCCGTCGTCCAAGATGATCTGGCCGGAGCCAGGGGTTGATTGAATCACGCTCACAGCCGCGCCGGCTGTGGTCGCAGGCGTGGCGGTCGAGAGCGTGATATTGCCGGTTTGCGAACTGTCACCGATCGTAACCGTGCCGGTCGAGGTGGTATCGATCTGCGCCGAGTTCTGCGGTGGTGAGATTGATGCCTGCCACGGGCGAGCTATTCGTGCCGCCAATCAACATTGGCCGCGATTCAACCGACGATTGGATAACGACGCCACCAGCCGCGGGCGTGACTGACCCGCCAGTCACCGTAAACTTGCTCAGCGCATCTCCGAAACTGCTGGCAACATAGAGGTTGCCGCTGGAATCGAATGCTAGGGCTTGGGGCCCGTGTACGGTGGAGAACGTAGCGCTGGGAGTCGTGACTCCCGGCGCGAACTCGCTCACGGTGCTGCCCCCTTGGTTGGCTACGAACAGGTCGCCGTTAGAGTCGAAGATCAGTGCGACCGGGTAGTCCACGCCCACCGTGTAGGTGGCGCTGGGAGTGGTGCTGCCCGGCGCGAATCTGCTCACGGTAGAAGCGCCGATGCCGAGGTTTCCTACATACAGGTTGCCATTCGCATCAACAGCCAGTGCGTCGGGTTCGGATACACCGGTTGAGTACGCGGCAATGGAAGTGGTGCTCCCTGACGCGAATTTGACGACGGTATTGTTGAGATAATTCGCCACGTACAAGTTGCCGCTAGAGTCGAACGCCAGGGCGTCGGGCTCAGACAAGTCTGCGGAGTAAGTCGCGCTGGCCGTGGTGCTGCCCGGCGCGAATTCACTCACGGTGTCACTGCCATAATTACCGTTGTTGCCAGTATTCGCCACGTACAGGTTGCCACTGGAATCGATCGCCAGGGCCTCGGGGTAGTTTATGCCGTTGGTGTACGTGGCACTGGCCGTGGTGCTCCCTGCCGCGAACTTGACCACCGTGTTGTTATTTGAACTAGCCACGTACAAATTGCCGCTGGAGTCGATCACCAGCGCGTCAGGGAAAGACAGGCCGGTGGAGTACGTGGCGCTGACCGTGGTGCTCCCCGCAGCGAACTTGGTTACGGTATTGTTCCCCATGTTGGCCACGTACAAGTTGCCGCCGGAGTCGAACGCGATGGCTTCAGGAAAGGACAGCGCCGTGGCGAACGTTGCGCTGACCGTGGTGCTCCCCGCGGCGAATTCGATCACCGTGCTGATTTGTGCGGATGATACTTCTAAGTTGGTGACGTAGAGATTGCCGCTGGAGTCCAACGCCAAGGCGAGGGGATCGAACACGCCTGCGGAGTACGTGGCACTGGGCGTAGTGCTCCCCGCAGCGAACTTGAGCACGGTGTTGTTATTTGAACTAGCCACGTATAGGTTGCCGCTCGAGTCGATAGCCAAAGCTTTGGGTTCGGCTATACCGGCTGTGTAGGTAGTACTGGCGGCAGTGCTGCCCGCAGCGAACTTGCTGACCGTATTGTTGCTATAGTTTGCCACATACAAGTTGCCGTTGGAGTCGACCGCCAAGGCGATTGGATAGTCCAATCCGGCGGAGTACGTGGCACTGGGCGTGGTACTGCCCACCGCGAACTCGCTGACCGTCGAGCTATATCTGTTGGCCACGTACAAGTTGCCGCTGGAATCGAAGGCCAATGCAACCGGCGAAGACACACCGGCGGAGTACGTTACACTGGCCGTCGTGCTCCCCAACGTAAACTTGGTTACCGTGTTGTTGCCACCATTGGCTACGTAGAGGCTACCACTAGAATCGACGGCCAAGACATCGGGATTCGACAGGCCGGTGAGGGTAGCGCTGGGCATGGTGCTCCCGGGTGCGAACTTACTTACCGTGTTGTTGCTATAGTTTGCCACGTATAGGTTGCCGCTGGAATCGATAGCCAGAGCATCGGGATCTGACAGGCCAGTGAGGGTAGCGCTGGGCGTGGTGCTCCCGGGCGCGAACTTACTCACCGTATTGTTGCTTCCGTTTGCAACATACAAGTTGCCACTGGAGTCGACCGCCAGAGCACCTGCTGCGAGCCCCGTAATGGTTACGCTCGGCGTGCTGTCCAACGCGCGACTGGCCCCGACCACGGCCGGGTTGCTGCTGGTGTCGATGTTGACGTCCGCCCCGCGCAGCGCGATGGCATTGGAGGACGTGTTCGATGACGTGACCGTCGCCCCGGCGTTGATCGAAAGCGTGCCGACGCCATTGTCGCCGGCCTTGGCGGCCGTCAGATCGGCGCCCAGGCTGAGCGTGTTCGTGCCGCTGTTGACCGTTCCGCTGGCGGCAACGACCAGGTTCGTGCGGGCCGTAATGTCGATCGTGGCATTCGACGCGCCGCCGAAAATGTTGTCGAGAGTCAAACTTCCCAGCCCGTCCAGGTAGACGCTACTGGGCTGGATCAACGTTGAACCGATCGAAACGATCTGCTGGGCCGTGTTGCTGTCGTCAGAGAATTGGATGCGGTTGGTGCTGGTGCCGATCGGGCCGGAGGTCAAGAGCGTGACGCTCGCGCCGGTCGTGGCGATCTCGGCCGTGCTGTTGCTGGCCGCCAGGGCCACAATGCCGCCCGTGCCGGCGGTAAGCGTAATACTCCCGCCGTTTCCGTTCAGGGCTGTAGCCGTGTTGGCGCCGTCGTCCAAGATGATCTGGCCGGAGCCGCCGACCTCTTGCACGACGTTCAAGGAAGCGCCGGCCGTGGTGGCCGGCGTGGCCGTGCTGAGAGTAATGTTGCCGGTTTGCGAACTGTCGCCGACGGTGATCGTGCCCGTCGACGTGGTGCTGATTTGGGCCAGTTCGGCCGTAGTAAGATTGATGCCTGCCACCGGCGAGCTGTTCGAGCCGCCGATCAACATTGGCCGCGACTCGACCGACGATTGAATCACCACACCGCCGCCAGCGGGCGCGGAGTTCGGCGCGACCACAGTCACCAAGCCGCTCGATTCGTTCGCCACATAGAGATTACCGCTGGTGTCGACGACGAGCGAATAGGGCTCGTCAAGGCCGGAGAAGGCGACGCTTGACGTGGTCGCGCCCTTGGCGAACTCGCGCACTGTGTTCGTCAAGCTGCTTCCCTCGGCGGTGAATATGTCGCCGCTGCCGTCGATTGCTAAAGAGGTGGGCTCGAAAAGCCCGTAGTACGTCGCAGACGCCGCGGTGGTGTGCGGCGCGTATTCGGTGATCGCTGCACCCCCTTGCTCGGTCCCTTCGTTGGCCACGTACAGGTTGCCGCTGGCGTCAAACACCAAATCGGCGGGGTTGCTCAGGCCAGAAATCGTCGCGCTCGCAGTGAGGCTCCCTGGGCTGAAGATGTATATCTTGCTGCCTCCGATGGTGCCGCTATCGTCGGCCACATAGAGATTTCCGGCCGAGTCGAGGGCGACATCCGACGGATAGACGAATCCCGTGATCACGGCGCTGGCGGTGGTGCTGCCGGGTGCGAACTTGCTCACCGTGTGGTTGCCGATGTCGGAGACGTACAGATCCCCGCCCGAATCGACGGCCAGGCTGTAGGGCATATTCAGCCCAACGAGCGTCGAGGTTGGAGTCGTCGCCCCGGGAGCGAACTCGCTGACGGTTCCTTGGAGGTAATTGGCGGCAAAGACGTCACCATGGGAGTCCAGGACCATCGCGATAGGCGTATTGAGGCCTGTCAACGTCGCCTTGGGCGTCGTGCTCCCGGGTGCATATTCGGCGATTTCGCCGCCAAAGCCTTCGACATACAGATCGCCCGCGGCGTCGAACGCGAATTCAATCGGACTGCCCGGCGCTGAAGGCGCTGCTGGGCGCGATCGCGCCGGCGGCAATGATCTTCGCTGGATTTGCACTGGTATCGATATTGAAATCGGCGCCGCGCAGCGTGATCGCATTGGCCGCTGTGTTGTACGATGTGATCATGGCGCCGGCTCCAACGGTCAACGTTCCTACGCCGTCGTCCCCCGTTTCCGCCGCAGTGAGATCCGCGCAAGGCTGATCGTGCCCAGTCCGCTGTCCACGGTCGCGCCCGGAGCAATCACCAGATTCGTTCTGGCGGTGACGTCCAGCGTCGTATTCATCTCGCCGCCACCGGCGCCGCCCAGCGTCAAGCTTCCGAGGCCGTCGATGTAGGCGCTGCTGGGTTGGATCGCGGTCGATCCGATGAACACACGTTGCTCGGCCGTGTTGGTATTGTCCGCGAACTGAATGCGGTTGGTGCTGGTACCGATCGGACCATCGGTGAGCAGGGTCACGCTTGCGCCATTGGTGGCGATCTCGGCCGTGTTGTTATCGGCCGACACTGCGGCAATTCCGGGAAAGCCGGCGGTCAACGTGATCGCGCCTCCATTGCCGTTGAGCGCAGCTCCAGTCCCGCCGCCGTCATCCAGAAGGATCTCGCCGACGCTGGAGGTGACGGCATTTACCGCAGCGCCGGGCGTACTCGCGGGTGTAGCCGTGGTGAACGTGATATTGCCGGTTTGCGAGGTATCGCCGAACGTGATCGAACCGCTGGCCGTGGTATAAATTTGCGACAGTTCCGCGCTCGTCAGATTAATCCCATTCACCGGCGAGCTGTTCGAGCCGCCGATCAGCATCGGCCGCGATTCGACCGACGATTGAATCACTACGCCGCCGGCCGTGGGCGTCGTGCTGCCGGTCGTGAACTCGCTGACCTCGCTGCCCGAGTCGTCGGCTACGAAAAGATTTCCGCTGGAATCGAAGGCCAGGGCGACGGGATCTTGCCCGCCTGCGAACGCGGTACCGGCCGTCGTATTGCCCGCTACGAAACGGATCAGCGCGTTGTTGAGGAAGTTGCCTACATAGAGGTTTCCGGCAGAATCCAACGCTAATGCGGTTGGATCGGACAAACCGGCGGTGTACGTTGCGCTGGCCGTGGTACTGCCCGGCGCAAACCTGGCGACCGTGCTGTTGCCGTAATTGGCCACGTACAGGTTGCCGCCGGAGTCAAAGGTCAAGGCATCGGGTGCGGACAAACCGGCCGAGTACGTGGCGACGGCGACGGTGCTGCCTGGCGCGAATTCGATGACGGTGCCATTTCCATAGTTAGCCACGTACAGGTTGCCGCTGGAATCAAAGGCCAGGGCATCGGGTTCGGACAAACCGGCGGAGTACGTGACGCTCGCTGTAGTGCTGCCCGGCGCGAACCTGCGTACCGTGTTGTTGCCATAGCTGGCCACATAGAGGTTGCCGCTGGAGTCGAAGGACAGGGCGCTGGGTTCGGACAAACCGGCGGAGTACGTCGCGCTGGCCGTGGTGCTCCCAGCCGCGAACCGGGTCACGTTATTGCTGCCGTAATTGGCGACGTACAAGTTGCCGCTCGCGTCGAAGGACAGAGCCCTCGGAAAGGATCCGCCGGCCGAGAACACGGCGCTGGCCGTGGTGCTGCCCGGCGCGAACGTGCTCAGCGTGGAGTTGCCGTCATTGGCCACGTACAGGTTGCCGCTGGAGTCGATCGCCAGGGCGCTGGGCATCGATACGACGGATGAGTACGTGGCGCTGACCGTGGTGGTTCCCTTGGTGAACTTGTTCACCGTATCGTTGCCGGAGCTTCCCACGTACAGATTGCCGCTGAGGTCAAATGCCATGGAGCTGGGAATAGCGATCCCGGTGGAATCGGTGGCGCTGGGCGTGGTAGTTCCCGGAGCAAATATGCTGACCGTATTGGTGCGGATATTGCCCACGTAGAGATTGCCGCTGGAATCGATGGTCAGAACATTCGGCGCATTCACGCCGGTGGAATACGTGGCACTCAGCGTCGTGCTCCCGGCGCGAACTTGCTCACGGTCGTCCCGCTTCCACTGCCGTAATTGGCCACGTACAAATTGCCGCTGGAGTCGACGGCCAGTGAGATGGGCTGGTTCAAACCGGCCGAGTATGTGGCGCTGGCCGTCGTGCCCCCCACGCCGTATTCGGTCACGATGTTGTTGCCATTGTTGGCCACATAGATGTTGCCGCTGGAGTCGATGGCAATGGCATCCGGCTCGAACAATCCTGCGGAATACGTGGCGCTAACGACGGTGCTGCCCGGCGCAACTTGCTCACCCGGTTGCTCGCCTGGCTCACGACGTACAGATTGCCGGCCGAATCGAATGTCAGGGCGACCGGGCTCGACACGCCGGCGGAATAGACCGCGCTGGCCGTAGTGCTTCCGAGCGGGAATTCGACGACGGTGCTGTTGCCATAATTGGCCACGTACAGATTGCCGCTCGTGTCGATGGCGACCGCGTGGGGATATTTCAAGCCGGCCGAGTACGTGGCGCTGGCTACGGTGCTCCCCGCAAGGAACTTGGTCACCGTGCTGTTTTGAGTGTTGGCAACATACAAATTACCGCTGGAGTCGAACGCCAGGGATGCCGGCTCCGCAAGACCCAAGGCACTGGCGCTCGGCGAAGTGGCCAGTTGGCGATTTGCCCCGACCACGGCCGGATTGCTGCTGGTGTCGATGTTGACGTCCGCTCCGCGCAGGGTGATGGCGCTGGCCGACGTGTTGGACGAAGTGACGGTTGCCCCGGCGTCGATCGAGAGGGTGCCGACGCCGTCGTCGCCGGCGCCGCTGGCCGTTACGTCGGCCGTCAGAGTCAAAGTTCCCGAGCCGCTGTTGACCGTGACGCCCGTTCCGACAGCCACCGCTCCGGTGGCTTGGAGCGTAATCGAGCCGCCGTTACTGAGGACGTTTCCGCTGTCGGTCAACGACGTGTTGCTTCCCGTCGACACGAGGCGGATCGAACCGCCAGCCGTGATAATGCTGGCGTTCGAATTGACGATGATGTTGCCGGCGGCTGCGGCGGTGAGGGCTGAGTTGCCAGTAAACAGTGACGTGCCGGTAAAGGTCACGGTCGACGACGATTGCGTCAGGTTGACGACGAAATTGTTTGCATAGCCACTCGTCAGGCTATTGGCGAAGGCGACCGCATCGCCGCCCGAGCTGCCGGTGTCGGTGATGCTGATCGCAGTAGTGAATGCACCGATGCCGCTGCTGGTTACTGTGAGCGTGCTGGAACCGTTGCCGGTGACGTTGGCATCGTTCGTGCCGCTCCATGTGCCCGAGTTGAGCGTGAGGTTGTAGGTCGAGCCCGTGCTGATGATGGCCGCCTGTTGGTTGGAACCGAGCACCAGATTCAACGACGGGGCAGCATCGGTGAACGTGGCCAAAAGCCAGCGCTCTTCCAACGATTGGAACAACAGGCTGCGTGATTTTTTCCTGGCCTCCTGGCGGCGGGCCTTATCTTTGCCAGCTTTTCGTCTGCGGCCGAAGAATCGTGGGATCATGGAGACTCCGAGACTCAAGTTGCTGTGCGCGGTGCGTCGTCGCGAATTGGACAGTGACAGGCTGCCGGCAGAATTGTTCCGTTGGTCGTCCGCGGATTTGACCGCCGGGGACGTAACGGTGGTTGATGGCTGCCAACGGGTCAGACCAATCGCAGGGAGGGAATTGACACCCCCCAAGGGGTGAAATCTAACGGTCGAGATTACCGATTGCAAGAATGGGGGGAGACTTTCGGAGAATCACCCGTGAATTCCCATCAAAAGCCCGGTGGCGCGAAGCGGGTTTGAGGACCGACCCAGGGCTAAAATCCAGTCTTTCCATCCCCACGTCCGGGCTCTTCTCCATGGCGCACGGGTGGGGGTACTGGTCGGTCGTCTTTTGGGCGGTCGTTCCAACTAGGCGCCGGTGCGGGGCGTCGAGAATCCGTAATCCTGCCAATCTAAAAACCGGTGGGTCGAGGCAGCGAAGCTGTCGAGGAACTTTCGCGCCACGTCAATAATCTGGTCGACGGGCGGATGGTAATCGGAATTGAACTGGACGCAGTGTGAATAGTTTTCAGCGTCAGTCGTGGAAGCTGCCCACCCGGCAAACCGTGCTTTTCGAAATCATCTTTTTCGGCCTGTTCTGGCAAGACACTGCTGAACCGTACTTTCGGCCCAGTTCTGTTCGGAAACTCGACTCTTTGCGAACGATCCGCGGCTAGTATACCAATGGGAATGCACTGGATCGAAACCTCGGGAAATGGAAATTGTCATGAGCGGAGTTCGTCGCTGCAGCCTGGCTGCAATTGTGACGGGTCTTTGTTGCGCCTGCTTGCCACTCGCAGTCCACGGCAAGGATGTGGAGATTGCCAGCCTGCGCGAACTAGCCCACTATGCCGGTCAAAGCGGCAATGCGGTGACGATGAAACCGGGCGTTTACCGGATGATCGACTTCATTCCGATCGCGTCGCTGGCGGAGCGCCGGCAGCGCAATGAGTTGGCCTATTTGACATTCAGCGGCAACGACAACGTCTTCACTCTTGCGGGAGTGACGATCGAGTTCGACACGGCCCTGCGCCGCGCTCCGTCCGCCCATTCATACCGATGAGTTTGTCATCACGGGCAAGAATAATACGATTCGCGGACTGACGATCACCAACATCGGCGACGGCGTGTCGCAAGGGGGCGCTGTGCTGGGCGTGGGAGGCGACCATAATTCGCTCGTCGATTGCACGCTGCACGTGCGCGGGTCGGCGCCGTATGGCTATGGCGACCTGTTCGGCAAAGGGGGCTACAAGCACAGCGGCATGCACATTATTGGCAACAATACGCGTTTCGTGGGCTGCAAGATTTTCACGCGGGCCTTCGGTCACGGTTATTACCTGCAAGAAGGCGCCGAGAACCATTACTTCGAGAACTGCCACGTCGAGGGCATCATGCGTTCGACCGACGAAATGCTCGCGGAAACGTCGGGACTGGCGTTTGATCGGAAGTTCCGCACCGAGCTACGGAATCGAGCAGGAGAGGCGCATATCATGCCCGGCTATATGAAAGCGCTTTCCGAAGACGGCTTCCGAACTTACGACGCAATCAAGAATCTGCACTTCAAGAACTGCACCGTGAAGAACATGCGCGGTGGGTTCGAACTGCGCACCGACGGCGGCGTCGTGGTCGAAGGATGCAGCACGAGCGGCACGGAGCGGGGCTATTGGGTTCGAGGGAACGCGGTGATCAAGGGTTGTTCGGGCGATGCGGCGTACGGACCGCTGTTGTTTGTTGAAGGGAACAACACCACGGTCGACGTTCAACTGCTGCCCACCGAATCGAAAATGAACGTGCATGCTGTGGCGACGATCTTCGGATCGGCCAACAAGATCACGCTCAAGACCGCGGGGCAAGATAGCCCACGGCTGCTGCCGATCATGGTGGGTTACGGCACTCCGGCGGCTGGTGAAGGCATGGCCCCGATACCGGAACGACCCGTGCGCGGCCTGGAACTTCGCAACGAGACGAACATGCCGCTCATCGTTGGCTCGCAGGCGAGCGATTGCCAGATTGTGACGCGCGGCGCGGTGCAGAGCAACGCAGGCAAGGACATCTCAATTCAGAGGCTGGCTGTTGGCAATCGATAGTGTTGGGGATGCTACGCCTCCATGGCGCTAAGATAATCTTTTCCGAGAACCGCGCTGGAATAATGGCTTTGCATGAGCAGCCTAGCGACAGCCTGGTTGCTTCTCGCCTTGGTTTAGGCCCGCAAGGTCGAGCCAGACTTTTCACCCCACCCTACTTGACAGCTTATTTTTATAGACATAACTTGTAAGAATAATGACGACTTATAAACGTACAAAGGCACTTGTCGTGGAGGCTGGCAATGACGAAGCGCCGACCTGAATTAGAATTGCCGTCTGGCATGTCGCCGGAAGTCGTCCAGGTTCTGGAAGACCTTAACCCTTGGTGGACGACTGGGCGATTGCGAAAATCACCGCATACGTACCTTAGGCGTGGAGTGCCGGAGCTGGTCGCTAGAATCGTTCGCAGCAAGGGCCTGATCGAGATTATCCGGGGGCCACGGCAAGTCGGTAAGACTACGGCGATCGAGCAAATAATTCATCATTTGCTCCAAAATAAGACCGACCCACGCGATATTATTTTCGTCAGGTTTGATCAGGAGGTGCTTAGGGAAACCCACGGAGGCCTATTGGCGATCATTCGATGGTATCAAGACATAGTGCGCCGCCGGGCTTTTGAGAAAGGACCAGCCAGCTTCATTTTTTTGGATGAGGTGCATAAACTCCCGCGATGGGACGAAGATGTCAAGCACTTATTCGACACCTTTCCAGTACGGGTAATGTTGACTGGTTCATCGAGTGTTTTGGTGACCAAGGGTGGTCGAGAAAGTTTAGCCGGACGAATTATCATGACGGACTTCCCAACATTTCAATTCAGGGAAGTCTTGGAGGCATGGATGCCAATCGCGCAACGCCTAGGGCCGTCCAAGAAATTCAGCGAGTTATTTCAACTGACGGAACCACGGGAATTCTTTTCTGTTGTACAGGAGCTGCAATCTCAGCAAAGACTTTCGCTTCGTAGGCATCTTGAGAAATACTACAATCGCGGCGGATATCCACGGCTATACAATGGGGAAATCCAAGACGATGACTGGGCAGACTACCTCACAGCCACAATTCTGGATCGTGTTTTGGGCGTAGACATTCCAGATCTTTTTCCAGTGCGAAATCCACAGTTATTGCGATGGCTTTACGTTGAAGTGGCGCGATCTACAGGACAAGAGATCGCACAAAACCGGTTGGCTGAAACTGCTGAACGCTATGGTTTTAAGACAAGCCAGCCTCTTATCGGCAACTATTTGCATTATCTATCCGATGCGCTGCTGACTAGAGAGTTTCGGAGATATCCGTTTGCCGAGAGGAAATCAGCACGCACGCCTGCCAAGGTCACCTTAACTGACCTAGGGGCTCGCAATGCGTTATTTCGCGGGCGCCATCATTATGGGAGTCTGATCCTCAGCACGTCGGCCCACTGATTGAGACGCTTGCCCAGTCTGTTATTCGCGGGCCTGGCATTCAGGTGCACTTTTTTCGCGAACACGAAAATCCAAGGAACCGCAACTCTGCAATCATCGAAGTAGACTTTGTTCCAGAAGATCAATCAGGAGCGGTTGTCCCTATTGAAATTAAGTTCCGGCATCAGTTGCACGGCAAGGACTTTCGTGGACTAAGGGCATTTATGGACCGTTTTCAATCGCCCTATGGACTCATGGTAACGCGGGATGTGTTCGATTGGAAAGAAGTCGATCGGATCCTCTGTGTTCCATTGCTCGATTTTCTTTGCACGTTTTGATATTCCTCAATGTTTTGCAGCTTGGGGTTCATATCCTAATGCCATTGGATGCTACGCCTTCACATTGACTTCGTCGGCAACGTTGGATTGGATCACTCAACGGGCGCCAGGCCACGCGACGCTAGTCATCCTTCCGCTCACAGGCGGCGGAGCGAGTAGGGGGTCGGGTCAATGTGCAACGCTTGATCGCCGAGAAGCTCGGCGACAAGTTTGCCTGTCGCCGGCGCCATCGACATGCCGAGCATGTTGTGTCCGGCCGCAATCAGGACGTTGCTCAGCGCCGGCACGCGATCGATGATGGGCAGCCCGTCGTAGGTCATCGGTCGCCAGCCATACCAGCGCTCGATGATCGGTTCGCCTCCGGGATCGTCCAGGAACGGCTTGGCCCCTCGTCGCAGCAGATCGAGCCGTTGCTGCGGCAGCGACATGTCGTAGCCGGCGAATTCCATCGTCGAACCAAGCCGATAGGTCGACTTCATCGGCGTCACGCCCACGTGCGTTTCGGGAAAGAGTAACGGAATCTGCGGACAACGAGCCGGCCGGGGCATGGTGATCGAATAGCCCTTGCCCGGCTGGATTGGCACTCGGCAGCCAAGAGTTTGTTCGAGCCGAGGCGTCATCGCCCCGGTGGCGACGACGAAGGCCGCGGCCTGGAGTTCGCCCTGCGGTGTGACGACCGCGCGGGCCCGATCCCCCTCGCGAACGAAGTCGACAATGTCCGATTGCTCGCGAATTTGCACGCCGCGGGCCAGCAGCACGCGGCGCCACTCGCTCATCAGCTTGTCGGGGCGCAGGTGGGCGTCCGCCCGGAAATGCCAGCCGCCCGCCAATCCCTCGCGCAACGCCGGTTCGAGCTGACAAACTTGCCGGCCATCGTAGCGCTCCGAGGGCAAGTGAAAATGTTCATGCAGCAGCGTCGCCGTCTCGGCATAGGCCTGCATCGTATCCGGATGTTGAAAGGCCAGCAGCAGGCCTTGCTGTTGCCACTCGCAATCCATGCTCTCGGCCGCCAACAGCGATTTGTAGAGTTCGAGCGACGAATTGAGCAGGGCCTGACAGCCTTCGCCGGCGGCGAGCATGTCGGGCCGGTTGGCACGGCGGGCAAACTTCAGCAGCCAGATCCACAGCCGCGGATCCCAGCGCGGCCGGATCGAAAAGGGCGAGTTCTTCGACAGCATCGCTCGCAGCGCTTTGCCGATCGCGCCTGGCTCGGCCAAGGGGAGCACGTGGCTGGGACAAATGAAGCCGCAGTTGCCATGCGAGCAGCCGCGGCCGAATTCGCCGCGCTCCAGAATCGTGACTTGCCAGCCGGCCTGGCTGAGGTAGTAGGCACAAGCGGCGCCGATCACGCCCCCGCCCACGACGATTACGTCCTGTGCGTCGGTCGTCATGGGCGCAGGCCTGCGGCCAGCGGATCGGTCGGGTCGACGACCAGGGTAGCTTCGGCCGTAATGTGCGCCGTGCCGGTGATCCGCGGAATGATCTGGCCGTTTTCGATGCGCACGCTCCCTTCGAAGACACTCCCCACGATGCTTTCCTGTCGCCAGACCTCGCCCGGGCGGAGATTTCCGGCCGCCACCAGGCAGGCCAGCTTGGCGCTGGTGCCGGTTCCGCAGGGCGAGCGATCAAAGGCCTTGCCCGGACAAAGGACGAAGTTGCGGCTATTGGCTGCCGCACTGCGAGGCGGCCCGAACAGTTCAATGTGATCGATCTCTTCGCCGCCGGCTCCGGTAATTCCCTGCCGCCGCAAAGCCATGCGAATCCGCCAGGCGAAATCAGTCAGTTCGTCGGCGTGCGCCAGATCGAGATCTCGGCCGCCGCTGTCGGCGAGAAAGAACCAGTTACCACCCCAAGCCACGTCGCCGATTACTTGCTGGCCGTCGTCGAGTTTGACCGTCACGCCCGGGGCATGGCGGTAACTGGGCACGTTCTCGACGGTCGCCGTGTTGCCGCCGGCATACTCCAGCGATACCACGCCGACCGGCGTTTCCAGCCGATAGCGCCCGGCGTGATGCGGCCTAGATGCGATAGCGTTACGGCCAGGCCGATCGAGCCGTGCCCGCACATTCCGAGGACGTCGACATTGTTGAAGAAGATTACACCGGCGACGCAACTTGGATCAACCGGCTCGAGCAGCAGCGCACCGACCAGCACGCTCGATCCGCGTGGTTCGTTGACTACCATCGAGCGAAAGTCATCGAACTGCTGCCGGAAGATCTCGCGCCGTTCGTGCATGGGGCCTCGGCCCAAGTCGGGACCGCCGGCGATTACCACGCGGGTCGGCTCGCCGCCGGTATGCGAATCGATCACCTGGATGCGGCGCAGCGACGTCATTTCCGCCTCTTTATCTTGCCGCGGCGCCACGCTCGGCGGCTTGGGCGCGGATTTCGTCCTGCGCCTGCCGCAGCCGCTCGGGCCACTCGAACTGCGGGGCACGCGAGGGATCGTAACCGGCCAGATGGTCGCGCAGCCGCGTGACGGGCCTGGTGTAGGTTATTTTCGTGTCGCCAAAAACTTCGTGGCACAAGGCCGCCAGGGCGGGGTCGTAGGCGATCAACTCTTCGCGCGTGTTGACGTGATTATGGTCGTTGTCGTTCTCGCGATTGTTGCTGAACCACGACTGCACGCCTTCGGCAAAATACTCATTGGGATTCATGGCGGCGTACTTGCCTTTCCACAAGCCCTGCTGAATTGCCCGTTCGTACGCCGTTCGCACTCGGTCGTCGAACGTCGGATCGAGGTTGACCATGCCGCGCAAGTGAATGTTGTGGGCAAACTCATGGATCAGGATGCATTCAGCAGCGTAGGGATCGCCGGGAAAGCCCAGCAGGTTTTCCTCGCCGCAGGAACAGATCGCGTCGGTCAGCGATCCGCCCAGGCCCCGTGCCCGGGCGTCCCAATAATCCTTGGGCTGCAACCTGGCGTGCTCGGGCACATCGGTCGTGAACTCGTCGTAGGCCATGACGGTCAAGTGCGAGCCGCTGCGGATCATCGCCTCGCGCAGGCCTGGGTGGCCGGAGAGCATTTGTCGCACGAGGTAGGCCGCCTCTTTCAAGGCGTAATCGTTCACCTTTTCGCTGGCCACGATCGGATAACCATCGACGCCGACGTACTTCTTATAGTACGGCGGCAGCGCCAATTGCGACGGCGGCGACGTGACACGCCATTCTGATCCAGGAACGCTCTCTGCGAACAGGGCAATGGCCAACCAGCACGCCGAAAGGCGAGCCGCTGCCAAGAGCGGCATGCTGAGGTATTGAGAGCGACGATTGCATTCCGTTCATGGCTGCGACTGGGAACGGTTCGTGTGCCATGCTCACGCTTGCCGTGAGCATGGCACCGCCCGCGCATGGCGTTAGGCCACGGTGACCTCTTTGCACAAATAGACGTCCTGGATCGCCTGCAGCAGTTCGGCGCCTTCTTTCAGAGGGCGCTGAAAGGCCTTGCGTCCGGAGATCAGACCCATGCCGCCGGCCCGCTTGTTGATCACGGCCGTGGTCACGGCTTCGCCGAAGTCGTTCTTGCCCGAAGCGCCGCCGCTGTTGATCAATCCGGCGCGACCCATGTAGCAATTTGCCACCTGGTAGCGGCACAGATCGATGGGATGATCGCTGGTCAACTCGGTGTAGATCCGCTCGTCGAGCTTGCCGTAGCTCGATCCGCCGGTGTTCAAGGCCTTGAAGCCGCCGTTGTTCTCGGGCAGCTTCTGCTTGATGATGTCGGCCTGGATCGTGCAGCCGAGATGATTGGCCTGGCCGGTCAGGTCGGCCGAGACGTGGAAGTCCTTGTCCTTGGTCTTGAACGCATTGTTGCGCAGGTAGCACCACAGCACGGTGGCTAGCCCCATTTCGTGGGCCATGGCAAAGGCTTTGCTGATCTCGACAATCTGCCGGCCCGATTCTTCGGAGCCGAAATAGATCGTGGCCCCGACGGCGGCGGCGCCCATGGTCGGCCGCTTCGCGGATCGTGCCGAACATGATTTCGTCGGCCTTGTTGGGATAGGTCAGCAATTCGTTGTGGTTGACCTTCACCAGGAAGGGAATCTTATGAGCATAGCGCCGCGAGACCATGCCCAGCACGCCGAACGTCGAGCACACGGCGTTGCAGCCGCCTTCGATGGCCAGCTTGACGATGTTCTCGGGATCGAAGTAGTCGGGGTTCTTGGCGAAGCTGGCTCCGGCCGAATGTTCCACGCCCTGGTCGACCGGCAGGATCGAGACGTAGCCCGAACCGCCCAACCGGCCGTGGTGAAACATCCGTTCCAGGTTCGCGAGCACGCGATTGTTGCGGTCACTGGGGGCGAAGATGCGGTCGACAAAGTCCGGGCCGGGCAGATGCAGCCGTTCCTTCGAGATCTTTGGGTTGCTGAACGACAGGTAGTAACCGGTCTTTTCGCCGAGTGCTTTTTCGATGGTCGAGATCATAAACTCCGTGCTCCATTCAAAGGACCGCATCACCCCCGGCTGGGCATTATAGCGGGGCCACCCGGCCGTCCGCTATTGCCCCCTGGCGAGGCGTAATTTCCCAATCTGGACGGCGCGGCAGATAGGTTCAGGAATCGAAAAAGCCGCGGATTTGCGCTGATGATCGCGGATCTGCGTTAATCAGCGCAAATCCGCGGCCTTTTGTCAGAGTGTGCCGCCGCTACCAGGCCGCTATTCGCCCAGCCAGATCCAACGGGCCGCGTCCAGCACCACGCGTCCATCGGCGTCAGTGTTCGAGACTTCGAGAAAGGCCTCTTTCTTGGTCGAGAAGCGGTATTCGCCCAGGGCCACGAAGGGGAAGGGCGAATCGCCGCTTCGCTGGTTGACCGTCAATTGCGCCAGCCCATCGGCATGCCGCAGCTTGACTTGCACGTTGCTGGCCTGCCCCTTGGCCGGCTGGAAGCCGAAACAAACCAGATACCGCCCCGATTGCGTCAAGGGCGGCTGGAAGCGGGCTCGCGCCGGGGCCGTCTTGCCGTGCAACGACTGGTCGCGGCGGGCGTAGATGCCGACGTTCACGTCCGGCACGTACGATTGCCAGCGGCCGAACAAATCGGCTTCCGTGCTCTCGACGGTCACGTCGCGAGGCATCGCCCGGCCGACCGGCACTTCGGCCGTGACCATCCGCTTGCGTCCGGCCTTGTCCGTCACGATCAAACTTACCTGGTAAATCTTCTCCGCCGGAAAGCTGAAGCGAGCCTGGCTCCCTTCGGCTTGCACGTCGCCCGTGCCGGTAAAATTCCACCAAGAGCGGCTGATCGGATCCTTCAAATCCGCGGCGGCCGCGCGGAAGCTCACTTCCTGGCCGGGCAGGGGTGCTCGGGCGAGAACTCGATGCGGACCGGCAGTTGATAGCCCGCGTCGAGCACGGCTCCTTCCTGCGTAAGTAGCTTGCGTAGTTTTGGGACATCAACTTGCTGCACGCTTTGCTTGCCCGCGTCGGCGCCGAGTGCCAGATGTGCTGCGTCGCCCGCCGCGTGTCCGAGCATCATGTACACCGGCTCCATCCGCAACGAACAATAGGCGACGTGCGACGCGGACAGGCACACGGGCACCAACAGGTTGCTCACTTCGTGCGGCGTGAGGCAGGCGTAGGGAATGTCGTAAGGCCTGACGGCTCCGCCGCCGTGCATGCCCCCTTCGTGAGCGACGTTACCGTTCTCGTCGCGCACGCCTGAGACCCAATGACAATCGATGCCGTAGCTGCCGGCGCAGACGCCGTCGGGCTTGTAACGCTCGCGCGTCAGGTCGCGTTCCGAAAGCACGTAGCGGCCAAGCATCCGCCGGGCTTCGCGGACGTAGATCTGAAACGGAAAGTGGCCGCTGTCGGCGAACTCATCCAGCGGCAATCCCCAGTTCTGCGCGTCGGCGTGGAATTTTGCCGGCAATTCGGTGTCGTTCTGCAGATAGTACAGCAGGCTGAGGAAATAGTCGCGATGCCGAGCCTCGATGCGAGCCCGAGTTTCGCAATCGCCTTCGGCGTAACCTTCGCTGCCGCCCAGCAAGTCGCACCAGTTGGCGTCGAGCTTGTCGTTGGGAATCAGCTTGTTGTCGTCGAACGAAGTGAAGAGCTGGCCGAAGCGCTCCAGGCCGATCCGCTTGATCCGTGCGCCGTACGTGGCCCGCCAGGGTTCCGGGTCGTAGTGCTCGGGCTTGGGGAACAGCGCGCGGTTCTCCGGATGAAACGTCAGCGACACGCGGTAATTGTAAGCCTGCGTGCGATGGTCGCCCCTGCCGATCACTTCCTTCGGCCCCAACCGGATGCCGGCCAGCACTTCGCCATATTCCTGGCGGCTTTCGCGGCCGACACGATACGGTATCCGCGCCGCCGCCATCAGGTCGCCTTCATAACTGGCATCGACGAACATCCGGCCCGTGAACTTCGGCCGGACAGCTTCAGGCAGCCCCGTGTTCTCGGATAGACGATCAACTTCGAGGGCCGTGATCCGCTGGCCGTCCATTTCGACAGAGTGCAGCCGATGCCGTTTGGCGATGACGATCGTTTTTTGTTCGGCCAACATCTGCTCGAAGATCGCTTCGGCGACGTGCGGCTCGAACTTGATGCCGTTCTTGCATTGCACGACCTGCTTGGAATCCGATCCGTATTTGTCGAAATAGAACTTTGCGGTCCGCTTGAGGAAATCGTCGGCCAATCCGCCGACCGTTTCGCGCGTGCCGATGTCCGTGGCCACCAACCCGCCGCTGACGACTCCGCCGACGTGAGTTCGGGGTTCGACGAGCGCAACGCTCAGCCCATACCGAGCCGCGGCGACGGCCGCCATCACGCCGGCCGGCGTGCCGCCGTAGACCACAACGTCGTACGTCGTTTCACCAGTCTTGGCGGCGGGCTCGGCTGCCTGGCCCAGCGCCGGCAACGCCGCGCACGTCATCAGGATCATGGCCAGAACGCAGAGTAGGGGGCGTTTCGCGTGCATGGGGAGTTGCTTCTTCTGGTGGCAAGGGTTTACCGCCGGGGCACCGACCTCGGCGCGCGCCCGACGATTCGCGTCCAATTCGCAGCGGCGCTGTTGATTATGACGCCGCGTGTGCCAGAATTATTTGCATTCCGCCGGCCTTCCCGCTCGCCTAAGGATGAGTCCATGACTCCCATGCTGTTTTCGGTCAGTTATGCCGGATTCTGGGGCCAGCACCGGCTCGACTTGCCGGCATTTCTAAACAAAGCGCGGGACTTGGGCTACTCGTCGGTCGAACTGATGGGCAAACGTCCGCACCTGTCGGTTCTGGATAGCGATCGACGCTTGATCGAAGAGCTACGCGCAGTCGGCTGCCGACTTGGGCTTGGAGATTGCCACGGTTGCAGCCTACACGAATTTCACGCTCGGTCGCGACAGCGAAGTGCCGGGCGTCGAGATGCAGGTCGAATACGTGCGGCGGCTCTGCGGCCTGGCCGAAGAATTGAGGGCCAAGATCGTGCGGATCTTCACCGGCTACCTGGTGCAGACCGACGGTTTTCAGCGCGATTGGGAAATGTGCGTCGCCGCCGTGCGCGAGTGCGCCGCGGTGGCCGCCGACCATGGCGTGGTGATCGGCCTGCAGAACCATCACGACGTTGGCATTGGCGTCGACAGCTACGTCGAATTTCTCGACGAGGTCGATCATCCGAACTGTCGCGCGATGTTCGATCCCTGGGCGCCGGCCTTGCACGGCGACGACTTGCGGGCTTGTGCCCGCCGGCTGGCGCCGCGGATGGTGCAAACCACGTTGGCCGATTATGTCCGGCTGCCGCGTTATCAGTACATGCCCGGGCTGGTGAACTACCGCCGCTTGGACGACGCAGTGCGCGCGGTTCCGTTGGGCCAGGGCTTTGTCGACTTGCCCGGTTTCTTTGCCGGCCTGAAGGAAGGCGGCTTCAAGGGCTATGTGTCGTACGAGATGTGTTCGCCCGTGCGCGGCGGGGGCAGCGAGGAGAACCTCGATCGCACGGCCCGTGAGAGCCTGGAAACGATCCGCCGGCTGATCCACACGACTGATTGAGAGAAACACGTTGAATCTGCTCGTCGTCCTGGCGGCCCTGACGTTTCTGATGGTCGTGGCCTATCGCGGCTATAGTGTCATCCTGTTCGCTCCCGTTGCGGCGCTGGGGGCCGTGTTGCTCACCGCCCCCGACCTGGTCGCGCCGGCCTTTACCGGCCTGTACATGGAGAAGATGGTTGGGTTCCTGAAGCTGTACTTTCCAGTGTTCGTGTTGGGGGCCGTGTTCGGCAAGGTGATCGAACTGTCTGGTTTCTCCCGCTCGATTGCCAGTTCGGTCATTCATCTAGTCGGCCCCGAGCGGACCATTCCGGCGATCGTCGCCGTCTGTGCGCTGCTGACCTACGGCGGCGTGTCGCTGTTCGTGGTGGTGTTCGCGGTTTACCCCTTCGCTGCCGATTTGTTCCGACGGGGCAACATTCCCAAGCGGTTGATTCCCGGCACAATTGCCCTGGGGGCCTTTACCTTCACGATGGATTGCCTGCCTGGGTCGCCACAGATTCAGAACATCATTCCGATCGCCTTCTTCAAGACCAACCTCTATGCGGCGCCGCGGCTGGGCATCATCGGGGCCACGTTCATCCTGACGACCGGCTTGCTCTACTTGAACCTGCGCCGACGCCGAGCCGCTGCGGCCGGCGAAGGCTACGGAACGAATCTGGTCAACGAACCAGAGCCCCAGGGAGAGGAACGCCTGGCTCATCCGGTCGTGGCCATGCTGCCGCTGGTGCTGATGTGGGGGACGAACAAAGCGTTTGCCGTCGCCCTTCCGCTGCTATACGGCGAGTCCCATTCCTTTCAGCCGGCGGCGCTTGGCGACGCGGCTCCGGTGGTGCAGGACGTGTCGAAGATGGCCGCCATCTGGGCCGTGGAAGGGGCGCTGCGTCGTCGGCATCCTGTCAGTTTTTGCGCTGGCCTGGAGGCAGGTGGCCTGCCGGTTCTCGGCGGGTTCCAAGCCGGCCATTGCCGGTGCCCTGCTGGCGTCGGTGAACACCGCCTCGGAATACGGCTTTGGAGCGGTCATTGCGTCGCTCCCCGGGTTTCGGGTGATTGCCGATACGCTGGCGGAGATTCCCGACCCTTTGGTGAACGAAGCCGTCACCGTCACGGCGCTGGCCGGCATTACTGGCTCGGCCTCGGGTGGCATGAGCATCGCGCTGGCTGCCCTGGCGCAATCGTTCATTCACAATGCCGAAGCGGCCGGCATCCCTATGGAATTGTTGCACCGGGTCGCGGCGATGGCCAGCGGCGGCATGGATACCTTGCCGCACAACGGCGCGGTGATCACACTACTGACGGTCACCGGCCTGACCCATCGCCAGTCGTACCGAGACATCTTCGCCGTGACCATCATCAAGACGTTGGCCGTGTTCGTGGTGATCGCCGTTTACCGCCTCACCGGCATCGTGTGAGCGCGGAGCCGGCGAACTCGCGCCAGGTATGCCTACTGCTCCGTGAATTGAATGCTTGGGTCGGAACGCCTATATTCCTGAAATGCCCACAATTCCCGAGGCCTTTGCGACCGCCATTGAGCATCATCAGGCCGGTCGCCTGCAGGCGGCCGAACCGATCTACCGAAGTATTCTGGCGGCCGATCCCAACCATGCGGATGCGTTGCATCTGCTAGGGCTCATTCAGCACCAACGTGGCGATCACGATCGCGCCATCGAATACCTGCAACGCGCCATCGGTCTGCAAGGCCAACGGGCCATCTACCATAGCAACCTGGGCGAAGCCTATCGGGCCCGGCGGAGGTTTCGCGAGGCAATTTCATGCTACCGGCGTGCGCTCGAGATCGATCCTGCCTTTGCCGGAGTCTATTACAACCTGGGCAACGCGCTGAAAGACGATGGCCAGTTCCCCGAAGCCGTCGAAGCTTATCAGCGGGCACTGCAACTGAACCCCAACGATGCCAAGGCGAATAACAACCTGGGGAACGTCCGGACGATTCAGGAGGAATTTGCCGAGGCTGTCCGCTGCTACCGGCGGGCCGTGCAACTGAGCCCCAACTATGCCGAGGCCCACAATAACCTGGGTCTCGCGCTCACGGAACTTAAGCAAGACGACGAAGCGATTCTTAGTTTCCAGCGAGCCTTGCAACTGAAGCCGGACTTTGCCGAGGTTCACAATAACCTGGGCAATCTGTTTAAGCGGCGGAAAGAGCTGGACGAAGCGGCCGACTGTTATCGGCGCACCCTGGAGTTGAAACCGGACCTTGCCGAGGCCCACACCAATCTCGGAATTGTTCTCAACGATCAGGGAGAATTGGACCAGGCCCTGGCCAGCTTTCGGCGCGGATTGGAACTGAAACCGGAAGACGCCTCGAAGCATAGCAACCTGCTCTATACGCTGCACTACTGCGCCGACCGCGATGCGGAAACCTTGTACGAAGAGCATCGCCGCTGGAACCAGCAGCGTGCGGAGCCCTTGGCCAGGTTCATTCGGCCCCATGCCAACGAGCGCTCCATCGATCGGCGGCTGCGCATTGGCTATGTCTCGCCCGATTTCACGGTGCATCCCGTGGGGCGATTCATCCTGCCGTTGCTGGAAGCGCACGACCACCAGCAATTTGAGATCTTCTGCTATGCTTCGCAGACCGTTTGCGACGAGTTCACGAACCGTTGCCGCGAGCAGGCCGACACATGGCGTCACGTGGCGTCCTTGTCGGATGATCAGCTCGCCGAAATGATTCGGCAGGACCAGATTGACATTCTGGTGGATCTGGCCATGCATACCAGCGACAACCGTCTGCTGGTCTTCGCCCGCAAGCCGGCGCCGGTGCAGGCAACATATCTGGCCTACTGCGGCACGACGGCGCTCTCGACCATGGATTATCGGCTGACCGCTCCGCATATCGATCCGCCAGGCCACGCCGAGCGGTTCTATTCCGAACAGTCGATCTGCCTGCCGGAGACGTTCTGGTGTTATCAGCCGCTGCCCGAGGCTTCGACGATTAACGAGCTGCCAGCCTTGCAGGCCGGGCACATTACGTTCGGGTGTTTGAACAATTTCTGCAAAATAACCTATCCCACGCGCGCCCTGTGGAGTCGCTTGCTGCAGGAATTGCCCGCTTCGCGGTTGATTCTGCATGCCCCCGACGGCAGCCACCGCGATCGAGTGCGCGACTACTTTGCCCGGCAGGACATCTCGCCCGATCGGTTGTCCTTTGTAAACCGGGCGCCGCTGGCGGACTACCTGGGCGAGTACGGGCGAATCAACGTGGCCTTGGATCCGTTTCCCTACGGCGGGGGCGCGACGACGTGCAACGCGCTATGGATGGGGGTTCCGGTCGTGAGCCTGGCGGGGCAGACCGCCGTGGGCCGCGCCGGGCTGAGCATTCTTTCGAACGTAGGCCTTTCCGAACTGGTGGCACGCGACGCGGAGCATTACCGGCAGATTGCTGCTACGCTTGCCGCCGATCTGCCACGTCTGAGCACGCTTCGTAAAACCCTGCGCGGTCGGATGCAAGCCTCGCCGCTGATGGACGCTCCGCGGTTCGCGCGAAACGTCGAGAGTGCCTATCGCGCCATGTGGCAGCGCTGGTGCGACGGCTAGCGGAACTCCCGAGGCCGTCTGTGGCCGGCGGAGGCGAAACTCACGCTCGCAGGGCGAACAACTTGCTTAGCGTCGCCCGCCAGGACGATTCCGATCGTTCGATCTTCTTCAGCATTTCCAGGCGACTGTGCCGAAGCCCCGCCCCCTGACGCCCCAGGGTCACAAAGAATTCGCAGCCGTGCGTGGGAAAATACGACACTTCCCTGAGCGAGGTAAGTCCGAGCAAGTACAAATCGTGGATGATCAATCGAAAGGAATGCGGAGAGAAGCACCACCCATGACAGTCCAGATAGGCTTTTGATTTCGCATCCCCTTGGCGAGTCGTTTTTTCATCCAGGACAGTTTTGAGGTGTGAGCAAGCCGATTCCACGGAACTGAGGAAGCGGTATTCTCCGACCAGGTTCTGACGCCAGCACCCTCTGCCATTCTTGGACACCGCGTACAGGTTTTGTTCGATCGCCGTGCCGAGGGTATGGCTCGTCCGTTGCGGGAAATGAGCGTCGATGACCTTGGCAATTCCGGTCAGGGGGCGGAAGTGGTCGAAACAATAACGCTTGTCAGGGATCGCGAGAGAAAGTACTCCCTCATCGTTCAAGATGCTCTCGCAATCGGCGAGAAAGCCGATCAGATCGGGTGTGTGTTCGATCAAGTGCGAGGCAATGATCCAGTCGTAGAATTTCGTCTTTCCGGCGAGCTCCGCGTACGGTTCTCCGTGCCAGACAAAATCCACCTCTTCGATGTCGTCCACCGGAATGTCGAGAGCTTTGTATTTTTCGATCAGTTGCTCTCGATTCGCGTGGTCCATCACATGGACCTGAAAGCCGTCTTTCTTGGCAGCCGTTGGCCGGAAGCTGGGGCCAATTTCGATCCCCACGCCGCTCTTGCGCACATGGTGGAGCAGCTTGTCTTTGCGACTCATTCGGAACCACGCCATCATGAGCCTCGGGCTGCTAATACTGCTGGAAAGTCGTCGCTGTCCGCTCGTCCGCTCGCACGCGCTAGGGGGGCGATTGCCGAGCGAGCACCCCGGAAAGCGATCCAAAGGCTTGAGTCCCGTTGAGAGTGAGGCGCTATCGCGACCAACTGGCGCTCATGATAGTGCCTGCTTTCCCGAGCTGTAAAGGCGGGCGGGGTCGATCCTAAAGCTTTGAAGGGCGGGTGGTTGTGTCGGTCCCCAGGAATCCTGGAGAATCTCTCCTAACGAATTCGCGGCTCGCTCGTTTTATCTCTCCAGAGGAACACCAAGAGTGGCGGATGACGATCCGACGTCGGAAAGTGCCTGCTCCGCGGGAGACGAGGCTCCGTTCGCGGCGGTCGTTCGTGCGCACTGGACGGCCGTTTTTCGGCTGCTGGGCGTGATGACCGGCAACGTTCACGATACGGAAGAATTGACCCAAGAAACCTTCCTCCGCGCGCTACGCAATTTCGAATCGTTTCGTCCCGAGACCAACCTGCGGGCCTGGTTGTTGCGGATCGCCGCGAACGCCTGGTCCGATGTCCGGCGCAAGCGGCAGCGAATCCCGTTCAGGTCGCTCAACGACGACCCGCCGGGCAGTTCGGCCGC
This sequence comes from uncultured Planctomycetales bacterium, assembly GCA_963710365.1. Taxonomy (GTDB): domain Bacteria; phylum Planctomycetota; class Planctomycetia; order Pirellulales; family PNKZ01; genus CAVQAC01. Next base: position 1,542,423 of record CAVQAC010000019.1, read on the forward strand.
GCCGGAAGCAAGACTGGAACTGGCAGAACATTCGCGATTGCTGCAGACGGCCATGGAACAGTTGTCCGAAACCGCCCGAACGGTGTTTCATCTGCGCGTCGTCGAGGATCTGTCGTTTCGCGAAATTGCCGACATGCTGGACACCACGGAGCAAGCAGCTCGCTGGCAAATGCACGACGCTCGCAAGAAGCTGCTGCGCCAAATGGACGGAAAGATCTAATGGACTGCCAGGCATTTCAAAATTGGCTGCTCGGGTCGGAGGATCGGCGGACCTTGCCGGCCGACATGGCCGAACATCTGCAAGGCTGCGCTCCCTGCCGACAGACGGTCCAGGAACTTGATGCCTTGGAAAACGCCTGGCGCCTGGTGCCGCTGGTGGCCGATCCGCAGCCCTCGCAAAAGGCCTTTCTGGCGCCGGTTCTCCGACCGCGGCGCAACGCGTCCTGTTCGTAGCCGGTTGCCGTCGCGAACTTTTGCGCGGCATTCGGCGCTGGCGGCCACGGTGCTCGTCGCTGTCGCGCTGGGTTCGTGGATATTCCTGCCCGATCGGCAAGCTGAAGCTTCGGTTGACGTAATCTCAGGGCTCGTGGATTGGAATTTGGACCTGACACAGACCGGACCGGGAGACCGCGGCCGGATCTATGCACGCGACGCGGGGAAGTTTCGCGCGTCGATCGCCCAGGCCCGTTTGCGCGGATCAGAAGCGGAGTTGGCGAACACGCTGCTCAGCACGGCCGAATCACTCTCGAAAAGCGACGACGCGCTCGCGCATCTGGACGAGTTCCGGGATCTCGCGGATCGGCTCGAGGAATTGATCGACCGGTCTCTCGACCAGGGCGACACCAAGCGGGCCAATCTGCTGGCGCGGCAGTATCGACGCATCGCCCAATCGGGACTCACGCTCAACCTGCAGCGCGCCGAAGCCTCGGGCGCTTTGCATCTCGACCGTCCAGGCAAGTTGGAAAAGATCATTCTCACCGATGTTTCGCAAGCCGAGGCCTTGGCGAAGCTGCTCGAAAAGTCTCCCAATCTGTCCCGGCAGGAGATCCGCGAGGCTCTCAACATCCACAAGGAGCATGCGAACCGGCACTGGCAAACATCCCGCCCGTAGCTGGCCACAGGGAGCTTGCCATTGCCAGAACTCGCCGGCGCGGCGCGATGAACATTCAACGCAGATACGATTTCGACAAGAGCAACTTTTTCGGAGATCCAGCCATGGGGAGTGATCGAAGACCGCTGGGACGCCGCCCGTTGACAATCGGGGTGCTGGCGTTTGCCAGCCTGGGGCTGTTGTGCTGTTCTGCCAACCAGGCCGAGGGGCGGGGCCGCAGTGGAGGGAACCAACAGGCCATGCGATTGATGCAGGCCCAGGCGCAAATGAATGCCCAGCTCACGGCCGCTCAGCAGAAGAAAGACCAGGAAACCCTGGCTCGCTTCGATCTCAACAAGAACGGCAAGATCGATTCGCCGGAAAAACCGGCCTGGGACAAGTTCTGCGCGATGTGCGAACCGGCAAGACCGAGCACCCTTATGCTTCGTTGGACCTGACATCCAAGACTTCAACCGGCACAGGCAACAAGAACAAGAAGAAATGAGCACCATCGTTTCAGCCACCGTGGCTGGCATTCGTTTCACGTAAACACACCCGAGGATTCATCCCGTGAGTAGAAAATTCAGCCGCCGAGGCTTCATCGGTCGGGCGGTCGCGTTTCCGCTGATTGCGGCCGCAGGTGTGGAAATCAGCAAGGGTCGTAGATCGGCTTCCGCCGCCAGCCATGCGGCCAAGTCCGCCGACCCGCGCTTGAAAATTGCCCTCAACGCCTACTCGTTCAGCAAACTGCTCAACGACGCCGCCAAGGGTCGCGGCTCGGGTTTCAGCCTGCTGGAGCTCGTCGATTTCTGCGCCAAGCAGGGTTTCGAGGGCTTCGATCCCACGGGTTATTTCTTTCCTGGCTACCCCAGGTGCCCGACGACGGGTATGTCGAACAAGCTCAAACGCCGCGCCGCCGACGCCGGCCTTGGCATCAGCGGCACCGGCGTGCGGAACAACTTTACAACTTCCGACAAGGCAGTTCGTGCTGCGAGCGTGCAGCACATCAAGGAATGGGTCGAAGTCGCGGCCCGCTTGGGCGTGCCGGTGTTGCGAGTGTTTGCCGACACTCAGATGAAAGCCCAGACTTGGGAATCCGTGTCGGGCGGAGCCACGCGCGAGCAGGTCGAGAAGTGGATCGCGGACAACCTGCGTGAGTGTGCCGAGCATGGGCAGAAGTACGGCGTGAAGATCGGCGTGCAGAACCACGGCGATTTTCTCAAGACCAGCGCCGATCATCTGAGCCTCGTGAAGCGGGTCGATTCTCCGTGGTGTGGCCCCATCGTCGACACGGGCTACTACAAGACCGACGATCCCTACAAGGACATGGCCGCCGTAGCGCCGTATGCCGTGAATTGGCAGATCAAGGAAAGTCCGGTGGGCGCGGGAAGCGGTGTCCGCACCGACTTGAAAAAGCTCCTCACTCTGGTTCGCCTGTCCGGCTATCGCGGCTACTTGCCGATCGAAACGCTCTCGGCCCACAGTCAGGATTATGATCCGTTCCTCGTCGTGCCGAAATTCCTGGCGGAAGTTCGCCAGGCGATGGAAGCCACGGCGTCGATCGAGCCTCCACCCGGAGCGGAAAAACCGTCCGCCCTTGGAACGCCGGCGACGACCAGCCCCGCGTCGACGAACGCTTCGGCTACAGACCCGCGCTACAGCGCCGGCAACGGCGAACCCGGATACCACGTCCCCGGCGGAACCTCGGCGGACGAGAAAGCCGGCGAACAAGAACAAACGCAATCCACCCGCCAACCCGTAGCAGGCGCGATCATGAAACATGGTCTTCGGTGTGCAACGCCGCTGCTGGCACTGGTGATCGCGAGTTTCGCGTTCGCTGCTGAAGATTCTCACGATGACGAGGCCTATCGGCCCCACACGCCCACGCTGGTTTATTATGTCTCCGGCCTCAACGGGCAAAAGGACGCCGACATGATCCTGGCTGCGGTGCAAAAGCTGCCAAGCGTGCGAAAGGCGAGCGTCAACCTCGCTCGCAGCTACGTGCAAGTCAGATTCGATTCGCACGTCGTCAGCTTTCATCAGGTTGGCCAGGCCATTGCCGACGCAGGCGCGAAGGCTGGCAAGAAGTTTGCCCGCGCCTGAAGATCACAGTGCCCGAGTACTCTCAAGGCGACAACGCCGCCAAAGTCGACGCGGTTTTTGCCGGCAAGCGGCTCAATCAGCGGGTTCGCATCGATCCGCTCGACAAGACCAAGGGCGAGTTCTTCGTTCATTTGCTTCCGCTGCAAATCGACCCCGCCGCGACCGGCCCACAAGGTTTCAACGGTGGCCACCTCAATCATCCGATCCACGACCCGCCGCCGCGCGGGCTCGGTCTGACCTGCATCTACGCGGCGGACGACGGCGAATCCGCCGTTCCCACCGAAGCAACTCGACGTTCGACTCGCTGATTCGGTCCATACTGAAATCGGCGATTTCAGCCGCAGTATTGCCTGCTCGTCGGAATCGCGTCAAAATCGAGGAATCGCCAATGATGACGTTGCCGTCGAACATGCGCGGCCAAGCCCTGTGCATGGAATTTCGCCATGCCGATTCGATTCAGCGATTCAATGCTACGTGGCCCGACGCGCCGCCAATTCCTGGCCGCGGCCGCCGCGGGGTTGGGCTGCTGCTTGGGTGCAGGACGGGCCAATGGCAACGCGACGGGTCTCGTCATGCCGAAGCTGGCGGCCTACGACGAGTTGATGACCCGCTTCATGCGCGAGCACAAGCCGCCCGGCGCCGCCTTGGCCGTCGCGTATCGTGGTCGGCTGGTGTATGCCCGCGGCTTTGGTCAAGCCGATCTGCAGAAGCAGGAACCGGTCGAACCCGCGGCCTTGTTTCGCATCGCCAGCGTGAGCAAACCCTTCACCGCCGCGGCCGTGATGCGGCTGATCGAACAAGGCAGGCTCAAATTCGACGACCGGGTATTCCCGATTCTCAAGCTGGAGCCGCACCTGGAGCGGGGAGCGCATCTCGACCCGCGCTGGCACGAAATCTGCGTTCATCATTGCCTGCAACACACGGCCGGCTGGGACCGCGACAAATCGTTCGACCCGATGGGCGCCGAGACGGCCGAGCAGGTTGCCCGATCGCTGCGAGTTCCGCTCCCCATTCATCCCAGGCAGATCATTCGCTACACGATGGGCAAACCGTTGGATTTCGCCCCGGGCACCGCCTACGCCTACTCCAATTTCGGCTACTGCGTGCTGGGCCGGGTGATCGAAGCGATTTCGGGAAAGCCGTATCATGAGTTCGTGGCGCGTGAGGTTCTCGCCCCGCTCGGTATTCGCCACATGCGGCTCGGAAGGAATTTGCTCAAAGACCGGGCTGTTGGCGAAGTGAAATACTACGACAGCAAGAAACGCACGGGGCGAGCCATTTCTGGGCCGGAGATCGGCAAGCCGGCGCCGCTTCCCTACGGCGTCGAGTGCATCGATACGATGGATGCCAACGGCGGCTGGATTGCTTCGGCCGTGGACCTGCTCCGCTTCGCTGTCGCATTGGACGATCCAAGAAAATGTACCATTCTGAACGAGGAGAGCATTCGGGCCATGCTCGCTCCGCCACCGGGATCGGTCGGGCACGGACCCAAAGGCAAACCGAAGCCGGTTTACTACGCGTGCGGTTGGGAGGTGCGGCCGGTCGCCGGGCAGCCAGATAATGTCACCAAGTGGCACACCGGCCTGCTCGCCGGGAGTTCGACGCTGCTGGTTTGCCGCCAGGATCGAATCAACTGGGCCGTCCTGTTCAATTGCGACGCCGACCAACAGGGCCAGGAATTCGCCGGCCTGATCGATCCGCTGCTGCATCAGCCGGCCGACGAGATCAAAGACTGGCCCGAGATCGATTTGTTTCCCAGGTTCTGATGCAGCCTGCCGTTCACGGCCCGAGAGGCACGTCCTTGACGATGCGAAAGCCGGTGCTGTTGTTGTGGAACGCGCGTCCGTCGCCGTGGCGCGCGGCGCTGCGGGCAAAATTGATCGGTCGGCTCCAAGAGCCGCCCCGCGCCACGTGGTTCAGCCCGCTGGCCGGGCCTTGCGGATCGTGGACCGGCGAGTTGGCATAGTAGTCCGGCTCGAACCAATCCTGGCAGTGTTCCCAAACGCTTCCCGACATATCGAAAAGCCCGAAGGCATTGGCCTTCTTGCTGGCCACGGCGTGATGCTGTTTGTCGGGGAGCGTGGCCGCATACTCGGCCGCGTGCTCCGGATCGTTGCCGAAGAACCAGGTGGTGTTGGTGCCGGCTCGGCAGGCGAACTCCCATTCGGCTTCGGTCGGCAATCGATAACGAGAGTCGGTGTGCGGCACGCTCTGGCCGGCGTCGTCGTAGGCGTGCGGCAGTTTCTCCTGGTCACCAAGCCAGTTGCAAAAAGCCACCGCGTCGTCCCAAGTCACCACGGTGACCGGCGAAGCGTCCGAGACGTCGTAGCCCGGCGCGCTCCATTTCGGGCTCGGCCCCGACTTCCCTGCATGCGAGTTCTTGTTCGCCGGGGGCGACGACTTGGTCGCCGAGGGCGGGGCTTTGTCTGCCGCAGCGTGGTTGTGGCCGGCTGCAAATTTGCGGTATTGCCCGATCGTGACTTCCGTGATCCCCAGATAGTACGGCCGAGTGAGCACGACCCTGTGCGAAGGCAGCTCGGCCTTGAGCAGGTCGCCGACCTTTGTGTCGCCGCGAGCCGCAGCCAGAGCGTCGTGATCGCGCGGCGTCGCGCCCATCATGAATTCGCCCGGCGGAATGAGCAGCATCCGCACGCCGACGGAGTTGGTCACTTCCGGCGGAACTTTGAGAAGTCTGGCCCAGGTGACCCGCTGCAGGTGGGCCGTGGCCGCATCGAATGGCGCCTTGGCCAACGGTGGGGGCGGCTCGCTGCGCAAACCCTTCGTCTTGCCCCCCTCGAGCGCACGAATGCGATAAGAGTGGACGACGGCCGGGCCCTTGAAGGCGAGAATGTAGAACGATTGGCCGTCGAACGGCCCGCGAGGCACGCCCCACTTGTCACGCAATCCGGTGAGGTGGAATACGGAACCGTTGAACCTCAATTCAAGTTTGTCCAATCCTGGCTTCTCGTCGAATTTCTCCAGCACCAGCGAAGCCGTGTTGCGGTGCCCTTGCGTGGGTCGAAAGGCAGGATGGAAGTAGCGCCCGCCATTGATTCCCTCGGCCACGCTGAATTCCATGACGAGCTCGTTGCTTCCCAGCGGCAGTGCCAGCCGCAGATCGGAATCGGCCTCGGGCAGCGTGAACTCGCACTCGATTTCGTAATAGGGGCCGTCGATCAGCACCGGCATCTTCAGTCGGCCGACCTTGCCGTCGGGTAGATAATGCCAGCCGTCGGCCCGCTTGTCCCACTCGTTCTTGCCGGTGCGCAGACCGACTTCAGCGTCCAGCCCCGCAGAAACCAGGGACAAAGGATCGAACCAATCGGACGGCGGCGGTTTGGACGGCACAAGGGAAGTAGTCGAACTCGCTGCCGGCGCTGTGACTGGCGCTCGTAACGGCCGCAGGCGATGCGGTCGCGCTCGCGACAGCCGCGGATGGCGCAGTCGTTGCGGTAGTGGCCATCATGCTTGCCGCCGCCGGCACGCTAGCCGCAGGTGCGGGCGGGCTGGGTGCGGGCGCGTTGTTCAAATTCGTCAGGTAGTTCGAGAGCAGCACGACCAGCAACGGCGCGACGATCGTTGCGAACGCGCCGCCAACGAGCTTGGCCACCAGGTGCTTCGATTTCTCCGAAGCGACGACCTGCGTGATCAGCGCCAACGGCGTTGAGGCGCCGGCCGCCGTGTCGCTGCCCGCCATTTGCGTGGCTGTAACCGGGACTGCCACCGGGACAGCGAACGTGTCGATTGTGGCTGTCAGCGCTGGCATGGGGCCTGTGTCGCCGACCGGCGGGCCGGGATTTCGCAACGGCTCGATCGCCGCGATCACTTCCTTCATGGTCTGAAAGCGGTCTTCCGGCCGCTTGGCGACCATCTTCTGGTAGATGCGATCGAGCGCCGGCGGCACGTCGGGACGCAATGTCGCCAGCGGCGGAATCGGGTTCTCGCGGTGCGCCACAATCGCCTGCACATGCGTGTCGCTGCGATACATGTTCTTGCCGGTCAGCAGCCGGTAGAGCGTGCAACCCAGGCTGTAGATGTCGCTCCGGGCATCGGCATGATGCGTGTCGAAGGCCTGTTCCGGCGCCATGTAGTCGAGCGTGCCCATCACCTGGCCGGCCTGAGTCAGCTCGGGCTGGTCTGCGGCGACAGCCGCCGGGCGCTCGTCTTCGAAACGCGCCAAGCCCATATCCAGAATGCGAACCACGCCCTGCTGATCGAGGAGCAGATTGGCCGGCTTGATGTCGCGGTGTACGACTCCCTGCTCGTGGGCATAGGCCAACCCTCGCGCGGCTTGCAGGATGTAGTCGACGGCTTCCGCCACCGGCAGCGGACTGCGCTCGCGCGAGACGGCGTGCAGGTCGTGGCCTTCGACGAATTGCATGACCAGGAAATGGACGCCGCCTGACTCGCCTGCATCGAACGCCGTGACGATATTTGGATGAATCAAGCGGGCGGCCGCCTGCGCTTCGCGTTGAAAGCGGTTGATGGCATCGGGCGAGCGCATGGACGCCGGGGGCAGCAGCTTCAAGGCCACGATCCGCTTCATGCGGCGGTGCTCGGCCTTGAAGACCTGCCCCATCCCGCCTGAGCCGATCTTGTCGAGCACGACGTATTCGCCGTAGACCAGGTTTCGGCCCTTGCCGGCTTGGATGTTGGCGGATTGATACTTCGTGAGCAGCCCCAGTCGCACCAGTTCCTTGGCCAGTTCCGGGCCGTCTTTCGGCGCCGCTCGGGCGGCAGGCCGTTTTCGACTTCGGCAAGTTTTGCGGCGGTCAGCAGCCCGCAATCGCAAACGGCCGACCGGAACTGTTCAAGCGACAATGTCATCGGAAAACCTCGGGACCGGTATTCATGCTACCGGCCGGCCGCAGGGTCGGCAATTGGCGACGGTGGCGAACCGAAAGCCAGGAAAAACGGCTGGTTAACGGGCGCCCAGATAGCGGAGGGCAGCGCCAATTGGGAAGATCAAGGAGAGTTGGTTGGATTGCGACCAGCGCGGTTGGGGGTTTGGTTCTGCCACGTTACGTCCGGCCCAACCACGCACTCGACCGAGAATGCCAAAGAGTTCTTCTGCGAGGCTTCGAGATGCACGTTCATTACAAGATTGGGATGGCGGTCGTTCTCGGAGTCCTTGTCGCGGCCGCTTTTGCGGAAGATGTTGAAACGTTGCCGCCCGGAGTTGAGCGGCTGCAAAAGGCCGAAGCACAGTTCTGGGAAGGACAAGAAAAAGTCGAGGCTGCTTTTCGGAAAGGAATCGCGGAAGCGATTGCGGCCGCCGATAAGATCGAGATTGTCCTGTTGGAATTCGACTCACTGAAAGAAGTGGTCGACCGTTTTGGGGATGAGGCCGGAGATGAACAACGCTTCCCGATCAGGCCTTACAAGGCCAGCGCAAAGATCCTCCAGCGTCGCACTCTCACGCCCGCCGAACTAAAGGAGCTCCCGCCGATGCTAATCGCAATCGTCGGCGTTGAAAAGGAAACCGGTGGGGCGTTCTGCCATCTTCCGGTTCACGGGCTGCGAGTCTTCGAGGGGGATGCAATAATCTTCGAGAGCAGCTTTTGTTACCTTTGCCAGAATTTTTACGTCCAATATCCGGCCGACGCCAAATGGTTCGGCATGAGTTCGAAAGAGTTCGAAGCGATGATGAAACGGCTGATGCCGATTCCAGAAGCAGAACTGGAACGGTTTAAGGCGTACTCCGAAAAAGAGCCTAGAAAGTAATTCGAAGTCGAGCGCCGGTCGTCGTACTCGTGCTTTACGCCTGGTGTGGATTACATTGCGCCTTGCGCCCGCAACTCCGTTAGCAGCTCAACGTCCGACAGAACACGGATGCCGCGCAGGCCACAGTAGGCTACGCCCCCCGGATCGTGAAGGTGAGCGTCCAACGTGCAAAGCACGTCCGCATGGGCGGCATGGGCCGCGAAGACGACAAGCGACAGCTCGGCTTGGAAGATTGAGCGTTCGCTATTCTCGGCTGGCCGCCAGCTCACCGCCCGCTGGCCGGCGCCGCTTTCGGCAGAGGGCAGCCGACGGCCTGCGTCTGCGACACCGCCGGTTTCTGGCCGGCCAGTACGGCTTCGATCGCCGCTTGCAAATCGCGCGATGTCGGCTCGGCACGCTGCTTGCCTGGCGCGGCGTAGCGGTCGTCGATTCGGCCGCGATAGAGAATGTCGCCGGCCGAGTTGAGCAGCACGGCTTCGGGCGTGAACCCCGCCCCCGTTTGCCGCGCCAAAATCTGCTGCGGGTCGAGCAGCAAGGGAAACTCCAGGCTGAATTCCCGGGCGTGTTCCGAGGCGATCTTCGCCGTCACGTCCGGATCGCAGTGAATACCGTAGAAGAGCACGCCTCGCGATCCGAAATCGCTTGCCAGGCGGGCCATCTCCGGAGCGTAACCGTTGGAGATGGGGCATTCGGTGCCGAGAAATAACAGCACGACCGCCTTCGCGCCTTGCCATTCGCTGGGCTGATGGAGTTTGCCCTGAGGATCTGACAGCGAAAAACGATCCACGCGAGGCCCCTGCGCCGAAGCCTCTGCCGACGTCGCTGGCAACGGATGGGCGGCGAAATAAGACCAGATCACATCCGTGGCGTTGAGCTTGTCGAGGTTCTTGCCGACGATCGATTCGGGAAGCTGCCCGCGCCCGCCAGGCCAGTGATGTCCTTGGCCCTCGATCGTGTACGCGAGCAACTCGCTGCCATCGCGTCCGGGCCCGTAGCGCACGACTTTCACGCCATCGCTGTCCGAAACAGTCTTTGGTTCGTCGGGGCAACCCAGCGCGTGGGCCCATTTTTCGAGCGTCTGGCTGACCGGCGGCTTTTTGTTGGCGGCGCCACCCCAAGGCGAACGCACCTCGCCCCCTTCGTACGGCACCAGCGGATCGGCCGTGCCGATCATGTACAGCGTGGGAATCGCCCGCTCGAGATGTGGTTCGGCCAGCCAGCAGTGGCTCGCGACCGGTGCCACGGCGGCCAGCCGCGTCGACAGTTTGCTGGCCAGATTGAACGTCATGCCCGCGCCATTCGAGAAACCGGTGGCGTAGATCCGCCGCGGGTCGATCGACAATCGCTGTTGCAAGTCGTCCAACAGTGCTGCGATGAAACCGACGTCGTCGATGTTGAGCCGGCCCATGGCGCCGCGTCCCGAACCGTCGTTCCACAACCGGGGATTGGTGCGAAAGTTGGCTTCGCGTTCGGGAAAGGCCGGCGTGCCGTCGGGCGCAACGACGAGGAACCCTTCGTGGTCGGCCTTGTCGTTCCAGAGCGTGGCACGCGCAGTTCCTTTCCCTTCACCCCCCGCGCCGTGAAACACAATCACCAGCGGCAACTGCTTGTGGCCGTCGTAAGCCGGCGGCACCTGGAGCCAGTAACCCCGTTCTCGTCCGCCGTGTTCGAACTTGAATTGGCCCGATTCAACGGCCTGGGCCGGCGGTGTCGCAATCCACAGCACGGCCAGTGCAACGAGTGCGAACCTGATGGTCCGTCTCGCCCAACCTGGTCGGTGCTTCGTCTGTGTGCCACTGGCTCCGCCAGTGCTTTTTCGAGTGACCAGCTTGTGGTTGAAGAATTCGCGAGAATCGTGCCGGCTCAATTCGTCACTCGTTCCCTCTTGCTCGCACTCAGGCCGTCCAGCGGCACGGCACTGGCGGAGCCAGCGGCACACGCTGGCGGTGGACTTGACGTTTGTGAAAAGCATTTCGTCGCCAATCCGTTCAAGGGGGATCAGTTGCGTGGCGGGGGACGCAACGGAATTGACTGGAATCCCCGCTTTGTCGCCTGTAGATAAGATACCTTCTAATGCGGGGGCGGGTTTCAACTCAGCCGCCAGACCACTCAGGCTTCGGCTGGGCATGGATTTGCGGCGTGACCTGGGCGGCCAGTTCGGTGACTCTCGCGGCCGCTTGCCGCACGCTTCCGGCGTCGGCGTGCGCGTGCAGTTCGAACTCGAACTGCCGCGACTCACCCGGTTCGAGCCGGGCCACGCGTCCTTGTTTCTGTTCGAACGACTTCACGTTCGGGAAATTGATGCCCGGTTCCAAGCCGGTTACATACCCGTCGCCCGGCAGACGCTGGCTCTTCCACAGCGTGAAATAGGGCAACTGCCGGTGGTTGAATGCAAGGCTCACGCCGCGCTCGCCGCCAGGCAGTTCCAACAGCACCAGCGACTGGCCTTGATCGTCGCTGGCCAACTGGGCGAAGTGGGCGAATTCTTGCGAGCCGGCCTGCGCGGCAGCATAACTCGACCAGGTAGAAATGTCGGTCGCCGAATGCGAATCGCGCGGCGCCAGCTCGCGAATCGGTGCGTGCAGCTTCGAACCGGGGACCAGTAACGGGCTGCCCAGATTGATGTGATAGAGCAGTTCGAGCTCGGCCGGCTCACCTGAGATGTTAGTCACGCGGTCGATCACGCGCAGCCAGGGAGCGTCGGCCCGTGTGGTGACCGTCGAATCGAGCCGCAAGCAATTGCAGAAGATGCGGGCTTCGTCGACGACTCCCCGCACGCTGATCTCGCGGCTCGAGCCGTCGATCGACACTTCGACTAGGTGTGCCGGCAGATTGGCAATGCGGCCGTGCAGGGGGAGTTGCAGTTCGCCCTGGCTGCCACGCTGCGGAGCCCCGTTGCTTTCCAGCCCGCAACGGCAGACCAGTTCGTCAAAACCCTGCAACCATCCGATGCCGCTGGGCTCGAACAGGGGGACGAACGTCGGGTGGACGGGGCCTTTGACGGGCGATTGCCAGCCGAGTTGCAGATCGCCCAGCCAGGCTCGCCACAGCCCCATGCCGCGGTCCGGCACGACGGTGAATCGCAGCCGGCCGTTATCGACCTCGACCACGTCGACTCCGGCACGCAATCCGCCCCGGAGCTTGCGTTTGCGGACCGAGTAATGGGCGTCTGAATCGCCCACATCCCGCGGACCAAGGGTCAGTTGGTCGACGTACACGTCGCGTTCAATGTCGGTGAGGGTCCAAAGCATGGGAGGAAGTAGTCAGTAGTCGGTATTCAGTAGTCAGTTGCGCGGCGATATGCCGCAAGGAAGTATAGCGTGGAGAGCCCAAAGCTGGCAGTTCAGAACCTGGTTGCCGCTTGGCAAGCTGGACTCTGACTACTGAATACTGACTACCGACGAATGGCATTAGCTTAAGGGAACGACCTGCGAAGCCAATCGGCGACGCGACTTGCTCCGCGGAATCGTCATGTAGGCTTTCCAAGCTGGGCGTCGCTTCTTGAATCGCGGTTCCAATCGTCCGGGCCGGTTTCCGACCCGATGAGCCGCGACCGTCACCAGCAAGGCATTATACAGCGCGCCGCTTCCATCTATAGCCATCATCGCTGGCGTGAACGACTCGACCGCTTGCATGGTTCCCTTGACGCTCAATTGCCGGGGCAGCACGTCATGCCGCTTGGCCGATTCTACCATCGTTCCGCGCAGCAGGTTATAGGCCAAAATGTGAGCCCAGATTTCCTTGCGGACCATTTCCGGGGTTTTGCAGCGTAGCACGTCCATGTGAAGCGAGCACTTGATACTTCGCAGATCAAGCTCGCAATTCCATCGGGTCCAGTACAGATCTGAGATTTCCTTTTGCGGGATGCTCGGATCGGTGACGGTGCTAATAATCGTGGCCTTCTGGCGCGTTCCGTCGCGGCCGTCTATGCCTATCACGAATTCGCGAACCTCGATTGTGTCCGGAATCGTGCTGTACGTTTCCACGCTCATCCAGTCCGGACGCTGTGGTTTGTGCCACTGGACAACGTGATCGTCAGTTCCGAGCGAATGGCCTTGCGAGAAATCAGCTTCGCGCGCGTTGTGGCTAATCGACACAAGGTCGACACCCCGCTGCTGCAATAGGGCCACTGTGAAATAGCTCGGATAGTATCGATCGGCGACAAGCACGTCTCCGCGGTTCATGCTGCTCATCATGGACCGAAGCAAAGCCGACTCACCCGTTCCCTTGCCAGCATGCTTGGCAAACGCCAGATCGACAACCGATCCCGTCGAAAGCGAGATTAAGGCGACAGCCCGCATGACCGGAAATCCGAGCCCCTTCCGCTTCGGATTCGCCTGGGGCCATGCAAGCTGATTCTCGGCCGTGTCGGGCATGCTGAATCCCGTTCCATCGGCCAGGAATACCTGCCGGCCACGCCAGTTCCAAGCAACCGGAGCGGTATCGTGGACCTTGCTGCCGATTTCCTTGGCCATCCGAACCATGGCGGCTTCTGGGAACCGCGTGCGGGCGTTGCAATACGATGCCGCTTGCGCCGAGATTGCCGGGAGGCCGGTCGCTACGCGGTGCGCCAAGATGCGGCTGACGGTTTCGTTCAGGCTCTTGTCCTGCGACAACGCTTGCGACAGCCAGCCCCAAAGCGTGACCAGCGGGCAGAATACCCGGCTACGATAGCTGTGGCCCTCGTCGGCCAGTACGTCCAAAACGTATTGCCGCGGAAGCAGCCGGCCAAATGGCAGCCCTTCATCGCGGGCGAACTTCTCACGGACTCGGCGGAAATCCTTGCGGGGCATTGTGGGTTAGCCTTTTCTGCGGCCGTCGCTAGAATTGGCTTGTCAGAGCAGCCTAGCGAAAGCCTGGTTGTTTCTCGCCCCCGTTGCGGCTTGCCGGCTGCATCGGGGGTTTTTCGTTTCTGGCTACCAATGAACTGCACTTATTGTAATTACAGTAAGTCGCGGTGTCAAGCACTAATTCGGCTTGCAAGGAAACTTTTTGTAATTACAATGCGGGCATGAAAAAACGCATGGGCAGACCTCCCCTACAGCCCGGATCGGCCAAGGGCCAGGTCTTTCAAATCAGACTCTCGGACGCCGAGCGAGCCGACTACGAGCGAGCCGCAGAACAGGCCGAAATGACGCTTTCAGCCTGGATACGGGAAAAGCTCGGGAATGCCGCCAAGCGGGGCTCTAAGAAGCCCTAGCGGAGAGAGGGGGAATCGAACCCGACGGCGCACAGCCGTACCCTAGCGCAGGTTATAAATCTGCTGCGCCGCCAAGACGCGGGCCTTTCTCCAGATTAGACTGGAGAGGGCCGTTGCGGATCAGGATGGCTATATTAGCGATCATATAAACCGAAGACACGTAGCATTGGATCAGGTTCGCCCTGCAAACGGGAAAAAACATGGCAACAAAAAAGAAAGTAATTCCGGCAGCCGCAAAACTGCCTCGTGGCCCGGTCATTACAATGGCTGCGTTCTGCGAGAAGATCCTGACGGATCGCGATGGGGTTCAGAGCCTCATCCGGATGTATGATCGCCTAATGATTCCGCCAATGCCACGTGACGCGCCAAAGACGATTACTATTCCGCTGGCGCTGGCCATCGGATTCAGGTCAGGAGATTTTGTCGGGAAAAAGCGCCTACAGATTCGGCCCCGCAAGGGGGCAGGCGACAAGTTCTTGAAAATCAACGAGAGCGAGAAGGTGGTTATTGAATTTGGCGGTGGTCAGCACGGCGCTGTTATTAATGCACAAGTTGCAATTCAGTTCCGTACCAAGCGGCGGGCATCATCGATGCTGATTTGGTTCGAACGTACTTTTGGATGAGAAACAATATACTTCGATCCCGCTGAATATTGAATTTGGTAAGACTCAGCCGAGTTCTGCTGGACAGGAGTCTTCATCCAAATAATTCGATAGCCCGCGGCGTGCCTAGTTTGGTTGCGGTTGCCAATTTCTACAGCCCCAAGAAGCTTCCATAGCTCTCCGTCAAAATTGGATTTCGTACGATGCCCCTGCGAATACTCAGCGAGCAGAGATATTGATCTGGCCGGCGAGATTCACGGCGGACGCATCAGACGCCGGGCCAAGCGCCCAAGAAACTGGAACAAACCAGTTTTCAAATGACGACAATGCGATGCTTCCGCGAAGATATTCTGCAAGCTTTGAGCGGATTTGCTGTTCGACAGGGCTAATCATGGAATTGCCGAAATTTGTATCTGATGTAGAAATACGACGGATGTTCAATGAGGGTGGCTATTTGCAGCAGGTGGAGGATGAAACGCTACACGTCTGGACAAAGGAAAACCGCCACCCTTCAGCGCCGCTAGCAAACGAGCCTCACTGTACCCGTAGCCAGCTTCAAGTATACCTCGACAAAAACGGCGAAAAAATAGCGGAAGTCCACAGATATTTGCGACCAGATGGGACGATTGGATTATCTGGAAAGCCAGATCCCAAGAGACTTTACCATAACGGAGTATTATATGCTGTTCATTCTGAACCGGCGAGAGCCGGACGGCCATCACAAGCGCCTCTTTCGGGACGCATTCGCCCACGCCGACGGCCAAGTTGACTCGATCTCGCTGAAAACAGGCGGTTCCCCTCTGTCCTGAGCCGGTCGATACAATGCCCCTATGCCCACCCCTCCCCGCCGCTGGTTCGCCTTCCGACTGCGGACGCTACTGGTCGTGGTGGCCGTGTGTGCGGCGGTTGCGTGGACCATCACTTCACTGGAATGGATTCGGCAACGCCGTCTACTGATGGACGCTGAAGCATCGTTCGGCCAGTGGTACGAGACCGGCGGCGACATCGACGGCACTGGCATGCTGCCCCCGGTTTCCGTTCCCTGGCAGTTGGCAATCTTCGGAGAGAAACCGGCGTGGTACGTGTGGCTGAACCCGAACTTACATGAGGCCGACTTTCAAGAAGCGTGCCGACTGTTTCCAGAGGCGGAGATCGGGTTTTTTTATCTGAACAGCAGCATTCACGGCGGCGTGAGGATGGATGAGAGCCGGCAATACCGGCTACGCGCAGCCGATGCAGAACCGATCGGCGAGGATGAAGGGAAATTTCCGTTTCGCAAGCCCATTCCTTAAGCTAACGCCATTCCTGACTACCGACTACTGCTTCCCGCTTCGTGCCTTGCGGACGGCTCTTTCAGCGAATAAAACAAATCGGTTGCAAGTCCCTGCCACTGCTTGGAGTTTCGCACGACCGATGGCTACTACGACCGCCCCTTCGACCCCCTCGAATCTCGTCAAGAAAGACAATTTGGCGAAGGCGCTCGACCGCGCCCTGGACGCCGGAGCCGGCCTGCTGCGGCTGACGCCCACCTGGGTGCCGCGCAGCTTCCTGCATCCTGGCAAGCGGATCAAGCTCGCGCCGACCGACTGGTACGCTTACGGCGCCCATCGCGGCGGCATCGACGAGCGCTGGTTCGGCAGCGCGACCGAAGCCGCCAACGAAAACCGCAACGCCGACGAAGGCCTTAGCTACGTATCGTGCGAAGGGGAGCGGTTCACGCTCCGCGACGCGGTGAGCGAAGCCGGCGGCCGGCTGATCGGCAAGCCGATGCACGACAAGTACAATCGCTGGCCCGTGTATTCGAAGTTCTTCGACAACATGGGCCCCATTCCGCACCACATGCATCAGTCGTTCAAGGACGCGGCCTTGGTGGGCCAGGAAGGCAAGCCGGAAAGCTATTACTTCCCGCCGCAGTTGAACAACGTCGACAATAACTTCGCCTACACCTTCATGGGCTTGGAGCCCGGCACGACCAAGGCCCAGGTTCGCAAGTGCCTGGAAGACTGGCACCGCGGCGACAACGGCATTCTCGACCTCTCGCGGGCCTATCGCCTGAAGCGCGGCACGGGCTGGTTGATCCCGCCCGGCGTGCTGCACGCCCCCGGTTCGCTCTGCACGTACGAACCGCAATGGGGTTCCGACGTGTTCGGGATGTATCAGTCGCTGGTCGAAGGGCGCGAAGTTCCCTGGTCGCTGCTGGTCAAGGACATGCCGCCTGAAAAACACCGCGACCTGGACTTCATCGTTGGTCAGCTCGACTGGGAAAAGAACGTCGATACCCATTTCAAGGAGCACAACTACCTGGAGCCGATCGTCGACGCTTCGGCCAGCGGCACGGGCTACACCGACCGCTGGATCGTCTACGGCACGGTCGACGGCCAGCAACTATTCAGCGCCAAGGAGCTGACGGTCGATCCGGGCGCCAAGTGTACGCTGAAGGATCCGGGCGCGAGCGGCTGGATCACCGTGCAGGGGCGTGGCCGAATGGGTCGCTTGAACCTGCAAACGCCGGCCATGATCCACTTCGGCGAAGAGACCGAAGACGAAGTTTTCATCACCCACGAAGCGGCCACGGCCGGCGTGGTGATCGAGAACACCGGCAGCGAGCCGTTGGTGGGCCTGCACTACTTCGGCCCGGATACGCATCCGAACCTGCCGAAGATGGGCGATTACCGGAAGTAGACGGAAGTGGATGATGTGTGCGACTACCGTCGATTTAACGACTACGCTTCTGCTGTTTGACGTCCCTTGGACGGCCTACTCGGGCTTGATCGACGCCTTGCCAGAACATCGACTTCGGCACACCTACCAAGAGGGCACGCTGGAACTGTTCAAGAACGTGTTGTACGGCGTTCCTTGGAACGCATACGAGAAGATTCTCAAGGCGTTCGGCGACCGTCGGTTTCCGCACACATATCAGGAAGGGGCATTAGAGATCATGATGTCGCCTCCTGAGGAGCACGAGCAGATCAAGAGTTTTTTGGGTCGCTTGATCGAGATGGCAGCCTTGAGGCTGGGCATCCGCTTCAAGGCAGTTGGTTCGGCCACGCAACGCGACAAGAAGCTCCTCCAAGGACTGGAACCTGCCGAGTCTTATTACATTCCCTACGTGGCCCAACCGCCAGGCAAGGCCGTCGGTCGCGTCCAAAAGAAATCACCTCCTGATTTGGCAATCGAAGTAGACCTTCGTAAGCTGAACCTCGAACGGATGCAATCTTATGCGAAACTGGGCATCCGTGAGCTGTGGCAATATCGCAAGGGAAAGGTTGAGTTCTTCAGCCTCTCGCCGAAGCGATCGTACGAGTTTGTGAACCACAGTCTCGCGTTTCCCATGATTGGTTCGAAAGACGTAACGCGGTTCGTCAAGAAAATGCAAGCTACGGACGATTACGCCGCCACGCGGTCATTCGTCGCCTGGCTCGCCAGGAAGCACCGCGAGAGCTGATTGCCGTGGAAAACGGGCAGCTATAGCTGACCGCATTGACTTTTGCCATCTACCCCGAGTCCTAGAGATTGCACCATGCCGCACCCCAACAATTTCCCCAAGCTTCACAACGCGGCGTGGCCCGGAGTGGTCGGCAAAGGCCCCGACTCCGAGCCGGCGATCGACCTGGACACGATGCTCGACCTCACGGCCGCGGCGGAAGTCGACGGCCTGAAGTTCGACGGCGTCGATCTGTTCCTGTTTGCGCCGCACGTCGACATCGACGCTTCGGACGCCGAGTTGAAACAACTGGCCGACAAGGTCCGCGCCCGCAACCTGGTCATCGGCACGGTCACCGCGCCGATCTGGCCGCCCACCGGCGGCGGCCCGGCGATGGGCTCGGCCGAGGATCGCAAGCGGTTCATCGACCAGGTTCGCAAAGCGTGCCGCATTGGCAAGCGGTTGCGCGAATTGGGCGTGCGGCCCCACGGCATTGTGCGGATCGACTCGGCCAGCAGCCCTTCGGATTGGGCCAAAGATCCGGCCGGCAACACGGCTCTCATCGTCGAGACGTTCCGCCAGGCGTGCGACGTGGCCGAGGATTTCGGCGAGCGGTTGGCCGCCGAAGGTGAAATCTGCTGGGGCGGCATGCACAGTTGGCGCGAGATGCTGAAGACGTTGGAAGCGGTCGGTCGGCCGAAGACGCTCGGCTTTCAGGCCGACATGGCTCACACGCTGTTGTACACGCTGGGCTACAACGCACCGCAAGATGCAATCCTGCCTGCCGGTTTCGACTGGAAGGACGAAGCCAAACTGCAAGACGCGCTGCGCACGTTGACCAAGGCCCTGCGTCCTTGGACGATCGACTTCCACGTGGCCCAGAACGACGCTACGGTCTTCGGTTCCGGCTCGCACGACAAGACAGGCCGTCACTGCCTGCCGAACGATCCCAACGGCAAATTGAAGATCGCCCGCGATGCCGGCCATTGGCTCCGCGACGAGCAGGGAAATCTCACCAAGAAGATCCGGCACATCTGCTGGGACGGCTGCATGTTCCCCAACGCCGTGATGATGAAGCCGCAGACCTGGAACGACATCCTGGCCGCGATGCTGGCGGTGAGAGACGCGCACGGCTGGAAGGGGTAATACGAGAGCGCTGCGTCGTGAATTCGCCTCAGGGACAAAGGTAACGATTTTCGTAATTGCTCGAACTTCCGATCGGCGTCGCGGTCAGAACCTCGGAATCATTGACATTTTAGAGGATATCGTGCTTCAAAGCTTTGAGATAAGCGGCTTTCGGGCATTCCAGCACCTCCGCCTTGACAGACTCGGGCGCGTCAATCTGATTGTGGGCAAGAATAATGTCGGCAAAACGACGCTCCTTGAAGCGTTGTGGCTATATGCAGGAGGATGCCGTCCCGAGTCGATCCGCGAACTATTAATCGGGAGGCAGGAAATCTTGCCCGACCGAGATCCCGACACTAGGGACTTAGAGATTGAACTTGGCTCGTTATTCCGGGGTCGGCTCATGGGCCCAAATTCCGATCGGGAAATCAGCCTTGGCCCCTCCGCCACCTCTGACGAAACGTTCAAAATCCGCCTGACATCTGTCGAGCGTGTGGAGTCGCCAGAGTCGTCGGCTCCTGCAACGACATATATCTACGAAGAAATCTCGCAAGGCGGAGCCCGAAAGATCGAAGGGGAGCTATTCCCCGCACTCACCATAACCCGCGGGGACAATCGGCAGATAATTGTTCGCCGCAATGGGTCATGGTCACGCGCATTGCGCCGCAATCGTGTTTCGAGAAGCGATATCGGCCCCCCGTTCCTGCGGGCTGGCGGAGTGGACGACGATGTTGTCGGGCGATGGTGGGACGCGGTTGCGCTTCTTGAATCCGAAGAGCGAGTTCTAGAATGCCTTAACCTGCTCTCTCCCATCGCCGGTGTAAAGCTAATCGAGAATCCAAGCCGCTTTAGCAATAGGGTTGTTGTTGTTCGGCTAAAGGCGAACCCCTATTTGCAACCGTTGAAGAGCTTGGGGGACGGTGTCGTACGGCTGTTTCAGACTGCGCTAGCCCTTGAGTATGCACGTCGAAACGCCGAAACGGAGCAACTTTACCTCTTTGGCGGCCAAAGCAGCCAGAATATTCTATTGGTCGACGAGGTCGAAAGTGGAATTCACTATTCGGCGTTAAAACGATTCTGGGGCCAGCTATTCCAGATGGCGCATAGCCGGAATGTGCAGATAGTCGCAACGACGCATTCGTGGGACTGCATTGAGGCGTTTCAAGCGGCGTGCGCTGACAATCAGGGTGACGACGGGATGCTTATACGCCTCGAAGCGCGAGACGGGACGATTCGGGCGGTCACATTCGACGAAAGCGAACTCTCCATTGTCACGAAGGAAAAGATCGAGGTGCGCTAGTGGCGACACGGGTTTTGCTGGTTGAAGGCAACGACGATCAACATGTAATGTATGCTCTCTTCGCTGCGCACGCGGTGCCGGAAGTGTTTGAAGTGCGGCCGATCGGCGGCGTGGAGAGCCTCGTTGCGTCCGTACCTACGTGGCTCAAGGCAAGCGACATTGAGCGGCTAGCAATAGTCATCGACGCGGACGAGAATATCGATACTCGGTGGGCCTCGCTTCGTGATACCTTGAGCGCAAGCGGCCACGAAGAACTGCAGCAATTCCCGGCCCGAGCCGGCACTGTTGTCCAGCTTGCGGCTGGTCCAAGGCTCGGGGTTTGGCTGATGCCAGACAACGAGATTCCAGGAATGCTCGAAGACTTCGTAGCGTTGCTTGTGCCGTCTGGAGATCAGCTCCTTCCGATCGTTGATGATTTTCTTGCGGCCATTCCCGTCCAACTCCGTCTTTTTTCCCAGAAGCTTGCGAAGGCTCGCATTCATACATGGCTAGCCGTTCAGCGCGAACCGGGAAAGCCACTTGGCCAGAGCATCACTGCAACCTACCTTGACGCTAACGCTGAAACAGTTTTTCCATTCGTCGCTTGGGTGCGCGCTGCCCTGGTTGACTAGACACGTTCTCTGCGTCTTAGGAGCCACACGATGACCAAACCATTGAATATCGGCATGATCGGTTACGGCTTCATGGGCCGGGCCCACTCGAACGCCTATCGCCAGGTAAGCCAGTTCTACCAGCTCAAGCACCATCCGGTGCTCAAGGCTTGCTGCGCCCGCAACGAAGCCAAGATCAAAGCGTTTGCCGAGAATTGGGGCTACGAATCGTACGAAACCGACTGGCGAAAGCTGGTCGCCCGCAAGGATATTGATGTCATTGACGTGGGGACGCCTAACAACACGCATCACGAAATCGTGCTCGAAGCGGCCAAACACGGCAAGATGATCCTCTGCGAAAAGCCGCTGGCCATGACGCAGGCCGAAGGCGAGGAAATGGTCGCGGCCGTCGAGAAGGCCGGCGTGGCCAACATGGTTTGGTTCAACTACCGCCGCGTGCCGGCCATTGCCTTGGCCAAGCAGTTGATCGACGAAGGCCGCGTAGGCCGGCCGTTTCATTTCCGCGCCACCTACCTGCAGGACTGGACGATTGCCGAAGACGTGCCACAAGGCGGCGCGGCCCTGTGGCGGCTCGACGCGGCTGTTGCCGGATCGGGCGTGACCGGCGACTTGCTGGCCCATTCGATCGATTCGGCCGAGTGGCTCAACGGGCCGATCAAGCGCGTCACGGCCGCCACCGAAACGTTCGTCAAGCAGCGCGTACACGCCGAGACGGGCAAGGTCCAGCCGGTGAGCATCGACGACGCCTGCATGTTCCTGGCAGTGTTCGCCAACGGTTCGATGGGCACGTTCGAGAGCACCCGCTACGCCCGCGGCCGCAAGAACTACAACACGTTCGAACTCAACGGCGCGGCCGGCAGCTTGTTCTTCGATCTGGAAGATCCGCAGTACCTGCAATACTTCAAGTACTCCGACCCCGTCAGCGGCGAAAAGATCGGCCAGCCACACGACCGGCTGGCAGAAGATTCACGTCACGAACTTCGAGCACCCGTACATGAAGAACTGGTGGGTGCCCGGCTGCACGATCGGCTACGAGCACACGTTCATCAACGCCCTGGCCGATTTCCTGTTGAGCCTTGAGACGGGCAACAAGTTCCAGCCCGATTTCCGCTCCGGCTTGCGGACGCAGAAAGTTTGCGACGCGGTGTTGGCCAGCGCCAAGAGCGGCCAGTGGGTCGAGCTGTAGAGGGGCATTGGTTTACTAGAGTTCACGATTATGGATCGAAGCCGACTCGGTCTGCGCCGATTGTTCTTCGGGATCTTGCTATTCGAGCCGGCGTTTATTGATCGATCCGGGTTGAGCTTGCGCCGAGTGCTGTTTGCGGTTCTGTTATTCGCATCGGCGGCCGGTGTAACGCGCATCGCATGGGCGCCAGGCGTAATGCACGCCCATTTTTTCGTAGTTTGGCCCATGTCGGGTGTGGCCGGATTTTTGATTGGTTGCGGCGTTGGCACCCTGCTTTGGAGGGGATCTACACCGGTTCTCCTCGGGTTTGCGCTTGGCTACATATCGCTGTTGATTCTCCCGGTAATCATGGCCGTTTTCTACGGATAGACACGGCGAGAATGGCGAACGGTCGCCTCAATTCGAGAGACCCGTTGTTTTCACCGGAGATTCTACCTTCGAGCCCATCCATGGTAGAATTGACGGCCGTGGCGACTAAGGGGTTCAATGTATCGTCGCAGAATGGTTTGTTTATGAATTACATCGTTCTCGACCCAACGCAGACTGCTTCGGTCGCTGCGGCTACCGACCCGCTTGAAGTTCGGGCACCCGACGGAACTGTGCTCGGGTTCATTCACCGGCAACGCCCAGCGGCTCCGGAACCTCAGGAGGATCCGCACTTCTCCGCCGCCAATATCGCCGAGGCCTTGCGAAGGAAGGCATCGAACAGCCCCTGCTACACCACCGAACAAGTTCTCGAACATCTTCGTTCTTTGGAAGGCCGATGACCCGCTTCACGGTGGTTTGGAAGCGCGAGGCCGACGACGAACTGACTGAAATATGGTTGCGGGCGGCGGACCGGAATCCAGTTAGCGAGGCGACCGCTGCCATCGATCGGGAATTGAGGGACGATCCCGGTTCAAAGGGCGAGCCTGTTGCCGAGGGGCTGCGGAAGCTGATCATTCCGCCCTTGGTTGTGCTGTTCTGGGTCAGCGACGAAGATCGACGTGTGCAAGTTGACAACGTTCACACGTTGCCGCACTGAAAACGAGCTGGCCTAGTTTTTGACATTCCGGCGTGTGCCACGGTAAAATGCGCTACGGCTTTTGGCGGCATCGGCCGGCGCCGTCCAGGGAGTGGCCGCCGGCCCTGGCGCAGCGGTACAGCATGAACTACGTTATCCACGACCCGCAGCAAGCTGCATTCTTGGCGCGGGCAACCGAATGCGTCGAAATTCTCGCACCCGACGGCACAGTGTTGGGTTCGTTCTACCCGCATCGCCGCGCCGAAGCCGCCGCGGCCCCCGATCTCTATCCCTTTACCGAAGCAGATATCGTCGAAGCGAAGCGTCGCCTGGCGTCCAACAGCCCTCGCTACACGACGCAACAAGTTCTCGACCATCTGCGCTCGTTGGAGGGCAAATGAGCCGGCCCGGTTCGTACGTCGCATGAACTACTTCTCCCACGGCCGGCTCTTCATCGACGATCCTTACTTCCTGGCCGGCACGGCCGTGCCTGATTGGCTCAATGTCTCCGACCGCCGTGTGCGCGTCCGCTCGAAGCACGCGCTGGCTTGGGTCGACGACCCCGACCCGCGCATGGCGGCCCTGGCCCGCGGCATTGTCCGGCACCATGCCGACGACCGCTGGTTCCACGAAACGGCCCCGTTCGCCGAACTGTGCTGGCACTTCACGGTTCGTATCCGCGATCTGCTCGAGCCCGACGACGGCCTGCGGCCCAGCTTTTTGGGGCACATCCTGGTCGAAATCCTGCTGGACGCCGTACTGATCGAAGAGTTTCCCGCACGGCTCGAAGCCTATTACGGGGCGATGGGCCAGGTCGATGGGCCGTGGGTGCAAGCGGCCGTCAACCGCATGTCGCCCGGCACCAGCTTGCGGTTGGGTGAGTTCGTGGGCCTGTTTATCCGAGAACGATTCTTGTGGGACTACGGCCAGGATGGCAAACTATGGTTTCGCTTGAACCAGGTCATGCGGCGGGTGGGGCTGGCGAGCCTGCCTGAAGAATTTTTAACGCTGTTGCCCGAAGCCCGCCGTTTGGTGGCCGATCGGGCCGCAGAACTGCTCTCGCCGCCGGCGGACACGGTTTTGGCAGGCGGCGTTGCGGCGGGCGGCGGCCGGCATTCATCGATTGCGGACCCAACGATTGCAGAGGAGAAGCCATGAAGTTCGGCATGAACGTGCTGCTGTGGACGGACAACCTGACCGAAGCTCACCAGCCCATCCTCGAGCAACTCAAGGAGATGGGCTACGACGGCGTGGAGTTGCCGATCTTCGATCTCAATCCCGACCGCTTCGCGTCGGTCGGTTTGTGGCTCGACGATCTGGGCCTGGAGCGAACCGGCGTTTGTTGCCGAGGCTTGGACGACAACCCGATCAGCCCCGACCGCAAGGTCCGTGCCCTGGGCGTAGCTCATAACAAGCAGGTGCTCGATTGTTGCCAGGCTGCAGGCATGAAGATCCTGGCCGGGCCGTACCATTCGGCGCTGGGCCACTTCACCGGCCAGGCACCGACGGCCGACGAATGGAAGTGGGGCGTCGAGAGCATGCGCGAGACGGCCGAACATGCGGCCACCTGCGGCGTGACGTTGGCGGTCGAGTATCTCAATCGCTTCGAGTGCTACCTGTTGAACACGGCGGCCGACACGGCCCGGTTCGTACGGGAGGTCAATCACCCCAACTTCCGCATGATGTACGACACGTTCCACGCCAACATCGAGGAAAAGAACATCCGCGAAGCAATTCGCACCTGCGCGGCCGAAACCGTCCACGTCCACATTTCGGAAAACGATCGCGGCACGCCCGGCACGGGGCACGTGCAATGGGCCGAAACGTTCGACACGCTCAAGGAAGTGGGCTATGACGGCTGGCTCATGATCGAGGCCTTCGGCCTGGCGCTGCCCAGCCTGGCCGCGGCCACGAAGATCTGGCGCCGCATGTTCAAGGATGAACTGCAACTGTCGCGAGATGGCTTGCAATTCATGAAAACCGAATGGGCCAAGAGAAGTAAGAAGTAGGCAGCGGGCAGTAGGCAGTTGAAAATGGAGTGGCTGGCGGCAGGAACTAGCGAGTTCACGGATGGCTGACTCAAAAACCGGGCCGACTCCCGACGATCGCGAGCCGCTCGCCGGCCTCGAAACGCCGCATTCCGATTCCGGCCTGTCGCTCGATCAACTGACCCAGGCTTTTGCCCAGCTCCTCTCCGGCGGGCAAGATCCGTACGCGGCGGCAGCCGCCGAGGCCGAACCGAATCTTGAGGAGCTGCTGCCGGCAGATCTCGAAGCCGAGGCCGCGAATGCCGACGCCCAGTGTGAGACCACGCCCCGCAGTATCCTCGAGGCCATGCTGTTCGTCGGCAATCGGCAGAACGAGCCATTGAACGCCGATCAGGTGGCCCGCTTGATGCGTGGCGTGCGACCGGCAGAGATCGACGATCTGGTGCGCGAATTGAACCGCGAATACGAAGCCAATCGCTGTCCGTATCGGATCGTCGGCGAGGGCGCCGGCTTCCGGCTGGCGCTGCGCGAAGAATTCCATGCTTTGCGCGACAAGTTCTATGGCCGCGTGCAGTATGCCCGACTGTCGCAGGCCGCGGTCGAAGTTCTGTCTCTGGTGGCCTATAACGGCTCGCTGTCGGGCGACGAAATCGTGAAGCTCCGCGGCAAGCCGACCGGGGCGATTCTGGCCCAACTCGTGCGGCGGCAACTGCTGGCACTGGAGCGGGGAGCCGAAGCGTCGCGCATAGTCCGGTACCGGACCACGCAACGCTTCCTGGACCTGTTTGGTCTTGAAAGGCTGGAAGATCTGCCCCGCAGCCAGGATTTAGACATCCGCTAAAGGGGTTATCCGGCCGGCCGACGTAACATCCGAGCCAATCCTTCGCTCTGGATGTTCATGGGGGCAACGTACGTTGGCATCCGCGCTGCTGGCAGGTTGGTCGTTTGCCGATTTGTGATCGGCGGAGGACAGAAAATTTGCCGACCCTGCAATCGAGCGATATGTTGGAGGTAGGCGGTTCGCCGCAACTAACCGAAAGGAAATCATCATGCACACAATCGTTTCTCCCCTCCGTAGGGTTTCCCCGGCCTTTTTCACAGCTCTTTTCGCCGCCGTTTCGTTGGCGCCGTTGAGCGCTCTGGCAGGAGACCCCAGCCCGGCCGCGACCGACACCAAAGCCGCAGCCAGCGCCTCCACGACGCCCGCAACGTCGGGCGATAAATGGCGCTTTGTCTGGCACAACAATCAATGGTGGTACTACCAGCCCAACGGCCAGTGGCTGATCCACGACGGCAGCGCCTGGCATGCACCGCAGACTGTACGCGCCGACCGTGCAGGCCTACCGGCCGGCTCCTGTGTACCGCGGCCAATCGCAACCGCGATACCGGCAATTCATGACCAACCAGCCCACGCGTGGCGGAATGGACGACGACGGCATGTGGGGCAACGCGGCCCGCTATTGGACCTATCAGCATGTTCTCAAGGGACAATAAAGTCTGGCAACGCCACCCGTTCTCAGGGCCAATCGGAGAATGAGACGGGGCACCAGCCGGTTCCCCACGTATCCAGGAAATGAAAAGGCCCGAACACGCTGGAAGCGTGTTCGGGCCTTTGTGTTGTCGGTCCCTGCCAGCCGTCAAAACCTGCCAGCCGTTAAAACTCAGCGGGCCTCGAAGCCGGCGGCTTGGGAGTATTCCGCAGTGCTTGCCGAATCTCCTCCACGTCCCGCAGGATGTGGCTCAGCTTCTGCTCAATATCGCCGGCCACCTTGCCGGCACTGGCGAGGTAGCTGCTAGCGTGATGTTGACCCTGGCTGGCGCGGTCGCCATGTGCATCGCCATGGTGCGGGCGGCCGTCATGGGCGTCGCCTTCGTGGCCATGGTGCCGGCCTTCGTGATGTGTGTCGCCCTGTTCGTGGTGCCGGTGCTCATGGTGGGCATCGCGGTCGTGCGCGTGTTGTTGGCATTCGCGGCAGACAAAATCGTGATGATCGTGGCCGTGATGCCGATGCTCGACGTGCTCATCTCCGTCGTGGCCATGGTGCCGGCCTTCGTGATGTGCGTCGCCATGTTCATGGTGCCGGTGCTCGCTGTGGGCATCACCGTCGTGCTTGTGATGCCGGCATTCGTGGCAAGCTGAATCGTGATGATCGTGGCCGTGGTGCCGGTGCTCGGCGTGCTCATCACCGTCGTGGCCATGGTGCCGGCCTTCGTGATGTGCATCGCCATGTTCATGGTGCCGGTGCTCGCTGTGGGCGTCGCGGTCATGCTTGTGATGTCGGCATTCATGGCAAGCAAAACTGTGATGTTCGTGGCCATGGTGCCGATGGTCGGCATGCTCATCGCTGCCATGCCCATGATGCCAGCCTTTGTGATGTGCATCGCCATGCTTGTGATGTCGGCATTCGTGGCAAGCAAAACCGTGATGTTCGTGGCCGTGGTGTCGATGCTCGGCATGCTCGTGGCCGTCGTGGCCATGATGCCAGCCTTCGTGGTGAGCGTCGCCATGTTCGTCGTGTCGGCGATCATGGTGAGCATCGCCGTGGTGTTCGCGATGCTGGCCTTCATGCTGTGCAAGGCCGTGATGTTCATGGTCGTCGTGTCCACGATCGTGGTGCCGGCCACTGGCCTGCCGGTCCGGCGCAGCGCCGGCGGCGGGCCCATGGGAGGACGTGGTCCATGCCCTGCCCAGAGGTGCGCGAACGCTTCGCGCAGTTCGCGAGCTTTTTCTTCGCCCACGATCTTCACCACGCTCTCGTGGAGCTGGTGCATCTGCTTCACGAACACTTCGTGCAGAAGACGGGCCTTCTCCGGGCCGACGATCTTTTCGACCATCGCCCGCATGTGTTGGATGTGCGGCGGAGGCCCATGGGGCGGTCCGGCACTTGGCGGCGGAGCATCGCGCCGGCCTTCGGGGTGGGCAGGCGGGCGGTCGCCGCGCTGCGCCAGCTCGCGACGCATTTCTGGTCCGCCGCGTTCGGCCGTCCCGTCATGCCGATCAGCCCTCTTGGGTCCGGCGTCGCGGTCATCCGCCGGTGGCCGGCGTGGGTGATCGATAGCGGCCGTTTTCACTTGCGCCTGGAGCGATTTCACTTGGGCTTGCAACCTGGCCACCTGTTCCTTGAGTTGCGCCACCTCGTCGAATCTCGCAGTCGGCCGGCTCGCCAGGGTATCGTCGAAAAGTGTCGTGTCGACCTTCTTCACTTCGTCCGACTTCGTGGGTGCGTCTGCCCAAGCTGACTGTCCGGCATAGAGCCCAGCCCCAAGCATTGCGATGAGAACGAGCCGCTGCATACGATGCCTCCTCTTAACTCAAAAGCGCGCGTGCGAAGCGGCGGCCGCGCGGCCGCCGAGGTACGATTCCGCCAACTCCCATTAAACCGCATTTATTGCCGGGGGTGTCGGGATTTCCTGCGAAAAGGTGCGGCTTGCCTCGTCGCAGCTAAATGTGCCTAACCTCATGGGGTTACCTCGCCGCCGTGAGTTGCTGGGAAGTGTCCAATTTCGGGATATCTCATTACTCGGCCAGGTGCTCGGCGAGCTCAATCTCGGAGATTGTGCCGTTTGCCTGGAAGTCTGGGCCGAATGCCAGCTTGGCCTGGGCCGCGACGCCTGGCATTCCCTGCACGCGAATGCTGGGCGGAGAACTGTAGCCCGACCCACCGCTAGTGATGACAAAGCCGGTGATCTTGCCGTTTTCGATTCGAGCATGGCCACTGGCCGGAGTGGTGGGCCACAACTCGCCTTTATGGGGTTCGTAGCGGTAGTAATTGGAAACGGTGTTGAGGCGGTCGTTGGTCACTCCGAACTTGCCGAGCGCATTCATCAATGCCGCTTTGTTCTTTCGGACCTGCTCTGGCTCCGGTGCGGTTCCGGCGCGGGCAGGGCGGACATGGCTGAACGCTTCGCGAAACACGTCGGCCGACACGCCCAGCGCCCCGGCGATCAACACCACCGGCCGGCCATGGTCTACGGGATTGGTCTCAAAGCCGCCGGAAAACAGCAGCGTCCCGGGGGGCGCGTCGCTGTTCGAACTGCTATCCGGACGTTCGGGGCGATTGGCCTGGGAGCGTTCGCCTCGAGGCGCGCCGTTGTCGCGACTGGGAGCACCGCCGTCGCGACTGGGAGCACTGCTGCCTGGCTCGTCCGGGCCTCGAGCTCGTCGCGGCCGATACTCCTCGGGGGAAAGTGCGCCGTCCTGGTTTTTGTCCAGGGCCGAGAGGGCTGCCGTCGCGTTCTTGAGCTCGTCGGCCGAGATCGTGCCGTCGCCGTCGGCATCCAAGGCTTCGATCAGCGGCGGCCGTCCGCCAGCGCCAGCCGGTGGTTGAGCGATTGCAATCCCCAGGCCCACGGCGGCCAGAAGTGCTGGCACCAGAAAGAATCGCTTCATGAGACTTTTCCCCAACTTGAATAACGAGTTGTCGGCAGCGGACAGCGTCCTAGTTTACTCGGGCGACGGCGCGGTTTGGGCAGGGCCCCGCGGCTGTCCGCCAAGATTTAAACGTAAGATGGACGCCAAAATCGCCTGCGACTTGGCAATTTTCCGGAAGAATTCCCAGCCGAAGAGGCCAGGGAGCGAATCGCGAGGCGCGCCAACTGCCGATCCTCAATCGCCTTGCGCCGCGAGCAACCGTCGGGAAGATTTATGCCAGTGCGTTGCACCTGCCCCCGTCCCGCGAGTGCCAGCGAAGTTGTTTATCACGGATCGTTTATCACCTATCATGGCTCGCCATGCCCTCCTCGGATCCTTACGCCCTGACGTCGGACGCAATTCGCGAGCCCCCGGTAAGCTTATGGGCCGCACTGCGGCAAATCGGGCCGGGTATCATCCTGGCCGGCAGCATCATCGGCTCCGGCGAGCTGTTGCTGACCACATCGCTGGGGGCCGATTACGGATTTGTGTTCCTCTGGCTGATCTTGTTCAGTTGCGTCGTGAAGGTTTTCGTGCAGATCGAATTGGGGCGCTATTCGATTTCGTCAGGCAAGCCGACACTCACGGCCTTGAACTCGCTGCCCGGGCCACGCCTGGGAACCCACTGGCTGGTCTGGTGGTGGTTCGTGATGACGCTGGCCACGGTTTCGCAACTGGGCGCCATGGCCGGCGGCGTCGGCCAGGCTCTGCATTTGGCGGCTCCGCAGGTGACGACGGCCCTGGCCAATGGCTTGAGCGATTGGTCGCCGAGCCTGGCCGAAGCGATTCGGGCGCAGCCGGAACATCCCTGGGCCGTGTTGACGGCCCTGGCCGCCATCGCGTTGCTCATCCGCGGCGGCTATCGGCGAATTGAATTATTGACGACGTTCATGGTCGCCGGCGTCACGACGATTACCGTGGTCTGTGTGCTGGCATTGCCTGCGCTGGGATTTCCGATCGGCATGACGGACCTGCGCGAAGGCTTTTCGTTCTCCAAGTCATTGCTCGCGCCGGCCGCGATTGCGGCGGCGTTCGGTGCGTTTGGCATTACGGGCGTGGGCGCCGCCGAACTGTATGCCTATCCCTACTGGTGCCTGGAGAAGGGCTACGCGCGGTTTGCCGGGCCGCAAACGCCCGACGACGCTTGGGCCAGTCGGGCCCGTGGCTGGATTCGCGTGCTGCGGCTCGACGCCTGGGTGAGCATGATCGTGTTCACGATTGCCACGGTATCGTTCTATTGCCTGGGTGCGACAGTCTTGCACCGCCAGAACCTGCATCCGCACAAGCAGCAGATGATCGCCACGCTCTCCGAAATGTACGTGCCGGCCTTCGGCGAGTGGACGAAGATCGTATTCCTGATCGGCGTCTGGGCCGTGCTGTTCAAGACGCTCTACGTGGCCAGTGCATCGCACGCCCGGCTGTCGGCCGATTTCGTCGGCCTGCTGGGCCTGGCCGGAAACGACACAGCCGACGACCGCGACGGCGCGTGGCGAACCGTCTGGATCCGCCGCTTCTGCATTTTCTATCCGGCCCTCGGGCTGGTGCTGTATCTGTGGATCGGTGATCCGAAGGCCATGGTCATCTTTGGCGGCTTCTTCCAGGCTGCCACGCTGCCGGTCATTGCCGCCAGCGCGCTGTACCTGCGTTATCGCCGCACCGATCCGCGCCTGGCTCCTTCGCGCTGGGCCGATGCCTGCCTGTGGTTTGCGTTTGCATCGATCACCGCCGTGGCGATTTATGCCATCCGTCATTGGTTGGCGCACGACGCCTGGCCAGCCGTGAGCGACTGGCTCAGCCGGTAAGGTGGACCGACACAAGCCCGACGCGCCAGCGAGGATGTCGTACGCGGGACACCCTCGCTGGCGCGTCGGGCTTGTGTATTGCAGCTTGGTATGCTGCGATTCGTTCAAATCTCCGGCGAGCGGGCCGCCCAGGTCCAATGCCGGTCGCTGGTGGCGCAAACGCTCTCGGGCGCGATGCCGAGCTGCCGGACCAACTCTCGGATCTCGTCGAGCGATAAGGCTGCTCGCAGCGAATCGTCGAACATCTGCCGCTGTTGGGCATTGGCGCCGGCGGCGTAAGTGTCGACGAGATGAGTTACGGTCTGATCGTCGTCCGGTCGCAGCAGGTCGCGCACGAAGATCAGCCCGCCGGGCTCGACCAGCCGCACAAACTCGTGCAGCACGGCGTTCGGTTGGGGAATGTGGTGGACGATGCTGTTGGAGATCACCGCCGCGAAGCGGCCGGCCGGATAGGGGAGCTGCTTGCCATCGACCAGCGCCAGTTGGATCTGCCCTTGCAGCCCACGGCGGTCGATGTTTTGCCGGGCAAGATCGAGCATGTGCCGCGACAAATCGACGGCCAGAATCCGCGAGCCGGGCCGTTGGCGGCAGAGTTCGATGGGGATCTGGGCCGTGCCCGTGCCGACATCGAGAACTTCACCCTGCCGTGGTTGCCAGGCGAGGAAATCGAGGACGAACTGGCGATTGACCTGGCCGTGGTCCATCGCGTCGTAATCGGCCGCTTCGGCCGCACTGTCCATCACCTCGGGCTCAAGGACTCGCGTGAGCATGCTGCTGAGCCCGCATAACCAGGGAGGGGGGACGAAACGTAGGGTTCAGGGGCCCGTGATTGTCGTCAAAGCGACTTCATCTGCGACACTTTTTTAACAATGCTCGGCACTCTGAATCAGTGGATCACGCCGATCGCGACACCGGTTCGTCCCTGGGCAACGAATGGTCTGAATCGGTTCCCGCCATGGCCTTGGGTCCGGTAGTACGCGTCCGATCTGCGGATGGTTCGAATGGTTTGGCCAACGATCTTAGCGCCCTTCTTGGAGCGATGTTACTGGGCTTTGTCGCTAGCGGCGATACGATCGCAAAGCCTTTGTTCAAAACGGGTAAATGCGAGCGACTTTGCCGGCTTGCATACCCTCCACCTAGGGCCCTCCGAGAAGTTCTACGTGTAACGAACGGAAAAAGTTGCATAACAGTTTCATCGCCAGCACCGCGCCGATTTCGCTCGTTCGGGACGCACTCAAATGGTGGCCGGCTATCGCTTATCAACGCTCGCGCCTGGTCTGTTTTCAAATGCCCAAATCGAACGGCATGCCAGTTGCGATCATTGAACTTCCAAGTAGTTCGTCCTGCTGCCAGTGATGGTGGCCACGAACAACGACAGCCGGGCGTGGAAATACGGAACACAGGCAAATTTTTTTAGGCTCCTGGGGAATGAGGCACGGCGAAAAGCGTAAATAACGCCTTTTCGCTGAACATTCCCGGCCATGAGGTTCGTAGCAATGATTAGCCAAGGCCTCGCGATGTGGAATGCGACGCAACCGCAGCCCGTTTGGGCCGATCGAACGGACGAAGAACTGCTGGGCGCCTACCGCGCCAGCGGCGATCGTCAGGCCTTCACGGCGCTGGTGGGGCGTTACGAGCGTGAATTGTTCAGCTACTTACGACGCTACTTGGGCGATGCCGTTATGGCCGAAGATGCATTTCAGGCCAGTTTTTTACAAGTGCATCTCAAATGCCAGCAATTCGAAGAAGGACGTAAAGTGCGCCCCTGGCTGTACACGATTGCCACGAACCAGGCCATCGACGCCCAGCGCCGCAACAAGCGGCACCGGATGGTCAGCCTTGATCGTCGGCAGTCGCAGGACAGCGACGATCTGGGGAGCCTGATCGAATTGTTGGTGAGCAAGGAAAGCGGGCCGGTGCTGAGTCTCGAATCCGATGAGCGTCAACAATGGATTCGCGACGCCGTTGCGGCGCTGCCCGACGCTTTGCGGAGCGCAGTGACGTTGATCTATTATCAAGGTCTGAAGTATCGTGAAGCCGCGGATGTCCTCGCGGTTCCGGTGGGCACGGTCAAGAGCCGGTTACATACGGCCATCTTGAAGCTGACCGAGGCCTGGAACGCGGCCCCATTGTCTAGCGAGATGCGAGATGCGTGAGCAGTTGCTCGGCTACCTGCTAGGAGCCCTGGAACCCGATGAGTCGGCGGCCATCGAATGCCGGCTCGATCAGGATCCTCAACTACGCGCCGAACTCGAGGTGCTACGCGAGAAGCTGCTGCCGCTGGCTGAAGACGATGAGGAAATCGATCCGCCGCCCGGCCTGGCCTCGCGGACCTGCCGGTACGTGCTGTCTCGCGTCGGACCCGCCATCGAGCAATTCGCCGGCCGCAGCCAATGGCGCGTGCAAGACCTGGTCGTGGCTTGCGGGATCTTCATTGCGGCTTCCATGCTCGTGTTCCCGGCGGTTTCGAATAGCCGCCAGAGTGCGCAACTGTGGGCCTGCCAGAACAACCTGATGAACTTGGGCCACGCCCTGATCGAATACAGCGGCCTGCACGACAACCACTTCCCCACCGCCCCCGCGAGCGGCAACCTGGCTGCCGCCGGCATGTATGCCCCCACGCTGCTGGACGCTCGATTGGTCGACGCTTCGAACTTCATCTGCCCGGCTTCGTCACTGGCCAGGGATGCCAACTTCCGCATTCCGACACTGGCCGAAATTCATGCAGCCCGGGGCGATCGGCTTCGCCAGCTACAATCCATCATGGGCGGCAGCTACGGCTACGGCTTGGGATACGTCGAACGAGGCCGCTATCACGCGCTCGCGCAATCGCAACCGGCCGACGTTTGCCCTGATGGCCGATTCGCCCGAAGAGGACGCCGTGCGGGGCGGTTCAGTCACGGAGCGAAGGGGCACAACGTGCTGTTTGAAGACGGCCACGTGCAAACCGTGCAGAACGTGCGATTGCCCGACAGTGGCGATCACATCTTCCAAAACGGCCTGGGCTACGTCGGCGCCGGCATCGGCCGCGACGACGCCGTGATTGGCGCGAGCGCCAGCCGCCCCGTCGTGCTGCACGAACTGCTGGAACAGCCATAAGTCCCTCGCTGTGCCACCAGGGTGCCATGGACCACGGTTGCGTGGCCATGTTTCGCCGGTCCAACCGCATGCTCACGCGAGCGTGAGTTGCAGGGTGGCCAATGCCCACCATTGGTTCGAAAACCGGGTTCCACGGCGTGCCATGGTGGGCGGTGTCCACGCTTCGGGTTTCGAACTCCGCACGTCCAAATCTCTGCCAGCAAGCCAGCAGGCTAGCAATCGGTCTGGTCGGCGGGGGTCGGACACCGGTAAGATTGCCCTCTGCACTTCGAACCCTCGCTCGCCGGTCGCAAGACCGGAAGCCCGTGCGGAGCCATGGATGGCCGTCTCGCGATCGACGATTGGGCTCCTGCTGTTAGCCGGCGTGGCGCTGGCGCTGCGCGTGGCGGTCGTGGTGGCGTTGGGGTTCGGCGGCGAAGGGCCGCGAACCTACGAACACGGAGAGATCGCGGCCAACCTCGTCGCCGGCCGTGGCTTCACGGTCGCGTTCCTGGGTGCCGAAGGGCCGACCTCGCAGCAGGCGCCGTTCTATCCGGTCCTGCTGGCCGGAGCCTACGGGCTGTTCGGTCAAACGACCACGGCCCTGGTCGCCATGGAATTGTTGCAATGCCTGGCCGGCACGGCCTTGGTGCTGTGCGTCGTCTGGCTGGCCTGGAGTTTGTTCCCCGAACGACCGGGCATTGGCTGGTTCGCCGGCGTCTGCGCCGCGGTCTATCCGCCGCATCTCTACATGGTCACGCACATCCAGGTCGTCTGTTGGGCGGCCTTGTCGCTCACGCTGTTGCTGGCCATGGTCGCCTCGCGGCGCTGGGCCGGCACGTGGCCGGGGCGCTGCTGGCCGGAGCCGTGGCCGGATGGTTGCTGCTGGTCGAGCCAATCCTGGCCCTGGCACTCCCCATCGTCGGCGTTTGGTTCCTGCTCCGCTCCCGGCAAGTCGCAGGGCAGCTGTGGCCTCTGGCGCGCGCCTGCTGCAGAGCTGGCGTGCTGGCGCTGATGGCGACGTTGATCGTCACGCCCTGGTTGGTGCGGAACTGCGCGAGTGCATGGCCAGTTCGTGTTCATCAAGTCGACGTTCGGCTACGCGTTCTGGCAAGGCAACAACGCCGCCAGTTGGGGCACCGACAAATTGCCCCAGCCCGCGGCCGAAGCGATCCGCAACGACCACGACGGCACGCTCGCTGGGATGAACCAAGCGCTGTGGAATGCCCGGCATAAGACGCTGTACATCGACGACGTGTTGCTCACGCCCGCCGACTATGCGCAGCTCAAGACCCTCTCCGAACCGGCTCGGTCGGAGATGCTGTTCGCTCGGGCCATGGTCGACGTCCGTCGCGACCCTACCGGTTATCTGGTGCGCTGTCTGCGGCGGCTGCGGTATTTCCTGCTGTTCGACGAGACAAATCCCAAGGCGGCCAATAACCTGTATCGCGCCTCGACGATCGTCTGGTTGATTTTGTCGTTGATCGGGGCGATCGGCTGCGGCCGGCGTTGGAAAACGCTGTGGCCGCTGGGAGTGATTTTTCTGATCGTGACGCTCTTCCATGCGGCCACGATCACCTCGGCCCGGTTTCGCATGCCGCTGGAACCGCTGGCCTTCGTCTGGTCGGCGACGGCATTGTCGCCGGTGCTGGGCGGGCTGTTGGCAGGGCGTCGTCGGCCCGCAGCCGTGGCCGAAACTAATGCTCTGCCGCTGGGCGCTCATGCGCTCGCCGGCCCTCATTTCCGCCGCAGGCCTGTCCGCTCGAAGTCTCGCGCCTCCCTTTCGCGATTGACACGGGCAACCGACGCTTCGCAGCCTCTTCCAAGCACCCTCGTCGGTTCGGCGTCGCGACGCCCCAGGCCGAGATCTTTTCGCTAGAGTCGGGGGGTACGGCTGGGTAAGATGGATAAATTAGTTTGAGTTTTCCGGCTCTGAATCCACTTCCTTTGCGAGTACCAGGGGTTAGCCACGCCGTGTCGCGCATCTGGTTCGCACGCATTCGTTCGTCTCGCCGGAAGGACAACCAGCGGCTAAGGTTTGAGCTCGCCGGGCACCGGCGTTTGGGGCTTGAATGGCTCGAAGCCCGACATCTGCTGTCGACGACGCCGCTGGGGTTCGCGACCCCCGATCACACGGCCATCGTGGGTACCAATGGCGCTTCCCCGCAGACGACCGCCGCGCCGACCGGCATGACTCCGACGGAGATTCGTGACGCCTACGGGCTCGACGCGGTGACGCTCCCTGGCGGCGTGGCGGCCAACGGGGCTGGCACGACGATCGCCATTGTCGATGCCTATGACGATCCGAATGTCGCCAGCGACCTCAAGCAGTTCGACCTGCAGTTCAAGCTGCCGGACCCAGTGTTTACCAAGGTCAATCAGAGCGGTGGCAGCGCCATGCCGGTGGCCAATGGTAATTGGGCGACGGAAATCGCGCTGGACGTCGAATGGCGCACGCCGTTGCCCCGGCGGCGAACATCCTGCTGGTCGAGGCCAACAGCAATTCGTTCAACGACCTGTTTACCGCGATCAATACGGCCCGCAATACGCCAGGCGTGGTGGCTGTGTCGATGAGTTGGGGCGGCAGCGAGTTCCTGGGCGAGACCAGCTACGACAGCGATTTCACCACGCCCGCCGGGCATGTTGGGGTATCGTTCTTCGCTTCGGCCGGGGATGGCGGCGCTCCGCCGATCTATCCGGCCGCCAGCCCGAACGTGGTGTCGGTCGGCGGAACAACCTTGAATTTAACCGCAGGCAATTACGGCAGCGAATCGGCTTGGAGCGGCGGGGGCGGCGGACTGAGCGCGTACGAAACGAAGCCTGTCTATCAGCAAGGTGTCGTCACGCAAAGCGCTTGGGCCCGCGCCACGCCCGACGTGTCGTACGATGCCAATCCGAACACCGGTTTCCCGGTCTACGACTCCTACAACAACGGCCACGTGACGCCCTGGGGACAATGGGGAGGCACGAGCGATGCCGCCCCGCAATGGGCTGCGCTGGTGGCCATTGCCGATCAGGGCCGGCGATCCCAGGGGCTGGGCTCGTTCGATGGAGCCGGCCAGTTGTTGCCCGCGCTCTATCAGTTACCCCAAGGCGATTACCACGATATCATCACCGGCAGTACGCTGGGAACTCCCAACTACTCGGCCGGGCCGGGTTATGATCTGGCCACGGGCCGCGGGAGCCCATTGGCCAGTGCCTTGATTCCGGCGCTGGAAAAATGGTCGGGCAACAGCGCAGCGCCGACTCCTCCTGCGGCGCCGAATAACTTCATCGCTCAAGCAATTTCAGCCACCAGTGTTGATCTTTCGTGGTCGCTCTCGCCGGGCGCTGCAGATTACACGGTCTGCATGAAGGTCTCGGGCGTGACGGTCGTGGCCGGCACGTTCTCGGGCAGCACGACCTCGGCCACGATCAAGAACCTGGCCCCCGAAACGACCTATTCGTTCGACGTCGAAGCATGCAACCCGCTGGCCTCGACGGCCTCGACATGGCTGACGGTAACGACGCCCAATAGCGCCGGCCTGTTGACTCCGCAAAACTTCACCGTTACGGCGACTTCGAGCAGCGTGGCTCAGTTGTCGTGGAGTGCCGTAAAGGGCGCCACCGGTTATGCCGTTTATGAGTGGAACGGCAGCCAGGCCGTTCGCATCGAGCAGTTGAGCGCGTCGACCACGTCGGCCAGCGTTTCCAACCTCACGCCAGGATCCACCGACAAGTTCTACGTCACGGCCGTGAACTCGATCGGTTTCGCGGCCACGGCCTGGGTCAGCGTGGTGATGCCGCCCCTTCCAATTCTGGCGGCGCCGCAAAACGTCTACACGACGGCCACCTCAACCACCTCGGGCCAAATCAACTGGAGCGCGTCCGCCGGAGCCACCGGTTACCGAATCTACTGGTGGAACGGTTCGACATCGATCGAGATCGCCAGCGTCGACGCCCCTGCCACGAGCGCACTCGATCAAAGGCTTGAGCCCCAGCTCCAACGCGTACTTCCTCGTCGTGGCCTGGAATGCAACGAGCACCGCATCGTCCGTGTGGGTTACCGGCCGCGGAGTTGCTTGAACCGGGCGATGATGCTCCCACGCCTCGCCGCGCGTTGACGGCGCTCAACACGCCGCCCTTTTCTGCCATAGCCGGGCGCAGCAGCTTGGTTTACCCAAAGCCCCACGGTCTTGCGACTTACGAACGGCTGTCAGTGCATTCTGGGTTTCGTTCCCTGAACTTGGCACCGGCTTTGCGTTGTACTGCTTTCGCCTATCAACCGGCGGCAGGAAAGCCTTGGTTCCCTCGGGGCTCTCCTGCTCGCCATCATCTCGCTTCGCACAAATCGTGGCAGGAAAGTATCGGAATGCAGACTCGTGAACTATTAGAATTGGCGGCCTTAACGTCTTGTCACGGGCCGCTTTTGATTCTCACCTCTGGCATCATCCCGACGCCGGCGTTAGACCAGTATTGGACCACGTCCAAATGCCGGCTCGATCGCTGGGGCCGTGCTCTAAAAGGGATTGGGCAGCATCCCGCGAGTCTCAATTTGAGCCAGCAACCAGCGATGGCCGAGAACGCGTACGCCACGCTCGAAGAAATCCTGCTCAGCGAAGTCCTCACCCGAGTGTGGACCGCCGTCCTGGTGGGCTACGACAAAACTCGCGGCACGCAGGGGGCCGAGCTGATCGCTCGTAGCGTTTATGCCGGCCATCTCGAAGCCCGGCATCGGGCCATGAAACTGCTGGTCGAAGGGCCGGGCGTCAATTCACACGAAGCCTTGGCGCTCAACCGCGTCCGTCGCCGCGCCGAGTACTGGTCGGATCTGTTGGTGGGCTATGTGGCCGGCGTGGCCGACGTCAGCGAGTTTGCCGTCGATCCGCATCGCGCCGCGGAGTTTGCCGCACATTTTCATGCCGGCGATGCGACCGACGGTGCCCGTACGCAGCGCTGGTCGCTGACGCTGGCGACCTTGCGAGCCGGATTCCGGCAGGGAATCCGCGGCTTCACTCCCAACGGCGATTCGAACTCGCAGATCTCGGCCAGCATCCTGGGATGCTTTCCCGTCGAGTTGTTCGACGCCACCGGGCAATTCGCCTCGTTGTGGGTCCATCGCTTGATGAGTTCGACGGCCGACGTCGAGATACGCCTGGCGGAGCTGTTTGCCGCAGAAGACAAGCCGGTGACGCGAAACAGCTTTCCGCCCATCGAGGACGTGCCGCTCCAAGGACATCGCCGCTTCTCGGGCGGCGAACTCGATCCTCGGGACTGAAGCCCTACGCCTTGGACCACATCAGCAGCTTGCCGTCTCCGTGTGCCACGGGCTTCGCCCGTGCCGTGCTGCTGGGTGCTTCGACTACGAGCGGGCAAATTCGCCGTCGCGAATAGAGAAGCTTCAACCCCCGACAGGGTTTTGACTGCAAGCCGAGGGCTTAACGGAACACTGGCGGAGCCAGTGCCACACCATTGCGGCGTCGGCTTGGCAGGCCGAGCCTACCGGCGCGAATTCTTCAGCGTGCTGGCGGCTTCGCCCGAGTCTTGCTTGGCCGACTTGTCGGCCGTGTTCGGAATGGCCGAATCGGCCGCATCCTCGTTCAGCATTTCGCGCCAAGCCTTGGACCCTTCGTAGCTGGCCAGCTCTTTGCGGAGTTGCTCGCGGTTCTCCTCGGTGGCCAATTCGACCGATTTCTTCGACCAGGTTCGAGCCGATTCGAAATCGCCCGATTCGGCAAACGCGGCCGCCAGCGTGCTGAGAATATGCGGCGCCTTGTGGTCGGTCAATTCGCAGGCTTTCGTGGCCAGCTTGATCGCTCGCCGGCCGTTGCGCACCTGATCGTCGGGCGATGTGGCTAGCAACCAGGCGAAGTTGTTCAACAGGCCGGGTTCCTCGGGCTGCGATTCGTAGGCAATCTCGTAGTCTTTCAGGGCGTCAACGTGCTTGCCGACGCTCAGGTACAGGTCCGCGCGACCGTACCGCAGGAACCAGCTCTTGGGATCGATCGACAGCGCGGCGTCGAACGTTTCAAACGCCTTACCGATGTTCTTCTTGGTCCGATACAGCAGGGCGAGCTGGAATCGGCACTCCAGGTCTTCCGGCTCCTGCTGGCAGACTTTTTCCAGGTCGGCAATGGCCGCGTCGGTCTTGCCCAACGACGATTCGATCACAGCCCGAGCGCGCAGCGCGGGGGGCAGGTCGGGCCGCAGCTTCAACAACGATTCGACGTCCGCCAGGGCTTCGTCGTTCTTGCCCAAACGGGCCAGGGCCTGCGACCGCAGCAGCAGGGCGGCGCCGTTTTCCGAGTCAATCTTGAGCACTTGCGTCGCGTCGCTGGCGGCGTCTTCGAACTTCTCGCTCAGATAGCTGACCTGGGCGTGCTGCAACAACAACGCTGGCGATTTGGGGGCCAATTCGACCGCATGACCGTAGCTGTCGCGAGCTTCGTCCAGTCTCTTCAGCATCGTCAGGGCCAGCCCGCGAACCTCGTACGTCGCCGCGTGCTTCGAGTCGAGCTTGATCGCCACGTCGAAATCGGCCACGGCCTCTTCCGGCTTGCCGCTGGACAATTTCAGCGAGCCGCGCATCCGCCACGGCACCGGGTTCGATGGCTCCAACTCGACGGCCTTGTTGAGATCGACCAGGCGATGTTCGGGGTTCTCATCCAGTCCGACGTGCAGGATCAACGACTCAAACTGCAACTTGGGTTCGTCGTCGCTCAGCCGGATGGCTTCTGCCAGGGCCACGACGGCCGCATTGCGATCGCCGCCGGGCAACGACTGCAACCGCCCCAGCAACAGAAACGCCTCGGGCTGGTCGGGCACGTGCTTCAAGGCTCGTTCCAGATCGGCCACGGCCAATTGACGCAGTTGCGGCCAACGCGGATCGGGACGCGGCGGGGCGAAGATCGCGCCGGCCATCATCTTGCCGCGCTGGATCAGGGTCGAGGCCAGCAGCTTGTGGGCGAACTCCGCGTTCCCGTCGTCCAGCCCCTTGTCCAAGGACCGCTGGCAAAGTGAAATCACTTCGCCCAATTCGGCCGGGCCATCGGCATCGAGGCGGGTTTGCACGGC
This sequence comes from uncultured Planctomycetales bacterium, assembly GCA_963710365.1. GTDB lineage: Bacteria > Planctomycetota > Planctomycetia > Pirellulales > PNKZ01 > CAVQAC01. Next base: position 1,584,123 of record CAVQAC010000019.1, read on the forward strand.
TCGATCCAGATCGGCCTGGCCCGGACTGTCGGCGGTTTCGGTGGCCTTTTCGCTTTTCTTATCGGCGACCTTTTCGCCGCTCTTGTCGCTGCTCAGATCGGCCGGCTTATCGCTGGTCAAATCGGCAGGTTTGTCGTCTTTCGAATCGACAGGCGCTTCGGTCTTCGCATTCGAATCGTAGAACACATCAGCGCTGTCATCCGCGGCGCTGTCATCCGCGGGCGGTTCGGGACTCTTGTCGGCTGCCTCTTCACGGGCGTTCTCGACGGCCCCGGCCGTGCGAGGCGCCGCGAACAACAGCAGCAACAACGCCAGACTCAGCGAGACCCAACTCCAGGTGAAACGAGCAAGCGACATGGCGAGAACTCCCTTTCTCAGCAGAGCACATGAATCGATGGGTGGCAGTTGGCCTCGCGTCCCAGATCCTTTGGGGCGGAAAGACTCTTCAGGGCACTCTCTTCAGGGCACTGCCGACGGCCAACAAAAACCGCCGCAGCGCGACAGCCCGAGGCGGATTATGACTCCTGAATCAATTTCAGGCCATCCGAGTTCCCGCGTTTCGCTCGCGCTGCCGTTTTCCGCCGTGCTAGCGAGCCGTAAGGATCTGCCGAAGAATAACTTTTCCACAACTCCCCCTCCACTTGCTCTCCACTTGTGGGAGAGGGCAGGGTGAGGGGGAAAACAAAAAATGGAAATTATTCTTCGGCCGATTCCAACCGCCGTTGGGCAATTCGCGTAAACCGCTGGCGGCACTACGGCCGCAACGTGCCGGCGGCCAGTTCGGCCCATTGTTCGATCGGCGATTTGGCTTCGAGCACCGTGGGAATTCGCCAGCCAACCAGCACGGTGGTGCCGTCGCGCTCGCACATGTAGAGGATGAACTTCCCCTCGACATGATCCAGAAATTCGGAACTCGAGCCACCGATGAACTGAAACGGCTGCGGTCCCGTGACGCTGATCCGCTTCCAGGCAATCGGCGGCTGACCGAGCACCGGCGTCTGAGCTTCGACTGGCTGCCACTCGGGCTTCTCCTTCTGATCGGGAAAGGCCTTGGCAAGTTCCGACTGAATCCAAACCGAGAGCTCGACCGGCTTTTGAGCCGGGGCGCCTGCTTCTCTCCCTCGGGCATTTCCCCTGTGGGCTTCGCCTCTTCCGGCTTGTTCTCGTCGGGTTTGTTCTCAGCGGGCGTTTCCGGCTTGTTCTCGGCCGGGGCGTCAGGCTTGTTCTCGGCCGCTGGCTCCGCGGGGGGCTCGGCCGGGGCATCGGTCTTGGGCTCGCCCACTGGCGGTTTGGACCCCGGAACCGTAAAGATCGCGCCCGGAGGGAGCGCCGCCAGGTAGCAGTAATACGGATACTGAGCGCCCTTGTCGTCCGAGCCCATCGACTGAAAGACGACCTTCAAGTCCGGCAATTGCAGGAATGGCGGTTGCAGCTCCGTCAGTTTTGGCCCGCTGTCGCCATCGGCCGCATGGGCGAAAAAGCGAATTCCCGAGCGCGTCAAAAACACGTCCGGCAAGCGAATCGTGCAGGGTGTGTCGGTGATCGCTATCGGGAACAAGCTTAGCGGGCTGAATCTGCCGGCCTGCGTGAGCTTGGCCGCCGTCTTTTCCATCCCCTTTTCGTAGTCCGCCTGGCCGCAGCCCCCCACGAAAACCATGCCCAGGGTGCAGACCAGAACCGTGTGAAACCTGGCGAGCGTTGTCAAAGGGAACCTCGACGTGCGGCGAAAATGGCTCGAAAACGGGTAGTTCAGCAGCGACTTCGATTGTCGACCGACTCAGGGCAAGTGTCAAGGAATAGCCGTCTTACGCCACGGCGGCCGCCACTGCTCTTGGACCCCCACACTCCGGCCGACTATGATGACGCCAGGCGACCCTTCCAGAACAAGTTCGCGGGGAAGAGAATGGCATGAGCGGTCCGAAACGCGTGTTCACCAATGGCTGTTTCGACCTCCTCCACCCAGGCCACGTCGACCTGCTGGAGCGGGCCCGGGCCCTGGGCGACTGGCTCATCGTCGGCCTCAACAGCGACGCTTCGGTCCGCGACATCAAGGCGCCCTATAAGCCATACATCAACCAGCTCGACCGCCGCCGCATGTTGCTGGCTCTGCGATCGGTCGACGAAGTGATCATCTTCGACGAACCTACGCCCCTGCGGCTGATCGAAGAGCTGCAACCCGACGTGCTCGTCAAAGGAGGCGACTGGCCGGTCGAGAAGATTGTCGGGGCCCAGCAGGTGCTGGCTCGCGGCGGGCAGGTCTTCTCGCTCGAATTGTTGCCCGGCTATTCCACCACCTCGATCGTCGCCGAGATCATCCGCAAGGTCTCGTCCGGTTCGGCATGAAGTTCGCCATGAGCACCACCGCCTTGCCTGCACCGGCCACCGACGTCCCGACCTTCCCCGGTCGAGACCGGCGTTGGCAACTGGCCTGGGCGACGATCGCCGTATTGGCCGTGGCAGTCGTGAGCGATGGTTCGATCCGCAAGCCCACCGGCCCCGACAGCGGCACGACGTTCTCCGGCCCGAACCGTTTCGATCGCCCGGCGAAGCGCGTCGACGCCTCCGCAGGCCGGCGCATTCGTGTGGGCACCTTTAACATCCATGGAGGCCGCGGGCTCGATGGCCGCCGCGATTTCGGCGGCATTGCCAGGTGCCTCGAAGGGCTCGACTTCGTGGCCCTCAACGAAGTTCATGGCGCCAGCAGCGACGATCTGAGCGACAACGCCGAAATCCTCGGCCGCACGCTGGGGATGGCCTGGCTGTTTGCTCCCGCCGAACACCGCTGGTGGCACGATCACTTCGGCAACGGGTGCTCGCGTCGCTGCCGGTCCGTTGGTGGCAGCGAATTCCGCTGCCGCTGCATGGGTCGAAGAGCGGACGCAACTGCGCTGCTGGTCTCGCTCGACGTCGACGGCCGGCCCGTGCAGGCCCTGGTTACGCACATCGACCGCAGCGATCCGCAACGCTCCGCTCAACTACGTACGATCGTCGACTTGTATCTGTCCCTGGCCCCCCCGGCGATTCTATGCGGCGATTTGAATACCACCTCTGCCGACCTCTCGATCCAGCGCCTGTTGGCCGCGCCCGGCGTGATCGATGCGCTGGCCGGCGTAGCCCCGGGCCACGGGCGAATCGATTGGATTGTGACGCGTGGGCTGAAATGCACCGCCAGCGGCATGCATCCGGCCGGGCCATCGGATCATCCCCAGTATTGGGCTGAGCTAGAGTTGAAGAACGGGGAGGGAAGAAATGGGGAATGGGGAATGCGGAATGGGGAATAGAAGAGGAAGTCACAGTTCATGCGCCGGCTGTATCCGGTCGTGAACGTCTGATCTAAAATGAATCATAGCGGTCCAACGTCCTAAACGCCCGCCAAGGAATACGTGCATGCGACGAATGTCGGGCCAGAACATCTATCTCGCGGCGGTGCTGATCGGCAGCGGCTTGCTGATTGGCTACCTGTTCCTGTTCTACGGATCGGATCCCGAACTGGCAGCCCGCGGCCCGCGCACGCTCGCTCAAATTCCCTTCGACGGCACGGCGGCCTACAAGAACCTGGTGGCCCTGTGCGACCTGGGCTCGCGACGCAGCGGCACCGAGGGGATGGACAAACAGCAAAAACTGATCACCGATCATTTCGAAAAGCTCGGAGGCAAGGTCGAGCGGCAAGAGTTTCGCGTGCGGCATCCGCTGGACGGCTCGGCCGTGACGATGACGAACCTGATCGTCCACTGGCATCCGGAGCGCCGCGAGCGACTGCTGGTTTGTGCCCATTACGATACCCGGCCTTATCCCGATCGCGACGCCAAGAACCCGCGCGGACTGTTCGTCGGCGCCAACGACGGCGCGAGTGGTGCGGCCTTGATGATGGAATTGGGCCGGGCCATGCCAGCGATGGCCGGACCGATCGGCGTCGACTTCGTGCTGTTCGACGGTGAAGAGTTGGTCTACGGCGATAACGACGAATACTTCCTGGGCGCGAAGTATTTCGCTCAGCAATACGCGAGCCAACCGCCGCCCTATCGCTACCGGGCCGGCGTATTGTTGGACATGGTGGGCGACGTCAGCCTGCGCTTGCAGTACGAGCCCAACAGCGTCCGCTTTGCGCCCGCAGATCGTGCGCGAGATTTGGGACACGGCCTACCGGCTGGGCGTCCGAGAGTTCGTGCCGCAGACGATGAACCCGGGCGTGAACGACGACCATATCCCGCTCAACGAAATCGCCGGCATTCCCACCTGCGACGTGATCGACTTCGAATACCCTTACTGGCACACGACCGGCGACGTACCCTCTCGCTGTTCGGCCTTGAGCCTGGCAAAAGTCGGCTGGGTCATCCAGGAATGGCTCAAGGTCGCCGTCACCGGCCGGGCCGCCCGATAGATTCGGAAAACGGGAATAAAACACGGAGACACAGAGAAGAAAAGCTGAGCGGCGGCAAATTCGAATTACAGGAGTTCCAAGTTTGAGCGTGATTGCAGGAACACGAATTGCCGCTCATCGACACTAATCAGAATTAGCGGAGATTAGTGAAGATTAGCGTTCCTTTCCCTTTTTTACGCAGAGAACTTGGAACTGCTGAATTAGGAAATGTTTGGATCACGCGCGTTTTCCTGGATCAATTCAATTTAAAGACCTGCTGCTTTCCCCTCGTCTTCTTTCTCCGTGCCTCTGTGTTTTCATCTGCTTTTCTTAATTGTCTATAATCCGTCGCAGCCGCCCATGCTTCTCGCTTCTCGCATCCGTCAATCCGAACTGTCCGATCTCTGCCATCGGCTGGCCGTCTCGCTCGAAAGCGGCATCGAGCTGCGACGGACGTTTGCCCGCGAGTCGAACGGCCGTTCGTCGCCCAAGGTTCGCAACCGGTTGGAGATCATCAGCCAGGGCGTGGCGCGCGGCGAAAGCCTGCACGACGCGATCGCCGAGACGGGCACGTTCTTCCCGCCCTTCTTTCGCGACATGGTCGCGGTCGGCGAGCAGACCGGGCACTCGGCTGAGATCTTCCGCCATCTCTCGGAACACTACGACCGCCAGTTGAAGCTGCGGCGGATGTTCTTGCAAAGCATCACCATGCCGATGGTCCAGTTGTCGGCCGCGGTGGGAATCATCGGCCTGATGATCTGGCTGATGGGCTTCATCGGGGTCGACGTGCTGGGCCTGGGGCTGATGGGGACGTCGGGCTTGTTGAAGTACGCGGCCTGTGTGGGCACGATCGTGCTGGTGTTGGCGCTGGTCTTCGAAGCCAACCGCCGCGGCGTCTTTTGGACCCGGCCGATCGAATACGGCGTGCTCAAGGTTCCCGTATTGGGCAACGCCTTGCAGACCCTGGCCCTTTCACGGCTGGCCTGGTCGCTGCAGTTGACCTATGGCGTGGGCATGGACCTGCAAAAGGTGCTCGATCTCAGCCTGCGCTCGATGCAGAACCGCTTTTACACCGACCGCTGTGAAGACGTGGTCCGGTCGCTGCGCCGCGGGCAGGAGATCAGCGAGGCGCTGGCTCTGACCGGCGCCTTTCCCAACGATTTTCTCGACGCGCTCGAAGTGGGCGAAAAGAGCGGCCGGCTCCCCGAGACCATGGCCACGCTCTCCGATCAATACCAGGACCGCGCCCAGCGGGCCCTGGCTACGCTGACCACGCTGGCCGGCTTCGCCGTCTGGGCGATCGTGGCGGCCATCATCACGTTCTTCATCTTCCGGATCGCGTTCTTCTACATTGGCCAGATCGAGAAGGCCATGAAGATGTAGCCAGCCGGGCCGGGGGGACGGAAAGTCCGAGTTTTTTTTCGGCCGATCCGTACAATACAAACATGTCCGACGGAACTTCATCGCCTCCATCTGCTGGCGGCAACGAAACGGCAGCCCTGACCCCCGAGCAACTGGCCGAAGCCCAGCGCTACGGCCGGCGGAAGCTGTGGGTTTCGCTGGCTGACAAAACGCTCGATCTGCTGATCCTGGGCCTGCTGGCCCTGGTGTTCGCCCGCAGCTTGGATGCCTGGCTGGCCACGTACGTGCCATCAGCCTCGTTGCGGCTGGTGGCCTTGTTCGTGCTCATCACCGCCATCCACGGTTGCCTGGGTTTTCCGCTGGTGTTCTACTCGGGCTACGTGCTGGAGCACGAATTCGGCCTGAGCCGGCAATCGCCCGGCCGCTGGCTGTGGCGGCAGGCCAAGCAATTCTCGCTGATGCTCGTCTTGGGCTCGCTGCTGATCCTCGGTTTGTACAAGCTGATCTGGATCACGGGCCAATTCTGGTGGCTGGCCGCGGCCGGCGCCTTCTTCATTGTCAGCGTGGTGCTGGGCCAGCTTGCCCCGGTCCTGATCCTGCCCTTGTTCTACAAGGTCGAGCCGCTCAACGACGCCACGCTCTCCAATCGCTTCGCGCGATTGGCCGAAGGCACAGGCCTGGCGATTCGCGGCATCTACCGCATGGTTCTCAGCAACGAAACGGCCAAGGCCAACGCCATGCTGGCCGGCTTGGGCCGCACGCGCCGCGTGCTGTTGGGCGACACGTTGTTGACAGGCTTCACGCCCGAGGAGATCGAAGTGGTGTTTGCCCACGAGGTGGGTCATCACGTGTTTCGGCACATTCCCAAGATGATCGCCGGCGGTTTCGTCGCCAGCGTCTTTGGCTTCTGGCTCACCGACCGCGCGCTCGCGCATTGGGTGGGCGTGCAGTCGTACGATCCGCACCACTTGCCGGTCTTCACGTTGCCGGCCCTGTTGTTTCTGGTGACCTTGTTCGGCATGTTGCTGGAGCCGTTGCAGAACATCATCAGCCGTCGTTACGAGCGGCAGTGCGATCGTTATGCTCTCCAGCGGACCGGCTCGCCCGCCGTGTATCGCTCGGCCTTTCAAAAGCTGGCCCGCTTGAACAAGGACGATCCGGCCCCGCATCCGCTGGAAGTGTTTTTGTTTCACAGCCACCCGCCGATCGCCGAGCGGCTGGCCATGGCGGATGAGTGAGAATCGCGTCTCCCTCTCTATTTAAACGGCAGCACGACCCATGAACACAGAAATTGTTGTCGAAACCGCCCACGCTACTCTCGCCGGCACGATGTCGTTTCCGGAAGCCGTGGGCAAGCTGATCGCCACAGGGGTGGAATGCTACCATGTCGATTACATCATGCTGCGCAAGACATACTATGGTGCTCTGGGAGATGCGGTGGTGACGCCGATTCCGTACGAAGGACTGCCTCCCGTCGCTGCAGATTTTGACTTGCCGGGCCTGCGCGCTGCGCTCCTCGACAGCCAGAACCATGGGCAGAAGTACCGCGACTTCACCCGCCGCGCGATGGCCGCCGGGGTGCATGGCTATATTGCATTTCTGCGTGGGAAGCGAGTCATGTACTGGGGCCGCACCGGCGATCAGCACATCGAGTGGTTCCCAAGCGCCGCACTCCCCGCACCGAACACGGGTAGCGGTTTTGGCTGACTAGTAGGTCAGGCACTACGTGCCTGACGTTCGGGACGGTCGATCCAAAATTTGACTGTATTGCAAACGGCAAGACAGCAGAGAGGCAAGGAGAAACGTCCTAGGGCGGCATCCCGCTCAACCAAGAAACGCGGCTCGACCAAATCAGCCAGTCCGCTGATGGTTCGATTGGACAACGAAAGCAAACAATCTCTCGCCGAGGCAGCCGACCTGCGGCACCTCAGCGTCAGCGACTACGTGAGGGCAGTTACCGTTCCCCAGGCCAAGCGCGAGATTCGTGCGGTGCGCGAGCAGGTAATTGCATTAACTCCTGAAGAGCAATTGTCGTTCTGGACTGCCCTCAACGAGGCGCCCAAGCTCACCGCCGCGCAGCACCGTCTGGGCTCCGCGATGCGAGGCGAAGGGAATACGTCTGGAGCCAGTAGCTCGTGAATGCCCCGTTGAAAGACCTTGCAGAGATCGATCGCCTTTGAAGAATCCACTTCAGGCAGAACGGTCTTCAACGCAACGGACGAGTCGAGAACGTACTTCATTCGTCGCGCGTTTCGCGAATGAGATCGACCGCAACGTCAGGAATGCCGCGTTCCTTGACGATTCTGGCGCGCACCATCTCGGCCCGCCCGTGGACTCGCTTTGCCACTTCGGGATCGACGGGGCGTTTCTCGACGACCGCACGCCAAACCTCTTCGCGATCCGACTGTAGCTCGGTGGTAGTGCTCATATACTCTATTTTCGGTTACCGACGGGGGGGCAACGCCAGAATCCTGGTTTTTGGTTTCGAGACACATGGGATTGGTCACTCAGGAGAAGAGAATAGGGAGGCGGCTCGAATCTGGAGCAAGCCCTCGGCAGGTCGCGGTGTACCGACTTGGACTTCGCTGTTTCGAGGCGGTGCTATTTTGTTCGCCGCGGAGCGGCGGCGCGAAAAAAGTCGCGTAGGTCAGGGCTTGCCCTGAAGTATGGACTTGCACCCAGCGAATTTCAGGGCAAGCCCCGACCTACTTGCTAGCAAGTATTGAGCAGCCGCCCGCCACCACTGCTATTATGCCGCGCATGCTGAATCGCAGGGGCGGTCGCATCTGCCGGTTCAAGGCGTCGGCGCGCTATACATTTCTGGGTAGCTGGCCCTAGGATTCACAACGCTCCCATTCAGCGGCGGATAATCGGCAGAGCTTGCCTTGTCGTTTCCATGAATCGCGATCGACAGGTTCGGTAACGCGCGGCGAAGCTGTTGTATTCCTTCATACGTGAAACCGCAACAAATGGTATCGAAGTTCTCCAAGCTTTTGAGCTTGCACAGGTGCGGGATTGCGCGATCGGTCAAGTGCGGGCAACACAAGGAGAGATCTCTTAAACTCTGGAGCGACTCCAGATGCCGCAGCCAATCGTCACACAGATCGGAACTTGCAAGAGACATTCTTTCGATCGTCGTTAGTTGGCAAATTGCGACCAAGGTCCGCTCATCACGGATGTCGCTGGTCGCGACCCTGCTAGGTAGCATCTCTGCGTCCCAGAAGCGGGTGAGCAGTTGTCTTGGGTCATACGGCAGGTCGTGTGGTTCCGTATGGAACGACGACACGCAGTGAAGCGCCGATTGGAGATGCTCGGCTACGATCATCAGCCGATGTCGTTTCTCCACGTGCCAACCGAGTATTATGCAACCTACCGTGAGGACGGCGAACATGCTCCGCAGGCTGAATCGGGGTCGCGATGTCCATTTCAGGGTAGCCATGCTTCATCTTCCGTGAAATGCCTGGAACGGCACATTCGTATCTGAACGACGGTTCCTCGTCAATTATCCAGGGCGACACTCGCGACATGTGCCGTGGTCCGCGAGGTGGTGGAAATGCCCTAGCGCCGCGGCTGCCCCGGCGGGTTTTGGCTTGGCCCTGGTTGTTGCTTTAGCTGCTGCTTTCGTTGTTGGGTGATAAAGTTCGGTAGAAACTTCGACTTCATGTGATCATTTGTTTTCGGGAAGAGTCGGCGAAACTCCCGCGCTTTGGACATCCCCGATTTTTCATCGTACTCCGGAGCGTCGGGCGTTGCGGTGGCCGACGCGAAGGACTGCGCGAACGCCTCGCGGGCGGCCCGCTGCTCGGCTTCCTTGTGTGGAAGGTTTAGCGGTGGGCGTTCATACTTTTCGGGAACAAATTGCCGAATTGCCGGATTGTTCTCTCGTTGCGACCGCGGAATCTTTTTGAGATCGGCGCGGTATGCGTCGAGATACTCGGGCGAGAGGGAACCGTTAGTCAGGTCATCAAAGGCATGGCCGGTCTCGTGTCGGACGTTGTTCTGGGCAAAGGTGTTGTCGTCACCGTTATGCAGGACGCGCGGCACGAAAATCGTACCCGCCATCGGGCTGTAGATGCCGCCGGCATGGTCGATGTTACCCGTCAAGAAATTTTTGTGCCGGTCCAAAGATTCGGTATAGATGGTTTTTACGCCGCCCGCAATCAATGCACTACGGACCTCGCTAGGGATTTGTTTTTCGACGTGCGCCGCCAGGTCAGTGCCAAAAGGCTGCACCTTCGGATCATTCGCAGGTGTGATAGCTACAGGCATGTCCGGTGGGATGTGCAGGTCTTGCTGCCGCGGGAAGTTGCCAAACGGCCGGCCAAAAACGAAATCCGACACCTTCGGCGGTGACCCGGCGCCCGACTGCGGCAACTGTGCCATAAGTGTTTCATTGTCCACATCACCTTTCGCCCACGCATGTGGCGATGCGTGTCCAGGCATATTCGGCTCTACTCGTTCATGGTCATGGGAACCGGGCGGTGACAGTGACGCGGCGGCGGTACCAGAGTCTTTTTCAGCGCTGGCCCCGCCTCCGGTCGGCGAAAACCAGCCAGGATTTTCCGGAAGGGCGCCCCGGGGATGCTTCGACGAATCCCAATCGCTGGCGCACGACGATGTGATCTCGGCGAGCCATTCGAGGTGGCGTTGCTGGGACGCTCCCTTGAAGCCGGCGGTGGGAGATGGATACGTGATCGCCTCCAGCCATTCGCGGAGTTCATTTTCGGCCGTCTCATGCGGCTCCGATTCGCGGAAGTTTGTGACCGGGTCGCCAAGTATCGCCTGCGCAAATAGCCAGGTATCCGTCCGCATCGATTCTCTGGCGATGTCGCCAGGCCACCTTTGCGCCGTACGACCGACGGTCTTTCTCGCTTCGATCATCTTGTCGCTCCTGATTGAAAAAGGCTGACTCGGCAGGCCGTTCAGTCATGGCACGGATGCTGATATTATATACATAATATTGTACATAATTTGCGTCCATGGTCAAGATGGCTGCGGGACACGGTTGCGAAAGGACGTGGCGGGCAAGCACTGGCCGTCGACCGGAATTTGTCCGTCGTTAGTTCGGGCTATTTTGCTCGCCGCGGAGCGGCAGCGCGAAAATAGCCCAGCGATTCATCGCTGGGAAAACGTGCTTTCGAGGCCGGCGCCGGTCCATGGCCCCAGCGATGAACAGGATTATGCAACTGCTAGCAGATTGACCGATACTGAACGACTTACGCACGCTAGCATCGAATGTTTCCGTAGGTGCTAGCGAGGCTAAGTCGTTCTGCGAACGTCGCGCATGCCAGCACTTGCATAATCCTGTGAATCGCTGGGCTATTGTCGGTGCGTCTCTCCGGGACGAATCAGTAAGCCGCAAGGTCATCCGTAAGGTGCGTCGCGACGCACCAAATCGAACGCGATGCGTCACGACGCACCCCATGTTTTGTTCAGTAGGGTGCTCTGCCAGCACCTTCTCTTCGTCTGCAATTCAGAACCAACGCCCGCGCGAGCATAACGCCAAGCCATGATGCTCGCAGAGCACCTTACAATCGGTTCAGAATTATGTTTACAATTATGCCACTCACCCGGTAGAATCCCACGCAGGCAGCTAGGGCAGAGTGGACGTTCCGGGTGCGAACAACATGATGAGCCGAAAACTTGGTACAGGCGCTTTGTGTTGCAACCAAGTGTTGTGCCTGGCAATTGCCAACTCGTCCGCGCGACCACTATTCCAGAGTGCGGGTGGTCGTGCGTGCGGATCGATGGGTGTAGCCCAGACCTGGCTGATAGCTCTTCCTGACTCGTCGGAAACGCCTCGCGCGCTGGTTACGAGCGCGAGGGTTCTTTCCGCAAAGCCTTTGGGCGTTATCCCCGGCAGAAACGGTCGCCCGTTTTTCCTGCCGGGCCCTGTCGCCCGACGACCACGCGGCCAGACGCCGACGAAGAGTGAGAGTGGACGTGACCCAGGGCCCCCTGCAGCTCAAAAGGCTCTTGACCGTAGGCGTCGATTCACCTTGATCCGACTTCGCTCGTCTTCTCATTGAAGAAGATGCGGAGGCACGCGGAGCGTGTCTTTTGCGAAGCACGTCAACGGAACGCCGCGCGACGGCCGAGGGGCGGAGGCGGTGAATCAATTTTTTCGCGGCCGCCTGCGGGCGTGCCGCCCAAGTACCCAAAGCCTCCGTATCCCGGAGTTGCAGGCAGCAGCGCGAACGGCGCCTCTTCCGAAGTCGGCGGCACGCAGGCAGGATTCCCTGCGCGCACGCCGGCGGTGGAAGCAGCAGTAGTCAGTATTCAGTAAGGAAAACTCGAAATTCGAAATGTCGAAATTCGAATGAATGATCAAAGCTCGAATGACCAAACGGGCAGCAATTCTTTTTCTGATCGCCCGAATCAAACGCGGCAAGGCTGGCCGGAAATGCACGGGAATGCACGGAAATGGGAAGCAGAAGTGCGCGGCGCCGTCATTCGCTCAAACGGTCAGCAGAAGGTTTTCAATTCGCGTCCATTCGCGTGTATTTCCGGCCCCTTTTATCCTTCGCTGCCGGCCGCCTGCTGCCCGCCGCCTGCATTCTTTCGCCCGCCGGCATCGGGCAACAAAAAAGGCCGCGGCGGGCACCGGGGTGCCGACCGCGGCCGGGTGTGTTTTTCGAGCCGTGGGCTACAGACTGGCTTCGCCCTGATCCAAACGCAACCGGTCTGCCGGCGCCTGCTCGAGTGCCGCTGGCTTCTTCGTGCGGGAACGGCGCGTGGCCTTGGCCGTGCTCCACTCCTTGGTCAGCGTTTCGAACACTTCCGGCGATTCGTAGCGGATGATGTTCTTGCCTTCGGGCATCGGGCCGATCAGCCCCTCGAAGACAGGCTGCCCACGCAGGCCCAGGTCGGTGCTGCAGTCATCAATGCCAATCTGCGTGTGCAGCTTGGCCAAGGCATCTTGTTTGTCGTAGTCCCTGATTCGCAGCTTGCCGTCGGCGCCGCGGGTGACGATGCGGAAAGTATCTTTGGCCATGAACGCTCCTACTTCAAGTCGAAAGCCCGTGAGACTCTGGACATATCGGACGCCGAAGCCGGCTGGGGGCAGGCATTTTGGGCCGCGCGCACAGCGATGCCACTCGCAAGAACCGCTATATTGCGTGTCGCAAGTCGTGTTCGCTAGGAGCCGGCGTGGCCGGTCTGTTGGGCAGGGGGCTGGCAGCGGATGTGGGGGTTACGCGGCAGCTTGGGTTGGGGTCGTGCGGCCGGCGCCGCGGGCACCGACCTTGCCGCGGAGGCCGGATCTGCGGCGCTGGAGATGTTGCGGCGCGGTCAATTATAAATTGGCTGGGCGGCCGTATTGGGTCGGCGAGGTATTCTTGCCTCGGCGGCAGTCAGCCATTAGACTTGGGGAGAACTTCGGAGGGTAAGCGAACTGGCCAGCGGTCTGACTCGAAATCAGATGCCCCGAAAGGGGTTGTGGGTTCGAATCCCATGCCCTCCGCTCTTCAAGGAAGCCGTTGACCTAACCAGTTGACGGCTATTCTTTTGCGCTCGCAACATTTTTGGCCTCCGGTCCGCTGTGCTGAAATTGTGCTGAAATGACTTACCCCGTTTCATGCTTCTTCTCCTGCTTCTGCAGTTGGTTATGATTGGCCTCTGACAGGCGCTGCATGGCCGCCTGCGAGGCCTCGTCGGCGATGTGCGTGTAGAGCTTCATCACCTCCGGGTCCACGTGCCCAACCCAAGACCGTACCACGGCCTCGGGGATGCCCTTGGTCAGCGCGTTGGAGATGAAGCTGTGCCGAAAGGTATGGAGGTGTCCGGGCATTTTCAGCCGCTTCAAGAGCCGCTTCAGAGACAATAGCAAGCGGCGTTCCGATACTTGATGGCCACCCTGTGGGTAACAGCGCGATGGGGCGGCAGAAATCACCCATTGCCCCAGGCTGGGCAATTGCTGAAGGAGCTCGCGAACCGGCGCCATTGGGATCGCCCGCTGGTCACCCGTCTTGGGCTTCCAGTCTTCCTTGGCTCGGATGTGAAGCACCCCATGGTCGTAATCGACGTCATCCCAGGTCAGCCACTTGAGTTCGCCAACCCGCATGCCAGTTTCGGCCAGGAGCTTGAACGCCGGCTTGTGGGGCGGCTCAGCCGCCGCCAGAATCGTCTCGACCTCGGTCCGCGTCCAGCAGGGCTGAGGCTTGGGCTTAACCTTCTTGAGTTTCAGGCCGCGCAGAGGATCGGTGGTGATCATGCCGCGCGACAAGGCGAAGTTGACCATTTGTCGGATGATGACCGTCTCGTTCAGCAGAGTTTTCGGCTCCGCCGGCTTTAGCTTGCGGGTGACCGCTTCGGCACGGTAGGCATCGACAAAGGACAGGTTGATGTCGAGAATCGACCTGGCCTTGCGGCGGCTCGCCAAATTAAGCACTCGCCGCTTGACCAACTCAACTTTTTGCAGGGTCTTTTTGGCTTTCTTTTCGGTCCATAGGTGGCTCAGGTAGTCCGATGTCACCTGCTCGATGGCCGGGGCTTTGCGCTGCTTCGCGTAACGTCCTTCGAGGATGTCCGCCTCCAGCCGAATGGCTTTACTGCGAGCTTGTTTCTTACTGGTAGTCTTAAGCGACGGCCGGTGCTGTTTGCCGTTCAGTTGAAAGTTTGCGTACCAACGATTGCCGCGTCTGAATATGCTGACGATGTCCCCAATCTTCTCGAACGACCTAGGGTCGGGTTCTTCTGGTTTATTCTCCATCTAATAGGCCTTCATTAAAAACGAGTCGGATTAGGCGATCGCGGTAAAAGCGAACATGCTTGCCCACCTTGCGGGAACAGCTGCCGAGCAACCCGCGCGATCGCCAGTCGTAGATCGTGCCCTTGGGGATTTGGAGCAGATCGGCCGACTGCTCGATCGACATGACTGGCGGAAATCGCGCGGCCCAGAGTGGGTCGGCGAATGTGGAAGTGATTTCCCTATCGGTGAGCTTGAGGCTCTGCTCGCCATCCATGGCGCTATCCAAGGGCAACTGAGCAATTGAAGGCGCAGGAATAGCGCCCGAGTGCCTTGGATTATCGACTGGCGGGCCCCGACGCGTCTAAGGACGTGGCGCGGGTGTAGCGCGGGCGTCAATTGGCTCCCAGACAATCCCAGCACTAGAGCCGTCGGCCCGGAAACGGATTCGATCCAATCCGCAATTCAGCGTTCTGATAGATTCACGCAATCGCTGTGGGTCCGGCCCCTTGGGAAGCGGGTCATCGATCCGACTGGGCCAACCCTCTTCCCACCTTGCGGCAGGCCACGTGTCAGACACTCTGGTGAAGAGAGGTTCGAGCATGGCTGGGGGCCATGCCCGACAGTAATACCATCAGCTTCGTGAGCTACTTCTCCTTTGCAAGTAAGAGGTTGGAACCTCAAAGGTCCATAGCTATCTGGTCGCGCCCTATATATCATGACACAAAATCGGCCGATATTTAGGTGACCGGACGCCGAATACAACCGTGCGGCCGACGAGGCATCGTGCAGGATGACCGGCTTCGCCCACGGTTCACACCTGTCGTTGTCGGTTTCCTGGAGCGTCCGCGCGGACTATCTAGATACGCATACTGCGGAACTCCGCAATGCAGGAATCTGGATAGTCTCCAAGTGTCCTTGGATGGAAGCTCTCGGTTGCCCGAGGCGGTGCTGGGAAGCTGTCGAATCAGTGCCACGCCAGCTACTTGCACAAGCGGCCATCTGAGCACGACTCTCGATCCGGATTACTCCCCGCGCGTCTGCTCGCACGCAACGACCGCTCCACGTCGAGCCCGGCCAATCGTTCGGTTTGGCCTTAATGTCCTTGCGATGGGTCTAAATCCCTCGCCTTCAGGCGAATCCTTAGGTTCTTCGCTTTTTGTGGATGGAAAGTAACCGTTCCACCAACCGCATTACGGCTGGCGTGACGCTCAACGGTCGAGATCAGGGTATTTGGCTGCCGTGCAGGCGCTGCAGAGGTAGCCTTCACGGCCGTGCGAATAGCCGCCATCGGCAAGCACGATCACGGCATTGCAGGCCGCGCAGCGGGTCGCCTCGTACGGAGGCGGATCGGCCAGCACCTCGAAGTTGTATTCGTTGGTGCCGTAGTAGACGTACATCTCGGGCTCGATGTCGTCGCGGCACTTGGCGAAGTCTTGCCACCGACCCTCGTGCTCTTCGTTGAAGTGGTGGGCGCACAGCGTGTAGCGACGGTGATTCCGAGAGCAGCTATTCCGGGCGTACGAGAATAGCTCGTACGTGTGTTCGTCGTCGCAGATCCATTGGCCGCAACACTCGGTTCGGGTAAGGTTCTTCGTGGCCTCACACAAGCCGCAACAGCGTTCATTCCCAGTAAGCTCCTTTCGCTTGGCGCAGCGTTTTCGCGGCTTTGCGAAGCTGTTTTAGCTGGGCCGCTTGTTTCTGCGGGCGAGTGGCCATCGAGGCGAATCCTTTCCGGAAGCGAACGGCGGAGAGAACCTGCGGCTGCATTTTAGCCGCCGTGACGATTCGCCGGAAGTTACCGGGATCCCGCGCCGGGCCGCGGGATGATGGCGAAGCCAGATGTCTGGCAAGAACTCGTCGAGCGCCGCGCCGTTCTTCAGACCTGGCAGCCGCGCCAGCACGTCGCGCAGATAGGCCCACGGCTCAACCTGGTTGGCTTTGCAACTGGCCATGAAGCTGAACAGCACGGCGGCTGTCTGGCCGCCGCGATCGTTGCCCAGGAACAGCCAGTTCTTGCGGCCAATAGCAGCCGGTCGCAGCGCGCGTTCCGACAAGTTGTTGTCGATCGCCAGCGCACCGTTTTCGCAGTACCGCTCCAAACCTGCCCAGCGCGGCAGGGCGTAATGGACCGCTTGTCCAAGCGGGCTCTTGGGCAACACGGCTGGCGCATAGCTGGTCTAGCCAATCGCGGAACTGGCCCAACAAGGGGCGCGAACGCGCAACGCGCAGGGCTTGACGGGCTTCGGTCTCCAGCAGCTTCGCCTCGCGCTCCACTTCGTACAGCCGCGCAATGAAGGCCAACGCCTGGTGCGCTTCGCGCGGCTGCGAATCCTTGGCCTCGAAGAACTTCCTGCGCACGTGGGCCCAGCAGAGCACCTGTTGAACGGTGCCCGCCGCGTAGATTCCGTCGTAGCCGGCGAAGGCATCGGCCTGTAAATAACCCTGGTAATCTCTCAAAAATGTCGCTGGGCCGTCGCGCTTTCGGCTGGCCGTGTAGTCGTATACCGAGTAGGGATGATTGGCGTCGCCGCAATAGACCCAGAATCGGCCCGTCCGCGTATGCGGCAACAGGGGGTCGAGCACCGGCACCGGCGTATCATCGGTGTGAATCACGCGTGACAATCGCACCCGGGCGATGAACAACTGGTAGAGCGGCTGGAGCAGCTCGGCCGTTTGCCGCGCCCAGCGGCAGAGCGTGGTCCGCGGCAGCTCGGCGCCAGCCCGCGCGAACACGTCTTCCAGGCGATACAGCGGCAGGTGATCGCTGAACTTGCCTACCACGATCTGCGCCAGCAGGCCTGGGCCAGGCAACCCGCGCTCGATAGGCTTGGCCGGTGGCGCGGCAATGGCCACGTGCTCCTGGCAGGCCCGGCAAGCGTACTTCCAACGCACGTGCTCGATCACCTTCAACTGGGCCGGCACGTAGTCGAGCTGCTCGCTGGTCTCGCAGCCGATCCGCTGGCGCAGTTGCCCGCAACCGGGACATGCCTTCTGTTCCAAGTCGTGTTCGATCCGCTCACGCGGCAGGTCGGACGGAAGCTGGAGACGCCCGCCGCCGCGACGCGTGTGTGCCTTGACCGGCGACTCCGAGAGCGGCACGGCAACTTCGGCTGCCGGCTCTGTCTGGATCTCGAACAGCGGCAATTGTTGCGAGTCAACTCGTTCGCGACGCGGCCCGAACCTGGCACGCAGCAACTGCGCGATCTGGTGCTCCATCTGGCCCAATCGGCGTTGCAAGCTGTCGATCGTCGACGACTGCTGCGCCACCAGTTCTTTCAGCAGCGGCACGTCATTCGGCAACGATTGGGCATCCGTGCTCATACGCTCATGATTGAACGCAACCGTGAAAACGTTACGCCACGAATTCACGCCGGCCGGCAATATCGCTTCCGTTGGCGGACACTGGCCAGATCCACCCCTCCCAGGATCAGCGTCAACTGCGTGCTTGATAGCGTCACGCTCGTCGCCTCGGCGGGGACGGCCGGCAACTGAAACGTGCCGGCTTCCAGCCGCTTATACCACAAGGCCAGGCCATCCAGGTCCCACCACAGTAGCTTCACCCGGTCGCGCCGCCGATTGAAGAACACGTACAGCCCACCGGCCAGCACGTCCCGCCCGGCGTGTTCTTGGGCCATCTGCGCCAGCCGATCGAAGCCGCGGCGCAGGTCGGCTGGCTCGACGCACAAATAAATCTCGACCGGCAAGGACAGGCTCAACATGGTTGCCGCAACGCCGCCAGCAGCATCTGCAGCATCGCGCCGTCCACGTCGCGCACCAGACGCAGCGTGACGCCACCGGGCAACGCCACTTCCGCCGCATAGCCCGCTCCCTCACCAATCGTGCTCCAGCGGACTGGCACGAACTTGGCACTTCGCGAATGAGTTGGCAACGCGGCGTTGGGCTCCACCGCGGCAGCGATCGTAACGGATCGTGGCCTGCCACGCTTGGCCGGCTTCGTCGACGGCTGGCCATCCTCCTGGGAAATCCGCCGACGCCAATAGTGAAACGCCGTCTCCTTCAAGCCCTCGCGCAGACAGAACTCGCGGACCGACAGGCCGCTTTCTCGCTGCTCGATCAAGCTCGCTCGCCAACGCTGTTCCCGCTCTGGATCTCGTGGCCGACGCCCCATCGTTGCACCCCCTTGAGCTTCTGGTCTGCAAAACCGGAGAATCTCAAGCTACCAGCCGCCGCAAGGTGCGGTTGCTGCAACGGAAACGCTGTCTCAGCTACCGATGGAGTCAAGTGATGGCAAAAAATGGTAGGTCGGATAGAGAACCAAATGGACGTCTTGGAGGAACCATTCATCCTCCTAGCGGGTTTGCCGCGATGAGTTCGCAGAAATTTGTCCGGCGGTAGTCAGGCAGCACTCGTTCAAGCACGTCGCTATTCATCGTCCCGAAGGCAGTCAGGGGCTTGAAGGAAAAGCCATCGGCGAACGCCTGGACAATTCCTCGCTTGAAGTCCAGTCGCGGGTAAGCGGCAAGCACCGCGTCCTGGTCGCTGGTCGGTATCTCAAACAGCCCATCGCCGAGCACATCTGCCTCGACCCCGCCAGTCACCAGCGCGACTTCCGGCCGTTTGTGCCAGGGGATCTCCGGCGTCGTGTGCAGGGCGATTGCATCCCACACCATGCCGGCAATCGACTCCTCGATGCCGTTGGTCCGCAGAAAGTCCCGCGCCGCATTGGCCGAATCGATTTCGAAACGGTGGTCAGGGCTGCGGTATTTCGGCGTCAGTCCAAGGTCGTGGAACACCGCCCCGAAATAGAGCAGCTCGTGATCGACCGCCAGCCCGCGGGAGCGGCCTCGGATCGCCCCGAACAGATAAACCCTCAGCGAGTGGGCGAAAAGCAACGGAGTGCCGTGCTCCCGCAACAACTCGGTCGCCTCACGGGCAAGCTTGCTATCAGGGACGCGAATTCCTGCGACGATTTCAGACATGACTATCTCCCAAAAGACTCGATGAACTCTTTTGCATCACGCTATCGGGGTGAATGGCACACCGTTCACCAGTCGTCCAGCGACTTCGCCCTGCAAACAATCGGCAATTGGACCAGCGACCAGGCGCTGGATGTGGTGCTTTTCTTATCGCCTGGGACGTTGCACGGGCCAAGGCTGCCTTGTTGGATGCGAGTAGTCGCATTGGTGCAACTTTCGCGGGGTTCAGTAGAAGCCCTGGTTGTCTCGTTTGACGCTGACCTTGCCGGCGTATTGTCGCGAGACGAAAACAAAATACGCGGCCGCCAGTGCGAAACCGATCGGCCACCAGATCGCGGCGTAGACCAGTGAATTGGGACCAGCGGCGACGTCGTAAACGGTGAGCGAGTTTTCGGGCGCCAGCGTCGAATGCAACACTACCGGAAAAATGGCCGCCGCCCCGGTGGCCAGCAGGCCGGCAAGCAGGAGGTTCGACCCGATGAACGCACGCATTTCGCGCCGCGTCACCAGCCCTGAAATCAGCATGATCGCCGCGGCGCAGACCAGGAGCAATCCGAGCCACCAAAATGGGTTGTGAATCGCGTGCCCGAGCAGATCGGGGCGCACCACGCCGGATTCGACGGAGATGACCAGCAGCAGCGGAGCCGCCGCCGCCCAGAGTACCCTCGCGTAGCCCGCGCTGCGGTCATGCACGACGCCTTCCGTCTTGAGCGTGAGATAGGTCGCACCGTGCGCCGCCAGCGACGACAGCAGCGAAGATCGCAACCGATACCGTGTACCAGTCGAGCAGTCCCACGTAGCCGCGTGGCGTGAAATCGGTGAAGAAGGCCATGGAGAACGTGCCGTCGGAAGCAAGCGGAACACCGCGGGCCATATTGCCCGCCGCTGCGCCGAACAGGATGGCCAGAAGCGTATTGGCGAGTACGAAGACGAAATCCCAGAACCCCTGCCACATGCGATCGTTGATGTGGCCGCCGACTTCCAGCGAGATTCCGCGCAAGTATCAAACACCACAAAATGAGAAAGAGCGCGAGGTAATAGCCGGCAAAGGCGGATGCCAGAAGCTTGGGGAATACCGCGAGCACGGTGCCGCCGAAACCGACCAGCCACACTTCGTGCCAGGACCAGAGCGGACCGATCGCGGCGATGACCTGACGGCGTTCTTCGGGCGTTCGCGCCACAAGCCAGTGGAGCATTCCAGCGCCGAAGTTGCGGCCGTCCAGCACCACGTAGACGATGAGCATGAAGCCGGCAATTCCATACCATGCCGCGATCATACAGACGGCTCCTCTCCATGTTCGGCCGGTACGGCGTCACCGGGTCCGTGACCGATCTCGCGACCGACCAGAACCAGAAACAGCACGCCGAGCACAAAATAAAGGCCGACGAAGCCGATCAGCGTGAACACCGTGTCGCCGCTGCTGACTACTTTGCTATAGCCGTCCGATGTGCGAAAGAGACCGTAGACCAGCCAGGGTTGGCGTCCCAACTCCGCCGTCATCCATCCCAGCGTGTTGGCGATGTAGGGAAATGGGAACGCGAGCATCAGCATCCAGAGCAGCCCGGTGCTGGATTCCAGTCGGCCGCGCAAGATTCTGGATTCCGGCATAGGCCATCAGGATGATGAAAATCGTCCCGAGCGTGATCATGAGGTGAAATGAGTAATAGAGCAGCTCGATGTTGTCGGGCCATGACTCTCTGGGAAAGTCGTCCAATCCGTGTACATAGCTTCCAAAGTGCCCGTAGGCGAGAAAGCTGAGGGCGCCCGGGATCTCGATCGGGTTGTCGAGCCGCTGGGCCGCAACATTGGGCTGCCCGATCATCGCGACGCCGGCCATGGGGCCGCCGACGAATCTGCCCTCCATGGCCGCCAATGTCACCGGCTGGTGATTGCCAACCATCTTGGCCTGCTGGTCGCCGGTCGGGAACGCCACAAGAATGGAGGCAATCAGCCCCATGACCGTTCCAGCGCGCAGGTAAATTCTCGCTTGCTCCAGATGAAGTCCGCGCAAGGTGTAGAATGCGCCCACGGCCGCCACCACGAACGAGCCCGTTACGAGCGCCGCCATCTGATTGTGGGTGAACTGGATCCATGCCCATGGATTGAGCAGGTACGCGCTGAGACTGTCGATGCCCAGCGAGCCATCCGCTTCGATGCGGTAGCCCACAGGATGCTGCATGAAGGCGTTTGTCACGATAATGAAGTAGCCGGAAATCCAGCTTCCCAGCGCGACCGCCAGCGCGGCCAGGAAGTGATAGCGCGGACCCAGTCGCTTTTCGCCCCAGATGAGCGCGCCGATAAAGGCGCTTTCCAGAAAGAACGCGAACATGCCCTCCATCGCCAGCGTCTGTCCGATGACGCCGCCGGCGTATTTGGAAAAGCCCGCCCAGTTGGTCCCGAACTGAAACTCCATCGGAATGCCGGTCACCACCCCGACGGCGAAATTGAGCCCGAAGATCTTGGCCCAGAAGCGCGCGGCCAGGTTGTATTTCTCATCACCCGTCCGCAGGGCGCGCCACTTCCAATAGACCAGGAACCACGCCAGGCCCATGGTGAGCTGCGGAAAGAGATAATGGTAGGTGATCGTGAAGGCGAACTGAATTCGGCTCCAGACGGCAGGATCGGAAAATGAGTTCATGGTTTCTGCATACCTTTCACGCGCCGAGGCCTCCAGGCGGGCGCAGAACTCGGCCGATCTGCCGCCATGCCGTCGAATCACTCGGCCGCCACTGGTCTTCTCCTTCAGGTCTATGCACCGCTTCCCGTCAACTCGACAGCACGCCCTATGACCCCGATCATCAAACCGTCGCGGCGTTGGCAATTCGTAGCTGGTATGGAGCTATTCACCTTGGCCCCTCTTAGCAGCAAGTGTCGACGAAATCAACTTTTCCCGCTCAGCGTCAACTTCAGCGTCTACTGCCGCAACGCATTGTAGATCTGCTCGTCATGCGCTATTTCCTCTTGAGTTGTTCCATCGCGGCCGCCAACACCAGCTCCGGCTCGAAACCGAACTTTCTCTGGAGTTCCTTGAGCGGAGCCGACGCCCCAAACGTCTTCATGCCGATCACCCGGCCCGACTCGCCGACATAGCGCTCCCAGCCCATCGTCGAGCCCTGCTCCACGGCCACGCGCACCTTCACGAGCGGCGGCAATACGCTCTCCCGGTACTCGCGTGGCTGATGCTCGAAAATGCCCCATGAAGGCATCGACACCACGCGCGATCGGACCCCCTCGGCGAGCAGCCGCTCGTGGGCCTGAACAGCCAGACTAAGTTCGCTGCCCGTGGCGATGAGGATCACCTCAGGGGCACCGTCAGGCGGATCGCCGAGCACGTAGGCGCCCGCGCCACTCCGGAGGCCGGCGCGATACTTACGCCGGTCGAGCGTGGGCAACGGCTGGCGCGACAGCGCCAGCACGGCTGGCTGGTGACGCAACTGGACGATGTAGCGGTAGGCTTCAACAACCTCGTTGGCGTCGCCGGGCCGGAGTGTAACCAGCCCGGGTATGGCGCGCAACGATAGGAGCTGCTCCACCGGCTGGTGCGTCGGGCCATCTTCTCCGTCACCCATGGCGTCGTGCGTAAAGACCAGGAGGGTGGGCAATTCCATCAGCGCCGACAGACGGATGGCAGGCCGGGCGTAGTCGCTGAAGATGAAGAAGCTGGCCCCGAAGGGCCGTAGCTTGGACAGCGCCAGTCCGTTCACGACCGCCGCCATCGCATGTTCGCGAATGCCAAAATGGAGGTTTTTTCCGCCTGGGTTATCTGCCTGGAAGTCTCCTGCCCCCTCGAACTTCAAGGTGGTTTTGTTCGAGGGGCCAAGATCGGCCGAGCCCCCGAGGAACCAGGGAATGTTCTGCGCCAGGACGTTCAGCACCTTGCCCGAGGCATCCCGCCCTGCGATTCCTTTCGGGTCGGCCGGAAACTCGGGGAGGTTGGCGTCCCATTTGGCCGGCAGCTCGCGCCGTTGCATCTGGTCGACTTCGCTGGCCAATTCGGGATACTGGGCCCGATAGCTCGCGAATAAATCCACCCACTTTCGTCGGGCGGCATCGCCACGCGCGCCAATCCCCGCGGCAAAATGCTCGCGAACGCCATCGGGGACCAGAAACTTGGCATCCTCAGGCCAGTTGTAAGCTCGTTTGCACAGACGGACCTCGTCTTCGCCCAGCGGTTCGCCATGGGCTGCCGCGGTATCTTGCCTGTTTGGCGACCCGTAGCCGATGTGGCTGTCTAGGATAATGAAGGTGGGGCGGCCCTTGGTCTGCCGGAAGACTTTCAAGGCGTGCTCAATGCGATCAACATCGTTGGCGTCTCCCACCCGCAGGACGTTCCACCCGTAACTCATGAAGCGGGCTGCCACGTCCTCGGTGAACGCGATGCGCGTGTTTCCTTCGATGGTGATGTGGTTGTTATCGTAGACCCAGCAGAGATTGTCCAAGCCAAGGTGGCCCGCCAACGATGCCGCCTCGGACGCGACGCCTTCCATCAGGCAGCCGTCCCCGCAAACGGCATAGAGGTGGTAGTCAAAAATGTCAAAGCCGGGCCGATTGTAGTGATGGGCGAGCCACTTTTGCGCAATGGCCATGCCAACGCTCGTGGCGATCCCCTGTCCGAGCGGACCTGTGGTTGTCTCGACTCCCGAGACCCAGTGGTATTCCGGGTGTCCAGGGGCTTTGCTGTCGAGTTGGCGAAAACGGCGGATATCGTCGAGGGAAACCGACGGCTGCCCCAGTCGCTCATAGTCAGCATTCACGGCTTGCGTGCCGGTAAGATGGAGCACGGACCAAAGCAACATCGAAGCATGCCCATTGGAGAGCACGAAACGATCGCGGTTGGGCCAGATCGGATCCTGCGGATCGAAGATCATGGCGCGGTTCCAGATCGTGTACACCAACGGCGCCAGCGCCATCGGCGTGCCGGGATGTCCAGAATTGGCCTGCTGGACCGCGTCTATCGAAAGCGTGCGGATCGTATTGATCGACAATTGGTCAAGTTGTTGGTTGGTCATGTGTTTCACCTTGTTGGAATTACTGCGCACTTCAATCTGCATCCAGCGAAGCTACTTTGCCAATTGCGATCAGCCGTTCACGATCGGGTTGTGCCAACCGGCGGGAGGCGCAACTTCCTTGTCAACTTCGCTCGGTCCCCAGGTCTTCGGCTCGTATTCATAAACCGGAGTGCCGGCCTTCAGCGCCGGATCGACGATTCGCCAGGCTTCCTCCACATAGTCCTCGCGGGCAAACAGAGTGGCGTCTCCTTCCATGGCATCTCCCAACGCTCGCTCGTAGGCATCCATCTCGCCGACGCTCGGATGATGGGTCGACAACAGCTCCACCGGTTGGCCGATCATTTTCTCTTCCGAGTCCATGACGGTCATGCCGAACGCGCTGGTCACTTCAGGGCTGATGCGGAACCGGAAGTAGTTGCGCGAAGCTGAAGAAGTTGGAAAGACCGTCGGAGGCCGTCGCAAGCGGACCATGATCTCCGTGCAGGTCACGGGCAGTGACTTTCCGGCCCGAATATAAAATGGCACGCCTTGCCAGCGCCACGAGTTGACTTCCAGCCGCATCGCAGCAAGGGTCTCGACCTGTGAATCCGCTGCCACGCCTTTCTCTTGACGGTAGCCCCGGAATTGCCCGCGGACGAGGTTCTTTGCGTCCAGCGGCGGGATGGCCTTCAAAACCTTGACCTTTTCATCCCGCATCGTTTCGCTGTCTGTTCGGACCGGGGGCTCCATGGCCAGGTTGGCCAGGATCTGGAACAAATGGTTCTGCACGACGTCCCGGATCGTGCCCGTTTGATCGTAAAAAGCGCCGCGGCCCTGGACTCCGAGGTCTTCCGCCATGGTGATCTGGACGCTCTCGACGTAGGTGCGGTTCCAGAAGGATTCCAAGAGCGGGTTCTCGAAACGAAAGAAGACCATGTTATGCACCGGCCGCTTGGCAAGGTAATGGTCGATGCGAAAGATGGCTTTCTCGTCAAAGGTTGCCAGCAGAATCTGGTTGAGCGACTGCGCCGACGGGAGGTCGTGGCCGAAGGGCTTTTCGATGATCACGCGAGCGTTCTTGGTGCAGCCCGACTTGGCGAGTTGCTCTACGACGCCCGCGAACAACATGGGCGGAATGGCGAGGTAATGGGCCGGCCGCTGAGCGGGCCCGAGTTCTTTGCGGATGGCCTGGAACGTTGCCGGGTCGTTGTAATCACCGCCCACGTAGCGCAGCAGGCCGCACAGCTTGTCAAAAGCTGCGGCATCCACTCCCCCGTGTTTCTCCAGGCTGTCACGCGCCCGAGCCCGGAGTTGCTCGGTGCTCCAACTGGATCTGGCCACCCCAATCACGGGCACGTTAAGGTGGCCGCGTTTCGCCATGGCCTGCAACGATGGGAAGATTTTCTTGTAAGCCAGATCGCCCGTGGCGCCGTAGAAGACCAGGGCATCGGAGTGAGTTGCGTTCATGGATACATCTCCTTCTCGCCGTTACTTGCCGGCGCTTTTCTCAAGGTGGCCGCCGAACTGGAAACGCATGGCCGACAACAGTTTGTCCTGGAAATCTGCCTCGCCCCGCGAACTGAAGCGCTCATAGAGCGCCGTCGTGAGAACCGGCACCGGCACGGCTTCATCGATGGCGGCCTTGATCGTCCACCGTCCCTCGCCCGAGTCCGAAACGCGCCCCGCGAATTCGGAGAGCGTGACGTCTTTGGCCAGTGCAGCTGCCGTCAAGTCCAGCAGCCACGAGGCGATCACGCTGCCGCGCCGCCATACCTCGGTGATGTCGCGCAGATTGAGGTCGAATTGGTAGTGTTCGGGGTCGCGCAGCGGAGTTGTTTCGGCATCAATTTCGTGGAGGTGCTTGCCGATGTTGGCGCCGCGCAAGACGCCTAGTCCTTCAGCGTAGGCGGCCATGATGCCGTACTCGATGCCGTTATGCACCATCTTGACGAAATGGCCGGCGCCACTGGGGCCGCAATGCAAATAGCCCTGCTCGGCAGTGCCGCCGATCTGCTCACGCCCTGGAGTGCGCGGGATTTCACCCGTGCCGGGCGCCAGCGTCTTCAAGACCGGATCGAGCCGGCGGACTGCCTGGTCTGGGCCGCCGATCATCATGCAGTAGCCGCGATCCAGCCCCCAGACGCCACCGCTCGTTCCCACATCGACGTAATGAATCTGCTTCGACGCCAGTTCCCGCGCGCGACGGATGTCGTCCACATAGTAGGAGTTGCCGCCGTCGATGAGGATGTCGCCGGGCTCGAGATAGGGCAAAAGATCGGCGATGGTTCCGTCCACAACGGCCGCTGGGACCATCAACCAGATGGCTCGCGGCTTGTCGAGCTTCTTCATGAAGCCTTCGAGCGCCGAGGCTCCCACCGCCTTCTCCCGAACCAGTTCTTCGACGGCCTTGGCCGATCTGTCGAAGACTACGCACTGATGTCCTGCTTTCAGTAGCCGTCGCACCATGTTGGCGCCCATTCGGCCCAGGCCGATCATTCCGAGTTGCATCGCTAACTCCTTTGCAAAAACAGTTCTATCAAGCCCATGAACGCCCCATCCGCAGCCGAGTCAGTTCCACATCATTGGCGCTGTGAAAGCGGACCAATAACCATGCATTCGGGCAAGCCGTCAACGTAGTTTTCATCGAGCACCTGCCGATTCTTTCGAAGCAGCGCGGGCTTTCTCGAAAATATCCACCCAGTGTCGAAAGCGGCGGCCAATCTCGGTCACGGCAGCTTCTCGCGTTATTTTCTTGGCACGCAGGTTCATCAGCGGGTCCCAAAAGGTCGTGCGACCGACGGCAAAGCCGATGAAACCGTTTACCCGCGCTGCCGTCGCCAGCCACTCGGCTACCTTCTCTTCGTCTTCACCACGGCCCAGGATGATGCAGCCGACTTTGTCGCGGCCGTCCCGCCGCGCGGCGGCGACGACGTTCCGGCAATCCTCGCTACAGTCAAGCCCTTCGATTTTCCAGACGTCTGGTTCCACGCCCGTGTCCTGAAGTTCGTGGATTGCCTGGACCATCAGCGTCGGGCGCATCTTCCGATCGTAGGCCTTCCTGTCGCCAAGGAATTCTTCGAGCTCGGCGGCTTCCGGCGGCACCAGCAGCTCGAACATGAACAAGCTGCGGCGTTTGCCATGCAAGAAGTCAGACAACCATTTCAGTCGGTTCGTTTGCCGTTGGTTCAGGGCCCTGTCGCCCTCTGGATTGTAGCGCACCAGGACTTTGCAGAAGGTCGGCTGAAACGCTTCGATATGCGCGGCGCACTCGTCGCCGTACTCGAAATCGAACTCGTCCTGGCCGCTCTTTTCGGCAGGGCACGAGGTCGAGTAGCCGCGTTTCGCAGCGTCGCGCAGGATGGCGGCGCCAAACTGTTCGTCCACGAGTATCCCGGCCTTGTCCTTGGGTACGCCGGCCGCCTGGAATCCATCGTAGATCACCTGTTTGACGGCGGCGATCTCGGCAGTCTGCGCAGCGGTAAGCGTCCCCTTCCAACCAAACATTTTCGTCTGGAATGAGCCACGGTGGTCGAAGGGCAAGATGTACAGCGGCTGGTCAAACCCAATAGTCATCGTGAGATCTCCTTGAGCTTCCGGTAGCGGCGAATGAGGCCATTGGTTGAAGCGTCATGGTTCAGTTCAGGCTCTGCCTGGTTTTCCAGTTCCGGGATGATGCGCTGGGCCAGCACCTTGCCAAGCTCGACGCCCCACTGGTCGAACGAGTCGATATTCCAGATAGTGCCTTGGGTGAAGACCGAGTGCTCGTACAGGGCTACCAGCTTGCCGAGCAATTCCGGCGTGAGCCGTTCAGCAAGGATCGTGTTTGACGGACGGTTGCCCTCGAAGACCCGGTGAGGCACGAGCCAGTCCGGCGTGCCCTCGGCCTTGACTTGTTCTGGAGTCTTGCCGAAGGCCAGCGCTTCAGCCTGGGCCAAGACATTCGCCAGGAGCATGTCGTGATGCCGGCCCACGGGATTGAGCGGTTGCCCCAGCGCGATGAAGTCGCAAGGAATGAGCCGGGTTCCTTGATGAATCAACTGGTAGAAGGAATGCTGGCCGTTGGTTCCCGGCTCGCCCCAGTAAATCGGGCCGGTAGCGTAGTCGACGTTGGTCCCATTGACGGTCACGTGTTTGCCGTTGCTCTCCATCGTCAATTGCTGCAGATAGGCCGGGAACCGCTTCAGGTACTGTTCGTAGGGCAGGACGGCTACCGTCTGCGCACGAAAAAA
This sequence comes from uncultured Planctomycetales bacterium, assembly GCA_963710365.1. GTDB lineage: Bacteria > Planctomycetota > Planctomycetia > Pirellulales > PNKZ01 > CAVQAC01. Next base: position 1,612,689 of record CAVQAC010000019.1, read on the forward strand.
TCGCTATACCACACCGCCAGCAGTCCCATGAGCACGGGTAAGTTGCGCTCGAAGGGAGCCGTGCGGAAGTGCTCGTCCATCTGGTGGAACCCATCAAGCATGGCGCGAAAGTTTTCCGGTCCGATGGCCAGCATCGTCGAGAGACCAATGGCCGAGTCCATGGAGTAGCGTCCACCGACCCAGTCCCAGAAGCCGAACATGTTGGCGACGTCGATGCCGAACTCGGAGACCTTCTTGGCATTCGTTGAGACCGCGACAAAATGCCTGGCCACGGCCTTGGCGTCGCTGCCCAGACCTTTGAGCAGCCAGTCCCGCGCGGTTTGAGCATTGGTCATCGTCTCCAATGTCGTGAATGTCTTCGAGGAAACGATGAACAGTGTTTCCGCCGGATCGAGATCACGGGTTGCTTCCACCAGATCGGTGCCGTCGACATTTGACACGAACCGAAAGGTCATGCCGCGTTCGGTGTAGAATTTGAGCGCTTCATAGGCCATCACCGGTCCGAGGTCAGAGCCGCCAATGCCGATGTTGATGACGTTACGAATGCGCTTACCGGTATGCCCCTTCCAGTCGCCGCTGCGGACCTGGTTGGAAAAGTTGGCCATCTTGTTGAGTACGGCGTGAACCTGGGGGACTACGTTTTCACCGTCGACGACAATCGTTGCCCGGCTCGGCGCGCGCAAAGCCACGTGCAGAACGGCTCGGTTCTCTGTGAGATTGATCTTCTCGCCCCGAAACATGGAGTCGATTCTCGCTCGCAGGCCGGATTCCTCGGCAAGTTGCACAAGGAGCTTGAGCGTTTCGTCGGTGATGCGATTCTTCGAGTAATCAAGGAAGATCCCGACTGCCTCGGCCGTCATCCGTTCGCCGCGTGTGGGATCGTTTGCGAAGAGCTTCCGCAAATGCAAGTCTCGGACCTTCTGATAATGGGCTTCGAGTCCCGTCCAGGCAGGTCGGGCAGGCAGTGGTTGGGTGGCTGTCGTCATATTCGTATCCTTTCCTTTTGTTTTGTCTGTTATGCGGCGAAGCGGTCTAACCGGCCTTGGCAAGTGTAGCGCTCTTCGCGGCGATCACCGTCATGAGCTCGTTCCAAGACTTCACGAACGATTTGGCTCCCTCGTCCTGGAGTTGGGCGGCCAGCGCGATGGGGTCGATACCGGCTTTGGCGAACTCCGCTAAGGTGGCCTCACCGTCACCACCGTCGACTGGGAGCATTTGGTCGACCTCACCATGATCTGCCAGCGCTTTCAGAGTGCCCTCGGGCATCGTGTTCACGGTGAAAGGGGCGGCCAGGGCCTTGATGTACAGAACGTCGGAAGCCTTTGGATCCTTGGTTCCCGTGCTGGCCCAAAGCAGGCGTTGCGGGCGGGCGCCGGCGTTGTACACACGCTGCCAACGCGGAGAGTCCAGTAGTTGCCGATATGCCTTGTAGGTGCCTTTGGCGATGGCGATTCCCAACCGGTTGCGCAGCGACTCAGAGACCTTGCCCATGACCGCGCCGTCCCAGCGGCTGATGAATACCGAGGCTACGGAACCAACGTCGGACGCGAGCCCCGCGTCCATTCGTCGTTCGATGCCGCGCAAGAACGCTTCGGCAGCAGCGGCGTATTGTTCACGCGAGAACAGGAGCGTTACGTTCACCGGAATTCCGGCGAAGATCGCCTCTTCGATGGCCGGAAGCCCTTCCTCGGTGCCGGGAATCTTGATGAAGACGTTGGGGCGTCCCGCTCGGGCATGCAAATCCTTGGCCGCTGCCAGTGTGCTGGCGGCATCATGGGCCAGCAGAGGTGACACTTCCAGGGACACCCACCCATCCACACCGTTGGTCCTTTCCCATATCGGGCGAAATAGATCAGCAGCACCAGTGATGTCTTCCAGCGCCAGCTCGAAGAATAGTTGCTCCCCCGACTTGCCGTCCTTGAGCTTCTTGCGGATTGCGGTGTCGTAGGCAGTGCTGTTCTTGATGGCGTGGTCGAAGATCGTCGGGTTCGACGTCAACCCGGTCACGGAGAGATCTTCGATGTAACGGCGGAGCGTTCCGCCGTTGAGCAGGTCGCGCGTAATGTTATCGAGCCAGAGGCTCTGGCCCAGATTGTGGAGCTTTTGAGTCGCTTTCATAATGTTACCTCGGTAGGTCGTAAGGAAATCGGAGTTGGTTGGCCGGCAGGCAAACGATTGGAAGTGTTCGTCAAGTCCCGTAGCCACTGGAAGGCTGTTGCCGACAGCATTTCTTCCGTCGAGCACAGCGCCAGTTGCCTTCGGCACGACCGGGAATGTTCATGCGGGCATCTGCTTCCAGGTTGAGCAGATCCTGGAGCGGAGCCAACGCGAGCGCCGCCACGGATGACCATCCCAGGCGCAGCAGCGCCGCGGCGGCTTCGGCACTTTCGCCACTGGGTTGCTTCAGGCAGTGCCACAGGTTTTGCCGCTGATCATTCGGTAACCCTTCGTACCAACCGCGCGTCGTGTTATTGTCATGCGTTCCGGTGTACACCACCGTATTCTGAACGTAGTTGTCCGGAAGGTGGGGGTTATCACGGCTGCCGTCGAAGGCGTACTGGAGGACTCGTGTCCCGGGCACCTTGAATTGGTCGCGGAGCGCACCCACGTCCGGCGTAATCAGCCCCAGGTCCTCGGCAATGAACGGCAGAGCGCCGATTGCTTTTTGGACGGCACTAAAGAACGCGGCGCCGGGGCCAGGTACCCATTGGCCCGATTGGGCCGTCGATGCCCCGGCCGGCACATGCCAAGCGGCCGCAAACCCACGAAAATGATCTAGACGAATCAGATCCACGTGAGCCAGCAACGCCCGCACCCGCTCGATGCACCACCGATAGCTGGTCTGACGAAGCGCCTCCCAGTCATAGACTGGGTTACCCCAGAGCTGGCCGTCGGAGCTGAAATAGTCGGGTGGGACGCCAGCTACGAAGCGCGGCCGGTGCTGTTCGTCCAGCAGAAATAGCTCCGGGTTGGCCCACGCGTCGCTTGAATCGGGTGAAACGAAAAAGGGCAGATCGCCGATCAAGCGCACACCCTTGGCATGGGCATATTCCTTCAGGTTCTCTGCCTGACGGAACAATAGGAATTGTGCCAGCCGAGCCTCTTCTATTTGGCTTGCCAGGTCCTGCCGCGCCTTGATCAGGGCAGCCGGGCTTCGCCGGACCAACTCGGTCGGCCACTCGAGGTAATAGGCATTGTTGTGCCGGGCTTTAAGCGATCGAAACAGGGCATAATCGTCTAGCCAATGCGCCTGATCATTACAGTACTGCTCAAACGCAAGTTTCAATTCCGATCCGGCGCCGGCGCTGAAGTTGGTGGATACCGTTTTGAGCAAGCGGTGTTTGAACGAAATGACGGCATCGTAATCGACTGCGGTTTTCGAGAAGTGGTGCCCTGCAACGTCGGTTGCTCGCAACAGGCCGTCCGCAATCAAGGCATCCGGGTTGATCAGGAGCCAGTTGCCGGCGAAGGACGACAAGGATTGATACGGAGAGTTGCCGAAGCCTGTGGGGCCCAGTGGTAAGGCCTGCCACCAGGTTTGGCCCGCCTCGTGGAGGCGGTCAATCCATGTCCGCGCCGCCGGCCCCAGGTCGCCAATGCCGTAGGGCGAGGGCAGCGACGTGACGTGCAATAGCAGGCCCGAGGCACGGTAGTCTGGCGGGAACCAAGACCGATTCATTGGATAGCTGTTGTCGCTCATGAGCGTCCTGCCGGCTGTCGGAGATTTAGGTCAGACGAGTTCAACGCGCTACCGACGATTTCCCAATCCTGCAAGGTTTGGTGTCTCACCCCATGGTCGGCTTCTAGGACACCGGGCACGGCTCCACATTCCAGATACCGGCCGCGTACTCGGCAATGGTGCGATCGCTCGAGAACTTTCCTGAGCCGGCCACGTTCAAAATTGCCTTGCGCGCCCAGGCATCTGGGTCGGCATATAAGTCGCTAAGCCGTTGGTCGGCCTCCAGGTAGCTCTTCAGGTCCGCCAGGTGCATGTAGAAGTCGCCATGCTCGAGCAGCGTATCCCGCAAAGGAGCGAAGATTCCCGGCTCATAGCGGCTAAAGTGGTCGGAGAAGATCAGGTCCAGCGCCGCCCGGGTCTCCGGCTCGTTCTCATAGTGCCAGTGCGGGTTGTACCAGCTTCGGTGGTTCGCCACCTGTTCTGCGGTCAGACCGAACAGGAAGAAGTTCTCCTCGCCCGCCTCCTCCGCCATCTCGATCGTCGCACCATCCCGTGTGCCGAGGGTCAGGGCTCCGTTCATCATGAACTTCATGTTGCTCGTGCCGCTGGCCTCGTAGCCGGCGGTTGAAATCTGGTTCGAGACGTCGCTGGCAGGGATCAGCCGCTCGGCAAGCGTGACATCGTATTCGGGCAGGAACACGACTTTGATACGGCCGCGCATCGCCGGGTCGCCATCGATCGTGCTGGCCAGGTTGTTGATGAACTTGATGATGACCTTGGCGAGATGGTAGGCCGGCGCCGCTTTGCCTGCGAAGAAGAATGTCCGCGGCGCCATTTTGAGGTTCGGGTTCTCCCGCAACCGGTTGTAGAGCACCACAATCCTCAGGCCATTGAGCAGCTGCCGCTTGTATTCATGGATACGCTTGATCTGACAATCGAAAATGGTGTCCGGGTCCACGATTTGGCCGGAGGCCGCCTTGAGCCACCTGGCAAACCGCGCTTTTGCCTCGCGCTTGGCCTTGCAGAACGCGGCGCGAAAGCCCTTGTCGTCGATCAGCGATCGTAGCTGACCCAACTGGGCAAGGTCCGTGATCCAGCCGTCACCAATGGCTTCCGTGGCCATACGCGCCAGCGCCGGGTTGGCCAGCAACAGCCACCGCCGCGGTGTAACGCCGTTGGTCTTGTTGCTGAAGCGCTCGGGGAACAGCTCGGCCAGGTCTTTGACTGTCGTTGTGCGCAGCAGCTTGGAATGAATCGCGGCCACGCCGTTCGTGCTGTGCGAGCCGACGATCGCCAGGTTCGCCATGCGGACGTGCTTCGTCGGTCCTTCCTCGATCAGGCTAACACGCGCGATACGGCCGTCGTCGCCGGGGAAGCGAACCTGGGCCTCATCGAGCAGCCGGCGGTTGATCTCGTAAATGATCTCGAGCTGGCGCGGCAGCAACAGTTCAAACCAGGCGACCGGCCATTTCTCCAAGGCTTCCGGCAAGAGAGTGTGATTCGTGTACGCGAGGGTGCGTTGAGTCAGGTCCCAAGCCTGCTCCCAGCTGAGATGCGCTTCGTCCAGGAGGATACGCATCAACTCAGCCACCGCCAGGCTGGGATGCGTGTCGTTTAGCTGGATGGCAACCTTCTCCGGGAAGTGCGCCCCAGTCAGCATTATTTCGCCGGAAACGTCGCACCAAATCGGCCAACGAGCACGCGACCAGGAAATACTCCTGCACGAAGCGTAGCTCCTGTCCCTGGCACGTCGAGTCGTCGGGATAGAGCACGCGCGTCAGGTTTTCGGCCGCGAGAGTCTCGGCGACGGCGCCGACGAAGTCCCCGCGGCTGAATTCCTGGAAGTCGAAGAAATCGGGGGCCGCTGCGGCCCAGAGCCGCAGCGTGTTGACGGTTCTACCGCCATAGCCCAGCACGGGGCGATCGAACGGAATCCCGATTAGGGTGCTGGGCTTGCCGGGGACCGGTCGCAAAGCACCGTCGCGCATCAGGACTGAGCACCCGAACTTGACTTCCACGGTCTCGTGGGGCCGGATCACCTCCCAGGGGTCAGGGCGACGGAGCCAGTTGTCGGGCTGCTCGCGCTGCCAGCCGTCCTGGATGGTCTGGCGGAACATGCCGTACTCGTAGCGCAGGCCGTAGCCCATCGCCGGCAATTGCATGGTCGCCATGGAGTCGAGAAAGCAGGCCGCCAGGCGCCCCAGCCCGCCGTTCCCAAGTCCTGCGTCGGGCTCCTCCTCCAGCATGCCGAGCCAATCGAGGTTCTTTTGCCGGACGGCCTCGGCCACGAGGGGATCCAGTAGGAAGTTCGTGACATTATTGGCCAGCGAGCGGCCAATGAGGAACTCCATCGAGAGGTAGTAGCGCGCTTGGGGTTCTCTCGCTCGTAGGTGTCCTGCGTTTGCACCCACCGCTGCATCACGATGTCCCGCACCGAACGGGCGAAGGCCTCAAATTGATCGCGTGCGTCGGCCGCGGGCAATGGAACGCCATTGTCGAAAAAGATATGTCGTTCGTAGAGTGCGTTGTTCGTCCCCGTGAGTTGGATCGGACCACGACCGGCCTGCTGAACAAACTCTCCATCGCCGCTGACTCCTACAGATTGCAAAGAGGTTGGCACCTTTGTTCGGCTCATCGACAAACCCTTTCGTGTCAGTTCAACGTGCTCCGTGCCCCGTATCATTCCACAGCCGAATCACCGGCTCGGAAAGGTTATGTTCATAGGTAAGTGCACTGACGCTCGCCGTGCTGAGCAGGAAATACCGTCCAGCAGCCACATCGAGCCCGAGCCAGCGAACGGCGACTATGCGCAGGAAATGCCCGCTCGAAAAAAGCAACACGTCGCCACGGATTGTGCCGTGCCCGAGCTATTAAGCGGTCGGCGCGAGCACCGACCTGTTCCGGCGATTCCCCTCCCGGGCAGCCGTCCCGGAATAGTTGCCAGTTCGGGTGCTCGGCGTGAATCTCAGTGGTGCGAAGCCCCTCGTATCGGCCGTAGTCCCACTCCAACAGGTCCTGATCAACTTCGGCGCCCGGGCCGAACCCGGCCAGCTCGCACGTGCGGGCCGGCGCCGCAACGGACTGGTGAGGACCAACGGGAACGCCAGGCCTTGCAGGCGCTCGCCGATTCTGCGGGCATTACGTTCACCCCGCTCTGTCAATGGCAGATCGGTTCGTCCCGTGTGTTGACCTGACTGGCTCCAGGTAGTTTCGCCATGCCTGATCAAATAGATGACAGGAAGCCGCTCGTTCATGACTCGTACTTCTCCGCGGTCGTCGGCCACAAGACTTCAATTTCATTTGCCAGGAGTGGGAGCTTCGTCGCCCTCATCACAACCTCTTGAGCAATCTGCTTCGCGTAATAACTCCGGGCTCGCCCATGCAGAACCAAGCCATCGTTGCAGCGGAGCAGTCGTAAACCGCTGACCCTCCCGCCCAACAGGCACTGTATGTCCCGTACCAACTCGTTAACTTGCTCAGGCTTCATCTCGACACCCAATTTCAAGTAGTTCCGCAGCTTTCGAGAGCCCTACGCTTTCAACTTCAGTAAGAACGAAGCGAGCGACTGGCCGAGGCCCACAATGGCCGCATGCTGCTCCTGGTCGATTAACGCCCCGTCCGGCTCGAACGCCTCGTGCGCCTTGGGCACGGCGACCTGCTCCGGCAGGACGATGACGCCCAGGTTGCCGAGCATAGCCCGGACGTGGACCAGCGCACGCAGTCCGCCCAGGGCCCCAGGCGAAGCGCTCATCAGCGTGGCGGCCTTTCCTTGAAACGCCACCAGGGGCGACTCGCCGGGCTCCGGCCGCGACACCCAATCGATGGCGTTCTTGAGGACCCCCGTGAATGAGCTGTTGTACTCGGGCGAGGCGATCAGCAGGCCGTCATGGTCGATGAAAAGCTTCTTGAGCTTCTTGGCCATATCCGGCATCCCCTGCTCGGCTTCGAAATCCTGGTCGAATAGCGGTAGCGGGAAATCCTTAAGGTCAACAATCGTGACCTCGGCACCGGCCTTCTTACGCCCTGGGCGGCGATGGACACGAGCTTCTTATTGAACGAGTCTCTGCGGAGACTACCGGCGAACGCGAGAATGCGTGTGGTCGTCGTTGGGAGCATCGAACATCCTCCGGAAGCTTTTTGGCCAGAACCTTCGTCGCAGTGATCCGACTCGATCGGATCATTCACGACTGTGCTCAATTTATGAGACGCAGGGAAACGACACTATTGGACGAAGGTATCGACGATACCAAGGTATGAGTCCGGCTATACACCGGAATGAGTCACCCGCATGACGCGGATGGAGGTGAAGGCGGTGGGCAGGACGCCTTTAGGTGGGAAGTGGGCAAGATCGTCAACCAGCGCGAGCAGGGCGTGCCGATCAGCGGCAAGTGGCAGGAGCTGAGCGCTGGTCTGAAGATCTGGTTCCAAAACTGATCCGGCCACAATAAGGGGCAGCCTTTGTTTCGTCTCCTATGATGGCCACGACTCCCATCGCATCCGCCAACCTTTTGAGCGGGCTTAACTGGTGAGTTTCCTCGAACGCGAGCCTCACAAATCGAAAGAGACGCGGCGGTCACAGTCGGCCAATTAAGGCAGATCGAGGTGCTCGGCAGCCTGTTGCCGCGCTCGGAGGTGGGCCGACCAATAGTGAGTTGTCTTGGCGACCGCAGTGATGACGTTCTTAATCTCGCGCTTGATTGTGAAACGCGGGCCGGCCGGCAAGTAGAGGACTTCGCCTTCGCGTCGAACCATGATGTTTTCCACAATAATCGCCCGCATCAACCAAACAGCCATTTCTATATTGTTGCAGCGAACACCTACCCAACCCGGTGTGGAACTCAAGACCATGGGGAGCCCGGTTATCATCTGAATGCCGCGCTTAATCTCCTCGACAACCGCTTTGTATTGTTCCGGTTCAGCGATTACGTCAGCAGTCGTCACTGCCTCCAGCAATGTTCCGCGATGAGGAGGACCGCCCGCCAAGGCAAGATCACAAAAACTGGTCCAAATCTGATCCCACGCTACCTTTCCCTCGTCGTCATACTTGAGTTCCGCCGATCCCATCGACTCAGGACGAACGTTCTCATATCGCCCCTTGTATTGCGACGGCAACAGGGCATCGATTCGCCGCTCCAACTCTCGAAGCTCGAAGGCGTCTTGCGACGTTAGCATGGTCGGCAACACTTTTTCCGGCCCAGCGTCGTTCGTCACAGGCCTCAAAGTGCCGCTGGGTTCAATCGTCTCCGACAGCGCACCGACATCCTGCGCTGCAACGTGGTTGGCGACGAGCACATTGATTAACGAAGCGTGCGCAAGCGAAGGCGCTGCGAACGCTATGTCCAAGCAGTAGCGGCGTTTTGCCAATTCAATGTCAGCGTTCAGGCTTTGCAAATCTTCTTCGTCCGTCAGTAGCCAAGGAACAACTACCACACGGCTTTGCTCAGCATTTGCCATCGACTGCAAGGCTTCAGATACTACGGGGTGCTTCGCCGAGAAATGCATAGTGCACACTGGCCAGATTACTTGCTTGCCAAACAAGTTGAGCAAGCCGAGCCAAATCTGCATTCCCAAGCGGACTTATCGCTCCCCGGCCGACCAGAAGAAGCGAGGTTTTCGTGGGCTCAATATTCTGAGCATTTACGGCGTCTGCACGCCGTAAGACGCAGCCAATTGCTCCAGTCGAGCCAAGTGAATGGAGGAGCAAGGCGGAAAGTCAGTGCCGGCCATCGTCGCATCGCCGACGCAAGCGCCTGCCGTGCGCGTCCTTGTTCCGGAAATGGAAGTAGGCCGAAGGGGAGTAAAACCAACTGTCGGCAGCCTGCCTGGGCTAGTTGGAGAATGCCATCAGCGAGCGTCGTATTTGAATCGTCTAATGAGAAGCACTGGATCGGCTGGCCAAGGCGCAATTCGAGTTGGCAAGCAAGTTCTTCAACTTGCCGCTTGCCCCATGCGGCGCCAATATGCGCGGGATGAGCACCGTTCCTATGTGCGACACGCTTTCACGAGTCATAGCACCTCTCAGCGCCACGGAAACTCTCGCGCAACCGCGCCCCCACAACTTCCTTACGGACTATGGCCCAGAACTCGCGGATTTTCGCACGCACTGGCTGAGTTTCCATGCCCAGCACCTTGTAAATCAGTCCTGCGTCATTCGGCAGCCTGCTCGCGCCTGCTGCCAAGGCCTCGCTTAAACTCATCTCAGCAGGAACTCGTGCGACGATGCGATCCGCGTGTTCCTTAGGGGTCAACAGTACAGCAGTTCCAAACACGTCGAAGCTGCCCATGATTCCCACCTGGCGAACGTCGCGAAGACGCGGTGTAATTACGAATTTCTCAGTGAAGAGCTCATCTCCGTTCGGTCGCTCTCCACGTAGCGATGACGAAAAGAGGTCGTACTGGAACAATTCACCGTGATGCTTGCGGCCTCCCATCAGAATTTCGGAATAGATCAGCGTGGCGCTGGGATCAAGAGTTACACGCGTATCGGTGATAAACCGCGAGTGCCGATGCGGAATCGTCGGCTCCGGAAGATATTCAAGATAGGCTCCTTCATGCAGTACGATCTCTTGCAACTGCGACGCAAAGTTAGCGTCCATCTCGTGGATCTTCGTGGCCGACTGCGAGGTGACATGCGCCTGCGTATGGGGTGCCATCTCAATCGAGACGGTGTTCCTATCGCCTTGTAGAATACCGCCGGAGTTCGAAATGATGAATACGCACGGCATCATGGGCAGCGCTTCATCCCAATAGATGGCGCGATGCACGATCAACGGTGCGCGGCGATAAAGGTCGGCCAAGATCGTCCGGTCACCACGCCGCTCAAAACCCATCCGCAGATGCGCCACTTTGCCAGGTGCGCCAGTTGCCAACTGCTTGGGTTCGTCCTGAAAGGGAGCCAATTCGGGAGCAAGTGCAGAGGTCTCATTTGCTCGAGCCCGCTAAATCGAGATCGAAGAGCACGCTCTCGCGGATCAATTGAACCAGCTCGGGAATTCCTTCGTTGGTTTTGCAGTTGGTAAATACAAATGGTTTACCACTGCGCATGAGTCGCGAATCGCGGTCCATGACTTCGAGGCTGGCCTCGACGTAAGGCGCTAAGTCGGTCTTGTTGATGACCAGAATATCCGATTGCGAAATCCCAGGGCCATTCTTACGCGGAATCTTTTCGCCTGCGGCCACGTCAATTACGTAGATAAAATAGTCGACCAATGCAGGACTGAAAGTAAGCGTAAGGTTGTCGCCGCCCGATTCAATCAGGACCAGGTCGGTTTCAGGGAAACGAGATTCCATGTCTTCGACGGCTGCCAGGTTCATGCTGGGGTCTTCACGAACTGCAGTATGAGGGCAGTCGCCGGTTTCGACACCGATAATTCGCTCCTCGACCAAGACCCCTTTGAGCGTGCGTTGAACATGTTTCGCGTCTTCGGTCGTCACCACGTCGTTGGTAATGACCAGAATCCTGACTCCCATATTGATCAGTATCGGTGTGATGGCCTCAATGAGTGCGGTCTTACCAGAACCAACCGGCCCACCAACGCCAATTCGAGTAATCTTTTTCATATTGCAAGTCCTCTATCGAAGCTATTAGTTCATGAACATGCGAATTTGTGCTTTGACGTGTATGCCAGCCAGAATGTCCATCATGGGCGAAAAGGTACTCATGTCGTCAAGCGTGGCATTGGCAATGCGTTCGTAAGCCGAATCGGCGGCTGCGTTGGTTTCAAGCAGAATTGATTGAGTGTCCAGGTGATTGACTTTCATCAGCCGTAATGCTGCCCCCAGCATCATCGAGGCAACTCCATACTGATGAACGGCAAACGCTTCCTGCTCGGAGAGGTCGAGCGCTGCAAAGACCAGCCCTTGCGCGACAGGATAGGTTCCCGGCGATTCCCCTTTTTTGATGAATTCCAACCAGCTTTGGATCCGTGGAACATTTGGAAGAACATGCAGCCGCCATTTCTCCCAACTTGCGACCCATGCGCACCACCATCATACGCATCTCTTCATTTAGCTTGCGGCAGAAAACGGCTTTGTCGGCATTCACGATCTGCGCCAAGTCGTTGACTAGCGCGCCACGATGCGTTTCCAGCACAGCGATGCCGTCACAGGTGGCCGACTGCTCCGTCGCTGCGGCAACAAACTGCCGGAGCGTGCTAAGGTCGTGTACGACGTTTTGCTGAACGGCAGATTCGAGCCCATTTGAAAACGAGAACGCGCCGACAGGCAGCATCGAATCGCCGAACTGCAGGGCTCGCAGGAGTCCCGAAATACTCGATTGCTGTGAGGCGGATCGATCGCTCTTTGAGTTCTGCGGCACGGGCCTATGCATAATCGTGATCAATGTTGCGGCAATAACCGCTAACTACGTTGCGTACTGTTGAAGATGAGAATGCGGAGTCGAGTTTGCTCCGCCGAAAAGCCGTCGTGCCTCGTGCGGAGCCAAGTACGGGATGACCTCCGTCCCTGGAATGAACGTATAGGTAATTCCGGAAAAGGCGTGCGTCTTCATAACGGACGCCATTACTTTGCGATCGACGGTAAGCGGTACATAGACCTTGTTGTCTTTAACCACAGATGGCCAATGTTGATTTCCCAAGGCGTGCCCCAGTTCAAAGCACGTTTGTCCGATCACACCTGGACGCTGTGAAAGCAATGTGGATAGATCGATGACCAGCACATCTTGCAAAGCAATCCGGGCGACAATCGCCTGTCGAGTGGCGGGCTCCCAGGACAAGACGTCGCCGTTACGCAACTGCGTCCCGCGATCAAACGAGAGGGCAAGCTCCGTGCCCTGCTCAGTATGCTTACGTAAGCGGTTCTTCTGCGCTTGCCATTGGTCAAGGTCGAGGTAATCGATGGCAGCGCCATTCAACTGCTGCCGCCACGTCTCGTCCTGCACATTGCCGCGTATGGCCTCTACGATCAGCATTTTGTACTCCAGGAAATAATCACAAGAAACGACGGCATCGAATCGCGTGGCGACCCAAGGGCATGCTGTTACACCTCAGACCGCATGTGCCGTTAAATCATTCTCCGTTAGTCAGCCGACGTCGATGCGACAATGCTGCGATCTAGCTGAAGAAATAAAGTTGATTGAGCGCAATGCTCTTTGGCGCCGGGGCCGTAGCGTGTACGCCATCGACAGTCACCGCAAACGTTTGCGAATTGACTTCGATCTTAGAGAGCGTCGAATTGCGGACCATATCGCGTTTAGTCAATGCCCGCGTGCCATACATGGGCATCACCAATCGTTTGAGATCGTATTTCTCAGCGACTCCGGCGTCGTAAGCCGCGCGCGACACGAACGTCACACAGGTCTTGGAAAGTGCCGAACCATAGGCGCAAACATCGGTCGATAGAACGTTGGCTGCGGCGTAGGTAACGACGAGCTCGGGTCCCCCATGTTGGCCCAATTGATCATGCCGCCTTTGATCACCATTTTTGGCTTCGCTGCAAAAAAGGTGGGCTCCCACAGAACCAAGTCAGCCATTTTGCCTGGCGAGATTGACCCAAGCACGTGGCTAATGCCTTGCGCGATGGCCGGATTAATGGTCACCTTGGAAATGAATCGAAGGACACGAAAATTGTCGTTTCCAGCCGCGTCTTCCGGAAGTTTGCCGCGGGCTTTCTTCATCGTGTCGGCAGTCTGAATCGCGCGAATCCAATTCTCGCCCACGCGTCCCATTGCTTGCGAATCGCTGGTAATCATCGACAACAATCCCATGTCGTGCAGCACGCTTTCGGCGGCGATTGTTTCGGCGCGCACACGGCTCTCAGCAAATGCCACGTCCGAGGGAATCCTGGGATTCAGATTGTGGCAGATCATGATCATGTCGAACAATTCAGCCACCGAATTAACGCCATAGGCGAGCGTCGGATTCGTCGAGCTTGGCAGCACGTTGTGCTCGCCAGCCAGCCTGATCACGTCCGGTGCGTGCCCACCCCCGGCTCCTTCAGTGTGAAAGGTATGAATTGTCCGACCGTCAATGGCGGCGATGGTATCTTCAGAATATCCGCCTTCGTTGAGCGTATCGGCGTGAATCGAAACCTGCACGTCGTATTCGTCGGCAACTTCCAGAGCTCGGCGAATGGCGGCAGGAGTTGCGCCCAATCTTCATGGACCTTTAGGCCCGTAGCTCCGGCGAGAATCTGCTCGACGAGCGGTCCCCGGCCTGAAGAGTTGCCTTTTCCTAGAAAGCCGAAATTGATGGGCAGCCCTTCGATCGCCCGGAGCATCATCTCCAAATGCCAGGGCCCCGAAGTAATGGTGGTCCCATTGGTGCCATCGGACGGCCCAATGCCGCCTCCCCAGAATGTCGTGATGCCGTTACTCAGCGCTGTCTGCACCTGTTGGGGGCAGACCTGGTGAGTATGGCTGTCCATCCCTGATGGCGTGAGAATCAAATGCTCGGCCGAGATTGCATCGGTGGCCGGTCCCACCGACAAGCCGGGAGTCACGCCGGCCATGGTGTTCGGATTTCCCGCTTTCCCCACGCCTACGATGCGACCGTCCTTAATGCCAACATCGGCTTTGATCACTCCCAGGTAGGGATCGACGATTGTGGCATTGGTAATGACAAGGTCCAAAGCGCCGGCCGCACTGGTCACAGTGTCCATGCCCATGCCGTCACGCAGCGTCTTGCCGCCACCGTAGACCGCTTCGTCACCATAGGTGCGCAGATCTTTTTCGATCTCGATATATAGATCGGTGTCGGCCAGCCGTATTTTGTCCCCTGTCGTGGGGCCAAACAGATCCGCATATTCCTTGCGGGACATCTTGGACATGGTGAGCCTCCGGTTACCTGTTATTGCTACTTCTTGGATTTAAATCCGCGTTGTTCGGCCCGTTTGACCGCGTCGTCGAAATTAGGGCGGTAGGCCGCGGCTGCGCCGACAGCCCAGCCGTCGACCAGATTTGCAAAGCCATAGATACGCTGCTTGCCGGCCATCGCCACCAACGTCACCTCTTTCTCATCGCCGGGCTCGAAGCGAATACCGGTGGTTGCCGGAACATCGAGCCGCATTCCGAATGCAGCCGGCCGGTCAAACTCCAAGGCGCGATTGACTTCAAAGAAGTGGTAATGCGATCCAACTTGAATCGGTCGATCTCCCGTGTTCCTTACCTTGATGGTCAGCGTGGGTCGCCCTGCGTTAATTTCGATTTCACCGTCGGCTAGAATCAGTCCCCCAACTGGAGAGCTTTGATTCGTCGACTTATCTTGTTGAACCATGGGCAATCTCCTTTGGTTTGTGCAGCACCGAGCGTCGGTTCAGCAGCCGGCTATTTCACCGGATCGTGCACGGTAATTAACCGACTGCCATCGGTAAAAACCGCTTCCAACTGGACGAAGGGAATCATTTCCGGCACGCCTTCCATCACATCCGCGCGTGAGCACTTCGGCTGCTGTCTTCATGACTTCTTCAAGCGTCTTTCCCTCGCGAGCGCCGTCCATTGCAGTTGCACAAATCACGGCCATCGACTCCGGATGGTTGAGCTTGAGCCCCTTGGCCTTCCGCTTCAGCGCCACGTCGGCCAGCGAATAAAGCAGCACCTTCTCGATCTCGCGAGGTGTCAAATGCATAAACGTTCCTCCGATATTCACGAGCCTTCATTGCAGTTGATGCGCTCAAGCGATTGTCCGTGAGCGAACTAAACGTCCGGACTTCCGACGGCTTTCACGATCAGGATTGTTCGAGGGATCTTGGCGAGCTTCTTAGCCAGAATCCTCGTCGCGGAAATCCGACTCGATCAGATCAATCACGATGGCCCTCACATTATGAGCCGCAAGGAAAAGACGCTATTAGACGAAGGTATCGACAATACCAAGGTACAAGTCCGACCACCCACCGGAGTGTGTCGCTCGCATGACACGGATAACCGCATCTAAAAAGGCCCGCATGTGCGGCAAATGAAAATTGCGGTGAACCGGCGCGCACAGGTTGCGTCGCACGTCCGCCGGCTCGGGAGGCATTGGGCTTTCGACAGACCATGGAATTCCGGCCATCCTACGGTTTCCGACCCAGGATGAAATCCACGATCGGCTTCGGGTCTTTCGGTGTGGTCGGGAAATGTCCCTTGCCGTCCTCGACAAGGACCGTGAACCGCCCACCCAGTTCGCGGTAGCGCCGTTCCGCAGTGCGCGTCTGGCTGTCGAGCCAGGGGTCGAGGCTGCCACAGGCGTGCAGGATCGGCACGCCGGCCTTCGACAGCACGGCCAGGCGCTCAAGCGGCTGGGCCTTTGCCATATGGCAACGGAGGATCGGGTTCTCGACGTAGAGGCATGATACCTTGTCCGGATTCTCGATTGCCCAGGCATATGCCTCGCCCCCTGCGCCGCCGGCCCCGGCAAGCACCGGGGTCTTCGACAGACCCGCGTCTGTCAAATGCTTGTAGACCGCGTTCCACTGGTGGAGCACCGGGCCATCGGTTTCCGTCGGAATTGGCCCGATGACGATGTGGAAGCCGAGCCCCAGAAGTGCCAGATCGACTACCGCATCGCTCGTCACGACGTCGGCCCGGAAGACCCATGGCTTTCCTGGTGCAGATGCTTTCGGTGCGATGACGGTGACAGGCATCCGGATGTCACCGACCCGGAATTCGTAGCGGTCATATGTCGGCGCGAACCACGGGCCACGGCAGATAACGAACGTCTTCTCGCTCGGGAACTCGCGGTAGTCACTAGCGCTGCCATAGAAAGAGGTCTTCATGAATACTTCGCCCACGAACGCCGGGGCGTTGCCACCCGCAGCTTGCACGCTGCGCTCGATGAAGTCGGCGATCGGCTTGGGGTCGCGCAGGCTGTGTGGGTGGTGGGCGGCCCCGTCTTTGATCATCACCGAGATCCGCCCGCCCAGTTGCTGGTAGATTCTTTCGGCGACTAGCGTGTGGTTTCCAAGTAATGGGTCCAGGCTGCCGCAGACGTGCAGCAGAGGTACATCGGCCCTGGCAAGCGCTCCGAGCTGCGCGACCGACTCTCGACTGACTGCGGTGTTGTCCGCGTAAATGCAAGACACTTTGTCGGAATTAGCAGTGGCCCAAGTGTAGGCGTTGTATCCGCCCCTGCTCATGCCGACGAATGCTGGCTTCCGGGAGAGCCCCTGCTTCGCGGTCAGGAAGGTATACCAAGCGTCCCAGGGCTTGGCTGCGTCACACCCAACAAAACCTACATGGAAGCCGCGCTTTAGCAGTTCGATTTCGGCCTGCGGCTCGTGGTCGAAGTAGTAGCCGCGCCAGGACCACGGGTTACCAGCGGCCGGCTCCTTCGGGGCGACGACGACACAGCGCAACTTGCCCTTCACCTGGGTGCGGACGGCGTTGCCCTCGTCCGGCGGGGCCTTATACGGCTGGATGGAAAGGTCCGCCTCGTCCATTAAGAAGTCGTAACGGTCGAATCTGTGCCAAGTCGTTTTCTCACCGCCGAACTGTGGCGGCGCGGCGAGGATCGGTGTGACCCCGAGTAGCGCGACCATAACCATGGTTGCAAATGGTTTCATCACTTTCTCGCCCCACGCTTGGGTCTGCCCCACTAGAGATACAATGTCGTAAAGTGCGATCTACGACTTAAGTTGGTTGGCCGGCGCTGGTCGATGCCAACATTGGGACTTCGCCAGCGGCAACATCCCGAAGCTTTTGCACAGCTTCGCTGTCAAGGCTGAGTTTGACGATGTCGGGGCGAAACAGGAGGGCAAGGCTCCAATCGATGACGATGCGCGATCTCCGACTCCAACCGGGCATTTGCAGCAGGTAGTACGTACGGCGTACAAACCAGGCCAACACGCCTCGCACAGGCAACTTAATCAGTTGACCAAATGCTTTGCCGTGGCCTAACGAACCCATCATTCCTAGATTGCTGTAGATGAATGGTTCGGGCTCCCCACCATTGAGCACCGCCAAAAGATTACGTGCCAAGGTCTTTGCTTCTCGCAACGCATGCTGAGCAAGGTTGGGATAGGGGGAGCCATCGGGAGACGGAATCAACGCGCAGTCGCCAAGCGCCAGACTTCGGGGTGGCTTGGGCAACGCATCGTGGCGCCGACCAGGATATGCCCACGGCGGTCCTTCTCGACGGGTAGGTCGGCGATGACCCGGTTAGGGACAATTCCGGCCGCGAGAACGATCGTCTCGGCTTCGATCGTTCCATCCGCCAAATGGACTTTGCCCGCATCGATGGAACGAACCGAAGTCTTGGTTCGAATATCTGCCCCGGTTCGTTTGCTCAGAACCGCCGCGCCGTAAGTGGCCAGCTTTGGATCGATTTCTGGCATGAGACGTTCACCATGCTGGAGCAGAACCAAGCGAACCTCGTCGCGACTCACGTGCCGGTAAAGAGGAATAATTCCATCGACGAAAGCGCTCAATTCACCGAACAGTTCCACGCCTACCAGGCCGCGACCGATGATCGCGAATGTGAGGAATCTGCGTTTACGCTCCGGTTCAGTCTCGACGTCGGCGCGCTCAAAGCATTCGATCAGGCGGTTCGCAGCAGCATGGCGTCGGCCAAAGTCTTGAAGGTAAACGCGAATTCAGAGCCAGGAATCATTCCTCGGTTCGTCATCGCCCCCAGCGCGAGCACGAGCTGGTCATAAGCCAATTCGGCTGTGCTTCCAGACGCTGCCAAATGGACCACTCTGCGCTCGAAGTCAATGCTCTCGACCGTGGCTTCAACGAACCTGGTGGTTCGCAGAAAGGCGCGGATTGGAAACGCACAATGCCGCACGTCGAGAATACCCGAGCAAACCTCGAACAACAGCGGAGTCATTAGCAGAAAGTTGTCCCGGCTCACCAGGACGATTTCGACGCCCGGAGCTTGCTTGATAAGCCGCTCCAGATTTCGTGCGGTATAGACTCCACCGAACCCGCCGCCAAGAATCACAATCCGCTTTTTCGGACCACTGAAATCATCGCTCATGGCTTTACCTTCAACATCCAAGGCAAGGGCGAACGTCCTTCCTTTGCGGCCTCGATCCTCGGCGTGGAAAGTCGTCGCCTCAATTGTTTCCGGCACCGGGTGGTGCACTCAATCCTTTGTCCGTGAGCGAACGAAGCGTCCGGGCTTCCGGCGGCTGTCACGATCAGGATTCTTTGAGGGATCATGGCGAGCTTCTTAGCCAGAATCTCCGTCGCAAAAATCCGATTCGACCGGATCAATCACGACGCCACTCAGATTATGAGCCGCAAGGAAAAGACACTATTGGACGAAGGTATCGACGATACCTAAGGTACGAGTCCGGCTACCCACCGGAGTGGGTCGCCCGCATGACGCGGATATAGCCCCATGCACTCATCTCATGGCGCGCTCTGATCGGCAGCGCAAATCCTCGCCCTCCTGATCCCGGGCGGATTCGGTCTGCTCGAATATGTAGTTCTGCCACGCGGCCTGCGCATCAAAGCACGCAACGAACAAAGCGGCTCGCTCGCCGCAGAATACTGTTCGGTCACCGCAGAAAACTCTCAGCGACTCTCGCGAAACCGACTACGAATTCACGTGCGGGATTGCCGGCAGGGCGAAGTGAAAGCTGGCACCCGGACCGTCATGCGTCGTCAGCCAGAGCCGCCCAGAATGATTTTCGACAATGGAGCGGCTGATCGACAATCCCATCCCGAGTCCGCCGGGCTTTGTAGTATGGAACGCAGTAAAGACATGCGCAATGCTTTCAGGATGGAGCCCGGTGCCAGAATCGCGGACGGTCACCATCACTTCCTGCTCTTCACGGCTCTGCGTCTGAACGACGAGCTCACGTGTCCGTCCCTCGACCGCTGCCATCGCGTCGATTGCGTTCAATATCAGGTTGAGCAAGACTTGCTGCAATTGGATTCGATCTCCGGCGACGTGGGGCAGGTCGGACGACAATTCCAACCGCAGCACGACCCGCTGCTTTTCCATTTCGTTGCGAGCGAGAACGATGACTTCCCGGACGGTTTCGTTGAGATCCAGCGGATCCTTGGTCAGTTCCGTTTTCTTGAAGAGCGCCCGGATTCGATGAATGATTTCCCCAGCTCGGTTGCCGTCGCGAATGATCCTCTGGATCGCTTCGCGGGCTTCCTTCAGCTCGATGGACTCGTCCGGGACGCGAGACAACCAGCGCAGACATGCGTTGCCATTGATCACGACTCCGGTGATGGGTTGATTGACTTCGTGGGCGATCGACGCGGCTAACTCGCCCATCGTCGTCACCCGCGTCACATGGGCCAATTCAGCCTGCGCCTGGCGCGAGCTCTGCCTCGGCCCGCTTACGCTCGAGGCGCTCCTGCTCCAGTGCGGAGTTGAGCCGGGCATTCTCCAGGGAAATCGTGGCTTGCGAGGCCAGCATGTCCGACACGGTCACTCGACCCGACGTGAAGACGTGCCGACGACCCGCACCTGTCCACGAAAGGTCCGGTAAATCGACGCCCTGCACGCCATCACGAAGGGCATTCCTACGCCGGGAAGTTGTGGGCGCAACCCATGTTTTGACTTTCATATTTCATCTCCAATTCGTGGTTCCGGAGAATCGACCGCGGCCGGGATCAACCCGGCATGTCGGTTCTCCGTCACGCATCTCGGCTGATCGTGATTTGTTCCGTTGCCTTACTAAGCGAACGAGGGCAACATCGAACCGCTGGGAAATGAACAGAGACGTTCAAGCACAGCGATTCTGTGCGCGCAACTCTCCCAACACAAGAGACTTCGGCAGTAATTTGCGGCTACGTGCGAAGGTTGTTATTTGCCGCGCTGCCGCTACAATGGGCGGTACGCACCAAGCACGATTTCTTCGGCTGTCCGTAGAATCTAAGCGCGTTGACATGGAAGCGGACTGTACCACCGCCGTGGTCCAACGGTATCTGGACGCCCTCGGTGGCGAGGAGCCCAGCGAGCCGATCATTCGTGCCTTGATCGATAGGGCCGTTCGCCGGTTGTCGCAGCTCTGCGCTGCAATGCTTCACCGCAGCTACCCCCGTTTGACCCGGCCGCCGCTGAATTTGCAGTCGGACGAAATGCTCAGCGGCGTGGTCGAAAGACTGCTCAAGGCACTTCGCGAGGCCCGCCCCGGCAACGTTCGCCAATTCTTCGCCTTGGCTAGCCAGCACATGCGGTGGGAACTCAATGATATGGCCCGGCGATTGGACAAGGGGCCGACAGCCGCCTCGCTCTTGGAGGAAGGCGTGATCGCACCTGCTAGCGACGATTCCGAACTTAGCACCAATAGCCGACGGATGTTCGAGGCGATTGACAACTTGCCAGAAATCGAGCGCGAGGCATTCTACCTAGTTCGAATCCAAGGGCTTTCGCATGCCGAGGCATCCGAGGTGCTCGGTGTTTGCTCAATGACGGTTAAGCGCCGTTTGATTCATGGCTTGCAGTTGCTATCGGAAACCTTGGTCGATTTGCGCCGGACCAATAGTGGCCGGCCCAATAGTGGTTAGTGGCCGACGGTCAAACGTCAGCAATGACGCCGATAGTTCCTGCACATGGTGCTGACTGACCACTTGCTACCTATGCCTCACGACCCTCGCATACCGCCGATCCTCGACAGGTTGCTGGCGAGCGAAGTGACACCGCAACAAGTATGCGCCGTGTGTCCGGATTTGCTGCCCTTGCCACCAGGCTGTTTTGACGGGAAATGACTTCGCGAGTGTCGGATATGGATCAGCACGACATCGTCAAAGCGCTCGTGGCCGAAATCCTAGCCACCGATCGCAACGTAGAGGCGGCCTGCTTAGAGCACCCACAACTGATAGAGGCAGTCAAATGCAACCTGTTGGAAGTTCGGCGACTCGAAGGCAAACTTGAATCGCTGTTCCCATCCATTTCGACCCAGCTCGTTGCCCGAGGCGATGGCCAATCGCTCACAACCGCCGAGCTCCCGCACATCGACGGGTACGAAATCGTAAGCGTTCTCGGACACGGCGGGATGGGCATTGTCTACAAAGCGCGGCATCTCAAGCTGAATCGCCTCGTTGCCCTCAAAATGCTGCTATCCGGGGTATTTGCTAGTCGAGCGGAATTGGAGCGTTTCACTCGCGAGGCCAAGTCCGAGGCGCAGCTCACGCATCCGCACATCGTACAAGTGCACGACGTGGGCGAGGTCGCTGGACGCCCGTACTTCACGATGGAATTGCTTGGCGGCGGCACACTGGCACAGAAACTGGCTGGCATTCCGTTTTCAGCGACGAATGCCGCCGAAACCGTGGCCACGCTCGCCGACGCCGTCGATTTTGCACACCGAAACGGGATTGTGCACCGCGATTTGAAACCCGCGAATGTTCTGCTTACTGAGGAGGGGCAGCCTAAAATCAGCGACTTTGGGTTGGCTCAGCAACTTAACGCTGAGACGCAATTGACATTTCATGGCGACCGGCTTGGCACTCCCAGCTACATGCCCCCCGAACAAGCTCTTGGCCAGCTCGATCGAATTGGACCTGCCAGCGACGTGTATTCCTTAGGTGCGATTTTGTATGAATTGCTCACGGGCCGTCCCCCGTTCAGAGCTAATTCGACAGCAGAAACCGAACGCCAAGTGATTGCTGAAGAGCCCGTACCGCCGGCGAGGCTCAATGCACAGGTGCCTCGCGCACTGGAGACGGTATGTCTGATGTGTTTAAGAAAAGAACCGGCGCATCGTTACGCGTCTGCTGCGGAATTAGCGGCTGACTTGCGGCGTTTTTTGCGGCACGAGCCGATCATGGCCAAGCCGATCGGTCCCATAGGACGCCTGATTCATTGGGTTCGTCGGCATCGCGGTCTGGCTGCTTCGCTATTGGCTGTGGCAGTCTTATTATTGGTGCTCGCCACCGGCTCGCTGGTTGCCATGCTCCATTTCGAACAACTTGCTGACGAGAACGGCAAGCTGGCAACGCGTTATGAAAAGGAACGAGGAAACGCGATTGAGGCGCAAGCCCGCGCCGAAGGATTGCACGAACAGTCGGAAGAGCGTGGAGCAGCAGTTCGTCGTAATTTGTACGCTGCCGAGATGAACCTATGCGGCCAGGCTGCAAACTCCCCCAGTGGCATCGGTCGCGTTCATGACTGGCTGACGCCATGGAAAGACTCGCAACCAGATCTTCGCGGCTGGGAATGGTTCTATCTGAATGGCCTTTGCCACCGTGATCTCTCTACGTCGCCGGTAACGGATGCGGAGCTTTGGTGCATTGCGGCAAGTCCTGACGGCAAGCTGCTCGCAACAGCAGGGCACGATCCTGTTATTTATGTGTTCGACGCCAAGAGCCGAAATCTAATCCGTCGGCTTAAAGGTCACGACAGGCCGGTGTTTTCCGTGAGTTGGAGTCCAGATAGCTCCCAACTCGCTTCGGCCGGTTGGGACGGAAGCGTAAAAACTTGGGATGCGAAAACAGGACAAGAATTACGGACATTTCGTGGTCAAGGCGGTCCGCTCTACTCGGTGGCCTGGAGTTTTGACGGAACGTTTTTGGCTGCAGGGGGAAAAGACGCTTTGTTATGGGTTTGGTGGGCGAAGAACGGTGACGTGATCGGTTGGTGGAAGCGCCACACCCAGGGCATAAGGGCCTTAGCGTGGCATCCGAGCATAAATCGAATCGCGACCGCAAGTCAGGACGCCAGCATACGTATCTGGGATCATAGCGATCCGGATAATCCCAAGGTCCTCGTGGACCACAAGAATTGGGTCAACATGGTGGCCTGGCATCCAGACGGGGTCAGGCTTGCGTCGGTCAGCAACGATCAGACATGTAAAATTTGGGACACTCGCGATGGCTCCATCGTTTCAACGCTTGCTGGGCACACACAAGGTATTCGCTGTGTCAGTTGGTCAACTGATGGGGCGGAGTTGGCGACAGGCGGCGATGACCAAACGATCCGCATTTGGAATACCAGCGACGGCAAAGAACGAGTCGCATTTCGCGGTCATAGCAGCGCAGTCACTTCGATCGTCTGGTGCGACAACAATCAGCAGTTGGTTTCTAGTAGCTGCGATGGAACGATCAAGTTCTGGTCGGCCGCGACGCGGAGCGAGACTCCCCACTTGGATGTCCGCAATGGAGGCGTGAATGATCTTGCCTGGTCACCAAATGGCCTACGTATCGCCGCATCGGATGGCAGCGGCAAAGTAAAGTTGCTTGACCCGAAAAGAGCGCGACACACCGATCATTTTCGGTAAACAAGAATCGAACAGCCGCTCGGTCTGTTCGAACCCGAATGGAAAACTGTTGGCTTCAGGCGGTAGCGGCTCGACCGTCCACATTTGGAATGTCGAAACTGGCACCGAAGCTCGCACTTTGTCCGGTAAGGTCGGACCGATTTACTCGCTGGCCTGGAGCCATCACCGTGGTGCCTTGGCAGCGGCTGATGAGAGTGGCAACATTTTTGTGTGGAACGCTGAAAGCGGGGCGCTGCTAAGAACCCTCGGCGGTCCTCCTTCCTTTTGTTATTCAACGGCGTGGAGTTTAGACGACCGACGTTTAGCGAGCGCCTGGGAGGACGGGACGGTCCGGGTCCATGACGTCGAATCGGGCGAGCAGATATGGAAAGTGCGTTTGCATAACCATTCGGCAAACGGTGTCGCTTGGAGTCTCGATGGGAAATCGATCGCGTCGGCCGGAGCGGACTCCATGATCCATATTTGCGATCCGGCAACTGGTGCGAAAAAACAGACGCTCCTAGGGAATACGGAATCGGTTATGAAAATCGCCTGGCACCCGGATGGCCACCGTCTGCCTTCGGCGAGTAGCGATCGTTCGGTGAGAGTGTGGGATCCCGTGACCGGCAAATTGATGCTCTCATTTCTTGATCATCCGTTTCCGATAACGACGGTTGCGTGGAAGCCCGACGGGAAGACTTTGGCGGCGGGGAGCGAAGGCGGAACTATCGTCATTTACGATGCAACCGCCGGATTCGAAGCCACCGAGACGAACAACTCCTCGCCGTGATTCTAGCCCGATAAAGCTCGACCGATCGCCTTCAACAGCGACTCTTCACTAAAAGGCTTAAGCAGGCAATCCACCGCTCCGTCGGCCATTACGCGCGCGACCACACCTTCGTCATGCGCCGTAATGAAGATGATCGGGATATTCCGCTGGCGGCGGATCAACTCCCGCTGCAGTTCAGGCCCGCTCATCCCCGGCATACGGACGTCAAGAATGAGGCAGGCCGTTTTAGTCAATACGTCCGAACTAAGAAAGCTTTCAGCCGACGAGAACACCGCAGTGTCGTAACCGATCGACTTGAGCAGACCTTCCAGCGATTCACGGAGCGATTCGTCGTCATCCACAACGGCTATCAGGGAAACATGGGTCATTGAATAACTGTTCAGCAAGGGTGCGACTTTGGGGGCGGCGATACGTCGTGACTTTGCACATTGGCGTCACTCGGACTCAAAACGACGATGCGTGCTGACGAGGGACTTACTTAGAATCACTTGCCTCTCGGAATAAATCCGGGAACACCGGTCTTCACAACGGCATTAAACCTAACCCGCGACTTGATTCCCTCGCTAATCTCTCGCACGGCGTCTTCAGGAATGGCGGAAACATCGAAGTTTTCCTGGATGCGGCTGGTCGTCTTCGAGGTCGTGAGAAGGGCAGTCCCGCGCTGGATCGCCCAGGCGAGCAAGACCTGGGCCGGGGTCTTGTTGACCCGCTTGGCGATACCGATGATGATCGGGTCTTCCAGCAACTTGGGCTCGCTACTATGGCCCAGTGCTGCGAAAGCTTGCAGCACGATGCCATGCTCTCGGCAATAATTCAGCAGATCCCATTCCGGTAGATAGGGATGAGATTCGACGTGAACGACCGCAGGCTTGATCCTTGCAGCTTCATAGATACTTTGCACCTGCTCAAGGTTGACGTCGGATAATCCGATGGCCTTGCACTTGCCCTCATCTACCAATCGCTCCAACGCCCTCCAGGTATCCAGTAATGTCACCTCTTTGTCATAGATTACGTTGCCGTCCGCATCCCTCGGATCCTGATCGTCTCCGTGCTTGAAAGCGAAGGGAGTGTGGATGAGATAAAGGTCGACAAAGTCAAGTTGAAGCTTCTTGAGACTGGCTTCGAAAGCAGGTTTGACGTGTTCAGGACGATGATTTGTGTTCCAGAGCTTCGTAATGACAAAAACGTCCTCCCGCTTGATCTGCCCCTCTTGGAACACCTGCTGCATCGCTTCGCCGACTTCTTTTTCAGTTCGGTAACGTTCCGCAGTGTCGAGCAGGCGAAATCCGGCCTCGAGCGCAGCCTTCGTCGCATTTCTGGTTGCTACGGGGTCGGGAATGAGCGTGCCAAAGCCGAGCGCGGGGATGGCACCGGATCCGTTATTGAGGGCAATTCTCGTAGTACGAATGTCGTCGGCAGTAATCATCATTTTTCTCCGCTAATGTGTTTCCGCGGCATGTCGCGCCGAGGGCGAAACCGCCGCGCTTCAGCAATCAACACCACAGTTCGTCAAAATCAACCCCAAGACTACGCTGGGGATCGAATATAAGGACGCTTCTCAAAAGTTAGCAAACCGCGAGAATCAATCTATTGGACGAAAGTATTGGCGATACTGATTGACAGACCAACCCAATACTAAAGTATGATGACGGCTCCTAGACGCATGACGTATCTTCCGTTTACGCCGAGCAGGGAGGGAATACGCCTTGAAATCCACGGCCCCGATACCGTTTGCTGGCTCTCAGCTTGGTGAGATACGCCATGTCTGTGCTTTTTTTAACAGTGCTGATGAACAGTATCGCGTTCTGATGCCGTTCATTAAGGATGGGTTCGAATGCGGTCACAAAGCGGTTCATGTCGTCAATCCGGGCGCACGTCGCGATCATCTGGAAAGATTGACTGCTGCGGGAATCGATGCGACCGCCGTCCTGCGAAGCGGGCAATTGGAGCTTCGCACCAACGTCGAAGCGTACCTGCGAGAAGGCCGGTTCGATCAGGACCGCATGCTCGAGGAGTTTGAGCAACTGGCTAGCGGCAACGACAAGGCGGGATTTCCGCTCAGCCGAATCGTCTGCCAGATGGACTGGGCGGCAGACGGTCGATCGCATATTGACAATCTCGTCGAGTTCGAATCGCGCGTGAATGAGGTATGGAGCCGCCACGAGGATGCGGTCATTTGCGTCTACGATCTAGCGAAGTTCGGAGGCGATACGGTCATCGACATCATGCGGACGCATCCGATGGTCATCATCGGCGGCATGCTTCAGTTCAATCCGTTCTACGTGCCTCCGGAAGAGTTTTTGCGTGAGCTGCGCCAGCGACGAGCATAAAAATGGACGTGCGAGAGAAACATCCCGGCGAACAGGTCAAGCACCTGGAACGTTGCATCAACGACCTAATCAGCATGGCGGCTCTTCCCTCGCTCTGGACAGGTGGCGCTTCATCCCAGATCGGTCGCACACTGATCGACGTACTGCAACGCATGCTCCATTTACAATTGATCTACGTGCAACTGAAAGACCCGCCGGGCGACGTTACCCTCGAGTTGGCGCGGGTAGCACACGATTGCGCTGCGGCGACGCAGCCGCGTGAGGTCGGCGCACAGCTTAACGGGCTATTGGGAAATGATCCCCAGAAATGGCCCTCGCGGATTGAGGGCCGCTTTGGAGACAGGAATCTGTCGATCGTGCCCCTGCGAATTGGATTGCATGGCGAAGTCGGCATGCTCGTGGCGGGGGCGGAGCGTTCGGATTTCCCCGGCCAGACCGAAGAGCTTCTTTTAAGAGTGGCGGCCAACCATGCCCTAATTGCGCTGCACGAAGCTCGGCTGCGTACCAGACAGAAGCGGCTTGCCGAAGAACTCGATCAGCGAGTCGCGCAGCGAACGAGTGAACTCGCCGCCGCCAATGAACAGTTGCAATTGCAAGTCGGCCTGCTGCAACTGATTCCCGTTGCGGCATGGACGATTCGACCGGATGGCACGCCCGATTTCGTGAATCAAAACTGGCTGGAATACACCGGTCAGGCGCTCGAGTATGTTTTGTCGCGGCCCGAAGCATGGATGGAGGCGGTCCATCCCGATGATCGCGAAGCCGCCGCCACGGTTTTTTGGCAAGGGATCCGCTCCGGTCGGGATTTTGGAATGGAAACTCGCTTTCGCCGGGCTTGGGACGGCGCCTATCGCTGGCATCTCAATCGGGCCGTCGCGCTGCGTGATGCGGAAGGGACAATCATCAAGTTTGTCGGCACATCCACCGACATCGAAGACCTCAAGCAGTCGCAGCAGGAATTACGCAAGACGAACGAAAGAACACAATTGATCATCGACACGGCGCTCGATGCCGTGGTCACGATTGATGCTTTCGGAACTATCACCAGTTGGAATAAGCAGGCCGAAATCGTGTTCGGCTGGAGCAGTGTCGAAGCAATCGGCCAGCACATGTCTGAATTGATTATTCCGCAGTCGCACCGCATGGCACACGAGCGCGGTGTGCGGCATTTTCTGGCCACGGGTCAAGGCCCGCTGCTGCGGCGGCGCCTGGAATTGACCTCAATCCGCCGTGGCGGCGCAGAATTTCCAGTCGAGTTGGAAGTCATGCCACTTAAACTTGGCGAGGAGTGGATCTTCACCGCCTTTATTCGCGATATCACGGAATCCAAGCAAGCGCAGGAGGCACTGCGCATCACGCAGGCGGAACTGGCCAACATGACGCGCATGACGATGATGGGTCAGCTCACCGCGTCGATCGCGCACGAAGTCAATCAGCCGCTTTCCGGCATCATCACCAACGCCAGCACCTGCTTGCGAATGCTCGATGCCGAGCCTCCGAATATTGAAGGCGCGCGTGAAACGGCCCGCCGCACGATCCGCGACGGCAATCGCGCTTCCGAAGTTATCACACGATTGCGGGCGTTGTTCAGCAAGCGACAGGCCGCCAGCGAGTTGGTCGATCTGAACGAAGCCTCGCGAGAAGTGGTCGCGCTGCTGTCGAGCAAGCTGCAAGGTACTCGCGTGATTGTGCGGTCCGAGCTGGCCGAAGATCTTCCGCTAGTTACGGGCGACCGAGTACAGCTTCAGCAGGTTATCATGAACCTGCTGCAAAACGCAGCGGATGCGATGATCGACGTGCACGACCGCGCGCGGCAGTTACTGATTCACACACAGTGCGATGAAGCTGGTCACGTCCGTCTGACCGTGCAGGACAGCGGGATCGGTCTCGATCCGCTGGCCGTCGGCCGACTTTTTGACGCGTTTTACACCACCAAAAACGGCGGCATGGGGATCGGGTTGGCGGTCAGCAAATCGATTATCGAAAATCATCAGGGCCGCATTTGGGCTCAGCCAAACGACGGTCTCGGTGCGACATTTTCATTCTCCATACCTCAGAGTCTCGGGAGCGCGACCGGCGGGCGCCTGCCGAGCTCGCCTCGAAAACCCGCCGCTAACCAACCCGCGGAGGTTGCGAGGAATTTGTAATGGGCAAACGTTTACTCGTCTCCGTTGTTGATGATGATGAGTCGGTGCGTGAGTCGCTACCTGACCTGATCAGAGAATTCGGCTTTGCGGTGCAGCCATTCAAGTCGGGGGAAGATTTTCTCGCTTCCGAGTGCGTGGAGGAAACGAAATGCCTGATTCTGGACATTGCCATGCCGGGCATGAGTGGGTACGACGTTCAGCGTGAATTGAAGCATCGCAACCAGCAGATTCCGATTGTGTTCATCACCGGGCACAAGGATGAAACCTCTCGGTCAAGTGTGGTCGAAGAAGGCGCGGTCGCCTGCCTGCTCAAGCCGTTCAGTGACATGGCTTTGCTGCAGGCGATGTGCGCTGCCCTAGGGACGAATTAGATTGAACATGTAGGGTCGAGGTGTGCCATGTCGGATGCAACGCCAATTGTGTTTGTCGTTGACGATGATGTCTCGGTGCGAGAATCGTTGGAATCCCTGATACGTTTCGAGGGCTGGCGGGCGGAAGCCTTTCAATCCGCCGACGAATTTCTCACTCGTCCGCGCGGAGACTCCGAGCTGTCTCCTACTCGACCTGACTTTGCCCGGTCTGAACGGCCTTGAACTTCAGGAACGTATCGCCAGTGACCGCAGCGACATGCCGATCATCTTCATCTCCGGCTATGGCGATGTGCCCAAAACCGTGCGCGCCATGAAAGCCGGCGCAGTCGAGTTCCTCACCAAACCCTTGAACGACGATGATCTGCTCAGTGCCATCCGGCAGGCCATTGAGCGCAGCCGATCGACACTTGCCCAGCAGAGCGAGATGCGACAACTCCGGCAGTGCGTTACGTCCCTCACTCCACGCGAACGCGAAGTCATGGACCTGGTCGTTTCCGGCCTGCTGAATAAACAAGTCGGTGCCGAACTGGGCATCAGCGAAATTACCGTCAAAGCTCACCGTGGCAAAGTCATGGAAAAAATGCAGGCGGAATCGATCGCCGATTTAGTGAGAATGGCAGAAAGACTGAGCTCGGCGACCGCACCAGGTTATCAACCCGGCAATTCACCGGAAGTCGCAACACGATTTGCGGAAAACGTCACGGATGGGTGCGAAAAGACCGTCTGTGTCAAAACCGCCGCGGTGACTCGTGAGATTGCGGTGATCGTCGGTGATGCTCCCGACGCGCTTCAGCTCTCGCTCCCAGTGGTGATAAGAATCGATTTGGTAGACCAGCACAGCGCGGTGCTCTCCACCATGACCGGCCAGATCGCCCTGCGCGTCGCCATCGACATTGAGTCGTCGCACCAGGCGTCGTCCCTTGACCGGCTCCTTCCACACCGACGTGTAAACCGTCTTACCACGCCATGCGATCTCTCGGGGGTAAGCCACGTTGACTGACAACAACCGTGCCATAAGCAACTCGAATCTTCCTTAAACCTGTCCAGGTGGCGAAGGCCTGGCCAATGACACGCCTTGCCAATGGCGATGTCAGGTGGCCCTGCTTATTTTTCCATGTACATGAACAAGGTGTTCAATCCCTCGGCAAAGGCCGGATGCGCAAAGATCCCGTCTTCGAGTGCGGTGTAGGGAAGCTTGCCCATCATGGCGATCTGCAGCATCGACATGATCTCGCCGCCTTCGACGGCCAAGACGGCCGCCCCCAGGATCTGCCGGGTCTCGGCATCGACGATGGCCTTGATGAAGCCGCGCGATTCGGCCGTTTCCACGGCACGTGCCACCCAGGTCATCGGAATCTTCGCGACTCGGATCGTGCGGCCCAGCGCCCGCGCCTCCTGCTCGGTTAGGCCGATCCGTCCCAGCTGTGGGTCGATGTACACGGCGTACGGAACCAGTCGGTCTCTCGTCGACGACTGCCCGCCACGAAGCAGGTTGTTGCGGATGATGCGATAGTCATCGTACGAGACGTGCGTGAACGCCGGGCCACCATTGATGTCCCCCAAGGCGTAGATGCCGGCGACGTTGGTTTCCAGCCGGTCGTTCACCGGGATGAAGCCGCGGGCGTCGACGTCTACGCCGGCGGCGGCGAGGTTGAGCCGCTCGCTATTCGGCACTCGGCCCGTGGCGATCAGCAGGTGGGAGCCGCTGACGGTCCGAACTCCCGCACGGCCGCGTAGCTCTAAACCGACGCCAGAGGCGCTGCCAACTACGCCGACCGCTTCGGTTTCGAGCAGGATCTCAATGCCATCCGCCTGTAGCAGCTTGCACACTTCAGCGGCAACGTCCGGGTCCTCCCGATCCAAGAGCTGTTTTCCGTACTGCACGACGGTGACCGCACTGCCGAAGCGGCGAAACATCTGGCCGAATTCCAGGCCGACATAGCCACCCCCCAGAACCAGCAAATGTTCCGGCAGCTCTTGCAACTCCATGATCGAAGTGGAGTCCAGAGCTCTCACTGAATCGAGTCCGGCGATGCGAGGTTGTGTGGGCCGAGCGCCGGTATTGATGAAAATGGTGTCGGCAGTCAATGCCCGCGTGCCGCCGGCCGTGAGCCTTACTTCGACGACACGGGGATCGGTAAAGTGCGCTTCGCCAAAAATGAGCTCGACGTTCTTGGCATTTTCCAGGCGGCGCTGCACTCCGCCGCGGAAGTCGTCCACAATAGCCTGCTTGCGCCCTCGGACTTGCGCCATGTCAACGTCGACAGGTCCGCAGTGAACGCCATAGTCGGCGGCGCGCCGAGCCAGGTAGGCAATGCTCGCGCTGGTGACCATGGTCTTCGTCGGTGTGCAGCCTACATTGACGCACGTGCCTCCGAGATGCTGACTCTCTACAAGGGCTGTTTTTCGTCCAGCCTCGGACAGTGCGATGGACAGCGGGGTTCCTGCCTGTCCCGACCCTATTACGATGGCATCGTAGTGATCCATAAGCCCTCGAATCGCGAGTTAAAATACGATGAAAGCGAGTCTGGGGCCCAGACTCCTGAATGCTGTGGAGGTCGCGATGTGCTCACCTTCGTTTGTCTCGCTGCCAATTCGACATCCCGCGTGCTATTTGCCCTTTTCTACTTCGACCCATTGCGAGCGCCATGCGGGCGGTTCGAACGGTTCGGCAAAGTATTGAGTTTCATGGATGACCCTGCCATTCTGAAACTCCATAATGCTGATCGTCTGGAAAGCCGTGGCCTCATACTTGATGACGTACTCGGTGATCCACAGATCGTTCATGCCCACGATGCGGCGGATCACGAAGCCGCCTGGTTTTTCCGGATGGTGGCCACGCAAAGCCTGGAGGTTGTGGCGGCCACGGATCTTTTCCCCTGACTGCGGATATTCGCAGACGACATGATCGTCATAGATCTGGTGTTCTGCTTCCAAGTCTCCGGATGCCGATGCCACCCAGTGCTGGTCCAAACTAACGCGGTTGTTGTGAGTCTCCATGGGCTCTCCTACAGTTCCTAGATGCTGACGGCGGTCCTGCGACCGGCACCGCCCAAGTCGAGAGCCAGCGGCTTTCCCGCCTGACCCACGCCCATAACAATCACGTCAAAGCGTTGCGGTGCCATACGACGCCTTATCGGATGCGGGCGAGCGTAACGGAATACCAACCGCGCTGGTCTGTCCACGTCTGTTCGACCTCAAAGCCTGCGGCTCTGAGAAGAGCGTAGATCGTCCTATCGGTAAACTTGTAGCTGTTCTCGGTGTGAATGCGGTCGCCTCTCGCGAAATGGACATCGAGGCCGGCGGCAGCGATCCGTACCTGTTGGTCGCAGGTACTCTCCAGGTGCATCTCGATGTGTGACTGCGCGCGATTCCAAAGAACGCGGTGGCGAAACCTATCGGGCTCGAAATCAGCTTCAAGCTCTCGATTCAGGCGATGTAGCATGTTCAGGTTGAATTCTGCCGTGACCCCGTCTCGGTCATCGTAGGCAGCCACCAGTGTCCGCTCGTCTTTCACCATGTCTACCCCAAGCAGCAACGCATCACCGGCTCGCAGTTGACCGCTCAGATTGCGAAGAATTGTTCGCGCCTCTTGGGGCGTGAAGTTGCCGATGCTCGAACCGACGTATAATCCCAGCGTCGTTCCGTTGAAGGGATCGAGGAGGGGTGGGTGCGTCACATAGTTCGCTACAATGGGCGATACAACTACCTCTGGCAGCGAGCTTGCGATCGTCTCGCAGGCAACGTCCAGAGCATCGGAAGATACGTCCACCGGTGTGTACAGCACGTCGCTCTGCCATCTCGCGGCGGCAGCGAGCAAGATGGCAGTCTTCGAGGCGGTGCCGGCACCCAGCTCAACAAGCCGCACTGCTTCTGATTTGTCAGGACAAGCGGCAGCGATGATCGCATCGCCGCAGTTCGCCAGGATGCCGCGCTCGGTGCGAGTGGGGTAGTACTCCGGGAGCTGGGTGATGCGTTCGAAAATACGGGAGCCGCGCGCGTCGTAGAACATCCACGGCGCAAGAGAACGGGGTCGCCCACGCAAACCGCGCCTGAACTTCCCGGATCAGCGGTGCGCGCGTATCCAACGAAGAAGGGCGCGTCGAGTCGAGTGCAATAGGGTACATAGTCATGTGGGTAAAACCATTCAAAGTGCCAAACGTAAGCCAGTAAATTGCCACCGAGTCGCCGGTTGAAAGAAGTTACGATACGTCGCGCGCACATGGTTCGCGGGCGTGACGCAGGATCCTCCGCGCAGAACCATCTGGCCAGACATGAACTTGCCGTTGTATTCGCCCAATGCCCCGGGGAAAGGTTTGTATCCCGGATAGCCGGTATAAGCGCTGGCCGTCCATTCCCAACAGTCCCCGAAAAGTTGCTGGACGCCCACACCGTGCCGCCTTGGCGGGATGCAGCCTCCCTGTATCGAGTAGATTTCCGCGTACGGGCGATTGGCTCGCGACACATTCCCATTCCGCTTCCGTAGGAAGTCGGCCACCCCACCAACGTGCGAAGGCATCGGCCTCGAAGAAGCTGATGTGACACACCGGCACATCAAGCAGCTTGGACAGTCCAGCCCAGCCCCGCAGCGTGAAGACGCGCCAGCCGGTCTTATCGCTGGCATCACGTCGCCAATAGAGAGGCGCCTGCCAGCCCGCGTTCTTCACGGTATCCCAGCCGGCAGAGAGCCAGAGTTCAGGACGCGTGTAGGCGCCGTCGGTCATGAATTTCAGGTATTCACCGCAGGTGACTTCGCGGTTTGCGATCTGGAACGGCTTCAAGTAGACCTTGTGTCGAGGAGCTTCGTTATCGAAGCAAAACTCCAGAGGATTATCCGGCTGGGACGGATGGCCGATCTCGATCAGCCCTCCGTCGAAGGTGTGCCAATCGAGTTTCGGGGCCGCAGTATCCGTCTCTTCCAAGAGGGATTCGACCGCGTACGAAGGATGGAGAGGATTCGAAAAAAACGCATGCTTAATGTCAGTCAGGGCAAGTTCCTGGTGCTGCTGCTCGTGGTTCAAGCCCAAGATAATCCGCCGTGACGCCTCATCATCAACGGGACGCACGAGAAGTCTCTGCATCTCTTGGTCAACGTACGCCCGGTACGCAACGACCTCTTCGAGTGAAGGGCGGGAAAATGAAGCTCGCAGCTTCTTATCGGGAATCTCTTCCCCGAGCGAGTTGTAATAGCTGTTGAAGAGCCAACGGAACGCCTCGTGGAAGGGTTGGTAGTCTGCCAAGAAGGCCTGTAGCACGAAAGTCTCAAAGAACCAGGTGGTATGGGCCTGATGCCATTTGACCGGACTAGCGTCTGGACATGATTGGACCATCTGGTCCTCAGCGGAGAGCCTGGCAGCCAGAGAGCGGGTCGCCGACCGCACGCTTTGGAATGTCGATTTGAGATCAGACATTACGGGCTTCCTAAGTTGCGGCGTTGAGGCTATCAAGTTTATTCTCCCCCGACGTGGGCACCCTTTTCGGCCACCGAGCGCTTCATCAGCAGCACCAGGAACGCGAGCGCCACCGCCAGGACGGCCGACACGAAGAAGACGTCGAAGTAGGCCAGCGACGACGCTTGCTGTTCCCGGAGATCCGCCAGCCTTTGCAATGCCATCCGGTGCGATTTGGGAGCATCCCCGGTTTGCTGGAAGAAGAACGCCTGGGCCCGCTCCAGGTAGGAACTGACTGTGCGGTTGAAGGGATCGAGAAATTCCCCCACGCGCCACGTGTGGAACTGATCACGGCGTACCTGCAGGGTCTGGGCCATCGACGTGCCGAAGCTACCTCCCTCGTTGCGGAGCAAGGCGAATAGGCCCACGGCCGCGGCGCGCAGATGGCGGGGCGTATAGATGAAAGCGGCCACGTTAATCGGGGCGAAGGCCATCCCCAGGCCGGCGATCGTGACTACGCGCGGCAAGATCGCCTGCCACGGGCTGATTTCGAGATTCATCACCGACATCCAATAGCCGCCGGCCGCCACGACGAGCATGCCCCCCCCGATCAGCCAGCGGGCGTCAACGCCTCGGCCGAGCAGCACGCCGCAGACCAGCAGCATGGTGACCGAGGCGAGGCCGGACGGGGACATGACCAGCCCCGAGTGGTAGGCATCGTAGCCAAACAGCGATTGGAGCAGTCCCGGCAGCGACGTGCTCACAGCGTAGAGCTCGAAGTACGCGCAAAAGATGATGATGCAGCACACCCAGAAGTTGCGCTCGCCCAGCGGCCGGAAATTGACCACTGGGTTGTCTCTGCGCAACTCCCAGACGACCAGGCCGGCCCCCCCCAGCACGAATATTAGCAGCAGCGTCTGGACCTTTCCAAACGGGTCCGCCAGCCAGTCCCACTCCTGGCCCTTGGTGATCAGCACTTCCCATGCGACCATAACCAGCGCCAAGAGCACCAGGCCGATGTAGTCGAAATTGAGCGGCATTTGTCGCAGCCGGGCACGCTCCTGCTGGAGATAATCCGGATCTTTCACAATGAAGTAGGATAGCAACAGCGCGAGGCAACCGATCGGGATGTTGATGTAGAAGATCCAACGCCAATTGTGATAGTCGGAGAGATACCCGCCGAGCGTTGGGCCGACGACTGGCGCTGTTAGTGCCGCCATGCCGAACATGGTCATGGCCGTCCCCTGCTTCTCGGGCGGGAAACTATCAATCAGGATTGCCTGGCTCGAAGGCTGCAACCCGCCGCCGGCCAGGCCCTGGATGACCCGGAATAGGATGATCTGCCACAGGCTGGTGGCCATGCCGCAAAGTGCCGAGGCGATGGTAAAGACTGCGATCGACGCTAGGAAATAGTTGCGACGGCCCAGGCGGGCCGAGAGCCAGCCGGTGATCGGCAGGATGGTGGCGTTCGCGGCGAGGTAGCTCGTGAGGATCCATTCGGCGTCGACCACCGCCGCCGACAGGTCGCCCGCGATGTACCGCAGCGCGACAATCGCAACCGTCGTGTCCAAAACCTCCATAAACGTGGGGATGATCACGGCGGCAGCGACGATCCAGGCATTGATCGCCGGACGGCTGGCTGCGGCTGGGGCAACTGCGACGTTGCTCATGATACGTGATTCCTTGGCGGCCCAGGGGACCGATGCGGGTCAAGGTTTGGGATCCACTGCACCTTTTGGAAGTACGAGAAATGGTTGCAAGACTTCCCCGGCATGCGGCCCCGTGGGCGGCTCCTTGACGTACACGTAGGGGACGACCGACAGGCCAATGAACAGGGGACTCTTTTCGGGATCGTAGTCAGTAAGCTCAATCCGGACGGGCAGCCGCTGGACAATCTTGACGAAATTGCCCGTGGCGTTTTGGGGTGGGAGCAGCGCGAGGGTTGTGCCAGTCCCCATGGTGAATCCGGTAACGCGGCCCTCGAACTCGCGCCGGCTGCCGTACATGTCGACCTCACAGCGCACGCGCTGGCCGATGCGCTGGTCGGCCAGTTGCGTTTCCTTAAAATTGGCGTCGATCCAGATCTCGGTAAGCGATCGCACGGCCATCAGGCCTTCCCCGATTTGGACGTAATTTCCCGGGTTGACGTTACGGCTGGTGACCTGGCCGTCGATGTCGCTGACAATGTCGCAGTAGCGGAGGTCCAGTTCGGCCTCAGCCAGATCGGCCTGAGTCTGAGCGACTTTGGCCTCGGCCTGTTTGACCGCTGGCGATTCGGAAATCAGCCGCTCGAAGATTCGGTCAAGATTCTTGTCTGGATCCTGCGCGTAAAACGCATCCTTGACCTGCTTCGGCGTCGCGGTCCACGTCGGCGGAGTGTAACCCAACTGCGTGGCGCTGCCGTACAATTCTGCCACTGCCTCCTGCACCTTCGAGTATTTCTCATCCAGGTCCTCCGGCATATCCAACGGGTTCTCATGATTGATCGGCAAACCCAGATCGACACGCGTTTGCTGAATGGATTGCTTGGCGCTGATGACGCGATTGATCGCCACTGCCAACGCGGCTTTATATCGGTCAAACTCTTGCTGGCTGATAGCGCCCTTCCCAATGAGCTTTTCGCCCCGCTCGTCATCCTGCTTCGCGAGCAATAGATTCGCTTCCTCGACCTTGAGTTGCGCGACGTTAGATTTCAGCAGTTCGATCTGATTCCGCACGTCTTCCATCGCGTGATCGAGCTTGGCGCGGCTGCCGCGGGCTTGGGCGGCCAGGCCGCGCGCCTGGGCCATCGCGGTCGCCAATTCTCTTTTGGCTGCTACCACCGCGGCCGTCTTGATGTCGATCTGAACCTGATATGGTTCCTTGTCGAGCTGGACTAATAAGTCTCCCTTTCGCACACGCTGATTGTCATCGACCAGGACCGTGGTCACGTGGCCGGCAACTCGGGGGGCGATGAAGGTCACGTGACCATTGACGTAGGCGTCATCTGTGGAAACCGTGTTCAGCGCGGTCACCACGAGCGGAAACAGCACATAGCCTCCCGCAACCACGCCAGTCACAATCCCCGCCAAAATCAGCCATGTGCGCAAGGATCGCGATGGTGGGTTTGCCGCGGGTGGTGTCGGTGAAGCGGCAACCGTTTTGTCCGAATGAGTCACTTGCTCTGCCGGCGCGGCGGGCGCATGGACCATGGGCTGATCCAGCTTCGCTGCACTCGTCAGCGCCTCGGGAGCGGGCGACCCGGCCTCTCTTGAGCCTTTGGAACTTCCGTCATTCGTAGTTCCCATTCTGTTTCCCCACTTTCGACCAAAAGCGATCAAACTGACCGGCCTTCCAGATGCTGCTCAGCGCTCCTGAACTAAGGCCCCGTTACCGTGAAGCCCTTCATCTTGATATTCACCGACCGCACGGTTTGAAACCTCAAGTTGAGACTAGGCTTAACTGTCTTCCTCGGTTGCAGTGACATGGGAACTCCTCGGGCTGGGGTTGTTGCAGATTAGAAAGTGCGATCCGAGAACGATATTGGACTTTGGTATCGGGACGGAGAAACAATACCAAAGTCCAATGTCGTTGATGTCGGAATGGCATATTCTGCTGGTGAACTTTGTCAAATACTTCTGTTTGCGCCGAATCATCCGGACTGTTCTCCAGCTAAGCAGTTCTCGACATCCTGAAGACGAATCTGGCTAGCGGCGATAATGTCGGCTGCGTGTTCGATGCAGCTGAGCGGTCATGCTGGACTTTGAGAGAACGTGTCGGCCAGGAATAATTTGCTCCAAGGTGAAACTGGGCCGCTGGCACTGCAGTGGCATTTGTCTGGCCCAAATCATGATGCAACTCGGGAGGTAACCCGCATGACCCAACGCAAGAAGGTGTGATCTCCGCAAACATAGTCTCAACTGCAGAAAGGAATGCCATGTCCACATCAACCCAAACCCGCAACGAGTCAACCGACGGTTTGAAGCCGAACGAGTCAGCGTCTACTTCCGCCGTCCAATCCGCTGGAAGCTTCAGCCCAGGAGAAGCGATGAATCCTAAGGCATGGGTTACGAAGGCGGCGAAACAGCCGATGGTGCTGGAAACCGTTGATCTCGGACCGCTGGGGGTTGAGGACGTTGAAGTCGCTGTCGAACACTGCGGTTTGTGTCACTCCGATCTCTCGGTCTTGAACAATGATTGGGGCATTTCGCAGTTCCCCGCGATCCTCGGCCACGAGGTCATCGGTCGGGTCACGGCCGTGGGTCCGAATGTCAAGGGTCTCAACGTCGGACAGCGCGTCGGCGTCGGCTGGAACTCGGGAAGTTGCATGCACTGTCGCCAGTGCATGTCGGGAAGCCATCACCTCTGCCCGCAAGTGCAAATGACCATCGTCGGTCATCGCGGCGGGTTCGCGAGCCATATCCGCTCGCACTGGGCCTGGGCCATCCCGCTACCGGAAAAACTGAACTTCGCCGAAGCTGGGCCTCTCTTGTGCGGCGGAATTGCCGTCTTCGCGCCACTGGCGTTGTACGCCAAGCCGACCGACCGAGTGGGCATCATCGGCATTGGCGGCCTTGGCCACATGGCCGTCAAATTCGCGCACGCCTACGGGTGCGACGTGACGGCGTTCACGTCAAGCGAAAGCAAGTTCGAGGAAGCCAACGGTTTCGGGGCGAAGCACGTCGTGTCGAGCACCGACTCGGCGGCGATCAAGAAGCTCGGCGGCAGCTTCGACCTGCTGATCAGCACCGCCAACGCGAAGCTCGATTGGGACGCGATGATCGGCACGCTCGCGCCCAACGGCCGGTTGCACTTCGTTGGTGCAGTGCTTGAACCCATTCCGGTCTCGGCGTTCTCGCTCATCCTGCAGCAGCGCAGCGTCTCAGGTTCGCCGGTCGGCTCGCCTGTGGCAACCGAGACGATGCTCGACTTTGCTTCACGGCACAATGTTGTGCCGCAGACCGAGCACTACCCGATGAGCAATATCAACGAGGCCTTCGCCCGACTCGATTCAGGCAAGGCCCGTTACCGCATCGTGCTGGATGCGGATTTCTGATCCGCTTGACCGTCGAAGTGTTTCGAGAGACAAGACGTTTTCGGGGTAAACAACCATGAACGGCCCACGGAAGACGGCGATCGTGACCGGAGCTTCGCAGGGGATCGGCGCGGGAATCGTCAAAGGGTTCGTCGAACGGGGTTTCAACGTCGTTGCCAATTCCCGGAAGATGACCCAATCCACCGAGGTGGCGGCTTCCGACCAGGTCGCTTTGGTGGACGGCAACATCGGCGAGCCGGCAACCGCCGCTCGCGTCGTCGACACTGCGCTGTCTCGCTTCAAGTCGATCGATGCACTGGTCAACAACGCCGGCATCTTCTTCACCAAGCCGTTCACGGACTACACACCCGAGGACTTCAAGTCGCTCATCTCGACAAACGTCGAGGGTTTCCTGTACGTCACCCAACTCTCCATCAGGCAAATGTTAGCGCAAAGGACAGGCGGGAGCATCGTCACGATCACGGCGGCCCTGGCTCGCAACCCGATCCGGGGCCTCCCGGCGGCGGTGCCGATGATTACCAAAGGAGGTCTGGAAACGATTACCCAGCACCTTGCTATGGAGTACGCCAAGGATGGCATTCGCGTAAATGCCGTCGCGCCCGGGGCCGTCTACACGCCGCTTCACCGGGAAACTCCGAAGGATGTGATGGAGAGCCTGTCGCCGATGGGTCGGCCTTCGACGGTCAAGGAGATCGCGGATGCGGTCATGTATCTGACCGAAGCCGCGACGATCACGGGTGACATCCTGTACGTCGATGGCGGCGCTCATTTCGGCAACTGGTAATTAACGGGAGCGTTCGTTATGACCACGGGCTCAACAACCGCAGAAGATCGCCTCGCCAAGTTCGGCATTCATCTGCCGGATGCGCCGACGCCTTTTGGTGCGTACGTGCCTGCCGTTCAAACGGGCAACCTCCTTTTCCTGAGCGGGATGCTCGCCACCTCGGGCCACACGGCTACGATCGTTGGCGTCGTGGGCAAAGACCTCGACGTGAACGAGGGGCGGAAAGCCGCGCACATGGCCGCACTCAATGCGCTTGCGCTCACGAAGAAGCAGTTAGGTTCGTTGAATCGAGTGAGCCATGTCGTGCGGCTCGGCGTGTACGTCGCCGCGACGCCCGAGTTCAGTGAGCACGTGAAGGTCGCCGATGGGGCGTCGGAGTTGCTGCGAGATGTCTTCGGCGAAGAGACGATCTCTTCGCGTCTTGTCTTAGGTGTCGCCAGCCTTCCACTCGGTTCGCCGGTCGAACTGGAAGTCATCTTGGAAGTGCAGCCCTGACCTAACCAGCGACGAGGAACTTTCCAGAGGTTAAATGGCATGTTCTCCCTGAGGACGACTTGGCTTGGTCTGGCCGCCATATTCGTTCTGTCCTCCAACGTGCGCGCACAGGCGCAGGAGTCTACGATGGCCCAGCGCACCTCGTACCATACCGTTAAAGTGGACGGCCTTTCTATCTTCTACCGCGAAGTCGGGCCGAAAGATGCACCGCGCCTCCTTTTGCTTCACGGACTCCCGTCGTCGTCGCGCATGTTTGAGCCGTTGCTCACGCGACTGGCGGGCCAACTTCACATGGTCGCTCCCGACTATCCAGGCTTCGGGCACAGCGATGCGCCGGCGCCAAACGAGTTCTTGTACACATTCGACAACTTTGCCAGGGTGATGGATCACTTCACCGAGGCGTTGAATCTGACCAGGTACACCCTTTACATGCAGGACTACGGCGGACCGGTCGGCTTTCGGATGGCGCTCGCTCACCCGGATCGCGTCGAATCCATGATTGTTCAAAATGCCGTCGCCCACAACGACGGCCTGGGTGCAAACTGGAAGACAAGGCGTGAGTTCTGGGCGGACCGCACCTCACACGAGGCCGCGCCGCGGACCAACTTGCTTTCTCTGGACACTACGCGGACGCGTCACGTCGGCATCGACCCGCACCCCGAAAAGTACGATCCCGATCTTTGGACCGACGAATACGCGTTTCTGAAAAAGCCGGGCGAAGCCGAAATTCAAAGCGACCTTTTCTACGACTATCGAACCAACGTGGACGCCTATCCGAAATGGCAAGCATGGATGCGCGAAAAGCAACCACGCCGGCTGGTGATCTGGGGTAAGTATGACCCCTCGTTCAACATTTCAGAACCGGAAGCTTATCGCCGCGACGTGCCGAAGGCCGAAGTGCACGTCCTCAATGCGGGACATTTTGCCCTCGATACTGCAGCCGATCCGATCGCGGTGTTGGTAAGAGATTTCATGACGACCCAAAAGTAAACAGTCGTCAGTTGGACGGCCCGGTAGAAGAAATCATCCAAGGCCGCGAGACGATTCATGCACACGTTGCTTCAAAAGATCGGTGTCAGCTTGCCGATCATTCAAGCTCCGCTGGCACGTGTCTCTGTCTTTACGCCTGAAATGGCGGCAGCGGTCTCCAATGCCGGCGGGCTCGGCTCGATTGGACTCGGCACCGTGGATGTCCGCGCGACGACTTTCTTCGCCAGCGGGTCAATCGATACCACTTCGGCCAGTTTGCTATCGACGTTCGGGGTTTGTGCGAAGACCTTTCGCAGCGAATACGAGACATCGCCTGGCGACACCTGCGAAGTTGCCACCTGGTACAGCATCGGCTGAAACTGGTGATAGTTGTTCTTGTCAATCAGGGTGATGCGCAAACCGGAGTGTCGGGCCAGCGCACGCGCGCAACCTAAGCCTGCGAAACCGCCGCCATCCACCAGGATCCGCTTGCTCGCAATACCCGTGACCATGTGATTTATCCTCGTGGCTTTCTATTCCGAACCGGCACGGTTTTCTCCTGCAGCGACTCGTAGATCGGCGCATTGCGCAGCAGGGTTGGGACAATCATCGCTGCGAAGCAGGCTCCCAGCATCGGCAAAAGCAATGTAAAGCTGGCTGTCATCTCGATGACCAGCACAATACCGGTCACCGGAGCCCGGACGACGCTGGTGAAGAAAGCGGCCATGCCAATCACGGCGAAAGCTTCGGGCTGAATCCCCAAATCTGGAAACGCCCATCGGCAGCATGCCCCGAAGAGCAGGCCAAGCTGGGTGCCAAGCACGAGCATGGGTGCGAACAGTCCGCCTGGCGTCTTTGCGGCATAGGAAACCGCGCCCAGCCCGAAGCGCAGAAGAAACG
The DNA here is from genome assembly GCA_963710365.1 of uncultured Planctomycetales bacterium. Lineage (GTDB taxonomy): Bacteria > Planctomycetota > Planctomycetia > Pirellulales > PNKZ01 > CAVQAC01. Next base: position 1,655,673 of record CAVQAC010000019.1, read on the forward strand.
CCAGAGGAACCATCGAAAGCGTTATCCCGCCGGCGAGCGTGGCCTGAGTGATTGCGTCACCTCCGCCGACCAGATCGGGCTCGAACCAAGCCAAAGCCCCCACGGCTCCGCCGATCAGCGCGGCGCGCGCTTCCACCGGCCACCGGAGCTGATTCGCAGCGGCGATCGTGCCGAGCAGGGCACGGTTGTAGGCGGCTCCTAGCAACCCGGCGAGTGCGCCGAGCGCCAACCAGAGCGGGCTCGATACAACACTGACATAGGTCAATGGCTCGACATGAAAGTCCGGCGCTTCGCCCAGAAATACCCGCGCCACGGCGATAGCGGTTGTCGAGGCACCCAGTGCCGCGATCGCGATGCGGGTCTCGAATCGCTGGACGAGCTCCTCGAGCACGAACACCGCGCCGGCAATCGGCGAATTGAACGCCGTGGCTAGACCAGCACCCGCGCCAGCCGCGATCAAGACTCGCAGGTCAGGCCAGTCGCGGCGAAATGCTCTTCCCACCGAGTGGGCGACGCAGGCCCCCATTTGCACGCTTGGCCCCTCGCGGCCCAGCGCCAGTCCGGAGCCAATGGCGAGTAATCCGCCTGCAAACTTTACGGGGATGATCGACGGTGGCACGGGTGGCAATTTCTCATTCAGGACGGCCTCGACATGAGGAATGCCGCTTCCCGATGCGTGTGGCGCAAATCGACGAACCAGCCAGGCGGCAGCCGCCGTCGCCACGGCGCAAATCCCGACGACCAGCAAGAACCCCACCAGCGGCTGGTGGTGCGCACGAATGATCAGCGTGTTACGCAGGTCGTCCACAAAAACGAGGGAAAGTCGAAATGCCGCGCCGACCAACCCCGTTGCCATGCCGACCGCAAGCGACACGAGCGCCAGCGCCAACAAGCTGCCTTCTTCGGGTCGAGATTCTTTTCCTGTTTCAATAGCGCCGATTCCTTTTGATCTGAGATGAACTACGCGAAGGTAACCCGCAGAAACGCTCCCATCGCGCGGTGTCTCGTAGCAACAATGCTGCTCCAACGAGGACGCCCAGGATGAGAAAATCTGTCCCGGGCTCTCCCGCGCATCGCCAGAGCTCGACGGCACTAAGCAGCACACTGACGCTGAGCATAACGGCTGACACGCACTGATGAAAACCGCCGACGTCCGACTCCGACCAGGTGGCCAGCGAGCGGAAGACCATGCGCCCATCGTCATGGGAAGTGCAGCCCTGCTTCATCGGGCAGCCGTTACAGCGCGACGCGGGTGCGCGATAGATCGCCAATAGACGGTGCTCATCGACCGTCTGCAGCAGTAGCCGCTCGCCACCGGCGCAGCGGTAATGGTCTTCTTCCGGGATATACTCGAACCCTTGTTCGCCGCGCCTACGAGCCCGTTCAAAATGCAGCCGCGCCAGGCGCTCGACAACTCGTGCGGCAACGATCAGCACCGCAACGTACCCGAGCGCAATCCATAGCTCAATGTCGATGGGCAAGGCAAAGAGCGCGACAATTGCTGGCACACGAAATCTCCTAAAGCCGCAGGCCGCGACGGTCTTGCGCCGACGTTTCAATCACCTGGGTGAACAGCGGTCCTTCAAATACCGTGCCACGGGAGTCCGGAGGAGCAATGCTCGTAGAAGGCCGAAACGCCGCATTCGTAGTCTGATAGACCAGCGGCACGACGCCGGCAATGAACAACAGATCCCCGGGCAATCGCAACCACTCCATGTAGGTATGCTTCTCGAAGAACTCCAGCGAGCGAGCGTGCCAGTAGCCGCTGGCCACGACGTCGGCCAATTGAAATACTCCGACGGGAAACAGATTGGCGAACACCATCCAAACGAGTCCGAGGTTCAACGCCCAGAATGAAAATCGTACGGCTCGGTCGCTCCAATCCTCCGGACGGCACAGGTAACGCAGACAGTAAACCATCAGCGCGACGGCAAGCATTCCGTAAACCCCCATCATCGAGGCATGAGCATGATTGGCGGTCAGTTGCGTGCCGATTTCGTAATAGCTCACGATGGGCAGGTTGATGAGGAAGCCGAACACGCCGGCGCCTAGAAAGTTCCAGAACCCGACCGATGCCAGAAAGAGCACAGCCCAGCGATGCGGAAACTGCGAAGTGCCGGGCCCGACCTGCTGTCGCGAGCCCAATTGCAGGAAGGTCCAAGCCTCGACCGTCAGGAAGGTCAACGGGATGACTTCGGCGGCTGAAAAGAAGGCGCCCAGCGCCATGTGAACGGCAGGTGTCCCGCTGAAGTACAAATGGTGCATCGTCCCCACGACGCCACCGATCGAATAGAGCACGACGTCTAGGTAAACCACGCGCGTGGCCGTCTTCTCGGAGACAACCCCGAGCACGACGAAGATATAAGCCACCATCATCGTGGTGAACAGTTCCAGAAAATCCTCGACCCACAAATGCACGACCCAGAATCGCCAGAAGTCGGCGATGGCGAAGTCGGTCTTGGTGTGAGCCAGCAATCCCACGGCATAGAACAGCGGAATCGACAGCGCACTGTAGAAAAACAGGAAGGGAAGGTTGCCACGGCTTTCGGTCTTGAACTTGGTTCGCAAGCCGCGAAATAGGATCAGACACCAGAGAACCAGCCCAACCACCAACAGCACTTGCCACAAACGGCCCAAATCCAGGAACTCCCACCCCTGGGCGCCGATCAGCGGGCGAGACTCGCCTTGCAGCCAGCCTTTGTAGCTCGCCGCCTCGCCAATGAGACTTCCGACCACCACTACGACCAGGGCTGCCAACAGTGCAAAAGTCAAGGCGCGCTGCCCGCGCGGTTCGGAGCCGGAAATCATCGGGGCCAGAAAGATACCTGCCGCCAGATAGGCGGCCACGACGAAAAACAGCGAAAGTTGCAGGTGCCAGGTGCGGGTTAAATTGTAGGGAAAGTATTTCGCCAGATCGAATCCAAAGAAGCCGCCAGTTTCGGCATGGTAATGGGCGGTGGCTCCGCCCAGCAGCGTTTGCACCAGGAACAACGCCGCCACGATAAAAAAGTACCAGGCCGTGGCTCGTTGGGCGGGCGTCAACGCTACTTCCGAGGTCGAGCGAAATTGCAATCGACGATCCTCAGTTCCGTGCCAACCTAAAACGCTTGAGTAGCGACCGAAGAGCGCCAGCACCAGCCCCGTGCCTCCCAGCAGGGTCACAATCGAAAGCGTGCTCCAAACGACTGCCTCCTGGGTTAGTTGATTGCCGACGAGTTCCTCGGGCGGCCAGTTGTTCGTGTACGAATAGGGCCGGTCCGGGCGCCGAGCTGCGGAAGTCCACGCTGTCCAAGCGATAAACGCGACCACTTCGGCGCGCGGCGTCAGGGTCGGAGATCGCATGCGGTCCCAATCCGCCGCCACCACTCGTTTCCCGGTTCAGGACCGTCTGCTGATAGTGGCGATAGAGTTTCTCGAACGCGTCGACCTGCCCCTTGGTCCAGGTGAGCGAGTCCGACTTTGGATCATAGCGGTTTGCCTGCAGTTCCTGGCGAACTCGTTCATTTGCAACCGGGCCGCCGCCGTACAAGGTCTGCATTTCGATGGCCTGCCGATGCAGATAATCGGCCGTGAAGTCCGGCCCCAGGTACGCGCCGTGACCATAGATGCTGCCGTATTGCATCAGGCCGTAGGTCAAAAACAATTCCTGCCCCGCACGGATGTCGTTCGCCGTGAATATCGTCTGCCCGGCGTCTGAAACGACACGACCTGGCAGAGGCGGATGATCCTGGTAGACCTTGATGGCAAGGTAACCCATGATCCCGAAGCCGACGAGAAACGTCACGAGAATCGCCTGTACGAATAGCGGCGATACGGTCATGGGAGACCGAGAAGGAGAACTCATCTGGCACTCCTGGTTGTACCCCTTTAGCTTCCAAATGTCGTGGCGCGACATGGCCACAGACGCCACTAATCAGCATTTCGTCGGGGCTGCCGCTCGCGGCCGCACTCCTCGTCAAAAGCCACGGACAACTTCCGCTTGAGACTGAATAGAAGGAGACTCCTCACAGTTTAGCAGGCGACTGAAATCAATCCATTGGACGAAGGTATTGGCGATACAGATCGACGGATCAACCCAATACCAAGGTCTGATGGCGGCTCCGATACGCACGACATACCTTGAGGTGGCGCTGATCGGTCTCGGAAACCGGTCGGTGACAAGGCGGGCTGAAACTAACTTGGAAAACTTCGCAGGAGCGAAACCATGGTGAATCCCGATGACTCGCGTTCGGCCTCCGCGCTAAACATGATCGGCGGTGTCTGGGTCGAGGGCCGTGGGAATACGAGCCGCAATATCTACAATCCGGCGGACACGGCCGAGTTGCTGGCGCCGGTGCGCGAGGCCACGGCTGAGCAGGTGGATGATGCATGCGCTGCCGCCGCTCGGGCCTTCCCTGGCTGGCGCGCCACTCCGGCGCCGGATCGGGCTCACGTCCTGTTCAAGTTCCGGGAGCTGCTGGAAAAGAATCTCTCGGAATTAGCACACAGTATCACCCGCGAAAATGGCAAGCTGTTGAGCGAAGCGCACGGCTCGCTGCGGCGCGGGTTGGACGTGGTCGAATTCGCCTGCGGCATTCCCTCCCAGTTGATGGGCCAGACGCTGACCAACATTTCGCCGGATGTCGACTGCCATTTCATCCGCGAACCTGTGGGCGTGGTGGTCGCCATTCCGCCGTTCAATTTTCCGGCCTTGATCCCGCTGTGGATGATGTCGGTCGCGGTCGCCTGCGGAAACACGTTCATTCTCAAGCCCGCCGAGAAGGCACCGCTCACCGGAACTCGGCTGATCGAGTTGTTCGCGGAAGCCGGCTTGCCGTCGGGCGTCGTCAGCGTGGTCCAGGGGAGCAAGGACGTAAGCGAACGGCTCATCGCCAACCCCCATGTACAGGCAGTTTCCTTCGTCGGCACTTCGGCCGTGGCCGAGTCGGTTTACGCCGCCGCGGCGGCTCACGGCAAGCGCGTGCAGGCACACGGCGGAGCGAAAAACCATCTGATCGTCCTGCCCGATGCCGACCTGGATCGCAGCCTGCCTGCCCTGATTCAGTCGTGCTTCGGCTCTGCTGGACAGCGTTGTCTTGCCGGGAGCGTGCTCGTGGTGGTCGGCGATCGAGTGCGACAGGACGCCGTCGTCGATTCGTTCATCCGCCTGGCGAGCGAACTGAAACTGGGAGACGGCTTGGACGACACCGCGACGCTCAGTCCCGTGGTGAATCCCAAGGAAGAGAAGCGGATCCGGGCTGCAATCGAGCGCGGGGTGACGGAAGGAGCCCGGCTGCGCCTCGACGGCCGATCCGAAACCGTCCCGCACAGGCCGCGCGGCTGCTTCCTCGGGCCGACGGTCCTCGACGAGGTGACACCGGAGATGTTCGTCGGCCGAGAGGAGATTTTTGGCCCGGTGGTGAGCGTGATGCGCGCCCCAGACCTGGACGCAGCGATCACGTTGACCAACCGCAGCCGATACGGCAACACCGTCTCCCTGTTCACGCAATCCGGTGCAGCAGCCCGCATTTTCCGCGAGCGCATTCAGGTCGGGATGCTCGGCATCAATCTCGGCGTGCCGGCGCCGATGGCATTCTTTCCGTTCGGCGGCTGGAAGAATTCGTTTTACGGCGATCTCGATGCGCAGGGTGCAGACGCCGTCGCTTTCTACACACGAAAGAAAGTGATCTCCGAGCGCTGGTTCGGTGCCGAGGCGCCGAAGGATGGATGGGTTTGATCGAACAAGTGCGGCCCCGCGGGCTACACCGACGTGGCAAAAGGCTTTCCCCGAGATCGGGTGTCTCTGGTTCCATCGTCAATAGCCGCGGAAATCCACCACCATTAGCCAGTTATTGAAACCGTTGAGCTTCATTCTCATCGAAGCGACGGTCCGCTATTATGCACTAATGACGATACCTCGACGCAGCATTTCGACAGGTGCTCGTCATCGACAGAATGACCGATCGCCGCCGCTGGCGTTCGATACCGACCTCGATCGATCCATCACGGCGGCCGGTTTATGTCGGGAGTGGAAAAAGCTTTGGATCTAGTCTCGCAAGAAGCTTTCGAAGCTGGCCGATCGTCGAGAGAGTCGCCGCTTTTCCGATAGTCGCCATTTCATCGGCCCGAGTGAATTCGGAGATATCGAACCTTGTCACGTCGGGTGCAATGACAAAATCGGCTGGCTGCACCCCCACGGCGTTCATGCTGTAACCCTGAATCATGTTCTGCCGCATGATCACCTGGACGGTCGAAAAGAACCGGCTGAGCTTCGGTTGTCCTTGCGACCGGACTCCCATGAAGTCCTTTTCCAGCTTCGCCGTCACCGTCGACGCAATGACAAAATTGCAGCCGCGCGACACCAGTACATTGGCAGGCACATTGTTCAGCAGTCCGCCGTCGACCAACGCCTGGCCGGATTTGAAAATCGGCAGTGACAGCGGCGCCAGGTTGATGCTCTCCAAGATGTTGCCGACCGCGTCGCCGGTATCGCGAACCAACGGCTCCCCTTCCACCAGGTCAACGGCGATCGTCGCCATCGGCATCGGCAGTTGCTCTATCCGGTAGCGTTGCAGATATTTACGCAGCATTGAGTCGAATCGGTTAAAACGATACTTGTACAGCAAGTACCAATAGCCGCCCGCCGGAAGCTGGCGAAAGAGCCAAGATGGCCGCAAATCGGTTTTGAAGCAGTGCGTAGAGTACGCGGGGTCGAAACCCGCCGAGTAAATCGTGCCGGTCATGGCGCCGGCGCTCGTGCCGGCAATTTGATCGACGTAGATTCCTTGGTCCTCGAGTTCCTTGAGCACGCCGAGGTGTGCCATGCCACGCGCCGCGCCGCCGCCCAGAGCCAATCCGATCTGCACACCGCGAAGGAAATGCACGATCCGCTCGAAGCCGTTGACGGTGAGCTCCCCGCGCGTCGGTCGGGGGGCCTCAAACGAGAGTTTGAAATCACGCCTCGATAGCTCGATCAGTTCCGGCACGTAGGGCGCTGCTTCGGTGTCGGCATCGAGCAACCACACGACGTGCACCTTTTCGCGCACCCAGGAAGCACGCTGCACAATCTGCTGCAGGATGTGCGTCGCTCGCTCGACATCTTGCGGACGCACGCACCAGAGCACGATTTCGGTGTAATTCAAAAAGTCGATCACACTCTCGAGCTGATGTCCGGCCTGGATATCAATCAGCAACCGCCCGCGCTTTGCCCACTCTTTCAGAATGGCTTCCTTCCCGCTCTCGTCGATGATCTGGCCATCGCGGAAGAGTAACCGGAACGGGATGTCGGCGTCGGGACAAAAGTTCGGGTTGTCCCCAGCCACGCAGGGAAGTTCGTCCAAATCGCGAAGCCGGCGCGCTAACTTGCGGGTCAGCGCTCGGGTGTCTTGCGAGTGATGAACCACGCCCACCACGGCTGGCTGGCGCAGCGACCGATCGATTATCAGCAGTTGTTTGACCAGATTGCCGCCGAGGCGCAACACCGCCAGTTGGAAGTCGGTATATTTCGCGCTCAGTTCCAAGAGCGCTGGCAACGTCATCCGGAGGACGGTGGTCGGCTCGGCGGCGACTACCTTGATGTGCGAGCGATCAACCAGCGCGATGCTGAACAACCCTACGACGGTGCCACGCACGAAGGCACTCTCCTCGACTTTTCTTCCCAACAGATCGAAAAGCTCCGCCGTCAGGCGCCCCGTGACGACAAAGTAGGTGTGCGTCAGTTCGGCTTCCAACTCGACGACTACGTGTCGCGGCTCGTACGCGACAAACTCGGTGCAAGCTTCAAATGCATCCAAGGTTTCGGCGCTGAGTTGCCGGGCCCAATCGAGTCGCCGTAGCTCAGCCAACGCCCGGAACTTTGAATTTGCCCCGGCCTGCAAAGCTCCAGTTTCATCCCGGTGTTCCATGGCGCTTACCACACGATTCAGATTCAGGGGAATTTAACTATCGACCATTCCTCGCTCCTCGCATCCGCCTGTTGTTTCTCTCCTCAGGAGTCGCCTTGGTGACTCAAATTGCGAGAAGTGACGCCGCAGGCTGCGAAGTTGACATGGTGACACGTCCTATGCTCTCGTCGCCGCCGCCTAATGGTTAGCATAATCCTCTGGTCGCATCAAACGACATCATGAAGCTGTGGCGACCAATCTGGTGAGCCTTCAATGGGCACGTCTCGGCGCGACACAACGAACGGCGTTATTGCTCGCGGCACGCTGCCAAGTCGGATAGTTCCGAAATCCGTTCGTTTGGCGGATCAGTCCCAGAATTGACGAGTTGACGGGACAAATGAACCTGCGGACGTCGGTGGCGACTTCCCAAAAGCGAACAGAACGTCCGGTTGCATTGCGGTTAGCCAGCCGTGCTCGGGGCCGTCAGCTGTTCCCATTTTCCTGACGTTTTGTCCGACTTGCTATACCGTGCAGTCCGATGGAGAGGCGTCGTTGCCTTCCACCGCCCGTGCCCCGCGACTTATCATCGTAATCATTAAGAGATCCGCCTGAGACTGCCGGCAAAGCAGGCCGCGAAGCAAACGGGCCGTACGGTCACCGCGGTCTACTTGCGACGGCGAGCACGGCGGATGTTGGCCGACAGGTAGTAATCTGCGGCTATCTTTCCAGGCACCCGCTCGTTCATCTGGCTCCGCCCTGCGCGGCCCGATGAGCGCTGGTCTCGGCCAGCAGCTTCGAAAGGTGGTGCAGCATCCAGGTCAGCCGCTCCACGGTCCCGCACAAGTCCATCGAGTCCGCGATTTTCCATGCAGCCGACTGGTTGATAGGATTCGTCGCGGGATTCGAGCATTGGGCTCGTGCCTTCTCGAACAACGCACCGCTCTTGCGCGTTGCTTCCCGCAGTTTCGTAATGTCGTCGTCGTTGAGGCTGTCCGCCGCGCGCACCGCCAGGTTCCATGTGTCGGCGATCAACGCCACGAGCGGTCCCGCGCGGTCCGAAAACATAGTGATCACGCGAGGCAGGGAATGCGCCAGTTCGCCGGCCGTCTCTTCTAAGTCTCCAATCAGCGAGAGCTGCTCCTGCGCCAGCTTCAGACGCTCCGCCGATTGCACCACCGCGGGATTTTGGGCCAGTCTGGCATTGAACTCGGAGATGCTCTCTTCCAGGCTGACGAATGCCCGCTGGATGTCGTCGCTAGTCATGCACTTCGCGACGGGCAAGTTCTGAAGACGTTCGAAGTGCCGGCCCGCATGGCGCAGCAATCGCGATTCTTCTTTGAGGACCAGGTCCAGAGCCGTCGCCGGATCGGCGTAAGCCTGCGGGTGCAAGAATTTTGGCACGGCGTCCTCCTCCACCTTTTCTCGCGGCCAGAGATAGTTCAGTCCTCGCTCCACCGCGCCAAATAACGGCCAAAGTAGCAGGGCGGGCAACAGGTTCGAAAGCAGGAACACCACCGCGAGCTGTAACGAAAGATCGGAAGTTAGCCGCTGGGCCAATGCCACGACCAACGGAAGGCGCCACCACCGTTCGGCGTAGAAGAGCAGCACCATCAAGACGCCGCTCGCCAGGCAGAAGAAATCTTCGAAGCGGACGACCTGCAGTGAGGAGCCGTGCAACCCGGCGGCCAGGATAACGCGAATGATGATGGTCCCCAGATTCGTCCCGTAAATGATCATGCTGGCCTGCGCCAGATCCAGGGTGCCGGCGCGGGCCAGCGCGATCACGATCAAGGCCGCGGCTGTGTTCGATTGCACGAGCAGCGCCAACACAAACCCCACCACGAAGCCGATCATTGGCGCGTGGACGGTGTTGTGCAGCAAATCCTCAAACCAGGGCAACTCGTGCAGCGGGCGGGCGCCCTCGGAGATCGTTTCCAGGCCGAACAACAGTAGACTGATACCGACGCAAATTCCGGTCACGAGTTGGGCGTTTGGCCGCCGTAGGAACGCCATGGCCAGCCCGGACAACCCGACCAGGTACAGCACCTCCGTGCGAATGCTCAGGCCGGCGACAAACGCCAGCACGGTCAGTCCAACATTGGACCAGGCGATGATCGGTAGCGCCTGGCGGGTGCCGATCAGGCCGCTAGCGATCATGTTGGCTTGAATGAAGGTGACCGCCGTCGCGCTTTGCATCATGGCGCCGAAGACGACGCCCAGCAGGCTGCCGCGGGCGTTGTCCGCGGTCAGCCGTGCGATCATCGCCCGAAAGCTGCCGCTGCTGACGTGCCGCAGGTTCTCGCCGACCATGTGCATGCCGATGAAGAACAGGCCGAGGCCCAAAACCATTTGGCCGACGATGTTTACCATGGGAGCGATTTCACCATAAATGTGGTGGTTGTTTCCGAATCCAGGTTCCGGGCGGAATGTCGTACGACGAGGTCTTGGCGCCGGTTATCGCCGCGAGCGAGAAGCGTTTCCCGGACGTCGAGTACGTCGATCGTTGGTATTCAAGCGTCGTCGGCCAGTGCCAGCGACCCAGCGGCTTAGAATTGGATCGCCAGGCCCGTCGGGGCGACGTCGTGATTGTAGCCGAGTTGTTCCAAGTGTTCTCGAAGTTCCGGGATTTCGAAAAAACGCTCGGCTGGTGGAAAGACCGCGGGGTAACGCTGCTTGCGCTCGACGTCATGCGGCGGCTGCGACCTGTACAAGAAAGCCGCCCAAACCGTCTTCGGCGCCGGGCCATTCGATGCACGCTCAGGCGAATGCGCTCGCGATCGAGCCGGTCCCAGTTCACGATCCTGGGAGGCCGGTCGATCGATTCCGCGTCGTAATCCACGTCCACGGGCTCGGCGATGCTGAAGCCGCGGCGACGAACTTCGTGCAACGATTCGCCCGTAGCCCGAGCCACAGCTTCATCCAAGCGAGTTCTACTCATGGTTTTCCTTTCCGATTGTCAAAGGGACAACCTCTGCGCCACAAAGGCCGGAGGAGTTGCAATGGACAAAAACACACACGGCTGGTAAGCGTCGCGGCGGAAACTCTCAATTGTCACGCCAGCACGGCTTCGCCATGAAATGTCTGCCAGGCATCGTGCAACTGGCGGCGTAGCTGAAAAATCCGACCGGGGGACAGCCGAAATCGTTTGGCAACGTCGCTCGTCCTGTGGCCTTCGGCCAGCACCAGCGCAACGCGCCGATCGCGGCGCGAGAGCCTGCGCAACCACTCGGGGAAGTCGATGCGAAACCAGACCTGGTCGGCAATTGGAGTGCGCGAGTCAGCCACGATTGCCTCTGCCCACTGCGCGCCTCCATGCTCAAAACGATCAATTCGCTCGACCATGAACTTGTGGCGCTGCTGAGCCCGCCTCGACATGACGTCGCGGGAGTTGATAGAGGTGCCGACTTTGCGGCCGTCTCGGACCTGGGCGATGGCAAATCGCGCCAAAACCGTGGAAAACGCTCGTTCCGGGCGCCCTTGTTGAACCAATCGAGCGTAGGCCACGCAGGCGTTCGCGACGGCCTCCTGCACGGCTTCTTCTCGCTCCGTAGCCGGGAGATAACGAAACGCCCGCTGGGCATAGCTGCGAATGGTCGGCAGTATGACGGAAAATGTTTCCTGCCACGCGGGCTCCGCCGTTGGTTGCTGGCGATTGAAAGCAATCATGGGACGATCTCCTTGGTTGTCGAGACCGCCCCCATGCGGGGCGGTCATGTCTGGGAAGAACACAACCGCACCGTTGGGCGAAGACAGAACTACATCGCTGAGAACTCAGGCACTGAATCCAGCAGGTCCGCGATGGCCGTCAGTCAGTTGATACCAGAGTGCGTCACGACTGGGCGGCGTATTCGCCGGCGAGCAAATTCATCGAAATGTCAGCGTCGATCGGCAACCGCCGCAGCCAGCGGGTAAACTGGTGGACCATGAGTCCGGCGGCGATACTTGCCGCGTATATTGTGCTGCGGGCCGTGCAACTGCCTGATTGCGCTTCGGCCTGAGCAAAAAGCGTGGTGGGATAATGGGCTCGCCCTTGCTCGCCGCCAACTGTCAGAATTCGCAGGACCTCGCCTAGCATTCGACCGTCGACCCAGAAATCGCACCTCCGACTCGCTGAGCGCCAGACCGTGGATCTGGCCGTAATGGAATCGACACAGCAGAAAAAAGCACTGCCAATTCCCAGCGACGAACGGAAGCGATCATTGATCGCCTCCACCTCCGTCGCCGCGTCGACCTTGGCGATCGCGGTCTTGGTTGCTTCCACTTTGGGATGGCCAACGTCACTGGCCCAGTAACCTTGCGTGGTGACGTTCGAGAGGTCAACGACATCGAAATCGACCAACTGCATCCGCCTGACCCCAATGGCGGCCAGTTGCAAGGCTACTTGTCGGCCGACGGCACCGATGCCGACCACCGTGGCCCGAACCTCCGCCAAGCGGTCTTGGGGCACGAGACCCTGCTGCCGCACAAAGCGACCCGGTTCAACGGTCATAGATTGACCTTTCTTCGTAGAAAGCCCAGTCCTGCTCGAAAAGCCTTTCGTCCCCAAGATTGGGCCAGGATTCTGCGTCCAGCGGTTCGCTGGCCGCATCGACTGCGTTTTCGGAGCGTTGCCTTGGATTCACCGGCAGTAGCTCGGGCTCCTTATGAAGGCACGCTTCGTATTCGCGGTCCCAAGCCTCAAAATCGCTGGCCGGGAAAGGCCAACTGTAGTCGACCGCCACTGGCACGACGAGCGCGCCCCCCGGCCCGGCATTGAACCGTAGCCGCGCATATGTTTGGCCACGGCGGGCCAGGATAAACATGACGGCCCAATCCGTTGCGCCGAACACGCGGTCGAACGTTTCTTCGTCGGTCCAACTCGGCTGGGCCGAAGTGCCCGGATGCGAATGCACCCAGACGCGGGCGAAATTCGAGGGCTGCAAGCCTCGGTCCACTTGCCGGTCGAAATAATCCGCCACGGCCTGATCGTCGAATCGCACTGAAACACTGGTGCAGGATTGCTCGACGAGATGGAAATCCTCGATCCGTAGGGGATCGTCGCTGGGGCTAACGCCAAAACCACCCACCTCAGTGTCGCCCCGATCGCGCAAAAAGATGAGCTTCGCCCAAGCCGAAGGGCCAAAACGCAAGGTCGGCGCAAGCGATGCGCCGCGCAACGACCGTGTTACCCAGTCCTGTGTCATCATCGATGGACTCTCCGCAGTTATCGGTTGAAAAAGATAAATGGCTCGCCTTCTGCACGATCAACCAGACAGATCGATTTCAAATGGCTCCAAAGGTGGGAATTGCCGCGGAACTTGCTTCCGCAGTCGCTTGTACGCGGAACGCACCGTGGCAAGACCGCGAGGGTCTTGCTGCTTGAGCGTGGCAATAGCCTGCGCCAGTCGGGCCTTGACCTGGCGCATCGGTGCGAGTGGTGTCACCGCTTCACCGGTCGCGTCGATGGAAATGGCCGCCAGCCCAAAGTCGGGACGGAACTCCACGATCTCGGGACCAAACTCGCTCGTCCCATCACACCGGCGTCGAAAGGCAATGTGTTTTCCTTGAAGAAAGGTTTCCAAGCTTTCAAATTGACCTGACCGGGCCTGGTCGTCGCACATCCAGAGGACGACCACGCCGTCTCTTTCTGAACACGCCTGCCGGAGGTCTTCGGCGGACCTTGGGTGAAAGGGCGCATCGCCCCAATCCAAGGCCAGATACCCGGCAGCGATGGCTTGGCACAGCGGTCGTACCAGGTAGACAGGGATCTTTCCGCCAATCGAAATCTCTGCTGGAGTGCCGCTAGACATGGCAGGCTCCTTTATCTATTGGTCGACTTGCTTCGAGGACCTGTGATTCTGGTATAGCGCTGACGCCATCCGTCTGCGGGTGATCCGTCTCGTCAGCGTCATCGTCTTCTCCAGTGTCGCGACAGGCATGACATTTCCCGTCGCTGACGCAGTCGGGACATATTTGGGCCCGGCAGTTTGCACAGGCGTCCCGGCAACTACCGCAAACGCTGCCGTCGCAGATCTGGCATCGGGAAATGCAGCCAACGCAATAAATCTGGTCACAATGCGAACAGAAATGCATGCACTCCGGACAGTACACCTCTTCACACCCGCAGCAGATACAACGATCGTCTTCATGCATGCGTGTGCCGCATTCGTTGCACGCTGCACCATTCCAATCACTCAATTCGACAAAGGCGCGACCCGGTGAATACGTGTCCAACAGCCTCCAGACGAGCAGGAAGAAATCGGCCAGGCGGCCTTCATCCAAGGCCGCCCGAATCGCTCGCTGTCCGTCGCCTTCACAGAGGATTTCGTCGGAAAGATGCGGATGCGTAACTGAATTGTTCGACACGGCCGGGTTAGCATCCAAGGCCACCACGCGGTAGGCCAGCGGATTGTCTCGTAGACTCCAATTGAGCTGGATTTGAAAGCGGCCCAGAGAAATTCCCTCGAGCGTCACGCTGGGCGTCGTGACGCAGAGCTCGTCAGCCTCAAAGTCGCATTCGACGTCGTCGAACTCGGCGTCAAGCGCCAAGAGCTCTCGAAACACGTCTGCCTCGCTGGGGCTCTTAGCGGTCGAGCCGAGCACTTGCAGCCCAATCATGACGTCGTGCAGATACCGCATTGCGGCTTGTGCCGTCCGCGGGGCAACCCCGCCCGTGCTCAACAGCGTGCCGACGGTATGCCGCAAGGCGTGAATGTCGAGTGTCCGCCCGCGTTCGTTCCGTTTGTCGATTCGCCACTTGCCGTCGACCTTCGCCCGGCGAGCCAAGCCGGCCATGACCAAATCACGGTCGAAGGTTTTAACCAAGGCAGTCGTCGAATTGCAGCACCAAGTCTTTCGCTTCGCTATGCCTTGCCTTCACGTGTCGACGCTTAACCGTAGCGGTCCCCTGGCCTCGTGTGCCAGAACGCCCACAAGATGAATACGGCTTGAAGCGGCAGTCGCAGCAGGTGCAAGAGCGGCGATGTGGGGAGCAACTCCTGATGCTGGTAGAGATAGATGTTCGCTGGAAATACGGCGATCAGCAGAGCGATGATGCCCCAAGCCGCCAATCGTGAAAACCGTGAGATTGGGAGCAGGAAACCCAACCCAGCTTCAAAGAGGCCGCTCAGGTAGACCAGTGGCAGGTGCAGCGGCAGGTATGGCGGCATGATCTTCATGTAGAAGTCGGGCTTCACGAAGTGCATCGTACCCGCTCCGGCCCTGTAAGAAATCTTGTGTCAGCTAGCAGAAACGGGTAATTTTCCGCAACCTTTTTCTGACTTGGAGACTGACGCATGGATGCTTCCCTACGATCACGGGCCGAGCAGCTAGCAAACGAGTTTTCCAGCCAGGCCACAACGGCCGAGGAGCTCAACGCGTTTATGCGGCTGATGATGAAGTCTGCTTTGGAGCGGATGCTCAACACGGAGATGGATGTCCATTTGGGTCGCAAGGGTTCGGCGGGAGCCGCCATGCCCGACGAGCAGCCTGGTGCGACGTCCGTGGCCATCGAGCCTGTCGCGTCTGTGGCCAGCTCGGGCAAACGCTCGCCCAACCGCCGCAACGGTCGTTCTCGTAAAACGGTACAGGGGGACTTGGGCGAATTAACCATTGCCACGCCTCGCGATCGTGACGGTACGTTCGAGCCGCAGCTGATCGGCAAGCACCAGCGACGCGTGCCGGGCTTCGACGAAAAGATCCTGGCCCTGTACGCCAAGGGGATGACCACCCGCGACATTCAAGAGGTGGTCTTGGAACTCTACGGCGTGGAGGTCTCTGCCACGTTGATCTCGGAAATCACGGCCGATCTGGACGCGGAAGTGACGACCTGGCGTACGCGGTCGCTGGACGGTGTCTGGCCGATCGTTTATTTCGACGGCATCGTCGTGCACGCCCGCGGCGACAACGGCCGGGTCGCGCAGCGCACGGTCTACGTGGCCTTGGGCGTCAATCTGCAAGGACGCAAGGAGCTGTTGGGACTGTGGCTGGGCGAGAACGAAGGAGCCAAATTCTGGCTGGCCTGCCTGACCGATCTGAAGAGCCGGGGGTTGCGGGATATTTTTGTGGCCTGCATTGATGGGCTGTCCGGCTTTGCCGAGGCGATTCACGCGGCCTACCCCCAGGCCAAGGTGCAACTGTGCATCGTGCACCTGGTACGTGCTGCTCTGCGTTACGTGAATACGCAGGACAGCAAGCCGGTGACTGCCGACTTGCAGAAGATCTACCGGGCCGCGACGGCCCTCGAAGCGGAGCAAGCGCTCGACGCTTTTGCTAAAGCCTGGGATGGGAAATATCCGACGATCGCAAAGATGTGGCGTGCCAAGTGGCCCGACATCATCACGTTGTTCGATTTTCCGGCGGCCATTCGCAAGGCGATCTACACGACCAATGCGATTGAATCGGTGAACAGCGTGATTCGCAAGTTCACGCGGAACCGCAAGATTTACCCCAACGAAGAGTCCGCTTTGAAGATCGTGTACATGGCGATCCATGAGGCGGCCAAGAAGTGGACGATGCCGATCCATCACTGGAAAGAAGCCCTCAATCACTTTGCAATCCTATTCGAGGGTCGCATGCCAAAAGAAAGCAAATAACGTTCCGGCGCTAGCCTGACACAAAAGAAATTACGAGGCCCCCGCTCCGACCATGAAGATCGCCAAGAGGTACTTGGATGCCGTCTTGATTCGGCTCATATGCTCGCTTACTGCACTTCCTTCGCCACTTTCAAAATGTGGAGCAAGGTGATGGCCTTCTCCAGCCCACCAATCGAATTGGCGAATGCAGCCGCCTTCTTGATGTCACCGACCCCAAAGCCGCCATTGGACGGCTGATCGTCCTTGGCTATCCGCTTGGATTTTGTGGGGGCCGTTTCAGGATCGTGGGTTGCACGGCTCACGGCTTCGGAAGCCTGATCGAGTTCGCCAGGTTCCGCAATGATTGCGATCCCCGCTGCTCCACCTGATTTCCGACCATTTGCGTTCTTCTTCGCCATGTTGTGCTCCTTTGACCTGGGCTGCGCGACGAACCGGCCAGCGTAGCCGGTCATGGAGAAAGCGACAACCGCACGCCCACGCGGTTGTCGAAGCTAGCAACATCTGCCTCTTGGGTAATTTCACTGGTCGCCACGCCGCCATGACCACCCTTCGTAGGGTCTCTTCTCAGACGTGCTCTTGCTTCGGGCGGGTTAGACCGGTATTTGTGGCCCAGCCTTCGGGCCAAAAGCGGCTGCTGAAAGCGCTTCCGCCGACAACAACAACGTGACGAAGGGAAGTGTCAGATGGCGTTGTCTTCTGGGCAGGTAGACCAGCCCAAGTCGGATTCAACGAACAAGTCTTCGTTGGGAGTATTCCATTGGATTCTTACGCATCGCCCCTCTCGGCTAATTGTCCCGCCGCTGATTCTTATCGCCCTGCTCGTTTCGCTGACGCTTCCATTGTTGAATGACTTGCAATTGCTAAGCGAAGATGGCCTTACTTTGGTCAAGCAAAAGCCCAGTGCGGATGACCAAGATGGCGACCTGATCGTTAATGTCAAAAACGTCAACCCCAACAACGGTATTGCCACGCTCGATTTGAGCTATGTTACGGACAATCTCGACACCGGAAAGGTCGAATTGTGGATCACCAGCGGCGGGGCCACGTTCAAGAACGGCAAGCTGACTTACGAGAATGATACCGAATTAAACCGAGTCCCGATTGTCATGGACTCACCCACGGTATTCGTTTGGGGGGAGACAAAACGGGCGACCTATCAACAAAGCACCCAAGTCAAGGTCGATCAACGGATTCAGGGCTACTTTTGCCCATTCGACCTCTATGTTATTGAGTTCAGCTTTGCCCTTACCGACAAATCCAAGAAGACACTTCGCCCGAAGGTCTGGTGCGAGCTTGAAGACCCGCACTTCGTCAATGTCGCACCAACACCGTTGATGAGCCGCGGCGAAAAGGCCGTCGCGATTGCCAACTCTTTGACAGTGGTTCTTGAGCGACCGAGGTACGTGAAGATTTTCCTCGGGCTTTCGCTGCTGATGGGCTTGGGATGTGTCCTCTGGTGCTCTACAAGATCACCTACACGTCGATCACTGCGATGGAGTCTCTTTCGTTATTGGCATTTGACTTTACGGTGCTGTTGGCAGTTCCAGCATTGCGCGGCGTGTTCGTCCCTTCCAACCTTCAGTTTGCTCCGCTCTTTGATTTTTTCGTCGTGCTAATCTGGACGGTGGGATTATTGACACTCAGCGTGAACATCTTCCGGCACGACATCATGATCCGCACCAAACAAGTCCCGGTGGCCGATGATCATTCTGATCCGGTGCTGCTTGCGGCCCAGGCGGCCGACCGCATATTCGAATCAAACGGCAGCAGACCGAGACGGCTTGCGAGTTGATTCGGCGACTCGACTCACCTTCCCTTGATGACTACCGCCGAGTGCTGCCCTGGCCGTTGATACTCGACCGGCCTGGTCATTCTGCCGAGCTCAAGAAGCTCCTTCATCAAACTCGTGATGTTGGCCTGAATTGTCGGTTGCTGGTCCGATTTCGTCGAAGCCAAATTGTTCCTCCAGCGTTAAGCCACCGAAGCAAGCTGCTCGATCTTCCGTTCACCGAGCAGAACCCAGTCGTGGTTGTAGAACTCGATCATGTGGCGGCTTCGCAGCCAATACACCTGAATGCCATCGAACTCAAAGCGGCGGCCGAGATAACGGCCATCAGAAATCAGCCGTGTCTCCCAGTTCGGTTCTGTGGAAGCAAAGCCGAATTCCGGCAGCATCTCGATGACCTGTTGGCGAACCTGGTCTTCAATCACGGGATTGATCCTCGTGCTAGCATCATTCAGCCCCGTTCGACCGGATTTCATGGGCGTTTCCTGGCAGACCATTTCGGCATCAAATTGCAATTCGCACAAGCGATTCAGTTTGCCTAAGTCTACCGGGGACGGCCGCAAGGTTTCTCCGTTCTTCCGCGTCTGACACAAGATCACATCTTTGCTGGCGACCGGATTCCGTCCTGCCGATCCGTGATTGATGGGGCCGTGCTCACCGAAACGGAGGAACACCACGATGGTTGCTGCCAATGATCTGGCCCAGTGGGTGACGTTCATGATGACGACAGCCCGGCAATGCCAGGCTGATCTCGTCGGCTTGAAAGCTGAAGTCGCATTCACGCCGGAAGAGCAATCCGTGGTCCTCAATCTCATCGAGAACCCGGATGCTCAACAAAGAGTTCAGAAAGCCGCAGCCTCCGAGTCCATGTGTCTCTCGTGCGGAGAACTCTGCCAACTATTAATGGCGTTGTCCTCGCCCTTGACGAACGCCAGAGGCCATTCTGGCAAAATCCTATCGTGCCTTGCAACCAAGCTGATTCACCAGGTTACAGACTTGCTCACAACGGAGGTCTGAAACTCTCGCCTCGGTATGAGCCTCACCGGAGGGAATTCGGATCAAGGGCCTACACTTGAGGCCCTATAGCCGAGACCGAGCGAGACGCCGCCTAACGGAGCCTGGTGAGGGTTTCGAGAACAGCATTCACGGCGTCGATCCCGCCTAATTCATCTGCCACTTTCTTGGCAACTTCCAGGTCGGCGACTGACGATGTCTTCGTTTTTGGAGCGGCGGCCTCGGCCAAAAATGCGAGGGTTGGAAACTATGGTCTAGTCGCTCTAATCCCGTCAGAGTTGCCGGGCGATCTTTTGGTAATAGTCCTTGAGCGTATGGCAACCAAATGGCGAGGCCACGAAATCGTTTATCGCAATCGTCGTCAGCCCAGCCGCCAGCGTAAAATACTTTCTACTGAAGGGGCGAATTAGTTTGGCGGCGTACCTTGCCAACCAGACAGGCACCGGACGAATGCTGGGCGGCTTGTTCAGCACGTCAAAGGCCAGCTCGGCAATTTCCCGGTAGGTAAAAGTCCCCGGCCCGCCCACTGACGTTTCTGGCTGCCCGCTCCGCATAGCTTCCACGCAAACCGTCGCCAAATCTGCTCCGTGGATCGGGTTGATTTTCTTTTGCCCGTCCCCGATCAGATAGACCGTTCCACGTTTTGCCATCCGCAAGAACTCGGTCATGTCGTTGAAGAACCCAGTCGGGCAAATGACAGCATGGGCAATTGGAGCAGTTCTCAGTTCGTCAACAAACTTTTGTTTGGCACGAATCCCATCTAGGAATTGGAGCAGGAAGGCATGAAAACTGTGGACGAAAATGAACTTTCGCACCGAGGCTTCTAGCGCTTGGTCGAGAAGGTTTTTGTTGCCCTGGTAATCGACCTGCATGTAGGTCAGTCTATCGGGCTGCCGAGTGATGCCAATCGACGAGAAGATGACCTCAATGTCTTCGCATAGACCACGAAGCGTTTCGGGCCTGGTCACTTCGCCCACGAATACGTCATCCACGAGGTCATGAATGGCCGGTTCGAGAAATGGCCCTGGAGTCTTGAGCTTTTCCCGGTTCCTGGTCAGCACACGGACCCAATCACCACGCTCCTTGAACGCCCTGGCGACGAATCTTCCAAGGTAGCCGCTAGCTCCTGCGACAAGAACCTTGGTCATGGCAATTCACCGCCGTACAGCCCTAGGTATGCTAGAGATAGAAGGCGTTCACCGAATCAATATGACAGGAGACGCGTCGCCACAAAATCGGTAAGGCCGCACGCAGAAACTCCATGGCGCAAAAAAATACGGACGCAGCTTTGGCAGCCTTTCTTCCCTCTTTCGAGGTTTACAAACTGCCTTTGCCACGTCCGCTTTGGATTTCGCCCTTCGCAGCTTCGCGTCCTCCGAAGAGGCCGATCACATGCGAGTTGCTCATCCGTCTTTGATTATTCGCAATGTCCAGTTCGGAAAGCAAGCGTTCTGTCGTTTTTTTCTTTGGATACCTCGGTCTCACAGGACGGGCAAGGAGAACTCGGAGTTTTCCGTCCTTGATGCGGTATATCAGCGTTCCGGCACTGACACGAGGTGCGGGCATCAATCTGAACCTCGTCACTTGGAAAGCCGGCGAAAGCCGCATTCGGTGGTGATCCGTATCCAACCGACCGATCCGTGCCATCGTTGCCAGTAGTTAGCGTGGCGGTGCGAGTCTTGCCCTTGGCATCTTTCTAGGGTTCACCTCCTGTGCGCCGCATTGCGAACCCGCCGCACTTAATCCCAATTCAGAAACGCCTCGTCGACGAAGGCCGTATTGTCGCCGCCGTGCGGGTCGAGGCCCAGCAGCTCGATGGTGTGGGCGCCCGAACCAACCGTGAACGTCGCTGTGTCGTACTCGGCGTAATTCGTGCCTGACGGCGTGATCGTGCTGACCGGATGCGCCGTCGACCAGCACCTCGATCGTCTGGACGGGCTGGGCGACGTTGGCCCGCTGCGCCGCTTCGAGCGAGAGCGAATACGTTCCGCTTGCCAGCGTAACCGACTGGCTCAGCGAACCAGTCATCTGAATAAACGCTGCCTGGCCGCACTGCGGCGCGCTGGGCCCGCCGGCCGTGAAGGCGCTGCCGTTGCCGGTCACGCCCGCAAAGCCGCTGAACGCCCAGGGCGAACTCCCCGGATCGTACTGGTACGCCGACACACCCGCGCCCAGCGACGGCGCTTCGAAGCCTGGATCGAGCGGCTGGTTCGACGGGGCTGCCACGATCGACACCAGGTCGATCAGGGCCGTGTTGTCGCCCCCCTGTGGGTCAAGGCCCAGGATCTCAATCGTGTGAGCTCCGGCGGTTGCGCTGAACGTCGTCGTGGCGTAGAGTTCATAATTGAAACTCGTCGGTGTAATGCTGCTTACCGGCGTGCCATCGACCAGCACTTCAATCGTCTGCTTCGACGAACCGAGTGTGCGCTGGGCCGCATCGAGCGAAATCGAATAGGTGCCCGCCGCCAGCGTAACCACCTGGCTGGCTGAACCACCCATTTGAATGAACGCTACCTGGCTGCCTTGCGGTGCATTGGGATTGCCCGATGTGACGCCGCTTGCGTTAGCGGCCACGCCTGCATATCCGCTGTAGATCCATGCCGAACCTGTCGGGTCGTACTGGTAGGCCGTGGGGCCAGCAAACGGGCTTTCGAATCCCGCATCAGCCGGCTGGTTGGTTGTAACATTCTGGACCGACACCTGGTCGATGAAGGCCGTATTGTCGCCGCCCAGAGGATCGAGGCCGAAGAACGAGAGCGTGTGACTGCCCCCGATGCCGATCGCGAATGCGCCGCTGGTATACGAAGCGTAACTCGTGCCGCTGGGCGTGATGCTGCTAACCAATTGCCCATCGACGAACACCTGGATCGTCTGCTGCGACGAGCCGATCGCGCGCTGGGCCGCCAGCAGGTTCACATCGTAGACGCCAGGAGCCATCGTGAACGATTGGCTCACCGAGCCGTTGAACTGCAGGAATGCTACCTGTTCGCCTTGCGGCGCAGTGGGATTTTCCAGCGTAAAGCTGCTGGCGTTGCCGGCTACGCCCGCGTCGCCGCTGAACGTCCATGGCGAATTTGTCGGGTTGTATTCGTAGGCCGAGGCGCCGGAACCAAGGGGCGGGGCCTCGAAACCCGAATCGAGCGGCTGATTGGCTTGCACGGCCACGACCGAGACCTGGTCGACGAGCGCCGTGTTGTCGCTGCCCTGCGGATCCAGGCCCAGGATTTCGATCGTGTGCGCACCGGCCGCCGCGTAGAACGTGGCCGTCGAATAGAGCGCGTAATTCGTGCCGCCAGGCGTAATGCTGCCGACCGGTGCGCCGTCAACCAGCACCTCGATGGTCTGGCCGCCCACTTGCGCGATGTTGCGCTGCGCTGCGTCGAGCGAGATCGAATACGTGCCGCCCGAGAGCGTAACCACCTGGCTGGCCGAACCCGTAAACTGGAGGAAGGCCACCTGGCTGCCTTGCGGCGCGTTGGGGTTATTGAGCGTGAAGGAACTGCCGTTGGCGGCCACGCCTGCATCGCCATCGAACCTCCAGGGGGAGCCCGTCGCATTGTATTGATAGGCTGCCTGACCGGTGCCCAGATCCGGGCTTTCGAAGCCGGGATCGAACGGCTGGTTGGCCATGACGTTCTGCACCGTCACCTGGTCGATGAAGGCCGTGTTGTCGCCCCCCAGCGGGTCTTGGCCCACGAAAGACAGCGTGTGGCTGCCAGCGGTGCCGATGACGAAGCTGCCGCTGGTATACGATGCGTAGCTCGTGCCGGCGGGCGTGATCGTGCTGACGAGCTGCCCGTCAACGAGCACCTCGATGGTCTGATCCGAGGGGCCGATGCCGCGCTGGGCGGCCAGCAGGTTCACATCGTATACGCCCGGCGTCATGTAGAACGACTGGCTCGCCGACCCGCTGCATTGCACAAACGCTACCTGGCTGCCTTGTGGCGCGTTGGGATTGTTGGCCGTGTAACCGCTGGCGTTGCCGGTCACGCCCGCATCGCCGCTGAACGTCCAGGGCGAACTTGCCGGATCGTATTGGTAGGCCGACGACCCGGAGCCCACCGATGGCGACTCGAAGCCCGGATCGAACGGCTGGTTCGGCTGGCTGGCAGAGATCGTGACGGCATCAATGAAGGCCGTGTCGTATTCGCCACCGCGAGGATCGCTGCTGGGAGGCAGGCCCTCGAACGTAAGCGCATGCATGCCGGTCGTCGTGATCGTGAAACCTTGCGTCGAATAGGATGCGTAGTTCGTGCCGCTGGGCGTAATGCTGCTTACCACGTTGCCGTCGATGAGAACTTCAACCGTCTGGTTTGAAGAGATGTTCTCGCGTTGGGCCGCATCGAAGGTCACCATGTACGTGCCGGGCTGGAAGCTGATCGATTCGCTCGCTGAGCCGGTGTTCTGCAAGAAGGCTACCTGCACGCCTTCAGGCGCGTTGGGACTTCCCGAGGTGAAGTTGCTGCTGTTGCCTGAGATGCCCGCATGGCCAGTGAAGGTCCACGGCGAACCGGCCGGATCGTATTGGTACCCGCTCGATCCGCTGCCCACGCCAGGCGTTTCGAACCCGCCATCGGACACCGTCATGGAATTGGGAACGATATTCAGTACGAATGCCTGCGTGCCGTTGTTGCCGATGCCATTGTGGGCCGTGAATTCGATCGGGTACGTGCCGACGGCGGCGGTCGCCGAGACGCTGAGCAGACCGGTGATGCCGTTGAACGTCACGCCGGCCGGCAGCGTCTCGGTTTCGTACAACATGATGGGCGTCGGCCAGGCACTGGCCGTGACGGTGAACGTGCCCGCCGAGCCCGCGATAAACGTGGCGCTGCTGCTGCTGGTAATGAACGGGGGTTGATCGACGGTGATCGAGTTCGAGACGAAGGGAGTGACACCGGGGCTGCTGACCTGCAGCGTGAGGCCGCTGCCGCCGCTACTCAAGGTTAAGCCGGAGAAGACTGCCACGCCGTTCGTCGCCGAAACGTCAATTGGTCCGCCCAGTAATCCGCCGCCGGGATTTGTGAGCAGCGTGACGAGCTCGTCGCCATTGAACCCTGTGACCAGATTGCCTTCGGCATCTTCGGCCGTAACGGTCAGCTCGAAGCCGCTACCGGCCGTCACCGTCGACGGCGGTTGACCCGTAATGACAAGCTGTGTGGCGGCTGCCGAGGCCACCGTGACCGGGCCGCTTATGCCAGAGACCGTGGCCGCCTGATCGGTTGCCGTGATCGTTTGCGCGCGACGGAGTTCAGGGTAGCCGTGACCGTGGCCGTGCCGCTGCTGAATGAAACGCTGCAGAAGCTGGCTGCTCCTAAGCCATCGGAGAGCATGACCGAATCACTGAAGCCGGTGACGACGTTGTTGAACTGGTCCTCGGCCGTGATCGAAACGCTCGTCGTGCCGCCGGCCGACACGCTACTGGGCGAGGCCGAGACAAGCAACTTATTGGCCGCTGCCGGCGAAACCGAGACCGCGCCGCTCGCGCCGAAGATCGTGGTGCTCGAGTCGCTGGCCGTGATCGTCTGTGTGCCGGCCTTGTCCAAGGTCGCAGTGACTGTCGTCATGCCGCCCGTGAACGAAACGGCCGAGAACGACGCCGCACCCAAGATGTCGGAGAGCGTAACCGAATCGCTGAAGCCGGTGACGACGTTGTTATACTGGTCCTCGGCCGTGGCGGAGATACTGACCGTGCCGCCGGCCGACACGCTACTGGGCGAGGCCGAGACAAGCAACTTATTGGCTGCTGCTGGCGAAACCGAGACCGCGCCGCTCGCGCCGAAGATCGTGGCGCTCGAGTCGCTGGCCGTGATCGTCTGTGTGCCGGCCTTATCGAGCGTAGCCGTGACGGTGGCCAGACCTCGCGAGAATGCGACGGCGCCGAAGCTCGCGCCGCCGAAACTATCGGCCAGTGTTACCGTGTCGCTGAAGCCGGTGACGACGTTATTGAACTGGTCTTCGGCCGTGATGGTGATGCTGGTCGTCTGCCCAGCCGACAAACTCGCGGGCGAAGCCGAAACCAAAAGTTGGCTGGCCGCGGGAGGCGTCACCGTGATCGGCGTACTGGTTCCGCTTGCGATCGTGTTCGACACCGCCGTGTCGGTTGCCGTGATGGTTTGCGTGCCGGCCGTGTCCAGCGAGGCTGTGACGGTGGCCAGGCCGCCAGAGAACGAAACCGTGCCGAACGCAGCCCCGCTAAGGCTGTCGGCCAAGGTTACGGTGTCCGAAAAGCCGGCGATCACGTTGTTGAACGGATCTTCAGCCGCGACGGTGACGTTGAAGCCGATGCCGCTGGCAACAGTTGCCGGCTCGCCAGTGATCACCAGTTGCGTGGCCGCGGCGGCCGCGACGATCACACCATTCGACCTGCCGCTGACGGACGTCACCGTCTGATCTACGGCCGTGATGGTCTGCGCCGGCCGAGTCCAGCGAGGCTGTGACGGTCGACCGGCCATTGGTGAAGCTCACCGCTCCGAAGTTTGCGCCGCCCAACACATCGACGAGAGCCACCGTGTCCGAAAAACCGGTCACTACGTCGCTGAATTGATCCTCAGCCGTGATCACGACGGTCGCTGTGTTGCCGGCCGTGAGGTTCGTCGGCGAAACGCTGACCAGAAAGTGTGACGCGGCCGCGGGGGTAACCGTCACGGGCCCGGCCGTTGCAGCAGCGATTGTGATCCTGGTCGAGTCCCTGGCTAGGATCGCTTGCGAGCCGACCCGGTCGAGCATGGCCGAGATCGTGGCCGTGCCGCTGCTGCTCGAGAAATTTACGGAACTGAAATTCGCGCTACCCACCGTATCCGTCAACTGGACCTGATCGGCAAAGCCCGATACCGCATTGCCAAAAGTGTCTGCGGCCGTGAGCGTGAGGCTGAATGCCGTGCCTTCGGCCACCGTGGCTGGAGGAGCGGAAATCAATAGTTTGGCGACCGCGGCGGGCGTGACCGTGATCGGGCTCGAAGTACTGCCAGTGACGGAAGGGCTGGTCACATCGCTGGCGATGATGGTCTGCACGCCCGCTCGATCGAGCGTGGCCGTGACCGTGGCCGGACCGCCCGTGAACGTGACCGTGCCGACGCTCATGCCGCCCAGCGAATCACTCAACGTCACAGTGTCGCTGAAACCATTGACCACGTTGTTGGAACTATCTTCGGCCGTGATCGTGAGCGTGATGCTGTGGCCGGCCGTGAGCGAACTGACGGCTCCGCTCATCACGAGTTTTACAGCCTGCGGAGCGGGCCCGGGCTGGAATTGCTGAGCATAGACGCCATAGCCGTTCCCGTCCTGCCCGTTGCTTTGCCAGGCGACAACGAAATCGCCGGAGAAATCCATCGCCACCGACGGGAGGGCTTGCGATCCACTCGTATATGCGTTGACGCGGAATTCGCTGCCGAGCGGTATGTCCGAGGGGTTGTATTGCTGCGCGTAGACGCCATAGGAGTTGCCGTCCTGACCGGCGCTCTGCCAGGCGACGACGAAGTCGCCGGCCGAGTCCATCGCCACCGACGGAAGGTTCTGATTGCTCGTAGTATACGTATTGACGCCAAACTCGCTCCCCGTAGCGATGCCGCTCGAGTTGTAGCGCTGGGCAAAGATGCCGTAGCCGCTGTCGTCCTCGTAGTAGCCTTGCCAGGCAACGACGAAGTCGCCGACCGAGTCCATTGCCACTGATGGAGATTGCTGATTGCCCGCGGTGTACGTATTGACGAGGAACTCGCTCCCTTGTGCCGAGCCCGTCGAAGCATAACGCTGGGCGTAAATGCCGTACAGGCTGCCATCCTCATAATAGCTCTGCCAGGCGATGACGAAGTCACCGGAAGAGTCCATCGCCACGGACGGAGATTCCTGGGTGCCCGTGGTATAGGTATTGACGAGGAATTCGCTCCCTTGGGTTATGCCCGTTGGGTTGTAACGCTGGGCATAAATACCGTAACCGTCGCCGTCCTCCTCTTGGCTCTGCCAGGCGATGACGAAGTCGCCGGCCGAATCCATCGCCACCGACGGAGATTCCTGATTGCCCGCGGTGTACGTATTGACGCGGAACTCGCCCCCTTGCGCCATGCCCGAGCTGTTGTAGCGCTGGGCGTAAATGCCGTATCCGTCGCCGTCCTCCCCCTGGCTCTGCCAGACGACAACGAAGTCGCCGGCCGAGTCCATCGCCACGGACGGAAATTCCTGATTGCCCGCGGTGTACGTATTAACGCGGAACTCGCTCCCCTGTGCCACGCCGGTTGAGTTGTAGCGCTGGGCATAAATACCGAAGCCGTTGCCGTCCTCCCCTTGGCTCTGCCAGACGACCACGAAGTCGCCGGCCGAGTCGCTGGCCACGCGCGGCATCTGCTGGTTACTTGTGGTGAAGGTATTCACGCGGAATTGGATGCCCGTGGCATGGGCCTGCGGCGCACTGACCGCAATCGTGCTACTCCCGGCGGTGACCGACGTGTTCGTCGTGTCCGTGGCTGTGATGACCTGCGCGCCAGCCAAGGCGAGCGTGGCCGTGACGGTTGCCACACCGCTCGCGAAGTTCACGATGCCGAAGCTGGCGCCCCCTAACGAATCACTCAAAGTCACGCTGTCGGAGAAGCCGGTGACGACTTCGTTCAACACATCTTCGACCGCAATCGTCAGCGTAGTCGTGCCTCCGGCGGTGATCGTGTTGGGCGAGGCGGTGATTACGAAGTGCGGCGGCGCCGTCCCTGTGACCGTGACGGAACTACTCGTGCCAGTGACGCTGGCGTGTGGCGTGTCCGTGGCGATGATGGTTTGCGAACCGTCCGTGTCGAGCGTGGCGGACGCCGTCGCCAGCCCGTTGTGGAAGTTCACGTTACCGAAGCTGGCGCCGCCCAATGAATCGCTGAAGCTCACCGCGTCCGAAAAGCTGGTAACGATGTTGTTGAACTGATCCTCGGCCGTGATCGTGACGGTCGTGGCGATGCCGGCCGAAATCGCGTTGGACGAAACGCTCACGAGCAGATGCGAGGCGGCCGCAGGGCTGACCGTCACCGATCCGGAGGTAGCGCTGCCGACGGAAACGTTGGTCGTATCATTGGCTGTGATGGTTTGCGCCGGCCGTATCAAGCGTGGCGGTGACCGTTGCCAGGCCGCCCGCGAATGTGACGGCGCTGAAGCTGCGCCTCCCAGCGAATCGGCCAGGGTCACGTTGTCGGAGAAGCCGGTCACCACGTTGTTGAACGCGTCTTCGGCAGTGATGGTGATGGTCGTGATGTTGCCCGCGGTCTGGCTGGTCGGCGTAGCGCTGAAAATCAACTGTGAGGCCGCGCTGGGTGTCACGCTTATCGACGTGGTCCCGGAAGGAGCGCCGCCGGCGGTGTCCGCGGCGGTGATGGTTTGCGCCGGCCGTATCCAGCGTGGCCGTGACCGTGGCCAGACCGCCCGAGAACGAGATGACGCTGAAGCTCGCTCCGCCCAGCGAATCGGCGAGCGTGACCGTATCCAGGACATTCGTGATGACGTTGCCCGCTGCGTCTTCGGCCGTGATCGTGACGCTCGTCGTCTGGCCCGCCGACAGCGATGTGGGTGTGGCGTTCAGCACGATCTTCGCGACCGGCACATAATTGGTGGTGTACAGCCGGGCATAGACACCGGTACCGCTACCGTCCTGAACACTATTGAAGGCAATCACGAAATCGCCGCTGGCATCCATTCCCATCGACGTCGCGACTTGGGAGCCCGTCGTGTAGGTGTTGACGCGGAATTCGCTCCCCAGCGCCGCGCCTGCAGCATTGTATTCTTGAGCGTAAGCGCCGTAGGAGTTGCCGTCTTGCCCGTAGCTTGTCCAGGTGATGACGAAATCGCCGACCGAATCGATCGCTATCTGGGGAGTTTGCTGGTTGTTTGCCGTGAACGTATTCACACGGAACTCGGTCCCCTGGGTCATGCCGCTGGCGTTGTAACGCTGCGCATAGACGCCGTATTCGTTGCCATCCTGGGAATTACTTTCCCAGGTGATGACAAAATCGCCACTGCCATCCATAGCTACAAACGGATGTGCCTGGATACCCCGGGTGTATGTATTGACTTGGAACTGGCTTCCCTGCGGGACGCCGCTGGCGTTAAAGCGCTGGGCAAAGACGCCATCCGACTGGCCGTCCTCGCCGGAAAAATCCTGCCAGGTAATGACAAAGTCGCCCGTAGCGTCCATTCCCACGGAGGGATAACTCTGTTGGCCCCGAGTGTAAGTATTGACGAGGAATTCGCTCCCCTGCGGCGTACCGCTGGAGTTGTAAAGCTGGGCGTAAACGTCGTACTGGGAATTGGAGTTGCCCGCCACGCCATATTGAGCCCAGGAGATGACGAAGTCGCCGGCCGCATCCATGGCTACCGTGGGCGGGCCATTGTAGCCCGTCGTGTAGGGATTGACGTGAAACTCGCTCCCCTGTGCCACGCCCGCGCTGTTGAAACGCTGGGCGTAAATGCTCTCCTCGTCAACGCCGTATTGGTTGGCGCCTTCGGGAGATTGCCAGACCACGACGAAGTCGCCGTTCGCATCCATGGCGACCGACACCGACCTCTGGTTGCCTGCCGTGATCATATTGACCAGGAATTCGCTCCCCTGTGCGGCGCCCGAGCTGTTGTAACGCTGGCCATAGATTCCATAGCCATCGCCGTCCTCGCCGTTGGAATCCCAGACCAATACGAAGTCGCCGGCCGAGTCGCTAGCCGCTTTCGCAGAGCTCTGGTTACCCGTGGTGTAGGTATTCACGAGGAATTCAGGGCTCAGGGGCTCGCCCTGCTGCGGGCTGACCGTGATGGCATTCGAATTCCCGCTGGCGGTGACGCCCGGCGACGTGTCCGTTGCGGTAATGGTCTGCAAGCCGCCCCGGCTGAGCGTCGCGGTGACGGTGGCCACGCCACCGGAGAAGGAGACGCTACCGAACGTCGCCCCTCCCAAGGAATCCGAGAGCGTCACGCTATCCGAAAAGTCTGCGTTCTCGTTATTGAAAGCGTCTTCGGCCGTGATCGTGACGCTGGTCGTGCCGCCGGCCGAGAGGCTCCTCGAGGACGTGGACACCACCAACTTGCTGGCCACGACGTTGAATTCATCGGCGCCCAGATCCGGAGGAATGGCGCGCGACTCGCCACGTTGGTCGGTGGTAATGCCCGTGCCCGTGGCGCCCTGCCCGATGGCCAGAGTGCTGGACGATGTCAGCGCGACGGTTTCGGTTGGACCGCCGTTGTTCTGCAACCCGCTACCGCTGAGGTTTGGATTGCCGACGACGATGTTGGTCCCCGTAAGCCCATTGCCGCTAGCCGGTGCGTTATTACTAACGAGGTCGTTCTCGCTGCCGGTGAGGGTGGGAGCCGTGGCGCCGGCGTTCGTGTTGGCGACAAAATCGCTGACCGTGGCACTGGCTTGGCCGAGGATGTCGTTCACGAGCGTGGCCGTAGCCAGGCCGCTGCCGATGCTGGTGGAGTTTCCGCCGTTGCTCTTGTCGGCCAGGACGTAGACGTCGGTGCCGCCCGAATCGGGGCCGCCGCTGGTCGTGTTGGAGGTGAACGTATCGAAGGTGGCCGCCAAGGATCCGTTGCGGGCGAAGACGGCGCCGCCGTAGCCTTCGCCATCTGCACCATCGCCGTTGCCGCTGCCCCCGCCACCGCCGCTTGCCGTGTTGGCGGCAAAGGTGTCGTTGGTCAAGATAATCGTGCCCTGATTGCTGAAGATGCCGCCGCCCAGGCCGCCACCACCACCACCTCCTCCGCTGTTTCCGCCCGCACTGCCGCCGAACCCGCCGCCGAAGCCGCTGGCTCCTCCGTTGTCGCCGGTGCCGTTACCGCCACCACCGCCGCCAAATCCGCCGACGCCGCCACTGCCATTGGCGCCACCAGAACCGCCACCGCCGCCACCGCCAAAACCGCCGCCCAAGCCGGCTCCGTGGTTGCCGCCTCCGCCACCTCCACCACCGCCGTAACCGCCGCCGTCGCCGGGGCTAACGATGGTGCCGCCCTGGCCGCCATTGACTCCGCCACCGTTGCCGCCGGTTACGCCGGACCCGTCGCCCGCGGCGAAGCTCGTGCCGAGGCCACCACCTCCACCGCCGCCAATGTCATCGCTGTTATCGGTGGTGCCGCCCTGGCCACCCTGGGCCGCGTTATTGGTGAAGGTGCAGCCGACGGCGGTGAAACTGCCGCCGTCATCGAAGACGGCGCCGCCCAGACCCGCTCCGCCACCGCCATTGCCGAACTGGCTGGTGCCGCCCGCGCCCCCCTGGGCCAGGCCGTTTTGCAGCGTCAGATTCTCCAACGTCAGCGCGTCGCCCGTGGCAATGGCGAACAACCTCACGGCATTGGCGGCGCTCGCACCGCCGTAGCTGCCGCCGTCGATCACCAACCCAGGAGCGCCGGCGCCGATGATCGTAATGCTCGTGCCCGTATTGCCGTTGATGAAGTACGCCGTCGGGCCATATTGGTCGGCTGCGGAGTTGACGGCGCCGCTGGAGAGCGCAATCGTGTTCCCGGCCAATCCAGAGTTGAACGTGATCGTGGCGGCCGTGTCGTTGGCGCTCACCGCCGCGGCGATTTCATAACCCAAGCTGCCGATGGTCGTGGGGCTGGCGCTGTTGCTGGTGACTGTGTACGCGCTGAGCACCATCCGAGTCTCCAGCGGTTCGAACTCCAGCCGCGTATTATGCCGCGACCGCCACTGCGATGAGTCGACCTGTCGCGCACGGTTCGCGTTGCGAGTCTCACGCCACCGCGATGCCAAGCAAGCCAAGAACCGGGAAAAGAACGATCGCATATGAATCTCAGTTAGGATTTAGGCAGCAGGCAGACCCCAGGGCGGGCGATGCGTCTCGTCAAGTTCACCATGCGCTGCTCTCAAATGCTCAAACGGGCGGGCGGTCTTGGCGAACCTGGCGTGCAGGGGCTCGACATCGCCCGGCTCATGTCCAACGCGCGCGCTGTAGCATCGCGGGGCGTCAGCGAAGCGGCCCGCCTGGCGGAAGTACCAAGCGGCGGTGAAAGCGTCATTCACGAACGCGCCCCCGGAGCCGATAGGCTGGAGGCAGATGGTCGTAAGTAAATGGGGAGCAGCAGCCGGAGGCGAGTGGCCACGGCAACCAAGCGTAGTGCATGGATGGGAATCCGTCGCCTGGCAGCCGGTCGAAGGAGAGTCGCGTTTGGTGAAGTGGCTGCACGGCGACGTAGTCGCGGGGTTAGTTCTCGCGCCGTCAATGCGCTGGTGACCCTCGACGGCATCAAGGACGCAGATTAATCACGGGGGCGACACCCCCCGGATAATAAACTTGTTTTTACGCTAAATATCGATGATTATCGGGTCAACCCCCCCGGTCACAAAATGACCAGTTTTCACTATACAATTCCGCCGTGGATGCACAGCCGGGCACTATGAAGGGCTCACGGAGTTTGCCCTGAAAAAGTGCCCGCCAGGGGCGAGTCCGGACTCGACGCGACCCTTTCACAGCCCGGACGCGCGTGCGCGGTCCTTGCTGTCCCAAGCAGCCCTTGTCTTGGTGAACGATCAGCAGCCGCACGGCAGGTCGTCCGCCACGAACTTTCGCGAGGCGTTCCGGCAGTTCTTTTGAAAAGACGCTCCTGCCGCAGAGGATTGGTCCTCCGATGCCGCGGTCATGGCGCAAGGGATGCGTCTGCCATATGGTGCGGCAAATATAAGCAGCCATACTCCGTGTGTCGTCGCTTTCAGCCGGAAGCCGTCAAGCTGCGCTTGCGCTCGTTCGCGGCTCTGCTACGGCGTACGAAGAAGCCTGCAACAGTACACGGCCTTAGAGCGTCCAGGGTGCCCGCATCTGGCCGGCGACGAGCTTGTTGGCTTCGTCATCGTTGACGAAGAGCTCCTTCATCGGATCCCAGGTCAGCGGCCGACGCAGCCAGTAGCCAATGTTACCTAATAGACAGATCGTGCATGATCGGTGCCCGATCTCGGCACTGCAAATCGGCGTCTTGCGACTGCGAATGCAGTCGAGCCAGTCGCGGTGATGGTTGTCAGCATGATAGACGTGCTTTTCGTCGGGCCTGATCACGTGCGCGGCAATATCGGCCGGGTTGCTCTCCATCTTCGGCCGGTCTACATAAAGCGTTCCCTTGGTGCCTTCGAACGTGCAGCCATTGGGGCCGCCGTGGAACATCTCGATGCCACCGGCGTAGGTGAACTTCAATCCGGTTGTGGCGGATGGATCGCTGGGGGGCTCGATTGACGTCGGGCCGGTGCCGTCGGTGCCCAAGGCCCATTGGGCGATGTCGAAATGATGGGCTCCCATATCGGCCAACCCGCCACCGGCGTACTCCTTGTACTTGCGCCAGGCGGGGAAGTGATTGTGTACACCCTGCGGACAAAGGATCTGGTTGTAGCCCCGCTCGACGGCCGGACCCTGCCACATTTCCCAATCCGTCCCCGCAGGCACACGGGCTCGGTCGGCAAGTCGCAGGCCACGGCTGGTCCGCCGACGCCGACCCGCACAGTCTTGATGTCGCCCAGGTAGCCGTTGCGCACCAGTTCGACGGCGTGGCGGAAGCGGCCGTCGAATTCGGTCCGCTGCTGACTGCCGGTTTGAAAGACGATCTTGGCATCGTCCACGGCAGTGACCAGCGCGCGGCCCTCGGCGATCGTGCGCGTGAGCGGCTTTTCGCAGTAAATGTCCTTGCCTGCTCGGGCGGCGGCGATGGCCGGAATGGCGTGCCAATGGTCGGGCGTGGCGATGAGCACGGCGTCGATGTCCTTACGCGCCAGCAGTTCGCGGAAATCGTTGTACGTGTCGCAGCCACGGTAGCTGGACTTGCCTGTTTGCTTGGCGTATTGCTTCTCGACCAGTTGTTTGGCATCGTCGCGCCGCTCGGCGACGACGTCGCAGACGGCCACAATTTGCACGTCAGGATACGAGGTGAAACGCTGCAAGTGGCCGCGCCCCTGCCGGCCGATGCCGATGAAGCCAATGTTGAGCCGATCGCTGGGGGCGCTGTTGGCGTGCCGCGGCCGAGCGAAGCGAGGATCGTCGGACCGGCGATGCCGGCCGTGGCGATTGTTCGCACAAACCGACGGCGGGAAACGTTCTGCGGCGCAGGCATGGGAGGCGACTTCCTAAAGGATAGATCGGAAATGTGGGAAACGAGGATCACAGCGGACTGGGAATCGAGCTTTCAGCCTAGCCGCTCGCTGGGTACAGAGCAATCAAAACCAGGGCCGCCGTGTAGTATGGCACCGGCTTCGCCAGTGCTCTTCTGCGCCTTGGGTTTGCGTTTGAAGTCGTGGCCGTATCGCGCCGAGCCCTTGCTACGACTCTGCTCCGCCGCGTACGACCAGATCGGTCAGTACAACCCTTTCGCGATCCGCGTTGAAGAAACAAATGACCTCGATGGAGATGCTCGTGCTGCGAGCCAAGGGCATCGGAACGCACGGGCGAAGCCCTTGGCACATAAAGGGAGCACAGGGATGGAAGACACGGATGGGGCAAGTTGTTGATGGGCCCGAACGGCATCAATTGCCCAGGCCGACTGGCCAGTCTTGTCGTCGCGCTGATTCGCACCAGCGCCGCCACATTTCGCGGAAAGCGGCCTCGACGTTGCGGGTAAATCGCAGGGCGTTCATCAAGGGCGAACCTTGCATGCGCTCACGTAGCGTCGTGCGAAAACTGATCAAGCGCGGTACATCGCTCGCCAATTCCAGGGCAATGCGAACGTATTGCTCGGAGTCGTGCGCCACTAATTCCGTGAGACCCACGTTCGACAAGATGCTGAGCCCACCGCGGCCGACGGCCGTTTTGGCCCGCCAGGCTGACCACCGGAACTCCCATCCACAGCGCGTCGCAGCTGGTCGTGCCCCCGCCGTATGGAAAAGGATCCAAGGCAATATCGATCTGGTGGTAGAGCTGATAATATTTCTCGACCGGCACCATGTCTGCAAACGTCAATCGGTCGGGAGCGATGCGTCGCTGGGCGAAGAGATCCCGCACCCGATCGCGGTGGTTGCCGGCATGGGCATGCAAGAGCAATCGGGCGTCGGGCATCTTCTGCAGCAGGTCGAGCCAAGCCGCCAGAGTCTGGTCCGTCACTTTGCCGAAATTGTTCAAGCATCCGAACGTCACGCAGCCGGCACCCAAGGCCGGCAGATTGTTCACGGCCGGAGCCTGAACCAGCGGCCGATAGCACCAGTAAGTCTCCGGCAGGCAGATCGATTCTTCGCAGTAGATGGGCTCGTCCGGGGCCGGCGGATCGAGGTAGGGGTCGGTCAGCCGATAGTCCATGGTTGAAAGCCCCGTCGTGCCAGGGTAGGCCAAATAAGCCACCTGCACGGGGGCGGGTTTGCGAGCAAAAACCAGCAGACGATTGAGGGCCATGTGCATCGTCAGATCCACCAGGATGTCGATCTGGTCCTGGCGGACGGCCTGGGCAAGTTGCTCATGGGAGAAGCTGCGAACGTCGCGCCACACATCGGCTTGGGTGCGGCAACGGTCGGTAATCGCGTCTGGGACGAGCACCGACGCATAGCAGAAGATTTCGAAACGCTCGTGGTCGTGTGCTTCCAACAGCGGCAGCAGGAACAGCCCCACCACATGGCGGCGGAAATCCGGGGAGACGTAGCCGATGCGGAGGCGACGATCCGTGGATCGTTCATTGGGATGGGGCTGAATCAGGTTGGCCAAGGGTTCGGCGTGCTGCCGGTTCCAGCGGCGGTGCTCTTCGTAGATTGTCTGGGCGTCGTAGCTGGAGCTGAAGCTGAGCGTACAGAGAAGGTTACTGTGGGCTTCGGCAAAGTCCGGCTTGATTTCCACCGCCCGGCGGTAGCTGGCAATCGCGTCGTCCAGCTTGCCCTGAACCTGAAACGCATTGCCCAGGTTGCTGAGTGCCTCGGCAAAGTCCGGCTTGATTTCTAGCGCCCGGCGGAAACCTGCGACCGAATCGTCGAGTTTCCCCTGCGCTCGGAGAGCGTTAGCCAGGTTGTTGAGTGTCGTGGCATCGTTCGGATTGAGTTCCAGCGACCGGCGGTAGCTGGCAACTGCGTCTTCCAGCTTCCACTGCGCCTTGAAAGCGTTGCCCAGGTTGGTGTAAAAGGCACTTTCGGTCGCCTTTAGCTGAATAGCCCGCCCGATAAGATCGATGGCCACGGCGGGCATGCCTGCCTGGTGCGCGATCACGCCCAGCAAATGAATCGCGTCGGGTTGATTCGGCTCGGCGGCGAGCACTTCCCGATAAATCTGCTCCGCCGCCTTGATTCGGCCCGCTTGATGATGCTGCAGGGCAACTGCGATTGCCTCGGGAATCGTCGTCATAAACGGATAATGGCGACGGCGCTGGCAGGCCGCAAGCAATTTCAATGAAACGCCGGACGGAACCTACTTAAACAGGCTTTGCAGCGACGCGCTCCACGCCAAATTGTCGGAGCACGATCGGGGCGACGGCAAAAAACCTCGATTGACCGAAGTTAGGGCGCCGTGGATGTCGTTTGGTCGAGAACCTTGGTCACGCCCACCGTGTCTTCGGCTAGGCGAATGGCCTTGGTCTTGGCGGAGGCGTCCGAAAGCGTTCCGCTGAGAGCCACGATGCCCGGACTCGGGGAGCTGACGTTCAGCGAAACATTGGCCAAATCTTTGTCCCAATGCAGCCGGCTGTAGACGCGAGCCTCGATTCCCAAGCTTTGCACGGCATCGCGGGCCTTCGCGTACTCAGCCTGGACGGTTTGCGAAGCTTCGTTGGCCCCCTTCTTCAGATTAGCGACCACGTCGTCGACTTGCTGGCCGAACGAAGAACTCGTACCGGGCGCTGTCTGCGTAGGTGCTGTTTGCACCTGCACTGGTTGCAGCGGAGCCGGGGTGGTGGGCGGATTGGTCAATGACTGGCCGGTGACGTCTTGCATCAGGCCGAGAATCAATACCGCCAGCCCGGTAATTAGCACCAGGGCCAAAATGACGAATAAGGTCTGCCTCCAAGTGCTCGGCTGAGTTGAGTTCGTTCTCATGGCAATATCTCCTCGCTGATTGGCTTAGACAGTGAACCGGGCGTCCTTAACGTAGGAGCAACTGCTGCGCCGAGTTATCGCCCATGAGCGATCGCCCAGCGCCAGTAGTAGCGCTCAATTCCTTCGGCGTTAAGACGTTGGGATGATTTCGCAGCAACGATCAAAAGTCCGGAAACCTACGCGTCAGCACGAGTTTGACCGGGACGGAATCACTTCGAATGCTGGGCGACCAGTGCAGCGGGGCTTGCCCCCCGGTCTAGCATTCAGCAGACACCCAACCCCTCGTGCCATGAAAGACCAGGAAGAGGAACACTGAAATGGTCCGCGCCAATCGAATCTCATTTCCGGCCGAAGACCGGGAGAAGCTCAATCCACCCCAAGGGTCGACCCCGACGGACGATGCGGAACTGTTCGACGCTTACTCGCACTCCGTCGTCACGGCGGCGGAGCGGGTCAGCCCATCGATTGCCTACATCGAAGTCCGCGGCCGCACAACCGGGCACGACGGTCAGCGTCCCGGACGCCGAACAGGCGGCAGCGGTTCGGGCTTTGTGATTACGCCCGACGGCTTTCTACTGACGAACAGCCACGTCGTGCATCAGGCCGATACGATTCACGTCACGTTGTCCGACGGCCATCGCACCGAGGCCCAACTCGTGGGTGACGATCCCGACAGCGACCTGGCCGTGGTGCGCGTTCATACCGACGATTTGCCCTACGTGGCGCTGGCCGATTCGATGCGCCATCCGCGTCGGGCAATTGGCGATTGCGGTCGGCAACCCGCTGGGGTTCCAATGCTCGGTCACGGCCGGCGTGGTGAGCGCGTTGGGCCGGTCGTTGCGTGCCGGCAGCGGGCGGTTGATGGACAACATCATCCAGACGGATGCGGCACTCAATCCCGGCAATTCGGGCGGACCGCTGGTGAACTCGCGGGGCGAAGTGATCGGGGTCAACACGGCAGTGATCCTGCCGGCGCAAGGAATATGCTTCGCGATTGCCAGCAACACGGCCAAGCTGGTGGCCACTCAATTAATCGCCTACGGAAAGTTCCGCCGCAGCTACATCGGCGTGGCGGCGCAGAACGTGCCCTTGCCGCGCTGGCTCACGCGGAAGCTGGATCTGCTGCAAACATCGGCCGTGCAGGTGATCTCGACCGAACCGGGTGGGCCTGCGGAACGCGCGGGCCTCGAGGAAGGCGATTTGCTCGTCGAACTGGACGGCCGCACGGTCGGCAGCATCGACGAGTTGCACGCCCAAATGACCGAAGCACGAACCGGCGTGCCGACGCGGCTGCTGGTCGTTCGCGAAGGCGAAAAGCGCGAAGTGACAATCGTGCCGGCCGAAGCAGGCCGGGCAGCACGATGAATGGTCTCCACTGAACGCGATCAGCGAGGTACGCAGGGAATGCGGCCTCACTGGTTGCGTGTGGAAACGATGCCTTCATGCCCGCGCCACGGGCTCCGCGCGTGCCTTCTTCAGCCCTTGGCTTGCAGCACGGGCATCTGCATCGAGGTTATTTGTTTTTTTCAGCGATTCAGTGCCGGCGTACGAACTGATCTCTTTGGCTGGTCCATATTTGCACGTGCCGGGCCAGGATAATGGCCAGAGGCGGGTCTAAAGACTGACAGAGATTTCAACGGCAAGCCAAGGGTGTGAAAAACACTGGCGGAGCCGGTGAAGATATAGGAAGCCGGGGCTGCCGGAAGGGATAGATTGAAGATGTTCAACGTCCCAATCGTCCCCCTACCGGAGCCCCGACATGCCGAGCCCTCATTTTATCGCGTTTGATACGCATTGCGAGTTCTGCGAGATGGTTGCCGTTTCGAACACCGGCCGGATCGTCAAGCGAGCACGCTGTGACACGAACATCCCAGCGTTGGCGGCAGCGCTGGACTCGGTTCGTGGCCCGCGGGTCTTAACTTTCGAGGAAGGGCCGCTGGCGGATTGGCTGGCGCGCAACCTGCGTTCCCACGTGGACCGTCTGATGGTGTGCGATCCACGACGTAACGCGCTCATCGCCAAGGAGAGTGACAAAGACGACCCGATTGACGCGGAACGCCTGGCTCAACTGCTTCGCGGCGGATACCTCAAGGAGGTCCACCAGCCCGAATCGCTCGATCGCACGCTGCTGAAGCAGCACGTCAGTTTCTATCACGACCGCGTTCGAGAGCGGGTCCGCCAAGGGCATCAACTGTTGGCGTTGCTCCGCCGGCACGGCGTCTTTGCCTCGATCGGCGACGTGGTCGATGCCGACGAGAGAAAGCGGCTCTGGAACAAGCTGCCCCGGCGCAAGGTGCTGCTGCACGACCTCGACTGCGTGTTCCAGGTATATGAACTTCTGGAGTCGCAGGAACGAGAACTGCGAACGACGCTGATTCGCCTGGCGCGTCGGGAAGAGCCCGTGCGTCGTTTTCAAGACGTGCCGGGGTTTGGCTGGATCCGCGCGATCACGTTTTACGTCTACCTCGATACGCCCGTCCGCTTCCGCAGCAAGGCGACCCTCTGGCGATATTGCGGGGTGGGCCTGGAGCGACGTCGTAGCGGTAGCGGGCCCACGCAGGTGCGACTGACCAAGGCAGGCAATCGGCGACTCAAAGACGTACTTCTCGGAGCGGCCAGGTCGGCGGCCGCCGGGGAAGGCAACCCGTTCGCCGACAAGTACCGTTCTTGGACCCAGGAGAAAGGAGTTCATCCTTCGACGGCTCGTCGCAGCGTGGCGCACTCGTTGGCCGCTACGTTGTGGAGCCTCTGGAAAACCGGCAGCAGATACGACCCTGCGTTGGTGCGTGGCGTCGGCTGCTCGTGATCGCTTGTACGAGTTCAACCTCGCCCATGAGCAACGGCGGAGTTCCTTGTGTGCCCCTAAGCCTTGAGCTTCAGCCAGTGAATGAACCCGCCGTCTTTGAATCAGACGCATGCTCCGATATCCGCATGGACCTCATACGAGAGTCCCCGATAGGTGCCTGGGCGACGTTTGTTACGATCACCCACCGAATGCGGAGTCAAGCGAACCGAAACCCGACAAGCATCGACATCACGACTAAGCCGTCGCAGACATAACCCCAGGAACCCGTTCTCGCCACGCCACCCTTCCGACGCCCCTCCCCGACAAGGGAAGCAAAAACGGGCCACCGCCCGGAGTGCGCCTTGACAGGGGACTTCCTATAGGTGGCACACCATGTTAGCACTGGAAGCGCAATTCATCCTCAGGTGGCTTCTAGTCGACCGAGTCGCCGGCGGCAGCGTAAACGGCGGCCTCTTGCAAACCCTGCAAGGCTTCGACGACGCTGATCTCCGCGCCCGGCGTGTGGACTTCGAGATATTGCCGGATGAAGTTGACCGTTTCGTCGATGACGTCGGCCTGCACCAGCATCACGTCGCCGGGGCGAGCCATGTTCAGCGCCATTTCGACGGCTTTGACCGAACCACGCACCGCGTGAATCTCGCTGACGCGCGACCCCTCGGCCAGGCCTTGCTTGAACAGGTTGATGATGTCGCCGGGAGCCCGGCCACGCAGGTAGTGATCTTCGTACAGAATCACCTGGTTGAAGGCGTCACCCAGCAACTCGCCTTGGCGGATCATGTCGCTGTCGCGTCGATCGCCGGCCGCCGAGTAGACGGCGATGCGGCGATGGTTGGGGAACAACTCCACGGCCTCGATGAGCGCTTCCAGGGCCGACGTGTTGTGACCATAGTCGACAATCACCGTCGCGCCATTGATTTCCAACAGGTTGAAGCGGCCGGGCACCTTGCTCATGTCGGCGGCGAACGACTCCAAGCCAGTGCGGATTGAATCTCGCGACAGGCCCAAAGCCCAGGCAGCCGCAGTGGCAGCCAGCACGTTTTCCACCTGGAAGGCGATGCGTCCGTCGTGCGTCAGCGGCACGCGTGAGAGCGCGGCAATCTTTTCTTCGCGAGCGCCTTCGGCCGCCATGATCTGCCCGTCGACGATGTAAACGGCGCGGCCTCCCTTTTCACGATGGGCCGATAACACGGGATCGGACGAATTGCGAGCGAAGAAGATGACCGAGCCCGGGCACTTGGCGGCCATGCCGGCCGTGAGCGGATCGTCGGCCTTGAGCACAGCCGAACCGTGCGGCGCGACCACATCGACCGGAGTTTGCTTGACGCGCGCCAGCATCTCGGGCGTGTCGATGCCGGCAATGCCCAGGTGGTCGCCTTCACCGATGTTCGTGACCACGGCCACGTCGCAACGATCGAAGCCCAAACCTTCGCGGAGAATGCCGCCGCGGGCCGTTTCGAATACGGCCGCGTCGACCGCCGGGTTCATCAGCACGTTGCGGGCACTGCGCGGACCGCTGCAATCGCCACCGTCGATGCGGCGGCCTTCGATATAGATTCCGTCGGTGCAGGCCATGCCCACGCGATGACCGATGCCGGCCAACATGTGGCTGATGAGCCGCGTGGTGGTGGTCTTGCCATTGGTGCCGGTGACGGCCACGATCGGGATGCGGCCGGTCTCGCCTTCGGCGAACATCGTGGCGACAATTGCCTCGCCCACCGGGCGGGGCTTGCCGGAAGACGGTTCGATGTGCATTCGCAGGCCGGGGGCCGCGTTGACTTCGATCAGCATGCCCCCCTGCTCTTCCAGC
Source organism: uncultured Planctomycetales bacterium (assembly GCA_963710365.1). Classification (GTDB taxonomy): domain Bacteria; phylum Planctomycetota; class Planctomycetia; order Pirellulales; family PNKZ01; genus CAVQAC01. Next base: position 1,697,468 of record CAVQAC010000019.1, read on the forward strand.
GGACGGCTGATATCGAGAGCCACGACGTCGATGCCGGCGATGTCGAGCCCGACAACTCGCGCGGCTTCGATGGCTCGGGCAGCGACAGCCGGATGCACCAGGTCCGTAACGTCGGCTGCGGTGCCGCCGGTGCTCAGGTTGGCGTTGCGGCGGATGAGAATCTTGGCGCCGGCCGCGGGAACCGAATCGGGGGCGAGTCCTTGCTCGGCCAGTACGCCCAGGGCAATCGCGTCGATCTTGATCTTGCTGAGAGCCGTGGCGTGGTCGTCGCCGCGACGAGGGTCGGTGTTGACGATATCGATCAGTTCCGACACCGTGGCCAGACCGTCGCCGACGACCTGGGCCGGCTCGCGACGGGCCGCGGCAATCAGCTTGCCACCGATGACCAGCAGCCGATAATCGGCGCCGGGAGCAAACTTCTCGACAATGATGTCTGTGCTATCGCGCGAGGCGGCCTGGTAAGCGGCCATCACCTGCTCACGCGTGGAAAGGTTCGTGGCCACGCCACGGCCCTGGCTGCCGAATTGTGGCTTGACGACGACTGGAGTGCCGATGTCCTGAGCGGCTTCCCAGGCGTCTTCGGCGTCGGTCACAGGCCGGCCTTCGGGCACGGGCACGCCGATCGAATGCAGCATGTCGCGGGTCAGATCCTTGTCCTGGGCGATCTCTTCGGCCAGGGCCCCCGTACGATCGGTCTGGGCGGCCAGGATGCGCCGTTGGCGGGCACCATAGCCGAACTGCAACATGCTGCCGGTGTTCATCCGGCGTGTGGGAATGCCGCGGGCTTGCGCCGCCTGTACGATGGCCTTGGTGCTGGGGCCCAGCGCCACGCGGTGATAGATTTCGCGCAGCTTGGCGATCTCTGCTTGCACGTCGAACGGCAAGTCGTGAACCGCCGCCAGGCACAGGCGGTGGCCGGTTTCGATGGCCGCGCGGCCGAGATCTTCTTCAATGTATTCGATAGCGACTTTATAGTAGCCCTCGCCCAGGTGCTCGCGAGCCCGCCCGAAGCCGACCGGTGGGCCAGCCAGCGACGATAGCTCAAGCGTCACGTGCTCGAGGATATGGGCCAGGTAGGTGCCGCGATGCAAGCGTTCGAAAAAGCCTCCGCGCTCGCCGACGCTGCAGCGATGCTCGATCATCGTCGGCAGCCAGCTCTTAATCCGGTCGTTGAAACCGGGCATCTCGTTGGACGGCGAGTCTTTGAGATCGCCCAGGTCCACCCAAGCTTCGAGGACGGGAAAATTGGCCCAGTAGTTAGGGCCTCGCAACGCCAGGACTTTACGAATTTCCATGTCGACTCACTTACCCCTTGCAGACATTGCCTATATAGAGAAGTTTGACGGCGAGTTCGGAAAGGTTACACCAGGCAGGCGGAAAAGTGCCCGCGATTGAGATAGCTTCATCTGGATCATCCGGGGGCGCAAGAAGCGCATGCATTGTCAGATGTGCGACAGACGTGAGCCGTGTTCGGAACGCCTCAGATGTGGAAGCCGCTTCAAACTACGGGACTAAGCCCCCGCTTGTTTGTGTCGACCGAAAAAATAAATTTGGTGAAGATTTCGGACCCGTTCGCTGCCGTGTTCGCTAGCGGAAAATCTTCGCTTAGCGGCGGCTAACGAGTGAAACCTGCAGTCACGATCCGCTTGCAGTACACCCTAACCAAGCATTTCCAGCCGGGGGCGTTCCGTCGGTCCCAGAAGCCGCTAGTTTTAGCGGAAGCGGTCGATCCTTGACGCTCTTGACATGCTTAGATTGCATGCTGGCGGCCTGCATGACCGCCGAGGCAAACAAGTGTTGTACCTCAAAATAGTCCGGCCTGCGAGGTACTGCACGAAAATCCTTCCCAGAAGCGCCCAATTACCAACGACTGCGCTGGTTCTCGCCCATCCTTTGGCTCTTCAAAACGACTCGGCTGAGGCCCGCGTCTCATGGGTTCCAGCCGCTAAATTCGGCCCCTCTTACCCTAGTTCAACTCCCACCTCGACGGTACATAAGACAAAGACCGCTTCTTTGCCGTGCATAAGTTGCTTAGAATGCAAGGAATGCGCTCAGCCATCGGACGATGGCCGCCGATCCTGGCTCGTTTGCCGGGACCATGGGCTTGCCGGGAGTTTGCCGATTTGAACGGGACCGAGGCGTCGAAAACAGTTCCCACTTCCTGGCTCCAGCAGTTGCAGCCGCGGCTTCAATCGGGCGAGATCGCGCTAGCCTGGTGCGAGCCCGATCTGGATCACGACCTGCGGTTTGCCGAAGGGCTGGTCGTCGTTACCACGCGTCGCGTGCTTTCGTTCGCGCCCCCCCGACGAGCGGGGAAACAGCCCGCGGCAACGACCAGGCCTCGTTCCAGGCGTGGCCCTTGGAATCCGTGACGGCGGTGACCGGTAAGGACCATGCCGGCCTGGGCACCCTGGAGCTACTTTCCGCGACCAGCCGGCTCGGCCATTGGCGGTACTCGGCTGAGCGTGCGGCGTCTATCGGCCGCTTCATCCGCCGCACCAGCGAAATCCTCCACGGCTGCCATGAGTTGGCGCTGTTGGATAAAGCCACGGAAACCATCTGCCCCAGTTGCGGCGCAATGATTCCGGGCGACAACTCGGAATGCGCCGCCTGCACGCCGGTTATCGGGCCCCCGCCGTCGGCCTCCCTGTGGCGCCTGCGGCGGTTCGCCCGGCCACGGCTGGGAATGATCGTGCTGGGCTTCACGCTGGCGCTGGCGAGCACGGCTTCCGGCCTGATGGCGCCCTACCTGACAATTCCGCTCTTAAATAACGTGCTCATTCCGCACGAGGCCGGGGCGAAAGTCGATGTCTCGCTGGTGAGCTGGTACATCCTGGGCATGGCCGGTGCAGCCTTCTTTTCCTGGCTGTTGGGCTGGGGCCGCACGTTTACGCTGGCTTGGGTCAGCGAACGCATCGCCGCCGACATGCGCAATGCCACCTACGCCCATTTGCAACAGCTCTCGCTCGAATTTTTCGGCGGAAAACGTACCGGCGACTTGATGTCGCGCGTCGGCAACGACACCGACCGGATCAACACCTTCTTGTCCGTCAACCTGCTCGACTTTTGCAACGACCTGCTGATGATCTCGATGACCACGGTCATCTTGTTTTCGATCGATCCGGTGCTGGCGCTGTTTACGCTTTGC
>CAVQAC010000020.1:0-131640 GCA_963710365.1 uncultured Planctomycetales bacterium
GGCCGTGTAGTCGTTGGTCGTGGTGGGATCTGCGAAGACGACCGTCGCGGGATTTCCCGCCGGACCGTTGTAGACGACCTCCTGGTACCGCCGAGGTGCTGTACGACGTCGTCGTCCCGCCATTGATGGTGACGTTGAAATCCGTGGCATCCGAAAACGCAATCGCCACCACGTCGTTGGCCGCGCCGGTAATTGTCAGCGTGGCCGGGGCGGAACTGAACGAGCCGGTCGTGGCCGGCGTCAGCCCGTCGCCCGTATCCGAGAATTGCAAGCTATAGCCGGTGCCAACGAGGTTCGTCGTCAGATCCGAAAAGACCGCCGCGCCGCTCGATGCCGGCACCGAAAGCGTGCCGCCCAGCAACGCACCGGTGGGCCGCCTGCAGAGCTCCGTTATCTGGCCCGAGAAACCGGTGGCCAGGTTCCCTTCCGCGTCTTCAGCCGCGACGGCTACGCTGAATTCGGTGAATACCGGCACCGACGCGGGTGGCTGATTGACGACGACCAATTGCGTGGCCGGGCCGGGAATTACGGCCAGCCCCGCGGTGATGGCGTTGGCCAACGTTTGGACTAACGGGCGTGAGGATGGTGAATTGCTGCTGGCCAGCATGGTGTAGCCGGTGCCAACCTTATTCAGCGTCAGCGTCGAAAAAACTGCGACGCCGGCCGAAGCGGACGGGGTAGAGTGCCCCCCAAGGTGCTATCGCCTGGATTATTGGCTAGCACAGCGTGATCGCGCCATTGAATCCGGATCTGTGTTGCCGAAACCGTCCACGGCATCGACGGTGACCATGAACGGCGTGCCCGCCGTGGCCGTCGTCGGCTGGTTCGTGCTGATCGCCAAATCGATCGCATAGCCGAGCGGCGTCACGGTGAACGCGCCGGATGTTCCTGTTGAAAGTCCAGTGCCTGTTGCCACCAGAGTATAGCCGGCTCCGGTGCCCCCCATCACGCTTATGCCCGTAAAGACGGCGACGCCAGTTCACGGCGCTAAGCGTCGTGCTTCCGCCCAACGAGGCGCCGGCCCCGCCCGGATTGCTCGCGGGCAGCTCGCGGTGACGCCACCGGAAAACCCTGTTGCCAGGTTCCCTTCGGCGTCGAGCGCGTCGACGGTGAGGTCGAAACCCGCCCCACCGTGACATCGGCGGGCGGAGTCGAGGCGATCAGTTGCGCCGCGGCGACGGGCACCAGAGAATACCCGCGGTCGTACCCGGCGAAAGGCTTCGGCTGGTGACCGAAAGCGTGTAACCCGGGTCGACCTTGTTGAGCGTCAGTCCCGAGAAGCTTGCCATGCCGCCGGCGATGGCAACGGTCGTCGTGCCTCCCAGCGTGCTGCTGCCGGGATTATTCGATAGGGCTACGACGGCATGCCCGAGTAACTGCTAACCAGGTTTCCAAAACTATCTTCGGCCACGAACGTCAAGCCGAAGCGGCGCCGGCGGTGACGGTCGTGGGTTGCCCCGTGATCGCCAATTGTGCAACGGCGCCCGGCGTTACGGCGATACTGGTGGTGGTGATCGACGTGAGCCCCGTGCTGGTGGCCTGGAGCGTATTGCCCGTCGAAACCGTGCTGAGCGTCAAGCCGGAGAAGACGGCCTCGCCGCCCGTCGCCGCAACGTTCACCGTGCCGCCCAGGGTGTTGTTGCCGGCACCGCCGCGAGAGCCAGGCTGATGACGCCGCCGTAACTGGTGCTGATGTTGCCGACAGCGTCTTCCGCGGCGACGGTCACGTCGAAGCCTGCGCCGGCCGTAACCGTCGTCGGCGGCTCGGAGAGCAAAACCAAAGAAACGGCCGTTCCCGGGATGACGTCAAAGGTGTCGGTCGTATCGCCGGACGGCGGCTACCTTGACGTTGAGCGAATAGCCGTTGCCCGGCTTGTTCAGCAACAGGTTGGTGAACGCGGCCACGCCGTTGAACGCCGTGGCTGTGACCGTTCCGCCCAGAGTGGTAAGGGTTGGGTTCGTGGCCAGCGTCGCCGTCACCGTGCCTTCGAAACCGGTGGCCAGGTTGCCGTAGAAGTCTTCCGCTTCGACCGTAAAACCAAAGCCGACGCCGGCATTGATGCTATCGGGCGGCTCACCATGATCAGCAACTGCGTCGCTTTGCCGGGAACCAGGTTAATCGTGTACGTGGCGGGCGAACTGGGGATATTACCGTCGGTAGCGGAGAACGTGACCGTTCTCTGAGCGAACGAAGGGTTGGACGCCAGGTCGATGTAGGTGACCGAATCCAGAGCCGTCTGGTACTGGGCGACCGTTGCCGTGCCGGCCAGAATCAGTGTGCCCGTCGTGGAATTGAAACTGGCCGTAATGCCGTTCTGATTGGCAGCATTCAATTCGTCTTCCGTCGCGACGTATCCGGAAGAGATCGCCACCGTGGCACCGATAATCGTGTTACTTTCGTTGTCGACCATCGTCAGATAAGGATCGACCGCCTGGGCGCCGGTCCGGACGCCGTACGTCAAGGCCGAGGGCTGCCCCGCAGTGTATGCCGTGATAGCCGGGCCTTGGGCGACCGAGAAACTATTGCTGACGGCCGATGTCAATGAGCCGCTCATGGCCAAAAGCGTGTAGCCCGTGCCGACGTTGTTCACCGACAGGCCGGCGAAAGTGGCCAGGCCCTGTATGGCGGCCACGGTCAGATTGCCCCCCAGAGTGCTGTTGCCCGGGTTGTTCAGCAAGGCGATGGTCACATTTCCCGTGTAGGGCGTGGCCTGATTCCCGTACTGATCTTCTGCCTCGACGGTCAAGGCAAACCCGCCGCCCGACGTCACCGTGGCCGCAGGCTGCGAACTGAACACGAGCATCGCCGCCGGACCGGGAACGACGTCGATCGTGCTGGTTGCCACGTTGCTCGATGCGCCACCGTCGTTGACCGTCCAGTCGATGGTTCTTGCCAAGAACGACGGGTTCGCCGATCCGTTCAGGTAGCTGATCGAGTCCAAAGCCGTCTGGTATTGGGCGACGGTTGCGGCGCCGGTCAGACGTCACGCACCCGCGACGGGATCAAACGTCCCGGTGATTCCGTTTTGATTCGTGAACAGCAGGTTGTCTTGCGGAGTGGAATAGCCCGAAGCGATCGTGACCGTCGCGCTGGCAATCGTGAGACTGTCGGCATCCAATATCGTCACGTGGGGATCGATGGCCAGCGCATTGCTCTGATCGGTAAAGGTCGTTGTCCAAGGAGTACTGATGGGAGAAGTGGGAAAATTCGTCGTCAGGACGGGCGCAGTCGAGGAAATCTGGAAACGCTGGGCATACACGCCATAGCTGCTGCCGTCTTCATTGGAGCCGCTGTCCCAGGCAATCGTGAAATTTCCCGAAGTGGACAGGGCCACGCCGGCCGCGCCGCTGTTGAGGCCGGAAATGATCAGCCCGCCTTGGTTGCCGGTAGCAAACGTGTTCGCGCGGGTTTCGCCTCCCACGGGCGTGCCGCTGGACGAATAATACTGGGTGTAAACACCGTAGAGGCTGCCGTCTTCGCCGTTGCTCGCCCAGGTGACGACAAAATCGCCCGTCGGATCCATCGACACGCTGGAGAGATTCTGCATACCCGCGGTGTAGGTATTGACGCGGAACTCGCTCCCTTGTGCCACGCCCGTTGCATTGTAGCGCTGGCCATAGATGCCGCCGCTGGAACCGTCCTCGGTGTAGCTGGTCCAAGTGATGACGAAATCGCCCTGAGCATCCATGGCCGCGGCGGCAAACTTCTGGCCGTTCGTGGTGTAGGTGTTGACGCGGAACTCGCCCCCCAGTGTCGCTCCTGCCGAGTTGTAACGCTGGGCAAAGATGCCGTAGCCGGAGCCATCCTCGCCCTGGCTTGACCAGGCGACGACAAAATCTCCCGCCGCGTCCATGGCCACCGTCGATAGCTGCTGCATGTTCGTCGTGTAGGTATTGACGCGGAATTCGCTGCCTTGCCGTGCGCCGGACTTGCTGAAGCGCTGGGCGTAAATGCCCCAGCCGCTGCCGTCCTCGGAATAGCTCTGCCAGGAGACGACGAAATCGCCCGCGGAATCCATGGCAATCGCCGGGCCGCTGTTGCGCATTGGGCGTATAGGTGTTGACTTTGAACTCGCTCCCCAGCGGTGCTCCCGCCGAGCTGTAACGCTGGGCGTAGACGCCGTACTTGCCGTCTGGTACCGCTGCCACCATCCTCCTGGCTGGTCCAGGCGACAACAAAATCCCCAGCCGAATCCATGGCCACCGGGGCTGAATCTGGTTGCCGTTGGTGTAGGTATTGACCTGGAACTCGCCGCCCTGCGCTGCGCCCGCGGCGTTGTAACGTTGGGCAAAAACACCGTAGCCGCTGCCGTCCTGGTTGTTGCTTTGCCAGACAACGACAAAATCTCCGGCCGCGTCCGTGGCCACCTGCGGCAATCTTCCGCGCTGCCTGCGTGTACGTATTGACCTGGAATTGCACACCCGTGAGGCCAATGCCCGACAACAGCCAGCGGTCTTCGAGCCCTTCCATGCGCAGCGAACGCCAAAACGGCTTGCCGGCGCCGGAGCGACGCGTCGATCCGCCGCCCCGCTTAGGCCGCTGGCGCTTCCGCCATTTATCAGGTTGAAATTCCGCCGCCATCCAATCGAACTCCTGCAGTTCTGTAGGCCCGGGCTGGCCTTGGCAAACACGCAGTCAGGGCAAGCCCTGACCCCTTGGCTGAATCGCCGTGCGCACTCGATGTGGCCAGCTTCCCCGGGGCCTTGGCCAAATGGCCAGAATGCCCTTCGGGCTCGAAAAAAGTCCCTTAAACCTCAAAATAGGCAGGGTTTGCGTAATGTTCAAGGCAATTTTGTCGAGCCGGCTCGCCTTTGCGATTAATCCCCCACCCGAGGCCGAAAATCAGCTTCGACACGTACCAAAAGCCCCCCAGTTGGCGAGAAAGATAGGGGCCGGAAATGCACGTGAATGCACGGAAATAAGAAGGGACGTTCGTTCCAAGTTTGAGTTTCCGGTTAAGGAACACTAATCTTCGCGAATCAGAATTCGGAATTAGCGCAGATTAGTGAAGATTAGCGTTCCTCCCCGTTAGTCATGCACGGAGCTTGGAACTCCATGAATAGAGACAGCCGCCTGGATTCGCGAATGGCTCAAACGGCTACCAAGGTCGCCTCATTTGCGTGAATTCGCGTGCATTTCCGGCCCCATTCTCGGGCCAATTTCGGCACCATCGACCAACTTCAGACACTGGTCCAATTGCCGACCGTGCTCAGAGCGAAGTCGATCGACTGCTGATGAACCGTGTCGCTGGTGCCGCTCTGCATGGTGGCGTTCACTTTGGCGAATTGCGTCACCACGACCGTGTTGACCGGCGTCGTGAGCGTGGCCTTGTTGCCCTGCGCGACCAAGGTGTTCGCCCCCGCGGCGTCGTACAGATTCGCCGTGTCGTTGGTGTTGCCCGTGATATTCACCTTGCTGGGCACGGCCACGAACGCGGTGCCGGTGCTGAAGAACGTGTTCACGGTGATAATGCTGACGCCGCCCACGGCCAGCGAACTGACGGTCGGCATGGCGGTGAACGTGCCGTTGCCGGGCGAAGTCAGGTTGGCGACGTCCGTGCCGCTTCCCGATTCCTCCACCGTCAGCGACTGAAACCCCGTGGCTTGCGTCGCGAAAGTCGCAAAACTGGCGAAGCCGGTGGCGCTGCCGGTCAACGAACTGCTCCCCTGGGAGCCGTTGAACGTGTCGCCGGGATAGCTGTAGAAGAAGGCCGAGTCGGTGGCATTGGTGGCCTGGGCCGTCACGTTGGCGGCATACAAAGCTCCAACCAGGAACGAACGCCGTCGAGCGTGCCTCCCACGTAGCTGAACTCGGCTTGCCGACAAAACGAGCCCCCTTGGGTGTGCAAGGTCATGCTGTCCGAACCGTCGCTGGCGCCGACTGCGTACAACTGCGGGAAATTGCTCAAAGTCGAGGTCACGCCGCCCACGGTGATCGTGCTTCCCGTGGGATCACCGGTAAACGAAGCGTGCGACGTCGAATAGACGTAGGCGTAGGTCTTACCGCCGGAGCCGCTGACCGTTTCGGCGCCGAAGCCCGACAGCTCGCTGTAAATTCCGTCGATGGATTGGCAATGTAACTGTAACCAAGGCTGACATCGCCGACATAGAAGTTGCCGGTGCCGGCCGCCACGCCGACCGTGGCCGTCGAACTGGGATCCGAGACGTAGAGGTACAAATTTGCCACGCCGATGGCATCGAACTCGAAGCCGCCCCCGCTACGAATCAGGGTGGTCGATGAGAAGGTCTGCGTCGCCGCATAATTGTCAGTCGTCTCGGGGTCGGCAAAGACAATCTCGGAGAATGCGCTGGCCGGGCCGTTGTAGACCAGCTTGTCAACGTTGGCGGTGCTGTAGGTTACCGGCGTGCCGCCGTTGCTGGTCACCGTGAAATGCGTAGCGTCGGCGAACGCAATCGCGACGCTGTCGTTGGCCGCCCCGGCAATTGTCAATGTGCCGGGCGTTACGGCAATCGCGGTCGTCGTGGCCGACGCCTGGCCGGTGCTGACCCCCAACGTATAGCCGCTGGCAACGTTGTTCAGCGACAGCCCTGAAAAAACAGCCACTCCGCTCACCGCCACGACGGTGAGTGCGCCGCCAGGGCGCCGCTGCCCGCGTTGTTGGAGATGGCCACCGTCACGTCGCCGTTGAAACCGGTCGCCACGTTCCCGGCTGCGTCTTCCGCCGTGACCGTGAACCCAAACGGGCTGTCTGCCTGGACGGTCGTCGGCGGCTCGGTCGTCACCAGCAACTGCGCGATCGAGCCGGCCACGACGTTGAAGCCGGCCGTCGACACCGATGACAATCCGGCGCTGCTGGCACTGAAGCGCATACCCGGCGCCGATCTTATTGAGCGTCAGGCCGGAAAACACCGCTACGCTGTTCGCGGCTGCGACGGTGAGCACCCCGCCTAGCGTGCTGCCGCCCGGATTACCCGCCAGGGCCAGCGTCACGTTGCCACTGTAACCGCTGACCACGTTCCCTTCGGCGTCTCCGACAGCGACCGTCAGCCCGAACGGGCTGCCAACGGCCACGCTCGCCGGCGGCTGGCTGGCGATCAGCAATTGCGTGGCAACGCCGGGCGTGACTGAAATCGCGCTGCTCGTGGCCGACGTAATGCTGCCACTGGAGAACTGCACGGTGTAGCCGGTGCCGGCCCTGTTCAAGGTCTCCCCTGAAAAGAATGCCACCCTGCCGGTAGCGCTGACGGTGGTCGTGCCGCTCAATGTGCCACCCGCAGGATCGCCGGCGAGAGACAGCGTTGCGCTGCCCGCGTAGCCCGTCGCCACGTTGCCATCCGTGTCTTCCGCCGTGACGGTCAGGCTAAAGCCGGTTCCGGCCGTGACGGTCGCCGGCGGCTGGCCGGTAATCAACCATTTCGTGGCAACGCCCGGCGTGACGGAGATGGAGTTGCTGGTGGCCGACGACACGCTCGTTCCGCTAGCTTGCAGAATGTAACCGCCGTCGACTTATATTGAGAGTCAGTCCGGAAAACACCGTCACGCCGGAGGTGGCATTTTTGCTCGTCGTGCCGCCCAAGGTGCTGCCGCCCGGATCGCTCGAAAATCCAACGCTGACGCTGCCGCTGAAACCCGTGGCGACGTTTCCCTGGGCATCTTCGGCCGTAACGGTCAACCCAAAACCAACGCCGGCGGCAACCGAAGTCGGCCCGCTGCTGATGACCAATTGCGAGGCGGCGCCAGGAGCAACGGAGATGGCGCTGCTCGTAGCCGGCGTGAGCGCGCCGCCACTCACGCCCAGCGTGTAACCGCTGCCGGCGAGATTCAACGTCAGACCTGAAAAGACGGCCACGCCGCCCGTGGCGCCGACGCTGGTCGTGCCGCCCAGCGAACTGCCGCCCACGTTCGCGGCCAGCGCCACAGTGACGCCGCTAGCGTAGCTCGTGGCCACGTTTCCTTCAGCGTCTTCGGCGGTGACCGTGAATCCGAACGTGCCGCCGGCCGTGACACTCGCCGGCGGCTCGGCGGTGATCAATAGCTTTGCGGCTGCGCCAGGCGTGACCGAGATTGCATTGCTGATGCCTGAAATCACGCTGCCGATCGAGGCCTGCAACGTGTAGCCGCTGCCCACCAGGTTCAAAGTCGCGGCCGAAAAAACGGCCACGCCGGCCGTGGCGTCGACGCTCGTTGTCCCACCCAGCGTCCCGCCAACAGGATTGCCAACCAGCGCCAGGCTCACGCTGCCGGTGTATGTCGAGACGACAAACCCACTCGCGTCTTCGGCTGTAACCGTCAGGTCGACCCCCGTGCCGGCCGTGATGCTCGACGCCGGCTGGCCGGTAATCACCAGTTGTGTGATCACGTCCGCCTGAGGGCTGACGGTCTGCGTGGCGGGAGAACTGGAAGCGAGCCCGTCGTTCGCGACGTACGAGACCGTGCGGTTGGCAATCGAAGCGTCACGCGCCGTGTCGGTATAGGTGATCGACTCCAGGGCGGTTTGGTAGTTGGCCAGCGTGGCCGTGCCGGAAAGAATGAGCGTGCCCGACGTGGCGTTGAAGCTGCCGCTGATTCCGTTTTGATTGGTGAACCCCAGCACGTCTTCACCAGCCACAAAGCCCGACGAAATGGCGACGGTTGCTCCCACCAGGTAGGTGTTTTCGCCGTCGGCGAGCAGCGAGACCGGGGCTGATCGCCTGGGCGCCGCTGTTGACTGTATAGACGAGCGGGCTGGAACTGCCCGTGATCGCCGGCGTCGTATTGAAGCCGTATCGTTGGGCATACATGCCATACTTGCTGCCATCCTCGCCATAGCTTTCCCAGGCAATTACGAAATCGCCCTGGGAATCCATGGCCACGGCCGGCCGCCGTTGGTTGCCCGTGGTGTAAGTATTGACGCGGAACTCGCTCGCTTGCGCCGCACCCGACGAATTGTAGCGCTGCGCCATAAATCCCATAACTGCTGCCATCTTCGCCGTAACTCATCCAGGCGATGACAAAATCCCCGTTCGCATCCATGGCGACGCTGGTTCTGTTAATCGACGTCGTGCCTTGGGTGCCCGCGGTAAATGTAAAGGTATTGACGTGGAACTCGCTCCCTTGGGCGGCGTCGATCGCGTTATAACGCTGCGCGTAGATGCCCAGCCCGCTGCCATCCTCGTCCGTACTGATCCAAGTCACCACGAAATCGCCGGCCGAGTCCATGGCCACTTCCGGGTCGAGCTGATTGCCGGTCGTGTACGTGTTCACCAGGAACGGCGAGCTTTCCATCGGCGTGCCGTCGGGGTTATAGCCCCGGGCGTAGATGCCGGTTCCGCTACCGTCCTGATTGGAACCGCTTTGAAAGACGATGACAAAATCTCCGGCCGCATCCATGGCCACGGCCGAAGCCGCCTGACTGCCCGCCGTGTACGTGTTGACCTGGAACTCGCTCCCCTGCGGCACGCCGCCGGAATTGTAGCGCTGCGCGTAGACGCCATCGTTGCTGCCGTCTTCGCCGTAGCTGTTCCAACTGACGACGAAATCGCCGGCCGAGTCCATGGCGATGGACGGGAAAGCCTGGTTGCCGGACGTGTACGTATTGACGCGGAATTCGCTCCCTTGCGGCACGCCCAACGGATTGTAGCGCTGAGCATAGACGCCATAATCGCTGCCGTCCTGAGGGCTGTTCCAGGCCACGACGAAATCGCCGGCCGAATCCATGGCCACGACCGCGGCGTACTGGTTTCCGGTCGTATAGGTGTTGATGCGGAATTCGCTCCCCTGGGGCACGCCGGCCGCGCTGTAGCGCTGGCCATAAACGCCGGAACTATCGCCGTCCTCGTATGAACCCCAAACCACGACGTAATCGCCCGCCGCGTCGGCGGCAATTCTGCCGAGACTCTGCGGGTTGGTCGTATAGGTATTGACGCGGAACTCGCTCCCCAGCGCCGCGGCCGATGCCTCGCTGGGCATGTTGTCGTAACGCCGCGTGTACACGCCGACCAGGCTACTAGGACTGTCCCAGGCCACAACGAAATCCCCCGTCGCATCCATGGCTACCGCGGGATTTTCTTCGTTGCCGGTCGTGTCGGTGTTCGCCTGGAACTCGCTTCCCTCGGCGACGCCGCTGGCGTTGTAGCGCTGGCCGTAGATGAAATAACCGTCTCCGTTCTGCGGGCTGAGCCAGGTGACGACGAAATCGCCGGCCGCATCCATCGCCACGGCGTTCTGTTCCTGTCCGCCGGTGGTGTAGGTGTTGACCAGGAACGCGCTGCCTTGCGCCACGCCGGCCGCGTTGAATCGCTGCGCATCGACGCCTTCCTGGCTGCCGCCTTCGGCGCTCAGCCAGGTAACCACGAAATCGCCAGCGAGATCCATGGCCACCGAGGGGAGTTGCTGCGCCCCGTCGTGTAGGAATTGACGAGCAACTCGCTACCCTGGGCCACGCCGGCCGCATTGTAAAGCTGGGCCGAGATGCCTTCCGACGGATCGTTCAGGTAGCTACTCCAGGCAACGACAAAATCTCCCTCGGCATCCATGGCCACCGACGGCGAGAGTTGATTACCGGTCGTATACGAGTTGACCTGGAATTGGGAACCTTGCGCAACGCCCGCCGCGTTGTAACGCTGCGCATAGACGCCCGCCCCGCTGCCATCTTCGCCGACGTCGGCCCAGGCGATCACGAAATCGCCGACGGAGTCCATCGCCACGACGGAATCGAACGGTGCATCGGCGGTGTACGAATTGACCTGAAATATGGAACCCTGCGCCACGCTTGCGGCGCTATCGCGCTGGGCAAAGACGCCATAGCTGCTGCCGCCCGGGCCATACAGGGTCCAACTGACGACGAAATCGCCGGCCGCATCCATGGCGACGCCCAGGTCGTGGTAGGTAGCCGTCGAGCTGGCGGTGATGTTCGTATACTGTTCTGGGACGTTCGATGCGTTGAACGTCTGCGCCACGAGATAATTGCTTTGGACCGAGACGACGACATAGTCGCCCGCCAAATCCATGGCCACCGGTGACGCGGTGCCGAACGTAAGCGAGCCCAACGGCCCGCCCAGCGGCGTAACTGACGCGCCCGTCTGCGGGATGAGATAGCGTTGGGCATAGATGCCATAGCTGCTGCCGTCTTGGGCGTAGCTGCTCCAGGCCACAATGAAATCGCCCGCGGCGTCCATCGCGACCGGCGGCTGACCGGTATTGCCCGTGCTGAAGAAGCCTTGGTTGCCGGTGGTGTACGTGTTGACACGAAACTCATTGCCCTGGGCCACGCCCGACGAGTTGTAGCGATGGGCGTAGACGCCCCAGTCGCTGCCGTCCTCGAGGTCGCTGATCCAAGAAACGACGAAATCGCCGGCTGCATCCATGGCTACGCCGGAATAGGTCTGAGCATCGTCGTATAAGTGTTGACGCGAAACTCGCTCCCCTGGGCAGCGCCGGCCGAATTGTAGCGCTGCGCGTAAATGCCGTAGCTCGCTCCATCTTCAAGGTTGCTCGACCAGGTGATGACGAAGTCACCGTCGGCGTCCATGGCTGCCGCCGCAAAGCGCTGATCGCCCGTCGTGTACGTATTGACCAGGAATTCACTTCCCTGAGCTACCGCCGAGGCATTGTAGCGCTGGGCGTAGACACCGTAGCCGCTAAGATCTTCGCCACTGCTTTGCCAGGCGATCACGAAATCGCCGGCCGCGTCCATGGCCACCGCCGGCCGCCGCTGATCGCCCGCCGTGTAGCTATTGACTTGAAACTGGCTGCCCTGGGCCACGCCCGACGAGTTGAATTGCTGGGCATAGATGCCAAACCCGCCGCCGTCTTCGTCATTGCTCTCCCAGGCCACGACGAAGTCGCCCTCGAAGTCCATCGCCACGGACGGTAGCATTTGTTGGCCGGTTACATACGAATTGACGAGAAACTCGCCGCCTGCGGCCGCGCCGGAGGCGTTGTAGCGCTGAGCGTAGATGCCATACTGGCTGCCGTCTTCGCCGTAGCTCTGCCAGGCCACGACAAAATCGCCCGCCGCATCCATGGCCACGACGGGAAACTCCTGGTTTCCGGCCGTGTCGGTGTTGACCTGGAATTCCGATCCCTGCGCAATCCCGGCCGCGTTGTAGCGCTGGGCAAAGATGCCGTACCCACTGCCGTCTGCGCCGTAGCTCTGCCAGACAACGACATAATCGCCGGCCAGGTCCGTGGCGATCTTCGGCTGAGCTTGCGCACCGGTCGTATAGCTGTTGACCTCGAACTCAGGTCCCGAGGCCGTTGCCACACTCAGCATCTGCCGCTCTTCGAGACACTCGAACGACAACCGGCGCACGAAAGCCGACCGGGCCGGCGGTCTGCCGGATTGTCTTCGAGAACCACGCTTGCTTCCGCCCGCGCCGCTTGACTCGCCTGGCTGAAACTGCGACACGCGTTGACTCCAGCGAAAAATGGCGCAAGGTGGGGGGTGGCAAGCCATCCGACCCCTGTTTTGGCCAGTCTAAGCGGGCATGTCGGCCCTCGCAACAGAAAGTCCTGTGGTCGAATGCGTCCTTTGTGCGTGCCTGTGTTGGCTAGGCTTGCCAAACCCACTTGGCGGCACCACGCCCGCCTGCCACATAGCCGCGAAGCAACACCCTGATTATCATATTCTGAAATGACCTCCGACGACCCTCGCTTCCAGTTCGCTATTCATCGCTTCCGCGCCCAGGCCTTCGACGAGGCCGAGGGGGCCTGTCGCGAATTGCTGGCAGCCAAACCCGACGATGGCGACACGCTGCACCTGCTGGGGATGATCCTCTGCCAGGCCGGTCGCGAGCCTGAAGGACTCGAAATTCTCCGCCGGGCGATGCAAATTCGCCCCCGCGATGCCTCGCTGGCCAATAACCTGGGCGAGGCCTGCCGCCGCCGACAAGAATTCGCCGAAGCCGTCGGCTGGTTCCAACGCGCCAGCGAATTGGCGCCAAAATTCGCCGAGCCGCAGTACAACCTGGGCGTCACGCTCCGGACCCAGGGCCAACACGCCGAGGCGATTGCGGCATTTCGCCGAGCAACTGAATTGCGCCCGGATTACGCTCGAGCCCACTTCAACCTGGGCAATGCCTTGGGCGAGCAAGGCGATTTGAATGCGGCGGTGGAAGCCTATCGGCAAGCTACGCGTCACGATCCACGGTTTGTCGCCGCTCACACGAATTTGGGCCACACGCTGGGTCGTCTGGCCTGCGACAAGGAAGCCTTGGCGAGCCTTCGCCAGGCCGTGGCCGTGGCGCCCAACGATCCGGAAACCCATGGCAACCTGGCTGCGGCACTGATGAAAGCCGGCTTGTTCGCCGAAGCCGAATCGCATTATCGCTGTGCCGTGAGCCAGGCCCCCGACCAGGCCAAATGGCACTTGGGTCGGGCCGATGCCTTGCGCGACGAGCGCGCCTGGAAGCCAGCCGAAGCGGCCTACCGCGAGGCCCTGCGTCGCGACCCGAAACTGGTGGCCGCCGAGCATGGACTGGGCGTGCTGGCCCTGGAACAAGGCCGCTACCTCGAGGCCGCCGAGCAATTCCAGCGCACGCTGGCCCTGGATCCGAACGACGAATCGGCACAGCGAAACGCGGCGCTGGCGTTGGAAACCTGCGGCCAGATCGAATCGGCCCAGGCCATTTACCGACGCATTTGCCAGGCCGCGCCCGAAGACGACATGCTGCGGTTGCACACCGAGACGCTGTGCCCGCTCTTCCCACGTGACAATGCCGAAATCGACGCCTATCGCGCCCGGGTGCTCGAAGTCGTCAGCCAATATCCGCCGGGCCGGCTGCAATTGCCGCTGCGCGACGTATCGATCACGCGTTGCCACGCGCCGTTTCCCTGGCCCTACCAGGGGCGCGACGAGCGGGAGTTGAAAACCCGTTGGGCGGCCATGTTCGCCGATTGTTTTCCCGCCGACCGCATGCCGCGCCGTAACGCCGGCCTGCCGCGCATCGGTTTCGTCGTCACTGCCGGCCACGAAAGCATCTTTGTTCGCAGCATGCGCGGCATTCTCGAACGCTGGCCGAAGCAGAAATGTCGGATGACGATCGTTTGCAGCGGGCCGTCGGGCCAGCGCGAACTGCGGGCCGGCTTGAGCCAGGTCGACGTCGAGTATCTGCCGCTGCCAGCGCATTTCGACCGCGCCATCGATTGCTTGCGCGATGCCCGCTTCGATCTGCTTTACTACTGGGAAGTGGCCACCGACGCCATCAATTATTTCTTGCCCTTCTGCCGGCTGGCCCCGGTTCAATGCACCAGTTGGGGCTGGCAGGTCACGACCGGCATTCCAGGGCTCGACTATTATCTCTCGGCCAAACCCGTCGAACCGGACGACGCGCAGGCACATTACACCGAACGTTTGTTTCTGCTGGACAGCCTGCCGACTTGTTACGCCCGGCCGCAGGTGCCGGCCAAACGGCCGGCGCGCGAAACCTGGGGTTTGCGCCCGACCAGCACGTTTATTTCTGTGCCCAGAACTTGCTCAAGGTCCATCCTGATTTCGATGCCCTGGTGGCGACGATCCTGCGTCGCGATCCGGCCGGCGTGGCAGTCTTCGTTGCCGGCCGGCATAGCGATCGGGCCGCAAGTGCTGCGCCAGCGCTGGCAGCAAACACTCCCGGACGTCAATGACCGGATGATGATCCTGGCCGATCTGAAGCAGCACGATTATCTGGGCCTGATGCGCGCGGCCGACGTGTCGCTCGACACCCTGCACTACGGCGGCGTGAATACGACCTACGACGCCATGGCCGCCGGCACGCCCGTCGTGACGCTGCCGGGCCCGTGGCAACGCGCTCGCTACACGCAGGCCGTCTACCGGCAATTGGATATCCTGGATTGCGTGGCCAGTTCCGTTGATCATTATGTGGAGCTCGCCTTGCGGCTCACGGCCGAGCCCGAGTGGCGGCACGAGTTGAGCCGACGGATCATCAAAGCCAGCCCGGCCTTGTTCGATCAACAATCTCCCGTCACGGAGTTGGCAGCCTGCTTCGAGCAATTGTTGGACGAGGCAGACTAAAGCGGCTCTTCGCGTAACGATTCCGTTGCGAGCCGTCGGCCCCCGTCCAGGCCTTCGTCCCGTGCCTCCTTATCGGGTATCGCGTTCGTCCATGCGTTAAAATCGCAGCGATTGCGGTTTTCCGCTGAACCTTTTCGGCCGAACGTGGGAATCACTCGTACCGTGAACCATCCCGAAGAAGACGAATCTGACGTGATTCGACGCGCCCAGGCGGGCGACGTCGCCGCATTTCAGCGGCTGGTATCGCGTCACGTAGATCGATTGTATCGCTCGGCAATGGTTCTCGCCGGCGATCGGCACTGGGCTGAGGATCTGTCGCAAGAGACGCTGCTCGAGGCCTGGCGGTCGCTGCCGCGCCTTGACGGTCGCTGCCGCTTCTCAACCTGGCTATACGGCATTTTGCGGCATCGATACCTCAAAGGCGTGCGACGCCGCAGCCTGCCGACGCACTTTGCGACCGTTGAACTCGACCGAACTCCGAGCGTGGCTCCGTCGGCCTCGCTTCATTTGGAAATGTCGGAAGACGCAGCCCGTGTTCGGCAGGGACTCTCCGCATTACCGGAAGAACAACGGCGGGTCGTGGAAATGCGATTCTTTGCCGAGGCCAGCCTGGATGAGATCGCGTCGGCACTCGGCTGCC
The DNA here is from genome assembly GCA_963710365.1 of uncultured Planctomycetales bacterium. Taxonomy (GTDB): domain Bacteria; phylum Planctomycetota; class Planctomycetia; order Pirellulales; family PNKZ01; genus CAVQAC01. The sequence goes on from CAVQAC010000020.1 coordinate 15,595, forward strand.
CGTTGGGCACGGTGAAGTCGCGATTGCACCACGCCCTGGAAAAACTGCGACTGATGAATCTTTCCATGAACCTTTTTGCGTCGACACGGGAATCACAACCGAGGAACCCATGAGCGATCAAACACAACACGAAGAGCGCTTCGCCGAATTGCTCAGCCTGCTGGCGGCGGGCTGCTTGCCGCCGGACGAACAAGGCGAAGTGCGTCAGCACTTGGAAGCCTGCGCGAGTTGCCGGGAGCGATTTCGACAATTGGTCGTCGTGTGCGACGGTCTCGGGGCTTCGCGGCCGGCGTCCTGGGAATCTGTACCGAGTATCAACGAGCACGTGATGTCGTCGATTTCTGCCGCTGGGCTGCGTCCGAGCATCCTGCGAGCTCCTTGGCAATGGGGTCTGGCGGCAGCGATTGCCGCCAGTCTCGTCGTGGCCCTGGCCGTTGGATCGCTTCTGCGGCCGCGTTCGCAGGCGCCGCAATGGGCGGCAACAACCGCTTCGAGAAGCCTTGCCTGCGAGGGACGTAGAAAGGCAGGGCACTGAAGAACCGTCGCGTCCGCCAACACTGATTGCCTACGAGCGATCGTTTGCCGAATCCAATGATGCCATCAACACCCTGTTGGATCGCGAGGCACACCGGTTGTCGTTTCTGTCCGTTACTAACACCCCGTTAAATAGAATGCCGGAGGTTCTCCCGTGAAAAGGATCCTGATTTTGCTCGCGCTGTGCTCCGTTCCAAATGGTCTCGCTCGGGCAGAAGACGCGGCGCAGCCGTCGACGGCGGTCGCTAACGCTGCCACGGTCTATTGGCAGGCTTTTGCGGCCATGCCGACGCTCCCTTTGGAAGAGCAACAGGCTTTCGACCTGGCGCAAAATAAAAAGGCCGAACCGATTCCCGCCGACGTCGAACCGCTCATCGAGCGATTTGCCACGGCCCTCAAAATCATGCATCGCGCAACGACTGCGAAAACCTGCGACTGGGACTTGAACTATTCCGATGGGCCGACGCTCTTGCTCCCTCACCTGGCCAAGCTCCGGCAATTGAATTTCGCCGCCTTGATGAGAGCCCGGTCACGTTTTCAGGCCCATGACGTTGACGAGGCGCTGAGCGACTTGCTGGCGAGCATGAAAATGGGACGCCATGCGGGAAGCAGCCGCGTGCTGGTCTCCGTGTTTGTGGGTGCGAGCATCGAAAATGCCGCCATCGAGCTTTTGGCCAGCCAACTGCCGAAGCTCGACAAGGCAACACTGAACCGACTGGCGCAAGAGTTGGCTGCCTTGCCGGCTACAGTTTCCGTTGCCGATTGCCTCGCCGAGGAGGGTTCCAACTTTGCTCAATATCTGGAGTCGCTTTCGCAAACTGGCGACGCAGCCCTTGTCGGCCGCCCGTTTGTCAACAAATTAATCAACGAGGGCATCATCAGTCGCACGGACGACAAGACTGCGGACCAGTTGTCGGAGTCTCTCGCCACGGTCGAAAAGCTGCACGCTTCTTTGGCTCGATTTCGCAGCGACTATGCGGAAATGGCTCAAATCGCCGGATTGAAGTCCTACGCGGCACGGCAGGAACAGGCGAAAAGGCTCGAAGACAACCTTGCCAAGTCGAAGGCCAATCCGCAACCTGTCGAGCAAGCACGTGTGCTTTCGCAGTGGATGACCCCCGCGGTCTGCCGTGTGGTCGCAGGTGAAATGGAGTGGAGCGTGCGGCGTGCGTTGTTGCAGCTTGCCGTGCAGGTGCAACTGCACGGGCCCGACAGCATCAAGGCCGCGACGACTCTGCGCGACAGTCTGCCGGAATACAAAGCCTTAGATCCCGGCTACGAACTGCGCTATCGTCCGACGCCGACGAATCAATGGACCGTTCTGGTCGTCGGGCAGCCTCAGCAATAGCTGCCGCGGCCAGGCTTGGCCACTTCGCAGTTGCGTGGCCGTCGGGCGAAGCGAGCTCACTTGATGCCCGAACTCGGTTTCAGAGCCCCGCGAATGCCCAGCGTTTCGGGATGGCGCGCCAGCTTGTCGGTCAGAACCTTGGCGTTGTCCAGGATCGGCTTGAGATCCTTGCTCAGACAGTTCACGTTGGCCAGCGTTTCGCTCAACTGCTCGTAGAGCTTCGGATCGTTGATCAGCCGGCCCAGGCTGCCATCGGAGTTGCGGATCGCGTTCGTCAGGCTGTTCAGATCCAGGATCATGCGATTGATGTTTTGCGTGGCTTGCTCGATGTTGGTAATGAGCTGGCTGCCACGTTCGCCCAACGGCTTGGTCAGCCCCTCGACGTTGCGCATATTGCGATCGACCGTTGCGAACGCATCTTGCATCGAAGCCATGACTTTATTCATCTGCGCGAGCGTTTGCGGCAGATCCGTCGAGATCTTCAGCACGTTCTGCCGCAGTACCGGATCGCCAATCAAATTGTTAGCGCCGTTGGCCGCCGCCGAGATGTTGTCCAAGGCGACTTCGGCTTTGCCCACGATACGCACCAACTGCTCGTCATTGTTCTGAATCAGGTCGTTCACCCGACGAGCCAGCATGCCGATCTCGTCGCTGGTGCGGGCGAGCGACTGCATCGTCGAGCCCAGGTTGCCCTCGAGGTTGCCGAACGCCGACAGCGGGTCTTCCGCCGCCTTGCCTTCGATCATGGCGCCGGACGGAACATCCGTGGCCCCGTCCTTGACCGGCACGATGCCGGCTCGGCCGGGATTCCGGACCCGCACGAATTCTATTGTGGTGTCTCCACCTACGCCCAGCAGCGATCTCTTGAGCTGCGGCATTTCGTCGCGGCGGATTTTGCGGTTGGAATCGATGTGTACCGTGACAATCACGCCGGTGGCATCGGGGTTCACGTCTTCGGCGAACTTCACGTTCGCCACGCGGCCGATGATAATGCCGCTCTTCGTGACCGGCGTGCCGGGCGTAATACCGGGAGCGTCATTGAATTTCAGGTACAGCGTATACGGGTGCTCGACCAACTCCGGAAAGCGGTCACGATCGAACAGCGCAGATCAGGATGGCGGCGATGAACACCGTCGCCAGGACCATCACGCCGACACGGAATTGAACGACGCGCTCGTTCATGGATAAAGCTAGTGGTTAGGGGTCAGTGGCAAGTGGTCAGTGTTGTGGATCCAGTCCATATTCGGATGGATGACTGAAAGCTGGCTCGACTTTTCATTTACTTAGGGTCCATGCTCTGGTACCGCGTCGTCGGTTTCTTGTCACTAGCTACTGACCACTAGTCACTAGTCACTGCTCCCGACGCCGCTCGCATTTCCATCAACCGCTCACCCGCTTCGCCACGCACGAACTGCGACACGCGCGGATCGCGGCAGCGGTCGAGTTCGTCCACCGTGCCGTCGAAGATGATCTGCGGCGCGTCGGCTTTCAGCCGCGACAGCGGATACAACATCACCACGCGATCCGGAATCTTGTGCGCCGTGTGCATGTCGTGCGTGACTACGATGCTGGTCACCGGGTACCGCTGGCGAGTTCGCAGGATCAATTCGTTGATCACGTCGCTCATGATCGGGTCCAAGCCCGTCGTCGGCTCGTCGTACAGCACCACTTCGGGGTTCATGGCCAAGGCCCGGGCCAGGCCCACGCGCTTCCGCATGCCGCCGGACAACTCGGCCGGCTTTTTCCTGGCCGCCACTTCCGGCAGGCCGACTTCAGCCAGCCGGCCCATCACGATTTCCTGGATTTCAGCGTTGCTCTTGTCGGTATGCTGCCGCAGGGGAAAGGCGATGTTCTGGGCAATCGTCATGCTGTCGAACAAAGCCGCCTGTTGAAAGACGAAGCCGAAACGGATCCGCTGCAAGGCCAGCTCGCGGTCGTCCAATGTGGACAGGTTCTTGCCGTCGAACAGCATCTCGCCTTGTTTGGGCCGTACCAGTCCAATCATGGTCTTCAACAACACCGTCTTGCCGCAACCGCTTTCGCCGATGATTGCCAGCGTCTCGCCGCGCGGCACTTCCAGACTGATGTTTCTGAGCACCCGCTGGCTGCCGAACTGCACGGACACGCCCCGGCCCACCAGCAACGGCTTGTGATCGGCAGGTTCGTGTTGGCGAGTTTCAGGCATTTTTGAGAGCTTGCGGGCTCGAAGCGTGGCGACAGGCGACAAACGTCGGCTCTCCGTAAAGTTCAAAGCACCAGGCCGCTGTCGGGCCAGAGCATCGAATAGACACGGTTGAGGATGATCCCCAGTTCCAGGTCGAGAATCAAAATCAGCACGAACGAGGCCACGAAAGCGCTGGTCGCGGCTCGGCCCACGCCCTCGGCCCCCGGGTCGCAATGGAAACCGCGGTGACAACTGACGACGGCAATCGCCGCGCCGAAGAACAGGCTCTTCAGCACCCCGATGAAGATATCGAACGTACACACGACGTTCTGCGAGTTCTGCCAATAGAAGTGCTGGTCGATCGACAACAGCACCGTGCTATAGAACCAGCCGCCGACGACGCCCATGAAGTCGGCCATGATCGTCAGGGTGGGAATCAGCACCAGGCAGCCGAGAAAGCGCGGCACCACCAGGTAATGGATCGGGTTGGCGCCCATGCTGCTCAAGGCATCGATCTGCTCGGTGACGCGCATGGTTCCCAACTCGGCGGCCATGGCGCTGCCGACGCGACCGGCCAGCATCGTCGCCGCCAGCACCGGACCCAATTCGCGCAGCAGCGTAAGATTGATGACGGCGCCCAGCTTGGTTTCCAGGTGCATGCTCTTGAACTGCGAATAGCTCTGCACCGCCAGCACCATGCCGATGAACGTTCCCGTCAGCGCCACGACCGGCAGGCTGAGCACGCCGATTTGATAAAAGTTCGGCAGGATCGTTTCCTTCCTGGGCAATCGCGTGAACATCCAGCGCAGGCGTGCGAAAACCGAAGACCGTGACGTCTCCCACGCCGGCCACCCACGAGATGACCACCCCGCCCACGTCGGCGACCCAGTCCCCGACCACGCGCAGCGGATACCATCCGCCATGGTGCTCGTCGCTGCTTTCGTGGTGTTCTTCGGAAGTCATTGCTGGAACGCCAGGTTTTGATGCGGGACCGATTTCGCGGAAATCCACCACGGAAACTCTACGAGCGTGGTGTCGGACATTCGTTACCTTCGTCATAACCGGTGAAATCGCTTTAGACAACTTCGCCGGGGACTCCGCCCTGGCAAGCTGCGGAAGATGGCCACCGGCATTCAAGCCATTCGGTGCCCGAGCCCCGACGCTTGAGCCCTGGACGCCTGCTGAGCCCCGGACGTCAGTCCGAGGATTATGCCACGGCTCCCAGAACCCTCTTCTCCAATCACTGCTATCGCGGCCTCGCCGCCCAGCAAAACGCCGAAGGAGGGGTGGCTGCCTTGTCGATCCAGTCACTTCCGACGGCCACCGTGGCTGCCTAGGATAGACAGGCGAAAGTTGATCGTTCGCGCCACAGGAGGCAACCCCATCGTGTCGGCCCATGAACAAAACGAAGCGCAGCCGGACGAGCCCAACCGTGGCGAACCGACTGCTTTCACTCCGTCTTGGCCGCCGGCCGATGAACTGGTTGCCGCCGCCCTGCGTCAGACGATTGCCGACGGCAGTTGGGGCCGGTACCACGGACCGCACGGACCGCGTCTGGCCACAGCATTGGCCGAGTTCTTCCAAACGGAGTTCGTCTCGCTCTGTTGCTCCGGCACGTTTGCCGTGCAATTGGCTCTGCGTGCTCTGCGGATCGAATCGGGCAACGAAGTGCTGCTTGCCGGCTACGACTTTCCCGGCAACTTCCGCAGCATCGAAGCCGTGGGGGCGACGCCCGTGCTCGTCGACCTCGATCCGCGCAACTGGAACTTGGCTCCCCAGCTACTCGAAGCCGCGCGCGGCCCGCGAACGCGAGCGGTCCTCGTCTCGCACCTGCACGGCGGGCTGGTGCCGATGCGCGAGCTCTGCGATTGGGCCCGCGAGCGGCACCTGGCCGTCATCGAAGACGTCTGCCAGGCGCCGGGAGCCTTCGTCGAAGGACGCCTGGCCGGAACCTGGGGCGACGTGGGGGTGCTCAGCTTCGGCGGCAGCAAGCTGCTCAGCGCCGGACGCGGCGGAGCGATTTTCACGTCGCGAGCCGAAATCCATCAACGCGCCAAGATCTATTGCGAGCAGGGAAACCACGCCTTCCCGCTCAGCGAACTACAGGCCGCGGTACTCACGCCCCAGTTGGCCCGACTGCCCAAGCGGAATGAGCGGCGGGCGGCCAGTGTGGCCCTGCTCCGCCGCACGCTAACCAACCTTCCTTGCCTGAAGTGGTTCGAGAACGACGCCCAGGACTGCCAGCCGGCCTATTACAAGCTCGGATTTCAATTCGACGCCGTCGCCGCAGGTTGCTCGCGCGAGGCGTTTCTCGCCGCCGCGCAGGCTGAGGGAATCGCGATCGACGCCGGCTTTCGCGGCTTCTTGCACCGTGGCCCGCGCCGCTGCCGCCGCGGCGGAGAGTTGACCGAAGCCACTCGCGCCGCGGTCGGCGCCGTCGTCCTGCATCATCCGGTGCTATTGCAGCCGGACGAAATCATTGAGCAATTAGGCAGGGCATTACGTAATGTCTGCGCCGAACTTCCGGCCCTGGAGCAGCCATGAGACTGCTTCTCACCAACGACGACGGGATTGACGCCCCCGGCTTGCGGGCGCTGGAGCAAGCGGCCCGCCGCTTCGGCGAAATCACGGTGCTTGCGCCCGATTGTCATCAATCGGGTTGCAGTCACCAGGTGACGACCCACCGCGGGCTCAAACTCCAGCAAGACAAAGAGGGCCGGTACCATCTCGACGGCATGCCCGCCGATTGCGTGCGGATCGCCCTGACGCAATTGGGCGGCGAATTCGATTGCGTGCTGGCCGGCATCAACGACGGCGGCAACTTGGGGGTCGACGTCCACATGTCGGGCACGGTCGCCGCGGCTCGCGAAGCGGCGCTGCTGGGGACGCGGGCCATCGCCCTGTCGCAATACCGGCGCCGCGAACTGGCCACCGATTGGCAGCGGGCAACCGCCTGGGCCGAGCAGATGCTCGCCTTGCTGCTCGAGCGATCGGCTCCCCTCGGAACGTTCTGGAACGTCAACTTCCCGGCGCTCGATGCGGGTGCTGCAACTCCGCCGGTCGAGTATTGCCCCGTCGATCCGCACGCCCTGCCGGTGGATTTCCGCCGTGAGGGCGGCGTGTTTCATTACCAGGGCCGGTATCAGGATCGCCGTCGCGAGCCCGGCTACGATGTCGAGCGTTGTTTCGCCGGCTCGATCACCATCAGCGAATTCCGCATGGGCGCCGGCGTTTGATTTCGACTGGAATGCTCCGCCAGATCCAGTCTGTCGTTCAAGCCGCAGCCCACGACAATTCGCGGGTGTCGGTCTTCCCTTGCACTCATTCCGACCAGGCCTGTAGAATCGTCCGCGCTCGTGGCGACCGGCGGCGAATCGTGTTCGGGAAACTCCCCATGAACAAGACAGGCAAAATGCGAGAGGTAATCATGCCGGCGTCCAACACGCCTGTCGTTACATATTCTGCGCCGCCGGAAGCCGAGGTGGTGGCAGGCGGCAGGCCCTATCTTGAAGTACTGGGAAGCGTGCATGCCGCATTGCGGCCGCGATGCTACCTGGAGATCGGCGTCCGTCATGGTCATAGCCTGGCCTTGGCTGCGGACGAAGCGATCGGTGTCGACCCGGCGCCACGCCTGACTGTCGCATTGTCTGCACGCACTACGATCTTCCAGGAAACCAGCGACCAGTTTTTTCGGGACCGGGCAAAAACGACCCTGGCCGGTGGAGTGGATCTGGCCTTCATTGATGGCATGCATCTCTTCGAGTATGCGTTGCGCGATTTCATGAATATCGAGCAGCACGCGCATCCAGCGGCCGTGATCGTCTTCGACGATATCTTCCCAAACCATCCGCTGCAGGCGGCCCGGGAGCGTCAAACCAACGTCTGGACCGGCGACGTGTGGAAGATCGCGGCCTGCCTGCGAAAGTACAGACCCGACCTGCTGCTCCTCCAGTTGTCGTCGGCACCACCGGCTTATTGCTGGTCGCCGGACTCGACGCAAACAATCGGGTGCTGTGGGATTCGTACAACCCGATTATGGCCGAGTTTACACGCGACCATTCGGGCGAGGTGCCACGAGACGTATTGGACCGCACCGGTGCGATCGACCCGGATGACCCGCGTTTGACGTCCCTGCTGCGCGACCTGCATCAACTGCGATCCGCCGCAGCTTCCCGGGACGAAGTGCGCGGGCGCCTTCATGCGTGGCGCGTCGCCACCCGTCAGTGACGAAGAGTGGTTGTCATTACCGCAGAGCGGAGTTCGTGATGAGGCAGCCCCGGCTTTCCATCGTGGTGATCGCCTACAACATGGCCCGCGAACTCCCGCGCACGGCACGATCATTGTCGCCGCAGATGCAGAGGGATGTAACGGCGGACGATTACGAGGTCATCATCGTTGACAATAAATCAACGGTCGGCTTTGACCAGGAAGCGTGCCTCGGCTACGGCGGTTCCGTCAGAATCCATCATTTCCCGGCCACCGAGCCATCGCCCGCGGCGGCGATCAATTGGGGAATTCAGCACGCGGCGGGAGATCTGGTCGGCGTGATGATCGACGGCGCCGCCTGGCTTCGCCGGGGATGGTTCGTAGCGCATTACGCGCCGGCCGGCTGCATCCGAGGCCTGTCATTGCCACGCTCGGCTTTCATTTGGGCCCGCAGGTTCAGATGGAGAGCGTGCGAAATGGTTACTGCCAGGCTGTCGAAGATCGTTTGTTGGAAGAGGCCGGTTGGACGGAAGACGGCTATCGACTGTTCGACATTTCCGCGTTCGCGGGCTCTTCGTCGGGCGGCTGGTTTGCGCCGATTGCCGAATCGAACGCCTTGTTCATGACCAAGACCATGTGGAATGAATTGGGGGGCTTCGACGAACGATTCACGTCGCCTGGCGGCGGGCTCGTCAACCTCGACACGTACGCTCGAGCGTGCGAGCTTCCCGCAAGTCAGCTCATCATGCTGCTGGGTGAAGGAACTTTCCACCAGGTCCATGGAGGCGTGGCGACGAATGCGGCCTCCTCGCCGTGGGACGCCTTTCATACCGAGTATGTGCGATTGCGAGGCAAGCCATTTGCCATCTCCGCGGTGCAGCCCTGGTACGTGGGGGAGTTGGCGCCACAGACGTTGCCGTCGATCGAAAGCTCAGCCCGAACGGCTCGCGCGACGACTCGCGCGCATGAATTGCGCAAGAAAGAAGCTTCGCCTCGCCCCCGAGGGGTCTCAGGCCGCTCGGCGCACCGATTGCCCGCTTCTCGTTGCGTCGGCGTCGTTTTGAGCAGCATGCTCCACCTTCGCCCCGTTGCGCGCCAATAGGCTTCGACAACGATCAAGCGCCGCGAGAAAAGCGCTGCCGATGCGATAGAGTCTTGATTCGCGCCAGCCGTCGATGATCTCGCGTAGAGCTCGTATTTGGTCTTCGAGGATCGTCACGTGCACAAGCTGGTACGAATGCTTGCCACTTCGGACAACAGGCTTTTGCATGTCAGCTCCAACGCGACTTGTCGTCGTTGAATGGCGTCGTGGGCCGTCTGCGTCTGCTCGATAAGACCTTGCAGTTCGTTCGTCCGCGTCTGAAACTCGCCTGAGCAAGCACATATTTTTTCGTTCAGCGTTCGATACGCCTGATTCAGGTCTCCATTAAGGCCCTTGAGCCGTGCCTGGAAATGGCTGGAGCTCGTCTGGGCGACGCTTTGCAACTCATTGAGCCGCGTCTCCCAATGACTGGAGCTGGCCTGGGCGAGGTTGTGCAACTCATCGAGCCGCGCCTCGAAGTGGCTGGAGCTCGCCTGGGCGAGGCCATGCAATTCATTGAACCGCGTCTCTAAATGACTGGAGTTGGCCTGAGCGATGTGATGCAACTCGTTGATCCGCGCCTCAAAATGGCTGACGTTCGCCAGGGCGGCGTGTTCTAACGCATCCTGACGGCCCTGCAATTGGCTGGAGTTCGTCTGGGCGGCGTTATGCAACGCATAAAGCTCTTGCACGCAGGCATTCTCGAGCGATTGGACCCTTGCCAGTTGTTCGATCCGAGTGGCCAGGGAACTTCGATCGTCGATTCCCGACTGCGTAGCGCTGGGCATGACGTTCGAAGTGGCGCACTCCTGCTGGAAAACTCGCGATCGTTCATGCAGAGTCTGGTACAGCTCGGCAATGCTCGGATCGGCAATCGACTCCTCGGTCTGATGATGGCGCAGGAACTGATTGAATTGATTGGCGTCTGTCGAGGAATCGAGGCCAAGACGTTGGCAGATCCCGCGAATGTTCGAGCCGATTTCGTCGGGCGTCTGATCGAAATCGAACCACAGAACATTCTGCTCATCGTCCGTCGTTTGAAGCAGCCGGCGGTTGTACTCGGCCCACAATTGCAGCCCTTTGTCGAGCGACCAGCCTTCTCGCACCTGCAGGCTTCGCGCCACGTCCATCGGATGTCGCAACGCGGCGACGATACGATAATCCGATAGTTGCGGCTTCCACACAGGAAAGGTAATCGTCGTTCGCGGATCCTTCCAGCCGGCTACCCGCTCGATTCTCAGGCCGTCCAGGAACGAGAGCATTTTACTCGTCGTCTCGTCATCGATTCGAAGCGTCGGGGGTACCGTGTTCCAAGCTCCTCCGGACAGTTCGAGAATGCGATCGTTGATCACCAGCGATTCGGGAGCCTCCCAAAATCCTTCCAGGTTGTTGTAGCTGTTCGGCAGCAGCGGATTCTTACCCAGGTGCAGGCCAGCCTTATGCAAGCTGTGCGTCAATAACGACGTTCCGCTCCGATGCATGCCCAGAATGACGACAAGTGGCATTCGCCGGTTCCTCGACGGAAAGCTAACTAGTTACACAGTACTCAAACGTTGATCGGATACCGAAACACTGCCAACCATGGCGCCGATGACTGCGGACTGAAAACGGTCCTCAATGCTTTCTGGTCATGGCTCCGGGAAAGCAACCCCCTGCTGCCGTCGCCCCTTCAGGCGAAACATTCTGCATACGACCGAAATTGCCCGCAAGTCGAGTTCATGGGCTCCGGCGCTGTCGCGACAATTTGTCGCAGCTCCAACGGCTGCAACGCGGTTGCATTCGAGGATCTGTGGCTCCTAGCAAAGCCACCCGCTTGCTTGCGTGCCAGTCTCCGGTCGCATACTTATTCGGCAAATTTAGCGAATTCACAGTGGATCTCATAATTCTTCTAATCCTTATAATCGGAATAAATTGCCTGCCACATGAACGCTATCAACATATCCGCCGTGTGATTAATTCCCCGTAATCCGCCGAGCGTCGCGGACAATTGCTGGCCGATCTTCGAATGCCGGGCGGCAGATTTTGAATCGAGCCGATTCATTCGCCGTTCTCGATGGATCGAGAATCGTCTGCTTCGATCGCCGCAGGTTGGAACGAAATGCCGGGAAGATCGCGAAAAACTCTACCGACAAACTTCCCGTTCCTCGCGTGCTCCTGCTCCAACACATTTCCCGCCTCACGCCGAAGCTATAGGGCCCTTCGCAACGCACCGAAGTCCATGCATCGCGCGCCAGGGCAAAGCTCGACACCCTGCGAGCATTCCTTTCCTCCGCGCATTTCTTTCCTCTGCGATTCTCTGCGACGTCGGCGGTAGACAATCTCTCACCATCCGAGCCTCGCACTTTTTTCGCCATTTCGTCCTTTCGAACTTTCGCGATCCATTTCTTCCGTTCCCGCAAAAGAGGAAGTCACGAAATCCCCAAAGAGCAAAAGTCGTAGGGTGGGCATCGCCCACCATGGGCCGCGAACCAATGCTCATGTTGGGCGGTGCCCACCCTACTTTTCTTTTTAGGTGCCGTACTGGGCCCCTAGCCACTGATCACTGGCCACTGATTTTCGTGCAGAATTTTACTAGCCCTACAGGCCAGTTCTTTGGCATACTCCGGCGTAGAGAGTGCAGACAGGGAGGCCGCACCAGGTGCTAATCCGTTCGTCATGAATCCGTTCTTGAGTTCATGGCAGCGGCAATCGCAAGATTGTGCCTGGGGCCGCCATATTCCCGTCCGTGCGATTGCGATCAAGTACACGTCGCAAGCGAGCGAGCGGATCGTAGGGCCAAGCCCGGCTGCACGACTGACTTCCTAACCGTTTGTCACCCAGCATTAGGTTACCGGTGAACTGGGATAGAGGCAGACGGCACATTGAAGGCGAATGTAACCCGTGCCCCATGACGGCCCAAACGCCTGTAGCATCGGGCGACAAACTTCCCTCTCTGCCCAAAAGGCAGGAGCTGAAGCGCTTGGGTGCGAACGCTGAAGGCCGGAGGCGCCTCGTCGGCAAAACCGACTTCATAAAGTTGCGCACTGTTCATCAAGGATAGCCTCCGGCCAAGGGCCCAGTGGCTGCACAAAGTGTGCGACCGAAGTCGGCCGCGCGCAGGGGTTGTTCCCTGCACAGTGCGCCGATGACGGGAAGAAGGAAATGATAAATGCTAAATGATAAGTGATAAATGAAAGGCACTCCGCATTTATCACTTATCATTTAGCCTTTAGCATTTTTTCAGCTGCCATTTCCAATCGCTTGTTTATCATTCTAATGGCCTTTAGAATGCGTGGTTTCCCGCCATTCCCCAGAAACCCGCCATGAGCCATCCCAACACCGGACCTCAAGCGTCGCCCCCCCTGCTGCGGCCGTTGGCCGGAGCCATGCTGGGCGAGGCCTTCGGTACGTTCTTGCTCGTCCTGCTTGGCTGCGGCTCGGTACATACTGCGGTTTTGCTCGGAGCCCACAGTGGGCTGTGGCAAGTCGCGATCGTCTGGGGACTGGCCATCATGCTGGCCATCTTCACGGTCGACGCGATCAGCGGAGCGCATATCAACCCGGCCATGACCATTGCCTTCGCGACTTGGGGACATCATCCCTGGCGACGCGTGCTTCCCTACGTCTTGGCACAAATGCTGGGGGCCATCGCCGCGGCGGCCGTCCTCTTCAGCTTGTTTTCCGGGTTCATCGCAGCCAAGGAACTGGAGAAAAAGGTCATCCGCGGCGAACCAGGCAGCATCGTCACCGCCATGTGTTACGGCGAGTTCTTTCCGAATCCAGGCTCCCTCGCTTCCGCCGATGGTCCCTACGATGCGGCTATGCACGCGGCCTTGAATTCGCAATTCGGCCACAATGCGGCGTGGCTGGCTGAATTCCTGGGCACGATGATCCTGGCGTGCGTCGTTTTTGCGCTCACCGATCGGCGCAATACGGCCCGGCCGGCGGCCAATCTTGCTCCGGTATTCATCGGGCTTACGGTCACGGCGCTGATTTGCGTGCTGGCCCCGTTGACCCAAGCCTGCTTCAACCCGGCTCGCGATTTCGGGCCACGATTGTTCGCTTACTTTGCAGGCTGGGGAACCGTGGCCATTCCCGGCCTAGCGGACTTGGGCTGGTTGACCGTTTACATTGTCGCGCCGATTGCCGGGGCTGTTGCGGGCGGCGGTTTCTATCAATGCTTGTTGCATCCCTCACTTCCTCGCCTTGCGACACCGACATGAAAGCCTGCGCGCACCTTGTTCGTGCTTTCCGTTGGCGCCAGTGCCGCGCTCGCGCACAACAGGCCCGCAACTATCACGCTCGATTCGCCGTTCCCGTATCCGATCACGGACTGAAAGACATTCGAAACCAAAGAGGTAACACCATGACCGATACTCCCCGCTTCATCATGATCGGCGGCTTTCTAGGGGCAGGCAAAACGACGACCATTGCGCGTCTGGCCCGCCGCTTTCAAGCGCAAGGCAAACACGTGGCGATCGTCACCAACGATCAGGCCACGGATCTGGTCGATACCAATTCCCTGCGGTCTCAAGGGTTCGACGTCGGCGAAGTTGCCGGATCCTGCTTTTGCTGCAACTTCAACGAACTGACCGCGACCGTCGAACGTCTGGGAGCCGATCGGCGGCCCGACGTCGTGATCGCCGAACCGGTGGGAAGCTGCACGGACCTCGTGGCCACGGTCATCCGGCCGTTGCAGCAAATCTATTCGCAGCCATTCGACATCGCGCCCTATGGGGTCATCGTCAAGCCCAGCCACGGCGCCAAGATTCTCAAGCACGTCGCCAAGGGCGGGTTTTCGGCGAAGGCCGAATACATCTTCCGCAAGCAGATTGAAGAAGCCGATTTCGTGATCGTCAATCGAATCGACGAATTGCCGGCCGCGGAAGTCGAGGAGCTGTCGCAGTTGCTGGAAACTGATTTTCCAGGCCGAACCGTGGTGCGGATGTCGGCCAAGACCGGCCAGGGGTTCGACGTCTTCTGCGAGTTTCTCGATCAACAGGGCGAGTTCGGCCGACGCGTCATGGACGTCGATTACGACGTGTACGCCGAAGGCGAAGCCGAACTGGGTTGGCTCAACAGCCAGATCTCGCTCGAAGCCGCCGCGCCGATTGAGTTGGATGCGCTTCTCATGAGCCTGATTCGTCGGCTGCGTGATGGCCTTGCGGCGATCTCTGCCGAAACGGCCCACTTGAAGGTCATCGGCCTGTGGGAAGGATTCTACGGGGTTGCCAACCTCGTCAGCAGTTTCACCGAACCGTCGCTGTCGCTGCCCTCGAATTGCCAAACGAAGTCTGCGAACATCGTCGTCAACGCCCGCGTGGCCGTTGATCCGGAGGCGCTTGCCGACCTGGTGCGGAAGGCGGTTGCTCAAGAGGCAAAGAAAGTCGACGCCGTGGCGACGATCAACACGCTCCAGTGCTTTCGACCTGGCCGTCCCGTTCCAACGCACCGAATTGCAAATGCCTGAACATCATGAAAACGTTCGTCTCATTTCCAGTCATCGGTCTGTTGCTGGCACTGGTAGTCGTTCTTCAGCCCGCGGCCTGGGGAGATAAGCCTCGCGATGGCCAACCCGGCGCGAGTGTGCCGATCAAATCCGCGCCGACCAAACCCGCATCGGCCACGGGCCCGGCCGCTGGTCAGAGCCAGGCCACGCCGGTCGAACGCATCCGCGTGGCCAAGGATTTCCGCGTCGAGCGGTTGTACTCGGTGCCAGCCGATCAGCAAGGTTCGTGGGTCAACTTGTGCCTCGATTCGCAGGGGCGAATCCTGACCAGCGATCAGTTCGGCGGCCTGTTCCGCATCGTTCCGCCGCCCGCCGGCAAACCGGTCGATCCAAGCACGATCGAAAAGGTGCCCGCCAAGGTCCGCGGAGTCAACGGCATGGTCTGGGCCTTCGATGCCCTGTATGTCGTCGTCAACGACTATGAACGCAGGATGGAATGCGGGCTGTACCGTGTGACCGATTCCGACGGCGACGACCAGCTCGACAAGGTCGAGCTCCTGCGGCCGATGATCAATGGCAACGGAGATCACGGCGTTCATGCCCTGGTGCCGACGCCCGATGGCAAGGCACTTTATTGGATCACGGGCAATCAAACCAAGCTGGCCGAGTACACGTCGACGCGCGTGCCGCGCTGCTGGGGTGAAGACCACTTGCTGCCGCGCATGCCCGACAGTCGCGGCTTCATGCGTGGCGTGCTCGCGCCCGGGGGCATCATCTACCGCGTTTCTCCCGACGGCCGACAATGCGAGGTGGTCTCGTCGGGATATCGCAACATTTTCGACGCCGCTCTGAATCGCGACGGCGAATTGTTCACCTACGACGCCGACATGGAAGACGACATGAACGCGTCGTGGTATCGTCCCACGCGCGTCTGCCATGTCACCAGCGGCAGCGAATATGGCTGGCGCAACGGGGCGGGCAAGCGGCCCGAATGGTATCCGGACAACCTGCCGCCGGTGATGAACATCGGCTTCGGCTCGCCGACCGGCATGACGTTCGGATACGGCGCAAACTTCCCGGCCAAATACCAGGAAGCCCTGTTCATCCTGGATTGGAGCTGGGGCAATATTTTTGCGGTCCATGTGCAGCCCAACGGTTCGACGTACACGGCGACCAAGGAGGATTTTCTTTCCGGTATGCCGCTGCCTGTGACCGACGCCATCATCCATCCGGCCGACGGTGCGATGTATTTTACGATCGGCGGTCGGCGCGTGCAGTCGGGGCTATACCGCGTGACGTATGTCGGCAAGGAATCGACCGCCCCCGTCAAGCCGGCCCGGCGCTGGGCAGGCCGATCGCGCCCTGCGGCAACGCTTGGAAGCCTTTCACGGTCATCAGGATCCTCAGGCGGTGTCCGAAGCCTGGCCTTATCTGGGACATCCAGACCGCTTCGTTCGTTGGGCGGCACGGACTGCGCTGTCGAGCACCAGCCGGCCGCCACTTGGACGGACCGGGTATTTGCGGAAACCAATTCCACCGCACGACTCGAAGCCCTGCTGGGCCTGGCTCGCGTCACGGCCATCGATCCGCTACATCGCCGCGCCACCGATCCGCCGAACGACATGCAGATGCAGGCTCGAATCCTCTCGGCGCTGTTGAAGATCGATTGGAACGCGCTCGCGGACGACGATCGCCTGACGCTGATGCGAACGTACCAGATTTGTTTCAACCGCGGCGGCCGGCCTGACGGCGCGTTCGCCGAGCGGGTCGTGGCGCAGCTCGATCCGCATTTTCCGGCCCCCACGTTCCCACTGAACTGGATGCTCTGCGAAACGCTGGTCTACCTGCAGGCCCCCACGGCGGCGGCCAAGAGCATGGCCTTGCTTGAGAGTTCGCCTTCGCAGGAAGAGCAGATCGAATACGCCCGCTCGCTGCGGATGCTCAAAGCCGGCTGGACGCTCCCATTGCGGATCGGGTATTTGAACTGGTTCTTGAAGGCCGCCAATTACCGCGGCGGCGGCAGCTTCGAAAAGTACGTCGAGATGATCCGCACGGAAGCCCTGGCTACGCTCAGCGACAGCGAAAAAGCGTCGCTGGCCGAACTGTTGGCCAGGAAGCCGCAGCGCAAGAGCCCGCTGGAAGGCATGGCCGAGTTGTTCAAGGGGCGCACGCCCCGCAACTGGACGCTCTACGAATTGGCCGCCGCGGCCCAGGCCGGGCTGAAACAGCGCAACTACGAACAGGGGCGGAAGATGTTTGCCGCCGCCCTGTGCTACAACTGCCACCGCTTTCGCAACAGTGGCGGGCTGACCGGGCCCGATCTTTCGGCACCGGTGGTCGTTATTCCGCGCGGACTTCCTCGACCAGATCATCAACCCCAACAAAGTGATCAACGAGCAGTTCGTGCCGACGGTCATCATCACGGAAGACGAGGAAGTGGTCACCGGGATGATCGTCAACGTCAGTGGCGACGCGATCATGGTCAATACCGACGCCACCGACTTCTTGAAGCAAACCAAGGTCGACCGACGATCGATCGTGAGCATGGAGCCTTCGAAGGTCTCGCCCATGCCGACCAACTTGCTGAGCCTATTGACGCGGGACGAAATTCTCGACCTGACGGCCTATGTTCTCTCGGGCGGCAACAGCCAGGGCGAAGCGTTTCGGAAATGATGGCACTTCAAAAATGGCAATGACGACTGAATCACTGCACCAGCCGGCTCAGCGCAGGCCCGTCGGATGGGCCGGCGTATTGGTCGGCAAGCTGCCGTGCGCGTCGGGATTGGAAAACCCGGCGTCGTCCGGATTAGCCGGAACTCCCGGCGGCGGCGACTCGAGCGGCGCCAGTTCGCTTCGTACCACGCGCACGCCCGGAGGCACCGTAATTCCCAGGCTGACGCGTCCGCCCGAGATGCGGTTGATAGTGATCGTTACCTGATCGCCAAGGACGATCTTTTGGCCAACTTTCCTGCTGAGCACTAACATGGTGTCATCCTCTTTTTATGCGTTTGCGCTGGGCGTGGCATGGCTCGCGTCCAATGCGAATGCCATCTCTGCCCGCCGTAGCGAAACCGCCGAGAATGAGTAGGTGGCAAACTCGGTGCCTACTTACCTGGATTCACAGCATTCCTTTGTGGCGATTGCCATAACGTGCTATTTAATAATGCTTTATGGAATTCTTCGGAAACTTGAACTGGAATGCAGGATCCTCGGCCACAGTCGGAAACTGTCTCAAAGCGAGACAAATGCCAAGAATGAGATCGCCCGGCGGCGCGGCCGCTGCCACTAAAGGAGGGGAATCCGGATAATGACTGGCATGGAACCGCCGATCGTGCAGCAAGCATTGGCGGTGCCCTATCGCGAGGTGGCAGGCCAGGTCGAGTTCTGCCTGGTCACATCACTTGCCAAGGGCCGGTGGGGCTTTCCCAAGGGGATTGTCGATCCGGGCGAAACAGCCCAGGAGGCAGCCGCTAAAGAGTCGTGGGAAGAAGCCGGGCTGCGCGGCGAGATTGTCGGACCATCGCTGGGCGAGTACGAAGACGCAAAGTGGGGCTACCGGTTGTTCGTCACAGGATACGTGTTGCGGATCACCGACGTTGCCGACGAATGGCTCGAAGCCGATCGGCGCCAGTGGGCGTTCTCGCGCCAGCGCTAGCCCGAAAACGGCTGGCCAAGCGAAATCAGCAGGAGCTGCTCGACGCGGCGGTTCAATGGCTCGGCATTCAAAAGCGTGGGGCTTGAGGGCGGCGCAACGGGCGCGAATCGAAAGCGCCGCCTGCGGGCTAACTTCGTTCGTCGAACTTCATTCACCGCTGCGCGGGAAATACGATTCCACCACGGCGTGGAACTCGGCCGGCGTGCTGACGCGCAAAGCGCGGGTACGGAACTCTCTCGCCCCCGAGCGGCCCTGAGCATAGCAGCAGGCGTATTTCGCGCATCAGTGTCGTCCCCTTCGTTTCGCCGAAGCACTCGACGACCAGGCCGTAATGATGCAGCAGCAGGGCCCGCTCTTCGGCCAGGGTCGGATCGGGCGGGATCGGCTCGCCGCGGAGCGCCGGCCTGGGCCTGGCGGAAGAGCCAAGGCTTGCTGAGCGCGGCGAGGGCGATCATCACGCCGTCGACCGGATAGCGACGGAACGCAGTCACGACCTTCTCGGCCGAATCGAGATCGCCGTTGCCGATCAGTGGCATCCGTCGCAGATGTTCCTTGATCCGGGCAATCTGGTCCCAATCGGCCGAGCCGCTGAAGAAATCCGCCGCCGTCCGGCCATGAACCGTCAACGCCGACGCACCGGCCGCTTCGACCACTTGAGCAATGTCGATGGCGTTCATGCAATCGCGCGTGCATCCCAGCCGGATCTTGGCCGTGACAGGCGTCGCGCACAGGCCTGGACGACCCGCTCGACGATCGCCCCGACCCGGTCGGGATAACGCAGCAAGTACGAACCGCTATGGGCGTGGACCGTGACCTGCTTCACCGGGCAGCCGAAATTGATATCGACCACGCTGACGCGGAATTCGTGCGCCAACCGGGAGCCGACGCGGGCCAGCGTCTCCGGGTCGTTGTCCCAGATCTGCACGGCCAGCGGCCGCGGCTCCTCCTTGACGCCCCACAAGCGGTCGGGGAATTCGTCCTGGTGTTCGTCGAGATAGAGAAAGCCCTTGGCATTGACCATCTCGGTCGCTTGCAGGCCGGCGCCGCCGAACTCGCGCACGATCTGGCGAAACGCGAAGTTCGTGAAGCCGGCCATCGGCGCCTGCAACACGGGCGGGTCGATGACCAGCGGCCCGATCTTCAACGGCGCCACCTGCAACGGCGGCAGTTCATCGATCGCAGTAGCCAAAGCTCAATTCCTCAATCCAACTCATGGCAAGAAAAGCGGCCCTGGACCAGCACGATCCAGGGCCGCCTTATTCTAACCGATGGTTTCAATTCCCGCGAATTGCTTCGTTTCGCAGGGTTTAAAGCTTACGGCCCGCTGCCTTCCGGGGCTTAGCAGGTGCCGCAGCAAACCGGCGTGTTGCCGAAGCAGACATAGCAGCAGCAGCCCGATTCCATGCAAGCGCTCAGGCAATCGCAGCAGGCTTGCAGCATCTCGCAGCACTTCTTGTCGCCGCTGGTGCAAGTAATGCAGCAACCCGTCCTTGGTCATCTCGCATTGGCAGTTGGCACAGCACAGATTGCACTGGCACATCATCATGCCGTTCCAGGTGCAGCAGCAACTGCACATTCCGCCGGCCAGCATCTTGCACAAGTTCTGCATGGCACCGCAGGCGATTTCGTCGTCGCAGGTGCAGACCATCTTCATTCCGCCCGCGCACTTCTCCATGCGAATCGTGCATCGCGGCACCATCATCATGGCGGGCATGCCCACCGGCGTCTGGGGACTCATCCCGGGCGTCGTCATGCCAGGCATCGACATCCCACGTTCCATCATCATCATCGCGCTGGACATAGAACACTCCTTTTCGTTCGGCCCGGCCAGTTGCGTAACAGTGCGTCCGAAGAGCCCAGCCCTAAGAGCACAGTTCCGCGGAATCAGCCCAGGCTACCCTGTTGAAAGATGTCACACGCACCTCTGGTCCGACCAGTCGGTGTCGCGACTTGCTGACGAGAAACCTCCCGTTGTCGGGTCAGCAAAGGGCGTAGCAAATTGGCAAGCAGCCTAGCAAAGATGAGGAAAAATGCCAACTAGCCCTGGTAAGATTTGCCGGCGGTCGTCTGCTAGCTAAGGAATTCCAACCCGGCAGTCGATAGCTATGAAACAGATCAACTCCATTACGCTTGAACCTGCGCCCATGTCGCACAATCGCCTAGGCAAATACGGGCATTTTTGGGAGCGCCCCGTGACGCAAACTCCCCGGCCGGCGTCGCAGCACGGCTTCGTCCTGGTGCCAATCCAGCAGCGGCCTGCCGTTGCGATGTCGCCGTCCATGGCGATTCAACAAGAGCTGTACCGAATCGCCTTCGAACGTTCTCAGGCTGAGGCCGACGAGCGCGAGTGGTTCGAGTTGCTGGGCGATTACAGCATCTGAGCGCCCAAGCCTGGCCTTCCCTGCCCGGCGCAGTGCTACTCAACCGCGATCGTCTCGCGATCCGATGAGCCCAGCAGCGCCAATACCGGCGTCGTGGCGACGGTCGTTGCCAATGCCATCAGCACGAGCATGGCGAACAGCGTCGGTGAGATGACTTTCATATCGAGGCCGATGTTGAGCACGACCAGCTCCATCAGCCCGCGCGTGTTCATCAGGATGCCCAGAGCCGAAGCATCGCGCCAGCCGATGCCCGTGACCCGCGCCGCCAAGGCCGAACCGCCGAACTTGCCCAGCGTGGCGACGCCGATGATGGCCAGCACCCACAGCCACTGCGAGACCCCGGAGACCAGGCCAATTTCGGTGCGCATGCCGGTGAAGGCAAAGAAGGCCGGCAACAGCACCACGGCCACCAGGTCTTCCAGTCGGCGGCTCATTTCCCGTGCCACCAGGCTGTCGTGCGGAATGACCGCGCCGGCGACGAAGGCCCCGAAGATGGCATGCACGCCGATCCATTCGGTCAGCAGGGCCGACACCAGCACGGCGGCCAGCACCAGCGCCGTCGCGGGGCGAGACAACGATTGCCCTCGGCTGAGAGGCAACATGCGCAACAGCAACGGCCGGACGATGAAGAACATCACCGCGATGTAGACCAGCGTCAGCGCGACCGTCAGCAGGGCCCCGCCAATCTCGGCCTTGGCCACGCCCACCACGAAGGCCAACAGGCACCAGGCCGTGACGTCATCCGTCGCCGCGCAGGAGAGCGCCATCACGCCCAACTGCGTGTGCGCCATCTTGCGGTCGCTGAGAATGCGAGCCAGCACCGGAAAGGCCGTGACCGACATCGAGATGCCCATGAACAGTGCAAACGGCGTGAACGCCACGTCGTGCGGGGCCAGCGTCGGAAAGAGCGGCAGTGCCAGCGCGCTCCCCAGGATGAACGGGAACACAATGCTGGCGTGCGAGATGGCCACGGTCGCATGACCGCGGTTGCGCAGCAGGTCGGCGTTCAACTCCAGCCCGACCGTGAACATGTACAGGATCACGCCCAGTTGCGACGATGATTCCCAGGTAGGGCGCAACCGATTGCGGCAGCAGCCAGACAGCCGCACCAGGCGCGATGTGCCCCAGCAGCGACGGACCGAGCAGAATGCCCGCCACGACCTCGCCGATCACCGGCGGCTGGTGCAGGTATTTGCAGCACCAGCCCAGCGCCTGGCCGACGATCATCACCGCCACCAGCGCCACCAAAACGTGAAACAGCATCTCGCTCTTGCCGTCGGCCGCCGGCGTGGCAACCGGCGCAGCTGCAGCGGCCAGATGCGGGGTCAAGCGCTCGCCGTACTCTCGCACCAGCAGGAACAGCCCGACGGCAGCCGCGAGCATCAGCGGGTAGCCGGCCTGCGCGCGAGGATAGCCAGCGTGCGCCAGGAACACTTGATGAAATGGATTCCATCGTAATCCACCGCGGATGGGTTACCACAAAGACACGAAGCAAACCAGGGGCCGGTGATCAGTGGCTCGTGGCCAGTAATCCGCGGTCTGTCTTCTCTCTTCGTGTCTTTGCGATAATCCTGCGTCGCATCCTCTCGGGAAAAAGACTCCGGACTTATTCCACGATCAGCTTCTGGCTCTCTTCGGCCGCCAGGTAGGCAGCGTACGCTTCGTAGTTCTCCGCGCGCTTCAGATCCCATAATTGCCGTTCACAATCGGCAATGAAGTCGATCAGAAAATCGACGGCCCGATCCTTGGCTTCGTCGAACGTAGCGAACTCCATCGGCGACTGGCCGCGTCGTGATTTGATTTCCACGACCCGAGGCACGACGGTCCTGGCAACGTCGAACTGAAAAGCAGTCGCGGTGACTGCCGGCTTTCGCGATACGGGTCGAGCGGTCTTCGACGCGGCAATCTCGGCGGCAGCTACTGTGGCCGGTCGCCCCGAGGCCGGTTGCCGGCCTGTCGTCTGTTTTGCGGTCTTCTTTTTCGCGGACTTTGGTTTGGAGGTTTTCTGTTGGGGCGTCTTTTGCTGGACTGGCTTCTGTTGAACCGTCTTCTGTGGAACTGTCTTCTGCTGAATTGCGGTCTTCTTCGTCATGGCCGATCCTTCAACGGGCGGACTTGAGGAACCAGATTAGCATTAGGTCCGAATCCCGGACCGATTGCAAGGGCCCCGCAATTGCCGCGATTTGCCTGCCCAGCGGGAGCAAAACCTCGCCCTACTACGGCAACGAACGCCTCACGGCTCGCCGTAGCCATACTGCTGCCAATTCCGTTCGACCCGCTCCTGGATCTCGCGGGGCCAGAGGTGCCGAAACGAACTGCGGTGTGCGATTTCCTCGGCCGCCCGTTCGTCGCGCCAGCCCGTTGTACACGGCCTTCATGCCTCGGGCTTGCTTCCGCTCCTCAGGGCTCAAGAAGGCCACCAACGGCAACACGTCCTGCTCGGGAAACAAGATCTGATCCTGCTCCGGATGCGTTCGCGTGGCAAAGGCCCAAACGACTTCCTCCAGGTTGGTCGCATCGACGTCGTCGTCGAGCAGGATCACCTTGGGAATGAACCAGCCACACCGCGAGCTGAATAACCAGCGACCCAACTCCCGGGCAATAGCTTCGCGCCCGTACAGCCCTCGATACGAGCGGTCGAGCGTGATCACCAACCAGTGCCCAGCGCTGGCCAAGGGGCAGAAGCACATCGACACCGGGAAGCCTTGCTTGCGCAGCTCCCACAGAAGCTGCGCACTGACGACCAGGCCCCAGCAGGTGTGGTTCTCTTCCACCGGCTCGCCGGCAGCGATGACCGGCAGGATCGGATCGTGGCGGTAAGTCATGGCCGTCACATGATAGACCGGCTTGGGCGACCCTCCGCCCGGCGACAGGTAGCCCGAATACTCGCCCATCGGCCCTTCAGGCGCTGTCTCGCGTGGTCGACAGCATCCCTTCGATGACGATCTCGCTGGTGGCCGGCACCTGCAAATCGACCGAGTGGCAATCGACCACGTCGACCGGTTCGCCAAGATAACCGCCGATGAAGTCGGCCTCGTCCACTCCCTCGGCCAGCGGCATGCCCGAGACGAACGGAATCACCGGCTCGGTCCCCAAGGCCAGGGCAAAGGGCATCGGCTTGCCCAACGCTTTCCACTGAGCGTGGATCATGCCCAGATGTTGCCGCGGCAGAACAATGCCGGTCATGGTCTGCTTGCCGATGACCATGATCCGGCTGATCGACCAGTTGGTCCAGCGGCCGTCCGGCGTGCGAGCGACGATCGTGCCCCAGGTGTTCAGGTATCGCCCGCCGTCACCATCGTGAATCAACGGGGTCGGCAACCGCCAAAGATCGACCTCGTCCCCTACGAGGCGATTCTCTTGGCACGGCCCACTCGGCACGCGGCGCGGCTTGATCGGCGTACAGTCGTGGGCCGCGGCCAAGGCCTCGACCAGTTCGCGGCCGACGTCATCGGCGGAAAGCCCAGCGACAGCGCCACGCGGCAAAACTCCAGCCCTTTCTGACCGCTCAATCCGGCCGGCGCACCAAGCACGCGGAAGCCCCGTTCGATCCCTTTGATGTTATTGAACAGCGGCGCCGGCGCGCGCAGTTCATACGACCGCCGCGTGATCGCGCCGAGTTCCAGATTCCAATCGACCTCGGCATTGACGTCGACAATCTCGCCCAGGGCCCGGAGTTGGTCGACATACTCCCGCAGGCTGCGAATGCGGTTCATGCTTCGATCCCGTTGCTTAAAAGATGCAGCAAGAGCGGATGCGAAGCGCCATCATAGCACGTGGCATAGCGACGCACATACGCCGGCACGGTCGGCTCGCGAATCCTCCCCCTATCCCCGGGCGTAAGCCCGGGGATTTGTCCGCGGCGGGGATCGCTTAGCCGCGGGAATTCCCAACCTAATCGCTCGTCCAGTTGCCGACGGTCTGCAGCGTGAAGTCAATCGCCGCCTGATGCACCGTATCGTTGGTTCCGTTCTGCTTGTTGGCCGTCACGCTGCCGAACTTGTTGATCGAGACGCTGCCGAGCGCCGTAGTGAGCGTGGCTGTGCTGCCGCTGGCTGAGAGGGCGTTGTTCCCCTTCGAGTCGTAGATCGCGGCCGAATCCGTGCCATTGCCAGCGCCGGTCACGGCGATCTGGCCAGGCACGGCCAACGTCTGACCGCTACTGACAAAGTACGTATTCACCGTGATCGTGCTGGTGCCGACGGTGAGCGTACTGGCCGTCGAAGTGCCAAAGTAGCTGCCGTTGCCCGGGCTGGTAAGGTCGGCCACGTCGGTGCCGGAGCCCGATTCGAAAACCGAAACCGAATTGAAGCCCAACGCCTGGCTGACGAAGGTGACGCTTGCGTCTTTGACGTTCGTCGTGCTTCCGCTCAGAGAACTCGTCCCGGCGCGCCGGTGAAGGTGTTGCTCGGGTAGCTGTAGAACACGGCCGCGTCCTTGCCGCCCGTCGAGGCCTGGGCCGTCACGTTGGCAGCGTACACGGCTCCCAGCAGGAAGTTCGTGCCGCTGGCCGTGCCGGTGGCGTAGCTGAAGCCAGGGCTGCTCACGAACGTGCCGCCCGATGAATCGAGCGTCACGCTGTCCGTGCCATCGGCCGCGCCCACCACGTAAACCTGTGGGAAGTTGCTCAACGTCGAAGTGACGCCTCCCACGGTGAACGTCGTTTGCGTGGGGCTGGCCACGGTCTTGGCATTCGACGTCGAGTAGATGTAAGCGTACGTCGTGCCCGCCGCGCCGGTGACCGTCTCCGAGCCGAAGCCCGATAGCTCGCTGTAGGCGCCGGTTCCAGGATCAGCGATGTAGCTGTAGTTCTGATCGGTGTCGACGACGAAGAAATTGCTGCTGCTCGATCCGCCGTTGCTGACGTCAACCGTGGCTGACGACCCCGGACCGCCGTAAAGATACAGGGCCGTCGCTCCGTTGGCCTGGAACTGAAAGTTGCCTTGGCTGATCGTCGTCGAGCCCAGCGATTGATTGGCCGTGAACGCACCGCTGGGGTCGTCGAACACCAGCTTCGTGCCGGTCCCCGCCGGGGCGTTGTAAACGACCTGGTTGAAGTTCGTCGTCGAGTACGTCGTGCTGGTCGACCCGCCGGAATCCACGGCGAACTGATTCGAGCCGGTGAACGTGATGTCGACGTCATTGTTCGAGTCGTTCGTGGCGTTGATCATCAGCACCGGCGGAACGTCGATGTCGTCGGTTACAGCCGAGGTCAAACCACTCGCGGAGAGTTGCAACGTGTAACCGGGACTGGGCATGTCCAGCGTAAGTCCGCTGAAACTGGCCACGCCGGCCACGGCGCTGGCGGTGAGCGTGCCGGCCAGCGTGCTGCTGCCCGGATTCGCAGCCAGCGCCGCGCTCACGCTGCCCATGAAGCCAGTGGCCACATTCCCTTCGGCGTCTTCGGCCGTCACGGTAACGCCAAAGCCACTGCCGGCGATCACCGTCGCCGGGGGCTGGCTGGTGATCAAGAGTTGCGTGGCGGCGCCGGGCGCGACGGAGATTCCGCTGCTCGTAGCCGAAGCCAGCGTGCCGCTGCCGACGGCAAGCGTATAGCCGCTGTCGACCAGATTCAACGTCAGGTCCGAGAAGACGGCCACGCTGTTCGCGGCCGCGACCGTGAGCGTTCCGCCCAGCGTGCTGCCGCCGGGATTCGCGGCCAGCGCCACCGTGACATTGCCGGTGAAGCCGCTGACTTCGTTGCCTTCGGCATCTTCGGCCGTCGCCGTGAGGCCGAACGACGAACCCGCCGTAACGCTTGCCGGCGGCTCGCTGGTAATGGCCAGTTGCGCCAGCGCACCGACATTCACCTGGATGGCATTCGTCGTGACCGACGGCAGACCTGCGCCGGTCGCCTGCAAGGTGTAGCCCGCGGCAACCTTATTGAGCGTGAGTCCGGAGAAGATGGTTATGCCGGCGTTGGGCAGAACGGTCAGCGTTCCGCCCAAAGTGCTCCCGCCGGAGTTGGTGGCCAGGGCCACGGTTTCGCTACCGGTGAAGCCGGTGGCCACGTTCCCCTGGGCATCTTCGGCGACGAGGGTCAGGCCGAAGCCGCCGCCGGCCGTGACGGTCGCCGGCGGTTGGCCCGAGATGATGAGTTGCGTGGCGGCGCCCGGAGCGACCGAGACTGCGCTGCTGGTGGCCGACGTGAGCGAGCCGCTGGTCACGGAGAATGTATAGCCGCTGCTAACCTTGTTGAGCGTCAGTCCCGAGAAGCTCGCGAGGCCACTGGTGGCTGACACGGTGAGCGTGCCGCCCAGCGTGCTGTTGCCCGGATTGCTCGCGAGCGCCAATGTTTCGCTGCCGCTAAAGCCCGTGGCGACATTCCCCAGCGAATCTTCGGCCGTCACGGTCAGCCCAAACCCAATGCCGGCCGTGACCGATGGCGACATATTTGTAATGAGCAGTTGCGTCGCCGCACCGGGCGTGACGGAAATCGCACTGCTGGTGGCCGCAGTGAGCGTGCCGCTAGTGACGGCCAGCGTGTAGCCGCCGTCCGCCTTGTTCAGGCTCAAACCGGCGAACGTCGCGATGCCGCCGGAAGCCGTGACGGTCCTCGTTCCGCTCAGCGTGCTGCCGCCCGGATTGCTGGCGATCGCCACCGTCTCGCTGCCGCTAAAGCCCGTCGTCACGTTCCCCTGGGCGTCTTCGGCCGTCACCGTGAAACCAAACGTACTCCCGGCCGTTACCGTGACCTGCGGCTGGCTGGTGATGAGCAACTGCGTGGTGGCTCCCGGCGTAACCGAGATGCTGCTGCTCGAAGCCGAAGCGAGCGTTCCGCTCGTAACGCCCAGCGTGTAGCTGCCCACTTTGTTCAAGCTCAGGCCCGAGAAAGTGGCAATACCGCTGCTGGCCGAGATCGTAACGGTCCCACCCAACGTGCCGCCCCCGGAACTGCTGGCCAGCGAAACGGTCTCGCTGCCGGCAAAGCCCGTGGCCACGTTCCCAAACGAATCTTCGGCCGTCACGGTCAGCCCGAATTGGCCGCCTGCCACGACGGTCGAAGGCGGTTGAGTGGTCAGGAGCAGTTGCGTAGCCGTGCCCGGAGTGACTGTGATTCCACTGCTGGTCGCGGACGTGAGCGAGCTACCGGCCGCGGTTAGCGTGTAACCGCTGGCGACCTTGTTCAAGCTCAGGCCCGAGAACGTGGCCACGCCGGCCACAGCGGTCGCAGTCAGCGTCCCGCCCAGCGTAGTGCTGCCCGGGTCAGCAGCCAAGGCGATGATCACGCTCCCCGTGAAGCTGTTGGCCAAATTGCCTTGCGCATCTTCGGCCGTGACCGTAAAGCCGAACGTGTTCCCAGCCGCGACGGTCGAGGGTTGCGAAGTCACCACGAGCTGCGCGGCCGGCCCGGCAACGTCGGTCAGCACCAGGTCGTTGCCGTCGCCCCCCAGGTAATTTGCCTGAAAGTAGTGCGGCGTCCCCAGGTAGCTCAGGGCAACCGTCGCGCCTTGCGCCAGGTTGGAGAACGTGCCGTTGATTGGATTGCTGCCCGCAGGCGTGGCCGTATTGCTGACCACCGTGAGCTGCGTCCCCAAGCTTGGCGCGAAGCCCAGCGACAAACCCAGCGTCTGACCGTTGGTAGCGAAACCGTCAGTAACCAGCGGCGTGCCGGCCGAATACAGCGTGGCTTGCAAGCCGCCCGTGCCGGGCGTGAGCGTCACGGTGCCGCCATTGCCGTTGAGCCCCGAGCCCGAGCTACTGTTGAAGATAATCGCGGCACTGCTGACAGTCGATTGAATCACGTTCAGTGCCGCGCCAGCCGTGGTGGCAGGCGTGGCCGTGGTGAAGGTGATGTTGCCGGTCTGAGCCGCGTCGCCAATGGTGATCGTCCCGCTTGACGTGGTAGAGATCTGGGCCAACTCGGCACTGGTAAGATTGATTCCCGCCACTGGTGGTGTGTTCGTTCCGCCGATCAGCATCGGTCGCGATTCGACGGACGACTGGATCGCAATGCCGCCAGGGACCGAGACCAGCGTATTGGAATACCTGACGACCTTATTGTTGTTATAGCTGGTGGCATAGATGTTGCCGCTGGAATCGACAACCACGGACTCAGGAGCACTGAGTCCGGTGAGCGTGGCGATTGGCGTGGTAGATCCAGGCGAGAACTTGCTCACGGTACCGGCGGTTTCATTGCTCACGTACAAGTTGCCGCTCGAGTCGAACGTCAGACCGTTGGGACCACTTACCCCGTTTAGCGTGGCCGTCGGGGTCGTGGCTCCCGGCGCAACTCGCTGACCGTCGAACCGAGCCCGAGGTTGAAGGTTGCGGCATACAGATTGCCGCTGGAATCGACGGCCAAGGCGGCAACATCGCTCGCCCCGGTCAGCGTCAGGATCGGTGTGGTGCTGCCCGGCGTGAACTCGGCCACGGTGCTGGCAGCTTCATAGGCGCTGGCAACGAACAGGTCGCCGCTGGCGTCCACGGCAAAGGCGTCGGGATCGACTAACCCGCCGCTGAGTGTCGCACTGGATGTGGTGCTGCCGGCCAGGAACTTGCTGACCGTACCAGGATTGGTATCGTTGGCCACGTACAGGATGCCACCGGCACCAACAATCAACGCACGCGGGTTGCTTAACCCTACAAGGGTCGCCGTCGGCGTGGTGCTGCCCGGTGCAAACTTGCTCACCGTGTTCGCGTTCTGGTTGGTGACATATAGGTTGCCGCTGGAGTCGAAGGCCAGATCGACGGGAAATGCCAGCCCGGTGAACGTGGCGCTGGCCGTGGTGGCTCCGGGAGCAAATTTGCTGATCGTGTTGCCGCTGGAATTGGCCACATACAGGTTGCCGCTCGAATCGATGGCCATGCCCTGCGGGCGCGCCAATCCACTAATTGTGGCGCTGGCCGTGGTGCTCAGTGTATAGGCGGCGCCAACGACGGCCGGGTTGCTGCTGGTGTCGATGTTGACGTCAGCCCCGCGCAGAGTGATGGCGCTTGACGATGCGTTCGACGACATGACCGTCGCCCCTGCGCTAATCGAAAGCGTGCCGACGCCATCGTCGCCGGCCTTCGCCGCCGTCAGATCGGCGCCCAGACTGAGTGTGTTTGTGCGGCTGTTGATCGTGACGCCAACGGCGACGACTAGGTTCGTCCGGGCCGTGATGTCGATCGTGGCATTGGCCGTCCCACCCTGAATGCTGCCCAGCGTCAGGCTCCCCAACCCGTCCAGGTACACCGCGCTGGGCTCGGCGGTCGTGGCGCCGACGATGACGTTCTGCTCGGCCGTATTGGTATTGTCGGCGAACTGAATGCGATTGGCGCTGCTGCCCACGGGACCGGTGGTGACCAAGGTCACGCTGGCGCCGGTGGTAGAAATCTCGGCCGTCGAGTTGCTGGCGGCAAGCGCCGTGATGCCGCCCGTACCGGCCGTGAGCGAAACATTGCCGCCATTGCCGTTCAAGGCCGTGGCAGTCCCAGCTCCGTCGTCAAGAATGATCTGGCCCGAACCTGTCGTCGATTGAATCACGTTCAGCGTCGCGCCGGCGGTGGAAACCGGCGTGGCGGTTGAGAACGTGATATTGCCCGTCTGGGCCGGATCGCCAAAGGTAACCGTGCCGATTGCCGTGGTTTGAATCTGCGCCAATTCGGCGCTCGTAAGATTGATGCCAGCCACGGGCGAGCCGTTCGAGCCGCCGATCAGCATGGGCCGCGAGTCGACGGAGGATTGAATCACGACGCCACCGGCCGTGGATGTGGAAATAGAGGGCGCGAACTCGCTCACCGTGTACTGACCGGCCACGTAAAGGTTGCCACTGGAGTCGAACGCCAGGGCGCCGGGCTCGGACAGGCCGGCGAGCGTGACGCTGGCCGTGGTGCTACCGGGCGCGAATTCGCTCACTGTACTACCACCGTAGTTGGCCACGTACAGGTTGCCGTAGGAGTCAAACGCCATGGCGCCGGGCTCGGACAGGCCGGCGAGCGTGGCACTAACCGTGGTGCTACCAGGAGCGAATTCGCTCACCGTGCCGCCACCGTAGTTGGCCACGTACAGATTGCCACTGGGGTCGAACGCCAGGGTGACGGGCTCGTCAAAACCCGTGAGAATACCGCTGGGCGTGGTCACGCCGGGTGCGAACTTAAGCACCTCGCCGATGCCGGTATCGAGCACGTAAAGGTTGCCGCTGGAGTCGAAAGCCAAGGCGACGGGGTCGGAAACGCCGGCGAGCATGGCGCTGGCGGTGGTGCTACCCGGCGCGAACTCGCTCACCTTGTGCTCGTAAACTACATACAGGTTACCCCGAGAGTCGAAAGCAAGGGCGCGGGGCCCAATGCCGCCAGCGGAGTAAGTGGCGAGAGCCGTGGTGCTACCGGGACCGAACTCGCTCACCGTGTTGTTGCCCTCGTTGGCCACGTACAGGTTGCCGCTGGAGTCGAACGCCAAGGCGCTGGGGTTGTTCAAACCCGCAGAGTAAGTGGCGACGGGCGTGGTCGCACCCGGTGAGAACTTGCTCACCGTATTGCTGCCGTAGTTGGCCACGTACAGGTTGCCGCTGGAGTCCAACGCCAGAACGTCGGGCTCGTCCAAGCCGGCGGGGTAGGTGGCGCTAGCCGTGGTGCTCCCCGGCGCGAACTCGCTCGCCGTATTGTTGCCATAGTTGGCCACGTACAGGTTGCCGCTGGAGTCCAACGCCAGAACGTCGGGATCGTTCAAACCGGCCGAGTACGTGGCGCTGGCCGTGGTGCTTCCCGGTGCGAATTTGACTCACCGTGGAGCTGGCATAGTTGGCCACGTACAGGTTGCCGCTGGAGTCCAACGCCAGGGCTCGGGGAAACAACACGCCGGTCAAGTACGTGGCGCCGGCCGTGGTGTTCCCCGGCGCGAACTTGAGCACCCTATTGTTGCCCTCATTAGCCACGTACAAGTCGCCGCTGGAGTCGAAAGCGAGGGCGCCGGGACTCGACACACCTGCCGAGTACGTGGCGCTTGCCGTGGTGCTGCCCTGCGCGAACTTGAGCACATTATTGTTGCCAAAGTTGGCCACGTACAAGTTGCCGCTGGAGTCGAAAGCCAAGGCTTCGGGCCCGGACACGCCGGCGGAGTAGGTTGCGCTGGCCGCAGTGCTGCCCAGCGCGAACTCGCTCACCGTGTTGCTGCCATAGTTGGCCACGTACAGGTTGCCGCTGGAGTCGACGGCCAAGGCGAACGGTTCGTCCACACCGCTCGAGTACGTGGCGCTCGCCGTGGTGCTACCCGGCGCGAACTTGACGACCGTGGAGCTGGCATAGTTGGCCACGTACAGGTTGCCGCTGGAATCGAAGGCCAGGGCTTTGGGTTCCGATAAGCCGGACGAGTACGTAGCGCCGGCGGTGATGTTGCCCGGCGCGAACTCGCTCACCGTATTGTTGCCCTCGTTGGCAACGTATAGGTTGCCGCCGTGGTCAAACGCCAGGGCGTCGGGCGCGGACAAAACGGGGGAAATGGTGGCACTGGCCGCGGTCCCCAAGTTGCGATTCGCCCCCACCACGGCCGGGTTGCTGCTGGTGTCGATATTGACGTCGGCCCCGCGTAGCGTGATGGCGCTGGCCGACGAATTGGTCGAGGTGACCGTCGCCCCCGCGTTGATCGAGAGCGTGCCTACGCCGTCGTCACCGGCCCGGCTAGACCGTGACGTCGGCAGCCAGCGTCAAGGTGCCGGAGCCGCTGTTAACGGTCACGCCCGCGCCAACGGTCACCGCGCCGGTGGCTTGCAGCGTAATGGCTCCGCCGTTGCTAAGCACGTTGCCGCTGGCGGTCAACGGGACATTGGTCCCGGTGGCCACGAGGTTGATTGCCCCGCCGGCCGTGGTCAGGACGGCGCCAGTATTAATGACGATCCCGCCGCTGGCCGTGGCCGTCAGCGTCGAACTGCCCGTAAACGAAGAAGCTCCGCTAAAGGCCAGGCCCGACGTCGAGTGTGGTCAACGTAAGGACAAAATTGTTCGCATAACCACTCGACAGGCTGTTGCTGAACGAACCGCATCGCCGCCTGTGCTGCTGGCATCGGTAATGTTGATCGCCGAGCTGAAGGCGCTGATGCCGGCGGTGGAAACCGTGAGGGTATTGGAGCTGTTGCCGGTGACGTTCGAGTCGTTGGTTCCGCTCCACGTGCTTGAGGCCAACGATAAGCTGGTACGTCGAGCCGGTGCTGACGATGGCGAGGTTTTCGTTGGCGAGCAGCCCGAAATTCAACGTCGTGCCGGATCGCTGAACGTGGCCAAGAGCCAGCGCTCTTCGAGGCTTTCCATGCCGAGATGGCGGAAACGCCAGGAACTCGCTGGATGCGGCCGGCTGTGGCGAGGGTTCTGCTTCGGCAACTTCCTGCGTTTGCCGTGACGGCCATTGAACCAGGTCATTTTTTGGTCGCCCCGTTACTCGTGAAACCATCCACACCCCCCCGAATATTGGCACTCCAGGGGGTACGGCGTACTTCTGTGGCGGACTTCGATGTTAAATGGAAAATTCAGACGCATCAAGTAAATCTCAGATCTTTCACAATTCCCTGTTCTCTGTTGGGTGCAGAATCACGGCGTTACCATGGGCGGTATCCCTCATTTACGAGCGACCCGCGGCTACGGCCGTCTTTGAGCATCGCAGTAGCCGGACGATCGAGCGCCGATTACCATGCCTCTCCATGAGCGCAAATGACCCACAATTCAGATTGGCCGTCGAACGCTTTGGGGCCCAGGACTTCGACGGCGCTGAAAAGGCCTGCCGCAAGTTGCTGAAGGCCCAGCCCGAGCACGTTGACGCCCTGCACATGCTGGGCATGATTCTCGGCCGCGCCGAACGACGCTCGGAAGCGGTTGAATTGCTGGCCCGCGCCGTCGCGATCAGGCCGGGCGATGCGCCGCTGCAAAACAACCTGGGCGAAATGTATCGCCAACTCGATCGCCTTGACGATGCCATCGGCTGCTTCGTGCGGGCCGTCGAACTCGCGCCACGCTTTGCCGAGCCGCATTACAACCTGGGCATTGCGCTCAAAGCCAAGGGCCGGCGCGACGAGGCCATCGCGGCCTTTCGCCGGGCCATCGAGTTGAAGCCCGAATACGCCCGGGCACATTTCAACCTGGCCAACCTGCTGCGCGAAGAAGGCCGCGTCAAAACGGCCGTGCCCCATTATCAGCAGGCGCTGCGATTGCAGCCGGGCTGGGCCGACGTGCATTGGAACCTGGGGACCACGCTGTTCGAGTTGGGCGAATTGCCCGAGGCCCGACGGCATTTGCAGCAAGCCTTGAAGCTCGATCCACAGCACCAGGAAATCCACGCTACGCTGGGTCACGTGGCCATGGCCGATGGCGACGTGCCGCAAGCGGCCGAACATTATCGCGCGAGTTTGGATGAGAAGAGCAACCGCTTCCTGGCCGAATTGCGGATCGACTCGCTCGCCGAGCCCATTCCGCCGGACGAACCGTATATTGACGACTATCAGCGGCGGCTGCTCGAACGGGTCGACCGTGCTGCGGCCGAACCGTCGGCCTGGAAGTTGGAAGATATTCAGTCCGGCGCGGCCGAGCCGCCGATGGCCTTGGCCTATCAGGGTCGCAACGTGCGGCCGATCCTGGAAGCCTACGCGACGCTTTTCGCCGGGAAGATCGAGCCTGGCGAGCCGGTGCGAAACAACGGCAAGCCGCGGATCGGCATCGTTGTCTCGCACGGGCATGAAGGCGTGTTCGCCCGTTGCTGGGGCGGCATCGCCGAGCGGCTCTCGCGGCAGAAATTCGACGTGCGGCTCGTCTGTTCCCGCTCCGGCGCCAACGTGTTGCGGCAGATGACTCGCATGGCCGACGACGAGTACCTGGTGATGCCGGAGAAGATCCTCGAAACGGTGGAGATGGTTCGCGCCGAGCGCTTCGACCTGCTGCATTACTGGGAGATTGGCACCGACGCCACGAATTACCTCTCCCTTTCTTCCAGCCGGCGCGGTTGCAAACCAACGCTGGCGGTTGGCCGGTAACGTCGGGCCACCGGCGCAGCACGCACTTCGTTTCCTGGAAGTTGCTGGAGCCGCCCGGCGGTGCGGCGCACTACTGCGAGGAATTAGTAACGCTCGAGCGGTTGCCCATGTACTACGAGCGGCCGGAACCCAGCACCTGGCGGCGCTCTCGCGAAACCTGGGGCCTGGCGGCCGACGACCATTTCTATCTGTGTACACAGAACCTGCGCAAGTACCATCCGCAATTCGACGGAATCATCGCGGAATTGTTACGAAGCGACTCGCGCGGCCGACTGGGAATCGTCGCCGACTCGCAACCGGGCGTGACGCGCCGCTTGCAAGATCGCTGGCGGCGCGTGATGCCCGACGTTTGCGAGCGAATCCAGGTAATGCCGCGCCTGGAACGGGCTGATTATTTGCAAGTGATCACGGCAGCGGACGTCGTTCTCGATACGCGGCCCTATGGCGGCGGCGTCAACACGGTCTGCGACGCCATGGCCGTGGGCACGCCGATGGTCAGCTTTCCCGGCGAGTTTCAACGCAGCCGCTGGGTGTTGGCCGTCAGCACCTTGATGGGCGTGACCGATACGATCGTCAATTCGCCGGCCGAATACGTCGAACGAGCCCGGCGACTGGCCAGCGAGCCGGAGTTTAGCCGTCACGTGGTCGAGCGAATGGCGCCGGCCGCCGCTGAATTGTTCGCCGAGCCGCGCACGATCGACGAGCACAACGAGTTATTCTCGCGTTTGATCGAAGAAGCCCGCAGCGGCTGAGCGCCAATGGCTATGCGGCAGCGGGCGAAGGCACGGCGCGCACGACGTGCAGCTCGCAGTCGGGCTGATTCAGATCGATAATCTCCCCGCTCTGCGATTGCCCGGACGCTCCGGGAACTTGGAGAATCGGTCGGTTGTAAGCGGCACGATTGCTGCGCAACACTTTGCCGACACGGCCGTCGTTGAGCACGACGTGCGAACCGAGCGGGAACAGTGAGACGGTGGTCAACAGCCCTCGCACCACCTCGAGATCGAACACACCATGGGCCGCCCCGCGCACCAGATGCTCCATGGCGTAATAGGGCATCAGCGCCGGGCGATACGCTCGCGGCGAAATCAGGGCCACGAAGACATCGGCCACCGCCGCGATGCGGGCCAACGGATGGATGGTCGCGGACTGCCGCCGGCGGGTATCCGCTGCCATCGCAGCGTTCGTGAATCTGATAGGCGATCAATCGCGAGGCAACCGGCACGGCATCCAGATGCGCCCCCAGCATATCGAAGGTATAGATCGGGTGGCTGGCGACGTCTTCGAACTCGTGGCTGCTCAGCACGTGATCGTCGGCAAACAGACCGTCTTTGGTCCGCAACATGCCGGCATCGTGAACGAGACATCCCAGCCCCAGTTCCACAATCGTACTCTGGTCGTACCCCAAGTTGGCGGCTACGCCCATGGCCAGCATGCAGGTATGCAGGCTTTGACGTTGCGGGTACTCCGAGCTCGGGGCAGCCATCCCCAGCGAGACGAACAGATCCAGATCTTCAGCCGCGTGCGCCAGCGCCCGCTCGGCCAGCGAAGGGAGCGCCGCCACGTCGGCCCGGCGGCTCTGGTCGAGCGCATGAAATACGTCGTGCAATTGCTGGGCCGAGGCATCCAGTTGCTGCACCATGTCAGCGGCGAGTTGCCGATCGAACAGCGTAGCGCCGGGTTCGGCGATCCGCAAAGCGAACGGCGTATCCTGGGGCGGCAGGCGCAACACCTCGCCGCGGGCGATCGAGATATTGATCTGCCAACTGAGCGAGGTCTGCAAAGGCCAGGCAGCAACCGGCCGCGGCGGCAGCGCTTTGGTAGCCTGGCCGCGCGGAGCGTACTCTTCGACGCGAGCCTGAGCCACCTCGGCTTTACTGAGCGGCGGCGTTCCGCACCGCACTCGCGGTTGGCCGTCCCGCGCGCACCCGAGGATGGTATTCGGCGGGCGCCGACTCTTCGAACACCGAGGCGAACGGAGCGCCGCAGCCGGCGCACGTCCAAATCTCACCGGCTTCGTTGACCGCAGGCGTGCGGAGCGGCAAGATCAGGTCGCACAGCACGCAGTGCAGCAGCGATTTGCTGGTGGCGGCAAGTTGGCCGGCGGTCGTCATACGGCAATCGCGGTTGGGGTCTGTAGTGAAAGTCACGATTCAGCTCGCGACCAATTGAAGAAAGTCGTCAGGCGGCAGCGGTTGCTTGAATCTTCTCCTGGACGACCGCCCTGGGCGGTACAGCTTATCAGGGCGGGAGCGAGCCCAGGTAAACTGTAGGGCTACTGCCACGTTCGCTCTTTCCGTAGCCCAGCCATTCATGGCTGGGAGTTTTGTAGCGCCGACGTCTTCTCCAGTCCCGATTCGAGCCGCCCTAGGGCAACTCGAATCGGGACTGAAATGCGGCGCGACGACCGACGAAGACCCAGCCATAAATGGCTGGCCTACGGAAAGCAGATCGACCGGATTTGGCGCCGCCAGGGAGTTTGACGCGCCGGAACTCACCTTCCCCGCCCGAGCCGGCGAATGTTATGCTACGCCCACTCGGCGCCAAACCACATCCAGCCACGGAGTACACAATCTATGGAACCCGCGAAGAAAGCCCTGACACTGGTCGACGAATTCAAGGCCTTTGCCTTCAAGGGAAACGTCGTCGACCTGGCCGTCGGTGTGATCATTGGCGGTGCGTTCGGCAATATCGTCGCGTCGCTGGTCAAGAACATCATCATGCCACTGGTCGGCGTGTTGCTGCCCGGCGATCAAGGATATCTAGGCTGGAAGGCGGTGATCGAGGGCAAGGAGATTCCCTACGGCCTGTTCATCGGCGAGATCGTCAACTTTCTGATCGTCGCGCTGGCGCTGTTCATCTTCATCGTCAAGTTCGTCGGCTGGATCATGCGTAGCAAGAAGGAAGAACAGGCCGTCGTGCCACCGCTGACCAAAGACCAGGTGCTGCTGACCGAGATCCGCGATCTGCTGAAGAGCCGCCCCGCATAGCACAGGGCGAGCGACTTCAAGGATATAGATGATGCAAACAAATCAACCAGCCGGCAGCCCAACTCTTTACCTCGACGACTTGCATGTCGGGCAACGCTTCAGCAGCGGCACGTACCTGATCGACGAGGAGCAGATCAAGGCCTTTGCCAGGCAATTCGACCCGCAACCATTCCATCTCGATGCCGAAGCCGCGAAAGCTACGCTCTTCGCCGGGCTGGTGGCCAGCGGCTGGCACACGGCATCGGTCACGATGCGGCTGTTGGTGGAAGGCGGCTTGCCGCTGGCGGGCGGGTTGGTCGGAGCCGGCGGAGAAATCAACTGGCCCCGCCCGACGCGTCCCGGCTCGGTCCTGCAGGTGGAGAGCGAGATCGTGGCCCTCAAACCGTCACGGTCTCGCCCGGACCGCGGAATGGCGACGATCCGCAGTGAAACCCTCGACCAGCACGGCGAAGTCGTGCAAATTCTGGTCGCCAGGCTCGTCGTGCAGCGCAGGCCGACGACGGCTCCATCGACGTAACAAAGCCGACCATTCGTCGATTGCGCTTGGGGCAGCTATAATCGCTGTCCGCCGCTGGCAAATCAGCCCCCAGGGTTTCTTCCCCAGGATCAACCAATGCCGTTGCATACCCGAAACCAGGATCGCGACGATCTCCTCGACGACCTATACGCTTCAAGCGACTTGTCGGTCGTGATGCCCAAATATCGGATTCCTGCCGACGAACATGCGGCGGCGCATGCATTTGCCGTTGTCCGCGACGAGTTGATGCTCGACGGCAATGCGCAGGATGAATCTGGCGACCTTCTGCCAGACGTGGGTCGAGCCGGAAATCGGCAAGCTCATGGAGTTCTGCATCGACAAGAACATGATCGACAAGGACGAGTATCCGCAAACGGCGGAACTCGAATCGCGTTGTGTCCACATGCTAGCCCATTTGTGGAACGCGCCCGAGTCGGGCAATACGGTCGGTTGCTCGACGACCGGATCGAGCGAGGCGGCCATGCTGGGCGGACTGGCCATGAAGTGGCGCTGGCGGCAATCGCGCCAGAAGGCCGGAAAGCCGGCCGACCGGCCGAACCTGATCACCGGGCCGGTGCAAGTTTGCTGGCACAAGTTCGCCCGCTACTTCGACGTCGAGATCCGCGAAGTGCCCATGGATGCTGGGCGGCTGCTGCTGACGCCCGAAGAAGTCTTAAAGCGCGTGCGACGAAAACACAATCGGCGTGGTGCCCACGCTGGGAGTGACTTTCACCTGCCAGTTCGAACCGGTGCAAGCCATATGCGCGGCGCTCGACGCCTTTCAGCAGCGCACGGGCCTCGACGTGCCGGTGCATGTCGACGCGGCCAGCGGCGGTTTCATCGCTCCATTCGTTCAGCCTGACTTGCTCTGGGACTTTCGCCTGCCACGCGTCAGGTCGATCAACGTATCGAGCCACAAGTACGGGCTCACGCCGCTGGGTTGCGGCTGGGTGATTTGGCGCGAGCAGGCCGACCTGCCGGAGGACCTGATCTTTCGGGTCAATTACCTGGGGGGCGACATGCCGACCTTCGCGCTGAATTTCTCGCGCCCCGGTGGGCAAATTGCCTGCCAGTATTTCAACTTCCTGCGACTCGGTCGCGAAGGTTACCGCAAGATTCAACAGGCCTGTCTCGATTCGGCCGCCTATTTTGCCGATCAAATCGCCCGGTTCGGGCTGTTCGACATTATCTACGACGGCCGAGGCGGGCTGCCCGGAGCGTGTTGGAAGCTCAAGGCCGGGACCGATCCCGGCTTCAACCTGTTCGATCTGGCCGACCGCCTGCGCTATAACGGCTGGCAGGTTCCGGCCTACGCGTTGCCGGCCCATTGCGAAGACGTGGTGGTGCAGCGGATCCTGGTTCGCCACGGCGTCAGCCGCGATCTGCTCAAAATGTTGCTCGACAACATTCGCACGGCGATCGATTACCTGGTCAGTCATCCTCCGCACAAACCGCTCACGACCAGCGAAGCCGGCGGCTACCATCATTGACCGCTACGAACCTACAACGCCGGCGGGAGTGGAAGATACGGTGCCCGATGATTCCAAATGCTGCAGATGTTGCCGAGCGGCTTCCATGAACTGCTCGTCTTCGACATCCCAAATTTCTTGATCCGTCCAACCGGCGATATTCGCGATGAGTTGACCAAAACGCCAATTCGGATAGCGCTCACGCAACTGCGCGATGACTGCCAGTAAATCCGCGCATGGTTGGTTGTTCGTCATAGGACGTCCTTCACTTTTGGGAATCGGTTTGCAGCTCATATTCCCAGGGCGTCTGAGCCGCTTCCTTCAGCGCATACCCCGAGCGAGCAAGCTCAAATGCCTGCGGCAGCACTGGTCGGCCGGGCACCTTGGCGACAGCAAGCCGCTTTCGTATGTGGTACTGAATTCTATTCGATAAGGTCTTAAGTGCGTCCCAATTGACCCCCGTATCCACATCCCATTTTTGCGCCGGCCAGACTAAAGTGTCCGAAATGCGAC
Source organism: uncultured Planctomycetales bacterium (assembly GCA_963710365.1). GTDB lineage: Bacteria > Planctomycetota > Planctomycetia > Pirellulales > PNKZ01 > CAVQAC01. The sequence goes on from CAVQAC010000020.1 coordinate 55,818, forward strand.
TTCGTAAGGATCCGATCATGGACGCCGCCTAGGTAGAGTTGCATTCGGCCACCACCGTCGATGCGGTGACGAAATGTGTGCCCGTCGCACATAGTGTGGTCTAAGGGAAACCGCGTGATCGTCAACTCGCCCATCACCGATGCGGACCAGAGCTGCAGAACGATAGCCGTGCCATTTCCATTGCGATCGAATCCTAATGAAAATGCGGACGCCAATTGATCACACGAACAAAATTCCCGCAGATCTTGGTCAGGCTCGGAGTACGACTCAAACACTCGCACATCGGTGGACGAGAACAAGAAGTCGATCAAAGCCTTCTGATCAACCTCCGCGGCGAAGAAGTCCAGATTGGCCACCGCTTCGCCCTCCGCAGTTCCAAGGTTCCGATTGCGACCCGGCTTTGCGAGTGCCTGTAAGCGGCTCAACCCTTGGCGGCCAGCGACTCGCGGATATACGCCAGCGACTTCTGCATGCCTGGCATCGGGTCGTCGGCGTCGCGCTCGTATTCCAAGCCCAAATGGCCGGCGAAGCCGACCTCTAAGAGGGTCTTGAGCACGGCCGGGATATCGATGATGCCCGTGCCCAACACGACCGGCGTCCCTTTGGACGTTGCTTCCGAAACGTCCTTGATGTGAAAGTCGTACAGCCGCTCGGCGCAGCGCCGGATGGCCGGCACCGGGTCTTCGCCAATCCGGACCGTATGACCAACGTCGATGCACAGGCCCATCCGCTTATCGCGATTCTCGACGGCCCGCAGAGCGTCCGACGGCGAAGGATACCACTTGTCGCCCGGACCGTGGTTGTGAATGGCCAGGCGAATGTCGAACTCCTTGACCATCTCCTCAATGCTGTCCAGCAACTCGGGATCGGGACTGGCGACGATGGTCGGCATCCCGGCGTCCTTGGCGTACTGAAAAACACCGCGCACGTCATCGCGTTTGCGGAATGTAATTACGCCCCCGCCCAAGAGCACCAGTCCCGCGGCCGTAACTTTGTCGTGTGCCGCCTGGCACTCTGCCTTGGTGCTCTTCAGTGGCAAATGCATCTCTTTGAGACAGATATATTTCAGCCCCAATTCGTTCGTCATGGCCAGGGCCTGATCGAGCGTGAACTTCCGCAACGAATAGGAAGCCACGCCCATCTTCAATCCGCGGTACGGGTCAGCCACACTCTCGGCAAACAACGGCTTCGAAAGACTAGCGGTGGCCAGAGCGGCGGAGCCGAGCGCCACAGGCGCGCAGAAAGCGACGGCGAGGCATACTTTGCGGAGCGTTCATGGAGATTCAGTCCTGGGAGTGCGTTCGCGGAATTGTGCCGAAGTTACGGAATGCCAATGATACCAACCGCGATTACCCATCTCGATGGTTCGAACGGCCGGTTTTTTAAGATCTTGCGAGCGCTGGACGCTGAATGTTTCGCCGCGGCGCAGTTGGCGTCCAGTGCGCACGAAGCATTGGCCGGACAATGGTTTATGGCGACCGTCGACAATCGGCGACCGTCGGCCAATTTGACGCATCGGAGGCCTTCGATTCACCAGAGCGGTTTTTCTAGATTATTCGTAGACAATCCCACGCGACTCCGTATGATTATGGCTGTCGGCAGCACGCGAACGTGTTGGCGGCTGCAAAAAAACTGAATTCGGCTATGAAAGCCCCGGGTCGCCCCCCAGCGTCCCAGGGCTTTTTTTGTTGCGGGGACTCCTTGCTCTCAAGCCGGTTGGGCCCGATCTCGAGACTGCAGGAGAAAGCCTTCCCTCTCTTCCCCCGCACAGAGCCATCGGACGTCACCTCCGATGGCTCTTTTTTTTGCGCTCGCGCTACGAGCCACGCAAAACCATCGCCGCCCGGCGAGCCGTTCAAATCCGAACCACAACCTCGTTGGCCACCGTAGCGACGCGCTCGACAGCTTCGGCCGAAAGCTCCGGGTAGCAGGGGAGCGAAAGAATGCGCTCGGCCGCGGCTTCGGTGTGCGGCAGCGAGCCCGCGGCATAGCCCAGGAAGGCGTAGCCTTGCATGCAATGGATCGGCGTTGGGTAGTGGATGCCGCAGCCGATCTCTTCGGCCTGAAAACGGGCCATGACTTCGCTTCGCCGCTCGGTCTCGACGACGTACAGATGGTAGCTGTGCTCGGCGCCCAGTGTAACCGCGGGGCGATTGAACCCTGGAGCGAGCAAACGCTGGTATTGAGCCGCAATCTTGCGGCGTGCTGAAACCCAGCCATCCAAGTGTCGCAGCTTCACTTCCAGAATAGCCGCCTGCATTTCATCCAGTCGGCTGTTGATCCCTTCGCGCTCGGAGTAATACGTTCGCCCGCAACCGTACGTGCGGATCTGCCGCATCAGTTCGGCCAACCGCTGGTCGCGGGTGAAGCACAGCCCGCCGTCGCCATAGGCGCCGAGATTTTTGGTGGGATAGAACGAAAAGCAGCCCACGTCGCCGAAGGTGCCGGTCGGCTGGCCAGCCAGCGTGGTGCCGGTCGATTGGGCGCAATCCTCGACCACGCGCAAATGATTCCGTGCTGCGAACTCCAACACGCCCCACATGTCGACGGCATTGCCGAACAAGTGGACCGGCACAATGGCTTTGGTCTTGGCGGTAACGCGGCTCTCGGCGTCGTCCAGATCCAGCAGCAGCGTCTTCGGATCAATATCGCAAAAAACAGGCGTGGCGCCGGTCATGCGGATGGCGCTCACGGTCGGAATAGCCGTATTGGCCACGGTCAGAACTTCGTCGCCGGGACCAACGTCCAACGCTCGCAGCGCAATCGCCAGGGCGTCGGTGCCGTTGCCGACGCCGATCGATTGGCCTCCGCCGAGCCAACGGCTGAAAGACTGTTCAAAGGCCTGCACGCGCGGGCCGAGGATCAGCGTGCCCGAGTCGAGCACGCCGCGAATGGCTTGCAAGATTTCGCCTTCGATTGTCCGGAGCTGTTCGCGGTAGTCGAACATGCGAACCGCCGTCCTGGTGCTGCTCATTTCCAGTAGACGTCCTTGTGTTCGCGGTAAAAGGCGATCGTCCGGGCCAGCCCCTCCTCCAAGTCGATCTCTGGACGCCAGCCGGTGGATGCCTGAAAGCGGGAGAAATCGCCGTAGTAATCGCCGATGTCGATGATCCGCTTGTCGTCAGGAAAGGGCACCGTTTCGACGTCGAACTGGCAATGCTTTCGCAGCGCATCGACGAATTGCACCAGCGAGTACGTTCGCAACGAACCCAAATTGAAGACCCGGCCGAAACACTCGGGCGTGGCCACAGCCAGGAGCAAGGCGCTGGTCACGTCGTCGATGTAATTGAAGTCTCGCACCTGCTCGCCGCCTCCGAAGAGGCTGATTTTCTCGCCGCGCAGCGCCAGCCGGAGGAAGATGCCGGCGAAACCTTGCCGATTGCTGCGAATCTGTTGCCGCGGACCGAACGTGTTGGTCAAACGCAGCACCGTCGAGCGGATGCTATAGGTCGTGTCGTAAAGCAAATGGTAGTATTCGGCCGCGAGCTTGTTGATGCCGTTGACGTCGATCGGCACGGTCGGATGGTCTTCGGTCACGGGCAACGTTTGCGGCCGACCGTAAACCTGGCGCGTCGAGCTGTAGACCATCCGCACGTCGGGATTGTGCTTGCGGCAAGACTCGACCAGGTTCATTGTCGAAACGCAATTCACGGCCAGGTCGAGCTGCGGGTCGCGCATGCTGTCGCCGTGGCTTACCTGGCCCGCCAGGTTGAAGATGAAATGCTGCCCCTGCACTAGCACGTCGAGCGAGTTCGAGTCGCGCATGTCGGAGATGTTGACCCGCACCTGGTCGCGAACCGACGCGACGTTGAAGTAGCTGCCGCCAAATTGCGGCACGAGCGAATCCAGCAGCGTAACGTGCGCACCGTACTGCACCAGCTTCAACGCCAGGTTGCTGCCGATGAAGCCCAAGCCGCCGGTAATCAGCACGTTGCGGCCGTGGAAGGCGTCAGCCAGGTTCATGGGCGGGGTTACCTTGGCGGCGGTTCGTCGCAGTTGAATTTTTCGCGGACGACAAACTGCGGTCGACCGTTGTCTTTCAGAAACAGCCGGCCCAGGTACTCGCCGATCATGCCCAGGGCGAACAACTGGATGCCGCCGATGAAGAACAGCGACACGATCACCGAGGCCCAGCCGGCGGGCAGTTCGGGATTGCGGAACTTTTCGATCGCAAACCCCAGGCCAATCACGATTCCCAATATTGCGCAGCCGAATCCGGCCAGCGACGCCAGCCGCAACGGCAGCACCGAAAAATTGGTGAACATGTTCAGCCACAGCGAGACGAGCTTACGAAGCGTGTAGCCCGAGCGACCTTCGACTCGCGAATGATGCTCGACCAGGACTTGTGAATAGTTGCGCGTGAAGCGAAGAATCAGCCCGTCGATGTACGGATACGGGCCATCGTATTTCACCAGTTCTTGCACGACGAAGCGGCTCACCACCTTGAAGCTCGACAGGTACAAATCTCGCGGTTTGTCCAGCAGCAGGGTCGCGGCCAGGTTGTTCAGCCGGCTTCCCAAGTTGCGGAACGGGTGGTGCTGCTTCCGGGCGTAATACGAATAGACGACGTCGAAGCCGCGCTCGGCCTCGGCGACCAGCTTCACGACCTCGCTGGGAGGGTTCTGGAAATCGTCGTCCATGATTGCGACGTAATCGCCCGTGGCATAGTTCAGCCCCGCCATCACGGCGTTGTGCTCGCTGAAGTTGCGCGACAAGTTCAGGAACTTGACCAGTGGCAACTCCCCGGCCAATCGGCGGCAGACAGTGGCCGAATCGTCAGGGCTGCCGTCGTTCACCAGCACGATTTCCAGCGTGTACAGCTTGCCCAAGTTCTCAAGCAGCGTTCGCACCAGCCGTTCGATCGTCTTCTCGCCGCGATAGACGGGAATCACGATCGACAATATCAAAGGGCCGAGTGCCTCGGCCGCCGGCATGGGCGCGACGGCGGGGTCCATCCTCAGGTTCGTGAGGCCGGAGAGCAACATGCGTACAGAACGTCCTTGTTCAGGTTCGCTTCGGGCAAAGCGCAGCCGCCAAGACTGCAAGACCACCAGCGCGGTAAGATTATGGCCCGAAAGGGCAAATTGCAAAAGACGAAAAGAGGCTCAATTGCTAGCAGCCCCCCGCTGGACCTCGGCGGCCCGGCCTTATAACTTGGAGCGTAACGGAGCGGGAAACGACGCGGGAAGAAGAAAAACACAGAGGCACAGAGACACGGAGAAGAGGAAAGAGACGGGTAGACCAGCTGATCGGACGGACGCGGCCGGGCGCCCAGAATTATCGGGACGGCAGGCCGCCCCGAAGCCCCCAACGCATTCACGGCTCTTCGTTTTCTCTGCTTTTTCGTCCTCCGTGTCTCCGTGTTTTATTGTCATCACTCATTCGAAAACCCTTAAGAAATCAGCCATGTCGACCACGACGCATTCGCACGAGTTCAAGGCCGAAATCAAGCAACTGCTCGAGTTGCTGATCCATTCGGTTTACACGTCCAAGGACATCTTTGTCCGCGAGTTGATTTCCAACGGGGCTGATGCCTTGGAAAAGGCCCGCTTCCTGAAGGCCGCCGGCCGGCCGCTGCATTCGCCCGACGAGCCGCTGGAAATCCGCCTGGAAACCCGGACCGAAAACGATCGCAAGATCCTGGTAATCAGCGACACAGGCGTGGGCATGACGGCCGACGAGGTCCACACCAACATCGGCACCATCGCCCACAGCGGCGCGACAGCCTTTCTCGAACAATTGGGCCGTGAAGCCCAAGCCGATCCGAAGCAGGGCCTGAGCCTGATCGGCCGCTTCGGCGTGGGCTTCTATTCGGTCTTCATGGCCGCTGAAAAGGTCGTGCTCACGACCCGTTCGGCCAACCCCGAGGGGCAAACCGTTGTCTGGACCAGTGACGGGCTGGGCAGTTACACCCTGGAAACGCTCGCCGAAGAGCACCCTCGCGGAACGCAGATCGAAATCCATCTGCGTAAGGACGATGAGCAGTTCGCCGACGAGTTCAAGCTCAAAGCGGCCATCAAACGCTATTCGAACTTCGTGCCGTTTCCGATCCTGGTCAATGGCGAACAGGTCAATCAGACGTCGGCTCTTTCGCGCGAGCCAGCCTCGCAAGTCACCGACGAGCAATACAACGCTTTCTTCCAACTGATCAGCCACGACGCCACGAATCCACTGGCCCGGCTGCACTTTGCGGCCGATGCCCCGCTGCAATATTCGGCCCTGCTGTTCATCCCCACCAGCAATCCCGAATCGATGGGCTTTGGCCGCGGCGAAGTCAGCCTGGAGCTGTACGTCAAGCGCGTGCTGATCGATGGCGAAAACAAGAACCTGCTGCCGGCCTACCTGCGGTTCGCCAAGGGCGTGGTCGAGTCCGACGATTTGCCGCTGAACGTGTCACGCGAAACGCTGCAAGAGAATCGGCTGGTCGCCAAGATCCGCGACGGGCTCACGCGCAAGCTGCTCGATTTGCTCTCGGAGATGGCGAAAGACAAGCCCGACGATTATCGCCGTTTTTGGGAAACTTTCGGCCGGATCTTCCGCGAGGGCTACACCGACTTCGCGCATCGCGACAAGTTCCAGGAGCTGCTGCGGTTCAACTCGTCGCGTCACGAGAACGCTCAGGATCTGATCAGCCTGGCCGATTATGTCGCAGCCATGCCGGCCGAACAGAAGGCGATCTACTACCTGTCGGGCCCCAGCCGCGAGGCCCTGCTACGCGACGCACGGCTGGAGCTATTGCGGAAGAAGGGGGTCGAGGTTTTGTACCTCTACGATCTGGCCGACGAGTTCATCCTGGACAATTTCGACAAGTACAAGGACAAGCCGCTGGTATCGGCCGACCAGGTCAAGACCGAAGACCTGGCCGAATTGGGGGACAAGTCGCAGCCCGAGCCGCCAGCCGCCGAACAATCCGACATTGGGTTGCTGGTGGCCCGGTTCAAGGAGATCCTGGGCGATCGGGTCATCGACGTTCGCGGCAGCGAGCGGCTGGTCGATTCGCCAGCCTGCCTGGTGGCCGAAGACAGCCAGATGTCGGTCCACATGGACAAGATGATGCGGATGATGAACAAGAACGCGGAACTGCCCAAGCGGGTCATGGAGTTGAACCCCCGGCATTCGCTGGTGCGCAACCTGGCTCGGCTCGTGGAACGCGACAAGGACGATCCCTTCGTGGCCCGGGCGGCCGATGCAATTGTTCGAGGGGGCGATGCTGGTCGACGGCTACCTATCGGACCCGCACGAGTTGCTGGAACGGATGAACCAGATCCTGGATGACGCGGCCAAGCTCAAGGCCGGCGAGACTAAGGCGTAACTCCGTACAGATCCGCGGCCGCATTCTCGGTTTGCTAGCCGCGGATGCCCGCCGGCGGAGAAGGAAGGTTTACAGCCACGGATCGTCGCGGATGGCATGAAGAATTGGCTTCGCCAATCCGTTGACGCACATTGCCTTGCGTGCTATAAACTGTGGTTTGCAATCAATTTACGAAGATACTTCGGCTAAAAGACCAAACGATTAGGGAGAAGCGACCGTGGGTGGAATCAGCGAGCGTCACAAGGAGATCGGTCGGCGGCGGCGACGGAAGAAGAAGCTGGCCATCCTCAGCCGCAAGCTGAAGAAAGCCACCACCTCGGAAAAGGCCGTCATCACCGAGAAACTTCGCCGAATGACCACCGGCGCTGAACAGATCATCAAGAACTGGGATCTCGTCAGCTCCGACCGGTGATTTCGGTTGCAGATACGAGCAATTTCGATTCCAAACACAAGCCCGACGCGCCAGCGAGGGAGTCTGGATCAGCACTCCCTCGCTGGCGCTTCGGGCTTGTGTACGCGCAATGCGGTTAACTCACATTGCCGCTAATTCACCGTACGCCCCTAACTGACTGCGCCTGCGCGGCTTCTTTACGCGACGACGCGTCGCTGGTCGGCTCAAAGCGCTCGAACGTGAACTCGCCATCGACGTAGTCCACTTTCACGCCGCTATGGGCCGGAAACTGGCCCTTCAAGAGCTCCGTCGCCAGCGGGTTCAGGATCTGCTGCTGAACCACGCGCTTCAGCGGCCGGGCTCCGTACGTCGGATCGTAGCCCTCGAGCGCGACGGCGTCGACAGCCGCCGGAGTTGCTTCCAGTTCCAGATCGTTCTGCTCCAGTTGCTTCCGCAACCGCTCGATCTGCAACTCCACGATGCGGTGCAATTGCGTCCGGTCCAACGGATGGAAGATGATCGTCTCGTCGATGCGATTCAGGAACTCCGGCAGGAAGCGGGTCTGGAGCGTGGCCATGACCGCCTCGCGAACTTCCTGCTGGCTGCCGCCTTCGCGCGAAATCTCTTGAATGGCCTGGCTGCCAATGTTCGAAGTCATCACGATGATCGTATTGGTAAAGTCGACGGTGTGTCCCTGGTTGTCGCTCAGGCGGCCGTCGTCGAGCACCTGCAGCAGGATGTTGAACACGTCGGGATGGGCCTTTTCGATCTCGTCCAACAGCACGACCGAATAGGGCCGCCGGCGAACGGCTTCGGTGAGCCGCCCCCCTTCTTCGTAGCCGACGTAGCCCGGCGGGGCGCCGATCAAGCGGCTGACGGTATGGCGTTCCATGAACTCGCTCATGTCCAGGCGGATCATGGCCGCTTCGCTATCGAACAACACCTCGGCCAGAGCTTTGCATAGCTCGGTTTTGCCCACGCCCGTCGGTCCCAGGAAAATGAACGAGCCGATCGGGCGGTTCGGATCCTGCAAGCCTGACCGGCTGCGGCGCACCGAATTGGCCACGGCCTCGACGGCTTCGTCCTGGCCGATCACGCGCTGGTGCAATCGCTCTTCCAGCACGAGCAGCTTAGCCCGCTCGGTCTCCAGCATGCGGTTGACGGGAATGCCGGTCCAGGCGCTGACGACCTCAGCGATTTCTTCCGGACCGACTTCCTGGCGCAACAGTCGCCGCTTGGCAGCCACTGGCGCGGCTGCGGCCGGCGCTGCTTCGAGCTGAGCTACGAGTTTGCGGCGTTCGTTGTCCAGTTCGTAGAGTTGCTGGTAGTTCTTCTCGTCGATCGGCATGCCGGCCGATTGCCGTTCCTTGATCGCCGTGCCGAGCTGCTGAAATTCCAACTCGACTTTCTCCAGTCGCGCACGGACCTCGCCCGAGTCGCCCATGCCGCGTTTCTCGGCCTCCCATTGTTCGCGCAGATTGGCCAGCTCGTAGCGGAGGTCTTTCATCTCCTGCTCGATCTCTTCCAGCCGCTCTTTGGCGTGCTCTTCCTTCTCTTCGGCCAGTTGCCGGGCGGCCAACTCCAATTGCACCAGCCGCCGCTGCACCTGGTCGATCTCCGTCGGCACGCTCTGCAATTCCATCGCCAGCCGGGCCATGGCTTCGTCCACCAGGTCGATGGCCTTATCGGGCAGGAACCGATCGGTGATGTAGCGATGCGAGAGATTGGCCGCGGCCACGAGTGCCGAGTCCTTGACCTTGACGCCCTTGTGATGGGCTTCGTAACGGCCTTTCAAGCCGCGGAGGATGGCAACCGTATCTTCGACCGAAGGCTCATTGACGTACACCGGCTGGAAGCGACGTTCCAGCGCAGCATCTTTCTCGATGTACTGCCGATATTCGTCGAGCGTCGTGGCGCCAATGCAGCGCAGCTCGCCGCGGGCCAGGGCCGGCTTCATCAGGTTGGCCGCGTCGGCGCTTCCTTCGGCTTTGCCGGCCCCGACCACGGTATGCAACTCGTCGATGAACAAGATCACCTGGCCGTCGGCGCTTTGCACCTCTTTCACCACGGCCTTGAGCCGCTCTTCGAACTCGCCACGGAACTTGGCGCCGGCCACCAACGCGCCCATATCGAGCGCGATGACACGCTTGTTTTTCAGACTCTGGGGCACGTCCCCCTGGACGATGCGCAAGGCCAGCCCCTCAGCGATGGCCGTCTTGCCGACGCCCGGCTCGCCGATCAGCACCGGATTGTTCTTGGTGCGCCGCGACAGCACCTGAATCACCCGGCGGATCTCCTGATCGCGACCGATGACCGGATCGAGCTTCCCCTGGCTGGCACGCTGCACCAGATCGATGCCGTACTTTTCCAGGGCCTGGAACTTGGCTTCGGGGTTCTGATCGTCGACGCGGTTGTTGCCGCGCACGGCCTGCAGGGCCTTGATAACTTCGGTCTCGCCGATGGCGTTGAGCTTGAGAAGTTGCTTGGCCTTGGAATCGGATTTCACCAGCGCCAGCAGCAGATGTTCGACCGAGACGAACTCGTCCTTCATGACGTCGGCTTCGCGCTGCGCCGTTTCGAGCACCGCGGCCAGATTGGGCGACGCCTGCGGCGCTGCTCCACCGCTGGCGCGGGGCAGATGGTTCAGTTCGGCATTGACGATCGTCTGCAATTGCCCGCGGTTGGCGCCGATCTTCTCCAGCAAGGTGCCGACGATGCCTTCGGGCTCGCTCAGCAAGGCGGCTAGGAGGTGGATGGCCTCGATCTGCGGATTGCCGCGGCTGGCGGCCAGCTCCTGGGCGCGTTGCACGGCCTCTTGGGCTTTGATCGTCAGTTTCTCAAATCGGAATGGCATTGAAAAAACCTCCCCTGGGTAACAAAAAAACGACGGGTATTACCCGTCGTTTTTGCTGTTGCGGCGGCCAACGTCGCACTCTCGTCGACGGTAATGTCGACGAGAGCGCGCCTTGCGCTTGGTTCGACAACTGCTCAACTATCCTTGACTTCGAACTCGGCGTCGATCGCCTCGTCGTCGCTCGAGCCCTTGGGCTGCGAGCCCGCGGCCCGATCGGCCGTGGCGCTGCCGGCCGCCCCGCCCTTCGATTCGTACAGCGTCTTGCTGAAGGCGTGGGCCACCTGCTCCAACTCGGCAATCGCCGACTTGATGGCATCGGTGTCCTCGCCCTTGGCCGTTTCGCGTACCTTGCCGATGGCCGTTTCGAGCGGCCCCTTATCGCCGGCCGAGAGCTTGTCGGCGTGCTCCTTCATCATCTTTTCCAACTGGAAGCACATCGACTCGGCCTGGTTGCGGGCCTCGGCCAATTCGCGTTTCCGCTTGTCTTCGGCGGCGTGGGCCTCGGCGTCCTTGCGCATCCGTTCGATCTCAGATTCATTCAGACCGCTCGACTGCTCGATGCGGACCGTGTGCTCCTTGCCGGTGCCCAAGTCCTTGGCCGACGACATTCAAAATGCCGTTGGCGTCGATGTCGAACTTGACCTCGATCTGCGGCACGCCACGCGGAGCCGGCGGCAGCCCTTCCAAGTTGAACTGGCCCAGCAAGCGATTGTCGCGAGCCATGGGCCGCTCGCCCTGGAAGACGCTGATCGTCACGGCCGACTGGTTGTCGCTGGCCGTGCTGAAGACCTGCTTTCGCTCGGCGGGAATGGTGGTATTGCGCTCGACCAGCTTGGTCATGATTCCGCCTTCCGTCTCAATGCCCAGCGACAGCGGCGTCACGTCCAGCAGCAGCACGTCCTGCACTTCGCCGGCCAACACGCCCCCTTGAATCGCGGCGCCGATGGCTACGACTTCGTCGGGGTTGACGCCCTTGTGAGGCTCCTTGCCGAAGATCTTCTTCACCAGCTCCTGAACCTTCGGAATGCGGGTCGAACCGCCCACCAACACAACCTCGTCGATGGCCGACGGTTCGAGCTTGGCGTCTTTAAGTGCCTGCAAGACCGGTCCGCGGCAGCGCTCGATCAGGGGATCGACCAACTGCTCGAACTTGGCTCGGGTGATGTTCATCTGCAAGTGCTTGGGCCCGCTGGCGTCGGCCGTGATGAACGGCAAGTTGACGTCGGTCGAGCTGCTCGAACTGAGCTCTTTCTTGGCTTTCTCGCAGGCTTCCTGCAAGCGTTGCAGGGCCATCGTGTCCTTGCGGAGGTCGATGGCGTGCTCCTTCTGGAACTCGCCGGCCACGTAGTTGATGAGGATGTGATCGAAATCGTCGCCGCCCAGGTGCGTGTCGCCGTTGGTGCTCTTCACCTGGAACAGGCCCTGATCGACGACCAGGATCGAGACGTCGAACGTGCCGCCGCCCAGATCGAAGACGCAGACCTTCTCGGTTTCCTTCTTGTCGAGCCCATAGGCCAAGGCTGCTGCCGTCGGCTCGTTGATGATGCGGGCAACTTCTAACCCGGCGATCTGGCCAGCGTCTTTCGTGGCCTGACGCTGGGCGTCGTTGAAGTAGGCCGGGACCGTGATCACGGCCTTGTTGACCTTGTGACCCAAGTAGGCTTCGGCCGACTCTTTGAGCTTGCGCAGAATCAGTGCGGAGATTTCGGTCGGCGTATGGTCCTTGTCGCCGATGCGAACCTTGACATAGTCTTGCGACCGCCCACGACCTCGTAGGGAACGATCTTCTCTTCGGAAGCCACTTCGGCATGACGCCGGCCCATGAACCGCTTGATCGAATAGATGGTCCGCTTCGGATTGGTCACGGCCTGCCGACGGGCGGGCTCGCCTACCAACGTGTCTCCCTTATCGGTAAACGCGACGACGCTGGGCGTCAGCCGGTTGCCTTCCGCGTTCGGAATTACCTTGGCGTCGCTACCTTCCATGACGGCGACGACTGAGTTCGTAGTGCCCAGATCGATGCCGATGATCTTCTCACCTTTGGCCATAATTCGTTTGCTCCTTTTTGATCCCTTGATTTGCCGGGATCGACTCGTCGAACGTCGTTTTGAATTGTACTAAAACGGGCTGTACGGACAGTTCGGCGGCCGACCGCCGTTTTGTATGTCTCGAAGGGATGCCCGCCACAATTCGCAAAGCCCATGCCAGGGTGCAAAAGAGTTGTTCTCGCGGCTTCGGAAAGCACGATTGCCACGCAATTTACGTGATTTCGGATCATCTTTGCCAGTGCTCAGTACGGAAGCCTCTGAATCGCCGTCTGCCAATTTGGCAGCACTCGCTCTGCAAAGGCGTGGCTTATGAAACCTGCTGCACGCCCTTGCCTGGGATTGTGGGGGACACCCTCCACGATCCCATCGCGCAAGCCCTTTTGCCCGCAATCACGCATAAGTGCGCACGATCAATTGGTTTTGGCCCCACAGTTGCTTGACACTCGCGCCCGCGCTTGTAGAAGAACTGGCTCGAAGTGCTAGGTCTTTGTCACGCCAGATGTTATTGCTGCCCGGTTGATGGGAAACCGGCGACGAGCGCGAATTGCCCTGCTTGCCGGGAATAGCCGTGGTCGCCCCCCGGTTCGTCCCGACGTGCAACCTTTAAGAGGACCGTGGGGATGGCCAAGGAGCCTGCCAGCGGCAAAAAGTCGACCGCAGGCAATTCCTCTGCGCACCGTACCGAATTGGCACGAATCGACCGCGAATTGCTCAAGCTGATCAATCAGCGAGCCAAGAAGGCTCTGGAAGTCAGCAAACACGCCTCGAACGATCCCGAACCGGCCGACGCCATCGAAACCCATCTGGCCGATCTGGTCGAACACAATCGCGGGCCTTTGACGGCCGATTGCGTGCGGGCAGTGTTCCTCGAATTGTGCAGCGGCTCGCGTGCTCTGCACCGGCACACGCAGGTTGCCTATCTCGGCCCGGCCTACAGCTATAGCCATGTGGCCACGCTGGAACGTTTCGGTTCGAGTGTCGAACTGGTGCCGGTAGGAAGCATCGGCGCCGTATTCGAGGAGGTCAATCGCGGCCATGCTGAGTTCGGGGTCGTACCGATCGAGAACTCCACCGACGGTCGCATCGCCGACACGCTTGATATGTTTACCCGGCTGCGTGTGCGGATTTGCGGCGAGGTGCGGCTGCGAATTCATCACAATTTGCTGGCCCGCTGCCCGCGATCGGACGTCTCCGAGGTCTACAGCAAGCCACAGGCCTTGTCGCAGTGCCGCAACTGGTTGGTGCGCCACCTGCCGGCAGCCCGGATCATTGAAGTGACCAGCACCACCACGGCGGCCCAGTTGGCCCAAGACAAACCCGGGGCGGCCGCCATCGCCAGCATCCAGGCCGGAGTTCACTACAGTCTGAACGTGCTGGCCGAAAACATCGAAGACAACCAGGACAACATTACGCGGTTTGCCGTCATTGGCGAAGAATCAGCCGCGCGGACGGGCCACGACAAGATGGCCACGATGTTCGAAGTCGAGCACCGCCCGGGGGCTTTGGCCGACAGCATGAACATCTTCAAACGCAACCGGCTGAACCTGACCTGGATCGAATCGTTCCCGATTCCACGGCCCGAGGGGGGCTATTTGTTCTTCGTCGAACTCGACGGCCACGAGACCGACAACCGGGTGCGCAAAGCCCTGGCCGCGTTGGAAAAGAAAACGTTGCGGCTGGAGATCTTAGGGTCCTATCCACGCAGCGAAGCAGTCGGGTAAACTGCACGCCACGCACGCACCAAACCAAATCAGGGATAGACCACCGCACACTAGCCCGAGGCGCCAGCGAGGGAGTCCCTCGGTTGGCACCCTCGCTGGCGCGTCGGGCTGGTATGGCAAAGTCCCTCGTGTCGTGGACGAATTGTTTAATTAGCTTCAGGAGTCAGCTGCATGCGAAAGCCGTTGATCGCGGGCAATTGGAAAATGAACCTCGACCGCGCCAAGCGGTCGAATTGGGACGGGCCGTGGCCGAGAAGGCCAACTCGATCACCAATGCAGATCTGGCCGTGTTCCCGCCCAGCGTCTATATCGACGCCGTCGGTCAGCGCCATCCGGGGCTCGAAGCTCGGCCTGGGAGCCCAGAACCTGTACCACGAGGCCCCCGGGGCTTTTACCGGTGAGGTCTGCGCGGCGATGCTCGTCGACCTGGGCTGCCAGTACGTGATTCTCGGCCACAGCGAGCGGCGGCACATCTTGCACGAGACCGACACCCATATCAACAAGAAGGTGCACGAGGCCCTGGCGGCCAAACTGCTGCCCATTGTATGCGTCGGCGAATTGCTCGCCGAGCGCGAGGCCGGGCAGACCCAAACGGTGATCAATACCCAGTTCCAGGGTTCGCTGGCCGGCCTTTCGGCCGAGCAATTCGCCTCGGTGATCATCGCTTACGAACCGGTCTGGGCCATCGGCACCGGCAAAGTGGCTACGCCCGAGCAGGCCGAAGAGGTGCATTCGGACCTTCGCAAAATCGTCGAGCGCCGCTACAATGCCACGGTTGCACAGGCGGTTCGGATCCTCTACGGCGGCAGCGTCAAGCCCAGCAATGCGGCGGAATTGCTCGGCCAACCGGATGTGGATGGAGCCCTGGTCGGAGGCGCAAGCCTCAAGGCCGCCGATTTTCTGGGGATTGCTGCGGGGGTCGGTGCCTGAAATAAGTTCAGGCCCCGACGAAATTGCAGCCATCGAACGCCACGAGGAGCGAGTAAAGAACCATGGAATTTCTGACCAAGTCGTTGATGTTTCTGACTGCCACGTTCTTGATCCTGCTGGTGCTGGTGCAGCGCGGGCGTGGCGGCGGCTTGGCCGGCGCGCTGGGCGGCATGGGCGGCCAGAGCGCCTTCGGCACCAAGGCTGGCGACCTGTTCACGCGGATCACCATCGGCGTGGCGGCGGTTTGGATCGTACTGTCCTGCTTTGCCGTCTGGTACTTCAGCGCCGCCAGCAACGACTTCAGCAATACGAAGCTAGGCACCAACGTGCCCCCGGTACAAACGGCGCCAGCCACGTCCGGCGCTCCGGCAGGCGTTACCGAACCGGCCAAGAAGGCGGCACCAGTCAGTACGCCCGACAAGGCGGCGCCGGTACCCGAATCTAAGGCGTCCGAATCTAAGGCGTCCGAATCCAAAGCTGCCACGCCCGACGCCAAAGCTGCTGTGCCAGAATCCAAAGCTGCCGCACCGGCCAGTGACAAGCCGGCAGACCCGGCCAAGAAGTGAGCTTCGTCGCTCGATCGTCCCATGTCCTCGGCGGTTCGCTTCTATGCTGTTGAGCATGACGGGTTTTGGTGAAGCGCATTATCATGGCGATGGCCTGGCCATCAGCATTGAAGTGCGCACCATCAACAGCCGATTCTTCAAGCTCTCGGTCAAATGCGGCGAGGGCTACAGCGCACTCGAAGCCGACATCGAAACCGTCGTGCGGCAGCAAATCCGCCGCGGCACGCTGCAAGTGGCGCTTGCGCGTCGATCGGCTTCGGGCCGGCGAGGATTTCCAGATCAACAAAGCCGTGCTGGCCAGTTACCGCCGCCAGCTCGACGAGTTGCACGAACTCTGGAAGACGCCGCGGAACGTTCCGTTGGAAAACCTGCTGATGCTGCCAGGCGTGATCGCCGAAGACCCGACCACCGCCGAAGACGCCAGCAAGGACTGGCCGCTCATTCGCCAGACGCTCGAAGCGGCCATGCAGAACCTGGCCCACATGCGGCACCGACGAAGGCCGCGCCATGGCCGCCGATCTGCGGAGCAATTGCCTGACCATCGCCACCGAACTGGCCGAGATCGAACGCCGTGCGCCGCTCGTGGCCGAGGGCTATCGCACGCGGTTGACCGAACGTTTGCAGTCGGTGCTGACGGAGTTCCAGGTGAGCCTCAATCCGGCCGATCTGATCAAAGAGGTCAGCATTTTCGCCGAACGCAGCGATATTTCCGAGGAAACGGTCCGCTTGCGGAGCCATCTGGAGCAATTTGACACCATCATGGAATTGCCCGAAAGCTCCGGCCGTAAGCTAGAATTTCTGGTACAGGAAATGTTCCGCGAAGCCAACACGATCGGTTCCAAGGCGAACGACGTGCAGATTTCGCGGCACGTGATCGACATCAAGGCGGCCATCGAGCGGATTCGCGAGATGATTCAGAACGTCGAATAACCTTTTTGTCCAGGATCTTCATGCCGCCAGAACCCTTGGCTTGCAACCCATCGCCGGTGGGCTGCTCGACTCTCATGCAAGAAACGCGTCACGGGCAGTTGGTGGTGATTTCCGGCCCCTCGGGCGCCGGCAAGACCACGCTCCTGAAGCGACTGTACTCCACTTGCCCGTTGCCGCTGGTGGCTTCGGTTTCGGCCACCACGCGCCGCCCCAGGCCGGGCGAAGTCGACGGCGTCGACTACCATTTCCTGTCGCGCGAGGAGTTTGCCCGGCGGCGCGAAGCCGGCGAATTCCTCGAATGCTGCGAAGTTTACGGCCGGGGCGACTGGTACGGAACGCTCAAGAGCGAAGTCACCCCTAGCCTGGAAGCTGGGAAATGGGTAGTCTTAGAGATTGACGTGCAAGGCACCCTGGCCGTGCTGGAGCATTATCCCGACGCCTTGACGATCTTCATCGAGCCCGCTTCGGTCGACGAACTCGAACGCCGGCTCCGAGATCGGGGCACCGAAACCGACGAGGCGCTGGCCCGGCGGTTGGAAGTGGCCCGGCGGGAATTGGCCCTGGTGGATCGGTACCGATACCGGGTTGTGAATGGAGACCTGGATCGGGCGGCCCAGGAGTTGTGCGACGTTCTGGTTCAAAGCGTGTGATCCATCGGCCGCATCGGCGGATGATCTTCTGCTGCATAGATTGCTGTTACACCGTGTTGGAGGTTGAGCGAAATGCTGGATGAGCTGCGCGAAGAAGAGATCGTGAACAAGGTGGGCGGCCGATTCAAGCTGTCGACGCTGATCCAGAAGCGGTTGGTGGCGCTGAACGCCGGCAGCCGCCCGTTGGTGACCCTGGAGACCAGCGACAAGCTGAAGATCGTCATCCAGGAGATCATGCAGGACAAGATCTACCTCGACACCACGGGCACGGTCCGCGTGGTCGGCGTGGCGGAAGAAGCCGGCGGCCCGCCCGAACTTGACCTTTCGAAACTGTGATTTCGAAACTATGAACGGTCGGGAAATTGTCGTCGGCGTAACGGGCGGCATCGCCTGCTACAAGACGGCCGCATTGGTCAGTCAACTGGTGCAGGCCGGCGCGCGCGTCTCGGTTGTCATGACCGAGAGTGCCCAGGAGTTCGTCGGCCCGGCGACCTTCGAGGCCCTCAGCGGCCGGCCGGTCTACACCCGCATGTTTCACGACGCCGAGTTCCCGCTCGGAGCGCATATTGGCCTGGCCACTGCGCGGCGAACTGCTGTGCGTCGCTCCGGCCACGGCCAACTTCCTGGCCAAGACAGCCCACGGCGCCGCCGACGATTTGCTGAGCACGCTGCTGTTGGCATTCACGGGGCCGGTCCTCATCGCTCCGGCCATGAACACCCAAATGTGGAGCAAGCCGGCCGTGCAGCGCAACGTCGAGCAGTTGCGCACGGACGGACTGGTGATCATCGACCCGGCCGAAGGCTGGCTGAGTTGCCGCCAGACGGGCGCCGGCCGCATGGCCGAACCCGAAGCGATTCGCGAAGCGATCAACAAGCACTTTACATAGCCGCCATTTGCTGAGACTGCCCTCCGCCTGCCGCCTGCTTCTTCGTGCCGCGCATCCTCATCACCTCTGGTCCGACGCGGCAGTACCTGGACCCGGTGCGCTATTTGACCAACGCATCGAGCGGCCTGATGGGCAAGAGCCTGGCTCAGGCGGCGCTCGACCTGGGTCATGACGTGACGATCGTCAGCGGCCCGGTGGCGCTGGCCTATCCAGCCGCCGCCGAAGTAATCTCCGTCGTTTCGACCGAAGAGATGCTCGCGGCCTGCCAGGATGTGTTCCCGCGCTGCCAGGGCTTGATCGGCGTAGCCGCTCCCTGTGATTACCGGCCCGTTCGAGTGCTGCCCAGCAAGATTGCCAAGACGGGCGAGCCGCTCATGCTGCAACTCGTCGAAACGCCCGACATCGTAGCCACGCTCGGTGCGCAGAAGACAGGCCAATGGCTGGTCGGCTTCGCGCTGGAGACCGACGACCATCGCCTGCGGGCGCTGGCGAAGTTGCAGAAGAAATGCTGCGACCTGATGGTGGTCAACGGTCCGGAAGCGATGCATGCCCTGGAAACGCGGGTGGAAATCATGAACCGCGAGGGCCAAATCCTGGAAACGCTCGCCGGAACCAAAGAAGACGTCTCGCGACGAATCTTGGGGGTCATCCAGGAGCGGTTGATCGAACCTGAAAAGTCGGGAAATGAACCACAGAGGCACAGAGACACAGAGGAGAGGAAGACCGGAGAATAGCTGTGATTCTCTGCTTCCGGTTCTTCTTATTTTACCTTCCTCTTCTCGGTGTCTCTGCGCCTCGGTGGTTTTCTTCCTGCCTGCCTAGCGTTTGCGGGCAATCGCCCGCTGCATCGCGCTGCCCATATCGGCAGGGCTTTCGGCGACTTCAATTCCCGCCGCTTCCAAGGCCGCGATCTTTTCGACCGCGGTCCCCTTGCCGCCGGAGATGATGGCCCCGGCATGGCCCATGCGCTTGCCCGGAGGAGCGGCCCGCCCCGCAATGAACGCGGCCACCGGCTTGGTGACATGCTGCTTGACGAAAGCGGCGGCCTCTTCTTCGGCCGTACCGCCAATCTCGCCCATCATCAAAATGGCTTCGGTCGCAGAGTCGGCTTGGAACATCTTCAACAAATCGAGGAACGAGGTGCCGACAATCGGATCGCCCCCCAAACCAACGCAGGTCGACTGGCCGAGCCCCAGCCCGGTCAATTGCCAAACCGCTTCGTAGGTCAGCGTGCCGGAGCGGCTCATGACGCCCACCGGTCCCTTTTTGTGGATGTAGCCGGGCATGATGCCGATCTTGCACTCTTCAGGCGTAATTACGCCCGGGCAATTCGGGCCGACGAGCACCGATGAACTGCCCTTCACCCGCTTGTAGACCCGCGCCATGTCGAGCACCGGCACGCCTTCGGTGATGGCGATCACGACCTTGATGCCGGCATCGACGGCTTCCAGGATGGCATCGGCCGTGAATGCCGGCGGGACGAAGATCATCGTGGCGTCGGCGCCGGTCTTTTCGACCGCTTCGCTGACGGTATCGAACACCGGCAGGCCGTCGACCGTTTCGCCGCCTTTACCGGGCGTCACGCCGCCGACCATCTGGGTGCCGTATTCCTTGCAACCCTTGGTGTGAAACTGCCCCACCTTGCCGGTAATGCCCTGGCAAATGACGCGGGTCTTCTTGGTGATCAGGATACTCATTTGTGCGTAGCTCGCTAATGGAACAGCGCGTTGCGTGGCGACGCGGCGAAATCGGTCGATTGTGTTAGCCTGCAGCCGCGACGACCTTCTTGGCCGCGTCGGTGAGCCCGTTGGCCGAGATAATGTTCACGCCGCTGGTGGCCAGGATCTTGCGCCCCTCTTCCACTTCGGTTCCTTCCAGCCGTACGACCAGCGGCACGTTGAAGCCGACTGTCTTGTAGGCCGCCAGCACGGCGTTGGCGATCGTCGTGCAACGCATGATGCCGCCGAAGATGTTGACCAGCACCGCCTTGACGTTCTTATCGCTGAGCAAAATGCGGAAGGCCTCGGTCACCTGGTCCACGTTCGCCCCGCCGCCGACATCGAGGAAATTGGCCGGCTTGCCGCCGTGCAGCAGAATCAGGTCCATGGTGCTCATGGCCAGGCCGGCGCCATTCACCAGGCAAGCGATGTTGCCGTCGAGCTTGACATAGCTCAGGCCTGCTTTGGCCGCACGAACCTCGGCCGGATCTTCTTCCGTCAGATCGCGCAGCTCAGCCAGGTCTTTATGGCGGAACAGGGCGTTGTCGTCGAACGTCATCTTGGCGTCGAGCGCGAACAGTTCGCCGCTCTTGGTGACCACCAGCGGATTGATCTCGGCCAGGCTGCAATCGGATTGGACGAATACGCGGCACAGCCCCTTCATGAACTTCTCGGCCGAGGCCACGCTCGCGCCGGTCAGGCCCAGCTTCGCCGCCAGCTTGCGCGCCTGGTAGCTCTGCAACCCCGCATCGGGATCGAACTGCTCGCGAAAGATCAGCTCGGGCGTGTGCTCGGCGACCTCTTCGATGTTCATGCCCCCCTGGCTGGAGACCATCAGAACCGGTCCGGCCGCCGCCCGATCGACCACGATGCCCAGATACAACTCGCGGGCAATATCGCATCCGGCTTCGACCAGCACCTGGTGAACGGCTTGTCCCTCGGGGCCGGTTTGAATGGTCACCAGCGGCTGGCCCAACATCCGGCCGGCAACCTCGGCTGCTTCATTGGCACTGCGCACCAGTTGCACGCCGTGCTGGGCCGGGTTGGTCTTGATCGTTCCCTTGCCGCGTCCGCCGGCATGGATCTGGGCTTTCACCACGTTCAACGGGCCGCCCAATTCCGCAAAGGCGGCGGCGGCCTCTTCGGGGCTATTCGCCACGATGCCACGGGGCACGGGCACGCCAGCTTGGCGCAGAATTTGTTTGGCCTGGTATTCGTGAATCTTCATGCGTTCGAGCTTTCGCGCTGGGCGGATCGGTCGGGATTTATGGGGGACAGGCAGTCCGTGCCTGTGCTTGACCTACAAGAGCAGCCTTCGTAAGTCGGCAATTATAGGTGCCTTGCGCGGCCTCGGTCAAGCTACCGCCGCGCTATGCACACATGGCGATTTCGACATGAAAAGAGCACCATTACCGACCCAAACGTTCGGCTACCGATGCCATGGGCGGCAATCGTTCCTGCAATTCGCGGCGGATGCGCTGCTGCGCACCACCATCGAAACCACCGTCAACGTGAGCAATACCAGAGCGACATGGACTTGCCGGCGGCTCGTATCGCCAAAGGCCACCGTGGCCAAGTGGTGCAAGAGGCCGACCGTGGCGAGCAACGCCAACAGAAAGCAACCAGCCGCAAGGGCATCTTCACCAAACAACGCGTCTCGGGCTTCGCTCGGAACCTGAAATAACAACCACAATCCGGCCGGCAATTGCCCAACGGTCGCTGCCAAGGCAATCCGCCCTCCCCAGGCGATCAATCGTTGCGCATCGGCCGTGGCATAGCGATCGACGCGCCGACCGACGACGACGGCCATCGCCAACCCTGTGGCCGTGAGCGACGCCAACAGAAAGTGAAGCACGACCGCCATGACTTCCGGGTCGACGATGGCCTGTACGAAGCGGATTGTGCCGGTCGATTCGAACGGCCGCGTACCCAACACACCGATGACGGCGAACAGCGGAGGGAAGTGGTAAACCAAATCGGTTCCGGCCAACAGTGCGGCCAGAATCTGAAACGCCAATTGCCCGCGACCACGCCCTTCGTCGCCGCGGCGTGCCAGGCCGAGATAGATTGCCAGGCAACCGATGTAGAATAGAACCTCGACGCCGCCGAACCAATAACGGCTGGCTGGGATTCGCCGTGCGGTTGCGAAGAATTCAGGCGAATCGACTGCGACGAGTCCCAGCAGGAAGCCGCCCAACAGCAGTCCGGCCAGAAGAGTGACGAGTGCAGCGCGTACGAGAGCACGAGCTGCTTCGCCCGCGGCACGATCGTGCCGTCGGTGGGCACGCCAGGCCAGCCAGATGGCGACGAACGGGGCGCCCGAGGCGACGTTCATTGCCAGCAGATGCATCGCCAACACAATTGCGAGCGTAGCGGCAATCAACATCAGCTCCAGCCAAAGGAAACTCGATTCGTGCTTTCCGCCGCCCATTATACCGACCGTGCGTCCATGCGCCTGCCGTACCTGGGCTGCGTAATGACACAGGCTCGTTAGCGTTGACACTCGCGGCGGGGTCGGAGTACGATTCGGTGGTACGTCGCTTTCTCTACGATGGGCGATTAGCTCAGTTGGTTAGAGCGCATGCTTTACACGCATGATGTCGGGGGTTCGAGTCCCTCATCGCCCACTGCAACGTTTTCGGCCGCCGCATCGTGACGTCGATCGATGGCGTTGGCCCCGCTCGGTTGACCACGAAATTAGCGAGTGGCCTCGACCGCGGCGGCGCGGATGAAGTCCGACAAGCCGCTAAACCCCTTACGCTTCGCCGACGCTTCGAGCAGTAGCTTTTCCTCGGCCGTCAGCCGCACGTTGACTTGCTCGGTCCGCTGGCCCGTCGTTGCGGGCGCCGGCGGCCGCTCGCCGAGTTCGAGCAACGTTGCCACGGCAAGTGCGAAAGCTTCTCGCGTGTCCTTGATGCAAGCTTCCGGGGTCGCTCCGTCGCCAAATACGAGTGGAAGTTCCAAACCGCGACCGTACCAGCAATTATCCTCGAAGAGCATCACCACCTGGTACTGATCGGCCAGGTTGCGGGCTTCGGCCAGCACGGCCGCGGCAAACGGCCGGCGTGCGTTCTTACTGGTCTTCGCTGAGCTTCTCGACTTGACGGACATAGACCGGCTTGACCTTTCCGCGATGGACCGGAATCACAATGATCGGGTGATTAGGCTTGGTAAAAGAATGATGCGAGCCCTTGGCCCTGGCGAACGTGTAGCCAGCGGCTTCGAGCATCTTTCTGACCTCGGCGAATCGTCGCTCACTGGCCATAGATCAGTATACCTCGTGCTATACGTGTTACAATGTCATGCTATCGCACCGAACCACCGATGCGACCAACCGCCCGCATCATGACAAGCCGCGACGAGTGTGATTTTGAATCGCTACGAATTTCTGCGTCGTTCCGAATTCTTTCACACATTGCAGGAATTTCTCCGGGTTTCGACCTGCCAGATGGTCTAAATTCAAGACCCTCTGTCAACAGATCGGGCCAAAATATTGCAATACGCCTGGTTGCCGCCCCCGGCTGTTGCTTGTGCTCCTATAATTTAGCCGTGCCGACTGTGGAGATTTAGCTCGAACTGGCTTAAACTCGGGCCGAAGAACCTCGATTTCGGCGACGGGCAACTAGATTGATCGCCTGAATACTCGCACGGAAGTCTCCAACGAAGAATGACGCATGGGCCTATTCGGTTGGCTATCTCAGCCCAAGCCCGATCAGCCGACGCCGCCGCAACTCCCTGCGGCAGTCCCTTCGTCGTGCCCGGGTTGCGGAGCGGCCTTTGGTGCGACGAAACGGCCAAGAAAGTGCAAGGTGTGCGGCGCAAAGATAGTTTGGCGAAGCAACTCGCCAATGACCTCATCGCAGGCCGAAGCGTACGGCGCTAAGATACTCCGAGAGCGCATGGTTCAGTCTAAGCAGTCGATCCGTGAGGATATTGCTCAGATGAAGCGGGCCGGCATTGGGATTACCCGGGCCGAGTATGCGGCGGTTTTTGATAGATGGACGTGCGACAAATGCATCAAACTGAACGGCAAGACCGTCGCTATCGCGTCAATGAAGGACTCGGACATACCGCCGTTTTCCGACTGCGAGTCTCCGAAGGGATGCAGGACCATGCTTACTCCGGTCATAAAGTAAGCGCTGTTCAGCCCAGCAACACAGACTTTCAGACACTCCCCCCCGGCGCGGGCGCGTTCAATACCTCTGGCGCCATCTGCGTGAAATAGATAAACTGGGCATTGGCTTTTTCGGTCCAATGCAATTTCACGGAGGTGTGGGATGGAACCAGTCGCTTTGTATGCGCGGACGCCTTTGGAACGTTTGCTGATGGAACAGGCTCTGACGATGGCCCAGCAATTGGAAGCTGCCGGCAACGCCGCTCCCGACGGGCAGGTTCTGAATCGGTTGGAGACGTTGGCCGTGGAGCGCGGCCGGGAGTTCACGCGGCAGGCGCTGGAAGGAGCCTTGCAGCGTGAGGTCGAGGACGTCGAAAAAAAACTTCTCCGCGCCGCCCATGCAACTGCGGGCGTCGACGGAGACACAAAGGCGCGTTGCCGCGCACGGTCCTGACGGCGGCCGGTCATGTACAACTTCGGCGGGTCTACTTCGTCTGTAACGCTTGCTTGTCGGGCGAGTATGTTGCCGACGGTCGGCTCGGCGTGATCGGCTCTCAAACGCGTCAAGCGCAGCGTCTGTTATGCTTGGCGGGGACCAGTTGGTCTTTCGCCGCAGCCAGCACGCACTTGCGTGAATTCTGCGGCCTACGTGTCGCACCCGGCACGGTTCGTAAGGTCTGCGATGCCGAAGCCAAGCAAACGGCCGGCTGGCAAATCGACGCTCCCGCGGCGCATGCAAAATACCGCCAGGCAACGGGCGAAATCGAGTTTTTCACCGATGGTACGTGCGTCAACACGACCACCGGCTGGCGAGAAATGCGGATCGGCCTGTTTGCCAAACGTCCGCTGGCAGAACCGGCCTTGCCCGACGAATGGGGCAAACGCGAGTTGCCACCGACGCAGGCGCGCTATGTGTTTGCAGCAATCGAATCCAGCGAAACGTTTGCCGCACGCTGGCCGGCAGTGGCCGGACGGCTGGGGATTCGCGCTCGGCAACGCATCGACGTCTTGGCCGACGGGGCGAAATGGATTTGGGAACGCGTCAGCTTCTACTGGTCGCAGGCCACCGGAACGCTCGACATCTATCATGCCTTGGAGCACGTGGCGGCGACCGGTAAAGTGCTCTACGGCGAAGGGGCGGCCGAGACACGTGCCTGGACGGATCGCGCCGGGAAGCACTCCTTGCCCGGGGCTGGACTGGTATCCAGAACCTGATTCAGGAAACCCGGCCCAATGCGGTCCGAGCTGCACAGCGGAACAGTCTGACAGCACTCGAAAGTTACCTTCGTGCGCACAGTTCCCACCTCAACTATGCCGAACGTCTAACGGAGGGGCGTTCGATTGGCAGCGGACAAGTCGAGGGTGCGTGTAAGCACTTCATCGGCCGCCGGCTGAAGCAAACCGGGGCTCGCTGGCGGGTCGAGCGTGCTGACCGAATGGCCGGCCTCTGTGCCCTGCTGTACAACGACCAATGGGAAACCTACTGGTCCCAGGCCGTCTGACCGCCGGAATCCGTAATTGCACCCCCCGGCGCGGGCCGTTTGCTTCCGGACCGCCGGTTTTCTATGATTGCCAGATTAGGGCAGCCCTGATTCCCCAAATTGGAACCCCAACCAGCGATCCACTGCGATGCCAACCAAAGGTGAAGCGTTTGCCGGGCTCTCCGTGGCCCTGACCACCCCGTTCAAAGACGGCGAACTGGACGTGTCGCGGCTCCGCGAGCAGATCGAGTTCCAGATTGCCGCCGGAACGCAATGCCTTTGCCCGGTCGGCACGACGGGCGAATCGCCCACGCTGTCGCACGAAGAACACGAACGGGTCATTGCCGAGGTCGTGCAAATCGCGGCCGGGCGGGTGAAGGTCATGCCCGGCACCGGCTCGAACAGCACGCGCGAGGCGCTGCGGCTGACACGTTGGGCCGCCAAGGCGGGAGCCGACGCCGCGTTGGTCGTGGCCCCCTACTACAACAAGCCGACTCAGGAAGGATTCTTTCAGCACTTCAAGGCCCTGGCCGAAGCGGTCGACATTCCAATCTGCGTCTACAACATCCCGGGCAGGACCGGCAAGAACATCGAGCCCGAGACTATCGCCCGCCTGGCCGATCTGAAGCAGATTGCGCTGGTGAAGGAAGCCACCGGCTCGATGGACCAGGCCTCGCAAATCCTAGCGCTGACGAACCTGACGGTGCTCAGCGGCGACGACAGCCTGACGCTGCCATTGTTGGCGATCGGCGGCCGGGGCGTGATTTCGGTCGTGGGCAACATCGTACCCCGCGACATGCTCACGCTCTTGAAGGCCTTTGACGCCGGCAACCTGACCGAAGCCCGCCATTGGCACCGCAAGCTGTTCCCCTTGTGCCGTGACATGCTGGGTCTGGCCACGAACCCGATCCCCGTGAAGGCTGCTATGCGCATGCTCGGGCGCGACACGGGCGAAGTGCGATTGCCGATGACTCCGCTGTCGAGCACCGAAGAATCGCGGCTCCGCTCGACGCTGGCCGGGTATGGCTTGCTTTAAGAAAGCAGGCAGCGGGCGGCAGGCAGTGAAAAGAGGGGTGCCATGGCCACGCTCGTCGTGGCCATGTTTGGCGTGATGGCGGCATGTCCACGGCAAGCGTGGATACGGCACCCGAGCGGGCAGTGAAGAACGGAGAGCCACGCCATGACGACTGTCACTTCGCGCCTGCTGGAAGAGTATCTGGCCCGCACGCCGACGTCGGCCAGGCTGGCTGAGCGGGCGAGACGCGTCTTCCCTAGCGGCATCACACACGACGGCCGTTACCTCGAGCCGTATCCGATCTATGTCGACCATGCCGCCGACTCGCGCAAATGGGACGTTGACGGCCACGAATATGTCGACTACGCAGGCGGCCACGGGGCGCTGCTGCTGGGCCATTGCCATCCGCAGGTGATGGCGGCCGTCGAAGAGCAACTGGCTCGCGGCACGCATTACGGCGCGTGCCATGAACTGGAAGTGCGCTGGGGCGAGTTGGTGCAGCAGCTGGTGCCGTCGGCCGAACGGGTGAGGTTCACCAGTTCTGGCACCGAGGCCACGCTGCTGGCCGTGCGATTGGCTCGGGCCTACACCGGTCGCAAGAAAATCCTGCGGTTCTTGGGCCACTTCCACGGCTGGCACGACCACATGGCCTTCGGCGTGACCAACCACTTCGACGGCACCCCGACGCCAGGCGTGCTGCCGGCCGTGGCCGAGGAAGTTGTGCTGGCGCCGCCGGGCGACATCGAAGCCACGGCCCGATTGCTGGAACGGGGCGACATGGCCGCGGTGATCATCGAGCCGACCGGAGCCAGTTGGGGCCAGGTGCCCGTCGCGCCCGAGTTCCTGGCCAATTTGCGAAAGCTGACCCGAGAACTCAATGTCGTGCTGATCTTCGACGAGGTCATCAGCGGTTTTCGTTGCTCGCCCGGCGGAGCTCAGGCCGCCTATGGCATTACGCCCGAACTGACGACGCTGGCCAAGATCGTCGCCGGCGGCATGCCGGGCGGGGCTCTGGTAGGTCGGGCCGAAATCATGGAAGCCCTCGATTTCGCCGCCAGCCAGGCCGCCGGACGCGACAAGGTTCCGCACCAGGGGACGTTTAACGCCAATCCTGTTTCGGCGGCTGCCGGAATCGCGACCTTGCAGATCGTGGCTTCGACCGACGCCTGCCAACGGGCGAGCGACTACGCCGCTCGCCTGCGCGAGGCGCTGGGCTCCGTCGTACGCGACGAAGGGCTACCCTGGGTCGTCTACGGCACGTTTTCCAGCTTCCATATCTTCCTGAATCCGCGACGACTCGAAGTGACGGCCGACGAAATCCTCGCCGGCCGGCTCGATTATCGCGACATCAAGAGCGTTCCACGCTCGCTGTCCACGAGCTTGCGGCTGGGAATGCTGCTCGGAGGGGTCGATCTCTTCTCCTGGCCTGGCGGGCCGACATCGGCCGTACACACCGATGCCGATCTGGAGCGTTCGACCGAGGCCCTGCGGCAGACCGTGGCGCAGGTTGCGCGACGAAGGGCTCGTCTGACGCGTCGCGTATCCTTTGCTTTCGCCGAATATACAAGCCCGACGCGCGAGCGAGGGAGCGGAACGTGAGACTCCCTCGCTAGCGCGTCAGGCTTGTGTACGTTGATTTCTACTTGCCCCCTGCCTCGACCTGACCGATCAGCACTTTGAGTTGCTGAAACAGCTGGTGAGCACCGACAACCCAAAAATCGTTATGGCCGGCGCCGTCGATCGGGATCTGCGTCACCGGGCCGCCGGCAGCACGCGCTAGTTCGCCGCACATAGAGAACGGTACCAGCGTGTCGTCACGCCCATGAGCCAGGATGGTGGGGCATTTGATGCGCGGAATTTTTTCGATGCTCATGAAGCGGTGCGTGAGCAGCAACTTGACCGGCAGGTACGGGTAGAGACGCTGGCCGGCGTCGCTCATACTGGTGAACGCGCTGCAACCGAACAGCCCGGCCGGCGGGTGCCGAGCGGCCAGGTCGATCGCCACGGCAGCGCCCAGGCTCCAGCCGCCGATAATGATCTTCTTCGGATCGACGCGAGGATCTTTCGCCAGCCAATCGTAGGCCGCGGTGGCCGTCGCGTAGCAGCCCTGTTCGCTCGGCTTGCCGCTGCTGAGCCCGTAGCCGACGTAGTCGGGAATCAGCACGTTCGCGCCCAGGCGGCGAAAGGCCTCGAACTGATCGACGCAGGCCGCGAGCGACATCCCATTGCCGTAGAAATAGAGGATCGTCGGCCGAACCTCGGCAGAGTTCGTCGACGCCGGCAGCGCTGGGCCGAACAGAGCCTTGACCTGTTGGCCGTCGGGCGTGGTGAGCGAGATCAGTTCGGCGCCGGCCGGTGCAATGACTCGGACCGCAGCGCCGCGGTGCGTCCACGAGCCCGGAAAGACAAGCCTGGTTTGCAGGAAGTAGAACACGGTCACGATCAGCACGTAAGAAATGAAAACTGTCTTTGTGACGAGGCGAATCCAGTGCCAGATCTTATCTCGCATCGCCATATCGGGCCCCGCCTCGCTCAACTGCGCGATTGTTTCATCTGGTCCTCAAAAGTAGCCGAATCGCGAGCTGCGGTCTAGGAGAAACATCCCTCGAAGTCGGGCGGCCAAGGCGAATCGTCGTGCCCCGCCTTAGCCCGGGGCGTAAGCCTCGAGATTTCGCCGCGCCACACGCTGGTTCAATGCGTCATTCAAATCTCCGGCCTCACGCCCGGGGCTCAGGGTGCAGCAACTCCGAGTGCAGCGGCTCGACCCTGGCACCCCCGTTATCGGGCGCAGCGATGGTAATTTCGAGATCTTCGGCATCGCCGCTGGTGCGTAATCGCATGGCGAACTCGCCGGCGACCGCTTCGCTCGGCAACAGGGCCGCAATGGTCGGACCCCACGATGTCTGCACGACGCCCGCTACATGCTGCCGCCGAACCGCATCGACGAGCCGGGCGATGCGCTGGCTGGCAAACGCGCCGGCTGATTGCTGGGCGGCAAAGCAACGGCCGGCCAGGTGGCCGAAACGATACAGCGCGTCGCTGAAACGCGAGAAATCGGCCGTCGAGGCAGCCGGCAGAAGCTCTAGCGCCGCCAAGCGGCACAATTCGTCGGTCGTGGCCGGCGGCACGGGCGGCAACCGATCAAAGGCCTGGCGTTCAGCCTCGCCATACAGTCCCGTTTCCTGCCGTGGACACAGGAGCACAAAACGCCAATCTTCAGGCAACGCGATCCTGGCAACCAATGGCGACACTTCGTCGGACGAGAGCTTGCCGGCTTCGAACAGCAACCCGCCCTGAGCGAAACCGTGCAGGCCGATCGCAGACCGCAACCCGCGACCGGCGCTCTGCGCCAGTTCGGCGATCGGCTGCCTGGGGCGGCCGAGAAACGCAGACATTCCCAGGGCTGTCGCCAGTGCCAGTTGCGTGCCGCTTCCCAAACCGACGTGGGCCCGTGGAGCGGCGAGCACTTCGATGCGGCAGGCTGGCGGCTCGGCGTACCAGCCAACTTGTGCCAGCCGCTCGACGCAAGCGGCCGCACGTTCGCGAAGCGGCCCGCTCACAGAAAATTCACCGGCCGGCTGGATCGTTAATCGCACGCCCGGCGAAGCAATCATGGCCCCCAGCCCTCCGAACTGGCGAACATCCGGGCGGCCGAACGACAGCAGGCCAAAGTGCAGCCGACTGGGCGCGGTGACACAAACGGCGTTCGGCTGGGGGCGGCTCATGGCGATTTCCTTGCCGCCGCGGCTTGGACGTACGAATCGAGAAATTGAAACGCCCGTAGTTCGGTTTCGCTGCCGGTCTTGTCGACCAGCACGCTCAGTTCTGCGCATTTGCCGGGCGATTTCTTCGGCGGCAAGCAAATGCACGCGCGTAGCCAGAATGGCCGCTTCAAGCACTGCGTGTTTGCCGCGATTGAAGCCGAAAAAGTCTCGCCGGCGTCCCTGATCGACCACGTCGGCCACGATCCGAGTGCGTGGCTCACGGTCGTCGAGCGTGCGGACTCGCAAGGCGTACCAGCGGCAGCAATCAGCCAGAATCCAACCGTCGATTGCGCCGGCCGGCACGAGCGGCGGACGAGGATCGACTTCGCCGACGGCCGCATGCGCCAGCAATTCGACATCGTCCGTCACGTGAAAGACGCCCTGGCCGGTGCGTTTCAGGTTGGCATAACTTGTCGAGGTCTGAAACGGACGCAGCACCAGCTCGCGCATCGCGGCATCGACCAGCGGCCCCATGGGCGCGATGTTCACGCTGGAATCGGCGTTGATCGTCGTCAGAATGCCTTCCAGGATCACGGGACACCGCTCGCCGCTGTAGGATCTATACGGCCGATGGCGGCGTAAAGGGAACCGGCCGTCCGGCCATCGGCAACGGCTGCGGGACGACCGGGGCCAACTCAACGTACCGCGTTGAGGGCACGGCCGGCAGGGGCAGGCCCGCCAGTCGCAGAAAGCCGGTCAACAGTTCGTAGCCATACTCGGTCAGAATCGACTCAGGATGGAATTGCACTCCGACGACCGGCAGTTCCTTGTGCCGCAGGCCCATCACCACACCATCGATCGTGCGGGCCGAAACCTCCAAACACGCCGGTAACGAAGCCTCGCGAACGACCAGCGAATGGTACCGGCAAGCGTTCATCGGGCTGGGCAATCCCTGGAAAATGCCACGACCGTCGTGAAACACTTCGGAACTGCTGCCGTGAACCGGCTCGGCAGCCCGCGCAATTTCGGCCCCCATCGCGGCGGCAATCGCTTGATGCCCCAGGCAAACGCCCAGCATCGGCACGTCGGCTTGCAATTGCCGGACGACGTCGAGCGAGCAACCCGCCTGTTCCGGCGCGCACGGCCCCGGCGAAAGCACAATGGCTTGCGGGTTGAGCGCGCGAATCGCTGCGACATCCACGGCATCGTTGCGCACGACGTGCGTCGTCTGGCCCAAGCGCTGGAAATAGCGGCCAGGTTGAACACGAAGCTGTCGTAGTTGTCGATGAGCAGAATCATGGGGTGCAGTAGTCGGTAGCCAGTATTCAGTAGCCAGTCGTTTTCATTTCAGCGTAACGACCGTAGCAAGCCTTCGGCCTTGTGCCAGGTTTCTTGATACTCCGAGCGGGGCTCGCTACGGGCGACAATTCCGCCCCCTACCGGGGCTTGCCACCAGCCGCGACCAGCCGTGATCGTCCTAATCAGGATACTTGAGTCCAGCGCCCCGTCAAATCCAAGGTACACGAGCGATCCGCAGTAGGCTCCGCGGGCCGTGGGTTCGAGTTCGGCAATGATCTCCATCGCCCGAACCTTCGGAGCCCCCGTGATCGATCCGCCGGGAAAGGCCTGCGCGCAACAGATCCAGCGGGCTCGATCCGTCACGCAGCCGGCCCGAGACGACCGAAACCAGATGCTGCACGAATTCGTACGTCTCCAG
This sequence comes from uncultured Planctomycetales bacterium, assembly GCA_963710365.1. Taxonomy (GTDB): domain Bacteria; phylum Planctomycetota; class Planctomycetia; order Pirellulales; family PNKZ01; genus CAVQAC01. The sequence continues at coordinate 87,856 of CAVQAC010000020.1, forward strand.
CCGGCAAAGATCGCTCACGCGAACGCTCTCGGGCGTGCAGACCCGCGACAGGTCGTTGCGCAGCAAGTCGACGATCATGATGTTTTCGGCCCGATCCTTGGCGTTCTGCTGCAATTCGTCGCCGGCGAACAGGTCGGCCTCGGGCTGGGCCGTGCGTTGCCGAGTGCCTTTGATCGGGCGAGCTTCGACCTGCCGATCGGCCACGTGCAGAAAGCGTTCGGGCGAAGCGCTGACGATCTGAAACTGGCCCAGATCGAAATAGCCGGCGAACGTGGCCGGATTGCGCCGCCGCAATCGCAAATACAACGCCACCGAATTGTCGATGGCCGGATGCAGCAGCCGCTGAGCCAGGTTCACCTGAAAGATGTCGCCGGCATGGATGTACTCGATCGCCCGGCGGCTCGCCCGCAGGTAGGAGTCGGGCGAGAAATTGCTGGTCAGATCGTCTCCCCGACCCAGGGCAAATTGCGGCGCCAATTCGTGGGCTTCGATCGGCGGCAACGTGGGCGTGGCCGGCGAGCGCACTCGGTGGCTTGGCAACATTCAGCCACTCGCAAAACTGAGCCAGCCGTTCTGCCGCTCGCCGGCGGCGCTGCGGCATTTCTAGTTCGGGAAAACCTTGCGAGACGAGCCACGCCCGACGCTGGACGTGATCGAACGCTACGACCACGTCGTACAGGCCGATCGCCATGGCCGGAACGTGAAACTCGTCAATTGCCGGCAGCGGCACGCGTTCCAATTGCCGGCCCAAGTCGTAGCTCAGCAATCCGGCCGCGCCGCCCTGAAACGGCGGCAATCCGGGCACGCTGGTCGATTGATAGGGGGCAAGACGCTTCTCCAATTCCCGCAACGCGTCGGGCCCTTCGGGCTGGAATTCGAGAAAGGCGAACGGATCGGCCGTGACGAACGAGTAGCGTGCCAGCCGCGGGTCGCGCCGGGCACTGTCGAAAAACAGACAATGTGGCCGGTTGGCCAGCTTGAGAAAAGCATCTTCGGCTTCCAAGCCCGGCGAAAGCTCCTCGATCAGCGGCAGAGCAGCCGTAGCAGATGAGTCGTCCGACGATCGAGTGCGCCACTCATGCCGGCTCGTCTCCCGAATCCTGCGCGGCGTTATCCTTGCGCGGCTTTGCGCTCAGCCAGCTTTTGTCGATGGCTTTGTTCGGGCACGGTCAACAGGCCCCAATCGAGCGCCTGGTCCTGGCGATAGTTCTTGCCGAGAGTCAGCGCTGTCGCGGCTTTCGCCATCTCGTAGCCCAGGTAAAAGGCATGGCTGGCATCGAGCTTGCGTTTGGCCGCCGCTTCCAACTGGTCGAACAGGTCGAATGGGTCGGTCCCTTCCAGGTGCAACCCGGCGGAGATGACGTGCAAAGCGCCTCCTTCGGCAAAGATGCGGTAGTTCTGGTCCTTGATTTCGCGGGCCAACTGTTCGAGGCCCGCCGCGCCGTAGTTCAGCAACCGCTCGTCGCGCAGCATCACCAATCGCGGCTCGGCGTGCTTGGGCAATGATCGCGAGCGCACTGCATAATAAACCAGCCGCCGCGCCAGGTCGCACTCGCGGACGCTCGTGCGGGCCCAATTGATGACCTGCGTCGTGAGCACGCTGCGAATGCCCAGCTCCTGGCAAAAACCCAGCAACAGCACGTTGATCGCCGCCGAATCGGCGTCGGTCAAGTTCGGTCAGGTTGCCGATGCCCATCAGCATTTCGGCATCGGGATAGCGACTCGCGAATCGTCTAGGTAGCGGCCCAGGCTGCGGGCAAAGCCGAAGCCGATTGGTTCCAGCACCGGGTCGATCCGCAACCGCACGCCGGCCGTGGCCAGCAGTTCGATCGTTTCGTCGAGCCCGGCCAGCGTCTCGGGCACGTCGGGCACGACGACGACCTCGCAGCCCCAATCGACCGCCCGTTCGCGGTTGGTTGAATTGACCGACAGCACCAATTCGGCGCCGGCCCGAACGGCCGGTTCGATTTCGTCCGGGTTCAAGCTGTCGATCGAAACGCGATAGCCCGGCGTCGCGCAGTCGGCGAACGATGTCGCCGACGCCCGGCCAGGTGTAGCCGGGATCGCAGCCAACGTCGATCAAATCCGCGCCCGCGGCGGCCAATTCCGCGGCCTGCGCCAGGATCGCTGCGGTCGTCAACCGCGGGGCGTGGTTGATCTCGGCCACGATCTCGATATCATACGCCCCCAGTTGCTCGGCGCCTGGCGGACGCTGGCCGAAGAATACGCCAGCAGTTCGCGGAGATCCTTGGGCCCGCGCATCGACCGGCAAGCCCGTGGCCGCGCCGATCGGCGCCAAATCGCCATGGCAATAGCCGGGAACGAGCACGCGCGTGGCCGCTGCCGGCGGTTGAACTTTGCGGGCAATCCATTCGGGCGTCATCAGCGCGGCGACCGTGATTCCCAGCACACCCACGGAATAGTCGAAATCGACCGTGGGAGCCAATTGTTCGAGCACCTGGCGGAGAGCGAACTCCGCCAGTCGTCCAGTCACGAAATGAATGTGCTCGGGCATGCGGCGGGGAGTCGTGGTCAGAGATCAGGAACTGGGTGCCATGGCCACGCTTGCGTGGCGATGTTTTTCGGCCGGCACGCATGCCCACGCAAGCGTGGGCATGGCACCCAAGTGCAATTGTTTTAAGGTAACCGAGCACTAAGAGCTGCTGCGGATCGTACAACAGCGGGAAGAACTGCCCCTCCATCTTGCTGCCGGCCGGGATCACGGGAACTCCTTCCAACAACGTCGTCGAACTGGCCGAGCAGACTCCGTCGCGAATGACGTTGATGACGGCAGCCCGCCGCGGGCCTGCGGTCCGGTTCTCGTACGAGCCGTGGATCATCAATGGGTGGTGGAATGCGCATTGCCCTTTCTTCAACTCAATGGCGACCGGCTTGAAATCAGCAAACTGTTCCTCGGTGAGCACGCTACGGATCGACTCCATGTCGCCGGCCAGCCCGGTGATCGGCAGCAGATCCCAGCGATGGCTGCCGGGAATGTATTGCAAGCAGCCGTTGTCGCGAGTGGCATCATCCAGGCCGATCCAGCAGGTCAGATGGGCCATTGGCTGGGTGCGGGTCCAATAGGAGTAGTCCTGGTGAAAGGCCACCACGCCGCCATGCTTGGCCGGCTTGCAGAAGAGCTGATCGTGCCAGAAGCGAACCGCCCCGCCCAGCAATTGCGACGCCGCCACGGTGAACCGCGGGTTCCAGAGGATGTCGTGAAAACCGGGGGCGATGCGCCAAGCTCCCAGGGCGTGAAACAGCACGCGGCTGGGGTCGGTCGATTCGTTCGAGTGGAACTCGTAGAATAGCCGGTGCCCCTCGTGCGCCGGGTCGACCAGTTGTTGCAGCTCAGTGCGCAATTGCTCCACCTGCTCGTCGTCGAGCAACGGCACGCCGGCCAGATAGCCGTTCTGATTGAAGAACTCAACCTGTTCGTCGGACAGCCGAAATGCGTCCCATTGAGCCGCGCTGGCCGGCACGCGAAACATGTCCGAGACCGGGCCGTGACGTTCTGATAGATCAGCCACCATGGAGAACAGACTCCGCAGGGAAAAGACGTGCTGCAAAGATTGAAGGGTTGGGAGTGCCCCTTGATTCTGCCGCACGGTCGTCGCCGCGGCAAGTACGCGGCCTGGTTGGGCCGTTTTTCACGGTGCAGGCTTTGCCCGTTGCCAGCGCCTCGACCACGGGCTAGCTTGGCGATTGCTTTGTAAGTTGCCTGGGCCCCACGGAGCGGCTGCCATGCCACGCGACGAGATCGTGCAGCGGTTCCAGGTGGGCGAATTCAAATACAGAGGTGGTCCGTACCGGAACGAAGTCTTTCGCTACCGGCTGCTAACGCCCGTGCGGGCGGAGCCCGGCCGGGAATATCCGCTGGTCGTGTTTCTGCACGGCGCCGGGGAACGCGGCATCGACAACGCGAAGCAACTGCTCTATTTTCCCGAACTCATGGCGTCGGAAGAATACCGGGAGAAGTATCCCTGCTTCGTCCTGGCGCCGCAGTGCCGGCCCGACGCGCGCTGGGTCGAAGTGCCTTGGGACGCGGTCGAGAGCAGCCCTTTCGGCCCGGCCAGCGACTCGATGCAGGTCATACTGGGCGTGCTCGAGGAACTGGAGATGAACGCCCCGATCGACCGGCGGCGGATCTACCTGACCGGCCTGTCGATGGGCGGATACGGCTGTTGGGATCTGGCGATCCGCTTCCCCGAGCGCTTTGCCGCGGTCGTGCCGATCTGCGGCGGGGGCGACGAGTCGCAAGCCGAACGGCTGAAAAGTCTGCCGATCTGGGCCTTTCACGGCGACGCCGATCCGGCCGTGCCGGTCGAACGCAGCCGGCGGATGATCGCCGCCGTGCGTGCTGCCGGCGGCCGGCCGAAGTACTCGGAGCTCGCGGGCGTCGGCCACCACAGTTGGACGCCCGCATACGCCGACCGCAAGGGTGTCATTCCCTGGATGTTCGACCAGACGAAGGGGAATGACGAAATCCAAATGTCTAAAGAATGACGAATGCCCAATGACGAAGATTCGAGCTTCGTCATTCTTTCGTCATTCGACCTTTGGCATTCGTCATTATTCGACCGTGCGGCCTTCGCCCTGAAGATCGTAGAAGCAATGGTTCGCGTCGAGCAACTGGAGCATCTTGCGTTCGTCGCCAGCTTTGACGCGGGCCAGGGGTTGGGCCGTCGAGGGATCGACCAACTCGCCGTTGCCGTTTTCATTTTCGACGTAAGCATACGAGGCATTGGTCAGGATTTTATATACCGACCAGCCTCCGGCGTTGCGGAAGCGGACAAAGATGTAACCCGGCTTTCCGAAAACGTTCAGCGTGCGGAACACCGAGGGTTCGTGAATGTCGGCGGCCATGAAGCGGTGGATCGTCTTGCTGGGAAGAGTGTACGGCTGCGTCCAGGTTCGGCCGCTGGTGCGCGAGAGCCAGTAATTGAGCGGCTTGGCCGTATAGTTCATGATGCTGACGGTCCGCATCTGCTCCTGGCGTTCTCGTTCCGCCTTGTCTTCTTCGAGGTTGGCCGGTTCGCGGCCCGGGGGCAAATCAGACGGCGACGAGGGGCTCGGTATCTTCATGGCCAGACGCTGGCCCGATGCGGCTTCATCGGCCTGCACATTCGGCGGTGCGATGGAAGCGACCAGGGCCAGAAAACCAAGCCCGCACCAAGCGAGCAGTTTGCGTATCGCGAACATTTTAGGTTGCCTCGACAAAGCAGAAGTAAACCACGGCATTGCGGCGTCTTGGATTGCCGCAAGGCGTCCAGTGATGAATCAAACCTAGCTTAGTCTGAACAACCGGCAAGTTGGCCCATGCCGGTTATGCCAATTAGCCGAGCCGAGCCAAAGCGGCGGCAGCCGCCTTCCTTTGGGCCTCGTCGAACTTGCCGGCGGCAATCGACTGGTAGATTTGTTTGGCGGCCTCGCTTTGACCCTTGGAAACGAGTTTTTCGGCCAGCCGCAGCCGCGCCTTCACCACGCGTCGGGCGGCGCGCGGATAGCCCGCAGCCACCTTGGCAATCGCGGCGTCGGCTTCCGGGTCGGCCTGGCTGGCCAGCGACTCGACCGCCGCCAGTCGAATCTCGGGCGTTGAGTCGGACAGGCACACCTGCAAGGCTTCGATCACGCGGGGGTCCGAACGCTCCGCGAGCCCATTGATCGCTCCGACGCGGAACTCGTTGCCGATGCCGGAGGTGGCCGCTTCAACCAGCGCGGACGTAGCCGCCGGGCAGGTCATGCGGGTCAACGCCCAACGCGCCATCTCGCGTGTGTCGAAGTCTTGCATCGTCTTGACCAATGCCGGCACTTCATCGTCGCCGCCGACGCTGGCCAGGTAGCGGGCAACCAGAGCCCGGCCTGCGGCAGACAACTCGGGTACCTTCGTTGGGTTTCCCTTGCCATCTTTGGCGTCGCGCTCGGCCACGAGCAGGCGGGCCATCTGTGCGGCCATTTCTTTGCGCTGCTGGTTCTGGCCAGGAGCTCCGGCCTCGGCGGTACGCCGGGCCATTTCCTGCTTGGCCTGATAGACCTTCTCCTGATCGCTCGAAGCCAGTTGCCGGCAAAGCTGTTCGACGGAGTCCATGCGAGTGTCCTTGTTCGTATTCGACTGCCTACTGCCTACTACTCTTTGCCTGCTCTACAAATGCCAGGGAGCCCGCATCGGCTTGCTGGTCATCAGGTTGGCCTGATCGTCGCCGACGAATTGCTCCTGGGCCGGATCCCATTGCAACTCGCGACCAAGCCGCATGGCCAGGTTGCCCAGGTGACAGACGGTCGCCGAACGATGCCCGATTTCGACGTCGCAAACCGGTTTCTCGCGGCTGGCAATGCAATCGAGCCAGTTCTCGTGGTGGTCCGCGCTGACGTACAGACGCGTGTCGCCGCTGGTGAACTCGGTCTTGTACAACTCGGGGTTCGAGGCCACCAGCGTGCTGCGGTTCACGAAAATCCAGCCATCGGTGCCGGTGAACAGCACGCCGTTGTTGTGCTCTTTTTTCTCCGAGGCTTGCTTATCGAGCGGCAGGCCTTCGACCTCGAGCCCCTTGGAATGGCAATTCAGCTCCACGCCATTGGCGTAGGTGTATTTGACGTTGAACTCGCGGGCCACGTCGTGTGGGCCGGTGGGATCGAATTCGCCCACGCCCGAGACTTTCACCGGGCCGCTGCCGTCGGCGCCAATGCCCCATTGGGCGATGTCGTTATGATGCGCGCCCCAATCGGTCATCTTGCCGCCGGAATAATCCGAGAACCAGCGGAACTGGTAATGACAACGATTGGCGGCGTAATCAGCATACGGAGCCGGGCCCAGCCAGAAGTTCCAATCCAACTCGGCCGGCGGCGTAGTCGGCGGCTGCCAGATGCCCTGGTCGACGTTGCCAATGTGCGTATCGACGCGGACCAGCTTGCCGATCTTGTTGTTGCGCACCAGTTCGCAGGCCAACCGGAAGCGGCGATCGCTGCGCTGCTGGCTGCCGGTCTGAAAGACCGTGTTATAGCGCCGGGCCGCCTCGACCATCTTGCGGCCTTCGTTGATCGTGAGCGTCAGCGGCTTCTCGCAATAAACGTCCTTGCCGGCCTCCATGGCATAGATGGCCGTCAGAGCGTGCCAGTGATCGGGCACGGCGATCAACACGGCGTCGATATCGGGCCGGTCACACAGGTCGCGAAAATCTTTGTAGATCGCTACCTTGCGGCCGTTCTTGGCAAACACATCCTGCGCTGCCTGGTCGCGATGGTTGCGATCGACGTCGCACACGGCGGCCACTTCAATCCGCTTATTGGGGAGCAGCTTGTTGTTCAGGTGATGGCGGCGGCCCAGGTCGCCCGTGCCGATCGAACCGACGACAACCCGATCGCTCGGGGCAGGCTGATCGTCCTTGGCAAAGACCGTGGCCGGAACGATCGTAGGCACGGCCAACGCGGCGGCCGACGTGCGGAGAAAATTGCGCCGATTCGGTCCGGTTCGTGGGTTCATCGTCGAAACTCCTCGATAAAACGGAAGCCTGGGGCCTGTTCCAGAATAGGCACGCTACGGGCGGGTTGCAAGCTGGTAGGACCACTCAGCCGTGAGTGAGCGCGTCGCAAGTGAAGCGGCTAACGCGGCTAATTATTCCGCAGGCACGAGTTGCACGCCGTCGACGATCACGTAGCCGTCGGCCTCGCGGTTGGAGACCACGACCACGGCCGGCTGTTCCGAGGAGAATCGGAACACGCCCAACGGCTGAAACAGCTTGTCGATTGCGGGCTCCTGCCGCTCGTTGACGATCACCGTCTTCGCTCCGTCGGCACTTTCCACGGTCACCGAGACGTTCCTGGCCCGATTGTCGAGCGCCGTATAACCGAGTCGCACTTCATAGCGACCGGCCTTCGAAACCGGAATCGTAAAACGAGCTTCTTTCATCCCCTGATCCTTATGCCCGTCGTGATGGTAGCCGACGCCCAGGAAACCACCTTTGGCCCGGCCTTCGGTCCACTCGCCGACAAACGTCGCTGTGGCATCGTCAGCGACAATGCCCGGCAGCGTGCGGGGATCACGCCCGCCTGCGACACGCGGGCCTTTCCATTCCAGGATCTGGCCATCGGCCAGCAGCCGCTCGCGCAGCTTCGGCATGTCGATCTGCTGCACGCTGGTGTGCTGGTCGATCGCCTGGCAGGCGGCCGTGGCAGCCGATTGCCCCAGCACCATGAATACCGGCTCCATGCGGATTGAACCGTAGGCGATGTGCGAAGCCGACAGGCAGACGGGCACCAGCAGGTTCGAGCATTCCGCGGCCTTGGGCACGATCGCCCGATAGTCGATCGGATAGGGACTGAAGCCGTGTACCTGCACGTCCCCCTCGTTGCTCGCATAGCCGTCTTTGACGTACCGTTGCGTGTTGTGAGAATCCATGCCGTAAGCTGCCAGCCCTACGGCGTCGGTCACTGTCGTGGCGCCCTGGCAGTTGGCCTGCGTCATCACATAGTCCGATTTCATCCGCCGGGCTTCGCGAACGTAAAGCTGATGGGGCCAGCCGCCGGTGGCCGTGAATTCGTCGGCCGACAGCCCCCAGCGATTGATCTCCTTGCGGACTTTTTCGGGCACCCGCGGGTCGTTGGCCAGGAACCACATCAATCCTTGGTGGTAGGTGACGTGTTCCTGAAAGATCTTGTCGCGCGTGGCGTAGTCGCCGTCGGGATAATCGTAATTCATCCCGATGTTGTCGCTCGAAAAGGCACCGTTGTTGTTGGTGTCGGTCTTGCGGTTGGGCATCATCTGGTTGTTTCCCAACACGTCGAACTCGCCCGCCTGAAGGTAACGCAGCAGCAACTCGTAGCGCTGCGGGTCGTAACCGGCCGGCTTGGGGAACGGCAGTCGGTTCTCCGCTGCAGTCGGTCATGCAGAGGCGAAAGTTGTAGGCCTGCACGCGCTCGTCGCCCTGGCCGTGCTCGCCGGGCCCGCCGGGATGAATTCCCAAGCAGCAGACCGCTGGTCGGATCGCCCGGCACTCGATACGGATCGATCGGCAATTTGAACTGGTGCTTCTTGGAGCCCAACTGCACGCCGTTGAGCGTTTCGCCGTACGTGGCGTTGCTCTCGCGCCCCACGTGATAGGCCACGCCGGCGCGGGCCATCAGATCCCCTTCGTAACTGGCGTCGATGAAGACCGGCGCCGAGAACTTTTTACCGCTCTCCATGGTGATCGAGGCGATTCTGGCTCCATCGCGGGCGACGCCTTGTTTCAAATCGAGCCGCTGGCCGTAATGAACCGGCACCTTGGCATCAGCCAGCCACTGGCGATAGATCGCTTCGGCAACATGAGGCTCGAACGTCCACATCGTTTCTTCGCCGGCTTGCACTCGCTTGTTCTGGTAGTCGGCCTTCGTCTCCTGCTTCCAGGCATCGGGCTTCGCATAATGCAAATAAACGCGATGGTAGAACTCTCGCGAGATGCCACCGATGGCTTGCTTGTTTCCGATGTCCGTGGCCCCCAGCCCGCCGGAAGTCAATCCACCGACGTGTTGGGTCGGTTCGACGAGAACAACGCTCTTGCCCATGCTCGCCACTTGCAGAGCGGCGGCGACTCCGCCCGACGTGCCGCCGTAGACGACGACCTCGTAGGTTTCCTGGGCGTGACCGATCGTCGGCAATGCCCAGACCAGGCAGCAAAGGGGGAGCATTCTATGCATGGGAATTTCCTCAACAGGGAGCGTTGGCGAGCGGCAACGGGCGCCGACGCGTTGGCGTTGGTCGGCTCGCCGGTAGGGAATGGCTAAACTCGCCAGTTTACCGGCATGCCGTCTATGGTGCGGCGGCGCGGCGGCGATTGCAATAGGGCTGCCGGCTAGACGTGAGTCGTTTATTCCTTCGCCTGACGATCGTCGGACGCGGCCGCGGGCTCCGGTTCCAAGCGATCGCCAAACGTCACCGGCTGATCGATGGCCTCGGCCACGCGGCTCAGAAAGATATGGCGCGGGATGTTCGTCGCGCCCAACCGCGCGGTGTGCGGCGTAAGTTGCTGAATATCGAGCAACTGGTAGCCGCGAGCACGTAAATGGTTGACCAGGTACACCAGGGCCACTTTCGAGGCATCGCGCACGGCATAGAACATCGATTCGGCGGCAAACATGGCCCCGATCGCCACGCCGTACACGCCGCCGGCCAACTCGCCGTCGTGCCAGATCTCGATGCTGTGGGCCAGACCCAACCGATGCAGGCGGTGATAGGCCATCAGCACGTCCGGCGTGATCCAAGTGGCCCGGGCACGGTCCTGGGCCGTTGCGCAGCCCTCCATCACGGCGCCGAAAGCCCGATCGCAGGTGGCATGGAAGCGGCCGCTGCGCATCGTCCGCGTCAGACGCTGCGAGACATGCAGGGCGTCGAACTCGATCACGGCCCGCGGGTCGGGCGACCACCAGGCCAACATGCCGTCCTGCGTGGGCCACGGGAAGATTCCGTGCCGGTAGGCGTCGATGAGCCACTGCGGCGTCAATTCGCCGCCAAAACCGATCAGCCCACGGCGGTCGGCCGATTCGGCGGGTGGGAAGAATTGCGAGGGCAAAAACACGTTCATACCGTTCCAAATCGGCCGAATATCGACCGGCGCATTGTAAGCTAGCCGCCGGGTTGCGCCCCGGCCGCGGGGACTGGGCGGAATTTGTCACGCCGCGACCGGGTCGCGAGCTTCCGCCTATCCCCTTGGGGAAACAATATGGCGCAATGCGCTGGCTCCGGCCGGGCGGCACGACCAGCGGGACGTGCTGGAACCGAAGGTCGTGGTTTGTCGCCTGCCAAGGGCCGCGACTATAATACGCAGCACGCCACGGGGCAGGCAACCACGAGCAGGAAAACCTCGCCATGTCAGATACTTCAGTCTCGCCCCCGCCTCCCTCCCCTGCCAACCGGTTACCGGCCCTGGTCTCCATCCTGCTGGTGCTGCTGGGCATGCTGGTGGCCCCTTATTTGGCCGAGAATATCCAATACGCCCTGACGCGGGGCGAATTGCGGGCTCGCTCCGACGTGGCGGGCGAAGAGCTGAAAAAGCTCGACCGCACGGCCGAACTGGTCAAGCTGTCGGACACGTCGCGTGCCTTCCGTCTGGTGGCCGAGCGGATCGAGCCCTGCGTCGTTCACATCAACACCGAACAGACCGTGCGGGCCGAAAGCGACAACCCGTTCGACGAGTTCTTCGGAACCCAACGCGGCAGCTATCGGGCCGTCGGGCAGGGTTCGGGCGTGATCATCGACAGCAAGAACGGCTACGTCATTACCAATTATCATGTCATCCAGGGCGCCAGCCAGATCGAAGTCAGGCTGAGCGACAATCGCGTCATCAGCGACGGCGAGGTGAAAGTCGTCGGCTCCGACGTGCTGACTGACCTGGCCGTGCTGAAGATCCCAGCCACGGGTCTGATCGCCGGCGAACTGGGCGACTCCACGAAACTCCAGGTCGGCGACTGGGTCTTGGCGGTCGGCAATCCCTATGGGCTCGACCGCACCGTGACCTGCGGCATTGTCAGCGCCACGCAACGGCGGGCATTCGCCGAAAACTCCGCCTTTCAGAACTTCCTGCAGACCGATGCGGCTGTGAACCCCGGCAATAGCGGCGGACCGCTGGTCGATATTTCCGGCCAGGTGATCGGCATCACCACGGCCATCGTCGGCAAAGCTTACCAGGGAATCAGCTTCGCGATTCCGTCCGAGGTCGTGCGCGACGTGTATCAGCATCTGATCTCGCGGGGAAGCGTCGCGGCGGTTTCCTGGGCGTCGGCCTGCAAGAGCTGACGCCGGAAATCGCCAAGCAACTTAAACTCCCGAACATCGAAGGCGTGCTGGTGACCGGCGTGCAGCCGGGCTCTCCGGCCGAGAAGGCAGGCCTGGTGCCGGGCGACGTGGTCATCGAGTGGAACGGGCAGAAGGTCATTGAGCCGTCCGAATTGCGGCTACTGGTGGCGGGAACCAAGATCGGCACGACCGTGCCGGTGCGCATTCTCCGCGAAGGCCGGGCTCAGACACTGCAAGTCACCGTCACCGAGCGCCGCGACGCGGGGTGAACAAGAAAAAAGACGAAGAGGAACGAACCACAGAGGCACAGAGACACGGAGAATGCCTAGCTCCACAATGGCGACTGCACCCGAGCCCTGCGCTACTCAGAACAATTCGGTGAAATCTTTCTGACATGGCCTGAACGCTGTTGTCCCCACTGGCCGAAGTGGTCGCGAACTTGGTCTGCTAACATCCCTCTTTTTGACTTTCTAGTGTGCGCAACTAGTCGAGGAAATCATTGGGAACCGGGGTTCAAAAACGCCTTGCTGGGAATAAGCATTCGCAATTCTTTGGACTTCAGATTGAACTCGGCAACGTATTGGCGCATCCCCACATACACTTTGTCTCCGTCCGGGGAAAGCACCGACGACCCGGGATAAAGTACCCCCCAAGGAGCGTCTCGCGCCAGGAAATCGACCTGGCCGCGGGTGTCGACGGCCACGAGCGCATCCGAAAGCGTAATCACCATTACATTACCGCGCGTCAGACTCACGACCTCCGGCGCAAATGGGAGCTTCACCCACTCGTGCGCCTCCCACCTGCGACAATGATTCGACCGAGTGATCTTGATAACAGACCCCTCTGAAAAAACGAGGTGTGCAAGTCCTTCAATCGCGTAGATCGTTTCCGAGACAACCACGAAGTCGACGACCTGATGCTCTGATACTTTGTAACTGCATTTGCCGTCCCGGGAGAACCAGTATAGCGCGGCTCCCCATTCCCCCTCGTTGAAGCCCACGAGATAACCATCCACAACGGGAGCGATCGCAGCTACGGCCTTCAGGCCCTCGGCACGCGGTGTGAAGCCTAGACCTTTGATTCGATCCGACGTCGTCTTCTGGCCGTCTGTTTGCGCAGACCTTCGAATCCTTAATGAAGACGGTCCATTCATACGGCGAACGGTTTGCGGCATGAGACCAAGCCGTGCTCGCCGTAAAATCGGAGAATGCCGGCACGGCCACCGCCTGCCAGGTTCCAACGTCCGGGTTGTACTGCGGCTCCGCTGCGCACACGAATTGTGCGAGTGCAAACGGAATTGTTGCCAGCCGAACCCAGTTAACCATAGTTGAACCTGTTCCGAACGGCATCAACTGTCCCCATTTCAGTTTTAGAGGCCAACGCTTCCGGCGAGTCATGGTTCACCCTCCGTGAGATGATTTCCATTCCGGCAGCGCAGCAACCATTTCACGGCATTGCCACTGATCCGTCTGTTGGTGTGGGCTCGCGATGCCAACCGCACGGCTCGTTGCCCATTTCCGGGAATATGGTCGTTGCGTCAACGATTCTTCCATTGGGCGGTGGATAATCCACATAACTCTGTTTTTCGACGTATATAACACGCAGAATACAGTTGGGTAGTGCGCGGTGCAGCTGTAGTATTCCGCGGGCGGTCATTTTAGTCTCCCGACAGATCGCGAGCTGCTCCAAACGGTTCAGTTTGCTAATGTGTGCGATTGCCCGGTCGGTCAGCATCGGGCAATCCAGGTCGAGCACCCGCAACTCCTGCAACGGCGCCAGATACCTAAGCCATTCGTCACACGGTTCAATGGTGGAAAAGTTCAGTTTTTGGATCGACGTCAGTTGGGAAACTGCGGCAAGACCCCATTCGTCTTGGGCGTAATGATCGACGACTGTGTGAGGCAATACTTGGGCGTCCCAGAAACGCAGCAGCATCGCTAGGCGGTTCTCTGGGCCATAGCACCTGTGATCTGCGAGAAAAATTGTTGACATAGGGTCGGTTCCATTGTTCGTAAACTCGTCCGCCGCAACGATCATTCTGCGCCGGCTCTCGACCTGCCGGCCGAACAGGAGGCAACCCACGGTCAGCGCAACGAGCATGCCGCGCACGCTGAATCGCAAATACCGCCGTACGGACCAGGCGTGACCGGCCATGGCGAGTCTCCCGAAAAATGTCGTGAACGGCGCGTTAGTACCAAAATGGCATCCGTTCGTCAAACCAATCGGTGACACGTACGATCGCGATTGAGCTTATGCTGCTGCTTTCTAGGCGTCAGCGCTAGCTCTTTAGGTGCAAATACCCTATGGTCGCCGCTGCCCGGGAGGAATTTGCCCGGGGGGCAGTTGCTGCTGCTTCTGCCGCTGCTGCGCAACGAAGGTGGGCAGGAAATGATTCTTCATGTGATCAATTGTTTTCGGGAAGAGTCGGTGAAACTCCTTAGCCTTAGGCATTCCCTGGACTGGGTCAAGCTCCGGCGCATTTTGGAAGTGTCCCACGACTTTGTTGCTGGGCGAATCTCCCGTACTGCCAGAGGCCGCTTGCCCCCTCGGAAATCGCCATCAATTTGACCTCCCCTCTAACGGGAGGCGACAATGATGGCGACTGATAACAGCCCGAGCGTTTTTCGGCTTGCATTGCTTCCGGCCGGCCAACCAGGCGTGAATCGGCTATGGCTCTTTCCGGCTGACCGCTTCGACGGGGACACGCTCTTGCCGCCGCCGCCATTCGACGAGTTGCTTAGGCAATTCCAGGAAGCCGACTTTAGGTTCTCTTACTGGAACCAAGATATTCTCTATCGTCTGCTCTCGACCGCCAAAGAATCCGACGCCTGCCCAGGATTTGATGGATTCGTTTTTTGAACCCCCCGCCGCCCAGAAGTTGGTCGGATATGTACGGCTTTGGTACAGCGGCGAGGATGACGTCAAAGAGTATAAATTCGGCGTGTCTCCGGAGGATGCGGACTCCGAATGGCTCGCGTCATTCAAATCACTGGCATGCCGGGGTGGTTCCCATCTTCCGTTAAGCGTCCAAGATCAGCTTTCGTGGTGCAAGCCGAGAACGCCACTCACTTGGTGGCTGGCCTTCGTCTGGAGATATGCGAACAAAGTGCCGGCGCCCCTTGGGCCATGGGGCGGCTGGTCGACTCCGTTTCAAATGTCAGCTTTGGCCATCCAGCGATGCGAACTACTGAGCACAACTGGTGGCCGCGCAAGAGACGGCGAATGGTCTGAGCCGCTTTCAAAAGCCGAGATTGCTTGCCGCTTGACGGGAAAGAAGAAAGCTAAGGCCCGCGACATCCCCAATGACTTCCTACAAAAATACGTCGGCCTTTTGGAGCGATTCTCACCTAATAAGTGGCTTGTGCGCCTCGACAAACTGCCAGATGAAATCAAGAAGAAGTTCACGTAGTTAATTCGGTTCATTTCACAAAAATGGACATTTTGGCCAGCTTCGGACAGAACCGTGAGTTAGTAATGGTTCTCCCAGTTCCCGCTGATATTCTTGCGGTCGCAGGCAGCAATCAAGCAGCCTGCGAAAGGATGGAGAACCCATGTCGATAACGCGCAGAGGCTCACCCCAGATGGTTGCCGTAGGGTGAGCTGCTGGAGGCCCTGAGCGGGCAAGTCAGCCGGGCGGAAGCTGGTAACTGAACCCCGGCCTGGCAAGGCGACCTGTTTTTGACAAGTCGGAGTTTTAAGCCGCCCCGTGGTCCGCTGGTAACGGGCCACGGGGCTAAATCACAACCAGGCTTTCGCCCAATCGCAACTCGACAAGTCGATTGTAAGCGAAGGCCGCCACCCTGGAAAGGCTTTCGCATGATCGTTTGCGCCCACACCCAGGCCAAGAAGCATGGCCACGACCGAGACGGCAATCAGCGTTACCGATGCCAACTCTGCGGCAAAACCTGGACCGAAGCGCCAGCCAGGCCGCTGGGCCCGATGCGCGTACCCATCGGCGATGCCAAGCTCGCTCTACGGCTACTGACCGAGGGTATGTCGATCCGTGGCACAGAGCGGGCCACGGGCTTGCACCGCGATACGATTTGCAAGCTAGTGGTCCACTTCGGCGATGCCTGCCGGAAGCTGCTCAACGAGCGCATGCGCGGGCTGTCACTGACCCATCTGCAATTTGATGAGCAATGGACTTACGTCGCGAAAAAACAGTCACGGCTGACGATGCTGGAGCGCAGTCGACGGCATGACATCGGCGACATTTACTTGTGGACCTGCATTGACCAGAAAACGAAGCTGATGCCGGGGTTCCTATTCGGCAAGCGCTCGGCCGACAACGCACGGCGATTCATGGTCGACATTGCCGGGCGGCTGGTTAAGCCCGACACTCGCCCGCACCTGACCGACGCTCACGCGTACCGGGCCGAAGGGCACCATTCGATCATTCAGGTAAGTTCAGACGCGTTCGCTGGCTATCGCGAAGCGGTCGACTTGGCGTTCGGCTCGTTCGTTAAGTTCGGGACGATCAAGAAGGAATACCGCAACGCGAAGATGATCTACACGCCTTCGGAAATGGTCGGCACGAAGCGTAAGGGGATTGTCGGCATTCCCGAGCGATTGGAGCGGACAATATGCACGTCACACGTAGAACGGCTGAACGGTACTCAACGGCTGTTTATGAAGCGTCTCAACCGGCTGACGTACTGCTTTTCAAAGAAGCTGCGGAACCTAGAAGCCGCCTTCGGAATGTTCGCGGCCTACTACAATTTCTGTTGGCAGACGCGGAATCCGGGAAAGTCTGGAATGAAGCGACCCACGGCCGCGATGATGGCTGGGATCGCTGGGCACGTTTGGAGCTTCGACGAGCTATTCGAGACGGTTCTGAAGCCTGTATAATGCGAAAAGCCGTCAGCGCTAACTGACGGCTTTCGATTGAGCCCAGAGGCCCATGCAACGTGACAACAGCATGGTACGCCTCTCGGCGTGGAACGTCAAACGAGAGGCGCACTGTGGCTGATGAAACCAAAAAACCTCCCGACAATCGCAGATGGACGGCGGAACAAGAGCAAGTAATTCTGAGATGGATCAAAGACAAATGGGGCGACGCACCGTGCGCTCAATGCCAGGCCAATGCGTGGGACATCGGCGAAGCTCCAGCGGCGATACCGGCCGCGACAACTGGACGCCTTCGATTTGGCATGACTGTCGGCGGCGGCTACCCCTGCGTAGTCATTGTGTGCGGCAACTGCGGCAATACGCTTCTTGTAAACTCGATGGTCGCAGGTCTCCACCCGGGAATAAATCAGGATGGAGGCCAAGGTGGCTAAGTCGCCGGATAAGCCACTCATCTTCGACCAAAGAATGCAACTTCTTCTCCCAACTGGAGAGGTGGGGTTGCCTGTGCCGGTCAGTTTTTGGAATGCAATTATGAACCGCCTGGAATTGTGCCAAGACAAATCGCAGACCTATGTGTCTCTGGGTTGGGGGCTAATCGGAATTTGCGGATCGGCGATGGCCTTTGTTGCCGCGCTTCCTTTTAGCACGAACTTTCTTGACGCATCAGGCCAGCTCAATGTGGTGGCGATTGCAGTTGAGTCGATTGCTGGTGCAGTGGCTCTTGCGACACTGATTGGCGGTCCGTTGTCTCTGCACTTCGCCCATCAACAGCGATTAGACAGCGAATATAAAATAAAGTGGATCAAGGAAGATATGCAGGCCTTTTCCGACAAGCACGACACAGGCGAACAAAATACCGTGAGTGGTGGCTCGCCGGCGACCTGCGCAGCATTGGGCCTTCAATCGCCCAAGCCCAATGCCGCCAGTCAGCCCTAGGCGGCTTTTTCGTGCGCCGTCGGGTAGAATCGGCAGCATGAGCGAGAAACCTCCCCGCCGCTGGTTCGCCTTCCGACTGCGGACACTGTTCGTGGCAGCCGTCCCGCTGTGCGCGGCCCTGGCGTGGTTCGCCTATTCCCTGAACTGGATCAGGCAGAGACACGAGGCATTAGGCCCGTGGCACTACAGGTTCAACCAAATGATGTCCAAACAGTCGGCGCCAGCCAGGGCGCCAGGCGGCCTTTGGATATTCGGCGAAGATGGATTCGCGGAACTTGGTTGGTCAAGAGAGGCGCCGGCAAGTCGCGAAGCGGTAGAGCGATTATTTCCGGAGGCCAAAGTCTACGAGATGATGCGGGCGCAGTTGTAGGCCGAAAAACCACGACGTCAGCCGTAACTTGCTGGGACACTTACTCGAGCCATCAGCAACAAAACCCTAGGACACTACCCGCATTTTTGAGTGGCGCCGTGGCGTCCGCGAAGGACTGCGCAAAGGCCTCACGGGCAGCGAATACTTCGGCTTCCGCGTGCGGCAGGTTGAGCGGTGGCTTTTCGTACGTCTCAGGAACGAATTGCTTAATATCCGGGTTGCCCGCGCTGCCCCAGCGGCATCGCATTAATATCCTGGCGGTAGGCAGCGAGATACTGCGGCGTTAGCGAACCGTTGGTCAGGTCATCGAACGAATGACCAACCTCGTGACGGGCATTATTCTCAACGAAAGTGTTTGGTTGCCCATTCGGTAGCACGCGCGGCACAAACACGGTGCCCGCCTTCGCGGAGTAAATGCCGCCTGCGTGTGCGACGCCAGTGTTGCCAAGGACATTTTGGTGCCGTGAAAGCGAGTCGGTATAGACGGTTTTTACGCCGCCATTCGTTAACGCATCACGAACTTCCGGTGGGATTTGCTGCCTGAGATGGTTCTCGATTTGAGCATGTAGACGTTGGACGTTTGGGTCGCCGGGGGGCGTATCTGCGGTTGTCGCGTTCGCCGGGATTTGAAGCTTCGCTTGATCCGGAAAGTTCCCGAATGGTCGGCCAAAAACGAAATTCTTCCATTGGGGCTGGCCTTGGGGTGGGGGCGGGGGCGCGGCCGGCCTTGTACCGGGTTTGATAACTTTTTGCGCGAGCATTTGTCCCTGTTTTGCGTCGCCTCCTGCCGCGTTGGGCAGCGATGAGGCCGACGAACGGTTGTCGTGTCCTGTTTGCCCTGGTTGAGAGAGGTCGTGTGGCGATCCTGGCGACCCGGCGATGCGGTCGCGTCTGGCGCGGCCATCCTTGTCTCGGAGCGACCCAACGCCGCCGGTCGACCCACCTGCTCCGCCGCCGTTGCTGGGCGAGAACCAGCCGGGGTTCTCTGCGAAGCCACCCCGCGGGTGCAGGGCCGGATCCCAAGTTACTTCGCGAATGCCCGTGATCGATTCGACCCACTCGCGCAACTCACGCTCGGCCGCCGTTTCTGCGGGAGGTGTCGGCGAACGAGTTGGGGTGCTGATCAATGCCGGCGCAACAGGCCATCGCGAGCGATCGCGATCCGTGATGGATTCGACCCATTCGCGTTGCTCTCGTTTGGCGGCCATTTCCGGGGGAGGCTCGGGCGGACGAGAAACGGGTTTGCCCGACAACTCTTGCGTGAACAACCACGACTCGCTCGCCTCCGACGCCAAGCCGCCAGCCGTACTTCCGAACCGGTCATCTCTCATCGCACGATCCCTCCTCAAGCACCTAAAAAACAAAAAAGGGCCCGCCATCCGCCAGCGCCGGCAATGGCGCTCGCGGACAACGGGCCCTCGCGAATACTCAGCCAACTATTGCCAAGCCTCGCTTGATACCCTTGTATTCTCAAACCGATTTGTCGGCCAGCGATGAACCGCACCGGCGACGAGTCAGATTCCCCGGCACGTTACCATGGGAGTGGCCCAATTGTCTACACATAAATTGGGACGCTATTTAATCCTTCTCCGTCGTGGTCTTCTCATTCTGTCTTCTTCCTCCGTGCCTCTGTGCCTCGGTGGTTCACTTCTTTTTTCTTGTCATTTCCTAGTGCATCTCCGTCGCGCAACTTCCGATGCCCGGACGGTAGAAGTTGAATTGCACGTTCGGATGATCGGCCAGCAGCGACATCGGCACCGAAGAGTCGGCGATGCGTTGGGAAATCATCAGCGTGGTCAGCCGCTGGCCAAAGGGGTTGTCGTGGTCGCCGGCGTGCCAGATCGAGACCTTCTCGGCCCGCCAGGTCTCGGCCGGGCCAACGCTGATGGCCTGCGTCGGCACGCCCGTCACCACGCCGCCGCCTGAAGTGCGGGCGTTCTGAATGATCGTCATCGGGTGCAGTTCGACGATTCGCGTCGAGAGCTGCCGATACTCGGCCGGCGTCGGCGGCTGGTCCTGGTACTTGCCCTCGCGTTTGGGCGGGTCGTTGAAAGCCCAGTGTTTGACCTCGCCCTGGCCCCCCTGCATCACCATGCAACGAGCCCGATCGTAACTGCGGACGTACTCCGTGGCGTCGGCCTTGGGGAAGTGGATGTTCTCTCGCGGCATCCGCAACTTGGGATGGATGCGGTTGAAGCACAGTTCCATGTCGGCCTTGGCGAAGCTCAGCGGAAAATCTTCAGGCGCTTCGCGACCATCGACGACCCATTCGTCCATGCCCCAGAAATGGGCGTGCCGCAGGTCGAGTTCCAATTCGTTGACCAGTCGCGCCACGAGCGGCAATTGCTCGGTCGGCCCGATGGGTCCGCAGATGCCGGCCGGACTCTCGGCCGATGCCTGACGCCAGGCGGTGATGTATTCCAACGCTTCGGCCAGATAGAAGTCTTCGAGCGTGTCGTAGAACTTCACCGCGAAGCCGGGCCGGGCCAGGCCGAGCAGATCATCGGCTTCGAGCCGGGCCGCGTCGTCCAGGATTTTGCGATCGAGGGTCGTGTAGTCCCACCACTGCGGGCTGATTTTGCTTAAAGGGCGCATCGGGCAAATGGGGAGTGTGGAATGGAGAATGGGGAATGCGATGGACGTTGAATGTAACCGCCGCGTGGGGCGATTGCCAGCGCATGGACGTGCTGCTCTGGGACATCGCATTTTCTATAGCTGCTGCCGGCGGCGTGCTGCTCGCCGCCCGCCCGTCAGGTGCCATACACCACGACCGCCAACGAGTAGAATCAGACCGTGGGTCTGCTCGGAAGCGACTCGGTCGCCTAACCTTTGTGGAGGAACGTTGCATGCACATTCAAAAAATCATGCCCTGCCTGTGGTTCGACGGCGAAGCGGAAGAGGCGGCACGTTTTTATGTTTCCATCTTCCCTGGCTCGAAGATGCTCCAGACGGTTCGCCGCCCCGAGAACGTGCCCGGGCCGTCCGGCATCCTGACGGTATGGTTCGAACTGGCGGGGCAGCCGTTCATGGCCCTCAATGCAGGGCCGCAATTCAAATTCACCGAAGCGATTTCCCTGATGGTGAATTGCGATTCGCAGCAGGAACTGGACACTTACTGGGAGAAGCTGTCCACGGGCGGCAAGGAAGTGCAGTGCGGCTGGCTCAAGGACAAGTTCGGCCTGGCATGGCAAATCGTGCCGTCGATTTTACCTGAGTTCTTTAATGACGCCGACTCAGCGAGAACTGCCCGCGTGATGCAGGCAGTCATGGGAATGATAAAGCTCGACATTGCGGGGCTCAAACGGGCATACGACGGCCCCTGAAGACGCTTGTAATTGTAGGGTGGGCATTGCCGACCAAGCCCCGCGTGAGACTCCTGCGTCCGGGAAACGCCGCCTTTACGGCTCTCCCGTGCTGTCCGCAAGATCCCGCGATTCAACCGGCTCGTCGCATCGTCCGCGGCACTGGCATCCCCAATTCACGTCGTACTCGCCGCGCTCTACCCAACGCATGAAGCTGGAATAGTGCCACAGGTGCGGGCAGCGAACATATCCGTGCTTGACGGGGTTGTAGTCAATGTAATCGAGGTGCCGCTTCAAGTCGTCCTCGTCGCGGATCACGTGCTCCCGAAACCGGCGCTGCCACGTTTCCCGCTCACGATGCTTGCGGCGCGACACGGATGCACAAGGCGGCGCTGGCGCATTGGTCGGCAATCGCTGAGCTAAACAGCGCCTTCATGCGTCCAATTCGTCGCGAATACGCAGTATCCTGCGGTGGCAACGCCCAGATGAAATGAATGTGATCTGGCAGGACCACCGCCGCGACGATGTCGAACGGCCATTGGTTCTGGACGCTGCGTACGGCGCCCCGCAATCGCTCGACAGTTTCCGGATCGGCAAGGAGTGGCTGCCGGCCGTGAGTGACGATCGTGAAGAAGTAGCTTCCGCCTGGTTGGTACCAGCGGCGGTAATCAGACATGGGTTGCGCGGCCTATTTCGCGAAATGCAATTCCCGGAAAAATGTGAGCGATTTCCGCCCAACAAGGACCACACGCGGGACAAGTGGTGGGCAATGCCCACCCTGCAATTATTGGGACGCCTTCCGTACAATTATTTCGGCGCCTTGATGCCGGCTTCGGGGCCGATGATCATCGTGGTGCCGCCGTCAGCGGGTACTTGCGCAAGACGGCCGCGAGGTCGTTGAGCGTCACGGCGTCGACGGCGTCGAGGTCGTCCTTCACCGAGCGGTACTCGTGGCGATAGGTCCAGTTCGAGCCGACGTTGAACAGCCGACCGCGCGGCCGTTCGCTGCTGAGCACGACCCGCGAGTTGATCTTGTTCTTGGCCTGCTCCAGTTCGGCTGGCGATGCACGCCTTCGGCTTCGGCCGGCGGTAGATTTCCATGCACGCGTTCGAGATTCGGCTGAGCTATATTCGGGCGTGCAACTGAAATAGGTCATGTACAGCCCCGTGCCGTGATAATCGTGATGCCCCAGGCTGAGCGTTCTCGGCCAGGCCCGGATCGACCAGCTCCCAATACAAGCCGGCTGCCCGAATCGTCGCCCAGGACCGTGGCCAGGATCTTGGCGGCAAAGCGGTCGTCGTCGGTGGCCGACGGGCCGTTGGCCAGTTGGATGGCGTATTCCTGCGTGGCCGAATCCTTCTGAGACGCACTCGAAATGCGGACTTCGAGGCCGCCGGCTCGATCTGCCGCGGCGCGTCGGAACGGTTGCCACGAGTCCGCAGAAACGTTCGGCCGCGGCCACAAGTTCCGGAAAGTCGACCTGGCCCGACGCCACCAGCGCGATGTTCTGTCGGGCTGTAGCGGCGGGCGGAAATAATCGCGCATGGCCTCGACCGGCAGGTTCGTGATGCTGTCGACCGTTCCCAGCACGCTCCGGCCCAGCGGATGGCTGCCGAAGTGCAAGGCCTTGCGCGGTCGTCGGCCCCGAACGGCGGCTGGTCTTCGTACATCTTGATCTCTTCGATGATCACCTGCTTTTCGGTGTTGAAGTCTTCTTCGCGCAGCGACGGCCGCAGGATATCGGCCAGCAGCTCGACGGCCGGCGTCTGGTATTCCGGCAAGCACGGCCGCGTAATAGACGGTCTTCTCTTCGCTGGTGAAGGCGTTGTAGTGGGCGCCCATCTCGTCGAAGTCGCGGTTCACGTCGTCGGCCGAGCGCTTGGGCGTGCCTTTGAACACCATGTGTTCGAGAAAATGGCTGACGCCGGCAATCGTCGTCGCTCTCGTCGCGCGATGCCGGTCTTGACGAAAAAGCCCAAGCGCCATCGAGCGGGCTTCCGCATTGCACTCGGCCACGACTTCCAGTCCGTTGTCCAGCGTATGCTCACGAAACTCCAACGGCACCTCCAAGCGGCTGCGGCCCCAGCGTAACGATCGTGAAGTTTTCGCGGCGGATGTTCCGCCAGGTAATGATTGATGCTCTCGTTGCGACAGCGCGTCGACTGGCTGCGCCGATCTCGTCGAGCGTGCGGACCCGTCCCAGATAATACCAGTCGCGGCCCAAGGACGAGCTGCGCGACGAACTCGATTCCTGCTGCATGATCAGCGCGCTTTTGATGCGGGCCTTGAGCCGGTCGAGCTCGTGCTGCTTCGATGCCTGCGGCCAGCCGTTGCAATTCGCCGAGCGTCACGTCGAGCGTTTCCTGGGCCCGCCCGGCTGACGTGCCGGCATAGCACATCACGCTGCCCCGATCCTTGAGCGAGTGGTGCGAGGCGTACACGCTATAGCACAGTCCGCGTTTTTCGCGGACTTCGGTGAACAGCCGCGAGCTCATGCCGCCGCTGAGATACGCCCACGGCGCCCCAGGCCTGGAAATAATCGGGGTCGCTGATAGGCGGCGCTGGGTAAGCGATGCCGATCTGCGTCTGATTCGATTCGTGCTGGATATGCGTCACGGCGGGGCCGGCGGCTTCTCGTCCGATGGTCGCTTCCGGCGCCGACTTCCAATCGGCCGAGCAGTTGGCCGACCTGGTCGCTTCAGCCGACGGCCAATCGATGCGGCCGGCGACGCCCAGGATCGTGCCGTGCGGGCTGATAATGCCGTTGGTAGAATTTGAGGATGTCGGCCCGCGTAATCGCTTCGAGCCCTGCCTCGGCTGCCCTGGCTCGTTCGGCCCCAAGGGTCAGGATAGTGATGACGGCGCAGTTCGAGCATTACCTTCTGGCCCGGCTCGTCTTCAACGGAGCTCAACTCTTGCAGCGCCACCAGGCGGCCGGCTTCCAATTCGTCTTCGGGAAAGTGAGCCCGGCGAAGCATGTCGGCATAGATTTCCAGCGCGGGAAAAAGATTCTTGGCGAGCGTGGCGCCGCTGAAGCTGGTATGGGCGTCCGAGACACGATTCGCCGCGCTCGACGCCCAGGTTGTCCAGATCGTTGACGAATTGCCGGTTATCGCGATCGGCCGCAGCCGCGCATGGCCAGCTCGCAGGTCATCGTGCGGCCAGGCCGCCCCGGTTTGAGCGGGTCGTAGACGCAACCGGCCGGAACCCGAAAGCTGAAGGCGGCCGATTCGACCGATTCCATGGCCTCGGCCAGCAGCACCAGCCCGTTAGCGTAAACGTGGGAGTAGATCGATTGTTTCACCCGAGATTCCCCGCGAAGCGTGCGATTGGCTCACGACCGTTGTTCGAATTCTAACGGAAATTGTACCCCCGCGGGCAACTTCCTTTTCCCGCCACTTTGCCGGGCTCGTGGGAAGCCGAACTCCGCCCCCCGGCAAAGGTTTGAAGCTTACCAGCGATCCGGTCGCGGATGCTAGAGCGAACTGCCAGCACCGCAAATCAGCTTAGCAACAGCCGCAAATCATCGGCCGTGAGTTGGCTGATGAGGCTGCCGTCGGCCGAGACGATGGCATCGGCGAGCTGACGCTTCTGGCCTTGCAGTTCCAGGATTTTCTCTTCGACCGTGTTGCGGGCGATCAGCCGATACGCGAAAACCCGCTGCGTCTGGCCAAGGCGGTGGGCGCGATCGACGGCCTGCGCCTCGACCGCCGGGTTCCACCAAGGATCGAGAATGAACACATAATCGGCCGCCGTGAGATTCAGCCCCAGCCCGCCCGCCTTGAGGCTGATCAGAAACAACCGGCAAGCGTCGTCGGTCTGGAACCTCTCGACGACTTCCTTGCGGGCACGGGTTTTGCCGTCGAGGTAAGCATAGCTGATTTTCTCGGTGTCGAGGCGTTTCCGTACGATGTCCAACAGGCTGGTGAACTGCGAAAATACCAACGCCTTGTGGCCGCCATCGAGCACTTCGCCAAGCTGTTCCAGCAGTGTGTCGAGTTTCGCACTCGGCTCCTTGATCTGTTTTTTGTCCAACAGGCCTGGATGACAGGCCGCCTGGCGGAGCCGCAACAGGGCTTCGAGCACCTGGATCTTCGATTTTTTCAGTCCCTCGGTCTCGATGCGGTTGGCCAGGGCCAGTCGATAGTGGTCGCGCAGCTCGTCGTACAACTTTCGCTGCGGAGCGTCGAGTTCGCAGTAGAGCGTTTGCTCGGTCTTGGCGGGCAACTCGGTCAGCACCTGCTCCTTGGTGCGGCGTAACAGGAACGGGCGCAGCGACTGCGCCAGCAGTTGCAGCGAATCCTTGGAGACCTCGCGGCCTCCCGACGAAAACGCCTTGAACGCCTCGGAACGGCCAAGCATGCCGGGGTTCAGGAATTCGAAGATCGACCACAACTCGCCGAGATGGTTTTCGACCGGCGTGCCGGTCATTGCCAGACGATGATCGGCCTGCAGCAATCGGCAGGCTTTGGCCGTTTGCGAGCCGGAGTTCTTGGTCGACTGGGCTTCGTCGAGAATCGCGCAGTCGAAGCGGATCGCCTTCAGCTTAAGGATGTCGAGCCGCATGGTGGCATAGGTGGTGACAATCAGATCGACACTCGATACGTCGTCGAGCTTCCCGCCGCGGACCAAGCCAGTGTAATCGAGCACGCGCAGTGCAGGTGCGAAGCGGGCCGCCTCTTCGACCCAGTTATGTACCAGGCTTTTTGGCGCCACGACCAGCGACGGCCTACGCGGCTGGCCCGGCTTGGCGCGTTGCGTGCGCCGCTCTTCCAGCAAAGCCAGCACCTGGATCGTCTTGCCCAAGCCCATGTCGTCAGCCAGGCAGCCACCGAATCCAAAGTCTTGCAGGAAGTGCAGCCAGCCGAGCCCCAGCCGCTGATACTCGCGAAGCTGACCAACGAAGCTCGCCGGCTGGTCGCAACTGCTGACGCCGGCGAAACCTCGCAACTTGGCGCGAGCCTTGTCGAAACGGGCGTCAACTTGGACGTCGGGCTGGGCGGCTAACAGGGCGTCGAGGAACATCGCCTGCGAGGGACGGAAACGCACGGCGTCGCCCTGCGTTTCACCCAGCCCGGCCAGCGGAGCGAATTTCTCCAACCACTTCTCGGGCAGCATCCCTTGCGAGCCGTCGTCGAGCACGACGAATTGCTGCCCGCGCCGCAAGGCTTCGAGCAGCTTGGGCAAACCGACGCTGAGGCCGTCGAAATCGCAGTGGGCCTCGAGATCGAACCAATCGACCCCCGATGACACGCTCAGCTTGAACTCGCCGGCCCTCCGGATCAGCTTCCCCTGGGTCTCGACCTGCCAGCCGGCATTCATTAACGCCGGCAGGGCACGCGGCAGATTCTTTGGCAACAGCAAAAGGTCGCAACGGCCACGGCTGTAGTAATCGGGATTCTTGAAGCCCAGGCTGCGGGCCTCGGCCACCAGCGTCCGTTCGCGCGCCAAATCGCGGCGAATCACGCGCCGCGCGGCGCGGTCGATGATGCTGGCCGCCGTATCATCGATTCGCGCGCTGTGGCCTGCGTACTCGAACGTGACCACAGCCTCCAGATCCGCACCGGCCCAATTGCGATCCGGCGTCTTAATCGTGATGCACGGCCTGGGCGGTACGGCAACCTGTTCCCAACGAAGTTCGGCGGGCAACTCCACTGCGGCAGCCGAAGGCAACTGCCAGAATTGCTCCAACATCTCGTCTTGCTTCGCACGGGGCACCACGATCGGTCCACTCTTGCGCAGAGCCAAAGCCCAGGCGGCGCCATCGCCCAATTCGACCCGCGCGAATCGATCGTCGAGCAGCAGCACCCCGGACGGAAGAATCATCGTCGGGCGCGACACGTCGGCCACTTCGTCACTCCGGTGCAGCCGGCCGGTCACCAGCCAGTTCATCCTCTTATCGTCGCGGTCAAAGTGCAGACGAAACTGCCAGGCCGGGCCGTCATCCCAGGCCACCGGCCGCGTCTGCCCGCCGGCCCATTGCCCTCGACGATCGTCGATCTCGGCCCAGAGCAAGCGGCCTCGCGCAAAGCTTCGGCAGCAAAATCTCGCTCATGGCCGGCGATAGTTCGCATTGCGCATACTCGCGGTAGGTCGAAACGCTGTAGCGATCGTAGGGCGAGTAGTAACCGTAGTCCGCGCTCGGGACCATTCCCAAAAACAGATTCAAAGCGTCACGGTCTTCGGCTTCGCCAAACAGGGTGAGTTCATGGCGCCGAACGGTCAACGTCTTGAGCTTGCTGTATGCTCCGTTCTTTTTCAGCTCGCGGCTGTAAAAGCGGATCATCAGCTCCCCACGGGCGGTGCATTCCCGGGTGTCGAACAGGAACCAAGCTTGCCGCGGCTTCGCCGCCTTGTTGGCCGAGGAGCCGTATCGATCGGCTTCAGAATCGAGGCGCGAGCTCTCGGCCTTGACGACGGCGAATTGCTGCTTCCACGGTTCAGGCTGGGTTCGCCGGCCATCGTTCTTCTTCGCGCTGGCGTTTCGAGGGGCGACGCTCACGGCTCGTTTCGTCGGCCGGAGATACGGTGGCGAATCCTCGTATTCATCGTCGTCCTCGTAATCACCTTCGTCTTCTTCAATGTCGCTCTCGTCATTCAATTCATAGACATTGAAACGCCCCTTGATCCCCGGCGGCGCGAGGCCTTGATCGTCGGCAGCCAGGATTGTAGCGAATACGTGCTTGCACAACCCAAAATCCGCGAAACGCGGGCAACTGCACGAGCCCTTCAGGATCCGATGTGTGGCATCCTGCCAGTCGAGGATCACGTCGTACGGTGAGGATTCGGAACCGGAAACTTTGGCGCTGAGAACGGTGCCGTCAACGCGGAGGCCATGAACGGCCCCTTCCTCGAAATAGTCGGTTCCGCGTTGCACATCCTGCGACGAGAACGCCTTGCGACAACTGTCGGCCAGCGACACGAGTCCGCCTCCTTGCGACGATTCGAAATGAAGAGCAAAGTCCCTGGATTCTAGCGGCAGTTCCAGGGCCTGCCAAATCAATCGCAACAGACCGAGCTACCACGGACGCGGCAGCGTATGACGAGCGGCCGTATAGGCTTCCAGCCGCGCGGGCTGGTAGTCGGGCAGCTTGTCCAAGGGAGGCAGTTCCGTGGCCAGACGATTGTGGAACCCGCCCACGCGATGCCCCGTTGGCTTCAAGTCCAGCGCAAAGCGATCCAGCTGGCGATTCTGCAAGTCGAGCACGCGAACCTCCAAATGGTCGGCGTAAACGTCAACCAATCCGTAATGGTTGCGTTCGGCCTGGAAGGCGGCGGTGAAATTGCAGGGCTGTTCGGCATCGTACAGCTTCGGGCTGCCCCCGCCGCTGACGACGTACGTGATTCCATCCAAAGGCCGCGTGCGATCGTAATAATGATGATGGCCCGAGAGCACCAGCGCCGTGTCGCTCGACTTGAGCGCCCCGTGCAGCCAGACGCGCCGAACGAACTGATTGGCCAGATCGCGCCGGCCGCAGGTGAAGACGGGGCGGTGCAGGCAGACGACCGTTGTGCCTGGATGGTTGGCCAATTGCCAACGGACAAATTCTCCCTGCTCACTTCCCGGCAGGAACGAGTATTCCGAGTTGAGCATCAAGAAATTCACGTCGCGATGGCGGAAGTGGTAAAACGTCTTGGGCAGGTCGGGAAAATACTGCCGAAAGCGCACCTCGCCCCGATCCGCGTAGGGCACCAGCCGATCGTGATTGCCGGCGACCGGCATCAGCCGGATGCGATGCCGCGAAGCCTTGCGCAGCAGCTCGTCCCATTCGGCATCGTCGTCCGCATCGTCGACCATGTCGCCCAGGTGGACGACGAACTCGACCTTGGCCTCTTCAAATTTACTGAAGATATCTTCGACGATCTGTTCGCCGAGTTGCGTATCGCCCACGAAACCGAACGACCAGAGCCTGGTGCCCGGATTGCCATGTTCGGGAGGCGGCGCGCCAACCTCGGGCGTGGCCACGACCAGCGCGTAGACAATCGCCGCCGTGAGCGGCGCAATCACCGCCAGCCAGCGCCAGTGCCGGAGTTTGAGCCGAAGATTCAATTGCGGGTCCTCGATCGGAAGGAAGCCAACCGCAGAGGAATGCGGAGGAGTTGTGACTAAGCCGAGAAGAAAAATCGCGTAGGTCAGTCACTCCGTGCCTGACACGTCGGCTCACCAGGCACTCAGAGTCAGGCACGGAGTGACTGACCTACGTCTTCGTCTCTGCGTCCCTCTGCGTTCTCTGCGGTTTACTTGTTTGGTTCACGCGTTCTCTGCGGGCATGGTAAAGCGCAAGCCGAAACGCGAAGAGAGACTTGAAGCCCCAGAACCGACTGCCGCCAGTGCTAGCTTAACGAGCGCCGCAGGAGACCAGTTCGACCGCCTTGTAGACGGTGCGGGCCTTATAGAAACCCAAGCGGCGGTACAGGCGGATCGCGCCCTCGTTCTGCGAAGTGACTTCGAGGAACGCCTTGCGTAACCCGGCCCGTTGAAAGCCCTGCAGCGCCTTGAGCAACAGGCAACTCCCCAACCCGCGGCCGCGGTGCTGGGGCGTGATCCCCAGGTTTTGCACGGCGCCGAAGCCAACGCGGTCGCGAATGCCCTGGATCGTGCCGACGTACATGCTGCCCACGTCGTCGACGGTCGAGACATCGCTCTCGAGGGCCATCAGCCACGTCGCGCCGTTGAGGAAGCCGTCCTTGCGCGAGATTTCGGTCATCAGCCGCAGGCAGCCGTCGTAGTCGCCCAGGCAGGGAAACACGTTGGCGTCGATCTCGGTGCGAAAGCTGAGGTATTTGGCCTCGGCATGGGCCACCATCAGCGCCGAGTCCCAAGGAATCAGTCGATAGCCCGGCGGCGGAACCGGTTCGGGAAGTTGCCTTCCCAAATCGATTTCCATTCGGAAGCGTTTGAAATACGTGAGGCCCATAACCTGGCACTCGTGCCTGGCAGAGAAACGCCTCGACTTGCGTCGGCGATGCCCGGCCGCTCGCTTCTGCAACAATTCATCGACTTCCAACAAATGTACCAGCCCCCCCTGCCGGGGTCAAATCAACTCGGTGCAGAATTGTGTCGATTTTTGCTAGCGTCCGGCGAATAAACCATCGTATCGGCAGTGTTCGCCAGTGGCTGCCGAGTTTTGGCCCTGCACCGCACAGCCCGCACAACACGCATCGCAACGAACGGGAGAAGAACGGAGAACGGGATTGGCGCGGCTGTGTGTCGGCCGCATCGTTCGCGACGCGATCGATCACGCGTTTTCGTTCAAGCCTCGATCAACCCGCGCAGCGTGGCCAGGTTCTTGACGTCCAGGTCGACGCCGTCTTCTTGGCCTTTGGGCGTTTCTAGATACATGGGCGTGTCTCGAAAGCGCTCGTCGTTCAGCAAGTGGCGAAACGGTTCGAGGCCCAACTTCCCCTCGCCAATGTGGGCGTGCCGGTCAACGCGTGAGCCCAACTCGCGCTGGCTATCGTTGAGATGAAAGGCCTTCACGTGCTCAAGGCCGATGACGTCGTCGAGCGCCTGGAATGTGACCTGGTACTCCTTCTCGCTGGTCAGAGGATACCCGGCGGCAAACACGTGGCAGGTATCAACGCAGACTCCTAATCGCTCTGGATTGCGAACGCCAGCCAAGATCGTTGCCAAATGCTCGAACTTCCAACCGAGCGTCGACCCCTGCCCGGCGGTTGTCTCCAGCAGGGCCTGCACCTTCAGCGCTGGGGTGCGGCTGTGAACTTCATCGAGCGCCGCGACGATCCTGGCCAATCCGGCTTCTTCGCTGCTGGTAGTGAACGCGCCGGGATGCGTAACGACGTAGGCCAACCCCAACAGTTCGGCCCGCTGAAGTTCGTCGACGAAGGCCTCGATCGACTTGTGCCACAGTTCGTCATCGGGCGCGGCCAGATTGATGAGGTAGGAATCGTGCGCGATGGGGTGTTGCAGGCCCAATTCGGCGACCGTCTGGCGGAACCGCTCGGCATCGGCCGGCGCGATCGGCCTGGCGCGCCATTGGTTGTTGTTCTTGGAGAAGATCTGAATGCACTGGCAGCCGGCTTTCCTGCCGGCCTCAGCGGCGCGGAAGAAGCCGCCAGCGACCGACATGTGCGCACCGAGGATGGGCATGGTAGATTTGCTCTGATCCTGATGATTACCGCAGCAGTGCCTTGAACGGCAAAAGGTCGCCATACCCCCAGATTGCAGTGCCCAGCGCCGCAGTTGCCAAAGTGGCGACATTTAAGATATCCCAACGCCTGCCGAGATTTGTGCTAACGGCCATACCCTCAATAATCGCGCTGGAAAGAACAGCGCTGTTGATCTGTCTTGATTGTTCAGCCGAAATTCGGAACGCAACAACCGCCGCGCAGAGCGTCATGATCGCCCCAGAGCGCAAAAAAACTCGCTCCCCAGAAGAACGAGGAAACCGTCCAAACGTACCCGGCGGTAAGAATAAGAGCAGACACTAGGAATTT
The DNA here is from genome assembly GCA_963710365.1 of uncultured Planctomycetales bacterium. Classification (GTDB taxonomy): domain Bacteria; phylum Planctomycetota; class Planctomycetia; order Pirellulales; family PNKZ01; genus CAVQAC01. Next base: position 119,538 of record CAVQAC010000020.1, read on the forward strand.
CTCACAGGGCAAGTACATGGTTCAACCAATCGGGCAAGTACAACTTTTTAACGGTAAGTCGTCCTACCAAAGTCGATCAGACCTGGCAAGCCGGCGCGAGAAAGAGGCCAGTCCGACGGTATTTCGGGCATTTGCACTTCAGCATCGCGGCGCGAGAATAACCTGGAAGCGAGGGGCGCGGAGCCGCGCCGTGGGAGCGCTGATGAGAAACACCCCGCTCAACACTCCGCGTTGAAAGCCGACAGGAACAGCCAATTGCCAACGAGCAAGCCACTTCAATCCGACGATGCCAATCTACGCCGCGCCGCCGACAAGCCTGGCGATGCGTGGCAGAACTCGTTATTGTCTGAACTGATGGCCGCTGACCGCCGGTGGTCAATCGATAAGACGATTTCCTTGCTGGCGCACGAGATGGCTCAGCCGCTTGCCAGCATCGCCAACTATGCCAACGCCTGTGCTCGGCTGTTGCAGGCCGGCACCGCCTCGCACGAAGAGTTGATCGACGCCATGCAACAAATGGCCGCCGAATCGTTGCGGGCCAACGAAATAATCCGGCGCGTCTCCGGGAGATCGGCCCACGCCGATTCGCACCGCGTGCCGACCTCGGTCAATGGCCTGCTGCGCGAAGTCGTCGCTACTCAACAAGCCGAAATCGACGGGCGCAGGATCAGAGCGTCGCTGCGATTGGCCGAGAGTTTGCCCGACGTGATGGTGGATCGAATTGCGATCCAACTGGTGTTCCTGCACTTGATCCGCAATGCGATCGAGGCGATGTCTGGCGTTCCGCCCGAGCAACGTTCGCTGACGATAGAAACGCTGGCAACCGCAGTCGGAGTGAACGTTCGAGTTGTCGATTCCGGCCCGGCGATTGATCCGTCGATTCTGTCCAAGATGTTCGAACCCTATTTCACTACGAAACCCCAGGCTTTAGGGTTGGGGCTCAGCGTCTGCCAGACGTTGGTCAAAGCCCACGCCGGACGCCTGTGGGCCCAGCCCAATAACGATTCCGGCCTGACCGTTCAGTTTACGTTGCCCCTTACTCTCGAGTAATTTCCGTGCGTACCGAGCCGACGGTTTTCATTGTCGACGACGACGAGCAAGTGCGCAGGTCATTGAGCTTGCTGGTTGGCAGCGCCGGTTTCAAGGCCGAAACGTATGCCAGCGGCGAAGCCTTGCTCGCAGCCTACGATCCTCGCTGGCCGGGTTGCATTCTGCTCAATATCCGGATGAGCGGCATGGGAGGGCTCGAGTTGCAAGCGGAACTCCAAGCCCTGGGAATTCGAATTCCCATCATCATCATCTCCGGCTTCGCCGACGTCCCGTCGGTGGTCCAGGCCGTCAAGAACGGCGCCGTCGACGTGCTGGAAAAGCCCTTCCAAGACGAAGACTTGCTCCAGCGCGTGCAGGCCGCGATCGAGCGGGATCGGCACGACCGGCAAACCGGGGCGCAACTCACGTCTCGCATCGCCAGTCTTTCGACCCGGCAACGCGAAGTCATGCAACTGCTGCTCACCGGCAAAGGCACCAAAGAGATCGCTCGCGACTTGGGCATCAGCACCAAAACCCTGGAAAAACATCGGGCCCTTGTGCTCGCCAAGATGGGCGTGGAAAGCGTGGTCGAATTGATGCGACTGGTGATCGCGCCCAATCTGCCGGCGTCATTGACCGGAAATGCAGAACCAAAATGACGCACGAACGAGTTGACACGCCCTGGGTGAAATACGGGGCCTGCTCGATCGCCCTGGGCCTGGCGTGTCTCGTGCGTTGGGCGATGGATAAACCGCTGGGTGGTTTTGCGCCGTATGCCACCTTCTACGCCGCGGTGCTGTTTTCGGCGTGGTGGGGAGGGCTTCGACCGGCACTTTTCGCCCTGGTGGTGGGATTCGTATGCGGCACGTATTTCTTTGTGCAACCACGGCACACTTTGGCGATTCCAGATCTCGATACCCAAGTTCATGCCGGCCTGTATTTTTTTGTATCGTCGGCAATCGCGCTGCTCGGCGGCGCCATGCATTCGGCCAGGAACCGCGCTGAATTGCTGGTCCAGGAAGCAAGCGTGCGGCAGAAACAGCTCGAGCATGAGATTGCCACGCGCGAGCTGGCCGAGCAGGCTCTGCGCGAGGCGGACCGGCGAAAAAACGATTTCCTGGCAATGCTCGGCCACGAACTTCGCAATCCGCTGGCCAGCATCCTGTACACCGTGCAATCGATGCGCAGACGTGAGCAGTCCCAGCTCGGACACTGCCGAACTACGCGGCCAGATCGAGCGTTGTTCGCTGCACATGAAGCGATTGATCGACGAATTGCTCGACACCTCGCGGATCTCGCAAGGCAAAGTCTCGTTGCGAACAGAATGCCTCGACCTGGTGATGCTCGTCCGCCAGGCCGTGGCCGATCATCGCTACGCCCTGCAAGAACACGGCCTGTCGCTGGCCTTGGAATTACCGGATGCGACCGCTGCGATACAAGCCGACGCCGTCCGACTTTCCCAGGTGATCGGCAACCTGCTGCATAATGCGGCCAAGTTCACTGACCGCGGGGGACAAGTGACGGTCCGGCTGCGGGTTGCCGATGACCGTCGACAGGCGACGCTGGACGTTTCCGATACGGGGATTGGCATGGAGCGGCAATTGATCGCCACGGTATTCGAGCCATTTACTCAAGCCCGAACATCTTCTTGGCGCGGCGACAGACGGACTCGGACTGGGGTTAGCGCTGGTCAAGGGCTTGATCGAGCTCCATGGCGGGACCGTCGAAGCGCAAAGCGATGGGCCGGGCCAGGGTTCGACGTTCTCCCTGACGCTCCCGCTGGATACTGCGTTGAAAATGCCGCAGCTCACGGAACCCGCGAGCGCCGGCGCGGATACGGATGTCCGGAGAGTGCTCATTATCGATGACAGCCCCGCGGTGTCTCGTTCGTTGAGCATGTTGTTGAAGGCTTCGGGGCATATCGTGGCGGTGGCTGCGGACGGGCCCGATGGCGTCGAACAGGCGCGACAACTCCTGCCCGACGTCGTTCTATGCGACATTTCCATGCCGGGCGCCATGGACGGCTACGCGGTGGCCCGGGCCCTCCGCTCGGACGCGGCTACGAAAACCATGTTTCTTGTCGCGGTCACGGGATTCGGGCAGGATGAAGATCGCCGCCTGGCATTGCAAGCCGGTTTCGATCGGCACCTGTCGAAGCCCGTCATCGACACGGTTCTCGACGCGCTGCTCGCTGAAGCCGGCGAAAAGCGATCACGGCAAGCGCCGGCCGCCGCGGAATGAAGACCGGCCGTTTCCTGAGTCGGTCGGATGACCGGGGCAATGATTCTCGATCGCACCAGAATAGCCCGCCGGATTTGACCAGCAGGCTATTTGCATTGGTTCGCATTGGACTATTGCTCAGCCCTTATGCGCGCCGGCGCGTGAGCATGTACCCCGGTCAACCACGCCCACACGAGCCGTCGACCGAAAGCCGAGTGAACTCCCCCCCAGATTCCGGCATACGGGGAACGGCGCGCGTCTTCTATTGCTGAGCGTGCAACTTGACGCGGGCACTTCTGACAGCATTCTCCGGATACTTCCGCGACTCTCACGCGCCCCCGCATAATCCGATCGACCGTCAATCTCGGCGGAACTCCTTGCCACCGGGGGCATTGGAGTATGCTGCGAAACTCGCTTTGCCGCCCTTCCATGCCGATCCAATCATGCGGGGAATGACGATAATGTCTGAGACAACGGACTTGTCAGTCGGCGCTGTTATGCACAAGAGTCGCAGCGGACTACTGGCGCACCTGAAAACGTCGTCCTAAGGCGAGGATTGCAGCACTCGCGATCCAGCGACAGCGTGGAATTGCTTATGCCCAAGGTTCAGACGCGTAAGATCACATTGGCCGCCACCGCGTGCCTGATGCTGTCGTCGAGTTTGACGATTGTGCGGGCTGAGCCGCCGGAGACTGCCTCCGTGACTTTCCAGGGCATGCAGTCGCTGCCGCCGACGACCGGTTCCGTCTCGACCATTACCTTGGCGACGTCGGCGCAGCCATCCGTGCAACCAGACGCAAGCAATCGCGAGCCGGCGCCGCAAATACGAATGCTGCCCCAGGCCGCATTGCCGAGCCCGCTTCCGGCTGAAGACCCTCGCATGCCTACTTCGGGCGTCTTGGAAGGGAACGTGGCGTCGATCGATTTGCCCAGTGCCTTGGGGTTGGCCGGCGTGCAGAACCCCGAGTTGCTGATCGCCCGGCAGCGCGTCGTGGAGATGGTGGCTCTACGGCAATTGGCCGCGGCGCAAATCCTGCCCAATTTGAACCTGGGCATGAACTACGACGATCACACCGGGGCGTTGCAACAGTCCAGCGGCAAGATCATTCAACTTCATCGTCAGTCGCTGTACGTCGGCGCCGGCGCCAATGCCGTCGCAGCCGGAACGGTCAACATTCCCGGCGTGCAGTACAACCTGAATATCTCCAACGCCATCTTCGGCTTCCTCGGCGCACGGCAAGCGACGCGGACGCAGCAGTTGAACACCGCCGCCGCACGGAACCAGGTCTTGATGGACGTGGCCGTGGCCTACGTGCAACTCTTGCGGGCAGAATGCCGCCGGGCCGTTTCTCTGCAAATCAGGGCGGACGCGGCCGAAGTGGCTCGCCTCACGGCCGCCTATTACAAAACGGGCGAAGGCCGCAAAGCCGATGCCGACCGGGCCGCCACGGAATTGACCCTGCGCGAAACCGACACCCTGGAATTCGAAGGCGAAGTGCTGACCGCTTCGGCCCAACTCGCGCAATTGCTGAATCTCGATCCCGCGACTCGGTTGCACCCGACCGACGGCTGGGTCGTGCCGGCTCCGTTGGTGCCCGCGCCGATTCCAATGTCCGAGTTGCTGGGGACGGCCATGATGCAACGTCCCGAGTTGGCAGCGCAGCGATCGGCCATCCAAGAGGCGTTTCTCGGGCTGCGAGCCCAACAAATCCTGCCCTTCTCGCCGCAGGTGATGGCGGGCTTCAGTTCCGGCGGCTTCGGCGGCGGCAGCAATCGCCAGGACTTGGGAGCCCAATCGCTCTTCGGCGACTTCGGCGCACGCGTCGACATCGATGTCGTCACCTATTGGACGCTGCAAAACATGGGGCTGGGCAACCGCGCCATGATCGCGGCCGCGCGGGCTCGGCTCGGCCAGAACAACTACCGGCAACTGGAAGTCCTCAACCGGGTGCGATTCGAGGTGGCCAGCGCCTATGCCGAAACACATGCCCGCTTCGCGCAGATCACGACGACCGAACAAGCGGTGCGCTCGGCGTCGGAATCGTTCCGCGAAGACCTGATTCGCATCCGCGGCCGCGAAGGCTTGCCCATCGAGGTGCTCGACAGCCTGCGATTGTTGGCCCGCTCGCGGATGGAATACCTGGACGCCATCAGCGACTACAACCGTGCGGAGTTCCAGTTGTACGTTGCGCTGGGGCAACCGCCGGCCGACTCCCTGGCCCGACCCGTTCCGCCCGAATTGGTTCCGCAACCCACCGGTTCGCTGGCTGAACCGCCTGCGGGAAAACGGTAAGGAGCCGATTGCCGTGCATTCCGATCGAGATCGCTGGCGGCCGGCGCCAGCCCCGTCAGGGGAGAAATCTTGTAGCCAGCGGCGCGAGCCCGGAGATGAAGCCGTGTGCCACGGGCTTCGCCCGTGTTTCCCCAGCGCCCTTGGCTTGCAGTTTAGGCTTCCTTTACGCGGCAATCTACTTGCCGCAAGGGCGGAGTAGACCGCGCTCGGCGCGGGGAACCCCATGACCACATCGCAAACGCTCCGACTACAAGCCAAGGGCTTGCGGAAGCACGGGCGGAGCCCATGGCACCTGCGCGCGATACTCTGCATCGTCGTTACGTGCAGTGCGTTATTCGCAGAAGCAAACGATGCACCACCCGCTCCTCCGCCGGTCGTCGAACTGCGGCCTGATACGGAACGGTTACCGCAACCGACGTTGCCGGCGGAAGAAATCGCGCCGGCCCAAGTGGGGGCCATCGTGCCCGTCGAAGGCCAGGCGCAGCAGATCAACTTGGAGACGACCTGGCGATTGGCCGGCGTGCAGAACCCGACCATCAACATCGCCCGCCAGGTGGTCTACGAGGCCGAAGCCGTGCAGCGAAAAGCCCGGCTGGTGTGGTTTCCCAATCTCAATACGGGCGGAATGTTGCACACCCATGTCGGAAACCTGCTGGCCTCCGGCGGCCAGGTTCGCAATCTCACCGAGCAGTCACTGTATCTGGGTAGCGGTGCGAGGACGGTCGCGGCCGAAACGAATAGCATTCCAGGCGTGCAACTGGTGACCCAACTGAGCGACGCCTTTTTCGAGCCGCTGGCCGCGCGGCAGGAAACGATCGCCCGCAGCTTCGATGCCCGGGCCACGAGCAACGACATCCTGCTGGATTCTACGCTCGCCTACCTGGAGTTGCTTACGGCCGAAGCCCAATGGGAGGCGCTGCGACTGTCGTATGCCGACGTGCAGAAGCTCGTCGATACGACCAGGGCCTACGCCCGAACCGGGCAGGGTCGCGAGGGTGACGCCCATCGCATGGAGGCCGAAGGCTTTTTGGTACTCTCCGATTTGCAACAAGCCGAAGGACGCCTGGCGATCGCGTCCGCCTCGTTGGCCCAGTATCTGCAATTAGATCCGGCCGTGCGGTTGCGGACGCCGGGCGCAACGATGCAAACCATCGACTTGGTCGATTTGCAGCAGCCTCTCACGAATCATCTGCTGATTGCGCTGCGGCGCCGTCCTGAGTTGGCCAGCTTGAGCGCGGCGGTGGGCGAAGGCCAGGTTCGCGTGCGCCAGGAGCGGATGCGCCCCGTGCTACCTCTGATCTCGATAGGCTATAGCGCCGGGTTATTTGGCGGAACGGGCAACTTCATCGCCAATCCACCTTTCACCAATATGCCACCCCGCACCGACTTCGATGCCATGGCCGTTTGGTCGCTGCAAAATGCCGGAGCCGGCAATATCGCCCGAATCCGTGGGCGGCGGGCCGAATTGGGCGAAGCGGTTTACGATCGGGTGCGGATGGAAAACCAGGTCCGCAAGGAAGTCACGGCGGCCTATGCTTCGGCCCGAGCGCGACGCCGGCAGGTGGCCGTGGCCCTGCGACGCATCGTCGATGCCGAATTCGCGTTCCAGGAAGATTTTCGCCGTTTGCGGGCCGCCGAGGCCCTGCCCATCGAAGTTCGCAATAGCGTACAGCTTCTGATCGAGGCACGGGAAGCCCTGGTCAACGCCTTCGTCAACGACAACCGCGCCCAATTCGAGCTGTTTGTGGCCCTAGGGCAGCCGCCGTTCCAGGCTGCAGCTCAGGCCGGAAATCTCATCAATCCAGTGGTCCCTGCGCCGCCTGCAACACCCTGACGCCCTTCGCTTGAAGACCATCCAGTATGGAGCCCACCGGGACTCGAAATCCTAACGATTCCTTAATCTTACGAAGCACGGTAGGAAAATTCCCCAGCACCCTTATATCTGCACGAGTCTCGCACGGAATTACGATGCTCGTATACTCTTAGGTACGGCTCCCTTTATACCCGGCGATCCAATCGTCAGAACCAAATCACGCCGCTGGGTTGCGTCCGAGGATCAGGCATGCGTTTAGCAGAACTTCTGACACCACTGCGGATTGCCGGCGTTGCGGCCGGGACTGTGGTCCTGGCGATTTGCGCGTTTGAATTGAGCCATGGCCATTCTTCGCAGGCTGAAGAGAATCATTCTTCACCGATTGCAGGGAGCCCGGCTGCCGAAAACTCCGGGCCAAGCACTTCCCAGTATGCAACACGCGTCGAGACAGTCCATCCGAAGCCCGGTGGCATCGCGCACAACCTCGCAACCCGGTTCGGCACATTCGTACGAATCCGCCGAGTTGTATTCCAAGGTGTCGGGCTACTTGCAAACCCAGAACGTCGACATCGGTTTGCGCGTGAAACGCAATCAAGTCCTGGCGGAAATCTATGTGCCCGAGTTGACCAAGGAGTTGGAATACGCCGCGGCCATGCAACAGCAGTCGAAGGCCGAGGTCGTGCAAATGGAATCTCGCATCAAAAGCGCGATCGCCGATCAGGTAGCGGCCGAAGCCTATGTCGTGCAGACCGAAGCCGACGTGCAGCGCCGCGAAGCCGAAAAGAACTTCCGCGACAAGCAATACCATCGCATCTTCGATTTGAGCAAGATGAACAGCATCGAGGATCGGCTCGTGGACGAGAAACTCGACCAACTGCATGCCGCCGAAGCGGCCGTGCGCGAGGCGAGCAGCGCGGTTCTTACGGCTCGAAAACAGGCCGCTGCCGATGCAGCCCGAGTCGACCAGGCCCGCGCCGATTTGGTCATGGCGGACGCCAAAGTTCGCGTCGCGGACGCATCGTTCGAGAAGGCCCAGGTGATGGTCGCGTATACGAAGATCACATCACCCTATGACGGCGTGATAACGCGCCGCAACTTCTATCGCGGTGCCTTCATTCGCGCCCCGGATCAGGGCGGGCAGATCCCGCTGCTGTGCGTGGACCGAATGGATCTGATGCGCGTTGTCGTGCAGATACCGGACAAGGAAGTGCCGTATACCAATCCCGGCGACAAGGCCAAGGTCCGGCTCGATGCTCTGCCGGATCACGCTTTTGAGGGAACCATCTCACGCGTCGCGGATGCCGAAGATCCGGAAACACTGCGCCATGCGGATCGAAATTGATTTGCCGAACCCGGCCGGGTTGATCCGAGACGGGATGTACGGAAAAGTCGACATCGAGCTCGAACCGGCGCCGGCAGGCGTTACGATTTCGTCGGCGTGCCTGGTCGGCGATGAGCAACATGGCAAGAGCCAGGTGTTCGTCGTACAGCAGGGCAAGGCTCGACTTACGCACGTGAAGGTGGGCAAGGATACCGGCGTTTATGTCGAAGTCCTGGCGGGCTTGACGACGGCGGATGAGGTTATTGTGCAACCACCCGCCGGCCTGTCCGACGGAACCGTCGTAACGGCTTCACCGGCCCAAGCGGTGGCGGAAAAAACGGGGCACTAGCCCCCGCAACCGCAGCGGCTCTCGCCTTGTCCAAACTTGAAACCTCGAAGTGGCCATCCGATCGCTCCCACGGAAACCGGTGACGTTCGCCGCTCACTTTCCCTCGCGACACGGTCCGCTTTGAAGCCGCAGAATCCCGGCTGTCCGGCATCGCGGTGCATGGGCTGCAGAAGTCACCCGTAGAAAACGCAAAGGCATCAATCGATGAATGGCTTGATTCGCGGATCGCTGAAAAATCCGTACGCGGTCACCGTCATGGCGCTGGCGATTCTGGTGCTCGGCGGACTGACGCTGCAGAAGATTCCGATCGACATTCTGCCAATATTCAAGAGCCCCGCAGTACAGGTGCTGACCTTCTACGGGGGCATGCCCGCCGAAGGCATGGAGAAGGACATCACCAACCGCATGGAGCGCTGGGTGGGGCAGGCCAACGGCATGGCCCGGCAAGAGTCGCGCTCGATCGTCGGCGCCAGTATCGTGCGCAACTACTTTCAAACCGATGCCGATCCCAACGGCTGCTTTGACGCAAGTGAACTCGCTGTCGACGGCAGCGATTCCGAATTTGCCGCCCGGCACGTTGCCCCCCGTGGTATTGCCTTTCGATCCCACCAGCACCGTGCCGGTCAGCCTGGTGGCTTTGGATAGCAAGCAGGAACCCGAGGCGGTGCTCTACGACGTCGGGCGTTACGAAGTCCGCAATATGATTATGAGCATCCCGGGCGCGGTCGCTCCCGTCGTCTACGGCGGCAAGATACGCGCCGTGATGCTCTACTTGGATCGCATCAAGATGCAGGCTCGCGGGCTGTCGCCGACGGACGTGATGAATTCGATGGACAACTACAACTTGTTTTTGCCCACCGGCAGCGTGAAGCTCGGTTTTCTCGACTACGCGGTCAATTCCAACTCGATGTTCGACTTCGTTTCCGAAATGGGCCAGATGCCGCTGCGCAGCACGTACGGCAACGCGGCTTACATGCGCGACGTCGCCACGCCCAGCGATTCGTCCTATATCCAGACGAATATCGTCCGCGTCAACGGCCGCCGCCAGGTCTATGTTCCGGTCTACCGTCAATTGGGGGCCAGCACGCTGAGCGTCGTCGACACTCTCAAGAAATCAATCCCCGACATGACGGCGCGGCTCAGCAAGTCGGATATCAATCTGAAAGTCGTGATGGACCAGTCGGTCTATGTGCGAACGTCGATCTATGCGCTGGTGCAGGAAGGCATGCTGGGCGCCATCCTCTGCTCGCTGGTGATTCTGATCTTCCTCGGCCAGTGGCGGATGACGTTGATCGCGGTGATGACCATTCCCTTGTCCGTGCTGGCCGCGGTCGCCTTCCTGTATTCGATTGGTCAGACCATCAACGTGATGACGCTCGCCGGGCTGGCCCTGGCGATCGGTCCGCTGGTAGATAGCGCGATCATCTGCCTGGAAAACACGCATCGCCATCTGGCTCTCGGGGCTACGTCGGACGAGGCGGCCTTTCTGGGGGCCAGCGAAGTCGCCATGCCCGAGTTGGTGTCGACGCTGTGTACGTTCCTGGTGCTGATGCCGCTGGCTATGATGCCAGGCATGGGACAGTTTCTGTTCCGCCCGATGGCATTCGCCGTGTTCTTTGCCATGGTCGTGGCGTACCTCCTCTCGCGCAGCCTGGTGCCTTCATACAGTGCGCTGCTGCTGAGATCGCACGGCGCGCACGGCCATGCCGAGCCAGGTCGAATTGCCCGTTTGTTCGCCCGTTGGGAAGCGTTGATCGACCGTGGCATTGCCCTGTACGTCGAGGGATTGGATTTTGCCCTGCGGCACCGGATTGCGGTCGTCGGCGGAAGTTTTGCGGCGCTGTTTTGTGCCGTCGTGTTCCTCGGCCCCCATCTGCGGCGCGAATACTTCCCCGAAGTCGACGCCGGCGCGTTTGAAATCGCCGTGCGAGCCCCGACCGGGACGCGCATCGAACTGACCGAGGCGGGCATCGCGGAAGTCGAGGACTTCATTCGCAAGACGATTCCAGAGCACGACTTGGAAATCATCGTTTCGGAAATGGGAGTCACGCCCGACTGGTCGGCGGCTTACACACCCAACGCCGGGCCGATGGACGGCGTCGTGAAAGTGCAATTGCGTGAACATCGCAGTCATCGGCTCAGGAATATGTCAGCCTTGCGGCGGGGTTTCGCCGCGAACCCCCACTTCACCGACTTGGAGTTCTCGTTCGACTCGGGAGGCATGGTCCGCGGCGCGTTCAACGAAGGCCGGTCTTCGCCGCTGACCGTGCGCATCACCGCCAAGCAGTTGGGCGTGGCTGCTGAGGTAGCTGCGGCGATCAAACAAGAAGTCGTGCGCAGTTCCCGGAGTGGTCGACGCCAGAATCATCCAACGCATGAACTACCCGGAGCTCATGATCAACGTGGATCGCGCCAAGGCGGCCGAGTTGGGCCTGACCCAGGGGGACGTCATGCGGAACGTCGTCGCCGCGACCAACTCCAGCATCTCGTTCAACAAGCGTAATTTCTGGATCGACCCGGTCACGCACAACCAGTATTTCGTCGGCGTGCAGTACCCGGAGAGCGAGATTCAATCGATCGATACGTTGCTCGATATTCCGATCACCAGCCCCAATCAGAAGGCGCCCGTCCCCTTGCGATCGGTAGGCACGATCAGCCGCACCACGGTTCCTTCCGAAGTGACGCATTCCAATATCCAGCCCACCATCGATTTGACGCTCAATGTCGAAGGCCGCGACCTGGGCCACATTGCCGATGATGTTTCGAAGTTGATCGACGGCTTCGGCAAACACAACCCGGACAATACCTGGTCGACGTTCGATCCCCGCGTAACCGGCGGCGAGAAGAAGACGCTCTTGGGGTCGAAGATTCTTATTGACCGGAGAATATGCCCGCATGCAGGACACGTTTCACAACCTGGGCTTCGGGCTGCTGCTGGCCTCGTTGCTGATGTATTTCCTGATGGTCGGCTTGGACCGCTCCTTCGTCGTTCCGCTGACGGTGATGCTCGTCGTGCCGATCTCGCTGGGGGGCGTGTTGCCGATGCTGTACCTGACCGGGACGGCCTTGAACGTGCAA
>CAVQAC010000021.1:0-38594 GCA_963710365.1 uncultured Planctomycetales bacterium
GGGCGTGGAAGCCATGCCGCGATTGCCAACGAAAGCGAGGCCGGCCCGGTGTTGGTCGCCTATATCGTGGCGGCCCATGACGCCAAATTAACGACCACTGAACTGCGAGAGTTTCTAGCTATGCGATTACCCGACTACATGATCCCCGGGCAATTCCTCAAAATTGCCGAGCTGCCGATCACTCCCAACGGAAAGCTGGACAAGCCTGCGCTGCCCGCCCCCTCGCCCGAGACGCTGCTGCCCAGCCGTGCTCCGACCAACATGGACGAAGGAGCCGTAGGCCATGAGGTGCAACCCAAGCTGGCTGCGCCGATCGCTTCGCTGTTGGGCCAGCCCTCGATCGCCCCGGAGGATAATTTCTTCTTGATTGGTGGCCGATCCATGCTGGCCGCTCAACTCGGTACGGCGGGTTCATGATCTGTTCGGCGTGAAACTCACGCTGCGGCAACTCTTCAACGCTCCGACCGTCGCCGCGCTGTCGGCCGAGATTGCGGGCCTCATCGGCAAAGGTTCCAATGCCTTACACGTCCACAGAAGCTCCGCTAAGCCTGTACCATCTCCTCGATCCGGAAGTGCTGGCCAATCCTTATCCCCTCTACCACCGCCTTCGAACTGAAGACCCGGTCCATTGGGACCCTTATCTGCACGCCTGGGTGGTCACGCGCTACGAGGACGTGATTACGGTCCTCATCGATTCTCCGCCGACGAACGCCACGCCGGAAATTCGAAGCGATGGGGCGCCCGGGTGGGCCCGATCGCGAAGGTGATGGTCAAGCAGATGCTTTCATGAGGCGCTGCGCACGCGCGGCTGCGAGGCTCGCTTCTGGCGCCTTCAGCCCGCCGGGTGCGCGTGCTCCGTATTCAATCCAGGAAACTGCGACGCGCTGATCGATGACGTGTGCCCGCGGCGGGCCGGATGGACTTGCTCGCCGATTTCGCGGAGCCGCTGCCGGCGATCGTGACCGCCGAAATGCTGGGCGTGCCGGTCGAGGACCACGAGCAGTTGAAAGACTGGTCGGTGACTTCGCAGAGATGCTCGGCAACTTCCAGCACAACCCCGACCGACTGCCCGGAGTGCTGCATGCGGTCGAGAACCTGCCGCGTATTCCAGTACGCGATCCGCGAGCACGCGACAGGCCGCGTGAAGGGCTGATCCATTCGCTGATGACGGCCGAGGTCGATGGCGATCGACTGACCGAGAGGAAGTCGTCGCAAACTGCATCGTCACCATGGTCGGCGGCCGGAGACGACGACCAATCTGATCAGCAACGGGATGCTCTCGCTCCTCCGTAATCCCGGCAGAGACTGCAAAGCGAGCCTGTGTTGATCCCGTCGGCGGTCGAGGAACTGCTGCGCTATGAGAGTCCCAGCCAGCACACCGCCCGGCTGGCTCCGGACGACGTGGAGCTTGGCGGAAAGCTGATCCGCAAACGACAAGCGATGATCGCCGTCATGGCCGCCGGCAACCGCGATCCGAAGCGCTTTCCCGATCCCGACCGGCTTGACTTCGCCGTCCCGACAACCGGCACCTCGCTTTCGGGTGGGCCGCCCACTTCTGTTTCGGTGCGCCGCTGGCCCGGATCGAGGGGCAGATCGCCTTTCAAACCTGTTACAACGATTCCCGAGGCTCGAACTGGCGGGCGAACCGCTCGTGTGGCGGACAACCTGGTACTCCGGCCTAAAGGCGTTGCCGCTTCCCTACGGCGAGAAACCATGAGCGTGGCAACCCTCCCCTCCACCTGCGACCGGCCGAGCCTCGATGACTACGAACAGATCGCGCAGCTCGAATCCTCCAACGGCCTGGTGAGCATGCCACGGGGCGACTGGCGTAACTGGGCGCAGAACCCGCTCGGCCAGGCCTCGGCAACGACTGGCCGATCGGCTGGGTACTGGAAGATGCCGCAGCAAATCGTCGGCTCGCTGGCCAACATGCCTTCGCTCTACAGGTTTCGCGGCCGGGAGCGGATCTCCGCGAACGGCCGCGCCTGGGTCGTCGACCCAAAATATCGCGGGTTCGCTCTCTCGCTGATGGACGAATACTTCAACCAGCCGGGCGTCGATCTCTTCGTCGACCCACCGTTGGTCCGAATGCACCGCCGTTCGGCTCGTCGACCGATGCCAATCGGCGACCTGCAAAAGGCCGCGTTCCGGGTGTCCGCGTTCGCGGTTTCGCGGAAGAGGCCTTGCGGATCAAGGGGTGCCCTGGGCCCGCTGCGTCCTACCCCGCCGGGATGTGGCTCCGGTTGAAAGATGCCTTGCTGCTTCGATCGTTCCCGAGACTCCCGCTCGGCGAGATCGCAGAAGCGTCGAAATTCGACCCCCGTTTCGATGCTTTCTGGGGCGAGTCGTTCGCACCATCCCGACAAGCTGCTGGCGGTGAACGCTCGGACGCTCGCCTGGCATTTTCCGGGCCATTGCGAGTGGGACGCCTGTGGATCTTCACGGCGTCCCGCAACGGGTTGAAGACGCAAGCTGATTGCATCGTGAAACGACAAGACCCGAGCGACGCCGTCCGCCGCATGCGATTGGTCGATTACCAGACGCTTGATTTGCAAGAAGATCTGTTGCCCGGGTTGCTCCGGCACGCATTGCGGAAGTGCATCGCCGAAAAGTTTCACGTCCTGGAACACGTCGGCTGCGGGCTGCAGAAAATGCAAAGTTTCGATCGCTTCGCCCCCTACCGTCGGGATCTTCCCTGTTGGCCGTTTTATTATCGCACGCCCGACACGAAACTCGCCGCGCAACTGGCTCGGCCGGAGGTTTGGGATCCGTCCGTCTACGACGGCGATGCCAGTTACGATTAGTATCACGGCTTGACGGACAGCATGAGCAATGCCGTCAACGTCAAAGATCCCAACCAGCTTAGGACAAAGCCTAATCGCAACGGCCAGCCCTGGCGTCTTACCCAATCGACGAACACCGCGAGGGCGATGACGTTCAATGTGCGGTGCCGGCCAGCAACATCAGCGGGCCGATCTTGACCATCATGCCGATATTGATTGCAAACCAATCGGGCATGTCGAGATCTGTGCGACCATAGTATTTGTAGTAGGTCTGCCATCGAATCCAAAACCCGGCCAGCACGAGCCAGGTGGCGATTCCAGATAGCAAAAAGCTCCAACCGGCGTGCGTGTCGTCTTGGCTTCGAACACACGTCGATGGCACGGGAGACTGCTCTACACCGAGGGCCAATTTTTCCAAGTCCGGCCTCCTACACGATACTCCGTTTTCCTAATCCGCGCGTATCCGTGTTGATGCGCGGCACAAACATCCATTATGCAATTGCCAGGGGCGTGTATCCGCTTCGAGGTTGTACGAACCGGCCCTACGTACTCCGGTCACTTCCGTCACCGCTTCGGCTGTCGAAGAGCTCATCGAAGCCCATCCACAGGCTGCGGGCGTAACGGAAGAACCACAAGGGAAAGAGCAGGATGAAGACCAGCAGCCCGCCGAGCAGGACGTCGTTCGGGATGGTCGTGAAGAAGAAGCCGGCGAAATAGCCCACCGTCACCAGCAAAGCCGTGATGCCGTAGTTGAAATAGATCGAGCCCAGGAAGTAGCCCGGCTCGCGCTGGTAAACCAGGCCGCAATGATCGCACGTCGGCGGCATGCTGAGCCAGCCGTTGAACAACTTGCCTTGGCCACAGCGAGGGCAGGCCGCAGGCGACAACTTCGGGCCAGCAGGGTAGATAAACGCATAGGGAAATGCTAAATGATAAATGATAAGTGCTAAATGGCAGACCGTCGACCATTTAGCACTTATCATTTATCATTTAGCACTCCTCCCCGTTGCCCCCCGCCATGCGCACCTTCGGCCGCTTGTTGCAACGTATTGCCCTGGTTCTCCCCCCGCTGTCGATCGTGCTGCAACTCGCCGACAAGCTGCCGCTGGGCAGCATGCTGGTGATGCTCATCGCGGCCGTCGCAATGTTCTATATCGGACGGCTGGTCGAAGGCTTCGCGCAATCGTGATCGGCGCCGCAGGCGTCCGATTCCTGGCCGCGGGCGAATTTGCGCGTTCGTGCTGAGAGATTCGCAAATCTTGATTCATCCGGGCTTAGCGCCAGACTCACTGCGAATTCACGGCCCCCTCAAACGCGGCTAACTGCGTGCCGCTACAACGACGGAGCAAGCGGCTGATTTGGGCCGTTCCTGTCGAACACCGCAGTCGCCGGTGAGTTTAGAACCCGTCAAAGGAGTGAAACATGTCCAAGCTGAAATTGCGCGTGCTGGTCGGAATCTGGAGCGTGGCGATTGTCGTGGCCGTCTCGGCCCTGGCGGTCGGAGCGGAAATGGCGGCGAGCAAGCACGTCTCGCCGCAACTGGGCAAGCTCGAAGAAGCCGACGCTTCGAGCACCATGAACGACCCCAACTTCGGCTACGTCGGCGAATTGGGCTCGTTCGAAGTCACGAACAAGGACGACGCCGAAGGCATGATCGTCGTTCACAACTACCCCGACACCAGCAAGCAGGCGCTGGGCACGACGAAGCTGCAATTCATGGGCTCGAAGCGAATCGGCAACGTCGACGGCTGGGTCTTCAAGACCCAATGGGACGGCGAGAACTACCCCTCGAAGATTTTCTTCAGCGCCGATCAGGTTTACTTCGGCGGCGGCGTCTCGGCCTACATCGCTGGCGACTACCGCGAAGGGACTGGCTGGGTGTGGAAGCTGCTGCCCCTGCGCCGCACGGAGCTGGTGCAGAACTGAGCCCGTTCGACGCGACCCCAACGCTCCGCGAGACATCATTTCTCGCGGATCGCTTCACAATCCGGTGCCCGCCAAGCCGAGCCCAGGCCGGACATTTCTCCCGGCCTGGGCTCGCTTCGCGATTTTAGTGGCCTCGGGCCGGTGCTGGCAACCGGCCGCGCTGCGAATTGTTGTTCCGACTGCCTGGTGCGGGTATGATCGACTACTGGTTTGCGGACCATGTCGCTCGTATTCTTGGGCAGCCATGCCATTATCGCTGGAACAGTTCTCCCAAGCGCTTTCCACCGCCGGGCTCGTCCCCGCGTCGGAACTCGATTCGATCTCGCAAGCGCTGCCTACCGCCGAGCGAGGCGACCTCAAGCCGTTCGCCAAGCAACTGGTCAAGCTGGGCAAGTTGACGCTGTTCCAGGCGAACGAAGCCCTGCAGGGCAGGGCCGCCCGGTTGGTGCTGGGCGACTATGTGATCCTCGACAAGATCGGCGCCGGCGGGATGGGCCAGGTGTTCAAGGCTCGGCATCGCCGCATGGATCGCATCGTGGCCATCAAGATGCTCCCGTCCGCAGCCATCAAATCGCCCGAGGCCGTGGCCCGGTTCCAACGCGAGGTAAAAGCCGCGGCACGGCTCGAACATCCCCATATCGTTACGGCCTACGACGCGGGCGAAAACCGCGGCGCCTTCTTCCTGGTAATGCAGTACGTCGCTGGCCTCGACCTTTCGAGGCTCGTGAAGCAGAACGGCCCGCTGCCGGTCGACAAGGCCGTGCGCTATATGCTGCAGGCCGCCCGAGGGCTGGCCTATGCTCATTCTAAAGGCGTGATCCATCGCGATATCAAGCCCGCGAACTTGCTGGTCGACCACGAGGACAACGTCAAAATCCTCGACATGGGTCTGGCGCGGTTCGACGACCCGCTGGATGCGGCTTCGGTTCAGGAGGGACTGACGCAAACCGGACAAACGATGGGTACCGCGGCGTACATGCCGCCTGAACAAGCGTTCGATACCCGTCGGGCAGACGTCCGCAGCGATATTGACAGCCTGGGCTGCACGCTCTATCGCCTGCTGACGGCCGAAGACGTGTACCCCTGCGAAAACTTTACGCAGATGATCCTGGCTCACCGCGAGCAGCCGATTCCTCATTGCGCATTTAAGCGCCGAAGGTACCACCGGCGTCGACGCAACGTTTGGAAAAATGATTGCCAAACGGCCGGAAGACCGCTTTCAAACCATGGACGAGGTTATCGCAGCACTCGAACCGTTGAGTTCAGGCCGTATTCAATTGGCTCCGGTTCCGGTGGCACAAGCGGTTCCGGTGACGCCGGCGATTGCCGTAGCGGCAGCATCTCCGTCCCGGCCACAGACATTTCGGCCATGCTCTTCGATCCACAATCGCCTGCGGTTCGCGAACGAAAAACAGACCGGGCGTCGAAGTCGCTGACGCGCATGCCCGATACCGTAGTCTTGGCGAAGCCCATCAGCCTGGTCGTGAAATTGATCGGCGGACATTCGCCACGATCATCGCGCCGGTGCTGGTCACGTATTTGATTAAATATCTGGAACGAGAGGACAAGCCGGCCACGCCGCCGATGGTTGCTTCCATGCCGGCTCCACAGGCCTCAATTCCACAGGCGGCGCCACCTGCCCAGGCGTCGGTTGCTCCTAAGGCTGTAACGCCCGTCGCGCCAGCGGTACGGTACCTGTGTCTCCGCTGGTTCGGGGCCGGCTGCCACCGAGATTGCTGTGTCGACCTCCAACACCGTCGGCGGTTCTCAGCCTGGGTGCGCCGTTCGATTCAAGCAGGCGGTGCGCAGCAGAACGTTTGGGCCGGTGCCTGGGCACGACCGTAGAAACTACGAATACATTGGGCATGAAGATGATCCTGGTGCCTCCGGGCAAGTTCCAGATGGGAAGCAGCCAGCAGGACATTGATGAGCCAAGAAGCTGGCAGGCCCCGCCGGCCAAAGGATGAACGAAGCCCAATCCGACACGCCGGACGAAACGCCTCAGCATTGGGTGACGATTAGCGAGCCTTTTTTGCTCGGTGCAGCCGAAGTCACCACCGCCAATTCCGCCAGTTCGTCGAGGGCGAGAAATACCAGACCGATGCCGAGCGCACCGGGGCGGGCCGGTTCGATTTCTCGCAGATGAAGTGGTTCATGAGTGACAAAGACACGACATGGCGTACACCCCAATACGATGGGCCGGCCAGCGACGACCGCCCCGTCACGGCCGTCAGTTGGAACGATGCTGTGGCGTTCTGCAACTGGCTGAGCGCCAAAGAACATCGCAGCCCTGCTACCAGCGATCCGGCGCAAGTTGGGAACGGATTTCAAACGCCGACGGCTATCGTCTGCCAACCGAGGCCCAGTGGGAATATGCTTGCCGCGCCGGCACAACCCGTTTCTTCTCGCCCGACGTGCAACCTCAGGATGTCGAGCCGTATATCTGGTGCAATCCGTATTGTCCGCGGGCTCCGCAGCCGGTGGCGACCAAGCAACCCAATGCTTTCGGCCTATACGACATGCACGGCAACGTCGGCGAATGGTGCCAGGATTTTTACGACCCCGGCGTTTATGCGCGTTCGTCGAGCCACGATCCCATAGGGCCGAATTATGGCGGCGAGCACGTCGCGCGCGGCGGGGATTGGTATGCGAACGCAATCTGCTCGTCGTTCGGCCCGGCGCGGCCATTTCGCCGCCACGTCGGCCATGAACACGCGTGGCTTCCGCGTTGTTTTGGCCGCGACCGCTGCCTCGACTTCCAACCCGGTCGTAGAATCGCCGCCAGAGACTACGGAGAAAGCGGCGACGCCCGCCGGCGACAATGCGAAGGATACCGTCATTCTTTTCGACGGCAAAAAGCTGCTGGGCATGAAATTCGACCCCAAGAACCGCGCCGGAATCATCCGGGATGGGCTGCTGACCATGGCCAAAGCCGAGAGTGCCTTGATCAGCTCAAACGCCAAATATGCCAATTTCGTGGTGACGATCGAATTTGCGGCATCCAAGGGGACCGAAGCCTGGGTCGGCTGCGTCTCCAGCCCGATGGCAAGGCGGCTACTCGGGCATTGTTTCGCCGGTCGTCGATGAGGGGAAAGATATTGTGGGTGGAGGCAGCGATCGACGTTCCTCCCTTCAAAGAGTTGGCATCAAGATACAGTCGTCTCCGTACGACGAATTCATGACGGTCCGCTTCACCAACACAAATCCCCGGCATGCGCGATCCGCATCAACGGCACGAGGATTGGATATTGGTTTCGGAACGAGTATCCGAATAACGTCGGCGCCGTCGGCGGCCTCCTGAAGAAGGGGACGCTACAATCCGAAAGGTCGAGATCCAAGAGCTTCCCTAACCCCGAACGGACGGGTTTTCAAGCGCTGGGGCGGCCCAGTCACGCGGGCCCCCCCGGAAGCCAGCCCTGGCACTGCTGCTTCCACTAACTGACGGGCTTGCCTATACTTATGGTTGCGTGGCCCGGAGATTTGCTCCGGCCGTCGCCGGCCAGCGAACAAGGCGGCGACGGTGCGGCCGCGCCGGAACGAAAGCGGCTCGCTGCAGGCCTAAGGTTTGCTGGCCGGGTAGGGTGTACGGCATGCCTTGAATAGGGCGAGCTGGCTGGCTGCTGCCGATCACGACTTCGTGTTCTGCTATCGCCCGCCCTCTGCCGGTGCAGTTCAACTTCGGGCTCAACATGGGCGGCATGCCCACCCATTTCGAGCTCTCCGACTCGGTCTATCTCGACGAAGCCGACTCGGCCACCAAGACGCATCTCGAACGCGTGCGGGCGTTTGTGGCCAACGAGCAGTGGGACGAGGCGGTCGAAACCTTGCGCCAGGTGATGGAAAACCACGGCGAAAAGGTCGTGGCCACGCCGTTGCAGCCGTACATGCGAGACTACCTCTGCGGCCGAAGCCGAACGACCCACACCGTTTGCCGCTGGTCCGCTACCAGTTGCGGCATTACCTCAATCTCCGCGACTATTGCCAGCTGCAATTGGCCGGTATGCCCCCCGCCGGCCTGGCTTTGTACCGTGACCGGGTCGATCCGCAGGCCAAAAAGCTCTTCGACGAAGCGGTCGCCAACGCGATGCCGATCGACTGGCGGAAGTGGTGGATCAGTTCTTCGCCAGCAGCTGGGGCGACAACGCCTGCTACCTGCTGGGCGAATTGGCCCTGAACGGGCGACCACCGGCTGGCCCGCGAAAGTTGGCAGCGGATCCTGCCCCCCGACTATTGGCAGCGGGCGGCGGCCAGCCGCCGCGATTTGCTTCCCCCCTGGCTCAGCTATCCTGATTCCGACATTCCGCCGGCCGACGTGCTGGCCCGGCTGACGCTGGTCGCGATCCTCGAAGGCTCGCCGGACCGGCTCGTAAGAACCTCGCCGAGTTGCGGGCCGGTTTCGCCGATGCCACCGGCAACCTCGGCGGCAAAAACGCAAACTACGTTCAGTTGCTCAGCGGCCTGCTGGAGTCGGCCGCCAGTTGGCCGCTGCCGGCGGCGAGCGACGATTGGCTGACCTTTGCCGGTTCGCCGGAACGCAATCGCGCAGCGCGGGAACCTGGACGTGGGCGTCGTCAAATGGCTCCAGCCGCTCCCCAAGGCCGCCGGCCGCCGATATGAGCTACTCAATGGCGCACGCCGGCGAGGAGCAGCGTTCGCCGCTCAGCTATTTTCCGCTGGTCGTCGGCAACCTGCTGCTGTTGAACACGCAAACCGAAGTCCTGGCGTTCGACGTGCAAACCGGCAAACCCGTGTGGGGCCCCGACCCCGTGATCTTCCGCGACGAAACCCTGGGCGTCGACCGCGGCAGCATCCGCAACGCCCTGGGGACGCCGCGCTTCACAATGACGGCGTTCGGAAACCGGCTGTATGTGCGATTGGGAAACCCGGTTACCAGTAGCCAGAGCGAACAACCATTGCCGATGGACAAAGGCTGCCTGGCCTGCATCGACCTGGTGCGGCAGGGAAGCCTGGTCTGGCGCATCGAACCGCCCGACGACAAGTGGGCCTTCGAGGGCTCGCCGCTTTGCGACGGCGACAATGTCTATGTCGGCATGCGCCGCAGCGACGTTCGGCCGCAGGCTCATGTGGGTTGTTTCGACGCACAGAGTGGCAAACTCAAGTGGCGCCGGATGGTCTCCAGTGCCGAAACGCCGGGTCAGGGCCAATCGAACGAGATCACGTCGAATTTGCTCACACTCGACGGCCAGCGGCTCTATTACAACACCAACCTCGGCGCAGTCGCAGCTTTGGATACACGCCGTGGGCAGATTGAATGGCTGACCATTTACCCCCGGGCCAAGGCTGGCGACTTGAGCGAACGGGCAACGCATTTCTATCGCGATTTGACGCCGTGCCTATACGATCAAGGCAAGATCTTCGTGGCTTCCGCCGACGCGGAAGAGTTATGGGCTCGACGCCGCAACGGGACTGTTGTTTTGGAAACGGCTTCCCAGGGGCGACCCACCCGACGCTCCCACGCATTTGCTGGGGGTGGCGCACGGAACGCTCTGGGCAAGCGGCAGAAGTCTGTGGGCCATCGACATCGTCAGTGGCAAACCGCGGATTTACTTCCCTGAAACGCCAAAGGACGGTTTGAAGTCGTGCGGCCGCGGCGTCCTCGTCGGGGATCGGGTGTACTGGCCCTCGGCGGACCAGATCCATGTCTTCGACCAGCAGACCTGCCAACGAGCCCGGCAGCCGATCGAGCTTTCGGCCCGGGGCGACTCCGGTGCAGGAGCCATTGCATGGCGGCAACCTGCTCGTAGCCGGCGGATTTTTGTTCGTCGTGACCAATGACAAGCTGTTTGCCCTGGACCAACAGAGCGGCATGCGATTGAATGCCAACAAGCCGGAGCAAAAACAGCCGTAACCCCCGGGCAACCGTAGGGTGCTCTGCGAGCACCATGACAACGCCGAAAGAACGCAGGACGTGGTGCTCACAGAGCACCCTACAAATCCGACTTCCAATACACAACCACCGAGCCCCGGGCGTGAGCCCGGGGATAAGTCTGACCGACCCTGACCGCCCATGGACCACCGTTTCGCCCCGCCCCGTAACCCGGGGCTTACGCCCCGGGCTCAGCCTCAGTTTCAGTCAGCCCAGTGGACACTCAAAGAACTCGCTGAATATCTTTTACCCCAGGAAGATAGCCTACGATGCTCCACGACGACGACGTACAGGCAGTCAACCGGCTCAACGACGCCTATCAGCGAATCACTCATGAGCTGAGCAAGGTGATCGTCGGCCAGCAAACGGTGATCGAAGAGTTGCTGGTGGCTATGTTCGCCCGCGGCCATTGCTTGCTGGTCGGCGTGCCCGGCCTGGCCAAGACGTTGATGATCCGCACCCTGGCCGACACGCTCTCGCTGAAGTTCAGCCGCATCCAGTTCACCCCCGACCTGATGCCGTCGGACATTACCGGCACTGAAGTCATCCAGGACGACAAGCTCACCGGCGTGCGGGCATTCAAGTTCCTGCCCGGCCCGATCTTCGCCAACATCATCCTGGCCGACGAGATCAACCGCACGCCCCCCAAAACGCAGGCGGCCCTGCTGGAAGCGATGCAGGAGCACCAGGTCACCGTCGGCGGTCAGCGTCATCAGCTCAACGAGCCGTTCTTCGTGCTGGCCACGCAGAATCCGATCGAGCAGGAAGGCACCTACCCGCTGCCCGAGGCTCAGCTCGACCGCTTCATGTTCAACACCTTCGTCGACTATCCCGACGAGGAAGAAGAATTGCAAATCGTCCGCCGCACGACGGCCGATCTGCCGCAGAAGGCCGAACCCACGCTCTCGGGCGAAGAGATTCTGAACCTGCAGCAGATCGTCCGCAAAGTGCCTGTGGCCGATCACGTCAGCCGCTACGCGTTGAAGTTCACGCGGCTCACGCGGCGCGAGAAAGGGAACGTGCCCGACTTCATCGAGAGCTATGTGAGCTGGGGCGCCGGGCCGCGAGCCAGCCAGTTCCTGGTGCTGGCGGCCAAGGCCCGGGCTGTGTTGCACGGCCGCTTTTACGCCAACTGCGAAGACATCCGCGCCGTGGCCGCTCCCGTGCTGCGGCACCGCATCATCACCAACTTCAACGCCGAAGCCGAAGGGATCAAGCCCGATTGGATCGTGCAGAAGCTGATCGAAACCATTCCCAGCGACGAAGGTAGCAGTGCCGGTGGAAAACTACCAGAAGTATTTAAATCCGCAGACGCTGGCTAGCCTGCAAGGGCTGGAACTGCGTGCGCGGTTGATCGTCGAAGGGTACGTCTCGGGCGTACACCGCAGCCCGTACCACGGCTTCTCGATCGAATTCGCGGAGCACCGCGAGTACGTTCCCGGCGATGATCTGCGCTATGTCGATTGGAAAGTCTTCGGCAAGACCGACAAGATCTACCTCAAACAGTACGAAGAAGAGACCAACCTGGTCAGCTACATGCTCTTGGACACCAGCGAGAGCATGCGCTACAAGAGCGACGGAGCGTCGCTGAGCAAGCTGGAATATGCGCAGTGCAGCGCCGGGGCATTGGCCTACATGATCCTGCAACAGCAGGATAGCGTTGGCCTGGCTACGTTCGACAAGGAGCTGCGGGCCCTGGTCCGCGCCAGCAGCAATCCTTCGCACTTGAAGCAACTACTGCATGTCATGGAAGACTCGCAGCCCGAGCGCAAGACGTCGATCGGCCCGATCTTCCACGACCTGGCTGAGCGGCTCAAGAAGCGGGGCATCGTGCTGGTGTTCAGCGACTTGTTCGACGACGTGAAGAGCGTCATGGCTGGATTGAAACACTTCCGTCATCGCCGGCACGAGGTCGTGCTGTTTCACGTGCTCGATCCGGCCGAACTCGATTTTCCGTTTCAGCAGGTGACGCTGTTCAAAGGTTTGGAGCAGTTCCCCGACGTGCTGGCCGAGCCCGCGCTCTTGCGCAAAGCCTACCTGCAAGAGTTCAACGGGTACCTGCACGAAGTCAAGCAAGGTTGCCGCGCCTTGCGAATCGATTACGTCGAAATGCGGACCGATCAGCCGTTGGACGTAGCGCTGTCGAGTTACCTGGCGTCGCGAATGACAAGGATGAAATAGAAATGATAAATGCTAAATGATAAGTGCTAAATGATTACGGAATGCGTTTTTAATTCATCATTTAGCATTTAGCATTTATCACTCTTATTATGGGTTTCCTCAATCACCCCTGGATGCTTGGCTGGCTGGCCGCGGCGGCGGCGCCGCTGGTCATCCATTTGCTGTCGAAGCGTAAGTATCGCGAGGTGCCGTGGGCGGCCATGCAATACCTGCTGATGGCCATGCGCAAGAACTCGCGGCGGATCCAGATCGAACAATGGATCCTGTTGGCCGTGCGCACGTTGCTGATCATCTTGCTGGTGCTGGCCGTGGCCGAACCGTTCTTCGAGCAGGCTGGCGTAAAGCTCGGGCTCAGGCGAACGCACGCACAAGGTGCTGGTCATCGACGGCTCGTATTCGATGGCCTACAAGCCCAGCGACAAGAGCCGCTTCGATCGGGCCAAGGAGCTGGCCACGCGCGTGGTCGACGAGAGCAACCAGGGCGACGGCTTCACGCTGGTCTTGATGGGTTCGCCGCCGCGCGTCGTCGTGGCCACGCCCGCCTTCGAACCCCGGCAGTTTCGCGAGGAGATCGACAATCTGCGTTTGCCGCACGGCGGCGGCGATCTGCCGGCCACGTTGTCCAAGGTCGAGGACGTTTTGCAGGCAGCCCGCCGCGAATACCCGCGGCTGACGCGCGAGGAAGTCTATTTCCTCACCGACCTGGGCCGCACCAGTTGGGCGCCCGAATGGCGCGGCAGCGGGGCTGCCGACGAGTTTCGTTCGCGCAGCCAGCGGCTGGCTCAGGCCGCCACGCTGGTCGTGCTCGATCTGGGCCAAGCCGACAGCGAGAACATGGCGATCACGCAATTGGCCTCGCTCGAACCATTCGCCACGTTGTCGCGTTACGTCACGCTCGAAGCCGAAGTCCGCAATTTCGGCCGCCAACCCCGACCGCATCAACTGGTCGAACTGTTCGTCGACGGACGGCGCACGGGCGAAGAGTACGTCGACGTCGACGCCCAGGGCCGCGCCACCGTCAGCTTTCCCTACCGCTTCGACAGCTCCGGCAGCCATGCGGTTGAACTGCGTTTGGCCGCCGATCTGCTCGATATCGACAACCATCGCTGGCTGGCCCTGGACGGTGAAGGATCAGCTTCGCGTGCTGTGCGTCAACGGCAAGCCGGGCTTGAAGCGGCTCCGGCGGAGCCACGGAGTATCTGGCGGTCGCTCTGGCCCCCGATCGACATCAGCCCGAGCACAACCTGGTGCAGGTTGACGTCGTTCCCGAAAGCGCCCTGCTGGAAACCGATCTGGCCCGTTACGATTGCTTGGCGTTGGCGAACGTGGGCCAGTTCACGGCCAACGAGGCCGGCGTGCTCAAATCGTATCTTGAGCGTGGCGGCGGGCTGATCGTCTTTCTAGGCGACCAGGTCCAAGCCGACAATTACAATCGCCGCCTGAGCGGCAACAGCACCGAAGGGGCGCACGTCCTGCCGGCCAGCCTGGGCAGCCTCGCGCCGTTGGGCCAGTACCGTTTCAGCCCCTTGAACTACCAACATCCACTCTTGGCACCGTTCCGCGACCAGGAGCAAGGTGGCCTGTTGACCACGCCGATCACCGAATACTTCAAGCTGATCCTGCCGGAAAACTCGCCGGCCAAGGTGGCCTTGGCGTTCGACACTGGCGACCCGGCCATCGTCGAAGAGCCGGTCGGACGCGGCCGATCGATCCTCGTGGCCACCAGCGCCGATATTTCCTGGAACGCCATGCCCGTCATGGGTACCTACTTGCCGATCGTGCAGGAACTGCTGGCGTTGGCCGTTCGAGGGCAGCAAACCGAGCGCAACGTGCTGGTCGGCCAGCCGCTGGGTGACGCTTTGCGGAACCTGGCCGGCCTGACCGCCGTCCAAGTCAAGTCCCCCGGTGGTGACTCGAGCAGCGTACGGCTCAAGCCCGAGGGGGATTACAGCGAGTGGACGTTTGCCGATACCAGCAGCAGCGGCATTTACCTGGCTTCGCTGCCGGGTCCGCAGCTGCCGGCCGAGGCCTTTGGCGTCAACGTCGACACGGCGGAAAGCGATCTGACCAAATTGGAGCCGGCCGAATTGCACGATAGGGTTTGGGCCGGCGTCCCGTTCCAGTTGCGCAACGACTGGCAGGATTTGAATCTGGAGTCTGACGAGGCGATCGTCCGCCGCAACACGCTGCACCAGTTCGTGCTGTTGGCCGTGCTGGGTCTGCTGTTCCTGGAAACTTTGCTG
This sequence comes from uncultured Planctomycetales bacterium, assembly GCA_963710365.1. Taxonomy (GTDB): domain Bacteria; phylum Planctomycetota; class Planctomycetia; order Pirellulales; family PNKZ01; genus CAVQAC01. The sequence continues at coordinate 15,021 of CAVQAC010000021.1, forward strand.
GCCTTTTTATTCGGCAGGCGCGCGGCATGAGCGGCACCTTTCCCAAATGGCTCGAAGCATGGCTCGGCGCCGGCAGCCGCCGGCTCGGGCGAGGGCACGCTCTGGAAGCTGCGCGACAGTTGGCCCTTGCCCCCCTGGGCCACCGTGCTGCTGGTCGTCTTTTCCGTCGCCTTCATGTTCTTCTGCTACCTGCGCGAAACCGGCACGGCCAGCCGCGGCCTCTGCGACTGGCGCTGGCCACGATCCGCTCGCTGCTGGTGTTCATCATCCTGTTCATGCTGGCCCAGTTCATGCTCTCGCTCGAGCGCACCGGGCTCCCCTATGTGGTGGTCATGGTCGACGACTCGCAAAGCATGGGCATCGAAGACCGCTACAGCGATGAGAAGATCCGCGCCGCGATCGCCCACGAGTTGGCCGCGGCCGGACTCGACAAGCCCTCGCGGCTGAACCTGGCCAAGAGCGTATTGCTGGCCGACAACGCCATGCTTCTGCGGGCCATCGACGAACGCTACAAGCTCAAGCTCTATTACCTCGACGACGCGGTTCGCGGCCAGTCGGGCAGCGTCGACCAGTTAGCCGCGGGATTATTGAAGCTGCACGCCGACCGGCGAATCGACCCGGCTGGGCCAGGGCGTGCGGACCGTGCTCAATGATCTGCGCGGCACGCCTCCGACGGCCATCGTAATCCTTTCCGACGGCATCACGACCGAAGGCGATTCGCTCTCGCGACGCCGCCGCCTACGCCCGCCGCAAAGGGGTGCCGCTGTTCACCGTCGCGCTGGGCAGCGAAACGCCCATCCGCGATCTCGAACTGAGCGACTTGCTGGTCGACGACGTGGTGTTTGTCGACGACGTGGTCAACTTCGAATTCAAGCTCACCGCAACCGGCTATGCGGGCCGCGCGGTGCAAATCACGTTGCACGAACGCGGCAAGGACGTGCCCTTGGCCTCGCTGCGCCGACGGCCGACCCCGACGGCAAGCCGCAAAAGCTGCGGCTGCCTTACCGGCCAACGCAGGTCGGCGAGTTCGAGTACGTCGTCGAAGTCGAGCATCTGAGCGACGAACTGCACGCCGACAATAACCGCCAGCAGCGGCTGGTGAGCGTCCGCAAAGAGCAGATCCGCGTGTTGTTCGTGCAGTCGTATCCGAACTTCGAGTTCCGCTATTTGAAGGAAATGCTGCATCGCGACAGCACGATCGAGTTGAAAACCGTGCTGCAAGAGGCCGACCTGCAATATGCCGAGACCGACAAGACGGCCTTGCGCGTCTTTCCCGAGCGCAAGGAAGACCTGTTCGAGTACGACGTGATTCTGTTCGGCGACGTCGATCCGGCGTTTCTTGAGCAGTACGGCCATGCAGAACATCGCGGCCTTCGTCACCGAAAAGGGAGGTGGCCTGGTGCTCGTCGCCGGCCCGCTGTTCACGCCGCAGGCCTACCGCGATTCGCCGCTGGCGAATCTGATTCCCATCGATTTCAACGGCGCTGGCGGGCCCGACACCAGCGAATCGATCACCGAAGGTTTTCAGGTCGTCCCGACCGAGTTGGGCGCTGCCATGCCCCCGTTGCAATTGGGCGACACGATCGACGAAACGGCCGAGATCTGGCACAACTGCCGCCGCTGTACTGGATGTTCGACGCTCCGACCTTGAAGCCCGCGGCCCGCGTGCTGGCCGAAAGCTCGAGCCGCGCCGGCCACAAGTTGCCGGTCATCTGTCTGCAATACGTTGGGGCAGGGAAAGTTCTGTTTCACGCCACGGACGAAACCTGGCGCTGGCGCTACCGCGTCGGCGACGTGTTCTTTGCCCGCTATTGGGTGCAGACGTTGCGCTACCTCAGCCGTTCGAAGCTGCTGGGCAAGGACCGCTCGGCCGAACTGGCCGCCGATCGCCGCGAGTATCGTCGGGGCGAATCCGTCCGGCTGTGGGTTCGCTTTCTCGACGACCGCAAGGCGCCGGAGCAAGACGACGGCGTGACGGTGATCATCGAACAGGAGGGGCAGCAGAACCGCCGCGTGCAGTTGCACCGCAATCCGGCCAGCCGCGGCATGTTCGAAGGGCTGCTCAGCAAGCCGCCGGTGGGCAAGTATCACGCCTGGATCGCCACGCCGGCCCTCGAGGGGGGCGGCACGCCAATCGATTTCCGCGTCGTTCCGGCCCCCGGCGAATTTGAGCGCGTGCAAATGGAGCTGGCCGAACTGAAACGGGCCGCCGAATTGACCAAGGGTCGCTGGTACACGACGATCGACACCAGCAAACTGCTCTCTGACCTGCCGCCAGGGCAGCCTGTGCCGATTGAGACCTTGCCGCCCATCGTCCTCTGGAACCAGTGGCCGTTGCTAATGATCTTTTTGACATTGATCGTTGGCGAATGGGTGATCCGCAAACGAAAAGGAATGTTGTAAAAAAATCGAAATCCGAATCTCGAAATTCGAATAAAAACCGAATGACGAAGGTTCGAATTTCGTTCACTGGAATTTCCTTCGAATTTCGAATTTGGCCATTCGTCATTTTTATTTAGCCTCTATGCCTCACGTACTTGAAAACGAATTGGCCCAAGTCCGCCGCCGTGTGCGGTTGCTGGTCGTGCTGCATGCGCTGGCGTGGCTCGTTGGCGGGGTGGTGGCCGCGCTCATCAGTCTTCGGCCTGGCCGACTACCTGATCCATTTCCAGGATCGCGGCATCCGGCTGATGTGTACGTTCATGGTCCTGAACGTGGGCATTTGGGCTGTCTCGCGGTATCTTTGGCCGGCCTGCCGGACAGAACTGCGTGACGTCGACCTGGCTTTGCGTGTGGAAAAGCGGTTTCCGCATCTCAACGAGCGGTTCGCCAGCACGATCCAGTTTCTCAAGCAGCCGGCCGACGATCCTGAGAGCGGCTCGCCGTCGCTGCGCCGCGAGGTAATCGCCGAAACCACGGCCCTGGTCGAGCCGCTCAACCTGCGAGAAGTGGTCGATCCGCGCCCGATCGTCCTGGCCGTGCTCGGCGCCGCCGTGATTTGCCTGTTGGGCCTGGCCGTGGTGCTGTCGGCACCCGGATTAAGTTTCTTGGCCTTGACGCGCCTGGCCAACCCGCTGGGCAACACGGACTGGCCCAAGGTTAACCACCTGGTGTTCTCGCAGCCGGTCACGCGGGTCGCTTTGGGCGGCCGCTTCGAAGTTGAACTGACCGACGCATTGGGAGGCGAGTTGCCGGCCGAAGTTCGCATCCACTATCGTTACGACGGCGAAGGCCCGGCCACTCCCGAGCGCGTCGAGCCAATGAAAAGGATGCCCAACACGATGGTCGCCAGCATCGACGAAGTCGCCCGGCCGTTCTCCTATAGGGCTGAAGGGGGCGACGACGATTCGATGCCCTGGACGCCGTTGGAAGTGATCGAGCCGCCGGCCGTCGAACAACTCTCCGTCATGCTGCACTACCCAGCCTATACCGGCTGGCCGTCGGTCAAGAGCGAACCGCACATCCGTGCGATCGTCGGCACGCGCGTCGAGTTCTCGGGCAACTCGACCAAGCCGCTGCGCTCGGCCGTGCTGAAACTCGATGGCGGCGCGACCATTCCGGCCAAACTGGGTGAAGACGGCCATGCCTTCACCATCTCGCCCCAGGGCGAATTCGGCGATGGTCATCAAAAAGTCGGGCACGTACTCGTTCGACCTCGAAGATCGCGAAGGCTTTCATGGCGGCCAGGCTGTGCACTACGAGGTTCGGGCCATTGAAGACCGCCCGCCGACAGTGAACATCGAACAACCTTCGGCCGATACCTTCGTGACGGCCGCGGCCGTCGTTCCGTTGCGTGTTCTGGCCAAAGACGACCTGGCCTTGGAGCGGATTACGCTGCACGTTGTGACGGCGGCGCCGAACCAGCCGGAAGGGCCCGAAACGCTGGTCTCGCTCTATGCTGGGCCGCAGCAGCCGGCGATTGCGGCCGATGAAGGGGCTGCTGAATCACGATCAGGCGAAAGCCGCACGGTCGATTACCGCCTCGACCTGGGGCCGCTCAAACTTCAGCCCGGTGGACATGTCGTGATGCACGCATCGGCCGGCGACTATCAGCCCGCCGTCACGCACAGCCATTTTCGCCGGCTCACGATTCTTACCACTGATCAGTTGCAAGACCGCCTGGCCGAGCGCCAAGCCGCCATTCTCGACGAGTTGGGCCGCATGCTGAAGCTCGAGCACGAATCGCGCGTCAAGTGTCGGGGCTGGAAATCCAGGTCGACCAGGTCGGCCGTTTGAACAAGCAGGATCTCGACCACTTGCAGCAGGCCGAACTCACGCAGCGGCAGGTCGATCGCGGATTGGGGCCCGAGCGAGACGGCGTGCAGCAACAGATCGAGAACCTGCTTGCGGACCTGGACAATAATAAGATCGACAACTCGGACGTGCAGCGTCGCATGCAAGGCTTGCGAGACGAACTGGGCCGGCTGGGCGAGAGCACTTTGCCGTCGATCTCGCGGAATCTGACCAGTTCGCTGAAGAACTTCCAGGCCCAGGACCAGCAGGGCGGGAAACCCGGTGAATCAAAACCAAGTGAAACAAAGCCCGTTGAAAAAAAGCCCGGCGAGAAGAAACCGGCTGAAAAATCGCCCGGCGGCCAGGCCCTGGCCGAGGCCGGCCAGCGGCAGGACGAAGTCATCAACTCGCTCGAACAAATGCTCTCCGAACTGAGCGAGTGGGACAACTACCGCCGCTTCCATCGCGAGATCAGCCAGTTGCGTCGCGAGCAGGAAGAACTCGCAGGCGAGACCGGCAAGCTCGGTAATCAAACCCTGACCAAAGACGTTAAGGATCTCGATGCCCAGCAATCGGCCGATTTGAAAAAGCTCGGCCAGCGGCAAATGGAAATGGCCCGGCACTTCGACAAAGTTCAGCAGCAGATGGAAGAGATCAGCGAGAAGTTGCGCGAGAGCGATCCGCTGGCGGCCGACGCCGTGGCCGACGCCCTGCATCAGGCTCGCCAGCAGGCGCTGGCCGGGCAGATGCGCGAAGCCGGCCGCAACGTCGAGCAGAACCAGGTGGGCCAGGCCGGCCAGCGGCAGCAGAAGGTGATGAAGGAGCTCGATGAATTGCTCGACATCCTGGCCAACCGCCGCGAACGCGAACTGGGCCGGCTGGTCAAGAAACTTCACGAAGCCGAACAGAAGCTGGCCCAATTGCGGCAGCAGCAGGGCGCCCTGCGCAAGAAGATGCAGAAGGCTGCCGAGCAGAAGGACGAAGCTGGCCGGCGCGAGTTGGAACGCTTGAGCCGCGAACAGAAGCAGTTGCAGGCCGAAGCCGAACGTTTCGCCCGCATGCTCCGCCGCTTGCAAGCCGACGACGCCAGCCGCACCGCCGCCAAGGGCGGATCCAAGATGGGCAAGGCCGGCCAGCAAGGTCAGCAAGGCAACGGCAAACAGGCCGCCGAACAAGCTGCCGGCGCCGAGAAAGATCTGGAAGAAGCCCAGCAGCAACTGGCCCAGCAGCGCCAGAAGGCCGAGGCCGATTTGGCCGCCGAGCAAATGGCCCGCATGGAAGACAATCTCCGCGGTCTCAAGCAGCAGCAGGAAAAGTTGCTCACCGAAACCAGGCATTACGACTCACTGCGAGAGAAGAACGGCCGGCTCAGCCGGGCTGAAGCCATGAGCGTCCGCGATCTGTCGCGCAGCCAGCAGTTGCTGGAAGAGGAAACGACCGGCCTGGCCGGCAAACTGGCGTCGGCCGTCGTGTTCGGCCAGGCGCTGAAGAACACCGCCCGCGACATGGCTGCCGCCGCCCGGTTGCTCGGCGAGCGCGAAACGTCAACTGCCACGCAAGCCGCCGAACAGCACGCGCTGACACGGATCGAGCAGTTGCTCGTGGCGCTCAAGCCCGACAATGGCCCGCAGAAAGGCCGGCAAGCAGGGCGGGGGAGGGGAGGGCAAATCCGGAGGGCAGGGGGGGCAGGGTGGCATTCCGTCGATCGCCGAAATCGTCCTGCTCAAGCTCATGCAGCAGGATCTCAACGAACGCACGCGCAGCCTGGGTGAACTTCTCCGCAAGCAGAAGGAGCTCACGCCCGAGCAGCAGCAAGACTTCTCGGCGCTGGGCGAAGAGCAAGGGCGGCTGGCCGACTTGCTGTTAGAATTAACGAAGCCCGACAAGGCCGACGAAGACGCCGACCCCGCTGCCATGAAGGACAAGGAGCAATGAACGCCATGAGCACGTTGTTGATTCGACCCTACGGGGTGCCAGGCACACGCTTGCCGTGGAAGTGCTCGCGTCTTGGCGGACTTCTGCTCGCGCTGGCTGCGCTCGTTGCTCCCGACGCTTGCCCGGCCGCCGAAGAACCGGCCGAAAAGCCAGCCGCCAAACAGTCGGGGGCCAAGAAGAAGGCGGCTTTATCGCTCGACGAAGAACTGCTGCGCGGATTGGGCGACGACCCACTGAAGGATTTGGACGCCAAGCCGGCTGAGCCTGCGAATTCGCCTCGGCGAAGAAACTCCGGCCGGCAAGCCGTCGCGCAAGCCAAAGCCTGCCGTGACGCCGCTGGATGAGGATTTGCTCCGCAATCTGGAAGGTGGGCGAAGATCGCGCGGCCGGCGATGCCGACAGCAACGATCCACTGGTGCGATTGAACCGTCAGATGCGCCAGGCGGAAGAATTGCTGCGGGCTCGCAAGTCGGACGATCCCACGCAGAAGTTGCAAGACAAGATCGTCGGCGAATTGGAGGAGTTGATCAAGCAACTCCGCCAGCAGCAACAGCAACAGAGTTCGTCGAGTTCCAGCAGCAAGAAACCGCAGCAAACGGCCAAGCGCGAATCGGTCTCGCAGCCGCAACAACAGCAAGGCTCGGCGAGCGCGAAGCCCAATCCCAAGCCGGCCCGCGACAGCTCGCAACGCGTTCGGCAAGGCCGAAGTGAAGAAGGCCGATCCAGGCAAGCTCTCCGACCTGATCAAGGACATCTGGGGCGAGTTGCCGGCCCGCTTGCGGCAGCAGATGATGCAATCGTCGGCCGAACAGTTCGTGCCCAAGTACGAGTTGCAGATCGAAGAGTATTTCAAGACGCTGTCGGAAAAACAGCAAGAACCGAAGTGATGAGTGGTAACTAATGAGTGACGAACTCAGAAAACGCGTGCCAACTGCGTCGCGGCGGGCTTTTCTGTCCCGATCGTTGGCCGTAGCGGCCGCGACGTCGGCTCTGCTGCCGGGCCGCGCCTGGAGCGAAAACGACGATCCTGAACGCACGGGCGTCGAGTTCGTCACGCCCGAAGCCCAAAGGGCGGTCGAGCGCGGTCTGACCTTCATCTCGCAGCAGCAGCATGACGACGGCTCGTTCGGATCCAGCGGCTACAGCCGCGATGTGGCCGTGTGCGGCCTGGCCGGCATGGCCTTTTTGGGGAGCGGCAGCACGCCCGGCCGCGGCCCGTACGGCCAGCACGTTTCGCGCTGCGTCGATTTCATCCTGGCCAACACGCAGGAGAGCGGCTTCATCAACGTGCCCGGCTCGGGCAGTCACGGACCGATGTACGGCCACGGCTTCGCCACGCTCTTCCTGGCCGAAGCCTACGGCATGATCCACCGGGCCGAGATCCGCGAAAAACTCTCCAAGGCCGTCAACCTGATCATCAACACGCAAAACAACGAAGGCGGCTGGCGCTACCAGCCGGTGCGCCGCGATGCCGACATTTCGGTGACGGTGTGCCAGGTCATGGCCCTGCGTGCCGCGCAAGCGCCGGCCTGTACGTGCCGCACGACACGATCGACCGCTGCATTTCCTACGTCAAGCGCAGCCAGAACGCCGACGGCGGGTTCATGTACATGGTGCAGGGCGGGCAGAGCGCTTTCCCTCGCTCGGCCGCAGGCATCGTGGCCCTGTACAGCGCCGGCATTTACGAAGGCCCGGAAATCGACAAGGGCCTGCGTTTTCTGATGGAAAGCCTGCCGCGCGGCGGCGTATTCAACCGCGAGAGCCATTATTTCTACGGCCATTACTACGCCGTGCAGGCCATGTGGCATGCCGGCGGCGAATACTGGAGCCGCTGGTATCCCTCGATCCGCGACGAGCTGCTGGCCCGCCAACGCGACGACGGCTCGTGGATCGACTCCATCTGCCAGGAATACGGCACCGCCATGGCTTGCATCGTAATGCAAATGCCGAACAACTATCTGCCGATCTTCCAGAGATAAATGGGGAATGTGGGTCGAAAATGACGAATGACGAAATTCGAATGACGAATGAAGCTCGAAGCACGAATGTTCAAAACTCGTCATTCGGTATTTGGATTTCATTCGTCATTCGTCATTTGGCCTTCGTCATTCTGCCTTCTGCCTTCTGCCTACTGCCTACTTTCCTCTGGGCCGGCGAACTCCGCGATTTGCTTCCCTTGGGCAAAACAGCCTATCCGGCCCAATGGACCGGCGCGACGCGCAACTGGCAATGGCAATTCGTTTCGGCACCGGCGGATCCGGCCGCCAAACCCGAGCAACTGCCGGCGGCCGACGTCGTCTCCTGGGGCGCTCCGCTGGAATTGCCGGCCAAATCGGCCGTGTTCTTCGTCGACGGCGGCGTGCTGCTGGCCGAAGTGCGGCAATTGAATGCTGACCGGCTGGAAGTCGAAAGCCCGCTCTTCGGCCGGCTGGCGCTGCCGATCGAAGTCGTTCAAGGACTGATCGTCGCGTCGCCCACCAGCTTGCGCAATCGCGATCGCCTGGCCGCGCGTTTGTTCCTGCCGCAAGCCGACGGACGCCCGGCCGACAGCGACCGTGTGATCTTGGACAACGGAGACGAGATCTCGGGGAGCGTGTTGCGGCTCGACCAGAGCGCGCTCGAGCTGAAGTCTTCGGTCGGGGCGGCCAAAATCGAACTGAGCAAGATCGCGGCCCTGGCGTTCAATCCGTCGCTGCTCGTTCGGCCGAGTCACCGGGGCCTGCGAACGTTGATTGGTTTCAAGGACGGCAGCCGGTTCACTGCCGAGCAATTGGAGTGGGAGGGCGATTCCTTGAAGCTCGTGCCGATCGACCGCTCGGCCTTGGAAGGCGCGATTTGGGCGACCCAGCCCGACGCGGTCGTGTTCCTGCAGCCGTTGGGCGGACGAGCCGTTTATCTCTCCGACCTGGTTGCCGCCAGCTACCGGCACATTCCGTATCTCTCGCTCGCCTGGCCCTACGCGCTCGATCACAACCTGACCGGCGGCCCCTTGCAGCCGGCGACCGGCTGTATGCCAAGGGAATCGGCATGCACAGCGCGGCCCGACTGACTTATCGCCTGGAAAGGCCCTATCGCCGTTTCGAGGCTGAGTTGGCGATCGACGCCGAAACGGCCGGCCGTGGCAGCGTCACCTTCCGCGTGTTTGCCGACCGCGAGCAGAAGTTCGCCAGCGAAGTGATTCGCGGCGGGCAGGCTCCGCTGCCGATCTCGGTCGACATCCGCGGCGCGAAGCAAGTCAGCCTGCTGGTCGACTTCGCCGAGCGCGGCGACGAGCAAGACCACGCTGACTGGCTTGATGCTCGGTTTGTGGAGTAAAAACGTAGGGTGGACACCGCCGGCCGACATTCGGAGTATCGAAGGACACCGTAATATGGGACTCGACGGCGTAGAATTGGTGATGGAGATCGAAGAAGTCTTCAATGTCAAGATCCCCGACGAAGTCGCTGAAAAAATGCGGTATGTCGGCGACGTATACCAATATCTGCTCGATAACCAGTCGAACGATGTGAGCGGGCGGGCAAACATTTGCTTGACTGCGGTGACGTTTTACAAGCTGCGTCGGTTGTGGATTGCGGAGTTACACGTCAATCGCGGCAACCTTCGCCCCGACACGCGGACCGATTCGATCCTTCCGTCGCTCAAGCGGCGCAAGTCTGGTCTCGGCTGGCCAAGGTGCTTGGACTCAAGCTGCCCGACCTGAAGCTCCCGCAGCATATTGAATATCTATGCTGGGTCGTGCCAGCCGTGGTAGCTGGGGTGCTGGTGATTGCCATGTCACCTGCGTTTCCTGCACTGGCCATCGCAATGGCCGGCGGCTCGTGCTTCATTATTCTGTCTCTTGCCAGCCACGGCGCGATGGAGCCGCGCGACGTTGCCAGCGCCGCGATTCGCCACGCTAGGCGGATTGGCACATGTCGTGATGGCCGACAATCTCGCCACGATTCAACAACAATATGCCGGGCCCAATCCGGCCGATACCTGGGAAGTATTGCAGGCGATCATCGTGGCTCAGTTGGGCGTTGATCCCAAAGACGTCACCCCCGGCGCCAGCTTCGTTTATGACCTGGGGATGAGTTAAGCAGAGGGAGTAGGGCTCGGACAGTCGAAAGGATTATTACCACGGCGACACAACGGACACGACGTAGGAATAAAAACTAAGGCACGTATCTCGGAACTGCGGAATCAATTCGCCGCATTGGTTCATCCGCTTTCGTGGTGTTCGTCGTGGTCGTGGTGGTTTATATCGAGCCGGCTAGCTTATCGAACCGACAAGCTGCCGCTCGCCGACGAGTTCCATCGTTTGCAGTCCCGCGCTCAGCGCGTAGGTCAGGCACTCCGTGCCTGACATCGGCGAACCACGCGAGTGACAAGTCAGGCACGGGGTGCCTGACCTACGTCTGCTAAAATCCTTTGGCTCAGCGGCCGAATTTCCCCAGCCGGCCGGCGTTGGCCAGGGCCAGCGTCATCAGGTACTTGGCTTCGAATTGGCCTAGGCCGCCGCGAATCGAGTCGCGCTCGGTGTAGGCCTGCGAGCCGTCGTAACGGCAGCAGCGCGACGACAACAGCGTTGGCACCGGATGCCAACTGTGGCTCTTCAGGTAGCTGGGCGTGCTGTGGTCGCCGGTCACGATCAGCACCGCCGGGTCGAGCGCCGTGATGCGCGGGATGATCGTATCCAACTCTTCGATCCGCTGCACCTTGGCCGGGAAGTTGCCGTCTTCGCCCGTGCTGTCGGTGTACTTGAAATGGATGAAGAAGAAGTCGAAATCCTTCCAGCGCTGTTCCAATACGCCGATTTGCTCGGCCAGCGTCTGCGCTTTGCCGACGATCTCCATGCCTACGAGACGGGCCAGCCCCTTGTACATCGGATAGACGGCAATGGCCGCGGCCTTCAGCCCATAAACTTCCTCGTAGCTGGGCAGCCGGCTTGGCCGAGAAACCGCGCAAGGTCAGGCCGTTGGCTTTCTTCTCGCCCTTCAAAAGCTGGCAAGCCTGTTTGATGAACTCGGCGGCTACTTCGGCCGTCTTTTGGCTTCCCGGTTCGGCCGCTTTGGGCTGGAGTGGCGGAACGCCTGTGGCTTGCGGGTCGGTGTCGTGAACGCTGCCGCCCAAGCCGGGTCCGCGAAAGACCACCACGAAACGATGCTCTTTGACCGGCTCGACGAACACTTCGATGCCAGGAATCTTGACCTGCCGCAAGCGCACGGCCAGCGGAGCGCTCTCGTCGCTGTCGATGCGGCCGGCGCGACGATCGGAGATGTGCCCCTGGGAGTCGAGCGTGCAGAAGTTGGCGCGGATCGCCACGTCGTGGGCCCCGAGTTCGAAACCAATGCCGGTCGCTTCCAAGGCGCCACGGCCGATCACATATTGCAACGGATCGTAGCCGAACAGGCCCAAATGCCCCGGCCCGCTGCCGGGCGTGATGCCAGGCTTGACCGGAATGCTCCCGCCCAGCACGCTACGGCGGGCCAGCGCGTCGAGGTTCGGCGTCTGGGCCGTTTCCAATTCGGTCAAACCGCCCGGTTCGAGCGGCAACCCGCCCAGCCCGTCGGCGACGAGCATGACAATCTTCGAATCGTTCCGCTGAACGAGACTGCGCGTCAGGTCGTGCATGTCCATAGTGGGGAAGTGATAAATGCTGAGTGATGAGTAATCAATGCCGGAAACGATTCAGTTATCATTTCAAAAAGCCGGCCGAACACAAGTGGGAATCTTGGCAGGGCCCGGTCGCTGGGATATGGTCAGTGAAGAAATTCGAATGACGAAATTCGAAATTCGAATGAATGCTCAAAGCCCGAAGGTTCGAATTTCAGAAATTGCGATTTCATTCGGATTTCAAGTTTCGGATCTCGAGTTTTGAATACTGGGTTTCGTCTATTTCCTATTGAGGAGCCTTCGCACCATGGAACTCACCTGGCTCGGTCACGCCACCTGGCTGCTGAAGTCCGGTTCGCACAAGATTCTCATCGACCCGTTCCTGGACGACTCGCCCACGGCTCCGCTGAAATCAGGCCAGGTCGAAGCCGATTTCATCCTCGTCTCGCACGGGCACGCCGACCATGTTGCAGATTGCGCGAAGATCGCCAAACGAACGGGCGCCTTGGTGATTTCGAACTACGAAATCTGCACCTGGCTGGCAGGGCAGGGGGTGGCCAAGACGCTCGGCCACAACCTGGGCGGCGGCTCGCAGCATCCCTTCGGCCGCGTGCAACTGACGATCGCCCATCACAGTTCGCAATTGCCCGATGGCTGCTACGGCGGCAACCCCAGCGGGTTTCTACTGTCGCTGGCGGCCGAGAAGCTGCGGGTCTATTTCGCCTGCGACACGGCCTTGTTCTACGACATGAAGCTGATCGGCTCGGTGGGGCTCGATCTGGCTGTGCTGCCGATCGGCGACCTGTTCACCATGGGGCCCGACGACGCGTTGAGCGCCGTCAATCTACTGCACCCGAAGCACGTCGTGCCGTCGCACTTCAATACCTGGCCGCCGATTGCCCAGGATGCGCAGGCATGGGCCCAGCGCGTGAAAGCCGAGACGCAGGCCGTGCCGCACGTTTTGAAGCCGGGAGAGACGTGGACCCTGTAATGGCAATGACGAAGGTCTAATGACGAATGTCGAAAGAAAGAATGACGAAAACCGAATGACGAATCTTCGGATTTCGTCATTCGTGCTTCTTTAGGCATTAGACATTCGTCATTTTCGGTGGCCGCACAGTCGAAGACTTTAATCGGGCTCAGTCGAAGACTTTAATCGGGCACAGTCGAAGACTTTAATCGGGCTCAGTCGAAGACGCGCACTTGAATGTCTTCGCCGACGACGCGAACTTCGTGGCGGTCGATTTTGACGCGCGGGTTGTCGGCCCAGGCGCCGTCAGCCACGCGGAACCGCCAGGCGTGCCAAGGGCACGTTACCACGCCGTCGCAGACTTCGCCGGCCCCCAACAAAGCGCCCATGTGCGGGCAAAGATCGTCGATGGCGTAGTATTCGCCGTCGGAAAGAAAGACGGCCACCAATCGTTCGCCGATGGTGTAGGTCATGCCACGCCCCTCGGCGATGGCCCCGACTTTTGCCACGGTTACAAAATCGTGGCCATTCCGCTCGATCACGCGCGCGCTCCTGGCAGCTTTTACCGATCAATTTGGCTATTATAGCGTCGCCCTGCCGGCCGTCGCGCGGCGAAAATCTCCAGTTTTTTCACTGCCAGCAAACGACCGGGTAGGATTACCGGCATGGCAACCCCTCCCCGCCCCTGGTTTTCCTTCCGACTGCGGACGCTGTTTGTGCTTGTGGCAATCACAAGCGTTCCGTTGGCCTGGGTGGGCTATTCGCTAAATTGGTCAGCGCGTCGACATAGGCTGCTCGAAGAGCTTGCCGCCAGCTATGGAAACCGCGTTTTGATGGCCACGGATGCGCTTGTTGCTCCACTGTCCATGCCGCGAGGCCTGGCGATAATTGGCGAGCCTGCCGTCGCGGCGATTCGCATGCCGAAGGATGTCAGCCCCGCGCTAGCGGAACGAATAACAGCCGAATTTCCAGAGGCGTGGATTATTCCAGCGGACTTTCGCCCGGCGCCTTAGCCCACCGCCCAACACAGACTTTCAAACGCTACCCGGGCGAGCCAGGGGATTGCAGCAGGCCAGCCCGGCGCAGACAATGAGGGTTCGGTCAGCCCCCCCCCGCACACCAACGGCCTCGCGATTCCCCATCCCAAAGGATCCACTCCTCCCATGAAAACCAATCCCGTCAAGCGGACGTTGAAATCCGGAAAACCCTCGTTCGGCACCTGGCTGTCGCTTGGCGATTTGTACGCCACGCGCGTCATGGCCCGCTCGGGTTTCGATTGGTTGACGTTGGACATGGAACATTCGCCGATCGATTGGTCGCAAGCGGCGGCCGTGTTCGCGAGTATTGCCGAGGCCGGCTGCGTGCCGATCTGCCGCGTGCCGCAAGGAACACACTTCTACATCAAGCGGGCGCTCGACGCCGGGGCCTGGGGCATCGTGGTGCCGATGGTCGACTCGGTCGAACAGGCCCAAACGGCAATTCGCGCCGCCAAGTATCCGCCCGAAGGAAATCGCAGCCTGGGCGGCGGCTTGCAGGCCTTGAACTTCGACACCAGCGGCGCCGAGTACTTCAAGCCACGCCAACGATGAGATCCTGGTCATTCTGCAGACCGAGAGCGCCGTCGGTCTGGCCAACGCCGAGCAGATCTACGCCTTGCCCGGTATCGACGCGATCTTTGTCGGCCCGGTCGACATGCGGGCCCATTCTCGCGGCCCCGACGGCCAGGAGCCGAGCGACGAACAGTTCGAAGCCATGCTGGCCAAGGTGGTGGAAGTTGGCAAGAAGACCGGCACGCCGACCGGCATGCATTGCATGGATCCCAAGTCGGCGCTGCAGCGGGCCGAGCAAGGCATGCAGTTCATTGCCCTGGGGAGCGAACTGCGCTTCATGACTCAGAAGGCGCAAGAAATGGTCCGGGCCGTGCAGCCTGACGCCGCCACGAAGGAGATGGCTCGCTATTAAGGGAAAATGTCAACGCTAAGTCCGTAGTCCGTAGGGTGCTCTGTGAGCACCTTCCTTGGCGCGTAGACATTGAGCCAGGGGTTTTTCTTGGTTCGCGATTCAACAAGGTGCTCACAGAGCACCCTACATTACTTTCCGAATTTGCAGCAACCGGCACATTCGGCGTTGGCTAGCCGCTGGGGGCGGCCACGCGTCAGGGCCAATTGTGAGCTAGAGTTGTCCTGGCGACGTTGTCGAGCTTTTAACCGGAGCGGACGGATGCCGACCTTGGGTGGTCTCTTAACCCGGTCTGGGGCCTGTCATCCATGATTGTTTATCTGCTGGCCACGCTCGACACCAAGGGGGCCGAAGCGGCCTTCGTACGCGATCGGCTAACGGCCGCGGGCGTGCCAGTGCGGCTCGTGGACGTCGGCTGCCTGGGTATGCCTTCGGTCGTAGCCGACATTAGCCGCGAGCGAGTTTTCACGGCCGCCGGCTTGTCTCTGGCCGACTTCGCCGCCGGTGGCGATCGCGGTCGGTCGGTCACAGCTCTGTGCGACGGCGCGGCCAAGCTCATCGCCGAGCATTACGCTCAGGGCCAGGTCTCGGGCGTCATCGCGCTGGGGGGCTCGGCCGGCACGGCCATCGGCACGGCTGCCATGCGGGCCCTGCCGCTGGGCGTGCCCAAGCTCATGATCAGCACCCTGGCCTCGGGGCAGGTTCGCCAGTACGTCGGCGACAAGGATATCATGATGATCAACACGGTCGTCGACCTGGCCGGTTTGAACCGGATCAGCCGAGCCGTGTTGAGCAACGCCGCCGCCGCCATGGCTGGAATGATTCAGCGGGGGCACGCCGCAGATGCATCGGCCGACGACCGGCCGCTGGTGGCAGCGACGATGTTCGGCGTGACGACTCCCTGCGTTGAGCGGGCTCGGCAGATGATCGAAAACGCCGGCTACGAAGTCCTCGTCTTCCATGCCACCGGCAACGGCGGACGGGCCATGGAATCGCTCGTTCGCGAAGGCCTGTTTGCCGGAGTTCTGGACCTCACCACGACCGAACTGGCCGACGAAGTGGTGGGCGGATTCTTATCGGCCGGCGGCGATCGACTGACCGCGGCCGGCGCGTGCGGCGTGCCGCAAGTCGTTTCGGTCGGCGCCACCGACATGGTCAACTTCTACGCACCCAGCACGGTGCCGCCGAAGTTCAAGCGTCGCAAGCTCTACCCGCACAATCCCAGCGTGACGCTGATGCGGACCACGGCCGAAGAATGCGCGAGATCGGCGGCGACATTGGCCGCAAGCTGGCGTCGGCCCAGGGACCGAGCGTGGTCTTGCTGCCGCGCCACGGCGTTTCGGCCATCGACCGCGAAGGACAGCCGTTCGACGATCCGGCCGCGCGGCAGTCGCTGTTTACGGCCTTGCGCAAAGCGGCCGGCAGCGTGCCGATCGTGGAACTCGATGCTCACATCAACGACGAGGAATTTGCAGTCGCCGCCGCCAGCAGCCTGATCGAGCTGATGCGGCAGAAAGCGGATGCGAAGAAATGACGAAACTCGAAATTCGAATGACGAATCAAATCCAAATGACGAATGTTCGAATTTCGTCATTCGAGTTTTTGTAGGTCCACCATGGCTTTATTTTCCCGCACCGAAATCCTCGATCGCCTTCGCGCTAAGGTGCAGCGTGGCCAGCCCATCGTCGGCGGCGGCGCCGGCACCGGACTGAGCGCCAAGCTTTCCGAAGCCGGCGGCATCGACCTGCTGGTCATCTATAACTCGGGCCGCTTCCGCATGGCCGGCCGCGGTTCGCTGGCCGGGCTGCTCCCCTATGGCGACGCGAATGCGATTGTCATGGACATGGTCCGCGAGGTGCTCCCTGTCGTCAGGCACACGCCTGTGCTGGCCGGCGTCTGCGGAACTGATCCCTTCCGGGTGATGAAGCTTTTCCTGCGCGATGTCGATCGGGCCGGTTTTTCCGGCGTGCAGAACTTCCCCACCGTGGGATTGTTCGACGGCACGTTGCGCACCAATCTGGAAGAGACTGGCATGGGCTACGGCCTGGAAGTCGACATGATTCGCGAGGCCCACTGTGCAAGGGTTGCTGACGACACCTTACGCTTTCAATCCCGACGAAGCGGCGGCAATGGCCCAGGCCGGCGCCGACATCCTGATTCCGCACATCGGGCTGACGACCAAGGGGATGATCGGCGCTCAGACGGCCGCCACGCTCGACGATGCTGCGCGCGGGTGCAGGCCATGCACGATGCCGCCAAACGCGTGCGGTCCGACATTCTCGTTCTCTGCCACGGCGGCCCAATCGCCGAACCGGCCGACGCCCAGTACATTCTCGACCACACCACGGGGATCGTCGGCTTCTACGGCGCCAGCAGCATGGAGCGATTGCCGGTCGAGCCGGCGATTACAGGTCGAGTTCGCGAATTCACGGAATTGCGAATAAGAGTAGGCTGTAGCGGGGCGTCGGCAATTAGCGGGGCGAGCGGCAAGCGCGAGCTTGTCGGTAGGTCCGTTTCTTCTTCAGCT
The DNA here is from genome assembly GCA_963710365.1 of uncultured Planctomycetales bacterium. GTDB lineage: Bacteria > Planctomycetota > Planctomycetia > Pirellulales > PNKZ01 > CAVQAC01. Next base: position 32,240 of record CAVQAC010000021.1, read on the forward strand.
CGCACGTTTCGTAATCGCGAGGCTCGGCAAACGCCGTTTTTTTCGCGGGACAAGGACGTTAACCGTGATGCATCACAATGCGTGGCTTTTCGTTGTGCTGCTGATTCTCCCGGGCTGCGGCGACCGCTCGCAGACGGAAGCCGATTCCGAGGAAGTTCCCGTCGCGTCCGGCAAGGCGGACCAGGAGGTTTCCCTGATGCAATCGCAGGGGCTCAAGGGAGCGACCTGCCTGGTCTATACGGCCTACAACTATCCGGGCGAGACCGAGATCGAACCTGTCGATGGGGCGAAGCTCGTGGGCGTGAATGTCGAGTTCCGCAACTGGAAACAGGGCTTCGACCTGGACGATATCGACGTGGTCGACGCGGCCAACAATCAGAACTTCGGCAACGACCCGCTCGTTCAGTTCCTCACGGTCGATGGCCAGTTCATCGACGACAACGATCCCGATTTCGACGACGAAGGGCCGCTGCGATGCCTGCTCATCTTTGTGGTGCCGCAAACTTGTCCAACGATCCAGCTTGGTTACTGGGGCAACATTTTGACGCCCGTCGCAATCCCTTTGGAAAACACAGGCCCCGTGCGCCCGAGAGCCGCGAGCAAGTGCAGGCCATTACCAAGCGCGAGGAGGCCAACGGGCAGTTCGACCGTTATCTGCTCCGGATCGAGGCGACCAATTGGTCGCGCAGCTCGCAACCCGATTGGATTGATTTGAGCTGCGACGAAGGGCAGGCGATCGTATCCGGCGACACCGACGCCTGGATCGAGACCGACCGGGAAATGAACGTCGTCAGCTCGCAAATCGCTGGCAAACCGTATTACATGCGCACTAAATATTTTCTCGTCGAAATGTGGTTTCCGCTAGGCAAGCCGCCCGAGTATTTCGGGGTGATGCGTACACAACGCGTTCGGTTACCGGAGTTGAAGGAGTTCACGATCCCGCCACCGACACTAGCCGCGCTCGACGCGGCGCCGAGAAACCCATACTCCATCCATCGGCGGGGGAATGCGGCGACGAGAACCATAGAGCGGGTGCAGCACGTGGTATGCGAGGAAGCGAAACTGTCGTTTCCCACGCGGCTTAGGCCGTGATTCCCTTGGTCAGCTCCATGAAGGCGGTTTCCAGGTTCAGCTCTTCTTCCTTGAATAGCGTCAGCCTGTGGCCGGCCGCGACCAACAGCGTCGGCAGGGCGCTGTAGTCGGCGTCGGTCGATTGAGCGTCACGCTGAGCTGCTTCTCGGCCGAGTGACATGCACGCTGTCGACGATTCTGCTGTTCGAGCAGCCTGGCCGCTTCGTCCAATCGATCGACGCCGATCTTGAGCACGGTTTGCTGCCGGACGCGGCGCATCACTTCGGCCACTTCGGCATTCACCAGCAGCTCGCCGCGCTCGATGATGCCGATCTTGTTGCAGATGTCGGCCAGCTCCGGCAGGATGTGGCTGGAGACCATGATCGTTTTGCCCATGTTGCGCAGCTCTTTGAGCAGGCCGCGAATCTCGATCGGGCGCGAGGATCGAGCCCGCTGGCCGGTTCGTCGAGCAAAAGCACCTGCGGATCGTGCAGCAAGCACGCGGGCCAGGCCCAGCCGCTGCGTCATGCCGCGCGACAGGCTCGTTACCAGCGCGTCGCGTTTGTAGCCGAGATCGACCAGTTCCAGCACCTCGTTGCAGACTTTGTGCGCGCCGGTCCCTGGATGCGATAGGCGGCGGCGAAGAAATCGAGATACTCGATCACCTTCATGTCGTCGTACACGCCGAAGAAGTCGGGCATGTAGCCGATCACGCGGCGGATTTCTTTGGGCTTGGTGTAGATCGAGTAGCCGCACACATAGGCTTCGCCCGAGGTCGGCCGCAGCAGCGTGGCCAGGATCCGCATGGTCGTCGTTTTGCCGGCGCCGTTGGGTCCGATAAAGCCGAACACGTCGCCGCGCTCCAGCTTCAACTCCAGCCGGTTGATGGCGTACAGCTGGCCGTAGAGTTTCGTCAGATCGTGAGTTTCGATCATGAGATCAGTAGTCAGTATTCAGAAGGCGGTAGTCAGTGTTGCATAAAGTTGAATCTGTCGATGGTTATTGTGGATGTCGACTGCTTGGCACGTCTTCATAAACTTCTTTGTTCGATTTCTATCTGGTCCCTACTGACTACTGGCCACTGACTACTGACTACTGTTCCCGCTTCACCGGCAGCAGGACTCGATAAAAGGCCCAGTAGTCTTGCGCCGCTCCAGCGGCTGGCCGGAACTGCAATCGGCTGGCACGATACTTCTCGTCGGCAACCTGGCCGACCAGAATCGCCTGGCGCAAGGCCAGATGTTCGCTGATGTCGATGAAAGGCTGGAAGCCGTTGGTCAGATGCGTGTAAGCCTTGCCCCGACTCCCGGTAAAACATCATGTGCCGCACGATATAAGGGATGTCGCGGCTCGAGGGTCGAACGGCTGAGCCTGAAACACAAAAGTGTCGTTCTGCTTATTCTTCACGGCGTGAAAACTCTTGAGCACGGTCTGCAAATCGCGCTCGTGGGGCGCGATTCCGAGCTTCTGGCCCGGTTCGAGCCGATCCCACTGATAGGCCCAACGGTCGTAGGCCAGGAGCACATTTTTCAGCGGGCAAGGGAGGCGACTGACGAGCGTTCCTTCCAGCGCTCCGCGGTCGTCTTCGACCGAGACGTCGCTCGATCGGCGCTGGGGCACCCTTGGATATGATCGGTCCAGCGGCCGACGAAAGCCTTGGTCGACCAGACATCGATCGGCACGCCCACAGCGCGTCGAGCGGTCTGAGATGCGGTACGGTCGGGTAAACAGACGCGGGCCGGCCGTCGGGCCTTGCATTCCGTTCCAGGCCGTGCCCGGCTGGCCGAGCCAGGAAAACAGCGGCCGCGGCGCCGGCCTGGTTCGCTGCCCAGTGCGGCGGGCCGCAAGGTCAGATCGTAGCTGGCCGTGACCGGGCTGAAGACGTTCGGCCAACTCGTGCCACGCACGAAGCCGGTGGAGTCTTCGATGTCGATCAAATCGACCTGGTTGACGCGCAACTGGCTCCCCTTGGTCCAACAGCGGCCGCGCACGCGCCCACGCTGACCACCAGCACAATCGCCGGAAACGTGATCCAGGTCAGCTCCATCCGTTTGAAAACCCGCCGGACGAGGAGGTAATCGATCGGTCCGACCAGCAGGATGTAGCCGAAGATCAGGGTGCCAACGACCCAAAAGGGCACCATCCGCACGCCGCTGAACTGATCGAGCGCCGCGAAACTGGCCGGCCAAATCCTTGAAGCCGATGGGGAACGAATTGGCCGGGCCTGCGACTCGTGGGCGAGCTTCGGCATGGGCGCAACAACTCGACGGGCCAGATCGCCGCGCAGTTTCCAATCGGCCAGCGGCCGCCGATCGAGATCGAAGGCGACAAAGGTAATCTCGCCGAAACCGCGCGGCGTGCGGACCACCAACGGCAGATCGCCTTCCTCGACCAACACGACTCCGTGCGCTTGTCGAGGCGTGCGACAGCAGTCCCTGATTGTCGCCGCACCCGGCAAACGGAATGCGTTGCTTGGCGTCGACGAACCTCTCCAACGCATCGCCACGTTTGAGCGAATCGAGGTCGACAAGCTTTCCGGGGGCCAAACGTGCCAGCGGCGACTTGGATCGAGCACGCTGCGGGCTTCGGCACCGACGGCCAGCACCAGCCGGCCGCCCAGCGAGCCATTCTTCCAGCGCGCGGACCTGCGCACTGTCATCCCGCAAACTGCGGAATGCTTCCGCCTGACTGGTCGTGAAAACGAGCGTGTCGACCGCATCGTAGCCGTACCAATGGGTCGGCAGTCCGCCGGTGTCGGTGAGCACGACCTGCTCGTCCGGCTTTGGACCCGTCGGCCATGCAGGCCGATCGGTCGCCAGCGACGACTACAGTCTGCCGTTCTTCGAGTGCCCAACCCAATCGTCAGGCTGGCGCGAAGAGTTTGCTTCGAACGTGGCTTCGACAGGCCTCCTTCGGGGCGTGAAGCGAACCGTCAATTCGTTCAGATCGCGGCCGGGCTTGACATACAACGTGCCTCGCGCGATCTGGCCCGGCACAAGTCGCACAGGCCGATTCGCCGGCGTGGAATACAGGCTGGGCGTGTTGTCGCCGTCAGGCACGACGACGCTCAGCGAGCCCAACGCTGCTGCTCGCCGCCTCGAACGTGATCTCCAGCACCGTCCAAGCCCCAAGCTTGTAACGGCCGTAAAAGCCGATCCGCGACGCCGACGATTTCCGGCGTCGCGGCGGCTCCGCCAAAGCCACCGTCGGCCGCCAAGAGCAGCAGGACGAGCCAGGCCGTGAAGGCCCAGACGACCATCGGCCGCAGTCGCCACGCGAGCCGCCGTGGGTCATGGCTTCTCCGCTCGGCGCAGCGGCAGACAAACTGGCCGCAGCCCGGGCAGCCGCTGCCGTACTTGCGCATCATGGCCTCCGCGAGATCGACGTTCACCACATTGGCAATCGTGCAGAGCCAGGCCAACACGTCGGCGAATTCGCCCAGCCGCTCTTCGTGCGTTCCTGTCGCAAGCAACTGGCCAGCTCGCCGATTTCTTCCATCAGCCACATGAATGTGCCGTCGACGCCACGGGCCAGATCTTTCTCCAGGTACATATCGCGGATCAGCCCTTGAAAACCGGCGATCGTGATGCCGGGGCAGGGGAGGGTGGGGTCGTGGTCATTTTTCCTCCAGGCTTTCCAGCAACAGTTTCGCGGCCGGGTACTCGGGATCGATCTCAATAGCTCTTTCAGAGCTGCACGCGCCTGCTTGGGCTGCTTGGCTTGCAGGTATGCGTCGGCCAGGGCAAACCGCAAGCCAGGCTCTTGGGCTCGAGTTTAATCGTGGCCAGGAATTCGTCGATCGCTTCCTTGTAATCATGCTCTCTCAACCAGCGCTTCGGCAAGCAGCCGGTGAACAGCCGGGTCGATGACGTCGATGTCCAGGGCGTGCCGTCTCCAGCGAACCGCGCCCGATAATCCTTGGCGTCCAGCGCCAATTGAGCCAGCTTCTTCCGCACCTCAGGTCGTCGGCGTCGGCGTCGGCCAGCTTGGCCAACAGCGGCACCAGTTTTTTCTTTTCGCCCGACTTCAAATACAGCCGCACCAGCGACTTGGTCCATAGCGGATCATGGAAAGCGACTGCGCCCCTAGCTCATATAACTCAGCCGCCTCCGCATAATTCTCATCCTTCACTTCAGGCCGGCCAGCAGCCGCAACAACTGCGGTTCGGGCTCGTCCGTTCAGCATTCTTCAGCATCCTGACGCTTCGTCCTCCTCGCCAATCACCAGCCGGACGCGGCCAGAACGTAGATCGCCAACGGCTGCTTGGGTTGCTTCTCCAGCGCGGCCTGCGACAACTTGCGTGCCTCGGGATACTCCTTGCGATTCAAGTAGGACTCGGCCAGTTTGGCCACCAGATCCGGATCGTCCGGCTTGGCTTTTTGCGCACGTTGCAATTCGGCAAGCTTGAGCTCGTCGGACTTTTCCGGCCCGTTGAGATCGGCGACGATCTTCTTGACGTAGGCCAGATAGCCTTTCTCGAAGTCGGCCTGCTCGACGCCGAACGAGCGTTTCAGCGCGGCGCAGTCTCCAGGTTGTCGGCGTAGGCAGTTAGCATCTTCGCCAGGCGTCGTCGCCGTACGTGGTCAGCATGTACTGGGCGTACAACTGGGCCTGGCAGTAGGCCATTTGCCAATCGATGCTCGAATGCGGCCGCACGAAACCCAGGTTGATCGATCGAGATCGAACATCCGGCCCTTGGGGACGCGTCCGACAGCAGTTCGTTCCACGACTGCGGCCGCGGATAGCCTTCGCTTTCCACGGCCAGGGCTTCGGTGTACCAATGCGGGATATTGAAGTTCGTCTGCTGCAAATTGAGCACGTGGACAAACTCGTGCTTCAGCACGCGAGCCCAGTTGTATTTCTGCGGCATGTCATTCGGCGAAGCCAAGGCCACCATCTTGCCGGCGCACGCTCCGACCGTGCCGATGTATGGCAAGCCGACCATGCGGGCGCTGAACCAGCCGTGGCCGTTGGTATTGCGCAGCCCTTGAAAGATCTCGAACAACGACTTCTCCGGCGGCTCGAACTGGAACTTCTTGGTCAGCTCAGGATAGACCTCTTCCTCCAGATACCTGGCCGCGTACTTGGCCAGCAACTCGTCCTTGCCACGGTCGAACTTGATGACAAAGTGCTTGGTTTCGAGCACGGCGTAGTTGTCGAGCACCTCCAAGACCTTCAGGCTATTGCTGACCCGCGCGTTGAACGGATCGGCCTCGAACGATTCGTCGAGCAGCTTCTTGGCTTCGGCCTCTTCGCCCAGCCGCATGTACATCAGTCCCAAGGC
>CAVQAC010000022.1:0-429395 GCA_963710365.1 uncultured Planctomycetales bacterium
TGACGTGGCAGACCTACGACATTGATTTTATCGCGCAATTTCGATTCGGCGGGAGTCAAGTTGAAAAACGCGCGGGTAACCGTCCGACACAATGGCGTGGTGATTCACAATGACTTCGAACTGCCGAAGCAAACGCCGGGCGGTCTGAACAACGAGGGCCCCACCGGTCCGCTCAAATTGCAAGATCACGGCAACCCGGTCGCATTCCGCAATATCTGGGTCGTGCCACTTGAACTAATTCTTTCGATCCGGCAGGATTTTTAATCAGACGGGATTTTTTCATTGGCCGCGTTTTTTTGGTTCTTCCGCGTTATTTCCATTCGACAGCGCAGCGACGTCCTGTAAGCTAGAATTGCCTGGTGCATATATGAGAAACCAACACGAAACCAATGACCGGCACACTGGAGCGGATTGCCCAAATCCGCCGCCAGATTGCCGCTGGCACATACGAGACGACGGAGAAGCTGTCGCTCGCTTTGGACGTGTTCCTTAAGCACAAAGCAGCCTGGCCGGGCAGCCCGGGATCCGCCGGGAAGAAAATAAGTTTCCTCACAAGGACTCAGGGTACGAAGCTGCCGATAACTGGTGCTGTTCGAAAAAGATACAAACGGGAACAAGCCTCTCGTCAAGTATTCCGTCGGAGGTGCCTAATAATAGCGTGAGCTTGGATCACCCACGGCAGTGCTTAGCACCGCCCGATCCCGCTCTTCTCGCAGCGACTCCACCGTCGCAATCGACGAGAGGTTTGACTCAAAGCCGCGGCTGTCCGCAACAGCGGGCAGTCGCGGTTTTTTATTCTGATGCGCCACTGGAAGACGATGGCCGAGCTCGCGGCCGTCGCCCATAGGGACAGCCGCAATGGGCAAGACTTGAACCAGCTCGGACAGTTCTGACGCGCCGCACTGGCACCACGAGCGGTTGCGACAGTCGGGCTTGTGAAATGAGGGGCCAGGCCGTGGCCGGCCGGCAGGCGTGGGACGCTCGCCCGATCCAGAGTTGGCCGCGATCAACGCGCATCGCCGGCACATCGGTCGGCGCAACGCCAAGCGTTCCGGACCAGGTTTCAAACGGCCGGCCGCCGCGCTCATCGCCCTGGAAGAAGGCCAAATAGGTCATCATGTCGCTGCCGATGAACTCGTGCTCGTTGGGAGCCGACGACCGTCTGGCGCAGCGCCCGCCGCCACGTGCCCGAATTGAAGTAGATCTGGTTCAGCGGATAGCCTTCGACATAGCTGGCCTCCAGCGGCACGGTCTCGGCATAGTGGGTATGGCCGTAGACGACATACTTGGCGCGTCGGCTGCGGAATTCGGGTTCGGCCAGGGCATGCGGATAGTACGACGATCTGCTGCCCGCGCAATTCGCCCAGCAAGGTGACGATTTTGCTGGCCCAGCCGATCGACACGCGTTTACTGAACTTCAGCACCTGTTCCAGGCGGTCGACGACGATTGTGCGGCCCCTTTTTTGCAGGCTGCGAACGAAAGGCAGTGCCAGGAACCGATCGACCAATTGGTCCCAAACCACCTTGACTCTTCGGACGTGAGGCAGCGGACAAGTCCGCGCCAACAGGCCGTCAATCCAAACCGGAACCATCAGCAGCGGCCGGACATTGTCCAGCTCGCGCAGGCCGAGCAAGGTGCGCGGGCGACAGTTCGTCGGCCATTTCGCGTCGACCTGCACGGCAAAACGGTTCAGCAGTTCGATGACGATCGCGTCGCCCAGGCTGCTTAGTTTGCGGTCCCCCTCGAAATTGATCGGGTCGTAGATATCGCCATGCCGGGCCAGCACGCGGTGCTTGCGGAGGACTTCGACCAGTTCGCCGTTTTCGCTTGGATCGTGAGAAAAGGCCATCCGGCTGCGGGTGCGCCAAACCAAGTCTGGCGGATGATCGCCTGGCGTAGCAGATCGAACCCCGGCCGGCAAATGATAGAACCAGTCGTGATTACCGACGAGGTAGTGTGTGGCCACCGGCACCGGAATGCCCGGCCGAACTTTCCGGGCGGCCGACCTTGTCGGCCGGCGGCACGGGAGAACTGGCCCGGTGTTGAAAGGTTTCGCAGCAGCCAGCGACGATTCGTTGTGTCGCAGGATATCGCCGGTGATTATGGAGACCAACTCGACGAACTCCGGCCGATCGGTGCTGTCCCAAGGCCGCACGGCGGCGTCCAGCCAGCGGGCGGATCGAATCACATCCAGAGTATCGCCCAGCAGGAGCAGATCGATGCGGTCGACTGGCCTGTAGTTGCCGTCGGGGCGCCACGACGCGCTGATCGCCGCATCACGCAATTCCTGGACGAAAATCTCGAACGCCCAGGGCGAAATCGTCGATCCGCTGGTGCCGTCGGTCAGGTGCAAGTCGCTAATGATGACGAGCATCGCAACGTCCTTGTTGCTCGGCCTGGTTGGCCGTGCGTCGTGAAAGCATGAGCGTCGGTCGGAGGGAGGCGGAACAGGCTGGCGCTCGCTAAGTTCGCCGCCTGTTCGACATTATCGGCCATGCCGAAGAGCGCGCATCAGATTCGTTTCCGGCCGATCCGGGGAAGCCGTGGTAAATGAGGAAGCTTGGAAATCTGTGCCGGCTCATGTACGCGCAGGCAACTACCGCGAGGACGCCAATCGCGGATAATGAGCCTCCGATGGGGCGCCGGATCGCCGCGCAAGAAAACGATCGGAGTGCTAGCATGTGTGGCCGATTTACGCTGCGAACGCCGGCCGCTGAGATTTCCCGGCAATTGGGTTTACCGTTCGAAGGCGAGCTAGCACCGCGACTTCAACGTCGCTCCTTCACAACTCGTGGCGGCGGTTCGAGCGTGCGAAGGGCGCAGCGGGACGCGAGCTCGCGATGCTCGTCTGGGGATTGATTCCTCCCTGGGCCACCGACGCCTCGACCGGCATGCGGCCCATCAACGCACGCGCGGAGACGGCGCCTCGGCTCCCCACATTTCGCCACGCCTTTCGCCAACGCCGCTGCCTGGTCGTTGCCGACGGCTTCTACGAATGGCAGCGAGGCGGACGCCGCAAGCAGCCGTTCCATCTCCGTTTGCACGACGGTGCGCCGTTCGCCATGGCCGCGCTGTGGGAACGTTGGCAGCCAGGCCCGCAGCAGATCGACTCTTGTTCGATCCTGACCACGACCGCAAACTCTCTCGTTGCTACGGTCCACGATCGCATGCCGGTGATCCTGCACCCGGCCGATTACGATCGCTGGCTCGATCCACAGGCCACGGAACCCACGGCGATTGAATCGTTGCTCGCGCCGTATCCCAGCCAGGAGATGGAGGCCGTGGCGGTCTCCGACTGGGTCAACGTGGCGTCGCACGAGGGCCCGCGTTGCCTGGCCCTCGTGACGCCGACGGCCGAGCGGCAACAATCGCTCGATTTCGATAGTCCGACTGGAGGTTAGAAAGCTCGGCCGTTGAGGCTGGAAAACGGCGCCTCGGCGGCTAGCCAGTCGTTTTCGAGGCAATTGCCACCGCCGCGATGTACAATCGAACCAGTCTGCCGGGTCGTAATCTTTTTCACAACTCACATTGAGGTTCATATCATGCGACCGATCTGGAAGTTTGCCGCACTGGTGGTTGCCTGGCCGTTGGTTTCCTCGGCGATTGCGGCCGAGCCTGAATCGAGCAACGAGCACATCCTGGCCCTGGTGCGGCGTCTGGGAGGCGAAGCCAAGCTCGCCGTCACCGAAATCGATTTGAGCGAGAGCCAGGTGACCGATGCCGATCTGGCGGAACTTAAAGGTCAAGTGGATTTGGACGAACTGAACCTGCACGGCACGAAGATCAGCGACATCGGCGTCGCCGAGTTGGCCGGCCTGACAGAGTTGCAAGCCCTGTATCTCGATGACACGCCCATCACGGACATCGGCGTGGCGCACCTCGAACGCCTGACCCGACTCGAATCGTTGTACCTGGACAGCACGAAGATCAGCGACGAAGGCCTGGAGTATCTGGACAAGCTCACGCGGCTCGAGGAGTTGTCGCTCAGCTACACGGCCATCACCGACTCGGGATTGCTCTCGCTGGCCCGATTGAAGCGACTCCGCCTGCTGGCACTCGACGGCACGGCCGTGACCGACTCTGGCCTGCGCTGCCTGAAGCCCTTTGAACATCTCGAGCGCTATCGCTCGAGGGAACCAAGATCACCGATCTCGGACTAGAGCGATTGGACGGCTTCACGCGGCTGAGCGAATTGAACCTGGCCAATACGAAGGTCACCGGCGTGGGCGTTGCGAAGCTACAGAAGGCGCTGCCCAAGTGCCGGATTGAGCGTTAAGGGCGCGATTGCAGGACGCCCTGGCGGCGGGTGAGGTTGTTGCCCAGAACGTGTGGCTTCAGTAGCCGGAACGGCATCATGTAATACTTGGATGGTGCTCTGGCCCGCGAATAGCGGCTGGGATGGGTATATATAAATGCCTCGATCTGGCCTGCCGTTGGTGAGCAATCCGAACAGCTCGATGGTAAGATATGATAGTCACCGAAACGTCGTTCAAAGGCGTTTTTACGGTGGCGATGGAAGAGCATCCAAGGACATTGACTACGATCATGATCACGGCGCCGGAAAACCCCATGCGCATGACTTTGATTGGACGAAGGTGCCGCCGCGACAGCCGGGTCGGCTGCTGATTGCCGGCGAATAGATTGGGGAGAAGTGTGATGCTGCATTACAAGGATTATATCGCTGGGTGGCTCGACAGCTCCGTCCATGACTTCCTCAAGACCTTTCCGCGTAATTCCACCAGCGCAAAATACGCGCTTGTTACCTGCATTGACAGCAACCCGGCCCCCGCGTCGCTTCTAAGCTCAAGCCCGGAACTTCGCTCGATTGCCGCCCAGGTTACGCCGCTCGGTCAAGGCCTACTTCTGCCGACGGAGTTGCTGCTGGCAACGCAGAGTGAAATCTTTTTTGGGTTCGATGAAGTCTGGTTTTTTCCGGAATCGATAATCGACCCAAAGCCCCAGTCGGGCCGGATTGTTGGTCCGGCAAGAATCAATCAAGCGACCCTGGATGAGTTCGAAAAATGGATTGCGAGCAATGGCTGTTCATTGGCCCTCGGCGACGGGGACGGATTGAATTTCATCGTCAAAGCGCACGGGCTAGCGAAGCACTTGCTCGGCCATTCCATGGAACAGCCCAAACCAATTGCTGCTGAATTCCCGGTGCGTCCTGAGACCATATCTGGATGAGTTGGACGAGTCGCCAAATACCAGAAAGTCCGGAACTTCTGACCGATTCAGCTCCCCCTTTATACCATCGAGCTTGCCATGGCGCGGGTTATCTATGCCGCTTTCGTGGCGGTGTGCGTGGCAACGGCTCTGAGCGCCGAGGATAAGATCCAGTTGGCGCGAGGCGAGAGCGTGAAGACTGCTGGTCGACAAGCACAGGCGGCAAACGCCTTTGCAATAACAATTGAAGACAGGCTCTGGACCACCGTCGGTGCAGAGTCAGCCAGTCAGATGTTTGTCACAGCTTGCCAAAAAGGCGAGGCGTCGCTCGAAGTTTTTATTGTTGGAAAAACAGGCTTCAACGCGCGAGCCCAATTGACGCAGCATGTTCGTGAATACCTCCATCGCTCCGATTTGCAGGACTTCACGCTTTATTTTTATGCTTCGCAAGAGCAAGAGGTTGTGTGAAAGACCACAAGAACGAGACCAGAGGTGACATCGCTTCGGTACGTGGGCCTGTTTGAAAAGCATTACGAGCAACTTACCGACTGAATCGCGTCTCCGGTCTTTCTCCTCGCGCCTAAGACCCGAATAGGCCGGATTGAGCGGTGAAGTAACGGCCCCGGGTCAACCCGCCAGGTCCAATCGCCCACCCAAGTGACCGCCCACGCCGGGCCCGGCCACGGCTTGAATCGGCGCGTGAACCGGCGGAAAGCCCGTGATGCTCAGCACGTCGAGGCTGCCCGAGGCACCGGGCCCGAGCATCAATTGCCGCTTGGTCTCGGCCAGGCTGGCATAGTCGGGCGACAGCCACACGGCCTCCATCACGGCCGGCAGCGAGGCGGCTTTGGCCGCGAACTGCGCAAACACCACCAGCGAGCCGACGTGTTCGCTCCGCACGCCGGTCTGGCCCAGCACGTTGTGCTGCCAGAGGGCGTTTCGCATGGTGAGCGCCTCGCTCAGATGCGTGATCGGGTACGAGGAGATCTCGACGTCGGGAACCCGGGGAAGCAGTCCCCGCGCGGCCAGGCTTTGGCCTACCCAGGCGTAGGGCACCGTGCCGGCGGCACCCGGGCCAGCCGGCCCCGGACCCGTGCTCCACCAGGGCGCATAGGCGTACGGATTTCCGATAGGTCGTATCGCAGACATCGTGGCGTGCTCGAAGATTTGAGCGAAAGGGCCGCGATCTAAACACTAGTTCGAAAACGCGCCGCGCGAAGGCTTTTTTCAGGCGGTTTTCCCGCGTGTTGCGGGATTGCAACACGGGGCCCCTGGTGGGCGCTAGTCAGGTGTCCACCAGCCGATGGCGACTCGGCTCCGATTCTGCTATGTTGGCCGAAAGTACGAGGCTTTTTTGCAACCCTTGCCCCCTGGCCCCTCGCAGGTGAAATCATGTCGTCTACCCTGAAGTCTCTCATTGCCAGTGGCACGAAGCTCTGGCTGGATTCGATCGACCCGGATCTGGTGGCCCGCAATCGGGCTTTGGGCGCAAGCGGCGCGACGAGCAACCCGATCATCGTCTCCGACCTGATCAAGACCGGCCGCTTCGACGACGATTTGGACAAGCTGATTCAGCAAGGCCTCGACGACGAGAAAATTGCCTGGCAAACGACCGACAAGCTGGTCCGAGGCGCAAGCCGTGTTTCTGCCGGCTTGGGAACAAACCCACGGCAACGACGGCTACGTCAGCTTCGAACTCGATCCGCTGCTGGAAGATCACCAAGGGCCGCCACACAAGGAACGTGTCGCACGCTACATCGAATTGGGCAAGCATTGGGCAGCCGGCCACAAGAACCGCATGATCAAGGTGCCGGCCACGCCCGCCGGTCTCGACGCGCTCGAAGAACTCTGCGCTGCCGGCATCACGCTCAACGTGACGCTGATCTTCTCCGAGCGGCAATACAAGATCGCCCGCGACGCCATCTGGCGCGGGGCCCAGCGACGTTCGAACTTGAACAGCTTCAAGAGCGTCTACAGCATCTTCGTCTCGCGGTTGGACGTGTACACGGAGAAGGCGGTGCCGCAGCTTTCGCCGGCCGCGCAGGGTCAGGTCGGCATCGTCAACGCCAAGCGCATCTGGGCGGAGAACCGGCGATTCTGGGGCGAGCACAAGACCCCACTCCAGCAGGAAATGATTTTCGCCAGCACCGGCACCAAAAAGCCGGAGGATCCGGCTTGGAAGTACGTCGAGGCGTTTGCCGGCAGCGACATCGAAACCAACCCGCCGGCCACGAACGATGCCGTCGAGAAGAGCGGCCGCACGATTACCAGCCACATCGAAGAATTGCCCCCCAAGGCCGTGCTCGATGAGATCGATCGCCTGGTCGACATGCAGAAGCTGGAAACGACGCTGATGAGCGAAGGGCTGGCTAAGTTCGCCGATCCGCAAAAGGCGCTGTTGGAGCTGATCGGCGAAAAGCGCTCGGCGCTGGCCAGCGGCTAGGATTGGCTAGGATGCAGGGTTTGGTAGCCAGCGGTTGGCGTTGACGGTCTGGCGAGGGGGGCAGTCGCCAACGCGCACGCGCTATGTTACGATCGTGGACTTAGCCGCTCGCGCAGCACTTGAGCGCGTTACAACCGCACTGCACAAGGCCCTTCTCGTATGGCGATCGACCCCTATGCCAGTTGTCCCGGTGGAACCGGGAAGAAGATCAAGTTCTGCTGTCCGGACCTGCTCGCCGAGCTGGAGAAGATCGATCGCATGCTGACCGGCAATCAGCGCCGGGCCTGTCTCGACCATCTCCTGCAAATCGAGCCTAAGTATCCGAATCGGGCCTGCCTGACGACGCTCAAGGCCGACTTGCAGGCCGAACTGGGCGACCTGGAACAGGCCGACGCGACGCTCCGGCAACTCATGCAAACGCAGCCCGACAATCCGGTGGCCTTGGCCGAATTGGCCCTGGTCCAGGCCAGCCGTGACGGCGGCCAGGCCGGCATCGAACCGCTGCAAAAGGCCATCGCGGCCGGCGGCCGGGAGATGTCTCGCAAAGTCTATGATGCCATCGGCGAACTGGCGCAACTGTTGTTGGCCGAAGGCCACCTGTCCGCCGCGCGCGGCCATTTGCTGATGCAAATGCGCATGAATCCCAAGGACGAAGCGGCGCTGCAACTGCTGCTGCGGTTGAATGCCTCGCCGGCGGTTTCGCTGCTGCTCAAGGATGACCAGGAGCCGCTCGGAGCGCCTGACGACGCGCCCTGGAAAAGCGACTTCGAAGCGGCCATGAGCGAAGCCCGCCGCGGCGCCTGGTTGATCGCCGCCCGCAAGTTGCTGGCCCTGGCCGAACGCGCCCCCTCTTCGCCAGTGATCTGGAACAACCTGGCCATGCTTCGCGGTTGGCTGGCTGACGAAGCCGGCGCGGTCGACGCCCTGCGGCGTTACGCAGCGCTTGACGTGCCGTTGGATGATGCCGTCGAAGCCGAGGCCAAGGCCCAGATTCTCGACGTCGATCCGCCGGACATGATCGACGACTTGCGCGTGACATTTCCCATCCGCGACATGGACCAACTGTCCGCAGCCTTGATGTCGGACAAACGGGCTGCCCGGTTGCCAGTCGAAGCGTTCCAACCGACGCACGAGGACCAACCGCCGCCGAAGTCGGCCTTCTGGCTGCTGGATCGACCGGTGCCCAGCACCGGCGTCGGCATCGCGGCTCAGGACATCCCCAACATCATCGGCCGGGCTTTTCTTTTCGGCCGCGAAACGGACCGCGAGCCTCGATTGGAAGTCGAGGCCTATCAGCCCGATTTGCCGGCAATTCGAACTTCGCTCTCGGAAATCGCTCCCGGTGCCTTGGGCGATTCGACGGGCGAAGAAGTCATGGCGTCAGTGCCGCGAACTCAAACGATCTTGAGTTGGAACTGGCGATTGCCTGAGGACACGCCCCAGTCCGAGGTTCCGAATTTGCTCGTCGCGCAGCGCCGGCTGGCCGTTCTGGAACGCTGGCCGCAGGCAAAGTTAGAATTGTTGGGCGGCCGAACTCCCCTCGAAGCCGCGCCGGACTCCAGCCAGCGGATCAAGTTGCTGGCGGCCATTTTACACCTGGAACTGGCCATCGACGCTGTCGAGGCGCACGACCTAACGAACGAATTGCGCGGCAAACTCGGGCTGCCGGTTGCCGGGCCGATCGATCCAACTGCCATGGCCGTCGACCAAGTGCCCCAGGTGCGCTTCGTGCGGTTGCTGGTCGATAAGCTCAACGACGAAGATCTGGCGCAAGTCTATCAACGAGCGATGTTCACGGCGGCCCGCGCCGCGTTGCGTATCTTGGCCGTTGAATTGCTGGATCGTAAAAGCCTGGAAGGAAAATTCGAGCGGCCTGCGATCTACGGCCTGTTGGCTGGTCTGGAAACCGATTCCAACCAGGCAATCAAGTGGCTGGTCGAAGCCCGAAGCGCGGCCGAAAAGGCTGGCCAATCGTGCGCTCGCTGGGACATGGAAGAGTTCGCGCTACGACTGCGTCGGGGCGACGTCGCCGAAAGTTCGCAACTGCTGCAACACTTGCAATCGCGCCACGGCAAAGAACCGGGCGTTCGCCAGGCCTTGATGCAACTGCTTTACGAGGCCGGCATCATCGGCGCCGACGGTCGGCCGGTTGCCCAGGCCGGAGGCGAGGCGGCAGGAATTGTCGTGCCCGGCGCTCAGGCAGCGCCGGCCGGTAAGATCTGGACGCCCGGCGGCGAAACGTCGCCGGCCAAGAAGTCGGCCTTGTGGACCCCGGGCATGGATTAGGTCCACCATGCAGCCCGACGAATTTGATGCCTGGCACATGGCTCGGGCTCTGGAACTCGCTTTGTTCGGCCGCGGCTCGGTCGAACCGAATCCGCTCGTCGGCTGTGTGATCGCCCAGGGGGCCGAAATCATTGGCGAGGGCTGGCATCGCCGCTTCGGTGGGCCGCACGCCGAAATCGAAGCCCTGGCCGTAGCCGGCTCGCGGGCCGCCCGAACCACGATTTACGTCACGCTCGAGCCCTGCTGCCACTGGGGCAAGACCCCGCCCTGTACGCAGGCGCTCATTGCCTCGGGGGTGCGACGCGTGGTCGTCGCCCAGCGAGATCCGTTTCCGGCCGTCGATGGCGGCGGATTGGCCGAACTGCGGGCAGCCGGCTTGGAAGTTGAGATCGGCGTGCTGGAAGCCGAAGCCCGGCGGATGAATGCGCCGTATCTCAAGCTGCTCGAAACCGGCCGGCCGTGGATGATCGGCAAATGGGCCATGACGCTCGACGGCAAGCTGGCCACGCGAACCGGCTCCAGCCGTTGGATCTCGAACGACGGCTCGCGGCGAATCGTGCATGAACTGCGCGGCCGCGTCGATGCGATCCTGGTCGGCCGGGGCACGGCCGTGAAGGACAACCCGCTGCTGACGGCGCACCCCAAGGGCCCGCGAATCGCCACGCGGATCGTGGTCGACAGCCGCGCAACATCAGGTTCCGACAGTCAGTTGGTGCAAACGGCCCGCGAAACGCCGCTGATCGTGGCCGTCGGCCCCGAAGCATCAGAAGCCGATCGGCGCCGGTTAACGGAAGCCGGTTGCGAAGTGTTGCCTTGCGACGGCGCCACGCGCGAATTGCGGCTGGAGCAATTGCTCGACGAATTGGGCCGCCGGCGGATGACGAACGTGCTGGTTGAAGGCGGCGGAACGATGCTGGGCAGCCTGTTCGACGCCGGTCATCTGGACGAGGTTCATGTCTTCATTGCGCCGCTGTTGGCCGGCGGCGAAGAAGCGGTCAGCCCGTTGGGCGGCCAGGGCGTGGAAGACCTGGCCCGTGCTCTACGTCTTGATCGTCCGCAAGTGGAGCAGTTGGGCGACGACATCTACGTCCGCGGGTACGTGGCGAAGGAAAAGGACAGTGGCTAGCGATCAGTGACTGGTGGCTAGCTAAGAAACCACTAGCCACTGACCACTACTCACTGACCACTATTTCCGGACGGCGACGGGGCTTCGGCACTAGCAACGGCCACGGGCCGCGGCAGGCCGGCCCGCTTACGCAGCTCGCGGCCGATGCGGAATCGCGGGGCTTCGTTGAGCACGACAATTACGAATCCCCATAGGGCCGTGACCAAGGCCACGACCACGGCCGCGGTCAGCAGTCCGCGTTTGACCAGGTGCTGGCCGAGTTGCCGCGCCGGACGCACGGCGTCGTCGAACCGCTCCTGCACGATCACCACCAAACCGGTATCGCTGACCGCCTTGGGCCGGCCATCGACGAATACCGGCTCAAAGGCCGCCAGCCAGCGGCCGGCAGCAGGCTGAACCGGATCGATGTATCGGTCCTGCACTGCGTAGTGCTCGATCAGAGGGGACTCTTTTTCGCCCACGTCTTCGGCGGCCAGAGTTCGCAATTTGACGAGTCGATCTATTTCCGCGGCGTCGATATAGTTTTCGGCGTCGTGGATTTCGTCTCGCTTGACGAGTTCAGCGCGATGGCCGTGTTCGAGGATCAAGCCGCGACGCGGCGGTTTGCCGCCATCGGGGAGCGTATCGACCAACACGGCTACGCGGTCTTTCTCTTCGGTATCGGGCGCCTGCAACACCGCGAAATGGCCGAAATTGGCCGTGATCCCCAACACGCCAATGACCTGCTCCTCGGCGGAGCCCGGTTTGACTCCCCAAATCGGAACAGTAAAAGCCAGCGCCAGGTGTTGCGCGGAGTCGCTGTAGAACACGTGCGAACGATGAGCTTCACGTAGGGGCGGAACGTTCGAGGCAGTGCCCTCCAGGTCGCGACCCTGGCCATTGAAATAGTCGCGGTAGGCAAAATTGCGGTCTATGGTGCTTGAGTCGAACGGGCTGCGCGCCAGTTGATTGCCGCGTTCATCCAGCAGGAACCAACTGGCCACGGGCAGTTCCGGGTGCGCACGGTGCATGATCTCCAGGTCGCTTTGCAGACGCTTGCGATCGTCGCTAGTACGCGGCTGGCCGGTGGCAGCCACGACCAGTTCGTGCAAGTCCTTGTCCGAGGCCTCTTCTTCCAGCGTGTACCAGCGGCGATCGATCTGGCTGGCCACGGTTTCCGCGACGAAGCGGGCCGCGAAGCGATTGCTTTCCAGCGAGCGCTCGATCAAGGCTTGCTCCGAGTCCTGGACCGACGTCTCCGCGCTATTCCAGGCGAAGAACGTCAACACGGACAGTAGCGCGATCAGGGCCCAGTGCGCCAAGCACCAACAGTGGCCGGCGGGCCTGGCGGATGGCACGCGCCTGCAACGCATCGAGCACGGCCTGTGGATTGGCATACCGCTTGGCAGGGTTCAAACTCAGACAGCGGTCGATGATCTCGGCCAGGTCGCGACCCACACCTGACACCAGGCGATGCGCCCGGCCCGCGGAGCCTTGTGCAGCCACTCGACATAGCGCTGCAACTGCTCTTCCAGGTCGCCGCCGCCGCTGATCGTGGTTGATGCTTCTTCGGTGCGATACGGCGGCTGGCCGGTGAGCATGCAATAGAACACGGCTCCCAGCGCGTACACGTCCCACCGGGCATCGGGCACGGCCTTCAGATCGGCCTGTTCCGGCGCCATGTAGAACAGCGTGCCCAGCGCCGGTCGCTGCTCGTTCGACATCCGCGATTGTCCGAAATCGGCCAGCCGCGGGTGCAGATCCTGATCCAATAGTACGTTCGCTGGTTTCAGATCGCAGTGCAACACGCCCTTGCCATGGGCATGTACCAGGCCGATGGCAATTTCGCGGAACAGGTGAATTGCTTCGGCAACTGGCAGCGGGCCATCCTTCAGACGCTCGGCCAGCGAGCCGTGCTCCAGGTACTCCATGATGTAGTACGGAGGGTCAGCGTCCCAGCCTACGTCGATCAATTGCACGACGTATCGATCGGCGAACAGGAAGGCCAGCTTTTCGACCTCGCGCGCCAGCAGCGACCAATCGAGTCCGCCGCGGTGCGTGTAGAACTTGATCGAGACCCGCCGGCCCGTATTGCGGTCGCGTGCGACCCAGACCTCGCCGTAGGCGCCGGAGCCGAGAAACCGTTCGGCCTGGTAGCCGGGAACCTGGGTCGGCGGCCGGGCACGCTCGAGACTCCTCTGCCGGGCGCGCGAAAGATCTTCGCCCGTCTGTGCCAGAGTTTGATCGTCGGCCAAACCGCATCCCCCTGCATCGAGCAAGGGCGGCCCCTTGGACCGCCTTACACCCCCATCCAGTTTGATTATATCGTCCGGCGCGGGTTCCGGCGGCTCAGCAACGAATAAACTGGCGGGGGCTATTCAGTGTCCCGAACTTGGAGACACTCGCTCAACGCGCAAGCGAGGGGGGGCTGGCGCACAACTCCAGGCAAATCCGCCGCTTGCGCATCAGACTGGAGATGGGCGACGAACAATCCGGGCTAGCGGATCGTTTGCGGGGACGGGCGAGCTGCGGTCCGACGCGAAGACTGGCCTTCGGCCACAGGCGGCGACGTCAGCTCTGGAGGGGCAGTAACGGTTTCCAACCGCGAAGCCTTGGGGAAGGCTTGCTTGCCGTTGGGGTCATAGGCCATTTGCTCGGCCATGGTGCCGTCCTCGGTCCACCAGGTCCATTCGCCGGCCTGCACCCCTCGGGCGTATTCGCCTTGGATGTGTCGCTGACCGTTGGGGTGCCACCAGGCCCATTCGCCACTCTGCTTGCCGTCCTTGTAGTCACCTTGGATCGCCCGCTGGCCGTTGGGGTGCCACCAGACGAATGTTCCGGCCGGCAGGTCATGTCGATACTCGCCTTCCAGCGCCTTTTGGCCGTTGCGGTAGTAAGTCGTCCAACGGCCGTGGCGTTCGTCCTGGCCGGTTTTCTTGACGACTTGGGTGCGGCTGATGCCGGCCCACCAATCGTCGGTGATCTGCACGACCTCTTTGGCGAACAGGAATTCGGCTTCGACCCTCTTGATTCCGGGGCCATACCATTCGTTCTTCGTCCCGTGGCGGCGCCCGTGAACGAATTCTTCCTTGGCGACGACTTTGCCTTGCGGCGACCATTCAATCAGCATGCCGTCGATTTCGCCCTGGCGGAAGTCGACTTCACGCCACTTCTGGCCGCTGGAAAAGAACCAGGTGCTCTTGCCATTGCGTTGGCCATGTTCAAAGTTCGAGCAAAAAACCATGCGGCCCTGGGCATCGGTGACGGTCCATTTGTCTTGTAGTTCGCCTTCGGAAAATGTGGCTTCCGAAGTGAACGGCGCGGTGAAATCGCGGGCCACGGAGTTGGATAGCATCTCGGCTTCGCCCGTGGCAAAGTAACGCACCCATTTGCCGTCGCGCACCCCGTGCTCGTACGAGCCGCCGCCCATCAACCGGCCCTGCTCATTCCACATCGTCCACGGGCCGTGATTGGAGAAGTTTCCGTGAGAGTCCTGGGCAACGTGCCGCTCGACCTTCACGGCGCGACTGGCGTAGCGCTCGCGAATGACTTCGGCGCTTGGCGATTCGGCTTCTGATTTGTCTTCGTGCGGCGCGGCAGCCTTCGGCACGTCGAACTCGGCAGGCGTCTGCGGCACCCGCACGATTTTCGGAGGGCTGGCACCGAACTCGTCGAGGACAGCGGGCGCTTGCGGTGGCGCCGCGAGCGAAGTTTGGACCACGACGGTCGCGCCGCCGAGCGTCATGGTCAGGCCCCAAGCCCAATGACGCATCGTGTAAGAAAGTCGCCGTGCCATGGACGCAACTCCTGTGAATGTTTTCTTCCAGCCCGGTTGGCTAGTGAGCGGCAGCCTTGCGACGCTCCGAACAGCTCAACCAAACCGCCGAACCTGCCCCGCGACCTGGGCAATAAAGGGTTGTCGTCGCAGGAACCGGTTCGTTCAGTAAACATCATCGGTCCCGCACAATCGGTTTTTCATGCTTTTCGGGATTAAACATATAGCCCACCCAAATCTCCCACTCTCACGCCAGCGGTAAGAATCCCATAGATTCCCCTGGTTAATGAACTGCCACGCTGGTCGGTGATTGAGCATGGTTCCACGCGGCGAGGCCATGGCTACAATGCTGGCATGAAATCGCTTACCGAACACCTGACTTTCAATGTGCCGGCGCGGATGGGCTTCCTGAACATTACCACCCAAGTGGCTGATGCAGTCCGACGCAGCGGCATCCGCGAGGGGCTCGTGCTCTGCAACGCCATGCACATTACCGCCAGCGTGTTCATCAACGATGACGAGCCGGGGTTGCATCAGGACTATCAGAAATGGCTGGAAGGCCTGGCTCCCTTCGACGCTTCGCCGGCCCGGTACCAACACAACCGCACGGGCGAGGACAACGCCGACGCCCATCTGAAGCGGCAGATCATGGGCCGAGAAGTCGTCGTCGCCATTACCGACGGGAAACTCGACTTTGGCCCCTGGGAGCAGATCTTTTACGGCGAGTTCGATGGTCGCCGGCCGAAACGGGTGCTGATCAAGGTCATCGGTGAATGAAGTAAGTTCCGCAATTGTCGTGGTAGCGTTGGCAGATCTGGCCTGACGCCATTCAACCATTCGCTAGGGTACCGGGAGAGAATTGTGATGCCCGCTGAATCGTCGCCGCAACTGACCGTCCGTCAAATGCTGACCGGCTATTGGATCTCGCAGGCTGTGTATGTCGCGGCCAAGCTTGGCATTGCCGATCTGCTGGAAACCGGGCCGAAAGATTGCCGGGAATTAGCCGCGGCAACTTCCAGCCATGCGCCCAGCTTGTATCGATTGCTGCGGATGCTGGCTAGCGTGGGCGTCTTTTGCGAAGACGAGCAGAACCGCTTCGCACTGACCCCGCCGGCCGACTGCTTGCGCTCCAATGCGCCGCACAGCCAGCGGGCCGTGGCCCTGATGATGGGCGAAGAGCATTTCCGAGCCTGGGGCGATCTCTTGCACAGCATTCAAACCGGCCAGTGCGCCTTCGAGCATGCCTACGGTCAGAACATCTTCGACTACCTGGCGTCGCGGCCCGATCAGGGCAAAATCTTCGACGCCGCCATGACTGGTATTCATGGCCGTGAAAGCGCCGCAATGCTCGATGTCTATGACTTCTCCGACGTTGGCACGCTGGCCGACGTGGGCGGCGGCAACGGCAGCCTGCTGGCGGCCACGCTCCAGCGCTATCCGCGCATGCAAGGCCTGCTGTTCGACATGCCGCGAGTCGTTGAACTTGCCCGGGCCAACTTGCAAGCGGCCGGCGTAGGCCAGCGCTCGCGGGTAGTCGGTGGCAGTTTCTTCGAGGAAATTCCCGCGGGGGCCGACGTGTATCTCTTGCGACACATCATCCACGATTGGGACGACGAGCGTTCGACCGTGATCCTGAAAAACTGCCGCAAAGCCATGGCGACGGGCAGCCGTCTGCTACTCATCGAAAGCGTCATCCCGGCCGGCAATGAGCCTTCGTTTGGCAAGCTGTTGGACCTGAACATGCTCGTCATGCCTGGCGGCGCGGAACGAGACGAGCAGCAATACCGTCAGCTATTGCGGGGCGCCGGTTTCGAACTGGCGCGAGTCGTGCCTACGCGGGCCGATGTCGATGTGATCGAATGCCGCGCCGTTTAGCCGATTCTACCGCAATGAGAGAAAGGGTCTGCCCCGAATTCGCCTTGCCTGCAAGCCAAGACAAACGTTTTCAAGCAGCATCTTCGAGCTGGCTGAGCATTTGAATTGCCAAGCGGGCGTTTTCCAAGCCGCCGATTCGTTCTACGAATTCTTCCACGGCCAGACGACGCTCGTAACCTGCCTCTTCCAGGGCCAGCCGAATCTCCGAGGGCGTGAGATCCTGGATCCGAATCGTATCGCTGTCGCTCATCCTTCGATCCTTCCGTGCCAAAGGTCCCGTCGATGCGTGTTGAGCTGGCAGGCGAGCCCTCCGGGGTTAGTTGACCCTAGACGAACAAGCTGCTTACGACTTTAGAATCGGCAATGACCGTATTAGGAATCATGCACAATTGTGCGGAACTCCTGCCGGCATAACGTGATGGCAACGTTGCAACCGGACCGACCGGAAAATCCCTCATGCCAGCAGAAGAATTCTTCAATATGCCGGCGGCCCCGAGACTTCCAGCGAGATCGCTTCGTGACCACACTGGAACCATACGACGATTTGTCGCACTTTAGCCAGCGGGCACGGCCCGCAGCCAAACCTGAGCCAGCAGCAGAAGTGATCGGGAGAATCCAAGCCATGTCTGATCGCCGCTCCAATGGGCGCGTTCCCTATCCGATTCAGCAGCGAACGCGGCTGATCGAAAGCAACGGCGAGACCGAAACGACGGCCGACTTCGATTGGCAGCTCTTTCACGACGTGTCGCTGGGCGGCTGCTCGTTCTGGTCGCCACGGTCGCTGAGGGGGCAACGGCTGTGGGTCGAACTGGGGCTCGACCGCGATTGTTTGACGCGGCTGGCCGAAGTATGCCATGAGACCGAAATCCAATGCCTGGCTCGTCCCTTGTTCCTGATCGGTTGCAGGTTCGTGCGACCAATTGACAGCGGAACCGAAGCGGACACATCGCCAGCGCTGAATTGACAGCGGTAAATTGACGGCGCTGAATCCACCGTGGGTAAAACAATGCGGCCACGACCCGCACTTTGGGCGAGTCGTGGCCACAAATGAGAATTGCCAGCGGTTTAGTCCGCGGCAGCCTGCTGCAAGCGAACCCTGTTGCTGGGTCGCCTCACCACAGGACCACGTTCTTGCAAGGCCGCGTTATTGCAGAGCCTTGGTGACGTCGCTCAGGATTTCCTGCACTTGAGTGCTGTCCGGAGTGCCGGCATAGGCATGGCTGGCAGTTACTTTTCCGCCGGCGGCCACAATCACGGTGATTTCAGCCTTGGGGTTGATCCCGTAGTTGTCCGGTCCGTTTTCCGATTCTTCCGGCACCACGATCGGCACATTGGCGAAGCTGTTCTTCGCGCCGAAGGTCTTGGCCGCCGCTTCGGCCGCGTCGCGATTCTCGCCGACCAGATTCACGAAGGCCTTGAGTTGCTTCTCGGAGTTCTGGGCCACGACGCTATCGAGTTGCTTGACCAGCGAGGCAAGGCTGTCGTCCGACTTGCGGGCGAATACCATGACCATGGGCTTCGAGCCATAGCGGCAGCGGTAGCACAGCTTGTTACCGACATCAACGCCATCGTCGGCCGCGCTGCGCACTTGACCACGTCGAAGGCGCCGATCCGGTCGCCCGGTTGCGGGCCGCTCTTGATTTCATCCGCCCGCACAATCTGAGTCGCCAACAACAAAGCGACCATGCTTACGCCTGCAAACCATTTCATTGTGATTTCCTTGCTTCTTGTGCCGTGTGATGTTCGCCCCGAACGTGTCGTTAGGCTAACTGCTCACCGCCGCGCAGGCAAGCAATTCGTTGGGGCAACCCACGAATCAATGCGCCGGGCATTCACCACCTTGCGCCAATTACCTCATCTGGGTTAGGCAAGACTGCCCAAGCGGGTTTCGTAAGAGCTCTCATGCTAGCGTTTGGGAACAGCCCACGGCAACGCACTTTCAGGAGATCGAATCGTGCGTCCAGTCTTCACCGAGCAGACTGACGACAAACAGCACGGTGAAGAGCATGAACAACGCCTTAGCAATGCCGGCCGATCCGACGGCGATTCCTCCGAACCCCAACACGGCGGCCATCATGGCTACAACGAAAAACATCAGTGACCAGTATAACATGATGCAAACTCCACCTGCAGAACGAAGCAATGGCAACGTTCTTTCGAAAGTGCAGTTCGCGTGCCATTTATGCAATCGCACTCCACGCACGGGCAATGCCCGAAAGTGCCGATCTCTTGTCGTCCGCGCTGGTCAATTCTCCGCCGCGACCCATTGTTGAGGAAGAGAAAGCCGGTCTCAGCTGATTTGTGGCAGTGAAAGTTCTGGACGCCCGCGGCCCCGTGGCGGCTCGTTCAATTCCAACCAGTAGTGGGCCACTTCGCGCACGGCATGGCTGAATTGCTCGAAGCCGACCGGCTTGCAAATGTAGCTGTGTGCCCCCCAGCGATAAACTTCATTGATATCATGTTCCTCATTCGAGGACGTGAGAGCCACGACCGGTGGCAGCTTGGTCCATTCGCTCAGCCGCACCCGCCGCAGAACTTGCAGGACTTGCAGCCCGTTCATGCGTGGCATCTTCAAGTCCAGCAGCAACAGCCGGGGCATGCATTGCGGATCGCGACCGGTATGGGCACCGGTGGCGAACAAGTAATCGATCACCTCGACACCGTCTCGAACCACGTCGAGCGTGTATTCCAGGTTGCTTTCTTCGAGTGCCAGGCGAATCAGATCTTCATCGTTCGGATCGTCTTCCGCCAGCAGAATCAACGGCTCGTATTTCATCGTCGCTTTCATTGCCGCCCCCTCCTCTATGCCAGTGTGAAGTAGAAGGTCGTTCCGTGCCCCGGCTCGCTTTCGGCCCACACGCGGCCGCCGTGGCGGCGCACGATTCGCTGCACGGTGGCCAGGCCGATCCCCAGCCCTTCGAACTCGGCGCCATGCAACCGCTCGAACGTGCCGAACAGCTTGTCGGCGTAGGCCATGTCGAATCCCACGCCGTTGTCGCGGACGTAGTAAACCGGGTGGCCGTCTGCTTGTTGGACGCCGAACTCGATCTGTGGGTTCTCGCGGCGCGAAGAAAACTTGCAGGCGTTGTCCAGCAGGTTCTCCAGCACCAGCCACAGCAATTGCGGGTCGCCCCGGGCTTTGAGACCGGTGGCGATCCGAAACCGCCCTGGCCGTTCGGCTTCTGCCGGTCGCAGATCACCGGCGATCTCGCGTGCAGCCGCGCTCAAATCGACGTCGACCGAATGCATCGGCGCAGCGTGTCACCCGCGACAAGTCGAGCATGGCGTCGATCAATTGCCCCATCCGCTGAGCGGCTTTCCGCACGCGGCGCAGATCCTTGCGTCCGCTGTCGTCGAGCGTGTCTGCACGGCGTTCGATCGAGCGGGTAAATCCGTCGATCGCCCGCAACGGAGTGCGCAGGTCGTGTGCCACGGAGTGGCAAAACGCCTCGAGCTCCTGATTGCTGGCGGTCAATTCGCGCGTGCGCTCGATCACACGCCGCTCCAATTCTTCGTTCAATTGCCGAATCGCCTCGGCGGCCCGCTTGCGTTCGATGGCGTAGCGTAGCGACCGACTCAGGCCCTGGCGGTCGACATGGCCTTTGACCAGGTAATCCTGGGCACCGCTTTCGATAGCCTTGATCGCCAGTCGCTCGTCTTCGAGCCCGGTCAGGATCACGACCGGCACGTTGGGAAATCGCCGATGTATGCGTTCGAAGGTCTCGAAGCCGTTGGCGTCGGGGAGCGTCAAATCGAGGAGCACCGACCTGCGCCGCCCGCCGCTCCAGGTATTCATTCGCTTCGCGTAACCGGTCGACGCAGTCCAAGCGAAACATCGTCGGCGGCTCGCCATTCAGCAGTCCGCGGATCAGCCGCGCATCGACGGGGTTATCTTCCACGAGCAGCACCTGAATCAGATTCTCAACCATAATCGCCGACCGTGGAACTTAATGCGGTGCTCGCCCGGGAGCCCCAACTTCATTTTACGGAGCAAGTTCCGGCAGGACATGCGCCCGTTGGGGTAGCGTGGTATGGCGGCGCGTTCTGTCGGCGGGTGGAATTCCCCGCTCGCGAGCGGGATTCCGGTCGCAGTGTGATACCAGGATTTGTACAATGGACGGACCGAGCCGCACGTGTCGTTCAGCCGCTTGACCGGAGGTATCCTTAGCCGGCCCGCCAGCGCGACACGAGCAGCGGCCCTGCGGTTGTCATGCCTGCCACATTCCCGCCATCCGTGGTGATACGAAGTGCAAGCCAAGCCGATCCTTAAGCCAGGAGCCTTGGGCGCCTGGGCCATGGTTGTAGTTTACGGGCCTGCCGTTTTCGGGGCCGCGTCGTCGGGATCTTGGCTCCCACGCTGGCTATTGCCGCGCCAATCGATTTCAACCGCGACATTCGTCCGATCCTGTCGAAGAACTGCTTCGCCTGCCACGGCCCGGACGCTGAGCACCGCGAGGCCGGGTTACGGCTTGACGTGCGCGAAGCGGCCCTCAAACCGGCCGAGAGCGGCGCCGTGGCAATTGTCCCAGGCCGTGCCGACCAAAGCGAGTTGCTGCGACGCGTAGCGGCCGATGGCGACGAGCGCATGCCCCCGGCCGACATGGCCGCTGCTCTCAAGCCGGAACAGATTCAACTTCTCAAGCAATGGCTCAACCAGGGGGCGAACTACGCCCGGCACTGGTCGCTGGAAAAACCTCGACCGGTTGCGCGGCCCGAGGTCACGAATCGCGCCTGGCCCAAGAACCCGATCGACGAGTTCATCCTGACTCGGCTGGAGCGCGAGAAACTAAACCCTTCGCCCGAGGCTGATCGCTATGCACTGCTGCGCCGCTTGAGCTTCGACCTCCGCGGGTTGCCTCCCACGCCGACCGAAGCCGAGCAATTCCTGGCCGATATTAATTCGGATGCCTACGAAAAGCTCGTCGATCGGTTTCTCGCCGACAAAGCCTACGGCGAGCGCTGGGCCCGGGTCTGGCTTGATCTGGCGCGCTATGCCGACAGCAAGGGCTACGGATCGGATCCACTGCGAACCATTTGGCGCTATCGCGACTGGGTGATCGATGCTTTGAACAGCAACCTGCCATTCGACCAGTTCACGATCCAGCAGATCGCCGGCGACCTGCTCCCGCAGCCCACGCCCGAACAAATCATGGCCACGGCCTTTCATCGCAACACGATGACCAACACCGAAGGGGGCACCGACGACGAAGAGTTCCGCGTGGCCGCCGTCAAAGACCGCGTCGATACGACCATGCAGGTCTGGATGGGGCTGACGCTGGGTTGTGCCAAATGCCACAACCACAAGTACGACCCCTTCTCGCAACGCGAGTATTACCAGCTCTTCTCCTTCTTCAACCAGACAGCCGACGCCGACCGCGGCGACGAAGAGCCGACCATGCCGGCGCCCACGCCAGAGTCTCTCGAAGCGATTCGGCAGCATGACGCCCAATTGGCCGCGCTGAAGAAAAAGCTCGATACCCAAACGCCCGAACTGACCGCGGCCCAAAGGGCCTGGGAGAAACAGCTCACGGCCGATGCTGACTGGGCCGTGCTCCCGCCGGTCGATACCGCGTCGAGCGCCGGCTCAACCTTTGAAAAGCTCGCCGATGGCAGCCTGCTGGCGCAAGGTGGCAGCCCGGGCATCGATACCTATACCGTTACGGCCGAGACCGATCTGGCCGGCATCACGGCTTTCCGGCTCGAAGCACTTCCGCACGCATCGCTCCCCGGTGGCGGTTCAGGACGCGGCACGGCCGGCAGTTTCACCCTGTCTCGTATCGTCGTGTCGGCGGAGTTGTTGCCCACCGCGCCGGCGCGAACTGGCCGCTTCGTGCGGATCGAACTGTTCGGCAAGGATCGCATTCTGGCCTTGGGCGAGGTGCAGGCGTTTGTTGGCGCGCAGAATGTGGCCCGCGGCGGTCAACCAAAGCAATCGAGCACGTATGCGGCGGCACGGGCGGAGCTGGCCATCGACGGCAACACCAACGGCGATTACGTCAAGGCTCAGAGCACCTCGCACACGGCCACCGAGGCTGATCCTTGGTGGGAACTCGATCTGAGAAAGGATCAGCCGCTGGAGCGGATCGTGGTTTGGAACCGGACCGACGGCGGCACTGGCTCGCGGTTGGCCGGCATGCGTGTTTCGCTGCTGGATGCCAAGCGGAACACCGTCTGGCAGGCATGGTTGGCCAATGCCGATGCGCCTCAACCCAGCCGAGAGTTCGTGCTCGGAGCAGCGCAGGAGTTGCCCGCGGCCCAAGCCACGGCCGATTTCACGCGGGCCGGCTCTTCGATCGAAAGCCTGCTCAAACCTGCAACCAACGACGCGGCAGGTTGGAGCGTCGAGCCGCGGCAGAAAGAGCGACATTCGGCGGTCTTCGCCCTGCCGTTGCGATTGAATAAATTTGGACGCACGCGGCTGACGTTTCGGCTGGAACATTCCAGCAAAATGCCCGGCCACTCGCTCGGTTGCTTTCGGCTATCGGCCTCAACGTCCCGCAGTGTACTGGATCGCGTCGCCCTGCCGGTCGACATTGTGGCGATCGTCGACACGCCTGCCGCGGATCGAACCACGGCCGCTCAGGAAAAGCTGGCCGGCTATTATCGTGCGATCGCTCCGGCGCTCAACCCGTTACGGAAGCAGATCGCCGACGCGGAGAAATCGCGGCCCAAGACTCCCACGCTGCCGGTCATGCGTGAGCTGCCGGCCGACAAGCATCGGGTCACGCATCTGTTGGTCAAAGGCAATTTCCTGGTGCCGGGCGAAGTGGTCGACGCCGCGACGCCGGCCGCTTTGCATCCGCTGCCGAAAGCCGCCCCGCGCAATCGGCTGGGTTTGGCCCAGTGGCTCGTCGATGGGGAGAATCCGCTCACTGCCCGGGTGATGGTCAATCGATTCTGGGCTCAGCTCTTCGGGACCGGCCTGGTCGAGACCGAAGAGGATTTCGGTACCCAGGGCTTGCCTCCGAGCCATGCCGAACTGCTCGACTGGCTGGCCGGCGAGTTCGTCCGCGAGCACTGGGACATCAAGCAGATGCTGCGGTTAATGGTGACGTCGGCTACGTATCGGCAGTCGTCGGTCGTCGGTGCCCGTTTGCTCGAACTAGACCCCGACAATCGACTGCTGGCCCGCGGCCCGCGCTTCCGCCTCGAAGCGGAGATGGTTCGCGACCAGGCCTTGGCGCTCAGCGGGTTGTTGAGTTCCAAGACGCATGGGCCGAGTGTCTTTCCGGTGCAGCCCGACGGCCTGTGGCAGGCGGCTTTCAACGGCGAACGGACTTGGGCCACCAGTGCGGGCGACGACCGTTACCGCCGGGCTCTGTATACCTTCTGGCGGCGGACGATTCCTTATCCTTCGATGGCCACGTTCGATGCCCCGAGCCGCGAGATCTGTGCGATACGCCGCATTCGCACCAACACCCCATTGCAAGCCTTCGTAACGCTCAACGACCCGGTCTACGTCGAAGCGGCCCAGGCCCTGGCCCGACGCATCGTTCGCCAAGGGGGCTCGAATCCCGAAGAGCGGGCTCGATTCGGCTTGCGATTGTGCATGGTGCGTCCGCCGCAAGCTGTCGAGGTGGCTCAACTCGTCGCACTTTACCAGAGCGAACTGGAACATTTCCGTAAAGATTCGGCCGCGGCCGAACAATTGGCCACCAAACCACTGGGCCCATTGCCCGCAGGCGTGGATGCCCGCGAGTTAGCCGCCTGGACCGTCGTGGCCAACGTGCTGTTGAACCTCGACGCCGTGTTGATGAAGGGATAAGCCGATGGAAGCGAGAATGCAATTTGCCCAGGCCATGACGCGGCGCCATTTCCTGCGAACTTCGCAGGTTGGCCTGGGAGCCATTGCCTTGAACGCGCTCGCCAGCACTCCCGCCAGCGCCGCTCCGACGGGGCGTTCGGCCCAGAATCCACTGGCCGTGCGACCGCCGCAACTTCGGGCGCGGGCCAAGAACGTAATCTATCTGCACATGTCGGGAGCGCCGCCGCAGCAAGAGCTGTTCGACTACAAGCCCAAGCTGGTGGAGATGAACCTCCAGCCCTGCCCCGATTCGCTGCTGGCGAACCAACGCTTCGCCTTCATCAAAGGGCATCCCAAGCTGCTGGGCACGCCGTACAAGTTTCGCCCGCATGGCGAAAGCGGCAACGTGATGAGCGAACTGTTACCGAACCTGGCCCGCATGGCCGACGAGCTGGCAATCGTCAAGTCGATGAACACCGACCAGTTCAATCACGCGCCAGCCGAATTGTTCCTGTTCACCGGTTCGCCGCAGTTCGGCCACGCCGCAATGGGCTCGTGGATCACCTACGGTCTGGGTTCGGAAAACCAGGATTTGCCTGGCTTCGTCGTGCTCGTGAGCGGCGGCACTGATCCGACCGGCGGCAAGAGCCTGTGGGGGACGGGCTATCTCCCCTCGGTCTATCAGGGCGTACAATGCCGCACCACGGGCGACCCGATCTTGTATGTCTCCGATCCGCAAGGCATGTCGCGCGACGTGCGGCGCCGCAGCCTCGACGCCTTGCGCAATCTCAACGAGTTCGAGCTGACGCAATTCGGCGACCCTGAGACGCTCACCCGCATCAGCCAGTACGAGTTGGCCTATCGCATGCAGGTTTCCGTCCCTGAAGTGATGGACATCTCGCGTGAGCCGAAAAACATTCGCGACTTGTACGGTTGCGAACCGGGCAAGTCGTCACTGGCGAATAATTGTTTGCTCGCCCGCCGGCTCGTCGAGCGGGGCGTCCGCTATGTGCAATTGTTCGACTGGGGTTGGGACATGCACGGAACCGGCCCGGGCAACGACATCGTCACCGGTATGCCGAAGAAGTGTAAGGAGATGGATCAGCCCGTAGCGGCGCTGCTGGCCGACCTCAAGCAGCGTGGGCTGTCGCAAGACACGTTGGTGATTTGGGGCGGGGAATTCGGTCGCACGTCGCTCAACGAAGCCCGCGGCGGTTCGATCTATCTGGGTCGCGACCACCATCCGCATTGCTTTACGATCTGGCTGGCCGGCGGCGGCATCAAGCCGGGCATCACGCTGGGCGAGACCGACGATTTTGGCTACTTCATTACCCGCGACAAGGTCGGCGTGCATGACCTGCAGGCCACGATCCTGCACCTGTTGGGTCTCGATCCCAACCGGCTCTCGTATCCGTTTCAAGGGCTCGACAACCGACTCATCGGTCCGGAGAACGGCCCGCGCGTGCGCCACGAACTGCTGGCCTGACTCTTGGCGGGATCTGGGCGGCAGTTGGGCCTCGCAATGAACTGCCTTCAGCGGACAGCCGAAAACCTGATCGCCGGCTTTCCTAAAAGCGGGCGTTCGCACGACTTCTCGGTAGCTTTGAATTCCGAGATGGCGATCTCGGACTCGAATAGGCGGCTTTTGACCGAATTGGGGATGTTTGTTGCCGTTCCGATCAAACGAACATTAACAGACCCGAGTTCAAATCGCGTCACCGTGATTACCTTTCGCGGCAGCCCTTTGGCCAGCAGGCCGAAGGACTCTTCTCCTTCTGATAGTCGACATCATTTGCGATTGATGTTAGTTCAACGTTAGGGCGGCTTGCCTGAGCATTACTCTTGCTGTTGCTGTAATCCTGGCGTTCGGCGGCTCAAATGGGCACAACAAGTTGCGGCTGCTCGTCCTAAGCGTAGAATTATGCATCGTGCTGGTACCTGCCGTTTTTTATGACTTCGGCGGACTGTCGAATGATTTGTAAGGAGACGACCCCATGCGAATGCGACCGGCGATCGCCGCCGTGGCGACGATTGCCATCGGTATCTCTATCCTCTGCCTGGCGCGGGCCGCTGACGAGCCCATCTCTATGACCGAAGACGAGACCGCTAAGATCGCGATTGACGCTTATATCTACGGCTTTCCGCTGGTCCTTATGGACGTGAGCCGGCAAGTGATGACTGCGGTCCCAAAACCGACGACGATCGCTGCGCCGGTCAACCAGTTCAACGTGTCCGAAGCGTTTCCGGACGCCAGCTTCACCAGCGTGGTCACTCCGAATGCAGACACTTTGTACTCGTTCGCCTGGCTCGACCTGTCGAAGGAGCCGCTCGCCTTGAGCCTGCCAGATGTGGGCGATCGGTATTACCTGATGCAGATGCTTGACGGGTGGACAAACGTGTTTTCGTCCCCCGGCACCCGCACCACGGGCAACCGGAAGGGCGACTATGCGGTTGTCGGCCCGAACTTCACCGGCAAGCTGCCGGATGGAGTGAATGAGATCAAGTCTCCGACGAGTCTGGTATGGATCATCGGCCGCACTCAGACCAATGGGGAGTCGGACTTCGCAGCGGTTCGTGCCCTCAAAGCCAAATACAAGCTTATTCCGTTGTCCGCCTGGGGAAGCGCGTACACGCCTCCGGCCGAGGTGCCGGTGGACCTCACGCTCGATGTCAAAACGCCTCCGGTCGAACAGGTGGCGAAGATGGACTCCGTAGCGTTCTTCGGCCGGTTGGCCGCCCTGTTGAAAGACAACTCGCCGACGGCGGCCGACAAACCGATGACTGAAAAGCTGGCCAGACTTGGAATCGTGCCGGGCCAACCATTCGACGCGACGAAGATCAGCCCAGCGATGGCGAAAGGGATCGAACGGGGTGCGACGAGCGGGTGGGAACAGATCATCGCCGAGGCGAGGAAGCCTCAAGGGAAAATGATCAACGGCTGGGATGTGATGGGCGACTTGGGCCGCTACGGAACGAACTATCTATTTCGAGCCGTCGTCGCTCTTGTCGGCCTAGGGGCCAACCTTCCGGAAGACGCCGTCTACCCACACGCAAAGGTAGACGCAGACGGAAAGCCGCTGACTGGCGCGAGTCGGTACACGATCCATTTCCTGCAGGGCCAGCTCCCGCCGGTCAGGGCGTTCTGGTCGATCACCATGTACAACTCGAAACAATTCTTCGTGGATAACCCACTCGACCGCTACGCGATCGGCGACCGGGACAAGCTGAAGTTCAACGATGACGGGTCGCTGTTACTGTACGTCCAGAACGAATCGCCTGGCAAAGACTATGAGTCGAACTGGCTACCCGCCCCAAAGGACTCGTTCAATCTATTCATGCGGCTGTACTGGCCCAAGAAGGAAATCATCAAGGGCACTTGGAGTCCGCCGGTAGTGCAGCAGCGCGATTAAGGTGGGCCGATGACTCGATCGGACTTATGAAGTCGCCCTTGTATTCCCGAGAAAACCACCGAATAAGGGGGACGCGGCTACTGCCGTCGAGAACTGGGCAGCGCGAGTCAGCTTCGAGCACTGTGGTCGGACGTTAACTGCGAACGCGAGTATCAAAAACGGCCGACGTTCCGGAAACAGCCAACGGTTGCGAACCGCGGAATGGTGCATTAGGCTAATCCTGCCGACAGAACTCCACGCCCACGCACCAGACAATGGCTGCAACTGTCCTGCGATATGTCACGAAGCAAGTTGCCGCAGTTTTCTGCGCCCTTAGTGGCTCAGCCCTCGCCGCAGAAACAGAAGGGCCCTCCTCGCTCATCTATGCGGTTGACCATGACGGCCAGCGCCCCGTGCCGGTGATCGCCGCCCTGGACCATTGCGCATGGCCGAACCTGAAACTGCTCAAGGACGGCCGCACGCTGGCCGCGTTGATTTTCAACGACGCGAGCCACGGGCATCAGCCGGGGGACATTGAGTGCTGGCTCAGCGGCGACGGCGGAGCGACCTGGAAGCTCGGCAGCGCGGTTACGCAGCACGAGCCGAACACCATCCGCATGAACTGCGCCGCCGGCCTCGCGACCAATGGCGATCTGATCGTACTGACCTCCGGCTGGTCGAACCGCTATCCGCCCAGCGCTCCGCGTATGCGCGGGAGTTATCGTTACGAAGTGCTCGGGCCGTGGCTGAGCCGCTCGCCGGACAACGGCAAGTCCTGGTGGGTGAGCAAGGACGCCTTTCCGCAAACGACCCCCAGCGGCCAGCCGGCGGTGCCGTTTGGCGACGTGCAAATCGCGAACAACGGCGACCTGTGTGTGACCGTTTATTCACCGCAATGCCCCTGGGAAACCTACCAGCAACGCAAGTTTCGCTCGTGGCTCTACCGCAGCCCAGATGACGGCAAGTCCTGGGGGCAGCCGGTCGTCCTCGGTCCGGAGGCCAACGAGACCACGCCGCTGCACCTTGGCGACGGTCGCTGGCTCGCCTGCGCACGGATCGGCAGCGGCGTGGAGGGCAAAGATCAACTGCAACTCTTCGCATCGGCGGATGACGGCCGCACCTGGACGTTCCAGCGGACGATAACCGGCTACCAGCGCGTGAACGGCCATCTCGCCAAACTCGATGGCGGCAGCGTGCTGTTGTCCTACGGCGATCGCGCCTCGGCCTTTGGCAACCGAGGCATTGAAGCCATGACCAGCGCGGACGGTGGCAAGACGTGGAGCGAACCGGTGCGACTCGTGGACTGGAACGGCCTCGACGGCGGCTATCCTTCCTCGGTCCAGCCCTGACGGCCAGGTTGTCACGGCTTATTACTGCTCCGCCTTGCCCGACGATCCGCCGGACTCCTCCAAGAGTTACCACATGGAGGTGATCGTGTGGGATCCCGAGCGGACCTTCCCCAAGAAGTGACTGTCAATCGGCGGCTGGACAAGTAGCTGAGCGGTGGTCCGAAAAAACCACCCATTTCTGACACGCGCCAGAGCGTTCGACGACTTCGGCTATTTCATCATCCGCAACGAGCTGACTTTGGTGGAGTCGCGGCCGAACAAGTCAGGCCAAGGGTTTTCAATCGTCGCCCCAGGCTATAGGCCGTGAAGAACCAAAGCGACTGGCAGGCCAATTCTTGCGCCGGTGAGCGGGCGATGTTTTTCGCTTTACATCGCCGCGGCAGCCGCCTAAATTGGGGTGTGTTCTATCGGGGGGGTGGGGAGCGATACGCCATTCGCCCCGCCGAAAATCGCTCGGCATCGGTCTCGCCAGGCAATTCCAGAGGGGGAAATTCTCTATGGCCCGGAAGCGGCCCCGACGCAGGGAAAATCAACGACGAACGATTCGCCAGCGAACTTCTCGCACAGCCCATTGGCTGCGGCCGCGGCTCGAACGATTGGAAACGCGGCAGCTTTTGTCCATCACGCCCAACGTTACGCTGACCGGACTCAATGGCCCTACGGCCATGGCGTTCAACTCGAGCGGCGATCTGTTCGTTGCGAACTCCGGCTTTACCCAACAGGGTACAACCGTAAGTGAATTTGCCCCCGGCAGCACGACACCCTTCGCGACGTTGGTCGGGCTCGCGGATCCTGACGCCTTGGCCTTCGACCACAGCGGGAATCTGTATGTGGCGAACTACCAGCAAACAGGTTCGATCAGCGTTTTTGCCCCCGACAGCACCACGCCCACGGCCACCCTGTCGGGCATCCGCTGGCCGAAGGATCTGCTTTTCAATTCAGCCGGCGATCTGTTTGTCGCCGACGACGCGGCCATTTCTCCCTCGGTGACCGAATTTACTCCGGGGAGCACGACGGCTTCCTTCGCCATCGATCCCAGCGGACACTTCGGACAAGCTCTGGCGTTCGACTCCGGCGGCAACTTGTACGAGGGAGATGACCTTAACGACAATATCGAGGAGTTCGCGTCGGGGGCCACCACGTCCTTTACTCAATTGACCGGCGTGACTAATCCCAATGCCTTGGCCTTCGACTCCAGCGGGATCCTGTATTCGGTCAACGGTATCGGGTCCGGAACCGTGAGCGAATTCTCCGTAGGCAGCACGGCGCCGAACGTCACGCTCACGGGGCTTGTTACGCCTACGGCCATCGCTTTCGATGCCAATCGCGATATTTTCGTCACGAGCAGCCAGGGGCAGACCGTCAGTGAATTCCTGCCAGCCAGCAAGTCCTCGGCCACCACAGCCGCTGTCACGCTCTCCGGACTCGACGATCCGCAGGATCTGGTCTTCGATTCGAGCGGCAACCTGTTCGTTTCGAATGACGGGGGCAATACGGTCAGCGAATTCGAGTTGGGTACTCAGGTGACTAGCCCGCCGGTCGTCACGACTTCCTCGGGAGCTTTGAACTACACGCTCGGCTCGGGCGCTCAGGCGGTCGACACGGGCGTCTCGCTGACCGATTCCGAGAGTTCCCAAATTTCGAGTGCTACGGTCGCCATCTCTTCGGGTTTCGACAGCGGCGCGGATACGCTGGCTTTCACCACCCAGAACGGCATCAGCGCCAATTTCAACTCCACCAGCGGCGCTTTGGTACTCAGCGGCGCGAGCACCGTTGCCAACTATATAACCGCCCTGCGATCGATCACGTTTTCCACGACCGTGACGAACCTGTCTGCAGGCAGCACGCGCACCGTTTCGTTCCTGGTCAACGACGGCATCAATAGCAGCAACCTTGCCACACGCTCCATCGACCTGGTAAGCCTCACGGCGGCGAAACTGGTCGTCACTTCGCAGCCGCCCAGCACCATCGGCGCTGGCAGCGGCTTTGGCCTGATCGTGGAAGCCGAGACCAACAGCGGCAGCGTTGCGACAGGTTCTTCAGGCGGTGTGACCGTGGCGCTGGCGAACAACCCTGGTTCGGCCTCGCTGAGCGGCACGCTCACGGCGACCGTCAGCGATGGCATGGCCACGTTCTCCGGGCTGAGCCTGAACAAGGTCGGCAGTGGCTACACGCTCAACGTCACGAGCGGCACGCTCACTTCGGCCAATACCAGCGCGATTGCCGTCAGCGCAGGTGCCGCCACGCAGTTCGTGATCAGCAGCCAACCGCCGTCGAACGTCACCGCGGGCGCTGGCTTCGGTCTGACCGTCACGGCCGAGGATGCCGAAGGGGATGTGGTCGCAGGCTTCACGGGCGCTGCGACCGTGGCCCTGCTGGCAAACCCGGGATCGAGCACGCTGGCCGGCACGCTCACGGCTTCGGCCACCGCCGGCGTGGCGACGTTCTCGGGCTTGAGCTTGAACAAGGTCGGCGGCGGATACACGCTCGCAGTGAGCAGCAACGGACTCACGGCCGCCACCAGCAGCGCGATTAGCGTCACGCCTGGCGCCGCGGCCCAACTGGTCATAGCCACGCAGCCTCCGGCGAGCGTCACGGCCGGCTCCGGTTTCGGCCTTACGCTCGTAGCCGAAGATGCCGAGGGAAACATGGCCACGGGATTCGCAGGCAGTGTAACCGCCGCCCTGCTGGCCAATCCCGGCAGCAGCACGCTGGGGGGCACCACAACCGCCGCGGCTGCCGGCGGAGCCGTCGTGTTCTCCAGCTTGACGCTCAACAAAGCCGTCAGCGGCTACACGCTCAACTTGGCGAGCTCCGGTCTGACGTCGGCCACGAGTGGTAGTTTCACCGTCATTCCTGGTGCTCCGTCGCAGTTAGTTCTGCTCGGTGGTTTTCCCGCGAATGTGACGGTCGACGCTCACTTTGGCTTTACCGCCGAAGCGGAAGACGCCGAAGGGAACTTGACCACCGACTACAGCGCGACGGTAGCTGTGGCGCTATCCGCCAATCCCGGCAGCAGTTCGCTCAGCGGCGCCACGACCGTGGCCACGTCCAGTGGGATGGCCGTTTTCTCAGGCTTGTTTTTGAACGTCACTGGCGCGGCATATCAATTGTCGGTCACCAGCGGCAGCTTGACCGCTGCCACGGTCGGACCATTCAATGTGACGGCGCGGGGCGTGGCCACACATCTGGCGTTCGAGACCTCGCCACCGTCGACGCTTGCGCCGGGAGCCCCATTCGGACTGACCGTTGAAGCGGAAGATGATTTTGGCGTCGTCGATATTTCGTACGACAGCGGCGTCAGCCTTGCCCTGAGCAACAATCCTGGCGCGAGCACGCTCTCGGGCACCATCACCGCCGCGGCTTCCGCCGGCGTGGCCACGTTTTCGAGTCTGTCGCTCAACAATCCCGGCGCGAATTACACTCTGCAGGCCAACAGCGGTGATTTGACCCCCGGCACAACCAGTCCGTTCAACGTGATCGGTACGCTGGCCATCAACGGCGCGTCAGCCAGCAACGCCGTGCAGATTGCCTTCAGCGATGCCGACGATTTCACCGTCACGATCAATGGCGGAACGCCCGCGAGTTATTCCACCAGCGTAGCGCCGAAGCTGGTTTACAACGCTCCCGCGGGCATTTTCTCCGAAGTGGTGTTCGACGATCCGTACAACACCTACACTGCCACGCAGTCTTTCACGTCCACCGACGCGGTAAGCAAAGGTTTTGAGTTCGACGCTAACAACGTCGTCAATTTGTATGTTTACGCCGGCAACGGCGCCTCGACCGCCACGGTGAGCGTGGGCACGGGAACCGAGGCCAACTTCTACGTCGGCGACGCGGCTTCGAACTACAGCTACATTGGCGATCCGGCCCTGGGGCTGTACAGCGAGCTGTCGGGCTTTGCGTCCGAAGCGATTACCGGCTCGGGCAGCACGACTTATGCCTATGTCTATTCGACGTCGCATGGGACGTTCGTGGGTGATCCGGGGGGCAGCACCTACATGGCCACGGGCACTTCCTTGACCTTGGACAATTTCCCCCAGGTCTACGCCGTGGGGGCTGCCGATGGAACCGACAGCATGACGCTACACACCGCAGGGGGCAGTTTCGTTGGTCAGCCATCGTTCAGTTATGTGAGCGGCAAGTTCAGCGGCTCGTCGTTCGAGATCGGCGCCGTATTTGCCGCCAACGTGACAGCCCAGGCCACCAACGCCACGGACCAGGCCTTTTTCTACAGCTATGGCAACGACACGTTCAATGGCGCCCAAGGCACGAGTTCGTTGACCGGCAGCGCGACGGGCTTTGCCAGCTTTGCGACGTTCGCGTCGCAGACTACCGGTTTCCAATCGGTGAGTGTGTTGGAATCGGGCTCCGGCACGGACGTCGCCAACTTGACCTCGCCGGGCAATGGCACCTTTACTGAAACGGCTTCGGCGAGCACGCTCTCCGTGGCCGGCGTCACGGTCGTTACGGTCAACACGTTCTTCAGTAACAACGGCACGCTGGCGGCCGTTCCCAGCAAGGTGAACATCACGGGCAACGCCAACGGCAGCGACACGGCAAACCTGTACGACGCGGCAGGCACGAATGCCCTCGTCGCGCAGGGGAACAAAGCCACGCTCACGACGCCGGTCAACACCGTCGGTGTCACGCAATTCGGCAAGGTGAATGCCTTCAGGCAGAACGGCGCCAGCGACACGGTGCATCAACAATCCGTCGACTTCGCCTTACAGACGGTCGGCAATTGGACAAGCAATTGATCCCGGGCCGCTTGAAGTTTTCTCCACCGCCACCGGTTCTTGCAACTCGCAATGAACCACGGTTTTCCGCCACGCGCCACAGCGAGCCGAAATCGCGATTCGGCCTGTGAGTATGTGGACCTGACGCGTGCGATGGCCTGCGCAGTTTTTCGGGGCCTGGCGGCTCGCGGCTGGCGAAACGCTCCTTGGCGACCGGATTCCCCTCATAACCGGTGCCACCGGCACACTGGCGAACTTTCGACCAAGGCTGCCGGCAAAGAGACTCTCGCGAGCGTCTAAGTCCCAGGGTGTAATAGGTTTGGAGGTCGGCGCTCGAGCCCTCCATTACGCTGTTTTACGAGCGATTCTCGGCCAATTGCCGGCACGCTGAATCTCAAGCCGTGCCCGCTAGTTTGCCGATTAGTGAAACTGTTCCGTTGCGCCTGTGCTCGAATTTGTAGGGCGATACGTGCGGGGTGATCTGGCTGGATGCGTGTCCGGCACGACCACACCAAACAGCCACGCATTTCGAGCACACAGTTCCTGGAGCCCGAGCACATGGCGTGTCCCGAACCGCAAGACCGCAAGCACAATAACCTCGGCTATTTGCTAGGCGAGTTGCGCCGCATCGCGGAGCAGAAGGAAATACGCGAAGCGCACGACTTCCTGCACATCTTGCAGCCCCACGACCTGCAGCTTCGTGACGGATCGATCGAACTTTCCACCGGTGGCCGGGCCACTCAGGCTGCATCGTAACGAACGGCATCTGCAAACTGTTCGTGCCGGCTATTCCTTCTCGTCCGGCGTGGCGCTGGTCGGCGCAACCATCGTGTCAAACAGGTTGTCGTAGCGCGACTGCACCAGGCGCACCAGCATCAGCTTCTGCTCGGCTTTGGCGCCTTTCCTGTCGGTGAAAAACTGGCAGCCCAGGCTGCCGGGGCGATCGGGCCGACAGGTGATCAGCAGCAATTGGCCGGGCGAGAGCATCGACTCGATCCGCATCAGTTCGTATTTCTCGTGCGGCGGGCTGAATTCCACCCGCAGCGCCTTCGCTCGGCTCGAAGCGCCGAGCCGCATCGCCGTGCTCCAGTTCGGGCAAGACCTCGAGCCGCACGCGGCCGTCGCCCTGGGGAAAGGCCTTGATGCTCAGCAGGCCCATCACTTTGCGATAGGTGCGGCCGTTGACCTGTCCGTCGGCTCCGCGAATCAGGACCGAAAGCTCGGCATGCCGCGAATGTTCGCCCGTGCAAATGATGTTTGCCGGGTGGCCCGCCATGATTTGCATGTGCCGCTGACGCAGTTGGGGTTCGTTCTCGAAGTCGGTTACCGTTCCACCGATCTCTACCTTGGCCGGCGCCAGATCGCGAAGTTGCAGCAGTTGTTCGAGCTTCAAGGGAATGTGGTTGCCGACCACGCCGGCGCGGAAACCGTTGTCGGCCAGGTGCCGGCGCAACTCGGCGGGCAATTGCTGCTCGTCGATCTCGGACCACATCGACCCATTGATCTCGGAGTCGCCCAGCGGCACGCGGATGGTGTAGATGTCGAAACTGACGCTCTCGGGCCCCGGCGGCTTGACCGGGGGCGGCTCGTGGCGATAGACGCTCGCGCAGCCCGACGCCCACCACAAGGCCAGGCTGCACAGGGCGATCTTGGCTGGAGCTTGGAGCATCAACGTATTGGTCCGGCGGCCGCCCTGCTCAGCGCGCAGGGGGGCGCAAACGGCCCCCCCGGTTTCGAGGCGGGTAAGCTAGTGATCGCTTCCCAGTGTGTCAATGGAGAAGGGAAATGGGGAATTCGGAATGGGGATTGGGGAATGCTCGCAAAGCAGTCGACGTTGACGCGAGGCTGCCGAGTTGCGAGCATGGCGAACCGCCAATCAAGAACCCGCGCTAGCATCGCTGGCTCTTTGCCGAGATTTCGAATTTCATGGCCAACCCAGCAGCTTCCTCACTGCACGCCGCCCGCCGCCCGCTGCCTGCTCCCCTTGAGCCCGAACTATTCCAGGGCCTAAGCGTTTATCAGGACGTCGTGCTCGGTGGCCAAATGGCCCTGGCCGGAGCACGCGATTGCCAGGGGCGTTGGCGGGCGATCGAGCCGCATTTGCCGCCGCTCGGCGCCGTGCTCGACGTGGGCTCGAATTTCGGCTGGTTCGGGCTGCAATTGGCTAGCCATGCTCCACGCGCGGTGGTGGCCAGTGTCGAAGCGGATGAGCGCTCTGCCGCCGTGCAGCGCCGCGTGCTAGCTTCGCACGACCAGCGGCGCGTGGTCCTGCTGACGCACCCGGCCGGCACTCGGATGGCCCAACGGTTTGCGGCGTCTCCAACGCGCTTCGACGCGGTGCTTTGCCTGGCGGTGCTGCACTGGATGCGGGATCATCGCCAATTCTTAACGTCGTTGGCGCCGGTGGCCGGACGGATCTTCATCGAACAGCCCGACCCACGTGAATCGGGAGCCGGCATCGAGCGATTGCGACGAGAAATCGGCAGCGTGGGTCGTTACCTGCGCGAGATCTTTCCAGGCCGGGCCGTGCGGCAGTTGGCCGAGTTGCCCAACGATCGTGAGTCTCCCTACCCGCGCGAATTGTGGATGGTCGAGGAACCGGCCGGTTGGCGGCCTCAGCCGGAGGCCGGGCTCGACGTTGCAGCGCTCGACCCGCATGGCCCCCAGTTGGCCGCCGCGCAGTTGGTGGCAGGCGAATGGGGAATGGGGAATGCGGAATGGGGAATGCAACCGGCTGATGTTTACCGCCGACGGGCTGAGGTGGGCCCTGAGTGCATCACCTGCAATGCCCCTGTCAACGCTTCGGCGGCAACTGGAACGCTTGCCGGAGGACACGTTGCTCACGCGCCGCGATCGCTGGAGGCGTCGCGCGCGGCGGTGGGCCGGTCGCGTGGCCCGCCGGCTTGGCTTGCGAGATTAACGCCCGCTATACCCGGCGGCTCGAGCAAGCCGCGGTTAGCCCAATGGGTGCCGCAACGCACGGCGGACGGGCGCTTTGTAGACCGCTTCGATTTGGCATAAACTGGATGACAGTGTGCCTCTGTCGCCAACGTTCGAAGTTCTGCCGATGTCCATACCTTCCCGGCCGTCATTCGTTCGAAGTCTGATCGCGTTGGCGGCAGCGCTGGCCCTTCTGCCGCTGGTGGGCTGCAACACACGCTCCGATTCGCCCCCTTTAGCTGCTCGTGGCGCGACATCCGTTAGCGCAAGGGTCGCGGCTCCGGTCGTGGCCGTGTTGGTCGATGATCAGCAGTCGGTCGCGCAGGGCGTCTGTTGATTCAATTGGATCCCGCGCCGCTAGGCGCGGCTTTGGAACAAGAAGGGTTGCAGTTGGAAGTCGCCCGGGCCGAATTGGAAGAGACTCGTACTGCGGCCCGAGCCCAGGCGGCTACCGCCGCCGCCGACTGGTCGCGTGTACTCGCTGCCCGCAACAGCGTGCCGCGAGAACGTCGCTCGGCTTCGATCCCTGGTGGCGATGGTAAAGCTGCGTCAATCCGAGCGGGCACTGGCCCAGCGTCAGTCCGAGCGGGCCGTGCAACAGGCCAAGCAACGCGAGATCACGCCCGACGCAATGGACGAGCGCCGGGCGTCGCTCGAAGTCGCCCAAGAGCAAGTTGCAGCGGCCGAAGCCGCCGTGATCGAGGCCCGAACGGCGCTTGGGCTGGACGCGGCGGGCAATGATCCGGCCGCTGTGCCGGAGGGAATCGAGCACGATTTCATCGGCGTCAAAACGGCCGGCTACGAGTTCGCGCGAAGCTTGGCCGATTTGGGTTATCCGCTCCAACTCGACATTGCCCGAGCCGGCAGCGACACGAACCCGTTGGCCCAATCGGGCGAAAGCAAGGGTTTTCACGAACAGCTCGAACAGCTAGCCGCACAGGCTCCATCCGTGCGACTGGCCGCGGCGCACGTCGGCCAATTCGAACAGCGGGTGCGGCAGGCCGAATTGGCGATTCAGCAGACGGAAATCCGCGTCTCCGATTGCCGGCATCGTCACCAATCGGGCGGTGAATCCAGGCAGTCTTGTCGAACCGGGGCAGACACTGTTGGTGATCCGTTCCAGCGGCTCGGCGGCAGCTTCGAAGCCGACTGTAGAAGCAGTTGGCAAAGCCGCTGCGCGATAGAGAAATCGTGAGCGGTACGGCTGCTAGGATCTCACTTGCCGCTGCGGACGGAAGGGAAACCACGACGACACCAAGGACACCACGAAGAAGAGAAGAAGAACGAAGAAAACTTGCTGGATCGTATGCCTTCGTTCGTCGTGTCCGTGGTGCCGTGGTGGTTGTCATTCCCTTTCATGCAATGTTGCGCGCCATTCCGCGGCCCCTACAATCGCGCCACGATTCAGAAAGCCGCGGATCAACGCCGGTGTGCGCGGATTAAGACAGAATTGGTAGGGCAGACCACGATTACGGGGTTTGTTTCTGCCGCAGCTTCTCTTCCAACTCGGCGATGTCG
Source organism: uncultured Planctomycetales bacterium (assembly GCA_963710365.1). Taxonomy (GTDB): domain Bacteria; phylum Planctomycetota; class Planctomycetia; order Pirellulales; family PNKZ01; genus CAVQAC01. The sequence continues at coordinate 38,331 of CAVQAC010000022.1, forward strand.
CTCTCGCGGATCGGTAACGTGTTGATGAACGCGATCGACATTTCGTTGAACGTCTGCTCGCCCCAACGTACGCGCTCGGGAGGACTCTTGGGATTTCGCGGATTCTCCGCCGAGTTGTCGTGGATGCCCTCCATCGACAAGATCGTCCCCTTGGGCAGCCGCACCGGCCGGGCGTATTCGTAGATGTTCTGCAAATTGAAGTCCCAGTCGTCAATCCATAGCAAGACCTGCACCGTGCCGTCGGGCAACGTGGCGGTCACCTTCATTTCCTTGCCAATCACGTGCATGTGCGGGAATATCGACACGGCTTCCATGTCGATCGGCAGTACGCATTGGTTGTGCGTGCGATAGGCCTTCTCGCCCGGGGGGATGTCGATCGTTTCATCGACCAGCGTAACGTGCATCAACGTCCGTAGCGGCGGTTGGTCGGTGAAATAAAAACCGATCGACGGCTGTTCAATCTCCGGCTTGCCCGTGGGATGCAGATGCAGTTGCACCACCAAATCTCCATTTTCAGGCCAAGGCAGAGACAAGCCTTCGCCGAGCGTTAGGGCCTGGCGGCCGGGGGCCCAAATAGCGAATGCTCCGGGCAGCACATTTCCGGGCGGGATCATCGCAATGAACCCGGGTTCGGAATTGGCCTGATCCTTCTCGCGGGCCTTGCCCGTTGTATCGCAATAGAGGACGGCGTGATGAACCACGCGGGGATTGCTTGGGCGAAACTGCACCGCCTTGATGTATTTGCCTGCTGGAACCCTGAGTGGCAAGACCAGGTTCAAATACAAATCGGGCCCTTCCCGTGGCACATGAACCGCTTCAGGAACCGTGACCACCAGGTCCGGCTGACCCAATTGCCAGCCGGCTGCAAACTTCGGCGTGGGCGGTAAATCCTGGGCGGTTCCCTCGATGGCGCCTTCGGCGACCCACCGCCGCACCAGGTTGATTTCGTCGGGCGTCAATCGTCGCCCATTGGAAAACTCGCCATGTCCGGCCACCGGCTTCCAGGGCGGCATGGCATGTCGCTCGATGACGTCCAGGATCTGTTCGGCGCGTTTGCTAACCGCATGATAGGTCAGCAGCGAGAAGGGCGCTACTTCGCCTGGCCGATGGCAGCCTGCGCAGTGGCGGAAAACGAGCGGAGCAACGTGCTTATTAAAGGTGATCGCCCCTGGGCCGGTTTGTGCCGGCGGAACGGCGGTTTCGCCAGCCAGGCTCGGCGAGGAACACGTGAGTCCGACCGCCAGCATCAGAGCTGCCGTTGGCAATCGCTTCCTTCCGGAGGGCGTCTCGGCATGCATTGGAAAGATCTCCGGCGAATGATGCACCGCAACAGTGCATTATTGCGACGTATTCCAATATATCCTGAAGCCGCTCGATTCTCCCCCTCTTCAATCGGATTAAAGCTCACCCACCGCCAGTAACGTGCGGCTTTTCTGGATTGTACGGAGCGAACAGCAGCGGATCGCACTGTCCTCGGCCTACTGGCCGCCGCTGGCCGTCTGCCGCCCGCTGGCCGCGGCTTGTGCCATCTCGCGGCGGATATTGTTCATCGGCTCGATCACTTCGTCAATGTCGTCCTTGAACAGATCGCCGATCAGCATGTCGGTCAGATGGCCTTTGTAGTGCGGATACTTACGCACGAAACGACCGAAGCTGAAGCCGTCGTAGAATTCGCACACCAGTCGCCGCATCCGTTCCATGCCCTGGCAGAAAGGCTTCTCCCATTTGCCGAGTTGCTCGGCCGAGGTGTCATTCATGGCCAGCCCCTCGGCGATGGCGTCGGCCGCCAGTTGGCCTGATTTCAAAGCCAGCAGCACGCCCGAACTGTAAAGCGGATCGAGGAAGCCAAAGGCGTCGCCCACCAACACCCAGCCCGGCCCGGCCGCCTGGCTGGCGCGATACGAATAATCCTTCGTGGCGTAGAAGCCGGCCACCCGGCGCCCCTTGGCCACGCGCTCTTTGACCGCCGGGCAGCGGTCGAGCTCCTGGTTGTAAATGGCCTCGTGATCGCCGCGGCCTTTGGCGAACAGCGCATCGAACGCCGAAACGATGCCGACGCTGACGATATTGTTGTGCAGCGGGATGTACCAGAACCAGCCCTTCTTATCGACCGTTTGCAGCACGATCGTGGCCCCTTCGTCGCGGCCCACGTCGCGGTAGGCCCCTTCGAAGTAGGTCCATACGGCTCCCTTCTTCAGGTCCGAATCCGTGACGCGGAGCTTGAAGCGGTTGGCGATCAAGGCGGTCTGGCCGCTGGCATCGACGACGACTTTGGCCCGCACTTCACGCACGACGCCATCGGCATCCATCAGCCGCACGCCCGTGGCGCGGTCGCCGTCGAACAGCACCTCCAACACGCGGACGCCCTCGGTGGCATCGACACCGTTCTCGCGGGCATTATCGAGCATCATCTTGTCGAATTCGCTTCGCAGCACCTGCCAGGTCTGCGAGCATTCGTGCGGCTTGTGCTCCATGAAGTAGAACGGCTCGGAGAGCTTCCCTTTGGCGCTGACGAACTGCACGCTGTACTTCTTGATGAACGGGCTGCCCTTCATCTTGTCGAGCATGTTCAGCCGCTTGAGCACCCAGTACGTCTCGGGGATCAGCGATTCGCCGATGTGGAAGCGGGGAAACCGGTCGCGTTCGAACAGCTTTACCTTGTAGCCCTGCTGGGCGACGAGCGTCGAAACCGTCGCGCCCGCAGGGCCGCCGCCGATGACGATGACGTCTGCGTCCGCCGCGGATGGTTGTGGTTCGATGCTCATCGGTGGGCTCCCTGGCTGCTGAAGATGCCTGCGTACTTGTTAGATATCCGAGCGATTGTTATGCGTTCGACCAACTACTTCCACTTGCTTCGTGTGGCCCGCGGGCCGCTTGCAACGTCTGGATCAACTGCTTCAGTTCGGCCGGCTTGAGATGCCCTAGTTGCCGCGCATGGCACTCCCGCACCGGCTCGTCGAGCTTTTCCAACAGACCCAACCCGGAGGGCGTGATCCCCACCTGCACCGTGCGGCGATTGTCGGGCGGGCGCTGCCGCTCGATCAGCCCGCGCTGGGCCAGCTTGTCGAGCAACCGCGTAATGTCAGGAGCACGCGACACCAGCCGCTCGGCCAGCACCAAGGTCGGCAGGGTGCCGGGCGAAACGCCGCGCAGCAACCGCAGGGCATTGTACTGCTGGGCCGTGAGGTCGTGGCTCGTAAACAGGGCGTCTTCCAACGCCCGCAACCGGTCGTAGGTCCGCCACAGATTCAAAAAGGCCTCTTGCTCGAGCGAGTCGAAGCGGCGATTGCGACGGCGAGGCAAGGCAGGCGTGGTGCTCATGGCGCCTTCATGTTAGCTGGCCAGACAATAGTTGTCCAGACAATTGTTTGCTCGACCGTTTGCCGCCGCAAAGTCCAGACATTATAAGACGCTTGCCTGACCAATGCCCCCGACCGGCGATTGAATCCCCATGCTTCGATTGTTTGCCTACTGCCCGGACTCCGCGTGTGAATCGATCTGGCGCCAAGTTGCCCCGCGTGTTCACGGCGCGAACGCTTCCACCGGCCATGATCTTGCCCCATTGCTCGGCGGAACGGCCGCGTGCGAAGCGGTCGCGTTCGCTCGACAGACAGCACCCGAGCCGAAAACCGTCGAGCGTTTGCTCGCGGCCGGCAAGCATGTCCTTGTGATTGACCATCCAGGCTGGCCGTCCGATGAAATGGAGTCGCTGCTGCACACTGCGGAGCGGGCCGGCGTCCAGTTGGCCGTTCTCAATTCCAATCGCTATCAACCCTCGCGAGCGCTCGTCAAGCAACAGATCTTCGAGCACCTGGCCCCGGTCGGACTGCTACGCAGTTATCGCTGGGAGCCGAATGCCACGGATCTTTCGCCGCCGGTCGCCGGCTTGCCGGCCGGCCTCGTCGATGATTTGGACCTGGCGCTGTGGTTGTGCGATCAGCCGGTCGAGCGTGTGTATGCGATCGAGCAAGAACTTCGCGACGCCGCGGAACCGGCCGGGCGGTATCTGCAAGTGCATCTCGGTTTCACGCGGGGCATGGCCCTGATCGATTACACCAATCGCTTGCTCCCTGGCGACTCATACCATTCGCTATCCGTGATCGGATTCTCCGGCGCAGCTTATGCCGAAGACGATCAGAATATGCAACTGGCCTTCCGCGGTGGCGAAGCGAAGGCCCTGCATTCGTCTGGGCAGCCGATCCTGGCATGGACGGCCACGGTGCAGGAGTTCGTCGACGCGCTGGCCAATGGCCACGATCTTGCGCACTCCGTCACCGAATGGCGGCAAGTATTCGCCCTGGCCGACGCGGTGAATCGTTCGCTCGCTTCGCACCAGGCGATCGCCGGAGAGGACCACTGAAATGACGAACCCGCGCAAGTTTCGCTGCGCCATCTCGAGCGCCGTCAAGCACGATTACATTGCTCGGGGCGTGGCCTCGCATCCGCGTTTCGAGTTGGCTGTCGTGGCGGACGATCCACAGGTTCCCGCTTGGGCTCACGAGCGCAACGGTCAGCTTGCAGCCGAATGGGGAATTCCGTATGTTCGCGACGTCGAACAGGCATTGCTTGATTACGACATCGACGTGGCTATCGTCAGCTCGCAGGTTGACCGGCATTGCGATTTGAGCATTCGCGCCGCCCTGGCGGGTAAACACGTGATCCAGGATAAGCCGGTGTCGACGCTGCGCAGCGAATGCGAGCGGCTCGTCGCGGCGGTCGAGCGGAGCGGCGTGAGGTTTCTGGTCTGGAATCGCAATTTCGTTCCGGCCATCTTGCAGGCGCGGGATCAAGTTGCCGGCGGGGCGGTCGGCACGCCGTATGCGATCCATGCCGACTTTTATTTCGCCAAAGACGCCGGTCCGCCGCTTGGCTCGCGCTCACCTGGCGATCCGCCGCTCGGTTGGCAAGCGCATCTCATCGCCGCCCATGTTGACGGCTCCGATGGCGGGCTGGCTCGCGAAGCGATCGGCGAAATGGCCAACGAGGGAATTTATCCGCTGGGCTACCTGCGCATGTTGACGACCTCGCCGGTCCGTCGGGTGTTCGCCCGCAGCGCCGCGTTCTTTCATCAACTGCATGCCGACAACGGGGTCGAAGACTTGGGGAGCATGACGCTGGAACTCGAAAGTGGCCTTGTCGCGACAATCGCCCTGGGCCGCATCGGCGCGACCAGCCATGCCAGTGGCGGCCAGATGAAGCTGCACATCTTGGGCAATGCCGGTGCGCTGGTGTTGGACGAATTGCGCCCCAGCGTAGGCATTTACTATCGCGGCCAGCCGGCCAAAGAAGCCCGCCAGCGGCGCGTCAACAACGACAACGATTTCTGGCAGGCCGACGATTTCGCCCGCGCCATCGACTCGGGCGGTCCGACTATCCTCGACGCCCGCGCCAGCCTGGCGATCTTCGCCACGCTCGAAGCGGCGCTCGAAGCGTGCCGCTCGGGCCAGGTGGTTGACGTCCGCGTGTGAGCAATCAGTTCATCACATTCGGCGAACCGTAGGGTGTCGTCGAGCTTTGCGAGACGCACCATCCCCAACAGATCGGAATTTCCAAACTACCTCAGCGCGGCTTCGTCGACGTGAGCACGGCGCAATGTGCCAGCGTCGGCACGATATTCTCGGGCGTCAAGCCCGCGGCGCGCAGCCAATCTTGGAACTCGGCCGCGCTGTAGGCCCGGCCTTCGGTCATGCTGAACAGTGCCGCTGAATACAGCGCCACGGGCAGCGGACCATCCAGCGCGTCGTTCAGCAGCACGTCGTGAATCAGCAATCGCCCGCCGGCCGGGAGCGCCGCCGCGCAGCGATTGACCAACTCGGCGCACTGTGGCACGTCCCAATCATGCAGCACGTTCGACAACAGGCAGACGTCGCCGCTGGGAATCGGATCGCGGAACATGTCGCCGGCCACGCATTCCAGCCGTTCGGCAACGCCGTATTCGGCCGCCATTTCACGGGCCACTTTCAGCACTTCGGGCCGGTCCCAAACGATGGCCCGCAGGTTGCGGATGGCGCCGCAGCCAGGCGATGCTGTAGATGCCCGTGCCGCCACCGACGTCGACGAGCACGCGCGCGTCGGCCAGCGAGATACGTTCGGCCAGCACCGGCGCGACGTTCTTCGCCCGCCCGGCCAAAGCCAGCGTCAGCCGCCGGGCCGAATCCTCTTGTTCCATGGCCGACTCGAGCCCTTCGCGGAAGATGAATGCGGCTCCTTGCTCGTTCGGCTTTTTGCCGGCCGGTTCATTCGTGCGCAGTCGGTCGACCATCTCGCGCACGCCTGCCTGTTCGGCCATCGGCATCAGATAGCCGGTGACGTCGAATGGCTGTCCGGGGACGAGATGTTCCGCCGCCGCGGCGTTAGCGCCAATCGGCCCGGTTGAATCGGTCGCGACAAACCCCATGGCCCGCAACGCCGTGAGCAGAACCTGGGCTGGGCGCTCGGCGAGCCCCACCTGCCCACGCAGATGGGCGAAGCTTTGCGGGCCGGCAGCCAGACGCTCAAACACCTTGAAATCGGCCACCGCCGCAACCAGCAGTTGCGTCGCGTATTGGCCGCGGAAGATTTCGAAGATTGGAGCGGGATCGTGCTCGGGAGCGGGTAGGGGGGGATTCATCTTGTGGGGCACCAAAGATCGCGGCAGGACAACGAAATCGCATAATAGCCCGCTTCGCGAAGCGTGGCCACTGAGCGGGAACAAGCCGTTTGCCTGCGGGTTGCCGGTCTGTTAGGCTACCGGGTTAGTTCAATGACTCCTTTTTGATAGCGGTGCCCTGCGGCCCGGATGCTCAGGGCATAATGGCGAAGCCGGTTCAAGTCCGGCGCTGTCGCGCAACTGTAACTTCGACGGTCTCACCGCCGGTCGAAGAAGCCAGGTCGCCCGCCGCTATCGAGCTCTCGAACCTCTCGCGTCAAGGCAGGTTGGAGCATGCAGCGGCGTGCCACATTTCGATTCGGCTCGGCAACTGCGCCGGCCCACGCGCCGCCCTCTCTTCTGGCGTCCCTATGCGGCGGCGGAATGATTGCTCGCGCCGATTCGCGTTGCAATAGTCTTCACGCTCGATTCGCATTTTTCTCTGTCGTTCCCATGGTCTTTTCTCAGGAGTGATCCCATGCCCGAGGCGTTCCACCAGATGGTGGTTGAAGACGAGATACTGTTTTGCGGACTGGTGCTGGCCGTCGGCATGTTGGCCGGCGGCGTGGCCCGGTTGGTTTCCGTTCTGCGTCGGCGAGGGAGGGCTTAAGCCATGACGATTCTATTGGCACACCACTTAGAGATGCAGCACATCCCCGTTCTGGCGGCCATCTTTGCCTCGGGCATTTGGATCGGCTGGCAATTGACCGGCCGGTTGTTGGGCGACCGCATCGGGCATTGAACGGCAACCCCCGAGATGTGAACATGGCCAGGCTTCGGACCCGCGTCCTGCGGATGGACGGCAAGCTGATCTACGTGGCGCAAAAGCGCGCCCATCTGTTTGTCTGCGCCAAGGGTTGCTGCTGCGGCCGAACCGATCGCGGCCACGCGGCCGTGCCGGTCGACTTCTACAAGGACGAGTACAAACGCCGCCGCTTGCGGGCTCGTATGCAATTGTCGATGAACGGCTGCCTCGGGCCTTGCTCGATGGCCAACGCCATTTTGCTCGTGTTCGACGGCCGGCCAGATTTGGTTTCAATCGATCAATCATCCGCCGCAGATCGTGGCCGTGTACGACTACATCGAATCGATGTTCGCCGCCGATCGCTACCTGCCGCCTCCGGCGGAGTTGGCCGAGTACGTCTTCGACTATTACCTGTGGAATTCGCCGGGCTGCGAAGTACCGCCGGCACTTGCGGAAGTGTCATCGACCGAAGTCGAACGGACCGGAATCTGCATCCTTTCGCATGCCGATACCGATTTGCTGAGCCTGCACCACGCGGCTCGCGTCATGCCGCCCGACTTTGCGCCGGTGCAAGTCGTCAGTCTGAGCAAGGTGAAAAGCGCCGAGCACATTGACGCGCTGTTCGCCGGCCCGATTCGCAGTGCCCGGGTTGTCGTCGTGCGATTGTTGGGAGGGCTCGCCAGCCTGCCGGGCTTCGATCGCTTGCGCGAAAGCGCCGCAGCGCAATCAGCAGATGTTGATCGTCGTGAGCGGAACCGGCAGTCTCGATCCGGAGCTGGCCGCCGCTTCGACCGTCGCGCCGGCCGTGGCTCACCAGGTGGCCGCCTATCTATTGGCCGGTGGACGCGAGAATGCAGAGCAACTTTTGCGATTTCTTTCAGATCATGGGCTGATGACCGGGTTGGGTTACGAGCCCGCGCAGGAGCAGCCGCTGCATGGCATCTATCATCCTGACCTGCCATCGCCTGCGAGCTTGACGACGTGGCAAGCCCGGCATCGAGCCGCGAAGCCTGTGGTCGGGCTGTTGTTCTATCGGGCTCATTGGATGAGCGGCAACCTGGCGTTCATCGACGCTTTGGTGCGGGAGATCGAGTCTCGCGGGTGCCACGCGTTGCCGGTCTTCACTTCGTCGCTGAAAGAGCAGGCAGCGGGGAGCGACTTGGCTTCGGCTCCCTCGCCCGACTGGCCGGCGGCGTTCGAATTCTTCTGGTACGAAGGCCGTTCGCTGGTCGATGTGGTCATCAACAGCATGTCGTTCAGCATGGGGGACGTGAACGCCGGCGGACCAACGGCGGCCGGCTGGGCGGTCGATGCCCTGCGGGCGCTCGATGTGCCGATGCTGCAAGCGATTGCCTGTAGCACGGCCCGTTGGCAATGGGAGGCCAGTGCCCGTGGGCTCAATCCGTTGGACACGGCCATGAACGTGGCGTTGCCGGAATTCGACGGCCGCGTGATCACCGTGCCGGTGACGTTCAAAGAACGCTTGCGCGATTCGTCGCGCGCAGCGGCGACGTGATCGAATACGTGCCCGCGGCCGATCGCGTGGCGGCCGTCGCGGCCCAGGCCGCACGCTGGGCGACGCTACGGCGAAAACCGAATGCCGCGAAGCGAGTGGCCTTCATCCTCACGAATTCACCGGGCAAGGCGGCGCGGATCGGCAATGCCGTGGGGTTAGACACGCCGGCCTCGCTCATGCGAATTTTCGCTGGGATGCACGAAGCCGGTTATCGTCTGGAAAACGTGCCGCCCGACGGCGACACGCTGATCCAGTCGCTCATCGACCGCTGCTCGTACGATCAGACGTTCTTGACCGATGAGCAGCTTGCGGCCGCGGCCGGCCATGTGCCGGTCGAGCAGTACCAGCGCTGGTTCAATGAACTTCCCGAAACACAGCGGCAACGGATGCAGGCGCAGTGGGGAAAACCTCCTGGCGAGGCTTACGTTCACGATGCCGCGATCGCGCTGGCCGGGCTCGATTTGGGCAATGTGTTCGTGGCCTTGCAGCCGCCGCGTGGCTACGGGATGGACCCCAACGCCATCTACCATCAGCCCGATCTGCCACCGCCGCACAATTACTACGCGCTTTATCGCTGGCTGCGCGACGCCTGGCAGGCCGATGCGATTGTTCACGTCGGCAAACACGGCACGTTGGAATGGCTGCCGGGGAAGAGCGTGGGGCTGTCGGGCGATTGTTTTCCCGACAGTTTCCTGGGCGATCTGCCGCTGGTTTATCCGTTCATCATGAACAACCCGGGCGAAGGGCGCAGGCCAAGCGGCGAGCCCATGCCGTGGTGGTCGATCACCTGGTGCCGGCCATGACCTCGGCCGACAACTACGGACCGATGGCCGAGCTGGCCCAATTGGTCGACGAATACTACCAGGTCGAAATGCTCGACCCGGCCAAGCTGCCGCTGTTGCAGCAGCAGATCTGGGATCTCATCCGCCAGGCGCATCTGGACGAAGATCTCAAGCAATTAATGCGGCAAGACCATGGCGACCACACGCACGAATGGGATGAGGCCACCACGCCCGACGGCACGCCCGTCTCATTAGCCAGCCTGCAAGGCCGCGAGTTCGCGCACCTGGTCGAAGACCTGGACGGTTACCTTTGCGAATTGGGGAGCGCGCAAATCCGCGACGGGTTGCACATCCTGGGCGAGTTGCCTCCGGCCGAGCAATTCGCCGGCTTGCTGGCGGCGCTGGTGCGGGTGCCGAACCTCGAAGTGCCCAGCCTGCGCGATGGTATCGCCGCGAGCTTTGGGCTGGAGTTGGATACGCTGCTCCAAGAGCCCGGCGCGAAGTTCTCCGCCGAACCCGCCGTATTATCTCAATCTGCCGGCCGTGCCTTGGTCACGCATAGCGACGCGTTGGAAACGATCGACGCACTTGCACTGCAACTGATCACCCGTCTCCAGCGTCACGATTTCGCCCCCGCGCAAATCGACGCGGCTATTGAGCAGTGTGTGACTACCGGCAAGCTTGCGCTTGCCGCTCGCCTGGATTCTTCATTCCCCATTCCCCATTCCCCACTCCCCATTGATTCAATTCGTCAGACGCTCGACTTTCTTTGCACCCGCCTGGTTCCCTCGCTCCGCCACACGCCCGACGAGATCGGTAACCTGTTGCACGCGCTGCGGGGCGGATACGTGCCGGCCGGGCCGAGCGGCGCGCCAACGCGCGGCATGGCCCACGTGTTGCCGACCGGACGGAATTTCTACGCGGTCGATCCGCGAGCATTGCCTTCGCGGGCCGCCTGGCAAATCGGCCAGGAATTGGCCCGCGAAGTCGTCGAGCGGCATCGCCGCGAAACGGGCCACTGGCCCGAGACAATCGGCATCAGCGTCTGGGGCACCAGCGCCATGCGCACCCATGGGGACGACGTGGCGCAGGTCTTCGCGCTGCTGGGCGTTCGGCCGCTTTGGCAGCGCGAGAACCGCCGCATCGTGGGCATCGAAGTCATTCCTCTGGCGGAATTGGGCCGGCCACGCGTGGATGTCGTGATTCGCATCAGCGGGTTTTTCCGTGACGCGTTTCCCAACATCGTGCGGTTGATGAACGAAGCGGTGGAAAGAATTGTGCAGCTCGACGAGCCGGCCGATCAGAATTTCGTCCGCCGGCATTATCTCGACGACATCGAGCGCCGGTTGAGCGAAGGGCTGGACGATTGCGAAACCTTGAGCGAGCAGCGAGCCCGCTACCGGGTTTTCGGCTCGAAACCCGGCACGTACGGTGCCGGCATCTTACCGCTGATCGAAGAGGGCAATTGGCGCGACCAGGCTGACCTGGCCGAGGCCTATGTCAATTGGGGTGGCTATGCCTACACCGGCGAGGACGAAGGCGTCGACGCCCGCGAGGCTTTTCGCGATCGATTGTCGAGCGTCCAGGTGGCCGTTCACAACCAGGACAATCGCGAGCACGACATCTTCGACAGCGACGACTACCTGCAATATCACGGCGGCATGATCGCCACGATTCGAGCATTGACTGGCCGCCAGCCCCGTCATTACTTCGGCGACACGCACGACCCTGGCCGACCAGTCGTTCGCGACCTGAAGGAAGAAGCCCAGCGAGTGTTCCGCAGCCGCGTGGTGAACCCCAAGTGGTTGGCCGGGATCATGCGCCACGGCTACAAGGGCGGCCTCGAACTGGCCGCCACGGTCGACTACCTGTTCGGCTACGACGCCACGGCCGGCGTGGTCGACGACTGGATGTACGCCCAAGTGGCCGAAAGCTACGCCCTCGATCCGGCCATGCAGGACTTCCTGCGGCAGAGCAACCCCTGGGCCTTGCACGCCATGAGCGAGCGGCTGTTGGAGGCCGCGCAGCGCGGGCTGTGGGCCGAGCCGTCGCCGGAGACTTTGGCGGCGCTGCGAGAAACATTTCGCACGAGCGAGGCCATGCTGGAAGAACGCTCGGAAGTTACGGCCGGCGCGATTGCGACACCACTTCCCACGCGTGAGTCACTCTGAGCCGCCCGAGCCATGCAACATTACCCCTTCTCCGCCCTGGTCGGCCAAGACCAATTGAAGACTGCGCTGTTGGTCAACGCGGTCGAGCCACGCATCGGCGGCGTACTGATCTGCGGCGAAAAGGGGACCGCCAAGAGCACGGCGGCCCGGGCGCTGGCGGCGCTGGTGCCGACGTTGCAAAGCGTCGTCGGTTGCCCGTTCAATTGCGATCCGGCGGCGCCTTGGCACGAATGCCCGCATTGCGGTTCGCTGGCAACTCGCGAAACAATCGACCGACCGGCGCCGTTCGTCAATCTTCCCCTGGGCGCAACCGAAGACCGGGTGTTGGGCACGCTCGATTTCGAGCGCGCTTTGCGCGAAGGCCGGCGGGCGTTCCAGCCGGGGTTGCTGGCCGCCGCCCATCGAGGGATTGTCTACATCGACGAAGTGAACCTGCTGGCCGATCACCTGGTCGACGTGCTGCTGGATGCCGCGGCCATGGGCGTGAACTCTGTGGAACGCGAAGGAATCGAAGCCTCGCACCCCGCTCGGTTCATTCTGATTGGCACCATGAACCCCGAAGAAGGCGAGTTGCGTCCGCAACTGCTCGACCGTTTTGGGCTGATGGTACGCGTCGTGGCCGGGCGCGACCCGGCCGAGCGGGCCGAGATCGTGCGTCGCCGGCTGGCGTTCGAAGCGTCGCCGGCCGATTTTGCCGCCGCTTGGGAAGAAGATCAGGCCACGCTTCGCGGGCGAATTGTCGGGGCTCGCGATTTGCTTCCGCAGGTCATTCTTCATGATGACCTGCTCATGACGCTCACTCGGCTGTGTTGCGAGTTCGAAGTCGACGGGCTTCGAGCCGACATCGTGATGTACAAGACGGCCCGCGCATTAGCCGCGCTCGACGATCGCCGGCAAGTGAACCTGGCCGACGTTCGCGCCGCTGCCGAGTTGGTGCTGCCGCATCGCCGCCGGCGCCGTCCGTTCGAACAAACGGGACTCGACCGCGAGCGGCTCGATCAATCGCTCAATCAGCCTCCGGCGGAGCAGCCGCCTGCGAATTCGCCAGCCAAGTCGGCTTCACCGAATGTAGACCAGCAATCACCATCAGGCGACGCCGACGCATCGAGCGCCGAGGGCGCGTCGGTTGGTGAACCGGAAGAAACGAGACTCTTTCCCATCGCGCCGCCGCAACCCGTGCGCCCGATCGAACTGGCGCAGGCCGCGAAGAAGCCGGCCATGGGGCAGGGCCGCCGCAATGCGGCGCAGACGGCCGGACGTGGGCCCTATGTGCGGGCGATTGCCGACGAATCTCCGGCCGAATTGGCCGTCGATGCCACGCTCCGTGCGGCAGCCTTGCGCGGAGGCTGGACCGGCGAGCGACTGGCCGTCGAGCGATCCGATTTGCATCGTAAGCATCGCGCCGGACGTTCGGGAAGTTTGATCCTGTTCGTCGTCGATGCTTCGGGCTCGATGGCGGCCCGCCGCCGCATGGAGGCCGTCAAGGGAGCCGTGCTCAGTCTGCTGGTCGATGCCTACCAGCAGCGCGATCGAGTGGCGGTGATTTCCTTCCGCGGTTCGCAGGCTGAACTGCTGCTCGAGCCGACATCGAGCGTCGAACAGGCCGAAGCGGCCCTGCGCTCATTGCCGACGGGCGGCCGCACTCCGCTGGCCCATGCCTTGCAATTGGCCGACGAGACGCTCCAGCGCGTGCGAAAGGCCGATCCCAACGTCGTTCCGCTGTGCGTGTTGTTGACCGACGGCAAAGCCAACGCCCCGCTACCCGGCACCGAGGGCGACGCCTGCGACCAAGCCTTGGCAATGGCCCGGCAACTGGCGGCGGCGCAGGTGCCGGCGCTCGTACTCGACACCGACGTTGGCATCGTTCGCGTTGGCCGGTCGCAGGAGCTGGCCATGGCTTTGCAGGCTGAGTATTTACTGTTGGAAGATCTCACCAGCGAGTCGGTCCTGTTGCAGGTCCACTCGCGAAAGGCGGGGATCTGACGACCGATGACTACGAACACTACGGCGCGATTGCTACTGGCTGGAACGCATAGCGGGGTTGGCAAGACCACGCTCACTTCCGGCCTGATCGTAGCGCTGGGCGGTCGCGGCCTGGCGGTGCAGCCATTCAAGGTCGGGCCCGACTACATCGACCCGACGTACCATAGCCTGGCGGCTGGGCGAACGTGCCGAAACCTCGACGCCTGGCTTGTGCCGCCGGCGCAGGTGCGGGCAATCTTCGATCGCGCCACCCAGCATTGCGACCTGGCGATGATCGAGGGCGTGATGGGCCTGTTCGATGGCTTTGGCTACGACGACGAGCAAGGAAGCACGGCCGAAATGGCCAAGCTGCTGCGCTCGCCGGTCGTGGTGGTTGTCGATGCTGCAAAGCTGGCCCGTAGTGCCGGCGCGTTGGCGGCCGGTTACTTCAATTTCGACCATGAGCTTTCGATTGCGGGGTTCATTGTCAATCGAGTAGGCAGTCCGCGTCACGGACAGGGAGTGGCCCGAGCGATCGAACGCGCCACCGGCAAGCCGGTCTTTGGCTGGTTGCCGCGCGAAGCCCGACTGATGGTCCCCGAGCGGCATTTGGGCCTGGTGCCGACCGTCGAGCCTGGTGCCTGGCAGTCGTTTCTCGCAGCGGCTAGCGACCTGGTCGAGCAGCACTTGGATGTCGATCGTCTGCTGGAAATCTCGCGGCAGGCTCCGCCGTTGGAGCCGGTTGCCAAGCCCGTGCGGCTACACGCGGGCGAAGCCGATCGAGTAAGAATCGCCGTGGCCCGAGATGCGGCGTTTCAATTCACTTATCCGGAGAATCTGGAACTGCTCGCCGAGGCTGGGGCCGAAATCGCATTCTTCAGCCCCTTGGCCGATGCGTCGCTCCCCGACGACGCCGCGGCCATTGTGCTCAGCGGCGGCTTTCCTGAAGTGTACGCCCGCGAACTGGCCGCCAACGCTTCGTTGCGCGAGTCGATCGTCGTGGCCCATCGTGCCGGCATGCCGATCTATGCCGAATGCGGCGGGTTGATGTATCTGACCGAAGCGATCGTCGACCAACAAGGATGCGAACACGAAATGGTCGGCCTGCTCCCCGGCCGCTCGCAGATGACGCCCAAGTTAACGCTCGGCTATCGCCTGGCAGAAGCGGCCACCGACAGTTGGCTCTTCCGCCGAGGTGAGACCGTCCGCGGCCATGAATTTCATTATTCAATTTGGCCGGACCGACCGGCCGACCTGCCCGCAGCGTTGCGGCTTGTCCCGCGCGACGGAGATGGCGAGTCAAAGCTCGACGGCGCTTGCGTTGCCAATCTGTGGAGTTCGTACATCCATTTGCACTTCGCCGCCCGGCCAGAACTGGCCCAACGGTTGGTCGATGCGGCCAGGGATTGGGCGCACCGTCATTCGATTTGCCTCTCGACACCTGTGGAGCATGGCGTGCCTCTACTGGGAGAGTGCCGATGATCGCTCCCACGTTGATGGTGCAAGGGACATTTTCGTCGGCCGGCAAGAGCCTGCTGGTGGCAGCGTTGTGCCGCATCTTCGCCCGTCGCGGTGTGCGCGTGGCTCCATTCAAGTCGCAGAATATGTCCAACAACGCGGCCGTTTGCGCCGACGGAGCGGAGATCGGCCGAGCCCAGGCCGTGCAGGCAGCGGCCGCGGGCATCGAGCCGTCGTGCGACATGAACCCGATTCTGCTCAAGCCCGAAGCTCAGGCCCGCTCACAGGTGATCGTCTCCGGCCGGCCCTGGAAGACCTTGCCGGCGCGCGGCTATTACGCCTATCGCGACGAACTATGGCCGGTGATCACCTCGGCGCTCGATCGACTGCGGTCGCAGTTCGAGCTGGTGGTGATTGAAGGAGCCGGCAGTCCGGCGGAACTCAATCTACGCGGCTGCGACATGGCCAACATGGCCGTGGCGCGCTACGCCCGCGCCGGTGCTACTGGTGGGAGACATCGATCGCGGCGGCGTCTTCGCCCAACTGCTGGGCACGCTCGCGCTACTCGAGCCTGAAGAACGGCGACACGTGCGTGGGCTGATCGTCAACAAGTTCCGCGGTGATCGGAGCCTGTTCGACGACGGCGTGCGAATCTTGGAAGAGCGTGGCAATGTGCCCGTACTCGGCGTCGTTCCTTATCTGCCGGCGCTGGCGATTCCGGAAGAGGACTCCGCCGAGCTCGTTCCGGGGTTCGTACGCGGCGATGCCACGAGGAACGGCCACGTTCAGCTTGATATTGCCGTCATCCGCTTGCCGCGGATTGCCAACTTCGACGATTTCGACTCTCTAGCCGCTGAACCCAGCGTGCGGTTGCGATATGTCGAAACCGCGAGCTCACTTGGCCGGCCGGCGGCCGTCATCGTGCCGGGCACCAAGAGCACGATGGCCGATCATCGTTGGCTCGAAGAGCAAGGCCTGGCCGACGCTATCCGGCAGTTGTCACTGGGTGGTACGGCTGTGGTCGGCATTTGTGGCGGCTATCAGATTCTGGGGCGCGTGATTCGCGATCCGCACCAAGTCGAAGCAGGGGCGGGCGAGGTGCTCGGTCTTGGTTTGCTGCCGGTCGAAACCACGTTCGCCCAGGCCAAAGCGACTTCGCAAGTCGAGGCCGAAGTGTTGGGCGGCGCCGCGTGGCTGGACGAATTGCGCGGTACCGCGCTGGCCGGGTACGAAATCCACATGGGCCGCACGACCAGCCAAGACCCTTGGCTGGCCATGAAGCGCCCAGGGCAGAATGGTGACACCATCGCGGACGGCGCTATGAGCCGCGATGGACGCGTGTGGGGTTGCTACCTGCACGGCCTGTTTGCCAACGACGGCTTCCGCCATGCCTGGTTGGCGAGTTTAGCGACTGACCAGGCGGCGACTCGAGCGTCGCCCGTCAATTTCGAAAGATCTTCCACGGATCGCTTCCACGCGTCGCTCGACCGCCTGGCCGACGCCGTGGAGCAATCGCTCGACATGCAACGACTGGACGCAATTCTGGCTGAGGGGATTTCATGAGCGAAGAACAACAAGCCCTGCCGCAGTCTGCGAACCTCGACGAACGGCACAAGGAAAAAATGGTCCGCTTGAAAGAGGCCTTCGAAACCCGCAAGGCTCGGGCCACGCAGGAAAAGGGGCTGCTGATCGTCAACACGGGCAACGGCAAAGGAAAGACGACCGCCGCTTTGGGCCTGGTCTTTCGAGCGCTGGGGCAAGGCATGCGCGTGGGCATCGTGCAATTCATCAAGGGGGCCATCCCCACCGGCGAAGCGGCGTTCGTCGCGCGGCTGGGCGAGCAACTCGGCTTGCCCGTCGAAATGCACACGCTCGGCGAAGGATTTACCTGGGACACGCAGGATCGGCAGCGCGATATTGCCACGGCCCGCGCCGGCTGGCAAAAAGCCGTTGAATTGATCCGCAATCCGGATATCGATTTGGTGGTGCTCGACGAGTTGAACGTCGTGTTGCGTTACGATTACCTGCCGCTGGCGGAAGTGCTGGACGAAGTTCGTAATCGGCGGGAAATGCTACACGTCGTCATTACGGGGCGCAATGCCAAGCAGGACTTGATCGAGCTGGCCGACCTGGTCACCGAAATGAACCTGGTGAAGCACCCCTATCGCTCGGGCATCAAGGCGCAGCGGGGCATTGAATTCTGAAATTCATTCTCGGGACACGACCCCGTGCGCTTGTGAGGAAAGTTTATGAAACCGGCCGTTTGTCTGGTAGGTCACGGCAGCCGCGACCCCGACGCCACGCGTGAGTTCATTCACCTGGTGGAGATGTTTCAGCAGCACGATCCGGAACGGATCGTGGAGTGCGGATTCCTGGAGTTTGCCACGCCCGTCATCCAGGCCGGACTCGACCGCTGCGTC
Organism: uncultured Planctomycetales bacterium; assembly: GCA_963710365.1. Lineage (GTDB taxonomy): Bacteria > Planctomycetota > Planctomycetia > Pirellulales > PNKZ01 > CAVQAC01. The sequence continues at coordinate 56,013 of CAVQAC010000022.1, forward strand.
GAGCGCGGGGCCGAAAGGGTGATCGTATTGCCCGGCATGCTGATGGCTGCCGGCCACGCCAAGAACGACATTCCCAGCGAGATCGAGGAAGCCCGAGCCCGGCATCCCGGTGTGAGCTTTCATTATGGGCGCCATCTGCACCTGCATTCCAAGGTCATCGAGCTGTGCCGGCTGCGGATCGAAGAGGCCGAGGCCCAGGCCACCCCGTACGATCGGTACGATACGCTGCTGCTGGTCGTGGGTCGCGGCAGCAGCGATCCAGATGCAAACTCCGACATTCAGAAGCTGACCCGCATTTTGTGGGAAGGAATGCAATTCGGCTGGGGTGCGACATGCTACATTGGCGTCACCACGCCGCTGCTCCCCGAGGCGTTGCGGCGTTGCCAGCGGATGGGCTTCGGGCGGATTCTGATCTTTCCGTTTTTCATCTTCACCGGCGTGCTTGAGAAGCGCATCCGCGAGTACACCGAGGAGTTCGCGCGAGAGCACCCCCAAACCGAGTTCGTCACCGCCGGCTATCTCGACGCCCACCCGTTGCTGTTCGAAGTGTTCCTCGAACGGGCCGAAGAAGCGATCCACGGCAGCCCCAACATGAATTGCGAACTGTGCAAATACCGCGTGCAACTGCCGGGCTACGAAGATGCCGTCGGCACGCCGCAGGTCGGCCACCATCATCATGTGCGCGGCATCGGCCAGGATGGCACTCATCCGGGCCATGACCACGACGCCGATCACCAACACCACCAACGCCGTTAATCAAGCCATGCCAGCTACATTCTTTGGAATCGGCGTCGGACCGGGCGACCCCGAACTGATCACGCACAAGGCCGCCCGCATCCTGGCCGAGGTCGATTGGATCTTCTACCCATCGACCGCCAGCGGCGGCGGTTTGGCTCGCGAGATTGTCGCCGGACTGGGTTTGCCCGAGGAAAAGTTTCGCCGTGCCGGCATCGAGATGTCGCGCCAGCGCGACGGGGCCAGCGTCGACTATCGTCGGGCGGCCGAGGAGATTGCCGCCGAACTGGCGCCGGGCGATCCGTGGCCTGGATCACCGAGGGCGATCCGCTGTTTTACAGCACCTTCCTACACGTGTGGCGCGAAGTGAAACTCGCGGCCCCACACGCCGCGGTCGAAATCGTGCCCGGCGTAACTTCAATGCAAGCCGCCGCCGCCCGGGCCCAACTGCCGTTGGCGCACCTGGCCGACCGTGTTGCCATCCTGCCGGCTGCGTATGGAGTCGAGAGCCTGCCGGCTCTCATCGACGAATTCGCCACGGTGGTGCTGTTGAAGGTGAACAGCGTTTGGGATCAGTTGCTCAACGCGCTCGTTGATCTGGGCGATTCGGTGCAGGCTACGTATCTGGAACGCCTCGGCTCGCCACGCGAGCGCGTCGTTACGGAACTGGAGAGCTTGCGTGGGCAAGACGTTCCTTATTTCTCCTTGGTGATCGTGCGCCGCGGTGTCGCTGCGGCAACGCCCGCCGCCCGGCAGGTGATTTCATGAGTTCGCCGGGCCGCGTGATGATCGTTGGACTGGGGCCAGGCGCCCGGGAAACCATGACGCCGCAGGCGTGCGAGGCGATTCGCCAGGCCGAGATCGTCATTGGCTACAGCGGCTATTTCGCCTGGATCGAAGGTCTAGCTTCGGGCAAAGAGTGCCTGGCCTTGCCGCTAGCTCAAGAAACCGAGCGGGCTCGGCTGGCCCTGGAGCGTGCGGGCGCAGGCCGCCAGGTGTGCGTCATCTCCAGCGGCGACGCCGGCGTCTACGGCATGGCCAGCCTGGTGTTCGAATTGGCCGCGCCCGGCGACGAAGCCAGTCGGCCCGAGATCGTGGTCGTGCCGGGCATTTCGGCCATCAATGCGTGTGCCGCATTGCTGGGTGCGCCTTTGGCCCACGATTTCGCCGTCATTAGCCTGAGCGATCTGCTGACGCCTTGGGCAAAAATCGAGCGGCGATTGATAGCCGCTGCCGAGGCCGATTTCGTGATCGCACTGTTCAATCCTCAGAGCCAGCGGCGCGATTGGCAGTTTCGCCGAGCGCAGGAGATCATTGCCGGCTCGCGGCCGTCCGAAACGCCGGTCGGCATCGTGACCAATGCGTACCGCCCCGGCCAAATGGTGCGGGTTACGACCGTCGGCGAAATGGCCCGGACGCCGGTCGACATGCTCACGACGGTAATCGTCGGCAATTCGCAAACTCGGGAGTTTGGCGGCGCTATGGTCACTCCGCGAGGTTACCTGGCCGAAAATTCGGAATGCCGAATGGGGAATGACGAGAGAAATGGGGAATGCGGAATGGGGAATGGGGAATGCAATCGCTGAAGCCCGAAGAGATTTATGCGGAGAGCTTCCGGATCATTGACGAGGAAGTGGGATCGCATCGTTTCGACGAACGCCAGTGGCCCATCGTGCGGCGGATGATTCATGCCTCGGGCGATTTGGAATTGGCTCGCTCAATCGTCTTCACTCACGACGCGGTTGAAGTTGGCGTGCAGGCGCTGAGGTGAGCGCGTGCCGATCGTCACCGACGTGATGATGGTCGCTGCCGGGATCAGCAAGCCTGGCCTGGCGAGTTTGCGAGTGCCGCTGCATTGCTTCATTGAGCAAACGGACCTGGCCGAAGAAGCCGCCGAGCGGCAACTCACGCGCAGCTACTGCGCGATGGAACGGGCTTGCCGCGAACTGGGCGAGGCGATTTATGTCGTCGGCAATGCGCCGACGGCGCTGATGGCGATTTGCGAAGCCGTGCGCACGGGCGTGGCCAGGCCGCGGTTGGTCGTGGCCTTGCCGGTGGGTTTCGTCTCGGTGGCCGAGAGCAAGCAGGAGATGCTGACTCTGGACGTGCCGGTGATTTCCCTGCCTGGACGCAAAGGCGGCAGCCCCTTGGCCGCGGCCGCGGTGAACGCCTTGATCCTATTGGCGCAGGCGGAGGGCGATCGTGGCTCATGAGCCGCTACTGGTGATCGGCATTGGGCAGGACGGCCCCGCGGGGCTGTCGGCTGCATCGCGCGCGTCCCTTGCCCAGGCCGAAGTCTTGGCCGGCGGACATCGCCACCTGGCGTTCTTCCCGGAGTTTACCGGCCGGCGGATCGTGATCGAAGGTGACATCCCGGCCATGATCGCTCAGCTCCGGGAGTGTTACCCACGAGCCAGGACCGTGGTGCTGGCCTCGGGCGACCCGTTGTTTTTCGGCATCGGCGCCGCACTGGTCGAAGCCTTCCCTCGCACCGACCTGACGTTCATTCCGCATGTCTCTTCAATTCAATTAGCGTTCGCTGCGATCGGCGAGCCGTGGCACGATGCCCGGATTGAAAGCCTGCACGGCCGGCCGCTCGAATCGCTGCTGGCGGCAATCGCCGATCGGCCCCGTAAATTGGCGCTGTTCACCGATGGACGAAACCATCCGGCTCGCATCGCCGAGTTTCTTGCTGGGCGTGGTTATGGCGAGGGAACAACCTACTGGGTCGCGGAAGAATTGGGTGGCCCGGCCGAACGCGTCACGTCCTGGACGGCCTGCTCGATCCGCGGTCAGGAGTTCTCGCCACTGAACGTGCTCATCGTGCTCGGCGCTAACTCGCCGAAAGATGACGCCGTGCGCAGTGTGCCGCTGTTGGGAATTCCGGACGACGCCGTTGCGCACGCCGGCTTGCGGCGTGGCATGATCACCAAGCGCGAAGTGCGATTGGTGTCGCTCGTGGCTCTCGAACTCCGGCCGTGCGACGTCGTTTGGGACATCGGCGCCGGCAGCGGCTCGGTTTCGTTGGAAGCCGCCCGATTATCGCCCGCATTGCGTGTGTTCGCTGTCGAACGCTCGGCCGAAGCGTTTGATATTCTCCACGCCAATCTTTGCCGCTTCGGGCTGCCGAATGTCAATGCCCTGCGTGGCGAGGCGCCGGATGTGTTCGACCAGCTTCCCGATCCCACGGCTGTATTCATCGGCGGCTCCGGCGGACGACTCGCGGAGATTATCGCGCGGGCAACGCAGCGGCTCGCGCGCGGCGGGCGGATGGTGATGAACTGCATCACGGTTGAAAACTTCACGCAAGGCTGGAACTCGTTCCGCGATTCAGGCCTCGACCCCAGCGTTACTACGGTGCAGTTGACGCGCACGCGTCCGCTGGCTGATTTGCACGCGTTTGAGCCCGACAGCCCCATCTACGTGTTGCGCGGAGTAAAAGTAAAGCCATGACGTCGCCGCGCACGATCGCCCTGATTGCGGTAACCCAACGCGGATGCGAGCAAGCGGCTCGCGTGCGCACACGGCTGCGAGCGGGACACGTCTACAGGCCCGCTCAATACGGCCCGTCGCAGGCGAATTGGGAAAAGACGTTCGATCGACCGCTCTCGGAGGTCGTGCCCGAGTTGTGGCGCGAGCACGAGCAATTGGTATTCTTCCTGGCTACCGGAGCGGTGGTGCGATTGGTGGCTCCGCATCTGCAAAACAAGCAGACTGATCCAGGCGTGCTGGCGATCGACGAACAAGGCGAGTTCGTGATCCCGCTCGTCTCCGGGCACGAAGGGGGAGCGAACCAATTCGCCCGACAAGTGGCCGCTTGTCTGGGGGCCACGCCAGTCGTGACGACCGCGTCAGACTCCACGGCCAGCTTCAACCTTGCCGCACTGGCCGAATCGTTCGGCTGGATCGCCGAGCCGGCGGAACAGTACAAGCCCACGGCCATGGCCCTGGTGAATCGCCAGCGCGTCACGATCGTGCAAGAGATCGGCCATCGCGGTTGCTGGATCGAGGAGCGCGATCTGCCGGAGAACGTGCGGGTGTCGCGCGATCCGACAAGCGTGCCCAGCGACGACAGCCGAGTCGTGTTCGTCACCGACCGACAGTTGCCGGAGTTGAAAGACGTCGACCCGCCGCGAGTCCTGTACTATCGGCCCAAGAGCCTGGTCGTCGGCGTCGGATGCGAACGTGGCATTTCTGCCGAAGCGCTCGAAGACGGCTTGCGAGGCGTAATGGAGCAGGCCGGACTGGCCTGGTCGAGCATCGGCACGATTGCTTCGCTGGACGTGAAGGCCGACGAACAGGGGTTGCTCGCCCTGGCCGAGCGGCATGGCTGGCAGACCGTCTTCTACACGGCCGTGGAACTTTCGCAGGTTCGTGGCGTAATGAATCCGTCGGCAGCCGTCGAAGCCTGCGTCGGAACGCCGGCCGTGGCCGAAGCGGCCGCACTGCTCACGGCCCGAACAGAGAACTTGCTGGTTGAGAAGCAAATCGTTGCTTCGTCACTGGCATCGCAAAAAATGACGTTGGCAATTGCCCGCGACTCGCGTTTCGAAGCGCCGCGCGTAGCGGCGGCCGCGTAACGTTCGTCAGCGCCGGGCCGGGCGATCCTGATCTGTTGACGCTCAAGGCCCATCGCTTGCTAGGCCAGGCCGATTTCGTCGTGTACGCCGGATCGCTGGTGAGCGAAGAGGTCGTACGTCGAGCTCGGCCAACGGCTCGGCTGCACAACTCGGCGGCGATGACGCTGGAAGAAACGTCCGAGGTGATGGTCGCCGCCGCGCGGCGCGGAGAGCAGGTAGTTCGTTTGCAGTCGGGCGATACGAGCATCTACAGCGCCATCCAGGAGCAAATGACGCTCTTGGATGCGGCCCAGGTACACTACGACGTGGTCCCTGGCGTCAGTTCGTTCCAGGCTGCGGCGGCAGCCTTGCGGACCGAGTTGACGTTGCCCGAGGCCGTGCAAACGGTGATTCTGACGCGTGGTGCAGGCCGCACGCCGATGCCGCCGGCCGAATCGCTGGCCTCGTTGGCAACCCATCGGGCCACGCTCTGCATCTTCCTCAGCGCTGGTGGCCGACGACGTGCAGGCCGAACTTCTCACGGCCTATCCGCCCGAGACGCCGGTGGCCCTGCTTTACAGGGTCTCCTGGCCGGATGAGAATATCATCACCACCACGCTGGCGAACTTGAGCGCCGCGATGCGCGAGGCCCGCTTCACGCGTACGACGTTGATCCTGGTGGGCGAAGCGGTCGGCGGCCGGAAAAACCGGTCTCAGCTTTATGATCAGGCCCATGGCCACCAGTTCCGAGCCAGCCAGCGCGAAGCGGCGAATCCTCCTGCTTAGCGGCACGAGCGAAGGGCCCCCGTTGGCCCGAGCCTTGATCGAGCAGGGCTTCGTCGTGACGGCCACCGTGACTCGCGATGAGGCCTGCAAAACGCTGTTCGGCGAACTGCGAGATCGGGTATGTGTCGTGGCCCGCGGATTCTCAGCCGACTCGTTGGCTGATTACCTCGAGCGGGGCGAGGCCGACCTGGTCGTCGATGCCACGCATCCATTCGCTGCCCGAATCACGTTGGCCGCCCGCGAGGCCTGCCGCCGAGTCGGCACGCCGTACGTTCGCTACGAACGCCCCGATTGGATTCCGCCCGCAGGCACGCATCTGGTCGATGGTTTTGCCGAGGCGGCCGAACTGGCGGCATCGCTTGGCCGGCGGATCATGCTTACGATCGGCTCCAAGCAGCTCAAGCATTTTGCGCACTTGCAAGGCCGCGTCGAGATGATCGCGCGCATCCTGCCTTCGAGCGTCTCGACCGAACAAGCTCTGGCGGCCGGATTTCGTGCCGACCAATTGCTGAGCTTGCGACCACCGTTTTCTCAAGAGTTCAATCGCCAGTTGTTCGCCGAGCAGCGGATCGACGTGTTGGTGACCAAGGCATCGGGCGTCGAAGGGGGTGTCGCCGAGAAAGTATTGGCCGCCGGCGAGTTGGGTATTCCGGTGGTGATGATCCGTCGGCCACGCTTGGAACCGATGCGGGCGGTCGACACGATCGACGCCGTTGTCACGGCATGTCTCGGCCTGTTGCGCGGGCGCTCGGCCGACGGGCGGTTGAGCCGATGGCCAAGCCTGCGGGAAAAATGCGATCGGGCTATACGACGGGTGCTTGTGCCACGGCCGCGACGAAGGGGGCCCTGTGTGCGCTCATCGAGCAACGCGTCGGCTCAGACGCGACGATCCGGCTGCCCGGTGGCCAACAGGTGACGTTCGTTTTGCATGCCTGCTCGTTCGATTCACACTCGGCCACGGCCAGCGTGATCAAAGATGCGGGGGACGATCCCGACGTGACGCATGGCGCGGAGATCATAGCCCGCGTGCGCTGGTCGGCTGGCGAAGAGGTTGTCTTTCTCCGTGGGACGGGTGTGGGACTGGTGACGAAGCCCGGCTTGCCCATCCCGCCCGGTGAGCCGGCGATCAATCCCGTGCCTCGGACTATGATTCGCCAGGCCGTGGGCGAGGTGTTGGCCTTGGCCGCGCTTGCGGGCCGGGGCGTGGAAATTGAAATCTCCGTGCCGCGGGGCGAAGAGTTGGCGTTGAAAACATTCAATCCGCGGCTCGGTATCCTGGGTGGCATTTCGATCCTGGGGACGACCGGCATCGTCGAGCCCTATTCTACGGCAGCCTGGCTGGCGAGCGTCGTGCAGGCCATCGACGTGGCGGTGGCTCAAGGCTCGCGGCGGTTGGTGTTCACCGTCGGCGCGCGGGGCGAACGATTCGCCCGCGCGGCGTTTCCGCAAGTTCCGGAAGTGGCCTTTGTGCAGATCGGTCCGTTCTTCGGCGACGCGCTGCGGCACGCTGCCGCGTCGGGCGTGGAGAATGTTTGTCTGTACGCGATGATCGGCAAGCTGGCCAAGTTCGCGGCGGGGAACGAATCGGTCCACAGCAGCAAGAGCCGGCAGGATTTTGATTTTCTGGCGCGACTGGCTCGGAGCGTCGGAGCCGACGAAGATCTTGTCGCGCGCGTTGAGCAAGCCAACACGGCTCAGGAAGTCGCCGACATGATTTCAGCCGCAGGGCTTTTATCCTTCTTCGATTGGCTCTGCGAGCGGGCCTGGCAGGTTGCTCAGCCGCAGCTGGCCGGCAAGTGCGGTTTGCAAGTCTACGTGACCGGGATCCACGAACGCGTGTTGGGAAAACATTTGGGGAATGGGGAATGGGGAGTGGGGAATGGAAAATGAAGGCACTTCGGCATGCGCGAGCTTGGGGGTATTCCCAAGCGGAGCGACCCCCCACTTCGTCACGGGAACCGAACCGCCAACTGCTTCACATCGATGGGCAACCCGGAGACCAGCAGGTACACCGCTTCCGCCTGGGCGGCCAGACGCTGGTTCGCCTTGCCCAGCACGTCGCGGTAGATGCGGCCCAGCTTGTAGGGCGGCACCAACCCCAGGCCGACTTCATTGGTAACGACGATCACGGTTGCCGCCGATGCTCGGCATGCTTCGATGATTTGGTCGACTTCTTCCATCGCCAGCCGTTCGGCCTGCTCGGCGTCCGGCTCTTCGCCCAGGCTGAGCACGGCATTGCTGACCAGCAACGTCAGGCAATCGACCAGCACCATGTTCCGAGAGCCCAACGATTGCAAGAGCCGGTGGCCGACGCGGCGCGGGGCTTCTTCCGTCTGCCACGCCGATGGGCGGGCCCGCCGATGGGCGGCGATGCGTTGCGCATGTCGTCGTCGAGCGCTTCGGCCGTGGCGATGAACAGCACGTTGTCGCCGCCGAGTTTGGCGGCCAACTGTTCGGCGAATGTGCTCTTGCCGCTCCGCGCGCCGCCGGTGACGAGGATCAATCGGCCCATGATGCGTTGCTCCTGGCGTGATTGACGTCGGCTGAAGCCACGATGTTATGCCGCACCAGTATCGCGCCGGCCGGATGCAGACCCAATTCCGACAAGCTGCCTGGCTCGACGCGGAACTGCCAGAATGATTCGGGCGGCAGGCCCAAAGCTGTGGCAATCAGCACTTGCAACGGTCCGCCGTGAGCAACGACGAGCACCGTTTGGTCAACGTGCTTTTCCATAAACTGCACTAGCACGGCGTGCAGACGGGTATTCAATTGCGCTAAGCTTTCGCCGTCAGGGGGCGCAGTTTGGTGGCGATTGGTCTGCCAGGCTTGCGACTCGGCTGGATACGTCTGGAGGATCTCGTCGTATGTCAGTCCTTCCCAGCTGCCGAACGACAGCTCGCGCAACGCCGGCACTTGATTGATCACCAGGCCTCGACCTTTCAACGCAATCTCGGCCGTTTCCAGGGCCCGGCACAAGTCGCTTGCATAGACGGCGTCGATCGTGCGAGATCGCAACGTCTCGGCCAAAGCTTCGGCCTGCAGGCGCCCCGTCGGGCTCAAGGGAATGTCGGAGTGCCCCTGAAAACGACGCTGGGCGTTCCATTCTGTCTCGCCATGTCGGGCCAACAGCAGACGAAGCATCAGAGCACCTCGCGCAGGTGGGCCAGCACGCGGCCGATGTGCTCCGGCCGGGGCGTGCTGATGCGAATGTGCTCAGGCAAACCGAACGATGCCGCGTCGCGGACTAGAATATTCCAGCGCAATAGCTCCGCGCGAACCCGGGCGCCGTTGCCAACCGGCAGCAGGAAATAGGGAGCGACCGAGGGGACTGGCACGAAGCCGCCGCTGCGCAATGCGGCCAGAAGTTCGTCCTTGGCGTGACGCAGGCGAGCGAGCGAATCGGCCGCATGCTGCTCGTCGGCCAGCGCGGCGATTCCGGCCAGTTGGGCGGCCGCGTTGACGCTCCACGGCGGCCGGGCACATTCCAGCGCCGCAATCACTTGCGGCTGAGCCAGTGCGTAACCCAGTCGCAGGCCGGCCAGACCATTGAACTTGGTCATCGAGCGGAGCACAACCACGTTCTCGGCGCCCAGTCCGATCGCGCTGGGCACATCGGGCACGAAGTCGAGATATGCTTCGTCGACGACGAATAGCGTCTCCGGGTGCGCACGGACGGACGATTCCAAAACCGATTGGGAAAAGAGTTGGCCCGTCGGATTGTTCGGCTGGCAAACGAAGGCCAGCTTGGGCCGAAGTTCGACCAGCGCTTGCTTGAAAGCGCTGGCTTCGATCTGGAATCCATTTGTTACGTGGCTGGTCAACTCATGCACGGTCGCGCCCATCAGCAGGCTCGGCGCACGGTATTCACCGAACGTAGGTCCGGGAAGCAGAACCCGATCGCCGGAATTGAGAAACGCCAGCGCCGTGAGCCAGATCAACTCCGTCGCGCCGTTGCCGACCAGCACTTGCTCAGGATTAACCTGCCAGCGCTCGGCCAGCACGCGCCGCAAGCTCATGGCATGGCGATCGGGATATTCGCCGAGAACCAGATCCGCCAGCGCCGCGCGGACGCGCGGCGAGGGGCCGAAGGGATTGGTGTTGGCGCTCAGATCGAGCACGCTGCGCGGATCGATGCCGAGCCGGATCAATTCCTTGGGATCAATCGCGCCGTGAGTGATTTCGGCGGCTTGAGCAAGCTGTGGGCGAGGGGGAATGGTCATGCGTCGTAGTCCCTCGCCAGAATCGCCAGCACGCCGAGCGATGCCACGCCGAGCGCCACGGTTGCGTAGAACAACCGATTCATGCGGTCGATGTCGCGCCAATTCGCCGCGGGAAGGCCAGCCCCCAAGCGATAGTAGCCGATCTTTTCCAGTTCGACTCCCAGCACCCCGCAGCGGCACTCATTGGTTGGCCTGCATTGGGGCTGGAGCGTCAGCCGGGCATCGCGGCGCCAAACCGCCCAGCCACGAGCCAGCCGACCACCGACCAGCGGAGCGGCCAACAGCATCAGCAGGGCCGTCAAACGCGCGGGAACCAAATTCAACAAATCGTCCAGGCGAGCCGCGGTCTTGCCCAGCCATTCGTAGCGCTCGCTGTGATAGCCCAGCATGGCGTCGGCCGTATTGACGAAGCGATAGGCGAACACGCCGGCTAGTCCTGCCAGCGCGTAGTAGAACAGCGGAGCAACGACTGAATCGCTGGCGTTTTCGGCCACCGACTCGATCGTTGCGGCTGCGACGGCCGACCGATCGAGCCGGCTGACGTCGCGGCTTACCAGGTGGCGGCCGACGAGCGCGCGGGCTTCGTTCAAATCGTCGCGCGCCAGCGCGTCGCGAACAGCACGGGCCGCACGCACCAGGCCGCGGATCGAGAACATCGTGCTCAGCACGGCTGCTTCCAGGCACCAAGCAATCACGGGCGGCAAGGTGCGCAACCCCCATTGAATCGCCAGCCCTAGAGCGATCACTGTGAACACTCCGCCGCAAACCAGTGCCGCTCCCCAGGCAAACGCCAATCGCGGCGAACGAGGCGCCCGTCGCTCGCCAGTGGCGATCAGCGATCCCATCCAGGCCACGGGATGAAATCGATTGGGCGGATCGCCCAGCGCGACGTCGATCAGCACGGCAAGCAGGGAAGAGGACAGTGGGCAATGGGGAATGGGGAATGGGGAATGATTCCATGTGGATTCTTCAAGAGAGAATCGTTCGCAGGCGGTCCAGGCAACCAGGGCGGCGGCTTCGCCCACTTCACAGACGGCGCCGTAGATGTCGCCCGTCAGCCCTGGCAATCGGCGTAATGTAAACCACACGACCCATGAGCCTGCTACGCAGCGCCGCGAGCAGGCAGACGGTTCCCGTCTCGCGACCGAGCAGCACGGCAATCGTTACGGCGGCGATCGTCGCCCCCCAGGCCTGGCGAGCACCGGCGTGATCGTGCAGCGCACGGCCCAGCCCCTGCGGTCGAGCATAAGGGTACCGTACGACTGCCAGCGCGATCAGCCAACGCCCCAGGGTTGGAATCACGACCAGCGCTGCGGCCCGATGTTCAAGGCCAATCAGCACCGAGTATTTGAGCAACACCAGCAACACGCCACCAATCACGGCGAAGGCTCCCACTCTCTCGTCGCGAAAGATCCGCAAGCGATCTTCCGGCGTGTGACCGCCGAGCAGACCGTCGCAGGCGTCTAGGAAACCGTCCAGGTGCAGTGCGCCGGTGCCGATGATCCAGGCTGCCAGGACCAGGGTCGCGGCGACCGGCGCGGGCACGATCAGCCGGCTCACAGCGTCGAGCGCCGCCAGCGCAGCTCCGAGGACGCTCCGACCAGCGGGAACCAGCCCACGGCACGCCCCATTTCGCGGTCAGTGAACATGCGCCGCACGATGGGCGGAATGATGGTCAGCAGTTGCAGCGCGGCGGCCAGCGGCGCAAGGAATGATTCGCGGCCGGGCGTGGCGGCGCGGGTTGCGTCAGGTTTGTCGAGTTCTGGCGGAGCGGTCATGGTGCTACCCGGTTCGATACGCCGGCTTCGCCGAACGTAGCCATGTCGCTCAGCAGGCGACACGCCGCTTCGACCAGCATCATGCCCAGCACGGCGCCGGTCCCTTCGCCCAAACGCAGTCGCAGGTCCAAGAGCGGATCGAGCCCGAGCCAATCGAGCATGCGCTGATGGCCGTGTTCCTGCGAGCGATGCGACGCAATCAGATAAGGCCGAATCGCCGGGGCCATCGCGGCCGCGACCATTCCAGCGGCAGTCGAGGGATAGCCATCGAGAACGATCGGCCGGTGATGGGCCGCGGCGGCCAGCGCCGCGCCAACCAGCCCGGCAAACTCGAAGCCGCCCAGGCAGGCCAGCACGCTCAAGGGATCGCCGCGATCGGGGTGATTGGCCGCCAGCGCCCGTTCGACCACGGCAATCTTCCGCTCGAGACCGGCGGCATCAATGCCCGTGCCGCGCCCGACCAGTTCCGCGGGTGGCCGATTGGTGAGCACGGCGGCCAAGGCTGCCGCCGCGGTCGTGTTGCCGATCCCCATTTCGCCCAGGGCCACAATATCCAACCCACGATCGAACTCTTGTTCGACAGTCTCGACACCGGCGCGGACCGCCGCCAGGGTTTGCTCGCGAGTCATGGCCGGGCCGATCGCCATGTTGTTCGTGCCGGAACCCTGCGAGCGGCGCACCAGCCCGGCGCGCTCGGGCAACGAGCCGGCAATGCCCATGTCGACAACGACCACCCGGACACCCGCTTGCCAGGCCAGCACGTTGACGGCCGCGCCGCCGTTCAGGAAGTTGCCGACCATCTGCGCCGTGACCGATTGCGGATAGGCGCTGACGCCTTCGGACACGACCCCGTGATCGGCCGCCATGGTGATTACGACCTTGTGTTCAATCCGCGGCATAGGCCGACGCGTGATGCCGGCCACTTGGATCGAAAGCTCTTCCAATCGGCCGAGACTCCCGGCGGGCTTGGTGAGCAAGTCCTGACGGCGACGCGCGGCGCCGGCGGCATGCTCATCCAGCGGTCCGATTCGGGCGATCAGTTCGTCGAGCCACATACGGCTGAGTCCTGGCAGAAGGGTCCGAAGTACGCTAATCGTGCAGGGTGGGCAATGCCCACCGGTTGCTGAAGAATAAGTTCCATGGCAGGGAATGGTGAGCGGTGCCCACCCTACGAATCTTTGACCCCGGAGGCTACGTCTGATGCGAAAAGAGCGTTGACGGCTGGCCCCAACGATCGTCGAACACCAGTTCTTCGAGCGGCAGGCGGCTTTTCCAGCCGACCGTTTCGAGCATTGGCTTGACGGCGAATTCGATCGGGTACCCCAGGCAGAGATAGGCGACGAGTTGCACGCCCTGGGGAATCCCTAGCAGTTGCTCGGTCGACGTGCGATCGAGGATGCTCACCCAGCCGACGCCGACCCCTTCGGCCCTCGCGGCGAGCCAGATGTTCTGAATGGCCAGGCAAGTGCTGTAGAGATCGGTTTCGGGCATCGGCCCGCGCCCTAGCACGAACGGCGAGTCGCGGCGGTGATCGCAGGTCACGACGAGGTTGAGCGGTGCTTCGAGTATGCCCTCGAGCTTCAGACTGGCGTACAAATCGCGCCGGTCGGCGGCCTCGATCTGATCCTGCTGCTGGGCATTGGCGGCGTCGAACAGGCCCTTGATCTGGCGGCGCAATTCGAGCGAGGAGACCAGGATGAAGTTCCAGGGCTGCATGAAGCCGACCGAAGGAGCATAATGGGCCATTTCCAGGATTCGTCCTAGCACGTCGGCGGGGACCGGCCTGGGAAGAAAGCGACGAACGTCGCGCCGTGCCCGCATCACGCGATACAGCACCTCGCGTTCGGCCGCGGAGAAAGCGAGTGGATCGTCGTTGCTTGGATCGGGAAGCATCAGGGGCGACGCGAATTCGGGGGCCATTGGGGTGCGAGAGAAGTGCCTAAAGCATACGCCCCTGCGACACGGAACTCTAGTCGTGCGAAGCTCTTTGGTTTGCCGATTGGCTCCGGGAGGCGAGGGCCATTGAAACCGGCGGGCAGGGCATCGGGTATAGTAATGGTTGCTCGATGCATGTTCGGGGTTCGCCATGTCTTGCGAGGTGGTGGATTGATGGTTGCTCAAGAAACGGCTCGACATTTCTTCAGACGGACAATTGCGCTTTCGTCGGCCTTCGTGCTGGTCTGGGGCGCGGTGGCCGTGGCGGACGAGCGATCTTCGGGGAATGACCAGTCGGCGGCTCACCCTGCCGCCGGGGTAGTAACCTTCAACCGCGATATTGCACCGCTGGTGTTCCGGCATTGCGTGGCTTGTCATCGACCGGGCGAAGTGGCCCCTTTCGCGCTGGTTACGTACCGCGATGTGAGCAAGCGGGCCGAGCAGATTCTGGATGTGATCGAGCGGCGGAACATGCCCCCCTGGAAGCCGCTGGACGGGCACGAAGCGTTCGCCAACGGGCGGCGGTTGGCGGTCGAGGAAATTGCCCTGGTGCGGCGCTGGGTGGCCGACGGTGCGACGGAGGGGAATGCCGCGGACTTGCCGGCGGAACCCGTGTTCGCCACGGGCTGGCAACTTGGCAAGCCTGACCTGGTGATTACTCTCGACGAACCGGTTTCGGTCCCCAGCACGGGCCGCGATATTTATTTGAACCTCGTGCTGCCGCTTGATGTTCCAAAAGGGAAGTATCTCAAGGCTGCCGAGTTTCGTCCCAGCAATCGTCGGGTGGTGCACCATGCCGTCCTCTTCTGCGACAAAACGGGCCGAGCACGCGAGCGCGACAAGCAAGATGCTGAGCCGGGGTTCAAGGCTGTGACGCCGCCGGGCAAGCTGCTTCCCGGGCCGCTGGCCATTTGGACGCCGGGCGCAACCCCCTGCCGCTTGCTCGAGGATTGTCGATGCCTTGGCCCGCAGGGGCCGACCTGGTGCTGCAATTGCACCTGCATCCGTCGGGCAAGCCCGAGGTCGAACAGTCGTTGCTCGGTTTCTACTTCACCGACCAGCCGCCTGAGAGATCGTTGATCGATGTGACGTTGATCGACAGGAAGATTGACATCGCGCCGGGAGTTAAGGACTTTCGCACGCAGGACAGTTGCGTGCTGCCGATCGATATGGAAGCCGTGTGGATCTTTCCACACATGCATATCATCGGCAAGGAGATCAAGATCACAGCCACATTGCCCGACGGCACAGTGCGCACGTTGGTGTGCATCGAAGATTGGGACTTCAATTGGCAGGATATCTATGAATTCGCCGAACCGGTTCGATTGCCCAAGGGGACGCGGCTGACCCTGACCGGCGTACACGACAATTCGGCCGATAACCCATCGAATCCAAAAAACCCGCCTGAGCGTGTGCGTTGGGGCGAGCAGACGTTCAACGAAATGTCGTTGGCCTTTGTCAATCTGATGCCGGTCAAGGAAGGCGATCTCATCGCGGGGTATGCGCAAAGGGATCATCACTTTGGGGCGGCCATCGTTCCGGCCTCGACTCAGGTTCTGTTGGACAAGACGGCGCCGGCGAAGAAAGCGGCCAAGAACATCGATTTCGTCAAGCGTGCCGAGGATGTCATTTCCAGCGTCGATCAGGACGGCAACGGCAAATTGAGCTTGGACGAAGTCGTCGCTGCCCTGGGCGGCC
The DNA here is from genome assembly GCA_963710365.1 of uncultured Planctomycetales bacterium. Taxonomy (GTDB): domain Bacteria; phylum Planctomycetota; class Planctomycetia; order Pirellulales; family PNKZ01; genus CAVQAC01. Next base: position 71,724 of record CAVQAC010000022.1, read on the forward strand.
GCGCAGCGCCGGACGAGGTCAAGAAGCAGTTTCCAAACTTCGACCGCGACGGCGACAAGCATTTGAATGTGTCGGAAGTCGCGGAAGTTTTGCGAACTCTCAACAAGATGTAGCCGGCCGCCCGGCACGCGAGAAGCCGCGGCACCCGAAGAGTATTCCCCGGACGGCGCTGTTTCCTGGGCCGGCCGATCCTCTGCGACAAGCTGCGGATTTTCCGGGTATTCTTCCATGGCGTGGCCCCAATTGTGGCGGGTTAGATTCATGGAAACATGGAGGGTTTGTAATCTTCGCGACGTTGGCGGGCCGCCGAAGCGCAGGGTAGAATTTGGATCACACCCACGCCGACGCGTATGCAGGTTTTTGCCGGGTCGAAGCGTCGCTATCGCCGAACCGTCGGACGGCGATGTTGCATCGCCTGCCATGATGTAACTCATTGGTCTTAAGATTGTTATGGTGTCCTGTCGTTTCGCGAAGAAACCGCCGGACGCCCATTGGTTTCCCTTCTTGAACTTGAAGCCAACGACGATTTTCCCAATGATCTCGTCCACGGCAGTCAATTTCCGTGGTTCCACGAGGCCCGTCGGCAATCGACGATCGTAAGAGCAGTGTGCATCCCAGCATGACGAGTTCGAGCCCGCGGCCAGACCAAATCGACTCGCGAAGCATTCTCGAACCGTTGCAGCAGGAAATCGATCAGGCGGCGAATCTGTTGCCGTTGTCGGGACCAATTACGGCCTTTGCTTTTCTCAATACTCTGCAAGCGCTGGAAGACCTGCCGTTTGTCGAGGGCCTGATCAAGGGCGCTCGGTTGTACGGCTGCGAGCCCTTCCTGTCGGAAGAGCGTTACCGCGAAAAGCTGGCCCGTGGGCGCATTCGCGTCGACGATCTGGCCGCCGTGGTTCGCAAGGATCTGGGAAGCCGGGCCAACGAGCCCATTGGCGGATTGGGAACGCGCTGGGAGCTGCGGCTGGCGATGCTGCTGTACCCCTTGCGGTTCGGTCCGCCTGAGGAATTGCTCTGGTTCGTCACCGCCACCGACGCGCTGCAGAAATTTCGCGAAGAAGCGCCGCGCTCGGTTCGCGCCCGTTTCATCGACGAAACCCAGCATTGGGTGATGCGCGATCTGCGCGACGCGGAACGGCGCGGGAGAAGCCGGCCCGCGCAGGGAGCCGACGCCTCGCGGCAATCGTTGTTGCCGGAAATTCTGGAACGGTTTGAAGAGTCGAGCATCGAGACTTGGACCGAGGACACCTGGGAAGCGCTGGCGTTGCAGGTGCTGTGGCGCGTGTGCCGCGACGGGGTGCGTCTGGTCGAACCGCAAGCCGTGCCCGAGCCTCCGGCTATCCGGCATCGCGATTTTCTGAAGGAAGCGGTCAGCGCAGACAGCGACGAGTTGGTACACGCCGTGCTGATCCGCTTTTGCGCTCCGTTCACCGATCAGGGGTTTGCCGATTGGCAACTTCCCAATCGCGACGAGGGTTTTTACCGCGCGTTCATGGCCTTGTATCGCGAACCGGCCCGGCCTCCGGAAAAATGGATGCGCGGATTGGCCCCGGAGTTGTCGCGTTTGGAACAGACGGGGCTCACGCCGCTGGAATCGATTGCCGAATCTCTCGAATTGCTTGGTGTCGGCGAAGCGGAACGCAGCGATTACATCACTTTCAGCTTGCTGGCGTTGCGCGGTTGGGCCGGAATGCTGTGGCACATGGAAACCCGCCCGGACCGGGTTCCCATTCCGGTTCCGGCCGGGACCATTGTCGAGTTCCTGGCGGCGCAATTGATCCTCGAACGCGTGGCATTGGCCTTCATTGCTCGCGAACAGATGGGTTACGACGGCCCCCTGCAGGGACTGCGCCAGGCCGCTCGAGCCGCAACTCCCAAGCGGCAGTCGATCACCGTCGAACAGCGCGCCTTCCTGGTGTTCCAGGTGGCCCAAGTCATGGGCTGGTCGCCGCCGGCCATGTGCCACCTGAAGCAGAGCCAGTGGGCCGCGTTGGTTGCCGAGATCAAGGGCTTCAACGGTTTGGAGCGGCGACGAAGTTTTCACCTGGCTTTCGAGCGCCGCTTTCGTGTGCAGACGCTCGATGCGATCTCGGTGCATGCTCAACGACCGCTGGCGAAGGTCGAATCTCCGCGTTTTCAGGCGGTGTTTTGCATCGACGCTCGCGAAGAATCGTTTCGTCGCCATCTGGAGGAATTCGCCCCCGAAGCCGAAACCTTCGGACGCGCCGGATTCTTCTGCATCCCCATGTATTTTCGCGGCGTGGCCGACGCCCATTACACGGCGCTGTGTCCGATCGTGATCAAGCCGCAACATTGGGTCGTCGAGGATGTGGTTTATCCGTTGGAAGAGGACAGCCTGCGGCGCGCCAGGACGCGCCGGGCCTTGGGCACCGCCTCGCACCAGTTCCACGTCGGCAGCCGCAGCATCTTCGGCGGGGCCTTGTTCGCCGCGGGGTTGGGCGTGCTGGCCTCGGTGCCGTTGGTGTTCCGGGTGTTGTTCCCCCGGTTGGCCGCTGAAATTCGCCGCACGGCCGGCCAGTTGGTGCAACCGCCGCCCATCACGCGGTTGCGATTGGAACGCAGCACTCCGACCGCCGGCCCGGAGGAAGAACAGATTGGCTTCACGGTCGTCGAAATGGCCAACCTGGGCGAGTGCGTGCTGCGCGACATTGGCCTGACCTCGGGCATGTCGCGGCTGGTGATGTTCCTGGGCCACGGTTCGTTCTGCCTGAACAATCCGCACAAATCGGCCTACGACTGCGGGGCTTGCTCCGGCAGCGCCGGCTCGCCGAATGCCCGCGCCCTGGCCGCCTTCCTGAATGATCGGCGCGTACGGGAAATCCTGGCCGATCGCGGATTGGCGATTCCCGCCGAGACCTGGTTCGTCGGCGGCCTGCACAATACGGGCAATGACTCCGTCAGCTTCTTCGATCTCGATCAGCTCCCCAAATCGCACCTGGCCGATTTCAAGGCGTCGCGGCTGATCCTGGACGAGGTGTGCGAGCGCAACGCCCACGAGCGCTGCCGGCGCTTCCAATCCGCGCCGCTCGATTTGACCGGGGAAGAGGCCCGCGAGCACGTCGAGGTGCGTTGCGAAGATCTGGCGCAGACCCGGCCCGAATTCGGCAATGCCTACGAACGCCATATGCTTCGTCGGCCGCCGGGGCCGGATTCGCGGGCTGTATCTCGACCGGCGCTGCTTCCAGAACTCGTACGATCCGACGCAGGACGACGCCGAGAGCACGATCCTGGCGCGAATTCTCGCGGCCGCCGTGCCGGTCTGCGAAGGCATCAACATGCAGTACTTCCTGTCGTACGTCGATCCGTCCGGCTGGGCCTGCGGCACCAAGCTGCCGCACAACGTCACGTCGCTGTTGGGCGTGATGAACGGCGCGGCCAGCGATTTGCGGCCCGGATTGCCCTGGCAGGGCGTCGAGATCCACGAGCCCGTGCGGCTGCTGTTCGTCATCGAGACCACGCCCCAGGCCATGCTGCAAATCATGGAACGCAACCCACTGGTCGGCAATATCCTGCGCAATGGTTGGGCCCAATTGGCCGTGCTGAACCCGCATTCGGTCGAGATTCAACTGTACGAAGACCATGAGTTCCACGTCTACCAGCCGGAAACAACCGAATTGCCCAAGGCCGAGTCTTCGGCCGATTGGTATCGCGGCTGGCGCGACCATCTCGAATTTGCCCAGATCGAACATTAGCCCGCGCGCGGCCGCCCACGGGCAACGAAAGAGACCGCTTCCCCATGCACGTGCTGATCGAAATCCTGGGACTGACCGTCGGCTGCGCGCCGTTGATGCTGGTCGTGTTCCTGGGCGTAACGTCGCTCGTCGGCCATCCGCTGAGCGAGCGCCGCGTCGGTCGACTGGTACACACGGCCACGGTCATGGGCCTCTCGGCCGCGATGGCCATGCTGCTGCTGATGCTCCTGCTCGGCAAGAAGCAAGTGCCGATCGAACTGGGCAATTGGGTCGAACTGACGGGCCCCGAGTCGGATTACCACTTCTCGGTGAAGTTCATCTTCGATCGTCTGTCCATACCTTTCGTAATCTTGTCGTTCGGGCTGTGCGGAACGATCGGCGCCTTTGCCATCAGGTACATGCACCGCGAAGCGGGCTTCAACCGCTTCTTCATGTTCTACGCCATCTTCATGATGGGCATGGTCGCTGACCTCGGTCGCCGGCACGATCGAAACGTTGTTCTTCGGCTGGGAACTGGTGGGTTTGTCGTCGGCCCTGCTCGTGGCCTTTTATCACGAGCGGTTGGGACCGGTCCGCAACGGGCTGCGCGTGTGGTGCGTGTATCGCGTGTCGGATGCGGCGCTGCTCGTCGCCGCCGTGGTGCTGCACCATCTGAGCGGCGAAGGCGATTTCGCCAAGCTGCTGGGCACCGAGCCCTGGCCCGAAGGAACCGCCACGATCACGTCCCAACAGGCGTTGATCGTGGGCTTGCTGCTGCTGCTGGCGGCGGCGGGCAAGTCGGCGCTGGTGCCGTTTTCCGGCTGGCTGCCGCGCGCCATGGAAGGCCCCACGCCTTCGAGCGCCGTGTTCTACGGCGCCTTGAGCGTCCACCTGGGCGCTTTCCTGCTGCTGCGCGTCAGCCCGATCCTCGACATCTCGCCTTGGTTGTGCGCGGCCACGGTTACGTTGGGCGTCGCTACGGCTGTCTTTGGCTCGTTCGCCGGACGCGTGCAGACCGATATCAAAAGTGCCTTGTCCTTTGCCTCGGTCACGCAGGTGGGCATCATCGTCGCCGAAATCGGCCTGGGGCTGCGCTATCTGGCGCTGATTCACATTCTCAGCCACGGTTGCTTGCGGACGTTGCAGTTCCTGCGGGCTCCGTCGCTGTTGTACGATTACCGCACGATGGAAAACGCCATCGGCACCCGGTTGCCGCGTTTGTCCGGAAACTGGGACCGGCTCGCGCCTGGGTGGCTCTGTCCTTGGTTCTACCGGTTGGCGCTGGAGCGAGGTTTTCTGGACGCCATGTTGGACGATTACGTCGTGCGGCCGTTCTTGCATGTGTTTCGCTGGTGTGACGCCGTGGAACGTCGTTGGACAGAAAGCTTGAGTGGCGAACCGAAACAAGATCCTCAGGAAACCCGCGCGGCGCCGGAGCTGTTTGAAGAACTGCTATGAGAGAAATGCGCCTCCCCTGGTTGGAAATTGCGATCTTCGTGCCGCTGCTGGGCGCCGCCTGGGTCAGCCGCATCCGCAACGCCGACCGAGCGCGGAACTGGTGCCTGGTCTTCACCGGCATCACGTTTGCCTGCGCTGGGCACCTGGATTGACTTCATGATGGTCGGCGCCGAAGAAGCCAACGATCGTTGGCATTCGCTGACTGGCCTGGTGGGCAGCCCGGTGCTCGTGCTCGACCAGTTCAGTGCCCCGTTGCTGTCGCTGGTGGCGTTGCTCTATTTCCTCACCACCACGGCCACGCTGCGCACCAAGATTCGCCGCTTCTCGTTTGCCTGGACGTTGGTGAGCGAAGCGATCGTGCTGGCCACGTTCAGTTGCAAGAGCCCCTGGCTGGTCATTGCCCTGCTCAGTTTGGGAACCATCCCGCCGTACATCGAGCTGCGGGCACGCGGCCGCGGCACGCAAGTCTACGTTCTGCACATGGCCCTGTTCGTGTCGTTGATGGTCATTGGTCAAACCTTTGTGACCTGGGACAGCGGCGCATCGTATTCATCACCTGTGGGTAATCGCTCCGCTGCTGATTGCCGTGCTGGTTCGCGCCGGCATCGCGCCCTTTCATTGCTGGATGGCCGATCTGTTCGAGAAAGCCACGTTCGGCACCGCGTTGCTGTTCGTCACGCCGCTGCCCGGGGCTTACGCGGCCGTGCGATTGCTGCTGCCCGTCGCCACCGACGAGGTGTTGCGGAGCATGGCCGTGCTGTCGCTGGCCACGGCCGTTTACGCGGCCGGCATGGCGCTGGTGCAGCGCGAGGCCCGGCGTTTTTGCTGCTACTTGTTTCTCAGCCATTCGGCGCTGGTGCTCGTGGGCCTGGAAACGGTCAAGCCGCTGGGTCTGACCGGCGGGCTGTGCGTGTGGCTCTCGGTGGGCCTGGCCGTCGGCGGCTTCGGCCTGACGTTGCGGGCCTTGGAAGCACGCCGCGGCCGGCTCTCGCTGGACAAGTTTCAGGGACTCTATGACCACACGCCCGACCTGGCGATGTGCTTTGTTCTCACTGGGCTGGCCAGCGTGGGCTTTCCCGGCACATTTGGTTTCGTCGGCACGGAACTGCTGGTCGACGGCGCGGTCGAGTTGTATCCCTACGTCGGTGTGGCGGTCGTGCTGGCCGAAGCACTCAACGGCATCGCCATCGTGCAGACCTATTTCCGCTTGTTCACGGGCTCGCAGTACCCGTCTTCGGTTTCGCTGATAATTCGCGTCCGCGAGCGTTACGCCGTGTTGGCGCTGGCCGCGCTGATTCTGTTGGGCGGCCTGATTCCGCATCCCTGGGTCGTCTCGCGTCACCGCGCCGCGGAAGAATTGCTCGAAGACCGCGAAGTCGATCTCGGTCCGATGGGCGGGGGAGCAATGACAGGTGAAATGATAAATGATAAGTGATAAATGCTAAATGACGGATGCATCGCATTTATCACTTATCATTTAGCATTTAGCATTTCCTTCCTTCATCCCTCCATCGGCCAGCGCAGGGAGCTTCCCCCCTGCGCGCCGCCGACTTCGGTTGCGCACCGTTCGTGCATGCCACTGGGCCCTTGGCCGGAGGCGTTTCCTGATTAAACGTGTACGACTTATGAAGTCGGACTAAGCCGACGAGGTGTCTCCGGCCTTCCGCTTTCGTACCCGGGGTTCCAGCTCGCGTCTTTTGGACCACGAGGGGAGTTTGTCACCCGCTTACTACCGGCCTTTGGGCCTTCATGGGGCACTGGGTTACTCATCCGCAGTGTGCCGTCTGTCCGCTAGCCCCGAATTTCCAGGTAACCCGAGTTCCGGGATGACAAACGGTTAGGCGGCCGTCCAGGCAGCCGGGCTTAGCCCTGCAATCCGCACTCCCGACTGCGATGCGCATTCCGCAATCGAACGGACGGGAATAATGGCGGCCCCAGGCACAATCTTGCGATTGCCGATGCCATGAGCTCAAGAATGCACTCATGGCAGCGGATTGGCACCTGGAGCGGCCTCCCTGTCTGCCCTGCTACGTCGCATTATGCCAAAACGAGTGGCCTGATTGCAATTACAATTATGTACAAAATGTAGGGTGCTCTGCGAGCACCATGGTTTTCGCGTCGTGATTACGACCGCGTAGATTGTGGCGTGCCGCCACAGGGGAAGGTGCTCGCAGAGCACCCTACGGCTACGGCTACTTGATTTCCACTTCATCTGCTGCCGGCTACAATTTCGACATCAGGTTCTCGTTGCCCGCTTCTGGATCTCATGCAAGATGATACATACCGTGAACACCACCGCTCGCTCGGCCCTTGCCTCGCTCGTCGCCGGCCTGTTGATCGCCGGCTCCGCCGCTGCCGGTGAAGTTTCGAAAACTCCGTTGCGGCTGAGCCAGGGAGGCACGGCGGAGAAGCCGGCCGTCTTTGATGGCCAGGGAATGGTCATCGATCTGGGCGTGGATGTGACCGATCACGCCTGGCGGAAAGAAGGCGATGTGTGGACTTCGAGCACGCCGCTGGCCCAGCCAGGAGCTTTTCCGGCCGGGCAGTTCACGGCGCTGTTCCTGGACGAAGTGCCGATCACCATCGCCCGGGTCAAGCCGGCCGAGAAGGGCGGACGCCATCCGCTGAAGCCAGGGCAGATGGCCTGCACGGAAGAGGGCTTGATCTATTTCCGCTGGCCGACGGGCAAGTCGCCGGGCCAGACGCGGATCATCCTGCCGCCGAAGTCCCACGTAAGCTGCGTGAGCATCGCTTGCTCCTATATCATCGTGAAGAATGTGACCGCCATGCACGCGGGCAACGACGGGTTCAACATCCATGGCACGCGGGTCGGCATCCGCCTGGAGAATGTGCGGGCGTAGCCAACGCCGATGAAGGGATCAGCGCCCATGACGACGTGCAGATGGACGTCGATGGGGCCGAGATTGCCTGGAACGGCTCATCCGCCGGCGGCGTGGCGGACGTGAACCGCAGCGTCACAACTTACAAGAACTGTCGAGTGCATGACAACGTGGGCGGAGCCTTCAAGTTCGCCGGAAAATCGCATCGAGTCAGCGACACGCTGATTTACGACCAGGCGCAGGACTTCAACATCGCCAAGGGGACCGCGTTCCAGCAAGAGCGCGTGGAGTGGCGCCTTTCCGCGAACGGCAAGAAGCGGGAAGCGGAATAGGCAAATATTCGAGCGAGGGTGAAAGACCGACTAACCCGTCCATGCATCGTCAACGGGATCGGAGTGGACCACCACGACACGACGGACACCACGAAGAAATGCGAGAGGAGCTCGCAGGCCTTTTAAAAGCGATCCTTCCGTCTTCGTTCGTCGTGTCCTTGGTGGTCGTGGTGGTTCAATTTCCTCCGTCATGCGACGTGCGGGCTCCGTCTCGATGCATTTTGGCGGGACGCCAGGCATTTCCCAGGCCCGATCCGCGGCTTATTTATCCTGCAGAATAAAACAGCGGCGGTTCGCGGCTCGTGGTGGGCAATGCTCACCCTACTTTTTCTTGAGCGTCGAGACGTATTCGATGACGTCGACCAGCTCGTCGGCTGTCATCACCTTTTGCAGATCGGCAGGCATCAGCGAGATGTTCTGCTTCTCCATCTGCTCGATCTGCGATCGCTTGTACGGTGCGCACGATCGCGTCATTCGATTTGAGGGAGACCTCCGACGGTGTCTGGGAGATCAAAATGCCTTGGACGGTGTTGCCGTCGTCCAAGAGAAGCAAATACGTTTCGTAGTTGTGGCTGATGCCCGCGCTGGGGTACAGGATCGATTCGAACATTGCCTCGCGGCTCAGCTTGCTGCCGATCTCCGACAGGTTCGGCCCGACCTCTTTCCCTTGGCCGTTGACGACGTGGCATTTGGCGCACGTGCCTGTGGTTTCGAACACCACTTTGCCGCGGGCCGCATTGCCTTTGGCTTTGAGCAGGTCGGCCAGCGGTGGCAGCGGCTTGGCGTTCTTCGTCGGCGGCAATGGGAACAGCTTCTCGACCCGCTCGCGCAAGTTGCCGTAGTTGGCTGCGTACAGTGCGAAGCCGGCCACGGGCATCAAACGCTTATCGAGATTGCTGGCCTCGGCCAGTTTCACCAAGGCCATGGCGCCGGGACGCGACTTGGCCAGGCTGCGGACCGATTCCTGGCGGATTTCGTCCGATTGCTTGGCGTCGCTCACCAGCGGCAGCAGCAGCGGCACGGCACGGCCGTCGGCCGAATTGCCCAGCACGCGGACCGTTTGCAGCACCAGCTTGGGATCGGCGTTGAGCGATTGACGAATCAAATCTTGCTGGCCGCGCACCAGCAGCACGTGGATCGCCTCGACGCCCACCTGGCTGTCGGCTCCGGCCTGGGCCATGGCCAATAGTTCGGGGTAGCGATCGGCCAGGTTGAACTTGTCGACTAGCGTGATGAACGCCTGGCTGCCGCGGCTGCGGTCGAGGATGCCGTTGAGCGCTTCGGCATATTGCGGATTCTTGGCAACGTCAAAGCCTTCAATTCGGCCCACGGCTTCGGCGGAGACGAGCGATTCTTTGACCGAGTCGGACGACGGGGTGTTGAAGGCCAGCGCGAGAAGTGTTGCGTTCTTGCCCTCGCCGGTCTGGAAGTCGAAGGCCCGGAAGTAACGGGGTAGTTCGGAGGCGCTGGTGCTGGGGTCGCTGATGATTCTTGCCAGGTACTCGCTGGTCTTGCCGGCGCGCGAACGCCAGATGATGTCGCGCCCGGCGGGCGTGTTCCAGTTGCTGCCGACCTTGTCGAGCCAGGCGGCGAAGCAGGCGTCCCAATGGCCGGCGGCGCCAATGCCCAGGGCTTCCAGATACCAGCGGTCATGGCCGTCGTGCTGCGCGGCCAGATCGGCCCACAACCGGGCAGCTTCCGTCGATGAATTCCCTCGCAGCGCGATCGCGCACTCGCGGCGGACCTGCGGCGAGCTGTCGTGAATCAATCGAGCGACGAGCGGCAGCACGATCGAGCTTCAATTCGCGGGCTGCACGCAGGGCCGTGATGCGGATGTCGGAATCGGCGTCCTGCGAGGGCGCGATCGACGTGCTCGCGGCCGCGGCCTTCGATCTTGGAGAGCAGCCACAACGCCCGAGCCCGATCGCGCGGGTTTTCCGACTTGTAAAGCTTCAGCATCGCCGGCTCGGCCTCGGCGCCGCGCTTTTGCAGAGCTGTCCAGCCGAGATAGCGGGCTTCGAGGTTCGGGCTTTGCAAAGAGCGGCGATCGCGCCATCGATCGTCTGAAGGATCGTACTTCGGAATGGCGTAGGGAGTCTTGGGCGGGGCGACGCGGAAGATGCGCCCCTTTTCGACGTCGCCCATGCGGTGGCCGCCGACGCCGGGATCGTACCAGTCGGCCACGATCAGCGAGCCGTCGGGAGCAACGCACACGTCCGAGGGCCGGAACCATTGGTCGTGAATGCCGTCGAGAATGCTGACGATTTCGGCCTTGTAGCCGGCGCCGTCGTTCGTGACCGGATAGGCGCGGCAGACGTTCGGGCCGGCGTCGCAATGGATCATCTGGTTCTGAAAGACCTTGGGGAGCAGCGTGCCCTCGTACAGGCAGATGCCGGTGGGCGAGCCGGCGCCGGTGATCAGCAGGTTCGGGACCACGCCCGGGTCGTTCTGGTGCCAGTGCCGCAGCGGGATCTCGGCTTTCAAGGTTGGTGCGGGGGGTCTTCCAGCCGGCGCCGTTGATTTCGTCGACGTAGCCGTAGTTGCCGAATTCCATCACGTAGTTGATGCGTACGCTGCGATTGCCGTCGTCGTCGTTATCCGACTGCCAGACGGTGCCGAACGAATCGACGGCCAGTTCGTAGTTGTTGCGGAAGTTCCAGGCGAGCACTTCGAAGTCGCTGCCATCCGGGTTGCAGCGGAAGGCCATGCCGTTGCGATAGGGATGGCCCGAGTCGATCGACTTCGTTGCCGGCCAGGTCGACGAGCCGTTTGCCGTCCTTATCGTGTACGGAGTGCCCGCGTGTTGCCGACATTCCAATAGAGCTTGCCGTCGGGGCCGAAGACGAAGGCGTGGGTCGAGTGGTCGTGTTGCGGCTGGCCGACCTTGCTGAACAGCAGCTCTTTCTTATCGGCTTTGCCGTCGCCGTTTTCATCGGTGAAGACGAAAACGTTGGGGGCGACCGAAACCAGCACGCGGTTGCCGAGCACGCAAATGCCCAAGGCCGAATCGATGTCGCGCCCCTGGTAGAAGACGGTTTGCTTGTCGGCCCGGCCGTCGTGGTCGGTGTCTTCCAGGATCAGAATGCGATCGCCCTCGGGCCGGCTGCCGCTGCGGCTGCGATAGTTGACCACCTCGCAGACCCAGACGCGGCCCAGGTGGTCGACGTCGATATCCGAAGGGCTGAGCAGCATGGGCTCGGCAGCGAAGAGCGTGGCTTCGAGCCCTTCGGCGACTTTAAGATTGCCCACGGCGCGTAGCCGCCGGCTGCTGGGCCGATGCACTGGCAGCGGGAATGAACAACAACGCGACGACCGGCAACAAGGACCACAACCGAATACGAATCATCTCAACGCTCCAGAAGAATAAAGACGCGTCGCAAGCGAAGCGGCTAACACGCGGTTCAACGATACGTGCGGTTTACTTCCCGTTCCACTTGTCGAGCATCGCCTGAATGCCGCCTGGGTTGAAGTCTTTGGGGATCGGCTTCTTGTCGAGGTTGGCCAAAAGCTCGTTGACCGTGGGCGGCTGCGAGCTGACGCCTTCGGCCGGCACGTCGGCATTCGCGGTCCAGACGATGGCGTTCAGCACCAGCTTGCGAAAATCGTTGTTGCCCCAGTTCCAATGGTCGTGGCCGCCGGTGAAGCCGAAACCACGGCCGCCGTCGGGCCGTTGGCGTGCCCAGGACATGTATTGCGGCTGACCGTTCTTCACTTCTGCGCGCACTTCCGGGTTTCCGCTGTGCGGGCCGTCGGGCCGCGACAGGCTGCTCTCCGGCGGCACGGTGGCCAGGATCGGCGTTACGCCGTCCATGCCGGCGCGAAACCGCATGTGGTAGTACCATTCGTCGTTGATCGTGAACGGCTTGACTCCGCTCGAAATGGGATGGTCGGGAAACGTCTGGTAGTCGGCCGTCCAGTGCGGGTTGACCGACCAATACGGTTCGAAATAGCCGCCGGTCCAATCCATGTATTCGGCGCCGAGGTTCGCCTCGGGCGAGGTCTCGGCCTTGACGGCTTCAACCGAATAGTGAATGCAGGCCAGGCCGACGCCTTTCTTCATCAGCGCGTCGATCTCTGGCAGGTGAGCGGCGAACGGATGCTTGGCCCCGCCGTCGCAGTAGCTGACGATCGTGGCGGCGCTCGAAAGCAGGTTGGGGTCGGTGGGCCAGCCCCCGGCGTGGACTTCCATATTGACTACGGCCTCGACAGGCAAGCCGCTCTCATTGAGCGCCTTGGCCAGCAGCATGCAACCAGCCCGATGCTCGTGCGCCCCGAAAGCGTGGCTGGGCTTGCCAGGGAGAAAGACGATCTTCTTTTTCTCGACGGCTCCCGTGGCAGCGTTTTCGGCCTTGAGCTGCTTCAGCCGGATATTGCGGAACTGAACCTTCATCGGCGGGCCGGCGTGCAATTGCAGGGCCAGGATGCCACTGGCGCGACGCTGGGCCGTGTCGTCGTCGGTCACATCCGACATGACATGGCCATTGATCTTCTGAATGAAGTGGAAGCCGTCGGCGATGATCGTGTACTCGTTCCAATCATCCTGCTTGACGTAGCCGGCCAGTTCCGCGGGATCGCCCAGCGTGCCGACGGTCTTGGCCTTGTGATCTGCGCCGATGACGGTCTTCTGCCCACGCATGCCGAGCATGCCGCGGAACTTCTCGCCGTAGTTCGAGCCGGTGTATTTGTTGCCGGCGTCGATGTCGGCCTGGTAACCGCCGACGACCCACTTCTGATCGGGCACTTCGAAGCTGCGATACTGAATGCCCGAGTTGTGGGCCCCGATCTTGAACTCGGCCTTGAGCTCGAAGTTGCCGACTTCACCGCCGCGCCAGATGAGAAACGTGTTTCCCTTGGTCGGCTTCTCGGCCGTGGTCTGGCCCGTGATCAGGCCGTCTTCGACGCGCCAGAAATCGGGGTTGCCGTCCCAGTTGGCCAGCGATTGGCCGTCGAACAGGGATTGGTAACCGTCGTCGGCGGCGGCCGTGGCGGGAAGTGCCAGGGCCAGGCTGCCCAGCAGCACCAGGCAGCAGATCATCGCATTCGCTCGGCCAATTCGCATATTGTGGTCTCCAGAGAAAAGTTGTGCGGGAACGGGCGGCCTCGCAGCCGCGGGGGGGGTCGATATTGGATTCGGCGCCAGGCGGCTGGCAAGTAGGGGCTCTCGATGCGCGGGGGCTCGAAACCGTTAGTGTAGGCACCCCGGCGGCCAATCTCAACCAATTTGCGGCTGGGTCGTCATGCCGTTTTGGCGTTTGGAGGCCTGTTTGAGCGGGTGCCGGTGGCACACCCATGCCAGCGCCAAAGGCAACTTGATCACCATACCGTGTTGAAGCAGACTTCCATCAACACTGTCTGCCCGGCTTGCAGGGCCAGCGCCAACGCGGCCACGTTCGACGGCCTCTGACCCTCGGCAGCAGCGCACCGCGCCGCCGCAATCGCCACGCCCGGCACCATGAACACCCAGATGTGTTCGACTTCGAGCGTATAGAGCGGAGCCAGATCGACGAGCGCCGACGCCGTGACGAAGCTCACATCGAAGATCCAGCCGCGATCGCGCGGGGCCGCGGTGCGGGCGACGGTCGATAGTCGCCGGGCCCAGAGCACCGCCAACGGAATGCCTGCGCAAAACAAGAATGCTGCGAGGTTGGCGATTGCCAGGTGTGCGTGCTGCCGGAGCGTGGCGTGGTTTCCGCCGGCCATGATGCGTGCGTGCCCTCGGAGCGCCGTGGTGAACGTGGCCCAAGGATCGTAGCCCGAAGCGAGCCAAAGACAGAAATAAAGCGCCCCTGCGGCGGCAGCGGCAGTCGCCATGCCGAGCAAGGTGTTTTTAAGTCGCGTCCGATCGTAAGCGGCCGTGAATCCGGCCACGAACAATACCCAGACAGCGAGGAACGCCACCGAAAAAGTCAGCAGCGAAGCCATGGTCGCCGCCGTGCCGGCCAGAAGACCCCAGACAACCGTGCGCTGGCTGCGCATCTTCCAAAGGAACAGCATCGCCCAAACGATGGGCACCATGAACACAGCGTCCAGACACGCCGCCGAGAACAATACAATGGACGGCGCAAGCAGAAACAGGGCCGTGGCCAACCGAGCCGAGCGATCAGGCAGCGTTTCCCGCGCCAAAAAATACACTGCCGGCACGACCAGGCTGCTGGCGCCAATCGTGGCCAGCACGGCTGCCGTGGCGCCTGGGCCAAAGGCCTGGGCCACCAACCAGAGAAGCAAAACGCCCCCGGGCGGGTGCGTCTGGCAATGCAGCGGCAGGTCGGGCATGAGCCGCGGATAATTGGCCAGGAATGCCCGAGCATTTTCCACCCGCGGCACCGCGCCGAAATAGTCGGTCGCGCTCAACTGCTCGTACGAGCGTATCAGCCGTTGCGGGCTGCCATCGACGAGCGTCACACTCGAAGCGATCAGCAGATGAAAGCCGACGAACGTGGCAATCAACCGCCAGCCCCCCGCGCAAGACCAACCTCGCCGCACGAACCAAACCAGGAACCCAGCCATCACGGCCAAGGCGGCCAGCAGGCCTGTCTTGAGGTGCAACTCCCAGTGCATGTAAACCGGCACCAGCCGCGTCACCACTTTTCCCGGCCCAAACGCACCCAGCACCAGTCCCTGGTGCCGCATCAACCAGGCCAGGACGACGTGGTAGGTCACAAAAACCCCGAGCAGGCCGACACATTGGGCCACATCGCGCAGCCCGCTCTCGGTTCGCGGACGGTTCGTGCTCGAGCTGACGATTGTCATGGCCTGGGGTTCTTCGGTAGGCGCCCTGCGCAGCAACGCGGGGTCTGAACTTGGTCGAGGCGGCCGATTAAACCACATTTGCCGATCGTGTCGCGAGATCAACCCTGGCCGAACCGGGTCGGCGGCGTGGTCGTACCCCCGTTCGGGGCTTGGGCATGCCGCATTTCGGCCGCCGCGCTCCGAACCCGGTTGGGCAGCACGCCTTGAGCGCAAAACGGAACCTATACTTTTTCGTTCGTCGGGCCGGAACTCGGTTGATTCTGGCCGGCGTGTTGGAACACGTGGCTTTCGTTGAGAAACGATAAACATGGACTTGGCAACGGTTTGTGGAATTCTGGGCGGCTTCGTGCTGATGGTGACCGCGCTGTTCATCGCGGGCAGCCACGGCGGTGGCGTATCGCTGGGGCAGTTCGTCGACTGGCCGGCCTTGATCATGGTCGTGGGCGGCGGTTTGTGCGTCGTTTTGACGAGCGTGCCGCTGAAGGTCTTTCTGACGTTGCCCAAGGTCGTAAAGAAGCTGCTGTTCAATAAGCTCGAAAACCATGGCGACCTGGTTCACGAACTGGTCAAGCTCGCCGAATTCGCCCGTACCAACGGCCTGCTGGCCCTGGAGCGGAGCGTGAGCGAAATCAAGAACCCGACGCTGGTCGCCGCCTTGCAGATGGCAATCGATGGCACCAATCCCGAAGTCATCAAGGGAGTGATGCGTAAGGAGATGGAGTCTGAAGAGGCCCACGTTCACGTCGAGAAGAAGATGTTCGAGACGATGGGCAAATGCGGTCCGGCGTTCGGCATGATCGCCACGCTGCTGGGGCTGATCCTGATGCTCGGCAACCTCGACGACCCGGATTCGATCGGCCCGACGATGGCCATGGCCCTGGTCGGTACGCTCTACGGCGCGGCGATGGCCAACATGGTTTGCATGCCCTGTGCCGAAAAGATCGGCTTCCTGGGACATCATGAAATGGTCGCCAAGGAAATCATCCTCGACGGCGTTCTGGCCATCCGCGACGGCGACAGTCCGCGCGTGGTCGAGCAGAAGCTGTCGAGCTACTTACTGTCCGACCACAAACCGGAAAAGGCGGCGGCGTAAGTCATGGCAGGCGATAAGTGTCACTGCGAGGAAGGGCTTCCGGAATGGATCATGTCGTACGCCGACATGATCACGATTCTGATGGCGTTCTTCGTCGTTATGTATTCAATGGCCGGTCAAAAGGACACGGCCAAAGAACAGGCCGTGATGGCGTCGCTCCGGATGTGGCTGGGCGGGATGGCTGCCCCCTGGCCCGACATGCACGTCGGCGGCGGCCTGCTGCAAGAAGGCAAGGGGAACGGTCCACAAGCCGGGCGTTCCTCGATTCCAGCCAATCTGCGGCGTCCCGTGACGTCTGGCAACGTGATCTATTTCAGCGCCCTGGAACAAAATCTCACGGGCGAGGAAAAAGAGCTGATTCGGCAGGCGGCGCGAAATACTGAGCGGCAAACGTCACCTGATCGAGATTCGCGGCCGCCCCAGCCGCCGGCCCCTGCCGGCCGGTTCGCACTACCGCGACCAGGTCGACCTGACCTGGGACAAATGCCGAGAAACTCGCGACTACCTGGTTTCGCTGGGCATCGAATCGGAGCGGATTCAGATGGTCGTTGCCACGGCGTCGGCGCCGGGCGGGGCAACCGAAGATCCGCAATTGCTGACCCACGATTCACGTGTCGATTTGCTGCTGCTGGGAACTTTCCTGGAAAGCCCGAAAGCGTCGTCTCGAAGCTTGTCGAAGCCTGTGCAGGAACCGGCTTCGGGCGCCGACACGCGCCTGCGAGGGGTGAGCCCAAATGACGACGGCCGCCGCCCCTCCCACGACCAGCGCCCGACGCAAGATCGCCCGACTTCCGGCCATCCTGATCCTGGCCGCCATTGGCCTGGGCCAGGTGCTGATTGCGCTGGTTTTCCTGCGCAGCATGCCCGACAGCGCCGCGCACGCCGAGCCGGCCGAAGCCGTCATCGCGGCGCCGGTTGCCGAGCCAAAGCACGAGGCGGCCCACGGCGGACATGACGAACACAGTGCCGAGGTGGAAGTGGACTTGGGCACTTTCTCGCTGACCGTGGCCGTGGCCCGGTCCAAGCCGCTGCTGCTCAGCTTCCACCTGTTTGGCACGCTCACCGAATCCAAGCATGCCGAGTTTACGGCGCGCTACGAAGCCCAGCACCATCGGCTGCGGCAAGAGGTGCTGGTGCTTCTCCGCGGCACCGATATCGAACTGCTGACGGATCCCGATCTGACGGAGCTGAAAAAGCAGTTGCTCGCGCGGATCAACCGTTTATTGGGCAAAGCCTCGCTGAACGACATTATCATCAGCGATTTCGCCACGCTCGAGCACTAAAAAACCTCCGCCAAGCGACTTCCAGGGCTGTTTCGCCCTAAACTCCGCGGCGGTCGGTGCGTAAGATATTAATAGAGAGACGAATTCATATCGCGGTCCCGCTTCGGTACGCTTTCCGACTCTCCAAGAGACTGAACCACGTCCGCGTTTGACGTCGGCCTCTCTGGGGAGTCTGGATTGCGTCTATTGTACGCGATCGGCTGCGACACACCCGCAACCAACCATTTGTCGCGCGAGAGGGGGGGATTCCATGAAAATGTCCGAAGACCAGCAGAAGTGCTTCGAATCCTGGTTGCGGGCGAATTGCTCGAACCTGAAGTGTGCCTTGTGCCAATCGGTGCGCTGGAAGATCGGCGACCTGCTGCCGCCGGCTCACATCAATCCGCTCGAACAGGATCTCGGCGCCCATGAGCCGGTGATGGCTCAACTGGTTTGCAAGAACTGCGCCATCTGGTGCTGTTCGATGTCCGCCGCATCAAAGGCTGGTACGACGATGGCGTCTCGGACAGTTCGCAGACGATGATTTTCTGAAGCCGCAGGTCGTCCACGCCGCGATCTTCTGCAAGCCACAATTCGTTGCCAGGGGAGCGATGCGGGGAGGCACTGACCGCGGCTCTGAATCACCGCGGCTCAGAATCACCGCGGCTCAGAATCGCTGCCAGCGGTTCCGCTGCGCTCTCAGCGGTTCAAGTGTACGACCTTGGCCGGCGGAAAGCCGTTGAAGTGCGTGCTCGACGCGTGCGTATACGCACCGACGTTTTCGCTGTAAACGAGGTCGCCGAGTTCCAAATCCGGAAGTTGCTCGGCCAGCGAAACGGTGTCGAGCGCGTCGCAGGTCGGGCCGAAGACCGAACAAATCTTCGTCGGACCGTTCTTGAACGCTTTGATGTTATAGTGAATGTGATCGAAGATCACGCCCGAGAACGTGTGGTACACGCCGTCGTTGATGTAGTAGCACTGTTTGCCGTCGCGGACGGCCTTGCCAATGACGCCGGCCACGACCGTCGCCGCCGGAGCCACCAGGAAGCGGCCGGGCTCGGCCAGGATTTCCATGTCCTTGGGAAACAGCCGATCGAATTCCGAGTTCAGCATCTTCGCCAGCGCCCCGAACGGCTTGACGTGCTCGTCGTAGGGCGTGGGGAATCCGCCGCCGATGTCGAGGATCTTGACCTGCGGATATCCGCGGGAGTGGGCTTCCTTGAAAATGTCGGCGGCCAGGTGCAAGGCCTGCACATAATTGGCGAAGTTCGTGCATTGACTGCCGACGTGGAAGCTCAGGCCTTCGACGGTCAGCCCGGCGCGAAACGCGGCTTCGATCAGATCGACCGCTTCGCCCGATGAGGCGCCGAACTTCGAAGACAGCTCGACGACCGAGCCCGTGTTGGGCACGCGCATGCGCAGGATCAGCCCGGCGTGCGGCGCGTACTTCTGAATCTTGCCGATCTCGGCCAGGTTGTCGTACGTCACCAGCGGCTTGTACGGATCGAGTTCGACGAGCGTCTTGGTGTCCTTGATCGGGTTGGCGTAGATGATCTTGTCCCAGATGAAATCCTGCCGCTCCTTGGGAGGCAGACCCTTGATGTTCTCGTGGACCAGGCGGAACTCTTCCATCGAGGCCACGTCGAAACTGGCCCCCGCCTCGTACAGCGTACGGACGATCATCGGGTCGCTGTTGGCCTTGACGGCATAGTACGCCTGCACGCGCGGCAGGCACATCTTGAACGTGGCGTAGTTCGCTCGCAGCACGTCGTGATCGACAACGAACAGCGGCGTACCGTGTTCGGCGGCCAGTTCCTGCAGGATCTCGTTGCTGACCATCAATCGCGCTCCCCTACCAGAAAGTTCTTGAACTGCCACGGATCGGCCGCGTCGATTGCCGCAGGCACGTAGCCGTCGAATACGTTGCTGTAGCCGTCGAGCGGAGTCCAATCCGCGGGCGTGGAGATGAACTTACCCAAGTAGGGCCGGCTCAATTCCAGGATGAAATCGTGCGGCAAATCGTCGGGCACGCAGACGCCCAAGGCCGGATTCTCGATCATCCATATCGTCGCCGCCACCACGGAAATCGCCACCTGCATCGTCGTGGCATTCTGATGCGGCACCAGGCGGCGCGACTCTTCGATGCTCAGGTCGCTGCCGGTCCACCACGATTTGTAAGCGTGCCCCATCACCAGCGCTCCGAGGATATCGGCGCCGCTGGTGATTTCGTCTCCCATGATTCGCAAGCGGGGCTGCAACTCGTAATCGTACCCGCGCAGTTCATTGAGCGAGGCAATCGCCGCGTCGCAGGGACAATACGCGTAATGAACCGTCGGCCGGTAGACGGCCTGGCCGTTCTCCCAAACCGTCAGCTTTTCGGTGATCGTAAAGGCTTCGCCGTGGCGCACCACCATACCGCGGATGGCGTAGTCGGGAACCCAGGAGCGAACCCAGGTGTTCATGCCCATCTGCGCCAGGCAGATCTGGCTGCGCGGGCCCTCTTCGTGCTGAAACGCTCGCGGTGGAAGTTCCTTCTCGTGCGTGCCCCAGCCCATCTCGGCCGTGGTGGTTCCCTCTTCGCGAAAGCCCTCGATGCTCCAGGTATTGACGAACTCATCGACCTGCTTGGGCTGGTCGCTGATCTGCGTATCGCGCTCCGAGCAGTGGATCACCTTCACGCCCAGCTTCATGGCCAACTGGTTGAACGTGCGGTCGACGACCAATTGCCGGATTTCGTCGGCCGCGGCGCCGACGACCTTCTTGTCGTCCAGCACGCGCTGGCCAATATCGAGCAGGGCATGCTTGGTGAAGTGCGAAATCAAACCCGGGTTGGCGCCGTGTTCGAGCACGGCCGTCGGGCCCGGCTCGGTCCAGCGCGATTTCATCCGCCGCAGGTGCATGTGCCGGAAGTAGAGCGTCCGCTGCGTCGGTTTGGCGTACTGGTCGCGATCGTACGGATCCCAGACTTCGACCGAAGTGTTCAGGTACAACACTCCCCGCTGGTGGCACCAATCGACGATCTCGCAGCAGTCGATATTCCAGGCCAGGTCGATCAGCACGTCGCCCGCGGCAACGTATTTTTCCAGGACGCGCCCAGGTTTTCCGGAGCAATTCGCTCGCGAACGAACCGCACCCCCTGGTCGGTCCAGGGCTTGAGCGCGGCCGAGCGGTCGTCAAAATCGATGACCGTGATCCGATCCAGCGGAATGCGCAGGTACTTAACCAGAATTGGCAGCGTGCATTGCGCCACGGCCCCGAAACCGACGAACAATACCCGCTTTTCGAACTGCGCCATGCTTGAAGATCTCCCTGAGCGTGCCAAAGAAGCTGGCCATTTTCGCGACGAAACGCCCGGGGGTCAACCGCCCTAACGGTTTTCTCACGCAGTTGCGGAGCACCCGCATCCCGTAGGTCAGGGCTTGCCCTGACAATGGTTCGGCCCAAACCCGCAGATCGAAGTCAGGGCAAGCCCTGACCTACGGCGCTACAACGCTGAAAACGTTAGCCGCGACGCGCTGTTTCCCACGCGGGCCAGCGCCAACACCAGCTCAACCCTGCACCACGGTATTACTGAGCGTGCCGATGCCGTCGATAAGAATGTTGACCGTGTCGCCCGGTTCGAGCGTGAAGGTGGCGTCGGGCACGATGCCCGTGCCGGTCAATAGCACGGCGCCGTCGCGGAACGTGTTGTCGCGCCCCAGGTATTCGATCAGCTCTTCGAACTTGCGGGCCATCTGCCCGACGTTCGTCCGGCCTTCAAAGACCAACTCTGCGCTGCGGACGATTGCCAGAGCGATGCCGATCGACTTGCGCGGCGGCATGGCGTGTACCAGCGTGATCCAGGGCCCCAACGAGCACGACTGGTCGTACAGCTTGGCCTGAGGCAGGTAGAGCGGGTTCTCTCCCTCGATGTCGCGCGAGCTCATGTCGTTGCCGATCGTGTAGCCCACCAACTCCAGCCGCGAATTGAGCACCAGGGCCAACTCCGGCTCGGGCACGTTCCACTTGCTGTCGCGACGAATCCGCACCGGCTGCGAGGGGCCCACGGTTCGGGCGGCCGTGGCCTTGAAGAACAGTTCCGGGCGGGCCGCCTCGTAGACCATGTCATAGACACTCGCCGCCGTGGCCGATTCTTCCATGCGAGCCGTCTTGCTGCGGCGGTACGTGACGCCCGCGGCCCAGACCTCCTGGCGATCGACCGGCGGCAGCAATTGCACGCTCTCCAGAGGCAGGCTCTCCACCGAGCGATTGATCATGAACGACAGGGCCCCGGCCCGATCGTCGGCCTCGAAAATATCGCTCAGCGTCTGATACTGGTTTCCCGAGGTATCGAGCGGCAGAAGGCGCTCGTCTTCCACCAGCCCGATCGACTCTTTTCCGTTGGCCCCACGATACTTCGCCAGCTTCATCGTTCGCTCCGGCAAATGGTCACGTCTGGAAGATTGCCAGGCGTTGATTTTGAACGGCCGGCCGGCGTTCTACAAGGCGCGAAATTTCTGCGGGGGCGCCAGGGGCGGCTCCGGGCCTGCGGGCGGGGCGGCGATTTTCAATCGCCAGCTCGGAATGAACGCGGAGTAAACAACCCAATTTCGAAGTGGGAGTAAGGCTTGAATTTTAGAACCTTGCATTGCGGAAGGGCCTGGCTGAGTTCTTCGAACGCCTCCCGTGCCAGTTCGTCAATCGGTCCTTCGACCTCGATATAGAGCTCTTCAAGCGACTTCAACTGCCGTAGTTGGTCGAAGCACGCGTCCTCGAATGTTCGACAGAAGATATGGAGACTCCGTAGTTGCTTAGTGTCGCGAAGGGCCCTGACCCAGGGACGACACGATCGGTCGCAGGTAACATGCAGCTCTCTTAGCCGCCTCATGCGCACCAGCCGCAACAGGGTGGCATCCGTGATATGACGGTAGACCGAAACGTCCAGGTGCTCTAAATCCGGAAGACGCTCCAGCAGATCGCTGAATCCGGCATCGGTGATTCTGGGGCAAGCGTTGATTGCGAGTTGCCTGAGCCGGGGAAATATTGTGGCCAGATGCCTGAGACCTACGTCAGTAAGCGCGTGGCATTCCCATAATCTAAGCTTCTTGGCGTCGAGTGGTTCAGAGAACAGTGCAACGTCATCGTCTCCAATACCCTTGAACAAGATGCGTTCAAGCGGGCAGAAAAACTCTCGCCAAGGGTCTCGCAGAGGCCACATTGGGTACGTCGAGCCGATTTCGTAATTGAATATCCAGTCGGCTTTGTCATCGTAGTCGTAATATGCCCGCTCTTTGAGATTCAACTAATTGAGCGTTCGGACGGCGGTGCGTTGTCGGTGGATACGATTCGCCTGCGAACCGAGGAGCATGGCCAGCGCCGCCATTGCCGCCAGCATCGTCTTTATGCTGTAACGCAGCCACCGGCGCCGTCGATATTGTTTTCCGTCGCGCATGGCCGCATCTTCCGCCGACTCGAAAGAATTTGCAATCGCAATGAGGCGAGCGCTTCGACGGTTGCGTAGGGTAAAAGCACTACGCGTTTC
Organism: uncultured Planctomycetales bacterium; assembly: GCA_963710365.1. Lineage (GTDB taxonomy): Bacteria > Planctomycetota > Planctomycetia > Pirellulales > PNKZ01 > CAVQAC01. The sequence continues at coordinate 94,675 of CAVQAC010000022.1, forward strand.
CGAAACTGACGACTGTTTTGTGAGCGCGCAAAACTTGAACCGGTGTTTCACGAAATTGATTCGCGGACATGCAATGGCCCCTTTTCATTGGCCCGGAACCTATTGCCGAGGCGACGGTGACGGCGCGTTGGCGCTATACTTGATCGACTGCACGATTCGTTCCAGCTGGCGCAACTCCTCGTCGGTCCGGTAGGCTAGATGATAGGATACTACGTATCCATTCCTGATGGTCACCAGAATTAGCTGTCTCAACACTCCGACTTTCGCAAACTCCATTTTTACGGCGATCCCAGCATACTTGACGCCGGCAATTGTCACTTGGTGAACGTCCTTCTCGACCACGAGAGGCAGCCGAAACCCGGGCAGATCCTTTTTTTCAGCGGCCAGGTACTCTAAGGCAGTCACACTGCTGCCACCCAAGATTTCATCCGCTCCCGCACTCAGGGATGGATTAGGGAAATCAGGAGACCCCTGTTTGGATATCTCAAAAAGCCCAGTGTGTTTACCGATACACCATGGCACGTCGCTGTGCTTATTCCGGTCTTTATTTGAAGCGGGTCCGCTGCTGTCGGAGTTGCCATCCGGTTCAACCGATATTTTCCAGCCGTCCGGGACGCGTAACTCCAGGCCAAGGTGGTCGTTTTTGTACGTGTTGCCAACAATCATGCCAGTCTTGAGCTGTGCGAGCGCATTCGTTGAAAACAGCGTCTGGAGCATGCAATACACTAACAAATATGCTGCAAAGCGCGACATCGTCGTTGCCCTCCATAAGACGACTCGATACCCACCAACTACTGGACAGATTCGTTAGGCAGCCGTGAACCAGGCTCGCAACGAATCACACCATCTATAAAAATACCGACTGGCGAGCCAACCGCCTACGCTTGAAACATGCGACTTTGAGCCTTTTGCGTTGCGAGCCAGCACGCACTGCGCGGGCCGGCGTTTTATAGACCGCGAAATTCTCGCAGGGCCGATAGCGTTCGCTGCAGATCTTCCGGCAGCGGGGCGATGAATTCCAGCGGCTGGCCCGTATCGGGATGCGCAATCTTCAATCGCTGCGCATGAAGGGCTTGCCGTTCCAGTATCGCTTCGGTGTCTTGCTCGGGGCGGCGGCGCAGTTCGCCACGCGTTAGCCGCGCGCGGCCGCCGTATTGGCGGTCGCAGAGCACCGGGCAGCCGATGCTCGCCAGGTGAACGCGGATCTGATGCGTGCGGCCGGTCTTGGGCAGGATCCGCACGCTGGCGAATCCGTCGAACCGTTCGATCACCTCGTAAAAACTCTGCGCGGGCCGGCTATCCGGGTCGTCGCGGCGAATGGCCATCCGCTCGCGGTGCTGCGGGTGCAGCCCGATCGGCAGATCGATCCAGTCGCGGTCGAGGTTCGGCTGACCGGCGACGATCGCGAAATACTCCTTCTCCACGGTTCGCTTCTCAAACTGCGCCGACAGGCGCAGATGGGCCTGGTCGTTCTTGGCCACGACGATCACGCCGCTGGTGTCGCGGTCGAGCCGATGGACGATTCCCGGGCGGGTTGGCCCTCCCACTTCGCTCAGAGAGTCGAAGTGGAATTGCAGGGCACTGGTGAGCGTGCCATTCCAATGCCCTTTGCCTGGATGCACGACCATGGCCGGGGGCTTGTTGATCGCCGCCAGCGAAGCATCCTCGTACAGGATGTTGAGGGGAATCTCCTCGGGCTGCGGCCCCTCGCGCACGGTGTCGGGCATCAACAGCGAGATGTGTTCGCCGGCCTTCAGGCGATGGCTGGCTTTGACGCGCAGCCCGTTGACCTTCACGCCCGTGGCGTTGATGGCCCGCCGCAAGTGCGTGCGGCTGAAGGTCGGTAATTGACGAGCCAGGAACCAGTCGAGGCGACAATCGGCGTCGGCATCCGTGACGATGATTTCGATCGGCTCCCGCGGGAGCTCATCGTCGGGCATCGTACTACGGCTTCTTGTTGTCGGTGGGCGTTTCGGGAGTTGCCGGCGGAGTAGCTGCTGGCGGAGCGCTGGCAGCCTTCGCTTCTGCGGCCTTGGTTCCATCGCTGGCCGGCGGCGTTTGCGCTGCGGCGGCTGGCTGCTCGGGCGTCGTGGCCTTGGCGTCGCTCGCTGCCGGCTTATCCGAAGCTGCCGGCTTGTCGTCCGGCTTCGAACTCGGCGGAGTCGCAGGTTCGTCCGGCAGGCCGCTCGGCTTCAGGCCGGGAATGCCTGGTCCGCTGCCGCCCAATGCCTTGACGTTTTGCGAAGCGAACCAGTCGTAGAATTCCTTGGTCGATTGCTTGCTGATATCATCGATCCGCCGCCGCGCCTCGCTGGCGTAGATGCTTTTGGGCCACTTCGATAGAAGTTGCTCGTACTCCTGCCGAGCCTCGCCCAATTGCGACAAGGCCTCGTGAACCCGAGCCAGACCGATCGTCGAGCGCTCCAGGATTTCGACGTTGCGCGATTGCCGGCGGGCTTCGGTGTAGCTTTCAATCGCCCGATCCAGGGTTCCCTTGGCGAGCGTGCGGTCTTCGAACAGTTGGCTCGTGCCCTGTGCCAGTTCCGAATCAGCCAGGCTCAGGCGGGCCCATTGGCCGGCCAGCGTGTTGGGATACTTGTCGGCCACGGTGCCCAATTTTTCGCTGGCACCGGTCATCGTGGCATTGAAATACTGCTCCCAGGCCGCGGCCTGCTTCTGCTCGGTGCGTTTGTTCATGAACACGAACACGCCCACGATCACGACCACGGCCAGCAACGACGCCAGGATGGCTTTCGTATATTCTTGAGCCGTTTCGAGCTTCGAGCCCAGCCAGTCGGCCAGGACGTTCGTCTGGAGTTCGTGACGTCGCTCCGTCTTCATCGTGATCCAATCCTGCGGTTTTGGCGTGCGAATCGTGGCCGGGCGAACTGGCGGCCCGGCGGTCAAATGAGCACAAATGAGAGAGCCCCGCAACGGGGGCCTTGCCGGGAGTATAGGGGAATCGGCCGAAATGGGTCAAGGCCTGTGACTTACGTCATTCCCGACGAACCCGTTCACGGCGCTCCAAGCCAACCGCCTTCCGCTTCCTGGTGCCGCGTGGGATGGACGGCCGGGAATATGCCGTGATACTGCCCCGGGTAATGTGGGTGGCGAATGACAATGATATTGCCCAAACTCAGAAATCACTCCCAGAACGACATGCTTGTGCGCATCGATTAAGGAAAATAGCTTTCCCTGCCGTTCGTTTCGTCGCTCACGGCTTCGGCGACCGCTCCTCGACGAACTGGGCTCCGATGCTAAAACAACGATCGTCGATTCGCTGGCAACGGACGATTTCGACGTGTACTCGCCTTCCGTCGAAGAGTACGACCTTGAATCGTTCGTTGGGATACAGCGGCTCGCCGTGCAAAAACCCAATGCCCCCCCGCCCGATGTCGGTAAGGTAGACGGCAAACCAGGCCTGCGCACGAGGGAGACTGGGCAGCGTCTGTCGGAGCTCCAGGGCCACGAGGCTCTGTTTGCCACGGCATCGCAAGCGGGCAAAGCGTCGCTTGCAGCCGGCGAGGGCGGGAGCCACGCCGTGCAATTCGAAGTTATCCTCCCAGGCCGGAGGCAAGCGCACCGTGCAAGTGAGACGCTTGATCTCTATTTCGCCTGGCATTGCTTGAGCGTCGCAATCCAACATTGGCAGAATTCCTCGTCAAAACTTCGCCCGGATTCACGGTCCATATATCCCAATACTTCCCTCGTATCGGCGCCCTTGCGATACGAGCGGTCACGAGTCAGCGCATCGTAGACGTCGGCCACGGCGCACAGTCGTCCCCACTCGTGAATCTCGTTGCCGACCTGGCCCATGGGATAACCGCGGCCATCGTAGCGCTCGTGGTGCTGATAGACCATCATCAGTTGCCCCCAACTGAGCCCGGGCTGCATGCAGAGCCGTTGGAAACCACGCACCGGGTGCTGGCGCATGATTGCTTGCTCGTCTTCGTTGAGTGACGTCGGCTTGTTCAACAGCCTGGCGGGAACGTAGCATTTGCCGAGATCGTGCAGCAAGGCCCCCTGAGCGATCGCGGCGAGTTCCAGCGGATCGCGGATGCCATACGCCTCGGCCAGCAGAATGCAGTACGTGCAGACGTTCGTGATGTGCGTGAAGGTGTAATAGTCGTGCGTCATCACCGCGAACAGTTCGCCTAGCACGTTCTTGCGGCCGCAAACCAATGCGACCAGGTCCTGGCTGAATTCTGCACTGACTTTGAGCACGCCATCCACGTTGCGACTATTGATCGAGTCCATCAGCACCGTGCACGTCGCATCCTTGAGAGCGCCGAAGCGATCCTTGGCTGGAATGCTTTCGTCAGCCAGCACGTAGTCTCGCACGTGGTCGCAGTAGTGCTGGGCGTCGGACGACCGAGTGTAGAGAGTCGTAATATTCTGGTCCAACAACCGCCGGAGGTCGGTGCGTTCCAGGGGAATGTGTTTCTCCCGATACAATCGCGGTGGCCGATCTTTCGGGTTCCAGACGTACAGATCGAATGCGATCACGACTTGCGATTGCAGCGTGCTGACCGCCACGGGCACAAGCCCCCGAGGATCGATCGCCGTTTCCATACTGATCGTGTGCATGAGACTAAACCATCGAAAAGTAGTTGCCGGCCGAGGCCACGATCGCTTCCGGGCTCAACCGAAGCGGCTCACCAAGATATTCGCAGTACACTTCAATCTGGTGAAGCAGGTCTCGGGCATGGCAAAATCGCATGGCGCGGCCTGGCTGCCGATAGCAATGATCGATTAAGAAGTCGAGATGCTCGGGCTCGCATTCAACCCTGGTGATTTTGGCTTGGGCAAGGAATAGCGTGCGGAATTCGTCTTCCGTGGGATCGCACACGTCGATCTTGTACGGAATGCGACGTAAAAATGCTTCGTCCACCAGATCCTTCGGTTCGAGGTTGGTCGAGAAGACTACGAACTGATCGAACGGCACCTGGATTTTGCGTCCGCTGGCGACGCTGAGAAAATCGTAGCGCTTTTCCAGCGGCACGATCCAGCGATTGAGCAGTTCGGCCGGCGAGACGCGTTGACGGCCGAAGTCGTCGACCACCAAAGTGCCGCAATTGCTTTTCAATTGCAGGGGCGCTTCGGCAATTCCGGTATTGCGATCGGTGCGGATTTCGAGGCTTTCCAGCGTCAGTTCACCGCCCACGACGATCATGGGTCGCTGAATGCGCACCCATTGCGCGTTGATCTTTTCGTCGGCAAGAATGCCGCCCCCCTCGGTCAGCGGCAGCTGCACGTGATTCGATGGGTCGTAAAGACGGACAATTTCGCCGAACACGTTGAGTGCCCGCGGAATCCAGACCGTCAGGCCATAGGCCCTGGTAATCCGCTCCGCGATGCAAGTCTTGCCGTTGCCTGGCGCCGTAGAGAAACAACCCTTTGCCCGAACAAACTGCGCGGCCGAGGCGTTGCAGCATGGCGTCACTCAACGTGAGGTCGCCGAAAGCCCTTTTCACGTCGGCCGGTTGTAATTTCAGGCGATGAATCGACTGGGCCGCCACCGCGGCGGCATAGTCCGTAAGATTCACCGGCGCAGCCCCGAAATAGCTGCATTGCGCCTGCGCAACCACGGGCTCGTGCGCCGCCCAGTTCGGTAAGTTCATACACGTAATCATGCAACGACGACGTATTCTTGTAGGCGAGTAACCGCTGCTCTTTCAGCTTACTGAGAATCCTTTCGACAATGTTGAACGGCAGCGCCACCTGCCGCACGACGTCGGCGCCCTGACGCGCTTACGAGCATGAAGTAGATACTTCAAAAGCAGAGATTCGATTTCTTCTTCCGTCAGGCCCGCGTCTTCAAGCGTGGATGCGCCACAGGCAGAAACTTTCGCGGCTGTCCGGCAATCGGGCTAGCCGACATCGCTGAGGGAACGCTGGCCGGCCGCAATCCCAACTCCTGGCCCCGAGACAGTTGGTCGAAGGCAGCATCCGGACGAGCCGTCCTCGCGGTGGACCTAGTCGCGGTGTCGCTTAAAGGGTCAGGGGCAAAATGCCGGCGATTTGCTGGCGGAACTGATTCAGTAGTTCTTCGGTGGGGATATTCGTCGGAGCAGACATATCTCAACTACATCTCGTGGGCGATGCGGTCGTCGCATCAATACCTGCCTATCGGAGACCTTCGCAGCCCCCATCAGGCCAATTCTAGAACGTGGTTTGCGATTGCCCCCATGTTTTGTTGCAGCCAAGCGCCCTCACCTAAAAAACCTCTTCGACGGTAACGCAAAATCGGCATATAGGCGCGATTCGTCAGGCGATCTCCGATTCGCAATTTGCGGCTCTTGCAACGGTGCGCAAAACGCCTTCCCACGAGGAATCGCCGAAATTGAAAAAACAGATCGCCCCGAGGGCGCCGTGCCGAGGCAAACGCGGAAGGACTATGCGCCCAGCCTGGCAGGCTCCGGTGGTTCATTGCCAAGCGTCGGGCCGTGGTTTACGATCAGGCTCCCCGATGCTGGAAGCATGCGTGCCGTCCGCCGGAAAAACACTCGCCCGTCAAGGACGACCCCCAGCCCGTGGCCCACGACCTCAACGCCGCTCAAAAAGACGCCGTTTCGACGCTGGCCGGGCCCCTGCTGGTGCTGGCCGGCGCCGGTACGGGCAAAACCCGGGTCGTCACCTATCGCATCGCCGACCTGATCCGCCACGGCATTCGCCCCTCGCAGATCCTGGCCGTCACGTTCACCAACAAGGCCGCCGGCGAAATGCAGCAACGGGCCGGCGAGTTGCTCGGCAAGAAGTCCGACGAGAAGCCCGAGATCTCCACCTTTCACGCCCTGTGCGTCCGCATCTTGCGCCGGCACATCCGCCGGCTGGGCTATCCCGAGAAGTTCGCCATCTACGATCGCGGCGACCAGGAAAGCGTCGCCCGCGAGGCGCTTCGCGAGATCCGAGGTGCCATCGACGCGTGCTGCGTCCGGCGGACCTGATCAACCACATCAGCCGCTGGAAGATGGCCTCGATCCGCCCGCCGCAAGCGGCGTCGGTGGCTCAGACCGACCAGGAACACCTGGCCGCGGCGGCCTATCGCCGCTACCAGACGGCGCTCAAGAACGCCGGCGCCGTCGACTTCGACGACTTGCTGCTGCTGCGCCGAAGAGCTGTTCGCAGAACTTTGCCGAGGTGCGGCAGGCCGAAGCCAATCGCTTCCGCCATCTGCTGGTCGACGAATATCAGGACACCAACGGCTCGCAGTATCGCATCATCAAGGCCTTGGCCTCGGGGCATCGCAACCTGTGCGTCGTGGGCGACGACGACCAATCGATCTACGGCTGGCGCGGGGCCGAGGTGACGCACATTCTGCAATTCAAACGCGACTGGCCCGACGCCAAAGTCGTGCGTCTGGAAGAGAACTACCGCTCGATCGCGCCGATCCTGGAAATGGCCAACCGGCTGATCGCCTACAACAAGAACCGCCACGACAAGATCCTGCGACCCTTCCGCATGGAAGGCGAAACGCCGCGGATTCTGCAATTTCCCGACGAGGTGACCGAGGCCAACCAGGTGGTCGAAGAGATCGGCTCGCTGCTCTTCCGCCGCCTGGCCGAGCCGCGCGACTTCGCGATCTTGTTCCGCACCAACGAACAGCCGCGCGCCTTCGAGGCCGAACTGCGCCGCATGAAGCTCCCCTACATTCTCATCGGCGGCATGTCGTTCTACGATCGCAAGGAAGTTCGCGACATCCTGGCCTATCTCAAGGCCATCGCTCAGCCGCGCGACGAAGTCTCGGTGCTGCGGATCATCAACACGCCGCCGCGCGGCATCGGCCCGCAAGCGCCGTCGAGCAACTGATGGACCAGGCCGTCGCCGCAGGCCAGCCGATCGGCGAATTCCTGCACGATCCCGCGGCGATTCCACGGTTTGCAGCCGCGCGGCCGTGGCGGGTTGCCAGCAGTTGCACGAATTGCTGGAGCCATTATCGCCAGCGGGCAGAGAACGAGCCGCTGGTCGACGTCGTCGCCGATCTTGATTCAGAAGATCCGCTACCAGGACGAGATCAATCGGCTGTACAAAGAGCCGAACGATCAGATCGCCCGCTGGAACGCGGTGGAAGAAGTCGTCAACGCGCTGGGCAGCTACACGAAGCGAGCCAAGAAACCGACGCTCAGCGGCTTTCTCGACGAAATCGCCCTGGCCGGACGCGACGACGAAAAGGACAAGGAGACGCAACTGGCCCGCAATGCCATCGCCCTGATGACGCTGCACAGCGCCAAAGGCCTCGAATTCCCGCACGTCTATCTGGTCGGCATGGAAGAAGGCCTGCTGCCGCATCATCGCTCGATCGCGGCCGAAGGCCCGGCGATCGACGAAGAGCGGCGGTTATGTTACGTCGGCGTGACGCGGGCTCGCGATCGGCTGACGTTGTCGCTGGCCTTGAGCCGCAACAAATGGGGCAAGAGCCGGCCCGACGATCGCCAGCCGCTTTCTCTTCGAACTGCTGGGCAAGGCCGACAACCCGCAGGCCCTGGCCGCTCGCAGCAAGAGCGAAAAGCTGGCCCGGGGCGAAGCAGCCGCGAAATCGAAGGCCAAGATCCCGCTGAAACGTCGTCCGGCCGTGAAAGGTACCATCAAACCGGGCGCGAAGCCCACGCGGCCGCCCAAGCGCCGCTGAACTGGAGCTTTCAATCTTCGCCGGTTCAATCCGCGTCGTCGCGGGCGGCGCGAACCGGTTTGCGGCGCTCGTCGGCGACGTCTTCCGATTCCAGTTCCAACGTGCCCCAAAGGCTCGGGTCTTCGCGGAACGGCAGGCTCGACGCGCAGCTCCAGGTCTGCTCGCCCAACTCGCGATCGACCACGGCGTAGGTGAAACCCAGCCGCGGGTTTTCCTGCGGATCGAAGCCCGTCATCGCGCGCCGCCGGCACGAAGGCCTCGAGCACGTAGCCGTCGACCCGCTTTTCACGGCGGACCTGCAACAGTCCTGGCCGGGTCGGTTTGGCATTTTCGCGGGCGCGATTGATGAGCAATTGTTCGGCCACCGGCTCGTCGAGTCCGCGGCCCGTGCCGGCCGGCATGAAGATGAACTGATGGCAGAAACGCGTGGCACGGTGGATGTTGTGCGTATCGCGGGTGTCGATCCAGACGCGCAAGCCGTCGCTGTCGTCAGGCCGGCTTTCGCGGCACCACGGCGGCTGTCGCTTCCCCGAGACGCGGACGGCAAACGCCAACCCTTCCGCGGCCCAGGCCACGCGGACGTCGGCCCCCGAGGGCACGCTCTCCAATTGCGACAGATCCGGCAATCGGAAGCGTTCGTCCAGTTGTCGCTCCGGCGGCCGACCAGATCGGCTGACGCCGAAAACAGGGGACCGAGAACTGAAACAGGAAACGCGGCGGTACTAGGAGGTCGGACATAGAAGAAGTAGTCAGTATTCAGTTGTCAGTAGTCAGTAGTCAGCGGAGGTCATTTCGCCGCGGCACTTGTGCCGCGCTGTTTCGACAGCTCCTTGAATCCTCAATTCTTTCCATTCAACTGCATCACCGATTCCAAGTGCTCGCGCAGGAAATCGGCCAGCTCGTGGTCCCCCACTTCGTCGGCGGCGCGGAACTTCAGCTTGACGACGTCCTTGTCGGGCCGCTCGGTCTGCAATTCACGATCGCTTCCCAAATGCGCGACGCGTCCCAAAGCAAAACGATTCTTCGGACCGGTGAGCACCAGGTCCAAGCCTGCCTGGCCGCTTGGTGTAAATCGTGGCCCAGGGCTCGCCCGGGCCGCGGAGGCATAGATGCACCACTTGCTGATTGTTCCAGAGAAACTGTCCCTGCGGCGCCGTTTCCGACAGCAATTCGCACAGGTCTTCCAGCAACTCGGTATCCCAGTCGACCTTTTTGCCCGGCGGAAAACCCTTGCGCGAGAGGTGCCATTTCTGGCCCAGCACTTTCCAGGGCATGATGTCTTCGGGGTTCTGATTCGATGCGGTCGGTGAACTTCTCGAACCCTTCCACGGCCGCGGCCACGAACTTCCAGAACGGCGGGCGGTTGACTTCGTCCCAGGAGTGAACGGTGAGCTGAACTTCCTGCCACGGCCCGCGCAGATTCTTCGACTTGACCCGCGGCTCGGAGCCATAGACGGGCAGGTCCGCGATTTCGTTGAGCGGCTTCAGATCCAATTTCCCCAGCAGGTCTTCACGCTGAAACGTCCGCTTGGCCACGCGGAACTTGAGCTTCAGCAGCCACTGCTCGCCGGTGATGGCATGGAAGAACCAGCCGTCGCTCTTACGCGCGGCGCAGATCTCCACGACCGTGCGCGAGTTCCAATCCGTGGGGCTGAACTCGCCCAGTTCGTGAATCTTGTCGACGACTTCGGCCAGAATCCGCCCGTCCCAGCTGCAGGGCTCGCCGCCGCGGCCCACGCGATCCTGCGTATGCCAGCGGCGGCCGTCAGCTTCCCAAGGCATGCGAGCGTCTTCGCCAACGGCGGTAATTTCCAGGTCGCCCTCGCGCTCGACTTCGGCCGCCGCGAAATCGTGGAACGTACGCTCGACGTGCGGACCGGCCGCCAACACAGGCCCGAGCATCTCGCCGGTGTACGAACGCAGCAGGGCAGTGGCCTTGGCTTTTCCCGTGGCTTTGACCGGTGGCTTGGCCCGGCGTGCGTGGGCCACGATCTCTTCGGGCGTGCCGACGGCGACGACTGTGGCCGCCCCCTTCGCCCGCCTCGGGGCCCAGGTCGATGACCCAATCGGCCGTCTTGATCACGTCCAGATTGTGCTCGATGATCACCACCGTGTTGCCCAACTCGACCAGCCGATTGAGCACGTCCAGCAGCTTGGCCAGATCGTCGAAGTGCAGACCGGTCGTCGGCTCGTCGAGCAGGTAGAGCGTCTTGCCGGTGTCGGGCCGAGCGAGTTCGGCGGCCAGCTTGACGCGTTGCGCCTCGCCGCCCGAGAGCGTCGGCGCCGCCTGCCCGAGCCGCACGTAGTCGAGCCCCACGTCGCAGAGCGTTTGCAGCACGCGGCGGATCTTGGGAATGTTGGTGAACAGCTCCACGGCCCGGCCGGCCGTCATTTCCAGCACGTCGGCGATCGTCTGGCCGCGGTAGCGGACGTTGAGCGTTTCCGGATTGTAGCGCCGCCCGCGGCATTCGTCGCATTCGACCCACACGTCGGGCAGGAAGTGCATTTCGATCCGCAGTTGGCCGTTGCCTTCGCACTTTTCGCAGCGCCCGCCCGGCACGTTGAAGCTGAACCGTCGCGGCGTGTAGCCGCGAAGCTTGGCCTCGGGCAGGTTGGCATATAGCGTGCGGATCAGGTCGAACACGCCGCTGTACGTGGCCGGGTTCGAAGTCGGCGTCGAACCGAGCGACTGCTGATCGACGCGGATCACCTTGTTGATCTGATCGACGCCGCGAATCGCATCGTGCGCGGCCGGGAACGTGCGCGCCCGGTGCAGCGTGCGGGCCAGGCTGTTGAACAGCACGTCTTCCACCAGCGAGCTCTTGCCGCTGCCGCTGACGCCGGTGATCACGGTCAACGTGCCCAGCGGAATGCGGACGTTCACGTTGTGAAGGTTGTTGTGCCGTGCGCCGATGATCTCAATCCAACCGCCGCCCGGCGGCTGCGGCTCTGCCGGCACGACCGTCGTTGCCCGCGACGATCCGCGGCTGACCTTGGGCATCGTAACCACGAGCGGCGGGCTGGCCACGCGTCGGTTGGTCGGCACCGGCAATGGCCTTGCGGCCCGAGAGATACGGGCCAGTGACCGAGTTCTTGTTCTTGCCGACCACCGTCGGCGTGCCGCGCGCGACGACCTCGCCGCCATGCTCGCCGGCCTTGGGGCCGAAATCGAGCAGTTGGTCGGCGTTTTCGATCACTTCGCGATCGTGCTCGACCATCAACAGCGTGTTGCCCAAATCGCGCAGATCGAGTCAGGGCCTTGATCAGACGCGGGTTGTCGCGCGGGTGCAGGCCAATCGTCGGCTCGTCGAGCACGTACAGCACGCCGGTCAATCCGCTGCCCACCTGGCTGGCCAGTCGAATGCGCTGAGCTTCGCCGCCCGAAAGGGTCGGCGCCGGCGCGTCCCAGCGTCAGATACTCCAGCCCGACGTCGACCAGGAACTGCACGCGATTGCGGACTTCGCGCAGCAATTCGCCGGCGACCTTCCGTTCGCTGGGGTTCATCTTCCAGCCATGAAACCTGCTCGAGCAAATCCCCCAGCGGCGTGCGGCAGACGTCGTCCATCGTGCGGCCGCGGAACCGCACGGCCGCGGCGTCGTCGCGCAGCCGGCTGCCGCCGCAGGTCGAGCATTCGACTTCGTCGACCAGGTGGTCGAGCTTGCTGCGCAGAGCCGGCGACAAGCGGGCGGCTTCTTCGAGGGCCGGATAGAGCCCCTTGTATTGGAAGCGGAAGATCGGCCGCTCGGTCCCTTTTCGTCGCCCGCTTGGATAGACGTTGATCCAGGCGTCGCCCGTGCCATGCAGCACAATGCGGCGGTGCTTGGACGAAAGCTGCTCGAAGGGCACGTCCAACGGCACGCCCGTCTGGCGCTCGAAAGCGTCGAGCATCCGCGGAAACAGCCGCAGGTCGGTGTTCGGCCAGAGCGCGACGGCGCCTTGAGCCAACGTCAACTTGGGGTCGTGCAACAGGGCCGCCGTGTTGGCGCCGCGCTGCGTGCCCAGCCCTTCGCACGACGGGCACCAGCCCAACGAACTGTTGAACGAGAAATTGTGCGGCGTCAGCTGCTCGAAGCTGCGGCCGCATTTCTCGCAGGCAAAATGCTGGCTGTGGATTTCGGTCTGCCAGTTCTCTTCGGGCACGTCGTCGTGCGGATGAGCCACGTGCAGCACGCCCTTGCCCAGGGCCAGCGCGCTCTCGATGCTGTCGGCAATCCGCGAACGGCCGTCGCGGCCGCACCACGACCCGATCGACCACCACCTCGACCAGGTGCTTGCGGCGGCGATCGATCGTCGGCGGCTGGTCGACCGAGTACGTCTTGCGATCGACCCGCATCCGCGACGTAGCCCTTGGCGCGGATCTCTTCCCACAGCGTTTCGTAGCGCTCGCCCACTTGAATATCGATCGGCGCCATCAAATACAGCTTGGTGCCGGTGCGTGCGCCCATCACCTTGTCGATGATTTCGTCGGCCGATTGCGTGCCGATCGGCACGTCGCAGTCGGGGCAATGCGGCTGCCCCAAGCCGGGCGAAGAGGATCCGCAGGTAGTCGTAGATTTCCGTGACCGTGCCGACGCGTCGAGCGCGGCGTGTGCCCCAGGTGCTTCTGCTCGATGGCGATGGCCGGCGAAGGCCCTTCGATGTGGTCGACCTGCGGCTTTTGCATCTGGCCGACGAACTGCCGGGCGTAGGAGCTGAGGCTTTCGACGTAGCGCCGCTGGCCTTCGGCATAGATCGTGTCCATGGCCAGCGAGCTCTTGCCCGATGCCGCTCGGTCCGCAGCAGACGGTAATCTGGTCGCGAGGGACTTCGACGTCGATGCTCTTCAGGTTGTGCTGCCGGGCCCCTTGCACGCGAATCGTTTTGGCGGCGCGGGCTTTGGCTTCGGCATCGTCGACGCTCGACTTCTTGAAGGTCGAAATTCGCTCGCCGCCCGGCGTGAGGATCGGCAGCAAGGCCCGGCCGGTGTGCGATTCTTTCACGCGGACGATTTCTTCCGGCGTGCCGGCGGCCACGATGCGGCCGCCCCCGGCTCCGCCTTCAGGCCCCAGGTCGATCAGCCAGTCGGCCGTTTTGATCACGTCCAGGTTGTGCTCGACCACCAGCACCGTGTTGCCGGCGTCGACGAAGTCGTGCAATACCTTGAGCAGCATCTGAATGTCGGCGAAGTGCAGGCCGGTCGTCGGCTCGTCGAGCAGGTAGAGCGTGCGGCCGGTGCTCTTCTTGACCAGCTCGCGGGCCAGCTTCACGCGCTGGGCTTCGCCGCCCGAGAGCGTCGGCGACGGCTGGCCAAGCTTCAGATAATCGAGCCCCACGTCGTGCAGCGTTTGCAGCTTGTGCTGCACCTTGGGGATGTTCGAAAAGTGCTCCAGCGCCTGCTGGATGTCCATCTCCAGAACTTCGGCGATGTTCTTGCCTTTGAAACGAACCTGCAACGTCTCGCGATTGAAGCGATGCCCTTCGCACACGGGGCAAGTGACCCACACGTCGGCCAGAAAGTCCATCTCCAGCCGGTTCGAGCCGTTGCCTTCGCAGGCCTCGCAGCGCCCGCCGGAGACGTTGAAGCTGAACCGGCCTTCCTGGTAGCCGCGGGCCTTCGAGTCCGGCAGCATGGCGTACAGCTTGCGGATGTCGTCGAAGACCTTGATGTAGGTCGACGGGTTCGAGCGTGGCGTGCGGCCGATCGGCGATTGATCGATGGCGATCAGCTTGTCGAGATGCTCGATGCCTTCGATCTTGCGGTACGGACCGGGATCGCCCAGCCCGCCGTTCAAGATCGCGGCGCAGAGCCTCGACCAGGATGCCGTTCACCAGCGAGCTTTTGCCCGAACCGGAAACGCCCGTGATGCACACGAACGAACCGAGCGGGATCTCGACGTCGACGTTCTTCAGGTTGTTGTGCGTCGCGCCGAGGATCTTCAGCCAGTTCTTGCCCGGCGGGCGCCGCGTGCTCGGGAATTTCGATCTTCCGCTTGCCGGACAGGAACTGGCCGGTGAGGCTCTTTGACGATTTGCAGATGTCTTCGGCCGTGCCACTGGCGACCACCTCGCCGCCGCGCACGCCCGGCCCGGGGCCGAAGTCGACGATGTGGTCGGCCGCCCGCATGGTGTCTTCGTCGTGCTCGACGACGACGACCGTATTGCCCAGGTCGCGCAAATGGCAGAGCGTGTCGAGCAGCCGGTCGTTGTCGCGCGGGTGCAGGCCGATCGACGGCTCGTCAAGGATGTAGAGCACGCCGACCAGGCCGCAGCCGATCTGGCCGGCCAGGCGAATGCGCTGCGATTCGCCGCCCGAAAGCGTGGGAGCCGTGCGGTCGAGCGTGAGATAGTTGAGGCCCGACGTTGGTCAGAAAGCCCAGCCGGCCGCGGATTTCCTTCAGCACTTCGGCCGCGATCAACTGGCCCGTGGCGTCCAGATCGAGTTCGCTGAAGAACTCGGCCGCGTCGGAAACCGCCAGGTTGCAGACTTCCGGCAGCGAGCGGGCCGGCCTGGTCCGGCGAACTTCGCGTGCCGCGTGGCGAGCGTGACGGACCGGGACTGCTCGTTCAGACGCTGGCCGTGGCACGTGCCGCAGCCGATCACGCGCATGTACTTTTCCAGCTGCCGGCGCTGCATGCCGCTCTTGGAGTTGCGGTACTTCGACAGCAGTTCGGGAACGAGGCCTTCGAACGTGCCGCCGTACTTGTGCATCCCGCCGCCGTGGCTGCCAGCTATAGGTAATGTGCAGATCGCCGGTGCCGTAGAGCACGTCGTTCCGCACTTCGGCCGGCAGATCCTGCCAGGGCGTTTCGAGCAGCGTGCCGGCCTTCGAAGTTGTGCTTGCGCTCGATGGCGTCGGCCATGCCTTCGTACAGATGCCGCTTCCAGCGTCCCAGGTCTTTCCACGGACCGATCAAGTCCATGGCGCCGTGCTTGAACGACATGCTTGGCGTTGGGGACCAGCAGCTCGGGATCGAAGCTGTACAATTCGCCCAAGCCGTCGCAGGCCAGGCACATGCCGTGCGGGCTGTTGAAGCTGAACAGTTGCGGGCTGGGAGGCTCGAAGCTGATGCCGCAATGCGTGCAGGCGTAATGGGCCGAGAGATAAATGTCGTCGGCCAGGCGGGCTGCGCGGCCGCCGCGTTTGCGGGCTGGGCGCGGCCGGCTCTTCGGCCTCGGTTCGCTCGGGCACGGCCTTGGGCGGTGCCTTTCCGTCGCTCGTCCATGGCCACGATCAGGTTGCCGTCGCCCATCCGCAGACCCAACTCGACGGCTTCGGCCAACCGCGCTCGCAAGCCGGGCCCGGCCACGAGCCGGTCGATGACCACTTCGATGTTGTGCCGCATCTGCCGGTCGAGGCCCAGGTTGTCGCTCAGCGCGACGATCGTGCCATCGACGCGAGCCCGGACAAAGCCCTGCCTGCAGCAGGTCTTCGAACAGGTCGCGGTATTCGCCCTTCTGGCCGCGAATGAGCGGCGCCAACAGCGTGAACCGAGTGCCTTCCGGAAAACGTGCTGATCCGATCGATGATCTGGTCGCGCGTCTGGGCCGTGATCGGCCGGCGGCAGCGCGGGCAATGCCCCAGGCCCGTGCGGGCGTAGAGCACGCGCAGGTAGTCGTAAATCTCGGTGATCGTGCCGACCGTCGAGCGGGGGTTCTGGCCGCTGGTCTTCTGCGAGATCGAGATCGACGGGCTCAGGCCGCTGATCAGATCGACGTCGGGCTTGGGCATCTGGCCCAGGAACTGGCGGGCAAAGCTCGACAGGCTCTCGACATAGCGTCGCTGGCCTTCGGCGTACAGGGTGTCGAAGGCCAGCGAACTCTTGCCCGATCCGCTGACGCCGGTAAGGCAGATCAGCCGATTGCGCGGCAGAACCAGATTGACATCCCGCAAGTTATGTTCGCGGGCACCTTTGATGACGATGTCGGCAGCAGACATAGGCGCTGGCGGAGACGAAATCCGTTTCGGCGGCTTGGGAAGTTCGAACCCATGATTGTACGTGACGGGCGTACAGTCGGGCAAGGCGGGGAATTCGGCGGAAGTGGCTATCTTGACCGCCGCGCGACAAGCCATCAAAACGCGGTTGCGCGTTTCGAAGATTGAGGCCGCCGATTTTATGCTGATTAACGCAGATCGGAGATCATATCTCGGAGGAGCTTCCGCCGGGAACTGGTTCGTATTTTGGAATTCCACAGTGCCGGCATCGATCGCCCAAGGCGAAGTCGCCCCGGGTGTGAAAGTTGCCCTGAGTACGATAGAAGAACCGCTTTCCACATCTTGGGCACTTGAGAGAGCCCAGCCGAAAGACCTGCCAGCAGATGGCCAGGGGAAAGCCGAAGAAGACTACGTTGGCTGGCGACTCGGTTCCAAAAAAGAAGACCGACGCGAACATGGAGACAATGGTGATCGGGATCCAAAGGCCGAGCCAATGAGTGCCCAGCACATGCGCACGAAATGGCTGCCACGGATCATCGCTGGACGATGGCACTTGCCCAAACGCCCCGGTGTTGTCGACGCTGCTCTCTAGAACTCATTGCGGCATCGGGGAGAGCCCTCCCGCCCCCATCTTTATCGTCTACGTTCCTGGGGGAGGTCAAATGCGCGATCTATCCGACCAGGCATAATTGCGGCGTCAAGTTCGAAGCTGGTTCCGAGGAATGCCAAGATTGCCTGCGTGCGTATAGGGTTTGGCGTTTCTTCTCTCTGTTGACTCCCCCCATTCGTAACCGATAATTGAAGTATGGCTACTGCAACCGAACAATCCGATCATGAAGCTGTCGCTCGTGCGGCGGCCGAGGGGCGTCCTGTCGACTCCGAAGTGGCCCGACGCATCCGAGAGCGAGCGAACAAGATGCGTGAGGAAATCCTCCGCGTCCATGGCGTGCAGAACATCGGTGTCGACATTATCCGCCAGATACGCGATGCCGGATGAAAGTTGTAGACGCTTCCGTCGGGTTCAAGTGGATCGTCCCCGAAGGCGACTCTGATAAAGCGATTGCCCTTCAATCTGAAGAACTCCACGCTCCGGATTTTTTTCCAGTCGAGATGGCGAATGCATTTCGAATGTCGGAGATGCGTGGGCGGATTCCCAAAGCCCAAACCGCCCTTGATGATCTCCTCTTGCAGCTACCAAAGTTGCACTCGGCGATTGTTTTGCTTCCTCGTGCCCTAGAAATTGCGGCCCAGGCCCGTCGAAGCGTGTACGACAGCCTTTATGTTGCCCTGGCAGAGTTTGAGCAATGTGAGCTGGTGACGGCCGATCAGCGGCTCGTGAATGCAATCCGCCAACAATTCCCGTTCGTCATCGACCTTGCGTCGCTATGACAGGGTTGGTGGAAGTCCACGAGGATCCCGTTCGGAAGCTCGATTGGTTAGTGCTTGTAGATCTTGTGCTGCGGGCGGCCGGAGAGGATCTGCTCTTTGCCCCAGGTCGTCACGTCCTTGAACGCCTGGCTGTGGATGAAGTCCATGAAGGCCTTCTCTTCAGACCACTCGCTGGTGATCAGATACGACGCATCGTCGCTCACGTCTTTCCAGAGCGTCGAACTGGTGTGCCCCTGGGCCGAACGAAGTGCTCCCATCACGGCCGCAAACTTGTCCTCAAAATCCTTCTGCTTGCCCGCAATCACGTGATAATTCATGCCGACGGTAATCATGGGGAATGCCTTCCTGGTGATGATGCTGGAGGGGAGCTTCGAGAAAGATCGATCGTAGCACAAAATCGGCGGCAGAACGATTGCCCGCTTGGACGACGTGAGCCAAGGCAATTAGCGACAGCAACGGGCATGCTCGCGGCGCTACTCGGTAATCTGTCGAATCACCCGGCAGGGATTGCCGGCCGCGAACACCGATTCGGGAATGTCTCGAGTCACGACGCTTCCCGCGCCGATCACCGAGCGCGATCCGATCTCGCACGCCCGGGCAAATGATTGCTCCGCCGCCAACCCACACGTCCGAGCCAATCTCAATTGGCTTGCCGAACTCCTGCTTCCGCCGCAGTTCGGCATTCATCGGATGCATGGCCGTGTAGATCTGCACGGCTGGTCCGAACAGCGTGAAGTCTCCAATCGTCACCCGGCAAACGTCGAGCACGACGCAATTGAAGTTGAAGAACACGCGCTCGCCAAGCACGATGTTCGACCCATAGTCGCAATAGAAGGGCGGCTGAATCCAGGCACTCTCGCCGCCAGCCCCCAGCAAATCCTGCAAGATTCGCCGCCGAGCGTCTTGGTCGGCTTCACGGCCGGCGTTCAATTCCTGGCATAGATCTCTGGCTCGGACGCGGGCCTGCACCAACTCCAGATCGAGCGGATCGTACAACTCGCCGGCCAGCATCTTGGTTCGTTCGCTCTGCATCTGGCCTCCCGGGTCAATTGAACCACACCGCAAAACCGATGAACTCGCCATTGAACAGCCGGTTGAATCGCTGCCACACTTCGGGCGTCGAAAGCGGGCCAGCTTCCAGGTAAGGCGCGGCGGCGGTGCCCTGCATCCAAAGCACGAGGTCGAACGTGCGAGGCTCGGTGAACATGCGCCGCAGATTCACGCCGCGCAGGGTCGGCCGCTCGCCAGAACGGGACGACCTTTTTGCCCTGCAGAATTGCCTCGGCTTCGGCGAGGAATTCTTTCCAGCCGTCGACCATTTGCTGATCGATCCGCACTCCGGGAATCACGCCGGTTTGTTGAGGATTCGGAATCCACTCGTGATCGTCATCGGTTTCCGCCAGCAAATCTTGCCAACTTTGGCGGCTGAGCGTAATGACGGTCTCAAAATGACCAAGCGCGGCCTGCATCCGTTGCGGCTCGCTGACGGGGAAATTGATCAGGTGAATGAAGGCAATCAGGTCGGCAATGTCGATGCCGCCGACGTCGAAGACCCGCCGCCCGCTCTGCAAGAACGGGAACGGAGTCTCTACGTCGGCAAAGAACAGGTCTCGCCGTGTGCTCGAACAGATCCCGGCCGTCGTGGGCCAAAGCCGTCTCGCACAAGGCCGAAAGCAGATGGCAATAGCCGCGCAGCCACGACACGTCGGCTTTGTCGAACGTGATCACGAATTGCTCGGCGTCGCGCTGATTCATGGCGGCGCGATTCATGCGGACATACAGCCGCCAAAGGGTTTCCTGATCGTCCGCTTGACCATCGCCATTGAGATCGAGCTTGATGCGGCCGAAATGCAGAGGCAGCTTGACGTCTGCCGCCCGCACATCAACCAGCGTCGTCTCGGCCCGCCCCAGGTCGTCGATGAATGCCTGCAAGATCTTCCGGCTCTCGGCATAGCTGAGCCGGGCGGGCTGGGGGTTTCGCGCGAGCGGCAACCGCAGGATTGGCACCGGCAGGTTCTGGGCACGGTCTTGCAGGCCGAAATGGTAGAGCGATTGAGCCAGATGCTCGACGGCCCGGACGAACCGCAGCATTCCCAAGCCGAACCTTGCTTCATCGTCGCGCGGCTCTTCCTTCAAGCGCTCTACCAGTGCGGCATCGCCCGCTGCCAATTCCCCCGCGATCAGGTACTGCTCGACCCGCGGAACCGGCTGGTCCTCAGCCGCAACCTGGTTTGCCGCACCCATTGCAAGAGCGAGGATGAAAATCCCGACAATCGTCGGCCGTGTTCGACGCATGGATGCACCTGACATTGGGACGCGATCGGGCATAATATGACTGGAATGTAGCTGGCTTGGGGATCGAGCGACAGGATCCGCCTGCGAAGACGGCGGGCAAGGCCGCTGGTCGGCTTCCGATTCTCAGCCGCACGGATTCTTCTGCCGTAAGACGTGAGTGGCAGGCAGCCGATGCCCGGCTTTGCCGATGAAAAAATCCTTGCCGCAAACTCAATTGCGACTAGGCTTTAGATGCGGGCTGCGATCAAGGTGTTGCTGCGATCGTTCGGACTCGCGCCGTGAGCATTCGCCCGGCCGAAGCGGGAAACACTTCCGCGGGTGCCCGCACCCGAAGGTAGGCAGCGTTCTGCGGAACCTGCCCGGGCCGCGTAGTAAAATGGCGAGGCGGTCCGCCCCCGACTCACCCCGATGGGTATGAGCGAAGCGGCCTATCCACTGGACTGCGTTTGATCAGCCTGGTCGCCAGACAGCTTATCTGTCAGCTCTTGAAGCCGCTTGGCGACGTCCCCTGTCTGCTCAAGTAACTTGCGGCACTCTTCGATCAGACGCAGCACTTCCGCTTTCGCGTCAGCATTTTGATTCGATTTTTCGTCCGCCATGCGCGCACCGCCAGCTTGCCTGCCGGCTAAGCGTTCCGCATATCCCGTGCCATTTTCCTGGTGACTTTCTGACCAGATCAAATCTTCGCCGGCACAATCGTTGCCACTCACCCATGGCCCGGAGGGTAATCGAATGGAACGAGAATTACGCCGTGAGCTAGATGAGCTCCAGAAGTTAATCAAAGACCTGGGCCTGAAGATCGCCGCGGCGGCTGAGCGGGCTAAGGAACTAGAGGCTCGCCTTCTCGGGGACGATGCGCCTCCCGCCTTCAGAAGACGCACGGCCTTCCAGGAGGGAATGATTGGAATCCTGGAAGTGTCCCAGCAAGTTACGGCTGCTTAATCGTAACCGTTCCACCAACCGCATTACGGCTGGCGTGACGCTCAACGGTCGAGATCAGGGTATTTGGCTGCCGTGCAGGCGCTGCAGAGGTAGCCTTCACGGCCGTGCGAATAGCCGCCATCTGCAAGCACGATCACGGCATTGCAGGCCGCGCAGCGGGTCGCCTCGTACGGAGGCGGATCGGCCAGCACCTCGAAGTTGTATTCGTTGGTGCCGTAGTAGACGTACATCTCGGGCTCGATGTCGTCGCGGCACTTGGCGCAGTCTTGCCACCGACCCTCGTGCTCTTCGTTGAAGTGGTGGGCGCACAGCGTGTAGCGACGGTGATTCCGAGAGCAGCTATTCCGGGCGTACGAGAATAGCTCGTACGTGTGCTCGTCGTCGCAGATCCATTGGCCGCAGCACTCGGTTCGGGTAAGGTTCTTCGTGGCCCCACACAAGCCGCAACAGCGTTCATTCCCAGTAAGCTCCTTTCGCTTGGCGCGCGTTTTCGCGGCTTTGCGAAGCTGTTTTAGCTGGGCCGCTTGTTTCTGCGGGCGAGTGGCCATCGAGGCGAATCCTTTCCGGAAGCGAACGGCGGAGAGAACCTGCGGCTGCATTTTAGCCGCCGTGACGATTCGCCGGAAGTTACCGGGACCCCGCGCCGAGCCGCGGGATGATGGCGAAGCCAGATGTCTGGCAAGAACTCGTCGAGCGCCGCGCCGTTCTTCAGACCTGGCAGCCGCGCCAGCACGTCGCGCAGATAGGCCCACGGCTCAACCTGGTTGGCTTTGCAACTGGCCATGAAGCTGAACAGCACGGCGGCTGTCTGGCCGCCGCGATCGTTGCCCAGGAACAGCCAGTTCTTGCGGCCAATAGCAGCCGGTCGCAGCGCGCGTTCCGACAAGTTGTTGTCGATCGCCAGCGCGCCGTTTTCGCAGTACCGCTCCAAACCTGCCCAGCGCGGCAGGGCGTAATGGACCGCTTGTCCAAGCGGGCTCTTGGGCAACACGGCTGGCGAGTAGCTGGTCTAGCCAATCGCGGAACTGGCCCAACAAGGGGCGCGAACGCGCGACGCGCAGGGCTTGACGGGCTTCGGTCTCCAGCAGCTTCGCCTCGCGCTCCACTTCGTACAGCCGCGCAATGAAGGCCAACGCCTGGTGCGCTTTGCGCGGCTGCGAATCCTTGGCCTCGAAGAACTTCCTGCGCGCGTGGGCCCAGCAGAGCACCTGTTGAACGGTGCCCGCCGCGTAGATTCCGTCGTAGCCGGCGAAGGCATCGGCCTGTAAATAACCCTGGTAATCTCTCAAAAATGTCGCTGGGCCGTCGCGCTTTCGGCTGGCCGTGTAGTCGTATACCGAGTAGGGATGATCGGCGTCGCCGCAATAGACCCAGAATCGGCCCGTCCGCGTATGCGGCAACAGGGGGTCGAGCACCGGCACCGGCGTATCATCGGTGTGAATCACGCGTGACAATCGCACCCGGGCGATGAACAACTGGTAGAGCGGCTGGAGCAGCTCGGCCGTTTGCCGCGCCCAGCGGCAGAGCGTGGTCCGCGGCAGCTCGGCGCCAGCCCGCGCGAACACGTCTTCCAGGCGATACAGCGGCAGGTGATCGCTGAACTTGCCTACCACGATCTGCGCCAGCAGGCCTGGGCCAGGCAACCCGCGCTCGATAGGCTTGGCCGGTGGCGCGGCAATGGCCACGTGCTCCTGGCAGGCCCGGCAAGCGTACTTCCAACGCACGTGCTCGATCACCTTCAACTGGGCCGGCACGTAGTCGAGCTGCTCGCTGGTCTCGCAGCCGATCCGCTGGCGCAGTTGCCCGCAACCGGGACATGCCTTCTGTTCCAAGTCGTGTTCGATCCGCTCACGCGGCAGGTCGGACGGAAGCTGGAGACGCCCGCCGCCGCGACGCGTGTGTGCCTTGACCGGCGACTCCGAGAGCGGCACGGCAACTTCGGCTGCCGGCTCTGTCTGGATCTCGAACAGCGGCAATTGTTGCGAGTCAACTCGTTCGCGACGCGGCCCGAACCTGGCACGCAGCAACTGCGCGATCTGGTGCTCCATCTGGCCCAATCGGCGTTGCAAGCTGTCGATCGTCGACGACTGCTGCGCCACCAGTTCTTTCAGCAGCGGCACGTCATTCGGCAACGATTGGGCATCCGTGCTCATACGCTCATGATTGAACGCAACCGTGAAAACGTTACGCCACGAATTCACGCCGGCCGGCGATATCGCTTCCGTTGGCGGACACTGGCCAGATCCACCCCTCCCAGGATCAGCGTCAACTGCGTGCTTGATAGCGTCACGCTCGTCGCCTCGGCGGGGACGGCCGGCAACTGAAACGTGCCGGCTTCCAGCCGCTTATACCACAAGGCCAGGCCATCCAGGTCCCACCACAGTAGCTTCACCCGGTCGCGCCGCCGATTGAAGAACACGTACAGCCCACCGGCCAGCACGTCCCGCCCGGCGTGTTCTTGGGCCATCTGCGCCAGCCGATCGAAGCCGCGGCGCAGGTCGGCTGGCTCGACGCACAAATAAATCTCGACCGGCAAGGACAGGCTCAACATGGTTGCCGCAACGCCGCCAGCAGCATCTGCAGCATCGCGCCGTCCACGTCGTGCGCCAGACGCAGCGTGACGCCACCGGGCAACGCCACTTCCGCCGCATAGCCCGCTCCCTCACCAATCGTGCTCCAGCGGACTGGCACGAACTTGGCACTTCGCGAATGAGTTGGCGACGCGGCGTTGGGCTCCACCGCGGCAGCGATCGTAACGGATCGTGGCCTGCCACGCTTGGCCGGCTTCGTCGACGGCTGGCCATCCTCCTGGGAAATCCGCCGACGCCAATAGTGAAACGCCGTCTCCTTCAAGCCCTCGCGCAGACAGAACTCGCGGACCGACAAGCCGCTTTCTCGCTGCTCGATCAAGCTCGCTCGCCAACGCTGTTCCCGCTCTGGATCTCGAGGCCGACGCCCCATCGTTGCACCCCCTTGAGCTTCTGGTCTGCAAAACCGGAGAATCTCAAGCTACCAGCCGCCGCAAGGTGCGGTTGCTGCAACGGATACCTCTCGTAGCAAATCTGCCTTGCCTGAGATGAATGGCGGTTAGAACTGACCAACAAGGCTGAGTTGGCCGCATGTGACAGGGGCCATGATAAATGCGCGGCCTCGTCAGCCAGCAACTGATTATCGGCGAGTTATTTGCCAGGCTGCTCATTCGCTTGCTGCTGTGCGAAATGGATCAACTCATCTCGTAGCTCCGACAGTCCAAATTCTTCTGCAAGCGCAATACCGTCTAATCGCCATCGCTCCGTCACAACCGTGCAACCGGTGAATTCAAATACCGATGACACTGCTTCCATTGCGTTCCACACCGGTACATACGAGATATCATCCTCGAAGAAACGTCGTACGTCTTCAACTGCCAGCTCGTCGCCATTCCACAAACTCGTCTGGTGCTCACCAAAGCGAATAGTTCCGGAGCTGAGAAAATTGTCAAGTTCCTGATGTCCCCGAACGGGAAAACCACCTACTCGAAGACCGGCGAACATCCTGTTGGACACGACGATTCCGGCAACGATTTTTGTGGCACGATTGATTGGGACTGCAACCTGCTCTGAGAAATGGTGAAGGAAATCAGCATTTCCGGCGCAATCAATAAAACGACGAAGCTGCTTTGCAGCGGTCTCGATGTAGTCCATGCTCGTCCGTATTTCATGGACATCCGTGGGAAGCAAGGAATTCTTGCACTCAAGAACGAAGAGCGTGTCGGCAAAGTGAGCAAGCACATCGATCTCGCCGCCGCCACCTTTCACCGAGTACGTGACGTGGGTCCTTGTGCTCGCCCCGACCGCCTCGAATTGCGCTGCAATTGTTTGGCTGAGCGGATCTACCCGCCCGTCTTCGTATAGTCGCCGTCTCGTGGTAACCAAGGCATTGCGGAAGATATTCGCCTGGGCGAACGTATTGACGGGGAGAAAAATCATATCGCCCGCTGGTATCAGCGGTGCGTAAAAGATATCAACGTGCTCTGCTGGATTTACGGAAAGCAATTCGATGATGGCCTCGGCTTTTTGTTCGCCTACCACGTGACCGAACAACCGTATGAGAGTAGGACGCGGAACCGCGGGCACCAACGAATTGTATAAGACGATCGGCCGATCGACAGATTCCCTAAGGAATGTTGCGGCACCAATGCCCTGCATGAGATTGACAGCTCGCGAGATCAAAAAGAGGTCGTGCATCGTGATCCCGTTCCCGAAATCGAATGCGAACAACTCATCCGCGTTGACACTCATTTCGCGACACGTCCAAGAAACCGTCTTGATTTCTTCTCGCGTGAAAACCTGAAGGCGTCCTAGAAGCTCGAAGATTGGTTCTGGGTATTCAAAGCGATATCTTGGGAAAGGACCTTCTACGAATTGCACACAATGCTGGAATCGTTGGGCGATCTCCTGTCCGATCTCGGTGAAGGAAGGCACCTCTTGGTCGTGCCATTCATGGTTGCGAGCACAGCGCTGCATGTAGTCGAGAATATGGCCGAGTTCCATGGCCCGAGCCTGCTCGGGTGAGCACGGAACGACACGATAATTGTTCGCTGATTCGACCACGATCCGGTAATCGAAGCGGTCGACCAGGTACTCCCAATCGCGAAATTCCGCTATATTGCGCCTGAGATCAATCGCGAGAGATAGACGCCCTCGGCTGCTGCTACGGCGTTAATCCGCACGTTCCCTCGTAGCGGACCAAGCTCGCTAAAGTACAGAGCTAGGATCATCGACAATCCATTAGCGAGTTGCTCGGTTGAAAAGAATAATTGATCGCGCGACGGCCGTTCGGGGTCGGATCGGCATGCCTCAACGGTTCGTCGTAGGCAGAGAAGGTCGAGGGTGCCAATCATCCCTCGGATGCCAACTTCTCGTTCTTCCACTAGCCAATCGCGTAGCTTCTCGTATTCTTCGCGAACACTGACAGCTATCTCGTACAGACTCAGAACGGACTTCAGATAGTCGGTAACCTCCGGTTCCAAGCCCGAATCTGAACGCAGCAACGAGTAAACAACTGTGCGCAACAGTCGTGCATCATATGCGGCCCGGGAAGCACGAAAAAAGCCGTTTTTACGAATGCTCATTAGGAAGCGCGTCGGATTCAGTATTAGGCCGAAGTAGAGAAAGTTGGTCGCGACTTCGGAGTCGCCAGCGGTTAAAGCAGCCGCCGCCTTCTTCAAGAGTGAGTCAGAGTCTTTCTTCGTCAGCAGCGCGATACCACATCTCTGGCGCAGCGTTTGCAAGCCAACCCACGACCCGACGGGTAACAAAGCGATGATGCTATCTAACGTCACTCCACACCTCATTCCGTCTTAATAGGCTGTTACGCACTGGCCACCGGTAAGAAAGACACGCAGAAATGAGGTAGGTTCTTAGATTGTTCCGCTGATCGTTGTGCTGCCATTGTACTGCTGCACGGGGCGGATGCGCAGCGCTCGGAGCGTGGCGACGCTTCTTTTGTGGCACTCAATATCACAATCTTGACCTGCTGTGTGATGGGGACGACTCCCAGATGACTGGGTGGATACGACACAATCCCACGGCAGAAAGGCTTAAGTGGCCAGACTACCTGGGATAATGTCGCTCTCTGGGTGACGCAGCGCAAAAGAATCGTGGACGGGGCGGCGAACTCCGTCCGGTTTAATACTAGCGCAATTTTTGTCTGCCGTTTGGACCGGGGCGTCTGTGTCATTGCGGGATCGACCACCCGCCCGTTGCCCGGAAGGCCATTGCTGGCCGCGCTATTTCCCCTGATTCTTCCTACGTGGGAGGTTCTAACCACGCCCTGTTAACTGCAACGCCTTTTGGATCAGGAGAAGGGTTGCGGAAAATCATAACCTGCGTGCCGTCCTTGGCACGACCCAGAGAATCCTCTGCAGTAGCTTTGCAGCCACCGAACTATTTACTTTGGCAATGCCTGGTCTAGGTCGAGCGTCGGCCGCTGGCCGACGCTGCCCGCGTTGCTCGCGGGCGGGAGGGAAATTACCCACGGCGATCCTACTCAAATAACTCGGGCCTGTTAACGCTAACTGTTTGTTGCGCTGCGATTTCGGTTGCGGTGGCGTGATTCCTGGATTCGTTCCCGAGCTTTTTGCTGTCGACTCCAAGGCGGAATGCTTATTTCGCCGGCCTTGCTCTTCATCCATTGGCTCTTAATGCGCTTGGCCTGCGAATCACTTATCTCTAAATCGAATTTGTCTCGGATGATCCGCTTAACCTGCCGGCCGCTTGGCTCGGCGGGCTCATCGTCCTCATCAGTAAACGCTTCCAGCGCAGCCCAGAGTTGCAGAAGGTCCAGCTTCTGGTAAAGGCCGATCCACTTATTCTTGATCCTGTTGGCCTGCGAAATGCTTCGATCCACTCCGAATCTGTCACGGATGATCTGCTGAACCTGTCGGCCGTTTGGTTCGTCGTGCTTGTCGGCGAAGGCGTTGAGCATGGCGAAGAGATGCGGCAGGTAGAGTTCCGGCTCTCGGGCTTTAGGCCGCAGGCTGTAAATCCCGCGCTCGGAGGCCTGAGAAATCCAACGGTGGATCGCCTGTCGAGTCACACCTAAGGCCGCTGCTACCTGGAACACAGCCTTGCCAGCACGCACTTGTCGGACCGCATTCCTGCGAGTTGCGTACTGATGGTCGCTTCTGTCCGACATGAGTGTAACCCTCTCATGCGCAAGTTTATCGCTGCTTTGTTCGGGAAACAAGGGCTGGCGCGCTGGGGTTGTCTGCGGCGCATAAGCTTTCCGACCTGCAAAGGGCGTCTCTAATTCGTGCAGTTCCATTTGGAAAATCGTCTTCCAAATGGAGAAACAACAACCTCTGCAAGGAATAAGTCATGGCTACGAAGGTTGAGTCCCCCAAAGTCTTTGTCATTTGCAACAACAGGCCGATCGAAGTGCGATTGTTCCAACTTAAGGTCGATACGAAGAAGAACTATTGCCATCGTCCGGCCGGTGAACTCCATAAGGAGAAGTTGGAAGGGCTGGCCACCAACCTGGTGCATGAAGGTCAAATCGACTCGATCATCGTGATTGAGACCGACCAGACGATCACTCGAAACGGCGAGACCAACAAGGTCTATCTCGTGATCGCGGGTCATCGTCGCGTGCTTGCAATGAAGCAGGCTGCCGCAGCGAACCTTGACGCCGCGAGGTTCAATCACGACATGCTCGTTCGCCATGCTGATGGAACGGGCCGAAGGTCAGACTGAGGAGAGTTTCGAGGCCGACGTGTTTGTGCGCTCACTGTCCAGTAACGAGCAACGGAAGGGAATCGACACGCCGCACCGCCTCGCCGCGATCTCCGAAGCATTCCAGCGCCGGATTCCGGACCCGCGCATGGCCAGCGCGCTGAGCCTGAGCGCCACGCAGTATGGGCGGCTCAAGAGCATCGTGGAGAACGAATGGATGCACGAACTCGTGGAGAAAAACGAGTTGGGAACCACGGACGCCGCCACGTTGCTGGAGGCGGCCAAGAAGGGCAAGGTCGACGATAAACGGCTGGCAGACCTGCGGCGTACCGTCGAAGGCTGGGTCGAGGTACACCGGCACAAGCTTGGAGCGGAGCGCACGGAAAAGAAGCGCGCTGGCAAGGAGCTGACCGGAACGGCCAACATGGTGAAGAAGTACGCCAGCCAGACGGGCATCGTCCGGCACTGGGTCAAGAGCTTGCTCGATCCATCGAAGCCTCCATTCAATAATCCGCACCAGCTTGATTTTGGGGTCATCGTGGATGAGCAGAAAGGTGAGATCTTCGTGCCGACCGTCCGCGAGAAGGCCCAGGATCTGAGTGCCGACGAAATCGAGGGCCTGATGGTTGGTATGGCAGAAGGCGCCCGCCGGCTGGCCCCGCTCTACGTGCAGGCGCAGCGGCGTGAAGCCAATAAGGTCACCGAGGAGGACGCTGCCCAGGCGCTGGCCGTGGTTGAACGTAAGGCCCGCGCCGCGCTGAGTCGCTCAAGGGTCGCAAGCCCAAGCAGATCGATCAGCAACAGCCTGAGCCTGAGGACTTGGCGCTGTCGATCAGCCAAGTCCAGGCGCAGGTCGAGGACGACTTGGGCGGCCTCGACATTGATACCGACGAGCAGCAGGACGAGCACGACGAGACCGAGAACCAATAGTGCCGTACGGCCTGGAGTCGCAGTCGTGCCACCAATTTGCTCGTTGAACCATAGCCCGGAGGAGTGCCGCAGGGCACTCCTTCGGGCTACTTTTTCCTCGCCGATCATCCTCGATTTGGAAACGACCGGTCTCGGCCGTCGGCGTCATTGGCTGGACCAAGTCGTCGCCGTGGGCCTGCTGATCGGCGACGCGGCCCACGTGTTGATCGTACGCAGCAGTCATCTGTCCTGTGCCAAATATGAGATCGGCGAAGATCAACTGCGCCATGCCCTGCAACCGCTCGCCGACCGCCGCGACTTGACGCTCGTGCTGCACAACGCCATGTTCGACCTCGGATTTCTTCGTGCTGCCGGTGTGCGCATCAGCGGCACGGTTTTCGACACGATCCATATGCTGAAGCTGATCGACTCGGACCGGGGCCGCGAGGACGGCAAGAAAGCCCGGAAAGAGCGGCGTTACGATCAGCCACTCAACTACAAGCTCAAGGATGTCGTGCTGCATGACTTGGACATCAAATCTCCTCATTTCCCAGGACAATCTGACCTGGTGTCGTATGACATCCTCGTCCCTTATCTGATGTGCGACCTGGTGGCGACCAGCAGACTGTTCGCCTATTTACAGAACCAGCTACCGCCGCAGACGATCGATTACTACCGGCATTTCGTTGCACCCGTCACACCGCTGCTGGTGGAAATGGCCCACGCCGGTGTTGGCGCTGATTGCGAGTTTGTTGCACAAGAAGCCGATCGACTCCGGCTGCTTATGAGCGAGATTTCTGCCAAGCACGTTGCTCGTTGCGGCCAGCAACTCGACGTTGGCGATTATGCGCTTCGCTACTGGGTTTACCGCCGGCTGCGTTGTCCGGTCCGGCGACTAGTGCTTCGTCAAACCCTGATTTTCGGGTAAAGGGACTTCAGTTTGGATCGAGCGTCGCTGATTCGCATTTGCCAATCGACGCCGCGTTGCGTGTCGTTGACATCACTCGACCAAGCCGCGATTTCGGTCTGTAGCGTCTTCAGTTCGCCGAAACGTCTGCCGGAGACACACTGCCGCGTCAGCGAACTCAGTTCGTTTTCGGCGATGTTGAGCCAACTCCCGTGTTTGGGCGTATGGCAGAAGTGAATCCGCCGAGCGATCGCCCGGGCACGCGCTGGCGGAAACGCCTCGTAAAACGCGCCTATCGTATGCGTGTTCAGATTGTCGCAAACCAAGGTCACGGTCGGACACTTCTTGTAACGCCCTTCCATCAGGCGGGCTACTTCCACCGCCCAATCCACTTTGGTCTTGGTCGCGGCCAGCTGTGGCTTCGCGCCAGCCCGCCAGCGGTTCGGTAAACATGAAGATGTTGGCCGTGCCTGCCCGCTCGTATTCGTAGTCGATCCGCTTGGCGTGCCGCTTCGTGGCTGGGATGGGCCGGCGCAGTTTCCTTGACCAACTGCACGGGCTGCTCGTCCATGCAGAGTACGGGGCAGGCGGGATTATATGGTTTTTCGTAGGTGTCGAGCACTTCCTCCATCGAGGCCACGAACTCCGCGTCCGCTTCCGGCGGGATCACCCAGTATTGAAGCTTGCGATTGGTCATCCCGTTTTTTTCAGCGTGGAGCGAACGGTTTCGTGGCTGATGGCCGGCACGATTTCCAACTCCACGAGTTTCCGGGCCAGCAGCCGCAATGTCCAGTTGGCGTAGCCTTTCGGCGGCGAACTGAGCCGCATGGCGATCAATTGGGCTTCTTGCTTGCCGCCCAATATCTTCTCCGTGGCCGGTCGCTCACGAGGCTTGCCGTGCAGCGTTTGCGCGAAGCCATCGGCCACAAATCGCTCACGCAATTTCTCAACCGTGCGGGTCCGGCAATCGAACGCGTCCGCGATCTGCTCGTCGGTCCATGCCGGACCGGCTACGTCCGCCTTCAAGAGCATCTGCGCCCGACGGACTTTCTGGCCCGAACCATTGAGCTTCCGCACCATCTCACATAGCGTTCGGCGTTCCTTCGCCGTCAGACGAACGATATACTTCTTGTTCATGGGAAACCTCCTTGTTGGCGGAAGAATCCCACATTTCCCGACTCAAGCCAACCCGAATCTTGGGCTTTGACAAAGCACTAGTGCGTCAAGGCGACCGCTGGGTGTCCAGCCTTAAGACTGGCGTGCTGGAGCAGCTCCGCCGCGAGACGAACAGCGAGTTGGTCAAGGACTCGCTGGCACTCATTCTAGACTACTTCCTAGCCCGCAGCTTGCTCCGTCGCATCGCGCCGCTCGACGAGCGAATCGACGCGGCGGGCCGGATTCATCCAGCCTTCGTCGATCAACAAGCTGCTGGTCGAATCTCGGCGACCAAGCCAAATCTCCAGGCACTGGCAGCCAAAGTTGGGCCGGACGGTAAAAAGAGGAAGTTCATCAGCGACTCGTTCAAAATGACAGATGTTCGCAGCCGCAACGTGATTGTCGCCAGTGCAGGGCACCTGCTTGTCGCGTTCGATGTGGCCCAGGCGGATATCCGGTGCTTAGCTGCGGCGATCGAATCGTTTCGTGCTCACCATCGAAATAGCGTTGAATTCCTGCACGGCCTCCATCTCGACCGGGAGAACCGTTTCGGCCAACGTCGTCGACGGCTGCTGCTCCGATCGCGGCGGTTCATCCGCCGCGGAAACGTTAAGCCGTTGACCTGCCCACGACGCGGCTGTGGCTATGAATTTCCGGCCGAAGTGCATCGGCACGATCCAGGCTTAGTCTGCCCCGAGTGCGGCTACCAATTCCACTTCAACGATGCGCTGGAAATGGGGCTGGCCAATGACTTCCGAGCTGCGGCCGGCGATTTCTACACCGTGGCTATCATGCGAATCTTGGGCCGCCCGCCGGCGGATGGAGCAGAACGTGAGTTCTTCAAGCAGACCGTCTTGGGCGTGGTCAATGGGCTTTCGGCGCAGGGCTTAGCAAACCGGCTCAATATCAGCACAGCGGAGGCCACCGAACTGCTGGGCAAATTCGCCGTAGCTTATCCGGACGTCGACCTTTTCACGCGGGCGATGCAC
The DNA here is from genome assembly GCA_963710365.1 of uncultured Planctomycetales bacterium. Taxonomy (GTDB): domain Bacteria; phylum Planctomycetota; class Planctomycetia; order Pirellulales; family PNKZ01; genus CAVQAC01. The sequence goes on from CAVQAC010000022.1 coordinate 127,019, forward strand.
GAAGCCATCGCGATTACCGGCACGGCTCAAACATTTGCTGGCCGAACCCGCCGCGTGACGCCGCACTGGTGGATGGTCAACAACTCGGCCGTCGAGTTGTTCGTCAGCTATCGCGGGGCCGACAAACTGTGGGTCCGCGTCATCCCGCTCCGGCCGAGCAGGCATACACTCACGTGCTACATCGAAAGCGTGATCGACACCGCGAAGAACAGCCCGAGGTTCGGCCAGGAGATTTACCATCATAGGGATGGCCGGATCAGCCAATATCTGTATCGGTTCTTCGCCGATTCTCAACTCGTTTACCGGCTGCCTTTTCGCAACATTTCCTGGCGATTGATCCGCAAGGTGCGGACCGCGAAGGAGGAAGCTGACTATGACGGCTTCGATCGGACCCGGCGGCAGCTCTTCAATCTCATTTGCCAGGGCGGCACGGCCGACATCGTGCGGCTGATGATGATTCATTGCCAGCCAATTTGCGAGCAGTTCTCCGCACGGCTGGTATTGCAGATTCACGACGAACTGCTGTTCGAGGTGCCGGCCGTCAGCGTGGACGAGTTCATCGGCGCCATGAAGCCCGTTTTGGAGCAGCCCCCGCCCGGCTTCAGCGTGCCGATCGTCGTCGAGCCGAAGATTGGCCAGAAATTCGGTGAGCTGCAGCAGCATAAGAAATAAGAACGCACACGTGTGCGCAGGCATATAGATAAAAGGTCAGCGTCATGTATGCGACAGTCAAGCCTGAGCCTGCTGATACCGAAGTGTGGACCAGGACCGACGTAGCCGCCTTCTTACGCATCGCCGTGCGTACGCTGTCGACCAGGATTGCCGCCGGCCAAATCCCGCCCGCCACGCGTGTCGGCGACCAACCACGATGGCACGCCGCTGAAATCCGGGCGTGGTTCGTGGCAGGATGTCCTACTGCCGTCGAATGGGCTGCCATCAAACCTACGAGATTTCGGGACGAAGAATCGCAGAAATCATATCGCCCGTGATTTAATCGAGATTTCGAGCCGCGTGGTGCCGTCCACCAATCGACAGATCAAACACGATGCCCGACATTTTCAAGCCCACCTGCCAGGTTCGAGTTCCGGCGAGCGCCACGATCCGGGTGTCCGACGGCAAGCGGATTGCTCGCTTCAAGGACAAGACTGGCCGCTGGATCGAAGGTGAGATTCGATCGACCGGCCGTGTGACCGTGCCGGCCAAAAAATGGTACACCAGAGTCGAGTACGCTGACGGCAGCAAGCGTCGAGTTGCTCTGGTGACCGACGCCGAAGCCAGTCGGCAAATGGCCGCCCGAATCCAAAAAGACGCCTACCATCAGGCTGCTGGCGTCGTCGTCGGCCACAAGCGGACGCTCTGGGCCGATTTCCGCAAGAAGTTTGAGAAGGAGGTGCTGCCGGCTCGTGCTGCCAAGACGGCCATGATGTTTGCCACCCTGCTCAACGAAATCGAAGAAACGATCAAACCGGTTCGCCTATGCGACGTGTCTGCCGTGGCGCTCAGCAAGCTGCAAACCTCGTGGCGAAGTCGGGAATTGGCCGAGTCCTCGATCCGGTCCTATTTGTGCCACCTGAGTTCAGCGCTAAAATGGGCGGTCCGGCAGCAAATGATCGCCGCCGTGCCGACAATCGAAAAGCCGACCCGCAACCAAGTACGCGGTAGTCGCCGAACGCCGATGAAGGGCCGCCCCATTACGGAAGCGGAGTTCAATACCATCCTCGGCAAGGTCGCGGACGTGGTCGGCGAAAAGCCCAAGGGTTGCTGGACCTTTTACCTGCGGGGTCTTTGGCTTTCGGGTCTGCGGCTGGCCGAATCGCTCGATTTGTACTGGGATCGGCTCGACAAACTGCATGTCGATTTGTCCAACGCCAGGCCCATGCTCCGGATTCACGCCGAATTGGAAAAGGGAAATGCCGACCGGCTGTTGCCGATCGCCCCAGAGTTTGCTGAGTTCTTGCTGACCGTGCCAGAAGCCGAGCGGACGGGTCGGGTTTTCAAGCTGCGCGGCCTTCGCCGATCGAATATGCCGCTGGCGGAATGGGTCTCGGATGTCGTGGCCCGCGTCGGTCGCCAGGCCGAAGTTGTCGTCCACGTTCACCCAACGAGCGGCCGGGTGAAGTACGCTTCGGCCCACGATCTTCGGCGGTCGTTCGGCGAGCGCTGGGCCCGGTTGGTGATGCCGCAAGTGCTGATGGAGTTGATGCGCCACGAGTCGATCGAGACGACCTTGCGGTACTATGTTGGTCGCAACGCCCAGTTGACGGCCGACGTGTTGTGGGCGGCCCACGAGGCGAAGACGAAGGCCGTGTCGGACGCGAACAAGCCGGGCAAGCGGAAGCCGACTCGGAAGCGTGCTGGTTAGCGCCGCTTGTTTGCTGCTTGTCTGCTTGCTCGCTTTTCGTTGCTTTCGGTTGCCTTTCCTTGCCCGCTCGGTCCCCAGTGGTGGGGATGTTGTAGAGGGCACTTTTGCCGTGGTCCAGAAACGCGAAAACCCCGTCGTGGACGGGGTTTTGTGCGTGTTCCGATTGTTACGAAAAGTAGTGCCCCCTGATGGACTCGAACCATCAACCCTCTGATTAAGAGTCAGATGCTCTAACCAATTGAGCTAAGGAGGCAGTGCGACCAAATTGAACTCGTAATCCTACCGTTTTCGGCCCGCCCGTCCAAGGGTCGCGGACGCTTTTTCAAGACCGATCAGTGATTGAAGCTAGGAAGACTTCGGCCGCCGCTTGCAAACACGAGCCCGACGCGCAAACGAGGAATTCTGCGGGAGTTGCAGATCACACTCCCTCGCTTGCGCGTCGGGCTTGTGTTTCTCAACTTACAAAACTGATCGGCTGTGGACGCTTTTTCAGGACCGAGCACGGTTTGCAACTGGGATGCTTTAAACCGCAACTGGGGCAGTGCCAGCCCGACGCGCAAACGACGAATTCTGCGGGAGTTGCCGATTCCGCTCCCACGCTGGCGCAGTGCACCTCGTGTTTCCCAAGCCGAAACATTGAAACCCTCTCGGTCGAGCCGCCGCGGGTTTGACAAGGGCCTGGGTCGGGCCGATGATACGGACATTAGCGAATGTCCCGACCCGTTCGGACTTTCCGGCTCACGGCAGTGAAACTTTTTCGACCTTTCCTGCGTCCAAGATCTGCTCGTGACTGACGATCAACTGATCGACAAGACGTTGGCCGGCAACACGGCCGCCTTCGGCGACCTGGTGCGCAAGTATCAGGACCGGTTGTTCCATTCGATCAGCCATGTCCTGGACTCGGTCCAGGATGCCGAAGACGTGCTGCAGGAAACTTTCGTTCAGGCCTTCCTGAAGCTGGAGACTTTCCAGCGAACGGCGGCGTTTTACACCTGGATCTACCGCATCGCGCTCAATACGGCCATCAGCCTGCGGCGGCGCAAGTCGGCCAGGGTTTCCATCGACCAATTGCACGCCGATACGGGCCAGGAGCCCCCCGACCCCGGGCCTCCGCCCGATGGCCGGTTGCGACAGCAGGAGCGGGCCGACCAGGTACACGTGGCTTTGGCGGCGCTGGCCGAAGAACATCGCACCATTTTAGTGCTGCGAGAAATGGACGACTGCTCCTACGAGGCGATCGCCGAAATCCTCGACGTGCCCGTCGGCACCGTTCGCAGCCGTTTGCACCGCGCCGCTCGCAGTTCAAAGAACAAATGAAACAAGTCCTCCAGGAAGACCTGACACAACCTTGAGAAGTTCGCCCGCAGAGTGCTCGCGTTTCGGCCCGGCAAGGGTCGGAGCGAGTGCTGCGAGGTACCCCACCGGCATGGCAGAATTCGACCCACAATCCAGCGACGAAGAGCTGATCAGCGCCTACTGCGACGGCGAGCTGCGCGGGGCCGAGCTTGCGCGGGCCGAGGAGCTGGTGGCCAACCGGCCCGAGTGCCGCCAATTGCTCGAGGAGTACCGCGCGCTGCGGGCACGGCTGCAGGAAGTGCCGCGGCGAAAGCTAAGCGGCGATTTCGCCGACCGCGTGTTGCGTCGAGCGGAGCGTGACATGCTGGTAACGGCAGGCCCCGCCGATGCGCTGGCATACTCCACCACGACGCCTGCGAGGAAGGCCTGGCACTTGCCGCAAGGACGCCGACCCTGGATCTACGCGGCTGCGGCCATGGCAGCCGCGCTCGTCATCATGCTCGTCGAGTCGAAAGACCGGGCACCACAACTGGCCCAGCAGTCGCCATTGCCCGGCCATGCAGAACTCTCGGCTCCCCACTCGATGGACTCGGTCGATCGCCCCGCCGGTTCGAGAGCGCCGGCGGATGCCGCCGTGCAGAAGAAGGACAGCCACGACCAGCCGCCGGCCGACGACGGCGACGTGAAACTGGTCCTCGATCAACTGGGCTGGCCGGCGATTTCGCAACAGGTGGCGCAACAGGCGGCGACAATCGAACAGCAGCTAGGTGGGCCAATGCTGCCGTCGGAAGTGCTCGTCGTGGAGTGCAGCATTACGCCGCAGAACCGCACGCCCGATCCGATGGTCGCGTCCTTTCTGAATAACTCGATCGCGGTCGACGGACACATCGCCAAGTCGAAGGGATTGGTCGCCAAGGCCGACAACCGCAGCGAGCCAGCGGCGGCGGATAAAGATCACGCACCGGAAGCGGCCGAGATGTTCTTTGTCGTCGCAACGCCAGTCCAACTCGAAGCCACGCTGGCCGAATTGGGCAATCGGCCGGGAGTTTCGGTGAAGCTACTCACTTCGAACCGGCTGAGTGCGAGCCGAAAAGCACCAGGCCACGCTGGCGAAGATCGGCGACCCCTGGGTGACGTGGATAAAGAAAAGGGAGCCGCGACCGCGGCCCCTGCGACTCCGGGTTTGAACGCCGGGCAATCTCAGCGGTCGGCCAACGGCGGTTCTCAGCAAAGCCGGGCGCAGCGGCTGGACATTCCCGAGAGTCTACGGCGGCTGGTCGAGTCCACGCCGTCGGCGGCAAAGTCGACCCCGCCCGCGGAAGCAGGCAAACGCGAGGCCGACCAAAAGCAATCGCCTCCCGCGCCCGCCGCTGCGCCTGAACAGAAGCCGGCCGAGTTGCGGCAATCTGCCACCCAGTCGAATGCCACGGCCGAACCGCCGCCGCTTCAGCGGGCATTATTCATCGTCCGCGTTCGCGCGGCGGAATAGTTGGCGGTAGATAGTAGGCAGTAGGCAGAAGTAGGGTGCTCTGCGAGCACCTTTTTGTTGCGGCGCATGGATAAGGCGCGTCGCAGATCACCGTATATAGGACGAGAACACGCCTCGCCAGCGCGGCCCAACTCTGCCTACTGCCTACTGCCTACTGCTTATGGTTCGTAGCAGTCGATGCGGCTCAGTTCCGGATAATCTGCCACGTCGACCAGTTCCTGCATCTTCAGCCCGAGCTTGTGGCAACCGAGCGCCATCTTCTCTCGATGCAGGACTTCAGCTCGAACGAAGTTCAGTCCCGTCTTGCCGGGAAAGCCGATGAAGAATTCGTTGGCCGGCAATTGCTTGTTGACCACCACCGAAATGCCTTCGGCCGAAATGTTCTTGGTGAGCGTGGCGAAGGCGGCTTGCGAATCGGGCCGGCCGTCGATTGCCGGCACCACGGCCACGACGATCGCCGTGTGAATTCGTTCGTCCTGGCGACGCTCGCTCCGCCGTTCGGCTCGGACGATTTGTCGCAAGAAATGCTCGATCTTATCGGTCTGCGGCCGCACCGTTTGCCGTAACATCGGCGCAAAGTCCAAGGCGATTGAACAACCCGAATCTCCCGCTGTAAGCGTAGCTCGCCGTTGGTCGAAAGAGCGGGGATCCAGGCCCCCGATGCAGCGGCGATGGTGCGAGGGCGCCGTCTTTGTGCTTTGGAGGGCGCGTGAGACTTGGGATGGGCGGAAAGGTTGCGGATCGATGCGGGCGTGCGAGTTTCCTCGCCGCTTCACGCACTCCCCGGCCCTTTCCAGTCCTACTTTCCGTTTGCTACCACACCCATCAGGGGGCGACTATAATCGGGAATCGTCCTCTGCCGACCGGAAGATTCGCCGATGGCCGCCAACCTGGAAACTGTCATCAAGCAACTCGCCGACTCGGGCATCATTGCCCCCGGCAAGCTGGAAAACTTCATCCCGCCCAAGGCCGATCCCAAGACGGCCGAAGAACTCGTTGCGGCACTGGTCAAGAGCGAAGACCTGACGGCATTTCAGGGCCAGCAGGTCAAGGCGGGCAAAGCCAAGGCTCTGATCCTGGGAGCCTACACCATCCTCGACAAGATCGGGGCCGGTGGCATGGGGCAGGTGTTCAAGGCCGAGCATCGCAAGATGGGTCGCCTGGTGGCGATCAAGATGCTGCCTCCGGCGATGACCAAGGATGCGGCGGCCATCGCCCGCTTCGAACGAGAAGTCGAGGCTGCGGCCAAGCTGCGGCATCCCAATATCGTGGCTGCCGACGATGCCGCCGAGGCCAACGGCGCCCACTTCCTGGTGATGGAATACGTCGAAGGCAAAGACCTTTCAGCCCTGGTCAAAAAGAACGGGCCGTTTCCGGTCAATAAGGCCGTCAACTACATCTTGCAGGCGGCGCGGGGCTTGGAGTTCGCTCACAGCGAAGGGCGTCGTCCATCGAGACATCAAGCCCGCCAACCTGCTGCTTGGACAACAAGGGGGTCGTCAAGATTCTCGACATGGGCCTGGCCCGCATCGAGAAGCGATGGCCCTGCTCAAACCGAACTGACCGGCACCGGCACGATCATGGGCACTGTGGACTACATGAGTCCCGAGCAGGCCCTCAACACGAAGCACGCCGATCAGCGGGCCGACATTTATAGCCTGGGCATTTCGCTCTATTACCTGCTGGCGGGCAAAGCGGCTCCTACAATGGCGATACGGCGATGGAAAAGCTGATGGCCCATCAGAATCAGCCGATCCCCTCGCTGCAAGAAGCTCAGACGACGGTATCCAAGCAACTCGATGCCGTCTTCAAGAAGATGGTCGCCAAGCGGATCGAAGATCGCTACCAGTCGATGAGCGAAGTGGTTGAGGCATTGGAACGGCTTGGTTTCGGCGGTTCGAGCAAGGTCGGGAAGGGCGATATTGCCAGCACCCTCGACCTTTCTTCCGCAGACAGGAAGAAGCTGCTGACGCAGGCGAAGAAAAAGCCGTTGGGGTCGATCACCGAAATAGTCGCTTCGGAGAAATCGAAGAACTTGATTTTGAAGCTCGTCGGCGGTTCATTCGGCACGATCATCGCTCCGATCTTGGTGTTCTATCTGATTCGGCACTTGGATAAGCAGGAGCGGCCCACTAACCCGCCTGCGGCAACTGTTCCAGCAGCGACCGGGCCGCCTGTAGTCGTAGCAACCAACACGCCACCGCAACCGATTGCTCGTGTCGAGAACGATAGTTCACCAAAGCCGCTGTTAGCTCCGTTCAATGCCGATGCGGCACACGCTGGACAAGCCGCCTGGGCCAAGCATCTGGGCACGAAGGTCGAGACGATCAACAGCGTCGGAATTCGACTAACGCTCATTCCGCCCGGTGAGTTCCTGATGGGCAGCACGCCGGAACAAGCGGCGGCGGCTAAGAAGATGGGCGAAGACGACACGACGCCGCCGACCGACCCTTATTATGCTCGGCTGGCCGACGAGATGCCGCAACACAGGGTCATGATCAGGCAGCCATTCTGGATGGGCACCACGGAAGTGACGGTGACCCAGTTCCGAAAGTTCGTGGAAGCCAGCAAATACGTGACCGAGGCGGAGAGGTATGGATTCGGCAACTCGGGCGACAGGGTGCTGACCGGCGCGGTGAAGGAGGCGAATAAGGGAAAGGACTGGAAGACCCCCCGCTACCCGATCCAGGACGATATGCCCGTCACGGAAATCACCTGGAATGATGCCTGCGCCTACTGTGCGTGGCTGAGCGAGCAGGAGGGGATACGCCCCTCGTATCGGCCCGATGGCAAAGGGGGCTGGATCGTAGCAGGCTCACTCCGTGAGCCGTCGCCCGAACCGGCGCAGGCCAACGGCACACGGAGTGTGCCTACTACTTTGGGTTACCGGCTGCCGACCGAAGCGGAATGGGAATATGCCTGCCGGGCCGGCACGACGACGCAGTACTCATTTGGTGACGACAAATCTCAGTTGGACCAGTATGGCTGGTTTTTCAAGAACGCCGGCTACAGAGCACAGCCGGTTGCGATCAAACTCCCCAATCCTTTCGGCTTATTCGACATGCACGGGAACGCTCAAGAACTGTGCCAGGATTGGTTCAATGGGAGGTGGTACGAGAAGAGCCCGCCCCAGGACCCGCAGGGCCCATCTGGCGGCACCGCGCGGGTTATCCGCGGCGGGAGTTGGTACCATTATCCTTCCGTTTCTCGCAGCGCGGTTCGCGGTGGCACCACGCCGTCGTACCGTCTCGACTTCTACGGCTTCCGCATCGTGCGACCGCTCGACGCCTCGTAGCCGGACGTGGGGTGGGCATCGCCCACCGTCGCCGGGCAGCAGAAAGTGGGCAATGCCCACACTACGAGGCTTGCCTGCCTCGACCCGGCCTTTCAGCAGTGGATCGCCGACACGCAAAAGCTCCCGACCGAGCAGCAGATCGAAGCGGTCAGCAAAAAGCTGATGGAATTGAATTCTGGGTTCGATGGGGTGGTGGGGCCAAGAATAGAAAAGGCGTTGTCACCGAGTTTGGTTTTTTTCCGACAACATCGTTGACATTTCGCCTGTGCGGGCATTGCCGGGATTGAAGCTCTTGAATTGCGGCGGCGACGGCGGCCGGGTATCAAGGGCAAATTGTCGGACCTGTCACCGCTCCACGGAATGAAGCTGACGGACCTTTGGTGCCGCAACACGCAAGTTGCGGACTTTCGCCGCTTGCGGGTTGCAAGGAACTCGTAACCCTAGCCGTCAATAAAACCCAAGTTACCCCCGCCGAAATCGCCGCCCTGCAAAAATCCCTGCCCAACTGCAAGATCGAATGGGGCGATCCGGCTGCACCCTCACCCCAGCCCTCTCCCGTCAAGGGAGAGGGAGCGAAGGTGAAGACGCCCGAGCATGCCGCTGCGGGGACGAATTAGCGTGCCGGTGCTCCAAGTTTTCCGCATGACAATACGGAGAGAAACGCTAATCTTCACTAATGCTGATTCGTGTCGATTAGCGCCGATTAGTGTTCCTGCATCGGAAGCTCAAATTTAGAACCATTGGCATTCGCCAAGGCAACGACCAAGACTCGGCACAACTGTAGACGCTTTGGGTCGTCCCCTTTGCCCTTGCGATTTAGAACGCACCCCATCCATCATTCAGTTTTGTAGGACGAGACCGATATGATCGTGCGATTGCCGGGCTTGGCCCTAGTCATCTTCATTGCGTTGCTCGGCGGGCTGTCGTTCGTTGCGGCCGGCGAGTCCGGAACAGCCGCGAAGATCGAGCCCGTCAAGATCGAAGCCCAACCGCTCAAGCTCTCGCCGGGCGAAGCCATGAGCCGCATGGCGCTGGTCACGGAACCAGCCAAACTCACCGGCGCCGTAAGCTGGACCGTCGAGACGCGGCAACATCGTGGCCGGCTCAACGCGCTGGCCCTGAGCCCCGATTGCCAGTTCGCCGCCACTGGCGGCGTCGACGGCTCGATCCATATCTGGGAACTGGCCACTGGCAAGCTGATGCGAGTGCTCGTCGGCCACAACAGCCACATCATGAGCCTGTCGTGGTCGCCTGACGGCAATACGATCGCCTCGGGCGGGCGCGGCGACGGCCGCATCCGGCTTTGGGACGCGCATAACGGCATGCCGCTGCGCCTTCCCGTCGCCCAATGGCCATGTGGATTTCGTCGCCTGGAATCACGACGGCACACAGCTTCTCGCGGCCGGCGGCGAAAGCGGCTGGATTTGGGTTTGGAAAGTGCCCAGCGACGAGCAGCGGGTGGTTTTGGAAACCGGTCAGGACGTGCGCTCCATCCACTGGTCGCCGGGTGGCGAGCAGGTTGCTGTCTCGGTGAAGCAAGGAGCCGTCTCGATCGTCGACGTGCAAACGGCCAAAGTCGTGCAGACATTGGACGACCCGACCAAAGCACACTTCTGCGTTCGCTGGTCGCCCGACGGCAAGAAGCTGTTCGTCGGCAGCGTGGGGCAATCGATCATTTACGAGATGCCCAGCGGCAACGTCCTGGAGACGATCGCCAGCGCAGTCGTTCAACGCGGTCTGGTCGCCCGACGGCAAGGTGCTGTGCGCGGCCAGCGCCGGCGGCCGCGCACGCTTTTGGGGAGCGACGACGCGCAAGCGGCCCAAGGCGGTTTTCCTCAACGGCTTCGAACTTTACTGGCCCCAGCCCGAGCAGATCTTCGCCCTCGACGACACCACCATCACGGCCTCGCAATCCGACACGGGCAAGCAGCTCTATCAGCACATCGTGGCTCGTATCACGCCGCCCCTTTGGACGGCGAATAAACCGATCGTGACCGGCCTGGGAACGACGAAGCTCGCGCTCTGGGACAACGTCACCGCGCAGTTGCTGCATACGCTCGAAGGGCACACAGGCAACATTTCCGCAGTGGCTTGGAACCGCGACGGCAAATTGCTGGCCTCGGCCTCGGATGACAAGACCGTCTGCCTGTGGGACGTAGCGACTGGCAAAGCGTTGCAAACGTTGAAAGACCACACCGCGCCGGTCAAGGCCGTGGCCTGGTCGCCCGACGGCAAGACCCTGGCCTCGGGGGGCAACGACCAGATCGTTCGGCTATGGCAACCTTCGGGCAAGCCGCTCGGCGAACTCAAGGGGCACACCGGAGCGGTGACCAATCTGGCCTGGACGCCGCGCGGCAACTTGCTGGCCTCGGGCGGCTCGGACGGCTCGATCTGCTTGTGGCGCACCGATCGGCGGCAGTTGCAATCGACCATCAAGGCCGGCAAATCGGTCGAGGCGCTGGCCTTCAGTCCGGACGGGTATGCCATCGCGGCCGGTTTGGACGAGGGTTTCGTGCAACTCTGGCAAACCGCCACGGGCCGCTCGATTCCCAAGACCGTCTTGGATCAGCGCCGCACGTCGGGCGGCGTCAACTCGCTGGCCTGGTCGCTCGACGGCAAGCGAATGTTGGTCGCTTGCCAGAGCCGGCGTTCGATCGACCTGTGGGATCTGCAAACCTCGGACCTGCGGCGATTGGGCACCGACGTACGCGGCGATTATGTAGCCTGGTCGGCCAACGGTTCGCGGATGGTCGGCGGCACCAAGGACAGCATGGTGCAGTTCTGGGAAGACCCCAACGCTCAGCTCCGCGGCCTGATCTTCGATGAACTCGACCACATCGTGCTGCTGAGCGCCAACGGCAACTACCGCGTCGACCCGTCATTCCAGCCGCAATTCGTCTTCGTGCTGCAGACGGAGAAAGACCAGACCATGCTTTCAGTCGCGGAATTCGAATCCAAGTACGGTTGGAAGAACGCTCCCGCGCAGGTCACGTTTACGAAGTAGCAGAAGAGGGTAGGCGGAAGAGGGTAGGCAGAGAAGAGTCTGCTGGAAATGCGCTCCGCTGCACGCTGTGGACAAATGCGCTGACGAATTCGAGGCTGCCAGGCCGACGTTGTCATTACCGCCGCAAGTACAGCGTAACTGCCCTCTGCCTACTGCCCTCTGCCTACTGCCCTCTGCCTTCTGCCCTCACAGCCACAATTGCAGCCGGCCGCCGAACATATCGGGCACGGCCGCTTCGACGTGTTGTCGGATCTGCTTGATGTTGTAGCGCGTGCTGAAGTGGGCCGCGATGATCATTTCGTTGTGAAACCGCTCGCGCCGCTCCACCAAATCGTCCAAATGCGTGTGGCCGAACTTATGGATCTTGTCTTTGCGGTGCCGCGGCGCAACGAACGTCAGCTCGGTGATCAGCACCTGGGCTTCGTACATCGCCGGGCAGTTGTCCAAGCCCTCGGGCGTAGTGTCGCCGGCATAGGCCAGCTTGGGAACGCGGCGCTCTTCGGTCACTTCCGTGCCGGCCAGCCGCAAGTCGCGGATCTCGTTGCCCGAGAGGTTCTGGAACTCGGCCTTCAATTTCCGCCGCCGCTCCCAAACGACGAAACCGAGCGAAGGAATGGTGTGCTGCGTGGCCGAGACGGTGACGACGTGCTCGCGCGACAGTTCGACCTCGTCGCCCGGATGAATCGGCAGCAAATGGCAGGGCATGCGGCCACGATCGAGCCGCGTGAATAGTTTCAGGATTCGCTCAACCGTCTCGATAGCCCCTTCGGGCATGTAGATCGTAGGCGGTTCCATCTTCATCATTCGCCGCCGAGCCACGTAGACCGGCAACGCGGCAATGTGGTCGAGATGGGTGTGCGAAACGAACCACACCGGCGTCGACATGAAGGCCCAGGGCTGCGCCCCCAGGTCGAAACCGATCTTCAACTCCGGGATGCGCCAGTACGATTGCACGGCGGCCCGCGAGTAGCCTTCGATGGTAAGGTCTTTGTGGACGAGAGTTTTGACCGGGAGATTGTTGACCATGCAGCCCGCACGAACGTGAGCGAAGTGGCATTAAACCTCTCAGTGTAGAGCACTTCTGCGTCAGCACAACCGCCAGCCTTGTCCGGTTTTCCGCGGCGTCGTAGACTGGCGTATACCCTCTCGCGGCTGCGGCGTTTTTCGCACTGCCGCGTCTGCACCCGTTCCACGTCCACTCCCAGTAGAACCTCAGGCGAACGATGGCACGCGTAGTCTTGGCCATGTCCGGCGGCGTCGATAGCAGCGTCGCGGCACACCTGCTATGCCAGGCCGGCCACGATGTGATCGGCCTGTTCATGCGTCATGGCGAGCCGGTCGCGACTGCCTGTGCCACGGAAGACCGGCCCAGCCTGCTGCCGATCGTCAGCATGGTGCCGCCGCTCAGCGAACGCGCCAACAAGAAGGGTTGCTGCACCGCCAGCGACGCGGCCGATGCCCGGCGAATTGCCGACCGGCTCGACATTCCCTTCTACGCGCTCGATTTCCAGGAAGAGTTCGGCCGGATCATGGACTACTTCGTCGATGAGTACGTCTCCGGCCGCACGCCGAACCCTTGCGTGATGTGCAACAACTGGCTGAAGTTCGGCAAGCTCTGCGATTACGCCGACAGCGTCGGGGCCGAGTTCATCGCCACGGGTCATTACGCTCAGCTTCTGCCCGTCGCCGGTGAATCGACGCCTGCATTGGTTCGCGGCGTCGACCCCGGCAAGGATCAGTCGTACGTGCTGTTCGGCATCGATCGCCAGGTGCTCAACCGCGTGCTGTTTCCGGTCGGCCAGTTTCACAAGGACGCGATCCGCAGCATGGCCCGGGATCTGGGGCTCCGCGTCGCCGATAAGAAGGACAGCCAGGAGATTTGCTTCGTGGGCGAAGGCGAATACGCCGACTTCGTTCGCCAGCGGCACGGCTCGGTCGATCTGGCCGGCGAGGTCGTCACGGTCGAGGGGGAAGTTGTCGGCCGTCATGCGGGGCTGGAGAACTTCACCGTCGGTCAGCGCAAGGGGCTGGGTCTCGCCTTTGGCGAGCCGCGTTATGTCGTGCGGCTCGAACCCGAGAGCCGGCGAGTGGTCATTGGCACGCGCGAGCAAATGGCCCGCAGCGAGTTCACTGCATCGGACTTGAATTGGCTCGTCGATCCACCCAGCGGGCCGGTCCATTGCCAGGTAAAAATCCGCTATTTGAGCACGCCGGTCTCGGCCACCGTCACGCCCACCGGCGATGGGCGCATTTCGGTCGTGCTCGAAGAGCCACGCAATGGCGTGGCTCCAGGCCAGGCGGCCGTCTGCTATCAGGGCGATCGCGTCTTGGGCGGCGGCTGGATCCAGTAGCTTCACGCAGCCATTTCCCGCTCCACGAATGCTGCGGGTGGCGGCTCGCCCCCCCGAGCGCTACTTGACAGCCTGGAACGAGCTGTGCTGTACTGCCGCTGATTAGCGGACAGGCATTTCCGCAAACTCCCGGGCGCATGCTCGTTGCGGCCCCCGGAGCCACGACGGCTTTCGCGCCCCAAGTTCCCGAGGGTCTGCCGACCGTGTGCGGAATTGCCGGTCTCATCGATCTGCACGGACATCGCGATGCCGATCTGGCCACGCTGGCCCGCATGGCCGGCGCCATCGTGCATCGTGGCCCGGACGACGCTGGTTTCTTTCGCGCCCGGGTGTGGGCTTTGCCTCGCGGCGGCTGAGCATTGTCGGCCTGGCCGACGGCCGGCAGCCGGTGTGGAACGAATCCCGCACGGTCGTGGCCGTATTCAACGGCGAGCTGTTCGACCATCGCGAGCAGCGTGCCGCCCTGCAAGCCCAAGGGCACACCTTCCGCTCGTCGTGCGACTCAGAAATCCTGGTTCATCTCTGGGAAGAGTACGGCGAAGCGATGTTCGAGCGGTTGCGCGGGCAGTTTGCCTTTCGCGCTCTACGACAAGCAGCGGCGGCAATTGATCCTGGCTCGCGACCGCGTCGGCATCTGCCCGTTGCACTACTGCCTGCGAAACGACTGGCTGTACTTCGGCTCGGAGATCAAGGCGATTCTGGCCTCGGGCCGGGTTCCCGCCCAGGCCGACGTGCTGGGCCTGGACCATATCTTCACGTTCTTCGCCATGCCCTCGCGGCGCACGGCCTTCGCAGGCATCTCGGCCCTCGGGCCGGGGCGATATTTGAAACTTGCCTGGAACGATTCTCAAGAAGCGGCCGAGCTCAGCGAGCATGTTTACTGGGATCTCGACTTCCCCGATCGCGGCGACGAATACGACCCGCCGGGCGAGCAACTGGTCGACGAGTTCGACGCCACGTTCAACCGGGCGGTCGAACTGCGCCTGCGGGCCGATGTACCAATCACGGGCTACTTGAGCGGCGGCATCGACTCGGCCATGGTGCTGGCCGTGGCCTCGCGGCATCGCTCGCAACCCATTTCGAGTTTTACGGTCAAGATTACGCATCCCCGGCTCGACGAAACCGACCGAGCCATGGCAGCTTCGCGGGCCATCGGAACCCGGCCGACCGTGTTGCGGTGCGACAGTGCGGCGCTGGCCGAGGCCTATCCGCGCATCATCGAAGCCGCCGACTGCCCGGTGGTCGATACGTCGTGCGCGGCGCTGCTGCTGCTGTCGGGCGAAGTGCATCGCCAGGGTTACAAAGTCGCGCTGACCGGCGAAGGCTCGGACGAAGCGCTGGCCGGTTATCCTTGGTTCAAGTTCCACCGCTTGCTGCGAACGCTGGACTGCGGCCGGTTCCGGCCCAGTTCGGTGATGAGCCGCTCGCTGCGGCAAGTCGTTTCCTGGGCTCAAGGCTGCTCGGGCGACGTGGGTCGCATCGATCGACTGTTGAGCGGTCCGCACGCGCAGAGTGATTTCTACCACGCCGTCGCCATGTCGCGGCGCCGGTTCTACAGCAACGAGATGTTCACCGCGCTCAACGGCCGGTTGGCCTACGACGATCTGGAACTCGACTTGCCGCGAATGCAGTGTTGGCATCCCTTGAACCAGTCGCTTTATCTGGGCTACAAGACGATGCTCCCCGGCTTGTTGCTCAATCACAAGGGCGACCGCGTGGCCATGGCCAACTCGGTCGAGACCCGTTACCCGTTCCTGGACGAGGACGTGATCTCGCTGTGTGCCCGCATCCATCCGCGCTGGAAGCTGCGGGGCGTTCGTCGCGACAAACACCTGCTCCGCCGCACGGCGGCCCGGTACTTGCCGGCGGAAATTGCCGCCCGCCCCAAGGCCATGTTCCGGGCGCCGTTTGCCGACACCTTCTTTTCCAGCCATCCGCGTTACGTGGCTCAGTTGCTGAGCCACGAATCGTTGAGCCGCACACCCTATTTCGATCCGGCCAAGGTCCGCGCCGCCTATGCGGCCTACTGCGGCGGCCGACGGCTTCCCTTCGAACGCGTGTTTCTTGAGATGGGAATCACCAGCGTGCTGGCGACCCAACTCTGGCATCACCAGTACCTGGGCGGCGGGCTGTGCGAATTGCCCGTCTGGTCGGGCGGAGTGCCCGGCCGCGTTGCCGCCAGCGCGTAGCGAATCGGCCGGTGTCCCAAGCACCGGCACGGGTGCCATGCTCCACGCTTGCGTGGGCATGCGTTCTCGCCGCGAACATGGCCACGGCAAGCGTGGCCATGGCACCCAGCCGCCTCGGAAATACAAGCCCGACGCGTAAGCGAGGGTGTCCCTCGTTCGACACCCTCGCTCGCGCGTCGGGCTGGTGTTTTTTAACTCGAAGAATCGAATCGCCTTGATGGTCTCCTCGCACGGGGTTGTTGGCCGCGACGCTCGATTGCCGTACGATAGAGCACGAGCGAACCCTATGTCCGAGATCGATTCTGCTGGCTACGCGCGAATATGAAACAGGCCGTGCGATATTTGCGAATGGCCGTGGGCTTGCTGGTCGCCGCCGCAGTGGTATCGATCCCCTGGCTATGGCTCGACGCGCAGCGCCATGCCAATCGGCCCGGCGACACGAGCCTGCTCCCCAGCCTGTGGCGCTATTGGACCCGGCAGCCGCAAACCATCCGGCTGCATTTTGCTCGGCCCACGGAAGTGGCGGTTGGCGACCCGCTTTTCGTCCACGAATCGGGCCCCGAGCACCCAATCATGCTCCGTCGCGTGGGCGAGATCCAGGCTCTGCTGGTCGACGACAAGCTGCTGCCGTCGAGCCAGGCCAATGTCAGCGACGCTCGGGCGCTGGTCTATCCTTCGGCTCCGCCTGTCGGGCCCGACGCCCGAATCACGTATCGGACAAAGCCTCAATCGGTAGCCTGGGTGGTCAGCGCCCTGCTCACGCCCGAGCGCAAGCAGCGCATTGTGGCCGAGTTGGATCGACTGGTCTTGGACCATCAGGCCGAATTGGCCACCGCGCTGCGGCCGGCCATCGAGGCCACGCTCAAACAGCTTTTGACCGTCATCGAAGAGGAAACGCCGGGAGCCGTCGAGCGGCATCACGCGGAGTTGGTCAGTCTGGGCGAGAAGTATCGCCGCGAAATCGTCGACCAGCAGTTTTTGCCGCTGATCAAACAGGAGATCCTCCCGATCGCCCGGGCACGTGCTGAGCCGGTGGCCCGCAAAGTGGGCGAGGAGCTGTGGCAGAAGGTCTCCGTGTGGCGATTCGGCTGGCGATTGATCTACGATGTCTCGCCGCTGCCTGAGAAGAATCTGACCGACCAGGAATGGAACCGCTTCTTCGACCACGACGCCATGCCGATCCTGGAAAAACATTCCGAGGATTTCGCCGGGCTGATCACCGACGTGCTGCGCGATGCGGCGGCAAACGATCACGTGCAAGATGCCGCCCGGCGCAGCCTGCGATTGATGGCCGAAGATCCGCAACTGCACACTCTGCTGCGATCGTTGTTCCGCGAAGTGATCGTCGACAACCCGCGGTTCCGCGAAACGGTCGATCGGCAATTGAACAGCCCCGAAACGCAGCGGGCCTTGGACGTGACGAGTGCCCGGGTGGAGCCGGCCCTGCGACGCATCGGCGACATGATCTTCGGCACCCAGAGCGCCGGCATCACGCCCGAATTCGCCCAGGTGCTGCGATCGGAAATCCTTTATAAAGACCACCGCTGGTTCCTGCTCAACACCCCGGCCGCCGCCGGTCACCCAGTGACGATCGACGGGGAATTGACCGTCGAAGTCGAGTATGGAAGCCGGTAGATGAACCAAGAAAACCACAGGGGCACAGAGACACAGAGGGGGAAGAAAAAGGGAAGGATCCAATCCTAAAAGCAGAGATCTGAAGGATTGGAAAATCGGCGGCCCAGCTTTCAGATAACAACGTCCAATCACAAGTTTTTTGCGACCCATTTTTATCCTGCTTTCTGGTCCTATCTGCCTCGTCTCCGTGCCTCTGTGGTTATTTCGTTCCTGAGTTTTGTTCATGGCTCAAACTCCCCCACCCGCTGCCACGGCGGTCGAGATTCGCAGCCTGTCGCTCCGTGCCGGGCATCGCTTGCTGGTCGATCGCGGCAGCGCGCGCTTCGAGCCGGGACAGATCACGCTCATCGTCGGCCCCAGCGGCGCAGGCAAGTCGTTGCTGCTGCGCGTGCTGGCCGGGCTGATCGGCCCCGGGCGGGCGGAGATCAATGTCGAGGGCCAAATATATCTCGACGATCGCGAGGTGCTGGCCTCGGGCGGAGCGTGCGGCCAGGTGGGCGTGGTGTTTCAGAACTTCGCCCTGTTCGACGAACTGTCGCCGCTCGATAACGTGCGGTTCGCGGCTGAGCATCGATCCGCGGCCCAGGGCGCCAGCCGGCCGCAACTCGAACCAGCCCGACTGCTGGCCGAGTTGGGCGTTCCCCACGATGTGCGCACCGCGTCGCTCTCAGGCGGGCAGCGTCAGCGATTGGCCATCGCGCGCACGCTGGCCTTCGACCCGGCCGTGATCCTGTACGACGAGCCGACCTCGGGGCTGGACGCGGCCACCGGTGCCCAAGTCGCCCGCCTGATTCAGACCACGCACCGGGCCCACGGCAAGACGTCGATCATCGTCACCCACGACGATCGAGCGCTGGCGCCGATCGCGGATCGCATTTACCTCTTGGACCCGGCGACTCGCAGCCTGCGCGTCATCGATCGCCAGCAGTGGGACCAACTCGATACGTTGTTCAGGCCTGACGCCGCGCTCGGCGCCGAGCAAACCGCGGCCGCTGCAACTGCCGACACATCGTCGCCGGCAAAGGCCGCGCCCGGCGCGATGGGGCGGGCGCTCGTAAGCGTGGGCGATTTTTTTGTGGCCGCCTCACAAGCGGCGGAAGAGGCGTTGGTGTTTCCCGGCCGGTTGATCCCGCGTTGGAAGAGCCCGTCCTGGGGGCTGCGCTATCTGCTGCACTATTTGCGGCTGGTGGCCGATCCGTCGTCCTGGCTGTACATTGCCGTATCCGGAGCCATCTCGGGCTACGTGGCCACGTATTTCACCTTTCGCTTCCTGCCGTTCCGTTCGTACACCGAGCCGTTGATCGTCGAGAACCTGCTGGCGGCGCTGGGGTTCACGACCTATCGAGTGTTCGTGCCGCTGCTGGCGTCGCTGCTGATCGCCGCGCGTTGCGGGGCGGCCGTGGCCTCGGACGTGGGGGCCAAGGTCTACGGCCAGCAATGGGACGCGTTGCGGACGCTCGACGCTCCGCCGCCGCGGTACCTGGCCACGAACATCAGCTACGCCTTTCTTTCGGGCATTCTGCTGTTGGTCGCCATCGGCTTCTACACGGCCAAGCAGACCAGCTTACTGGTGTTCACATCGACGCATCCGGACTTTGGCCCGTTCTATTGGGACACGCATTTTCATCATGAGCTTCGCGCACCCGGTTCGTTCTTCTATCGCGGCACGGGCTGGCTGGTGGCGAAGCTATTGACCAGCGGCGCGGGCATTGCGGCGATCGCCTATTGTCGCGGCGCGCGGCCGAAGCATTCCAGCACCGACGTCAGCCTGGGCATCACCTCGACCGTTCTCTGGGCCACGCTCTACGTGCTGCTGGTACACCTGGGCTTCGCACTGATCGAGTTTCAGGTGCCGACGGCGGGGTGACTTGGGCTTTAGGGCGCAATGGGGATCGACCGGATACGTAGACCCGTTTCGTTACCACCTACCAGACAACCGCGATCGCAGGGAGCTATTTCTTCTTTGTGAAGCGAGGCGCTGCCGCGAACTCCGGGAATGAGAGAAAGCCGTCGCCGTCCTTGTCGAGCTTCGCGAAACGCTCCTTGGTCTTGTCGTCCGTCGCACCCGCGGCTTTGCCGACGTACTCCTCGAACGACAGCTTGCCGTCGCCATTCACGTCCCTATTCCTGAAGATCACCTCGGGCGAAAGCTCGCCGGCGGCCATCGCTTGTGCCGAAAAGCCGACCACGGCAACCCCCACCAGCATCCCTAACAAATTGCGGCGCATGGAAATCTCCTTCTTCGATGAACGACGTTCCCCCTTTGGCTGGAGCCCGGAGCCGATCCGGGCCCGAATAACTTGCCATTTTAGCAACTCTCCTCCTCTCAATTCCAGCGCGGCGTGAATTTTCACCCGCCGCGGCGCCAGGCCGAGGCATTCCAGCCGCGACGCCAGCCCGGGAGTCGTTTTTCGACGGCTGGTATCGCACTTCCAGGACCAACTTCCTTGCGTTCGACGGCCGAGCTAATCGAATTGCAACACGGTCCGTGAGCCAGACGCCTGGCAAACGGCCACGTGCTCGTACCACTCTTTGAGTCAGCGATTACCTTTCTTGCTGCGGCAGCATTCATTGACTCCACGGCTTTTATCTGTGGACTCCGGCCAGAAAGATCACGGCTAGGTGAACGCGCAATCCGATTGCTAGAGCAGGTCGACGTTTCTCCCCCGGATGCGCCTTTGAGAAAAGTGCCGCCGGGTGGAATCGAAGCCTTGCTGCGTTCAGTGGTTACGTTTGTCGGGGGATCGGACTCATGCCTGCTAGCAATTCGCCTGATCGTCGCGCCAAACCCAAATCGAGCTTCGTTTCGCGCCTTGCCCGGCTGTTTCAACCGCTGGGCTTTCGCCGCTTGCAGTTCGAATCGCTGGAAAATCGCCGGCTGCTGGCAACCGTCACCGTCAACGATCCCACGGACACGCTCGATAATCCGACGACTGATACGATTTCGACGCTCGGCTCAAGCGTGTCGCTGCGCGACGCTATCAACGCTGCCAACAACACCGGCGGCACGAACACCATCGTGTTGGGCTCGGGCGTGACGTATGACTTCACTTCGGTTGACAACAACTGGTATGGGCCGAATGCGTTGCCGCCGATCGCGAGCGACATCGTCATTCAAGGCAACGGCAGCACACTGGAGCGAGACAGCTCGCTCCCGCAAGATACGGGCGACTCTTTTCGCTTCTTCTACGTCTCGGGTGGAATTTCCGGCGAGCTCGCCTCCGGAACATTGACGTTGCAGAACCTGACGCTCACCAACGGCCTGGCCAAAGGAGGAGACGCGTTTCAAGGCGGGGGCGGCTTGGGCGCCGGCGGCGCCATTTTCAACCAGGGAGATCTGACGCTCAATGGCGTCACGCTCGAAGGCAATACCGCCCTGGGGGGCAGCTTCTCGACGTTCGCCGGCAATGGCGGCGGCGGCATGGGCCAAGACTCGCTGGGCAACGATGGTGGTGGGTTCGGCGGCAGCTTTGCCGTCGGCAGCTATGGCGGAGCTGGCGGCAGTGGCAATGTCGGCAGCGGTGGTGGTGGCGGCGGATTTACTGCCGACGCGAGCGGCCCCGACGGCGGGGGCCAGAGCGAATTCGGCGGGTCCGGTTCAGGATACACCAACGACGGAGAGGGAGGGTCCGGAGCGGCGACCGGCAACCCGGGTGCGTTGGGCGGAGACTTCGGCGCAGGAGGTGGTGGCAATTCAGTCGATGCAGGTGGCGGCGGAGTCGGTGGCGGTGGCGGCGCCGGACTCGCTGGCGGCGGCGGTGGTTTTGGTGGCGGCGGTGGCCTCGGCTCTCAAGACGGCGCTGGCAATGGCGGTTTCGGAGCTGGCGGCGGCGGCAACGGGGGCTCTGGCGGCGGCAATGGTCTCGGCGGCTTCGGCGGCGGTAACGCTCGTATCGGCGGCGGCGGCGGGGCCGGCATGGGTGGCGCGGTCTTCTCCATGTATGGCTCGGTGAACGTCGTCAACAGCACGTTGGCCTACAACACCGCGCAAGGTGGAAACAGCCAGTTCTTCGACGAACTCGGCCAAGGTGGCAGCGGACTCGGCGGCGCGATCTTCAACCTCGATGGCGCGGTCTCGCTGACGTTTGCCACCATCGCCAACAACTCCGTCGTTTCCGGCCAGGGTGACCTTGGTAATGGCACGGCCGATGGCGGCGGAATTTACAGCCTGGCTTATGGCAACAACTACTCCTCGGCGCCAGCGTCAGTACCAGCCTTTCGTTCGTGGATTCGATCGTGGCCGATAACTTGGGAGACACCAGCGACCTGGTCAGTCAGGAAATCGACGGCGGAAACGCTGCGAATACCGGCAACGCGGCTAGTGCAACCAGTACCGGTCCGAACATCGTCCCCACTTCGAGTGCGGTGAATTTCGGCACCAATGGTACAGCAACGTATACGTCCACCGGCGTGCTCACCAGCGATCCTGGGTTATCGAGCGTGGCGCTCACGTCCAACATAGACTATCCAGCCACGCTGAACCTGCCATCCAACAGCCCGGCGATTGCCGCCGGTACGCTGGCCGGGACGTTTCTCACGCATTTTACGGACGAAGCTGGGACGCGGCGCACGACCTTGCCCAGTCTGGGCGCATGGCAGCAACCAATCAGTCAGCCAGACTACACGATCACCGTCAACGATACGGCCGACCAGCTCGATAATCCCACGGACGTCACCTACGCGACGCTCGGCGCTACGGTCAGCTTGCGCGACGCGATCAATGCGGCCGACAACACAGGGGGCAATGCCACGGTCGTATTGGCTTCGGGGGCAACATACGATTTCACGGTTGCCGACAACAACTGGTACGGACCGAATGCTCTGCCTGCGATTTCGTCGAACGTTACCATCCTCGGTAACGGCAGCACGCTCCAGCGCAGCAGCTCGCTCGCGCAAGATACGGCCGATGCATTCCGATTCTTCTATGTTGCGGGGGCAATTTCCACCGAACTGCCGCTGGGCACGCTCATGCTGAATAACCTGACGTTGACCGGCGGCCTTGCCAAAGGGGGCGACAGCGGCGAGGGTGGCGGAGGACTGGGTGCCGGCGGAGCCATCTTCAACCAGGGAAATCTCTGGCTCGAAGGTGTTACCCTGGACGGCAATGAAGCGCTGGGCGGTTCTTCCCTGGGTTCAATATTCAGCAGTAGCGCGGGCGGCGGCGGCATGGGCCAGGATGGGCAAGCAAATAGCAACGGCGGCGGCTTCGGCGGCAGCTTCGCCGCGGGCAGCTACGGCGGCTTGGGAGGGACGGGCTCCGATACACCGGGTTCGGGCATTGAAATCTACCAGGGCGGCGGAGGCGGCGGCTTCGCAGCCAACGCCAACGGTTCGTCCGGTGGCGGCCAAAGTGGATTGGCAGATGGAGGGAGCGATGGCGGTGGGAATGGCCCGGGCATTGGCAACTTTGCAGGGCAAACCCCTGGTCTCGGCGGGAGCTTCGGCCAGGGTGGCTTCGCTTCCTTCACTGCTGGTGGTGGATCCGGGGGCGTTGGCGCTGGCGGCGGAATCGCCGGCAATGGCGGATTCGGCGGTGGCGGCGGCGGTCTCGGTGACGGTGGATTCGGCGGCGGCGGTGGTTACCTCGGCAACGGCGGTTTCGGCGGCGGCAGCGACTCGAACGGTGACGTGGGCGGCGGTGGCGCCGGGTTGGGCGGAGCGGTGTTCTCCATGTTCGGCTCGATCGTCATCGTCAACAGCACGTTGGCGAACAACGTCGCACAGGGTGGGAATAGCGTCGACGGTCAGAATCCCGGCAATGGCGGCAGCGGCGGCAGTGGCTATGGCGGCGCCATTTTCAGTCTCGATGGCAACGCCGCGCTGACATACGACACGATTGCCAACAACACCGTGGTCGCCGGCCTTGGGGATTCGGGCAATGGATCTGCCAACGGGGGCGCGATCTACAATCTGGCGACCGGCAACAACTTCGCCGACGGGAGTGCTACTGTTTCCTCGGTCGGCCTCCTCAACTCGATCCTCTCGGGGAGCATCAACGGCTCAAGCAACGGCGTCGCGGACCTGGTGACCCAGGAAATCGACGGCAGTAACGGAAACAACACGGGCAACGCGGCCAGCGTCACGAGCGCCGGGCCCAATATCATTATCCTTGCGAGCAACGTCGGCCACGGCTCGAACGGAACGTCGACTTTTAATTCAACCAACGTAATCACCGGCGTGACCGATTCCAACGTCGGGCTGGCCGCGAGTCTGGCCAATAACGGCGGACAAGTCGAGACAATTGCCCTGCTCGCGGGTAGCCCGGCCATCGGCACAGGGATGGCGATCAATGGCATTACGACCGACGCGCGCGACTTTGCCCGCCCGAGCGACCCGGACTTAGGCTCTTACCAGCATTCCACAAGTCCTACGCAACTGGTTATTAGCGCCACGCCGAGCAGCCTGACCGCCGGGCAGACGACGAGCCTGACCGTCACGGCTGAAGATGATTTGGGCTACGCCGTGACGGCCTTCTCGGACACTGTAACGCTGACCGATTCACTAGGGGGCGCGAGTTTCGGCGCCATGACGTTCACCAGCGGCCTGGCCACGGTCGTGGCTACATTGAACATGGCCGGTACACAGACCATCACGGCCACGGACTCGACCGCCACAATTGTCGGCACGAGCAGCGCAATCTCGGTTTCGCCGGCCGCGGCCAATAAGCTGCTCGTCTCGGCTTCGCCCAACAGCCTCTCGGCCGGCCAGACGGCCAGTATTACCATCACGGCCGAGGATCAATTCAACAACGTCGTCACGGGTTTCAGTGACTCAGTAACACTGACCGACAGTTTGGGCGGCGCGAGCTTCGGCGCCGTGTCGTTCAGCAGCGGCCTGGCCACGGTGACGGCGACGTTGGATAAGGTCGGTACGCATACCATCACGGCCACCGACGCCTCGGCCACGATCTCCGCTACGAGCAGCGCCATTTCCGTTACGCCCGGAGCGGCCACGCAATTAATCATCACCGGCCAGCCGCCGTCGACGGTGCTCTCCGGCAGCGGGTTCGGGATCACCGTCACGGCCGAAGACGCCTACAACAATGTGGCCACGGGCTTCAGCGGCAGCGAAACCGTCACGCTGTTGGCCAATCCGGGCGGTAGCACTTTGGGCGGAACGCTCACCGCTACCGCCACCGGCGGCGTGGCCAGTTTCTCAGGGTTGAACTTGAACAATCCCGGCAGCGGCTACACTCTGACGGTCACCTCGGCGGGGCTGACTTCGGCCACGTCCGGCAGCTTCACCGTGGTTGCCAATAATCCAACCGTTAACGACCCTGGCTTTGAGTTGCCGGCCCTGGCGACGGGGGCGTACCAGTACAATCCGACCGGTTCGCCGTGGATGTTCAGTGGCTATGCGGGCGTGGCCAACAACAACAGCGCCTTCACGCAGGGCAATCCCAACGCTCCGCAAGGCAACCAGGTGGCATTCCTGCAAATCACCGGTTCGGCCAGTCAATCGGTGACGTTTGCAACCGGCACGTATTCGATCTCGTTCGATGCGGCGCAACGCGCTATCGGTCCCTCGAATCAGACATTCGAGGTGCTGGTCGATAGCACGCTCGTGGGCACCTTCACCCCCAGCGGCACCAGCTACACGCTGTTTACGACGCCGACGTTCAGCGTCACGGCCGGGCGCATACGGTTGAGTTCCTGGGGACGGATCCGCAGGGGGGCGATAACACGGCCTTGGTCGATGCCGTCATCGTTCAAGCCAATCCGCAGAACCAGCCGTCCGATCCCGGATTTGAGCTGCCAGCCCTGGCGGCGGGGGCATACCAGTACGATCCGACGGGCTCGCCCTGGACGTTCAGTGGATACGCAGGAGTGGCCGGCAACGGCAGCGCCTTCACGACGGGCAATCCCAACGCGCCGCAAGGCACTCAGGCGGCGTTCATTCAGATCACTGGCTCGGCCAGCCAGTCGTTCACCTTCTCCGCCGGCACGTATTCGGTTTCGCTCGACGCGGCCCAGCGCACGGACATCCCGCAGGCAGGGCAGACAATCGAGGTTCTGATCGACGGGGTGGCAATCGCGACGTTCACGCCCACCAACAGTTACGCGCTGTATACGACGCCGACGTTCAACGTCACGGCCGGCGCGCACACGGTCGAGATTCTGGGTCTTGACCCGCACGGTGGCGACAACACGGCCTTGGTCGATGCCGTCACCGTTCAAGCCGCGCATCGAACCAGCCAGCCGATCCCGGATTTGAAATCCCCGTCCTGAGTTCGGGCACGTACCAGATCGATCCGACCGGTTCGCCCTGGACGTTCAGTGGCGATGCGGGCGTGGCCAGCAACAACAGCGGCTACACGACGGGCAATCCCAACGCGCCGCAAGGCAATCAGGTAGCGTTCATTCAAATCACCGGTTCGGCCAGCCAATCGGTCACGCTCACCGGCGGCACCTATTCGATCTCGCTGGAAGCGGCGCAGCGCGCCATCGGCCCGTCGAATCAGACGATTGAGATCCTGGTCGACGATGCACTCGTGGGCACCATTACGCCCAGCGGCACCAGTTACTCGGCCTATACGACCGGAACGTTCTTCGAGGCGGCCGGTGCGCACACGATCGAGATCCTGGGCCTCGACCCGCAAGGCGGCGACAACACGGCCTTGGTTGACGAGGTGTCGTTCGTAGCGGTGCAGGCAAACCAGCCAACCGATCCGGGCTTCGAGACGCCGTCCGAGGGCTCGGGTACGACAGCGTACAAGTACGATCCGACCGGCTCGGCTTGGACGTTCAGCGGGTATGCGGGGCTGACCGGCAACGCGAGCAGCTTCACGGCCGACAATCCCAATGCGCCGCAAGGCAGCCAGGTGGCCTTCATTCAAATGACCGGATCAGTGAGCCAATCCTTCACCATCGCGCCAGGCATCTATGATGTGAACCTGCTGGCTGCGCAGCGCGGCATTGGCCCCTCGAACCAGACGATTCAAGTTTTCGTCGACGGGCAGCTCGTCAGCAGCATCAACCCGACGGGCACGAGCTACGATTCGTACACCAGCGGCAGTTTCGTGATCGGCACGGGGGGAGCCACACGCTGACGTTCCAGGGGCTCAATCCTTTGGGCGGCGACAATACGGCCTTGATCGACGAGGTTTCCGTGCAGAACGTCACGGCCAATCAACCGCTCGACGCGGGATTTGAGAGCCCATTTGCGGGCCCTTCGGCCTATCAGTACAACGCGACAGGTTCGGCCTGGACGTTCAGCGGCGATGCGGGCGTGGCCGGCAACGGCAGCGGCTTCACGGCCAACAATCCCAACGCGCCGCAAGGCAACCAGGTGGCGTTCATTCAAATCACCGGCTCGGCCAGCCAATCGGTCACGCTGGCGGCCGGCACGTATTCGATCTCGCTCGACGCGGCGCAGCGCGCCGCCGGCCCTTCGAACCAGACGGTCGAAATACTAGTCGATGGCGCTCCGGTCAGCAGCATCACACCCACCAGCACCAGTTATGCGTTGTATACGACGACCACCTTCACGGTGACTGCCGGCAGCCACACGATCGAGATCCTGGGCCTCGATCCGCAAGGCGGCGACAACACGGCCTTGATCGATCAGGTGTCGATCGTCATCGCGCAGCCGAACCAGCCGCTCGACCCCGGCTTCGAGCGCCGTCGCAGGGGTCGGGCATCGCAGCCTTTCAGTACGATCCTACAGGTTCGCCGTGGGCATTCAGCGGATTTGCGGGGGTGGCCGCCAATGGCAGCAGCTTCACGGCCGGAGGCCCCAACCGCCGCAAGGCGGCCAGGTCGCATTCATTCAAATGACCGGCTCGCTGAGCCAATCGGTCGTACTCGCCGGTGGGACGTATTCGATGTCGCTGGACGCGGCCCAGCGGGCTAATGTCCCTCAAGCAGGCCAGACGATCGAGGTGCTGGTCGATGGTGTCGCGGTCAGCACCATCATGCCCTCAAGCACGAGCTACGCGGAGTACGACACGGCGACCTTCACCGTCTCGTCCGGCGCGCACACCATCGAGCTGTTGGGCCTCGACCCGCACGGCGGCGACAATACGGCCTTCCTCGACCAGGTGTTCCTGAATTGGGCATAGGAAGGCGCAATCAATGCGCTGAAAACGAAACGCCATGCCCCTGGAACGGCTCGGCTGAACGGCAGCAGATACTGCCGTTACCCGGAATTCGCCCCGTCACGCCAGCCCAAGCTGATCGGCAATCGGCGCCAGGGCCGCAATGACGAACTCGATGTGCTCGTCCAACGGCACGCCCAGGTCTTCGGCGCCGCGGACGATGTCGTCGCGATTCACGGCCGCCGCGAAGCTTTTTTGCTTCAGCTTCTTCTTGACGCTCGAAGCTTGCATGCCGCGCAACCGCTCGGGCCGCACCATGGCCACGGCCACGATGAAACCGGCCAACTCGTCGCAGGCGTACAACGTCTTGTCAAGCCGCGAGACGCGAGGACAGTCGGTCAGGTAGTCGGCGTGCGACTTGATGGCATAGATCATGTCGGCCGGATAGCCCAGGCCGGCCAGGATCTCGGCCCCTCGCAATGGATGGTCGGGCGGGTTGGGCCAGCGCTCGTAGTCAAAATCGTGCAGCAGCCCGACCATGCCCCACTTGTCGACGTCTTCGCCGAAATTCTGGGCATACGCCCGCACGGCCGCCTCGACTGCCAGCATGTGCTTGCGCAGGCTGTCGCTTTGCGTGTACTCGCAGACCAGAGCCAAGGCGTCGTCGCGATTCATCGTCGAGAGCTAACTGTTATGCGGGGTGTGAACTCAATCCTGCACGGGGGCGGACGTGCTGGCGTCGAAGCATGAGAATACGCGATTTGTCGGACGATTGCGAATCGGGCCGCGAAGTGCTGGCAGCACAATATTAGAAAAATGTCAGTGCTGGCGTCGCGAGCGTGCAGAGCGCTGTTGCTCTAAATCGTGGAAAGTTGGTACTTTACCCGCCCATTGCCCCCGGCCGATACATTACTTAGCATCGTCCGCCGAATCCCTTCTATATCCGAGCATGCCATGGAAGTGCAAAGGCTCCGCAGCAGGATGCTGCTCGCGCTTGTATGCCTGGCCGTCGCTACGACGACCAGTTCCGCATGGGCGGCCAAACCGGTGGACCCCGCCAAGCCACCGGCGACGACGACCAAGCCGACCGAGACGCCCGTCACCGCGGGCGATCCGGAATGGATCTGGGCTCCGGCTCCGCTCGCCGATCAACCGCTGTCGCCAACGGCCTGGTTTCGCAAGACGTTCGAAGTCACGACCATCGAGAGCGCACGGCTGCAGATCACTTGCGACGACCGCTACGATTTGTATTTGAACGGCCGGCGCATCGGCACCGGCAACAATTGGAAACTGATGCAGACCTTCGATCTGAGCAAGGCTCTGATCAAGGGCCGCAACGTGATCGCCATCAAGGGCGAGAACGTCACCGGCACGACCATCGGGCTGGTTGCGCAGTTGGTCGTCAAGGCGCCGGGCCACACCGAAATCGCCTATTCGACGGACAATACCTGGAAGACTTCCAATCGCGAGGTTCCAGGCTGGGAACGATTGTATTTCAACGACGCCTCGTGGTCGGCGCCCGTCGGGTTTGGCGAGTTCGGGAGTGCCGCGCCTTGGGGAGACCAGGTCGTCGCCGCCGACGGCTCGCACACCAAGCGGTTCACGGTCGCCCGCGACTTTCACGTCGAGCGGGTGCTCAAGAACGAAGCCACCGGCTCGCTGATCGCCATGACGTTCAACGAATGGGGCGAGATTCTCGCTTCGCGCGAACGCGGCCCCTTGCTGTTGGTGGTCGACAAGAACCAGGACGGTATTCCGGAAACCACGACCACTTATTGTGACAAGGTCACCAGTTCGCAAGGAATCCTGGCCCTGAACGGCGACGTGTTCGTGGTCGGCGACGGCCCCCAAGGAGCGGCGCTCTACCGATTGAGCGACGAAGACCGTGACGGCCAGGCCGAGAAGATCACCGCGCTCGTCGAGTTCGAAGGTTCGATGGGCGAGCACGGACCGCACGCGCCGGCGCTCGGCCCCGACGGACTGATCTACGTGATCGTCGGCAATCATTCGGGCGTCAAGAAGGCCTTCGACGCGCAGAGCCCGTACCGCCATCCCTACGAAGGCGATCTGCCGCAGCCCAAATATGAAGACGCCAGCGGCCAGATTGCCGGCACCAAGGCGCCCGGCGGGATGGTGATTCGCACCGACACCGACGGCAGCTTCGTGCAGTTGTATGCTGGCGGGCTGCGCAACGCCTACGACTTGTCGTTCAACGAACGTGGCGATCTGTTCACGTGCGATTCCGACATGGAATGGGATCTGGGCCTCCCCTGGTACCGGCCCACGCGCGTCGATCAGCTGGCCTCGGGGCGCAGAGTTCGGCTGGCGCAGCGGCTGGTCGCCTTGGCCTGAGTATTACCTCGACAATCTGCCGGCGACGATCAATACCGATCGTGGTTCGCCGACCGGGATGGAAGTCTACAACCATTACATGTACCCGCCGCAGTACCACGACACGCTGTTCGTGGGCGACTGGTCGCAGGGCCGAATCATGGCCGTGCATCTGAAGCCTTCCGGCGGCGGCTACCAGGCGACGAGCGAAGTTTTCGTGCAAGGCCGGCCGTTGAACGTGACCGACCTGACGGTTGGCCCCGACGGTTGGTTGTACTTCTGTACGGGCGGACGCGGAACCGAAGGGGGCGTGTTCCGCATCGTCTGGAATGGCCGCGCCGTGCCTCCGCCGATCAACAACCCGTTGTTGAAAGCCGTTCGCCAGCCGCAACCGGGCAGCGCCTGGGCGCGGCAAAAGGTAGCCGGCACGCAAGAACGTCTGGGAGCCGAATGGGACAAGCAATTGCTGGCGCTGATCGAAGACGGTTCGGCACCGCGCCGACGACCGCTGCCGAGCCTTGGCAATGACGCAACTCTACGGCCCACCAGCTAGCGGACGAACCCTGTTGAAACTGACCCGCGACAAGCAGCCCACCGTGCGGGCCAAAGCGGCCTTCCTGCTGGGTGTCCAGCCCGACGACGCGGCCGGACCCTACCTGGCCCGGCTGCTGTCCGATCCCGATGCCAACGTGCGGCGGATGGCTTGCGATTCAATCACCCGCGGCGGCTATGAAGTTCCGATCGACACGCTGGTCGCGGCGCTGGCTGATTCCGACCGTTTCACGGCCTGGGCCGCGCGTCGCGCTCTGGAAGAATTTCCAGTCACCGAGTGGAAGAATGTCGTGCTCGAAGCCAAGGAAGTCCGCTCCTTCCTGGTCGGCGCCACGGCGCTTTTGACCGTCGAGCCCGACAAGAAGACGGCCGAAGCGGTCGTCGGGCGTTGCCGGTCGTTGATGCAGGGTTACCTCAGCGATCCGGATTTTGTCGACCTGTTGCGGGTGCTGGAATTGGCCGTCGTGCGGGGCAATATCGCGGGGGACGAAGTGGCCGAGTTGCGTCGCGACCTGGCGAGCGAATACCCGGCCAGCGAGTGGCGGATGAACCGCGAGATCTTGCGCCTGGCGGTTCAGTTGCAAGAGCCCAGCATACTGCCGCGCATCTTGCAGGAGCTCAACGGCAAGGCGCCCCAAACCGAGAAGCTACATGCTGCGTTCATGGCCCGGTTCTTGAAATCGGGTTGGACCAGCCAGCAGAAGTTCGCCCTGGTGCAATACCTGGAAGACGCCCAGAAGCTCGAGGGCGGCGTCGGCCTGGCCGGCTATGTTGATAACGTCATGCGCGACTTCGCCGAGACGTTCAACGAGAAAGAGCGCCGCGAAGTGCTGGCCAACGGCAAGCAATGGCCCATGGCGGCTCTGTCGGCTCTGATGAAGTTGCCCGAGCACCCCGAGCCTCAAGTGATTCAGCAACTGGTCGATCTCGACGGCGAACTGGCCAGCGCCGATGGTGAAGCCGCCGAGCGGCTGCAAACCGGAATCGTGGCGATTCTCGGCCGCAGCGCCGACAACGCTTCCATGGATTACCTGCGGCAGGCATTCGAGGAGCAGCCCGAACGCCGGCCCGATCTGGCGATGGGGCTGGCGCAATCGCCAGGCGGAAAGAACTGGGCGCTGCTGGTTCGCGCGTTGCCTTCGCTGGAAGGCGTCGCCGCGCAGGAAGTGCTCACGCAGTTGGCAACCGTGGACAAGCGGCCCAGCGGCCCGGAGCCAGTGCGGCAAGTCATTCTGGTCGGCCTGAAGTTGGGGCAAGACGGCGCTCCGCTGGCCTTGAAGCTCTTGGAAAAATGGTGCGGCAAGCCCGAGGGGCCCGACGGCCAGTCCTGGGAAATGGTCTTGGCCGGATGGCAGAAATGGTACTCCGAGCAGTACCCCGACGCCCCGGCGGCCGTGCTGCCCAAAGATGCCGAAGGTAGCCGCTGGACCGAACAGGAACTGCTCGCGGCCTTGAACGGGCCTGAAGCCTCGAGCGCTTAGCCGCGACGCGGGCTCGAGGTTTTCGAAAAGGCCCAGTGCATCAAGTGCCATCGCTTCGGCAGCCGGGGCGAAGCCCTGGGGCCCGACCTGTCGACCGTCGGCCTGCGGTTCCAGAAACGCGAGATCCTGGAGTCGATCCTCTTCCCCTCGCACATCATCTCCGATCAATATGCCAGCAAGACGGTCACCACCGTCGAAGGGAAAACCTACACCGGCATGATCGGGGCCTCGGGCGAGAAGTCGATCGTCGTGTTGCAGTCGAACGGTCAGAAGACCACGATTCCGCGACCAGATTGACGAGACGATTGCTAGCAAAAAGTCGGCCATGCCCGACGGTTTGCTGAATCAGCTCTCACTGGAAGAGATCGCCGATTTGTTCGCCCTGCTGATGGCCGGAGCGAAATAGCGGGCGGCAATTGGTGCTCTTGCGTAGCGGATAGCATCGCTATCGCCCCCGGCACACTTTCCCAGTTTCTCCAGATCAGGCCAGCCCGTCTTTGGCTTCAAGACGCTTCTTCGCGGTCGTCGATAAGAGAAGTGCCGTCGCAGATCTTTTCGCAACAGCACTTTCGCTTTCGAGGTACCCTCGCGCAATGTGGCTCGCCAAATGCCTGGCGCCGCTAGGGTTGATTTTGGTCGCCGGGCAACTCGCTCTGGCTGCCAATCCGCCCTTGCCGCCGGCCGTCAGAACGATGCAGCGATCTTTCACGATTCCCTTTCGGGCTCGATCCCTTGGATCCAGCCGGAGCGGAACCGCGAAGTGCAGTTGTTCGTCTCCGAAGATGGCGGCCGATCGTGGAACGTCGCAGCGACAGCCCGGCCCGACGAGATGCAGTTCAGCTTCCACGCCCCGCAAGACGGCGAGTATTGGTTCGCCGTCAAGACGCTCGATGCGGCCGGCAAACTGTGGCCGGACAAAATCGCCCAGCCCGATATGCGCGTGATCGTCGAACCGCTCCGCGCGGCCGAAGCCGTCGTGCCCGGGTTCCCCTGCGATCGCATGCCCGCCGATGCAAAGGCCCGGATGGTGAATTCGCTTTCGTTCGAGATCGACTACGACGATCAGTTACCGGACTCTCCCGCCGTCGTCAAATACCGCGGGGCAGGCGCAGGGCGCGAGAATGCACAGCCTACCAGCGCGGTTAGTCCCCGCCAGGTCGAGTTGTGGTGGACGGGGGACGGCGGTCGAAGCTGGAAGCTGTTCGGCGCCGACGACGACCAGCAAAGCCCAATGCTCGTCAGCGTCGATGCCGAGGGGCTGTACGGCTTCTGGCTGGTGACCGAGAACGAGCGCGGCGTGCGCGAAGAACGGCCCAAAGCCGATGAGCTGCCGCAGATCTGGGTGGGCGTCGACACCACTCGGCCCAAGGTGCGGCTGATTTCCACCGAGCTGCGACCCGCCGACGATGAGCAGCATCTGACCGTTCGCTGGGAAGCCAGCGATGCCATGCTCGCCGCGCGGCCGGTGGCCCTGAGCTACAGTCCGACGCGCAACGGGCCCTGGCAGCGTTTGGAAACCGAGATGGAGAACCGCGGCACGTACGAATGCCAGATTCCCTTGCGAAATCCGGCGCAGGCATTCGTCCGTCTTGAAGTCCGCGACGAGGCCGGTAACATCAGCAGCGTCGAGTCGGTCGAACCGGCTCGTTCGGCCGCAACCAATTCGCCAGGCATGCACGCCCGCCGTTGGATTGCCGGCCAACTCTACCGCTAGGGATGCCGGGCGGCTCGGGCCAGTCCCCTTTTCGCACCAGCGAAGCCAATGGCACGCGTCGTTTGCTTCTTCCCGGCGAAGCGAGCGAAGATCAGTGGATGATTTCGGCCTTGGGCAGGGCGTCTTGAAGTTTCTTGACGCCAGAGTCGGTGACCTGCGTGTGGTCGATGCGGATGCGGGTCAGGTATTCCAACCGCAACAGTTGATCGAGCCCGGCATCCGTGATCTTGGTGTGATCCAGGTCCAGGGTTTCCAGGCCGCCCAATCGCTTGAGATAGGTCATGCCGGCGTCCGAAACGAGCGTGCTCCCCAGGTCGAGTCTCGAAACCGTAGCTCGCAACTGCTTCAGTCCGTCATCGCTGATTTTAGTTCCGCCCAACCCGAGTGCGTCGAGCTTGTTGAGCACCCGCAGGTTGACCAGGGCCCCGTCGGTGATGGACGTTCCGATCAATTGCAAATTCTTGAGCTTCGCGAAATGCTTGAGTTGAGCCAATCCAGCATCCGTGATTTGCGTATGGCTGAGATTCAGCGTTTCGAGCTTGCTCAGGCCGATGAGTTTTTCCAGTCCGGCATCGGTGATCTGCGTGCCTTCCAGGCTGATGGACATCAACTCCGTGAGGTTCGCAAGCACGGCCAACCCCTCGTCGGTCACGCGGGTGCCGGCCAAGTCTACCAGCTGCAGCTTCGTGAAGCCGGCAATCAGTTGCAGCGTCGTATCATTGGTTTGTGCGTTCTTGAACAGCACGCGCACCGGAGGCTTGCCGGGCATGCGCGGGTTCACGCCGACCTTGTTATTCAGCCGAATGAGTTCGGCAACGTTCTGATCCTGATTCGGATCGACTTCTGGTTCTTGGGCCGAAGCGGTTTGCCAGGCAGGCAACAAAATGACCAAGCAGATCAAGGCCAGGGATTTCGCGAAGCGCGTCGAAGTCATGCGTCACCGAGCGTTTGAATGGTTGAAGAACTGCCCGTGTTCGACCGCTGCTGGAATCCGCGTAATGCTTCGAACAAAAGTATCACGTTCGATTCGCTTTTGCGGCCTGGCCCCACGGCGTGCGGGACGGGCATGCTTCCACTTTAGCAGCAGCGAATCGGGGTTGCGAGGTAGGGCGGCAAATGCTAATCCGAGGCCCGACCGGTTGCTGGGGCGAAGCGTCGGTTCCTCGGTCGCTCCCCGGAGACGCCCAAACGTTGCGCATTGCCGCATTTAAAGTAGGCGATTCGCGGGTTCCGACTCCGAATCGCCGGTTTTAATCGGGCCAAAAATGGCTTGGGATTAATTGAACGAAGACGTTTTGGTGTAAGTATTTATGAACAACAACATGGCTCACCACGCGTCGCGGAAATTCGACATGGCAGCACTTGGTACGGGAAGTGCTATTCCCCCAGCGTGCGGCATTCAGGCGGCTTGTCGCGAGGTTGGCAGGGGGGGCCCTTTGGCCCACATTTCGCGTACACGTTCGTGTGAAAGGTTCGTGATGACCCAGATGCTTGAAGTTCGCCAAGACGCCGAAGAGGACGAGGCGCCCTCGGTGATCGAATTGGTGGATCTGTATCCAATCGCAGGCATCATCAGCCTGGCCAGTTATTTGTTGCTGAGCTAACTCGGTTTCGCTTGATCTTACGGCCTCCTAAGCTGGAACGTCTGGGCGGCCGCGTCGACGCGTTTCCTGTCCAACCGGGCTGGTAGCAACTGGCTTACATTCTCCGCTGCCGCGGCTACACCTTGGCAAATTGCCTGAGTGACGGTCTGTTTCTGCGCCAAGCCGGCGGCAATGCCGGCAGCCAGGCAATCTCCGCATCCGATTGGGTTGACGACCGGTCGTACGGTGGGCGGGTCGAGGCACCACGCTTCGCTGCCCGACGAGATCCAAACGGCCGCTTTTCCGGCCGTGACCACCACCCATTGCGCCCCCGATCGTTCAGCTCTCGCATGGCGGCGACCAGTTTGCGATCGTCCGCCAGCGGCCGGCCGAGCGTCGCGGCCAATTCTTCACGGTTGGGTTTGACCACGGTCGGCTGGCATTCAAGAGCGGCCAGCAATTCCGGGCCGCGGATATCGAGCACGGCAGCGGCGCTGGTCTGGCCCAGCAGATCGCTGTAGATACGCGGCGGCGTGCCGGGAGGCAAAGAGCCCGTCAGGACGACCACCTCGGCCTGTGCGGCTCGCTCGGCGAACGCGCGGCAGAACTCTTCCAATTCGTGTGTCGCGAGCGGCCTGGCATTTTCCACCAGTTCGGTCGTCGCCCCAAGAGCATCGTCCAGCAGCGTGGTGCAAACTCGCGTCGGCTCGGACGCCGGGATCCACTGCCGCGGCACGTCCATCTCGGCGAACTCGCGGTCGATGGCTGCCCAGGCAGGGCCTCCCAGCGGCGCGATGGTCAAGGCTTCGACCCCCAAATGCCGCAGCGCAATGCCGACGTTCAACACCTTGCCCGACCCGCACCAGACGGCTTGGCGGGCGCGATTCACTTCGCCCACGCGCAATTGCTCGAACTGGAGAATTTGTTGCCAGGCAGGAGTGAGACCGGCAGCGATGATCACAGCATTTGCTCCGTCTTAGCCGCGATCGCGGACTGTCGCTTCATCGACGATCCACAGCTTGCCTGCCAGCGGCTCGGTTTTCAAAAGGGACACAAGCCGTTGAACAACGGCCAAGATATTTGGCTTGCTGAGTCGCGCAAGCCGCAAGACGACGATGCCAGCGTAACTGGTCGGCGGATATGATCGAATATCGGCGAAATCCAGGTCGAGAGTCACTATTGCCCGGGCCTCCTGCTGGCAAATCATCGCCACGCTTGGTTCAGGTTGGCCCCCTAGCCTTTGGTCAAGGACGCTCACCGCGTCGTGGCCGGCTTGGGCGAGAATGTGCGCCGCCTCGATCGGCATGTTTTCGTCAACCTTGAACTTATGCATCAGGCCGCACCGGACGGTAGAGATACAGTCCGCTCACGCGCCAACTCGGCGGCGTACTCCAGCGAAGCCTGTACATCCTCGGCAACGAGCGAAGGATAGCTTTTCAGCAACTCGTCGATCGGCAACCCCATGGCCAGGTTATCGAGCACGACCGACACCATGATGCGGGTTCCTATGATGCACGCCTGGCCGTGGCAAACGAGCGGGTCCACAAATATCCGTTCTCGCCAGTTCATCGGAAAAAACTCCACCGTGCGGTTACAAAGCGTCGCGGCAACAGAACCGCATTGCTTCTCCTCAATTCTAGCTGATTGTACGGCATCGTGCAGCGACTACTCGAAGCCGGCAGCGATGATCACAGCATTTGCTCCAACAGGCTGCGCAACTCGGGATCGGAAAGCTGCCGCGGATTCCCGTTCATGCTGTTTCCTCGCGATCCGACGACCAGATCGTCCAGTTGATCGGACCGCACGCCGAGCTGACCCAATCGCGACGGGACGTGCAGCGCGTCGCACAATTGGCAGACATTGTCGATCAGCGCATCGGCCGCTGCCGCATCGCTCGGGTAAGACACTGGCCAAAGCTCGCGGGCCAGCCGGGCCAGGCTGTCGCATGCAAGTTCGCGATTGACTGTGCAAGGCCACGGGCAGCATCACGGCGCACGCCAAACCGTGTGTCACGCGGGCCACCGAGCCCAAGGCCGCGGCCACGCCGTGTGCCAATCCCAAGCCGGAATTGGCCAAGGCCAGGCCGGACAGCAGCGCGGCCTGCGACATGGCTTCGCGGGCTTCGCGCGCGTGCCCATCGCGCACGGCGAGCGGCAGCGCGGGCCAGGCACGACGCAGTCCGTCGACACACAAGGCCTGCGGAATCGGCCGGGCATTCCGGCAGACATAGCTTTCGATCAATTGCGTAATGGCGTCCATGCCGGTCCAGGATGTCGTCTCCGGCGGCACCGTAACGCTCAACTCCGGATCGATGAGCACGATTCGCGGCAGCATCTCGTTCGAGCGCAGGCTTTTCTTGAACGGCGGATCGTAGCTCGAAATGACTGCGTTCTTCGTGGCCTCGGAGCCGGTGCCTGCCGTGGTTGGCATCGCAACCATCGGCAGCGGTGGATGCGCTAACTGCAATCCGCGGCCAACGCCTTCCAAGTAGTCCTTGACCGTAGGGCTGTGCCGATTGGTCGCTAGCGCCGCAGCGGCTTTGGCCAGATCGATCGCCGAGCCGCCGCCCAAGGCCAGCAACCAATCGCCCGGCCCGGCGTGCTGCGCGGTGAGTGCCGCGGTGAGTTGATCAACGTCGGCGACCAGTGGCTCGTGCGAAATCGTCGCCGCCACAATGACTTCAATGCCGGCGTTCTGGAGCGAATCGCGCAGCTCGACCCATACGTCGCCCGCCGCCAGGGTGCGCGAACCGAGCACGACGAACGTTCGGCGTCCCAAACCCAAGGCAAGTTTGGCCAGTTCGCGGCGGCGCCCCCAGCCGAATACAATATGCCGCGGCGCGAGGAAGTCGTAGTTCAATTCGCCAGGGAGCGTCATTTCTGCGGCTCGGAAGTGGTGGCTGCGCTTGCGCTGGAGATCGAGTCGGCGCGTGGATTGAGCTCCAGGCGGAAGTTGCGGTAGCGAACTTCCGTCGGGCCGCCCGAATGCAATTGCAAAGCTACGATGCCACGGCGAGCGCCGGCCGGATCGTCGAGATCGACGCACGGTTGGCCGTTGATCCAAGTCCGCACACGGCTGCCCACGGCTTCGATTTCGTAGCGGTTCCAATCGCCGTTTTTGACGTGCGGCTCGCCCGATATTTTCCACAGCAGGCCGCGGCCGCGCTCTTCGTAGAGCTTGCCCCACCAACCCTGGCCGATGTCCGCCTGGTAGCCGCGCACTTCGCCGTCCGGCAAAGGTTCGCTGCGGAACTGGATGCCGCTATTGCCCTGGTTTTTGACCAGCTTCACTTCGCACGCCAGGCGGAAATCACCCAGCAATAGTTCGTTCGCCAGGAATTCGTTCCGCTTCAGCCCGTCGGTTCGGCCGACTAATTCGCCCTGCTCGACGCTCCACAAACTCTCGGCGCCCGACCAGCCATTCAAGTTCTGGCCGTTGAACAAGCCGGCGTTAATGCCCGGCAGAGCGAGCATCGGCACCTGGCGCGGACTGGCCAGGTAGGCTACCAGCGAACGGATTTCATTCTCTGCCAGCGGTTTCAAGATGTCTTCCGGCATCATCGATTTGGGGCTCAGCGCCTGCTCGACGATTTCACCCTTGGGGATCACGATCGTGTCGTTGGCCGTGGCCAAGGTGAGCGAGTCGCGGTCGTCGGCGCGGAGAATGCCCGTAAAGACCCGGCCATCGTCGGTGACGATGATCTGGGCCTGGTAGCCCTTGCCGATCACGGCGCTGGGATCGAGGATGTTCGTGAGCAGGTAATCGAGATTGGCGCGATTCGAGCCGGTCAGCTCGGGCCCGACTTTGCCGCCCGAGCCGAAGAGCGTATGGCACTGCGGCACAAGTCTTGGCGAACACGGCCCGGCCCAGCGACAAGTCGGGCGATTGCTCCGGCGAACGCGTCAGCCGGGCTTTGTACTCGGCGATCAGCTTCTGCTTGTCTTGCGTCGTTTCGCGGACCGTACCCCAAACTTTGGCAATCTGCGCGTTGATGTCGGCGTTCTTCAGATTTTGCAACTGCCGCACCAGGTCGGCCGAAAGATCGCTGGCAGGAATTTGCTTGGCCTCGACCGCGGCCAGCAAAGCCTTGGCTGAACCCACGCGGGCGGCCAACGTATTCAGTGCGTCCTGCTTTTCCGACAGATTCAATTCGCCGTAAACGCCAAGGATTGTCGGCGGCGTTTGCGGATCGTCGAAGGCCGCCAGGCCTCGCAAGGCCGATGCCACGCATGGCCGGCTCGCTCAACAGCGATTGCAAGGCAGTTGCCAGATGCGGTGCGCGAATCTTCAACAGTCCGGCCAGCGCTTCTTGCCGAGCGGCCGGCGAGCGATCGATTGCTCAGCCGTTCGCGCAATTGTTGGACCGCGGCCGCATCGCCAAAGGTCACGCCAAGCGTCAATGCCTGGCTGCGGATGCCGGCGTTCGGGCCAGCGGCCAGCGCTGCCGAAACCCTTGGCCAACCGGCCGGCATGGCCACCTGGCGGCGCCCTTCGAGGGCGTGATTCAAGCCCGGTGAGGAAGAGCGAACGCTGAGCGTCGTCGGTGCTCGGCCCAATCCTTCGACGAGCAACGACACGGCCTCGGGCGTGCCAATGGCCCCGATGCGTTGCACGCTGTAGGTCAACAGCAAGCGGAATCTTGGCCTGTTCCGCCAGGGCCAGCAATCGGCCCGAATCTTCGACCGCCAGCGGTTCGGCCGCATACCAGTACATCAGCGGCAGGTTGTGGTCCTCGGCGTCTTCCGAGTGCGACACCAGCGCCGTCAGGAAATCCCAACGCTCGGCCAGCGGCAGTCCGCCCCAACGCCGCTGGCCAGATACAGCCGCACGACAGGCGAAGGGTCGTGCGCGGCCATCTCGACGAGTTGCTCCCGCACTGCCGACGGCAGCGGCTGCTGCCGATTCTCGTGCAGCAATTGAATCGACCAGGCTCGAACCC
This sequence comes from uncultured Planctomycetales bacterium, assembly GCA_963710365.1. Lineage (GTDB taxonomy): Bacteria > Planctomycetota > Planctomycetia > Pirellulales > PNKZ01 > CAVQAC01. The sequence continues at coordinate 167,276 of CAVQAC010000022.1, forward strand.
AAGGGCTCGCGTCGCTGAGCGAGCGGGCGAGCAGATCGTCGTTCGTTCCGTGGCTGACGTGCAGCGCCCAGAGAGCCCGCAATCGCCGAGTTTCGTCGGCGTTTTCGAATAAGATCTTTTCCAGCGCGGCATGCGCTGCCGGGTTCGGCTTGCGTTCGGCCAGGATCCGCCGGGCATGCCGAACGTGCCAGTCGTTGTGATCGAGCTGCAAATCCACCAGTTCAAGGTCGGAGAGCTTTTTGAGATCGACGTGTACCGGGCGAGGCTCGCCGTAGCTGACCTTGAAGATACGGCCGTTGGTGCGATCGTGCCCGTCGACTTTGCAGTGATGGCACTGGTTGCGATCGTACCAGTCGATCATGAACATCTGGCCGTCGGGGCCGTATTGCAGGTTCAGAATCTGCGACCACGCGTCGTTGGCCAACAGGAAATCAGGTCCACGATTGCCGACGTAGCCCGAGCCCTGGGTTGTGAGCAGGTCTTCGTTCAGCCGGGCGCCGTGGATGTTGTTCATGAAGATCTGGTCGCGGTATTTTTCCGGCCAAACCCCGCCCAGGTAGATCATTGCGCCAGCATGAGCGTGGCCGCCGCCGGCCGAATCCGAACGGTTGTTCCCGCTGTGAGGGCTGGAGCCGAGCCAGTGGCGATGCACGGCAATGGTCTTGATGTCGTCGTACGTGTAAGGATTGAAATGCTGGCCGGCCTGGCGGTTGTAACGGGCGCCCTGAATGATGTGGAACAAGTGCGGAATCACGCAGGCCGTGAGGAACGCCTGGCCGCGATCGTTGAAATCGACGCCCCAAGGGTTGCTCGTCCCTTCGGCGAATACTTCGAACACGTCGCGTCGCGGCTGGTAACGCCAGATGCCAGCATTGAGCGGCACTCGCTCATTGTCGGGCTGGCCGGGCTTGCCGACGCGCGAGTGGGTGAACACGCCGTGGCAACCGTAGAGCCAGCCGTCGGGCCCCCAGGTGAAGCTGTTCAAAGTCTCGTGAGTATCATGGAATCCCCAACCGTCGCGAACCACGTGCGGAGGCCCGTCGGGCCGATCGTCGCCGTCCGCATCGGGAATGAACAACAGGTTCGGAGCCGCGCCGACCCACACGCCGCCAAAGCCCATTTCCAAACCGCTGACCAGGTTCAACTTGTCCTGGAATACTTTCTGCGTGTCGAAATGGCCGTCGCCGTTGGTGTCTTCGTAAATCAGGATGCGGTCGCGGGCTTCGGCCTCGGGCACGTGCCGTGGATAGCTGTAGGCCTCGGCGATCCACAGCCGGCCGCGATCGTCGATGGCCTGCGCGATCGGCTGGTGAAGGTCGGGCTCGCCGGCAAAGAGCGTCACCTTGAACCCGTCGGGTACCGTCATGGCCCGGGCGGCTTCTTGCGGCGGCAAGCCCGCATGCAGGAACTGGTCGATGCCCGGTGCGCTGGGGGAGCGCCGGCTTCGAATTGTGGAAGCGGAAGTCGTCGAAATTCAGATGGCCCCAGCCGGCGTTGCTGTCGTCCACCAGCCGAACGAAGATCTGTTTGCCGACGTAGGCTTGCAGATCGACGACCACGGGTGCCATATCTTCGACATCCGTGCCGGAGGCGCGGAAGATTGTCTTTTGGTTCTCTTCCAGCACCAGCTCGACGCGGGTCGCTTCGTTACGTCCGCCGCCGACCAGGAACGTGGCGTACGGCGCGGTGACTTTGAACGGCGCCGAGGTGAGCGTGCCGCGCGGCCGATCCGCGTGCAACTCGTAGCCGCCTATCCAAAAGTTGCCTTGGTGCCGGCTTTGCATGGCCGGTTTGCGAACGTGGACGACGTCGCCTTTGACCGGCTGGTTGGCGAAGGCGTCGCCCGTGGCATGCCAGTCCTGGAGCGTGCCGGTTTCGAAGTCCAGGTTCAGCCGGCCGTCCCTGCGGATCCGTGGGCAATGCGCCAGCCGGCCGGCTGATCGGCGATTGGGCTTCGGCTGGGGCGCTGCCGCAAAGGAGCCAAACGCCCCAGCCAACAAGTACGCTACGGGCGATGGTCATGGTCTTTCTCGCAGCCATTTCAAGTTCGTAGCGTGTGATTGGGGGGGGCGTTGATGGTTCGCTTTGAAAGCGTGGTTTGGATCGCTCCAGAATAACACAGCCGCGAATGGCCTGCACACGGTTCGCGGGAATCCTTAATTTGGCATGCCCGCTGGCCGTGCCGCAGGCTGGAATAGAAGGTCGCGAAGAGCGCGAAGAAGACAACTAGTGCTTTGTCAAAGCCCAAGATTCGGGTTGGCTTGAGTCGGGAAATGTGGGATTCTTCCGCCAACAAGGAGGTTTCCCATGAACAAGAAGTATATCGTTCGTCTGACGGCGAAGGAACGCCGAACGCTATGTGAGATGGTGCGGAAGCTCAATGGTTCGGGCCAGAAAGTCCGTCGGGTGCAGATGCTCTTGAAGGCGGACGTAGCCGGTCCGGCATGGACCGACGAGCAGATCGCGGACGCGTTCGATTGCCGGACCCGCACGGTTGAGAAATTGCGTGAGCGATTTGTGGCCGATGGCTTCGCGCAAACGCTGCACGGCAAGCCTCGTGAGCGACCGGCCACGGAGAAGATATTGGGCGGCAAGCAAGAAGCCCAATTGATCGCCATGCGGCTCAGTTCGCCGCCGAAAGGCTACGCCAACTGGACATTGCGGCTGCTGGCCCGGAAACTCGTGGAGTTGGAAATCGTGCCGGCCATCAGCCACGAAACCGTTCGCTCCACGCTGAAAAAAACGGGATGACCAATCGCAAGCTTCAATACTGGGTGATCCCGCCGGAAGCGGACGCGGAGTTCGTGGCCTCGATGGAGGAAGTGCTCGACACCTACGAAAAACCGTATAATCCCGCCTGCCCCGTACTCTGCATGGACGAGCAGCCCGTGCAGTTGGTCAAGGAAACGCGCCGGCCCATCCCGGCCACGAAGCGGCACGCCAAGCGGATCGACTACGAATACGAGCGGGCAGGCACGGCCAACATCTTCATGTTTACCGAACCGCTGGCGGGCTGGCGCGAAGCCACAGCTGCGCGACCAAGACCAAAGTGGATTGGGCGGTGGAAGTAGCCCGCCTGATGGAAGGGCGTTACAAGAAGTGTCCGACCGTGACCTTGGTTTGCGACAATCTGAACACGCATACGATAGGCGCGTTCTACGAGGCGTTTCCGCCAGCGCGTGCCCGGGCGATCGCTCGGCGGATTCACTTCTGCCATACGCCCAAACACGGGAGTTGGCTCAACATCGCCGAAAACGAACTGAGTTCGCTGACGCGGCAGTGTGTCTCCGGCAGACGTTTCGGCGAACTGAAGACGCTACAGACCGAAATCGCGGCTTGGTCGAGTGATGTCAACGACACGCAACGCGGCGTCGATTGGCAAATGCGAATCAGCGACGCTCGATCCAAACTGAAGTCCCTTTACCCGAAAATCAGGGTTTGACGAAGCACTAGAGTCGTAGGGTGGGCATCGCACACCATGTGCCGCGAACCAATGCTCATGTTGGGCGGTGCTCACCCTACTTTTCTTTTCTCATTACGTGCCGTACTGGCCACCAACTACTGATCACTGGCCACTGATTTTCGTGCAGAATTTTACTAGCCCTACAGGCCAGTTCTTTGGCATACTCCGGCGTAGAGAGTGCAGACAGGGAGGCCGCACCAGGTGCTAATCCGTTCGTCATGAATCCGTTCTTGAGTTCATGGCAGCGGCAATCGCAAGATTGTGCCTGGGGCCGCCATATTCCCGTCCGTGCGGTTGCGATCAAGTACACGTCGCAAGCGAGCGAGCGGATCGTAGGGCCAAGCCCGGCTGCACGACTGACTTCCTAACCGTTTGTCACCCAGCATTAGGTTACCGGTGAACTGGGATAGAGGCAGACGGCACATTGAAGGCGAATGTAACCCGTGCCCCATGACGGCCCAAACGCCTGTAGCATCGGGCGACAAACTTCCCTCGCTGCCCAAAAGGCAGGAGCTGAAGCGCTTGGGTGCGAACGCTGAAGGCCGGAGGCGCCTCGTCGGCAAAACCGACTTCATAAAGTTGCGCACTGTTCATCAAGGATAGCCTCCGGCCAAGGGCCCAGTGGCTGCACAAAGTGTGCGACCGAAGTCGGCCGCGCGCAGGGGCTGTTCCCTGCACGTGCGCCGATGACGGGAAAGGAAGTGTTGAGCGCTAAGTGATAAGTGATGAGCGACTGCCAAACAAATTCATCACTTAGCACTTTCAATCCGCTCCAGCGCGTCGCGCGTCGCGTCGCGGATCTCCTGGCTGGGGTCGTTCAACTCGGCTTTGAGCGCGGCCAGGGCTGGTTTGGCGGCAGGGCCCAATTCGCCCAGGCTGTGGATCACTTCCAGTTTCGGCATTTCGGCAAGATTTGCCAGCGCCCCGGCCATCAAGGGCACGGCCGTGTTCAGGGTCTGCGAGTCGCCGGGAAGAATCTTCAGCAAGGCCCAAGCCGATGCCACGGGGAGGAATGCATCGTCGCTGGTGAGTCCTTTGCTGAGTGCCGCGCTGGCCGCGTGCGCCGCGGGTCCGATACGTCCCAGCGCAAAGCAGGCCGCATAGCGCACGCGCATTTCCGAGTCGCCCAGGCGAGCGATGACCGGATCGATGACCGGCGCCGCGCCGGGCCCGATCGCCCCCAGCGTGAACAGCAGTTCGCGGCGATACTCGGGATCGGAATCCGACAATGCGGCCGCCAGGCCACTGGCAGCGGTTGCGGCGTCGGGGCCGATTCTCGACAGCACCGTCAAAGCCTGGTTGCGCAACTCTTTGTCTTCCAGCGCCGTCAACAACGGGGGCACGGCTTTCTTGCCCGCGACGACCAGCGACTGAGCCGCGTTGGCCGCGACGGTTCGATCTGGATCCTTGAGCATGGCGACGAGCGCCGGGATCACGTCGGCAGTCCATGCGCCCGAAAGTTCACCCAGCCCCGAGGCGGCCCAGGCTCGCACGCGCGGGTCTTCGTTCTTCGCGGCTGCGATCACTTCGGCCGTCGTCGTGGCGGCCGTGGCGTCGTCGGGATGAATGTTGGCCAACGCCCACGCGGCAATCGTTTTCACCAGCGGGTCGTTGGCGGCTGCATCGAGCGTTTTGAGCTGCACGACGGCGCTCGCGACTCGGAGCTTGCCCAACGCAAAGGCGGCGCCCATTTGCACGGCTGCGACGGGGCTCTTCAACAAGCCTATGATTTGCGGAACGGCCGATTCGGCGTCAGGACCGATTTGGCCCAAAGCCACCAGCGCTTGCAACACGACGTCGGGCCGATCGCCGGCGAGGAGGTCAGTCAGTGCCGGCACCGCGTCTTTGGCCGGCGGGCCGATCTCGCCCAAGGCCAGGCAGGCCCAATATTGCGATTCATTGTGCTTGAGCCCTTCGATCAACCGGGGAACTACGGCCGCGCCTGCCTCGGCAAAAGTTTGCACGGCAGCGGCGGCCATCGTGGGATCGGCGGATTGAAGCGCTTTGATCAACGCTGGCCGAGTGATTTCCGGATTCGGCGGCAGCGACAGCAAAGCTTTGAGTACTTCGCGACGCACTTGCTCCGAAGGGTCGATGATATGCGTGGCCAAGGCCGTGGCGACTTCAGGCGTCGACACGCCGATCTTGCGCAAGGCGTGGGCTACCTGGGCTCGCACCAACGTCTCGCTGTCGTTCAAGGCGACGATCAATGCGGGCACCGCGTCGCTGGCTCCGGGGCCAATGGCCGCCAACGTGCGGGCGGCGCGCCAACGCAGTTCAGCGCTGGAGTCGGCCAGGGCTTGCGCCAAGGCCGGCACGGCCGGCTTGGCCGCCGGTCCCAGAGCGGTCAATCGATCGGCTGCGTCCAGACGAGCCTGGGCGTCAGCCCCGCCGAGCGCCGCCACGAGTTGACCGATGGTTGCTTGATCGATATTTGCCGCCGCGGCAATCGACGAAGCGAAAACCGGCAGCAAACTCCAGGCCAAAACTATCAGGGCCACGAGCGACGTGAGCCTGCGCATAAGTTCCTCGCATCCCAGGGGAAAGAATCGACGGGCATTTTTTCGTTGGCATCCGCGTTGTGCAGAAATTAGTATAAACACCGTCGAACCTTCGTCGCCAAGAAAAATCGGCGACCGACTCGGGAATTGGCCAGACCGCTCCGGTATAATCAGAGATAGATGGCAGATCGGGTTGCGCGACGCGCCGGCCTCTTTACTTTCAATCGCAGGTAAACAGTCGTTATGCAATGGTTTCAGATGCCACGAATGTTGGTGCTGTTGTTGGTGCTGGGTGTGGCGGAATTTGTCGGCACGACGCTGGCAATCGCCCAACCCCCGGTTGGCGCCTACGGCGGATATGGCGGATACGGCTATGGCGGCGGGTGGGGCGGGGGTTGGGGAGGCGGGACTGCGGCCGGAAATTACCAGATGGGCGCTGCCGATCTGACCCGCGCGGCCGGCCTGTATAACCTCACCACGGCCATGGCGGCCATAAGCGCTGAACAGGCCCAGTCGATGGACATTCAGAATCGGATCAAGGGGACCGAGGCCTACTTCGAAATGCGGAAGATCAATCAGAGCTACCGGGCGGCCGAGAGCGCAGCCCGCAACAAGACCACTGAAGGCAGCTTCCGATACGGACATGCGGCGACGGTGAAGCGATTGACCATTGCGCGGCTCGATCCGGTCACGGGCAAACTGGATTGGCCCAAGATCTTGATGCGGGAAAAGTACGCCCCCTATCGAACCACGCTCGATCGATTGTTTGTGCTCCTGCGCGTCAACGCCGGGCGGACTGACGGGTGACAAATACCAGGAGGCCGTCGACGCGTGCAACGCACTGCTCACGGCGTTGAAGCTGGATCTGCCTGAGTATCAGCCCAAGGACTGGATCGAAGCCAAGAACTTCGTCGATAGCGTGGCTTACGAAAGCCGGACGCCGGCGGCGTAGAGGCGGACGCGACTGGTTCGTCATTCGCCGCTGATGTGCGGGGCGTGCCACAGTCGTACGTCGGCGCCGGCACTGGTGACCAGGTACGTGCCGTCGGCACCGAAGGCGACGCTCAGCGGGCTCGCCGAGGCGATCTTGATCGACCAGAGTTCCTGCCCCGCGTCGACGTTCCATAGCTTGAATAGTTTATCCTTCGCCGCCGTTACGACGCGGCGCCCATCGGCGCTGAAGGCGATCGCGAGGATGGTGTGCGAGTGGCCGTTGAGCGTCGCGCGCGGCTGCCCTGATTCGGCATCCCAAATCCGCGCGGTCTTATCAGCCGATCCGCTGACGATCAATCGGCCGTCGGGGCTAAAGGCCACGGCAACGGCCGGTCGAGCGTGCGCCTTACGCCGCCACAGCATTTTTCCGGTCGCCACGTCCCAAACACGCAGCGAGCCGTCTTCCAAGACCGTGGCCACGCGCCGACCCCCGGGCCCGAGGCAAGCCGCCGCCAGCGGCCCAATATCGTGAGTTTGAATTTGCATCGGCGGGTCGTGTTCCAGCCTCCAAACGACGGCCCGTCCCGCACGGGAAATGCTGACCAGCGATTGCGGCTCGGCCGCGAAGCACAGGTCGACGATCGGCGGACCTGGCTCGGTCATGGCATGCGTCTGGCGTTCCGATTGAGGAGACCAGACGTGGATCTGGCCGTCCTCGGAGCCAACGGCCAACAGCCGGCCGTCAGCGTTGAACTTCAGGCAACCGATGCAGGCATCAGCAGCAAGAAGGTGTCGTGGCTTTTGTGGTGGCACAGTCCAGAGTTGCGCGCTCGCGCCCACGGCCAGGGCCAGGGTCTTGCCGTCAGGGCTGAAGCATGACCCAGTCACGTTGCCGGGGCACGGCGGCAGTTTGAACATTCCTCGTTCACGATGCTGATTCCAGATCTTAATCGTTCCGTCGTGCGATGAACTGGCCAGAAATTGGCCGTCTGGACTGAAGCAGGCTTCGCTGATCCATTCGGCGTGTCCCTGCAGCAAGCAAGCTTCACGTCGCGTGGCAACGTCCCAAATCCGGATGGTGCGATCGGCCGATGCGCTAACCAACTGGCCGCCGTCGGGGCTGTAAGAGATGCTTGAGATTCCACTGGTGTGAGCCGGGAGGGATTCAAGTTTTTTGCTGCTGGGCAAATCCCAAAACGTGAGCGTGCCGTCGTCGAGCCCGGAGGCCAGTTGCTGGCCGTCGGGACGGAAGGCCAGACTCTTGACTTCACCCGGGTCGTGAGCGAGCGTCTTGTTGAGCTTTCCTGCAGAGGCCTCCCAAAGTTTGACCGTGCCGTCGCTCGAGGCACTCGCCAGCCACTTGCCGTCGCGACTGTAGCGAACCATGTTGACGTCGTCCTCGTGCTCTCGCAGTATGAGCACGGTCGTGCCTGCGTCCGGATCCCAGACCCTGACGGTTCCGTCGCGCGAACCGCTGGCCAGGCGCCGGCCGTCGGGGCTGAAGCACAGGCTGCTGACCCACTGCGTGTGGCCTTTGAGTTTCGCGATCGAGCGACCGGTCGCGGCGTCCCAAACTTGCACCACCCTGTTCGTCGATGCGCTGGCCAGGCGCCGGCCGTCGGGGCTGTAGCACACGTCGAGCATTCGCGAGCCTGCGTTGATGGTCCGCAATAACGAACCGGTGTCAGCCGTCCAGATGCGCAGCGTGCCATCGTCCGAGGCCGAGGCCAGGGAGCGTCCGTCGGGCTGGTAGCAAACGCCGTTGACCCAACCGGTGTGTCCGACGAGAGTACATTCGGCGAGATCGCCGAGTTGGTTCCAGAGATACCACTCGAAGCCTCGCCGGTCGATGCCACCCGCGTGCTCGGGCCGATGCGATTCGAGAAGCTCGCGCAACCGACCGAAGTGGTGCCCATCCCAGGCGTGCTGAACCATCCGCATGTCCGATACATAAGCGTGCTCATCGGCCCGGCGGGAGTGGGCTACGGCTTCTTCGGCATGCCGATTGACGCGGATCAACATCAGGAGCAGTGCGCAACTGGCGGCGACGAGCGTGGCGACCAGCGAAGCCGTCAGGCCGGCAACCAGCCGATTTCGACGGCTCCAGAGCCACGTCCGTTCGCACCAGCCGACGCGCCGTGCGCGAATTGGCCGGCCTTCGCAGAAAAAACGCAGGTCTTCGGCCAGTTCCAGCATCGTGGCGTAACGTCGATCCGGATCTTTGGCCAGGCACTTGAGACAGATCGTTTCCAATGCGCGCGGCACCTGCGGCACCAGCCGCCGCGGCGGTAAGGGCTCGGCGACTGCCACCAGACGCAAAGTTGCCAGGATTGTCGGCCCCACCAGCGGCACTCGGCCGCAGAGCATCTCGTACAACAGAACTCCCAGCGCATAAATGTCGCAGGACGGACCGCTGGAGTTTGGTTCTCGGAGCTGCTCCGGCGCCAAGTACGTGGGCGTGCCGACCAAGGCGTCGCTGCGTGTCAGATCAACGTCCTCGTCCAAGCATTTAGCGAGTCCGAAGTCGGCCACTTTCGGTTGGTAGGCTTCCAACGGCAGGTGCCGGGCGGAAGGAAGATGCCGATCGGCAGCAGCCGGGGAGCTTTGTGGCCGACTGGCCAGCAGGATGTTCGCCGGCTTCAAGTCGCGATGCACGATGCTCTCTTGATGCGCATAAGCAACCGCGCGCGCGATCCGTTCGACGAATGCCGCGGCCTCTCGAGGTGGTTGCGGCATACCGTGCAGGTAATCGGCCAGACTTCCCGAATCGACGAATTCCATGGCCAGAAAAAGTTGGCCGTCATGCTCGCCAATCTCGAACACCGGAACCAGTTCCGGATGCTGGAGCCGGGCGACCGCCATGGCTTCGCGTCGGAACCGGGCTCGCACGTCGGGGCGCGCGTTGGACTGCATGACCTTCAAGGCGACGACCCGGCCGAGTTGCCGGTCTTGCGCCTGGTAGACGACGGCGGTACTGCCGGCGCCCAGTCGCGACAAGATGTCATAGCCGCCGATAGTCGCCGGCAGAGGCGCATCGCACGTCGGAACGATGCCCGATCTCCGTTCATCACCCCCCACGACGTAGCCTGGGCCTTGCTTCTTCAGGCCGGACAGGAAATCGAGGTCTTCGGCAGAACTCGGGCCGCTGCCGGCAGGACTTCCGCGTCGCGCCTGGCCCACCAGCGTATCGAGGCTCTGCTGGCACGCCTGGCAAACTTGCACGTGATCGGCCACGACGTCCGATTCGTCTCGCGACAGCTCCTCAGCTAGCAACTGTAACAGTTGGTGCGGTGAAGGGCAGGCATCGATCACGAACGTCTCCCGTAGTAATGACTTCGGGGTGTTCCAGGCCTGATGGAGTGTTCGTGGGCACTGGGGCGCCGGGGGCGATTTTTTTTCCCAGAATTAGATTTGGCCCATGAGAACCGTACTAAGTAGTGGTCGATTCGTTTACCTGCCCTCGAGCTGCTGCTAGCCACAGCGAAAGATACGGAATAAATGGTGTTATTGCACCCGCCGGTTCGACAGGCCTCGACGCTACCAGATCGTGCCCTGGGCCGACGCGATCTTTGCCAGAATGATCTTTGCCACAATTCACCGAGGATTATGAAAGCAGCGCTGAAGCTTATCCTGGTGGCGGATGATTCTGAACTGCAAACGGTTGCCGCGACGGCCTGCGCCGAATTCGGGCTCGTGTTCGAAGCCTTTGCCTCGGCCGAGGATTTCATGCCGGCATTCGATCCTGCCACGGCCCGGTGCCTGGTGATCGACTTGCAACTGCCAGGCGTAGGCGGAGCCGAACTGCAGCGACGCCTGCAGGACGCCAGCCACCGATTGCCGCTGGTCATGATTTGCGCCCGGGGGGACGTTGCAGCGGCAGTCGAGGCAATGCGACTGGGAGCGCAGAACGTCGTGGAGAAGCCTTGTTCGTGCGACCACTTGCGTGGAGAAGTCGAAAAGGCGATCAACGAATACGATGCTCGCCTGCGGCGCGAGGTCGTCCAAGCCGACGCGTTGCGGCGATTGGCCAGGCTCACCGTCAAAGAGCGGGACGTGGTCGAGCTGATCCGGGCCGGCATGACCAACCGAACCATGGCTACGAAGTTGCGTCTCAGCTTGCGGGGCGTTGAAGATCGGCGTGCGCGGGTCATGAAAAAACTACAGGTCGAATCCGTGGCACATCTGATTTCGCTGGTCCACCAGGCCGAACGCTGGGCACCCGTCTGAGTGGCGAAGATCGGATCAAGACTCGCTCTTCAAAGCAGAGGGTCGCACGCTGCGGGGCAACTTCTTGCATTAGCTCTGCCTCGACGATGTTTTTGTGCCGGCCGACGGATCGGACTGCAAGCCGCGAAGCCTCTCGATTTCATCCTGCAGCATCCGCTGCACTTTGCTGCGGGCCACATAGACCGTGGCGACCTTCTTGTTCAATTGCTCCGCCACCTCGACCGCGGGTTGCGCCGCTCCAAGCCGTCAGGCGAAACGCCTCCCAGGTTGGCGCGGTGACGCGCTGCCGAACTCGATCAACGGCCTCGTCCAGCAATTCCAGATCGAATTCGTCTTCCAGACGCCGAACCAGATCGTCCCGCGCCGTCACGGTGCGCAACGGATCTACCGATTGACCGACCCCGGCCAGCAGCCGCAGGGCGACGCGCTCGGATGCGGAAATCATGCCAGGCATGATGCGCCAGTGTGTGCAGCCAGGCACGAAAGCTGCCGTCTGGGTTGTACTTGAATCGGGCCATCTTGGCCGGAAGGGTCAGCAGCACCTGCTGCGTGACGTCCTTGGCATCGGCGTCCTGCAATCCCCAACGACGGCACCATCGGTAGATCATCGGACCGTACTGATCGACGAACTCTTCCCAGGCACATTGGTCGGCCGGGCCCGGCTTGGCAATGCGCGTCAACAGAGAGAGACGCGTCTCAAATGAGCCGGTAGGGCAACGGAGCGGCATTTTCGTCGGCCTCTTCCGGCGAACACACGCCACGCGGGGGCGTACCTGGCCGGCAGCCATTGCCGGTCAGGCTCGATTATTTGGCAAATGCGCAAGGGCCGCAAGGCAATTCCCGGCGAACCGGATCACCACCATCGGGGGGACTACGGTGTCGTTTCGGCGTGCCAGCCAGGTGGTTTGCCCTGATGGCGCGCTTTTTCACACACTTTTGCTCAGCCGCTCGAGGCCAGAGCACCCCAGCTTGCACTGTCGATCGCCGAGAGCAGGCCGGTCGCCGCGTCACGCTCCAGCCAGGGCGAAAGGCGGCGGACCAACTCCGTCCGCGAACTTGCTCCCAGCTTGCGCATCAGGCTGGCCCGCCGAAGCTGAATCGTGCGCGTGCTCAGGTTCAAACGTGCGGCGATTGCCTTGTCCGGCTTGCCGTCGGCCGTCAGCTCGAGCACGCGCCGTTCTTCGGCGGTCAGCGTCTCCATGGCCCGCATCACTTTGTCGCGGTTCGAATCGTCGTCGCGCATTCGCGCGTCGAGTTGAATGGCGCGGTACGATGCTCTGGCGCAGGCTCTCGAGCGAATAGGGTTTTTCCAGGAAATCCAGGGCTCCGCACTGCATGGCGCGGACTGCTGCCGGGACGTCTCCGTAGCCGCTGAGCATGACGGCGGGGATTCGCCAATGGCGTTGAGTCAAACGCTCCAGCAGTTCAATGCCGCTGACCTCGGGCATTTTCAGATCGACCAACAGGCAGCCCGCCCGAGCAGGATCGTAAGCGGCGAGGAAGGCGCTGGCCGAATCGAAGCATTGCGCCTCGAGCCCCATCAGCTTGACGATGGTAGCGAGGGATTTGCGAACTTCCGGTTCGTCATCAACTATGAAAACCGTTGCCTTCGTCGACATGAACGACCTCTCACGAAATCCGACGCCCCTCGATCCACGCATTTGCGTTGTTTTGCTCACGAGACGGACAGCAATCGCTGCGCAGTCTCGCGTGCAAACGATCTAACCGCATGTTCGGCAACCCCATGGGGGCTTCTTGAGCGTAACCGGCCATCCCTGGGAGGGGTGCGTTCATTGGCACGCATGGATACGTTAAAGCCGTCACGAATCTTTCAACCCAACCTCGATCCAACCCGCACATCCCTCGGATTCGCTTACACGATGGCGCAATCTGGTCGGCAGACGTCCAGTGAGTCCTGCCCGGGAGCAGCCGCCATGCTATTCGGTTATTAGGAGAATTCCGCCACGTCGGGTTTCTCATCTTCGCCACGGCATGAACGGGCCGCGGCCGATCGCTCGTTCGGCCGCGGTCCTGCCGCTTTCTTCCCGCCGCGGCACGGACCAAGGCGCACTCTTGGCCAGCGCCGTAGAATGTCAGCAGACCAGCGTGGCCGAGGCTCAACGCATGACCAACCAGGGTTCGGGAAATTCAGTGCCGATTGCTGACCGCGTCAACGAAGGCGATTTGCTCCGCGCGCTGATGGACAGCGTTCCGGATCGGATTTACTTCAAGGATGCCGACAGCCGGTTCTTGCGCATCAACAAATGCGTGGCCGATTTGTTCGGGCTCGCCGACCCACAACAGGCCGTCGGCAAGTCCGATGCCGACTTCTTCGTCGCCGACCACGCGCTGCAAACGTTGCGCGACGAGCAGCAGATCATGCGCACGGGCCAGGCCATCGTCGGCAAAGAAGAGCGCGAAACGTGGTCCGACGATCGCCTGTGTTGGGTTTCCACGACCAAGATGCCGCTGCGCGATGGCACCGGCAAGATCGTGGGCACCTTCGGCATCTCGCGCGACATTACCCAGCGCAAGCTGGCTGAAATCGCCCTGCGCAATAGCGAGGAACGAACACGCCTGATCATCGACACGGCGCGAGATGCTTTTGTCGGCATGGACTCTTCCGGCCGGATCACCGATTGGAACCGGCAAGCCGAGTTGACCTTCGGCTGGTCGCGGGAAGAAGTCGTCGGACGTTTGCTCGTCGAAACCATCGTGCCGCAGCAATACCGCGACGCGCAACGCCACGGACTGGCCTGGTTCCTGGAAACCCAGCAGGGGCCGGTGCTCAATGCGCGGATCGAGATCACTGCCTTGGATCGCGACGGGCGTGAATTCCCGGTCGAGCTGACCGTCACGCCGATCCGGTTGGAAGGCGACTGGCTCTTTGCCTCGTTCATTCACGACATCAGCGGCCGGCGCCAGGCGGCCCTCGAACTGCAACAGGCCAAAGAAGCCGCCGAAGCCGCCAGCCGGGCCAAGAGCGATTTCCTGGCCAACATGAGCCACGAGATTCGCACCCCGATGAACGCCATCATCGGCATGACCGAACTGGTGCTGGATTCCGATCTGCCCGCCGAGCAACGTGAGTTTCTCTCGCTGGTGAAAGAATCGGCCGACTCGCTGCTGATGGTGCTCAACGACATTCTCGACTTTTCCAAGATCGAGGCCGGCCGGCTCGATCTCGACCGCATCCCCTTTCACTTCCGCGACGCCCTGGGCGACATGCTCCACACGCTGGCACTGCGAGCTGAACAACGCGGGCTGGAACTGGCTTGCCGCATCGAGCCCGCCGTGCCCGACGACTTGCGCGGCGATCCCGGCCGGTTGCGGCAGATCCTGGTCAACCTGATTGGCAATGCCATCAAGTTCACCGAGCGCGGTGAAATCGTCATCGACGTCGAGCCCGAGCGCCTGGACGATCAAAACGTCTGGCTGCACTTTCGCGTCCGCGATACGGGCATCGGCATTCCGCCCGAAAAGCACGACCTGATCTTTCACGCCTTCTCGCAGGCCGACAGTTCCACCACTCGCAAATACGGCGGCACAGGCTTGGGCCTGACGATTTCTTCGCAACTGGTCGCTCTGATGGGCGGCCGCATCTGGGTCGAGAGCGAGGTAGGCCAGGGCAGCACGTTCCACTTCACGGTCCGCTTCGAACAGCTGCCCGAAGGCGAACTCACGGCCCACGAGCCTCCTGATTTGCACGAACTGCCGGTGCTCATCGTCGACGACAACGCCACGAATCGTCGCATCCTCGTCGAGATCCTGGCCAATTGGCGCCTCTGCCCTCTGGCGGTTGACGGCGGCCAGGCGGCGCTTGCCACGTTGCGCCGCACGCAACGCCGACGCGCCGTTCGCGCTGGTTCTGCTCGACGCCATGATGCCGGGCATGGACGGGTTTCAACTGGCCGAGCAGATCATGGCCGATCCCGACTCGGCCACCACGACGCTGATGATGCTATCTTCGGCCGCGCAGGCGGCGGATTCGGCCCGCTGCCGGCAATTGGGTATTGCCGCGTATCTGACCAAGCCGGTCAAGCAATCCGAGCTGCTGGACGCCATCATGACCGCGCTGTCCCGCCGGCCGCAAAACCGCGCATCTCGACCTGCTGCCTGGAGCGCCGTGACAGCGGTCGCTGGATCGCCGTCGCACCGCGCGCTGCGGATCGTGCTGGCCGAAGACAACCTGATCAACCAGAAACTAGCGGTGCGGCTGCTGGAACGTTGGGGCCACACGGTTCGCGTCGCCGGCAACGGCCGGCAGGCGCTGGCCGCGATCGACGTCGAACCGTGCGATCTGGTGCTGATGGACGTGCAGATGCCCGAACTCGATGGCTTCGAGACGACGGCCGCCATCCGCGAGCGCGAGCGACTACAGGGCGGGCACCTGCCGATCATCGCCATGACGGCCCACGCCATGAAGGGCGATCGCGAGCAGTGTCTGGCCGCCGGCATGGACGGCTACATCTCCAAGCCGATCCAGCCCCGCGAACTGTTCGAAACGTTGGCCGCTTACGGCGCCAATCTGTCGCCGCAGGTCGATGCGCCTCCGCCGATTGAAGCATCAACTTCCCCCGGCATCGACCGGTCGGCATTGTTGGCCCATTGCGGAGGGGACGAGGCTTTGCTGCGCGACATTGCAGCGGCTTTTCTCGAATCGTATCCGCCGCTGCTGGCCGAATTACACGCCTCGGCCGATTTGCACGACGCCCGGTCCTTGAACCGTGCCGCCCACACGCTGAAAAGCTCGGTGGGCTACTTCGGCGCCCCCAGCGTTCGGCAACAGGCAGCCGAGTTGGAGCAGCTTGGCCGCGCCCTCGATGGCCAGGGCGATTGGAGCGTCATTGCCCCTCGGGTCGAAGCGCTCACGCAAGCCGTTGAAGGCCTGCGGCCGGCCATCGCCGCACTCGTCGAGCCCTGAGCAAGTTTGCAGCCCATGGTGCAGGCGTATCGATGCCATCGGGGCTCGCTTCCGGCCGGGTATGCTATCGGTGCAGTCAGGCGGGAAATTATTGAGCTTTTCCCATGTTGCCCAGTAGGCAATAATCCTGCACTTTTACCCCGCAAGCCGGCGGCTCGTTGAACGGAATCAACGGCCGGTTCGTGCCGGGGTTTGGCGCCGCAAAAGCGTGAAGGGATTCACCGATGGCTCCTGGTCATGTTCGTTTGGGCGTAATCGGACTGGGTGGTTGGGGGAAGAACGTCGTTCGCAGCTTCTCGGCTGCGAAGAACTGCCAACTCGCCGCGATCTGCGATACCAACCCGCGCACGCTGGCCCAATACCGCGGCCTGTACCCGCAGGCCCAGGCTTGCGACTCGTACGAGCAGTTGCTGGCCGATCCGAACATCGATGCCTTGGCCCTGGTCACTCCGGCCCCGGCTCACGCCACGATGGCCCGGCAGGCCCTGCTCGCCGGTAAGCACGTATTCGTCGAAAAGCCGATGGCGCTGACCGAAACCGACGCCCTTGAACTGTGCGAGCTGTCGGAAGAGTTGAACCTGAAACTGATGGTCGGCCACCTGCTGGAATATCATCCGGCGGTAGAACTCATCAAGAAGCAGATCGACTCCGGCGCCCTGGGCGATATCTACTACATGTATTCGCAGCGGCTGAGCCTGGGCGTGGTCCGGCAGCACGAAAACGCTTGCTGGTCGCTGGCACCGCACGACATCTCCGTGATCTTGTACCTGTTCGGGATGGAACCTGACGGTATCTCGGCTCGCGGCGAATGCTTTTTACAGCCGGGCGTCGACGACGTGGTCTTCGTCAACCTGCATTTCCCCGACGGGCGGATGGCCCAGATCCACGTCTCCTGGCTCGATCCACACAAAGAGCGGAAGATGGTCGTCGTGGGCTCGCAGAAAATGCTGGTTTTCGACGACATGGAGCCGTCGGAGAAGGTGCGCATCTTCGACAAGTGCGCGGTGATCAACTCGCAATCGACCAACGCCATGCAGGCCGTGAGCGTGCGGCACGGCGACATTTACATTCCCTACATCGGCGGCCCCGAGCCCTTGGACGCCGAGACGCAGCACTTCGTCGACTGCATTCTGCACGACACCACGCCGCGTAGCGACGGCCGCGACGGGCTGCGCGTGGTGCGCGTGTTGGAGCAAGTCGAGCGCCAATTGCACCAGACGCCCGACATCCTCCGCCTGGCAAACTTCAAACAGCACGTGGCCTGAGCCAATCATGAACGACAACGGTTATTTCGTCCACGAGTCGTCGTACGTCGACGACGGAGTTCAGATCGGTGAAGGGACGGCGATCTGGCACTTCTGTCATATCCTGACCGGCGTGAAGATCGGGCGGAAGTGCCGCATCGGGCAGAACGTGGTCATCGGCCCCGACGTGACGGTGGGGAACAACGTCAAGATCCAGAACAACGTCTCGGTCTACCGCGGCGTGACTCTGGAAGACGACGTGTTTTGCGGCCCTTCGATGGTGTTCACGAACATCGCCACGCCGCGTTCGGCCTTCCCACGCAACAAGGCCGAAGACGATCTGCAAACGCTGGTGCGGCGCGGAGCGAGCATCGGCGCCAATGCCACGATCGTCTGTGGGCACACGATTGGCGAGCACGCCCTGGTCGGCGCCGGCTCAGTCGTTACGCACGACGTGCCGGCCTTTGCCTTGGTCTACGGTAACCCGGCCCGGCAACACGGCTGGGCCTGCGAGTGCGGCATCGCGCTCAAGCTCGACGACCGGCAAGCCACCTGTGCGGACTGCGGCCGCGCGTATCAACTGCTCGACTCCGACAGGCTGATGCAACTGAATACCGGCGACGTGCAACACGCCGCATGAGACGGCACGAATGATGAATCGACACCACCAAAGCCAGACGCCATATACAAGCCCGAAGCGCAAGCGAGGGTGTTTCGCGAGGGGCACCCTCGCTTGCGCTTCGGGCTGGTATTGATTGACGAATCCCCTACCGACGATCCACTCTCTGAGGTTTTTCGTTCTATGATTCCGGTTTGCGATCTCAAACAGCAGTATCTCAACCTGAAGCCTCAACTGGATGCTGCGATGCAGCAGGTCGCGGCCGAGGGGCACTATATTCTTGGACCGCAAGTCAAGTCGCTGGAAAAGGAACTGGCCGATTATTGCCAGTGTGCCCATGGCGTCGGCGTCGCCAACGGCACCGACGCTCTGCACCTGGCGCTGCGGGCGTTGCGCATCGGCCCGGGCGATGAAGTCATCACCACGCCGTTCACGTTCGTTGCCACGACCGAAGCCATCGGCCTGGTCGGCGCCACCCCTGTCTTCGCGGACATTGACCCCCAGACGTTCAATCTCGACCCAACCGGAATCGAGAAACTCATTACGCCCCGGACCAAAGCCATTTTGCCGGTGCATCTGTACGGGCAGTCGTGCGACATGGACCCGATCATGATGATCGCCCGGCGACACGGCCTGTACGTCGTCGAGGACTGCGCCCAGGCGATCGGCGCCACGTACAAGGGGCAGAAAGTCGGATCGTTCGGCGACGCCGGCTGTCTGAGCTTCTTTCCCAGCAAGAACCTGGGCTGCTTCGGCGACGGCGGCATGGTCGTTACCAATAATACCGAAGTCTTCCAGCGCGTGGAGATGCTGCGCCGGCATGGCGGCCAGGTGAAATATCATCATTGCGAATTGGGAATGAACAGCCGGCTGGACGAACTGCAAGCGGCCATCCTGCGCGTGAAGTTCGTTCACTTGGAAGGCTGGATCGAAGCTCGCCGGCGCAACGCCTATCGCTACAACCGGCTACTGGCAGGGATGCCCTCGATCGAGCGGCCTCGCGAGTTGGCCCGGATTGGCGCGAGCGTTCCTAACGGAATGCCGACGGCCGATACCAGCCCGGTCCACAGCGTCTACCATCAATACACGATCCAGGTCGAAAACCGCGACGCTGTCATGGCGCGACTGACTGCCGAAGGCGTACAGTCGATGGTCTACTATCCCGTGCCGTTGCACCTGCAGGAAGTGCATGCCTCGCTCGGGCTGAAGGCCGGAAGCTTGCCGCACGCCGAAGCCGCGGCTCGGCGCTGCCTCAGCCTGCCGATGTTTCCGGAACTGAACGAGAAGCAGCAGACTCAGATCGTGCGTGCGCTTGCGCTGGCTCTCGCCGAGCAGCCTTCGACCGGTGGCCTGCGCCGGGCGGCCTGAGTTCGGCGGTGCCAAGTAGATCTGCCCGCTAATGACCGGGCGGGTCACTGGCCGGAAACGATTCGAACGAGGCCTGACCGACCGAGTCGCCATCGAGGGCTGCCAACGCTTCCACGGCCACGCGATGGCGCAGCCGTTCGACTGCTTGCTTCGCCGGAGCAGGGCCGGTTGAGATGCCCAGCAGATCATACATCAAGCAGTGCCCCGACACGCCGCGGTAGAACAGCCCTCCGCCAAAGATCGCCGCTAAGGCGCCCCGCGAATCACCCCGCAGCAATCCGCCCACGACGAGCACCGTGCCGCTTGCGATCGAAGCCCAGCGTTCCGCTTCGCCCATGTTGTGCTGCGTACAGGGCAAACTACCGGGCGACGTGACTTCATCATCATGCATCGACTCTCGATGGTGGCGACCGTTTAAAGCCATGTTGATTTCCTCCCTAGCCGGAGAAAGATCGTTTTCGGAATCCTCGACTTTCGGTACCGAGGCAAGTTTATTCTACGTCCGCTCGGCGCACGAATGAACCCACCCAAGGTGAGGAGCATCGGCCTTGGGCCCCCCCGGGCGCGGCAGCACCCGCGATCATTACGTCGTGCTGCGGGATTGAGGCCGGGCGCGATGGTCGTCGCGCACCGTGCAAGGCTTTGGCAATCGCTGCTGCGAGCGGAGATTGCTCGAGTGCTTCGATTCCGCCCGGAAGCGCAACCGACCAGTTGGGCCATTGGTCGACCGTGCCGGGCATGTTGGTTCGAGCTTCTACAGCCAAGGCGTCTTCCAGCGTGGCACTAACGATCAGCGACGGCGCTTCGGACAACAAACTGTACGCCCGCTCGATGACGGTCTCGACCGGTTCGTCACCCGCCAGGCCGGTCATCTCGGCCAGGCGATCGCGCATCTCTTTCACCGCTTCGTCGCTCGGCTTCAGGCCCAGCCGATGCTGGTCGGCCAAATCGGTGCCGCTCCACAGCCCGGCAATCGTCGGCAGGTCGTGGGTCGTTGCCGCGACCATGGCCGTTCGCGGATAGGTCTTGGGCGGCTCCTCTTCGAACCACAGCAAGCGATACGAGAGAACGCTGTGAGCCAGTAGTTGCTCGCGCACGCCGTCTTCGACCGTGCCCAGATCCTCGCCGACGACATAGGCTCCGGCCCGGTGGCTTTCCAAAGCTACGATGGCCAGCATTTCATCGGGCCGATAGCGGACAAATGCCCCGCGCTTTGGTCCAAAGCCCCAGGGAATCCAAAACAGCCGGAACAAGCCCATCACATGGTCGATCCGCAAGGCCCCGGCGTGGCGCAGCGCGGCTCGAATCGTCTGCACGAACGGCTCGTAGCCGGCCGCGCGAAGTTTGTGCGGCACGAACGGGGGCAGGCCCCAATCCTGCCCTTGCGTATTGTAGACGTCAGGCGGAGCGCCGACGCTGACCCCCTGCGCGAGCACATCCTGCCAAGCCCATGCGTCGGCCCCGCCCGGGTCGACGCCGATCGGCAAATCGTGCATCAGCGGCAGGTCGGCCGAAGCTCGCCGCAATTGATTGTCGAGCAGCCACTGCATCCACTGGTGGTAGCGCACGCGCGCCGCGTTCTCGTCCGCAAAGTGTTGCACCTCGCTTGCGCCTGGGGGAACGAAAGCCGGCCGGCCAGCTTCGCCAATCGCCCCCTAACTTTTCGGTGAGCGTGCAGAAGGTGGCAAACTCGACAAGTTGCGATCCCTGCTCGGCACAGTACAGATCGAAAGCCGAGTCGCCGGAAAACGAGGCAAAAAGCCGTTCGAGTGCCGCTTGCTTAAGCTTGAAGACCTGGTCGCGATCGATCCGGGCGTGGGCGTTGAGAGCCCGGCCCTGGGCGGCCCATCGTTCCAACTCCGAGCCCAGGGACGATGCTCCCGGCACTTCTTCGACCCGCAAATACAATGGATTGCGAAACCGGCGGCTGATTGGATAGTACGGGCTTGGCTGCTGCGGCAGCAGGGGGGATGCCGCTCCCAGAGGATTCACCAGCAACATCGTGGCCCGCAAGCTGGCAGCCCACACGGCGAGCCGCCGCAAGTCGGCCAGATCGCCCATTCCCCAGCTTTCGCGGGAACGCGTGGCGTAAAGCTGCACGGCCCAGCCCCAATTCCGCTCGCGCCCAGGCAGCGGACAATGACCAGGGCTGACAATCAGCCGCGTGTGGCCGCCGTGTTCATCGGCAGGTTGGAAATCGTGATAGCCCAGCGGCAAATCACGGGGCAGCTTGCGGCCGATCTTGAGCGTGGTTCCGTCTTCCAGCGTCAATGTGCCCGGCTTCGTCCAGGGCGTCTCGACTCCATAGGGAACGACCTTCACTGCATTATCGTCCAAAAGAAGAGCCTGTGGATCGGCAACTCCCATTGCAGACAAGATTGCGGCGTGGGTGTCGGGGGGAGTGTCGTGCCAAACCTCTTCCGCATCCTCGTAACCGTTGGTGATGCCCCAAGCATCCGTACTCATGAGCTTCCTCGTTCCCATCCAAGTGTTGCGAATCGACGTCCAACGAGTCCGCAGCAAATCCCGGACCTCTCAGGAGAGCGATCCGATAGAGCGACGGCTTATGCCCCCCCGGGCAGGGCGGGCACCCGGCAGACGCGAATTCCAGTAATCCAGCACGCAGTGTAGGCCGAACCATGGTTTCCAGGCAATCGAAACGCGACCCTTCGGTGGCTCCCATTCGAGAATTCCACGGCCATCGTTTGCGCTATCTTGGGCAATTGGAATACGAAGGCCTTGCGGGTCAGCCGGCGTTGCTGGCTAACCTGTTCCGTGGGGTCGGCGTGCGACTGTACCAGGAGGTCGATAGCGCGGGTCAGTATCTGTGCGTCGAATCGTCCGAAACGGGCGAAGAGGCTTGGTATCGGGTCGACGGCGCGCGCTTGGTGGCGGACGGCGACGAAAGGTAAAGAAGAACTGCTTCTTCGCGAACCGGATTTGCGTTCGACACGCGGGGCTCTGATTTCTCTTTACTCCGTTAGTGATCCTAGTTGCTCGCTCCGCTAGGAGCTTGCCCCGCGCCGCGCTGGCCAGGGTTGCTTGTGCCGCCGGAACGAATCGAGCCGTCGGTCTTCTGCTTGGGAGCGCTAAGGTTTCCGCTCGGCGGCAGGCGGACGCCTGTGCCGATCCCGGGTAAGCCCGCGCCGAACTTCGTCCCTCCAATGCCCCCCTTACCGTTGATGGTTGCCCCAGGATTGTTCGTCAGGCCACTGTTGCGACTGGCTCCCATTCCCATTCCGAGTTCAGCCCCGGAAACTTCGACGTCGCCGCTGTGGCGATCCATCGCTCTCAGTCCCATGGAATCGGAAGCACCCGATACGCCCATGGATCCTGTCTTTTGCGTCGCAGGCTGAAACGGATTCCAGCGCGTGCCGTCCCAGTTGCTCCAAGTGCCGTTGGGATGGTAGTACCACCAGGTGCCATCCTGATTAACCAGGCGCCACGAGTTGTCTTCGCGAATTGCGGTGGGCTGTTCAACTTGTTGCGCAAGGCAGATTGAGGTGAGCGTCAAGGCCGCCGCCAGGGCTTGCACCAAATGAATGCCGGTCGTTTTCATGGGTCGCCTCCCCAAGAGTGTTAGATTCCGCGTGCTGAAAACACCGCCCAATGAAAGAGCTCTGCAACGGATGTGCCAACGAGCATGTAGGCGGAGTCAAATTTGACAAGGCTACCATTGCGCATTCTAATGGGATCCCACAGAGCGGCCGCCCTTTTCGGGCAGCGCCTCCTCCTCGGACAATGCCCCCCCCTTGCAATGCACGAGAATACCCTTCGCGAACGTGCCTTCCGGCACATCCAGAGCAAGATCCTGTCCGGCGAATTAGCCGCCGGCCACCGCCTCTCAGAGCAATCGCTGGCCGAAGAACTGGGCATCAGCCGGACGCCCGTCCGCAGCGCGATCCACGAACTTGAATCAGCCGGTTTGCTGGAGCAGGTGCCACGCTACGGCACGATTGTCCGCAAGGCCGACCGTCGCGACCTGGAAGAATTGTACGATTTGCGCGAGGCGCTGGAGAGCTTTGCGGCCGAAGTTGCGGCGGTTTGCATCACGGCGGAAGACCTCGAAACGCTGGCCACGCTTTGCCAGCGAATGTATCTGTTTCTCGCCGAAACGAAGCAATTGAATCAGTCGCTGGCCGAAGGCAACATCCTCGATCATTTCGTCGATGCCGACATGGAATTTCACCTGGTCATTCTGCGGGCTACCGGCAATCGCCGGCTGATGAAATCCGTGGCCGATTCACGCATGTTGAGCCAATGGGGCCATCACGCTCGGCAGAAGCAACGGATCGAGGCCATGGGCCGAGCTTGGGAAGGACACCAGCACCTTCTCGAAGCGTTGAATTCGCACGATCCACAACGGTCACGGCAAGCCATGGCCCAACACATTCGCTTCAGCAAGGATCAGGCCCTGCGGATTTACGACCGCGTCCAGGCCGAAGGCGATGCGGCCGAAGTCCTGGGCCAACGGTAAACGTCATGGGCGCCAGACACCGCGATCGTTACTTGACCAGCACGATCGGCACGGTGCTATCCAGGATTTGCGTGAAGGCTTGCTGAAGCTTGGACTGTCGTTGCGAGAGCGTTCCGATGCACCATTTGTAGCCGTTGGTCGGATCACTCGCCGAACTGGGGAAGGTCGTGCCGCCGATCGTCGAAATCGACTGCAGCATGGAGATTGCCGCCGCGTTGTCGGCCGCGGGCGTGGTGGGCTCGAAGATGGCCCCGAAGGCGATGCATTGGATCGAGGCTGGGTTGGCCGTGGTCGAGAAGCCGGGCAGCCCGTAGCTCGAATCGTTGTACATGGCGCAAATCTGGTTGGCGACGTTGATCGCATCGGTATTGGGATCGGTCGAACTGGACGAATAGCTGTTGCCCGGGCCGATGTTGAAGTACCCCTGGTACGCGCCGGAGTTCGACGTGCCGGCACTGGTCGACGCATTGGCGATGCCGTCGGTTTCCAGGATCACCAGCCGCTGCGCGCCTTTCCGGCCGTAGCCGCCCATGCCGGAGCTTTGCAGCGCGGTGTTGCCGCTGAGCTGGTTGTAGGCCAGCATCAGTCCGTAGCTGGTGGCCGTGTTGCTGTCGTAATCTCCGTGCGCCCGTGGCGTCAGGGCGCCATTGGAGTCCCAAGGCCGAACGTCCGACGAACTGCTATTGGGCGGGTACCACAGCGAATTGATCAGCGTGGTGTAGTTGCGGCCCAGCGAGTAGATCGGGCTGTCGAATGTGCCGACGCCGGCCGGCTCGCCGGCATAGGTCGGCCGGGCATAATAGATCATCGACACCATGTCATTGGGATGGTTGTTCTGGATGTCGCTGATGGCGCCGGCGATTCCCAGCTTGGCGGGCACCATCGAGATGTCGTGGAACGTGCCGGGCGAAATCGATGTGTCCAGCATGTACTGGATCATGGTCATCGGCCCAAACCAGAAGCGGTGTCGCGGCCGCAACGGGTTGTCGGTCGGAGCGACAAAGGCGATGCCGTTGTACTTCGTGGCGCTGTCCGGACCGGTGATGCTCACGCCGGTGCCGTCGCCGCAGGCGAAATCCGGTCCATAGCTGCACGATGGGTTGCCGGGCGTTTGAGTGTTACCGGTCGGATCCTGCCACACGCCGATCACAAAGTCGATGTATTCCTTCCAAAAACGCTGGTCCTGATTGCCGATCGTCGAGTTGGCCACCGCGTACACATAGTTGGCGGCTGGCACGTCGGTCGGGATCGCGCTGTAGTACAGGATATTGCCCGACCGCAATTGCGACGGGAACGGATTCGGCCCCGTGTTCACGATCCAATTCAGGATGGCCTTGTAATTGATGACGTAGTTGCCCGTGGGCGGCAGCCAGTTGCCATTGCTGTCCCAGAGGGCCGTATTGTCGTTGACCGGCGTAATGCCGTCGGGCATCAGGAAGAACTTCTTGCGCCAGTCGCTGGTCGGATCCGGCGGCCAGATGAAGAACGTCTTGCCCCAGTAGTTCGGCCCTTGGGTGTAGCCATTGAACGCTTTGCCGGTGTATTGCTTGTATCCCTTGCTGACGAAGTTCTTGTTCGCAGTGTTCGTCAAGCTGGTGCTGCCGCTGATCTCGGCAATGGTCCGAGCCGGCGTCGTCGAGGTGTCCTTGCTGGTGAATAGATAATTGTCGCCGACCGGCGTCGTGCTGGTCGGGCCGGTCGCTGCCGTAAAGGCTGCGGCCGCGGAGCCGCCGCGGTTGTTCGAGTAGAAGTCGCCGACCAGCGCCGAGATGCCTCCGATGGGAATGCTGATGTTGCAATTGCCGACCCGAGAATCGGTGCTCTTGCATTGCAGCGTACCCGTCGACGAATAGCTGGGGTTGTAGACGCCCCACTGCGGATAGACGGGATCCGTGTTGTTGGGAGTGTTCAACATGCTCCCCAG
Organism: uncultured Planctomycetales bacterium; assembly: GCA_963710365.1. Lineage (GTDB taxonomy): Bacteria > Planctomycetota > Planctomycetia > Pirellulales > PNKZ01 > CAVQAC01. The sequence goes on from CAVQAC010000022.1 coordinate 192,956, forward strand.
GTACGATTCGCAGTTCCACAGGTCGGTTTCGTTGTTCATCGAACCCGAAAAATCGAGCACGATCGCCACGTCGCGGGGCCGGTACGCGGCCGTGGCCGTGGCCTGGACGTTGAACGAGGTCAGCCCGAAGATCTTGGAAAAGAAGCTGGAAATGCTGGGCGTCACCGTGGTCTGGGTTAGATTGTAGTTGTCAGGCGACACCGGCGGAAACTGCGGCGTGAACGTCATGGTTGAATAGTTGTAGTGATACGCGCCGTGTTGCACGGCCACCTGCGAAGCGCTGATCGATTGCGACAACACAGGGTTGGCCGCCGCCGCGGTTTGGGCGTTGCTGGTCGCGGCGGTCGTATTGCCCGTGGTGGTGCCATTGAGCGTGCGCGCCCCGGCCACGGCTGCATTGTCGGCCGCGTTCTGGGCCTGCGTGTCGGCGATGGCGATCATGCCGACGTCGATGGCCAGGGCCACAAAGCCCATCAGGCCGACGAGCATCAGCGCAAAGAGTGGTAAGATCGAACCGCGGCGGCTGGCTTTGGATGTCTTGCGCATGTTACTTCTCAAAATCAGGTCCAATTCAGTTTCCGTTGGCCTCGCTGGCCATGATGGAGATCGCCTGGATCGGCAGGCTGCTGGGCAACAAACTGAACGTGGGGGTCATCGTGCTGATCGTTCCGGTAATCTGTACGGCGATCGAATCCGACAAGCCGGCGTTGGTCCACGTTCCGATATTGGCGCCGGTCGTCGGATTGGCTTGGTAGACGTTGATCGTAAGGCCGTTGATCGGCTGACCGCAGAGGTAGTTGGTAACGTAACTCTGCACCTGCGCCGTGGTCCCCGTGCTGGTGTTCACGACGGCGTAACGGCAGCCCTCGCGGGCCGCATTGGTCACCAACTGCCGCAGCATGATCACGCGGCTGAAGTCGAACAGCCCCAGCAAGAACATCAGGCAGACGTTGAGCACCAAGGCGGTTTGCACGATGGTCGCGCCGCGCCGCCGAGTTCTATGGCGCAGAACGTACAACGAATGGGGGCGGATTGCTCTCATGACGGTCGTTGACCACAACGCGCCGCGCTCAGGCGGCGACAAATCCTGGCTGTTCCCCAGCTTCAATACGCCTGAGGCACGGTAATACTCTGCGGATAACTTTGGCCGTTGTTCGAATACCAGATCGTCGTGGCTTTGAGCGACGTGCTGCTGTTGGTCACCAGCGTACAAGCCGACCAGCGGACGGCGCTGAACGGCAAGGTGACCGTTACCTGCAATTGGTCCAACTCCGTCGCCAAGGTGCAATCCGTGCCCGGATTCGTCAGGTCGGAGACGGTCACCGTGGCTGAAGTCGACGGCAGGCCGGAGTTCTGCAGGTAGTTGAGGACCGTCTGTTGGACTTCGCTATTGGTGTTCAGCCCCGTCGATGCGCAGCGGCCCCCCTCGCGGACGGCGTTGTTCAGGATCTGCTCGACTTCGACCATGCGGCCCACTTCCCAGGTTCCCAGCATCAGGATCAGCGCGACCGGCAGCAGCAGCGCCGCCTCGACCGCGGCAACGCCACGTCGGCGGCTCGCCCGGCAATTTCGGCCCGAAACAGGTTTTATGTGGCGGTCCATGAAAGGAAAACCGGTCCGACTGGCGGCCGGATTCAGTGACGAACAGGCTGGTGCGAACGAGCCGGCAGTGAGCCGATATGGACTCACCAGGGAAAGAATACGTCGTATTTTACGGATGCGCAGCCGTCCCGCGGGCATCGGACAGGCCACCGTGTGCGCCCTCGGATTTGCGGGCAATTGGCGACCGATCGTAACGATCGCATCGAAGAGTGGAGGCGAAGCAGACCGGCCCAGGGCCATTCAGGACCGGCTGGAAGCCGCGGCCCGCCGCCGCGCGGCCCACACCAACACGATGGCGGCGGCGAAGAGCGCTGCCTTGGCCGCCCAAAGCACGGCGTCGAACGCCGCGTCCAGGGCAATGACGGCAACCACGAACAGGCCGATTTGTCGGGCCTGGGGTGCAGTCTGCCCGGCCACCTTGCGCCATAGAAAATAGAGGGGCAACAAGCCGACGAGAACCCAGACGACCGACGGTGCGCCGAGGAGCGATTCCAGACCCCAGGCCAACATCAAACCGCCGATCGCCACGCCGGCAACAATCGCTCCGCCGGCGAACCAGTCACGCTTCGGCTCGCGCACCACACATCACTCCCAACAAAGAAGCCGCTTGGGCGCCAATTGACCACATTGGCCTGCAACCGTCCAGCATGGGTTTCTTTCCGAGGCTGAAACTCGCTGAATTGCTAGCCGCAAGCGTTTGCAAAGCCATTTACCCCGTACGGCGCATGCATTGCTCTACTCATGATTCGCACCGGGCAGGAAACCATTGAATCGAAGTCAGATCAACACAACAAGCACAACATAAGGAACATGGAAATGAATCTCGCAGCCATCATGTTGGAGCCGGGGGGCATTTTTGCCTGGATCGTAGCGGGGCTCATCGGCGGCTGGTTAGCCGGAAAAATGATGCGCGGAAGCGGCTACGGAATCTTCGGCGACATCGCGCTGGGGCTGGTCGGCGCCCTGGTAGGCGGATTCATTGCTGGAATGTTCCTCGAAACTGCGATGGGGTTTTGGGGCACGATCGTCGTGGCTTTCCTGGGCGCCTGCGCACTGGTGGCGATCGTCCGCGCGATGACCGGTACCCATCGGGCCGTATAGAAATTCTGCGCATGTGAGGCCAGGGAATAGGTATCGCGGGTCATGCAGCCGAGATTTCGGCGACGGTGGCCTGATCGATCGCTTATTCCCTGGCTTCTTTCATAGCCGCCTCGGCCAGTCGGCCAGCCCGGGTTCGTACCCACGAACATTTCGCGGCGTGGTGCCGGCCGATCTCTTTCCAGGCTGCGTCATCGTCGGCAACCGGAATCGTTGGCTGCGGCGGGTAATGTGCGCCGCAATGATTGCACACGGCCTGGCTCGGGCGTGAACTGCGAGTTTCCATAATTCAGTTTCTCCTCTCCGGCAAGATCGCACCGCTGCGATCGGCTGTCAATCGTCCCCGAAAGCATTCCACGCCTTAGGCGGCTGCCTGCGCAGGCCTGCTCGCTTGCGCATTGTGCCTATTTGCTATTCGGTCGAGAATCTTTTAAAAGCTTATTTTGACCGGATTTGCATACAGTTCTGAAGATCTAAGTCCAGTCACTTGAATGCTTCTGGCGCGTTTGTTTGATTCGCGGGGGGGCGGATGCCGGTTCGCGTGGGTGATTGCAATCGATGGCCACCCTTCTATCTTGCGCTGCGAACATGCGGCAGGGGTAGGCGGAACTATTCCGGAGTTGATCGATGGCTGGCGAGCTTCGCTCGTCGCTTGAGCGATGCGATCAGTTCCTCACATCCCTGTACGGAGACACCCATGCTGAACTTGTTCGTGATCGTTCCTATTTTTCTGGCCGCCGCAACGGGCGAATCGGCGCCGGCCGTGCCAGCCGCGCAAGCGTTCGACAACCGGCCCACGCTCATGTCGGCCGAGCGCGAGGCCGCGTTCCGCAAGTTCCTGCCCCGTGTTGAAAACGCGCAGTTGCGGCAACTGGTCGATGATCCCCGCTTGCTGATCTATACCGACGCCGAAATGCCCAAGGCCTATCAGTTCTTCGACGGGGCATTTCCCGGCGTTCACAGCGTGAGCTACAACATCTCGGCCAATGGCTCCGAGCCGTTCGGCAACGGCAACCGCGAGTTTCCCTGGAGCCATCCGGCCGGCACGCACCGCGCCACGAATCTGAGCGCGTTCCGCTTTCTATGGCTGCCGCGCGATTCGCAAGGCATCTTCTGGCCCGTGGTCTGGCATCGTCAGGCCGATTCGCAGGGCGGATATGCCTGGACATTTCCCGTCGGCGCCGTGCTGGGCGAAGTGCTTGCCCTGCATGGGCCGGACGGTCACGACTACACGTTCGAGCTGCGACTCCGCACCCGCGAGGTTGGCTTCTGGGACGTCGACGTCTATCGCCCCTTTCCGACGGCCGCCGATCTGGCTCGGCGAATCCGCGAGTTGCGGCCGCAGTGGAAGGCGCAAACGCAGCCTGGTGCAGTTTTGCTCCCATTTGGAAGACAGGCATCCGCTGCCGGTGAAGATGCTGGCCGATCAGCAGCCGCTGCGAGCGCACGTTCCAGCAAACAATGGGAACCGACGAGTTGCCGCCGCTGGACGACAAGCTGGTTGCCGAACTGCTGACGACCACCCCCTTCCGCTCCGCCTTGGGCAGGATCTGGCGTGGCGACGCCCTGCGGCGCGGCGACCTGCGCACCGACCACGACGTCGCAGTTTCATATCGTGCCGGTCAATTACGACGCCGGTTTCGTATCGCTCGACAGCCATTCCTGCATGCGTTGCCACAGCACGACCAACCAATCGGTCCGCACCTTCGACGCTCGTCGCGATTGGTACGGGCGGATCCGCGGCTCCGACGGCATTTTTTCATTCCACCCTTTCGCGCTGGAGAGCATCAGCAGCAACGGCTTCGCCGCTCCAGTGCGGATGCGAGCTGAGTTGATCTCCAGCGGAGTGATCGCCGAATACAACCCGCAGACTCACCAAGCAAACAAGTACCAAAGCCTGGAAGCGGCCGACGGCAAGTAGCCGAGGAAGAGGAACACGAAATACGGAGACACATAGTCGCGGAGAAGAACGCAGAAATAAATATTCAGCGCATTGTCAACGATGCCGCCGGCGGCCTAGGTCGCAGGATGCACTGCCCTCTGCCTACCGCCTACTCCATGTCTCCGTGTTTGAATCGCTTCCCTATTGTTTTCCGGCTGCTTCCCTTCCCGACATGCCACGGCTAAGCTTGCCTCATGCAAACACCCGGCCGCATCGCGTCACTCTTGTCCAGCGCCACAGAAATCCTCTACGCGCTGGGTTTGGGCGAACATGTCGTGGCCGTCGGCCACGAATGCGATTTTCCGATCGAGGCCCGCGCCAAGCCGCGGGCCACGTGTACCAACATCGCCGTTGCCGCCGGCAGTCAGGCCATCGACGACCAGGTGCGCGAACTGCTCACGGCCGGCCAGCCGCTGTACGAAATCGATCGGAATTTACTGGCCTCGCTCGCGCCGGATTTGATCGTCACCCAGGCCCAGTGCGATGTCTGCGCCGTCAAATACGATGACGTGATGGAGTTCGTCCACGGCGAACCGGCCCTGCAACACACCCAGGTCGTCGCTTTGAACCCAACCAGGCTCAAAGACTTGTTCGCCGACATTCAGCGAGTGGCCCAAGCGACGAGCTGTCTCGACCAGGCTGGAATCCTTCATCGCTCAGCTACGCGGCCGCGTCGCCACGTTGCGAGAGCGAACGTCCACCATCGATCCGGGACTGCGGCCGGTTGTGGGCTGCATCGAGTGGAACGAACCGTTGATGCTGGCGGCCAATTGGATGCCCGACCTGATCGAACTAGCCGGCGGAACGCAACCCTTCACGCAGGCCGGCATGCACAGCAAGTGCTCATCGTGGGAAGATTTTTTCATCGCCGATCCGGATTGCATCATCCTGATGCCTTGCGGCTTCGACCTGGAGCGGACGCTGGTCGAAGCCCGCGAGTTAGAGCGCCGGCCCCAGTGGTCCAAGCTCAAGGCCGTACGCGCGGGCCGCGTATTCGCGGTCGACGGCAACGCCTATTTCAACCGCAGCGGCCCGCGGCTGGTGGAGAGTCTGGAAATCCTGGCCCGTCTGTTGCATCCGCAATTGTTCGGCTACGCGAGCAACGCATCCGGCGAAGACGGCATCTGGCGCCGGCTTTGCCCATCTCCTTTCGCCGCAGAGGCCTAGGGCAAGTGAAGGAAAACTCACGGCCAATGAAGCGTGCCGCGCACGCTCCGCCAGAGACGCTCGCCGAGAGTTTGAGAACGGGCGAAGACTTTGGCTCGGCCGGTTGCGCCTAAGATGAGCAGCCCGCTCTCGTCGTCGATCGCGACGCGGGCCTGATAGGAAGTGCTGGCCGGACGCTCGCGCCCCTGCTCGTCGCGGCGTGTGGTCAGATCGCCGCCCCATTTGTGCGAAAGCTGCTCGGGAACGGCCTCGACGTCGAGTTGGGCGATTTCGCCAAGCGTGCCTGAAAAAGTTCGGCCCGGCAATTCGTCGAGCTTCACGTCGACTGGATCGCCTTGATGCAGATACTCGACCTGGCTCTGGTCGATTACCAACACGCCTTCCAATCGCCGGGCGTCGCCCACCAGGCAGAAGAGCGTTTGATGCTCCAGGAAGCAGCCGTGGTTCTCGGCTTCGAGCGGCGTATCGCTCCAACGCGGCAGTTTACCGTCGCTCGTTGCGCGGGACACGACGGGCGGAGGGGGCAGGATTTCGCCGTCGACGGGCGAACGCAACGTCAGACGCCGCTGTTCGTCTTCCAATCGAACCAGCCGCTTTTCCAGGTCGTCAAGCGTTTCGCGGGCTGCCGGAATCTGCGCTGCCGCGGACGGCTCGGTAACTCGCTGACGCTCGAGCGTGCGCAGCAATAAACGGCTCTCGGCAACCTGCCCACGCAGTTTGACCAGTTCGTCGGCCACGTCAGGGTTGGTGAGTTTTGCCAAGGTATCGCCTTGACGCACGCGGCTGCCGGGCTTGACTTCAACGACATCAAGCAGCCCGGGCGTGGTGACATAGACCCGGGCAGCATCACGCGGCGCCAGGACCAGCGGAACCGGCACATGGTTGGGCAAGGGAATGAATGCCACGGCCATGGCCACAAGCAGCAGCGCCCCGGCGACAATCGCCGGCCGGCGACGCGGAACCCGATCGAATTGCCCCGGCACACGCAGCATGCCGACGAATCGCGCCAGCGGAGCGAATACGAAGCCGACCACGGCCGCGATGGCAAACGCCTGGCCGATGACTTTCAAATCGCGCGATTCGAAGAAGTCGTAGAGCATCCACGAAACGGCCACCAATAGCCCAGCCCGGTAAATGAACGAGAGAATCGCGTAGGCTACCAGCCAGCGGCGGCCGCGCTCGGGCCAGAAGCGATTCTCGACCGGCTCCAGGCCCAAGACCAAGCGGCGAACCTGAGCAGTCAGCAGGCCATTCGATTTCTCCATCAAGTTGGGCAATTCTAGCGCGTGCGACAGGATGAAGTAACCGTCGTAACGCAGCAGGGGGTTGCCGTTCAAGATCAGCGTATTGACCGAGCCGATGAGCATTACGCCCAGGCAGAGATTGCTCACCAGTCCCGGTTCGACGAACCACCAGACCCACGTGGCGACAGCCGCCAGCAGCAGTTCGACGTACATGCCGGCCGCCGCCACGGCGATTCGCGGCCAACGGCCCGGCAGAATCCAGGCATCGGAGACGTTGCAATACAGGCAGGGGATGAACAGCAACAGCATCATACCCAACTCATGGCAGCGGCCGCCGAAGTGCTCGCAAACCAGGCCGTGTCCCAATTCGTGCAGGATTTTCACTCCGGCCAGCGTCACAGCCATCCACACCAGGTTGCGGGCCTGGAAGAACTCATGAAATGAAGGCAGCCGCGACTCGAAGGTCTCAAAATTCACCACTACCAGTCCGACGGCCGACAAGCCCAGCAGAACGGCCGCCGCGAGAAACCAGGGCGCGAACAGCCAGCGCACGCGCGGGCAAAGCCATGCCAGAAATCGCTGAGGATCGACGCCGCGCCAGCGAATGGCCAGCGGATTGGCCAGCGCCGACCAGAACCGGCGGCGACGCTGCGTTTGATAGCGATTGAGCAACGACTGGCCTTGGCCCGGCTCGTCGGCCACGACCAGGCCCTGGGCATAGAGCGACGCGATGAAGCTGTGCAGCTCTTCGGTCGTGATTCGCGCCGGCGGAAAACGCTCGACATACAGACGGCGAATGTCGTCCAGGCTGCGGCGACCATCGAGAGCGTCGAGGATTGCCAACTCTTGCTCCTGCAGCCGATAGTATTTCAGCCCCAGTGGGTCTTTGACGATCCAGGCCTGCCGCCCAAGTGACGAATGCGGACGAATCTCCAGATCGGCCCGCTTGCGAATCGCCAGCGGGCGGGACGTTGAAGATTGGAAATTGGGAGGGGAAAAGGACATCAATGGAAATGGGGAATGCCGAATGAGGAGTGTGGAATGAAAGGATCTGCCTACTTCCCGCTGATTTCCAGGCCGCCGTGCCGGCCCGGGCTAAGCAGCAGGTCGCGGTTGCGCACTTCGGCCCAAACGCGAAACTGCCCGGTGACGGGTTCGATCTCGGGATCGACGAAGACGATCTTGCCGTCAAAAGTCTCGCGGCGGTTATCGGGCAGCTCGACAGTGAGCTTCACCGGGCGGCCGAGCAAGTTGGAACTGACCTTCGTGGCGTTGAGAAAACCTTCCACGCGCAGCTTGTCGAGCCGCAGAATGCGGAGCACGGGGTCGCCCGGGTTGACCCATTCGCCTTGCTTGTGCAGCACGGCCACGACCATGCCGTCGATGGGGGCGACGATCCGCCGGCGGTCGATCTCCAGCGTGGCCGCATCGACCTGCTTGGCACGCAGATCACGATCGAGCCGTGCCAGCTTCTGGTCGCGCTCTGCCTTCTCGACTTCCAATTCACTCTTGTCGGCAGTGAGTTGCAGGCGGTCGATTTCCGTCTGCGAAATGCTTTTCTGAAACCGCTCGATCGATTCGTGCGCGCAGCGCAATTCGTTCTTCGCCACGTCACGCGTCTTTTTCGCCATCCGCACGTCGACGTCGCTGAGGGCTTTTTCTTCAGCCATCTGGAACTCCAGCACCGCCTGCTCCTTGGCGACCTGTTCGCGATCACTCTCGACGGTGCCCAAGAGTTGGCCGGCTTTGACAGTATCCCCCTCGCGAACGCCCAAGGCCGCCAGCACGCCGGACTCTTTCGTCGGCACGCGCACCTGATCGATCAACGTCACCTGGGCCGATTCGATCGAAATGGGACGGGCCGGTTCGCTGGCCGCCCCAGGCGAGGAGAGTAGGCAGAGGGCAGTAGGCAGTAGGCAGAGGGCCTGGCGACCGGCAAGCGCGAGCTTGCCAGTACGATTTCGGATCGTTGAGGTTCGCCACGACATTTGAACTGCTCCCTGCTACAACCTGAACAAAACGCGGGTTTGGATGAATTCCCAGACTTCGTGCAGCAGGACATAACCCAGCGATCGCCGTCCGCAATGAATACGGGCGATTACGGTTGCGCCGGGGCGAGGCTCGGCCAACGCACTGCGATCGATCGACACGTCAACCTTCACTACTGCGCCTGCCTCGGGCTCCACATCCGACGTCATGGCCACTTGCTTGACGTGGCCCTGATAGGAGTGCGCCGGATCGGTCGCCAATAGAAACGAAACGTCAAGTTGCTTGGCCAGGCTTTGCTGGGCGCTCTTCACATGGCCGATTCTGCGGTCGGGCACCAGCAGTTCCAATTGCCATGGACCGGCGGTGTCGGCCACGCTCAACAGGGCCTGGCCGCGTTCGACCGGTCGATTGCCCAATAAGCCGGCCACGTCCCAGGTGGCGACCTGTCCGTCGATGGGGCTCACGACGCGCAGGTCGGCTTTCTGGGCGATGAGCAGGCTGTAGCGTTCGTCGAGGCTAGCCTTCTCGGTCGTCAATTGTTCGATCTCGCCGGCCAGTTGCGTGTAGCGAGAACGATCGGCCGGCGTGCCGCGGTCGATCACCAACAGCGATGCCTGGGCCGCGGCCAGCTTCTTGCTCGTCGTCTGCAATTCGCCGGAAATGGAAGCTAGTTGATACTCGAAGGCCGTGTTGCGCAACAGCACCAAAAGATCGCCCTGGTGGACCATCTGGCCGTGAACGGCATGGACTTCATCGATGACGCCATCCGTGCGGGCAAATACGGCCCGGCGCACGACGGGCTCCAGTTTGCCGCGCGCTTCCATCTCAAAATCAGCCGGGATGAGGACCAGCGACAGCAATCCCGCGGCGAGTAACGCTACCGCGGCCACGGTTTTGGGCAGATTCTTGGCAGCCAGCATCCAGCGCGCCCGGCCTAGAGCTTGCCACAGCGAGATGCCGGGAATGGCCTCGAACCGCTGGGCATTGTCGAGCGCCAAGGTTGCGTGTTCGCCGACGGCGCGTAAACGGGCGCGGCGGCGATCATCGTCTCCTTCACCGCTGAACCAGTCGGCGATCAGCAGGCCGACCATGCGCCCCTCGGCCGACGGCGAGTCGAGCGTCGGAGCGCGCAGTGGAACGATTCCGCAAGTTCGAACGTGCGTTTCGTCCAGGTAGTCTTGCAGGGCTTCGTCGACTTGCGGCGGAAGTTCGGCTTTGGCGTCGGGGTGCCAAACCTCTTCGCCCAACCGGGCTGCGGCAGTTGCCAGTCGGTTCAGCCGCAGGGCCAGGTTCGAACGCGGGTGAACGATGTCCTGGCCACTGGTCGAAAGAACTTCGAAGCCGCGACGCACCGGCACGGCCACGCTCAAGCGATCGCAGCCCGCAAGGTTCCGCCCTTCGTTGGCGATCGTGTAGGCCGTGCGGCGCAATTCAAGACTCGCATGAACCGTGCGAGCAAAGTGATTTCGCCATTCGTTGAAGGGAACGTCGATCGAGCTGCCACGGCGGTGGAAGTCGCCCATTATGTTGGCGATTTGTTCGAGAAAACTCAGGTACCCGGCCTGCGCGGCATTCGACGTGTTCGGACGCTGGGCGATTTCCAGAACCGCGATCGATTGCGCACCGATTGGCAAGGGGACCAGGATCAGGACATAATTCGTCGGATTGCGGGCCGCCGGCGCCACATTCAGAGTTCCGCCTGGCTGAACCAGCACGGACGTTCCCGACGTGTGAACGTAGCTCAATAGCGCGGCATGTCCATCGGTGTCGGTGCTCGAAAGCGCAGGCCCAAGAACGTCGAAATCGAGTTGGCCGGCGAGGGCCAGCCGGCCATCGGCCGCGAAGGTCCAGACCGCACCGCCATGAGCCCCCAGCGCCGCCACGAGGCGCGTTAGCAACTCGTGATAGTAGTCCGCAGAGGGCGGATTGCGCATCGTCAGGCGCACGATCTCGCTCTGAAGCTGCTCGATCTGCTGAGCCACGGGCGACGCGCGATCGCCGGACGTAGCTGCGTCGCGGGGAGATGGATTGCCTTGGTGGTCGGTCATGGCCGCGCGTCGTTCCGGCGAAGCAATCGAGCGCGAGCGTCGAATGGCGCTCGCCCTCCCCATTTTCATCTCTTCGCGCACCGCTTGCCACAGCTAGTGTGCCGGAAAAGGGGATCCGGATGCGGACTTTGCTGGCGGTGCCGATTATTCGGCCGCGTCGCTCTCGGGAATGAACCGCAATTGGGCCAGCCATTTCAGCGAGCCGGTCTGCCAGGCATCCCACATCGGCCCTTTGTAGCCATTGAGTCCATGCCCGCCGTCGGGCAGTTCAAGATACAGGGCCGGCACGTGATGCTGTTGCAGGGCCGCGTAAAGCTGCCGGCTGTTCTCCGGCGGAACCGGTTTGTCGTTCACGGCGTGGGCCAGAAATGCGGGCGGAGTTTGATCGGTCACCTGCCGCTCATTGGAAAACAATTCCACGTCGGCCGGCTTCGGCTCGGGCCCGAGCAGGTTCTTCTTGCTGCCGGCGTGCGTTTTTTCGCCCATCGTCACGACCGGGTAGACCAGGACCATGAAGTCGGGTCGGCAACTGACCTGGTCGATCGGGTCGGCTGCGGATGAATTGCCGGCGTCGAAGTGAGTACCGGCGGTCGAGGCCAGGTGTCCACCGGCCGAGAAGCCAATGATGCCGATCTTTTTTGGATCGAGTTTCCAGTCGCTCGCGTGATAGCGAACGGTACGAATCCGCGCTGGGCATCGAGCAGAGGAACCATCCGCCGACCCTTCGGCAAGCGATACTCGAGCACCACGCCCGTGATCCCGTGGCGCATGAGCCAGGCGGCGATGCCGTGTCCCTCCGCTCCGACGACCAAACCGCCGTATCCGCCGCCCGGACAGATGACCATGGCCGCGCCGTTGGCCTTGTCCGCTGCCGGACGATGGACCGTGATACGGCTGGCGGCTGATTCGGTGCTACCGTCGCCCACGGGGGCCGGACCTGGCCAGAGCGCAATTTGCTCCTGAGCCTGAGCAGCGAGCACGTTGCCGAGCAAGACCGAGCAAAAGGCCAATTTCGTCATTAAGCATGCTCTGGGCATAAGCGGCGATTCTCCATGAGCTTGGGGGGAGTCCTTACTATAGGTTCCGCTTGGCGAGGCGACCAGCGGTTGGGCTATAGCCGAGGGCTGTTTGTTGTTTCAACTTGGAAAACACAAGCCCGACGCGCCAGCGAGGGTGTCGAACGCGGGACACCCTCGCTGGCGCGTTGGGCTTGTGTTTGCAAGCAGCAATCGAAAGTTTCCCGGCGTCATACCCTTAGCGGCCCCACGCGCCGGGCGGCTGCCCTTGCCCTGGGGATTGGCTTGCCGGTACAGTTCTTCCGGGCAGGAGGCCCACTTCTATGCTTTGCTATCCTTTCATTGCGCTGGCGATCCTAGCGGCCGATCCGCTGCCAGGGCCCGACACGGTTGTCGTTTGCCCGGCAGAGTTTCGCGCCGCGCTGGAACCTTGGATCGCCTGCGCCACTGCCGAAGGACATCGGATCGTCGTTTGCGATAACCGAGGATCGGCCGACGACGTGCGCGGGCGGATTCGTGCGGCGAGCCCAGCCGGCGTGCTGAAGTTCGTATTGCTGGTCGGTGATACGCCGCCGCCCGATCGATCGGTGCCTGCGGCGGTGAGAGCCGCCAGCCTTGCCAAGACCATCGCTACGCACCAGGCCGTGGCGAAGGTGAACGTTCAATGGGGCTCCGAGCCAGAAATCGCCACCGACAATTACTATGCCGATCTGGACGGCGACCAGTCGCCCGACGTGGCGGTTGGCCGGCTCGCGGCCGATTCTGCTGCCGACCTCGCGATCATGGTCCGGAAGATCGTGGCTTACGAACAACAAGTCGACGGAGCCGCGTGGCAGCGCCGGCTGAACTTCGTGGCCGGCGCGAGTGGAGCCGGACGCTGGGCCGACGCCGCGCTCGAATCGCTGGTGCGGTCGATTCTTTGTCAGAACATACCCGCGTCGTATGCCACGTCGATGACCTATGCGAGTTGGACGAGCCCCTACTGTCCGCCGCCGGCGATGGTGACTGATTGCGTGGCCGAGCGGCTGAGCGAGGGTTCGTTGTTCTGGGTCTACATGGGCCATGGCCAGCGTCGGTATCTCGATTTCTTGCGAGTGCCGCAGGGCCTGTACTCGGTGTTCCACGCCCGCGAGGCCGATGAATTGCACGCGACCGTCGGACGGCCGATTGCCGTGCTGCTGGCCTGCTACACCGGTCAGTTCGACGCGGCCGACGATTGCCTGGCGGAAGAGTTGCTACGGGCTGAAGGAGGGCCGGTGGCCGCCGTGGCGAGTTCGCGGGTTACGATGCCCTACGGCATGGGCGTGCTGGGATTGGAATTGCTCGCCGGGTACTTTCATGATCGTCCTGCGACCTTCGGCGAGTGGTTCTTGAATGCCAAGCGCAATACGTTGTCGCGGCCGCGGACCGACGAGCAAAGCCGTATGCTGGACGCGATGGCCAAGACGTTGAATCCCAAGCAGAATGTTTTGGCCGACGAGCGGGGTGAGCACGTTTTGTTGTTCAATCTGTTGGGCGACCCCTTGCTACGGCTGCCGCAGCCCGGCCGGGTGGAGGTGTCTGTCGACGGGCGGATCGAGCCCGGAGGCGAACTGAGCATCTCGGGCACCAGCCCCATCGACGGCCAGGCTGAAATCGAACTGGTGGTGCGTCGTGATCGGCTTACTTTCCAACCCGCTCCGCGGCGCGAGTACGTGCCGTCACTGGCCGGGCAGGCGCAGTTCCAGGATGTCTACCGCGCGCCAACGACCCGCAATTAGCCCGCCTGCGAACCGAGGTGCGCGACGGATCGTTCGCCGCGAGACTGACGATTCCGGCCCAGGCTTCCGGCCCTTGTCACGTGCGCGTCTTCGTGGCCGGCGCTGCAGGGCTTTGCGTTGGGCTCGGCCGACGCGGAAATCGGCGGCGCCACCGCCGTGCGCCCGGCTGCGACCAACAAGCAGTAGAGCAAAGCGGAACGTCGAAAGCGGAAAGCGGTTGAATTCGTGCCCGCCTTCCGCTTTCGGCTTTCCGCTTTCTTATCGACCTGTTCTCCTTGTACAATCTTAGGAGCGAGCCGAATTCATCATCTTAGAGGTATCACCATGGATCTCACTCATCTGCTTCTATTGCTGCTCGTGGCCGGGATTTGTGGGGGTATTGCTCAATCGTTGATCGGCTACAGCCATACCGGCTGCCTGGGCTCGATTGCCCTGGGCTTCATCGGCGCATTGCTGGGAACTTGGATCGCGCGCAAGTTGAACTTGCCTGAACTCTTCGACCTGGACATTGGCGGACAGAAATTCCCGGTGATCTGGTCGATTATCGGCGCCGCACTGTTTTCCGCCGTGTTGAGCGTATTTGCGCGGCGTCAGCCGCCCATCGTCTAATTCGCAGTGGGATCACGATGAGCAGTTCAGAAGCAACCCGGACCGACGCCGGTCCAACCACACGACCACCGAAGCGCCGCCTGTTACGCGTCGTTTTCGGTGCGATTGTCTTGCTCGTGGCTTTTGTTGCTGCGCTACCGTATCTGCTGTGCTGGACTCCGCTGCGCAATTTGACCTTGCAGGTAGCAACTCACGAGGTTCATGGCACATTGACGACCAGCGACGCGTCATTCGGCTGGCTTTCGCCGCCGGCGGTTCATGGTATCGAGATCCGTTCGCCGGATGACAAGCCGGCGATTTCGATTGGGGCCATCGAATTGAATCAGCCGCTATGGCAATTGCTCAGCCACCCGCGAGACGTCGGGCTGGTGCGGATCGACAGTCCGCAGATCAACCTGGTGGTCCACCAGGACCGGACCACGAATCTGACAAAGATGTTTCCGCCGCCTCCCGAGCCACGCCCTCGCGGCCCCTTGGACATTGCGGTTGCTGTGGATGCCAGCAACATCGGTTTCAGTTGGCAATTGGCCGGTTCCGATCACCAATGGAGCGTGAGCGGCATCGAGCTCAAGGCCGCGCTCGAGCCAGCCCGATCGACGGCGTCGCACCGCGCCGAGATGGTCATCAAGCCGGGCAAGATCCTCGACCATTACGACCTGTCGGCAGCGATGTGCGATGACGTGCTGAAGTTCGCGGCCCCCATTCTGGCCGCACGCCGCCCGAAGTCCACGGCCAGGTCTCGCTGCAACTGGGGGGCGGACGGTTGCCGGTCGATCTGCCGCGCGAGGGGAACTCTCCGGCGCGTTGACGTTGCACGCCATTGACGTCAGTCCTGGTCCGATCGCCCGCGCCTCTCAAAACTATTCAACTCGTCGGGCGTAGTGGAATTGGCGCGCGAGTCGAACGTCCAGTTTCGACTGGCCGACGGCCGCGTGAGTCATAAGGGCATGGAGTTCGGAATCGAGCAGGTACGCATTCGTACGAGTGGCTCGGTGGGTTTCGACGAATCGATCGACATGGTCGCCGAGGTGCATTTCAATTTCTCGGAAGCATGGCTAAAAAACTGCCGCTGCTGTCGAAGGTGAATCAGCATGTGCTGCTGATTCCAATCCGGGGCACGCTGAAAGTTCCGCAACTCGACATTAAATCGCTGGCCGCCAACAGCCCAGAACTGCTGGGCGATTTGTTCAGTAAAATCAAAAGCGGCGAATCGGGCGGCTTGGAGCAAACCATGCAAGGTCTGCTCGATGGCGGTGTTCTGCAACCTCCCGCCGACGGTGAAGCGAAGGAGCCCGACCTGCCGGCCGCGGCCGGGGCGCTGCTACGCGACCTGATCGAGAGGCGGCGGGAGAGGAAAGGGCAGAAAAGTGATGAGTGATAAGTGATGAGTGAAAAGTCTTTGAACGAAGCTCATCATTTATCACTCTTCGCTGTTTCCTTTCTCAGACGCTCGACGAACGCCCGCAGATCGTCGGGCAGTTCCATCTGAAACGTCAGTTCCGCGCCGCTCACCGGATGATCGATGGTCAATTCGGCGGCGTGCAAGGCCAGCCGCGGGGCTCCGCTGCGATCGGCCATCGGCGCCTTGAACAACCGCTGATGATAGACCTTGTCGCCGCAGACCGGGTGCCCTAGCTCGGAGAGATGGATGCGGATCTGGTGCGTGCGGCCGGTTTCCAGCCGACATTCCACCAGCGTGTAATCGCCAAGCACTTCGAGCGGCCGCACGTGCGTCACGGCCTTTTTGCCGACGCCGGTCTCCGTGGTGCTGCCGCGACGTCCGTCGCCCCGATCGCGGACCAGGAACGATTCGATCGTCTGCGCCTGAACGACACCCTGCACGACCGCCAGATAACGGCGATGCGTGGTGTGCTGGCGGAATTGCGCGCCCAGGATGCGCTCAGCCGGAACGGTGCGGGCGAAGACCATCAGGCCGCTGGTGTCGCGGTCGAGCCGATGCACGGGCCGCACGGGGGGCGTTCGCCGGCCCTGCTTGCCGGCCGGCGCGGTGCGATCTGCCCAGCGGCCTCCGCGGCGCCCGCCATCGGGCGCGGTCGAACGTTTGGCAATCACGCGGGGCAGCAAATCCTCGAGCGTCGGCTGCTGCTGCTTGCGCTTGGCCGGCCAGAAGCGCTCTTCGGCGTGGCGCACGCTGGTCATCCCCGCCGGCTTTTCCACGACGACCAGGTGGGCATCGAGATACCGAATTTGCACGTCGTCTTCTTTCGCCGGCGGCGCGGCCGGATGCGCGAGAACTTTGACCACTTCCTTGGCTTTGAGCCGCCGGCCTTCGTCGAGGCACAGGTTGCCGTTGATTTGCACGTGCCGATTCTTCACCAGCCGGCGCACCTGCGACCAGGTCAGATTGCCCGGCAGCCAGCTTGCGCAAGGCGGTGGCCAGCGTTTGCTGGATTTGTTCGGGCTGAACGTGAAATATTTGTGCGTCAGGGTTCTTTTTCACGAGTTTGGCCATTTCGACAAACGCCACCCAGGTGATGCGATGCTGGGATTCGGCATCGCTGCACACTATGATATACGCTCCGATCGAAGTTGCCGACGACCGATATCCACAAACCTGCGAACCTTTTCCCTTCCCAGGGCAGAGCGCCCAGCGTGTCGCGACCTGAACTTGCCCATCTCGAACTGCTGGCCGAGGTCGACTCGCTGGCTGCCGAGCTGCAGGCTTGGACCGCGCAGTCCCGACTGGCCGCCGGCGCGGCATTGCCAGATGCTGGTCAAGCGTTTGACCGCGCGGGCCGAAACGCTGCGCGTGCGGCTCGAAGCGCCGCTGGTCGTGGCCACGCTGGGTGGCACGGGAACCGGCAAGAGCTCGCTGGTGAATGCCCTGGTGGGGAGCGTCGTAACGGCTCCGGGCCGCCAGCGGCCGACGACGCGCCAGCCGGTGCTGATCTGCCGGCCCGAGATCACGCCCGCGATGCTAGGCATCGATCCGGCCGCAGTGCAACTGGTGCAGATCGACACGCCGGCCCTGCACGATCTGGTGCTGTTGGATTGCCCCGACCCGGACACGACCGAAGACACGGCGGCGCTGAAAGCAACTCGGCCCGGCTGCGCAAATTGCTGCCGCATTGCGACGTGTTGCTGGTGGCCACGACGCAGCAGAAATATCGTAGCGCGGTGGTCAGCGCCGAATTGGCCGCAGCGGCCGTGGGTGCCCGGTTGGTCTTCGTGCAAACACACGCCGACGTCGATGACGATATTCGCGACGACTGGCGGCAATCGCTCGCGGGCGAATACTCCACGGGCGAAATCTTCTGGTCGATTCACTGGCTGCTTTGCGCGATGCGGAAGCGGGCTTGCAACCGCGCGGCGAGTTCGGCCGGCTGGTCGACTCTGCTCACGCACGAATTGGCTGGAGCCGCAGGGAACCGGATCCGCCGGGCGAATTTCCTCGACCTGCTGCAAGAGACTCTGGTTGCCTGCCGCGAGCGGATCGATGCCGAACTGCCGGCCATCCGGCAGTTCGATACGGCGATTGCCGAGCAGCGTTCGCGGCTGGCCTCGCGGTTGGCGGCCCAATTGCGCGAAGAACTTCTGCACAGTCACCGGCCCTGGGAAAACCGGCTGCTGGATGAAGTGGCGTCGCAGTGGGGTTTCAGCCCGTTTTCGTGTTTGCTGCGCAGCTTATCAGGGGCTGGGCGGAATCGTTTCCGGGGCGGCCCTGTTCCGCGTCCGCAGTTCGGCCCAGTTGGCGCTGTGGGGCTTGTGGGAAGGGGGACGGCAGTTGCGCTCGCGCGGCGCAGCAGCGGCAGGCCGATCAAGCCGTCGCGCGAGCCTGGCAATTCCATGGCGACGACAGCGAACTGCGCACGGCCGCGATCATCATCGATGGCTACGCCGCCGAGGCTGGCTTGCCGCGCGACGAGGCCCAGTTGCCGGTGATCGAGCGAGAAGCCGCGGCCGTGGCCAGCCAGTTCGTGGCTCGTGCCGGCGGCGAGGTGCAATCATTGATCACGCGCCAAGCACACGGCACACAGGTTGGTTCACGCGCTGGAGCTACGAGTTGCTGCTGGCGTTCATGCTCGGGATGCTGGTCTATCGCTACGCCCGCAATTTCTTCTTCGATTCCTGGCTGGGGCCGGAACTGGGGCTCTTCCGCAAGCCAAACCATTGCTGGGCGTCGATTTCCTGATCGGCGCGGCGATTTGCCTGGCGCTGTGGTGCGGGCTGCTGCTGTGGAGTTTCACGTGGCGGCTGCGGCGCGGTTTGCGAGGCGAGATCGATCTGGTTCAGCAGCGACTCAACAGCGGCCTGCTCGCCGGCGAGCTGTTGCACGGCCTTGAGGTTCGTTGCCGGGAGGTCGGCGCCTGGCGCACCGATTTGGAACAACTCCGCCTGCGCGTCGACACGTTGCAGCAGAAGCTGAGCCGCCCCGAACCGCGGCTGGGAATTCGCCGGCAGATTGTGGATCGAAGCGGTGGATAGCGCGACAACGTGAATTGCGGGCAGGCAACGCGTCGCAAGTGACGCGGCGAAATGGTAGGTTCTCGATAGATCACGATTGATCGCAAATCGACGCTATTTTTTCCCCAGTTGGCGCTTGGCCTGGAAGAATCGCGATAGCAGCTCGCCGGCTTCGCGGCCGAGGATGCCGCTGGTCGCTTCGCAGCGGTGATTGAGCCGAGCGTCTGCCAGCAATTGATACAGCGATCGAACGGCCCCGGCCTTTGGATCGTCGGCGCCATAGACCAGCAGCGGAATACGGGCCTGCTGGATCGCGCCGGCGCACATCGGACAAGGCTCGAGCGTGACGTACAACGTGCAACCATCGAGACGCCAGGATCCGAGCGCCTCGGCAGCCTGGGTAATGGCGATCATCTCGGCATGGGCTGTGGGATCGCGCAGTTGCTCGCGCTGATTGTGCGCTGAGGCGACGATCCGCTCGCCATGCACGATCACGGCTCCGACCGGCACTTCGTCTTCGTCAAAAGCGCGGCGAGCCTCTTCGATCGCCATTCGCATGTAGATTTCATGCACGGATTACTTGCTCCCGAGGCCGCGGCCGTAAGGGCCGGAATTACAAAGGAAAGCCGCGATTTCTGCGGCCGTGTTGACAGTTCGCAAAAACATTCTGAAACAGACATTGGCATGCTACGCAGTCTGGCCAGGATATGGCGCCAAGTCAGACGAGTACTCATTTTGATGATAAGCGGATGCAGTGGACCCGCAAAGGCCTGACCGTGGGCGCTATAAACGCTGGCACGGACCAGGAATTTCTTTCGCCTTGGCACGAAAACCGCTACGCTCGGCGTCGCTCAGCCCGTAGAATGACTGCGGAGTGTTCGAGGCTTTGATTTTGTGGCACCGTGGACCCAGAAATGACGTTTGCTATCCACGGATTGGGCACTGCGGTTCCGCTTCATGCCATGAGCCAGGTCGAAGCCGCCGACCTGGCGCGCCAGGTTTGCTGCACCGATGACGAACAGGCCCGCCTGTTGACCGTCCTCTATCGCCGCGCCGGCGTACAGAATCGCTTCACCATTGTGCCGCATCGCTTGGCGCTGGGATGGAATGACGGCGCCTCCGGCCAACGGTCTTGGAAACGGCAGCAGCAACGGAAATGGCAACAGCCAAACGGACGGCATTCACGGTCCGAGCACGGGCTTCCGCATGCAGATGTATACCGAATTGGCGCCTGCGCTGGCGGAGCGTGCCGCCAGCGAAGCCCTGGCCCGTTCGGAAGTGCTACCCCGCGATATTACCCACGTAATCACAGTCTCGTGTACGGGTTTTATGGCGCCGGGCATCGACGTCGAGCTGATTGGCCGACTCGGATTATCGCCGACGGTCGAGCGCACGCACGTCGGATTCATGGGCTGCCATGGAGCAATCAACGGGCTACGCGTGGCCCGCGGGCTGGTTGCGGCCGAGCCGCAAGCCAAGTTGCTGCTCTGCGCCGTCGAGCTGTGCTGCATTCATTTTTGCACCCATTGGGAACCAAACCGGATTGTCGGCAACGCCGTCTTCTCCGACGGCGCTGCAGCGCTAGTCGGGAGCGGCGAACGAGATGAGAATGAATGGCAGTTGGCGGCGTGCGGATCCTGCCTGATTCCCGAATCGACGGACGCCATGCGCTGGGCCGTTGGCGATCATGGCTTCGAGATGACGTTGTCGCCACGCGTGCCCGACCTGATCTGCGATCATCTCCGACCATGGTTGACCGCCTGGCTCGATCGGCAGGGGCTGACCTTGGGTGACGTGGCCAGTTGGGCCGTACATCCGGGCGGTCCGCGGATTCTCTCGGCCGTGGAAGAAAGCCTGGATTTGCCGCGCGAGGCGACAGCTATGTCGCGCGAAGTGCTGGCCGAGTATGGGAACATGTCGTCGCCCACGGTGTTGTTCATCCTCGATCGCCTGCGGCAGAGCAATGCCCCGCGTCCTTGCGTGGCGCTCGGGTTCGGACCGGGGCTGGTGGCTGAAGCAGCGCTGTTCGTTTAGCACTGCTGGCATTTCCGCGCACTGTCGTGTGGCAATTCGTCCGAAAACGGCTTCGCGAAGCCGGACGGACGTTCCGATAAGACCGATATGCCCTCTCTTGGCGTCGGTACCCCGTTTGTTGGCCCCGAGGATATCGCACGCGCCCGCGACGTATCGGTAACCGATTGGAAATTATCAGGTTACGAATCTCAAACCGGATGCGTCTGGGAACTGGTCTCGCACGAATTGTGAGGCGTGTTCGTAATGGATTACATTACGTCAACTGGGGGCTATGGGAGGTTTGTACAGCTTGAATTCGATTTCTGTGGGTGAAAGAATTTCGAAATCACCGTCTCTGCTAGCTGAGCTACAAACATGTTCAAGACCGCTGACGTCGACGTTTCGCAACGGCCATTTTCCGTTCGCCAGGCCCGGGACATCGTCCGCGATTTGTTCGAGCCACGGCCCTGGATCTACTGGACGGATCTGCTGTTGACGATGGCCATGGGAATTTTTTGTCTGCGGCAACTGCGTCTGAACGACTTCCTCACGCCGCTGCAAACCTTGGGTTATTTCGGCGCGGTGCTGGCTTTCTATCGCGCTGGTTCGTTCACGCATGAGTTGGTACACCTGCGCACAGGAAGTTTTCTGGGCTTTCGACTGGCCTGGAATCTGCTTTGCGGCATTCCGTTTCTGATGCCGTCGTTCATGTATTACCCGCACATCGCGCATCATGCCAAGAACCATTACGCGACGAAGGACGACGGCGAGTATCTGGCGCTGGCTGTCGGGCCGGCGAGAAATATCATCTGGTACATGCTGCAGACGCTGCTGATCCCGGCCGTCTACGTCTTGCGATTCCTGGTATTCGTGCCGATCGCCTGGGTAGTCCCGGGTTTCCGCCGCTTTGTTCAGCAGCGCGTGTCGTCATTGGTCATGGACCCGCGCTACATTCGCCCGTTGCCCTCGTCCAAGGAATTGAAGGTCTGGCGTCTGCAAGAGACGGCCTGTTTCCTGTTCACCTTGGGGGCTGCGGTGCTGTTCGCAATCGGCAAGCTGGAACTCAGCTACCTGCCGAAGATCTACCTGTTGGCCGTGGGCATCATGGTGATGAACCAGTTGCGTACGTTGGGCGCCACCGATTTTGGTATCACGACCAAGAAGTTACGTACCTGGAGCAACTGCTCGATTCGGTCAATTACCCGCAAGGATCGTGGGTCACGGCCGTGTGGGCGCCGGTCGGGCTGCGTTACCACGCTTTGCACCACCTGTTCCCGTCGCTCCCCTACCATGCGTTGGCCGAGGCGCATCGGCGATTGATGGAGCAACTGCCGGCCGATTCGCCGTATCGCGAGGTGAACAGTCCGAGCTTGCGGGCTTCGTTGTGGGCGTTATGGCGAAGTGCGGATGTCTGGCGCAAAAGCTTCCAGTGGCAAAACATCGAATGCCCGGGCAGTGGTGGCCGAGCGGCCAGTCGCAAGCTAACTCAGTCGCAAGCTAACTCAGTCGCAAGCTAACTCAGTCGCGGGTTCTCAGACGCGCGGCGAGGCGCTGTTGGGCTCGTAGTCGTACATGCGGTAGGTCTTGTAGACCTTGGCGCCGCCCTTTTCGAGCCCCAAACGGGCCATGTCATTGTCTTCGTCAATCCAGGAGAACTCGGCTTCCTCGATGCCCATTTGCATGGCCATCGGCGTCAGGCCACGCATTAGCACCAGTCCCAGGCCCCAACGCTGGAACTCGGGCACGACGTTGATGCTGAGCACGCGGATGCGCTTGATATCGCGCTTCTTGCTGAGCAGGCGGAAGATCCCGAAGGGGAACAGCCTGCCGTCGATGAGCTTGATGCGCGGGTTGTAGTCGGGCAGTCCGACGATTGCGCCGACGCCCTGCCCGTCGACCTCGGCAATGATGGTCAATTCGGGAACCAGCAAGTGCTGGAGCGACTCAGCCAACTTGCGCATTTCCGATTCTGGCAGCGGAACAAAGCCCCAGTTGACGACCAGCGATCGGTTGTAGAGTTCGACAAACAGATCGACGTCGGCGCGGAACTTCTTGCGGTTCAGCGGACGGATCAGGGCATTGCAACGGGCCTGGGCCTGATCGGCCAGGCCGTCGAGCCGCTTCTGTACTTCGGGAAGCTGCTCTTTGCTCCCCATGTAGGCCAACAAGTCGTGCGATTTACGAAACCCATAGGTCTCGATCAGCCGAGCGTACCAGGGCGGATTGTAGGTCATCATGAATGTCGGAGCACTGTCGAAGCCATCGACCAGCAGGCCACACTCGTAGTTCATGGAAGGGTTCGCCGGGCCGCGGAGCGATTGCATGCCGTGGCCGGCCAGCCAATCACGGGCTGCGTCGAACAGGCCATTGGCTACTGCCTGGTCATCGATGCTCTCGAAGAACCCGAAAAAGCCGCGGCGTTCGTTGTAGCGGCGATTGTGCTCGCGGTTGACGATTGCCGCGATGCGCCCGACCACGTCGCCGTTACGAGTCGCCAAAAATGTCTGGATGTCTGCATTCTCGTAGAAGGGATGGCGCGTATAGCCCACCATCTCCTTCTGATTTCCACGCAGGGGGGGAATCCAGTTCGGATCGTTACGATAGAGCGACCACGGCAGCTCGGCAAAGCGCCGCCGATCCCTCCAGCCCTTCACCGGTTTAACGACCACATCGCTCATAAGACTTGTGCTGCCGCCAGGGGCGGATCCGGCATCCAAGAGTGAATCAAATTTCGAATTCCGGCCAAACCGCGGCTTTTCAACCGATCGGCGAGACCACCGAGGGATCCGGCCGGGAACATAAAACAGTGAATATCCTTTGCCGGCCAACTCCGGTCAAGGCTCCCGCGGAACTGCACTGGACCTTGGCCGGCCGCCCGGCCAAGGGTTTGAGCCCGACTTTAGGCCATGGCCATGGCCGGTTGGACGTCCTGCCCCACCTCCGTGATCGGCTGGCAACGGGCACCATCGTGATAAAAGGTGCGGTTTCGGCCGGCTTCCTTGGCGGCCTGGAGGGCCATGCTCGACCGCAGGAGCAGCACGTCGGCATCATCACCCAACTCGGCTTCGACCAGGCCGCTGCTGATGGTGAAGTGGATTTCGCTGTCCCCGACGCGCAGTTTGCACAGCCCGATCGCATTGCGGACCCGCTCCGCGACCTGGCCTGCGTGGCTCAGATCGGCCTTGGGGAGGATCAGAGCAAAGCTGTCGCCGCCGAAACGGGTAATGACGTCGATTTCCCGCAGTCCGGCCGTCAGGAATTGCATCACGGCCCTCAGTACCACATCGCCCGTGGCAATGCCGTGCAGATCGTTCAGCCGCTTCAGATTGTCGACATTGACCAGAACCAGCGACAGCGTGGAATCGGTCTCGCAGCTTTCAGCCAGGCAGCGTTTGATCTCTTCGACAAGTCCGCAATGTTCGGGTGAGCCCGTCCGTGTGTCGGCAACCGGTTCGGGAGCCGTGCGCGCGCGAACTGGCCGGGCAGGCGGCGAGGACGGACGCGCCGCCGCTTTTTCCACGACTTTTTCTTCCGGCTTCGCGGTCGGCGTTGCAATCGTGGGCGTCGCAGCCGCCACGGACGTCGGCGTCAACGGAATGCAGCGTTCGCCGTCGTGCCAATGCGTCCGATTGCGGCCGGCCTTTTTCGAGGCATAGAGCGCCTCGTCCGCACGCCGGATGAGCGTGGCTGCATCGTCACCGGGCAACAACTGCGCCATGCCGCCGCTGGCCGTCACCTGCAACGTTGCCCCTTCAAACGGAAACGGTCGAGCTTCGATTGCACGGCGCACGGCTTCGGCCGTGGCCTGGGCATCGATGTCCGGGACGAGAACGGCAAACTCTTCACCGCCGTAGCGGGCCACGGTGTCCTCGCCGCGGGTCGCCCCGTCCATCGCCAACGCGACGCCCTGCAGCACCTTGTCGCCGGCCAGATGCCCGTGGGTATCGTTGAATTTCTTGAAATGGTCGACGTCCAGCAGGATCAACGACACGGGCGTCTTGGTGCGTTGGAACTCTGCGATGTAGGTTCCCAGCCGATCGTCGAAGGCCCGCCGGTTGGAGATGCCGGTCAAAGCATCGGTCCGGGCGGCGGCCATTTGCGATTCGATTTCACCGGCTTGCTCTTGCAGTTTTTTCTCCGCGGAATTCAGTTCGCCCTTCAGCCGAGCGTTGGCTTCGGCGATTTGGGCCATGGCCGTGAACAAGGCTTCCTGGATTTCGCTGTCGCTTTTGCCCTGGGCCTGAGCCAGTTCGTCGCCGATGGATTGAACCTGATTGGCGTGGCGATCGACGTTGTGACCCAAGCTGCCGGTCAAGTCGTACAACCGGTGCAGGACCTCGTCGACCTTCTCCCGCCCTGCGTCTTCGACCGGCGGTCGTGAAGCCATGCGGTTGACGTGCAGAATCCAGCCAAACGCCACCCCAATCACGAGTTGCGAGCGCGGAAATGGCCAAGAACGTAATCAGGCTGATTTCAAAATCCAGAAACATCATGTCTTAGGGCCCCTGTTGCAAACGACGTCCACTTCAAACGGGCATATTGCGAGATCAACAAAACGCACGCCACAAATGCGTTACAAACTAATAGGTCATGCCGTGCGGGAGTAAAGACGTCGCGCTAAGGAATTCACCCCCAGGCCCCCCACCGGTAGACTGTCGCAGCCCGCAGGATTCGCAACTTCAACGCGCCTACCGAGAGTCATCTTATGACTGACAACCCTGTTGCGCCCACCAAAGTGGGCCGGCCCTATCGTTCTTGGGATGGCCGGGGGGAGTTCGATTGTATCGTGATCGGTTCGGGGATCGGGGCGCTGTCAACCGCCGCACTGCTCGCCAAGCGGGCTCGCCATCGCGTGCTGGTCCTCGAACGGCATTATGTTGCCGGGGGCTACACGCACGTGTTCCGTCGTCCTGGCTACGAATGGGACATCGGAGTGCATTACGTCGGTCAGCTTCATCAGCCGGATTCACCGCTCGGGACCATCTTTAACGAAATTACCGACGGCCAGGTCGATTGGGTCTCGACCGGCGACGTATACGACCGAATCGTCATCGCGGATGAGGCCTACGATTTCGTGGCCGGAAGAGATCGATTTCGATCGTCGTTGGTGCGATATTTCCCGGCCGAAGCACGGCGATCGACCGTTATCTCGACCTCGTGCAATCGTGCGCTCGTGCCAGTAGGCTTTACTTTGCGGAAAAAGCCGTCCCTGCGCCTGCATTGCCTGGCTCGCCGGTGGTCTAATGCGCTGGCCGTTCCTGCGCCACGCGCAGGCGCACGACGGCCGAAGTGCTGAGCGAGCTGACGCAGAATCGTCAACTGATCGGCGTGATCACGGGCCAATGGGGCGACTTCGGATTGCCGCCTGCCCGCAGCAGCTTCGGCATCCATGCAATCGTCGCCGAACATTACCTGGAAGGAGCCGCTTATCCGGCCGGCGGAGCCAGCCGCATTGCCGCCGCCATCGCGCCGATCATCGAGCGGGCCGGAGGGCATGTACTCATCAATGCCGAAGTCAGCGAGATTCTTGTCGAGCACGACCGGGCCGTGGGCGTCAAGCTTAGCGATGGGCGCGAGGTTCGAGCCCGCCGCGTGGTGAGCAATGCCGGCGTGGCGAATACCTTCGGCCGATTGCTCCCGGCGCCCGTCGCCGAACGTTTTGGGCTGACGCAACATCTGCGAGTCTTGGAGCCGTCGCTGGCCCATCTGAATCTATACGTGGGGCTTCGGCAGTCGGCTCGCCAGTTGGGTCTGGACCGCACGAACCTGTGGGTCTACCCCACGCCCGAACATGACCAGAATCTGAACGCGTACCTGGCCGATCCTGCGGCCCCGTTGCCGCTGGTATATATTTCGTTTCCGTCGGCCAAGGATCCCACATTCGATGAACGATTTCCAGGCCGCGCGACCATCCAAGTCATCGCTCCGGCCAGGTACGACTGGTTCCAATCCTGGGAAGATCAGCCCTGGCAGCACCGCGGTGAGAACTACCTGCAACTGAAGCAGCAGTTCAGCGATCGGCTGCTGGAACGGCTCTACGAGCCAGTGCCTCAGATTCATGGGAAAGTCGACCACGCCGAGCTTTCGACCCCGCTCTCGACGCGGCATTTCGCCAACTACGCCCAGGGCGAGCCATATGGTTTGGCGCACACGCCCGCCAGGTTCGAACAGCGATTCCTCAAACCGCGAACCCCTGTCGGCAACCTGTTTCTGACCGGCCAGGACGTCACGGTTTGCGGCGTCGCCGGCGGGCTGGCTTCGAGGAGTTATCTGCACTCGGCCATGCTCGGCCGCAATCTATTCTCCGGCGGCAAGGCCGCAACCGACAGGACATAACTTTACAAGCGGATTCTATGCCGGCGATTTTCGGCGGGTTAGAATCGCAGTCTCGAACTACCCGCCCCCCTTTCACGCCCCCAGACCTTCGGGAAGCCACGATGATGCCACGCTCGCCGCACGCTATGCTCGTTCCCCTGGCCGCGATTGTCTTGCTTTTCATGGTTGCGGCGCCGCTCGTCGCCGCCGATCCGGGGGCCTCGACCGAGTTGCCCAAAGGCGAGGTCACCAAGTACTCGTTCGACCAGAGCAAGATCTTTCCCGGCACGGTGCGCGATTACTGGGTTTACGTTCCGCAAGCAATACGATCCGGCCAAGCCGGCCTGCGTGCACGTCAATCAGGACGGCGTGCAGTTCAACGCGCCGGCCGTTTTCGATCAGCTGATCCACGAGAAGGAAATGCCGGTGACGATCGGCGTGTTCGTCGATGCACGGCCGCGTCAAGGCCACGTCGCGACCAGGCGCTGGACCGCTTCAATCGCAGCTACGAGTACGACGGCCTGGGCGACAACTACGCGCGCTTCCTGCTCGATGAACTGCTGCCCGAGGTGGAGACGAAAACGGCGACCGACGGCCGGCCGATCCGCCTCTCGCACGACGGCAACGATCGTTCGATCGGCGGCTGCAGCAGCGGCGCAATCTGCGCCTTCACCGCGGCCTGGGAGCGGCCCGATGCCTTTCGCCGCGTCTTCAGCGCCATCGGCACCTACGTCGGCCTGCGCGGCGGCAACGTCTATCCGACGCTGATTCGCAAATACGAGCCCAAGCCGCTGCGCGTCTTTCTGCAGGACGGCAGCGCCGACAATGAACATCTATGGCGGCGATTGGTGGATGGCCAACCAGGAGATGGAGCGGGCCCTGGTCTTCGCCGGCTACGAAGTGAACCATGCCTGGGGCGACGGCGGGCACAACGCCAAGCACGCCACGCGAGATCTTCCCCGACGCCATGCGCTGGCTGTGGAAAGATTGGCCGGCGCCGATCAAGACCGGCGCGGGCTCGCCGCAACTGCAGAGCCCTGCTCGTCCCCGGCGAGGACTGGAAGCTGGTCGCCGAGGGCTACAAGTTCACCGAAGGGCCGGCCGTCAACGCGCGCGGCGAGGTCTTTTTCAACGACGTGCCCAACAGCAAGACTTACAAGGCTCGGGCTCGACGGCCAAGCCGGCTGTGTTCGTCGCCGACAGCCAGCAAGCGGCGACGGCCAGGCCTTCGGTCCCGACGGCCGGCTCTATTCGCGTCGCCGGCGGCGCCGAGCAAGATCGTCGCCTACGACGCCGAGGGCAAGAGCCACCGTCATCGCCGACGGCTTTCGCGGCAACGACCTGGTCGTCCGCCACGACGGCGGCATTTACGTCACGAATCCCGGCTGGGACGGCAAAGAGCCGAGCAAGGTCTGGTACATCAGCCCGCAGGGCGAGAAGAAGGTCGTCGACACCGGGCTGAAGTTCTCCAACGGCATCACGCTTTCGCCCGACCAGTCGCTGTTGTACGTCGCCGACAGCCGCACGCATTGGGTTTACAGCTACCAGATGCAGCCCGACGGCTCGCTGGCGAACAAGCAGCGTTATTACCATCTGCACATGCCCGACACGGCCGACGATAGCGGCGCCGACGGCATTGCGAGTCGATCGCGACGGCCGGCTGTACGTGGCGACGAAGCTGGGCATTCAGGTTTGCGACCAGGCCGGCCGCGTGAATTGCATCATTCCGACGCCCAACGGCAAGGTGTCGAACCTTTCGTTTCGGCGGCGAGAACTTCGACACGCTGTTTGCGACCTGCGGCGACCGGGTTTATCCGCGCAAATTGAAAGTCCAAGGCGGCCGAGCTTTCAGGCTGCCGCTCAAGCCGGCAGCGCCGAAGCTGTGAGACATGGACTCGAAAATGAGCGGAAGCGTCGTTCCAATGGGGGCAATGGCCGGATGACTGAAAAATTCGAGGTAGGGCATCTCTACTATCGCTGCTCATTTGCAGCAAGGGGCGAGCCGGGGGCATGGCCAATAGTGGAAACATGGGTTTTTCGGGGCACCGCCCCGAATCCTGAAACAACTCGCAATGTGATCCCATACTATTATCGATTCTGTAGGTTTAATCCCGGGATCAATGCGGCTGATGGCGAGTGCCTCCTATCGAGATCTCTACACGACGCAGAGATTACATACCTCACGGGGGACGAGTTGGTGGCTGCGGTGCGGGAAGTTGATGAACAGATTGGTGAGTGGCGTTCCGGTGTTGGCACTTCTCGTTTGCGGCTCCCCTTTCTTGCACAAAGACAGCTAACGGATGAAGACGCTATTGTGCTTAGCAAGCAAGCGTTGATCCTGGATGGGAAGCAATCAGAGACGATGCATCCTGTTGCGAGCGGGAAGGATGAGAATGGCCATGACGCAGTTTTTCTTCGGTTATCGAAGGGTTCCGACCAGGGTTTCATTATTTGGTGCATTGACGGGTCGAACAATTCGTGGGAATACGGAGTTGAAATAGCGCGAGAAGGAGACGAAGTGGTTTGCACGATAACCAAGGCTCCCTGAATGAATATGCGGATCAGCCCCATTCCGCGTACCGCCGGTGTGGCGCACTTCGTGGTTCATTGCGAGAAGCGAGCCTTCAGGTTGGCTTCGATACGATGCATGGTCTCATGGGCATCGTGCGGCCGGCCTCTGCGTCGGCTATTCCTTCCCGCAGAGCGGCCATATCGGCCGCTTCCCAAAGAGAATCAAGCATGGCGGAGTCGACGAGGAAATAGACCCGCCGAGTTACCACGTCCTCGACGGCAATAGGACTTCCGCGCTCCAGGATCGCTGCACGTTGTTCGGCGGACAGTTTGGGCGTCATGCCGTGATTTTACCATGACCACGTCGATATATGATAAAAGTCGCGCCTTGCGTCCCCGACATGTAGCTTGGATTACCCAGGATTGGTAGAATTCTGGCATGGAAATTGTGTGCAATGTTACCGAAATCGATCCGGCAGACCGCAGTGCCCTGGAGCATGTCCTCGGTCAGCCACTCCGTGACGGCCAGCAAGTCGTTGTGCGAGTCGTGACCCCCGAGGTAAACGCGGTACCCTGTGCCGACGATCACCACGCAGCCATGGACGAGGATACGTTGCCAGAGTGGTGCAACGTGTACGAAGGGCTATCGGATGCTGAGGTAGACGCCATTGAAAGGGTGATTTTGACTCGCGCAAACCTCAGGCGTCCTTTTGAGTAATTCCATGGAGCTGGCGATTCTCGACACCGATACGCTTTCCGAGGTTTTTAAGGGTAAGGCACCGAAAGTGGTTCGTCGAGCCGCCGCATATCTTAGGGAGCACAACCAATTTGCCTTCTCTTCATTCACTCGCTATGAGGTGCTGCGAGGGTTGAAAGAACGTGCGCCGCGCGGCAGCTTGCTCGGTTCGAGGCTTTTTGTGAGCACTCGCTGTTCCTGCCCGTCACGGACGCCATCTTGGATCGTGCTACGGACCTCTGGGTCACGGCCCGAAATCGCGGCCTTCCGGCCCGTGACGCAGATATTATCATTGCCGCGACGGCGCCAGAGCACATGCGGACTTTGGTCACCGGAAATACCGCCCACTTCTCTTGGATTGCAGGCTTGGCGCTGGAGAATTGGCGGAGCTAACCGAGGATCGTACGGATGGCTTTTATGGCCGCCGGCCCCAGTCGCCCCCCTCACCTGGGCCGGTCGGCCCGCTGCTTTTGCCGGTCGCCTGAGGATTGAAGTCGATTAAGCCAAAATCGGATTGTGCGGTCCGCTCTCGGCGCGGCATCATGATGTGGGTTGCGCCTGCCTGAAAAATACCCGCGACAACCCCGCCAACCTGATCCCACCTCGGCGCCTCGACACGCTATCCTAAGATGGTGGCCGTTTGGTGCCGATGGTCGCGGTCTGTGAACGCCGCGATCCGGCAGTTCGGCGCCATGATCCGAGTTCGAACCATGTTTCGCTTCGCCTGGATTCTGTGCAGTATTAGCGCGTGGTAACGTGCTCGGCGAATCGGAACTGTGCGTGCCGACAGCGGAGCCCAATCCCGGCTGCAATACAACCGCGACATGCGGCCGATCCTGTCGGACAAATGCTTCCGCTGCCATGGGCCCGACAGTGCCCAGCGTCAGGCCGGACTGCGGCTCGATCGCCGCGACGATGCCCTGGCCGAGCACGACGGCCATCGGGCGATCGTGCCGGGCAAGCCGGACCGAGAGCGAGCTCTACGCCCGCATCACGGCCGCCGACGTTGATGAGCACATGCCGCCCCAAAGACTCGGGCCAGACGCTGTCGGTCAAGGAAATCGGCCTGTTGAAGCAGTGGATTGCCGAAGGGGCCGAGTACCAGCCCCATGTGGTCGTTCATTCCGCCGAAGCAGCCCGCGCTGCCCGAGTTGCGAGAAAAGGCCTGGGTTCGCAATCCGATCGATGGCTTCGTGCTGGCCGACACTCGAACGCCGGGGGCTGAAGCATTCGCCGAAGCGGCCGCGAGACGTTGCTGCGGCGGGTGACGCTCGACCTGACCGGGCTGCCGCCGACGCCGGCGGAGCTCGACGCCTTCCTGGCCGATGAGTCGCCCGAGGCCTACGAACGCGCGGTGGACCGGCTGCTGGCGTCGCCTCGTTATGGCGAGCGGATGGCGCTCGACTGGCTCGACGCTGCCCGCTACGCCGACACCAACGGCTATTACACCGACCTCGAGCGCCAGGCCTGGCCCTGGCGCGACTGGGTGATCCGCGGCCTTCAACCGCAACATGCCCTTCGATCAGTTCACCGTCGAGCAGCTTGCCGGCGACCTGCTGCCCAGGCGACCCCCGAGCAGCAGATCGCCACCGGCTTCAATCGCAACCACATGGTGACCAACGAGAGCGGCATCATCGACGAGGAGTACCGCGTCGGCTATGTGGTCGATCGGGTGGATACGACGGCCACGGTCTGGCTCGGTCTGACCCTGGGCTGTGCCCGCTGCCACGACCACAAGTACGACCCGATCTCGCAGCGCGAGTATTACGGGCTGTTCGCCTACTTCAATAACGTCGCCCGAAAAAGGGCTGGTCAAGGAGCCGCCGTCAATCCGCCCCCCGTGCTCGCCCTGCCGACCGCCGCGCAAGAGCGCGGCTGGCCGAGCTCGCCGGGCGTCGGGTCAGGTGCGAGGCCGAGTGCTGAAGGCGCTCGAGCCAGGCTCGAACGCGGCCATGGCCGCTGGGAGAAGACCGCCGTCGCGCGCTGCCCGCTGTGCCGGCGGACAGCATCGCCTCATTTCGACTTCGATCGAGGACGCCGACGATCA
Source organism: uncultured Planctomycetales bacterium (assembly GCA_963710365.1). Taxonomy (GTDB): domain Bacteria; phylum Planctomycetota; class Planctomycetia; order Pirellulales; family PNKZ01; genus CAVQAC01. Next base: position 225,478 of record CAVQAC010000022.1, read on the forward strand.
CGGCCGCGAGCCGGTGGCCGTGCGACGACCAGTCGGCACGCTGAAGTTCGCGCCCCGGCGTGACCGGGTCGGCGGCGGTGTTCGACGGCACCCAGTACGTCGAATTCGACGGGCCCCGACGCCCTCGAGCGGACGACGCCGTTCACGCTGGCCCTCTGGATCATGCCGGGCAGCGGCCCGCAGCGGCTGCGTCGTCTCGAAGATGGATGCCGACGCCGAGGCACGCGGGTTCGAGATCATCTGGTACAAGTCGCAGCCGCGGATCAACCTCGTGCACGAGTGGGGCCAAGCGGCATCGAGGTCGTGGCCAAGCAGACGTTCCCGGCCGGCGAGTGGCACCACCTGGCGATCAGCTACGACGGTTCGAGCAAGGCCGCCGGGCTGAAGGTCTACGTCGACGGCAAGCCGCAGGCGGTCGTCGTGCGGCGCGACAACCTTGCGGGCTCGATCGCCAGCCGCGAGCCCTGGCGGATCGCCTGGAAGGGGACGGGCGTCGGCTTCGAAGGGAGCCTCGACGAATTGCGGCTCTACGACCGCCCGCTCGACGGCCGGCGAGGTCGAGGCGATGTACTGGCGCGAGATGCTCTCAGGGCGCAATCGCCACGCCCATCGCCGAGCGCACCCGGCAGCAGAAGGAGCAGCTCCGGAGCTACTACATCGCCCACGATGGCTCCGGAAGAATCGCGGCACGTATCGGAGCGGATGGCCGCCTTGCGCAGCGAGGAAGACGCCGTTCGCAAGGAGATCCTCTCGGCGCCGGTGATGCAGGAAATGGACGCAGCCGCGGCCGACCTACGTGCTGGCGCGAGGGCAATACGACCAGCCCGGCGACCCGGTGACTGCCGGCGTGCCGGCGGCGCTCGGGAAACTGCCCGCCGACTTGCCGCGAATCGCTTGGGTCTGGCCCGCTGGCTCGTCGGCCCCGGACAACCCGCTGACGGCCCGCGTGGCGGTGAACCGCTACTGGCAGCTCGTCTTCGGCGACGGGCTGGTGCGGACCGTCAACGACTTTGGCCTGCAAGGCGAGCCGCCCAGCCACCCCGAGCTGCTCGACTGGCTGGCGGTCGATTTCATGCGTTCGGGCTGGGACGTCAAACGCCTGCTGAGGCTCATGGTCACGCAGCGCCACTTACCGGCAGTCGTCGAATTTCACGCCCGAACTGCTGGCGCGTCGACCCGGAGAACCGACTGCTGGCCCGCGGCCCACGCTATCGGCTTGCCGGCCGAACTGATCCGCGACCAGGCCTTGGCGATCGGCGGCCTGCTGGTCGAACAGCTCGGCGGCCCGAGCGTCAAGCCGTATCAACCGCCGGGCCTGTGGGAGGCCGTCTCGTACAACGGCGACCAGACCTACGAGCAGGACCATGGCGAGTCGCTCTACCGCCGCAGCCTGTACACCTTCTGGAAACGCCAGGCGCCGCCGCCCGCGCATGCTGACGTTCGACGGCCCGACCCGCGAGACCTGCACGGTGCGCCGGGCACGGACCAACACGCCGCTGCAGGCGCTGGTGCTCCTGAACGACGTCACCTACGTCGAGGCTGCCCGCGGCCTGGCGACGCAGATGATGCGATCCGGCGGGAGACGAGCCCGGTCGATCGCGTGCGCTACGGCTTCCGGCGCGCCACCGGCCGCTGGCCCAACGACGACGAGGTCGCCGTGCTCAAGAGGCTATTACGAGCAGCAGCTGGCCGAATATCGCGCAGCGGCCGCAATCGGCCGAGGCGCTGCTGCGACATGGGCGAATCGCCGGTCGACACGTCGCTCGAACCCTGCGAGCTGGCGGCCTGGACGATGACCGCCAGCCATGCTGCTGAACCTGGACGAAACAATCACCCAACATTGAACGATGAAAGTCACCAGCCATGGACCCGCTCGACGAAATCCGCCTGGGTTTGACGCGGCGCCAGTTCTTCGGCCGTTCGGCGACCGGCATCGGAGCCGCGGCGCTGGCCTCGTTGCTCGACGATGGGCCGGCAGGAGCTGCGACGACCGAGATCGGGCGTGCCCGGCGTCCTGACGAAGCCGCACGTGCCGCCGCGGGCCAAGCGGGTGATCTACCTGTTCATGCACGGCGGCCCGTCGCAGATGGACCTGTTCGATTACAAGCCGGGCCTGAGCCAGCGGCACGGCGAGGACCTGCCCGCCTCGATCCGCGGGAACCAGCGTCTGACGACCATGAGCTCGAGTCAGAAGACGCTGCCCGTGGCGCCGTCAGCCCGTTCAAGTTCGCCCAGCACGGCGCGCTCGGGGGCGTGGATCAGCGAGCTGCTGCCGCGTCTGGCGACGTGGCCGACGACCTCTGCTTCATCCGCTCGGTCCATACCGAGGCCATCAACCACGATCCGGCCGTGACGTTCCTGCAAACCGGGCACCAGCAGCCGGGCCGCCCGAGCTTCGGAAGCTGGGTCAGCTACGGACTTGGGCAGCGAGAATCGCGACCTGCCGGCTTTCGTCGTGCTGATCTCGCGCGGCAGCGCCGTATCGCCGGCCGACCCGCTCTTCGCCCGGCTCTGGGGCTCGGCGTTTCTTCCTTCGAACCACCAGGGCGTGGGCTTCCGCTCCAGTGGCGATCCGGTGTTGTACCTGTCGAATCCCGAGGGCGTGTCCCGTGCCGACCGCCGGCAGATGCTCGAAACCCTGGCCGAGCTGAACCAGCAAGCAGCAGGCGGAGACCCTCGACCCGGAGATCGACACCCGCATCGCGCAGTACGAGATGGCCTATCGGATGCAGACGTCGGTGCCCGAGCTGACCGACTTGAGCACGGAGAGCCGCCGAAACGTTCGAGCTCTACGGCGCCGAGGCCCGCATCCCGGGCACGTTCGCCGCCAATTGCCTGCTGGCCCGGCGGATGGCCGAACGCGGCGTCCGTTTCATCCAGCTGTACCACCGCGGCTGGGACCAGCATTACAACCTGCCCACGAACCTGCGCCTCCAGTGCCAGGACGTCGATCGGCCCTGCGCGGCCCTGATCGCCGATCTGAAGCGGCGGGGCCTGCTGGACGACACGCTCGTGGTCTGGGGAGGCGAGTTCGGCCGCACGACCTACAGCCAGGGCACGCTGACCGCGACACGAACTTCGGCCGCGACCATCATCCCCGCTGCTTCACCATGTGGCTGGCCGGCGGCGGCATTCGGCCGGGAATCACCTACGGCGAGACCGACGACTACTGCTACAACGTCGGCCAGCGACGGCGTCCACGTCCACGACCTCAACGCCACGCTCCTCCACTGCCTGGGCGTCGACCACACGCGACTGACGTTCAAGTTCCAGGGCCGCTACTACCGGCTGACCGACGTCGAAGGCAAGGTCGTTGACAAACTGTTGGTCTGATCGATCCGTTGGCTCGCTCGGAACGCCCCGCTCAAGAACTCTTCAGATCGTAGCAGTACAGCATGTCCTGCTCGCGAAGATACAACTTCCCGTTCAGGATCACCGGATGAGGCCAACTGGGCCGTTCGCTTTCGGGAATCTGGAATTGGCCTTCGAGCTCGTAGCCATCAGGCGTGGCCTTGATTTGGGCCATCACGCCGTTTTCGTATCGCATGTAAAAATAGCCATCGGCGTAGACGACGGCCGCCGATCCGCTGCCTGGTCCACGCCCGCCGTTCCAGACGATCTTGCCCGTCTTCAACTCGACACAAACGGGGAAGCCGGCTTTGTGGCCCGTGCCGCCGTACAGGTAATCGCCGACCAGCACCATGCCGCCATGGTGGTTCTGCAGTTTCTTGGGTTCGACGAAATACACTTCTTCGGCCTTCACGCCGTCGCTGGTGCGGCTGAGCTTGAGCAGCGCCGAGCCGGTCTGGTAAGCGGTTGAACAAAAAACGTAGTCGCCGTATATGATGGGGGTCGGAATGTTCGCAACCTTATTGGCGACCTTGCCGTAGCCCCAGAGGAACTGGCCGTCTTTGGCGTCGATTCCGACCACGCCGCGGCCCATGAGCTGCACGTACTGCCGAACGCCAGCCCCTTCGGAAATGACGATCGACGAATAAGCAGCGCCGTCCTTGCCGTTTTCGCCGAAGGCCGGAATCTTTGATCGCCAGATTTCCTCGCCGGTCTTCTTATCCAACGCAACAATGCCGGCATCCGGACCGCCGGGCGTACATACGAGCCTGTCACCATCGACCAGCGGCGACTCGCTGAAGCCCCAACCGGACATCATCTTGCCGCCAAAGTCTTTCTCGAAATTCTTCCGCCACACGATGCTGCCGTCGGTGCAGTTGAGGCACACCAAATCACCATAGGTGCCGATTGCATAGGCGCGGCCGTCGCTGATCGTGGGCGTGCAACGCGGCCCGAGGTAGTTGTTGTCCTTCCAAGCATCGCTGATCTTCGTGGACCAGAGCATGTGGCCGTCCGCCAGGTCGAGCGCCTCGACGAATTGCTCCTTGTTTCGGTCGCCCATGGTGAAGATCTTGCCGCCGACGATCGAGATGCTGGCGAAACCGCCCCCCAAGCCCGAAGCTTTCCAGGCCAGCGGCGGCCCTTTCTCGCCCCACTTATGGTTCAGGCCGGTTTCGTCGGAAATCCCGTCGCGATGCAAGCCGCGCCACTGGGGCCAATCCGCAGCGCTCAACTCGGCCGAATGGGCCAGCGAGCCAGGCAGGCAAAAAACCAGCGCGAGCAGCGAAGCCAAGGGTCGCTTCATCGGGGAATTTCCTTCGAGTGGGCGGGGAAGCAAGGGGCGGGAAACGGGGGGATTGAGTTCTATTCTAATCGAATGCTGGCGCGAGCCAAGCAAGTCCGATTCCACACACGGCCGATCAGCGATTGAAGCCAGGAAGACTTCGGCCGCCACGCATGCGAGTGATTCTGCGAGAGTTGCAGATCACAATCCCTCACTGGCGCGTCGGGCTTGTGTTTCTCAACTTGCAAAACTGATCGGCCGTGCGATTCCACACCTCGGAAGGGTAGGTAGCACGAATCCAGGCCAATCAGCGGCTCGCAGCGCGAGCCTGTAGCGTTTCGCGCAAGCGGTGCTCGATGCGAGTAAAGACGTCGTCCCAATCCCCCAGCTTTCGCTGGCGGAACAGCCGGATGCTTGGATACCAGGGGCTGTCTTCTCGATCGAGTAGCCAGCGCCAGTCGGGCGAAAAGGGAATGGCGACCCACGCGTTCTTGCCCAACCCGCCGGCCAGGTGGACCACGGCCGAATCGCAACTGATCACCAGGTCGAGATTGTTTACCACGGCCGCTGTGTCTTCGAAGTCTTCCAGGCGATCAGCCAGATCGATTATCGGGCGAAGTCCGACCTTTGCGTCGAGCTGTTCGCGTCCGGCTCCCTTTTGCAAACTATAGAGTTGTACGCCCGGCAACCTGGCCAGCGGAGCAAATCGCTCGAAAGGAATCGACCGGAAACTATCGGTGGGATGCCGCGGATTGCCGCGCCAGGCGATGCCGATCTTGAACTGTCCATCACCGGCCAGCTCGCGCTTCCAGCGTTCGGCCAACTCGGCGTCCGGAAACAGATAGGGTACGGACGACGGAATGTTCTCGAGCGTGGCGTGGAACAAACCAGGCAAGCCCAGCATCGGAGAGTGAACATCAAACTTGGGCAGCGACTTGTCCGAAACCAGCACTCGATCGACGCCCGGGCAGCGGGCCAGCAACCGCGCGAGCGCGGGTTGACATCCGAGCAGCACGGTCGCCGCCCTGCTGTTTGATCAGCGGTGCGTAGCGGATGCAGTGCAAGGTGTCTCCCAATCCCTGCTCGGCATGCAAGAGGATGGTTCGGCCTGCGAGCGGAGAGCCGTCCCACAGCGGCTGCGGGTAAGTGTGCGGCGCGGTACCACCCAACTTCCAGCGCCATTCGTATTCTGGCCAGCCCTGCTCGAAGTCTTCCGTGAGCAACCAGACCAGGGCGCGGCACACGTGGGCTTCCGCGTAATCGGGTTCGAGTTGCACGGCCCGAGCGTAACTGGCCAGAGATTGCTGGCTGTCGCCGTGAATCATCAGAGCTGTGCCCAAGTTATGATGCGCTTCGGCATGCTCGGGCTTGAGTTGGATGGAGGTTTGGCAACTGGCGATCGCTTCTTCGAGCCGGCCCAGCTTCACGAGGATCGACCCGAGATTGCAATGCGGATCGGGCAATTCGGGTTTCAACCGCACGGCTGTCTGACAACTGGCGAGCGCCGCATCGTCGTCCCCTTGCAGCATGAGCACGGCGCCCAACACTCCGTACGCTTCGGCGTAACCGGGACGATAGCCCAAGGCCGTGCGGCAACTCGTCTCAGCGTCCTGCAGCCGGTCTTGCGCATGAGAATCGATCCCAAGTCGCAATGTGCTTCGGCCAGATCGGGTTTGAGTTTCAAAGCTTCGCGATAATGGGCCTCGGCTTCGTCGAACCGCCGATCCTCCAGCAGCAAGGCGCCCAGATTGCAGTGGAACTCCGCACTTTGAGGATTGATCTCCAAGGCGCGGCGAAAGCAGCGTTCGGCTTCGTCGAGCCGGCCTTGGGGTTTGTAGATGAACCCTAGATTGCTATGGGCTTCGGCCAACTCGGGCTTCAGCCGCGTGGCTTCGAGGTATTCGGCCGCCGCCTCGTCCAGCCGCCCCTGCTCCTTGAGCAGGACGCCCAGGTTGCAATGCACTTCGGCATCGCGCGGGGCGATTTCCAAGGCGCGGCGAAAGCAGCGTTCCGCCTCGACCCAGCGGCTTCGATTCCGTAGCGCATTTCCTAAATTGTTGTAGGCGTGGACGAACTTCGGTTCGACGTCCAAGGCCCTTTGATAGTTGACGATAGCTTCATCGTCGGCGCCGAGTCGCCTGGAGCGTAACGGCCAGGTCGAAGAGCGCCGCAGCATTGGTCGGCTGCATGCGAGTCGCCTGGCGGTAGCTGGACTCGGCTTCTGCGAGACGGCCCAGCGATCGATAAGCGTGCCCCAAATTGCAGTAGCAAATTGCATCGGTCGGATCGAGCGCAATCGCGCGGCCCAAATACTCACAGGCCAGGTCGTGCCGGGCACATTGACCGCACAGCACGCCCAGAAACTGCCAGGCCTTGGCCTGCAGAGGATCTGCCTGAAGAATGTCGCGATAGTGCTTCTCGGCTTCGGCCAGCCGGCCGGATTGGTGCAGCTCCAGAGCGCGGGTCAACGTTTCGGCAATATTCGCCACGTGCCAGATCCTTCAACTTTTCGGTAACTCGTCGACGACGGGAAAGTGCAGAACTTACGAGCGCATAAAGGTTCGGCGCGGCCGCCATTCTAACCTGCGCCTTCCACACCCGCGCCTGGCGTGCCGGGAGTTTTTCTGCAACGGCGCTCAGGGGGTTCTAGATTCGCACCTAGACGCACAGCGGGTCTTCGGCCGGCACGCTGTGGCAGGCATCCCAAACCAGTTGCGCCAAGAGCCGTGGGTTGCGGCGAGCTTGCGCCAGGCAATAAGGCAGATATGCATCGCCGTAAGGAATGTAAAGCCGCACGGTTGCCCCCAACGCTAGCGCTGCGGCCCGGGCAGCGCGGCTGGGCAGGCCGTACAACAGTTCCCAGTCGTAGGGCGTTCCGGCTGCGCAGCCGTTCGATCGCCTGCCGCGCGAGTGCGATATCGTGCGTGGCGATGGCGACGCGCGGAACACGGCCGGCCAGTTCATCGATGACGCCAAGGAAGCCGGCCCGCGGATCGAGCGTCGGATCGGTCGAATCTTGCCACTGGCCTTTGACGACGCGGACGAGAATTCCTGCTTCCATCGCCCACAGGCAATCGCCGCGGCTCCGCCGCCAGCGACCGGGAACCGAACAGCTGACCTTTGCCCCGGCTCGTTGGGCTTCGATGGCCGCTTGCCAGGTTGCGTCCGCCACGTCGTCGGCCAACGAGTCGAAGTGCAATCGGACGTTAAGATCGACGGACGATGCCGCTACCGGATCGAGCCAATCTCGATTGCACTGCAGGGCGGGAAACTTGATCGATACATAACTGTCGATACCGCACTGACTGATCGCTTGCAGGCCGGCCAGATACTGGGCCTGTACGTCGCCAGGGTGATGCTTCGGGCCGTCCCAGAAGCCCAGCGTCGATGGGATGTGGGCTGCTTGCAAGTGTTGCGCAACGTGCATCGCGTCGGTCAGTTCGGGACCGGCGATGTAGCGCTGCGCGGCCTGGCGAAGCAGTGGCTGCAAGGACCGCGACACCATGCGGCGCAATCGGTGGCCGAAATCGTTCAAGAACGGTTGCATGACCATCGCTTCTTGAACGTGTTCAGCACCTGCTGGGTCAGTGCGGCCAGGCCAGCGATGCTGTAAGGGTAGAATTGCAGGCACACCGTTTGCCGCTCATCGAGAGTCCAGGACCGTGTCCAGTGGTCGCTTGAGCCCAGAAACTCGTACGATTCCAGCCCCTGACGGGCCGCATAGCGCAGCGTTTCGCAGACCAGCAGGTTGCCCGGCGAGCACCGCGCAAACTTTTCGTCGTAGCCGATCTTCAACAGCCAAAACCGCCGGGCCTCTTCAATGGCAAACTGCACGGCCACGGTCGAGTCGCCGAATCGCAACCGGCACAGGCGAAGCGTTCCACGATGGCAGGCGGCGCGGAAGTAATGGCGGTAGAAGGCCAAGCGGAGCGGATCGTGCAGGAGCGCCGTCTTGGCCTTTCCCTTCCAGCCCCGTGCTTCGATCTGCAACGCCGCGTCGAACAGCTCGTCGAGTTCGCTGGGCCGGGCGCAAGCACATCGCAAGTGATTTCACCAAAGGCAGCGGCCCGTTTCCACGATCGGCGCAAGTCACCCCGGCGACGCGCCGACAATTGTCCCGGCGGATCTTCCCATGCCTGGGACAAAGTGATGAATGGAAAGGTCGAACGTGATCGCTCAATGACCAGTCCGTGGCCCGCGAAAGCCCGGCGCAGCGCCTCGATCGACGGCGAGTCCTTGGGCATCCGTTCCAATCGAAGCGGCATGCGCAAGTCAGCCAACCGCTCCACCAAGCGGTCCAGCGACGCCTGATCCGCGAAGACGAGTTCCGTGGGCTCGTGCAAGTCGGCCACGCCCAGCTGCGTGGCGCGAGGGGGCCACGTCAATCGGTCGATGATCAGTGGGGCCACGCCGCACAACTTCCCATCAACGGCATCGACCAACATGTGCGGCGTGCCGCGGTGCGGGAAGGCGTGCATGCAGGACAATAACCAATCGCTCTGCTGCATCGGGCTGAGGAAGCGTTGCGTGATCGCGTCCCAGGCGGGCCCCAGCGTCAGCAGTTCCTCAGGATCGGCGACCACGCCCGAAACAATGGGAACGGGAATCGATACCGGCACGGCCGTATACGACGGATCCGGAAAATTCGTGATTGGAAAAACGGCCATGCTGGCTTCGGCAATACGACGTGGGTGGTCTGGTCCGTAGGGCCCAGTGGGATTTCCCTTCAAAACCATAGGTCAGGAAAATCCGTGGTTCAGCACGTGCGGCGTGGCCTTGTGACCGCGCAACCGGATTTTCCGGCCTAGAGCGTATTGCCTGTCGAATGGGCGAAGCGGATGGCTTCTGCCGGGTTCGAGGCCGGACTTTCAGTGATTTTCGAGCTAGAGTTCTGGGTTCATTCTTTCTCCATCTGAGCCACCACGATGCCCGCACAGCTCCCCGATCAACTTCCTTCGTCTTCGACCCCTGAGACGGCCTGCGGCGCGCCTGCGCGTCGTGCCCATCGAGAACGAGGCGGAACTGCACCGGCTCGCAGATTGCTGGGACCGCCTGGCTCAACGCGTGCCGTTTCGCGGTTGGACCTGGAACGAATGCTGGTGGAGGCATTACCGCGATCCCCACGATCGACTCAACGTGCTTGCGGTCGAGGATGGAGAGGGCAACGTTCGCGGCCTGGCTCCGTTGTACATCGGCCGTTCGCCTTGGTTGGGGCGAGTGGTACGTTTTCTAGGCACCGGCGAAGTTTGCTCCGAACACTTGACGATCCTTTGCGAGCCGGGCTGGCAATCCTCGGTCGTCACCACATTGGCCGATTGGCTCGCGGAGCACGACCATCCCCATTGGGACGCGATCGAACTCGAGGGTATCGACCCCGACAATGCGGCGGTTCATGCGCTGGTGGCCGCCTTGGCGGAACGCCGGCACGGGGCCCATTTTCAGCATTCGATCAACGCTTGGCGCGTGGGCCTGCCGGCGACTTGGGACGAATACGTGGCGAGGTTTTCAAAGGGGCGGCGGCAGCGATTGCGGGCATTCCGCCGGAAATTCGAATCCGGTGAAGCACAACTGCGCGTTGCCCACGACTTGGAGTCGCTGGCCGTGGGATGGCCGGTATTCGAATCGCTCCATAATCGGCGCCGCGAAAGCCTGGGACACCCCGGTCGCTACGCATTGCCGCGCTTCGCCGCCTTTCATCGCGAGATCGTTCCGCGAATGCTGGCTAGCGACCAGTTGCGTTTCCAATGGTTGGAACTGAGGGGTTGCCTGGCAGCCGCCGAATATGGGCTGTGCGACGAGCAGTCCGTGTACTGCTACCAATCCGGTTTCGAGCCCCGGTTGGCCGACGAAGGTCCTGGCTGGCTGAGCTTCGGAGCCTCGATCCATCGGGCCATTGAACAGGGCTATCGCTGGTTTGACTTTCTCCGCGGCGACGAGGCCTATAAAGCTACCTGGCTGGCCGAGCCTCGCCAACTTAGCACCATCCGCGTCTTTGCCCGCCATTGGCGAGGCAGCGCGCAACATGGCGCATGGTCGCTGGGCCAGCGTGTCAAAAAAAGTTGGCGGCAGTGCTGGAAATCGCGACCTGCCGCCAACTCGAATGATCACAAAAACGACAGGTGACCCGATCGGCATGAGCCGATGTCACGACTTTCGGGCCATACGAAAATGGCCTAACGTGCGCCCAGTTGCTGTGAGGTGGGGGCCGAAATCCCTTGCTGCAGGAACGACTCGATTTCGCCCAGGCTGCGCGAGCCGACCAACGAGCTACGCTGCCAGCCGTCGGCCGTCTTCCGGAACATGATGAGTTGCGGAATCGGGCCACCTTCCATCAACTGGCGCGCCAAGACGCCTTCGTGGTCCGAATTCACCTCGGCGAAGGCGACTTTGCCCAGCAGCCCCCGTTGGGCAACCTGCGGCAGCGTCGATTGCTTCATCACCCTGCAATGCGGGCACCAATCGGCACCGACCAGCACGACCAGCGGGCGGCCGGTTTGCTGGTTGAGTTGATGGGCCTCGGTGTATGTGGCTCCTCCGGTCGAAAGCAAGGCGGCGTGCAAGATCGCGGTGCAGGTCAAGCTGATCATCGTGCAGAGTCTCCTAAAAGGGGCGGATTGCAGACACGGAACGTGAAACCGGCCTCTGATGCCAGAATCAAATGGAATGACCCAGTAAGAGGCCCGGCATAACGGGGTGGCCGTGGGCTGGTGAAAGCCAGCGGATCGCTGCGGCCAGAGAAGGGCTGAGGTTCCGTCCGTTGCAAAATGGGTTGTCCTTTTCCCAAGCGTCCCTTCGGAAGAAAGCTTTCAGAGCCGCTAAATCTATCTGGGTACTTTGCGAATGCAACCGCTAATTGCGCAAACTTTACCGAATAGGCTCACTTTGCGGGGCCCGTTCGGCGGGCATGAACCCCCAGGTGGGTCGAGGCCGAATTCTTGTCTCCCAGCGCAAGTATCGAAATTTCAGTTACTTCGATGCGATTGTCGATTGAGCTTGCATGAGCGGCGGCTATAATCGGGCCGCTTACGGTATTTCGCCGAGCTTGCCACGGCGCCGGGGTCCGTGTGTATTCGAGAGCTGGTGTGCTGTCGTGCAATTCACCCGCTCGATGTTCGAATCTCGGCCTGCGTCTGTCGGCGCCGGCCCGGTGGCGGCCGCGTAGCACTTCTCGTCTAACTAGCGCGCTCGATGAAGCTTCGTGTTGGCCTGATCGGTTTGGGAAGCGCCTGGGAACTACGGCACCGGCCGGCGCTGCGCGCGCTGGGCGATCGCTTCGAGGTTCGCGCCGTCTGCGATCAGATTGCCTTGCGTGCCGAACAGGCGGCGCGGGAATGGAATGCCCAACCGGTTGACGGATTTAGGGCCCTGGCTCGTCGATCCGACGTCGACGCCGTCTTGATGCTCGCGCCGCAATGGTACGGCTGCTCGCCGATCCTGGCGGCCTGCGAGGCGGGCAAGTCGATCTACTGCGCCACCAGCTTGGATATGGATCTCGACCAGGCTCGGCAGGTGCGCGAGCGGGTCGAACGGGCCGGCGTGGCCTTCATGACCGAATTTGCCCGCCGCCAAACTCCGGCCACGTTGCGGCTCAAAGAGTTGATCGTTACGCGATTAGGCGCCCCGCGATTGCTGTTCTGCCACCTGCGCGTGCCGGCCGAGCAATCGCACGCGGCGCGTGCCAGCGGCAACAACACGGCCATGAACGACCTGGTCGAACTGATCGATTGGTGCCGCTACGTCATCGGCAAGGAGCCGACCTCGGTGCTGGGATTGCGGCATCGAGCCGACGGCGGAACGATCGAGGATGACTACCAGATGATGAGCCTCGATTTCTCCGATCCGGGCGCCGGGCCGGGCACCGGGGCGACGGCCCAGATCAGCTGCGGACGCTACATGCCCATGGCCTGGCAGGAGGCCGTGGCTTATCGCCCTCCGGCAGCGTTGCAGGTGGCTTGCGAGCACGGCATCGCCTTCATTGACCTGCCGGCTACGCTCGTCTGGTTCGACAAGGCGGGCCGGCACCAGGAATCGCTCGATAGCGAGCGGCCGGTGGGCGAACAATTATTGAGCCAGTTCTACCGCTCTGTAACCAGCCTGGTGCGCAACACGTCTGGCCTGGAAGACGCCTATCGAGCGTTGGCCGTCGTGCTGGAAAGCCGCCGCAGCCACGCCGAGAACCGGCGTATTATGCTGGAATTCTGAACCGCCAGCATTCGCGCCGCGTGCCACTCCTTGGGCGGGAACCCCCGCGCAGCCCCACTCAACGAAACACCCGCCTTCCGCGTTGGGCGGAAGGCGGGTGCGATAGACACTATGCGAATTGAAACTGCTGGGCGAACACCCGCGCCGATCAGCCGCCAGCCTTCTGCTCTTCTGGCGGCACACCGTTGACCCACGGACCGGCCAGGTCCATGTACTTCGGCGGCACCAGCAAGCTGCCGTAATCGCCGGCCTTCCAGCCAGCCACTTGCATCGGCTTAGCTCGTTCCTTCGACATCTTTTCCCAGCCGGCGGCCCACGAGCTGTCGGCTTCGCGGACCGTGCGCTTCTCATCGTCGAAGAAGAACACCTTGCCTTCGCGATAGCTGCGCGAACCGAGAGTGACGGTCGTGATGGCCGCCGCGCCCAGGTCGGGCGGGTTGTTGCAAAGTTGCTGGTTGCCCTCGCGGATGGCCGAGAGCCAGTTCTTGAAATGGGCGAACGTCGTGTCGCGCTTGCGGCCCTTTTCCTGGTCGGGCTTGGCAAACGAAATGACCTCGCTCTTGACCTTGCTGTTCAAGGTCACTTGCGGACGCTCGGCCACGAATTGGATGGCGTTGAAGTTCTCGCCGGCTGCCACCTGGAACTCGTTCTTTTCGTCGACCGTGCCGAAGATGAACGAGCCGAAGTGGCCGCGGATCACTTGCTGGATCGGCGTCTTTTCGTTGCACATCGTCGAGGTCACCAGCAATTGGCAGCCTTCCTTGTAGTCGGCAACGACCGTGGCCACGTCGGGCACGTCGCGACCGTCATACTCCAGGAAGATGCCGCCGGCGCCGACCACGCGGGCCGGGAAACGCAGGCCTGTGGCCTTGAGCATCGACGTCGTGCGGTGTACGAACAGGTCGGTGTACATGCCCGAACCGAACGGCCAGTAGCAGCGCCACTGAGCATACACGGACCGATCGAACGGCATGTCCGGGGCCAGGCCTTCTTTGACGCCCAGCCAACGCTGCCAATCGACCGTCTTGGGCGACATTTCCTTGTTGAGCTGGTAGTAGCGCCACTGGCCAACGTTCGAGTTGCGGTAGTATTCGGTCTGGAACTGCAGCAAGTGGCCGAGCTTGCCGTCATCGATCATTTCCCGGGCCTTGTCCCAAACGGGCAGGCTCGTCGACTGCACGCCGACCTGCATGATCTTGCCGGTCGAGCGCCAGGCGTCGACCACGGCGATGGCCTCGTCGACGGTGTGGGTCATCGGCTTTTCGCAATAGACGTGCTTGCCTGCCTTCAAGGCGTCGATCGTCTGCTTGGCGTGCCAGTGGTCGGGCGTGCCAATGCAGACCGCATCGACCGTGTCGTCGGCCAGCATGTCGCGATAGTCGGTGTAGCGCTTCGGCTCGATGCCGGTTTCGTCCTTGATGAACTTGCAGACCTTTTCTTCCTGCACCTTGTAGACTTCGGAGACGGCGACCAGGTCGATGTTGGCCCCCTCCTTGCGGAGTTCGGCCAGGGTCTTCACGTGAGCGCCGAACCCGCGGCCGCCCGGGCCAATGAAGCCGATCCGCAGGCGATCGTTCGCGCCCAGGGCACGCGCCGGTGCGGGCGCCGCCAGGGCACCAGCCACGACAGCGCCGGCGGCCGCTGTCTTAATGAAGTTGCGCCGGCTGACATCAGAATTTTCCATTCGCTCGTTCTCCTGCAATTACTCGGTGGGGGGAGGGAGGATTCAGGGGCCTCGCGCGCCGTCGGACTCTTGGCCGCGCATTTTACAGCGGCCGGCGCAATCGAAAAAACTATTTGCTCCAAAGCTTCGGCATCGTGCGGGTGGGGTCGCCGCCAACGGGCGACGAAAAGACGCCGGAGTGAAGACTTATTCTAAGGCACCGGAGGGAGGGACGGAAGCGCTTTGGCTGCCGGATTTTGGCCCCGTGGGCCGGCCCCGGTTGAGCCTTGGATGCCCTGCCCACGCTTGCATGGCCAAGCGTCCTACCCAAGAACATGGCCACGCAAGCGTGGCCATGGCAGTCTGAATTCAAGGCACGATCCGAGCCTAATCCAGCTCTTCCAGCCAGAGCCGCATCTCGTTTTCGTACTCGCTGGCCAGGTCGCCCTTGACCAGTTGGCGGTGGAAGCTGGCGGCTCCGCGCTCTTTCACCAGGTCGGCGGCCTCGGCACTGACGAATCGGCAGGTCGGATCTGGTGCGATCAGGCTCTTGATCAGGTTCATCAGCAACTCGTTGACCACAACCTCTTTGGGCAGCCGTTCGGGCAGCTTCTGCACCAGGTTTCGCTTGGCTTCCATCAGGTCGCGGTACGTGGTCTGGCCGGCGAACGGCGACGCACCGGCCAGCATTTCGATCAGCACGTAGCCCAGGCTGCACAGGTCCGAACGGGGCGACGTGCCGTTGCCTTCGAGCACTTCCGGCGCCGAATACGCGGGGGTGCAACTACGCCGTGTGGGAGCGTTCTCGATGTCGAACGCCGAGCCAATGTCGATGATTTTGGCGTTTCCGGTTCGCTTGAGCATGATGTTCGACGGCTTAATATCGCCGTGGACGATTCCATAGCGATGCAGCGCGGCCAACGCGGCGAGGCATTCCCGCAAGACGGCGATGGCAATGCCCGGCTTGAGTCGCGGCTGCACCGGCCCGGCCGTGACAATCACGTTGTTCAGGTATTCCCAGCGCTTGTTGCTGACCCGATTACGCACCTTTTCCAGCATTTCCTTGGTCAACAAGCGACTGACATCGAAGCCGTCGACCCATTCCATCTCCATGATCCGGATGCGGTTTCGGTCGACAAAGTTGTGTACGTCCAGCAGATTGTCCTGCTGGATCTGGGCTACGCGAGCGGCCACGTGGGCAATGCGCTGCATCGCCTCTTCGTAGGCGCGGGCATCTTCGTAGGGCTCAGGCGAAAAGATCTTCAGCGCCACGGGCAGGGTGAAATTATCAGTCCCGCGACGCTCGCTCAGATAGACGATCCCCTGGCCGCCCGAGCCCAGCGGGCGGAGGAATCGGTGGTGTTCCGTCCAATTCAGACGCTGATCGCCGATCAGCAACTGGTAGCGA
The DNA here is from genome assembly GCA_963710365.1 of uncultured Planctomycetales bacterium. Taxonomy (GTDB): domain Bacteria; phylum Planctomycetota; class Planctomycetia; order Pirellulales; family PNKZ01; genus CAVQAC01. The sequence continues at coordinate 241,384 of CAVQAC010000022.1, forward strand.
TCGAGCAACTCGGCCGGGCAGCGCTGGGTGCGATCACCGTTGAAGTTCAGCGTGGCCGAGCCGGTTAGAAACGTGGTGTTTGACATCGTGTTTAGCCTTCCCCTTTTGTCTCAGGAACCGTCCTATCTTAAGCCCGCTGAGCAAGTTCCGTCCAGAGCGATCCAGGCCACCCGCCCCCCGCCCCTAGGTTTTCAACGGCGTCGCATCCAAGGGTTTTAATGGATTTGCTAAGTTCCGCTCCACACCCAGGATCAGGCCTGTCGGCGGGGAAATCCTAGACGCTTGTCGACTAGGTTTAGGAGCCCTTCACCAGCGTGCCAGCGTCGCAAGTTTTCGCAAAAGAAATTCGTCATATCTTCAATTCGTGTGCGACATTGGCCGCCAACGTGGGGAGTTATGATGACCCGTGGTTGGTCCCACAACTTGCTGCTGCGCGGCAGCGGCTCGATCTCGGTGACGTCGACTCCGACCCCTGCCAGGTGTCCAGCTTCGAGCACCGCAATCAAATCGTGCTCAACGACTAGCGCCCCGCGAGCCACGTTGATCAGAAACGCATCGGGCTTCATCAACCGCAAGGTTCGGGCGTTGAGCATGCCACGCGTTTCGCTGGTGAGGGGCGCCGCCAGGATCACATAATCGGATTCCTTGAGCAGGTCGTCGAGGCGTTCGGCTGGCCAGAGAGCGTGGACATAATCCGGCTTGTCGACGGGAAACACGTCGGTTGCCAGGATGCGAGTCTTGAACGCCCGCAGCACTTCGGCCAATCGCCGGCCGTTGCCACCGAAGCCGACGATGCCGATCGTCGTTCCATGAATGTCGCGCGTCGGGCGGCGGATGAATTCTCGAGCCTGTTCGGCGCGGAAGAAGACCGGCAAACTGCGAGCCAGCCCGGCCATCAGCGCCATGGTTTGCTCGGCGACCTGATCGGCTAGCACGCCCGAGGCACTGGTGACGACGATCTTCGAATCCACCACGGCCGGCGCCAGGCAATGGTCGATTCCGGCGGCTGACGACTGGATCCATTGCAACCGGGCTTGGGCCACCACTTCGTCCCAAGGCAAAGGTCCACTCTTGGCGTGCCCGCAATAGATATCGGCTGAGAGAATCTCGTCGGCGATGCGATCCTGGCCTGCATCGACGATTTCGGCCCCGGGAGCGGCCGCCGCGATTTGAGCAATGTGACGGTCTTCAACAGGATAGCACAACACGATGCGCACGAAGGAACCTCAGTAGTAACAGAAACAACGGGCGATGCACTCACTCAGGCATGAATGCCTGGGCTACGATAAGGTTCGCGATGTTTGCCATTTAAAAGAGGGATCAAGTTCTGAATCCGAATGTCGAAAGCGTGGACATTCGAATTCTACTTCGCGGCGGGCTGGCTTGCTTCCGGAATCGTCAGATACAGCGGATTGGAAGCATAGAGCGTGTTGATCGAGAAGCTGATCGAAATGCCAGCCACCACCGCAATCGGCAACCGCTGGACGGCTTGCGCGTTCGGACTGGCTTCGAGCACGATTTTGCCTTCCAGCGTCTTGCCGGTCAGCCGGGTCTTGCTGGCCCCCGTCATGCTGACGCCCGGAGGAAGCTGTTCGCCCCACTTGATCGTGACATAGCTGAACATCATGTCGAGTTGCACGGGGTCGGTAAAGCCCTCGCGGCGCTCGATTTTCACCTGGACCTCGGCCTTGCTGCCGGGCTTGAGCACGATTTGCTCCGGCTTGGCTTCGACCGCCAACAGATCGAGCTTTTCAACCACGCCCACCAGTTGCGTGCGGATCGGCCAGCGCCCCTGACCGCCTCCCTGCGATTGCAGTTCGCAGGTCACGGCGCCCTCGTGCACGACCGTCCGCGGCTTGCCGTCGGACCCTGGAATCTCGGCCTTGCCTGCGATGCGCGCGTGCACCGCCGCGCCCACTTTGGCGTCTTTCGAGGCCGAGAGAATGACGGCGCAATGATCCATCTTCGCCGGCACTGTGACGGGCGTAAAACTCACACCCGGCGGCAGGCCGGTCACTTCCAGTTCGACCGGCCCGGCAAAGCCGTTCAGACGGTTGATCTTGGCGAACCAGATCGTGCGCGTTCCCGGCGCGAGCATGGCGTAATAGTATTCGCCCTGGAGTTCGAAGTCCGGTCCGCTGGGCTCAGCCCGCAGGTGATAGATGAATTCGTCCCCCGCGCGGCCGTGCAAGTCGCGGATCGAAAGTACGAACTGTCCGTCCGCCGGTGCTTGGAAGAAGATCCGCGGATCTTGCGTCGATACTGTGTCGTCCAGTTCGACGAGCTTCTTTCCTTTGGCGTCGAAGATCTCCAGCAGGGCGTCCAACGGAAGCGAGCGGCTGTTGGCCTCGACTTCGAACAGGTAGTACTGGCCTTTGACGGCCGTAAAGGCGAAGCAATCGGCCGTGTTCGGTCGCGAGAATCGCCCGCTCAATCCGACCGGCAGCGTAATCGGCAGCGCCTCGCCGGGCGTGTGGTGACCGGCGAGCACGATCATTTCCGGGCGATTTGAAATGAGCACTTCGACCGGGTTGCTCAGCCCACGGGCAGTTTGCAGACGCGTCGTCTTCCAGCCCGGACGGTCCTTGGCGTTCGATTCCAGGCGAACGTGATCGGTCGCTCCCAGGGCAAATCCCAAGGGTCGAACTTCGACGGTCGTGCCACGTTCGACGACCGGCGGAAAGACCGCGCGGACCCAGGGACGATCGGAAATCTCCAGGCAGTAGCTGTAGCGCGGATCACCGGCGTAGCGAGTATCGCGGACTTCGAGAGTGTATTCCCCGTCGGCAGGCAGCTTGACATGCAACACCGGATCGCCGCCGAACGTATTGTCCACCATCGCGACCACCTGGTCGTGCGAATTGCGCAGTGTCAGGATCGGATCCAAGTGGTAGCCGCCGCGACTGACCATATCGTGAATGGCCTTGCTGACGCGCTGGGCGAAGACTTCGCAGGATAGCTCCTGGCCGGCCTTGCCTCGGAAGCGATAACAATCGACGTCTTCGGCCGGATCGCAGGTGCCACACAACGCCACTGGCAACTTCAGCAACTGGGCCTTGGCCGGCTTGCTGTTGTCCTGCTTGTCTTCCAGCACGACCGGGAAGTCCGTGACCCGCAAGTGTGAGACGCTGGAGACCGCCTGCCGCGTGGCGACGCGGAATTCGTAAACCCTCGGCTCCTGGTCGGCGGGCGTCTCGACGTCGAAACGGAACGGCGTGCCCGCTGCGCCGCGCCCCTTGAGCGGTGCCTCGATTGGCTTGCTCTCAGCGTAAGTCATGCGGATGCCGGGCTGATCGAAGAAGACCTGGTAGGCGCCGTCGAGCGTGAAATTCGATCGCACGCTCACCGTGGCCTTCGTGCCACGCTGTACGGCGACCGGATGAACCGACGTCAATTGGCGAAAGCCAATTCCGGCGGCATCGACACGACCGGCCAGCAGCCAGCAGAGCGTCAATAACAAGAAGATGCGAATGGGCGTGTTCATGGCGTGCGTTCTTGCCAACGATAGGAACTGCCGTTGGCGCAGCAGGGTGCAGGTCAATTGGGCAAGCTGCCTGCCATTTGCAGGCTGGGAAGGCGATTCCAGAATACCATAACCAGACGGCACGCGGCCACCGATTCGCTTCCCGGTTTGAGTTGCGATTTGCGCCGGCTGGACGTAAAATCAAAGGCTACTGCTCGGTTCCCACCCCCGCTCTCTCCTCCGGCCGGCAATGGCGATGAAATCCACGCCTTGGCTTGCGCTTCTGCTGCGACGGCCGCCTGTGCGTCGGCCGTGTCGGCAGCCGAACCTGTCGACTTCAACCGGGACGTCCAGCCACTGCTTGATCGCAACTGCTTCAAGTGTCACGGTGATGCCAAGCAGCAGGGAGATCTACGCCTCGACAGCCGAGCGGCCATGTTGCATGGCGGCAACACCGGCCCGGCCATTGTGCCCGGCAAGAGCGGCGAAAGCCTGCTCGTTGAAGCGATCACCGGCGGACCCAACGCCAGCCCGATGCCGCCCAAAGGGCCTAAGCTCTCCTCGGTCGAGGTCGCGTTGTTGAAACGCTGGATCGACGAGGGTGCCCTCGGGCCGAGCGTGGAAAAAGCGTCGAGCACGGTCGCCCGCAAGAGCGATCATTGGGCCTTCCAGCCGGTTCGTCGGCCGGCTCTACCGGAAAAGCCTGCACCGGCAGCTTCGGCGGCGCACGACGGCTGGGCTCGCACGCCCATCGATCGCTTCATCCTGGCACGTCTCGAAACGGCCGGATTGGATCCTTCGCCCGAAGCCGACCGTCGCACGCTCATCCGCCGCGTGTCGCTCGATCTGACCGGTTTGCCCCCGTCGATTGCCGAGGTCGACGCGTTCCTGGCCGACACATCCGAGGGAGCGTACGAGCGCGTCGTCGATCGGCTTCTGGCCTCGCCCCATTACGGCGAACGCTGGGGCCGTCACTGGCTCGATCTGGCTCGCTATGCCGATTCGAACGGCTACACGATCGACAGCGCCCGCACGATCTGGAAGTATCGCGATTGGGTCATCGCGGCCTTGAATCGCGACCTGCCGTACGATCGTTTTGCAATCGAGCAGATTGCCGGCGACATGCTTCCCAAGGCCACGCCCGACCAGGTCACGGCCACCGGTTTCCATCGCAACACGATGCTGAATCAGGAGGGAGGCACCGACCAGGAGCAATTCCGCGTCGAAGCGGTCGTCGATCGCGTCAGCACCACCGGCGGCGTGTTCCTGGGATTGACCTTGGGCTGCGCCCGCTGCCACGACCACAAATATGATCCCATTTCGCAGCGCGAGTTCTACCAGTTCTTTGCTTTGCTCAACAACGCCGACGAGCCCAGCCTGTCGTTGCCAACTACGCAACAAAGCAAAGAACTTCCGGCAGTCGAAGCTGAACTGGCCGCGGTTGAAAAGCGGTTGGCCGAAGCCGACGGCGCGATCGACAGCCGGCAAAAGGAATGGGAGATCAAGGTCAACGCGCAATTCGCGGCTTTGGATGCCGGCGGCTCGGCTCCTGAGCTGCTGGCCATTCTGGCTCCGCTGCGATCGGTTCTGGCCGTGCCGCGCGACAAACGCACGAAAGCGCAACGCAAGCTGATTTTGGAAGAATACCGCAAGCACGACGTCGAGCGGGCACCGCTGATGGCCCAATTGGACGAAGTCAAACAGCGGCAGAAGCAGATCAAATCGAACGTCACCACCACGCTCGTCATGAAAGAGCGCGAGAAGCCACGCGAGACGTTCGTCCATTTGCGCGGCGACTTTCTGCGCCGGAGCGCGCGTCGAGCCGGGCGTGCCAGGCGTGCTCGCCGCAGTCGTGCCGTTGCGAGCCAGCCACGCTCAAGCCGACCGCCTCGACCTGGCTCGCTGGCTGGTCGATCCCAAGAACCCGCTCACTCCTCGGGTCGCGGTCAATCGCATCTGGCAGGAGTATTTCGGTCAGGGGCTGGTGGCCACGGAGAACGATTTCGGCACGCAAGGCGACCGGCCGACGCATCCCGAACTGCTCGACTGGTTGGCCAGCGAATTCATCGCCCGCGGCTGGAGCATAAAGGCCTTGCACCGGCTGATTGTCACCAGCAGCGTCTACCGCCAGACTTCCAAGCTGCGGCCCGAATTAACCGAGAAAGATCCCTACAATAAGCTCTTGGCTCGGCAGGTTCGCTTGCGGCTCGACGCCGAGGTGATCCGCGATTCGGCCCTGGCCGCCAGTGGATTGCTCTCGCCGGAAATTGGCGGTCCGGGCGTTTATCCGCCGCAGCCCGAGGGCATCTATCGCTTCACGCAATCCAAGAAGTTCTGGAACGAGAGCACGGGGTCGGATCGTTACCGCCGCGACGATGTACACCTACTTCTGGCGTTCGAGCCCGTACCCGTTCCTGACGACATTCGACGCCCCCGACGCTACGAATACTTGCACGCGCCGCGCGCGTTCGAACACGCCGCTGCAAGCGCTGACGATGGCCAACGATCGGGCTTTCTTCGAATTGGCCCAGGGGCTAGCCGCGCGCGTGCTGCGTGAATCGGGCGACGAAGACCAGTCGCGGATCGAGCGCGCCGTGCGGCTGTGCCTGGTTCGCGAACCGACCGCTGCCGAGTCGGCACGTCTGGAAAATATGTCGCCGGCCAACGGGCCTTGTTCGCGACCGGCTCGGATACCGAAGCCGTGGCGCCGAAGGACCGGCCGGCCAAGGTTTCCGCGGCCGAAGGCGCGGCCTGGACGGCGCTATCGCGCGTGGTTTTGAATTTGGATGAGTTTGTAACTCGGGAATAGGCGTGTTGTAGGGTGCTCTGTGAGCACCTTGTCTTGATGGCCCATGGCAATTGCTAAGAAGGTGCTCGCAGAGCACCCTACGGAAAGGTTCGTGCGGTGAGCAGCCAACACGATCTGCATTGTACGCGGCGCCAATTCTTCGGCCGCTCGGGCCTGAGCATCGGCTCGCTTGCCTTGGCGTCGCTCCTTAACGACAAACCATTCAACAACACGCAGCTTGCTCAAGCCGCAACTTCGGCCAACGGGCCGCTCGCTCCGCGGCCGACGCATTTCCCGGCCAAGGCCAAGCGGGTCATCTTCCTGTTCATGGCCGGCGGGCCGAGCCAGCTGGAACTGTTCGACAACAAGCCCAAGCTGCAAGAGCTCGACGGCCAGATCGTGCCGCCGTCGTATACGAAGAACAAACGCTTCGCCTTCATCAAAGGCGACGCCAAGCTGCTCGGCAGCCGGCGCAAGTTCGCGCGCCACGGCCAGTCGGGGGCCGAGATCAGCGAACTGCTGCCGCACCTGGCCTCGATCGTCGACGACGTCGCCATCGTCCGCAGCATGGCCACCGACGTCTTCAATCACGGCCCGGCCAAGCTGTTCGTCAACACCGGCGTCTCGCGCTTCGGCCTGCCGAGCATGGGCTCGTGGGTCACCTACGGCATCGGCAGCGAGTCGCAGAATCTGCCGGGCTTCGTGGTGCTGCAATCGGGCCCGCGCGGGCCGCGCGGCGGCGCGCCGCTGTGGGGCAGCGGCTTTCTGCCGACGACGTTCCAGGGCGTGCCGTTCCTGTCCGGCCCCGAGCCGATCCTGAATCTCAGCCAACCCGCAAGGGTTCGACGCCCGGCGGCAGGCCGACTTCTTCGCGGCCGTGCGCGATCTGAACGCCGAGCATCGTCGGCCGTCGGACGATCCGGAGATCTCAACCCGCATCGCCGCCTACGAAATGGCCTATCGCATGCAGATCGAGCGCCCCGGAGTTGATGGACCTGGCGGGCGAGACGCGCGAGACGATCGAACGGCTACGGCGCCGAGCCGGGCAAGGCTTCGTTCGCCAACAACTGCCTGCTGGCCCGGCGGCTGGTCGAGCGCGGCGTGCGCTTCGTGCAGCTCTATCACACCGATTGGGACCATCACGGCAACCCCGGCACGAACCTCGGCGAGCCGCTCGACGAACGCTGCCGCGAGGTCGACCGGCCGGCCGCGATGCTGATCAAGGACCTGAAGCAGCGCGGGCTGCTCGACGAAACGCTGGTGATCTGGGGCGGCGAGTTCGGCCGCACGCCGATGGGCGAGCCGCGCGAACTGGTCGGCCGCGACCATCACATCGACGCCTATACCATGTGGATGGCCGGCGGCGGAATCAAGGCCGGGCCAAACGATCGGCCGCACCGACGAACTGGGCTTCTACGCCGTCGAAGACCGCGTTCACGTCCACGACCTGCAAGCCACGATCCTGCACCTGCTGGGCCTGGACCACAGCGGCTGACGTTCCGGTTCCAGGGCCGCAACTTCCGCCTCACCGACGTGGAAGGCGAAGTCGTGAAGAAGCTGCTGGCGTGAGAAGCAGAAGCAGTAGCCGGTATTCAGTAGTCAGTATTCAGTTCCTCGATTCGGGCGTCACACCAAGCAACTGACTACCGACGACTGAATACTGATTACTTCCTAAGTCAGTCGGCCGATTTGGGCGGACCGTCTCGCAGGATTTCGACGACTCGCAGGTATCGTAACCGAACCCCCAGAAAAACCGCTGCCACAAAGAAGGCGATCAAAGATCGCGTCAGCGTCCGTGCTTTAGCAGCTTGATCACCATGGGCGAACTCATAGCACAACAGCACTACGGCGACCGTGCATAGAACCGCGAAAAAGATGTACGTATTTCGTCGCAATCCTTGCACGTTCAATTGCATTAACCGCTCATAGGTAAGTTGCTTTGATCGTGATGGCCACACGATTTGTCTCCTGACCGCCTACGCCTGCTTTGCCTACCGCCTACTTTTTCAGCCGCTCGGCATGAACGCGCGCCACGTCGCCCATGTAACCGCCGATCATGTATTTGTCGGCAGCCATGAAGATGTGTTCGCGGGCGCCTTTCGGTGTCGCCCATCGCTTCGCAATACAGCCCGATGTAGAGCGCGGCGTAGAACAGCCGCTCTCGCAGTTGCTGCGGCGAAGGATTGCCGGCGCGGGCCGCGGCCAGCACGTCGTCGGGCGTTGCCTGGCCGGCGAACAGGGCATAGATCTGCATCATGGGCACCCGCGGGTCGTTTTTGATTTTCAATAGCGACTTGCGGGCTTCGTCGACATTATGCCCGCGGGCCATGCACAGGAATCGCCACACGGCATTCTCGACGTCGTTGTCTTCGACCGTTTGATAGGCGGCGAACTGTTTGGCCCCGGCGTCGTACTTGCCGGCATAGTAGTAGGAGATCCCGCGCCGCCAATGATAGGGCTCTTGATTCGGGCGCCAGTTCCAGGTACTTGTCGAAGTCGCGGATCGAATCGGTGATCATCCCTTGCTTGAACTGCTCGCTGCCGCGCAGGTCGTAGGCTACGGCCAGCTTCGGGTCGAGCGTCACGACCCAGGTGAAGTCGGCCACGGCCTCGAGGTGATTGGCCAGCGCCGCATGCGCCGCGCCACGGATCAGCCACGACTGCGGGTTCTTGCGATCGGTGGCGATCAGCCGATCGGCCAGCACGAGCGCTTGGCCGCATCGCCCTGCTGGAATCGCCTAGCGGGCCTCGGCAACAAGATCCTTGGTCGTCGGCTCTTCGGCGACCGCCCCCGCGGCGATCAAGATCGCGAAACCAAATAACGCAGTTTTCATGATAGATCTCTTTTCAGCGAACGGCACTCGAAGAATGAAGTATCTCCCCGCTCGAACGCGTCGCAAGCGACGCGGCCGATTTTGAATGGCTAATCAAAGTTTCAAATCAAGAAACACAAGCCCGATGCGCCAGCGAGGGTGTCCCTCTTCACACCTCGCTGGCGCGTCGGGCTTATATTGTCGAGCAGCGATATTCAAAATCGGTTATGGCCGCATACGTTAATAATTGCTCGCCGCCGCGAGGCGGGATAGACTACCCCTCGCAGTCCCGCCTGTTGATTCCCCGCCCTGGAGCACGCACGCCATGATTCTCCGCTCGCTGTTGACGTTGGCCGCCTCGAGTATTCTTGAGCCTGGTGATTTCGGGCTGGCGCTGGCCGACGAGCCCGCCAAACAAATCCGCGTCGGCATCATCGGGCTCGACACGTCGCACGTGACGGCCTTCACCAATGCGGTCAACGGCCCCAAGGCCACGCCCGAATTGCAAGTGATGCGGATCGTGGCGGCGTTTCCCGGCGGCAGCCCCGACCTGCCGACGAGCATCGAACGCGTGCCGGGTTTCACGGAGAAAGTGAAGGGTTTTGGCGTCGAGATCGTCGATTCGATCGACGCCCTGCTGCCGAAGGTCGACGCCGTGCTGCTGGAAAGCGTCGACGGCCGGCCGCACTTGGAGCAGGCCCGGCCGGTGATCAAGGCCGGCAAGCCGCTGTTCATCGACAAGCCGGCTCGCCGGCCAGCCTGGCCGACGCGTTGGAGATCTACCGGCTGGCGAAAGAGGCCGGCGTGCCGTGCTTTTCGCAGTTCGTCGCTCCGCTTCAGCCCGGGCATTGCGGCCATGAAGAACGACCCGGCGATCGGCGAGGTGTTGGGCTGCGTGGCTTACAGCCCCTGCTCGCTCGATTCGCATCATCCCGATCTGTTCTGGTACGGCATTCACGGCGTCGAGGAGCTGTATACCATCATGGGCCCAGGCTGCGTTTCGGTGAGCCGCGTCCACACGGCTGATACGGACGTCGTCGACGGGCGTCTGGCGCGACGGCCGCGTCGGCACGTTCCGCGGGCTGCGCGGCGGCAAGGCCGGCTACGGAGCGGTGGTGTTCGGCAGCAAGAGCATCGGCCCCAGCGGCTCGTACGGCGGCTACGAGCCGCTGTTGGTGGAGATCGCCAAGTTCTTCCAGACCGGCAAGCCCCCCGTCTCGGCCGAAGAGACGCTTGGAGATTCTGGCCTTCATGGAAGCCGCCGACGAAAGCAAGCGCGAGAACGGCGCCTGGTGACGATCGAGAGCGTGATGGAGAAGGCCAAAGCCGCGAATGCGGCGAGGACGGCGAAGTGAACGCTCAACCAGTTTGATGGACATGCGCCAATGGGACGGCTCTTTGGACAGCTTGTGGCCATGGAGAGGTATGTTATTGGGCTGCATGCTTCCGAAAGGCTTGATGAGCGTGGTATCGATGAGCGTGGTATCATGGAATGGCAGGCCGTCGCTGGAATTCACGATGGTTCGCGTCTCGCCGAGCGGTTGAATTCAATTCCAAACCCGACTGTGGAAGTACGGGAGTTGCTGCCAGACGGGACAGAGTTTGTGGCGGTCTGGGCGCATTTGAGGCAAAGCGGAGTCGCCAAGTTGGTAACGGTCTTCTTTTGTAGGGCATAGCCATGCAAATTCCTGGCGAGCGCGTTAAAGACGCGGCTGATCCAGACCGAGAAATACGTGGTGGCCATTGAGGTCGAAATGGTCGTCCCGGCGGACGATCAAATCGAGCCATGCTATGAGCCCGCGACGGTTCAGTTGCTGCGCGAAGTAAAGGAACACGCCGAGCGCGGGGATTTGGCCTGGTTGACCAGGCATGGCAAAGTCTACGCCGCCGTGGGTGCTGCGTGATTAATATGAACGACGATCAAATTCGATTGCTCAGCGTGCTCGATCTCACATCTCGGGTCTGAACATAAGAACATAAGACTGCCATGGCGTGAAAAGTTTACCGGCAATGCTTGGCGCTCTTCGCGTCCTGCTGTTCGAACGCCGTTTCCGGCCTCGCGTGGCTTCCGTCGCTCGCACCCGCTTCAGCCGGTGCCAGATGCTTGGTCGATGCGCGCTCAATCCGGCAACACCTTGATTCTGATGTTCTTGTAGAACACGGTGCTCTTCGGATCATGGGCTTGAAGAGCAAGCTGGCCGTTCGAGAGTAATCGCCGCTCGCGGCCCTTGGGTCGCTCGGGGTTCTCCGGTTCGGTGTAGTCCACGGTCGTCTTGCCATTGATCTTCAGAACGATTCGCTTGCCAGACACGCAGGATGTCGTACTCGAACCATTCGTCGTCTTTGACCGGCGACGTGTCCATGATGTCCTGAATGGCGACCAGGCCGCCGGTTCGTCGCTTGTCGGTGTGCGTGTTGCAGACCTGGGCCTCGTAGCCCTTCTTCAACGCGCCGCTCTGGGGCTCGGTGTGGAAGAAGATGCCGCCATTGGAGCCGGGCCTGGTCATGACGTCCATCTTCAGCTCGAAGTTCTTGAAGTCGTGATTGCCAACCGGCCCGACGTAGAACAGATGGGCCATCGGGCCGCCGCCGGCGACGATGGCTCCGTCTTCCACCTTGAAGCACTCGTCATGGTCGGCCGCCTTCCAGCCGTCGAGCGAATTGCCGTCGAACAGGCTTTGCCACGAGCCGTCGTCGGCGATCGAGGCCGATGCCAGGAGCAGGAGCAATGAGAAGGGTGCCGAAGATCGTCGTGAGTTTCATGCTGGTTCTTCCCGTGTCGGTTGTCTGGACTATCGTTCCAGGCTACGCCGGCGGGAAGCCGGTTGCAAGTGTGATTGCTCCACCGGCCGAGGCCAGGGTATGCTGGCCCAGGTTCGACCGACCCACGCCCATACGCCCGAGATGCAACCCATGAAGACCAGCCTGACGCTTGCCGCTTTGCTCGTTCTGTCGGTTCCCGCCCTGGCTGCGGATGATTGGAAATCGTTGTTCGACGGCACGACGATCGACGGTTGGGAGGTCAAGGGCGGCAAGGCCATCTATAAAGTCGAAGACGGCATGATCGTCGGCACGACCGTCGAAGGCAGCCCGAACACGTTTCTCTGCAAAGGGCCGTTCAGCGACTTCGAATTGGAGCTCGACGTTCTCTGCGACAAGTCGCTGAACTCCGGGATTCAGATTCGCAGCCACGTGTACGAGAAGGACACGCCCCAGGAATCAAACCCCAAGCAGGTTCGCAAAGCGGGCATGGTGTACGGCTACCAATGTGAAATGGCCGCCGCCGAAGCAGGAGTGTCCGGGAACTTTTGGGATGAAGCTGCGCCGCACGAAATGGTTGGACGATTTTTCCAGCAAGCCCGAGGCCAGCAGGCGTTCAAGAACGACGCCTGGAACCACTATCGGATCGTGGCCCAAGGGCGACCACATTCGCTCTTGGGTCAACGGCGTGCCTTGCGCCGACTTTCACGACCAAACCGACGCCAGCGGCTTCATCGGCCTGCAAGTCCACGGGATCAAAAGGGAACCGGGCCTTACAGCGTGCGCTGGAAAAATGTCCGCATCCGCGAATTGAAGGCCGAATGATTGGTTGTTGATCTTTCAGAAGTTCCAAGCTCTCCGCCTGAGTGACACATCGAGTTCCGACGGGGGAGAGGCAAAAAAGAAGCGTCGTAAAACGCTCTTCTCCATGATGTTAGGAAGCACGCCCGACAGGAATCGAACCTGTAACCTGCGGATTAGAAGTCCGCTGCTCTATCCGATTGAGCTACGGGCGCGGGCCTTGCGTTCGCGGGAATTTGATTTCCGCTCGGCCGTTCTGGATTCACGCCGCCAGTACCTGCCACGATACGAGCCGGCGCTGGAACGGCAAGTCATCGGAAAGCCTATCAGCAATACGGCCCACGGCAAGCCCGCCAGACCAGACCCGGAATTCCGGCACTTCGGCGTAGACTTCGCCGCAACACTAGCACTGGGCAGGGCTGTTTCGGACATGATGATTCCTACGTTCGGAATATTTGTCATTCGCAGTTGCGCAAAATGGCCGTTGATTCAATCAGAACCTACTCTTTATCAGCCGAGCTTTGAGCATTCAGGCTACTGGGGCTGCTCGGTCGGCGAATGGCGTGTGTTTGAAAACAGCGTGCTGGTCATGAAACCCGTCAACGACTCGACACCTGTCGATCTGCCGACCGCCGATCGTCGCAACGAGGGGAGGCGGCCCTATAAGTGCCGCCAGAGAGTGGCCTTTGGCCAGTGGAGCAGCATTCCGGCGCCCGAGGCCTTCACGGATGTCCAGTTCGCCGATTTGTCGATATCGGGCGGCTCGTTTTTTTTGCCGTCGATTCCCAATGGAAAGGTGCTGTTGATCGAACTCGGCGTGCAGCCCACGTTCGTCTATGTGCAAGCGGAAATCAAGCACATCACGCCTGAGTTGATCAAGGGTGAGTTCGTGTTCGTGGTCGGTTGCCAATTCACGGGACGGATTGCATAACCGTAATGAAACGGCCACGTAGGCCTGGCGACGCGTACGCGGGAAGTTGGCACATTCCCAGCAAACGCGGTATGATATCGTTCGAGCGAAGCGGGCAAAATCATGCCGGGCTTCCCCCATGCTCACCAAGCAAGACCTGGAAACGCTTGACAGGCTGCTACGCAAGGGACAGTTTGACGTCGCCGTCAAAATCTACCGGTCCGCGATGGACTGCAACCGTCAAACTGCGGAAGACTTCTTGCGAAAAGTATGCGCCGAATTGAATATTCTACCGCCCCCGACGAAAAAGCGGGATTGATCGCCGCTGGATTCCTCGGCTCGGCGACCGCCGTTGGTGGATGCCCTTGTTAGCGGGTGCTTAACGGTTCATCGAGTTGCGCCGACAGAGCGGCCGCGGCATCCAGAGCTGAATCCAGCACGACCCGTTCCAGCCCTTCGAGCACGGTTGGATGACAGACGAGACCGTCGTCGCAGCGCAGCTCGTCGATAAGTTCCCGAGGCGATGTCTGAGTCAACACCGACTGCCTTTCAGCCAGAACATGATAGGCGCGAACTGCGCGGATGATCTGCGCCGCCAGTGCCGAATCGACCGACACTAGCGAGGCGTCCGTGGAAACTCCGGCCACTAGGGACTCCTCGCCGCAACAGATCAAGGGCAACGCTCCATTGAGCACCGAGGCCAACGACTGCACCAGATCGCTGCCGTGGAAGGTGTGCTGTTGGGAAGCGGACGATGAGCTGAGTTCCAGGTTCCCTACCGCCTTGCGAATAACCTTGGCGGTGATTTCGACATTCTCGAGATCCTGGAGCAACGCCGCCACGCGCACATCGTCGATCTGTTTCTCCGGCAAACGCATGTGCCGAGCGACTTTCTCGCTGAGTTCGGCGACGCGCGTCGAGCGGTCGTTCGGATCGGCGCTGCTGAGATAGCGCGAAAGAACCTCCACGATTCCCAGGTAAGCTTCGTGCAGTTCGTGCAATTGCTTGGATCGCTCGTCGCTGAGCGTGCCTACCAGGATTGCCGAGAGACCGAGCACGGCGCCCCAGACCATGACCGCCAGGCCGATGACCAGGGGCGGAGTGGACTCCGCAAATTGGTCGAGTCCCAGCACGGCGGCCGCGGAAGCTGCGACGACGCAAAACAGGGCCAGGATGCCGGCCCGAATATCGGCCCAGGAAGAAGGCTCCCAGGATGACCGGCAAATAGAACAGGTTGAGTACGACGAGCTTATAGCCGTTGGTGCGGTACAGCAAACACGTCAGGCCGACACTGACCAGAACCAAAGCGAGTTCCAGCTTTCGATCGCGGTCCAGATGTTTCGTTAGCATTTGATTCTCACTCGCCATCGTTGAAGGGTTAGGAACGGAGCTGATCTGCCGGCCCCTCCGAGCGTCGATCCCGGGGGTCCGGTGTCGGCTAATGCTTGAGCGGGCTCAGTCCATCGAGAATGTTGTCTGCCCAGGGCGTCAACGCGGCAGAATCTTGCGGCGACCGGGCTGTCGGCGTGATTTGCGGACACTTCGCCCCAGTCAGCTCAGCCTGTGCAGCGGCAGCACGATCCGAAGCATTGACGAACCGTTGGGCAATCTCGCGGAAGTCATCGGCGATCGACAGGAACACGCCGACCAGGTCCGGATCGAATTGCTTTCCCGCTTCGGATCGGATGATCTCCACGCATTGTTCGTGCGGCATCGGTTGCTTGTACACCCGGCGCACCGACAGGGCGTCGTACACGTCAGCGATAGCGACAATCCGCGCGGCCAGCGGGATCGCTTCGCCGGCGAGCCCCGTTGGATAGCCTTGGCCGTTCCAATGCTCGTGGTGGCAGAAGGCGATTTCCCGTGCCATTTCCAGGAAATTCGAGCTGCCCAATTGAAGTTCGATTTCGCGGATGCACTCTCCGCCCAGGGCGGCGTGCAACTGCATCCGCAGCCGCTCCTCGGAGTCGAGCTTTCCGGGTTTGAGCAGAACGTGGTCTTCGACGCCGACTTTGCCGATGTCGTGCAACGCCGAGCTGATTCCAATCAAGCGAATGAAAGCAGGGGTTACTCGGTTGCGATATCTCGGCAAGCGGCGCAGGGCCGTGGCGAAGCGGGTTGAGAAATGGGCGATTCGCTCCAAGTGCCGACCGGTTTCTGGATCACGCGACTCCGCGAGTTTGGCCAGGCCGAAGATCACGGCATTCTGAGTTCGAGCCAGATCTTTTTCGCGAAGTATCGAAGTCGTGGCTGCCCGGGCCTGGCGCTGCGAGTCTTCGGAATGCGCACGCGACAAGATCAGGTACGCGGCGCCGGCCTGCATGCCGACGATCCAGAAAAAGGCAAAGAGCTGAGGCACCGGCATCGCGCCCGGAAGGGAATCGGTGAATGCTGCCGGCGTGCCGCCGACGCTTGGATCGATAGAAGACGCAGGTCGCGATGCCGTGTTGAGCGCAACGTGTTGCCCCTGTGCAGTGAACGCCACCAGGCGGTCTTGTATCCAAAGGCCAAACGCCAGGCAGACGGCTTGGGCCGTCAGCAAGTAAACGAATGTCTTCTGGGGAAACGTCGTCAGCCTGGGCATGCAATGCGCCGTTCAAAGTGCAGTTCGTATCCGTTGGACTGGGGCGAAGCTTTCGAAAACGATGCTCATTCGCCACGGACTAAAGTCTACGGCGCATTTCCGTCCGAATTCGGCCGCCCCCCCTCGCGGCCCTGGCCTACGAGACGCGATCGCCGGCCTGGGTTCAATCCAGATGCTATTTTGAAGTGGACCAACCTCAGAAGAAACTGGACTGAGCTCATTCCGATGATCGACACGACTGATACAACCAGAACACTGGTAGTGCGACGCGAGCTGCGTTACCAGATCGTTGCCCACGAGCAGACGACCGAGTTGGTCGAGTGGGCAGGTGCTCAGCAGGTGGTGCGTCCTGGCGAATTGGCCAACCTGTCGCGTAGCGGCGCCGCGGTATCGCTCCCCGAGCCCCTGCCGGTTGGCGCGGAACTAAATCTGAAACTGGCAGCGCACGCGATCGGTATCGATATCGCCGTGGCTGCGACGGTTTGCTGGTCGCGCCAGGCGGGCAAGAACCGCTGGTGGTCGGGGATCTCGTTCGTCAACGAACTTTCGGAAGAGGTCTTCACCCAACTGGCGATCGCCGGTTGCGTCGAACGGCGGCAGGGAGAGCGGAAGAGCGTCATCACCCCCGACACCGGACTCGCCGCAATCGCGCGTTGGGAGTTGGCGTCGGAGAACGTCCATGTCAGGATCATCAATGCGACTCCGAACGGATTTCGCATCGTTTCGCCGGAGCCCAACAAATTTGGCGGCCGGGTGCGCTTGCAGTTTGACCGCCCCGGGCACCCACCGATCTTCGTGCGGGCTAGAACGTGCTGGGAACGGCCCGAGGATGCGGGCTACGTGATCGGTTGTGAATGCATCGACAAGAATGAATACTGCAAGCTGCTCGAGGCCGTCCAAACGCCGGCCGTCGCAGCCGCTCCGCCCGCCCCTCGTCCGGCGAGTCGCTGGTTCAGGTGAACGCCAGGCACTTCAGCGAAGGCAGATTGGGCGCCCGTCTGTCCCCGAGTGATTCCTAGCGGGCGTACACCCGTCAAATCTGCTAGCGGTCCCCGCTACGGTGGCCTTCCCCAGTACGGACGATTTGCCCTAGAATTCACGATTAGGGTGGGGCCAACGATTTGGCCGTGGGTGTACCCCAGATTGCCAGAAGACGAGGATTCATGCCGCAGCGATCCATTGCCGTCGTCGGAGATTTGCATTACGAACCAGATCAAAACTCGCAATTCGTTGCCGCTCGCAAGCAACTTACTGCCTGCGGCCTGGATGCCGTGTTTCAGTTGGGCGATCATGGCGGCTACTCGCATTGCGGCAGCCAGCGGTCGTTCGACGAAGGGTTCGATTTCCTCGCCGGGTTCGACCGGCCGTTTCATACGATTCTCGGCAATCATGATCTCGAAGGGGCAGAGTTCAAACACGACGAGCAATCGGTAGCCGCCTGGTGCCGCACGTTCGGTCAGAAGCAACCCTATTACACGGTCGAATTGGGCGAGACGCTGGCCATTTGTCTCTCGTCGACCGGTTTTCGATCCAATCCGTTTTCGCACCACGAAGTCCGCCTCGATCGGGCGCAGGTCGATTGGTTGCGGACGACGCTCGATCGTCATCGCGACCGGCCGACGTTCGTCTTTTCGCACGCTCCGATCCTGGGCTCTGGGCTGCGCGTGTTGCAGTCGATCCATCTTTGCTGCCCAAACGCCTGGCTCAACCACACCGACGAGCCGCAGCGGTTCATTGCCCTGGTCGAAGAACACCCGCAGATCAAGCTCTGGTTCTCGGCTCATATCCATCTCGGCCAACAGTACACCGACACGACGACGCGAGTCGGTGATTGCACGTTCGTACACACCGGCGTCATTGGCCCTGTCTCGCGCGACGGATCGCGGCACAGCCGGCTGGTGGAGTTCGACGGTCGGGGTTTTGCGCTGTCGACGATCGACCACACCAGCGGCGAGCGGATGCTCGATGTCCGGCATGATTACGCCACTGGCGAATGGGAGCGTACGGTGATTTCCGTCGAGCCCAACGACCAGGGGAACTTCGCACCGCCGCCCATGCCACGCGATGCGCGCTGGTCGATTGGCGAGAGCGTGTTCGCGATCCATCGTGGGATGTTGGTGGAGTACGACCGCACTTGGTCGGCGCCGATCGGCGTAGTTTGCGAACTGGCCGAAGGCGACCAGATACGGGTTCGCGACGAAGCAATCCTGCTGGTTTCGTCGCGCGGGATGACCACAACGATTCGCCGCGGCGCGACGGGCCGCTTCGGCCATATCTATACGCCCAATCCGCATCTCGACCAGCGCCGTTCCGCGTGATGCCGGCTCGCGCTGCTGCCCGCCGTCCGCTCAATGCTTCGTCGCGCCAGCCACCAGCGCGACAATGTCGAGAGCGCTGACGATGCCCACCGGCCGATCCTTTTCGACGACCACGATGCGGTGGACGCGCTGACGGATCATTTCCGCGGCCAGTTCGCGGACCGGAGTTTCGGCGCGCAGGTCATGACCTGCGATCGCATCGCGTCTTTGACGCGCAATTGCGTGAGCCGGGCGTGAAAGCCTTCGAAGCGACGCGGGGCCGAATGCTGAAAACCGTCGGCCTGGTCGTCTTGCCACTCCTCGCTGTCGGTGACTTCGGCATCGAGCGTCTCGACCAGTTCTTCGATACGAATCAGATCGCTGCGGCTGATGACCCCGATCAGCCGGCCGCCGGAGACGACCGGTGCGCCGCCGATTCGCGCCTCGATCAACGAGTGTCGCACTTCGACCAGCGATTGCTCGGGCGAAGCGGTCACCAGGTCGCGGGTCATGATGTCTCGCGCCAGGATGTTTGCAAACGGTTGTTCGGCCATGGGCAGAAACTCCGACAAAGGGATTGGTGTTGTGTTCGTTAGATTGCTTGGCAAGAAGTCGCACTCGCCACGCCCGCCGATTTCTTTCCGTAGCCCAGCCATTTATGGCGCGGGTTTCGGTGGCCGCCGCACCGCTTTCCAGTCGCGATTCGAGCCGCCCTAGGGCGGCTCGAATCGCGACTGGCGTATGCATCTCGCGGCAAAATCCCAGCCATAAATGGCTGGGCTACGCAAATCGGATACAAGCAAGTATTGCCACATACCTCTGTAAATCATATCGACCAAACGGGCCGAAGGTCAGCCGTCGACGATTTTCAGTCCGGCAGCCTGCTCGCAGACTTTGGCCACGGCGGCAAAATCTTCGCGGCCGTGGCCCAGGCGGATCGCGGCCTGGTATTGTTCGAGCGCTTGCGAGGCTACCGGCGTTGGCACGCCCAGCCGCACGGCCATGTCGACGGCCAGGGCCACGTCCTTGTGCATCAATTCGGTCATGAAACCGGGCGTGTATCGATTCGCAAGCAGGAAGTTCTTGCCGCGGGCTTCGAAGACGGCCGAGTTGCCGCTGGAAACAGACATTACGTCGGCCAGGGCGTGCAGATCGACGCCGGCCGCTTTGGCCAGCACGAACCCTTCGCCAACCAGGGCCATGATGCCGCCGGCCACGAGTTGATTGACGAGCTTGACGGTTTGGCCCGCTCCCAATGGGCCGACATGAAAGATGTGTTTGCCCATAGCTTCGAGGATTGGGCGTGCCCGCTCAACGTCGGCCGCTTCGCCGCCGGCCATGATCGAAAGCGAGGCGGACTCCGCGCCCCAAGGTCCGCCCGAGACCGGCGCGTCGACCAGCGCCACGCCTGCGGCATGCAGACGTCGACCCAGCTCGCGCTCCGTCGTGGGACTGACCGTGCTCATATCGACCAGCAGCTTGCCAGCGGTGGCGCCGGCCAGCAAACCATGCGGCGCAAGAACGACCTCTTCGAGCTGGGCATCGGCGGTGACGATCGTAATCACGATCTCGGCAGCCTCGATCACTTCAGCCGGCGAAGCCGCACGCCGGGCACCCAGCGCCGTGAACTCATCGACCACTTCGGCCCTGCGGGCGTAGAAGACCAGCGAATGGCCGGCTCGCAGCAGATTCTTGGCCATGGGGCGACCCATGGTTCCCAGGCCGATGAAGCCGATCTTCGTCATGGCAGGTTATTCTCCACGCGCCAGCCGATCCCAATGCGACTGCATCATAACCGGCCCGATTGTCTGCGCCACCGGGGTGGAACCACGAAGTTGGTTCGAGCCGCTCCGAGCCCTGCCGAGCCCGGGGCGTGATCCCCGGGATGAGGTTTGGTCGCTCTTCGACAGAATTGAGATCCAGGCAGGTTCGAGCAAATCCTCGGGCTGACGCCCGGGGCTCAGGCGGCTGCTGCTTAGTCTTTGCCCGCAGGCAGCTACGCGTGATAGACTGAGGGGACTCGTACTCGTTCGTGGAATTCAATGCGCGGAGGTCGCGATGCGTCCTTGGGCTGCGGTGGTGCTTGGCCTGTGGTTGGCGAGCCTGGCGATCGGCGTGGCTCGATCCGATGACACCCCGGCGAAGAAGAGCGACGAACAGGCTGACAAATTGGCCTCCAGCCCCGCGCCCGATTGGGTTGCTCGATTGGTCGAAAAAGCCCGCCCTTCGGTCGTCGTGATTACGATCACCGGCCGCGACGGCACGTCCGAAGGAATCGGCACCGGCTTCGTCGTCTCGTCCGACGGACTGATCGCCACCAATCTGCATGTGATCGGCGAGGCACGACCGATCGAAGTCCGTTCGGCTGCAGGCAAGACTTATGAAGTCACCGCCGTCGAGGCGGTGGAGCGTTCGGTCGATCTGGCGTTGTTGCGCGTGCGGGCCAAGGATTTGCCTGCGCTCGCGCTGGGCGATTCTGACAAGATCGAGCAAGGTCAGCCGGTCGTGGCTTTGGGCAATCCGCACGGATTCGAACATAGCGTCGTCAGTGGCGTCATCTCAGGCAGCCGCGAGATCGACGGATTGCCGCTGCTGCAGTTGGCAATTCCGATCGAGCCGGGCAACAGCGGCGGGCCGCTATTGGACGAGCAAGGCCGGGTATTGGGCCTGCTGACGATGAAATCGGCCGTGACGGCGAACTTGGGATTTGCCGTGAAGATTAACGCTTTGAAGCCGTTGCTGGAAAAACCCAATCCGGTGCCGATGGCCCGTTGGCTGACGATCGGCGCGCTCGATCCCGATCAATGGCAACCAGTACTCGGGGCCCGTTGGAGGCAGCATGCGGGTCGGATTGCCGTGGCTGGCGCGGGTCGGGTTTCGGCGGCCGCTCGCTCTGCCTGTCGAAGGCCAAAGTGCCCGTCGCGCCGTATGAGTTGGCGGTCACGGTCAAACTAGACGACGAAGCGGGTGCGGCGGGGTTGGTGTTTGCCGCCGACGGCAGTGATCGGCATTACGGGTTCTACCCCAGCAATGGGCATCTGCGACTGAGCCGATTCCGCGGCCCCGACGTGTTTCAATGGCAGGTGCTGCGCGAAGAGGCCAGCCCCCATTACAAGCCGGGCGATTGGAATACGCTCCGCGTGCGCATCGAAGCGGATCGAATTCGCTGCTGGGTTAACAACCAGCCGGTGATCGAAGAGGCCGTCGAAGAGCTGCCCGAGGGGGCAGTAGGATTGGCGAAGTTCCGCGCGACGGAAGCCGAGTTCAAGAATTTCCGCCTGGGCAAAGAGTTGGCATCGGGAAGTCCGGCTCCGGCCGTCATCGAGCGCATCCGCCGCGTGATTACCGACGTGCCGGCCACGTTGGATGCTGAAAGCCGGCTTGTCGATACGCTCGTGGCAGATGACCCGACCGCCAGTATCGTGGCCTTGAACAAGCGCACCAAAGAGTTGGAAAAGCAGACGAAAAAGCTCGAACGAATGGCCTCGCAAGTGCATCATCGCGACACGCTCAAGCGGCTGGCGGCCGCCCTTGAGCCAAACGACGACAAGATCAACCTGGTTCTGGCGGCGCTGTTGGTCGCTCGGCTGGACAATGAGGAACTCGATGTCGCAGCCTACGAAGGCGAAGTGAGCCGGTTGGCCGCCGCGGTGAAACGCACGCTCGACAAGGACGCCACGCCGCGCGACAAGCTGGCGGCGCTCGATCGTTACCTGTTCGCGGAGAACGGCTTTCACGGCAGCCGCGGCGATTATTACAACCGCTCGAACAGCTATCTGAACGAAGTCCTCGACGATCGCGAAGGGTTGCCCATTACTCTCTCCGTGTTGTACATGGAATTGGCTCGGCGTTTGGGCGTGAAGGTCGAAGGCGTGGCGCTGCCCGGCCACTTTGTCGTGCGCTCGGTCCTGCCGGGCGAGAAACCGCAATTGATCGATGTCTACGACGGCGCCAAACGGCTCTCACACGAGCAGGCTGCGGAGAAAGCCCTGGGGTTTTCTGATGCGCCGCTTGGCGACGAGCAGTTGCAGCCGGTCAAGAAGCACGCCATTGTCGAACGAATGCTCCATAACCTGCTGGACGTCGCCAATCGTGAGCACGACACGGCCGCTATGCTCCGCTACGTGGACGCCATCGTGACGATCTCTCCGGCCAATGCCCAGGACCGACTGATGCGGGCTGTGTTGCTGTACGGAGCCGGTCGGCCGACGGAAGCCAAGCTCGACACGGCCTGGCTGTTGGAAAACGAGCCGCCGGAAATCGACCCTGACAAAGTGCGCGAATTGCACGGGGTGCTAGAGCGGGCGGAGAGCGGTGGTCAGTAGGCAGAGGCGCGAAGTTATTTCGCCGCGGGGCTTGCCCCGCGCTTCGTTAATCCATGAACTCATTCCTTGGACTAACCACCGAAGACTGGCAGGCGGTGCTGCTCAGCGTGCGCATCGCAGCGCTGGCCGTGTTTCTGAGCCTGCCGGCTGGTATCGCGCTGGGCTGGCTGCTGGCGCGGAAATCGTTCCGCGGCAAATCGCTGGTCGAGACACTCGTCAATTTGCCACTGGTCATGCCGCCTGTGGTAACCGGTCTGTTGCTGCTCTACTTGCTCGGCAAGCGAGGTTGGATCGGGCGTTGGTTGTACGCGGCCTTCGGCATTGAGATTGCGCTCACTTGGCGCGCGGCCGTGTTGGCGGTGGCCGTGATGGGATTTCCCTTGATGGTTCGTTCCATTCGCCTGGCCTTTGCCAGCTTCGATACGCGGCTTTACCAGGCGGCGCGGTCGTTGGGCGCCAGGCCGCTGGATGCGTTCGTCAGCATCAGCTTGCCGCTGGCGCGAGACGGAATCATCGCCGGAACGGTGCTGGCCTTCGCCCGCGGCCTGGGAGAATTCGGCGCCACGTTGATGTTTGCCGGTATCCGGCCGGAAACACGAACCCTGGCGATTCAGGTGTACCTGCTCAACAACCAGCCGGACGACCTGGCCGAAGCGCGTATGTGGCGGGTGGTTGTGGTGTCGGTGATGGTGGCGTTTGCGGCCCTGGCCGCCAGCGAATTCTTGCAGCGCCGCGGCCGCCGGCATGAAGTGATCTGACGTTGATCGACTTCGCGCCCTGCAATCGTTGCCACCGGTCCAACTGATTTGACGGTCCGGACGGCCAACCTATAGTTCCCATGCACCGGCGATCTCGGGGAGGGACGCCGGGGCACGAGCGCAGCAGGGGAAGCTGCAAGCTTAAGGGAACCCCTGCTGCGCTCATTTTTCATTTTGAAATTGCGCCATGTCCTGTGCTCAGCGATCGACGCGCCGCGGATTCACCATGGCCGAAGCCATGGTTGCCATGTCGTTGATTGCGATTGCCGGTACCGCACTGCTGCTGGATACCGGCAACTTAATGACGACCACCGACATGCAAATACGGCAGATGATTGCCAACGGCCTGGCCCAGCAGATGATGGACGAACTGTCGGGCATGCGCTACATGGAAGCCGGCGCCAGTCCGACGTCGGCCTACCTGGGCCCCGAGGCGGGCGAGACGGCCGGGCCTGGCCGGTCGCTGTTCGACGACATCGACGACTACAACGGCCTGACCGTGCAGCCGCCGGCGGATCGCTGGGGGATTGCCCTGGGCACGGACAATGGCAACGGCACCGTGCGGCAATCGACGTTCCAATTGGCCAGCGGGTATCTGGCTCAGTATCGCGTGCAATGCACCGTGTATTACGTGCAGAGCACGGCGCTATCCACGCCCTTGCCCTACGGAGTGACGACCAACTATCGCGGCGCTCAGGTGCAGGTCTCCTACGACGATCCGCAAGCGGGATGGCAGCAACTTGTCAGCTTGGCGCGAGTATTCTCCTATGTTCCTTCGCCCTGATTTGCGGCATGCCGCTGCTGCTCGAAGCCGACGGGGCTTGACCATGGTCGAGCTGTTGATGTCGGTCGCCATCATGGGCATTTTGGCCGGTGCGATGGCCGGCATTTCCATGGCCGTGCAGCAAAGCGCCGTCTACAGCTACGGTCGCACGACCAGCATACAAAATGCGCGAGTCGCACTGGAGCGAATCAATCGCATGATCCTCACGGCCACCAGCGCCGAGAACTACCCGGGCGTGGCTGTCTGCACGACTTCCGTCGGCAGCTATCAGTTTCCCGAACACGCTGTTGGTCTGGCATCCGGCTTCGGGCACACCCACGAACGCGGCCGGGCCGCCGTTGATCAGCGAACTGGTCATTTACTGCTTCGACCCGAACACCCCGAATAACCTCATCGAACTCACGGCTCCGAGCAACACCGGCACGATCGTCATGGACTGCGCGACGTTGAGCACCGGCAGTTGGCCGACCGTCATCGCCGGACTGAAGACGGCCGCATCGAGCCAGAAGACGGTGCTGACGAGCCTGTTGCGGACGGCGGCCTCGAGCAGTTCCGGCGGCACGAGCGGATTGCGTGGAGTAGTGCGATTCAATCTCGATCTGCACGCCACGGCCAGCGAATGGACCTCGTATCAGGGGGATGGCACTGACGTGGGCAAACATCGCCTGGCCGCAAGGGCTGTATAGTTCGGCCGGCGCGCTGCGCCAGGCTTGGGTGCATTCCGAACTGCAATTGATGCCTGCGCAACTCCAAGGCCAGCAAGACCCCAGCGGCCAACAGCCGTTGGTGTATCTTCGGCTCGGCGGCACTCTACTACCAGGTGACCCCATGACGCAGCCACGGGCTGAAACAAATGGTTCGCCGCTCCGGCGTGACGGTCATCGTGATCATGGTGATGATCGTCAGTTCGCTGGCCTTGGCGTACATGATCGGCCGCTCGCAGGTGGCGACGATCCGTCTGCAGAGCAACAGCGACCTCGACTTGTTGGCTCGCCAGGCCGCCATGACGGGATTCGCCAACGGGCTGCGCTCGATGTACGAAGCGAATTGGGCCGGCATCGGCACCACGACGAGCACGACTCTCAATTCGCAGCAATCGTTTTCGGTGACCTATACGACGGGCGACGCGTTGCTTACGGCAACCGATACGAATTGGCCCTATCGCGTCACGATCCTGGTCGTGGGCACAGCCGTCGATCTGGCCCATCCGGTCAGCGCGACGCATCAGGATTCAGGCTGTCGTGCAGTTGTTGCCGCGGCAATTGGCCACGGAGCCCGCCAACTGGGCGACGATGCTGCAATATACGGTCTACCAGTACGCGACCGGCACGTTCGAATTGCAGTTGCCGAGCCGAATTGCCGGAAGTGTCTTCGTGCAAGGCACCGTGCAACTCGCCAGCGATTATCCGCCGTCGAGCGGCGGACAGCAACAATACCTGTCCGATCTCAACACGATGCAATTCTTCGGCTACGGCGACAATCGTCCGCTGACCGGCACTTTCGTGGTACCTCGAGCGGCATCCTTACTTCGCAACTCAATGCGGAGCTCGGTTGGCTGGGCGTAAGCACTTCCACCAGTAGCACTCCGTCGAACTCGACGTGGGCGTATCCGGGTCAGATTGTGTCGTATCAGCTCTATCCTGGCGGGCAAACCTACACCGTGCCGCTGGTCTCGTCGAGCCTGCAAAACACTACGCTGGCTGCGAGTCCGCGCACCAACCCTTTGGGCATCTTCTACAACAGCGGCACGGTCACGATCGGCAACAACGTCACGCTCACCGGCACT
The DNA here is from genome assembly GCA_963710365.1 of uncultured Planctomycetales bacterium. Taxonomy (GTDB): domain Bacteria; phylum Planctomycetota; class Planctomycetia; order Pirellulales; family PNKZ01; genus CAVQAC01. Next base: position 267,453 of record CAVQAC010000022.1, read on the forward strand.
TTGTGGTCGGGCGGCGACGTGGTCGTCAGCGGGACGAACGTCGTGTTGCAGCCTCTGGTTCTTCCCTCGTTGCAGGGTTCGACGCAAGGCGTGCAGTTGCCGACGGTCGTCGTCGCAGAACAATTTCAAGGTAACGAGCCTGGCCTCGGCCTCGGTGGCCGGGCTGATTGCCTGTTGGAACTCGTTCGACGTGTTGCCTGGATCGCAGAAAACCGTTTTCGGCATGCAGGGACGACTGATCTGCAACGGTTGCTTGTTCGAAGACCGTACTGAATGGCAGATGACGAACGGCCAATGGAACTCGGCCTGGTCGCAGTTCAACAACCAGCAAGGTTGGTCCTGGATCTGGTTTTACCCCCAGTGGTTGCAGCAGAAGAACGGCCTGTCGTATACGCCGAGCTTGACGATTGTGCCGGAAACGACTCCAGTTACGTATCACTGGAAAGACGCGGTCAGCCCGGTTTACGTGCCCAATTCGAGCGATCCGGGCTTGCGTTGGACCGTCGTCCGTTGGACCGACAACGTCTCGTCGCACTAACAGGAAGGAAATGCCATGCAATCTTCGATTTCGTCCCGTCTGCTGGTCACAAGCCTTGCCGGCGCCATCGGTTGCTGTGTGCTAGGTTTTTACGGAACGTCCGGCGCCAACAAACGCCGCCTCCGTTCGCCAACGCCGTCGAACTCCAGGCCGAGATCGTCTCGCAGCTCAAGGAGCTGAACGGGCAGATCAAGGAACAGAACTCGCTGCTGCGGTCAGGCCGGTTGCAAGTGATCGTCGTCGATAAAAACGCGGCTGAGAAGAGCCCGGCCGAACGAAAACGTCATTGAGATTCGCCATGCGCTGCCATCAAACCAACGCCGGATTCACGCTGGTGGAAGTATTGATGGTGGTGCTGGTCGTGAGCGTATTGGCGGCCCTGGCGCTGCCGGCGATGAATCCAAGCATTCACGATCGATTGCAGACGGCCGCCCAAGTCATCGCGGCCGACATGGCCTACGGCCGTAGCCTGGCCGTCACGAACAACGACAGTTACACTTTCACGTTCAGCGTGGCGAACAATCAATACACGCTGACATACGCCGGCAGCAATCCGGCCCTCGCGACGCTGCCGTCTTCGCCGTTTTACTCGGCTGCCGATACGCCAAAAGCCAGGTGACGAATCTGGCCAATCTGCCCACGGTGGGCGGACCGGTGCAACTGTATGCCGTGGGCACCGCCGGATCGCCCGCCGCTCCGACAACGCAGATCACGTTCGGCCAGTATGGGCAGACGTCTCAAGCCGCTGAAACCGACATCTGGCTGACCGACGGTGTTGGCAGTTTGCAGCGTTACATCATGGTGGCTGTGAATCCGGTGACCGGGCTGGCTTCGATCGAGAACTTCCAGGCCAGCCCTCCTCCGGCGTCGATTGTGACGGGTAGCTGAATGCGCAACTTGCTGAAGCGAAAACGTGTAGGGCCCATCGGCGTCGACCTGGGGAGCTCGCGCTTTGAAGCTCGTGCAATTGTCGGCCGACGGCACGAGCCTGGTCGATGCCGTGCGCTGGGATCTGCCGCTCGAGTCGGCGCCGGTTCCGACCGACGATCCGGCGCGGCAAATCGACGCACTGCGCCAGGCCCGCGAAGGACGCAAATTCTCCGGCCGCAACGCGGTATTGTGTCTCGGCTGGCGGGAGCTGTTCGTCCAGAACGTGTCGTTTGCCCAAGGCTACCACGGGCGACATCGAGCATCTGGTTCGCCAGGAGTCGGAGAGCAAGCTTCCCTTTCCTGCCGCCGAAGCCGAGCTGCGCTGGTGGGAAGCGGCCGAAGTGCGCCAGGGCGACGCCCCGCGACGCGAGATGATCGTCGTCGCCTGCCATCGACCGGTGCTCGAGCAGGCCTTGCAGGTCATTGAGAAGGCCGGTTTGCAACCCGTGGGGGTCGACATTGAACCGCTGGCTTTGCTTCGCGCCTACAGTGCCCAATTTCGCCGCGACGCCGACCAGCAGCAACGCGTGGCCTACGTACACATCGGCCAGACCAACTCATCGGTGCTGATCGCCCAGGGAACGCATGCGGTGTTCATGAAGTACCTGGAACTGGGCGGGCGTCATTTCGACGAGGCCGTCAGCCGCCACTTGCAAATGGATCCGGGCGAGGCTTGGGCCCTGCGCCGGCACAACGGCGACCGGCGGGCCGATCAACAAGATCCCGAGGTCGCGCGCAGCGTGGCCGATTCAGTCCGGCCGGTCGTCGAAAAGCTGGCCGCCGAAGTGTCGCTATGCATTCGTTACCACAACGTCACGTTTCGCGGCCAGGCCTTGAAACGCCTGGTGCTGGGGGGCGGCGAAGCGAGCCCCGCGCTGCTCGAAGTCTTTAGTTCACGGCTCGACATGAAGTGTGAACTGGGAGATCCCTGGCGGACCTTCGAACCGGTGGCCATTCCCGGCCGGCGTTGCCAATGGGACGTTGCCGTGGGGTTGGCCTTGCGTCCCGTGTTTCATGCCGCGCACACCAGCGTCGCAGCGGGCGGGTAAGCTCATGTACGATATTGATTTCCTGCCGCGCAAGTATCACGAAGCCAAAGTGCTGCGACGTACGCGCTACCGGCGCGGCCTCGTGCTGCTGGCATTCGGCGGGCTGCTGGCCATTGCCTGGGCCGGCGAGTACGGCATTCAATTGAGCTACGAGCATCACCTCGCCGAGGTCCGAGACCAATATGGCGTGGCCTTGGCACAGAGTCAGCAGTTGACGAGACTCGAACAGAGCCTGAAGCCCTGGCAAGCCCAGGCCGAACTCTGGACCTACTTGCGCCACCCTTGGCCTCGCAGCCAGATCCTTCGCCTGGTGCTGCAAACATTGCCGCCTCAGATCACCTTGAGTCGCATTGCCACAGAGCGCGAAACCCTCGTCGTCGAACCCAGCCAGTCGACGACGCCACCTCGCACGCTCGATGAAATTCGAGCCGAGGACGCCAAGCGTTTGCCGGCCGAGCGCGACTTGCGCCGCCTGCGCGAGGAAATCGACACCACGCAGACAGTTGTCACGCTCGAAGGCCAGACCCAGGATAATATCTCCCTGCACGCCTATTTGGGCCGGCTGGCGTCGCAGGGATTGTTCGCGCGCTCGGAGCTCAGTTCGCTCGAAAGCGGCGGCAAAGACCACCCGGGCGTCTCTCTTTTTCGCGCTCGCCTGATTGTCAAGCCCGGCTATGGCCAGCCGGGAAGCGCAGCGCTGTTGGCCGAAGGGCAGCCGCGGCGCGGAGGTGCTCCGTGAAATCAGCACGCCGACATAGCTGGCTGGTGACGCTGCCACTGGCTGGAATTGCCGCGGCCTATCTGTGGCTGGTCTTCCTGCCGGGACAACGGGTCATCTCCGCGTTGGAAATCGAGTTGGCCGACAAACGCGCCTTCATCGCCAGCGGTAGTCACGTGTCTCAGTGCCGGGTCCAGTTCGAAGCCAAACTGGCCGAGTTGCAAACGTACTGCGATCGGTGGCAAGCCAAAAAGTGCGATTCGGCCCGGCTGGCCGCGCTGTACGGCGAGATTGCCGAACTACTCAAAGCTTCCGGCGTGGCCACGACGCACTTTTCGCCGGGGCCGACGACCAGGCTCGACGTGCTGCAAAAGACTTCGCTTCGAATGACATGCGAGGGTACGTTCGAACAAGTTGCCAGCGTGCTGACCAAGCTCGAGAGGATGCCAGAGAGACTTTGGGTGGAAGACGTAAGCCTGGAAGCGCTGGCCAACGAGGCGCCCAGCAGCCCTGAAAAAGAAGCTCAAATTGGGCAAATTATGCGTTGCCAGGTGACTTTGGTGATCTTTGCCGGTAATTCCAAAAATTCTAATTAGTTCGACTCGATCGGCTGCCGATAACAGGAGCCGAATCACCCCGTCGTGCGGACAGGTGCCAGCAGCATGTCGCTTCAAAAACTACAGAAAAAGGCCCTTCGCGAGCTGAAAGCCAGCCCGCAGAAGGCTGCGATGCTGGCGTTGCTAGGCGTCGTGGCGGCCTGGTTCTGGGCGCCGCTGGTGTTCAAGTCGAACGCTCATGCGACGCCAGCAGCGCCGCTACCCGTGGCCGCCGCGCCGGCCGCCGGGGCGCCGGCGACCCTGGCGCCATCGACCGTTTCGGCCGCTCAAGGGAAAGAGCAAATGGCGTGGACCGAGGTTGCATCCGCCATCGATCACGACGCGAGGATGAGTCCCGCGACGCTGACCGGATTGGCCGAAGAGCGGAATCCTTTTGTCCCGCCGGTCAATCTGGCCGCGAATGATCGGGACTTGGCCGCGAAAGAAGACGCTAAGAAGAAGTCTGAAGAAGATGCGGCCGAAGCGGAGCAACACGCAGCCGGACCAGATGACCTGGGGCTGGTGCTGTCGAGCACGCTGGTTGGCAATTCACGCCGCGCCGCGCTCATTAGTGGTCGCACTTACGAGTTGGGAAGCAAGATCCGAGTCGAGGGCGAAGCCTTTCGACTGGTCGAGGTGGAACCAAACCGAATTGTCCTGGAGCGCGATGGCCAACAATACACGTTGAGCATCAAGCGCCGCAAAGGTGGTGGGAGGATCGAGCTGCGGCCGGCCACGCCGTAGGATTCGCAGCGAGTTCATTTTTCAGCGTCACGGAAGACCATGAAAACATTCTTGTGTTTGGCTTTGGTAGCCGCGTCGAGCGTCTTGGGCGTCGCCGTGGCAGTCTACCTTGCCGGACCACCTGAGACGCAGACCATCAGCAGGCCGGCGAAGCTCGTGGCCCAGGCGGTTACATCGCCGCCGTCGGTGGAGCTTCCGTCGGTGGAACTTCAATTGCCGGCTCTCTCGGCGGATCGAGTGCCGTCGCGGCGTACGCAAGCCCTGCTCGACGAACCGCCTCTGCCGCAAGAGGAAGTTGCGCAATCGCTCCCCGCCTTGAAACCGGTCGTCGTGCCAGTGCAAGCGCGCATCGCACGTCAAGCTACCGAAGCGCGTCCGGCGCCCGAGGAGTTGCCAGCGCCCAAACCGGAGCCGCCCGTGATGTTGGCTCAAAGTCCGGCGCAGCCGACTATGGGAGGCTTGCCTGCCATGTCCGGCGGCACGGCCCCTTCCGGGGACATCATGTCCAACATGGTGAACAGCCTGATGCAGAATCCCGAGCAGATGCGGCAATTGATCCAAGGCACCGGCCTGCAGGATCAGACGCTCGGCAACCTGCTGAACCAGCTCTCCGGACAGAAGTCGGCCCCCGCCCCGGCTGCCCCTACGCCGGCCCCTGCGCCGCAAACCAATAACGCGCCTGCCGACACGCTGCCGCCCAAGACCGACGATACGGCCGCCGAAGAGCACAAGGCCACCATCACCGCCGTGCCCGGCAGCGGCAGCGGCGGCGAGCATCTGATGATCAACATTCAGAACGAAGACATCCGCAGCGTGCTGGAGGCCTTGAGCGAGCAGGGCGAGCTCAACATTCTGCCCAGCGCCAACGTACAGGGAGATGTCTCGGCCGTCTTGAAGGACGTTGACGTGAACACGGCGCTCGACGCCATCCTCCGATCGACCGGCTTCGTCGCCAAGCGCGAGGGCAAGTTCATCTACGTCGGCACCGCGGCTGATTTCGACGCCATGCGGATGTCGCTGGACACGATTGGCACTCGCATCTTCCGGCCCAATTACGTGACGGCCAAAGATCTCATGACCCTGCTCACGCCGCTGGTTAGTGCCGGGGTGGGCAAGATCAGCATCACGGCCCCGTCGGAAATCGGCATTCAGTCCGACGCCAACAAGGCCGGTGGCAACACCTTCGCTTCGAACGAAGCTGTGCTGGTGCAAGACTACGAGGGCGTGCTGCTGGAACTGGAACAAGTCGTCCTGGAGATCGACAAGCAGCCGATGCAGGTGTCGATCGAAGCCATGATCCTGAGCGTCGACCTGAACGACAATTACCAGTTCGGCATCAATCTCGAAGCATTTCAAGCGGGTCAGGCGGCGCGGTTGGGTATCGGCACGCCGCGCACCGCACCGCTCAACGGTACGGGCCAGTCGGACGGTAGCACCGGCGCCGACCTGGGAGCCGTTACGTTCACCAACGGCGGCTTGCAGTTCGCCTATCTCAACGGCAACATCGGCGCCTTCATCAACGCCGTCGAGACGATCGGTGATACGAACGTCATCGCCACGCCCAAGCTGTTGTGCTTGAACAAACAGCGAGCTGAAATTCTGATCGGTGCCCAGTACGGATACGTGAATTCGACGGTCACCCAGACGTTCACGACGCAGTCGGTGCAGTTCCTGGAAGTCGGTGCCGCGCTGCGGATCCGGCCGTTCATCGGTACCGACGGCATGATCCGCATGGAGATCCACCCAGAACTGTCGACCGGGCAGGTCGTCGTCTCGGGCAACTTCACCCTGCCGCAGAAACAACTGACGCAGGTCACGACCAACGTCATGTGCCGCGACGGCTGCACGGTCGTGCTCGGCGGGCTAATGCGCGAAGACTTGGAAACCGCCACAACTCAGGTGCCCGTGTTGGGCAGCATTCCGTACATCGGGCCGTTTTTCCGTAGCGTGAACGAAACGATCGTTCGCCGCGAGATCATGGTGCTGGTGACGCCGCGAATCATCTACGAGCCCGACGCCTCGCGCAAGGCCGAGAAAGAGGGCAATGCGTTCGTCCGGCGTCAGCAGGTCGTGGCCGACCATTTGAGCCCGTACAACCGCTACGATATGTCACGCCGTTATACGCAAAAAGCTGAGGCGGCGCTCAAGGCCGGTGATCCGAAGAAGGCCGCGCATCTGCTCAATCTGGCGATGGTCTTCGATCCGCAAAACATGACGGCCCAGCAGCTGCGCAGCGACTTGGAGAAGGAAGTTCCGCCGCCGGCAGTGCGAGCCGGCGTCGCGCTGCCCGCGACGCGGAGCAACATGCCGGCTCCGGGAACGGCGCATCCTCACGTTCCGCCACCGCCTCCGGGCGACGGGCACGCAGTGGATGGAGAACAAGTTGCTCCTTGGCTGCTGGACGACCTGCAGGGCAAGGGCATGACGCCGATCGTGCCGATCAAGGCGCCGACGCTATTCCCCGCTGTGAATGTTCCGCTGCCAGCAGCGAATATTCCACCGAATGATGCGAGGTCGCCGTGAACGCCTGTCGGCTCGCAATGAGCTTGTCGCTGACCGTCTTATTGGCGGCAGGGGGCGGCTGCGCCTGGCGGACAAGCTTCAATCGCCCGTGCCCGACGTCAAGCCAATCCGCAAGGCACGCTCGGCGCAAATGCTCAAAGACTACGAGAACCGTCGCAACGATGCCCAATATCAGGCAGCACTGACCGCCTGGGAGCAAGGCAACACGGAGATCTGCCGTGAATTAATCGACACGCTGCTCGATCGCACGCCGGAGCACCGTGACGGCCGGTTGCTGCTGGTTCAACTCCACTTGCTGGAGCAGGAGCTGTCCGAAGCTCGAACCGAAGCCGACAAGCTGGCCAAGGAATTGCCCGCCGACGCCGAAGTCTTGCACGTTCAAGGGCTGGTCTGCGAGGCTTCGGGCGACCTTGAGCAAGCGGCCAAATCTTACCGGCGTGCCGTCCAGGTCGATCCGAAAAACGAGAATTATGCTGCGAGCCTGGCCGGGATTGCGGACGCTGATCCGCAGGAGACCACCGCTGTCAGTCGTTCCAAGCCGCGCCCTACCGCGCCCGAGGGCAACCGTCTGAGCGCCGCGCTCTTGAGGGCCGAAGTCCTGCTGGCCTTGGGCGAGGCTGACGCCGCCCGTCGACTGGCCGACGAAGCGTTCGCGCAGATGCCGACCCAGGCCGAGTTGGAATCGCTGCTGGCTCGCATTTGCCAGCGAACGGGGGACGCGGCCGAAGTCGAGATTCACCGACAGCGTGCCGTCCAACTCCGCTCCGGGCGGAAGGTGCAGCCGGCCAGTTACGCTTCCGGGGCCAATCAGCCGGGCCAGACAGACGACGATTCGATGTCGGCCGCCGGCGACTCGAGAATCAAACTTAGGACCCCTCCGGCGACGGTGAAATCCGCAGCACGACCGGCATCTTCGACATCCGCGGAATCGCTCCGGGCACAGGCCTCGGTGGACGAGACGTTGCGACGCGGCGAGACAGCTCTGGCGAATGACACGCCGGCCGTGGCGCGGAGCTTTTTTCAACGGGCCATTGCGGCGGCGCCCGAATGATGAAAGCGTAGCCATCCGAGCGGCGGTTGCAGCCCTGCGACACAATCATCCCGAGCTGTCCGCACAACTGGCACAATCCTCGCTTCCGCGCTGGCCGAAATCGGCAGCCCTGTACCGCACGTTGGGCATGGCTGAATACCGTCTTGAGCATTGGCAGGCCGCACAAGTTGCCCTGCGCCAGGCGTTGTCTTTGGACAACTCGCATGCACTATCCTATTTTTTGTTGGGTTGCACGCTGAGCAAGCTGGGCCAGGACGAGGAAGCGGAACGTAACTTCAGTCAGGCTCGGCAACTTGACACGCGCTACGCCCTCAAGCCGTAGCGTCCCCGACCCATTAGCGGCGACCTATAGTTGTGTCGACAACGAAACATCCCCCTAACAGCGCCGACGCTTTGATCCGCGCGGCCCACGGCCCCCGATCGCTCCATGAGCTACGCCTCGCAGCAACTTCCCTCGAAGCTCGACACCGTGCTCTCAGCCGCGGCACTGGCCCTGTCGGCGGGCTGCGCCGTGGCCTGGCTAGCCGGTCGTAATCTGCCGGCCGAGGCCCTGTTCGTTCGCTGGGGCACGTTTCTGATGGCGGTGGTCGTTTCGGGTGGACTGCTGCAGTTGCTCCTGGCGCGAGTGAACCGGCAGGAGCGTGAGGCCCGGCTCTGGCTGGACCGGCTCGGCCAGCGAGACATCTGCGAAGTTGCCGCCAGCGCCCGGGAAAGCTTGCCGCCGCTCGACGATGCCTCACCCTGGCACGACACGCTCCTGCGCGTCGCTGGAATACTTGAATTGAACGCTGCCCGGCTGGGCGAAATCGAACACGCCCGCGCGGCTACCGAGTTGCGCTGCCGCCGTTACGCGGCCGAACATGAACGTCTGAGCAACGTTCTCGACGGCCTGGCCGAAGCCGTGATCGCGGTCGATCCGTTCGACGGCCTCTGGCTGGCCAATCGCAGCGCGGAGCAGTTGCTCCAGCTTAGTGCTGACGGATCGGCGAAGCGCGAACTAGCTCAACTCGCACATTGCGGAAAACTGGTCGGATTGTTGAACGACGCGGGGCGCCGCAAGGTACGAACGAGACGCACGGACGAAATAGAACTCGACGTGTCCGGAGCCCGGCGCTGGCATAGTGTAACGACGACTAGCCTTCCCTGCGGTCCGGCCAGCGATCCGCTCAAAGGCGAGGTCCAGGCTGGCGTCGTGGCCGTATTGCGGGATATCAGCACGCAGAAAGCCTTGCAGCGAGACCATGCTGAGTTCGTTTCGGCAGCCAGCCATGAAATGAAAACGCCCTTGGCCGGGATCAAGGCCTACGTCGAGTTGCTGGCCGAGGGAGATGCCGAGGACGAAGACACGCGTGACGAATTCCTGCAGATTATCAACGGCCAGGCCGATCGCCTGCAACGGTTGATCGACAACCTGCTCAACCTGGCGCGGATCGAAGCCGGCGTAGTCCAGGTCAGCAAACAGTCGCAATCGCTCAACGACATTCTGCTCGAAGCCTTCCGTGTCGTGCAGCCCGCAGCCGAGGCCAAGGACATTCAACTGGCCAACGACTTGAGCCCCATGTATTTGGGCGCGTTGGTCGATCGCGACATGATGTTGCAGGCCGCCATCAACCTGCTTTCGAACGCCATCAAGTACACGCCCAACGAGGGACGCGTTACGCTGCGCAGCCGAATGCTCGATGCCGAGGTGCTGTTCGAAGTCGAAGACACCGGCGTGGGCCTGGGACCCGAAGACTGTCTGCGGGTATTCGAAAAGTTCTATCGCGTGGATAGCAACAAGGGCATGGCCCCCGGCACGGGCTTGGGGTTGCCGCTGGCGAAGCACATTGTCGAAGACGTTCACGGCGGCCGGCTCAGCGTGACCAGCACGCTCGGCGCCGGTAGCACATTCCGAGTCGCGATCCCCGGCTCTCATCGATCCTCCTAACGAGGGACTGCATGCCATGAGTAAACGCGTATTGCTCTGCGACGACGAAATTCACATCATCCGCGCGGCCGAGTTCAAGCTGGCCCGAGCCGGCTTCGAGGTCGAATGCGTCAGCGACGGCCAGTTCGGCTGGGAAGCGATCGAGCGCAAAACGCCCGACCTGTTGATTACCGACTGCCAGATGCCGCGGCTGAGCGGGCTGCAATTGATCGAGCGGGTTCGCTCCAATCCGGCCACCAAGGATCTGCCGGTGATGATGCTCACGGCCAAAGGCTTTGAGCTTTCGCCTGACGAGATGGCCCAGAAGTGGAACGTGCTGGCGATCATTGCCAAGCCGTTCAGCCCGCGCGACCTGTTGCGTCGGGTTGAAGAATTGCTGACGCCCGAGCGGCTCACGACGGCCGAGGCGTAGTTTGTCGATTCGCACTCCTCACACTCCGCGTGTGCCATGGCGCAACTGAACCTACCGACGGAAATCTTCGGCAACGTCGTCGTCGTTCATACGCCCGAAGAATTGGGCTCGGACCAGGCCAGCCTGTTCGTCGGCTACGTGGCGGCGCTGGAGCGCCGCAATGTGGTGGTCGATTTGGATGCGACAGAAGCCTTCGATAGCGACGGCTTGACGGCTTTGCTCGACGGCCAGGACAAGCTTCGCGATCTGGGCGGCGATCTGAAACTGACCACGACCAACACGAATAACCGCAAGATTCTGGAAATCACCCGGCTCGATCAACACCTGGAAGTCTTCGAGAGCGTCGTCGACGCCGTGAAGAGCTTTCGTTAATTCGCCCACCTTGAAACGTCATGTCCAGCGAAGCGCCTCCACGCCTGGGTAATCTGCTCGTCCAGAAGGGATATCTGACTCCCGAAGGCCTGGAGTCTGCGCTGGCCGAGCAGCACGACGGCAACAAGGGAAAGTTGCTGGGCGAAATCCTGGTCGAAGTCGACGCCTGCACCGACGACCAGATTGCCGAGTGCATTGCCTTCGAGTATCGCGTTCCGTATGCCAAGCTCGATCCGCGGATCGTCGATCTCAAGATCCTCGACGTCCTGCCGCGGGAATTCATCGAAAAGAACCTCGTGCTGCCGCTGTACCGCATCCGCGACATGCTGACGCTGGCCGTCAGCGAGCCGTCGAACCTGTTCCTGGTCGAAGAGGTCGAAAACCTCTGCCGGCTGAAGGTGCAGATCGTCGTGGCCACGGTGAAGGACATCCGGCGGATCATGACCATGCTGCCGAACTCCAAGGTGTTCGTCATCGACGACATCATCGAGGAGTCCGAAGCCGGCGAAGTGACGGTCATCGAAGACACGATCGAGGACATTGGCGACATCGAGGAAAGCGCCGGCCAGTCTCCGATCATCCGGTTGGTGAACTTCATCATCTATAACGCCGTCAAGGAAGGCGCCAGCGACATCCATATCGAGCCCGCCGATCGCGTGCTGCGAGTCCGCTATCGCATTGACGGGCGTTTGTACAAATCGCTCGAAGTGCCGCAACACTTGTTGAACGCGGTCACCAGCCGTATCAAGATCATGGCTGGGCTCGACATCAGCGAGCGCCGCCTCCCCCAGGACGGTCGCATCCACGTGCTGCTCGAAGGTCGCAAGATCGATCTGCGGTGCAGCACGTTTCCCATGGCGCGGGGCGAGAAGACCGTGATTCGCGTGCTCGACACCCGGGCCATTTCACTGGTCCTGGAAGAACTCGGGTTCGCCGAAGACGTTCTCACCGACCTGCAACAGAACATCCGCGCCCCCAACGGCATCGCGCTGGTGACCGGCCCGACCGGCAGCGGCAAGAGCACCACGCTGTACGCCGCGCTGAACGCCATCAGTTCGATGGAAAACAACATCTGCACGGTCGAAGATCCGATCGAATACCACCTGCCGCTGCTCAACCAGTTCCAGGTGCAGGAACGCGTGGGCCTGACGTTTTCCAAGGCCCTGCGGACTTTGCTGCGACAGGATCCGGACGTGATCATGGTCGGCGAAATCCGCGACGAGGACACGGCCCGCACCGCCATTCAGGCCGCGCTGACCGGTCACCTGGTGTTCAGCACGCTGCATACCAACGACGCCTGCTCGGCCATCACGCGGCTGGTGAATATCGGCGTCGAGCCGTACCTGATCGGCGCCGCGCTGAACATGGTGCTGGCCCAGCGGCTGGTGCGGCGCATCTGCTCCAAATGCCGCCAGACGTACGAGCCGCCCCGCAACGTGCGCCGGGCCGTCGAACGGATGGGCAACGATATGACCGAGTTTTATCGCGGCGTGGGCTGCAAACGCTGCCGCAATACCGGCTACAGCGGCCGCCTCGGCATCCACGAACTGTTGATCATCGACGACGAATTGCGCGACCAGATTGTCTCTGATCCGTCCATTACCAAGATCCACCAGATCGCACAGCGTCGCGGTATGGTGACGCTACGCCATGATGGCTTCCGCAAGGTTCGGGAAGGGATGACCACGATCGAGGAAATCCTGCACGTCGTGGGCGAGAGCCGTGACCCGGCCGAGCCTGCAGTGACCACGAACTGAAGCGAAAAGAGCCCAGGCCATGGAATTCAGCTACAAGGTTCGCGATCCGCTCGGCAAATTGCACGAAGGGACGATCGAGGCCTCGAGCAGTGAAGACGCCACCCAGCAATTGCGGCGCGACGGCTTCCAGGTGCTCGAGTTGGAAGAGACCGAAGGCGAAGGGCTGTTCGCTCGTTCGGTCAGTCGCTCGGAAGTCGTCTATGTCACCAACCAGTTGGCGGTCATGGTTGACACCGGCATTTCGCTGGCGACCGCGCTTGCGGGCATCCTCCAGCAGGAGCAGAATCCGACCTTCCGCAGGATTCTCAAGGAGCTGGTGTTGGCGGTCGAGAGCGGCGGAGACTTTTCCGCGGCATTGGCCTGCCACCCGCGGTTGTTCGACAAGACCTATGTCTCGCTGATCAAGGCCAGCGAAGCGACCGGCCTGCTGGCGCCGATGCTGGAACGCATCGCGCTGCACCTGCGCAAGGAAGTCGAAACGCGGGGCAAGGTCCGCGCCGCTATGGCCTACCCGACCGTAATGGCCGTGTTGGCCGTCGCCGTGACGATCTTCCTGCTGACGTTCGTGATGCCCAAGTTCACGCCGCTGTTTCAGCGCAAGGGAATGGTCCTGCCCACGCCGACCATCGTGATGATGGTGGTCTCCGACTCGCTGCTCCACTACTGGTGGGCCTGGCTGGCCGGCGGGGCGTCCCTGGTGTTCGGATTCATCTATGGCAAGCGAACCGTAGTGGGCGCAAGGCCTGGGATTGGCTGAAAATCGAAATGCCGCTCGTGGGGCCGATGAACCGCAAGGTGGTGATCAGCCGCAGTATTCGCACCCTGGGCACGATGCTCTCCAGCGGCATTCCCGTGCTCGACGCGCTCGATCTGGCGGCCGAGGTCTCGGGCAACTACTACTACGAGCAGCTTTGGCGCCGAGTCGCCCAGGAGGTGATGGGCGGCAAGCAAGTCTTCGAATCGTTGGCCACGTCGAAGCTGTTCCCGCCGATGCTCGTGCAGATGATTTCTGCCGGCGAACAAACGGGCAAGCTGGGCAGCGTGCTGGAGCGAGTCAGCAACTACTACGACCAGGAAGTTGAAACCTCGCTCAAGGCAGTCACCAGCATCATCGAACCGATCATGATTACGGTGATGGGGGGCGTGGTGGGCACGATCGGGCTGGCGCTGTTGCTACCGGTCTTCAGCCTGAGCAAGTCGCCCGGCTAAGCAACTCGCGCCACGTTGTGGCGACTAGACTGTGCGGCGACCACGGCGAGCGGCATGCGCAAGCTTGCCGGTATCTGATCGCGCGTCTGATGCGCTGCGCACCTGATTCAACGCGTGCCTGGCCCAATGCCAGATGCTATACAACACCGCCGCCGGGCAGGCGGGCGCGACGCGTGCGACGTTCGGCACGCAGACGGGCGCGACGCCGCGTCTCGCTGGGCTTCTCGTAGTATTCCTTGCGACGCATCTCTTTCTTGATGCCACTGCGTTCGACCAACTTACGGAACCGACGAACGGCCTCCTGAATCGACTCGCGGTCCCGTACGTTCAACTTAACCACAACTCGTCCTTTCGTTTTTGGTGACTCGTGAATTCGACGCAATTCCACCGAGACGGCCTCAGCTCGAAGCCGGTCGGAAACAGCAAGTGTACATCAGCTTACAGTCGGCTGTCCATGGCTTCTTAATCGCTTGGCAGGCAAGATTTTCCAGCGACGCATGCCATTTCCCAGGTGATCTTGTCACTGGCTAAGGACGTTGGCCCTCCCCAGGGGCAAAATGACGGCGTCCGCCGCAACCCTCACATCTGTTCACTGTCAGCACGCAAAGCGCCACGTCGTACGGCGGCAGAGTTGTCCTGCCTTACGTGACTTCAAGCGGTTCAAACGATCTCGGGCATGGCATTGAACCGCAGCCCTGACGGGCGCCGAAAGGTCTTATGGAGCTCGCGCAATTCAACCTGATCACTCTCCGCCGGACAGCCCCCCCCACGATGGACCAGCCACCCCGCCGCATCGACTTGCTTCAAGAACTCGAAGCTCGCCAGGATGAGTTGCTGGAACAACTCGATGCCTTGAACTCGCGGCTCGAGCGGCTGTTGGCGGAATTCACGCCTGCCCGGGCTGCTGCTCCGAACTCGCCAAAAGTTGCGGCTTGATGCCCGACATTAGCTTTCGGACGTCTCGCCAAGGCCATAGCGCTGCAACTTCTTGCGCAGCGTGATGCGGTGCAAGCCCAGGCTGCGGGCGGCGGCCGCACATTGGCCCTGATGTTCGTCCAAGGCCACGTCGAGCACCGGCGGTTCAACCAACTCCAGCAATCGCTCGTAAAGATTCTCCGGCGGAACGCCGGTCGCCCATTGCCCGCGAGCCCAGGCCCGCAAACCTTCGACGATGGTAGAATTCAACGACGCCGGGCGGCCAGGCGCGGGAACGGGAGCGGGGAGGTGCTCGGGTCGGATCAGGCCGCCGCGAGCCAGAATCGTGGCATGTTCGATCACATTGCGAAGTTCGCGAACGTTGCCATGCCAGGGTCGCTCGCGAAGTTCAGCCATGGCGGGGGCCGAAATCTTTCCGTGGTTCGTGCCGGAGCGTTCCGCCATCACCTCCAGGAAGAATGTCGACAGCTCGGCCACGTCGTCGCGACGCTCGCGCAGGCTGGGGACGCGCACCTGGAATGTGTTGAGCCGAAAGAACAGGTCGTGGCGGAAGCGACCGGCGGCAACCCGTTCGGCCAGATCCTGATGCGTGGCCGAGATCACGCGAAAATCCGCGCGTACCGGCATCGCCGCACCGACCGGCATGAGTTCGCCATGTTCCAGCACGCGTAGCAGTTTGACTTGCAGCGAGAGCGGAATGTCCGCCACTTCGTCGAGGAAAATCGTGCCGCCATGCGCCTGTTCGAGCAGGCCGCGGCGAGTTTCGGCGGCGCCGGTAAACGCACCCGCACATGGCCGAACAGTTCGCTCTCCGACAACGATTCGCTCAGGCTGGCCAAGTTGACGGCGACAAAGGGGCCGGCGTGGCGGCGGCTGTAGCGATGGATCGCCCGCGCCACCAGTTCCTTGCCCGAGCCGCTTTCGCCGAACACATGGACGCACGCATCGGACGCCGCCACCAAGGCGATCTGCCGAAATACCTCCTGCATGACGGCCGACTTGCCCACCAGATGGTCGTCGTCGGCGGGTTTCCGCGGCGACTGAGCATCGCCAGCCACGGGCGGCTGAACATCGAAGGCCCGCTCAAGGGCCCGCTGGGCGACATCAAGATCGAACGGCTTGAGCAGGTACTCGAACGCTCCCTGCTTCACGGCTTCAACGGCCGTGGCCAGGTCACCGTAGGCGGTCATTACGATGATCGGCGCCTCGCCCACGCGGCAGCCGCAAGTGTTCGATTGCCGCCAGGCCGTCCATGCCGGGCAGCCGCACGTCGAGCATCAAGGCCTGGAACGATTGCCCGGCCGTCAGGGCGATGGCTTCTTCGGCGATCGAGGCGGTTTGCACGTCGTGGCCCAGGCCTTCGGCCAGTTTGCTCAAACCCCAGCAGATTGCCGGTTCGTCATCGACAACAAGCAATTGAGCCATGCTGCTCCTCGCGGTGAGTGGTCGGCAATTGGACCACGAAACACGTCATCTCGGCGTCGCGCTGCCAGCGAATGGTGCCGCCGTGCTCGACGGCAATCTCACGAGCCATCGACAACCCCAACCCCGTGCCGTCGGGCTTTTCGGTGATGAATGGCTCGAACATTCGCGGCTCGACTTCGGCAGCCGGCCCGCGCCCTGAGTCCTTGACCACCAACGTGGCCTGTCCGTCGGCCGCAGCGGACACTTCGATGGCGACGCGACGCTCGCCTTCGGGGCTCAGGCGAGCCGCTTCGATGGCGTTCAACAACAGGTTGATCAGCAATTGCTGCAGGGCGTCGGGGTCGCCCAGAATCTCGACCGGCGTTTCAGGCTGTGAAACGGCGAACTCCACTTTGGCGTGACGCGCCGCAGGTTGAACCAGCGGCACGACGTCTTCCACGACAGCCTGCCAACTCGTCGGCTGCCGGGTTACGGGGCGCGATTGGCCCAGCCGCAGAAACCGCTGCAGGTACGATTCCATCAGCTTCAATGCCCGTCCGGCGACGAGCAAGGCTTCGTCCTGGTCGCCGGCCGGGCACTGGCGGCGATGCAGATCGAGCGCCATGCGGGCTCCGGTGGCGAAGTTGCGTAATTGGTGCGCCAGGCCGCCGCCCAATTGGCCGAGCGTGCGCAGCCGCTCATTCTGCCGCACCTGCTCGGCATAGCGATCCAACCGCTGGGCCATTTCATTGATGGATTGGGCCAGGTCGCGAATCTCGTCGTTACGCTCGGGCAGGGGCTGCTGCTGAAAATCACCGGCCGAAATCGCCAGCGCTCGCCCGCGCAACGCTCTGGATGGGCCGTACGACGCGACGGGCCAAAACCGTGACCACGATGCCGACCACGATCGCAGCACAAGCTCCGACCAGCAACGGCGCCAAAATCACCTGGCGATGAGCGGTCCAGCGAGCGTCGGCCGGGTAGAGAACCACCAGCGACAGCGACGACGATCCGGTGCGGGAATCATCCAACAAAACGCGCACCGCCAGGTAATCGCGCTCGGCCAACTCCAACCGCGGCTGGTCCCAGATCGTCGTGTCGCGCGACTGCGGCGGCAGCCTGCGCAGGGCGGCGAGGGCTTCGCCGCCAGGCGAGATCGTCGCGGCAAGCATTTGGCCGCCGCCGTCGAACACGACGAAGTCGGCCCCCGACAAGCCGCTCATCTTCAAGAGCACCGGCTCAGTGAGCGGAAAACCGGTGTCGGTCAGCGTATGCACCACGCGCTTTAAATCTTCTTCCTGACGCCGCGCCGCCCAACCGGCCGCCAGGTAAGCCGTGAGCGCACTGGAAGCCACGATGGCGGCCACGACGACCGACAACACCGGAACCAGCAACTGGCGCTGCAACGGCCAACGCAAGGATCGACGCTCCGATGGGAGGAAGGAAACAAACCACCGAGGCACAGGGACACAGAGAAGAAGAGGGGAGGAGAAGAGAAAGATGAAGAGCAAAACATTCGGCGATCAACCTCGCCCAATGAGCTACGAGTCTCTCGACTTTTCTCTTCTCTGTGTCTCTGTGTCTCTGTGGTTCTTCTGCTGCCTCGACCGACCTTCTCGCAGGCGGTTGGTGCATTGTGGGCAGACGATCGGACCGCTGGCAACGGGCAATCGCGCGGCGGGGCCGGATTATTGCGGTCGGACGCTCATCCGCCCGATCGAGTGGTAGGTGAAACCGGCGGCTCGGATGTGGGCCGGATCGTAAATGTTGCGGCCATCGAAGATCACCGGCATCTTCATCCGCCGCCGCATGAGCTTGAAGTCCGGGTTTTGAAACTCCTTCCACTCGGTCATGATCACCACGGCCTCGACGCCGTTCAAGGCATCGTACGGCCGCTCGGCGTAGGTCAGCCGATGTCCGTACTGGGCGCGGACGTTCTCGAGCGCTTCGGGGTCGTGTACCTGCAAGTGAACGCCTTGTTCGAGCAGGCAGTCGATCAGGGCCAGGGCCGGGGCCTCGCGGATGTCGTCGGTGCGAGGTTTGAAGGCCAGGCCCCAGACGGCCAGCGTTCGCCCGGCCATTTGCCCGCTGAAGTGCTCGACGATTTTGGACAGCAGAATGGTCTTCTGCTGGGAGTTGACGCGATCGACGGCGGCGAGCATGTGCGGTTCGACGCCGCGAGCCCGAGCCATGTGCTGCAAGGCCCGGACGTCCTTGGGAAAACAACTGCCGCCATAGCCCACGCCTGGAAACAGGAACGCGAAGCCGATCCGGCTGTCATGGCCGATGCCGCGGCGGACGTCGTTGATGTCGGCTTCGAGGTGCTCGCACAAGTTGGCCACTTCGTTGATGAAGCTGATCTTCGTGGCCAGCAGCGCGTTGGCGACGTACTTGGTGGTCTCCGCGCTCTCCGGCGACATCACCAGAAACGGCTGCTCGACTCGCAGGAAGGGCGAGTACAACTCTCGCAACAGTTCCACGGGGTGCAGATTGCGAACGCCAATGACCACGCGATCGGGGCGCATGAAGTCGTCGAGCGCGGCCCCTTCCTTGAGAAACTCGGGATTGCTGACCACGTCGAACTCGCGACCGGTCAATTCTCGTAGCCGGCGAAAGATCTGAGCATTCGTGCCCACGGGCACTGTGCTCTTGGTGACCACCACGGTCTCGGCGGAGAGCAGCGGCGCCAGGGCATCGATCACGGCCCAAAGATTCGACAAGTCGGCAGCGCCGTCTTCAGCCGAAGGAGTGCCCACGGCCAGGAACACGGCTTGCACGGCTTGATGGCAGCGGCCAGTTCGGTGGTGAAATGCAGCCGGCCCAATTCGGCGTTGCGGCGAACCAGTTCGGCCAGCCCGGGCTCGTAAATTGGCACCGCTCCCTGCTGGAGCATTTCGATCTTGCGCGCGTCGACGTCAACGCAAATGACGTCGTTGCCTGTTTCGGCGAAACAGGTGCCGGTGACCAGGCCTACGTATCCGGTTCCGATGACTGCGATCTGCATTGTTGGCTACAAGATGGCTCCCAGCCATAAATGGCTGGGCTACGGAAAATGGATAACTAAGAAAAGCAACACGCCCCTTCGAGTTTCGCCGATCGTCGTTTTACTCCCCCAAGTGTACCTTGTGTTGTTGCCAAAAGCCGAGGGTATCGGCCACGGTTTGGGCCAGGCTGATCTGCGGTTGCCAGCCGGTACAAGCCACAAGTCGGGCAATGTCAGCCATCGGATTATAGCGAACGCCGGGATAGAGCTCGAAAAACTTGCGATCCCGACCGGCCAGGCTCCGCAATACCTCGAAGACCGTTCCGGTTCGTAGAGCCACTCCCGAACCGACGTTATAAGCCTCGCCTGGCCGGCCATGCATCATCAACAGGCGATAGGCCCGAACCACGTCGCGCACGTCCGTGAGGTCGATCGTGCTGGTAAGGTTGTGAACCCGGACCGGCTCTGAACCGCCGCCGGCGAATTGCCGGGCCCAATCGGGAAGCATCGTCCGCGAAAGTTGCCGGGGGCCGGTATGTTGAAACGATCTCGCGACGATCACCTCGACGCCCTGATCCCGCGCAAACGGCACGATCATTTCTTCGGCCAGCCACTTGCTCCAGCCATAGCCGCGTTGCGGCTTGATGCGGCTCTGCTCGCTGACAAGCACGCCCGCGGCCGAATCCCGGTCGTAGACGTGGCTGGTGCTGGAGAATAGCACGCGCGGTTTCTGCGGCAATTGGGCGGCCAACTCCAACACGGCCGCCGTGCCGCCAATGTTCACAGACGCGGCCAGCGCATTGGGCAGAAACGTCCCGCAATCGCTCGGACTGCTCAAAGCGGCCAGATGATAGATGCAATCGGGTTGAAAGCTGAGAATCTCGTGCTCTGCCTGAGCGCCCTGGAGAGGCTGGCTGGCATCCCAGCGCGTCAGCGGAACTGCTTGCTGAAGCTGGGCCGGAATATATGCCGGCCAGACTCCATGACCACTGATGCCCAGCACGCGGTCGCCTTGGGCCAACAGGTGCTCGGCCAGGAAAGAGCCTGCGAAGCCGGTGACGCCCGTGATGACCGAATTCACTGCCGCCCCCCCGACGAAGCGCAAACTGGACGAACCGCAAACTTGTCATGCCGCCTGCATCGCAGCTACTGCGCGTCTGTAGCCCCCTCGGGAGGCAAAGATTCGTTGGGCGGCATAGCCGGCAGATCTGTCGACGGGTTTTCGTCACCGATGACGGGCTCTGTGCCGTCGGAATCCTCTTTCGGCACGCGGACCACCGCCGCCAGCGTGTCTGCTTCGTCGAGACTCATGATCCGCACGCCCTGCGTGTTGCGGCCAATGACGCTCACGTCGCTGACGGCGATTCGCTGGATCTTGCCGCGGGCGGTCATCATCATCAGCTCGTCCTCTTCGCGAACGCTGACGATCGCCACCACGGGCCCATTGCGTTCGGTCGTCTTGATGTCGCGCACGCCCATCGTGCCACGCCCCTTGGTCGGGTAACGGGCCGAAGTGTCCCCCTCGTCACCTTCTTCCGCCGGTTCGGCGGCCGTTTCTTCCGTTTCGGACTCTTCCTCGGCGGCGTCGACTGCCGGCGCATTCGGGTCCGAACGGAGTGCGCTTGCCGTAGCCATTTTCGCAAACCGTGAGCAGCGTGGCCGTGGGATCGGCCACGACCATGCCGACCAGGTGGTCGTTGTCGCGTAGCTTGATACCGCGGACGCCGCTGGAATCGCGGCCGATGGGCCGCGCGGCCGATTGGCGAAAGCGGTTGGCCTGTCCGCGAGCCGTGCCCAGTAGGATTTCGTCGCCCGTCTTGGTGACGGCGACGGCCACCAGTTCGTCCCCTTCACGCAGGTTGATGGCAATGATGCCGCGCTTCATCGGCCGGCCATAGAGCTTCAGCGCCGATTTCTTCACCAGCCCGCGACGCGTAGCCATGATCAGGTAATGATCTGCCTGCGAGAAATCCCGCACGGCCAGGCAACTGGCAATCTTTTCGCCTTCGGCCAGGTTGAGCAGGTTGACGATCGCCCGGCCGCGGCTTTCACGGCTCAACTGCGGCAGGTCGTAGACTTTGACCCAGTAAACCTTGCCGTGATTGGTGAAGATCAGCAGATAGTCGTGCGTGCTGGCGGCGAACAGGTGTTCGATCGGATCTTCATCTTCGGCCTTGGCGCCCTTGAGCCCCTTGCCGCCGCGCCGCTGGGCGCGGTAGGTGCTCGAGGCCGTGCGCTTGATGTAGCCCTGGTGGCTGATCGTGACCACCATGTTCTCTTCCGTGATCAGATCCTCGAGGTCGATGTAGCCGAGTTCTTCGCCGCTGATCTCGGTCAGCCGCTTGTCGCCGTACTTCTTCTTCAGCTCGCTGCAATCGCTCTTGATGATATCGAGGATGTTCTGCTCGTCGGACAGGATCCGCAGGTACTCGGTGATCTCTTCGAGCAGCTTTTGATACTCGCCCGACGAGCTTTTCTTGTTCGAGGTTGACGAGCTGCCCCAGGGTCATCCGCAGAATGGCGTCGGATTGGACCGCAGTCAGCGTGTAGCTTTCACGCCTGCCGCGTTCGTCGATGAAGTTGGCGAAGCCGGCGGCGCCCAGCGCACGCTCCATCAGAGCCGAAGGACATTCGATGCCCATCAACCGGGCCTTGGCCTCGGGCTGCGTCTTCGACGAACGAATCACGCGGATCACTTCGTCGATGTTGGCGTGCGCCAACAGCAGACCTTCGACCGTGTGCTTTCGCTGGCGGGCACGCGCCAGCAGGAACTGGGTTCGCCGCCGGATGACGATCACCCGGTGACGAATGAACTCCTGCAACAGTTCCTTCAGCGACAGCGTCCGCGGCTTGCCGTCGACCAGGGCCAGGAAAATCAGCGAGAAGGTGTCTTGCAACGGCGAGAACTGGTAGAGCTGGTTGAGCACCACCTCGGGATCGGCGTCGCGCTTCAATTCGATGATCAGCCGCACCGGCTCGTTCAGGTCGCTCTCGTTGCGAATGGCTGAGATGCCTTTGATGCGGTCTTCGTTCACCAGGTCGGCGATGCGCTTTTCGACATTGTCGCGGGCCGCCTGGTAGGGAACTTCGCTGATGACGATCCGCGAGCGGCCCTTGGCCATGTCTTCGATTCTGGCCCGGGCGCGGACGGTGATCGTGCCGCGGCCGGTATGGTAACCCTTGCGAATACCGCTGCGTCCGCAGACGATGCCGCCCGTGGGAAAGTCGGGGCCCGGAATGATTTCCAGCAACTCGTCGATCGACATATCCGGATCGTCGATCAGTCTCAGCAGTGCGTCGCACACCTCGCCCAGGTTGTGCGGCGGAATGCTGGTGGCCATGCCGACCGCGATGCCTTGTGCTCCGTTGACCAGCAAGTTCGGAAACTTGGCCGGCAGAACGCTCGGCTCCTGGTGCCGCTCATCGTAGGTCGGAACGAAGTCGACCGTGTCGAGCTTGATGTCCTCCATCAGCATGGCGGCAATCGGCGACATGCGCGCTTCTGTGTATCGCATTGCGGCCGGGGGCAGGCCGGCGATCGAGCCGAAATTCCCCTGCTTATCGACCAGCACGTAGCGCATGTTCCACTCTTGCGCCATGCGGACCAGCGTGGGATAGATCACGCTTTCGCCGTGCGGATGGTAGTTACCGCTGGTATCGCCGGAAATCTTCGCGCACTTCACGCGCAAGGCGCCCGGCGTAAGGTTCAAATCGTTCATCGCCACCAGGATGCGTCGCTGGGATGGCTTCAGCCCATCGCGCACGTCGGGCAGGGCCCGGCTGACGATGACGCTCATGGCGTAGGTCAGGTAGCTCGTCTTGAGCTCGTCCTCGATGGCCATGTCCAGAATTCGGCCGTCCGAGGGCAGGTGACCCGAGTCGGATGGCGGCGCGGATTCGGGTTCAAGCGGTTCATCCGGATCGTCGTTATCGGAAGACAAAACAATATCCTTTCGCTACCAACAGGCAGTTGCCGCTGAGTGAGAGCGATGCCCCCCTCCGGGGATCGCGAGCGGCGACCAATCGAAACCGCTAATTGTAGCAATTTTGGCCCCCACCCACAACCAGCCGGGACGCTTTTCAGCTTCCCTAAAGCTTGCTGCACAGACAGCTTAGAGCGGCACGTTCGTCGCCGCCCGAGAGGCCGTCGCGGTCGAGATTGAAATCAGCCCGAGGGCGGCGCCAGGGCCAATTGCTTCAAGGCTTCGAGACTGGCCAACAACTGACTCAGACTGACTTCGTGCCAGCCGGCCACCTTGTGCCGGAGGATGGCCAGTTTGTAGGCCTCGAAGGCTTCGCTCACGTCGGCCGGCAGTTCCGGCAGCTCCTCGAAGGGGCGAACGGCGGCTTGGGCGCCGGCCTCTTCCCAGGGGGCATCGGGATCGAACGGCGCGCCCCTCGGCCGATTCATGCTCGAGTTCGTCGTCTTTGTCGACGCTCCGATCGGCATCGAAGACCCGTCCGGACAATTCCGCCGGATCGCGAATCTCGCTCAGGTTTTCGGCCGTGAAATCTTCGTCGAGTTCGGCCTCGCTCGAGTCACCATCTTGCGGCTGCTCGGCCGTAGCTCCGCCAAAGGCCTGCCAACGTTCGTGCCTCATCTCGGAAATCGACCAGGAGTTCTGCATGGCTCCTTCGAGCCACATTTCGGCGTCGTCCCAATCCAGCGCGGCTTGGAAGTGGCTCCAGTAGAGGCCGGGATAGGTCTCGCGCGACAGTCCGAAGCGCTCGAACACGCGGCGCAACCGGCCTACGTGCTGGCCGGTAACATTGCCCACGCGGCGGCTCCAGGCTTCATCGGAGTATTGTTGCCAATCCGCGCCTGCGGTCTCCAAGGCTTTCCGCCATTCGGCGATGATCCGCCCCTTTTCCCAGTTGGTCGTACTGACCAACTGTTGCCAGCGGCCAAGGTATGCCAAGGATGTTTCGTCCGCCGCCGCGATCTCCAATCCGCCTTCTTGCTCCACCGCTTGAGTCTCCCGTCATGGGTTTGAAACTGGGCCGTCGTCGACCCGCGGCGTGCGATTGTAGACGCCCCGGCGCGATGCAGCCAAGAATCAATCCCAGAGACTGCCGACAGGCTCGAACCGCGCTGCGCTCAAACCGGCTGAAAAACCAGCCTGATCGCGCGTCGAACAGTTTCGAAATCAGCCTTCGTTGGCTGGGGAAAACCTGTCGATGGAAACCGAGCGTGACTCGCAGCACTCGCAACTGCGAGCGATCCGGTTCAGCCATGCAACACTTGGGGCGAGCAGCAAAGAAAGTGCCGGGGCAACTATCGAAGATGGAGAGAGATAAAACTTGTCGCCCTACACTTTGTCATGGCGGCATCCGCATAATCGCCCAAGGGAGAAAACGTCTTTGCCGGGCCAGCAAGAAATCTATCGTAGGGGGGGAGGGATCTAATCTATCGACAAAAGAACGATCAAGCGAAGGCAGAAAACAGGAACACACCCGCAACAACCGCTACCAATCCGCACATGACTAACATTTTCGCCTAGCTCCGTAAAAGGAATTAGAAATCGACAACCCAGCCATTCAGGGCATCCTCCGTGCCAGGAATTGCAGATTCTTAAGACAATTCGCCTAAATCATTAGCAATCTGTGCCTTAGTCCTTATGGCAATCGGCAGCGGGGGAGCGGGCCACGGCCGCAACCTGCACGATTGCCTAAGTCGGCTGCCAGTGAATGCCGCATCAATCTGAAGCAGGGCGACATGAATACAATCTCTTCCATTTCGTCCGGACGGCGGCGACGGCTTAAGTAGCAGATTCGAGCCACCCGACGGAAGGCGAGAACATTGGGTCAAAATCGAACTCGGCGGTGGTGGACCTGCGCGGAATCTCACGATTCTGCCGCGCAATGAAACCGATGAGCGCCAGGCCGCGCGTGCCGGCCCAACGTAGGCTTTCCTTGGACGCCGCGCTGCGAGCGTCCGTGCCTGAAATCGGACTTAGTTCGCGCATCGCACTCCTGCTGACTCGCCATGAATGCCTGGCTGTTCACCATCGTAATTTCCTGTGCCGGTTTGCCGTCCGCACCTGTCAGGCTGGACGCCGTTGAATTGCGTGATGCGCTCGGTGCGCGCTGGTCGCCCTCTGAGCTTCGCGAGAATCGCGGGCTGGTGGTCGTGTTTCTCGGCGTGGATTGCCCGTTGGCGAAATTATATGCCGAGCGCCTGGCTGCGTTGGCCGAGCGGTTTGGCCCGCAAGGCGTGGGATTCATCGCGATCGATCCGAACCCGCAAGACAGCCAGTTCGACCTGACACGCTTCGAACAATTGCATCATTTGGGATTTTCACTGCTTTCGGATCCCCAAGGGATCGCGGCCCCGCTGTTGGGCGCGACGCGCACCCCTGAGGTGTTCGTTCTCGATCGCGATCACTGCGTTTGCTACCAGGGACGAATCGACGATCAATACACGATCAACGGTCGCAAGCCGGCGCCGACTCGGCACGATCTGGCCGAGGCCTTGACCGAACTGTTGGCCGGAGGTCCGGTAAGTGTCCCCCAAACCGTGGCGACCGGCTGCGCGATCGCCAGCCGCAATCGTCCGGAAACTTCCGCGGCCGGAATCACTTACGCCCGGCATATCGCTCCCATCCTGCAGAAACATTGCGTCGCCTGCCACCGCAGCGGCCAGGTCGCTCCGTTTGAGTTGACAAGTTTCGAACAAGCTCGCGATTGGGCGGCAACGATCCGCGAGGTCGTGGCTACTCGTCGCATGCCTCCCTGGCATGCCGATCCGCGCTACGGCCGGTTCGCGAACGATCCGAGCCTGAGCGAACAGGAACGGGCCCAGATCGAAGCTTGGACACGTGCCGGCTGCCCGGCGGGCGATCTTGCCGAACAGCCGCCGCCGGCGACATTTCCCGAAGGTTGGGCCATCGGCCAGCCCGACGTGGTCATCTCCATGCCGCAAACGTTCCGAGTGCCCGCCACCGGAGTGATTGAGTACCAACTCATCGAACTCGATCCGGGGTTCAAGACCGACACCTGGGTCTCGGCCGCCGAAATCCAGCCCGGCAACCGCGCGGTCGTTCACCATGCGACCGTGTTTCTCAAGCCGCCGGGCGGGAGCGAAGTCACCGAGAGCGGCACGCTGGGATCCTTGTGCCTGGTCGCCACGGCTCCCGGCACGCCGGCACTGGTGCTTCCGCCGGGAATGGCGAAACTCGTACCAGCCGGATGGAAGTTCGTCCTCGTCATTCATTATGCGGCCATCGGGTCGGAGCAAACCGACCGCACCTCGATCGGCCTGCGACTAGTCGACGGCAGCGCCGTCAAACGCGAAGTGGCCACGCGGTTGATTCTCGATCAGAAATTGAGCATTCCGCCCGGCGTTGCTGACCATCGAGTCGAACAGGGCTGCCACGTGCCGAGCGACGTATTGTTGCTGTCGATGTTCCCGCACCTGCACGCCCGCGGAAAATCGTTTCGCTACGAAGCCATCTATCCCGACGGCACGCAAGAAATCCTGCTCGACGTGCCGCAGTACGACGTGAACTGGCAGAATCGCTACGACCTGGCGGAGCCCAAACGGCTACCGGCCGGAACTCTCGTGCGCTGCACGGCCCATTACGACAATTCGCCCGGTAATCCGCGAAATCCCGACCCAACGAAGCTCGTACACACGGGGCCGCAGAGTTGGGACGAGATGTTCAACGGCTATTTCGACGTCGTTGAGGCGGAACAATCGGGCCCCCCGGTTACGGCTGGCCCACGATTCCGATTGGCCATGCTGACTTGCATGGGCATCATGCTCGTCGGCCTGGTCCTGCATCTGCGGCAACCGAAGGCCAACGAATAACCCCGACTACAGCCCGTCGTTGAGGCCGGCGAGATCCGCCGGCACGAAGCGCCCGTCACGCCGCAGCAGTTCGCCGTCGAACCAGATTTCACCGCCGCCGAATTCGGGCGTCTGAATCAGCACCAGATCCCAATGCACGCGACTGCGGTTGCCGTTGTCGCATTCGTCGTAGGCGTTGCCAGGCGTGAGGTGGATCGAGCCGCCGATCTTCTCGTCGAACAACCCATCGAGCATGGGCCGCCGGATGTGGTTGTTGCAGCCGATCGACCACTCGCCGATGTAACGGGCCCCCTCGTCACTGTCGAGCACCTGGTTGAGCGCCGCCGTTTGATTCGAGCACGTCGCGCGGACGATTTTCCCGGCGCGAAACTCGAACTCGATATCCTGGAAGATCGTCCCCTGGTAACGCGACGGAGTGTTGTAGCGAATCGTTCCGTTGATGCTGTCCCGTAACGGAGCGGTGAAGACTTCTCCATCGGGAATGTTGCGCTGGCCGTGGCAAGGGCGGACGTTCATGCCACGGATCGAAAACTCCAGGTCCGTCCCCGGCGCCACGATCCGCACTCGGTCGGCGGCTTGCATTCGCTTGACCAGCGGTTCCTGGTCTTTGGCCATGCGAGCGTAGTCGGCCGTGCAAACGGTGAAAAAGAAGTCTTCGAACGCCTCGCTGCTCATGTTGGCGCCCTGAGCCATGGCGTCGGTCGGGTAGCGGAGCACGACCCATTTGGTCTTCGGGACTCGCGTTTCGCTGTGTACTGGATGCCACCAGTGTTGCTGGTAGATGTCCATTTTTGCCAGCGGCACGTCGGCAAACTCGCTGCTGTTGGCCGAACCACGAATGCCGATATAGGCATGCATCCGTTCCATGCGCGCCTGTTCGAATTCGCCGGCCAGGCGCAGATTGGTTTTCGTGCCCGTGCGATACAAGGCTCGCAATACGGAATTGTTCTTCCAGGTGACGAACGGATGGCCGCCGCGCATGGCCGCCAACTCGACGAGCCGGCAAACGAGCGTCGGGTCGGGCAAATCGTAGGCTTCGATGAGCACGTTTTCGCCGGCGCGCAACTGGCAGCTATGGTCGATCAGCAACTCGGCAAGGCGAAACAGGCGCGGATCATTCATGAGGTCGAACTCAGGGCAGGGGGGGCGAACGGTCGACGGCCATGATAGAAAATCAGCCGTCGCGAGACAACTTACCGCGGCCTGTCACACGGTTCAGACACTTCCCAAATCTCGAAAATCTAGGTTCTGGCGGCCTGGTCGGGTATAATCGCGATCCTCCGCGATACTCGCCAAATATCCCCCTACCGGTCGAATGGCGTCATGCGTCGTTCCTTCATAGCGCTGGTCATGATGCTCGCACTGGCGGGCGCCGAGACGATTGCTTCCGACAAGATCGATTTCGCGCAGTCCGTCGGACTGCTTCTCGCCAAGCGGTGCGCTAGCTGCCATAACGGCTCGGAGCATCAAGGCGGCCTCGATCTAACCCGCCACGAAACGATGCTGACCGGCGGCGAAAGCGGCCCGGCGATCGTGCCCGGCAATGCCAAGGACAGTTTGATTTGGCAACGCATTGTCGACGACGAAATGCCTCCCCAAGCGCCTCTCAAGCAGGATGATCGCAAACTGATTCGCATTTGGCTCGACAGCGGTGCCGCCTGGTCCGGCGGAACGCTCGATCCACTGCAATACACCACCGAATCGCGCGCTGGCTACGATTGGTGGTCGTTGCAGCCGTTGAAAACGCCCACACCGACGGCCACGAATCCGCCCACGCACAACCCGATCGACGCATTCGTCCAGGCACGATTGGCCCAGGCCAAACTCGCGGGCTCTCCTCCGGCCGACCGCCGGACCCTCATTCGACGCTTGCACTTTGGGCTGCTGGGCTTGCCCCCCGAACCGGCCGAAGTCGAACGGTTCGTTGCTGACGCGTCTCCCCAGGCGTACGAAGCGCTGGTCGACCGGTTGCTCGCCTCGCCCGCGTACGGCCAGCGCTGGGCGCGACACTGGCTCGATGTGGTGCGGTACGGCGAAAGCCAGGGTTTCGAACGCGACAAACTACGCACCAATGCCTGGCAATACCGCGATTGGGTCATCGACGCCTTGAACCGCGACATGCCCTACGACGAATTTGCCAGGCTCCAGTTGGCCGGCGATGTACTGCGACCGGGCGATGCCGACGCCTTGATTGCCACGGGCTTCCTGGTCGCTGCGCCCTACGATGAAGTGGGCCAGCAGCAGCAAAGCGCTGCCATGCGTGCCGTAGTGCGACAAGACGAACTCGAAGATCTGGTCGGCACCGTAGGGCAAACGTTCCTGGGCCTGACGGTAAATTGCAGCCGCTGCCACGATCATAAATTCGATCCCATTCGCCAATCGGAATACTATCGGCTTGCGGCGGCACTGGCCGGCGTGCGACACGGCGAGCCCAAGTTGCCGGCCGACGCCTTGAAGCGGCAATCGCTGATCAGAGCGGAGAGCATTCAAGCTCGGAAGACAGAACTGGAGCCGCGCATCGCGGCCATGGAAGCGCCGGTGCGCGTGCAGATCCTGGCTCAGCGTCGAGCCCGTCCACGACCCAAACCGAAGCCCATTGCGAGTTGGGAATTCGACGACAACCTGCAAGACGCAGTAGGCGAGTTGCACCTCGAATTGCACGAGGGGGCAACCGTCCGTGGCGGGCGGTTGATTCTCGACGGCACCGGCTATGCCACTTCGGCCCTATTGAAGACGGAACTGAAAGCCAAAACGCTCGAGGTCTGGGTCGCCCTGGCCGATCTCGAACAGCGCGGCGCCGGCATCCTGGGCATCCATTCCACCGACAATAAGCGATTCGACGCCGTCGTGTACGGCGAACGCGAGGCTCGAAAATGGATGTCGGGGAGCGACGGCAACTCGCGCACGCAGAGCTTCCAAGGTTCCGACGAGAACGTCGTCATTCCGCAAACCATCCACCTGGCGATCGTCTATACCAATAACGGCACGGTCAAGGCTTATCGAAACGGACAGCCGTATGGAAAATCGTACACCAGCCGCGGCACGGCTCGATTCTCCCCCGGTGAAAGTTACGTCAGTTTTGGCGTTCGGCACTCGCCACCAGGCGACAGTCAACTTCTACGTGGGCAACTTCTACGTGGGCAACTGCTACGTGGGCAACTTCTACGTGGGCAACTGCTGCGCGGGGCAATCGACCGCGCCCGGCTGTACGATCGAGCCTTGAGTGCCGAAGAAGTGGCCGCATCGGCCGGCGTCGAATACACGGCCATCGACGATGCCGAACTTCTCGCGGCGTTGGCTCCGTCCCAGCGAGGCGAATGGTCGGAGCTCAGATTCGAATTCGATCAACTTCGCCAGCAACAAGCACGACTGAAGGACGCTGAAGTCTACGCGGTGTCGCCGCGAGAGCCCGAGGCCACGCACATATTGCACCGCGGCAACCCCGGCGACGCGCGCGAGGCCGTCACCGCCGGCGGCATTGCCTCGCTGCAAGGCGTAAACGCCCAGTTTGGATTAGACGGCCAAGCCAGCGACGCCGACCGTCGCCGCCGCCTGGCTGCCTGGATCGCCGACGAACATAACCCGCTGTTTGCCCGCGTGCTGGTCAATCGGCTCTGGCACTATCATTTCGGCGTGGGGCTGGTCGACACGCCGAACGATTTCGGTTTCAACGGCGGCCGGCCGTCGCACCCGGAATTGCTCGATTGGCTGGCCGGCGAATTGATACACAGCGGTTGGAGCATCAAGCATGTGCAACGTCTGATCGTTAATTCGGACACCTATCGCCAATCCTCACAGCTCCGTGCTGCGGCGGCCAAGATCGACGCCGGCAATCGGCTGCTGTGGCGCAAATCGCCCCAACGACTGGACGCCGAAACCTTGCGCGATACTTTGCTGGCGCTGTCCGGGGAGCTCGATTCCTCGCTGGGCGGACCAGGGTTCTACGAGTTCACCACCTTTGTGAGGAATTCCCAGTTTTACGAACTCCAAGACGCGGTTGGCCCCAGCTTTGCGCGCCGCACGATCTATCGCACCTGGGTGCGCTCGGCACGCAACCAGATGCTCGACGTGTTCGACTGTCCTGACCCTTCGACCAAAGCGCCACAACGAGCCGTAACCACTACGCCGTTGCAGGCTCTGTCACTATTGAATAACTCGTTCGTGTTGCGCACCGCCGAATCCTGCGCAATGTGCATTCGTAGCACAGCCGGTAATGATGTTCGCCAACAAGTCGTTGGGCTTTTTCAGCGAACGTTCAGCCGCGCGCCCGATGGCGACGAACTGGCTGCTTGCGAGCTGATGGTGCGCGAATATGGGCTCGCAGCGCTTTGCCGCGTGGTGTTCAACAGTAGTGAGCTATTGTATGTCGATTGATACCTCGATTTCTTTTTTAACCGGCCGCTAGATCATGCACTTTCCGCAGCCACGCTCCCAGTTGACGCGCCGCGATTGGTTCAATTGGGCCACGATGGGCATCGGCGGTCCGGCCCTGATGTCGCTGCTATTACGCGACCAAGTGGTTCGCGCCGACAGGGTGCCCGGCGAAGCATCCGATGCGCCACCCCACTTGCCGGCCAAAGCCAAGCGTGTGATTCATGTGGTCGCCTGCGGCGGCGTCAGCCAGGTTGATTCGTTCGACTACAAGCCCGAGCTGGAGAAATACCACGGTCAGTCGCTTCCCGCGGACGTCAAACCCGACGTTTTCTTCGGCAAGGTCGGGAAGCTTCGCAAGAGTGACTGGGAGTTTCGCCAGCGCGGCCAGAGCGGATTGTGGGTCTCCGAATTGTTTCCTCATCTGGCCTCGGTGGCTGACGAGCTGACGGTCATTCGCTCGATGTTCGCGGAAACGTCAAACCACACGCCCGCCACGTTTCAAGAGAGCACCGGTTTCCGGCTCAACGGATTCCCAGTAGTCGGCGCATGGGTTTCGTACGGACTGGGGTGCGAAACCGACGATCTGCCGGCTTACGTGGTCATCCCCGACCCGCGCGGCTTGCCGGCAGGCGGGTCGATCAACTGGGCCAACGGTTTCTTGCCGGCACAGCATCAGGGGGTCGTCATTCGCAGCCAGGGAACGCCGATCGACGACATTTTCCCTGCCCGTGAGATCAGCGACCAACAGGAGCTGGCCACAGCTCAACTGCTCAACACGCTCAACGAGCGTCATCGTCAGCAGCATGGCGACGACGTATTGGCGGCTCGCATCCACAGCTATGCGTTGGCCGCCAAGATGCAACAGGTCGTGCCCGAAGTCACCGACCTATCGCGCGAAACCCAGGCCACCCTCGATCTGTACGGTATCGACGAACAACGACCGACCAACGACTTTGGCCGGGCGTGTTTGCTGTCGCGCCGCATATTGGAAGCAGGCGTTCGGTTCGTGCAACTATTTTCGGGCAGCGCGTTCGGCTCGCCGCGCATCAATTGGGATGGCCACGAGGACATGAAACTCAATCACTCGCAAGAAGCACAGCGCATCGACAAACCGCTGGCAGGACTGCTGCGCGACCTGCGACGGCGCGGCATGCTCGACGACACGCTGGTAATGTTTACCAGCGAATTCGGCCGAACGCCGTTCACGCAATCCGCCGCCGACGTGCTGGGCAGTGGTCGCGATCACAACCAGTATGGTTTCTCCGTCTGGATGGCCGGCGCTGGCCTGAAACATGGCTTCGCCTATGGCTCGACCGACGACATCGGCATGAAGGCCGCTGAACACCCCGTCCATTGGCACGATTTTCACGCCACGGTGTTGCATCTGCTGGGCATCGATCACACGCGACTCACCTATTACCACAACGGCATTCGACGTCGACTAACTGACGTGAGCGGCCATGTTGTCCAAGGAATCCTGGCGTAGCCGCCACCGCTCCCTCATTTATTTGCTCAGCGGTTGCCCCCTCGGTACGCATAATGGATGGCGCATTGCACGCGCGTCACGAGTTCGCGGCCTCTCGACAACAAGTGCTACCATGGAAGAGTATCCGCCGAAAACGGGCTTGATTGGCGGTCCTGAAAAGACGGCCATTGAAATCGTCGATTACGATCCGCGCTGGCCGCAGCGCTTCGACGCCCATCGCGATACGATTGCGAACGCCCTGGGTGCCGTGGCACTTCGTGTCGAACACATTGGCTCGACATCCGTTCCGGAGTTGGCAGCCAAACCAATTATCGACATCCTGGTCGTAGTCGAAGATTCCGGCGATGAAGGAACCTATCTACCTGCATTAGAAGCGACCGGCTACGTGCTGCGCGTGCGGGAGCCGGATTTTGACGAACACCGCATGTTGAGGACGCCCGAAAGAGATGTCCACATCCACGTCTTTTCCGCCGGATCGTCGGAAATTGAGCGCTACCTGACCTTCCGCGACCGATTACGGCGCAGCGACCACGATCGACAGCGCTACGAAACGACGAAGCGCGACTTGGCAACGCAGGCGTGGTCGGACATGGACGCCTACGCGAATGCGAAGACCGAAGTTATCGAAGGAATCATCGTCGCAGCGCGGGGAGCCGGCGAGATATCGCGGTAGGAAATGGGGCTAAGAAGAGGGTACGCTTCCCACATTGAGCGTCAATTCAGATTCGCGTTTTTGACGGCTTTGCTGGGCGCCGTTATGATCCATGAACGATTCAAAGCTTTGGAACGGCTTGGCATTAGCGTACCGCGCAGCGTAGAATTGGCTATGGTGGTATGGACTTCGAACTCATCGGCACCCCGGGAGATGTGGAGATCATTGCGGTCAATCTCTCAATTCGTGACATCGCCGACCTAAAGGCCCGTTACGGCGGGCGGCGTTGGCGCAAACTCAAGGGAACCGGTACTGTGCGTCTGTCGAACGGGAGCATCCGACGTGCTGAGGTTCACTGGTACGAGGCACACGGAACAGGCAAGCGGAAGATGAAGATCAAGCGACTGCTGGACTGAACCTATGGCACAGTTACCTGAAAAACCCGTGTTCGCCGTCTGCGTCACCAACGACGGCTGTGACGATCTTTCAATAGGGATGCTTTACCGGGTGCTGCAGGATGAACTTGCTTCCCGCGAAAATCTCCTGCGAATCGTTGACGATTCCGGAGAGGATTATGTCTATCCGGCTACTCGTTTCGTCGTTGTGCAGGTGACCGAGTCAGACGAGCAGAGGCTTCTTGGTGTCGCACCGGCTAAGGCCAATTAGCGCCGTGTTGCCCGTCTTGCCGCGCATGATGGACGCGCGTTCGATAGCCCGCGCGATCAACCGAGACCGCAGCCCAACTCACCCCGCCCCGTTGTGCTGCACTTCCTGCCGCGCGGGAGCCGGAAACCGATCCTGCAAGGCTTGCACGGTCAGCTCTTCGTCGCGCAGGGCTTCCATTGCCCGGATCACCGCGTCAGCCGCGGGGATGGTCGTGATGCAAGGCACGCCGTGCGAGACGCTGGCCGCGCGGATCCGTCCTTCGTCGGTGCGGGCGCCCTTGCCGCTGGGCGTGTTGATGATCAATTGAATTTCTCCGTTGATCAAAAAGTCGAGCAGGTTGGGATGCCCCTCCTGCAGCTTCTTGACATGCCGGACGCTCAGCCCCGCCTGTTCGAGCGTTTGCGCGGTGCCTTCGGTAGCTACTAACTGGAAGCCCATTTCGGCCAATTTGCTCCCCAGCCGAACAACGTGCTTCTTGGCCGGCGCCGCCAGGCTGATGAAGATGTTGCCTTGCTTGGGCAGCAACACGCCGGCTGCGAGCTGGCTCTTGGCAAAGGCGATCGAGAAGCGATCGCTGATGCCCATCACTTCGCCAGTCGAACGCATTTCGGGCCCCAGCACGATGTCGACGCCCGGGAATTTGACGAACGGAAACACGCTCTCCTTGACCGAGACGTGACTGGGAATCGGATCGGAGTCGATGCCCTGGCTGGCCAGCGACTCGCCGGCCATGATCTTGGCCGCCACCTTTGCAACCGGCATGCCGGTCGCCTTGGCCACGAAGGGCGCCGTGCGGCTGGCGCGCGGGTTGACCTCGAGCACATACACGTTCAGTCGGTCGTCTTCCTTCTTGACCGCGAACTGGATGTTCATCAGCCCCTTCACCTGCAGATGGCGGGCCAGTTTGCGCGTGGCCTCCTTGATCTCGGCAATCACCGGGCCCGGCAGACTGTAGGGCGGAATCGCGCAGGCCGAATCGCCCGAGTGGACGCCGGCCTCTTCGATGTGCTCCATGACGCCGGCGATGATGGTATCTACGCCGTCGCTGATGGCGTCCACGTCGACCTCGACCGCGTCCTCGAGAAACTTGTCGATCAGCACCGGTTGACCCTGGGCCACGACGAAGGCTTCGGCCACGTAGCGCTCCAGTTGCACCGCGTCGTAGCAGATCTCCATGGCCCGGCCACCTAGCACGAAGCTGGGGCGCACTCAGCGCCGGAAAGCCGATTTTGGCGGCTTCGGCCCGAGCTTCGACCATCGTGCGGGCAATGCCGTTGGCCGGCTGTTTCAGACCCAACCGCGACAAGATGCGCTGAAACTTCTCGCGGTCTTCGGCGTCTTCGATCGTGTCGACGCTGGTACCGATGATCGGCACGCCGGCATTCGACAAGGCGCGAGCCAGGTTCAGCGGCGTCTGCCCGCCAAACTGCACGATCACGCCGTCGGGCTGAACGCGGTCGCAGACGTTCAGCACGTCTTCAGTCGTCAGCGGTTCGAAGAACAGCATGTCGCTGGTGTCGTAGTCGGTGCTGACCGTTTCCGGGTTGGAGTTGATCATCACCGATTCGATGCCCATCTCGCGCAGAGCGAAGCTGGCATGGCAACAACAGTAGTCGAACTCGATGCCCTGGCCAATGCGGTTCGGGCCGCCGCCGAGAATCACGATCCGCTTTCCGCCCGGCGGCTTGCCGGGAACTTCGTCCTCGGTCTCGTAGGTCGAGTAGTAGTAGGGCGTATAGGCCTGGAATTCGGCGGCGCAGGTATCGACGCTCTTGAACGTGGCCACGATGCCGCGCCGCTTGCGCTCGGTGCGGACGTCCATCTCGGCCGTGCTCCAGATAGTCGACAACTGCCGATCGGAAAAGCCGGCCCGCTTGGCCCGCCGCAACAGGTCGTCGCTCACACCGGCCAATCCCGGTTGCAAACGGAGTTCTTCTTCCAACTCGACGATCTCTTGCAGGTTATCCAGGAACCAGGGATCGATGTGCGTGATGGCGTAAATTTCGTCGATCGTCATCCCGCTCTTCATGGCATAGCGCAAATACCAGACACGATCGGCGCTGGGCACCGCCATCTTGGCCCTGATTTCATCGCGCGAAGGCTGCTGCGGCGTCCCCCACAAATCCTTGTTGTCGCAGCCGAAGCCAAAGCTGCCAACTTCCAGCCCACGCAGCGCCTTCTGGAACGATTCCTTGAACGTTCCGCCGATGGCCATCGTTTCGCCGACGCTCTTCATCTGCGTCGTCAGCTTGGCGTCGGCTTCGGGGAATTTCTCGAAGGCAAACCGCGGGATCTTCGTCACGACGTAGTCAATCGTCGGCTCGAAGCAGGCCTTGGTCTCGCGCGTGATGTCGTTGGCCAGTTCGTGCAGACGGTAGCCGACAGCCAGCTTGGCCGCGATCTTGGCAATCGGGAAGCCCGTGGCTTTCGAGGCCAACGCGCTCGAACGGCTGACGCGCGGGTTCATCTCGATGACGATCATCCGGCCGGTCTTGGGATCGATGGCGAACTGGATGTTCGACCCGCCCGTCTCGACGCCGATCTCGCGGATCACCGCCAGCGAGGCGTCTCGCATCAACTGGTATTCCTTGTCCGAAAGCGTCTGGGCCGGCGCGACCGTGATCGAATCGCCCGTATGCACGCCCATTGGGTCGAAGTTCTCGATCGAGCAGATGATGACGACATTGTCGTCGGCGTCGCGCATCACCTCCATCTCGTACTCTTTCCAGCCGACGATCGATTCTTCGAGCAGCACTTCGTGGATGGGAGAGAACTCCAGCCCACGCTTGACCATCTGGTCGAATTCGTCGCGGTTGTAGGCCACGCCCGAACCGCTGCCGCCGAGCGTAAAGCTGGGCCGCACGACGCAGGGCAGCCCAAGCTCGGATTGCACGCGCCGGGCCTGTTCCATCGTATTGACCGTCTGTCCGCGGCAGACTTCCAGCCCAATCTTCTCCATGGCCCGTTTGAATTGATCTCGCGCTTCGGCCTTGGCAATGACGTCGGGCTTGGCGCCGATCATCTCCACGCCGTACTTCTGCAATACGCCGTACTTGTGCAAATCCATCGCCAGGTTCAAGCCGGTCTGGCCGCCCAGGGTCGGCAGCACGGCGTCGGGCCGCTCGACATCGATCACCTTGGCCACGGTTTCCCAGGTCAACGGCTCGATGTACGTCCGATCGGCCGTGCTAGGGTCGGTCATGATCGTGGCCGGATTCGAGTTGATCAGGACGACTTCATAGCCTTCCTCGCGCAGGCGCCTTGCAGGCTTGCGTGCCCGAATAGTCGAACTCACAGGCCTGGCCGATGATAATGGGGCCGGAACCGATCAACAGAATCTTATGAAGGTCATCTCGTCGCGGCACGGGAAAAGTATCCTTCCACTTCTACGGGGAATCCATCGCCATCCCGACCCTGCGCCAACTCAGCGACCGGGCCGGGTGTAAAATCCCTCGAAATTACCTGACGCTATCACACTCTGGCAAGCAATAATTTTTTTCTCGGGGGGTCAGCCCTTGGCTCGCCTCGCGGGCTTTGACAATCGTTGGAGCGTCCACGGCAGGCGTTGGCATCGTCGACCGATACGCCCACCTGACAGGCACATATGCCATTGACGCGGCAGACGCTCCTGCTGGTAAGCCCCAAATTGAATCGACCACTGATAGCCGAATGCCATCACACAGGGCGGCATTCCTCCATTCCGCCATGCGCTGCCGCGAAAATCCGCACGCGAATTGAACGAATCCATTCTACGCGATGGAACGACGCGTTTAACCGGCAAATTTGGAAAGACTTGCGGAATCATGCTCCTGTTCGATCTCTGCCCATACGATGGGCAAAGCGTGGGTTCCACTGCGTTGACAGCTTGCACCAACGCATTTAGAGTGAACTGTCTCGCTCTAGGCGGCGAGGGATCGAGTTTCTAGTCCAATGCCCGAACATCGCGACACCCCCCCAATTGTGAACGCCAAGGCCTGGCAAGGTGTTTTCAGCGAGGCGACGGACCGTCGCGTCGAAAAGTTCACCGAGAGCGTGAGCTTCGATCGCCGGCTGTACGCTCAGGATATCCGCTGCTCGATCGCCCACGCTCAGATGCTGGCCAAGGTCGGTCTCATCTCTGACGACGAGTGCCGGCAGATTGAGCAAGGCCTGCAGAATATCCGCCGCGAGATTGAGCAGGGTACCTTCGAGTTCCGCATCGAACTCGAAGACATCCACATGCATATCGAGCGGGCCCTGATCGAGCGATTGGGCGACGTGGGCCGAAAGCTGCACACGGCTCGCAGTCGCAACGACCAGGTGGCGAACGACCTGCGAGTTTGGGTCCGCGACGCGATCGATCATCTTGACCAGCGCATCGCGGAACTACAAAAGGCCTTTGTGGGCCGCTCGAAAATGGACCGCGGTTGCATCCTACCCGGCTACACGCACACGCAACGAGCCCAGCCCATCCTGGCCGCGCACTATTGGCTGGCCTATGTCGAAAAGTTGCAGCGCGACCGCGACCGGTTGGCCGACTGCCGCCGGCGCACGAACGTTTTGAGCTTGGGCGCGGCGGCGCTGGCCGGCACAACCTTGCCGATCGACCGCCACGACGTCGCTCGCCGGCTCGATTTCGCCGACGTGGCGGCCAACAGCCTCGACGTTTCGAGCGACCGCGATTTCGTCCTGGAATTCGCCTTCGTGCTGACCATGATCGCCGAACACCTGAGCACCTGGGCCGAGGAATGGATCCTCTGGTCGACGACCGAGTTCGGCTTTTTGAAGCTGGCCCAAGCGTTCTGCACCGGCTCATCGATCATGCCGCAGAAGGTCAACCCTGACGTGCTGGAACTGGTTCGCGGCAAAACGGCCCGGGTCGTCGGCAACCTGATGAGGCTCTGCGTGCTCGTCAAGGGATTGCCGCTGGCCTACAACCGCGATCTGCAAGAAGACAAAGAGCCCCTGTTCGATTCGTTCGATACGATCGACGCCTCGCTCGAGTTGGCTGCCGCCATGGTAGCCACGGCCGAACTCAACAGGCCGGCCATCGAAGCTCGGCTCGACGAGGGGCATCTCGACGCCACGACGCTGATGGAACACCTGATTCGCCGCGGCATTCCGCAGCGCACGGCTCACGAATTGGTCGGCAAGCTCGTGCGCCAGGGCGCTCGATACCGGCCGACAACTGGCCGAGCTGCCGCTTACCGATTTCCAAACGGCCGACCCCAGCCTGGACGCATCCATCTACGAGGTGCTCGGCGCCCGCCGGGCCGTCAGCGCGTTCGTCAGCTACGGATCGACGGGCCCGGACCAGGTCGAGCGGCAATTGGCCGCCTGGCGGAAACGGCTGGGGATGGAAGAAGAAGTGATAGATGCTAAGTGATAAATGATTAATGACATGAGTCCGAATATGCATCGCCTGAACTTGGCATCAACGACCGTTTTTTTGGCCCGTAGGGTGGGCATTGCCCACCATGCGACCCGCGTTCTCACTTCATGGTGGGCAATGCCCACCCTACTGTTCACGTCTACTCTACTGTTCGTAGCAATCGGCAGTCCCGCCACGATAAATGCCCAGGAAGCTGCGCCGCCGAAGCCGGCCTCGGTCGTCACCGACCCCTTGGCTCGCGACCTGCTGGCCACGAATCCGAACACGCCCGTCGATATCGTGCGCGTGCTCGACGTGCTCATCGAGTTGCGGCAGGCCAAGGCCGGCCAATCGCTGCTCCAAAAACTGATCGAGATGCAACTCGACGACGGCAAACTGGCCGAATTGTACGGCGAATTCGGAGCGGGCGTTTTCCTGAAGCTGGCCAGGTCCGCGGACCTGAGCCCGGCGGCCGGCCAATTTGCCGACAAGGTCATCGCGGCTGCGAACAAGCAGGCGCGCGATCCGCAACAAATCAACCAGCTCATTGAGCAATTGAAGAGTCCGGCCAGCGACATCCGCGCCAGGGCGGTCAGCCAATTGCAACTGGCCCACGGCGCAGCGGCTTCGGCCTTGCTGGCCGTATTGAGTGATCCCGCGAGGGAAGCTGAATTTGCCCACGTCGAAGAAGCGCTGGTGGCCCTAGGGGGCGACACGCCCGGCCCGCTGGCCGCCGTCTTCGATGGCCCGGATGTGTCCGTAAAGCTGCGGGCGATTGAAGTTTTGGGCCGCGTCGATCGACCCGAGGCCGAACTCTCGCTGCTGGCTCCCGCCTTCGGCGTCGACAGCTCGGCCGAAATTCGCCAGGCTGCACTTCGGGCCTTGGCCGCTTACGCCGGCGCTCCCCGCGACGCAGTCGAAGCGGCCGCCAAACTCTATACGACCGCCACCATCTACTTCGATCAACCGCCCGTCATTCCGACCGATGCCCAGGGGCTGGTGCCTCTCTGGTATTGGGACGACGAGCAGAAGAAGCCGGTTGCCGAACTGGCCCCGCCGCAAATCGCGGCTTACGCGCTGGCGGCGTTTTGGTCCGATTCTGCCCGGGAGATTCTGCCGAAGGAGCCGTCGATTCGCCGCCTGCACTGGGCGGCGCTTCTGGAAGGCGAAGTAATCCGCGCCGGTGGCCCGCAATCGCTGCCCACCGATGCCGACTCCATTTATCGCCAACTGCAAAATGAAGAGCAGACTCCGGAGATTGAAGACCTGCTCGCGCATTGGTCGACGCATGGCCATCCGGCCGTGGCCGCCGTGGCGGCCCAACTCCTCGGCGAATCAGGCGCCACGAGCTTACTGTTCTCGACCAACGCGCATCTCAGTCCGTTGGTCCAAGCGGTCGTGCATCCCGACCGTCGGCTGCGATTCGCAGCACTGCAGGCCATCATCAAGCTCGAGCCCGACGCTCCCTACCCGGGTTCGAGTTTCGTCGCCGATGCCATCCAGTTCTTCATCAACTCCAGCGGCGGCCGCGGGGTGCTCGTCGGCGACCAGCGCGCCAGTGGAG
Organism: uncultured Planctomycetales bacterium; assembly: GCA_963710365.1. Classification (GTDB taxonomy): domain Bacteria; phylum Planctomycetota; class Planctomycetia; order Pirellulales; family PNKZ01; genus CAVQAC01. The sequence continues at coordinate 308,504 of CAVQAC010000022.1, forward strand.
TGGTGCAGCAGGCTGGATTGCTGGCCAGCCTGGGCTTCGATCCGCAGGCGGCCCGCAACCGACACGAAATCCTGACTTTGGGCGCGTCGTCGGCCGATTACGAATTCGTCGTGCTCGACATGACGCTCGCCGGCCCCGTCTCGGGGATGATTCTGCAAGATCTGCGGCGAGACGCCCGTACCGGCAGCTTGCCGATTGCAATCGTCAGCTCGACGGCCGACTTCGACCAGGCCCAGTCGCTGGCTCGTAGCGAACCGCTCGCCGCAGCCTTTTTGCGTCCGATGAATGTGGACGGTATGAAGAGCGTCGCTGCCTGGGCAGCCGCGCAATCGAAGGCCAGCGTCGTGCCTGCCGCCGAGCGGTTGCAGCAGGCCCAGCAGGCGCATCGCCTGGCTGGCGCCGCTGAGCCAGGCGCGGCGCTCGTTGTACCCTCTGGAGCCGATGGAAGCCTCGCTCGTAGCGGCACTGGAAGTGCCGGCTTTGCGGCCGTCGGCCGTCGAAATCCTGGCCAATCTGCACACGCCGGGGAGCCAGCGAGCGCTGGTCGAGTTCGCCAACGAGGGAATGCAGTCGCTGGCCGATCGCCAGCGCGCAGTGGCCGCCTTTGCCAAGAATGTGGCTCGCTGTGGAACGCTGTTGACAACCGCCGAAATCACGGCGCAATACAATCGCTACAACGCCAGCGAGCGCGAAGATCCACAAGTGCAAAAAGTTCTCGGCTCCATCCTGGACACCGTCGAGACGTATGCTCGCAAGCATCGACCGGGTTGAAGATAAGCATCGAATGACGAATTCCTAATGCCTAAGGAATGACGAATTCCCAAATGACGAAACGACCGCTCCACAGCCCAGCGCACCCGATAGACGTTCGTCATTCGTCATTCGTGCTTCTTTCGTCATTCGTCATTCGTCATTCGTCATTCAAGGCGTGCCTATGAGCCCTCCGCAGCGAACGCCGATTCTGCCCGCCAGCGGGCCGCCGATTCCGGGACTGATCGGATCGGGGCCGGCCATGGAGAAGGTCTACAAGCTGACACGGCTGGTGGCCAAGAGCAATGCCTCGGTGCTGTTGCTGGGCGACACCGGCACCGGCAAAGAGTTGATTGCCAAGGCCGTGCATCAAATCAGCCCGCGGGGCAGTGGTCCGTTCGTGCGCGTCAACTGCGGTGCGTTGTCCGAGAGCCTGCTGGAAAGCGAACTGTTCGGCCACGTGCGCGGATCTTTCACCGGCGCCATCGACAATCGCACCGGCCGCTTCGAGGCGGCTCATACTGGCACCGTCTTTCTGGACGAAATCAATTCCACGACACCTAAGTTGCAAGTCAAACTGCTGCGCGTGTTGCAAGAGCGTGAGTTCGAACGCGTGGGCGACACGCAGACCATCCGCGTCGATACTCGGGTAATTGCCGCCAGCAACCGCGACCTGATGGACGAGGTCGAAGCCGAGCGGTTCCGCGAAGACCTTTACTACCGGCTGAATGTCGTGGCCATTCATCTGCCGCCGCTGCGTGAGCGCCGCGAGGACATCCCCGAACTGGTCGGACATTTTCTCAACTACTACAATGAGAAAAACGACCGCTACGTGGTCCACATCGAACACAAAGCGCTGCAGGCATTGCAGGATTATCACTGGCCGGGCAACGTCCGTGAATTGCAGAATTTCATCGAACGGGCCGTCGTCATGTCCCAGTCCGACGAATTGACCATCGACCTGCTCCCCGAACTCGTCGTCGGTAACAAGCGACCTCGCAATTCTCGCTTCCGCGAGCCCGACCTGGAGAGCCTGACGTCGGAATTGGTGCAACTCGGGTTGGCGTCGGCGGGCCCGACCGAAGATAATTTGCATGCCAAGATCGTCAACCGAGTAGAGCGTGAACTGATCGCCCAGATGCTGGTCAATTGCGATAATGTGCAGATCAAGGCCGCCGCCAAGCTGGGCATCAACCGCAACACGCTGCACAAGAAACTCAAGGAGTACGGCCTGGAGCAGGGCGAGGGGCAGTAGGGATAAATTCGAATGACGAAACTCGAAATTCGAATGAAATTCGAATAACGCAAATTCGAACTTCGTCATTTAGACATTCGTTCGAATTTGGTGGTTCGAGTTTTTCAGCCATGTCCGGAATCAGCATCACCTGCTTTGCCGCCAGTTATGCGGTGGCGCTTGCGCTGGAGATTACGCGACTGTTCTTCCGCAGCGGCGTGCGCGGAGCGGTGATGCTGCTGTTCGCCGGCGCCGGGCTGTTGGCCCATTCGCTGTTCCTGGTCTACCGTGCGTTGCACGAGCCCAATGCGCCGCTATCGAGCGAGTTCGACTGGTACCTGATCGCTGCCTGGTGCCTGATGCTGGCCTATTTCGATCTGACGACCCATCACCCTAAGACGCCGTTCGGGCTGTTCCTGCTGCCGCTGGTGCTGGGGTTGATCGGCATGGCCCAGTTCGTGGCCGATCGCACTCCGTTCCCGCGCACGGAAGCGGCACAGATCTGGGGCTCGATTCACGGGGCGTTCCTGCTGCTGGGCACCGTGGCGGTATTCATCGGCTTTGTCGTCGGCGTGATGGCCCTGGCGCAGGCCTATCGCCTCAAACACAAGCTTTCCCCCTCGCAGGCTCTGAAACTCCCCAGCCTGGAATGGCTCGAGCGGCTCAATGCTCGCGCGATCGTCGTTTCCGTGATCATGCTGGCGATCGGCTTCCTCTCCGGCATCGTGCTCAACGTGCTGCACGATCGCCTGCACGTCGCCGAGGTGCCTTGGAACGATCCGATCGTCTGGACCTCGGCGCTGCCGCTCGTCTGGATGCTGACGGCGGCCGGCTTCAGCGTATTTTACAAGCCGGCTCGGCAGGGACGCAAAGTGGCCTATCTCACGGTCGCCAGCTTCGTTTTCCTGGTGCTGTGCGTGGGCCTGCGATTGTTGCTCCCGACGCAGCACGGCGCGGCCCACGCGCCGCCGTCCAAGCCGGCAACTTCGCAACGACAGCAGCAGCCGGAGCGCTGCGCACCGCCGGTCGTGAACTATCGCGACTGGCGTGTCAAGATTTCCAAGTAGCCGTTTTCCGTAGCCCAGCCATTTATGGCTGGGAATTCAGTAGCACAAGGGATTCTCCAGTCCCGATTCGAGCCGCCCTAGGGCGGCTCGAATCGGGACTGAAACGTGGTGCGACCCACGACGAAACCCCAGCCATAATTGGATGGGCTACGGAAAAAACTCGACGGAATTGGCGCCGCGGACTGAGCCGTCGTCCTTCGGAACATGAATTCAACGACAAGCTGGTCGCTGAGAAAAGCTCTGGCGGAACCAGTGGCACACGGCGACCGCAAGATGAGCTTGTCAAACCTATCGCGCAACCTGGCCACGCAAGCGTGGCCATGGCACCCCTGGACGTTTTCTCGCGCACGAGGTGGCTCGTGAAAGTCCAAATGGTGGGCTGCAGCCATCACAACTCATCGACCGAAATCCGCGGCCGGCTGGCTTTCGGACCTGGCGAGGTCGGACCCGCGTTGCAATCGCTACGTGACCGGTTTCCCGGCACCGAGGCTGTGCTGCTGTCGACCTGCAATCGCGTTGAGGTCTACACCGTGGCCGACGACGACGGCGCCTCGCCAACGCACCAGCAGATGGTCGAGTTCCTGGCCGAGTGCCACGGGCTGCACGTCGACGAGATCTTCGACGACCTGTTTCAACGCACCGGCGAAGACGCCGTCCGACACTTGTTCACCGTCGCCGCCAGTCTCGACAGCATGGTGGTCGGCGAGCCGCAGATCTCGGCCCAAGTGAAAGAGGCCTACGAGTTGGCGACCGGCTGCCACAGCACCGGCCCCGTCACGCACCAGATTTTCCAGGCGGCACAACGCGTGGCCAAACGCGTGGCTACGGAAACAGCCGTCAACGAGAAACGAGTCAGCATCCCCAGTGTTGCGGTCGGCGATTTCGCCCGCACCATCTTCGAGCGCTTCGACGACAAGCGAATCCTGGTCATCGGCGCCGGCGAGATGGCCGAAGAAACCCTCCGCTACCTAACCGATCAGGGCGCTCGCGACGTAACGGTCGTCAACCGCAGCCTGTCGCGGGCCACGGACGTCGCCGAGCGCTGGCAGGGCAGGGCGGCGAGTTGGAGCGAACTCGACGCTTCGCTCGTCGCCGCCGACCTGGTGGTCAGCACCACCGGCGCCGATCAGCCGATCGTCACGCTGGAAACCTATCGCCGGATCGAGCCGCTACGCTATCAGCGTGATTTGTTCATTCTGGACCTGGCAGTTCCGCGCAACTTCGAACCAGCCATCGGCGACTGCCTGAACGTTTATCTCTACTCGATCGACGATCTGCGCGAGGCCTGCGATCGCAACCGTCGGGAGCGCGACAAGGAGCGGATCAGGGCTCTGGAAATCATCGAGCAGGAAACGGCCCGCTTCATTGCCGACCTGAACCATCGGGCCTCGGGCTCGATCATCATGCGCGTCAAGCAAGGTTGGCAGCAGCACAAGGATGACGAACTGCGACGGTTATTCAATAAGCTGCCCGATCTATCGGCCCGCCAGCAGGGAGAAATCCGTCAGGCGTTCGATCGACTGACGAACAAACTGCTGCATCCGCCGCTTGAATCGCTGCGCGACGAAGCCCGCCAGGGCGGCGCCCGGGCGCTGCTGGAAGCCTTTCAGCGATTGTTCAACCTGAAAGATTGACCGACGAGCCTCACGGAAATCGCCCCGGATAGGAGTGTCTGAAAAATATGACGAAAAGTCATATTTGACGACTTGTCAAAATGTGTCAAATAGCCGATAATGCCATTATGAAGACTGAACTCAGCCGCAAACAGCGCGAGATCCAAGCCCGTGAAGGGCAGATTCTGGCGGTCGCGCGTTCGATGATCGTCGAACACGGTTACCACGGGCTGAGCATGGACCGGATTGCCGAGGCGCTCGAATACTCGAAAGGGACGATCTACCAACACTTTACGAGTAAAGAAGATGTGCTGATGGCGCTGGCGAACCAGGCCATGGAGCGGCGTCTGGGGCTGTTCCGTCGGGCAGCGTCGTTTCGCGCCCGGCCGCGTGAGCGGATGGCCGCCATCGGCGTGGCAGCCGAGGTATTCTTCCGGCTCTATCCCGATCATCTGCACATCGAGCACGTTATTCGCCTATCTTCTGTGCGTGAAAAGACTTCCGAAGAACGCCGGCGGTTTCTAGAGATGTGTGAAAGCAACTGCTTGGAGATCGTCGGCGGCATCGTTCGCGACGGAATCGCGATCGGCGATTTGAAATTGCCCCCGAATTTCACTCCCGAGCAACTGGTCTTTGGTCTGTGGGGGCTGACGTTTGGCGGCCATTCGCTCGCGGCCTCGAGCCCCTCGCTGGCGAATCTCGGAATTCACGAACCGATGACGGCAATTCTGGTCAACGCCAACATGATGCTCGACGGCTTTGCCTGGCAGCCTTTCGCGCGCGATATTGACCTGCCAAAACTGCTCGAACGAGTGGGCGAAGAGCTGTTTGCAGCGGAAATGGCCCAGATTGGCGCAAAGTGACCCGGCGGCCCTATTTTTTTCACCACAATTTGACGAAACGTCATTTTTCGACCTTCCGTAAACCTGAACGACGCGAACGCGAGATCGTGGTGCGGCGATGAACTGGCTGGCGATGAAAATGCTGACTGGCGACCGAGCCAAATTCCTGGGCCTGGTGTTCGGCGTTACCTTTGCGACATTCCTGATGTCGCAGCAGGTGTCGATCTTCATCGGCATCGTCCGCCGCTCGGCCAGCCAGATCCTCGACGTCCGCGACGCCGCGATCTGGGTCATGGATCGCCGCGTCCGGCACTTTGATGAAGCGCCCGGGCTCCCCGCCGTCGATCTGCAGCGCGTACGGAGCGTTCCAGGCGTGCAATGGGCCGTCCATTTCTACAAGGGACAGGTTCTGGCACGGCTCGGCACTGGCCTGCCGCGCAACGTAATCCTGGAAGCGCTCGACGATGCGAGCCTGGTCGGCGCTCCGGCCGAAATGATTGCCGGCAGGCTGTCGGATTTGAAACGCCCCTACGCGGTGATTGTCGACAAGGCCGGCTACGAGTATCTCTGGCCCAACGAGCCGATTCAACTCGGCCGCGAGTTCGAGATGAACGACCGCCGGGCGATCCTCGTCGGCGTTTGCAAGGCGTCGGCGCCATTCGTCACCCTGCCGATCATCTACACTCGCTTCAATGAAGCGTTGCACTACGTTCCGCGGCAACGCAACCTGATGAATTTCGTGCTGGCCGAAATTGAGCCCGGCCAGGATCCGACGGAAGTTGCCAGGCGCATCAGCCAGCGTACTGGCTTGCTCGCCCTCACGCAGCAGGGTTTTTTCTGGAACACGATCCGCTACATGCTCGGCTCGACCGGCATCCCGGTCAATTTCGGGATTACGATCGCCCTGGGATTCATCGTCGGCGTGGCCGTGGCCGGCCAAACGTTTTATTTGTTCACCTTGGAGAACTTGAAGCACTTCGGTTCACTCAAGGCCATGGGCGTCGGCAATGGCCGCCTGGTGCGGATGATTCTCTTGCAAGCCCTGTCGATCGGCGGCATCGGTTTTGGCCTGGGCATCGGCATGACGGCGGTCTTTTTCGATCGCACCAGCCAGATCACTCACCTGGCCGGACTGCACATGTACTGGCAAGCCATGACAGGCGTCGGCGTGGCCGTACTGCTCATCGTCATGCTGGCCAGTCTGTTGAGCATTCGTCGCGTGTTGATTCTTGAACCTGCCATCGTCTTTCGAGGTGCGTAATGACTGCCATGCACTGCTTGCGACCCACAAAGCGCACCGTCAACAAACCAGAGTCAACCATCGACGCCATGACCAACCCGCCATCGTCTGCCGCGGGCTGACCAAGGAATTCGGCCGCGGCGAGACGCGTGTGCTCGCGCTGCGAGGCGCCGACTTCGAAGCACTGCCAGGCGCCATCACCATGCTCGTCGGCCCTTCGGGCTGCGGTAAAACGACGCTGGCGTCGATCGTGGCCGGCCTGCTCGATCCGACCGACGGTGAGCTGCACGTTCTGGGGCACGACATTCGACGACTCTCGCCCGCCGCTTTGGTTGCGTTTCGAGCCCAACATATCGGCTTCGTTTTCCAGCAATACAACCTGCTGCCCGCCCTGACGGCGGCTGAAAATGCCTGCCTGCCGCTGTTGGTGGCCGGCCGGCCGCGGCGCAATGCGCTCGCACCGCGCCCGGCATACGCTCGACCAGGTCGGCCTGGGCGGCAAGGCCGAGGCCTACCCGTCGCAACTCTCCGGCGGTCAACAGCAACGCGTGGCGATTGCCCGGGCGCTGGTTCACGAACCGCGCCTGCTGATCTGCGACGAGCCCACCGCGGCGCTCGACGCGCAATCAGGCCAGACAGTGATGGAATTGTTTCGGCAGGTCGCCGTGCGGCCGGGCGCGAGCCGTGTTGATCGTCACCCACGACAACCGCATCTTGCACTACGGCCAGCAAATCGTCCACATGAGCGACGGCCGCATCGAACGCGTTGAAACGGCCGCGGCTGCTACAACCGTCACGCTTCCCCCATCACGTCGAGGTGGCTCCATGAAACGATCCTCCCTGTTTCTGATTCCGTTGGCCGCCGTCGCAATGTTGCTGATTGCGGCAGCCCACGTCTATACGGAGCAACAACCGCTGCAAAGACTATCGCCCCCCGCACCGCCTCCGCGGACTGCGTTTGGCAACTCGATTGCCGCGACGGGCATCGTGGAAGCAGCTTCACAGAACATCTTTGTCGGCTCAGCGCTCGCGGGAGTGGTATTGGAAGTTTACGTGCCAGCCGAACGTGTCGGCGTGCATGTGGAGCAGGGTACCGCGCTGTTCCGCGTTGACGACCGGCATTTACGGGCCCAGCTTGCCCTGGCGGAAGCGCGCATGGCCGCTGCCCAGTCACAACTCGACAAACTGCTCGAACAACCGCGTCCAGAAGAAATTCCGCCCGGCGAGGCCAAGGTCGCTTCGGCCAAGGCGAATGCCGAACGCGCGTCGGACGAATTCGAGCGCGCCAGGTCGTTGGCCGCCAAGCACGCCGTGTCGGATCAGGAAATGGTCACCAAGCGACTGCTCCACGAGCAGGCCGTGCAGGAATGGAAACGCGCCAGAAAGAGCACGAATTATTGTTGGCTGGAGCCTGGGAGCCCGATCGGGCCATCGCGCGGGCCGCCGTCGAACAAACCCGGGCCGAAGTCACGCAAATTCGCACCGAGATTGAGCGGGCAACCGTTCGAGCCCCGATTGCCGGCGAGATTCTGCAGGTCAACGTACGCCAAGGCGAATACGTTTCTGATCGAACGCAGCAGGGGCTGGTCGTGTTGGGCCGGCTCGATCGGCTGCACATCCGGGCGGATATTGATGAGCACGACATCCCATATTTTCGCCGCGCCGCCAAGGCCGTCGCTCGACTACGCGGCCAGGCCGATCATGAGTACTCGTTGCAACTGGTGCGTGTCGAACCCTACGTCGTCGCCAAACGCTGGCTGACGGGCGACAACACCGAGCGGATCGACACGCGGGTGTTGCAGGTCGTCTATGCGCTCGACCTGACCGACGCTCCCATGTTCGTCGGCCAGCAGGTTGACGTGTTCATCGATTCCGGCGAAGAGAACGAAATGCTGAAGGCCAAGTGATCAATGCTAAATGAAGATGCCTTTCATTCAGCACGTCGCATGTAGCATTCATCATTTCTTCCTCATTTCGCTTCCGCGGCGGCGACGACCAACTGCGTGCCGTGGCGATCTTGTGCTTCTGCTGCTGAGCCAGGCTTTGCAATCGCACGAAAGCCTCGGACTCGGCCAATGCTGAAGCCTGCATCAGGATGGCCTTGGCGCGCTCGACGATCTTGCGGTCGCGCAACGCCTGACGCGGTTGCGTCGACTCGGCACGCAGAATCTGGAATTCATCGAACCGGCGCATCACCAGCTCGATCTGCCCGCGAAGCAACTCGTGCGTGACCGGCTTCACCAGGTAACACACGATCTGGTCGGTCACGGCCCGCTCGAACACCTTGGGGTCGTAAACGCCCGAGACCAGGATGATCGGCCGCGGCTGTTCCTGGTAGATCTTATGGGCGGCCTCGATGCCTTCCATGTCCGGCATCTTGATATCGGTGATTACCAGGTCAGGATCGAGCGCGCGGGCCTGTTCGACCAACTCAGCCCCGGTGCGAACGGTGCCGACCACCTGGTGGCCCATGGCCGCGAGCATGTGCTGATAATAGTGTCGGGCTTGCAGATCATCGTCGGCGGCGAGGATGCGAAGTGAACGACTCATCAATAGCTTCCTGGGATGCGAGAGGCGTTGGCGTGGCTGCGGGATGTCCGTACCGGGAGAAGGCGATGCGAACGGGATGCAAGGATCGGTTCGGGTCGGGAGTCCGCTAGCGGGAGACCCTCAGCAATGGCCCCCCCACTACTGAAGCCTACGCCGATTCGCCCAATACTTCCAGTCGGAAGCGATTGCAAAGCCGTAACGTGCCAGCACTAGCACCACATGGCCATGACCACTTCGAAAGCAATCAGGACGATTACGATCCACTCCAAAGTCTCCATCCGGTTCGTGGCAGCCTGATCGGAGACCACCTGATAGGCATTTTCCGCCACCTCTAACGCGCGTTGGATACTATCTCGCCACTCTTCCAGGTGAAACCGGCCGGCGAGCAGGTGGTAGACGCGGGCCAGGTATTGGTCGCCGACCAGCTTGAGCACGTTGCCGGTGCCGCTCGTAGAGATCGTGGGCTTCCATCCGTAGTTCGCCCAACTCGCGCAACTGGCGGCCGGGCCGGTACCAGAACGGCAGCCTGCGCCGCGCCAGTGGATGGATCAAGCCGATACGCTCCGGCCAGCCGATCGTCCATACGATTGTCGATGTGCCGGTACTCGAGCAATTGCACGTTGGCAAAGGCGATCACTTGCAATGTCTCTTCGCACTCGCGATCGACCAGCAGCGCCGCCGACCACTCGGGAATGAACAAATCGGCCGGCGTATAGCTGATTCGCAGCCTTAAGGCTTCGGCCACCTCGTCGGCTCCCAGTGGCTCGTCCTCCAGCCGCACCAGGCCGGCGCCCAAGCCGACGCCGAGGACAGCAGCCGATTGACGTCGCTCCACGGCTCGCCCGGAACGAGTTGGAACACGAAATACTCTTCGCTGAGATCGCTCACCGCCGGTTGCTGAATGGCGGGCTTCAGTTGCTCGAAAAGCGGAGCAATGGCGCGCCGCGCGGCCTCGACGATTCGCGCCGGCTCGGAAAGCGAGCCGGCCAATCGCAGCAGCGCCGCGGGCGAAAGCTTGAGCGGCACGCGCAACGCCAGGCTCAGACCACCGAAATCAAAGACCGTCGCTTCGGCCTCGGCCTGAACAGCGCCCAACTCGGCCAGCTCCAACGGCAGCGGCGGCAGCCGGAACCGCAACGGCAGCGGCCGATAACTGATCGACGAAGGGGTGCGTGAACGCCGAGCGAGCGTCAGCAGTTCGGCCGGCGCCAATCGCCGAGCCCGTTCGAGATCGACCTCGTCGCCCCAATCGAGCGCAACGTAGATATGCAACACGCCCACCAAGGCCGTTTCAGCAGTCAAGTCAGCGCTCGACGGGCCTGGCGCATCCATCATGAACTCAGCGGAAGAATAGGAAGGTGACGACCACGAACAAAGGAATCAATATACCGCTCGAGTAGAGCATGTACCCAAAGAAGCTCGGCATGCGGACGCCGTTTTCCTCGACGATGGCTTTGACCATGAAGTTCGGGCCGTTGCCGATGTACGTATTGGCGCCCATCATGACCGAACCGCAGGCGATGGCGGCGAGCCGCTCGGCCGCACCGGTCGAAGCCGGCAGCGCCAGACAACGTTTCGAGGTACCGGCCGGCCAGGGGAATGCCCTCGGTGCCACACAGTGTGGCGGCGAAAGTCAGGTACGTCGGCGCGTTGTCGAGAAAGCTCGACAAGCTGCCCGAGGCCCAGAAGAATTCCCAGGGCTCGTTGATTCCAAGTTCCCCGCCTTTCACGTTCAGGATCAGCAGGGCGGGCGTCATGGTGACGAAAATACCGGCAAACAACACGGCGACTTCGATGATCGGTCCGAAGCTGAAGCGGTTGCTCGAGCGAACCGTTGCGGGGGTGAGCAGGTACGAACCGACGGCCAGCACCAGCATCAGGCCTTCCTGCACGCCAAAGGGCCAGGCCGCGCCGCCGTGTCCCAACCCTTGGCCGGCGGCAAAGATCGTGAACACAATGCCTGCTAGAAATAGCAGGTTGTGCAGACCAATCACGCGCAGCGGCTGGTGCCGCATGACCTCTTCCAATTGCGAGCCGGTCCGGGCTTTCTCTTCGCGATTGAGCACCACCTGATCCCAGACGTTGAAGATAACGAGCAGCAAGCCGTTGACGACGGCCCATTGCGGCAGCAGTTGCAGCGTCCAGCCGAAAGGCACGCCGTTGAGAAAACCGAGGAACAGCGGCGGGTCGCCCAGCGGCGTGAGCAATCCGCCGCAATTCGAGACGACAAAAATGAAGAACACGAAAACATGGGTCTTGTTCTGACGGCTACTATTGGCCTGGATCATCGGACGCACCAGCAACACCGAAGCGCCGGTCGTGCCTACGAGATTTGCCAACACGGCGCCGAAGGCCAGCATGCCGGTGTTCACCAGCGGCGTGCCCGAGAGTGAGCCTTGCACATGAATGCAGCCGCTGATGACGAACAGCGAACCCAACAGCACGATGAACGAGACGTATTCGCGCGTGGCATGAACCAGTTCGTGGACACCGTCATGACCGAACGCGCCGGCCAGATACGCGACAACCGGAAGCGCCAGCGCCAAGGCGACGAGGCCTTTGTTGCGGTTTTTCTCCCACCAGTGCCCAGCCGCCAACGGCAATACGGCGATCGACAACAGCAACCCAGCGAACGGCAGCACCGAAGCCGGGTGCAATTGGTGACCCAGGTGAATCTCCTCCTGCTTCTCGGCGTTCGAGGCCTGCGGTTCGGCCGCCGAAGTCAACTGTGGGAAACCGAAGAGCAGGACAGCCAGCAGTGCTGCGGAGCACCGATTGCGATTTGCAAGCACAATGAATTCCTCGACCGATGAAGACGGAGATTACCGCTCGCTCCGCCCCCCTCGGCGGGTCGTTGTGTTATAAGCTGCGAAAATACTGCGCCTCAGGGTCGATCGCGCCGGTTTGGTTCGTTGCTATGCTGCCAAGCCGTCGTCGAAATGACATTCGGGCACGCCCAGAATTTCTTCGTCGCCGCAGTCTGGTCTGCCGCGTCGTAACAATCGCTAAATGACTTCGTTGTAGGATGAATGCGGCCCTTCAAGACGGGCTCCCCTACTAAGGCAGGCTGCCCAAAAACACCGCGAGAGCTGCTTAAGCGCGCATTGCGCGCGGTTGCAGCAAGCCTGTTGCTGGCGTGCGGCATTCGCTATTTGAAAATTTTCTTCAGTCGCATCAAAAAACGACCCATGTAATTATTAATAAGTCAGTTACGACAATGACCTAATATCAGATCATGGCATTCGAGCAGCTGGCGTGTGCTTGCTTGGCACATGGTTTGCGAACGGGGGCGAACGGCGTAAACGCAAAAGTTTGGGTTGCGCAGTCAATTCCAGCCTTTACTGCTGCTGAGCGATTCTCTGGTCGCTCGGTGGCTGAGGCGTTGCGCTAAAGGCTCGGTGAAAAAGGCGGTCCCGGGTTGTTGAAAAGGCGGGCTTCATTCTTGCCCTCAACTCCCACCCTCGTTACTCGTGCTCGTCTGCTTCGATCCATTAGGGAGTGTGAAACTATGTCGATGAGATTCTGTAGGTATGGTCTGTTGGTTTTGGCGTTGTCCTTGCTGTGGCAGGGAACCTCGTGGGCACAGGAGAAAGCTGCGGAGAACCCCAAGACGGAGGAAAAACCTGCGGCGGCTGCGGCCCCTGCCGCTGAGTTGCCGGCCTATTACACCGGTGCCGACGCAAAGAAGTGGCCCGATCCAATCGGTGCGAATGCTGGCTACTGGACGACACCGTCGGCATCGCCCGGCGATGACGATCCGGCGAAGCTCACCAATGCCGGTCTTTACGACCGCATCGTCCACAACCTGTATTCGATCAACATGGTGTGGACCATGTTGGCAGGCTTCCTGGTCATGTTCATGCAGGCTGGCTTCGCCATGGTCGAAGGCGGCTTGTGCCGAGCCAAGAATGCCTCGCATACGTTCGCGATGAACATGATGGTGTATCCGTTGGGTTGCATGGCATTCTGGGTGTACGGTTTTGCGATTGGCTGGGGCAACTGGTTCAACGGCCCTGTACCGCCAGGTTGGTACGCCTCGCTCGGCCCGGGCGTGTCGGTGCTCAACGAAGGCATCGGCATCGGCGGTGAGCCGAACTTGCCGACGTACGGTCTGCTTGGCACCAAGGGCTTCTGCCTGCACGGGGTTGACGACGTCAGCGTGATGGCCCTGTTCTTCTTCATGATGGTGTTCATGGACACCACGGCCACGATTCCGACCGGTGCAATGGCGGAACGCTGGGCGTGGAAGAGTTTCGTCATCTACGGACTCTGGGTGGCGCTGCCATACTGTATCTACGCCAACTGGGTGTGGGGCGGTGGCTGGTTAGCGCAAGCTGGCAAGAACTGGGGACTAGGGCATGGAGCGGTCGACTTTGCCGGCTCAGGCGTGGTACACGCCATGGGCGGTGTAATCGCACTCGGCAGGCGCCATCTGCATCGGCCCCCGTATCGGCAAGTATCTGAACGGAAAGCCTCAGGCGATTCCCGGTCACGATATTCCGGCCGTCATCATCGGTACCTTTATCCTGTGCTTCGGGTGGTTCGGCTTCAATCCGGGTTCGACGCTGGCCGGCACCGATCTGCGCATCAGCGTAGTCGTGGTGAACACGATGCTGGCGGGCGTGGCCGCGTGCTTGTCGTCGATGTTCTTCATGATGATTCAAGGCATGAAGCCCGACCCCTCGATGATGTGCAACGGCATGCTGGCCGGTTTGGTGGCCATCACGGCTCCCTGTGCCTTCGTCGATAGCTGGGCGGCGGTCGTCATCGGCATCATCGCCGGCGTGGTCGTCGTGGTCAGCGTGTGGTTCTGGGACAAGGCGGGCGTTGACGACCCAGTCGGTGCCGTGTCGGTTCACGGCATGAACGGTCTGTGGGGCGTCATTTCGGTCGGTATCTTTGCCAACGGCAAGTACGGATTGGGCTGGAACGGCGTGGTCCGCACGGAGACCCCAATGGCCAAGCAGTACGGCTACGACGGTGTGGCTGGCATTCTGTACGGCGACTCGTCGCAGTTGATGGCTCAGTTGCTCGATGCGGCTGTTGTGGCCGTCTTCGGCTTCGTCATGGCCTATGCCTGGTTCAAGCTCAGCAATCTGATCACTCCGCTCCGCGTCAGTGCCGAGACTGAAATCGGCGGTCTGGACATTCCGGAGATGGGTGCCCATCGGTTATCCGGACTTTGCCATGGTCGGGCATAGCAGCGATGCCTAAGATTTCCCGCTGAATGCTTAAGAATTCACACACGTAAAGAAGGATCTAATAACGCTTCTCGTGTTCGTGTGACAAGGCAAGGATGCCTCGCAATCCTCTGGCTTCCGCCTAGCCAGAAGAAACCCTCAGGCTTGGGCGAGCCGCAAGGCTCGCCCAAGCCGGGGTCTTTTTAGGGTGGCAAAAAGCCGTTCTCTCCGCCACTTTCTTCCAGCGATCATGGTCTTGGCCCATTGCAAGCGGCGGGGCTGAGACTTACGATTCATGGTCACAAAAAGAGTCCCATGAATTCGACCAACCCGTCCGAACAAAAGCCTGAGCCTTCCTCCAAGCCTGCCAGCCCGGCGGATGGGGAGAGCGCGCTTCGGGCGTCGCAGCCCGAGCATTCGGCAACCGTTTCTTCGCCGCCGGGTACCCCCAGTGGAACGGTTCCGCCGGATGAAGTGCCGCAAATCAAACTGAGCGAGGGCGAACCGCTCGACGACACGCTGCCGGCAATTCAGGCCAAGATTAAGACCTTCCTGATCGGCAAGCCGCGGGACATCAACGACACCTCGATCTTCCACCACGTGACCTTGGTGGCCTTTCTGGCCTGGGTCGGACTGGGAGCCGACGGCCTGTCATCGAGTTGTTACGGCCCGCCGGAAATGTTTCACGTTCTCCACGACCACTCTTACCTGGCCGTGTTTCTTTCGTTGGCCACGATCTTCACGGTCGTCGTCATCTCGTCCTGTTATAGCCATATCATCGAGGAGTTCCCCAGCGGTGGCGGCGGCTACCTGGTGGCCAGCAAATTGCTGGGTCGGCCGGTAGGCGTCATCTCGGGCTGCGCGCTATTGGTCGACTACGTGCTGACGATCACCGTCTCCGTGGCGGCCGCGGGCGATGCGCTGTTCGGCCTGATCGGATCAGAACTGGCTTCCCTGGAAGCTCACGTTCGAAATCGCCGCCATCCTGATTCTGATCGTGCTCAATCTGCGCGGCGTTAAAGAATCGGTGATGGTGCTGCTGCCGATCTTCATCCTGTTCCTGATTACGCACGCCATCATCATCTGCGGCGTGCTCGGCATGCACGCGCTCGACGCTGGCGCGATTGTCCAGGACGTCTCGCACGAGGTTTCCAAGAGCGTCGACAACCCGAATTTCGGCTTGTGGGCCATGCTGGGCCTGCTGCTGCACGCCTATTCAATGGGTGCCGGCACGTACACCGGGATCGAGGCCGTCTCCAATAGCATGCCCGTGATGCGCGAGCCCCGCGTCATTACGGCCAAGAAGACCATGATCTACATGGCGGCTTCACTGTCGCTGACCGCCGGCGGCCTGATGCTGGCCTACCTGATGCTGAACATCCAGGACATCTTCAATCCCGACTTGGGCAAGACGATGAACCTGGTGCTCAGCGAGCAGTTCATGAAGGAACTGGGGCTGGGTGATTCCTGGGCCGGCGGGGCCTTCATCCTGACGACGATCTTCTCGGAAGGAACCTTGCTGCTCGTGGCGGCGCAGGCCGGCTTCATCGACGGTCCGCGCGTGCTGGCCAACATGGCCCACGATTCCTGGATGCCGCATTGGTTCGCAAACCTCTCCGACCGGCTGGCCACGCACAACGGCATCATGCTGATGGGCATTTCCGCCTTGGCAGCCTTGGTCTACACCGGCGGCAACGTCGTGACGCTGGTGATCATGTACTCGATCAACGTGTTCCTGACCTTTTCGCTCTCGATGATCGGCATGTGCCGTCACTGGTGGCAGGTGCGTCACGAGAACCCGCTCTGGCTGCGGCGCTTGGCGTTGTTCGTGGGCGGGGCCGTGCTCTGCATCTCGATTCTGGGCGTCACGATCGTACGAGAAGTTCGACGAAGGGGCCTGGAAAACGCTCTTCGTGACCACCTGCTTGATTGGCCTGTGCTTCGTCATCCATTGGCATTACGGCGGCGTCATCGACCGCCTGCACCGCCTGGACGATACGCTCACGCATCTCAGTTCTTACGGAAAACCCATTACCATCCGCTCCGGATGTCAATTTGCCCGCAGCCGCCATCCTGGTGGGCGGCTACAACGGGTTGGGGGTGCATACCTCGTTGAACGCGGTGCGGTTCGCCCCCGGACATTTCAAGAGTCTGATTTTTCTGTCTGTAGCGGTCGTCGATTCCGGTAATTTCAAAGGTGCCGATGCCGTGGATGCCCTGCGGCACAATTCCGAGGATTCGTCTGGGCAAATACGTCGACATGGCCAACGGGCTGGGAATGCCGGCTACGTCGTACCTGTCGATCGGCACCGACGCCGTCGACGAGCTGGAGCACCTCTGTTTGGTCATTTCCAAGCAATTCCCTAAGGTAATCTTCTTTGCAGGCAAATTGGTGTTCCAAAAGGACACTTGGTTTCAGCGTATCCTGCACAACCAAACCGCCTACTCCTTGCAGCAGCGCCTACAATGGCAGGGGATGCCCATGGTCATCCTGCCCACCCGCGTGCGTTAGCTGGGAGTGAAGAAGAACAATCCTTCCGTACGTCAGGCACTCCGTGCCTGGCAAATTCGGGCCATATTACCCTACAGATTGTCAGGCATTTCGCGCCTGACTTACGCGATCAGCCGCAAACTTCTGCAATCCGCTATGGAAGCCACTGGTGTTTGGGGACTGACGGTCGCAGAGCTTGACTCCGCCCTTCGCGAGGCGGATGCGAGCGTCTTGTTGGTTCCACCGCGCATCCTGCGGCGGGTCATCAAGCAGGACCGCCAGGTGCCAGGCCCCGGATTGCGCGTGCCGCATCGCAAGACCTACGTTGTCGGCCGCCAATCGCTGCTGGCGATTGCCGAGTTGTCGGAATTGGGGCTGCCGCCCGAAACGGCCCTACCCGACAGCCTGATCCTGATCGCCCGCCCCGAACCTGAAGCCTTGCTGGCGATGATTCGCGCTCGGGCGCTGTCCAAATACTGGCGGCTGTTGTTTCACGCCCGAGTTCACATGGCCCTGGCAGACCGGATCGCCAGCGCACAACTGACGCCGACCGACGTGGCCCGGCGCATCGAGGCGCTGGGCTCGACGGCCTTCGACGAAATCCGCCTGGTGCTGCGCAGCGAGGACTTGCTGCTGCCGCCGGTGACGGACCAGAGCGTCTACGAAGAATTCGCGGCCGTGTTTCTCGAATTGAAGTACTTCGCGCCGGCGCTGCTGCCCAGTTATTTTCCTTCGCTCGACGACCTGGCGCGCGCCGAGGCGGTCGTTAGCCAGGACGTCAACCATCGCGCGCTATACGCACAAACCGAGTTGCCCGGCGCAACCGAAGATTGCCGAAGACGAAGCCGACGGCGACGAGGCCGCGACTCGAAGCCCGCGTCGAACATCCGATCATGCACGCGCCGAAGCAATCGGAGCGGACATATTGCCGGATCATGGAACGTGCCGACCGATCGCGGGCTCGCGGCAACCTGGTGCGCTCGGCGTTGCTGCGCTGGCGAGCGACGCGCTGGTCGGTCCCAAGCTGGCCCGCAGCGCCCGCAGCGAGGCCCGCCACGACCTGGAACGCCTCGTCCGCCGTCTGCGGGCGGCGTTGGAATTGCCCGATCAGGAAACCGACAGTCCTGGGCCGACGCGCTGGCCGCCTTGTTGCCCGCATCGACTCACGGCTTGTGGACGCCCGAAGCGCGGTTGCTGTACGATTTGCAAAAAGTCTGCGTCGATCACGAACGGGGCGTGTTCAAGCTCGACCTGTTCGGCTGGCTGCGCAGTTGGTGCCGCAGCCCCATTCAAGCGGCCACTTCCGGCCCAGCGCCGCGTGCTGATGGTCAAGCATCTGCACGGAGCGCAGCAGCGCCTGAAAGCGGTCCGCGTGGCGGCTCGCAAGCGCGGTCAATTGGCGGCCATGCTCGAATCGGCCGTCGCCGTCACGGAGCGCCGCCTGGCCGGATACCTGCGGCCGCTGGTGGTGCAGGCGCTCGACGACGTCGGCCTGGTGCCCGCAAATGTGCCCGAGCGCGTGGCGCGCAACAAGCTGTCCGAAGAATTGATCGACCTGATCGTTCGCCGCGGATACTTGACGATGGGCGATTTGCGCGACGCCATTTCGCGCAACAACCTCAAGCTGCGCGACGTGGGCGGAGTGATGGAGGTTCTCTCGGGCGATCAATTGTTGCGGGCCGACAGCAAACTGGCCGTCACGCTCGACGGCGTCCATAGCCGCGGCGAACTCTACCTGCGGCTGCCGCAGATGCTCAGTTCGCTGGCCTTTGGCACGCAATCGGGCCGCTTCCTGACGCTGTACGTAATCCTCCCCTTCGGCGGGTCGTTCATGATCCTCGAAGCCTTGCAGCATCTTCAGCACCTGGCCGCCCACTGGGGCCTGGCCGGAGACGCCGCGGAACACACCGAACAAACCGACCAGGTGCTGACGACGGCAGGCATGTCGCTGGTTCTGCTGTTGGGGCTGTTCCTCATCGGACTGCTCTACCATACGGCGTTTCGCCGATCGTGCCTGACCGTGCTCCGCTCGACGTACCTGGCCGGCCGCTGGCTGGTGCGCCTGCCGATGACCTGGATCGATTTGCCTTGGGTCCACCGGCTGCTGGCCAGCCGCTGGGTGCAGTGGTTCCGGCGCTATGCGCTGAAGCCGATCGTATTCAGCGGCATGACGATCGGCGCCCTTTCGGTCATGGCCCGGCACAAGCTGACGCTGTCGGCCGATTTGGGCATTTTCCTCAGCATGAACTTGTTGTTGAATTCGCGGCTCGGTCGCAACGTCGACGAGTTCGTCACCGATTGGGTCGTCCGCAGTTGGCACCATCTGAAGTTTCGCGTCTTTGCGGCCATGTTCCGCTTCATCACCGACAGCTTTCACCAACTGCTCGAAACCCTGGAACGCTTCCTGTACACGGTCGACGAATGGCTCCGCTTTCGTAGCGGCGAAAACCGGCTGACCGTGGCCACCAAGGCCGTGCTGGGCATGTTCTGGGCCGTGGTGGCCTACGTCGTGCGATTCATCGTCAACCTGCTGATCGAGCCGCAGGTCAACCCGATCAAACATTTCCCGGTCGTCACCGTCTCGCACAAGATCATTTTTCCGATGGGCTTCCCGATGCTGAAGAGCGTGATGGTCGAACACTTCGGCTTGAGCGAAGCCGAGGCCGCCTCGTACGCCGGCCTGATCCTGTTCGGCGTCCCCGGCATCTTCGGGTTCCTGGTCTGGGAGTTGAAGGAGAATTGGCGGCTGTATGCGGCCAATCGGCTGCCGAACTTATGTCCCGTGCTGGTCGGTCGCCACGGCGAAACCATTCCCCGCCTGCTGCGGCCGGGCTTTCACAGCGGCACCTTGCCCAAGCTGTTCACGAGGCTCCGCCGGGCTGATCGCCGGGCCCATTACAGCGGCAAATGGACCGCCTCGCGCAAGTTCCAGGGCAAGATCGAAGACGTCGCCGTCGACGTGCGGCATTTCGTCGAGCGCGAACTGGTGGCGTTGCTCGAACAAAGCGAGTGCTGGCCGGCCGGGACGCTTCGAGTGGGCCAGGTGCGCGTCGGCCTGAACAACGTACGCGTCGAACTGCGGAGCACAGCCCTGTGGATCGGAGCCTGTGGATCAGCTTCGAAGAGCGCTGGGGCCGATTGCTGGTCTGGACGTCCGGTACGGTCCTGGCTCGATGAGCTGGACAGTCGATGCGCGGCAGGCCCTGACCAAGGCGCTCACCGGACTGTTCAAGATGAGCGACGTCGATCTGGAACGCGAGCATCTGGCCACACTCGTCCCCGGCGAGGCGTCGTTCGAACTGGTCGAGAACGGGCTGATCGTGCGACTGCAATCGGCGGACGGCCCGGGTTGGCTATACAATCTCGAACAAAGCCCGAGCCTGGTTCCGCAGCCGCAGGGTCCGCATCGCCCGATGCCGTCAGCCCGCCGGTTCTGCCGCGACGACAGGTCTTGTTCAGCGAAGTCGACATCCGCTGGGTTGACTGGGTGGCACTATGGGGTTCGAATGGCGGCTTGCTCGGCGTCGCGCCGTTTGGCAGCCCCTACCATAACCGCTCCGCAAACGGCGCGGCCGACGCGTTAACGGCCACGACCGTCTCGCCGCAACCGGCCGAGCCTGTGTAGAGCTTCGCCGCCGATTGCGTGCCCGATCGCTGTTATAACCGGCGCATTCGTTTCACCGGAATGCGCGCGGCAAGATGTCGCGGCCCTCGTGACGAACAGCAATGGCCGTGGCCGCGTTTGACGATAGCACGCTCCAGGGTGCGCTGTGTAACTTCAAACGGGCGACGGATCAATGCGGGCGAGAACCGTGTCCGCGGTCTTGATGGCCGCGGTAACGATAGGCTGGTTCTCTGGCCGGGGTGCGCTTGCACCGCGGCGGAGCCGAGGTACGCGCCGATCCCCGCTACCCCACCGCCGGCCATCCCACCGCCGGCAATCGATCCCGTCACGTTGCGCAGCGAAATCCTCTTGCGCGCCGCCCGTAATGCCGTGTCTTTGGGGAACCTGCCCGAAGCGCTGGCCCGGTTCGCCGAACTGGTTCAGCTTACGCCGCACAACAGCCAGGCCCGCTTCGAGTACGCAGGCTTACTGGCCCAGGTTGGCCGCTACGGCGACGCACGCCAAGAGCTGGAACAACTCGTGGCCGGCGAGCCGCGCATGCCTCAGTACCGCCGGATGCTGGCCGACGTACTGCTGCGGTTGCGGAGTACGAGTTGGCTCGCCAGCAACTCGAGCCCCTGCTGGCCGATCCCGAATTCCGGCTGCGCGCCGCAGTCCGTATGGCGCAGTCGCTCATCGCCGAAGACAAGCTCGCCGCGGCGCAGCAGCTCTTCGACACCCATGCCGGCGACCTGTCGGCGTTGTCGGTCGACAACCAGCGCGAGATCGGCCGATTGCTGATCGACCTGGGCCGCCCGCGCGAAGCGATACAATTGCTCGAACCGCTTGCGCACCGGTCGGCGGCGACGAAGGCGTGTCGGCCAATCTGATCCTGGCCCACGCACGGCTCAACGACCGGCTCAAGGCCCTGGAACTCATCGATCAGGTCGAGCCGCAACGCATCCGCGACGCCGGACTGTGGTTCGAACTGGCTACGCAATTGTACGAAGAGCAGGCCTCGCCCGAGGCGCTGGCGCTGTTCCAACTGGTGAGCCGTCATTTCCCGGACGAGCGACGGGCCGTGCTCTACGCGGCCCGCACGCACTTGCGGTTGTTCGAAGTCGATTTCGCCCGCCAGTTGCTGACTCAGGAGCAAGCCAATCCGCACGATCAGATCTATTCCACCGTGCTGGCCGATTACCATACGGTCGTAGGCGAATATGCCGAAGCCATCGACATCGCCCGCCGGCGACTGCACGCCGACCCGCACGACATCGAAGCCGGCATCTTGCTGGGCAATGCCTTCCACGCCGCGCGATTGTTCTTCCTGGCCGACGCCGCGTATACGGCGGCGCTGGACGAGTGTACGGCCCCCGCGGATCCTCGCCGCCGCGAAATCCGCCGCTTGATGGCTCGAAACTTCACACTCAGTCGCCGCTTTGAACAGGCAATTTCCGCGCTCGATGCGCTGTTGGCCGAGAAGCCCAACGACGTCGCCGCGCGGCTGATGCTGGTCGATACGCTGACCAAAGCCCGGCAATTCGACGCGGCGCTGCGCATCGCTCATCTACCGCCCGACGATACGAATGCCCGCAATGCTCTGGCCATTCGCACGCAGGCGGCCTACGCCCTGTTGGAATCGGGACGCGTGCCGGAAGCCGCTCACGAATTCGAACTGCTGGCCGCCGACGCAAACGCCCGCACGCCGGACGTGGCCTACGGCCTGTTTCGCTCGGCCAGCCTGCTGGGCCAGCCGGGGGTGTCACAATCGGCCTTGAGCCTCGGCCCGTCGCGGCTGGTGCCGCCGGCGGCCTGGGCCACCATCTTCGCTGGCCGGGCGAGTGGCTATTGCGATTGCTCGGCCGCGGCCATCGTGCTCGACCAGACGCTGCTGTGTTCGCCGCAGAACGTGCTGCTGCTGTCGATGCGTGGCGAAGCGGCCAAGCAATGCGGCTGCGGTTGCCGTAGCGGGATCTGCCAATCGTGCCTTCCCGTTTCATCGCCCGGCACCGGCACGGCGGCAGCCGCTGCGGCCGGCTGGTTTGAGTCGGCCTTGCAACTTTCGCCCACGAACATCCGCGCGCGATTGGGCCTGGCCCGCGCAGACGTCGAGTTGCTGCGCTATAACCAGGCTCTGGCCGAGTATCAGACCGTACTCCGCTACGTGCCGGACGACATCAACGTGCTGCGTGAAACCGGGCGGACGCTCGATTCGGTGCAGGGCATCCGCCGCGCTGCGGCCGTCTATGGCAGCCCGCTGGCCGATTCGGTGCAAACGCAACTCCGGACGATGCCGCCCTCGAACCCGGCCGAGAGCCCGTTCATGCCAGGGGCGGAAACGAGCGAGCCGGGCATCGTGCTCGGCCAGTTGGTCTCGCACGAATACGAAGCTCGTTTGCTGCGGAATTGGAAAGACCATCGGGCCGTGGCCTGGTATGAGCAATCGGTGTGCGTCGAACCAACCAACGAGCAGGCTTATTTCGACTTGGGCCAGTCCAACAGCGCGATCAACCGCACCTACGCGGCCATCGACGCCTACGGGCGGCTGCTGACCGCCGATCCTTGCCATCGCGACGCGGCCACCGCAATCAATCGGCTGCAACTCGAACTGCGGCCCAAGACGATCATCCGCTACGACTACCTGTACCAGAACGGCCGCCAGGGACTGGCCAATATGACCGTGGCTGATTACTCGGTCGGCCAACGTTACAGCCTGGGGGATGAGAACGAGTTCATCGAGGCCGGCTTTCGCCAGCGCGTTTTGTATCCCACCGATGGCCCCTTCGACCTGGGCGAGATCGTCTACAGCCGCGTGCAGAAGAAGGTCGCGCTCGACACGCTGGCCTTCGCCGAAGTGAACGTCGAGCAGTACCAATACGGCTTCAAGACCCGGCCAACGTTCACCTCGGGCTTGCAATTGCTCACGCGTGACGACGCCCAAATTACGCTCGGCGCCTATCTGAACAACGTCTACGCCAACGGCGAATCGGTTCGGCAAGACATCTACCGCTACGGCCCGCAACTAGATCTCTTCTACCGACCGACCCACTGGTGGGACGTGACCGGCATGTATCGCTTCGCGAACTACTCCGACCACAACACGATGAACGAAGCCTTCCTCCGCACCGGCTACTTGCTGCTCGAAGGCCGGCGGCGGCTCAAGGCCCTGGGCACGTACCAATACCTGACGTACGCTCAGCAGTCGATTTTCGGCACCAATCCGTTCGATCCGGTCCTCGGCACCATCCATCCCTACTTCTCGCCGCGCAACTTCTCCTACGGCACGCTGGGGTTGGAATGGAAGCAGTGGTTGAGCTGCGACACGTTCAAAGGCGCGAACGAGCTGTGGTACCTGCTTTATGCCGGCGGCGGTGTCGACTCGAACGGCCAGGGCTACGTCCTTGGCAATGTGCAGATCAACTACGACATCACCCCCTGGCTAAGCTGGGTGACCGACGCGCGGCTCACCCGCGCCGAAGTCTACAACGCCACGGGCATCAGCAGCTTCCTGGTCTACCGCTGGCGATAACTAGTAGGCAGAGGGCAGTAATTGTAGGGCAGGCACCCCGTGCCTGACTTTCGTGCCTGAAACCGGCTGGCTTGGCGAGGCCTATGAGCGGCTTCCGCTGGACGCTTTCGCCTGTCGGGCTTCCGCAGCTCACGCCCGCTTCAGCCGGTGCCAGGCTTTGAGGTAGCGGGCCAGACGATCGCGGTCTTTGTCGCCCACGGCCAGCAGCCGCCGCACGTCCATGTTGTCTTCCAGATCGGCCAGCTTGACCCGATGAGCAATCGGGTTCGAGGCTGACCGCTCGACGAAATCCTCGTAACTCTCCCCCTCGCGCTTGGTGACGCAGTCCAGGGCCTGCAACACTTCCTCAGAAAAGCCCAGGGTTCGCAGGTCGTCGAACGTGCGGCCGGTGTCTTCGACCACGTCGTGCAGTATGGCCACGATGCGTTCCACGTCGGTCTCGACGCGGAACATCACGCGTAGCGGGTGCAGGATGTAGGGCCCGCCGTTCTTATCCTTTTGCCCACGATGGGCCTCAACGGCCAGGGCAATCGCGTTTTCGAGCGTGGCCATGGGAATTGCTCACAAAACGGGGTGGATACGAGATTAGCCGACGGAGCGAGTATGGGGCATGACCCCGTTAATTTAAGTGTAAGATCCGACCGACGCTCTGAACAGAAGGTCGCGAAGATCGCCAAGGAGACGACACCATGAACTTTGCGTCCTTCGCGTCCTTCTGTTCCAAACGTTGTTCCCAATCCAGATTCGTTGGCTATAGTGCAAGCCCTGGCGTACGAGTTGGTTGACCGGCGTGTAGACAACGCCGGCGCAAGCCAGTTACAATCGTCCGGTTTCCACACCCCGGCCCCACCTGGCACGCCACGATGATGTCCCACGCCGCTTCGCCCTACCGAGTGCGCCTCAGCGCGATGATGTTCCTGGAGTACGTGGTCTGGGGCGCCTGGCTCCCCCTGATCTTCGGCTACTTGCCCAGCCTGGGCTTCAGCGCGATGGAGCAGTCCTGGATTCTGAACGCCTTCGCCATTGCGTCGTTCGTGGGCATGTTCTTCAGCAACCAGTTTGCCGATCGCAACTTCGCGGCCGAAAAATTCCTGGCCGTGAGCCATTTTGTCGGCGGCCTGGCAATTTTGGCGCTGGGCTGGGTCCACAGCTTCTGGCCGTTCTTCCTGCTGATGCTCGTCCACTGCCTGTTCTACGTGCCGACGATTTCCATCACCAATTCGATTGCGTTCGCCAACTTGCGCGACCCGCAGAACGATTTCGGTCCCGTGCGCTTGTGGGGGACGATTGGCTGGGTGGCCGTCAGTTGGCCCTTCGTCTTCATTCTGCTCGATTGGACCGCCGTGCCGGAGTTCGGCGAAGTCGGGCCGGTGGAATGGTTCGGCAAGGCGCTGGCGGCAGGCAAGCAAGGCGAAGCCGCTGCAGCGCGACGTTCCTTGGACGTTCGTCGTAGCCGGCGTGGCTTCGCTGGTGCTGGCGGCATTTAGCCTGACGCTTGCCCCATACTCCGCCCAAGCCGGCCACCAAAGGGCAGGAGTCGTTTGCCTGGCTCGAAGCCATGAAGCTGTTGCGGATGCCGTTCCTGCTGGTGCTGTTCGCGATCACGTTCGTCGATGCCACGGTGCATACGTGCTATTTCATTTTCACCAACGACTATCTCAAGAGCGTCGGAATTCCGGCCAACTGGGTCATGCCGGTGATGAGCCTGGGGCAGATCGCCGAAATCGGCACCATGGCCATGCTGGGCGTGGTGCTGAAGCGACTGGGCTGGCGGACGACGATGGTCATCGGCATCCTGGGGCATGCCGTGCGGTTTGCCGTGTTTGCCCTGGTTCCGGTTCCGTCGGTCGACGTATTGGTCATCTTGCTGCACGGCATCTGCTACGCCTTCTTCTTCGCGACGGTCTATATCTTCGTCGATGAGTTCTTTCCCAAAGATGCCCGGACCAGCGCCCAGGGCCTGTTCAACTTCCTGATCCTGGGCCTGGGGCCGTTCGTGGGGAACTTCATTTGGCCCATGCTGGGCCAGTATTACAAGGTGGGGGACGTTTACCAGTTCCGCTCGATTTTCCTCTGGCCGTCGGGCATTGCCCTAGCGGCGGCGGTCGTGCTGGCCCTGTTCTTCCGCCCTCCCCGCCAGGCTGTGCCGGAAACCGCTGCGGCCCATTGACGCTGGCCGGTTTTTCGGGAAGCTTGAACGGTCGCCACGACGGCGAAAGCACGCTGGCAATCGCGCAGTTTTAAACGCGTCGGCACGTGCACGCGGCGAAGTGTGCTGAGGCATTACGCATTCATCACTGATCACTCACCACTTCCTCTCCGTTTGCATCGCATGAGCACCATCCGACCGATCCGCAAGCTGCTGGTCGCCAACCGCAGCGAGATTGCCATCCGCGTCTTCCGCTCGGCCCACGAGTGCGGCATTCGCACCGTGGCCATCTATTCGCACGAAGACCGCTTCGCCCTGCATCGCTTCAAGGCCGACGAGGCCTACCTGGTCGGCAAGCCGGGCGAGCCGATCCGCTCCTACCTCGACATTGCCGGCATCATCGCCATCGCCAAAGAGTACGAAGTCGACGCCATCCATCCCGGCTACGGCTTCCTGTCGGAAAACCCCGATCTGGCCCGGGCCTGCGAAGAGGCGGGCATCATCTTCTTCGGCCCGCGGCCGAAGATCCTGGAACAGCTGGGCGACAAGATCATGGCCCGCGGCATCGCCACGGCCGCAGGCGTGCCCGTCCTGTCGGGCTCGACCGAACCGCTCACCGACGCGGCCAGCGCCTCGGCGCTGGCCCAGAAGCTCGGCTATCCGGTGATGGTGAAGGCGGCCAAGGGCGGCGGCGGCCGCGGCATGCGCGTGGTCAACCGGCCCGAAGACCTGGCGGCTTCGCTGGAACAGGCCCAGCGCGAGGCGCAGGCGGCCTTCGGCAGTTCGGACGTCTTTCTCGAAAAGTTCATCCCGCGGCCGCGGCACATCGAAGTGCAACTGCTGGGCGACAAGCACGGCAACCTGGTCCATCTCTACGAGCGCGATTGCTCGCTGCAGCGGCGGCATCAGAAGGTCGTCGAGATCGCCCCGGCCTGGAACCTCGATCCCAAACTGCGCGACGACATCTGCGAAGCGGCGCTGAAGATCGGCCGCCAGGTGAACTACGACAACGCCGGCACGGTCGAGTTCCTGGTCGATGCCGACAGCGGCAAGTTCTACTTCATCGAGGTCAATCCGCGCATCCAGGTCGAGCACACCGTCACCGAGGCAGTGACCGGCATCGACCTGATCCGCAGTCAGATCCTGGTCGCCCAGGGCCATGAACTGGGCGATGACGGAGATCGGCCTGGCCGATCAGAGCGCGATCAGCACGCGCGGCTACGCCATGCAGTGCCGCGTGACGACGGAAGATCCGGCGAACAAGTTTCTGCCCGACTACGGCCGGATCGCGCATTACCGCTCGGCGGCCGGCATGGGCGTGCGGCTCGATGCCGGCACGGCGTTTTCCGGCGCCGTGATCACGCCGTACTACGATTCGCTGCTGGTCAAGGTCACGGCCTGCGGCCTTCGCTTCCCCGATGCCGCCCGGCGCATGGAGCGCGTGCTGCAGGAGTTCCGCGTCCGCGGCGTGAAGACGAACATCCCGTTCCTGATCAACCTGGTCACGCACCCCAAGTTTCTCGCAGGCGGCTACACGACGCGCTTCCTCGACGAGACGCCGGAGCTGTTCCATTTCAAGCCGCGCCGCGACCGGGCCACGAAGCTGTTCCGCTACCTGGCCGACGTGATCGTCAACGGCCATCCGCTGGTGAAGCACAAGCCGGCTCAGCTTGAGCCGCGTCCAGGCGCCCGCTGCCCGAAGCTGCCGCTATCAGCCGGCCGCCGAGCGGCACGCGGCAGTTGCTGCTGGAACTGGGGCCCGAGCGTTTCAGCAAGTGGGTGCTCGAGCAAAAGCGGCTGCTGATCACCGACACGACGTTCCGCGACGCCCACCAATCGCTGCTGGCCACCCGGATGCGGACGTACGACATGCTGGACATCGCCGAGGCCTACGCCAAGCTGCTGCCGAATCTGTTCTCGCTGGAGATGTGGGGCGGGGCCACGTTCGACACCGCCATGCGCTTCCTGAAGGAATGCCCCTGGCAGCGGCTGACCGACCTGCGCGAGCGGATTCCCAACATGCTGTTCCAGATGCTGCTGCGGGCTTCGAACGCGGTCGGCTACACGAACTATCCCGACAACGTCGTGCAGACGTTCGTCAAGGAATCCGCCGCGGCGGGCATCGACGTGTTCCGCATCTTCGACTCGCTCAACTGGCTGCCGAACATGCGCGTGGCCATGGAGGCCGTGCTCGAGACCGGCGCCCTGTGCGAGGCGGCCATCTGCTACACGGGCGACATCCTCGACAAGCGCGCTCGAAGTACGACCTGAAGTATTACGTCGAGATGGCCAAGGAGCTGGAAAAGATGGGCGCGCACATCCTGGCCATCAAGGACATGGCCGGCTTGTGCAAGCCGTACGCGGCCGAACTGCTGGTGCGCACGCTCAAGCAGGAGATCGGCATCCCGATCCACTTCCACACGCACGACACCAGCGGCGTGCAGGCGGCCTCGATCTTCAAGGCCGCCGAAGTCGACCTGGACATCGCCGACGCGGCCATGGCCCCGCTGTCCGGCCTGACCTCGCAGCCCAATCTGAACTCGGTGGTCGAAAGCCTGCGCTATACGCCTCGCGATACCGGGCTCGATGCCCGCCATCTGGAGTCGGTGGCCGAGTATTGGGAAGTGGTCCGCGATTACTACGTCCCGTTCGAAGCGAACATGAAAGCCAGCACGGCCGACGTCTATCACAACGAGATGCCCGGCGGCCAGTACACGAACCTGTTCGAGCAGGCCCAGGCGATCGGGCTGGGCTCGCGCTGGCACGAGATCTGCCGCATGTACGCCGACGTCAATCAACTGTTCGGCGACATCGTCAAGGTCACGCCCTCGTCGAAGGCCGTGGGCGACATGGCCCTGTTCTTGGTCACCAACAATCTGAAGGCCGAGGACGTGCTCGACAGCAAACGCGAACTGGCGTTTCCCGAATCGGTGGTCGATCTGCTCGCCGGCCGCATGGGCGAGCCGCCCGGCGGATTTCCGGTCAAGGTGCGTGAGCGGATTCTCCGCGGCCAGAAGCCCGTCGAAGGGCGGCCCGGGGCGAGCCTGCCGCCGGCTGATTTTGATGCCAAGAGCGCCGAGTTGGAAAAGTTGCTGGGACGCAAGCCGACGCTGCGGGAGATTCTTTCGTCGATGATGTTCCCGCGCGTGTTTACCGAGTATGTCACGCACGAGGAACAATTCGCCGACACCAGCATCCTGCCGACCCCGCTGTTCCTGTACGGACCGGTGGTGGGCGAGGAAGTCAGCGTCGATATCGAAAAGGGCAAGCGGCTGATCGTCAAGTTTCTGACGATCGGCGATCCGCAGCCTGACGGCCGCCGGACCGTGTTCTTCGAACTTAACGGGCAGCCGCGTGAAGTCACGGTGCTCGATCACTCGTTGGAAGGCGAAGTGGCGGTGCGGAAGAAGGCCGACCCCAACAACCCCGCGCACGTGGCCGCTCCCATGCCGGGCGTCGTGGTGACCGTGGCCGTGCGTGCGGGCGACAAGGTGGCCCAGGGCCAGAAGCTGGTCTCGATGGAGGCCATGAAGATGGAGACCACGCTATACGCCGAGCGCGACGGCAAGATTGCCGAGGTGCTGGTTCAGCCCGGCAGCCAGTTGGAGACGGGGGATTTGGTCGTGCTGTGGGAATAAAAGGACGAATTCCGAATGACGAATGTCGAAAGAAATCCAAATAGCGAATGACGAAGGGCCTGCTACGATCCTCAACCGCACAACACTTTATTCGTCATTTGGGCATTCGTCATTTCCGGTTCGCTCGTTTCCTTTGCCCGATCGTCCAAATCGCGACCGCGCCCATCATCACCACGGCCGCTGAACATACGAGGTAGCCCAACGTGGGATCATCTTGCTCAATAATGGCATTGCTGGGGTTCTCCGGCTCGTAATGCACCAGCACCTGGGTTCCGACCGGGTATTTTTTGACCAGCGCTTCGGCCGCGGCCGTGTTCATCAACTGGCCTGCTACGTTGCGGCGATACTGCTCCGAGCGGTAAATACTCCCGCGAAGTGAATATTGAAATCGTACCGCCGGCCGGCTTTTGCCTTCGGTCCCCCCCGGCCGAACTTCCGCGGTGACGATTTTGCCCTGCACCGTCGGCCAGTCTTTGGTCGAATTGGCGTCCTGGATCAGATTCGTTCCGTAGGCGCCGATCGCCGCCGAGAAAATGCCGACGGCCAGAAAGAGTCCTTTGCTGATGGTGAGGCGCAAACGCAACATGGCTCGAACATCCCTCCAAGCTGGGCAAAATAACGTCGCTTCCCACGACGGAAAACGAACATTGGGCTGGTTCACTTTACTGGATTCTAACGTGCAGCGAATCGCCCAGCATTCAGAATTAAAAATGGCCCAGCACCGGATTTCGGTGCTGGGCCACGGAAGGCACAATCAGCCATCTTGCGAAACTCTGTCGGCGCGATTCAATCGCGCTCGGCAGACGTTTAACGGAACTGCTGCGTCCACATGCCGTTGTAATACCCAACGCCAATGTACGAGAAGTTGGGGTTGAGCATGTTGGCCCGATGGCCGCTGCTGTTGTACCAGGTGTTGGTGACGCTCGTGGCGTTGGGCTGACCGGCCGCGATGTTCTCGCCCGACCAACCGCTGGTGCCGCCGTGGCGGAAGCCATAACGGTGTCGCATGTTCCAGGTGTGCTGGTGCGCCGTGTAGAGCAGGTCACGCAACGGCTGCAAGGGTCGCAGCCCGTGCGCCTGACGATAGCGATTGCATTCGCACACCATCTGCCAGGCTACATCGTCCAGGTACCAATGGGCCATCTGCCCGACCTCAACGATGCCGCCGTCCTTGTACGTGCCTTGCACCTTGATCGGCTCCTGGCCGCATTGGGCAGCCCATTTCTTCTGCTCGTCCGAGAGTTTCAGGATGAACGAGCTTTCCGAGTCGAACATCCGCACGCGGTACTCGTCCTTGTCTTCTTCGGTGGGCAGGTACAGGTACCCCTCGACGACGATCGGCTGGTCGTGGAACCGCGACGGGCCTTGGTCTTCGGTGGTGGTCGCCACGCCGTTCGCAGTGGTGCCGATTTCATCGGCGCTTGCAAGCCCCGGGCAGAACAACAACGATAGAACCAGACAGTTTCCTAGAATTCTCAATTCACGCTCCTTCGCTAGGGCCCCGCGGTAGAAGGGCCGGGCAAGAAACAACGCCTCCGTGCCACCGGAACCGAACCCGGTGTCGGATCACGCATTACCGCTTACTTCTGCGCACCGTGCCAAACTTCGCCGGACTATTTATCCGACGTCGAATCGCAGCGTTCCCGCGACAGTGAACCAATCCTGTCGTTTTTGAATTCGGGAAGTCCTTGAACCGCCTTCCGATGCGCAATTGGTTGAAACGAGTCGGCAACCTAGCCCACGCCTGGACTCGAAACAAGAGGGTAAATGAGGGGGCCAAAAAATGGTCCAGGAGAGGGGTTGTATTCCGTACGCAATTTTACTCGCCATGCGGACAGACTGCGGAACGGCGTAGTAATCATGTACTATCACAGTACATAATATGAAATACACCGCGTCCGCGGGCACCAGCGGCATCCGCGCCATCAACGAACGCCCGGAGCGGGGCTCAGGCCAAACCCGCGAATCACCGGCCGCGGATGGAAGATCTGTTGCGAACTGGTCGAGCGATCGCCGGCCAGTCGGCGCTTGAGCACGCGCACCACTCCTTCGACCAATTCATCCCAGGGGATGGCGATCGTCGTCAAGTTGAGCAACTCGGCGACGGGAGCGTCGTCGAAGCCGACGATCGGCGGCTGGGGTCGTCCCTGGTCGCGGCACCAGCGGATGACGGCTGCGGCCAATTGGTCGTTCGAACAGAATAGACCCGCCGTGGCATGCGGCACGACCAAAGGCGCGCACGCATAGCCTCCCTCGAAGAACCAACTCTGGGCCTCGACGACCCGAGCCCCGGCCACCGATAAGAAGCCCTCGACGCGTTGACGATTGCGGGGATCGTCGGCCGGACCACCCAGCACGGCAAAGCCGTTTCGGGCCCCCGTGTGCGCCAGCAGCAACTGTGCGGCGCACACTCCTCCGGCAAAATCGTCGGTCGAAACGCTGTCGACAAACAGCGCGTCCAAACCGGCACGCGGCCGGTCGTTCACCAGCACCACGCTGACGTTCTGCCGGGTACACGCCGCTAGGGTCTCCGGCAATTCCCATACGACGGCCACTCGGTCCAGGGCTATTGCCGGTGGCCCTTCGACCAGTTCCAGCGTCCAATCAATCCGGTCGGCGTCCAGCCGCCGGGTTAACTGCGACAACAATTTCGAGCCAAAGCTCGATTCCTGGGCCGCGCGTGGGTGGAACAGCACCTGGGCGCCGACCAGGTGTCGCACGCCTCCAGGCACGTAGGTTCCCGACTGCGGTCGCCGCTGGAGTGCCCCTTCGGCACACAGTTCGGCAATGAGTCGGTGAGCCGTCTGGTAGCTCACGCCGAAGAGTTCGACCACATCGCGATTCGACAGGAATCGGTCTCCCGGCTGATAGAAGCCGTTGCGCAGCCGGGCCAGCAGCCGCTGCTTCACTTCATCGGTTTTGCGAGTGCGTCGGGCCGGCATCAGGGAAAATCTCGAATTCGGATTTGCGTTATTCTATATCATACCAGTTTATTCTAAAAACTGATTGACTTCACCTACCCTTCTTGGCAGATTAAATATGTTATGGGGCGCGTGCGGAAACGCTCTACGCCCGATAACACACACCCTGAGGGCGTGGTACGTGAGGTAACCACGCTTCAAGCGGCCCAGCTCGCTCCATTCGATCCGGTACGCGGATCGACATTCATGGCGTGCTGGCTCGAGGCCGCATTCCCCAGAGAGCCAACCTCAAGGCCAAAGGAGTTGCTGAAATGCTCCAATTGACCGGCAAGGGAACAGCTCATACCTGCGACGGAATCAGCCGGCGCGATTTCCTGCAAGCAGGAACGCTGGGCGCGATCGGGCTTTCGCTCCCCGATCTGCTGGCCGCCAAGGCGCAGGGCAAAATCGCCGAAGGTCACGACGACCGCTCGGTCATCATGATCTTCAACCTGGGCGCTCCCAGCCAGCTTGATACCTGGGACATGAAGCCCGACGCCCCGGCCGAAATCCGCGGGCCGTTCAAACCAATCAAGACCGTGGCCCCTGGGCGTTGAGTTCTCCGAGATCTTCCCCTTAATGGCCAAGCAGGCCGATAAGTTCTCGCTCGTCCGATCGTGCTACCACACCGCGGCAGCAGTTCACGATACAGGCCATCAGATGATGCAGACCGGCCGGCTGTTCACCGGCGGCGTCAATTCGCCGCATGCCGGCTGCGTGGTCAGCTATCTGAAGGGGCGGCGAACCGATTTGCCAGCCCACGTCATTCTGCCCGAGCCGATGGGCCGCACCGGCGGCAACTTGCCGCACGGCCAGGACGCCGGCTTCCTGGGCAAGTCGCACGATCCGTTCGTGCTGATGGCCGATCCGTCGAAGCCGAATTTCCAGGTTCCCGACCTGTTGCCGCCGGCCGAAATCGGCGAGGCGCGTCTCGATCGGCGCCGGCGGATGCGCAGACATCGTCGAGGATACGGTCAAGAACTTCGAGGCGAGCGACGACGCCCAACTCTTGGACAGCAACTTCGCTTCGGCCTTCCGGCTGATGACCAGCCGCCAGGCTCGCGAGGCGTTCGATCTCTCGCGCGAGCCGCAACAGGTGCGCGAGCGCTACGGCATGAACCGATTCGGCCAGTGCTGCCTGCTGGCGCGGCGACTGGTCGAGGCCGGCGTGCGGTTCGTCACGCTCAATACGTTCCTGACCGTCTTCGACGAAATCACCTGGGACATCCACGGCTCGAAGCCCTTCACCTCGATCGAAGGCATGCGCGACATCGTGGCCCCGATGTACGACCAGGGCTACAGCGCGTTGCTGGAAGACCTGTACCAGCGCGGCATGTTGGACAAAACGCTCGTGGCCAGCCTGGCCGAGTTCGGCCGCACGCCGCGCGTGAATCCGGCCGGCGGCCGCGACCATTGGCCGCAATGCTGGACCTCGGCCTTTGCCGGCGGCGGCGTGAAGGGAGGCCGCATCGTCGGTCGCAGCGACCAGATTGGCGGCGTCCCGGCCGAACGACCCACCGATTGCGCCGAAGTGGTGGGCACGATCTACCACAGCCTGGGTTTGAACCTCGAGACGCAATTGCCCGGTCCGCAGAAGCGGCCTTTCCCGCTGGTCGACACCGGCAAGCACGAAATCAAAGAACTGTTTTAAGCCTACCTGACACGAGCGGATGCTCGGCATGCCGCGGCATTCCCCGAGCCAGAACCCGAGCCCGGGCGTAAGCCCCGGGATTTGCTCGACCTGCCAATAAGCCGAGTTCGAGCATCAACGCTATCCCCGGGCTGACGCCTGGGCTCGGTACGGTCCATCACACTGCCGATTTGCGATTGCCTGCTGATTGTTACGGAGCGGTTTGCCCATGCCTCTGCGAATGAACTCAACGTGCAATTCTGCTCGACCGGGCCGTGCTTGCGCTGGCAGTGCTCGTCACGCTGGCGACCGGCTCGCGGGCCTCGGCCGCCGAGGATCTGGTGATCTTGCCATCCGAAACGGTGCTCGCGGGCCCCGAAGCCCGGCAGTTGCTGGTCGTCGAGCAGCGCCGCGATGGGCAATTCGTCGGCCAGATTTCGGCGGACGTCACTTTCGAAACGAGCGATCCGAAGGTCGTGCAGATCGAAGCCGGCGTTTTGAAGCCGGTTGCCAATGGCCAGGCCACGGTTACGGCCAAGGCCGGCGGTCGCTCGGCTCAGACGTCGGTCCGCGTCACGGGGCTCGATAAGCCGTTTGTCTGGAGCTTCCGCAATCACGTCGAATCAGTGATGGCCAAGACGGGCTGCAGTTCTGGCCCGTGCCACGGCGCTCAGGCCGGCAAGAACGGCTTCAAGATTTCACTCGTTCGGCTACGATCCGGAGGGAGACTTCCTGGCCATCACCCGCCAGGCCCGCGGACGGCGAATCGTCCCCAGCGATCCGGGACACAGCCTGCTGTTGACCAAGCCGACCGGCGCCATCCCGCACAAGGGCGGCGTCCGCTTCGACGTCGATTCGCTCGAATATCGCGTGCTGGCCGACTGGATCGCCGCGGGCATGCCCGCTCCGCAGCCGAGCGATCCGCGGCTGGTGAAGCTGGAAATCCTGCCGCCGGGCGTAGTGCTCAAGCCGGGCGACAAGCAGCAATTCCTGATCCTGGCTCACTTCACCGACGGCCATGTCGAAGACGTCACGCGTTGGGCCAAGTATACTTCGACCAACGAATCGGTGGCCAAGGTCGACGACCGCGGAGCAGCCACCGTCGGCGGCTTCGGCGAAGGAGCGATCACGGCCTGGTACCTGAGCAAGGTCGTCATCACGTCGATCAGTTCGCCGTATGCCCAGCCGGTGGCCAAGGACGTCTTTGCCCGGGCCGAGCGCCACAACTTCATCGACGATCTGGTGCTGGACAAGCTGGCGGCGTTGAACATTCCGCCGTCGCCGCTCGCGAGCGACGAGGAGTTCATTCGCCGGGCCTACTTGGATTCGATCGGCATGCTGCCTACGGCCGACGAAGTGCGAAAGTTCCTGGCGGACAAGTCGCCCAAGAAGCGCGATGCGCTGATCGAAACGCTGCTGCATCGGCCCGAGTGGGTCGACTATTGGGCCTACAAGTGGTCCGACTTGCTGCTGGTCAATAGCGACCGGCTGAAGTTCGGCCCGACGGATAAGCCTAGCGCGGCCATGTGGTCGTACTACACATGGATCCGCAATAAGGTCGAAGCCGACACGCCTTGGGACGTCATGGTCCGCGAGTTGGTCACGGCTCAAGGCAATTCGTTGGAGCAGGGGGGCGCGAACTTCTTCATCCTGCACAAAGACCCGCTCGAAATGGCCGAGACCACCACGGTGGCCTTTCTGGGCATGTCGATCAACTGTGCCCGCTGTCACAATCATCCGCTCGAAAAGTGGACGAACAATCAATACTACGCCATGGCCAACCTCTACTCCCGCGTGCGCACCAAGGCCAACATGGACGGCAGCCACACAGTGTTCGCGGCCAGCGACGGCGAACTGATTCAGCCGCTTACCGGCAAGCCGCAGCCCCCCACGCCGCTCGACGGCGCGCCGCTGGCGCTCGACGCCCCGGGAGATCGGCGCGTGCCGCTGGCCCGCTGGCTCACGTCGCCTGAGAATCCCTACTTCAGCCGCTCGATCACCAACCGCGTGTGGGCCAATTTCCTCGGCGCAGGCCTGGTCGAAATGGTCGACGACATGCGGCTCACCAACCCGGCCAGCAACGAGAGGCTGCTGTCGGCAGCATCGAAATACCTCGTCGATCAGCACTTCGATCTCAAGGCGCTGATGCGCGTCATCATGCAGTCGGCCACCTACCAGCGCACCAGCAAAACCTTGCCCGGCAACGTGCAGGACAAACGGTTCTATTCGCACTATTACCCCAAGCGCTTGCTGGCCGAAGTGATGCTCGATGCCATGAGCCAGGTCACGGCTGAGCCGACGATGTTCCCCGGTTATCCGGCCGGTTGGCGGGCGATGCAATTGCCCGACTCGATGATCGCTTCGTACTTCCTGGAAACGTTCGGCCGCGCCGAACGGGCCGTCACCTGCGATTGCGAGCGAGCCACGCCAACCCAGCATGGTGCAGGTGCTGCACATCTCGAACGGCAAGACTCTGAACGGCAAGCTCGAAGCGGCCAACAACCAGATCGGCCGCTGGATCAAGGATAAAACGTCCGACACGCAGATGGTCGACGAGTTGTACCTGTCGGCCCTGTCGCGTTATCCGACGCCCAAAGAAAAGACCGGGATCCTGCAAGCGCTCGCCGCAACGCCAGCCGCCGAGCGCCGCGCCGCGCTGGAAGACCTTTGCTGGGGCGTGCTCAGCAGTACAGAATTCTTGTTGAACCATTAATCGCCAACGGAGCGAAGCCCCATGGCCTGGCCTCGATTCGCAATCGCCACTCTCGTAGTCCTGACCAGTTCGCTGGGCTGTTCGACATTGGCAATCTTCGCCGCCGAGTCTGTGCCCGATTTCAATCGCGACGTGGTGCCGGTGCTGCGCAAATACTGCGTAAGCTGCCACGGCGCCGAAGAGCCTGAAAAGGGGCTCGTCCTCGATTCGTATGCCGGCATCTTGAAGGGAGGCGAGCGCGGGGCGGTCGTCGTGGCCGGTTCGAGCGATCGCAGCCGGCTGCTGTTGGTGCTCGACGGCCGGGCCAAGCCTGCCATGCCCCCCGAAGACAACGCCAAGCCCACTTCAAGTGACCTGGGGATATTGAAGCGCTGGATCGATGCCGGGGCCAAGGGCCCCAGCGGCGCCGCGCCCGATCCAACGATGCTGGTGACGCCGCAGATCAAGCCTCGCAAGGCGGTCCGCGAGGCGATCACGGCCGCGGCCGTTTCGCCCGATGGCAAGTTGCTGGCCGTTGCTGGATACCAGGACGTGCGGTTGATCGACCGCGAAAGCCGCGCGCTGGTACGGCGACTGAGCGGTTTGCGCGGCAACGTGGCGGCCGTGGCCTTCTCGCGCGACGGCAAGCTGCTGGCCACGGCCGGTGGCGAGCCGGGCCTGATCGGCGAAGCCCGGCTGTGGCGCGTCGCTGACGGCGCGGTGCAGCAAACCTTCCTCGGTCATAAAGACAGCTTGTACGCCGTGGCCCTCAGCCCCGACGGCAAGACGCTGGCCACGGGGAGCTACGATCAACAAATCAAGCTGTGGGATACGGCCACGGGAAAAGAACTGCGCACCATCACCGGGCACAACGGCGCGATCTTCGACCTGGCCTTTCATCCCGACGGCAAGATTCTCGCGAGCGCCAGTGCCGATCGCACGGTCAAGCTTTGGCTCACGGCCACCGGCCAGCGTCTGGACACGCTTTCGCAGCCGTTGAAGGACGTGTACTGCGTGGCCTTCAGCCCCGACGGCAAGACCTTGGTTTCCGGCAGCGTCGACAGCCGGATCCGCATTTATCGACTCAGCGAAACGGCCGCCGAGAATACCAATCCTCTGGTCGTGGCCCGCTTCGCACACGAAGGAGCCGTGCTCAAGCTGGCTTTTTCCGCCGACGGAAAGACGCTGGCCAGCAGCGGCGAAGACCGCGCGGTGCGGCTGTGGACCACGACCAACTACGCGGAGCGCGAATTGCTCGAGCAGCAGCCCGACTGGGCGCCGGCGCTCTCCATCGCCCCGGATAGCAAATCTTTGATGGTCGGCCGGCTCGACGGCACGTTCGCCTTCTACGACACATCGACCGGCGACCCGATCCGCCCGGCCAAGCCCGAACTAACCATGGTTGAGCCTCGCGGCGTGATGCGCGGAGTTGCCACCCAACTAAAGCTCACCGGCAAGAACCTGTTGGGCGCAACGCAATTGAAATTCGCCGGCGCCAGCCCGCAATCGTTCGTCGTGCGGCTGATGCCGGCTGATCCGAGCCGGCCGAATCAACTGCTGGCCGAGGTTACGCCGGCGGCGGCGCTCGCCCGCGGCAGCTATTCGTTCACCGTCACCACGGAAGGCGGCACCAGCGCGGCCCTTAGTCTGTATGTTGACGATCTTCCGCAGGTCGTCGAGGCCGAACCGAGCAACGTCTACAACCAGGCCTCGACGGTGAAGCTGCCGTTTACGGCCTGGGGCGCAATCGCCAACCGTGGAAACCGCGACCATTACCGTTTTGATGCCAAGGCCGGCCAGACGCTCGTATTCGAGCTATCTGCCAAGCGGCCGGCTCGATGCTCAACGGCCTGTTGACGCTGCTCGATCCGGCCGGCGAAGTCGTGGCTGTGAACAACGACTTCGACAACCAGAACGATCCGCTGATCGCCTACAAGATTCCGGCCGACGGCCGCTATACCGTGCGGGTGCAGGATTTCACGCTGACCGGCTCGGCGACGCACTTTTACCGACTCTCGGCCGGCGAACTGACCTACGTGACCGGCGTCTTCCCGCTGTCGGTGCCCGTTGGCCGCGAGACCCGCTTGGAGTTGGCAGGTTATAACCTGCCGGCCGATGCGGGCGTGAGCATCCACCCCAAGCAGCCCGGCGAGATGATGGTCCCCTTGGATACGAGCCGCTTTCGCAACGGGTTGCCCTTGAAGGTCGAAGCCACGGCTGACAATGAGTTGGTGGAGCGCGAGCCGAACGATCTGCCGGCGCAAGCCACTCCCATTGCCACGCCGGCCTATGCAGGCGGACGGCTTTGGTCGCGCGGCGAGGCGGCCGACGTCGATCTCTATCGTTTCGCATCGCGTAAGGGCCAGCGCTGGTCGATTGACGCCTCGGCCTCGCGACGCGGCTC
Organism: uncultured Planctomycetales bacterium; assembly: GCA_963710365.1. Taxonomy (GTDB): domain Bacteria; phylum Planctomycetota; class Planctomycetia; order Pirellulales; family PNKZ01; genus CAVQAC01. The sequence goes on from CAVQAC010000022.1 coordinate 348,077, forward strand.
GCCAGCCGACACCAAGATCGAAGTGCTCGACGCTCAGGGCCGTCCGGTCCAACGGCTGATCTTGCAGGCGGTGCGCGATTCGTACGTCACGTTCCGGCCGATCAGTTCCCGCGAGTCCGATGTGCGGGTCTTCAATTGGCAGGAAATGGAACTCAACCAGTTCATGTTCATGCAGGGGGAGATCTGCAAGATCTTCCGTATGCCGCAAGGCCCCGATTCGGGCTTCTCCTTTTACGTTTCAAGCGGATTGCGACGTTGCTATTTCGACACCACGCGCCACGGCCCATGCCATGGACGAACCCTGCTACATTGTCGAGGCGCATCCAACCGGGCGAAAAGCTGATTCCCAACGGCCTGCCGTCCTTTCCGCTGTATTACGCCAACGACGACGATGCCGATCGCGAACTAGGCAGCGATTCGCGGCTGATGTTCACGGCTCCAGCCGACGGTGACTACCTGGTCCGCGTGAGCGATGTCCGGGGGTTCAGCGGCGACCGCTTCGCCTATCGGCTGACCGTACGGCCTGCGCAGCCCGGCTACAAAATCACGCTCGCCAATCGCACGCCGACCGTCAACGCCGGCAGCGGACTGGGACTGGTGTTCCGCGCCGATCGCATCGACGGCTATGACGAGGACATCGTGATCGACGTTTCGAGTGTGCCGGCCGGCTATACCATCTCGACGCCGATCGTGGTCCAGGCCGGACACCTTGAAGCTCGAACGGTGCTCAACGCGGTGCCCGATGCCGTGGCTGTGAAGCCGGAAGAATGGAAAAAGGTGCAGTTCACGGCCCGCGCCGCAGTCGGCGGCGGCACGGCGACGCAAGACGTGCCCGGTTTCACCAGCGTGACGCTGGCGGCCAAGCCCGAACTGATCATCAAGCTCGAGCCGGCCGAACTGACGATCGCGCCGGGCCAGCGAGTCACCGCCAAGATCAAGGTCGAGCGAAACGGCTTCAAAGACCGCGTGCCGTTCAATGTGCTCAACTTGCCGCACGGAATTATCGTCGACAACATCGGCCTCAATGGTATCCTGGTTCGCGAGAACGAGACCGAACGAGAGGTCTTTCTGACCGCGGCGAATTGGGTGCCCGACACCGATCGGTACTTTTATGCCGAGAGTTCGAATGCCCGGGCGCCGAAGGCCGGCAGCCAGGCCTCGCGGCCGTTGCTCTTGCATGTCCGGCAGCAGGGGAAAATGATCAGTGCCAAGTAAGGATCGACCGGAAAAAAACTTCCGCTTTTGTCTCCCCCTCACCCTACCTTCCCCACAAGGGGAGAGGGGATGGCGGAGAAGTTGTTTTCCGGCCGATCCTAAGGCAATTTGCCGATGAACGACCTGGCCTCGCCCGAATGCCTGATCGAGATCGACCGAGTAACCAAACGTTATGGCGAGCGGTTGGTGCTCGACGGTGTAAGCCTGACGGTTCGCGCGGGCGAAACGCTGGCCCTGCTGGGCCCCAGCGGCGGCGGCAAGTCGACCTTGTTGCGGTGCATCAACGCACTGCACCCGCTCGACGGAGGGCGGATTCGCGTTGGCCAGCACGAACTGGAGCCGGCAGGCCGCAACTCAGGGGCGCGGCGTGTCGGGCGGTGCGGCGAATGGCGGGCATGATCTTCCAGGACTTTCAACTCTTCCCGCACCTCACGGCCTTGGACAACGTGACCGAAGCGCCGCGCCGCGTGCTGGGAGTTCCACGATACGAGGCCGAAGAGCGCGCCTGGCGGCTGCTCGAGCGAGTGGGGCTGAAAGACCGGGCCCGGGCCTATCCGCAGCATCTCTCCGGCGGTCAGAAGCAGCGTGTGGCTATCGCCCGGGCTTTGGCCATGGAGCCTAAGGCCCTGCTGTGCGACGAAATCACCAGCGCCCTGGATCCCGAACTGAAACACGAAGTGCTGGAAGTGCTCAGCGACCTGAAGCAGGACGGCATGACGCTGGTGTTGGTAACGCACGAAATCGGTTTTGCGCGGCGGGCTGGCGACCGGGTCGTGATCCTGGCCGGCGGCCGGATCATCGAAGAAGGCTCGCCGGAGCAAGTGCTCGATCGTCCTCAATCGCCGCGCACCCAGCAGTTTCTCCGCAACGTGCTGGCCTGAATCAGGGAACCCGTCGTGTGTAGGCGTGCAAGTCAGGCACGGAGTGCCTGACCTACAGGAGAAGCTCGGGCTTGGACCAATCGCACCACGACGCTACGGCCGACGTTCACGATTGGTATCGGCAGACGCGCCGAGCCGCATTGAGCGCGCTGGGCGTCACGCTGCTGCTGGGCATCGCCAAGCTGGCCGGCGGATGGTACGGCCATTCGTTGGCGCTACTTGTCCGATTCGGTCCATTCGCTGGGCGACGCCCTGGCCTCGGCGGCCATTTGGGCTTCGCTGTGGTGGGCCGAGCAACCGGCCGACCGCGAGCATCCCTATGGCCATGCTCGCATCGAATCGATCGCAGCCTCGACCGTGGCCCTGTTCTTGATACTCTCAGGCATTTGGATCGCATGGGAAGCGATCGTCACCTGGTCGATGCTCAAAGAACCGCCGCGCGGCTATACGCTGTGGATTGCCTCGGCCAGCGTTGTGTTCAATGAGTTGATCTTTCGTTCTTCGCGCCGCATTGCCGAGCGGACTGGCTCGCAGGCCTTGCAAGCGGCGGCCTGGGATCAGCGGCTCGACGTGTTCGGCTCGTTGGTCGTGTTGATCGGCCTGGCCACGGCTCGCTGGGGCGGACCGAGCATGCAGAAAGTCGATCATATCGCGGTCTTTGCCGTGGCCGGCATCATTCTCTGGGCCGGCGGCGCGCTGTATTGGGCCAGCTTGCAAGTGCTGATGGATCGCCAAGCCGACCCGGATATGCTCGACACGATTCGAAGCCTGGCTCTCGGCGTCGAGGGCGTTCGTGGCCTCGACAAGTTGCACGTTCGCAGGACAGGCCTGGAATACCTGGTCGACATCCACGTCGAAGTGTCGCCCAATATCAGCGTCAGTCAGGGGCACTCGATCGGCCATGCCGTCAAAGACCGGTTGGTGACCCAGCTCACGGCCGTCAAAGACGTGCTGGTGCATATTGAGCCAAACGGTAAATAAGGCCTAACCCGCACGACTTCGAGCTGCTTGCTCCGTCATCGTTCATGATGCGGTGGAAGAACCGTTGTACTGAAATACTTCCTCGACCTTCACACCGAAGGCGGAAGCGAGTTTAAATCCCAACAACAGCGACGGGGCATATTTACCGGACTCCAGGGCGATAATTGTCTGGCGGGTAACGCCCACCCGCCCGGCAAGTTGTTCCTGCGTCATCTCGCCATTTCGAAAGCGATGCTCTCGAATCCGATTCGTCAGCTCACTTCGATCAGGCATCGGCGCCTCCGCGGCCGTATTGTGTCAGCGTGGCAAGGGCTTGCAGGCCAACGAATAGCATCAGGCCGAGCCAAACGGCGTTCACGAGCACCGGCACCGGAACGGCGCCGTCAAAGCCGTACAACGTCAGGGCAAGCATCGCCGAGGCGACGAACGCCACCCAGAAAACCGAGTAGGCGATGATCGTGGACCGTCGCTGGATGAGAAGATCCCGTTCATCGGCCAGCACCTGGCCTCGACGCTTCCGAAAGAACAGTGGACACAAGCCCAAGAACCCCGACAGTCCAAAACCGCCGGCCGCGCCACGTCCTAAAAATGGGTAGAGGGCCAGCACGGTTACGAGCGTCAAACCGACGGTGATCAAGTTGAACCACGCTGCTTTTTGGGTCTGGCACATGGCGTACTCCTCTGGAAGACGGCTGCCGGTGAACGTCGACTCGCGGGCAGATACTAATGTAACGTATACATTACATTATGTCAAATATACATTACATTGCATTGGGTAGCGCCGTGAGCCTGGCATCGAGCGGAGATGGCGGCATGATCCAGCCAACCGCCACCGACGTTGCCAGGAAAGCGTGGGCGTAAAGGTCGGGGAACCGCTCTGGCCTGCCGGCCCGACCGTCAATATCGCCAGAAGAGATACGACGAACGGGGCGGCCCCATGCGGAAGACCGCTTCGTTCAATCGATCGAGCTCGTCACTGAGCATGCGAACGCGCCACTGCAATTGCGCCTCGCGCGTTCCACCGGCCAGAGCGCGACCGCGCACCAGGTCGATCCGGTACACTTCGGCACGCCGGCGCAATCGCTCGACGTCAACCGGATCGATCGATCCGGGCATGTGCTGGTTGGCGACGGTGGCGTTTTGCCAGGCGCGCTGGGCCGATTTCAAGCTGGCCTGGGCGCCGCGGAGCCAGACCTGGAATGAATTTGTTCAGGTCGGGATTGTAAGGGTCAAAGGAGCTGTGGAACTAGAAAGCTCCATGGTGGTTTGTCCTTTAATCGAGGTTCGAAGAGCGTGCCATGCGAGTCGTTCTGACAACCCTTGGTATGTTGCCGGCGATCGGTCCCACCTCGTTGTGGGCTGACGATTCGGTGCTTTTCTCGGATGACTTTTTCAAGCTCGACCCGGCCTGGGGAATGGCCAGCGACCAGTTCCACGCCGAAAACAATCCGTTGGTCGTGCAGTCGCCTGCCAATCGTTCGACATCGACATCCGCATAACGGAGTCGCAAACGAGCCGAAGCCCTAACGCTGAGGGCGGAATTCTATTCTCCGGTTCCGAAACTGGAAGCTCCTATTACTATGCCGGAATCACAAGCAGCGGCTACTACTTCGTCGCGCGACGCAGCAACGGCAGGACGTTGATGCCGGTGGCCATTCAGGCCAGCGATGCCATCAAAACGGGCGTCGGCAAGACCAACGACTTGCGCGTGGTGCTCAAAGGCAATTCGGCATCTTGCTACGTCCATGACAGGCAAGCTGCAGATTTCAAGGGCTTCCCGCCCGGCGGTGGCGGCTTGGTTGGCCTGTATTCAGGCGCAACGGCCGACAGCACCTCCACCTTGGAGTACACCAATTTCAGCGTGCGGAAATCACCGTGACGCAGGCCGGACGAGAAGTCGCTCACTAGCGAGGCTCGACCTTCCAGGCCTCGATGTTCTTGGCCGTGGCGACGACCAGCACGGGCCCGTCGTTGCGGGTCACGGCCAGGCCGGAGATGGCGTTGCCGTAGTTCCAGTGATCGATCGGCGTGCCGTCGGCCGCCAGCACGTGCAACGAGCCGTCGGCTCCGGCCACCACCCACTGACCTTGCTTGGTTCCCACGACGTTGCCCGAGGCGACCATTTCCAGGGCCGCGTGGTGCTGCATGCCTTCGGGCAGGGGATAGTTCCAGATTTCACCCCGAGCCAGATCGATGCCGACGAGCGTTTCCTCACCCGTGCGCACCACGCCGATGCCGCAATACTCCATCGCGGCGTCGGCGTTCAGATCGGCTGAGAAGATCGCCCGTATGAACCGCTGGCCGATCGTGATCGGCTGGCCTTCGTGTCCCTGGTAGTCGATCGGCACCAGTGAGCCGCGTTCGTTGGCACAGAGCAGATGACGATGGCCCGCCTGGTCGGGCCCGGTCACTGCGGTGCGAAAGCAATTCGCCAGCGCACGATTCGCCCAACGCCGTCGGCCGTCGAGCGCGACGTTCTGCACGCCCACGACGTCGTAATAGCTGACGTTGAATTCAGGATGGCCGTCACCGTCGAGATCGCCCACTTCGACGTCGGCAATGCCGCCGACGCTGGTGCCGTCTGGATAGCTGTATAATCGCTTGAAGTCGGCATCGAAGACGTGCATCTGCTGCCGGCTGCTGGCTGCGCCGACGAACAGCCGCCGCCCGTCGCTGTCGGTCGCCGCACGGAGGAAACTGACGATTCCTTCCTCCGGCTCTTTGGGCAAATCGAGCGTGTAGGTATTGAGCACGTCGCCGCGGACGTTGAGCCGGACGATCTTGCTCCAGCCGTCGCTGGCAAGGATCTCGGGTTCGCCTTGGGGATTGTCGACGACCAGGAGATTGCCCGGTTGCTGCAAGGCATCGCAAGCCCAGAGTTTCTTGAGCTTCAAGGTCACCGGTTCGCTACTGGTGGCGATCTTGGCGCGCTGCGTTTCGGCGGCGCCCGTCTGCGCGGCGGCACGGAACTGGTTTTCGTATTCACGCAGCCGGGCTTCGTAGCGGCTCTGGCAATCGGCCGCGATCGACTGGCCAGCCAGCAGTTTATCGAGCCGCTCGGGGAGTTCGCGAGCCAGTTCCGGGTTGTAGCCGAGTTCTTGATCCTGCACCGTTCCATCCGCTCCCAGGATGAACATGTTGGGGATCTGCTGGATGCCGAAAGCCGCCAGGGCGAATTGCTTCGGATCGCGCGTGATCGGGATCGACAGCTTCGATTGCGAGAACGCGTCACGCAAGGCCTGATCCGCGATGCCCTGATCCTGCGAACCGCCGGTCGAGATGGGCGACGTGCGCGGGCCGGTTGGCGGCAGCACGTCGATGCTCACTGCCAGGATGACAACCTTGTCGTTGCTGCTGTACTTGCGATAGACCTGCTCCAGGTTCGGAAAACTCTGGAAGCAAGGGCCGCACCAGGTGGCCCAGAAGTCGAGTACGGCAATCTTGCCGTGCAGCGATTCGCGCGTGATCGGCTGGCCGTCGAGGCCGACGAACTTGAATTCCGGAACCGGCTTGCCCAGTAGCGGCGACGGCGGTTCAGGACGCGGGACCGTTTCAAACTCTTTCACCAGCCGGGTAGTGGGCGGGATTTCGAATTCGAACGCCACGTCGGCGATCGGCACGTCGAACCGCGCGCCCTTCAGATCGGCAACCAACGACAGGTTGCGGACTTTTTGCTTCTCGCTCAGAAACGCTTGCAGATCATTGAGCGGGAACTCGATCCGCCGTAACACGTACGTGGCCTGGTCGATCCAGAACACCAGCCGGCCGTCGGTGCGGGCGATTTCGACTCCGTAACACGGTGACTCATCGATCTCTTTCGATGGCAGCAGGACCGGTGTCTGGGCGTCCTGCAAGATCGGAATCAACGGGTCTTTGTCGAGCAGCATGGCGAGTTGCACCGGGCCGCCCGCCGGACCTTCGACCAAGGCATTGGTCAAAGTCTCGTTGCCGTAGACTTCCTCGGTCGTTAACTGCGACGAGGCCGGCACGCTGAGCATCTGGTTGGGGAGATCCTCGATCGTGGCTCGCAGTTCCTTGCCGTCGCACAGGACGCTGGCCTTGTAGAAATGCATCCGCAGCTTGTTGGGTCGGGCCAGGGCGACTGAAAAGTTGAACGTCGAGTCGAAGTGTTCTTCGGCGTCATATTGCAGCCGGGCTTCGCCGCTGTCGGCATACGTTTTGGCCGATTGATAGGCCTTGACCATGCGGTCGAGCAGCTCCTGCCCCGATTTGGGAGCTGCCGACGGGGGCGCGGCCCGATTGCAGCCAGCAACGACCAGTCCGCAGAGCGAAACGAGCAGCAAAACGCCTCGTGCCAGCGTATCCCTTCGATTGAGGGTTCCGACGAGCAGGCAAACTTGACCGAACATAGGGTGCATCCTGGGCTTGGAAACGCGAACCAGATCCAGATCCGCGGGTGCGCATTATGGGCCAAATGGGCGGTGCGCGTAAAGCTCGGCTTCTTGACCGATTCGAACCCTGCTCAATAATGGGCCCAGAGCCATTCTCCTGTCGTTTCGCCGCGATTCCCAAAGCGCCCAGACTGAAATGCCAACCTCAATTCTACGCTACGGCCAGAACAGTTCGCTATCGATCGACTTGCCAGCCGATGTGCTGGTGGCGGATTGCTTCGGCCCGAGCGGAGCCGCCGCCATTACGGTGGCCGAGGCAGTGCGGGCGGCAGTCACGTCGCCGCTCAACTTTCCGCCGCTATCGCAGGCCACGGTTCCGGGCGACGAGGTGGTTTTGGCTCTGGAACCCGGTTTGCCGCGCGCGGCTGAAATCGTGGCCGCGCTGGTCGAACACCTTTGCCAGACGGGAACCCCGCCCGAACGAATCACCGTGCTACGCACGCAGGCCGACGTCGTCGCCGGTGCTCCCGATCCGCGGCATCTGCTGCCGGCCGACGCGGCGGCGGTCAAGCTCGAGACGCACGAACCCGACCAGCGCGGGCAACTCCGCTATCTGGCCGCCACGGCCAAAGGCCGGCCGATTTATCTGAGCCGTGCCCTGTGCGACGCCGACCTGGTGGTGCCCATCGGCTGCTTGCGCTGCGACGAAGCGATCAACTATCACGGCGTGTACGGCGGACTTTATCCCGTGTTCTCCGACACCAAGACGCAGCAGCGATACCGCAACCCGCAGGCCGTCGCCGCGCACACAACGATTCATGCTCGGGCGCAACACGAAGTCGAAACGGTCGGTTGGCTGGCCGGCACGCAGTTCGTCATCCAGGTTCTGCCGGGCCCCGATGATTCGCTGCTAGCCGTTTTCGCCGGCGACGCCGACACGGTCATGCGGCTGGGCCGGCAGCAGTCGAACGAAACCTGGTGCCACACGGCGCCGCGTCGGGCCAGCCTGGTGATCGGCGCGATTCCGGGCGACGTCACGCAACAGACCTGGGACAATTTGGGCCGGGCCGTGGCGGCCGCTTCGCGCGTCGTGATGGAAGGCGGGGCCATTGCCCTGTGTACCGAACTGGCAGCCCATCCCGGTCCGGCCGTTCAAGGACTCTCCGGCGGAGACGATCTTTCGAGCGCGTTGCGACGGATCGACAAAGAGCGGGCGGTCGACTCGCTGCCGGCGCGGGCATTGGCCGAGGCCTTGGAGTTTTCCCGTATCTACCTGCTCAGCCGGTTGGATTGCGAATTGGTCGATGACCTCGGAATCGCAGGCGTTGCCGATCCGGTCGAGATTTCGCGGCTCGCGCAGCACCATTCCAGTTGCCTGCTGTTGCACGATGCCCAGTATCGAACAGCGACGCCGCGTGACGACTAAACAAGCCCCCGGCAATGTTTGGGAGATCGAACAACCATGTCCTACCGTGAAACCTGGAACTCACTGCTGACCGAGGCTGGCGGGCAATTCGGCGATTGGTTCGGCGATCGGGCTGCGTTGCACTACGGCGACGCGGCTGCGGAGTACCAGGCCCTGAGCGAGGGCGTCGGCCTGGTTGATGCGAGCAGTCGGTCGCTCATTGCGGTCGCGGGCGCGGATCGAGGCTCGTTCCTGCACAATCTGTGTACGAATGAAATCCGCAAGCTCCCCGAAGGCGCCGGCGCCGAGGCCTTCTTCCTCGATGCCCGCGGCCATATTCTGTTCCACGGGTTCATCCTGGCGGGCCAAGACGCCCATGTCATTGATGCCGGACCGGCGCAGGCCGAACCGCTCATGCGGCATTTGGAAAAGTATCACATTCGCGAGCGCGTCGAGTTGCTCGAACATTCCCAGGACTGGGCCGAGTTGCTCGTGGCCGGGCCGAGGTCCGTGGAACTGCTCGCCACGCTGGTGGGCGATGAATTTCCGGCCGAACGATTAGGCCATGCGCCGACATTTCTCGGCGGTCGAAGTGTGACCCTGGTGCGAGTCGACCTGGCTCAGCCCTTCAGTTTTCTGGTTCGTGCCGCCTGGGAAGATCTGCCGATCGTCTGGTCGGAATTGTTGCAAGCGGGAGCCAGGCCGTGCGGAGCCCAGGCCTTGGACGCAGCGCGGATCGAAGCCGGCCAGCCCTGCTACGGCCGCGACATCAGCGACAAGAACTTGCCGCAGGAAATCAGCCGCGATCCGCAGGCCATCAACTTCGTCAAAGGCTGCTACCTGGGGCAAGAGACCGTTGCTCGGATCGACGCCTTGGGCCACGTGAACAAGACGCTGGTCGGCGTTCGCTTCCATGGCGAGCAAATCCCGCCGCCCGGGCTAGTACTAACATCGACCGATGGGCAGGCGGTCGGCGAAGTCACGTCGGCCGCTTATTCCGGCCGGCTGCGATCACCCCTGGCGTTGGCCTTCGTTCGTCGCGGGCACAATGCGCATTGGACTGCGCTTGCAAAGCGCGTTGGGCGAAGCGGAAGTCATCGCGCTGCCGCTTTAGGTTGCATTCGCGATCAACTCACCCTCGCGTTGGTGGCGATTCGCGCCGCCGTGCCGACGCGCGGCAGCCAGGCCAGGCAACGGCCGATCACGTCGGCCGATTCGGGCACCTGACCTACCAGGCGATAGTCGCCGGCTTGTAGAATGGCTTCGAGCGTGTGAAAACGCCGGACAAGCTCTCGCAAGAATTCGGCTGTTTCCGCGTCGTTCAATTCGTGCCGTACGAGTTGCACTTCGCTGTCGGTACGAACCCGATTGAGCGCCACCAGCCGGCCCCGATCGGCCTTGAACAGTTGCCCATCGACAAAGGCTCGGCGCAGCTCGTGGCGGGTGTTGAAATGATAGGCCGGCTCGTCGTCGAAGTAGACGCTGCCGCAACCGTCGCGGCGAAAGCCGGCGATCACGCGCCCACCGCCCTGGGGCAACTCGATCTCGGCCCGTTCGACCAGCGCCACCGCCTCGGCCAGTAGATCTTCGCGGTCCTGTTCTTCGCGCGAAGATCCGACTCCCGGGCGTAAGCTCAGCATGCCCGCGGGGCAATCGCCGCGGCGGCTCAGCTCAATTGTAGCCAGGCCATGTCCTGCCGCCCATTCTCGCGATGCGAAATCTCGCGAATCGTTTTGCGGGCACGGAAGAAGGCCGCCACGATTTCCTGATCCCATTGCTTGCCGGCGCCGGAACGCATGACGTTGTCAAGCTTGTCGTCGGCCATGCCGGCACGGTAAGGGCGATCGCTGGCCATGGCGTCGTAGGCATCGGCCACGGCGACGATCCGCGCCAGGTAGGGAATGTTTTCGCCGCTCAAGCCGTAGGGATAGCCCGAGCCGTCCCACGATTCGTGGTGGTGCAGCACGATCGGCAACACCGGAGCCATGCTGCGCAAGTCGCGGAGGATGCGGTAGCCAATCTCGGCGTGCTGTTTGACGTGCTCGTATTCGGCGTCGTTCAGCTTGCCGGGTTTGCGAAGCACGTTGTCGTCGATGCCGATCTTGCCGATGTCGTGCAACAAGCCGCCGAGATAGATCGTCTTGAGCACTTCAATCTCGCAACCCAACTCCTGGGCAATCCGCACCGACACCTGGGCCACACGGTCGCTGTGGCCGTGCGTGTAGGGATCTTTGGCATCAATGGCCAGCGACATGGCGCGAACCACGCCCGCCAGATCGTCGGCTTGCTGCCGGTACAGATCAAGGTTCGAGCTGTGGATGCCAAGGATCGAGCCGATCGAGCTGATCAAGCTGGCTTCAACCGTGCCGAATTCGAGGCCATCGACATGATTGAACGCAGCCAGCCAGCCGAACAGGCGCTTTCCTTCCGCCAACGGCACCAGCACCAACTCGCGCAGGTTTTCCATCGACAACGACGCGGCTTCGATCGCCGCGCGATTCATGACCACCGGTCGATGGGGAATCTCGCCGTTCCAGGTCGCCACCAGTCGCGTGAACTGGGCATTGTCCAGCGGACATGTGCCGGCCGTCCACAGGCTGGGCTCGGAGGTCTGCCCGGTTACGGCGCTGGGAGTGTCGCCGGCGCGGAATTGAATTGCCACGCCTTCGGCGGGCAATGCGGCGTGCAACCAGGAAACGACCAGGTGGCCCAGGCTTTCCTTGTCCTCGGAAATCTTCAGGTTCTGCGTTACCTGGTAGATCAGGCTGATCTCTTCAAAGGTGTTTGTGATCTTGGCCGAAAGCTGTCGCGACGGCGTCTTCGAGATGCTCGATGCGCAGTTCGGAACGGAGCTTGTCGATTGCCATGGCGCCCAGACGTTCGATCGCAGCCGCATCTTGCGTCTGTTGCCGACCGGCCCAAACCAGCAGTGATTCTTCAGGCATGCCAAAAGCTGCGGCGGCACGCGCAATCTGGGATGGTGCGACGCGCCCCGAGAGAACCAATCCGACCGCCACGACGCTCCGACCGTCGTTGCTGGGCAGCGGAACGGCGGCAACCAGCAACGGGCCCTCTTCGGCCAGAAACTGAAACCGGTTCTGGCGTCCCGCCGCGTGTATTTCTGCCGCGAAAACCGACCAATCGACGCTCGGCGCTTCGGACGGCTGGTGCAGGATCTCGGCGCTTTCGGCATCGAGAATCGTGAAGCTGTGCCCAACCATTTTTCCAGCGACGCGCTGAAATTGGCCAGGCGACGAGCGGTTTCCTTTGCAGCGACGTGCAATGGAACCTGCCCAAGAATCATGTTGGTCGAACTCGACAGCAAATGCATGGGTGTACCGAGGCGGAAGTTTTCCGACAGAGCGTAGAGATAGGATATGCTCTCTGCCGGAACTCTAGGTCGCTCGACCAGAACTGGCAAACTGCGGGCGCAGCATCGGCTGTCACAATCGACAAAACCCCACCCCTGTGAACAACCCGCCCCCGGCCGCGGAGAAAATCGTCCCAGGACGTTGGAACAGGACGAGGGAAACGGGGCAGCGATGGCGCGCCGCCGCGAATGGTAGGCCTGCTCCTAGCGGCGCTGACGGTCGCGATACCGGGCGCTAACCCGATCCAGCAGCGCTCGGTCTTCGTCCGATAGCCCGGCCATGCCGGTTTCGTGCAACCGCGCAAGAATCTCATCGACGCGGCGCTCTTCGTCGACTTCTTGCTGCTGCTGACGTTCGATCCGCGCCGTGCGGCGAGCCGCGAGCCAGCGTCGCAACGGGCCCGGCTTGCGCTCGCGTCGCGGAGCTTCGTGCCGTTCGAGGCTCGTGTAGCCCTGCGAAAAATCATATCCCAGCGTCGCGTCGCCCGATTCGTGCTCGCGCATCCGCTCGGCTTCTTGCCTTGCGCCGAAGAACAAGAACAACCCGAACAGCACCAGCGGAAGCGCAGCGTACTCGTGGCGTGATTGGACGAGCATCGCCAGCACGACCATGGCAACCGCCGTGCCGATGGCAATTCGCACCATGGCCACCGCGGCGCGGTGGTAATCCCATCGCTGCCAGAGCATGGCCCGCAGGGCCCGCCCGCCGTCCATCGGATAAGCCGGCAGCAAGTTCACCAGCGCCAGCAGCCAGTTGATCCAGAACGTCATTCGCAGGCCGTCCGGCCAGGTCAATTGCACCAGAGGCACGGGCGGCGACAAAGGGTTGAGCAGGGCCGAAATTCCCGTCTGGCTGGCGATGATCGCCGGCAACACGACCAGGCAAACCGCGAGGTTGACCATCGGACCGGCCAAGGCCGTGACGATTTCGATTTGCGGGTCTTGCGTCACGTTGACGTGCGTGAAACCGCCAAAAGGCCAGAGGATGATTTGATCGGCATGGCCGCCGGTCTTCCAGGCCGCGAAGCAATGCGCGAATTCATGCGCCAAAACGCTGACCAGCAGAATTGCCAGCGACATGGCGGCATAGCCCGATAACTCCGCACCGTGGGCCAGGTGCAACGCCACGACCGCGAACAGAATGAAGAAGAAGTGCAACCGGACGTGTACGCCGCCCCAACGACCCAGCGGCAAGTTCCAGCTCAACAAGTCGCGCATAAGGTCGTTACGCTCTAGCCAGGCCGGCAGGTCCAATGGATTGGAACCAATCGCTTCTTTGGCTATCTTAACACCGGTCCGAGGTCCAGGCAATCGAACCGGAGCTACCCATGGAACCGTGCGAAACACTACTGGAAACACGTCGTTTTCGGGTTGTGCGACAAAGCTATCGCACGCGCGACGGCCGCGAGCACCAACGCGAAACGATTCTCCATCCTGGCGCGGTGACCATCCTGCCGATGGTGGACGCGGACCATGTTTGCCTGATCCGCAACTATAGGATCAGCGTCGATCAGACGCTCCTCGAATTGCCGGCCGGCACGCTCGAGCCTGGCGAAGATCCGCTACGAGCAGCCGGGCGCGAACTGGAAGAGGAAACCGGTTATACGCGCCGGACGATCCAGCCCCTGCACGAGTTCTACATGTCGCCCGGCATTCTCCGCGAACGAATGCACCTCTACCTGGCCACGGAACTCGCGCCCGGCAAGCAGAATCTTGATGCGGGCGAACAGATCGACAACTTGATCGTAGCCTGGGACGAAGCGCTGGCCATGGCCCAAGATGGCCGGATTCAGGACGCCAAGACGCTCGTCGGGCTGCTTCACTACGAGCTAGTGCGGCAGCGCAGCCGCAATCGTTAAGATCCGAAGCCGTGGTTGTTGAGGTTTCCCTGAACGCCGCCCCACATGCCGCCGGACTGTCCGCCGACCGCGGCCACGGCAGTGATCACGCCCATCAGGATCATCGCCAACATCACGGCGTATTCCACTGCGGTCGTGCCGTCGGATTCGGCTAAGAATCTTCGAATTGAGCCCATGACGGCCCCTTAATGCCAGCAGGATACGAGCCGCCCCAATGTACCGCTTGTGGGTCCACATGAAACCCTACGTCACATCCAGCCCGCGTCAAACTGTGGTGCCACTGCCAAACCACAACGCGGCAGCAGGCTTTGGCGACGACTGGATGTTGCCTTCCCCCCGTTAACGGCGGGTTCCAGGCAGCAGCGTAAAACTTTCGCGGATCCCAGGCGGGTCTGCCGATTGTAACGGCACCTGCCAGCGGATCACCTGCGAAGCGGCAGGCGGCCCGTCTTTGGCGCCGGCAAATTCGACGTCGCTATGCACGAGCCCGGCAACCTGCACCTGGTCGTCTGCCGTGGCCTTGATCTGGCCATCGGCGGTTTGCCACACGGCCAGAGGAGCCTGCGGCGCCAGCACAGAGCCCTGACCGGTCCATTCGAGTTGCTCAACGAGCGGGCCGGGGTCGCTGGTTCCGACGAACGTGAGTAATCCGGCGCCAGCCGTAGGCATGAACGCGCAATCATTGGCCGCGACCGAGATCTTGCCGCAGGCGCCGTCGTCGGTCGGAAGCGCAGCACTCGACCAGCGCCCGGGCGTCGCGCAGCGTCAGATGCGATGCGGAGATCAACAGGGCTTCGTCGGCCGATGGTGGATGTTCGAGCTGGATCAAAGCCCCGGGCCCCAGGTGCAGCGTGTTTTCCAATTCGATCACCAACGTGGAACGTCCCGCGCAGCGCACGCCGGCGCCCACGCCGCGGAGCAAACAATCTCGCAGTGCGATCTTACCGGTAACCAGCATGTCATTGCTTCCGCCCACGGCCTGCGGCTGCCAGGCGATGGCCGCCCCGCGGCCATTCTGTGGGCCGGCCACTTGCCAGGAGCAACCTTGAAACACCGCACGGGCGGCGTTCAAGTCAATCAGCGCCGGCGGATCGGCCGTGTCGAGATTCGTCGCAGCTCCAGCTCGCACAAAGTCGATGTTCTCGAACGACAGGTCGTCGACGTCGATCTTCCAACCACTCGCTGGAACTTCGATCACGCTGCGTCCCTCGCCGCCCACGAGCGAAAGACCGGCTTGCAACCGCAACTCGTGCGCCGGCACCGATCGGCCGGTCGGAAGACGCAGCTCCGCGCGGCCGGACGCCGAGCGCGTCTTGCTCGTCGTGGGGACTGCCGGGGATGCAGGTTCGTTGGCAGGCGAGGCAGCTGGCTGGCGGTGAGAGACGAGCGCGGATGTTTTGGGAGCCGTCGTCACGGCTGCGCGTGCCGGTTCACGGCGCGTCCAACGCCCGCCCCATTGGGGCCAGGTGGCGACCGTGAGAATCAGCAACAAGCCCGCCGCACCGATCAACCACTTGGATGTGCTCGGAACCCAGTTCCGCCCGCCCAGGCTCGATTGCATCGGCACCGGCATCTGTTGACGACGTATTGAATGGGCCAACGATGCCCGGGCGGTTGGCGGAGCCGCGGCCAGCATGTCGGCCAGCTCGGCAAACGAAGCCGGTCGTCGCGCCACCGTGCGATCCAGGCACCGGCCAATTGCCTTGGCCAGTCGCGGCGGAGTATCGGGAGCGAGTTGCTGGATGTCGACGATTTTCTGCGTCTGCGCGCCGCGCAGTTTAGCCAACCCCGAGGCCCCGGCGATTGGCGGCCGGCCCGAGAGCAGATGCCACCACACGGCGCCACAGGCGTACAGATCGCTGCGCACGTCCGACTTCGTTCCCTGCGCAATCCGCTCGGGAGCGATGTAGTCGTAAACTTCGGGGAGCAAGCCCGCATCGGCATAGCCTTCGACCGGTCGAACGATCGATCTCAGTCCAGGCATCGGCAGCTCGACCGCGCCCCCCGGCGCCAGCAGAATCTGCCGCGGTGACAGGTCGCCATACACAATTTGCGCGCCGCTCGCACTCGGCCAGCGCGCGCAGCATCTGCCGCGCTAGTTCTTCCACGATCGGCGGGGGTAAGCGGCCATGATGCAGCAGCCAGTCGGCCGTGGATCTTCCCGCAACATGCCGGCAGGCGACCCAAAACCGCTCGCCGTCCTGCCCCCAGCTTTCAATCGGAGCAACGGCGGCCGAAGTCAAGCCGGCGGCGCGGCGTTTCAAGATTTCGAACTCATTCGGCCAATCGCGAGCCCGCTCGGGCCGAGCCGCAACAATCGCCAGCCGGACCTCGCGCCGCGTCTTGGTTTCGCGAGCGCGGTAGACCGTCGCATAGCCCAAGGCTTCTAAAGGCTCGCACAGCGTCCAGAGGCCGACGGCCAACGCCGGGCCGCGGCCAGCGTTGATCTCGGCCGCTTGGTAAGGAGTGACGATGCCGGCCTGGGCCAGGGCATCGACCCATACGAATTCGAAGCCTGGCAGATCGCGCGCGAAGCGGCGCACGCGCGAGGCGACCGACTCCACCTGGCCTGGCGAAGCCAGTCCGAGTCGGCCGAGTGATTCGACGAGCAATGGTGGTGGCGAAGGGCGCACGGCGGCTCAACGGCCCGAAGAAAGAATGGTCCGGAATCGGCCCAATCCACAGCGCCGGAGAACACTGCCGGGCTGGTCGGGTAGGGATTGCTATCAGAATCCGCCGCAGGGGACAAGATCAGCGGGTTTTACCAGCACGAACGGATGCGGCTTCCGGCTCACGAAAACCCCGAGCCCCGGGCGTAAGCCCGGGGATTTTCCGCCGCCACCAAAAGAATCTCCCCTTGCACGCATGGCCACAATCGCTGCTATCATCGCCCGTCAAAACCGATCGGCTCGGCCGATGAATGCCACCAGGATGAACGTCGCCACCGGCCCGAGCAGCAGCGATAGCAGAAACCAAACCAGGCCGCTGCGGTTCTTCCCTTGGGCCAGACCGGCGTTGATGAGCGCCAACGTGAACCAGCCCACAAAGAATCGAGACGAATCGTGCATCCGCTGCATCTCCTAATGCGATCAGGCCGACTGGCGGCGTCGGCGAGGGTTGCGGCAAAGAACTTCGAACAGCAACTCGCGCGAGCCTCGTTCGCCCGGTTGGCGTTCGTAATGCCAATCGTGATGCGTCGGCATCCAGGCTTCGTCGTAGGGCCAGGGATCGAACGGCTGATAGCCCAGGGCCGTTGTGAGCTTGCTCGAATCCATCGACACGTCGCCGGCGCGCGGCGGAATGGGCCCGGCTTTGATCCGCGGGCAGCCCATCAGGTGCTCCGGTGCGTAACCGCCCACGCGGTTGATGACCTGGCCGATCTGGAACAGCGTCAACTTCCGCGGGCTGCCGGCGTGAAACAATCCGCTAATCCGATTGGCCAACAGCGTTTCGCACAATTCGTTCAGGCAATCGGTATAGGTTGGCGTGCGCAGCTCGTCGAAATAGAGCGTGGCCGGCTTCGACTTCTTGAAACGTGATTGGATCCAATCGATCGCGCCCGCGTGGCCGTTGAAGCTTACACCCATCGGAAGCGAGATTCGCAGCGTACACGAATTCGGCGCCCGTTCCTTGAAGAGCTCTTCGCCAGCCACCATGGTCTTGCCGTAAACGGTGACCGGATCGGTCGGATCGTCTTCGACATAGCCTCCCGGTCCGTTGCCGGAAAAAACCAGGTCGCACGAAAGGTGTACCACGCGCACGTCGGCCGAGCCGATCACGTCGAGCAGGTTAGCGGCTCCTTCGACATTAATGCGCCAGGCCAGCTTGGCATTCAATTCGCAAGCCCGCAACGCACAATTGCCAGCGCAATTGAGCACGCTGCGAAAGCCGTACTCGTCGAATAGCCGGGCCAATTCGTCGCGGTCTTCGGCGCTGCAGGGAATGATGTCGGGCGCGACCAGCCGCCAATTGTCGCGCTGACGAATGCCGATGACCTGGCCCGGGTAGCGAGCCCGGAAATAATCGAGCGCATTGTAACCCGGCACGCCGGCGATGCCCGTGATGAGCAGGGGGAGCGGCAGCGTGGCCGAAGGGGAAATGGGCGAGGGAAGTTTCATTCGGCAACCACGGGCGATACGAGCGTGCCGATGCCGGCAATTCGCGCTTCGAGCTTGTCGCCTGGTTTGAGGTACGTACCGGTCGAGTTGCCTACGCCCGACGGCGTGCCAGTGGAAATCATATCGCCCGGCTCGAGCGTGACAAAGCTGGAAATGAACGCGATCACGGCCGCCACGGAAAAGATCTGGGCGGCGGTCGACGACTGCTGACGTACCTGGCCGTTCAAGCGCAGCTCCATGTCGAGCTTTTGCGGGTCGCTGACCAGGTGGGCCGAAGTGATGCAGGGCCCGCACGGGCAGAAGCTGTCGTGCCACTTGCCGTGCAACCAATCGAAGAATTCATCGCGCGGCCGCTTCTTACGCTCCGCGTTCGGGCGGAACTTGCGGTCCGAGATATCGTTGATCACCGTGTAGCCGGCGACGTATTCCAGCGCTTCGGCCTCGCTCACTCCCTTCGCCGTGCGGCCCATTACCACGGCCAACTCCAGTTCCCAATCGATGGCGCCGGGCGAGACACGCGGAATTCGAACCGGCTGGCCGGGATCGGTCAGCGTGGTAGTCGGCGGCTTCATGAAGACGTAGGGGAACGTCTCGGCGCGCTCGGCAGCCACGCCTCCGCCTTCGCGAATGTGATCGGCATAGTTGCCGGCCAGGAGCAACAGCTTGTTCGGTCGCGGAATCGGCACCAGCAACTGCACACTTTCAGTGGCCAGGGCCACACCGTGCAATTCGGCAGGAGCCTGGCGGACCCAGCTCGTCAGCTTGCGGCAATCCTCGAACCCGGCGCCATGGGGCGGCAGGAAATCGAGCAGGTTGTCACTCGCGGGGAGTTGCAGCGTTTCGCCGGTCGCCACGGCATAGGCGGCGGCTCCGGCCACGAGCGGCACGATCTGCTGCTCGTCGTACAGTCCTGCACGCACTTCATCATGATGGCGAAAGCGGCAAAGTCGCATGGCGATGAAACTCCATTAAGCGGGCGAGCGTGGCGTGAGACTATCAATTAGACCGTCGCGGACGGCCGCTGCCAAGCTTCAGGAATTTGAAAGCATGGCGGCTGCGCGACAGCGGATCGCCGTGCTGCTACTTTGCACTACTCGGATCGGCGAAACGAGCAAGCCAATCGAGAATATCCTGCTTGGGTTTGTCCCCCGCGCCGCCTAACCCATGATTTGCTCCAGGATAAACGATGACGGCAAGCTGCGTATTTCCGGATGCCCTGAACCCAGCACGAATGTTCCGTATTCCAACATTGGGATCCACGCACTCGTCCTTTTCACCAAACAGAATCAGCGTGGGACAGCGGATGCTGGAATATTCCTTGACCGCGTCGAAGTCGAATCCCTCCTGATACAGGCGCTTGAAATCGGCCAGCTCATCGGCGTCGGTCGGGGGCGGCGGAATTAACACGCGGACTTTCGGATACCAGGGTTTCTGTTTCGCCTGGAGGTGAAATTCCGCGTAGGCGTCGACTACGTCAGCATCGGGAGCGTCATAAACTTTTCCGAACATCTTAAGAAACTCGTCGATCGCAGCTTGATCAGTGAGACCCACACGCGACAGGTAATTCTTCAACGGAATGGATTGCCGCTGATAGACTCTTTCCTCGCTGAAAGACCACGAGCCAGGGCCAATCAGCACCAGCTTCTCCGCCTGGGGAAAGGATCTGATAACGCGTGGCAGAACATAACCGGCCTGGCTGGCTCCGCAAAACGACACCCGTTGCGCGTCGATGTCCTTCCGCTTCATCAGCATGTCAGCGGCCGCTGCGCATTTCGTGGGCCCGATCGGACAGAGAATGCGGATAAGCGGTGCCGCTGGATTTGCCCACGCCAGGCTTGTCCCAGGCCAGGAACGCATACCCTGCTTTCACAAAGAGACTCGAAATCGCCACCTTCCTGTTGGCATTGCCGGAACCATGACACCAAACAAACACCGGGAAAGGCCCCGGTCCAACTGGCTTGAGCAGATCGCCCGACAGAGTGACAGCGCCGTTCTGAAAGGTGACTTCTTCACGTTCGACGCCGTCATCCCCTCGCCTAAAACCGGAGTGAGAAGACAAGCCAGGATTGCGAGAAATCGGCTTATGTTGACGAATTGGTTCATATCACAGTCTCGATCAATCGTTCTCACCTATAGGGCGTTCGGCCACGTATCCAAAATGAGTTCGCTCTGGCGGCGACTTTATTGGGCATTCGTGGAACGAGGAACCGGCAGGCATCGGGCTTTTGCTGCCAGGCCTGCTTCTTTCGCCTTATTCCATCTGGAACGTGCCTCGCGTCACGCCCAACTGGTTGAGCACTTGCAGCCCGCGCCAGGTGGTTCGGCCGTCTTCCAGGCCGGAGAGCACGCGGCTGTAACGGTCCAGCAACGGACCGCACTCGGCGGGCGATTCGCGGAGCAATTCGACGCGCAAGTGACGCAGCCCAGCGGCCAGCATCCGCGGCACCAATTCGGCCGCGCTTTGGGCCACGGAATTGTAGACCGTGTTGCGGCAGCCGGTGTCGGCCACTAGCGGGAAGGCCGAGCCCACCCGGTCGCGCAGCTCGACGCGATGCGTGTCGCAGGGGCGACCGCAATCGCGATAGTCGTGCCCGGTGGAGAGCGTGGCCGCAAACACGCAATGCTCCATGTGGAACATGGGAATGTGCTGATGGACGACCACTTCGAACAAACCCGGATCGATCTGGCCGAGCAAGGCCACGAGTTGTTCCCAATTGAGATCGTAGCTGGGCACCAGCCGCTTGAGCCCTTGCCGGCGGAACAGATCGGCCGTCAATTCGTTGGCCACGTTCAACGAGTAATCGCCGACCAGCGTTGTTTCCGGAGCGTGCCGGCCGAAGAAACCAATCGTGGCCAGGTTGCGAGCCAGCACCACGTCGGCCTCACAATGGGCAATCTGCCGCAACAAACCCTCTTCGCCCGGCTTGATGATTCGCAGCGTCGCCAGGCCGATCGGCATGGCCGCGGCGCGTGCCCGGGCCACGGCGTCGCGATAGCGGCGCACGTCTTCGAAATCGCAATAGACCAGTGCCGGCCGCGCAGTTCCCTCAGGCGGTTGCCAGTCGAGCACGGCGTCCAACTGTTCGAGCGAGCGGACCAGCACGTACATTTGCGGCGCGTGCCGCGGGCAACTCGCGAGCGGCTGGCGCGATCTTCAACTCGCAACTGCGCAAGGCGCCCTGTTCAATCCTGCGGCTCGACGCGAGCCCGGAGTTCCGCGAGCCGGCCGACGACCGTGCGGCGCAGTTCGTTGAGCACGCTCTTGGGCACCATCACCGGCTGCGGGAGTTCGAGGTGGATCTTGTCCAGGAAGAAAGGCGTTTCGCCCAGCCGGCTGAATTGCTCGCGCACCGTGGCTTCGTCGAGCGGATGCTTGCGGGCCAATTGCAGCGGGCCGGCCCATTCGGCCGACGCCTGGCGGCCATCGGCATCGCGCACTACGACTGTCAGCGCACTCTCCGGTTCACCGTGAAGGGTAACATCGAGCGGCACGCGTCGCGCAGGTGCATCATCGGCATAGCTGCGGGCCATGCGGCGGCGCAGTTCCGGATCGTCGGTCTTCCAGACGATGCTGCCGATGGGAATTGCTGCCAGGTTCAAGGAGCCGTGGCGCGAACTCCAGTTCAAATTGTCGCTCGGTCGGATCCGAAGTCGTCGGACGCACGCCGTACAGGCGACCTCCCTGTTCGTCCTGCTCGGGATGGCCTTCGTCGAATACCAGGCCGTCGCCCAGCTTGACAACGCTCGCATCGTGATCGGCATCGAGCAGCACGATCACGCCGCGGCGCGTGTGGCCGGAGACAGTTCCCAACCGTACGCCGCGCGCCTTTGGGAAGCGGCCATGGACGAGCCGCTGGTGATCGACCCCTGCCAGAAAACCGGGAGCGAATCCGCGCGAAAAACTTTGCGCCAGATCGAGCTGGCCTTGCCGCGAAAGTTCGAACGGCTGACCGACAAGCGCGGCATCCAAAGCCGCTCGATAGGTCTGCGTTGTGGCGGCCACATACTGAGCGCTCTTGAGCCGGCCTTCAATCTTCAGGCTGCACACGCCCGCTTGGACGAGTTGATCGACCAGGTCGTGCGAGGCCAGATCCTGTGGACTGAGCAGATAGGCGACTTCGCCCAAGTCACGCTGCTGGCCGTCGACGATCAGATCGTAGGGGAGCCGGCAGGCCTGGGCGCATTGCCCGCGATTGGCGCTGCGTCCGCCGAGGGCCTCGCTCGTCAGGCACTGGCCGCTGTAGGCGATGCACAAGGCGCCATGCACGAAGACTTCGAGCGGCATGTCGGTGCGGGCGCGGATGCTGTTGATGTCGGCGAGCGTAAGTTCGCGGGCCAGGATCGCCCGTTGAATGCCCAACCCCCTTACGAATTCCAGCCCTTCGGGCTCGGTGAGCGTCATCTGAGTCGAGCCATGGACTGGCAGATCGGGGGCCAGCCGGGCGATGAGCCGGGCCAGGCCCAAGTCCTGCACGATGACGGCATCGACGCCGGCCGAGCTGATATCGCTGATCAGCCGGGCCACGTCGGCCAATTCCTGCGTGAAGACGAGCGTGTTGCATGTGACGTAGCCCCGCACGTTGCGGCCATGCAGGAAGGCCATCACCTCGGGGAGTTCTTCGCTGGTGAAGTTCGTGGCCCGATGCCGGGCGTTGTAGTTCGACAGGCCGAAATAGACGGCATCGGCGCCGCCGGCCACGGCCGCGCGCAGGGCCTCCCAATCGCCAGCTGGGGCCAGCAATTCGGTGGTCGGAGCGTGAGGGGCAGCGGGCATGGCAGTTTTCGCGAAGGGAAGCGGGCGCGGCGTTCGTAGCACTGTATTCTACCCGCTTCTCCCCGAATGGCTACGACCCGATTGGCCACGTGGCGCCAGCTCTGCGCTTCTCAACGCGGGTTGAGCGTTTCGGCCTTCAGCCACGCTTTGCGAACCGCCAGGCCGGTCGAGACCAGAACGAACGCCAGGACCACCAGCGGCTTCCACAAGGAATGACCGGCTTCGGCGTTCCAGGCCAGGTGTACCAGGGTTCCACCTAGCAGCAGGCCCAGGAACCAGATATAGACGGCGCTGGAAAACGACATGTGCAGGCGGTGCAACATTGCGAGATACTCTCCGGTCTCGGGGAGGTGCGGGCCTCAGGGCATCGGCGACCCGCCTGTCGCCGCCACCCGATAGCCTAACCCGACGCCCAACGATCTGCCAGCAAGAAACGAGCGTGTGGCGCGCTTCAACTGAACATGCCCTTGAACCCAGTGGCCGGAAAGGCGTCGGTGATGTGCTCGATCGTCGGACGACGGGCGTTCTCGGGCCAGGTGATGGCTACGACGTCGAACCGGGCCGGGTAGTCGAGCAGGCCGTGATGCTTCAGAAACGACAGGCCGAGCCGCGTCAGCCGCCGTTGCTTTTCCGGAGTGACGGCCTCGGCCGGATGGCCCCCCGACGACGACTCGCGGGTCTTCACCTCGACGAACACGACGGTCCTGCCATCGACGGCCACCAGATCCAATTCGCCCAAGTGCGAGCGCGAGCCGCGGGCGACGATCTTGTAACCGAGCCGCCGCAGATATCGAGCGGCTTCGGCTTCGCCCCGCTGGCCCAAGCTGCGCGGAGCTAACCCCAGACGTTCGCGCAGCGATTGCCAAACGCGGCGGAACATTGGCATTTCCCCCACGCGCCGGTACGGCCGCGGAAACGCGCCCGCAAGCGGAGCGGCTAACACGCGCTCCGGTATGATGCGCATTCCCGGTTAACGTGCGCAGCGCGGCGAATTCGCGGCCGAGTTACTTCTGCACTTCGCTCGTCTTGACCACACGGCCGCCACGACGTTCCTTCAAACGCACGGCCTTGCCGACGCGGTCGCGGAGGAAGTACAGCTTGGCGCGGCGGACGATGCCCGATCGCTTGACTTCGATCTTGGCGATGCGGGGCGAATGCAGCGGGAACTTGCGCTCCACGCCTTCACCCTGCACGATGCGGCGAACGGCGAACATCTCGCGGGTGCCCGATCCGCAGCGGGCGATTACCACGCCGTTGAAGATCTGGATGCGTTCCTTCTCGCCTTCGAGAATACGCGTGTGAACGTCGATCGTGTCGCCAATCTGGAACTCCGGCACCTCGGCGTGCAGGCTCGACTTTTCGACCAAGGCTAGGGTTTGCATGCTCATGACAAGTGTCCTTTCTATTTCGCTCTCAAAAGATTATTTCGTTTCACCGGCGTCCCCCGCTTCGTCGTGGGGGGCCGGATGGTCTGATGCTGGCTTCTGTTGGCAAGGCTCGAGCCTCGTTGGGCTCGAACTTTCGCGCTCGTGCGTTCGCCGTTGCCGCTCGTCGGCTCGCCACTGGGCAATGCGACCGTGGTCGCCGCTCAGCAGGATCTCAGGTACCTCATATCCTCGGTATTCGCGGGGCCGGGTGTATTGGGAAAACTCCAACATCCGCTCGGGGCCCGAAAATGAATCTTCTCCGCTGCTACGTTCGTCCCCCAGCACGCCCGGCACCAGCCGGATGACCGCGTCAATCACGACCATGGCGGCCACCTCGCCCCCGTTGAGGACGAAGTCGCCGATCGAAATCTCGTCGGGCTGTAGGATATTCTTTATTCGTTCGTCAAAACCCTCGTATCGGCCGCACAGCAGCAACAACCGCCGCTCGCCGGCCAGTTCTTCCACGACCGCCTGGCTGAGCCGCCGCCCCTGAGGCGACAACATCACCACGCGGCCGGGGTCCGGGCATTCGGCCCGCACCGCCTCGACGCACTCCACCACCGGCTCGACTCGCAGCACCATGCCGGGCCCGCCCCCGAAGGGGCGATCGTCCACCGACTTGTGCTTGTCGTGCGTCCAGTCGCGGATGTTGTGCAACTGCACGTCGACCAATCCCCGCTCGATCGCCAGCTTCAACAGGCTTTGACCCAGGTAGCCCGGAAACATCTCGGGAAACAAGGTCAGCACGTCGAAACGCATCGCGCGGTCTTTCCAACTATCTTGTCACGGCACGGGTAAGCAGCCGGCCCTCAGCGGGCCCGCCGACTACTCGGCGGCCGTCGACTCGGCCGGCTGTTCGGCTGGTTGTTCCGTTGCGGCCTCGGGGGCAGCTGCGGCAACCTCGGCCGGAACGTGTTCCGACTTCGGCGGCGGCACGTACACCGGTTCGGGCGCGGGCGGCACGACCTTGGGCAGCGCCAGCCGCTCGCGGGCGGACTGTTGCTGAGCGAGGTGCGTTCCTTCGACGCCGTACTTCTTCAGGAATACGCGGACCTTCTCGCTCGGCTGGGCACCGACGCCCAACCAATACTTGACCCGCTCGTGGTTCAGCACGACCCGGGCATCCGTGTCCGAAATTTTCGGATCGTAGGTGCCGAGTTCTTCCAGCACGCGGCCGTCGCGCGGGCTGCGCGAGTCGGTGGCACAAATGCGGAAGAATGCCCGGTGCTTGCGACCCATCATCTTCATGCGAATCTTGACTGACACTCGCTTCTCCTCGGAATCTCATTCAGGAATTGGAAACTGTTTGTTCACGCACTGCTCAATGGATATTGATACTGCCCAATAGTTGTTGCTGCCCGTTGCTTAATTATCGCTGCCCGGCGGCGAGTCGCCTCGTTTGTGACCACGCTTGATTTTGCGGAGTTCCTTCTCACGCTGCTTGCGCTGACGGGCCTTCTCTTCGGAGCTGAGGCGTTTGCCCGTGCCGACCTTGCCCTTGGCCATGCGCGAGCCGGGATCGAGAAAGCCCCCTTGCTGCAACTGCTGAACCGCCTTCATGCGATCTCGCATGCCCATCGAAGCCATCTGCTTCATCATGCGCGGCCATGGGTTCGAACTGCTTGATCAGCGCGTTGACCTCGGCCGGTTCGACCCCCGCCCCCGCGGCAATCCGGCGGCGGCGGCTCTGATCGACGATCTTCGACGGGTGGCGGCGTTCGTCGGGCGTCATCGAGTCGATGATGCCGCGAAAACGCTTCATCTCTTGTTCGTGGTCGACGTCGCCCAGCGACTTCATCAACCCGCCCATGCCCGGGATCATGCCGGCCACTTTGCTCAGGGGGCCGAGCTTGCTGGTCTGGCTCATCAGCTTGCGGAAATCGTCGAGCGTGAATTCGCCCTGGCGAAGCCGCTGCTCCTGCTGGGCCATTTCGTCCTGGTCGAGCTTTTGCCGGGCTTGCTCAACGAGCGTGACCACGTCGCCCATGCCCAGGATGCGGCCCGCCATGCGGTCGGGGTGAAACTCTTCCAGCGCGTCGAGATGTTCGCCGGTGCCCATCAGCTTCAACGGCACGCCGGTCACGGCTTTGACCGAGAGCGCCGCGCCGCCGCGGGCGTCGCCGTCGAGCTTGGTCATGATCACGCCGTCGAGCTCGAGCGCCTCGTTGAAGGCCTTGGCACTGTTGACCGCGTCCTGGCCGGTCATGGCGTCGACCACCAGGTAAACCTGGTCGGGATTCACGCGGCGATCGATCCGCGTCAACTGCTGCATCAACTCGTCGTCGATGTGCAACCGGCCGGCCGTATCGAGGATCAACACTCCAACGTCCGAAGCTCGGGCATGCTTGACGGCGTTCTGGCAGACGGCCACGGGGTCGTTCGAGCCGGCCTCGGCATACACCGGCACGCCCAACTGCTCGCCCAACACCTGCAACTGGTGAACGGCCGCAGGACGCTGCAAGTCGGCCGCCACGAGCATCGGCTTGCGGCCGCGTTCGAGAATCAACCGGGCCAGCTTGCCGCAGGTCGTGGTTTTGCCCGACCCCTGCAGGCCGCACATCATCAGGATGGTCAGATCGGGCTTCAGATGCAGCGAGTTGTCGACCGGGCCCATCAGGTTGACGAGCTCTTGGTGGACGATCCCGATGATCTGCTGGCTGGGATTGAGCGACTTGAGAACCTTCTCGCCCAGGGCCTGCTCGGAAACCCGGCCCATGAAGTCCTGCACCACCGGATAGCTGACGTCGGCTTCGAGCAGCGCCTGCTGAACCAGCGCAAGCCCGTCGCGCATATTCGCTTCGGTGAGCTTGGCCTTACCGGTGAGGGTCCGCAGAGCCGACCCTAAACCTTCTTGCAGGGACTCGAACATGGCAACAGGGGCTATTTAGGAAACAGGGAAAGAATGCCGCGGAAATCCGTGGGGGCGCGACGACGGGGCGGCGTGTTGACCCAACGGGAAAACCCACATTCTAGCGGAATGCGTGGCCGCGTTGCAATCCTCGATCGGCAACTAATTCAGTCTGGCTGCGGCAGCCTAAGGCCTTGGTGGCGCTAAGCTTGTGAGGCGCTCGGCGGAAGTCGCCGCCTAACGCGGGGTGCGGCGTTTCGGCGGCGAAGTGGATTGGCCGTGCTCGCAGGTGAGTTCGATTGAGGATACAAAGCTGAGGGGGCGAACAGTTCGAGCGATGCGCTCCTCGGCCTGCGCCAACCTTGGGAAACCGGGTGCCATGAACCTCAGACAGTACTCTATGCGCCATTGGTCCGGGCGGGCCCACCGCGCAGTTGGTCGAATCTTCGGCGCACTCCTTATCCTTGCGGACCTGTCGGCAACCCAGGTCTGGTCTGCCGAGCCGGCGAACGTCCCCGATGGCCAGGTGTCGGCACGCTCTTTTGTCGATCAGTCGCAAATCGTGAGCAACTACACGACCGAGCAGTACGCCCATCAATGTTCGATGCGGATTGTGAAGGGGATGGGCTACGTGGCCTACCAGTGCAACGAAACCACGACCGCGGAGAACGCCGCCGGGCAGGTGGTGCGAATGGCCATCTTCAATATCCTGAATCCGACCGCGACTGCGAAATGGGTCGATGTGTCCGGGCCTGGCGACGCCTCGAATGGAATCGCGATTGGCGGAACCTTCGTCGCTTCTCCAATCCTTCACGCCGTTGGGGACGACACGATTCGCGTGTTCTTCTCCTCGAGGCTGGCCGGGGACTCCGTGCCGATCTATCGGGTGTTCTACAAAGATTACCGGATCTCGACCGGCGTCTTCTCGGGACTGCACCAGGTTGGTTGCACGATTGCGAAGACTCCGGGCACCGTACGGGATCTGGCCTTGCCGGCCGTTCAAATGCACCTCGACTTTCTCTTTGGCCGCGGATTTGGCGAGCAATTCGCCAAGGGGCTCAATCCGGCTTGCGACATGCTGGAGTTCGACGGCCATCTCTACAGCACCATACAGATCAAGAACTCGTCCGAGGGAAAGACCCTGCTGATGACGAACGTGCTGATGCGCAGCGCGAACGACGGAGCGACCTGGGAATTGCTCGGCGCCCCCGACCCGCGGCTGCTGCCGGGCGACGCGCCGGACGCGGTAAAGATTCTGGCAGAGCCGGCCATGACGCAAGACAGCAAGAGCATCTACCTGCACCTGCGAAGCAATGTGACGACCCACGGCTATGTGTTGAGCAAGGCGAGCAAGACGGACCTGTATTCGTTTGATGCGCCCGTCACGAAATGGACCTACGGAATCGGCAGGCCGGCAATCGGCGATTTCGGCAAGCCGATTGGAGTGGTGGCCATGTTTACGGCCCCCAGCGTTCCGATGGGCGGGACCACGGTGACGCGGAACAAGTGCGACGTCGTATTGATCGATCGCACCTACAGCACGTACACCCTGGCGTTTTCCGTCGTGGACTACAACGCGGTGAACACCCCCTTCATCCATCGGTACAACGACGAGTTGTACGTCGCGTACTCGACGGGGAGACGACGCTTGACGCCTCGATTCGGGACGTCGGAGATCGTATTCAGCAAGCTTCGCCGGGAGTTCTTCATCGGTCCCGAATCTCCGGAGCCATGAAGCTCTGAGGGGCGAGCTCCTGCGCATGAGGATCGCGGCAGCGCCACGGGTCGGCTCGTCGAACGTCAGATCGTTCGCCGTGTGACCAGCCATTGCCGTGCGCCAGGTCAGTTCTTGCGAGAGAGTCGCAGCATTGGGCGATGAGTTCTTGGCATGGTAAATGCACCGCTCGCGGAACGTGGATTGCTTACAACCCAGGCGGGTTCTCAAATTGTTACAGTGTGTGAGAAGCAATGCTGATTCGACTTGGATGCGACCTTGAACTTGTTTTTCCCGCCCCGACGCCTTTAATCTTGATGCTCAGCTTGCACCCCTCGCGTGCCTCGACGATCCGCAAAGCCGAGAATCTGCAGATTGTTCCCTACTGCGCCGCTTTGGCAGTTTCGCGACCACAATGGCAACTGCTGCAGCCGGACGGTCGTTCCTGCAGGTCGCGTCAGATTTCATAACGATGCGATTGTCGAGGACTGCGGGCTGCCCGATCTGCAAGCCTGCGATGCGCCGCACCTGCGCCGTGCAGGATTTGCCACAAGAGGTACTTCGCTTTCTTTTGGCCAGCCGCTATTGCGAGGTGGATAGCGAATTGAATCTGTTCGCGTGGAATCGATTCTCGCACATCCAGCCGGGCTGGCTGCGCGTGCAGGCAATTTGCGAATTCGTTCATCGGCACATCCGTTTCGATTATCAGCTGGCTCGGCCCAATCGAACGGCACTGGAAGCCTACCGCGAGCGCGTGGGCGTGTGTCGCGACTACATGCACCTGGCGATTACGCTGTGCCGCTGCCTGAATATTCCGGTGCGCTACTGCACGGGCTATCTGGGCGACATTGGCGTGCCGGCGGCACCCTATCCGATGGATTTCAGCGCCTGGTTCGAAGCCTTCCTGGGCGGCCAGTGGTATTCGTTCGACGCACGCAACCTCGTGCCGCGGATTGGCCGCGTGCTGATGGCCCGCGGACGGGATGCGGCCGACGTTGCCATCACCACGACGTTTGGGCTGAACCAGCTCTATTCGTTCAAAGTCTGGACGGATGAAGTCGGCCCTGAATCGATCGGGCTTCCCGACCAACCGCAGTTGCTGACTGTATGATCCTCTTGATACGGACGTGCCATGCCCCGCTTTCATGTTTCCTGCCACATTCAGTATGAAATTGCTTTTCCCACGACTTTGATTCTGAATATCCATCCGCAATGTAATGGGGTGCAGACGATCGTCGAGGAGCGGTTTGTCGTCGAGCCGGCGGTGGAAGTGGAAGAGTTCACGGTTCCAGGCGGGGACAATCGCTTCGTTCGATTGGAAACCGGAAAGGCCAAACAGCTCTCCATTTCGTACGACGGCACGATCGATTGCGACTACGAGTATCTCGAAGCCGAGGAGATCGTAACCACGTCGGTGGCGGACATGGACCGATCGGTCATTCCCTATCTGTTTCCCAGCCGTTATTGCCAGTCGGATCGGCTGAGCCGATTCGCCTGGGATTATTTCGGCAGTATTGCGCATCCCTACGAGAAGGTGATCGCGATCGTGGAATGGATTCACAAAAACGTGGAATACTCCATCGGCAGCACGAACTCCGAGACGTCGGCCTACGATACCGTGACCCAGCGGATGGGCGTGTGCCGCGACTTCGCGCACCTTGGCATTGCACTGTGCCGCGCGCTTAATATTCCGGCTCGATACTTCTCGGGTTACGCGTATCAGTTGAAGCCCGCCGATTTTCATGCCTGTTTCGAAGCCTTCGTGGGCGGGAAATGGTTGATCTTCGATGCCACGCGGCTGGCTCATCTCAATGGCCTGATTCGAATTGGCACGGGACGCGACGCGGCCGACGCCGCCGTGGCCAGCATCTTCGGTCGCATCAACTCCACGTCGATCAACGTCGATTGCAAGCTGGCTCCGGGGCAACACTTTGCGCCGCTCGGACGCAAGAAGCTCAAACGCCAGGGGGTTTCTCTCGACGCGGTCATGGATGAGTAGTCGTCCCCTCGACCTCACGGGAGATTGCAGGCATGACGACCTTGCGGATCGAACATTTGACCTCGTATTTCTACAGCCAGCCGGTCGCCTTTGGCGAACATCGGTTGGTGCTCCGTCCGCGCGAGGGTCACGACGTGCGCGTGCTGGAGATGCAACTGGACATTACCCCGGCGCATCGACTGCTTTGGTCGCGAGACGTCTTTGGCAACTCGATCGCCCTCGTCGACTTCGTCGAACCGGCCGACAAGTTGGAGATTCGCAGCGAAGTCGTCATTCAGCGACTGCCGCCATTTTCGACCGAAGATCCGGGCGCACGATGGCGCGTGCCTTACCCGGTGGTTTACGATCCGCTCGAAACGATCGTCACGGCCGCGTATCAGGCGATGTCGTATCCGGATGACGTGGACGCGCTGCATTCCTGGCTGGAAGGCGAATTGAAGGTTCCAACCTCGGCCGATGCCGAGGAAACGGTCGTGGCACTCGGCAAGCTCATTCACGCGCGAATCCGCTATTTTCGCCGCAGCGAAAAAGGGGTGCAGACTCCGGCCGAAACCTTGCGGCTCGGCACCGGGTCGTGTCGCGACGTGGCCACGTTGATGATGGAAGCCGCGAGAATGCTGGGCATCGCCTCGCGATTTGCCAGCGGCTATCTCCACTGCATCGCCTCGGAAGCCGGCCGAGCCTCGACGCACGCTTGGACCGAAGTCTACCTGCCGTCGCTCGGCTGGTGCGGTTTCGATCCTTCGATTGGCGAATCGACGTCTCTGAAACACGTGGTTACGGGCGTCAGCAATCACCCCCGGGGAGTGATGCCGGTCTCGGGGATGTTCACCGGTTCGGCTTCGCATTACTGCAAAATGGTCGTGCAGGTCAAAACGGAACAAGTTGGAGCCGCGCTGGAAGTGGAGCGGCCGTGAGCCCCCCAATCTCGGTCGGCATGAAACTCATATTCCGCATAGGCAGAGTGGGTCTCTCTTGAATCCAAGCTCTGATCGTCGGGGCTGGCGGTAACCGCGGGCCAGGGTTCGGGGCGATTGAGCTATGCTTTGAATGCCTCTCCCGAGGGTGGGCGGCACGAGTAAAGCGTCGTTCAAGAATGAGAGCCGGTCGATTCGCAGGAGCGTCCCGATGCCGCAACGCAGGCCATTTTGTCCCAGCTGCGGACAGATCTTTTCCGGATACACGAGCAAATGCTCGTATTGCGGCCGGCGATTTCACAAGACCGTGGTCGAAGCCTATACCTCGGGACTCGGCCTGTTCGATCTGATTCCCGGCATCCGCGACCTGCCCGATCCGTTGCGATATGGTCTGATGCTCATTGTTCTTTTCGTGATCTTGAGCGCGCTCATCCTGGGCCCGGTTGCGCTCAAGTATTACCACCATGTCGCCAGATGATTTTGATGCAGTGAGCCGTGCCTGTTTTTCAGAGTGATGTTCGAACTGATTCTGGCAACACAGCACGTCGCACCTGGCAATCATCGCTCGTTCCTGCCCGTCATCGGCCAGCGCAGGGTCGCGCCCTGCGCGCCGCCGACTTCGGTTGCGCACCGTTCGTGCAGCCACTGGGCCCTTGGCCGGAGGCGTTCCCTGATTAAAAGTGTGCGACTAACGAAGTCGGACTACGCCGACGAGGTGTCTCCGGCCTTCAGCTTTCGTACCCGGGGCTCCAGCTCGCGTCTTTTGGACCACGAGGGGAGTTTGTCGCCCGCTTACTACCGGCCTTTGGGCCTTCATGGGGCACTGGGTTACTCATCCGCAGTGTGCCGTCTGTCCGTTAGTCCCGAATTTCCAGGTAACCCGAGTTCCGGGATGACAAACGGTTAGGCGGCCGTCCAGGCAGCCGGGCTTAGCCCTGCAATCCGCACTCCCGACTGCGATGCGCATTCCGCAATCGAACGGACGGGAACAATGGCGGCCCCAGGCACAATCTTGCGATTGCCGACGCCATGAGCTCAAGAACGGACTCATGGCAACGGATTGGCACCTGGTGCGGCCTCCCTGTCTGCCCTGCTACGCGAGAGCATAGCAAATCGGTGGCCTGAGTTGCAAATAAAATTATGTACAGAATGTAGGGTGCTCCGCGAGATGTGTATCCGTCGCTAATGCGAACTCGATACCGGGCGGATGGAAACCGTGCATCGCCACGGATGAAACAGAGGGCACCACCCAGAGCACGAAGGACACCACGGGGAAGAGATGGAAGGACGAAGCGACGCAGAAACCCGTCGCTTAAATGGGGATGCCTTTTCGAATAGTTGCCGTCCAGGACGCTTTCGGAAGCGGGGTTTCACCCCAGGCGCATGACATTCTCGCCGTGTGGGACCAGAAGGTCGCGAAGAACGCTAAGTTCCTCCGCCGTCGTCTTCGCGTCCTTCGCGACCTTCAGTTCTAACTCCTAGTCGTGGGAATCGCGTCAACTTGCCAACGGGCGAATAGATTCCGGCCCGGTCTTTGACTACACTCAGGGAGGCTCGGTGCGCCAGCGTTCGAGCACCTCGGCCGTTCATTCACAAACTCGCAACTTTGAGGAAATCACCATGGGACTCTTCCACATTATCTGGGCCGTGATCGTTGGATTCTTCGCCGGGCTGGTGGCTCGCGCCATCATGCCGGGCGTCGACCACATGGGCTTCATCGCCACCACGGCCCTGGGAATCATCGGTTCGTTCGTCGGCGGCTTCCTGAGCAACATGATCTGGAAGCCGAGAGAAGGCGAAAAATCTCATCCTGCCGGCTTCATCATGTCGGTGGTCGGCGCGATCATCGTGCTCTATGTCGCTAATCATATGTGACGCATCCGCCCAACATTTCGCGCAGCTACTTCGTGCCGCGCTTCGTCCGTTAGTTCGCGAGTATCCAGGCAGCGATTTGGGCGACAACCTCGCGCCTCCAGGCCGTTGAAACCGTGGTACGCGCGAGCCTCGCACGGATCGCCGCGGCTCGTGCCTCCCTGGAAAGGAAGCAATTGCTTTTTGCGCGAGCCTGTGAAGCCTGCCATGAGTGCGGGAACGTTGCTGTAGGAGCAATGGCTGCAGCCGTCGTGGATATGATGCACGACCAGGACGGGAACGCGAATCTTGCTCAGCGCCATCGCGGGAACCGAGACGACTTTGTTGTCGGTCAGGATCGTGGAAGTCAGAACCAGACCGTCTGGTCCTTCGGGCCCGATGAGCTGCGTGGCGACAAACGCGGCCGACTCCGTGCCGCGGCTGGTGCCGACCAGCCAAACCGGCGCCTTGTTCTGCTCGCGCGCCCAAGCCATGACGGCCTTGATATCCGCGACATGCTCAGGGCTGGTGCGAAAGCCGGAAAGATAGGGCGGGTTTTGACGATCGGACGGTGCATCGACGACGATGGTCAGCAGCCCCTGATCGGCAAACAATTGCCGAGATCGGACGAGAAAGTTTCCCGCTCCCCAGGCGAACGAGCCGTCGGCGGCAATCCGCAGTCCGCCATGCCCACCGGCCAACAACACGACCGTAGCCTTGGACTCGGCTGGCGAAAGGACCAACACGCGCTGGCTGACGCCCGGCCGCGTTGGGATGTCGACCACCTTGGGGGCAATCGTTTTGGAACCTTGTTCGGTACCCTGAGCGTAGCAGTTGGCGACGCAGGCCAGGAGAAACAACGCGATGAGAATTCTCATGGGTTCGAGCATAGAGTTTTCAACGCAGCCGAACGGTAAGGTTCCGTAGCCTGTTCACGGCCAGCAGGGTCTAAGGGATCGGTATTCGAATTACAATCGACTCCCGAGCCCTTGGATTGCCCCCATGCCTGCCACAATGCCCTCTATCTCGCCATTTTACCCGATTTAGTTATTCAACAAGACCCTGCTGTGTCAGGTTCGTGCTACCCTATGGCCATGGTCGATCCTACCGACACGTACTTTCGCGGCCGCCCGCTTAGACCAAGAAAAAGGGGCGTTCGAACGTTCTATGCTCCTAGTAGAATGCCGCATCTCAGACGGACGCGGCGGGAATCACGAGACAGTGTAATCGCGTTATTCTAGCGCGATTGCCGACCGATATTGTACGTATACTGGATACGCGCCGATGCACAGCCATCGAAGAACAAATCGGCTACAGATTTGGATGCGCTGGGCGCCTACCTCTTGGCATGGACTCCGAGTTTCCAACGCCTGACCGTACTACAACGTATACAGTATTCTGAACGTCGTTAACCATCGGACAATTGAGCAGGCGCAATGCCAACTGTCGCCGTAAAACCTGAACTTATTCGCTGGGCGATTGATCGCTCCGGCTTGTCGATGGAAGAACTGTTGGCAAAGTTCCCGAAGCTCGAAGAGTGGAAGAGTGGTGAGCGGCAGCCGACTTTTCGCCAGCTTGAAATCTTTGCGCGAACGACGATGACTCCCTTTGGGGCGATGTTTCTCGATTCGCCTCCCAAAGAAGAGCTGCCCGTCCCAGATTTTCGCACAAAGAACGATCGTCCCCTAAGGCACTACAGCCCTAACCTCCTTGACACCATTCAGACCATGCAGCAGCGACAGGCGTG
This sequence comes from uncultured Planctomycetales bacterium, assembly GCA_963710365.1. Classification (GTDB taxonomy): domain Bacteria; phylum Planctomycetota; class Planctomycetia; order Pirellulales; family PNKZ01; genus CAVQAC01. The sequence continues at coordinate 383,535 of CAVQAC010000022.1, forward strand.
GCTGCGGGAATGGCTCATCGAAGAGGGTGGCGAGCCCCTCGACTTCGTGGGTAGCGCTAATGCGTCTTTAAACTTCAAGTCGCTAGCACAGCGTGTCCGACACCGGTTGGACCTTGACGCAGATTGGGCCGAAGGGCTTGCCACCTGGGAGGACGCGCTCCAGACGCTCCGCAAGGCAATTGAGCGAATTGGAATCGTAGTCTTCAGTAATAGCGTCGTGGGGCTAAACAACCATCGCCCGCTCGATCCCGATGAGTTTCGCGGCTTCGTCTTATGCGATCGGCTGGCCCCGGTAGTTTTTGTAAACGACGCGGACACAAAATCGGCTCGGATCTTCACGCTGGCACACGAAATCATTCACGTTTGGTTAGGTCAGGATGGTGTCTTCAATCTAGACAAGATGATGCCGGCTAAGGAGGAATCCGAACGGTTCTGTAACCGAGTTGCGGCAGAGTTTCTTGTGCCGGCCTACAAGTTGACGGAGCGTTGGAACGAGGCTAGTTCCACGGACAAGCCGTTTCAAACCATCGCCAAATGGTTCAAGGTAAGCCCGGTTGTTGCTGCCCGTCGCGCCCTGGACCTGAAGCTTGTCACGGAGGTCGAATTCTTCAGGTTCTATGAACAGGATCGCGCTGATTGGCTCAAACGCAAGGTAGAAGACCGGAAGAAGAACGCCGGCGGTAATTTCTACGCTACGCAGAACGTACGTCTGGGAAGGAGGTTTTCGGCGGCTGTCGTGCGCGCTGCACGTGAGGGTCGCATTCTGTACCAGGATGCGTTCCGGCTGACCGGGATGAAAGGCGAAACATTCCGTACATACGCCGACCTCGTCCTCAAGAGAGTGAGGGACGAGCGTGAGTAATCGATACCTCCTTGATGCGAATGCATTTATCGAAGCGAATGATCGTTACTACGGATTCGACGTTTGTCCCGGCTTCTGGTCATCGCTGCTCACGCAGCATGTGGCAAAACGCATTTGCAGCATTGATCGGATCGAGAGAGAACTGAACGAGCAAAACGACGAGATCAAAGTGTGGATTGTAGATTGTGTCCCGGATTCCTTCTTTAAGAAGACCGAAGATCAAGTGGTCATCGACAAATTCCAGGAGATGGTCACCTGGGTTTATTCTCAACCTCAATTCTCCGACGCCGCGAAAGCCGAATTTGCGTCAGTAGCAGATGGCTGGGTGATCGCCTACGCAGCCGTGAATGGAATGGTAGTTGTCACACACGAACAGTATGCTCCCGACGCGAAGCGAAAGGTTCCGATTCCAAATGTGTGCGTGGAGTTTGAGGTGGAGTATGTGAACACATTTACGATGCTCCGGGAATTGGGCGAGAAGTTTGTCCGAAGTACGAAGCGCAGAAATAGGAGTCGTTAGGTGAGCGACAACACGACGACTGCACTATTTGCTCTAACAAAAATGGGGACGCAGTTCGACTGAGCTGCATCCCCATCTTAATGGACGCGGCAGTGCAACGCTCCGGTTGATTTAGATCATCACAAGGCATTGCGGAAGAAAGCGCGAATCGCGACTACCCTACGAAGCTACCGTACTCATCACCCCAGTGACATGCTCCCATGATTCGTCGATTACCGTGCATCGCACTTGCTCTGTCCGTTGCGCTGACGATTTGCACCGATGCGAGGACCGCCGACAAGACCGCCAAGAAGCGCCTCAGCACGCGCTTTGAACCGCAAATCGCCGCCTACGAGGCGAAAGACAAGGAGGCTCCTCCACCACAGAATGCCATCCTGCTGACTGGAGCGTCCAACGTTGCCCGCTGGAAATCGTTTGCAGAGGATCTGCCAGGCTACCAGGTGATCAATCGCGGTTTTGGCGGCTCGCAGATCGCGGATGTGGTGTACTACGCCGACCGGATCATCGTTCCCTATCACCCGAAAATGGTCATCGTGCAGGCTGGGGGCAACGATCTCAAGTCGGGCAAGACGCCGGACGAGGTGCTCAGCGACGCAAAGGCGCTGGTTCAGAAGGTCCGGGCTTCGCTTCCCCAGACGCGGATCGCCTTCCTCTCGATCAGTCCCAGCCCGGCCCGCTGGGACCAGCGCGACAAGCAAGCCGAACTCAATAAGTTGCTGAGCGACTACCTATCTCATGACGACAACCTGGACTTCATTGACGTGAACTCGGCTTTTCTTGGTCCGGACGGCAAGCCGCGTGCCGAATTATTCGTCTCCGACGGTCAGCACCACAATGCCGAGGGCTTCAAAGCCCGGCGCAGCTCATCATCCCGCACCTGCCGCCGCAGGAAAACAGCCCTGCGCAGACACAGTCGGGATCAGCCCCCGCCGTCGATCGAGGGCAGTGAAGCCTTGGAGCGACTCCTGGCCATTTGCGTCTGAGAAACCATCGCCCCAGAAAAGCTTCGTGCGACTGCGTCACGGCGCCTGGACGCCCAATTGGCTCTTCGTCGTCGAATGCGCGAGTAGCCAGCGGTAATGCTCCTCGGCTTCGGCAAAGCGGCCGCTGTGCTGCAAGGCGTCGGCCAATCGAAGACGCAAGGCCGGGTCTTGCGGCGCTCGCTTCGCCAATGATTCCAACAGCGGCAAGGCCTGGGCCTGCCGGTCGTGCTTCGCCAGCGCGTTCAACAGGTTCATCAAGAAACGGTCGTCCATGCGCCGCTCGCGCCGGGCATAGATAATGTCGAGCCGTCGGCCTTCGTTGAGTTCCAACTTTGCCGCGCCGCCGGCCGCCATGAGAAAGCCGTCTTCCAAGTCCGGGCGGCCGGGCAATCGCTCCAGCAGCGCCGCGTACTGGGCCAATGCCTGCTCGTAGTACCGACCGCCCAACAGCGCTTCGGCCAGCCGTTGCTGAACTTCGAGATCGCGGGGATTCTGGGCCAGGATTTCGCGGTACCGTGCGGCGGCGGTTGCGAAGTCGCGCGACCAGAGCGCGTTGTCGGCCAGCCCGCGCTGCGACGCCGCGTCGTGCGGCGATTGCTTCAACAACCGCTGGTACACGTCGATTGCCGCGCCAAATTGCTTTTGCGACGCGTAGATCGAAGCCAGCAGGTGCAGCGTCCGCGACAGAGGCGGGGCGTGTTCGAGAATCCGGATGGCTTCGTCGGATCGGTTTCCCTGAACCAGCACGCCGGCATATTCGGCGACCGCCTCGTCGCTGAGCGGACCAAGCCCGCCCAGCTTTTCGTAGCGTGTGGCAGCCGTGGGAAAGTCGCCACGATTGGCGGCATTGCGAGCCGCAGCCCACAGCACCTGCCGGCGCGTATCCATGCTGGGCAGTTCGTCGAGTTGCCCGAGCAGGCCTGCGAAGATCCGATCGGCTTCGGCCGGCCGATGGAACTCGTCGAAGTCGCCGGCCAATTGCAAGCGGAGTTGAACGTCTTGCGGTTTTTGGGCCACGATCTCTTCCAACAACGGCAGAACCTGTTTCGGTTGCCCGTGGCGAACCAAGGCGTTCAACAGGTGCGACGTCAGTCGCTCGTCGTGGAACTGCTGGCGATGTTCGTACATGGCGTTGAGCCTGCCGATTTCGGCCGGGCTGATTTGCTCGGCTCCAGCGGCGGAGAGCAAAAAACCATCGACGAGCGGCGTGAGCGTGGGGCGTTGATCGAGCAGCGTCGTATAGATCGCCAAGGCCTGGTCGAAATGCCGGCCGCCCAACAGCGCGGCTGCCAAATGCTCTGCGACCTCCAAATCGCCGGGCGTCTCGGCCAGGATCTCGCGATAGCCTGCCTCGGCTGCGTCGAAATCGCGCGACCAGAGCGCAGTTGTCGGCCAATCCTCGGCGAGCTTCTGCGTCGCGTGGCGAGGCGGCGAGCAGGCGGCGGTAAACCTGGATCGCCTTGTCGAATTTCTTTTGCGAAGAATAGATCGAAGCCAGCAGATGAAGAGCGCGCGGCGTCGCCGGACCTTGTTCCAACAGGTGAATCGCCTCGTCGGTCCGGCCGGCCTGGGCCAGCACACCGGCGTATTCGTCGCGCACGTCGTTCGTCAATGGACCCAGGGTCTGCAATCGGGCATAGCGTTCAACGGCCGCCGCCTGATGGCCCAAATTGGCCGAGTTGCGAGCCGCAGCCAACAGCACGTCGTGCCGCGTCGCGTCGTTGTACAACTCTTCCAGATGGGCGATCAACGCGGTGAAGATCTCGTCGGCTTCGGCATTGCGGTGCAGGTTCTGCAGGGCCATGCCCTTGAGAATCTGCCCATCGACGGTCTGCGGCGTGATTCGAGCAATGACCTGGTCCAACTCGCCGACGTCGGCCTTGCGATCCAGACGCATCATGGCCCCGCGCAATCGGACCAACAATCCTTCGTCAACCACCGTGGCGGATTTGGCCCAGTGGACTAGCTGTACCAGCCGATCGACTTGCGGGGGAGAAACCGGATGGCCGGCCTCGATGCGGGCCATGGCCGCTTCGTCCCGCTCGACGACGGAAACGCCGCCGAAGACCAGTATCGCCGCCACGGCCGTCGTGCCGATGACGAGCGTCGCGGCCCGACGATAGCCGCTCGGCCGGCGCGCCGGACTGAGCCGCACCACCCGGGCCAGGTCTTTCGAGCCCTGGCGGCCGAGCGTCGTTTGCCAACACCGCCGCGACTCATCGGCAAAACGCTCACAGCGGAAGCGCGTTTCGTAAACCATCTGGCCGGCAATCTTCCGCGGTTCAGCCTCGACGACCCGCGCCCAGCCTTTGCTGCTGCCAAATGGCGTGGCCAGCTCGAAGCGCACGGTCGCGCGGTCGGCAAGCGGCTCCGATACCAGGGCCGTCATCGTGTCCGGGCCGAGCATTTCGCTCACCGTCAGCAACGGGTTTTCCCGACCCAGGTCGATCGTCAGCGGCAATTCGAAAACTTGCTCGTCGTTGCGAGCGGGAATCCTGCGGGCATTCTCTTCCGGCACGCCGAACTGTCCGCCGCAGAAGCGTTCGTACTGCCGACTGACGGCGAACTGGGCTCCCAGCCACCAGAGCATTTCGAGTTGCGCGGCATCCGGCTCCAGGAACTCGACGCGGTAGCTGTAGGCCTGGGCTCGAGCGCCGGCCCGTGCTGTGATTGACGTCGAGCGTCTGGGCGCGAATCAGGCCGCGGCAAGTCACTGTCTGGCCGCCGCCGGAGATCGACAGCGTGACCTCCTGGCTGGCCGTCAGCGGCGTGAAGGTGACGAAGGCCACGCCGTTTTCGTTGATGTCGCGGGTCACGCCCTGGCCGACGACCGGTTGACCGTTTGCGTCGACGCTACGGTACGCGACGTGCAACGCGGCCGGGTGGCGCCACGAAGCGCGATAGTCGCGCGGCCGCAACGCCCGGCGAATGACCGTCCAAGCCAGGATGGAATGCACCAGCAGCAATGCCGACCCGATTGCCACGGCAATCAGATCGTGCGACAGATCGAGATAATAGCGCGTCAGAGCCCAGGTAATCGACACCGTGCTGCCGACGATGTACAGAATCTGCGGCATCATGTTCCGCAGCACGCTATTGGATTGCCGGCCGCGTTTGGCGGTAACGATGAATCGAGCGAGCCGCCTTCGGAAGAGGGCCCGCCAGGTGGCCTGAACCTGGGTCCAAAAGCCGATCATCTGCGACAGTTCGATGCCCCACAGATGGCCGTAGCCGTTGCTGGCGATCTTGAAGCCGCCCCACACCGCGGTCATGTACAGGGCCGTGATAATGCCCAGCGGCAGGTCGAAATGCTTGATCGGCCCCACGTCGGTGATGAGCATCAGCATCGGCGTCAGATAGATCAACAGCTTCTGCACACCCGTGGTCCACGACAGCATTGAGCCCAGGTAGCAAATGCGCTGGGCCAGCGTCAGGCCGGGAATGGTCAGCGGATTGTCGAAGGCGAAGATGCCCAGGTTGCCTTCACCCCAGCGCAGCCGCTGGGTGTTGAAGCTGGTGATGTCCTGTGCGGCCAGGGCGCTGATCAGCCGCTCGTTGACGAACAGGCTCTGCCAGCCCTTGGCATGCATCCGCAGGCCGGTGTGCATGTCTTCGGTAATCGACTCCGTGGCCACCATGCCGGCCTCGACCAACGCCTGGCGGCGGAACATGGCCGCGCTGCCGCAGAACGTGACGCCGTTCCAACGGTTCTTGCCCGGCTGCGTCACGTTGTAGAACAGCATGCCCTCTTCCCAGTACACGCCGCGACGGTAATCGAGGATTCCCTGGTAGGCATCGAAGTTATAGAAGGCATGCGGGGTTTGCACGAAGCCCAGCTTTGGTTCGGCGAAATAGCCGATCAGCCGGTCGATGAAATGCCGGTCGGCCACGTGGTCGGCGTCGAAGATGACGACGAACTCGCCGTCGGTCAACTTCAACGCGTGGTTGAGGTTGCCGGCCTTGGCGTGCTTGTTGTCGGGTCGGGTCAGATATTCAGCGCCGAGCGCTTCGCACAGCGCCGAACTTCAGGCCGACGGCCGTCGTCGAGCACGTACGTTCGGTGCGGGTAGTCGATCTTCAGCGCCGCCGTGATCGTGCCCCGCAGCAAGTCGGGGTCTTCGTTATAGGTCGGGATCATCACGTCGACCGTGCGGCCGGGCAAAGGCGGCTGCGGAGCCGGATTGCGGACGTCCCAAATCTGGAAGAAAAACAACAGCAACAGCATTCCGCCGTAGCATTCCGCCGCAAACAACACCAGCGACGCGGCCACGGCGTAGGGGCCCGCCAGGTTCAGCGTGAACAGCGCCCGGTAGGTCAGGTAGACGATCGTCATGATCGTCGCCACGATCATGGCGGCCTGGCGTTTGGTCTGTGAGGGGGAGGTTGCGGAGGTCATAGCGATGGACTACCTAAATGTTCCCGCACCATCGCCAACTGTGGCGCCGGCCGACGAAAGTCGTCCGACGGCTGCAGCGATAACGCATAGTCATTCCACCATTCGCCGGCGGCCCAATAACAACCGGCCACGTCCGAATTGCGCAGCGACGCCAACGTTCGATGCAAGACGGCATGCCAACCGGATTCGTGCCCGGGAATGCCGAACTCGCCCAGGAATCCACGCACCTGGTTGCGGCGGCACCACTGGAGAAATACGCTCAACCGATTCACGCCGCGATCGTGCAACTGCGGATCGTCGGCCAATTCCGCCGCGTGGCTGCGCCGATACTGGCCGGTCGCGTCGGCATCGAAATAGCAATGGGCTTCATACGCGGTCCGCTTGGCCGGGTCGTCGATCCAGGCTTTTGGGCCGTTCACTTCTTCGAAGCGGTGGGCGTTCGACCAGCCGTCGCCGGAAACGAAGATTGTGACGTCGTGGTCGACCGAGCGGATGGCCGTGACCGCGGCCTGGCTGATGGCCTTCCAATCCGAGCTGCCCAGGTCGTGCGGTTCGTTCATCAGCCCGAAACCGCCGATCGCCCGGCTGTCGGCGAACTCTTCGGCCAGGCTTCGCCAGAGATCCGCCAGCGCCGATCGCGGCACAGGCCGATCGCCGCCGATTTGCTCGTCGATCACCACACTCCGCGGCTTGCCGGACAATATCAGCGAGTAACGCGCGTAATTGTGCAGATCGAGAATCACCTGGCCGCCGTGTTCCGCGGCCAGGTGCAGAACCTGGTGGATCCGCTGCAACTCGGCCGCTGCGAGCGGTTTGCCGATTTCGGGCTGCAACCGCTCCCAACGAATCGGGAGCCGCAGCAAGCCCAGCCCCTGCTCGGCGAAATAGGCGATGGTGCGCTCGCTAGGGTAGATGTAGTCGCGGCCATGCGTCCCAGGATCGCGGTTGCTGAACTCCGGGCGTTGGCAGCCGAATTCGGCGCCGGCCAACGACACGCCACCCCGTGGCTGAGCCGGCCGGTTTGCCGATGCCGACTTCGCGTCGGTATCGCGCGTAATCCGCCAGCCGCACGCCGCGGCGGCGCCCACCGCGACTCCGGCGACGAACTCGCGTCGATCCAACAGCAATCGGGCAACAGTCATGGGTTGAACAACACAAGGAGTACGATTCGTCTGCACGAAGCGCGCTAGCCAGCGCGTCGCAGCCGGAAAAGGCCGTGCAAATCTAGCTCACGCTCTGTCTTGCGGAGACACGCCGACCGGTAGGGTGCGTCGTGACGCACCACCCGAGTCTCGGAGCGTCTCGCAGAGCTCGACACGCCCTACGCGATCTGGCGAAGATTGCTCGCAAGTGTGTGGCGAAAGCTCAACACGCGTGGCGTGGAGCGAGCGCGAGCTGTCCGGCGGGAGTGTGTGTCGAAGGCCGAATCGCTTCGACCGGAAGAAGCGGCAGCAAACTGGCGGCTGCGGGGCGTTGCGATCAGCGGGGTTTGTTCGGGTTGACGTTCGAGCGGATGTAGTCGTCGTATTCTGCGATCTTCTCGTAGGAAACGACCGGTCCGATCGATTGTTCGGCTTGGTTCGCCGACGACGATTTACCGGTCAGCCATTGCTCAAGAGCTGAGAACGTGCGGGTGAGAAGGTCGTGCATGGTGTCGATTCCTTTGCGGTTGTGGTTCCTAACTGCAAAGCAAAGGACATGCCCGGAATGCCGCCGCGACAGCAACTGGCACCCGTAGGAATTTCGTAAAGCGTGCTGGGGATTGAGGCTGAAGCCGCGCCGATGCGACCAAAAGACGGCCTGCGGTGTGAATCTTGGCCGACTTTGACAGGCTGCTGGTGATGTGCGAACACTACACGCTGTTGCTAACCGGCAACGTGATGCACCGTCGCTTCGACGGTCGATCTCTACGGCGGCAGCGGCTGGTCGCTCAGTAGATAGGCCAACAGGTCGCGCAGCTCCTGGGGTGAACGCACCAGGCCCTGCGGCATCGGCGAGAGGGCACCCGTCGATCGTTCCTCGACGTCAGCTTTGCGAATAACTTGCCGCGTGGCGTCGGGCAATAGTATTTCCAACTCGTCGGCCGATTCGGAGGTTACCAGGCCGGTCAGGATGCGGCCGTCCAGCTTCAGGATCGTTGTCGCCCGGAACGGCTCGGCCACCTGCTTGCTGGGGATCAAAATCGACTCAACCGCATAGGCGACGGTGAAACGCCGTTTCGCTTCGGCCAGGCTCGGGGCGCCGCCTCCTTTCTGGCCGGCCGTGATGGCGTGGCATTTCGCGCAGGCTAACGAGCCGAACAGCCGCCGCCCCTGAGCCGCATCGCCCCGCGATATTTCCTTCGACCAATCGACGCTGATGAACTCCGACGGAATTGCTTGTGTCGAGCCGGACGACGCTTCTCGCAACCGCGCCGTCAATTGAGCCGAGTCCAGCTTTTCGGGCAGCGCCACGACCAACGGCCCTGACGCTCGAACGCGAATCCGGCAGCCGGGCTGCGGCTGGGAAGTTTCGGCCGGCGAAAGTCGGACGAGAAGGTCGTTCGTGCCTGGCTGCATATCGATCAGAGCCAGCGTCTCGCTGGCGGCGGACGCTCCACCGCCGAGGTTCGAGAGGAGTGTGCCGTTGTGCCAGGCTTTGATTGGCCCCGGCCAGTCGATGGCCAACAGCCCTTCCTGCCGAGTGCCGCTTTGCAATTGCGAGTAGAGATAGACGTCGCCGCCAGCGGGCGATTTGCCGCCACCGACAGGAATCATTCCATGCACTGCGGCCGCCTCCTGCCAGGCCTTCGCTCCATCCGCCGTCTTGTACGTGGCCGTCAGGTCGATCACGCCTTGCTCCGGCGGAGTCGCCGCGCCGGCCAGCGGCCCGAGCGACCAGACGCGATCGACCGTGTGCTCCGGCGCTCGCTGCAATCGGCGCATGGCGACTTCGTTCTTGGTGCCCTCGATCTTCGGCTCGCTGCGCGGATCGTGAAGGAGCGAAAGCCAATACGCGGCCTGCAATCGCACGGCATCGCTCGGGTCGTCTAGCGCCTGCGAGAGTAAAGCAAAAAGAGCTTCTTCGTCGCGACTGTGCTCACCAAGCTTCCAACGCCCGGCCATGGTGAAACTGCCAATCCGCCCCAAGGTTGCCAGGTCGGTCTCACCGGTCTGGCCATAAAAATGAAGCTTCGTTTTGAAAAAGGCGCTCTCTTTCGGATACGAGAGCGCGAACCGGGTGTCGGGAATATCACGCGTACCGGGCACCGTTAGCTTGCGACCTGCGGCCAACACGGCGGCCAACCGCGTCGGTTCGTCGCTGGCTTTGAGCAGTTGGTCCAACTCGGCGGGCGTGGCCCGCGCGGCCAGCAGCGTCGTGGCAGTTTGGCGCAAATACGTGTCGTTGCTGCGAGCCAGCGGCAGCGCATCCTCGATATGAAACGGGTTCAGACTGTCGAAGAACCAGGCCAGCGCTGTCAATTGCACGCGCGGCTGCGCGTCGGCCAGCGCCGCGACGAACACTTCCGGCGGAACTCCCGCGGGAGGCAGTTCTGCAAGCGCCGAGACGGCTTGCGAGCGAATGTCAGCGTCGGCGTGATGCGCTAATTCTCGCAGGGTAGCGAATGCCTTATCACTGCCTTCGGCCGAGGCCAACCACGGCAGGTGCATCAGGAGTCTTTTCGAGCTTCCACGCCCCTTCACCCCCGACCCCTCTCCCGCAACGGGAGAGCGGAGTTCGTCTTGCAGCCGTCGCACAGCTTCCGTCAACAACGGCCCGCCTCGTCGTAGAATTTCTTGATGGGCCCGCGAGCGCCGCTCCCAGGAGGGAGTCGAAAGCTCGGCCCACAATTGATTCTCGGTCAGTTGTGTCACGTCGTACGACTCGAACGGCGTGTCGGCCGAATCGTCGGCCCGCGTCACCATCACCAGATCGCTCACACAGTAAGGCGACGCCATGTTGCCCGCCATGTAGAGCGCCGTGACGAACAACCGCCCGCCGCGGCCGACCGCCACGCCCACCGGCCGAGCGTTGTTGGCTCCGCTCACTACGGTCGTCTCTTCGGCGGCGAAGCTCGCGCCGCGTGGGCTCAGCTTGTAGCTCGCCACGGCGTTGCGGTCCCAGCGGCACATCAACAGCCGGCCGCCAATCTCGCCGGCCAGCAGCGGTTCGTCGTACCAGGCCAGATCGCACGGCACCCCACGGCCCAACGTCGCCGACAGCGGCTCGACCAGGTCCGCGCGATCGGGACTCTTCGACGCCATCCAGCCTCGCGGCCAGGCGAAATCAATGTGCGGCGTGACGTGCAGCATCCGAGCCGGCGCGTACTGATCGGCCCGGCTTTCGTGATCGTTGTCGTTGGTGAACAGGTTCCAGCGTGCGTCGAAGGTCAGGCCTACCGGTCCGCGCAATCCACCGGCAATCACTCGCGGATTGCTGCCATCGGGCCGCACCCGCAGCACGGCGCCTTGTCCGGTGTACGGTACGGGCGTCCCTTGCGGTCCGGCAAAGAGCGTCCAATGGCCCCAGTGGTCGGGCCGGCTCCAATCGCCGAAATTCAACAGCGGGTCGCCATGGTCGAGATACAAATCTCCCTGTGGGCCCCAGGCCAGGCAGTGAAAGCTGACGTGCAAGTCCAACGGCAATCCCCACAGAATTCGCTCGGGCCGCAATCCTGCGCGAAGCTTGCGCCCGTCGGGCACGCGGTACAGCGCGTTGCTCGTCAGGACGTACAGATCGTTGCCGCGAAACTCCAGCCCGATGATGATCGAATCGTCCGGAAATCGCAGCAGTTCGCGCTTCGGCCGATAGCCTGCCTTGTCGGGCTCGAAGACGAACACGGCTTCGCGGCCGCCGACAAACACCTGGCCTTCGCTATCGACTTTGACCGCCATGTAGACGTCTTCGGCCGAGCGATCCAGCAACACGACCTTGAGCTTGGGATTGGTGGCGGTGAGTTGATTGCCCGGCGGCGGCACCACGGCATTCGATTTTGCACTCGCTGGCGACGCAGCTCGCGCGTCGTTCTTGGCGGGCGAAAGATCCTTGACGCTCCCACCAGCGGCCGACGCCAAACGCCACAGGCCGAGAGTGTCGGAAGCTGCTTCGGGAGCGACCGCCGACGACACAGGGGTGTGGATGCCGCGACGCAAGTGAACGTATTCGAGCGATCCGTCGCAGCCCAGCGAACCCTCGACCAATCGGCCGAAAGCCAGATCGCCTGGCAATGAGGCTGTGCCGGTCGGCTCGATCGGGCTGTCGCCGGCCAATTCCCCGTCGACATACAGCCGCACGCGTCGGGGCTCGAATTGCATACTGATCGCATGGGGTCGGTTGTCGCAGACGTCGATCTTCGTATTGACGTGCTCGGGCCGCATGCCAGGCAAATAGGCCGCGAGCCGGCCGCTGCTGGGCATCGTAAAGATTTCCCAGTGCGTCGCCGATTTCTTCGTGTCACAGGCCACGAGAATATTGAAGCTTTGCTTGCCGCGCAGCGTGGCGCGGCATTCGACCGTGATCGGGGGCGTGCGATACTCGGCTCGTCCGGCGACGAGGAATCCGGCCGCTAATGAATTCGAGGCAGCGCTGGCCGGTTTACCAGTCCTGAGCTGGGGTCGTGCCGCGGGCGGATGGCCGTCGAGTTGCGGCAGAAGCCACGCCAGGCCGTCGAGGTTGTCGAGCAGACGCGCTTCGGCGTCGTCCTGCGTGTGGCCCAGAATGCCGATCGGGCCACGATAGCCGCTACCGCGAATCGTGCGCAACACTTCGAGATCGAGGCTGCCTTGACCCAAGGGGACGATCTTCTGGCCGAGCTTATCGCCCCCAGGAACCATGCCGTTGAGATTGATGCACAACAAATGCGGCAGCATCTTTTTCAGTAGAGCCGGCAAGCGATCAACCTGGTCGTGGCCATGGTGCAGGTTGTAGACGATGCCGACGTTGGGCCGCTTCAACTGATCGATGATCGCCAGTTGGTTTTCCGGTTCGCCAAACCAGCCGCCGTGGTTGTAGAGCCCGACCTTGCAGCCTTGCCGGGCGGCAGCCTCGGCAATCGGCTTGATGCGGTCGGCTTCGGCCGTGACGCGCTGCCGCTGCTCTGCCTCATTGGCCGTCGGCGCGCCGCCGCCACTGACCCAAAGCTCCGTTTTGATGCCGTGCTTCTCCAGCACGGCCAGAATTGTGCGGGCGTCCGCGTTCAAGCTGCTCGGAAACCAGACGGCCGAGAGTTCGATATGACGGCGCTCAAGTTCGGAAAGCTCGCGATCGAAGCTGGGCAGGTGCTCGGCCCGCCAGTCGTAGGCGAAGTGGTGAAAGCCCAGACGCTGGAGCATTTCTGCCCGCTGTTCGGGAGTGCGATGCTGTGAGTCAAACGGAACGATGCACCAGGCGACCAGGTTCTCGCGGCGGTAGATGTCGTCAGGCCCGGCCGCGGCGGCCTGCGCAATGGCGAGGGGAATCACGAAGCAGGCCAAGATCACGGCGCGTAGGATCATCAATGCCTTCTCCAGTTCGCCCCGTGACGGTTGCGATTCGATTATTTCTGCGCGCCAAACAACTCGGCCAGCACCGCATCCTGACGATTGCTGATGTGCGTCTGCATCGCTTTGCGAGCCGTCGCCGGTCGGCGACGTTCGAGCGCTTCGAGGATCGAAAGATGCTCAATCAGCGCCGCTTGCAGGTTCCGCGAGCTGCCGGTCAGGCGGCAGAAACAACGCACCAACCGGCGATAGCGGGCAATGTCGTCGCGCAGGCGGCGGTTGCCGCTGGCCTCGGCCACGGCCGCGTGAAAGTCCAGATCGAAATCGATTGCCCGGCGTGCCCAGTCAGCGGCGCTGGTGTCCGCGACGAGTGATTCCGCCTGCTGCCGCAACCGGGCGAGCGTTTCCGGCAGCATCCGCGTGGCGGCCAGTTCGGCAGCCGCTGCTTCAAGATGGCCGCGGACTTCGTAGATCTCGATGATGTCCTGTCGCGCTAGCCGCGCAACGCGAGCCTGGTGATTGGCCGGCTGTTCGACCAGGCCGTCGTGCAGCAACCTTTGCAAGGCTTCGGTTACGGGCGTGCGGCTGACGTGGAAGCGCGCGGCCAGCGCTACGGCGCTCAACTCTTCGCCGGGGGCCAACTGTCCCGATACGATTGCCTCGATCAGAGTTTCGTAGACCGCGTCGGCCAGCGACGCACGCTGGATCGGCTGCGTCGATTCGATCGATGCCACTGGCGTATAATCTCCCGGAGCGAATGGTTGACAGGTGCGCGGCGCCGCCCGAGAATGGGCGTCTGCATGCTGCATGTAGAATGCAGGATAGCGAGCCGCGGGACAGTCCGCAAGCGGCGCGCTCCGAACCCGAGGGAAGCAATTCATGTGGAAGCACGCCGAGTTTCGCCACGATGATCGTCGACTGCATTATGTCTCGACGGCCCACAGCGGGGCGCCGCTGGCATTCTTGCACGGTGTGTTGCGCGGCTGGAATTCGTTTTTGCCCCTGGCGCCACTGACCAGTCGCTATGAACTTTGGGCCCTCGACCAGCGCGGCCATGGCGCCAGCGACCGGGCGGCGCCCGACTATCACGTCGTGGATTACGTCCGCGACGCCGTTGCCTGGATTCGCGACTGCGTCGCCGGGCCGGTCGTGCTCTATGGCCATTCGTTGGGGGCGATGGTCGTGGCCGCGGTGGCGGCCGAGCTGCCCGAACGAGTGCGCGGGGCAATTTTGGAAGACCCTCCCTTCCAGACGCTCGGTAGCCAGTTCGCCGGCTCGGTCTGGCAAGATTATTTCCGCGCCTTGGCTCCGCTGGCCGGCGCGAACGTGTCGCAAGACATCCTCGTCGACCAGTTGCGCGGCGTGCCGATGCGCGAACCAACGTCGGGCCGCGTCTATCGTTTGGGCGACGTTCGCGACGCAGCCGCGCTGCGGTTCTTCGCCTCGAGCTTGCGTCAGGTCGACGCTAGCGTGCTCGATCTGCTCGTCGCCGGCCGTTGGCTCGAGGGCTACGATCAACGGAGCGTGTTCGAGTCGATCGGCTGCCCGGTGTTGTTGCTGCAAGCCGATGCGGCGGCCGGCGGTATGCTCTCCGACGCCGATGTGCAAATGGCTCAGACCCACATGCGATCGTGCATTCACGTGCGAATGGCGGGCGTCGGGCATGGGATGCATTGGCAGCGCACGCAGGACATCATCAACCTGGTTTACAGTTTCATCGAATCACTCGACGCCGTGTGATTCCAGCCCGTTCTTCGCCCGCTCGCTCTGCCCCTGCTGACACAAGGCCAAGCCCATGAAAACCGCCACCGGCACCACGATCATCCGCAATGGGCAACTGGTCGACGGCACCGGAGCGGCCCCCGTTCGCGACGCCCAACTCACGATCACGGACGGTCGGATTACGTATGCCGGCCCCAGCCGCTCGGCGCCGTCGAGTTCGCCCCAGGCCACGACGATCGACGCCGGCGGCGGCACCATTCTGCCCGGGCTGGTCGAGGCCCACTTTCATCCGACCTATTTCAATGTCGCGGCGCTGGAAGATTTGGACATCAAGTATCCGGTGGAATACGTAACGCTGCTGGCCTCGGTCAATGCGCGGCTGGCGCTGGAGTGCGGCTATACGTCGGCCCGCAGCGGCGGTTGCCTGTTCAATATCGATGTCTGGCTGAAGAAGGCAATCGAGAAGGATCTGGTGCCCGGCCCACGCCTGGCCGCCAGCGGGCGCGAAATCTGCGGAGCCGGTGGGCTGATGGATTGGAATCCCGACTTCCGCAAGATCGGCATGGAAGGGTTGGTGCTGCTGGTCAATGGAGCCAATGAAGCCCGAGCCGCCGTGCGCAAGCTGGTCAAGGACGGCATCGAGTGGGTCAAAACCTATCCGACGGGCGACGCGGCCAGCCCCGACGTCAACGATCACCATACGCTGTGCATGACGTTCGATGAGATGCACGCCGTCGTGTCCGAAGCGCACAACCATGGCATGAAAGTCACCGGGCATTGCCGGGCCACGGAAGGAATCAAGAACGCGTTGCGCGCCGGCTACGACACGCTCGAACATGGCACGTTTCTGGATGACGAGGCGCTGGAGATGATCCTGGCTCGCGACGTGCCGGTCGTGCCGGCGCTGTACTTCGAACAGATGAGCATTGAGCGGGGGCCGGAGTTCGGCATCTCGCAACGCAGCATCGACGGCCACAAGGAAACGCTCGAAGGAGGCGCGGCCAGCGCGCGGCGGCTGCTCGAAGCCGGCGGGCGGTTAGGCATGGGCGGAGACTACGGCTTCGCCTGGAACCCGCACGGCGATTACGCCAAGGAGTTGGCCTTCTTCGTCGATTACGTCGGGCTGAAGCCACTCGACGTGCTCAAGTGCGCCACGAAGACCGGGGCTGAAATCCTGGGTCGTGGCCATGAACTGGGCACGCTCGCGGTCGGTAAGCTGGCCGACGTACTGGTCGTCGACGGCGACGTCGCGGCCGATATCTCGATCTTGCAAGACCGCAACCGATTCATCGCTGTGCTGCAAGGCGGCCTGGTCAAGGCCGGGCGGTTGTCACGGCCGGCAGGCAAATAGCGCAGCAAGAGCCAACTATGAATCACACGATGCTGTTCGCGGTAGCGTTGCTGACCGCGACCGTTGCCCATGGGGCCGATGATCTCGTCTTTGCCGACTTTGAAGGAAGCAACTACGGCAATTGGCGCAGCGAAGGCGAGGCCTTCGGCAGTGCGCCAGCCACCGGCGCGATGGCCGGGCAGAAGGCCGTTACCGGCTTTCTCGGTCATGGGCTGGTCAATTCCATGCGCGGCGGCGACAAGGTAACTGGCCGTCTGACGAGTCCCGAGTTTAAAATCGAACGCCGCTACATTACGTTTCTCATCGGCGGCGGAGGTTGGGCCGGGAAAACCTGCTTGAACCTGCGGGTCGATGGCCGCGTGGTCCGCGATGCGCAGGGGCCGAACACCAGCCCGGGCGGCAGCGAAGCACTCTCGCTGGAAGCGTGGGACATTGGCGACTTGCAGGGCCGAACTGCCCGACTGGAGATCGTCGATCAGGCACAGGGGGGGTGGGGACACGTCAACGTCGATCAAATCGTCTTTACCGATCAGAAACCAGTCGTACAAGCGCGCCCCGCGGTGGCAATCGCTGCCGTGCCGACCGTTGTCAAGCGTGCGACGAAGTTGCCGCCCCAAGAGCGGCTGCTCTACAACGGCATCGAGCTGCCCGAGGAGTGGCCGCCACGCATCACTGATTCGCGCAGCCGCACGCCACGCCGCGTGCCCTACCTCGATCATCCGCCGGCCGTGATTCCGATCGACGTTGGCCGGCAGTTGTTCGTCGACGACTTTCTGATCGAAGAGACCGATTTGAAGCGGACCTTTCATTATCCCGAGAAGTATGCGAAGAACCCCGTTCTGGCACCGACGACGAGCCTGGAGATGACCGGCGGGCGGAGCGTGGCCACGGTGTTCAACGACGGAGTGTGGTTCGACCCGCACACGCGGACGTTCAAGATGTGGTACCACGCCGGTTGGTTCGAGGGGACGGCCCTGGCAACCAGCGACGATGGGCTGAGTTGGCGCAGGCCTGAGTTGGACGTCGTGCCGGGCACGAACCGATTGCTGCCGGCCACCGGTCACGGCCGCCGCGACGGCAGCACAATCTGGCTCGATACGCTCGCCACCGATCCAGCCCAACGCTGGAAGATGTTCCTGTACGAGCGGCCGGAGCAAGCCTATGGCGGGCAGGTGTTCACCTCGCCTGATGGAATCCATTGGTCGAAGCCGACTCGCGTTTCGCCGGTGGGCGACAACACGACGATCTTCTTCAACCCTTTCCGCAAGAAGTGGGTCTATAGCTATCGCTCCTGGGAGGGGCAGCGCGCCCGCGGCTATCGCGAATGCGACGACCTGCTGAGCGGGGCGCAGTTCAACGGTGAAGACGTCCCTTGGAACCTCGCCGACGATCTCGATTTGCCCGATCCGGCGATCGTGGCCTTGATGCCGAAGGCTGACGAAATCAGCCGCGAGGCCGCCGCCAAAGGCGTGAGCCATGACGAGTTACTGAGAAAATACCGGTCCGACTACGGCGACCCGACGCAGCTTTACAACCTGGATGCGGCCCCCTACGAAAGCCTGCTGCTGGGCGTGTTCGCCATTCTCCGCGGGCCGGCGAACAAGGTTTGTGAAGCTCGCAAGATTCCCAAGATCATCGATCTCGAACTGGCCTATAGCCGCGACGGGTTTCATTGGCACCGGCCCGATCGCACGCCATTCCTTGCCTCGACGCGCCGCGAGGGCGATTGGGACCGCGCCTATCTGCACATCGCGGCGACGGTTTGCAACATCGTCGGCGACCGCCTGTATTTCTATTACGGAGGATGGTCGGGCCTGAAGCCCGACGGCAGCGGCGACATGTACTCCGGCGGAGCCAACGGCCTGGCGTTTCTGCGCCGCGACGGCTTTGCATCGCTCGATGCGGGCGACAAGTCCGGCACGCTGACCACGCGGCCCGTTACGTTCCACGGCCGGCAGTTGTTCGTAAACCTTGCAGCGCCGCGTGGCGAACTGCGGGTCGAGGTGCTGAACGAGCGAGGCGATACGATCTCGCCGTTTTCTGCGGAAAAATCTGACCTGGTGCAAGTTGATTCCACGCGGCAGCGCGTCTCATGGAAAGGCGCCGACGAACTGACTCCGCTCGTGGGAAAGAAAGTCAGGTTCCGCTTTCACCTTCGGCAGGGGCAGCTCTACGCATTTTGGGTGAGCCCCGATGCGCGCGGCGCAAGTCTTGGCTACATGTCCGGTGGCGGGCCCGAGTTCGACGACACCGCCGACACGATCGGCAGCGGCGTGCGCCCTTAAGCTCGAGCGTCACCGACCAAACATCAAAACGAGAATTCTCCGACCGCGCCAGCTTCGTCCCATTTTTTTCGGCCGCGGTTCATTTTGATGCGCACTGCGGCGAATGGAGCCGAGTTTTCGGGCGTCTCGCGGCTCTAAAGCCTGGAGTTCGCGGCGAAACAAGGACTAAGCGCATGCCGGCACGGAAGTTGCATGAATATTTCCTCCGAGGTGCAAGGACCACCGTGCCAGGAAGGAACTTACTATGACTTCGCATGACTCCGTGGAATTCGTCGGCGGCCCTTACGATGGATATCACCATCAACTCAGTTCGATGCCCTCGGGTGTTTTCGAACAGGCTGCGCTCCCCGTTAGCGCGAACCTGATTCGAGCCGTAACCGGCGAAGAGCACGGGCCCCTGTTGCCGTGCCAACGGGTGGCGATCTATCAATTGCACCAAACGGTCGAAGCGTGGCAGTATCATTTCGTGGGTGAAATGGCTGCCGAACCGTCGGCCACTGACGAGGAATGAGCCATTCTCAGCAGGCCCCGAGAGGCCACCCATGACGTCGCTTGCCCATGCAACCCTGGTTGAGCATCAAATCATGGAGCACATCAAGGATGCTCTGCGGCTGACGCTTGAGGGCAGGGTTGGGCCTACAGCTCAAGGTCGTAAGCTGGAGAGCGTACGTTTCATGGCCGACTCGTTCGAACGTCACTTCCAACGATTGATCTGCCTGGAAGAGGAGGGGGGCTATATTCTGGCCGAGTGCGACCGAGAGCCGCATCTGGCGGACCTGGTAGTTTCGTTGCGCGACGAGCACGCGGAATTCCGTCAAGAGCTCGATCAGACGCTCAAGGCAATCCATTCGCTGGGCGAGGGCGGAGCGCTGGGCGAGGGCGAAGCCGGGCAATTCAACGGCCAGCACTTCGACAGCTTGTGCCAAGCGCTACGAAACTTGCTCGATCGAATCGATGCGCACGACGCCAAAGAAGTTGAGTTGCTGGAGCAGGTGCTGCTGGAAAAATAGCTTTGAAAACAGCCCCCTGGCGGCTGTCATCAAGACCTATCGCCCGCGCCACGATCGAGGCCGCTCATAAGCCCACCGCCGCTTATAAGCTTGTCCGCCACCGTTGCGGCGCACTGGGCGGCTGCATGCTGCTCAATTCGAGCAACTCGTCGGCCCGCCGTAACAGATCGATCCCCGAGTCGACGGGAGGATACTGCGGGCTGGCCGGGTCGCAGGCTTGGAAGCGACCGTGGCAATGCTGGCAAACGACATGCTTCCCTAAGTAGCCGATGCGGATGCGAAGGCTACGACCGCATGTCGGGCACTCTTGCACGAAATAGACAGATTCCGACACAACACGATCTCCTCGAATCGAAACCACGACCCCACGAGCGAGCCGAACCCGAACGGTATGCTTCAGAAATGAGACCGCAATGCAGTGCCCAAGGTTCACATCCAGGGGGCAGCCTGCCAGCGCGACGATCACAGAGGGGGTTGAGGTAGCCGACCAATCAACCCGGGGTGCGACAAACGCCGCTGAAAAGCCACCGAACGGCTTGGGCAATCACAGCTTTCGAAACGCCACCCATCGCGAGCGAATCAGGCGTCATTTTACGAATACCGCAATTGCAAAGTCAACAAAAATCGCCGCGAATAGTTTTGGCAAAGATCGCTTTGTCCTCTCAAAATCTCGCGCCCGTCAAAGCGGGTGGGTAATGATGAGCATTCGCACGGTGCCAGCACAACGCACGCCTCGGCGCACCTCGGCTTGCTCGGCCAGATGGCGCGGTTTGCTTCGGCATGAAATGCCTAGATATACTACAGTGGTCGTTGGCCGGTCTTTAACAATGGGGCGTCGCGGCCGATCGTGCGCCGTTTCCGTTGCCTGGCCGGTTTGATTGGAAACGCGACACCTGGAATGTCGCTGGCATGGCCAGGCCTACATGAGGGCCAGGCCTACATTAGGGCATTGATGACGTCTCCCATAAATCTAGAAGGCACTGCAAATCTAGACGGCACGGCGCGCAGGTTTCCGCCGGAAACACGAAGGAGAGCGTCTGGATTGGCAAACCGGGGGAACCGCTCGCCGCCTGGCAGCACATTCTCGAAACCGCGCCTTTGGCCGTGTGGACGCTTGATCCCGAAGGACGCTTTACATGGGCTGCGGGCCGGGGCCTGGAACGTTTGGGCCAGCGCGCGGAGCAGCTCCTGGGGCGCTCGATCTTCGAGGTCTGGCAGCATTGGCCTGCGGTCCTGAGCGAAGTTCGCGAAACCTTGGCGGGAAAGAAATCCACAGCGAGTTTCGCGATGGTCCACGGCGAAGTGGTATTCCGCGCCTGGTGTGCGGTGACTGGCACCGAACAGGGTCGGATTACAGGCCTGCAAGGCGTGGCTACCGACAGCAGCGAACAAGCCCAGGTCGAACGCGCGCAGGGCGAATCGGCCGCGCGCTGGCGGTCGCTGGTCGAGAACGCCCCGGAATTCATTTACACCGTCGATCGGCAAGGCCGGTTGCTGTTCGTCAACCACACCATGGCGGGCGATAGGATCGAGGACGTGATCGGCACCGAGATCTATCATTTCGCCCAGGTCGAAGACGCGCCGCGCATTCGCGCCATGTTGGAACATGTTTTCGCGACGGGCGAAACGGCCGCCTACGAGGGCCGATGGCACGGCTTCAATGGTCAAACGACGACCTGGCTCGAATGTCATTTCGGTCCGCTGCGCCAGGATGGCGTCGTGACGGCCGTGATTGGGCTGGCGCTGGACATCACCCAGCGCCGGGAAGCCGAGGAGAAAGTTCGCCTCGCTCACCAAGAGTTGGAAGAACGGGTCCGTCAGCGCACCGATGAACTGGACCGGTCCAACGATGCGCTGCGACAAGAGATTTGCCAGCGCGCCGAAGCGGAACGCGAACTACACGACCAGAAGCACCTGATGGAATTGGTGCTGCAGGGCATGATCAGCGGCGTGATCGTGGCCGACGAAGCGGGCCGTGCAATCATCGTCAACCCGGCGATTGGTCGGATCTTCGGCGTCGACACCGAACAGCTCAAAGGGCGTGACTGGCGACAGTTGGCCGGTATCTTCAGTACCAACAAACGCCTTCTTATGCCGCGCGAGCAATTGCCGCAGACCCTCGTCACGAACGGTGAAACGGTCCTGGCCATCGAAATGTACGTGCGGCCGCCCGGCGCGGCCGAAGGACGCTGGGTAATCGCCAACGGCAGCCCGCTGCGCGACGAGGACGGCACGCTGCGCGGCGGCATGGTCATCTTCCGCGACGAAACCGATCGCAAGTTGGCCGAAGAGCGTTTTGGGCTCATGGTGCAGGGCTCGAAGGAAGGGCTCTGGGACGCCGAGGTCGATGCCGACGATCCGTTCAATCCGCAAAACCGCATCTACTACTCGCCGCGACTCAAGGAGTCGTTGGGCTATTCCGACGACGAATTCCCTCACGTCCTCAAGAGCTGGGCCGAATGCGTCTGGCCGGACGACCGGGAGCGCGTCTACACGGCGCTTCGCAGGCATCTGTTCGAGCACGAACCATTCGACGAAGAATATCGTGCGCAGACCAAGAGCGGCGAGGTGCGCTGGTTCTCGGCCCGCGGCCAGGCGATTTGGGACCGTGAGGGACGGCCGGTGCGAATGTCCGGCTCGTTCATGGATATCACCAGCCGCAAACAGGCGGAAGAGGCCCTGCGCGAAAGCGAGCTGCGATTCCGCCGGTTGGTCGAGACCACGAACGTCGTGCCCTGGGAAATGGATTTCACGGCGGGAACGGTGACCTACGTCGGACCGCAGGCCGTGCAGTTGCTCGGTTTTCCGGTCGAAGCCTGGTACGCGCCCAATTTCTGGGTCGACCGCCTGCACCCCGCCGATCGCGATTGGGTGTTGACCGTCTGTCGCGACACGTTGCGCAGCGAAAACTCGCAAAGCAGCGACTTGGAATATCGGCTGGTCGCCGCCGATGGCAACACGGTTTGGGTGCGCGACATTGCCAGCCGCATTCCGAACGCCGACGGGCCGCCGTTGCTGCGCGGCTTCATGTTCAACATCACCGACCGCCGCAACGCCGAGCGGGCCCGGCAGGAAAGCGAAGCCCGGCTGCAATCGATTCTCGATTCCACGCCCTCGGTGATCCACCTGAAGGACATGCAAGGCCGGTACATCCTAGTCAACAAAGCCCACGAACGATTGCTGGGCGTGCCACGCGAAGAACTGGCAGGCAAGACCGCCTACGACGTCTATCCGTTGGAGCTCGCCAGGCGGCTCGTGGCCAACGATCGGCAGGTGCTGGAAAGCGATCAGGCAATGCAGTTCGAAGAAACGGTGCTGAGTCCGCAGCATGGCGTGCGATCGTATCTGAGCGTCAAGTTTCCGCTCCGCGATCACGATGCCGTGGTCCGCGGGGTGTGCGGCATTTCGACCGACATCACCGAGCGCAAGCAGGCCGAAGAGCGGCTGCTGCAAGAGCAGAACTTTCTTCGCGGCCTGCTCAAGGCGCACGAACGCGACCGCCAACTCATGGCCTACGAAATCCACGACGGGCTGGTGCAAGACATGACCGCCGGCGTGTGGCACCTGGAAAGCCTTGGGCAGGCGATCGGCAACCTGAACAAGCAGGACGCCGAAACCATGGAGTTGGCCCTGGGCTTGCTGCGCCGTTCGATCAGCGAGGCCCGCCGGCTGCTGTCGGGGCTGCGCCCGCCAATCCTCGACGAGGCCGGCGTCGTGCTGGCGATCCAATATCTCGTGGCCGAGCAGTCGGTGCCTGGCAAGCTCGACATCCACTTCTCGCACGACGTCCATTTCGATCGCCTCGACTCGTTGCTGGAAGGGACGCTGTTCCGCATCGTGCAGGAGTCACTGAACAACATCAAGCGCCACAGCCGAGCGGCCTTGGGCGAAGTCCGTCTGACGCAGACCGGCGAGCGCGTGCAGTTGTTGGTTCGCGATTTCGGCTGCGGCTTCCGACTGGAAAACGTGCCGACCGATCGTTTCGGACTACAGGGAATCCGCAAACGCGCGGCTCTCATGGGCGGCCATGCCGAAATCGAAACCGCGCCCGGCCGCGGCACGCGGATCACCGTTGATTTGCCGCTCACGCCCGCGAGCGCCGACGCAGTGCTCTAGGGACGGGGCGAAGCAGAAAATGCCGGCTTGCCAGACGGTCTGTGGCCCGCCCATAATCAGAGCCTGTCGAGGCCATTCTACGAGGAGCGCCGTGTCGAAATGAAAGCCGCCTACATCCAACAACCCGGGCCGCCCGAGTCGATTGTCTTTGGAGATCTGCCGCAGCCGGAGCCGACTGGTTCGCAAGTGCTGGTACGCGTGCAGGCCGTGGCCGTCAACCCGATCGATACGTACGTCCGTAGCGGCAACGTGAAGATGGAATTGCCTCGGCCATTTGTCGTCGGCTGCGATCTGGCCGGCGTCGTCGAACGCGAACGCACGGGGGGCCGATTCGCGCCCGGCACGCGCGTCTGGGCCAGCAACCAGGGGCTGTTCGGCCGCCAGGGCACATTTGCCGAATACGCCGCGGTCGATGAGGATTGGCTGTATCTGATTCCCGACACGGTCAGCGACGAGCAAGCGGCGGCCATCGCGCTAGTCGGCATCACGTCGTGGCTGGGACTGGTGCAATTCGCGCAGCTGAAACCCGGCGAGACGCTGTTCGTCAACGGCGGCACGGGCGGCGTCGGATCGACCGTCGTGCAAATGGCCAAAGCCCTGGGTGCCCGCGCCATTACCACGGCCGGCACGGCGGAGAAGGTAGCCATCTGCCGCGAGTTGGGGGCCGACCTGGCGATCAACTACCAGACCGAAGACGTCGACGCGGCGATCAAGAAGTTCTCGCCCGACGGCGTGCAGGTTTGGTGGGAGACGCTGCGCGAGCCGAACTTCGAGCGCACGGTGTCGCATTTGTCGAAACGGGGGCGGATGGTGCTGATGGCCGGCCGCGAAGCCCGGCCTGTGTTCCCCGTCGGTCCGTTCTACGTAAAGGATTGTTCGCTCTTCGGCTTTGCGATGTTCAACGCCACGCCCGACGAGCAACGTCGGGCGTCTGAAGACATCAATGGCTGGCTGGCGGCCGGCAAGCTGCGGCCGCGCATCGACCGTGTGCTTCCCTTGTCAAAAGCGGCGGAAGCCCATCGCCTGCAGGAAGACAACACGCTGCACAAGGCCGGCTCGCTGAGCGGAAAGATCGTTCTCAAGCCGTAACGGGCGGTTCCGTCGCAACCCATCATCGACGTGCGGTGTCCGGCGCATTCCGCTGGTCGTGGGCCAATTGCTCCTGGCCGAAGTAGCCGAGCGTCTGCATCTTCGCCAATAGCCGCCGGGCAACCGGACCTGCGGCCTCGCTGCCGCCGCCGGCGTGCTCCAACACGACGACGAACGCCACCCGGGGCTGGTCGGCTGGCGCGTAGCCGGCGAACCAGGCGTGGTCGGCCTGACCGCCGCCCGTTTCGGCCGTGCCCGTCTTGCCGGCGATCGATAACGAATCGAGATAAACCGTGGCATGGGCCGTGCCCGCTGGATCTGCCACGACGCGTTTGAGCCCATCGCGAACCGCCGTGAGCGTGGCGGTCGTGAGCCCGGGCACATCGCGCGCCGGGGCAACGGCTGCCAGATCCTGGTCATCGGTCGGAGAATCGGCATTGCCGGTCGGCAATCCCAGACCGCGGCCGATGCGCGGCGTTACCAGCCGGCCGCCATTGGCAATTGCCGCCATCAAGCGCGCGATTTGCAAGGGCGTTACCGTCAGCGCGCTTTGCCCGATGGCCAGCGCCCGCGTCTCGGCCGGCGACCAGGGGCCTTTGCTCCAGGCGCTGGTATTGGCCGGCGTCGGCACAAAGCCGTGGCCTTCGTCGGGGAGATCGATGCCGGTCCGTTGTCCGAATCCAAACCGCATGGTCCAATCGATGAGCGGCGCCGGCCCCATCTCGGCAGCGAAACGATAGAAGTACACGTTGCAACTCTGAGCGAGCGCGCCGCCCAGATCGATCGGCCCATGCCCCACGCCGCGACGGCGGAAGATGAGGCAGCGTTCGCGATCGGGATGCTGGAAGAATCCCTGGCAGACGAATTCCGTATCGGCCTCGACCGTGCCGCTTTCGAGCAAGGCCACCGCCGAGAGCGCCTTGAACACCGAGCCGGGGGAAGCGCCATTTTGATTGCGCGATCGAACAGCGGCTTGGCCGGATCGCTCAACAGCGGGCTGGCGGCAGCCGGTTCGGCCAGCCGAGCGGGATCGAATCTTGGCCCCGAGGCCACGGCGAGCACCTGCCCGCTATGCACGTCCATCACAACCACGGCTCCGCCCGCACCGTGAACAGTTCCACCTGCCGACACATCGCGCCGCGCCAGGGCCGCATCGAGCAGGCCTTCGGCCGCGCGTTGCAGGGAAACGTCCAACGACAGAATCACGTCGCGACCAGGCACGCTCTGCCGCTGGACAATCGTTCCCAGTCGACGACCGCGGCGGTCGGTCTGCTCGATGGAAACGCCTGCACGCCCTTGGAGCAGTCGCTCGAATTGCCGCTCGGCGCCCATGCGTCCAACTCGATCGCTGCGCTCCAACTCACCTGTGGCCGGCGCCGCCGCGTCTTCCTCGGTGGGCAGACCCAAGTGCCCGATGACGTGAGAAGCGAGACTTCCGACCGGATATCGACGCACGGATTGCTCGACGATCCGCACGCCGGGATAGCGCTCCGGATGGCCTTCAATCTCGGCCACGGCCGAGAGTGTGACGCCTGCGAAGACCACATGGTCTTCGAACTCCTCGCGTACGGTAATCGGAGTTGAAGAAGTGCTTTCGTCGAGAGCAAAGACCACGTCTTCGATCGTTTGCCACCAGCGGCGCCAACCCACAGCCTGGCTTTCCAGGGCGGGAGCACTGCGCGCTTCGTCCCAGGCGGCCTGTCGACGCTGGTTTACTTCGTGACCGATTCGCGTGACGCGGGCCTGAATCTGCGCGGCGGCCGTGCGAACTTGTTCGGGCGAAACGCGACAGACTTCGGCCAACCGGTCGATGAGCGCTCGGCGTTCTTCCAGAACTCGTTGTTCGGCTTGGGCGACTTGCTGCGGATCGCGCCACGCCGAGCGGGGCAGACGGGCCCGGGCCTGGCGCCGTAGCCACTCGGCGTTGGCCGGCTCTTCCAGCGTGCGATACTTCATGGCCAGCGCCAACACCGGCTCGTCGCAGGCCAGCACGGTTCCGTCGGCGGCCAGGATCCGGCCGCGCGCCGCGGCGATGCGCAGCCGCCGTTCCAGCGGCTTGTCGGCTTCGGCGCGAAACGCGTCACCGTACGTAACCTCCAACGAGACGATGCGACTGGCAACGACCAGCAGCAGGATGGCAAACAGCAAGAACAATAGCCGTAGCCGTCCGCGCGGGTCGGTCGCGGCGGCGGACTCCGCTTGCTCTTCCGGCAAGGATTGCCAATCGAAATATCGATCGGGACGTGCCATCGAAACTTCCTCAGCGGGCCAGCTTGAACTGCCAACGCGTCGAACGTTTCGAGCCGCGTCGCCAACCGCAGAGTGCATAAACTGGCAAAGCCAAGGCGGCCGTAGTGAAAGAGCCATGGCTGATATGAGCCGCCAGTCCGGACCAAGGCACCGATTCGCCGGCGAACAAGTATTGCGACGCGGCGGCCAGGCCTGCGACCAGCGCCACGGTCGGGAGCGAGAACGCGGCTTGCGTAATCGGGTTATCGAGCGGCAGCTTGCGGCGCAGTTGCTCGAATGCCCAGGCTGCGACGGCCATGGTAGCCAAGGCCGGACCAAGCCGTCCGGCGCTATTCATGTCGCTCGCCAAACCGGCCAGCGAAGCGCCAGCAAAGCCTCGCCCGCCCTGTTGGCCGAACAGCCAGGCCAGACCGACGACCAGCAGCAGATCGGCGCGGCCGCACCCAGATCGAGCGCCGGAATCAGTGTTGTTTCGGCGACCGAAGCACCGTAGATGGCCGCGACTAGGAGCAGGTACTTCACGGCAGATCGCGCTCCGAGGCCGAGTGTACGAGTCGCCGCGTTGGCCGGTTGTCGGCCGCCAAGCGGGCTTCGTTCAACGAAATCTGCAACACGGCCACGTCGCGCGGTTCGGCGCGGGCCGCCGGCTCCATCCAGATTTCCCAATGCGGCACGCCGGGTCGGCTTTCCAGGCGAACCACGCGTCCATAGATGAGCGGCGCATCGACGAGCGCTTCGCCACCGGTCGCCAGCACCAGATCGCCTTCGGACACCGATTCCGTCGCCTGGATGAGTTTGATGCGGCACCACCGCTCGCCGGTTCCTTCCAAAACCCCTTGCGGGCCGGAGATCAGCCGATCACCGCTGGCGCGAGCCAATTGCACCAGGTCGCGATAGCCCGGCGCGTTTGCCCGGCGCACGCTCGAAACATGACCGCCCAGCGCCGCGACCTGACCCCAGACCGTTGCGCCGGCGAGGACGAGTTGCCCAGCATCGACGCCCGCGTCGGTGCCCTGGTCGACCAGCGGCAGGGCGTCATCAAGGATCAAAGCTGCCGGCAAAACGCCGTCGTCGGCGCCGGCCGCGATGGTGTGCATTTGCGCGAGAAATGCCCGGGCCTGGCGTCCTAGCACGCGTGCCGGCAATAGCTTTGGCGCCAAGAGCGGCGCGGTCGATTCCTGCGTTGCGCGCTGAACATCTTCAGCGCGGGCCGTTGCCAGCGCCAGCGCGATTTGCAGTTGGGCATTGCGGCGGCGGAGGGTTTCTATCTCTTCGCGCTGACTGCGTATCTCCGCGGAGGTTTGTCTGTCGGCCGTAAAAAAAGCAGAGCGATGTTGGCACCAATCGACGACGCCCGCGGCAGCTCGCTGGCCGGGAACCAGCAGCGCTTGCTGGAGCGTTTTGATTCGACCGGTGACGGTGCTGGGCAGCAATGCCAACACCATTGCCAGCGCGAGCCCCAGGCCCGCCGCCAACTGGTTGCCCGCCGGTGCTCGCTCAAACGTCGTCATCGCTCGACTCCAGCGTTTTGCGCCATTGCGGGAGGTTTTCCAGACACACCAGCGTTCCCTTGGCAACGGCCGATAACGCGTCGGGCGAAACGCGGGCCGGCAAACCGGTTTGTTCGGTGATCAATCGATCGAGGCCTCGCAACAACGAGCCGCCGCCGGCCAACACCAAACCGTTATCGACCAGATCGGCGGCCAGATCGGGAGTGCAGCCGTCGAGGGTCGATTTGATGGCGTCGATGATCCGCGCCAACGGCTCTTCCAACGCTTCGCGCACTTCTTCGCTGGTAATGGTTGCCTTGCGAGGCAAGCCGCTGATGGCGTCCAGGCCGCTGATCTCGTCGACCAGTTCTTCTTCCAAGGGGTGGGCGCTGCCGATTTCGATCCGCAGGCGTTCGGCCGCGGGCGTGCCAATCCGCAGGCTGTAGTTGCGGCGCAGGTAATCGACGATCGACTGGTCCATGGCGTCGCCGCCGACGCGCAGGCTGCGCGCGGCGACAATGTCGGCCAGGCTGAGCACGGCCACTTCGGTCGTGCCGCCGCCGATGTCGCAGATCATGCTGGCCACCGGTTCGTGGATCGGCAGCCCGACGCCGATAGCCGCGGCCTTGGCCTCGGGAATCAGAAACACCTGGCGCGCTCCGGCCCGGTGGGCACTGTTGTACAAGGCCCGTTTTTCCACGGGCGTGATGCAACCCGGCGCACCGATCAGCACGCGGGGTTTCAACCGCCACGTTTGCCGCTGCGCTTTGCGGAGGAAATACCGCAGCATGGCCTCGCACAACTCGAAGTCGGTGATGACGCCCTCACGCAATGGGCGCACGACGGAGATCGAGCCGGGAGTGCGGCCGAGCATCTGCTTGGCCAGATGGCCCACGGCGCAACCGCCCGAGAGCACGCGGTTGGTGCCTTCGCTGACGGCCACGACCGATGGTTCGTTGAGAACGACACCTGTGCCGGGCACGCTGATGAGCGTGTTGGCCGTGCCGAGGTCGACCGCCAGATCGGAGCTGACGAGTCCCGAGATTCGATTGAGCATCCTTGCTCGATTCCGGGTTATGAGAGGGAGACTAGACGACGTCCTTGACCGTCACGTGGTACGAATTGCCGATGGTCGGCGTTGGGGCGGAACGAAGCCACACGGCCCGTGGGGCTTTCTGCGGCCTTGGTGTCCCAGTTGTAGCGGCCCAGTTCCAGCGCCAGCAGCGCGCAGGCGACACACATCGCCAAAAACGCCACACCCAACAGCACGGTGTAGATATTGATCCGCGTGAGGAACGAGCCCTTAGTTGAATCTTGTGGCGACACGGTCGTCCCTCTCGATCTTAGCCTGCTGGAAGCCGGGAATGATCTTCGCCACCGATTTGTCGGGCGAAGTCTGCACGACCTCGACCCGGCCCTTGTACTTGGTTGCGCGGAACACTTCCAGCGTATTGCCACGCTGGATCCCGTCGTCGGAACCCAACGAAATCTCGACCAGGTTATCCCGTCCGATGGCCAGGATGACGCCGTCGACCTTGGGCGGCGTGCCGTCGACCGAAGCCTCGGGGTTGATGCCTTGACGCTCGAGCAGAATCTTGGCGTGCGCCATTTGGCCCACGAGACGCGTATTGGCCTCTTTCAACAACGTGAGCTCGTTCGAGGCATTGTTGAATTCCGCCTGAAGGTCTTTGTATTTCGTCCCGTTGTCGTCGCGTTCCTGCTGCGCGGTGGCGATATCCTTACGGAGCGTATCGACCTGCTTCATTTTTTCGTCGAGCGTGGTTTGGGCCGTCGTGAGGGCGGCCAATTGCTTGGCCGTCTCCGTCTTGAGTTCTGCAACCTGCGTGCTGAGCGTCGTCACGTCGCCTTGCAGCGCGGCCCGCTTCGTCTCGAGCTTGCTGACCTTGTCTTCGAGGCTCTTCTTTTCGACGTTGGCTTCTTCCTGGTTCTTGGTCAATTGCTCGGTCAGCTTTTGATTGATCGCTTGCTGTTCTCGCAGCTTGACCTGGTAGCCCGTGTTGGGGTTGGTGATGACCTCCATCCAATTCTTATGGGTCGAATAGACCGCAACGGAAAAGGCCATGAATGCCACGCTCATCACCAGGATGAGCACGACCAGTAGTTTGCCGACGAGGTTCATCTCGCCTATCTCCTTGAAGACTTTGTCGCTACCGGCGATTGATCGCCAGGACGGAATTTGCCCAAGACCCAGCCGGCAGCGAGGATTGACCCCCGCCGCTGATGGAGGGAGCACTCAAACCTAATGTGTGAATAGAGATAGCACCGCAGATTGGAGACTTCAGTATAAACTCGCCCAAATTTCCGAGTCAAGAAAGATCCTGAAAGATGGGGATCTAGGGTAAATAGGTGGTTCTATTTTGGCATCCCTGCGGATCTCTTTCCTCGACCAGGACGAGAGCCGTGCGTCGCCTGTCGTAAGTGCATTTTAAAAAACAACTTACGACGCCTGTTTCCGGCCCGTTTCGCGCTCGCCCGTGGCATCGGGAACTCGACGAACGAAACCGAACCCTGCCAGGCCGATACAAGCAACCAGGCACAGGCCCGCCGGCACGTCGCCATAACCCAGGTATGGGCTGGTGCGATCATCCAATTCGACGTCGGCCATGATCGAGCCGGTCGTACGCCGCCCAGCCTGCCGGACGATGCGTCCGCTGGCATCGATCCAGGCTGAAAAGCCGGTGTTGGCCGCGACGAGAAACGGCTTGCGGCATTCCACGGCTCGAAATACTCCGCAGACCAGATGCAGGTCGAGTTCGCTGGAGCCGCGAAACCAGCCGTCGTTGGTCAGGTTCACGAGGATGTCGGGCTCTTCGCCACGAGCCCGTTGCGTCGTGACCTGGTCGCGGATGACGTGGCTCAGCACGCTCTCATAACAAATGTTGGCTGCCACGCGCGCCTTGCCCGCCCGGAAAACGGGCGTGCTGGTGCCGCTCTCGATGCCGGCCTGCAACGGCGTCAGACTGTAGATCCAGGGAAACGTTTTGGCCAGCGGCACATACTCGCCAAAGAGCACCGGGTGCATCTTGTCGTAGCGCGGACCGAGTTGCCCGTCGGGTGAAACGTAGAGTGCCGAGTTGTAGCGCTCACAGGTCTGAGGTCCATAGTGGATCGTATCGACGCCCAGCAACAGCGGGGCCTCGAGCGATTTGGCCATCTGCTGCATGAACGACCGGCTTTGTTCGGCGGCCGATTTGAGACGATCGACCGTCCAATCTGCATCGGGCGGGGGCTGCACGTCCGCCGTGTAGGTGAAGTAAGGTTCGCCGCAGCATCGTCTCCGGCCAGACGACGAGATCGGCGTGCGGCCGCGCGCGGCAGGCCGCTTGCGACAGGCCGAAATACTGGCGAAAAACCGTGTCGGCTTCGCCCGGATCACTTTTGACGTAGGTGTCGATCGAACCCTGAATGAGCAGAATGGTTGGTCCCGGACGGCGCTGGCCTGATGCGAGCCGCCAATGGCCATAACCAAGCACAGCGGCCAGCATGACTGCCAGCGGCACGAGCATCCGCGGGCGAAATGGCCCTCCGGCGCAAGGCAACATTGCCGACAGCGCCGCGGCGCCGAACATCAGCACGAAACTCACGCCGTAGCCACCCGCCAGGTCGGCCACCTGAATCAAAGCCGGCCAGTGATACTGCGTATGCGCGATGCTGGCCATGTTGAACCCCGACCCGACATGCGCTTGGGCCAGTTCAAGACCAGTCCAAACGACAGGCACGGCCAAGACGAGCGGCCAGCGCAATCGATGCACGGCCATGCGCGCAGCGCCACGAACAGCGGCAGATAAAGTCCCAAGTACGCGGCGATGGCCAACAGCCCGATGCCAGTGGCCGGATGCGGCAGGCAGAGCCAGTGCAAGGCCGCGATCCAGAAGCAGACGCCGGCCAGCCACAGTGCGCGATACGGACGACGGCCGGCAAGTTGTGGTCGCTGGATGAGGCGAACCCAGAAAATCGGCGCGAACCAGGCGAGTGGCCACGCGCCCAGAGGCGGCAACGCGGCAAACAACAAACCGCTGCCCCCGAGCGCAGGCCAGAACGTGCCCGCGAACCGGGACGCCGTGGTCGCTGCCTGCGCGGCAATCGCCGGGTCGCTCGGACGGAGCCGATGACGCGCTGGCAGATTACCGGTCGTTTTGAACTGAGGCATTGCGAAAACCAAGGCTGAACGGATGAGCCCGGCGTGGAAATCGAGGGACGCAGAGGCTGTTTCCGGCTTCTGCTCTACGTTAGGTGGGCGGGACAAATTTGCCCAGATCAACCAACCGGCGGCAATTCAGCATAAGCGAAACTTCTGCCGGGGGGAAATCGGCGCTGGCGCACGTTCCGCTGGATTCCCCCAAGGAGCAGGGGAATTGAAAAACCTGAAAGACATGCCCAACACATCATCCGCTAACGCTGGTTTTCTACATTGCTGCTGGGCATCTGCTAGCTGAAAGCACGCGGGGGGAATAACCAATGGTTTCGATAGCCCAGATGTGGAAACACCCGCTGGATCCGGTCCAGCGGCGAAGCGACGTGCCGGCTTGCCCGGTTTGTTCCGGGCGGTTGGACGAGATTCGCGGACAATCACGCTGTTCCGAGTGCCATACGCTGTGCGAGAGCGCCTGTGACGGCGAAGCCTGGTGGTTTTTGGGCTGCAGCAGTTGGCCGGGCGCGTGGGAAGCAGGCTCAGCGTAGTCAGCACCAATTCGGGCTAGTCAGGGAGGATCGCCATGCTCGTCCTAAGCCGCAAGGTGGGAGAAGAGGTGCTGATTGGAGACACGATTCGCGTGCGAATCCTGGAGATTCGCGGCAATCGAGTCAAACTCGGGTTCACCGCACCCCACGACGTCCGCTTCATGCGTTTGGAAGTGATGCGGCTCGAGCCCAGCGAGCCACCCGTGGCCGTGGGCGCCGGAGATTAGTCCGGCAAATACGCTGGCCGAGGTAGCGGGGAGGCGAATTTCCCCCCTTACAAGATCGCAGGCTGGTGTCTACGCTGGAGCACCGTCGAGGCTGCGCCGAACGAGCACTGCGCGCACCCCGGGTTCCT
Organism: uncultured Planctomycetales bacterium; assembly: GCA_963710365.1. Classification (GTDB taxonomy): domain Bacteria; phylum Planctomycetota; class Planctomycetia; order Pirellulales; family PNKZ01; genus CAVQAC01. The sequence continues at coordinate 417,123 of CAVQAC010000022.1, forward strand.
CCAGTCCGCGAGTCGAAAAGCAATGTTGGATTCCAGCCCGTACGCGAATGTTTCTCCCGGAACGCACATTCCGCGAGTGGTCAATGCGATCGTCGAAATCCCCAAGGGGAGACGCAGCAAGTTCGAGGTCGACAAGGCCACCGGGCTGATCCGCCTGGATCGCTACCTGTACTCTTCCAGCCATTACCCGGGCGACTACGGGTTCATCCCGCAAACCCTGGCCGAAGATGGCGATGCCTTGGACATCCTGGTGATGGTCAACGAGCCGACCTTCAGCGGCTGCTTGATCGAGGCGCGAGTCGTGGGGCTGTTCCGCATGAAGGATCGCGGACTGAACGACTTCAAGGTTCTGGGCGTGCCGCATTTCGACCCCTTGTTCGCCGAGTACCAGAATCTCGAAGACGTCGAGAGTCATTTCCTGCGCGAAGTCGAGCACTTCTTCGCCACCTACAAACAGTTGGAAGGCGTGCTGATCGAGACCAAGGGCTGGGACAACTCGGCAGCGGCGACGGCCGAAGTGCAAACTTCCGTGCAGCGTTATCGCGATTCGCAAAAGCGGTAAGCTCAATGCTAATCCAGCACGGGCGTCCAGCCGAGCCCGAAGGCCACGCGCAGCACGATCCAAATGGCCACGCCGGAGATCACGTCGAGCCCAACTCCAGCCACGATCATCCGCCGCACGGGGATCAGTCGCGAACCGTAGACGATGGCGTTGGGGGGCGTTGAAACGGGCAATGCCGAGCCGAAGCTGGCCGCGAACGTCACGCCCATCAGCGGCGGCAGCGGCGCAACGTGGGCCGATTCGCAGATGCTCCAGACCACCGGGATCAGCGTCGATACGGCGGCCGCGTTGCTGGTGAATTCGCTGAGCACGATGCCGCCGGCAATCGCCAGGGCCGTGATGATCCACACGTCGTGCGTGCCCAATAGTTCGAACGCGTGCTGCCCAATGGCCTGGGCCAGGCCGGTCTTGACCATCAGGCTGCCCAGCGACAATCCCGCGCCGAACAACAGCATCGTTCCCCAATCGAGGTGCGAGAAGTCCGACGGCTCGATCGTGAACTTTCGCTGTCGCAAGTCGACGGGAAGCAGAAACAGAACCACGGGGATGAGCAGGGCCACGATCTCTTCGGGAAACCGATGCGAAAAGGCCTGCTGCGTTCCTTGCGAAGCGAACATGGCCAACAGCCCCGGAGTGACCCACAGCATGACGGCCCCGAGGAACACGGCGAGCGTGTGCTTCTCGCCCCGGCCCCAAGGGCCGAGTCGCGAGCGCTCGACCACCAGGAAATCTCGCAAGGCCGGCATGTTGAGCCCGCTCGCGCCGGTGCGCGTGCGCAGCCAGAAGAACAGGCCCAGGAAGACGGCCGCCATCATCGGAACCCCGACCAGGCTCCAGCGCAAGAAATCGATCGATTGACCGAGGTATTCAGGCCGCTTGAAGAAGCCCATGGCGACAATGTTCGTGGCCGTGCCGATGGGCGTGGCGACGCCGCCGACGCTCGAGGCGTAGGCCGTCATCAGCAGCAGGGTCGATGCGTAGGGTTTGCGGGAAAAGGCCTGCTGTCCGGTCCCTTGCGAAGCGGCCAGCACGGCAATGATACCCATGGTCACGGGGTAGATCATGGCCGTGGCGGCCGTGTTGCTGATCCACATCGAGACCAGTGCCACGCTCAGGCCGACGCCCAACAGCACGCTCTCTGGCGATCGACCGGCCCAACGCGTGCAAAGAATCGACAACGCAATCCGCCGGTCGAGTCCGTGACGAGTCATCGCCCGGCCGATGAACATGCCGCCCAACAGGAAATAAACGCTGGGATCAGCGAAGGGAGCCAACACGATTCGAGCCGGTTGAAAGGCCCCGCCGGAACCTTCCATCGGCACGGCACGCAACAAAACGGCCAAAGCCACGGACAATAGACCCGTGGCCGGTATCGGGATCGGCTCGGTGATCCACCACAGGATCGTCAGCAGCATGATGCCGGCCAGCCGATGAGCCTCGGGCGACAGGCTTCCCGGTGGCACGCCATAGATCCAGCCCAGCAGCACGACTGGGCCCAGGATCAGTCCGCACAATTCGACGGCCCAAGGGGTGTCGATCCGTACCGATTCGTCGCCGGTGATTTCTTCCACACCGTGTCCCCCGCCAAGTGATAAGTGATGAGTGCTAAGTGATGAGTTGATTTGGCGGAGACTTATCACTCATCACTTAGCACTCATCACTTCCTCTTTTTCCGGTCGTGGCGATCATCGCGCGGGTCTCTTTTCATGGGGCAGCGGTTTCGAGGTTTCCAGATGGAAGTTCGAAAACTGCTCGTAGAGTGTTGTGAGCGGGATCCGGAAAACGCCGTGCTTGGTGAGGAAGCCGTTTTCGATCCCGGCCGGCCCCTTCGGAGTGTAGTCATTTCCCCACGGATTCCAGACCGTGACCTCGTCCGAGTTGTGGTCGTAGCCGAGGATTGCATAGGCGTGGCCGTAGCCAAAATGCGGAACCTTCTTCTGATTGGGCGGCGGTTCCTTGCCCATGCTCATTGCGGCGAGCTTGCGGTTTTTCAGGGCCGGCGGCAGGTGTTGGCGTATCTCGGCCAGACGAACTTTGGCCTGGGCCGGATCTCGCAGCTTGATGTTGGTCACCTCATGACCTGAATACCATTGCATCACTTTGGCCGTCGACCCGCCGTGAGCCATGGCATCCGTCGCTTCGCCGGTTCGCTTCTCGGGCTTTGCCGAGGATCGCATCTTCTCGCCAAAGGCCTTTTCCAACACCGTCAGCCAGATTCCATCTTCGAGACTGATTGCGGAGTTGTTGATCAAGATCTCGGCGTCCGAAGGCGCGTGGACAGGGAGGCTTTCGCCATCGCCCAAGCGAACGATGAAACTGCCGCCGTGTTCGGACTCGATCATCCGCTTGAGTCGCTCGGGGTCGCGGTCAGCCATGTAGCCGGTGACGCTGAAGAAATAGCAGTCACCGATCGGACCTTGATGCATGGCCGCGAAACTCGGCCCGTCGCCCGCATAGAGTTTGTGGTTGATCGAAGCGAGCACAGCCAGGCTGTGCCGAAATTGCGATTCGAAGTGATAGACCTTGGGCTTGCCCTGAGCCGGGTCGAGCGGTTGCACGGGGCCCTCGTTGAGATGTTCGCTCACGAGTTCTTCCTCGCTGGGAGAGTACTCGCGCCGCTGCTCGTCCGGCTCCATGCGTTCATGACGTTTGATCGTGGCCAAGGCCGCGGCGGCATCCCCGCGAATCCCCTTGCGATTCATGAGTTCGTCAATTTCTTTGGCCTCGAGACGGCCGTCGTGGTTCAAGTCCCAGCGGGCGAAGTGCTCTTGCACCACCTTGGCAAACGTCGATGCAGATTGCGCACGTTCCTCGCCGCTCGCTGCCGGGCCATTCGACGCCAAGCTGCCCTGCGCCAGGCAATCGCGCCCAGGGCCAGCATCCAAAGCGCCTTGCGGGGGATCATGAGACTGCTCCCTCGGTATTTTCCAGGATTCAACACCTGCGTACGTTCCACCCACGTTGTTCCACCCATGTTCTTGATTATAGTCGCCTCCGATTGGCACGGTAAACACGCCGGTGATCCGAAGGAATCTCGCATCGGCGAACCGGGAAATTCCCGCGGTTGAGCCGCTGCGGCCAGGGCCGGCCGTTTTCCGGCACGTTCGTTACGATTGGCACCATCGCTTATGGCCGGCTGCGAGCTAAGCTAGATCTGCAGCAAGAGGGCGCCGGGCCCTCAGTTCTACCCACGGATCTACCGATCGTGCCGCGATGACTCTTCGCTCGTTTTCTCCCTGGCTTGCCCGACTGTTGGCATGCGCGTATTTCGCCGCCTCGCAGGTCCAAGTTCAGGCGGCGCCGCCCAAACACAATTATCCCTCCGATGCCGGTCGCTACGCGCTGGCGATCACGGCCCCGCGATCGCTCGAAGCCACGCTCGATTTCGACGTTCGCGCGGCCGAATTCCAAGCCACCGACTGGGACATCTTCGCCGCCCAGCCGCCGACGCTGGCCACTCAATCCGGCGTGAGCGTCCGGCTGAGTCCCGACGGCAAGACCTACCGCGAGCCAGCGCCGCCGCAACGGGCACTGGTGCGCGGCGCGGATCGATGCTGCCGAAGCCCATCGCCACGGCGTGCGGGTACGGCTCGAATATCGAGCCACGCTCAGCGGTCGCGAATTGGTCGCCCGCGAGCAGGGGCGTTCTTACGCGGCGCCCGAGCGACTCTCGGCCGCCCAGCGCGAACCGTTTCTCGCAGCGAATCAACTGTGCGACTTTCAGACGCCGGACTTCGAGCGATTGGTCGCTCAGCATTCGCTGGCACGACGATCCGACGAAGGCGAGGTCGCCTATGCCCGCCGGGTTTTCCTGGCATTGAAGCACCGCTTGCACTACGAATACCATTCGACCATGGATCGCCGCGCCACGCAGGTTGCTCGCACCTGGAGCACCGATTGTGCGGGCATGAGCGTGCTGTTCACGACCGTGATGCGAGCCCACGCGGTGCCGGCCCGCGTGCTGGCCGGGCGTTGGGCCAGGTCGTCGAAGCCGGGCGCCATCGTCGGCGACGTGCAATATTATCAGCAACACGTCAAAGCCGAGTTCTATGCCGACCAACTTGGCTGGGTGCCGGTCGATCTATCGAGCGCCGTCGAACACGATCACTCGCCCGTGGGATTGCAATATTTCGGCCGCGACCAAGGAGATTTCCTGACGATCCACCTCGACCCGTTGGTGCAGATCGACACGCTGCACTTTGGCCGACAGACATTCAACTGGCTGCAGGGCGTCCACTACTACGCTTCGGGCAAGGGAACGCTGCGCAACAAAACGATCGACGAGCAATGGCACGTCAACTGGCTCGGCGGAGTTCAATCGAGCTTGATCGGCGGCAATTCGTCGCGTTTGTAAGCCTGCTGCCTCGCCGGCGCGGGCGAATCGGTTCGTGCCATCGGGTCGACGGTGTCCGCGCTCTTTTCACCATGCTGTCCCGCGGCCCGTCGCTTGGCCGCCAGTTCGGCACTGGCAGCATCCGCCAGTTCACTCGTCGCCAGGATCAGATGCAATTCGTTCTCGTAAACCACGAACTCGGGCTGACGCATGGCATCGGCGTGTTCGGTGCAGGTCCATTGCAGCAGCCGCACCCGCTCCGGCCAACTCTTGACGTACATGAATCCGCAGCCGCCCAAGAGAATCACGAACGAGAACAGGGCCAACGGCGTGTAGAGCCACAAGCCCAACAGCAGGGCAGACAGCGCCACGGCCAGCGTGCAGACGAGGATCGGAACCGGCGCTTCGAAGCTGCGCGCGTCGGCTTCATACTCGCGGCTGCGGAGTCCGTCCTTTTTGCTGCACTGCCAACATTGCTTCGGCAGGTTAACGTTCCATTTCGTGCCGTCACGATTTTCGCGGCCCCCGTAGCTCACCTGGCGGTCGCGAAAGCTGGGCGTGGCTAGAAACGGCAACCAGACTCGCAAGTTGAGCCAGGCCCAACGGCGAAACGGCAGGCTCTCCTGCCAGGCGTGGCCGGCGAGTCGCTTGGCTTCTTGGCTGGCCTTCAAGGCTGCTTCGCGCGCCTTTTCGGCAGCCGCTTTGGCTGCGGCCGCCTTGTCGGCAGATGAATTGCCCGTTGTTTTGGAAGGGTCGGGCTGCGACCCGCCAGAATCGTCGACGGTTTTGCTCATGCCCCCTATCCTAATACGAGCCGGGCGGGCCGGTCCAGAATGTCGGGCCAGGATTTGCAGGTCGCCCCCGAGGGGAGTCCGTGGGCCTGGAATCGCCCCGGTTAGTCTGCTAGGCTTTGGCCATTGACTGACAGACTGTCATGGCATTGAACCCACCCCGAGCGGCGTTGCACCGGCCGGCTCGCGCCAACTATTAGCACGAAAAAGGCTTATGAAGCAGGCAATTGCTGGAGTTGCGCCGCCCGAAACGGGCGAAGTCACGATCATGACCGTCTGGCCGTCGGTGGGCGGCACGCCCCTGGGTCGCGCTTTGGGGCAATTGTTCTCGATCGAGCTCGGGTTCTGGCACATTTTCACGGTCGGGAAGCTGCTGGCCCTGGCCGCGATTCCGCTGGCAATTCCCTTGTACTTCGTGAAATTTGCCCCCTGGGACTGCCGCCGTTTTCGGCTGACCAACCGCCGGATCATCATCGAAAAGGGCTTGCAGGCCGAAGCGGAACGAAGCCTGCCGCTGGACCAGTTCGATGCCGTCGACGTCAACGTCCTGCCAGGCCAGGCCTGGTACCCCTGCGGCGAATTGATCTTCCGCAAAGGCAAGGTCGAAACCTTGCGCCTCAGCGGCGTATCGCGCCCCGAGACGTTCCGCCGCACTTGCCTGAAGGCCCAGATCTCGCACGTTGGCGTGCAGCGAACGCTTGAAGAGCAGGGCGCGTTTTAGCACGCTGCTGCTGTGGACGGCCGCAAAGCTCCGCCGGTTGCAAACCTTCCGCTTCGGGTGCTATGTCCCACGCTTGCGTGGGCATGCCGCTGCAGGGCGAGACATGGCCACGCAAGCGTTGCCATGGCACCCCAATTCCCATCTCGCCGCGAGCGGCCTCTAATAGCCCGTGTGCGGATAGATGGGGATCGGTTGCTGCGGCATGCTTGCCGGCGAAGAGGTCGGGCGGCGCGGAGTTGAAAACAGCTGCGCCGGCGGAAGCCGCTGAATCCGCGGATCGAACGGCGGTTCGTAGTTCGCAATCGGGCTCGTCGGATCGCGGGGCGCGATGTCGGGAGCGACCGTCGGCTGTTCGGTGGGCGGTAACCCATGCCGAACTCGTTGGGCCCTTGGGCTGACCACGCCCACGGCCGGCCGTCCAAACCTCAATTGATTGTAATACAGCGGTTGCGGCGCCTCGGCGGGCATGGCCGCCGTGTAGGATTGGCGCGGAGCATTTGCGGCGCGCCGGCAAACGGCGATTGACCCGGCATTTGCGACGCGGCCGCCGCATTGGCCGGCCGGCTCTCGCCCGTGTTGAGGATCGAAGATCGCCGCGCTGGGGGAGCAAGCGAGGCTTCCGACGAATTCGATGGCGCCTGGCTCACCGCCGGTTGGGCATTCGACCTTGACGCGACGGGCACGAACTCGACGGGCGTGCCGCAACCGATGGCCGTCATCAAGCCGCGCTTGTTGGCCGACCAGACTCTGTCGGCACTGGCCTGGGGCGTCGCGCCGATCCAAAGCGTGGGAATGCCCCGGTCGTTGCCGGTCATGGTCATCATCGATCCGGCAATGGCGTTCGGCTCGGCACGACTGGCCTGCCCACCGACTTCGATTGCGACCTGACCGGCCAGGTATTCGGCTGGGCCGCAATAGACCACTGCGGCACTTTGCTGGGACGTGCCCAGAATGATGACGCGATCGGGTTTCACGTCGACCATCAGATCGGCCAGGACGCGGGTTTCCGGTTCGCTCTCGGGCTGTTGGCCGGGCGACGAATTGTCGGTCACCATGCGCCAGCCCGAACTGCGAAAGTTTCGATCCAATTCGACGCCGCGAGCGTTTGCGGATGAGCGACGGGCTCGGCCGTCAGGGTTCGGATCGCGGACAATGGTAACGGTCAGGTTGTCGAGCCGTTGCGGAAATCGAATCAGATGCTCGCCCAAAGCCTGAGCCAGCGCCACGCCTTCCGGCTCATCACCGCGTAAAGCGCCGACCACCAGCACCCGGTGCTGGCCGCTGCCGAACTGGGCGTACTCGATGACTCGGTTTTCGACGCTACGGCCCAATACGTCCCAGCGAACAAGCTCTTCTTGCTTTCTTGGCTCAGGCGAATTGACGGGCGCCGCGGCGGCTGAGGCGCGGGAGGGAGCTGTTGCCGCGGCCGACTTCGTAGCAGTCTGCGATGGGGCGGCCGAACCGGCGCGCATGGGCAGCGGTCTGACAGGGCGAGTGACCGGCGAGAGCCAGTCCTGCGCAGTCGCCATTTCCAGGCTTCCTGCCAGTCCGCAACACACTCCGACAAGTAATACGCTGCGACACGCCCAACGTTTCATTGGCGTCTCCCCTGTCTCCGTTCAGGGCGCACTTTGGCCCAGCAAACATAGCTCACGCTAGCGAAAAGTCAAAAACGACCGGCCCGACGCAATCGTTTAGGCCGGTTCTTCCGCCGCGCCCGGCCTCCATTGGCGTTGCCAGCAAGCCGTGGCTCGGGCTAACCTAGCGATGTTGATGGTCGGCCCCCGGCGGGCCGCAATGGAGCAAAGCCATGGACTGGTCCCCGCACACCCGACAGATTTCGTTCGCCGAGCCGTTGGCGCTCGACGGCGGGCGGCCGGTTCGTGAATCGCTGTTGCCCTACACACGCCAAACGGTTGACGAGGCGGACATTGCGGCCGTTGCCGCCGTCTTGCAAAGCGACTGGCTGACCACGGGCCCCAAGGTCGCCGAGTTCGAGCGATCGTTCGCCGCGGCGGTCGGCGCTCGCGAAGCCGTGGCCGTGTCCAGTGGCACCGCCGCCTTGCACGCCGCGATGCAGGCCCTGGCAATCGGACCGGAAGACGAAGTGGTTGTGCCGGCGCTGACGTTCACGGCCACGGCCAATTGTGTCGTTTATCAGGGGGGGCGACCGATCTTTGCCGACGTCGACGCCGACACGCTGCTCATTGATCCGACACTACTCGGGCGGCTCATCACTCCGCGCACTCGGGCAATACTGGCGGTCGACTACGCCGGACAACCGTGCAACTACGATGCCCTGCATGAGATTGCCCGTCGCCATGGCCTGGCGCTGGTGAGCGACGCCTGCCATAGCCTGGGGGGCGAATGCCGTGGCCGGCGGGTGGGGTCGCTGGCCGATCTGTCGACGTTCAGCCTGCATCCGGCCAAAGCAATCACGACCGGCGAGGGGGGAATGGTCACGACCGACGATCCGGGACTGGCTCGGCGAATGCGCGAGTTCCGGCAGCACGGCATTTCCTTGGACCGTCCGCCGGCAGATGGGGCAAACCCCTGGTTCTACGAGCAAGTGGAGTTGGGCTACAACTATCGCCTGAACGATTTTCAGGCCGCGCTCGGCCTTAGCCAGTTGGGCCGGTTGCCGGCATTCATCGCTCGGCGGCGGGCGATTGCCCGGCGTTACGACGCGGCCTTCGCCGGCCTGGTTGCCGCCCAACCATTAGCCGTGCGCGACGACGTCGAGCATGCCTACCATCTCTACGTGCTGCGGTTGGATCCGCTGCGGCTGACGGTCGATCGCGCGATGATCTTTCGCGCCTTGCGAGCCGAAGGGCTCGGCGTGCAAGTGCATTACATTCCCGTGCATTTGCATCCGTATTACCAGCAGCAATTCGGCACGCGACCGGGACTTTGCCCGACGGCCGAAGCGGCGTACGAGCAGATCGTTTCGCTGCCGATTTTTCCGGCCATGACCGATGCCGACGCGGGCGACGTGATCGCGGCCGTGCATAAGGTGCTGGATCGCTTCACCCGGGAAGCCCGGCCGCAAGATCGTGGAGCTTGTCGCTCATGAAACGCGTCATGATCGTCCAGGCGCGGGCGAACTCGGCACGATTGCCCGGCAAGGTACTCCTCGACCTGGGTAGCCGGCCGATGCTCGCTCAGCAATTGCTGCGTCTCAGGCAGTGCCGGCAGGTGGACGAAATTGTCGTGGCCACGACGACCGACGCCAGCGATGAGCCCGTCGCGCTGCTGGCTCGGCAGGCGGATGTGCGCGTGTTTCGTGGTTCGACCGAGGATGTGCTGGCGCGGTTCGTGGGCGCGGCCAGGGAGGCTCGCGCCGAAGTCGTGGTTCGTGTCACGGCCGACTGCCCGCTCATCGACCCCGAGGTTTGCGATCGAGTGATTGCCGAGTTGGTTGAGCACCCCTCGGAATGTGACTATGCGAGCAACGTCATTCGCCGCACCTTCCCGCGCGGGCTGGATACCGAAGCCATGTTCTTGGACGTGCTGTTGCGAATGGATCGGCTGGCGCGCACGACTCAATCGCGCGAGCACGTGACGATCGTGGCGCGGTCGGAACGCCCGACGTTGTTTCTCTGTCGCGACGTGGTCGATGAGACCAACAATTCGGACTTGCGTTGGACGGTCGACACGCCCGACGACTTACGTCTGCTGCGACAGTTGTTTCAAGAGCTGAGCCTGAATGAGCGTTGCGTGCCCTACCGCGAGATCCTGGCCCACGTGCGAGCTCGACCCGAACTCTTGACGATCAATGCCGGCGGTTACACTTGGTCGCCGCCATGAGCATGACGATTCTATTTCGCGTCGATGGCGATGAGCAAATCGGCGCCGGCCACGTGCTTCGCTCGCTCGCGCTGGCAGAGTCGTTGCGCGAGCAGCACGCGGATGTCGAATTCGCCTGCCGTCGCTTGTCGCCCGGATTGCAGGCAAAGCTCGAAGCGACGGGGCTGACGGTGCATCGCATTGACGGTGAAGCGAACCCGGACGAAGACTGCCGGCAATTGCTGGAAATCGCAGCGGCGCAAGACGCCACTTGGATCGTCCTGGACGGATACGAGTTCTCGGCCGATGATCGTCGAGCCGTTTTTCAATCCGGTCGGCAATTGCTGGTCGTTGACGACTTGGGCCGCGACGATCTGTACCATGCTGATTTGGTTGTGAACCCGGGCCTCGAGGCCGAACGAATTGGCTATCGGCATTCACCGGGAGCCAAGCTCCTGCTGGGTCCGCAGTATGCGCCCGTTAGCAACTCATTTCTGTCAGCACGCAGGCCTCGCCTGACGCAACAACGAGCGTCTAAACTGTTGGCCACGTTCGGTGGTGCAGATCCGGCGGATCTCTCGTCGCGCTTTCTCGAAGCTCTGGCTCTCGTTAATCGTGCGGATCTAGAAGCGCGGCTGATCGTGGGGCCGGCCAATCCACGCCAGCAAGCCTTGCGTCAACAGTGCGCTGCAGGTCGGATCAACTGCGAGTTGGTTGTTGATCCGCAGAGCATGGCCAGTGAAATGAAGTGGAGCGATCTGGCGGTGGCAGCAGCCGGCTCGACATGTTGGGAACTGGCAACGCTCGGCATTCCGACCTTGGCGATCGTGGTGGCCGATAACCAGGTTTCGCTGGCGGCCGGCCTGGCCTGCGCGGCGCGGTGGTGAACCTGGGCTGGGGCCATGAGATCACGACGGCATCACTGGCCGGAGAAATAACCGCGCTGCTCGATGACTTCTCTCGTCGGCAGCAGATTTCGCAGTTCGGCCAGCAGCTTGTCGACGGCCTCGGCACGGCGCGGATCAGCCGCGTCGTGGCCGACTCCACGATCCAACTCTCCCCCGTGACGAATGATGACGCCCGCTTGCTGTTCGATTGGGCCAACGATCCGCAAACGCGGGCGATGTCATTCTCATCGCAACCAATTCTGTGGGAAGAGCATTGCCGCTGGCTGGACGAGCGCCTGCGCCGGCCCGGCGTGCGTTTTCTGGCTTGTTCGCGATATCCACGACAACGCACTGGCCCAGGTGCGGTATGATCTCCACGAAATCGATTCTCTGGAAGCCGTGGTTTCGATCAGCGTTGCCCGAGAGCAGCGACGGCGAGGCATCGCAAGCCGGCTGCTGGCACTCTCCGCCCGGCGATTGTTCTGCGGAAGCGGAGTTCGCCGGATTCACGCCTTCGCGCGGCCGGAAAATGAACCGTCGTGTCGAGCGTTGGCGGCGGCCGGCTACGCGGAGATGGCAGCGACCACGCTGCGTGGGCAGCCGGCTCGTCACTTCGTGCTGGCGCGGGAATAATTCGCCATGAGCCAGCAAGCCCCCATCGAACCGATTCAGATTGCCGGCCGAATGATCGGTCCGGGGCATCCGGTGTACGTCGTGGCCGAACTGTCGGCCAATCATCACCAGCGGCTCGACGAGGCTGTGACTCTTGTGCGCGCTGCCAAGGACTGCGGCGCTGACGCGGTCAAGCTGCAAACCTACACGCCCGATACGCTGACGATCGATTGCCGACGCGACGAGTTCCGTATCGGCTCGGGCACGATCTGGGACGGCCGGTACTTGTACGATTTGTACGCCGAAGCATTCACGCCCTGGGAGTGGCACGCCCGGCTCAAGCAGGAAGCTGACTCGCTCGGCTTGGGATTCTTCTCTTCGCCATTTGATCCGTCGGCCGTCGAGTTTCTCGACCGCTTGGGCGTGGCGGCTTTCAAGATCGCGTCGTTCGAACTGGTCGATCTTCCACTGCTGGCCGAAGTGGCCCTACGCGGCAAGCCGATAATTCTGTCGACCGGCATTGCAAGCCGCGAGGAACTGGACGAGGCGGTCGCCGCGTTGCGAACCGCCGGCTGTCGTCA
>CAVQAC010000023.1:0-91463 GCA_963710365.1 uncultured Planctomycetales bacterium
GCTGTGCTGTGATTGGCCAGCACCAGCCACCACGCCACCGTCAGCACGTCGAACCGATAGATTCGGTCATACAGGGCGTAAAACCGAAACCGCGGTTCCTGCTTGGCCTTTTGCCACAGCTTCCACCTCAGTTGAGACACGTTCAGGATAAACTTTACGCCGTGCCTGACCTCCGGTTGATCCGGCAGTTCGGTCCGACCATAAATGCTCACCTTGTCCGTAATGGGATGAGATTCATCCAAGCGGCGTTCTCCTCATCTTGTGGAAACACACTTTCGGCAGGGCTCCTTCGCTCCACCAGCGTTACCCGGCTTCACAGCTACTATGAGCCCCTCCGACTCCCGAACGGGTCGTCATGCGGTTATTTATTCCCGCATGGCGTTGGCCTTGGGCCTACGCGCCGTCGACCACCCGCACGGGTCTCTCAGGTTCCTGGTTGCTCTGTCGATGCCCGCTGTCCCCTTTCACCCCGGGGAGCCCGACCGTTGCGTATGTTCGTTGCTTCACGGTCGATTGTCAGGCTTCACCCCTTCTGGAGGGCTGGCCACTCCCAACTGCGTCACGAGGCCGAAACGGGTTCACTTGTATTACGGCTGGCATCTTTGCCTTCCGGGGCTTCGGACGGCGGATTACTCCGACGCCCGCCCGGTCAGCTACATGGTGAACGAACAACTTCCATGGTCAGTACCTTTCAACTAACAAGAGCAATCAGACTTCACCTAACGCACCAGAAGGTCGCGAAGATCGCCAAGGATGGTTCAGCTTCGCGCCCTTTGCGGCCTTCTGTACGAGCATAGCACGCGGTTGGGTTAATTCGCTACGTCCGGTTATTCCTTCCGGTCATTTGTCGGCCGTGCCCACAGCTTCGGAAACCGAAGAAAAGCCGTCTCTTTCAAGCAGTCGGGCGAGCCCTGATTGATGGTCCGGACCGCACTCGGCCCCTGATATACCAACGCCGTATAGAGTTGCACGAGCGAAGCTCCATGGCGAATGAGGTCGTACGCGTCGTCGGCCGTGAACACGCCGCCGACGCCGATCAGGCAATGACGCCCACGGGCGATTCGCCGATACCATTGCCGCACCACATCCTTAATGAGCGCAGCGAGCGGACGCCCGCACAACGAACCGGGCATTCGCTGGAACTTCGGCCGGCGAAGTGCGTAGTGGATAATTCTTGCCCGGCGGGATGTTGAAGCTGAACCCCGCGACAAAACGAAACGGATCAACCGCTTGCAACAGCGCTTCAATCTTTTCAGGATCGGCCGTGGCAGTGACCTTGAGGAACATGGGCGGTAGGTTTTCGATCCCGGCTAACGATTCCAAAAGGCGGCCCAAATAATCCGGCTGCATGAGTGGGCTCTGCCCACCGGCGGTGTTGGGGCAGTTCAGATTCAGAGCCAGGTAATCGACCCGGCCGCGAAAGAGCGCCGCGATTCGGGCAAACTGTTCGAGAACTTCGTCGAACGAGGCTGGTCGGCCGGCATTGGTTTCGATCAGGTTCACGCCCAGCGGCACGGTCGAGCGTCGTTCGGAGATGCGCCGGGCCACGATTTCAGCGCCATCATTCGGAACGCCATAGTTGACGATGATCGCCTCATCGAGCGGCAGACGAAACAGACGCGGTCGCGGGTTACCGTCCGAAGGCTCGGCCGAGACGGAACCGATTTCAAGGAACCCGAACCCTAACGCCGCCAGGCAATCAACCGCGCGAGCGCTCTTGTCAAAACCGGCCGCCAACCCGACGGGATTGGCGAAATGCAGACCGGCCACCTTGGTCGCGAGTCGTGGATCGGCAACTGCATACCACTTACTCAAGCACGAGCACAGCAGGCTCGAACGCCCCGCCCTGCTGGCCAGAGCAATGGCCTGGTTATGCACCGATTCGGCATCACAGCGAAACAGCAGCGGGCGGACCACAGATCGATAAACGCTCATCGCAAACCCGTAGTCACAATTCTCCTGCTGCTGCTTGCCGCCCGCTGCCTGCCTGCGTGCTTCGCGCAATCGGCATCTTGAACGGCTCGCCAGCCACTTCGCGCACATATTGCGGCACGGCATAGCCGGGAAGCCGAGCCCGCAGCTGCTCGACGATCTGCCGGCCCACCTCTTCTGGCACCTCGAAGTGGGCCGCCCCAGCAACCCGATCGAGCTGATGCAGGTAATACGGCATCACGCGCAGATCGACCAGCCGCTCGCACAGGGCCGCCAGGACGTCGACGTTGTCATTCACGCCGCGCAACAGCACGGCCTGGTTCAGCGTCGGAATTCCGGCGCTCGACCAGCCGGCCCAAGGCCTGCGCGACATCGTCGTCGATTTCGGCCGGATGGTTGGCATGGACGACCATGATCGGCGCCAGCCGCGAGCCCGTCAGCCAGGCCAGCAGCCGGTCGGTGACCCGCTCGGGAATCATGATAGGCAAACGAGTGTGGACGCGCAGACGGCGCAAATGAGGGATCTCGGCCAGCCGCTCGGCCAGTTCGGCCAGCAGGTCGTCGACGAGCGTCAGGGGGTCGCCGCCGCTGAGGATCACTTCGTGGACAGTGGGGTCGGCGGCAATCTGAGCCAGGGCCGGCAGCCACTGCGTCGACCGAGCGGGGACCGGCCGAGTAGGGAAAGTGTCGGCGGAAGCAGTATCGGCAATGGACGGCGCAGCGGCCAGTTGCTACCATCAACACGCGTCCCGCGTACTTTTGCAGCAGCCCGGGGCTGAGCGTGGCGGCCTGATCGGCCACCGGATCGCGGTCGAAACCGGCCACCACGGCGGTTTCTTCAGCAATCGGTAGCACCTGGCGCAAGAGCGGATCGTGCGGATCGCGCGGCCGCATGCGGGCGATATAGCCCCGCGGGGCGAAGAGCGGAAACTGTTGGGCGGCCTCGATTGCCTGGGCATGCCAGGCCTCGGGCAATTCGAGCAGCCGGCAGAGTTCCAGCGGGTCGCGGACGGCGGTCTTCAATGCCTGCTGCCACCGCCCTGAGCCGGCCGTTTCCTGGCCGGTTTCGGCGGCCGCTTGACGCCGGAATTGCCCGTTAGATGCACGTTTCGACGAGACGATGGCCATTCAATCAGAGCCTTGTAACGAACCTTGACCGCCCGTGCCGGACGCTGGCGGCGGGTAATTGCCGTTCCCTCCTCGGGCGGCGCGAGCATAGAATTTCGAGGACTCAGCATAACCCCATGTTTCACGCATAGCAAAGCTAGGAAAGAGCCAGTGGCCAGCTACAACACCAGCGAGTTCAAGAAGGGCCTCAAGATCCAGATCGAAGGCGACCCCTACATCATGGTCGAGTGCAACTTCGTCAAGCCCGGCAAGGGCAATGCCCTGTACAAGTGCAAGATGAGGAACCTGATCCGCAACACGATGCTGGAGCGGACCTACAAGGGGGGCGACTCGCTCGAGGCCGCCGACGTCACGGAAATCGACGCCCAGTACCTGTACCGCCAGATGGACAACTTCGTCTTCATGGACAACGTCAGCTACGAGCAGTACGAGCTGACCAAAGATCAGGTGCGACGACGCCTGGAAGTACATCAAGGAGGGCATGGTCTGCCGGATGGTGTTGTTCAACAACAACCCGATCAGCGTCACGCCGCCCAACCACGTGATCCTGAAGATCGAATACTGCGAGCCGGCCGTTCGCGGCAACACGGCCACGAACCTGACCAAGCCGTGCAAGCTGGAAACCGGCGCCGACATGATCTGTCCCGCGTTCGTCGACATCGGCGACATGATCAAGGTCGACACCCGCACCGGCGAGTACCTGGAGCGGTCCAAGCAGTGAGTTGAGCAATGGGGAATGCCGAATGGGGAATGGGGAATGCGGGTGCCATGCCCACGCTTGCCGTGGGCATGCCTATGACTTGGCACACTCAGTGCTGAATTCGCTGACTCCTGGTAGTGTCGCTTCTGACGCGCCGCGGCGATGAGCGATTTCCTCCCCACGGCCGGCTGGCCCGCGTTGCGATTGCGGGCCGGGATGCTGCGCCGCGTGCGCCAGTTCTTCGACGCCCGCGGCTTCCTGGAAGTCGAGACGCCGATCCTTTCGGCCGACGTGGTCGTCGATCGGCATCTCGATCCGCTGGTGACGGAGTTCGTGCCGCTGGCCGGCGCCGCATCGAGCCGGCGTGCGCTCTATCTGCAAACGTCGCCCGAGTTCGCCATGAAGCGACTGCTGGCGGCCGGCGGCGAGGCGATCTATCCAGGTTGCCCGTGCGTTTCGCCAGGGCGAAGTCGGCCGGCTGCACAATCCCGAGTTTACGATCGTCGAATGGTACCGCCAGCGCGACGACCTGGCCGCCGGCATGCAGCTACTCTCCGACCTGGCCGAAGCGCTGCTCGAGCGCGGACCGGCCGACCGCCTGACCTATGCCGAGGCCTTTCAGCAGGCGGCTGGCGTTGATCCGCATCGAGATTCGATCGCCGCGCTGCGAGCTGCCTTGGAAAATCGCGGTATCGTTCCGCCGGCGAGTCTTGAAGCTGAAGACCGTGACGGCTGGCTCGATCTGCTGCTGGTCGAATTGGTCGAACCGACTTTGGGACGGCCTCGACCGACGATTTTGTACGACTACCCGCCCAGCCAGGCGGCGCTAGCCCGGGTGCGCGCCGGCGAACCCGCCGGTGGCGGAGCGGTTCGAACTCTATGCTGACGGAATCGAACTGGCCAACGGGTACCACGAACTGTTGGACGCCGACGTGCTGCGGACACGCAACCGCGAGAACAACGCCCTGCGTGTGAGCGACGGTAAATCGGCGTTGCCCGAAACAAGTCGGCTATTGGACGCCATGGATTACGGCCTGCCGGCGTCAACGGGCGTGGCGTTGGGCTTCGATCGCTGTGTGATGCTGGCCGCCGGTGCCGTTGACATTAGCGACGTGCTCCCCTTTCCGATCGATCGGGCATAATGCAGAACAGGACTCCGCGGCTCAATGGTGCGACAGCTTCGCGGCCAATTCGTTCGCTTGCTGCCAAAGCTGGCCGAATTCAGCGACCTTCTCTTTATCGTTCGAACGCAACCCTTCAACCAGTGTCTTCCAGCCGCGGTCACGGAGCGCGAAGTACGCCTGGTATTTCTTCATCACGTCCTTGTCGACGAGCCGCGATTCGGCCAGCGTGTCGACCTTGGAGCAGAGCTGCTGCCATGGCTTGAGCACATCGCGATCCAATTCTTCGGCCCAGTCGGCATCGGATATTGGATGACCAAGGTTGCGTTTTCGCTCGGACTCGTAGCGGTCGATGATTTCCACTTCGCTGCGGCCGATTTCATCGAGCTGACGAGAGGGCGAAGCAGGCAGCGACGCCATCGCCATGGGTGACAGCAACAGCGCCGCGCAAATGCAAGCCAGGTTGCGCTTCCAGCGATGCGCGACCATCTTCGGGCCGAGCGGCTGGCTCATGACCAATCCGCAGGCAAAGCCCGCCACCAGGCCGCCGATATGGCATGCGATATTGATGCCGGAAATCATCAGGCCGAAAACCAGGTTGTATCCCAGAAACGACATCATGCTGCCACGCAACTGACTCAAGACGCCCATGGGAATCGTATCGCCTCGCCGCACGATGAACCCGAGCAGCGCGCCGCACACGCCAAATACCGCTCCCGACGCGCCGGCCGAGACCACCAACGGGTTCCAAAGAAGGCTCGCCACGCTGCCGCCCAAAGCGGCGATTGTGTACAAGACCAGAAAGCCGACGTTTCCCACCAGGCGTTCGACCAGTCCGCCCAACTGCCACAAGACCCACATGTTGAAGCCAATGTGGAAGATGCCGAAGTGCAGGAAGGCGCTGGTGAGCATTCGCCATTGCTGATGATCGAGCGTACGGGGGCCAAAGTTCGCGCCCCAGTCGAGCATCGTCTGAGCGTCGGGCTCCATGGGGCTGACGCCCGTAGCAACCATCGCCGCGTACACCAGCACATTCAGTCCGACGATCAGCGGCATGGCCCACACGCGCGGCGTGTACTCGGCCAATTCCGTCAGAAAATTGACCGATCGCTGTTGCGGCGGAGACTCTGCACGTGCGCTCAACTCGAACGCGTGTTCTGCGTGGAGCGGCTGCTGGCACATCGGACATTTCCCGTCCACGGCCGAGGCGTGCGAAGTGAGGCAATGCGGACAGGTAATCATCTCTTAAGGCACTTCCGCCAGTTTCTTGGCTGAGATCGAGCGGATCTTGATAAAGCCGCCCGGACTGCCGCCAGGAACGGGATCAAAACGCAGCCGCGTGATCGATCCGCGATAGCCGGGGTGCGAAGCCAGTTCGACTTCGTATACGTGCCACTGGCCATCCGCACGTAAAGGAAATGCCAGCCGTTTGGTCTCGGTGAAGTTCGGCTCCGCATGCGTCTGCCAGAATAATTGCGCTGGGCCGGTGGAGTTGGTCGAGCAAGCGGCCTCGATATAGAGCTTCGGCATGTCGGTCGCTTGCCATAGCCCGGCCGGACCTACCAGATACGGATCGTCGTTTTCGAGCGATATCTGCCAGGCATCTCGAATCGGCCAGCCTTGGTCATGCGCGTTCGTCAAATGCCAATGTTGCCGATCGGCGGTGAAGTGATAGCCGGGCATCTTCGGCGGCCGAGGCCGTTCGTAAACATAGCGGCGGATTTCGTCCAGCGTGCCGACCACCAGTGCGTAGCGGTACTCGTGGCGGATGTTGTGGTCCAGAATCTCGACCTGGTTCGGCGCAATGTAGCCGGTCGGATCGTCCTGTGTGCCACCCTGGCCTGGCCGACCGGCGAACCCGCCACTGAATTCGTAGCAGTCAGGCTGCCAGATGCCGAGCCCGCGATTGGCGTCATCGACCAGCGCGGCCCAATTCTCCGTTGCGCGCCAACTGACCCAGGGGCCCGGGTCATGCTTTTGCTTCTCGATGCGCGTCAGTTCATCGCCGGTAAAGGGCCGGTCGCCCGTATAGGTGAACAGCCGGTACCAGGGTCCATTGGTATAGACGGCTGGCAGCTCCTGCGTGCGGGCCTGATACTGCGTCGTGTCGGCACGGTGATTCTCGAACCGGCAGCGGGCCTGGACCGTGGCCCCGTCGAGCGTGAGCCAGCACTCGAACGTGCATTCGCCCGGCTCATCGTCGAGCGGCCATTGCATGGGGATGCATTTGCAGTAGAGCTCGCGGCCGTCGTTGCGGAACTCGATCACCCGCGAACGATGGCCGAAGCAATCGCCGCTTTGGATCGGATTCCAGCCGATGTGCAGCCAATGCTTGGGCGGTTGCTTGCCGCCCGGCGTGTAGGGGACCGGACCGGCATAATATGCCATTTGAATCTGCCGCCCCAGGTCGAAGCTGTTCACCAGGTTCTGGCCGCCGACGGGAGCCAGGTAGGTGATTGCCCCGCCCACGTCGAGGTCGATGCCGAGTCGGACGACGCCGTTGTCGAGATAGCTCATCCCGCGCGGCGAGTCCGGCTTCTCAGCCTGAGCCAAACCGGCGAACGAGTTCAGCGCAACAAAAGCGCAAAACGAAAACGACAAGGCGAATGGTATGGCGGACAGGCCGGAGGGACGGAAGATATTTACCACCACGACACAACGGACACGACGAAGACAAAGAAGGGAGACGGAAGAGAATGAAGAATAATTGCATTCCTCGTCCTCTTCTTCCGTCGTAGTGTCCGTTGTGTCGTCGTGGTAATCCTTCCGTTGGCTGTTCCGTTTGGCGTTCCGTGCCGAGTTGCCGCGGTTCGACCGGGATCAACCTTTTTGTCGGCCAGCGCGGCGGCGGTCGGCTTCCGCCAGGAGGATCTTTTGCGAAGGCGGATCTTGTCGGGCGTGACTTCCACGATCTCGTCCTCTTCGATGTATTCCAAGGCCATTTCCAGCGACATCAAACGCGGCGGCTTGAGGATGATGTTGCGATCGCTCCCCGAAGCCCGCATGTTGGTCAGCTTCTTTTCCTTGGTCGGATTGACCGGCATGTCGCCCGAGCGGCTGTTCTCGCCGACGATCATCCCTTCGTAGACGTCCTCGCCGGGGCCGACGAACAACTCGGCCCGATCCTGCAACCCGTCGAGCCCGAAGGCCACGGTCTTGCCGGCGACCATCGAGATCAGCACGCCGTTCGAGCGGCCGGCGATTTCGCCTTCCAGCGGACGGTACTTCTCGAAGCGATGATGGATGATCGCCGTCCCTTGCGTGGCGTTCAGCAGCCGCGTCCGCAGTCCGATCAGCCCACGGGCCGGAATCGAAAAGACGATGTGCGAGTAATTGCCGCGGGTGTGCATCTCGATCATCTGGGCGCGGCGGGTGCCGATCAGTTCCATGACCGCGCCGATGCGTTCCGGCGGAACTTCGATCACCAGCGTTTCAAACGGCTCTTCGACCACGCCGTCGACCTCGCGGGTAATGACGCGCGGCTTGCCGATCGACAGTTCGTAGCCTTCGCGGCGCATCGTCTCGATCAGCACGGAGAGGTGCAACAGGCCGCGACCGGAGACGGCAAACAGTTCCGAATTCTTCGATCGGCCGGACGCGCAAAGCGACGTTCTTTTCCAATTCCTTGTTCAGCCGATCGCGGAGGTGGCGCGTGGTCACATACTTGCCGCTGCGGCCCGAAAACGGAGACGTGTTCACGCCGAACGTCATCTCCAGCGTGGGCAGGTCGACTTCCAGCCGAGCCAAAGCCCGCGGCTGCTCGGGATCGCTGATCGTGTCGCCGATCTCGATATTATCCAGGCCGATCACGGCGGCGATGTCACCGGCGGTAGCCTCTTCGACGTCGACTGCGGCCCAGCTTATCGAACACCTGCACGTTCGTGACCTTGGCCATCGTCACGCGGTTGCCCGACTGCATCATGCGCTACGCGCTGGCCGCTCTTGATCCGGCCAGAATTGAATGCGGCCGATCGCGATGCGGCCAACGTATTCCGACCAGTCGAGCGTCGTGCAGAGCATTTGCAGCGGACTGTCGGCGTCGATCTCCGGCCCGGGAATGGATTCGAGCACGAGGTCCAACAGCGGCCGAATCGAATCGCCCGGCTGCTTGGGGTCGTGCGTGGCATAGCCCTCGCGCGAGCTGGCGAAGATGTAGGGGAAATCGGCCAGCTCATCATCGGCGCCTAATTCCAGGAACAGCTCGAACGTTTCGTTGAGCACTTCCTCGCGCGGGCGTCGGAGCGGTCGATCTTGTTGATGACCACGATCGGCTTGAGCCGGCATTCCAGTGCCTTGCCCAAGCACGAAGCGGGTCTGGGGCATCGGCCCTTCGGCCGCATCGACCAGCACCAGCGCCCCGTCGGCCATGTTGAGCACACGCTCAACCTCGCCGCCGAAATCGGCGTGGCCCGGGGTATCGATGAGGTTGATTTTCACCCCTCGATAATGGATCGAGATATTTTTGGCCAGAATCGTGATGCCGCGTTCTTTCTCCAGATCGTTCGAATCGAGGATCCGTTCGCCGACCAATTGGCTGGCGCGGAACTCGCCGCTCTGGCGGAGCATGCAATCGACCAGAGTCGTCTTGCCATGATCGACGTGGGCAATAATCGCCAGGTTACGAATATCGCTCCGGCGGTTGGATGTAAGATCTTTCATCTCTAGAGATTCAGCGGTCGACATCAGGAGCCTTGGGGGCTTGGTTTGCGGAAACCCTGGGTTGTTCGTGGCTGGGCCTGCCGCCAGGCTCTGCTGACGGCCGATTGCCGGCTCGCGCTGGAACGCAAGCCCGCACATGTGACCAGGGCGAAGGAAATCGTATGCCACGAGGCCACCGTCATTCTATCGTCTCCCCCCGCCCCAAGGACACGCCAAATAACGAGCCAATCCGCCATTTACACCCTCCGCAAAGGGGGTGCATAGCCCGATCTTGACCATCGCGGTCGATCGCAGTCAAATACATCAACATTCGTCGATGCTTATTCCCTCCGGCCACGCGACCTCGCGAGGCCCCACACAGCCACGCCTTCCCCTCGGAGCACGCACCGATGCTGAGCATTCTCGGGCGAACAGCCAAAACGTGCGATGGAGTGACACGACGCGACGTGCTTCGAGCAGGGGCATTGTCGTTGTTCGGCAACTGGTTGACGGCGCCCGCCGCGGCGGCAAGCCAGACCGGTCGCGCCCGCTCGGTGGTGCTTTTCAATTTGTTCGGCGGCCCCAGTCACCTCGATATGTTCGACTTGAAGCCCGATGCTCCGGCCGAGATCCGCGGCGAGTTCCGGCCGATCGATTCGTCGCTCGCAGGCGTGCGGATTTGCGAATATCTGCCGCAGATCGCGCAGCAGATGAATCGGACGACACTCATTCGCACGTTATCGCACGGCTATAACAGCCACAATCCCTACGCGGTGCTGACAGGCTTCGCGGAGGGGAATGATCGCGAAAATTACTTCGCCAAACCGAACGACCATCCCAGCATGGGCGCTGTCTGCCAGTACTTGGGCATTGGCCGCCCAGACGTGCCGGGACATGTCTGCGCGCTGCGCATCCAGGTTGGAGCCAGGGTTTGCGTCGCGCTGGAATCTACGGCGGATACCTGGGAAGCCAATACGATCCGCTGGTGACGCAATGCAATGCCAAGCTGGAGCGTGAGCCCAGCGATTTCTATCACCCGGTGTTGGCCCGCGGCGTGCCGGTCGCTCCGGTTTTCACACCGCCGCCTGAAGTGACCCTCGATCGTCTGCGAAGCCGGCAATCGCTGCTGGGCCAGGTCGATGAGCAATTCGCCCGCTTCGCCAACTCGCGAGCCGTAGGCGTGATGCGCGATCAACAGCGGCAGGCCTTCGATATGCTGACGAGCAACCGGATGCGGCAAGCGTTCGATCTCTGCGCGAGCCAGCCAGCGTCCGCGAACGTTATGGCGATTCGCTCATCGGCTCGAGCACGCTCCTGGCACGCCGGTTGGTCGAGGCTGGCGTGACATTCATCACCGTGACCACCGAAGCCACGGGGAGCTGCCCATTGGGACACGCACGTAAACAATTTCAACATGCTGCGCGAATTTAATCTGCCGCAGTTCGACCAGATTTTCTCAGCGCTCGTGGGCGACCTGGACGAGCGCGGCCTGTTGGATTCGACGTTGGTCGTGGCCATGGGCGACATGGGCCGTTCCCCACGCATCAACCGCAAGGCGGGGCGCGACCATTGGCCGCAGTGCGGTTTCTGTTTGCTGGCCGGCGGCGGCACCAAGGCAGGCTTCGTTCTCGGCGCGACCGACCGCACGGCGTCGTCCGTCGTAGAGCGCCCCGTTTCGCCGGGCGACATCGTAGCCACGATCTACCAGTTGCTGGGCGTCGATCCCACGACCATGGTTCATGATCTTACCGGCCGGCCATTTTCGATTTCTCACGGCGGCGCGCCAATTCGCGAAGTGCTGGCATAGCGACGAGCAACCGTAAACCGGTCCATCTACTTCTTGCCGGTCGCCGGCGCGGCCGGGCCGTTAAAGCCGTAGGCCGGATTCGCGGGGTCGAAATCGCGATCGGTCAAGCCGACATTCAACTTCAGGTCGAGATATGTGTATTCCTCCAAGAGCGGTGGCTGGCCGGTAGCGTCGGGCCAGTCGTAGGCCTCGAATCGCACTGGGAGTTTGCGAGCCTCGTCGATGTAAATCCTGGCCCGGTGGTAAAGAAAATAAGGCCGCCGTTGCGGGTGGTCCACTTCAATGCAGATTGTCTCCTGGCTTTGCACAGGAACCCGATATACGCGGACTTCACAATCGCCGTGCTTCATATCCTGCTCACCGACTTCGATCAGCCGATTCACCAGGTTCAGAATGCCGGTTTCCGTGATCGGGTGGCGATTGTCGGTGAGCGCTAAGAAATTGGTCGGTGCCAGGGCAACAGTGCCCAAAATCTGTTGAACGCCGGTGAGATGAACCAGGAATTTGCCGTCATTGAGCCCCTCGACATAGATTACCTCACGACCGCGGATGTCAGCCGGGGCTAAAAAACGCAGGTAGACGCTGAATGGATGTTGGCGGAACTTCAGCGCCATGTGATCGGGACCGAGGAGCTGTTTGCCGACCCGCTCGCGCTTAATGAGCGTGGCCGTGTAGTCCTGGATTTTGCTGAGATCTTCCCGGAGCGACTTCGCCCAGCGGATCATTGGCGCGAGTGGATGTTCTCCCGGTTCGGCGGCAGCGAAAGGGAGCGATTGCGGACTGGCAGGCTTTGCCGGTCCGACGATCGAGTCGTAAGAGCCTGCCAATTGGCGAGTGGAATCGTCTTCGGCCACCCGGGGGCGGAATGCGTAGACAGCGGCTGCCGTCCCGGCAGCCAACACGATCGAGCCGAGCAGGATCAATCGCCAAAAACGTCGTGAGTTGCTGAACAATTTCCACTCCTCGTACGCAAAGCCGCAGAACGCTACGGTTGGCCCCACCGGATTATACGCGGCGAGTCGATCAAGTGGAGATTGCGACAAAAGAGCTGCGGTGCAGCGCGACGTATCGGTGCGAAGCTATCGCCCGGCGGCCGGCAATTCGATGACGCTACGGCTGGAGAGCCCTTGCGGGCTGGCGACGACCTGTCCGACTTCCACTCCAAAGACGCCTTCGAGTTCGTCTTCGCTGGGCAGAAGCTTCTGCAAGGTTTTTACCGTACTCGCTAGGTCGGCGTCGTCTGCATCCCCCTCTTCGTGCGTTTTGAGGGTCATATTCAACAAGCTGCTGAACATCCGCCGGGTTGTCTTGACGTAGCGATTCATGTCGGTGAGGTGATACGCGAGGCCCTCGACGGGGGGCAGCAATTCGTTCGCCCGAGCGAGCAGCGCCGAACCGGTTAGCGAGGCTTGTCCGGCGGGCGGATTGCGCAGTGTGGAGAGCACGCTCTCCGTGAGACCGGCGCCGAGGCCGACGACCAAATAACCGTGGCCGACGAAGGCCCCGCCTTCATTGGGCTCGTCGAAACGAACGCCTTTGAAGCCTTGCTCTTCGACGACTTCCTTGCCCGACGCGGCCGCCACGGCATCGAACACCCGCTTCCAAAGCGCTTCGTCCTTGATTTGCCAGACGAAGGCCGACCGATCGGAAGCTGCCGCGGCCTTGTCCGGGTCATTGTCGTCGATCTCGTGCGGCGGGTAGGCCAACATGATATGCTGGCTTCCCAGCGACGCGAACAGCGTGGCCAGGTCGGCTTGCACGGCGCTCTTCAGCTGGTTCTCCACCAGGTTCAATATCGGCCGGACCTGGTCTCCCATTTCTTCCAGCAGCGGTTTTTTGATCTGTTCGAAGGCTTGCGCCAGATCCAACCGCATGTGGGCGTAGCTGACAATTTCAGCGGGCACCCATGCCGGCGGCTGCGAGGCGAGCGGGGGCTGATCGACCAGCGTCATGACTCCCGATCGAGGCTCCGCCGAAGAAAGAAAAAAGCCCGACCTCAGTAAATTCTCATCCAACGTGGCGCGATATGCCACGGCTCCAAGCTGTTCGGCGCCCAGGCCCTTTATGATGCGGTGCAGCTTCGGGTCGGTGGCGGTCTCTGCCAGCTTGACAAGCGGTCGCAAGTCGGCGAGCACCTCGATGAGCGGCACGCCCGTCGGCAGCGCGGCCGAAAGCCCGGGCGTCTGCGCGATTGATAATGTCGGGCCGGCTTCCGTGTCGGTATGCGCCGCAATGAACCGGGCCACCAGGCCCTTCAGCGCTTCGATCGCCGGGTTCGAAGCATCGTCTGGCGGGGCCTCTCCCTTGAGCCGCTCTTGCATTTCGTCTTCGAGCGGGCCGAAATCCATGACCATCAGAAGCCGATCGCCCTGACGAGAAAGCAAGAAATGGTCCTGTCCGACGACAACCGTTTCCGCCTCGGCCCGCCCTTCGCGCAGCGCCTTACGCTCATCCGGCGAAAGCCTGCGCAGCTCATCGATGCCGACGGCCGAACGCGAGCGAGCAATGGTTTGCGACAAGTGGATGACTTTATGTCCCGCCAACTCGATATCGGTCCGGCGAATATCTTCGGACGGATGGTCTACGAGCACTTTGTCCAACGCCGCCAACAACCGCGCGGTCAGATCGCCGCCGGGCTCGAGCCAGCCAATGCCCAATGGCCGGGGCAGCTTGCCTTCGCGTGCTTCAAGCGCAACGGCAAAGCCCGCTTCACCCTGCAGAAGCAAGCCCAGGTCGCTGATTTTCAGGTCGTATTTGGCCAGCTCTTCGGTGAATTCGTGCCACTCGTTGAGCCCCTTCTCGCCGAGCAAATCTCCGATCCGATCGAGACGCTCGGAATTGAACAACAGGCGCCGAGCTTCGTGCGGGTCTTCAACAACTCGGCCACCGCATTGCCGCCGGGTATCCGCACCAAGGCAACCGTTTCCTCGGGCAGGCAGGTCCAGGAAGGTTTTAAGTCGGCCGCTGTCAGAGATTGCGAACTGGACAGTAACGCCCAGATTCCCGTGACCCACAACAACAAGGCCCGACGAACTCTCTTCACGGTCGATCTCCCTGGCCAGCGACAGTGTTGGTTTCACCCGGCTCATCGCCAACTGGCCGGGCGGCGGCCGAGGACGTGCGGAACGGCGGGGGCAGATAGGTAACGCCGTTCTGGGGCTGGGCCGGATCGTAAAGATAGGTGTCGCGATGCACCAGGAAGTCGACCAGATCGCTCGAGGGGATGCCGAACGCCAAGCCGTCGAACATGGTGGCGCCAGCGCACACAATCCCCACAACTTCTCCTCGTCCGTTGAACAGTGGGCCGCCGCTATTGCCCGGGTTGATCGCGGCGTCGGTCTGCAACATACGAAGGTGGCCGATCGTGCGCGTGGTCGAACTGACGATGCCCTGCGTCACCGACCGCTCCAGACCGAGTGGATTGCCAATGGCAAAGATCAGGTCGCCGACGCGCAGGTCGTCGCGGTCGTTGATGACCACTGGCGCGGGAAGTTCGCCCTTGAGTTCGGCCAGGTCGAGTTGCAGCAAGGCAATGTCGCGCAGCGGCTGCAAGGCCAGAATGCGGACGCGTTTCAATTCGTGCTTCTCATATCCCTGCTTGGTTGGCCTGAAGAGCGTGACCTGAATCTTGGTCTGGTTTTCGACGACGTGGTAATTAGTGATCAGGTGGCCTTGGTTGCTAATGATGAAGCCGGAGCCTCGACCCATGGCGTTCTTGACCATCACCACCGCATCGCCGTAGCGTTTGACTAGTTCGGGCACGTCGGCCGCATCCAACCGGCCGGTGCTGAAAATGCCTTGATCCTTGCGGGCCCCCGCACGCTGCTGTGGCTTGCCGCGGTCGATGTCGAGCAATCGCTTGGCGGGGATGTTGATCACGTCGAATCCCAGGTCGAGGACCAGCCCCTCGGGGCTCTCTCGCAACAAAGTGGCAGTAATCTTGGCGCCGCCCACCAGCGTCACCGTAACCTGCTCACCCGCATCCGCAGCGGCGCACGCGGAAAGAAGCAACGTGGTCGTAAGAATGATGCGAACCGAGAGCATCAGGGCACCTCGCGGGCCAGGTAAACGATCAGCCGATCATGGCACAACAATGCCAGATCACGCTTATTATCGCCGTCAGCATTGAAACCAAGCACCAGCCGGGGCTCGCTGGCTTGAGACTGCTTTTCGTCACCGTAAGGATAGGTCTGATCCTCGAACACCTGCCAGGAAACCAACGGCTTCAGCCCGTCGTCCGTTCGGCCGAGAATCGTCAATTGATGTCGCCGGTCGTCGAGCATTACTACGTTTTCTACGTGCGCGTCGGAGATCGGCGTGACCTGGAACCGATTGATCGTGGCCTCTTTCACGCCGCTGGGCCGGCCAACGCGGCTATCGATGCTGTCGATCAGAATCAATTCGACGGGCTGGCCGCGGCTGAGCCGGATCACGCGATCCTGGTCGATGAGCATCACTCCGAGCACCGCATCGTGCCGCAGGGCCGTGCCGTGCGGCGGCTTGACGCGCGTCGTAACGCGCATGATGCCGGCTTCGTCGGGCTTCAGGCGATCGACGAAGGCACCTCCTTGTTCGAGCGCCCAGGCCTGGTTTTCGGCCAACGGGACGAAACCGGCCAAGCGCTGGCCGTCGGGCAGCATGATCTGATCCGTGGGGTGCAGATCAGGCGCGAGCCATTGCAGGACCCCGTCGGTCAACCGGCCGGCCTTCAGTTCACCGCCCATGCTGTACAGTCCGAACTCGCCGACGTCGACCTTGGCCAAATGCGCGGGCTCGCTCACCTTCAGTTTCTCGCCGTCCAATTCAATCAACTTGGCTCCTGCGGCGTAGGCCTGCTGCACGAGCAGACGCTTGCCACCCAGCCAAACGACCTTCTCGGTCTTGGACCCCGCGCCAGGAAATCGCATCCGCTCGGCCTGCTTGGCTCCCTGCGGCCAGACGTACAGATCGAGATCGGCCCCGGCGCGCTGTGCCCACCAGCATGTCGTACCGGCCATATCGAGCGCCAGAATTCGCCGTTCGCTGGCGGTGGCCGTCGGCGGCAATGCCTCGGGATAGGTCAATCGGCCTGAGTTCCAACGACTGGCATATAAATCGGCGGCGTCTTTGACCCACAACAACAGAGTGCCCGGTTCGGCCGGCGGAGCAACCATCGCGCGGACACCACTGATCGTCGGATAGCTTTGCTCTCCGAGCCAGCCGGTTTTGCTCAGTTCGTGAACGCGCAATCGCGGCTGGCTGGCATCGGCAGCCACGAGCGCCGGGCGCTCGTCGAGCAGCATGCCGCACCAGGCAGCCTTCGGGCCGCCGGGCATCGGGAGAGATTCTTGGCGTCCCAACTCACTTTCCTCGCCCCGTGCCAACCGATAGCGCCGAAACAAACCCTCCTGAGTGCCGCCCAGCAGTAACACTTCGGCCGGCTTGCTGTCATTGCGCAGCGCGCTGAGCCCTTGCACGGAATGTTCGTGGATCACTTGAGCCGGCAACAACGAACCCTGCACACACTCGAACCAGCGCGCCGTCTGACGTGCCTGGTTCGACCATTCCAACAAGTCCTGGTCGCCGTCGCCGTCGAGATCGGCCAGCTTCCAGTCGAGGCGGCTGCGATTCTCGCGCGGCGCGAGCCACGAGGCTCGGCTGCCCAATTCCAGCGTCACGACCTGAATTCCTTGTTCACAACTCACCAGCAACTCGCGCTGGCCGCCGGTCGTCTCGCGGAGGAGCATCAGTTCGGATCTGCCGACCGGCGTTCCGGGCAACAAATCCCAATGGCTGACTTCCTTCCATTGTTGCTGGCCGTCTTGTTCGAGAACGGCAATTTTCTGAGCCGCGGCCATGAGCACCAGCAATTCGGGGTGCTGGTCGCCGCGAACGTCGGCCGCCAAAACGTCGGACGGCAATTCGTCGAGCGGAATCTCGCTGCGACGGAAATCGGGCGCCAGCGGCAAGTCGTTGGGGCGATCGGCGTCGGCGGCCACACTTTTGCTGCGCTCGCCGGGAGGCAGCCAACGATAGACGTCCAAACGCGACTGGCGCGTATTGACGACCAGCAGTTCGTCGCGACCGTCTTCATCGAGGTCGGCCGCGATGATGCGCTCCGGCGTTCCTTCCTGATGGATGACGCGGAAGCCTTGCCAACCTTGAAGCTCGGCGGCGGCCAGAGGCGCCGCCAAAGCTAGCACGCACAAATAAGAACAGATTCGGGTCACGGGTCGGACTCTCCAGGGGGGAAGTCTGACCCAAGCGTACTGGCCCTGCGGCGGAAAATCAATGATCCTTGGAATCACCCGCCCGACGTGCGAGCGGAGTTTATGTCCTCAAATTGCAGCTTCACGTCCTTCGCTTCTGCGTCGAGTTGGTGTTTGGCACCTCGACCGTCGACGTTATTGAAACTGGTAGTTTGGATTCTTCGGATCGAAATCCTGGTCGGTGAAGCCGTTGTTCAGCTTGAGGTTGACGTAGGTATACTCCTCGAGCAGGACCGGCGGACCGCCCGGCTCTCGGGGCCAGTCATAGGCCTCGTAGCGGATCGGCACATTCAATTGATTGTCGATGAAGATCCGCGCCATGTTGAAAATGAACTCCTTGCGCTTTGCGGTATGAACGACCTGAATGCAGGTGCAATCGCGGCCGCTGACCTTGGCGCCGGGAATCATCTTCACTTCGCAATCGCCGAACTTCATGTCGTGCTCGCCGACCTCGATCAACCGGCTCACCAGGCGGCGAAGACCCAATTCGGTGATCGCGTATCGATTACCAGCCATGGCCAGCATGCTGTCGGGCATCAGCTTGACGGTGCCGATCAGCTTGTGCCGGATGCCATTGGGATGGGCCAACAGTTTGCCGTCGTTTTGATTGGCGACATATAGAACTTCCTGGCCTTTGACCTTGGCCGGGGCCAGGAAGTACATATAGACGCTGAATGGCCGCTGCCGAATCTTGGTGAACATGTATTCGTGCTCACCGAGCGTGCCGTCGATCCGCTCGCGCTTGACCAGCGTACACGAGTAGTCCTGAACCTTTTCAATCTCCGCCAGCCCCAGCTTGGCCCAACGAATGGCCGGCGCTAGAGGATGCTCGCCCGGCTGGGCCGTCAGCGTCGCCAGCGGTGGGATTTTGTCGCCAGGCGCAGCCGCCTGTGCATCGACGGGCTGTTGGTCTTGCACCTGAATGTATTGGCCCGGCCCGTTGGCCGGCGCGGCGGCCGGAATCTGCCCGGCCTGATTGGTCGCCGAGCGTTGGTCGAGATAACCACCGGCAGGCGATACTGCACCGGGGCGGGCACCGAAGCCCGGACCGGCAATGCTTTGCGGAGTGCCTTGATAACCTTGCGGCGCAGCCTGGTTGTAACCTTGCGGAGCGCCTTGGTAGCTCTGCGGCGCGCTTTGAGAGTAGCCCTGGGGCGCAGCTTGCATTTGCGGAGAGTTCTGATAACCCTGCGGAACGCTCTGATAACCCTGTGCCGGAGGATACGAGCCAGCACCCGGCATCGCGCGTGGATCCGTCGCGCGGTAACCGCCGGCACCTGGCGCCGTCGAGCCTGCGGCTGGAACCGATGCAGGATAAGCGCCGGTGCCGTACGCGGGCGGATAGCTCGTCGTCGGCGGAGGCGAAGCCTGATAGTTTTGGGCCACTAGGGTCGTGGCCAGCGTACTGCCGGTCAGGAAGGCCCAAATCGTTGGGCGGCGCAGAATGCCCTGCAATCTCATCACACGCACTCCATTACGAGGATGGCCGACCCTGCGGGGGGCCGACAAATTAGCTCTAGCCTTGTGTGGCTTGGGGCACGACCCAGGCCAGTCGCCGAACAGCAAGCCACATGCCGCGAACAACCATGTTCGCCAGCAAATCTCGCTAAACTACTGCCGCTCCTGGAAAACCGCCGCCGAACGGGCGCAATTCGAGAGTTTCGCGCCGTGCTCCGCATTGGTATTATCGCCACGAGGGCAGGTACATTATTACAAACAACGATTCGACTATTACCGGATCTCCGCTGCTGGCAGACCATGTCGGCGCGGCAGCGGCGGCCCAGTTTAGCAGTCTTAACTTTACTTGCGGAGACCAATTCTCGTGGCCGACGAACAGTTACGCGTTGCGGTGGTCGTCTCGGCCCCGTTCGATGAGAATTCCTATATCGCTCACCTCGCGGACCGAAATGACTGCATCGTGGTCGATCCCGGCACCGATCCCGACGGGATCTGCGCGTATATCGATCAGCACAAGCTGACCCCCGCTGCGATACTCATCA
This sequence comes from uncultured Planctomycetales bacterium, assembly GCA_963710365.1. GTDB lineage: Bacteria > Planctomycetota > Planctomycetia > Pirellulales > PNKZ01 > CAVQAC01. Next base: position 19,575 of record CAVQAC010000023.1, read on the forward strand.
CCCATGGCCACGGCGATCATATTGCCGGCAATCAGGCCATGAAGGACCGCTGGCCCGATTGCCCGCTGGTCATTGGGCGCGGTGATGCCCCGAAGCTAGCAAATGCCCAATTAAATCTGTCTTCGGCCATCGGCATACCGGTGATCAGTCCGCCGGCCAATATCCTGCTCGACGGCGGCCAGACCTACGACATCGCCGGCTTTAGCTTTGAAGTGCAGGAGATTCCCGGCCACTCGAGCGGCCACATCGTCTTCATCTGGCGTGCTCATCAGCCACCAGTGGTCTTTGGGGGTGACATCTTATTCGCTGGCAGCGTCGGCCGCGCCGACTTTCCAGGGGGCAGCTTCCCGACCTTGGCCGCGGGAATTCACCGTCACTTATTCACGCTTCCGGACGAAACCGTAGTGCTATCAGGGCATGGACCGGCCACGACAATTGGCCGCGAGAAGGAGTCGAACCCGTTCGTCGGCCGACCAGCTGGGTGGCAAGAGTAAGAAAAGAACAGAAGCAAACACGGAGACACGGAGGACTAATGCATGAGAGACCGGAGCCTGTAGGTCAGGGCTTGCCCTGAAGATCGCCCTGTCAGGGCAAGCCCCAGCCCTTCGGATTCGGCATCAGCCCGCTTCGCGGCGCACGTTGGGCTGCCGCGCGAGTTTGCCGGCGAAGTGCGGCGACGGAATGATGCTCGGCCCGACAAACGGCAGCTGCTCCTGTTCGGCCGGCGCCGCAGCCCGATGGGCGATCGCAGCCACGATCTGTTCGGCGACTTCGACGGCCCGCTGAGCCTGCTCGCCCGAAACGCGCGGCATCCGGCCCGTGCGAATGCTCTCGGAAAAATCCTGCAACTCGGCCGTGATCGCATCGATCGGCTGAGCCTCGATTTGTTCCACCGGCAAATGGTCGGTCAGGTGGTCCTTGAGGTGCATTCGCTCGGCCGGCGTGAGTCGTTCGACGTCGATTTCGTGCCGCAAGACGGCTTCGCTGGGACGCAACAACGTGCCGGTGCGGGTGGCAAAGTCGAGATTGGCCAGGCAGCGATCGGTCCAGATTTGCATGGATCGCACCGGCTGAGGGTTCACTCGCGAGGCCGTCAGCGTGGCCACGCAGCCATCAGCGAAGGTCAGGCGTGCATTGGCCAGGTCCTCGTGGCGGCCCAGCAGCGACATGCCGACCGCCTCGACGCTCACCAGCGGCGCGGCGACGAGTGACAGGATCAGGTCCAGGTCGTGGATCATCAGATCAAGTACGACGCCGATATCGGTCGAGCGGAAGGAGAAACTGCCCGAGCGGACGGCTTCGATGTAACGCGGAGCCCGGACGTGGGCCAGCGTCTTGGTCCAAACGGGATTGAATCGTTCGACGTGGCCAACCTGGAGCACGCACTGGCTGCGACGGGCGGCGGCGACCAGGTCGCCGGCTTCGCGCGCGACCGAGGCGAGCGGCTTTTCCACGAGCACATGGACGCCGCGCGAGAGAAATTCGAGGGCCACGGCATGATGCAGCCGCGTGGGCGTGGCGATGACGGCCGCATCGACTCGATCGAGAACGTCGCGGTAATCACTGAAAGCCGGCGTGCCGGCCTGCGCCGATACCTGTTGACGATTGGCTTCGTCGGGATCAACGACGCCGACGAGCGTAAAGGCGTCCAAAGTGGTCGCCAGCCGGGCGTGAATCCGTCCGAGATGCCCAACTCCGATCACGGCCAGGCGAATCGGCTTCACGCGGCTCTCCTGCGTTCGCGGGCCCGACCGTGCTTGCCCTGCTGCTGCCGCTCGACGAAGGTCAGCAATTGCATGACCTCGGGCACGAGTTGTTCGTTGGTTCGCAGGATTTCGCGGGCATGGTCGAGGCCAACGCGGGCGCGATACAGCAATCGGTGGGCTTCCGCCAGGCAATCGATGGCCAGCGACGAGAAGTCGTTGCGTTTGAGCGCCACGACGTTGATGCAACGCGGACGCGTGGGATGCCCGTCGGCTAGCATGAACGGCGGCACGTCGTGCAATACGCGGCTCACGCCAGCCACGAAGCTATAGCTGCCAATCGTGGCATAGTGATGAACCGCGACGCCTCCGCTGAGCGACGCGTGATCGTGGACGTGGACGTGTCCGCCCAACAGTGTGGCATTGGCGATGACGATGTGGTCGCCGAGCCGGCAATCGTGGGCCACATGGCAATAGGCCATGAGGTAGTTGTGGCTGCCGACCGAGGTGAGGCCGTCCTCTTTTTCAGTGGCACGATTGATCGTCACGCCTTCGCGAATCGTGTTGTGGTCGCCGATCAGGACGCGGGTGTCGGTGCCGCGATAACTGATGTCCTGGGGCTCGGCGCCGATGACGACGTTCGGGTAGATGCGGTTATGCTCGCCGATCGTGACCTGGCCCATGATCGTGACGTTGTTTTCCAAGCGCGTACCGCGACCGATGCGGACGTTGGGACCGATCACGCAGAAGGGGCCGATCTCGACGTCGACGTCGATCTCTGCACGGTGATCGATCGAGGCGTGTTCTGCGACGTAACTAGCCATGTGAGGCGCTCCGCAGCCTGGCCGGCGACGGCCCGAAAATTCTATCCTGTGCGCGTGCAGACCTTACGCGGTCCGCCGCCAATCCCCCACCACTTCTCCTTCGGCCAACAAGATTCGCACCAGGTCGGCGTTGAGTCGATGGCCGCTGCGATAGGCCACGAAATGGCCGATCAAATCGCAGCCTGCCAGCGCCAAGTCGCCGATCAAATCCAAAGCCTTGTGCCGCACGCATTCGTCGCGGAACCGCAGTTGATTGTCGATCGGGCCGTCGCCGTCGAAGACCAGCAGATCGCGTTCCGTGACGCGCTGGCCCAGTCCCTGCGACAGCAGCCAATCGGCCTCGCTCTTGAGCATGAACGTGCGGCTGGGCGCCAGTTCGCGCCTGAAGGAATCGGGCGTCACCGGCAGGGCCAGCATTTGCCGCCCGATCGGATTGTCGGCGCCGTAGTCCAGATGGAACTTGATCGACATGCCCCAGCTTGCGACGGGCCGGGCTTCGACCCAGCTTTCATCCGTTCCCAACCGAATCACCTGGCGCACGATCAACGACGTCCGCAAGGCATTCTGCGTGGTCAGTCCGGCACCAGCCAGGGCTTCGACATAGGGCAATGCCGAGCCGTCGCAGCCTGGCAACTCGGCAGCACTGACATGAATCTCGCAGTTGTCGATCTGCAAACCGCCCAGCGCCGCCATGACGTGCTCGACCATTTCGACGCTTGCCCCGCCGAAGCGCAAATTGGTGCGCCGCGGCGCTTCGACGCGATGGGCCACGACGGCCTTGATCCGGACCGGCTGGTCAAGATCGTCGCGTACGAACACGATTCCCGTGTCGGGGGCGCTGGATGGAACTCGACGCGTACGTCTTGTCCGCTCCAATAGCCGAAACCCTCGACGGAAGCCGGTCGCGCAATCGTTCTCTGCTGTCTGAGCGAGTACATCAACGGAGTTGAACCATCCTTGGAACCGCGATACATGTCGCACCCCGAAGCGTGCTCTGGCCGGCCATCCGTGGCGGCCAGGAACAAGCCCTGGCTACAGTCCGCTAAACACGAGGCATTAACGACGCGGCGGCAAACCGGGGGGCGCACCGGGAGGCGCGAAGCCGGGGGCTCCGGGCGTCGAGGTCTGCGGCACGGCGCCGCCCTGCGGGCCGCCTGGGGCCTTGCGGTTGATCTCTTCCAGGATGATCGGAGTGATGTCAATCGCCCGGTTGTAGTACAGAACTGACTTGTTCAGTTCCTTCAGCACTTCTTGCGGATCGTTGCGGTCGACCGGATCGCCGTTGAAGCGCAACACCAGCGCAATGCCGTGCTGCTCGGAGTAGTACTTCACGTGCTCGCAAATTTCCTGGTAGACGTTGTAGTAGATCTTGGCTTCCTGTTCGAGGAAGTCCTTCTTCTGAATGCTGACCCGCAGATTCAACTCGGCGGCCTTCTTGGCCAGTTCTTCTTCCATGGCCCGGAATTCCGGCGTGCCCTTGCGATAGGTTTCCAACTGCTGGGTCATCTTGCCATAGCCTTCGCGGTCGACCTTCAAGGCGCTTTCCGCGGCTTCGACGTCACGTCGCATGCCGTCGCTCATCTGCTGAAAACGCAAATGATTCTTGAAAATGTAGGTCAGGTCGAGGATTGCGATCGGCGAACCGATGCCTCGAGGCTGTTGGGCTTCGGCCTTACCGGCCAAAACCCCGAACGGCGAAACCGCCGCCATGAGCGCGGCAACCAGGAAAAACTTTCTCACTTTTAGGCACTCCTTGCTATCTCGGCACAGTCATCCGTGACTTGCGGCGTCCCAACCCCGCGTCTGCGCCGTGCCGAGGGACTCCGGGTGGCTTCGAATGGCCGGGGGAATCGAACGAGGGCGGTATTCTGCCGAGAACCCGCAATTCGGTAAAGCCCAGAAAACCAAGAGCGGGGCAAGCGTCCTAAGTTGTTCGCGATGGGCGGCTTGCGATGCGGCTCCAACGCAGCCGTCGATGTCGGTTACGTAAACGAGGCCAGGCTTTTTGCAGCTCCACCCCAGATCCGACGGGCAAACCGCCCTGCAAATTCACGGTGGCCTTCGTGGCTGGCAATATGGTTTCGCCCTTGCTATCACCGGCCACGAATCTGAAGCTATCATGATTCGAGAACCCCTGGCCGGGCGTGTCGCCCTCGCAACTCGCGGCCGTCCATCCCCAGCGAACCGTGTTCCGACCGTAAAGTCCAGCCACTACCTTGGTTTGATCGCATGAAATCCATCTACTTGATCCTCCTGGCCGCTTGGCTACTAGGCGCCGCCGCTGACCTATCGGCGCAACCAATCGCGCAGCGTGCCAGTCCGCAGATCATCGAAGCGGACGTGTGCATCTACGGTGGCACCTCGGGCGGCGTGGCGGCGGCCGTGCAGTCGGCGCGGATGGGCAAGCACGCAGTCATCGCCGAGCCGGGAGGCATCTCGGCGGCATGACGGCCGGCGGGTTGAGCGCCGTCGATATCGGTGATCCGCGCACCGGTGGGAGGCATTGCGCGCGAATATTTCACGCGGCTGGTCGCAAGTTATGGCAAGACGCTGGATTGGGATAAGGCGTTCCAGGCCAAAGGCGGTGGCCCAGCGACGGGCGGCGGCGTACTCGATCGAGCCGCACGTAGCCGAACGCGTGTTCAACGAGATGGCGCGCGAAGCGAAAGTGCCGGTGCATTTCGGCGCTCGACTCGCCAGCGTGAAAAACGACTGCCGCACGCATCACCGAACTCGTCACCGAGGACGGTACGGTGTTCCGCGCGAAGATGTTCATCGATGCGACCTATGAAGGCGATTTGATGGCGAAGGCGGGGGTGAGCTTCACGCTTGATGCGCGAGGGGAACGCAAAATATGGCGAGGTTTATAACGGCATTCATTACAGCGAGAAGTATCTCCCGCGAGCCAAGCATCTCCAACCCGGCCCGAACGGCCGCGTGCCGGGTGGCCAAGGCGTTTGGGACCGCGATTTGCCCCTCGACCCCTACGTCGTGCCGGGAGATCCGCAGAGCGGCCTGCTGCCGCTGATCGACGAAGGCGAACCGGGCCAGCCAGGCGATTCCGCACCCGGCGTGCAGGCGTATTGCTACCGTCTTTGTCTCACCACGGCGGCGGATCGCCTGGCCATCGAACCACCGCCCAATTACGATCCGAAACGCTACGAGATTGTCGTCCGCTTCATCGAAGGCTGCATCGCCAACGGCGACGACATGGATCTGCGATGGTTCTCCAAGCACGACGCGCTGCCCAATGACAAGTGGGACTTCAATACGGCGACCTTCGGCGGCAACCTGCCTGGGGCGAGTTGGGAGTGGCCGGAGGCGAGCTACGCGCGCCGCGAGCAGATCGCCAGAGAGCACGAAGAACTATCATCGCGGCCTGCTGCCACTTCCTGGCTACCGACCCGCGCGTGCCGTCGAAAGTGCGCGACGAGATGAAGCGATTCGGACTGCCGCGCGACGAGTTTATCGACAACGGCGGCTGGCCGCATCAACTCTACATTCGCGAAGCGCGCCGCATGGTCTCCGACCTGGTGATGACGGAACGGCATACCTTTGGCAAGGAGACGGCGCGAAACTCCATCGGCCTCGGCTCGTACGGCACCGACACTCACGAGATCCGCCGGATCGTCGAAAGATGGCGTCGTCACGCGCGAGGGCAAAACCGCCGGCGGCCGCGACAGTGCGCCCCCGTATGCAATCGGCTATGTGGCCATCGTGCCGAAGTCGGCGAGTGCCAGAACCTTTTCGTAACCTTCGCACTCTCGGCGAGCCACACGGCTTTCAGCAGCATCCGCATGGAGCCGGTGTTCATGGTCACCAGCCAATCGGCGGCCACCGCCGCTTGCATGGCCATCGATGACAAGGTGCCGGTACAAAGCGTGAATTACCCGCAACTCCGCGAGCGATTGTTAAAGGACGGCCAGGTGCTGACGTGGAATCAGACCGGCAAACCGGCGTCTGCCGCCACGAAACCAGATGCCCTCAGACCGCCGAAGCGAGAGGCTGCCGCGGCTGCTACGGGCGCATTTCGAAGTGCGGGTCTCGGCGCCCGGACCTGCGGAGATCGCAGACACCGTTATTCAGAACGCCATCGACGCCGTCGCAACCGCGGGTGGTGGAATTGTGCTGCTGGGCGCGGGCGACTTCAAGCTATCACGCCGGTTGGGTGACGAGACGATTGTGCTCAAGAGCGGAGTGACGCTGCGCGGCCAGGGATACGCCACGCACATCTACCTCGATCCGGCCACCCCACCCCACACGGCGCGCTATTATCCGGTGCGGATTGGCACCGAGACGACTCCAGCGAGCAATGTTGTGGTGGAAGACCTGCGTTATACCGGGAACGACGCGGCGATTGGCGGCGGATCGATCATGGGATTCAACGCTCGGCTCGGCGACCCGTCCGCCTACTTGCTGTCGTCGGACAATGTCACGGTCCGCAATTGCTGGATCTATGATGCCAAACAGGCCGCCGGCTGCACCAAGGACAGCATCATTGATTACGGAAAGCCCGACCGGCTGGCCGCTCAGTTCAAAAACTGGCAAGTCTGCCACAACTTCATCGATCGGTGTGGAAACAAGGCGGTCGAACTCGCGGAATGCAACGGCGGACTGATCGCCGACAATTACATCATCAATGTCGCGGCCGGACCCCAAGTGATTTTCGGCAGCCGCAACGTACAGATTCGCGACAACGAAGTCTATTTCGTTGACACGGGCATCAACATCACTGAAGGCTCGAACCATATCCGCATCAGCGGCAATCACGTCGAGCCGATACCAACCATCAACCAAGGCGCGGGGGGCGGCTGCCTTATCTTTCGCACCGAACCCCAGCCGCTCCATACGACGATCTCGGATATCGTCGTAACCGGGAATATCTTTCGGGATCAGACCACCGGGCTCAAACGCACAGTCAGGTTCCAGACCAGGAAAGAAGCCCTATCCTGCACTTACCAAGGAATCACTTTCACGGGAAACGTGTTCGACGGCGACGTCTGTTTCGTCGATCGGACCACACCGGCGCGAACCACGATTAAAGATATCGTCTTTGCCGACAACATCTGCGACGGCGACATCGTCTCCGCGCCCAACGGCGTGATGGCTTCTAGTTACGTAATGGTGCGAAATAACATGCTGCGTAGAGCGGGTAATTATGTGCTGAACTCGCACCGATGGATCTGGTCGGGCAACACTCATACCAATGGCACGCTCGAGGTGGCCGATGGAGCCACGGCCAACATCGTCCGCGATAACGTAACCAGCACGCCGATTGAGGACCGAGGAGCAGGGACAAACCTGTCCAGCAATATCGTTTCAACAAGATCTGACAAACCATGAATCTCGACGGAACGCGCGGCGACAGTCACGCCGCGCTGCAAGGGCGGGGCGTCCAACTGATGTTCACCGGCTCCCGCGCCAAGCTATACAGCTTTTACTTTTCGTCGGAGGACGCTTGGTTATGAAGCCGCTCGTATTCATCGCCGCATTGATTCTCAGCCTCGCGTTGGTCGAACGGCTGCGGGCCGAGGATCCAGCGGAACAGTTCGAGCTTGTCGTGGTGGGGGGCACGCCGGGCGGTATCGCCACGGCCGTGACGGCGGCTCGGCTCGGGCGATCGGTGGCGTTGGTCGAATATCATCGCCATATTGGCGGTATGAGCGCCAGCGGACTTGCGCAAGCGACATCGAAAACCGCGCCATGATCCAGGGTTTCTTCCGCGAGTTTGTGGATCGCGTCCGGGCGCACTACGTCACCGCCTACGGCGAGAAATCGGAGCAGGTCGGCCTTTGCAAGGACGGCTATTGGTATGAGCCGTCGGTGGCCGAGAAGATCTTCGAGGGCTTCCTGAAGGAACATCCATTGTTAAAGGTGTTCAAGAATCACCAATTGGAAACCGCTCGGACGAAGAATGGGCGGCTGGTGAGCGTCGCAGTGAAAGATCGCGCCTCCGGCCAGCGGCGCTCGCTACGGGCGAAAGTGTTCGCTGATGCGACCTATGAGGGTGATCTGCTGGCAGGCGCGCGCAGAGTTCCGGTTGGGCCGCGAGTCACGCCAGGAGTTCGGGGAACCGCATGCGGGCCACATTTATAATTTGCCCGGCGGCGAACGTCTGGGCGGGACCGGCGCAGCCGACCAACGACTTCCGGCCTATACGTTCCGGCTTTGCTTAAGTTCGGATCCGGCAAATCAGGTTCCGCTCGCTGGCGCCGCCGGCAGGCTATGACCGCACGCGTTATCTGGGCTACTTCGACGATTTGAAACGCGGTCGCTATGGCAAAAACCTGACGACCATCGCTTTCACGCTGCGCTCGTTGCCAAATGACAAGATCGACGTAAATATGAAGCCTACGCCGCTGGGATTTGTATTCGCCGAGGAAAACGTGGGTTACATCCAGGCTGACTGGACGGGCCGCGAGCAAATCACGGCGAACATTCGCAATCTCTCGCTTGGGTTACTCTGGTTTTTGCAAAACGACGAGCAGGTGCCGTCCGACGCTAGAGCCACGGCCCGTAAGTTCCACCCTTGCCGTGACGAGTTTGCGGACTACGACCACTTCCCCTTTCAACTCTACGTCCGCGAAGGCCGGAGACTGGTTGGCGAGTACATTTTGAGCGAACGCAATATCACGGAGCAGCCAGGCCTCGTCTCCGAGCGCATCCACGCCGACGCCATCACGGTGGGCGAGTTTCCGATTGATAGCTTTCCTACGCAAAAACGCCAGCCCATGGACGATCGCATCCTCGAGGGCTACCTGGGCATGTTGCGCGATATCACACGCCCGTACCAGGTTCCGTATCGAATTATGATCCCAAAGAAACTCGAGGGACTGATCGTTCCTGTCGCGGCCAGCACGACGCACGTTGCTTTTTCGAGCGTTCGGCTAGAGCCCACCTGGATGGCGTTGGGCCAGGCGGCCGGAGTCGCCGCGCACCTGTCGCTGGTACACGGCGTCGAACTACGCGCGGTACCGGTCGCCGAATTGCAGGCCATCCTGCGCAAACAGGCGCGATCCTTGAATGGGACAGCGCTGGAGCCAAGACGACAGCTAGCGCTCGCTGAACCAGGATCGCAGACGCGATTGGATGATGCCGGCCGACGATTGCATTGGCCGTGGCAGGATCATTTCGACTCCTCTTTCAAAGTCGCCCAGCGGGCGCGCAACGTATCGAGTTCTTTCGCGAACATGGGATCGTTCACCAGATTCGCCACTTCCCGTGGGTCCGAACGTAGATCGTAGAGCTCTTCGACGAGCGGCTTGGCGTCGGTCCACCGCATGTACGCCCAGTCCTCCGTCCGCACTCCTTCGCTGGCGGGAATTGCCGCGGGTCCAGAAAAATGGTGCTCGTAGAAGAAGTCGGTCCGCCAATCTTTGGGCGTTCGATCGTTTTCGAGAACGGGCAGCAGGCTGCGGCCTTGCATCGACGCGGGAATCGGCAAGCCTGCCAGATCCAGCAGGGTTGGCGCGAAATCGACATTGAGGGTCATTGCCTCGATCTTGCGTCCCCGTGAGGCGCGCGGTTGGCGAGGCTCGTAAACAATCAGCGGAATCCGGACGTCTTCTTCGTACATGAACCACTTGTCCGCCATGCCCCGGTCTCCCAGCGCATAACCATTGTCGGACGTGAACAAAATCACGGTGTTTTCCGACAGCTTGCCGTGTTCGAGCGCCTCGACAATCCGGCCGACCTCCCGATCGATGCCGGTGATCAACCGATAGTAATCGCGAATGGTGCTCTGTGCCCTGTTCGGGGTATCGAATCGCCGCTTCCAGCGTTTCCGACCTTCGGAGTCTTGCACGAATGGAGGCAACCGTCGGAACGCCTCGTCGGTTGCTAGTGGCGGAACCGGCATCAGCAGGCCATCGTACAAATGTTCGTCACGCGGGTCAGGTGGATACTCGCGCGGCTGCCCATCGCGTGCGTGCGGGGCGTTGAAGCTGAGTGAAAGGCAGAACGGCTTCCCCGGCGTGCAACCGGACAGGAACTCCAACGCTTCGTTGCCAAAGCGCGCCGTTTTATGCGTGTGCGCGGAGTCGTCTTCGTCGAAGAACATGCCTGCCTGCCCGGGCAGTCCGCGCCAGAAATCGAAAGTCTGACGCTTCAATTCCAGATCCTTCGCCGAGCCGACGCCAAATTTGCCGATGAAGCCGGTACGATAGCCGGCCCCGCGAAGCAGGGCGGGATAGGAATTCGCCCACTGCTGATCGCTGAGCGCCGTGTTGCTGCGCTCGATACCATGCCGGCTGTACCACTGCCCCGTGAACATCGTGGCGCGGCTGACCCAGCAGATCGAGGTTGTCACGAAGCAGTTCTCGAACAGCACCCCCTCGGCCGCGAGTCGGTCGATGTTCGGCGTCTGAACGATCGGGTCGCCCATGCAACCGAGCGTGTTCCAACGCAGGTCGTCAGCCACGATGAAGACCAAATTTGGCGGCCCGTCCGCGGCAAGTACGGCGGAGCCCACGACGGGCAGGACTATCAGGATTGCGGCAAGAACGAGAATCACAAGCGATGTGGCGCACGGGCGGCGGCAGGAAACATGATGACGACTCGATGGGGCCAAAACTCTCGGACAGGTTGCAATTCTAATCCGAGGATCGGACGGTCGCCACAAGGTTAGTTACCTTTAGGTCGGCGAGATTCCTGCCAGATGATCCTTGCTGCGTAGATGCGTGCCTTCGCGCCCCAACGGTTCTTCACTGGAATGACCGGCTCTTCAGGCGGCCGCTGCATCCATTCCGTTTCGACCACCCAAGTCTCATGCTCGTTCACATCGCACACGCCGAAGTTGCCGTATCGAGCCCCATGCTCGGGAATCAGCACCTGCTCGGTCGCTCGCTTAACGGTGAGCGCCTTCACATCAACCTCGGCAATGAAGAGCGGCGCACGGTGACGGAAAATATGGTCGTTGTTGGCGCCGCGGCGAGTGTAGACCAGGAAGAGCACGTCGCGATGTACGACCCAATGCGCCTGCGTGTTGTAGCTGCCCAAGGGGCCGCCGTCGTCCCAGGTCCACTCTTTCAATTCCGCGAAGTGCAAGCCGTCATCGCTCGTGGCAACGAAGCCGGCAGTGTCGTGGCGAATGGTGAGAAAAAACCGGCCGCCGCATTGCGTGATCGAAGGCTCAGCCAGACCTCGGGAGGTATTCAGGCTGAGCGTGTTGCCTTCCTCGACCACGCTGAGCTTCGTGCCGTCGAAGCGGCAGCGCAGCACTTTGACGTGATGGAACTTGTCTTGCTCTTCTTTGAAATAAATCGGCAGTAGAATGTCGCCGCCCGGGAGATCATAGCGTTGCACACAGGCTGCTCGCGCGTCGTAGCTCACGCTGCCGATCGGCATTTCGAGCACGGCCAGCGGCGCCCAGTCGTGACGCTCGGCATCGTAGGTCGTATAGCACGTATCGGCCTGGCGGTTCTTGATCGGTCCCTTGTCGTCAACGTAGCGAAACGTCACGCCGATGCCGAGCAGCTTGCCCGAGCGTGCGTGCCATTGCGGCCAGAAGTCGCCGGGCACTTCTTCGATATTCGTCTCGCCTAGCTTCCCGACCACGTGCCGCCCCAACGTATCGTGATGGGGAACCGGCCCGACCCACGTTTTGCCAAAATCGTCGGTGCGGAATTCATTCAGGTCGAAGTACACGTCGCTGCCAGTGACCAGCAGCGGGCTGGCCATTACCACAACCATCGGCGGCTGGCCCTGCGCGGGATGGCTCCGGCGCGCGCTGCGCCGAGCAAAACCGGCCGTCGTAGCCTTCGGTGATCGTATCGAGCTGAATCCGGAACGGCGAGGTCGACGCAGCATTTGGCTTCGCCAACTCTTCGGCGGCAATTGGCCATGTGGCAAGAAGCACTCTGGCCAACATGCCAAGCAGCAAAGTACTGCGGCTGAGTTTTAATTGACAGTTTGATTGCACGATTCCGCCGAAGCAGAAAGAGTGGACAGTTCCCAGCTTCCTTGCGCTCCGTTTGAGTGGGGTTGCCCCAGGTATCGTGGCTTACCGCGGCGGGTCGAGCGTCACTGTTAGCGAAACGTCTTTGCCTGCTCGTTTCACGACCACTATGACTTTCTCGCCTGATTTGTGCTTCCGCAGGGCGCTATCGAAGTCTTCCAAGTTTCCGATGCGGCTTTCGCCCAGCCGAATGATGACGTCGCCGGCTTGCATCCCCGCTTTTTCCGCTGGGCTGCCGTGGGCCACGCCACTCAAGCCGTAGCCCGGTTCGCTCTGCGAGAAATCGGGAATGCTGCCGAAATAGGGACGATCGCCACCGCCGGCCATGGCCGGGGCCTTGGTCTGCTTGTATTGCGGCCTGCCCTCCGAATCGGCCAGGTCGATCGCGGCCAAGGCCACCATCTCGGCCACGCGCCGCATGCCCGGCACGTTGATCTTGTCGAAATCGTCGCTGGGCCGGTGATAGTCCTTGTGTACGCCCGTGAAGAAGTGCATCACGGGTATTTTCTGCGCATAGAACGACGAATGATCGCTGGGCCCGAATCCGCCCGGCTGACGCGTGATCTTGAAGCCGAACTTCTCGTTCAGTTTATCGATCAGCGCGCCGAACTCGCTGGCCGTGTCGACGCCCTGGATCACCAACTTGTCATCTCTCAAGCCGGCCGACCATGTCCATATTGAGCATGGCGACCGTCTTATCGAGCGGAAATACTGGGTGACGGCAATAGTAGGCGCTGCCGATCAGGCCTCGCTCTTCGCCGGTAAATGCAATGAACACCACGCGGCGAGCGGGCTTCTTGTCGCGGCCGGCCAGACGACGGGCCACCTCGATCAGGGCGCTGGTGCCCGAGGCGTTGTCGTCGGCGCCATTGTGGATCTCGTGCTTGTCGGGAAAGAACGAGCCCTCGCCGCCGAGCCCCAGGTGATCGTAATGCGCCCCGACAACGACCGTCTCGTCGGCGTGCGGGCCTTCGCCCGGCAATATGCCAATAACATTCTTCACACCCGTCTCGCGGCGGACGACGCTTATTTCGCCAGCCAAACGCCATCCGGAGAGTTCGAAACTCTGCGGCTTGGGGCGCCTCGTCAATTTCCTTCTCGAGCGTCGTCAGATCCTTGGCACCCGCGGCTGTGAGCAGTTTGTCAATCGCTTCGCGGCGGCAGTGCAGCACGGGGATTTGCCCCCCTTCGCTGCCCGATCCCGCGCCGGTAAAGGGCACCAGCGGATCGAACTCGGCCTCGAGTTTTTTACCCTGCTCGTTAATCTGCTTCAGCAGCAAATCGACTAATCGATGCTGGCGTTCTGTTTCTATAAGCGTGGGTTTTTCGATCTTCTTGAACTTGGCCTCGGATTCCGTCAGTTCATCGATCGACTGTTGCCAGCGTTTTCGCGCGAGGCGACGCGGTCGCGGATTTCGTAATCGTCGGTGCAGAAGATCACGGCCGCGGCGCCATGTTCGTAGGCGTTCGAGAGCTTGCGTGAATAGGGGGCGTGGAACGAATGGTTCGTACCGTTAAACGCGCTGTGAGGATTGGCTTGCTGCGGTTCGTGACGCAGCACGATCACGGCTTTGCCCTGAACGTCGAGCCCGGCGTAGTCGTCGTAGCCGTGATCCTTGTCGGTGATTCCATACCCAGCAAAGACCAGGGGCACGTCAAACTTGCCCGATCCGCCTAATGCCAAAGGATTGAAATCTTGGCCAAGCTTTAACTCTGTGCGGGCCGGCTTCGCCCCGCCCGTGGGCATGGGTTCGACAAAGGCCGCTTTGTTGACGGCTCCCTGCTCGGCCCCGATGGTCATTTGGAACTTTTGAAAGGGACCGCCGTCGATGACTTTCGTGTCGAGGCCAGCCTCGGCGAACATGGCAGCGACGAAATCGGCGGCCTGATCGAGCCCTTTCGTCCCTACGCCGCGACCTTCGAGTTCATCACTTGCCAAAAAGCGAACGGCTTCACCCAATCGCTGATCACTGGCGGCTGCCGGACCAGTCTCAGCGGCAATCGAGGCTTGGGGCGACGCGAACAATACCGCTAGCAATGCCAAAGACCGCGGGCTGAAAAAATTGCGGCGATGGGTCTGCGCGCTGGGGCGTAGCATGGAAAGGTCGTGCATGGATCGGGCAACTGCCTGTAAAGGGGTTGAAGGCGGGTTCAGCCGGTCAAACGGTTGCGGCGGCGGCCGGTTCGACGGGAACGTCGCTGGGGCCAGGGCCGCGAGGGTGTCGGGCGGGGCCTAAGCCCTTGAATTGTTGGTGCTTGCAGCGAATGCGTCAAGCCACAATTCGCTTTTGACACGCCAGCGAACGGCCGCTATGCTCACCCCCCTTGCTCGAAGACGCGATCGGACATGGATGTCCGATCACTCGCGCAGCAGGACATGCTTCGCCCCGCCTGGCTCGGGCAACCCCGCCGCCCCGTGCCAAAACAACCCGACATGGAGGTCACGCCTTGGCCACAGAACGCAGCGTTCTGATCGTCGATTCTTCCGAAGAAACGCGCGAAGTGTTGCGTACAGTGCTCGAACAGCGTGGCGTTCGCACGCTTTCGGCCAGCCGTGTCACGCAGGGTTTGGCCCTGGCCCGGCAGCATCGGCCGGATGTGATCGTCTTGGATATTGAAGAAGGTCGCGACTGTTCGCCGCCGCCAGGCGGCGATTTGGTCGACGAAGCCCAAGCGCAGGCCACGCCCATGCTATTGCTGGGCAGGATTCGCCGCGACCATCCCTGCTCCGCCGGCGAGGTCGTTCCCAAACCCTATCATTACGGACCGCTAATCCGTAAAATCGAGGCGCTGCTGGCTGGGGCCCGAAAGCCGCTCGCAGCCTCCGCAGCCGGGTGATCGCCCCCACTGGCCTTAAAACACTGTCGAGACGCTGAACCGTCGCCAGCGGCTTTGGCAGTGTGCTGGCCGCGTGACCGCCCGCGGGGGGTGTGCATTATTCGTTGGCCGTCGAACGGAGTTTGAGCCGTGCCTTCGCTGTTCGTGTTTCGGGGCAATGACCAAGGGGTTCGCTTCGAGCTAGAAGACGAAGTCCTGGGCCTGGGCCGCGACGTCTCGAACGCGATCCAACTGCACGACACCGAGGTTTCGCGGCGGCATGCCATCATTCGCCGTTCGGGCGATAGTCTACACGCTCACCGATCTGGGCAGTTCGAACGGCACGTTCGTCAACGGCAAGCGCGTCGACACCCACGAACTGGTCAGCGGCGACGAACTGCAATTGGGCAGCACGCAGATGCTGTTCACCGGCGGGGGCGAAGCGGTCAACAGCGACCTGGCCGAAAAGATCGACATCATCACCCGCCAACAGCCCGGCGACCGCTCGCGCATCGTCCACTCGATCAGCCAGGAAGAAGGGAGCCGGATCTTCGACCTCGAATCCGAGGGAACGCAAAGCCCCTGGCTGGCGCGGGCTCGCAGCAATCTGCAGATCATGTACCGCACGGCTCTGGCCGTCAGCCACACGCTCGAAATCGACCAACTGCTCGACCGCATCATGCAGTTGATCTTCGAATGGGTCGAGGCCGACCGCGGCTGCATCATGCTGTTGCATCCCGAGACGAAGCAGCTCGAGCCGCAAGTGCCGCCGCAACCGTAGCGGCATCAATCCCGAAGAAAAGATCACGATCAGCAAGACGATTCTGGACTACGTACTGGAGCGCGGCGAAGGCGTGCTCACCAGCGACGCCCGCGAAGACAATCGCTGGAATCCGGCGGCCAGCATCCTGCAGATGGGCGTTCGCGAGGCGATCTGCGTGCCGATGCAAGGGCGCTACAACACCGTCGGCGTGATCTACATCGACACATCCACCTCGCCGCAGCGGCTGATCCAGCAGGGCGGAGCGACCAAGTTCAACGAGGAGCATCTGAAGCTGATGATCGCCATCGCCCACCAGGCGGCCTTGGCGGTCGAAGACACGCGCTACTATTCGGCCATGGTCCAGGCCGAGCGCCTGGCGGCCGTCGGGCAGACCATCGCCACGCTCTGCCATCACATCAAGAACATCCTGCAAGGCATCCGCGGCGGCAGCTTCCTGATCAAGGAAGGGCTGTCGCAGCACAACGAGGCCATGGTCGGCAAGGGCTGGGAGTTCGTCGAAAAGAACCAGGAGCGAATCTCGCACCTGGTGCTCGACATGCTCACCTTCAGCAAGGAACGCGAGCCCGAGCTGATGCCTTCGAACTTGAACCAGGTCGTGGCCGACGTAATCGAACTGATGGCTGCCCGGGCTCAGGAGCGCGGCGTCGAGCTGACGCTGGAGCAGCGATCCAAACATGCCGACCCTGACGTTCGATCCCGAGGGCCTGCATCGAGCCGTGCTGAACATCGTCTCCAACGCCATTGATGCCTGCGACAAGGATGCCGGCGACAAGGCTACTGGCGACTGGGAAACTGCCGGCGATGACACCGCCGACGGCGAGAGACACGTCGGGCGGTGCGTTACGACCTGCTTCAACCGCCAGGCCGGCCATGTCGCGGTCAGCGTCGAAGACAACGGTCAAGGCATCGCGGCAGAAGACATGGACCAAATTTTCTCGCTGTTTGTTTCGCACAAAGGAAACCGCGGCACGGGCCTGGGGCTGCCGGTGAGCCAGAAGATCGTCAAAGAGCACGGCGGCCGCATCCGCGTCGAGAGCGAAGTTAGGCAAGGGGAGCCGTTTCGTGCTCGAATTGCCGGCGCTGCTAGGCGAAATTGTCCGTACGACGATGATTGTGCCCGAAGGAGCAGCGGTCGAATTGAGTGGAGAGCGGAAAGCCGAAAGCGGAAACTGACCCTCGGTTCAACCGCGTCGCTGCCTGGTGTCGAATTAGGACTGACGAATCACGATGACGTGCCAATGGCCGGGGCCGTGGACGCCGGTCGTGAGCCGGAGTTCGAGATCTCCGGTCTTGCTCGGCCCCGTAATCAGAGTGATGTTGCTCGATAGCTGGTCGAAGCCGGACGATTCCAGCTCGCGGAAGACCGCGAACAAGTCGGACCGAATCTGCTCGGTCGTGATCAAGGCTACGTGTACCGGCGGAAACAGGCTGGCCATGCGCTCGCGCCCCGGTTCGGCCACCATGACCAGCGAGCCGGTTTCGGCAACGGCCAGGGTGGCGCTGGAAATGCCGATTTCGGCTGCCAGGCACTGTTTGCGCTGGCGCGGCTGATCGAGCCGGGCGAGCCGTGTGTAGTCGAGCGGCTCGATGGACTGCGCCGCCAGCAGTTCGGCAAGTCCCAATCGTTCGAGCAACGGATGTTGCCAGCAGAGTGCTGACCGTGGAGCATTGCGCCGGAGCAGCGCGTCGAGCGCCGACTCGCGCTCGGCTAAGTTTTCCACCAACACTCCATGTCCGCCGACGGCGTTGACTTCAGCCGTCATGCTGCATGGCCAGATCTTCAACCCGTCGCAGCAGCCGGCGGTGCGTCGTTCTGACCTTCGTGAGCAGGATGTACGCGAAACGCTCTGCCGGCTGCAGCCGCCGCGCGCACGCGAGCCGAGAAATTCGTCGCGATTCATTGCCCCCCCTCGGATTGCCACCAATCGCGAAACGTCCGCGGCGAAGGCGCGGGGAAATCGCGTGACGAAGTCCAACCGCGAAGCGGGCGTGGCAACCACCGCAACCAGCCGGCGCGACTCCAGCGTCCCACGGTTCGAGTGGCCAGCCAGACGGCCATTCGGTAGAGCCGTGGATGCCGCATGGTGGCAGCCCAGAGACGATAGGCAAACGCTTCGAGCACTCCGAGCTGGCCCGGTTCGTGATGCAACTGCTCGCGGAGACGAATGAGCATTTCTGGAATTGCAATCCGCACCGGACAGGCCGCCTGACAGGCGCCACACAAACTAGAGGCGTGCGGCAAATGGCGATTGGCCACGAGCCCGTCGTACAACGGCGTGAGCACGGCGCCGATCGGTCCGGCATAAACGCCGCCGTAGGCATGGCCGCCAACATTGCGATAGATGGGGCAGGCATTCAAGCAGGCTCCGCAGCGAATGCAAAACAAGCTCTCGCGCAGTGGGCCACCCAGGATCTGCGATCGTCCGTTGTCGAGGACGATGAGATGAAACGCTTCCGGACCTTCCAACTCGCCCGGCCGACGGGCCCCGGTAATCAGCGACGTGTAGACCGAAAGCTTCTGCCCCGTCGCCGCACGCGCCAGGACGTTGAGGAACACCGGCAAATCGGACCAGCGCGGAATGACCTTCTCCATCCCCATGATGGCGATGTGCAGCCGGGGGAGCGTCGTCGTCAGTCGGGCATTTCCTTCGTTGGAGACCAGCACAATCGTGCCGGTCTCGGCGATGGCAAAGTTGACGCCCGTGATCCCGGCATCGGCCTCGGCGAAAGCACTTCGCAAGCGTTCCCGGGCATACGCAGCCAGCGTCTCCGGCTGGTCCACCAGCGGCCGGCCAGCGTCGCGGCTCAATAATTTGCCAACCTCAGGAACGCGGAGGTGCAGAGCAGGGGCCACGATGTGCGATGGCCGTTGGCCGGCAACCTGGATGATGTATTCGCCAAAATCGGTTTCGACGACTTCCAAGCCCGCGGCTTCCAGCGCCGGATTGAGGTGAATTTCCTCGCTGGTCATCGATTTCGACTTAACGACCCGACGGGCACCGGCCGCAGCGAGAATCTCGAGCACGAGGCGGCAGGCCTCGGCCCCGTCGAGAGCGTAATGGACATGGCCGCCGCGGGCAACGACGCTCGCTTCGAGGTTTTGCAAGTGGACGTCGAGTTCGGCCAGCGCCGCATCCTTGATCGCCCGCGCTTCGTTCCGCAAACGATCGCCGGCCGCAAACGCAGCAAAGGCGTCGCGATTGCGCTGCCCCAAGGTGTCGCCGAGATTTACCAGCGCCAATTGCAAGTTGGCATCGGCCAGGGCCTGGCGACTGGCTGTAAGGAATTCGTGGTGCTGGTGCCGGGTGTAGTCCGTCGGTGCCATGAATCTCCGCGAATTATTGGATCGCTTGTAGAAGTACGGTCACCAGAGGCGCCACCCCGACCACCACGGCAAAGATGAGAATTGAGCGAGGCGGGGCCTCGCGCCGGCTCTTGAGCACGACCGAACAAACGATCAATGACAGGCTGCCAATGACGAACGACGGCGAATAATAGCAGCCTCGAAAACAATTCGATCGTCGCGGCTTGCCGGTCGATCTGCACGACATACAAGTGGCAAGCCGCCGCGCCGACTTCGCAAATGAGCGTCGTGACCACCATCAACATCCAACCTACCGTCAAAAACTCAACCGAGCGGTTGTCGATCGGCTGTGCTCGCTTCGTTCGCTGCTGACGCGCTCGTTTGGACATCGGCTTCCTCCCCTCGCGCTGAAACCCGGTGCCGGACCATGAGGCCGCATTATATCCCGAATTTGGGCACGGGCGAGCTAGCCCGCCAGCGCGCAAAAAAGCCCGGCACCATGGTGCCGGGCTTTTTGCGAATAAAGTCAAACTTCGAACCGGTCCGCAGGCCGACCGGAAACCGCAATTACTAGGCGTGGTGGTAAGTGACGAGCACTTCGCCATTGTGCTTGAAGCGGACCACGACGCTGACGCCGCAGCACCAGTCGTACGTCACGATGCCACAGGCGAACAAACCGTGACGGCAGGTCACCGTAGGCTCGCCCGTGCAGCAGCCCGGCAGGCAAACGGGAATGGCCAGCTCACAGCAGGCACAGGTGCAGGGATTCTTCACAGACAACACCGTCTGCACGGGCGCCGGGGCCGGGCAACCGCAGCACGCAACCGGCCGGCCAACGTGGCGGTAGCTGATGCAGGGCGTCGGGCAGCAGGGAGCTACCGGCGGCGGTACCGGAGCACAGCAATTCGGATCGGCCGAAGTCGTGAGGCTGACCGGCATGACGGAAGCCGCAATGTCGCGGTTCAATCTGCGCGGTGCGCAGAATTCCGGCGTCGGCCTGTACGGCCATTGCAGCAAACGACAACAATGCCATAGCCGCGAACAAGTTCAAACGAAAGAAACGGATCGCAATCATCGCAAGTTCTCCTGACAACAGAATCAAAAATCCAGAGGTTCTCACCTTCGTGGGCGGAGCTCCGTCCCGCGCCCCAAAGATGGCATATCTCCCCTGGGTTTCAAGGGCCCGGGAATGGCAGATAAACTGAACGCGGGCCGTAAGACACCTGAAATAAAAGAGTTAAGAAAAAGATCTGATTTCCGAGTTTTTTCAATTTGCGGAGAATGAGCCGTCTTTAACGACTCTCCGGCCCAAGAGCCGGAAGTAAATGGAAAATGCCGAGCCGGAAGTTTGCGTCTCGCTTGGCGTGACGTAGAGTTCTGATGGCGAGTTTTCGGTCCCATCTTTTCTCGCCACCGGCCATTCGGCCACGTCCGCACATCGATCCAGGATTGATCCGTTGAGCGCGTCAATTGATTTAACCTCCTTGCCAGGCTGGGCCATCGTGCGCAGTCTGTTGAACGACCTGCGGGCGCAAGCGCGCTGTTCGAGGCATTCGTCGCGAGGGAGTTGGGGATCTTGAGCGATATTCGGCGCACCTTGGAAGAGCGGCAGGTCGACATTGAGCGGCAACGAACGGCAGTCACGGCCGAACGGCTTCAACTGGACGATCGATGGAGACAATTAGACGTCTTGCGCGAGACGGTCGAACGCGGCGCTCAGCGAGTGCAGGAAGACGCCCGGCGGCTGGCGGCCGCCCAAACTGAATTGGCGGTCGTCGCCGGCACATTGGATCAACAGGGTGGGGGTTCGAATGTCGACGTCGGCTCCAGCCCGACGCGGCGTCCGGCGTTGCACGACGAACTGGTGGCCCTGCACCACCAACTGCGCCAAGCCCAGACGCAAGTTTCGCACTTGGCCGGATCGGCGCCGGAATTGCGTGCCGCGCGGCGCGAGGTTGAGAAGCTCCGCCGGCGTTTGATGCGGCAAAACGCCCGGCTCGCACAGGCCAAGGCCCAAGGCGAAGCCCAACAATCGCAGCAAACACAACAACTCCGAGATCAGCGCAACCGGCTGTCGTGCGAACTAGAGGCCTCACGAACCCGGGTCACGGAATTGGCCGGGCAAATCGAGCTTCTGCGCGAACAGGTCGCCGCCGAACGTAAGAGCTGGCTGGGCGAACTCCGGCGGTTGCGACAAGCAGTTGAAACACTGCTTCGCGGCGGCACTCACTCGGCCGATTCGCGCACGGCGTGCGACGTCGGGCGCCCGGAAGAAAGCCTGGATTCGATCCTGGCACAATTCGAGATCTTGCAGAAGGAGCTTTCGCAACGGTTGCGGCCGGCTCCGAACGACTCTGCAACACAGGCTAACCTGGGCTTCGATCCAATGTTTCAACCCCAAGAGGGAATCACATCTTGATCGAGCAAGCCCTATTCATCATGCGCCCCGGCAAGCCCTGGGACGACCGGCCGGCTGGCCAGACAAGCGGCATTGGCGAGGAACATGCGCAAGAGCTCGCCGGCGCATTGCAGGGACTGCAAGGCTCCGCGGAATCGGCCCACGAGGCTTTCGCCATCAGCTTCTTTCCACTTTCCTGGGGCCCGTTCTGCGTGGCCAGAACGGTTCCGGCGGCCGGTGGCGGTTTTGCTTTCGGAACCATTCTCACGCATTGCCTGGTGGTGAATCGGGAAACGATGGTTCGGTTCGCAAACAACCCCTTCGCCCTGCTGCACGCAGCGATGATCCAAGGATGGCTGCGGCCTGCCGACCACGGTTGGCCCCGGCTGAGCCGCTTCGAGATCGAAGGGGCGCTGCGCCGCTCGACACGAGTCTCGTAGCCAGCCTGGTTGGCAACCCAGGCCTGGCCGAATTCGAGACGCTGATTGAGAGTGCGCTGAAGCATTCGGCGGTGGCGCTGCCCTTAGGCTTGCAACGGCCGCGGCTTTTTGCTGCCTTGTTTAATTGCCTGCCCATCGAATGTCGCCCTCAGTTTTCCTTCACCACGGGTCCAGCCGTCCCGGAACAATCGACTTTTCGGCTGTTCTGCCTGGACAGACCGGCTCTCGAACGAAGTCTGCTGTTGAGCGACCGGCGTTTCGTGGTGCTCGACCTGGCCGCAGAGTCGCCGTTGAGAACGAGCATCCGGAGCGGTTGGAGCGGGTTCGTGTCAGGCGTCCTTGCCGCCGGTCGCGTGGTTTGGCTAGCCGAGCAACTCCGCATTGCTCGATTAGACTTGCAGCCTGAATCGCTCAACGCCTTGGGGGACGAGTTGCTCCCGTTGCTGGCGACTCTGGAGCGCGGCGAACCGGCGCAGCCGGAAGCCTGTAGGGACTCACCGTCCGTATTCGAAACCAGTAGCAGCGGACCGCGTCGGCGCCGGACGGCGCTCACGATCCGAGCCCCAGCGCCTTTACGCTGCCAGCAACGGCCGTTGCAATTCCCCCTGCGCCGCTGGCGGATGGTCCGTCGCAGATCATTGGCCGGGAGCATCCGGCGGCCATGCATAGGCTCGAGCAACTCGACGACGTCGTGTTCGAAGCGATCGCCGGCAAGCCTGCTGCCCTGGACCAACTGCGACAACTTTGGCCAGCCGTGATGGCGGAATTGGGGCGGGATCTGATCGAAGAATCGCAAAGCCAATACCTGCGTCACGCCATGAGCGTGTGGAAGGATTGCATCGCAGGCGACGAGCTGCGCAACCCGCGCCTGGCCGTTGCCGTGACTGATGTGATTTCAATCCTGCTCGGCGTGGGATGAAACGCGGCGGAACGGAACACCGATAGCGCCTGGCAATCTTAGGCAATGCCGAGCGGCTATTTGGTGGCGCCCTGCAAAACATCCAGAAATTGCCTGAAGAGGTAGCTACTGTCGTGCGGCCCGGCCGACGCTTCAGGATGGTACTGGACACTGAAGGCCGCCAGCTCGCGGTGCCGAATGCCTTCGATCGTATTGTCATTGAGATTCCGGTGCGTGACTTCCAGCGAAGCCGGAAGAGACTCCTCTTCGACCGCAAAACCGTGATTCTGCGAGGTGATTTCGACGACCCCGGTTTGCAGGTTCATCACCGGTTGATTGGCGCCGCGGTGTCCGAACTTGAGCTTGAAGGTCTTGGCGCCACAGGCCAGCGAAAGCAGTTGATGACCGAGGCAGATGCCGAAAATCGGTGTTTTCCCAAGCAGGCCGCGGATCGTGTCGATGGCATAGTTCAGCGGTTCGGGGTCGCCGGGTCCGTTGGACAGGAACACACCGTCGGGCTCCATGCCCAACACTTCGGCGCTGCTGATCGTGCCGGGTACGACCGTCACGCGGCAGCCCATGTCAAAGAGATGACGGGCGATGTTCCATTTCATGCCATAGTCGATGGCCACGACGTGCGGCCGCGATTGATCGCCGCTACCGCTTTCGGGTGCGCCCGGTTCTGCAATCCCCGGCAGCATCGACCAGGAATTCAAGCGCTCGTCCCAATTGCGGGCAACGGGGGGCATGACTTCACGCACCAGGTCGCGGCCCACCAGTCCCCGGCTGGCCTTGGCCTTTGCGACCAGACTGGCGTCATCGAGGTCCGTGGTCGAAAGAACCCCCTTCATGGCTCCTCGGCTGCGAATCCGCCGAACCAGAGCGCGGGTGTCGATTCCAGCCAGGCCAACAACTCCGGCCTTTTGCAGGTACTCGTTCAAATTTCCGTCTGCCCGGAAGTTGCTCGTTCGACGGCTCAATTCGCGGACGACGAAACCGGACAGATGGGGCTTGGCGCTTTCGACATCCTGGGCATTGACGCCGTAATTGCCGATCTCGGGGTAGGTCATCGTGACGATCTGGCCGCGATAGCTCGGATCGGTCAGGATTTCCTGATATCCGGTCATCGAGGTGTTGAAGCAGACTTCGCCGTCAACTTCACCCTGGGCACCAAAGGACGTGCCGGTGAACACGGTTCCATCTTCGAGGGCAAGTTTTGCAATCGGCGTCATGTGGATCCCGGGGAAGTTTTTGTTGCTGCGCCGACCCGCACGCTAAGGCCGGCTATTCCGTTTATGCCGCGTCCCACGATTGCGCGCGTCGCGGTCGTTCCATCGGCAGGCTTCGCGCGCAGTTCGCCGAGTCGAGCCTAAAGTCTTACGCTAGCATGCCCGATACGTTGCTATGGCTGTGGGTCTCTGGACAAAAGTGAACGCAAGTTCGCTCTAGTTCGGACAGCCTCTGAGGGGGTCTTGTCCCGGCGAACAAGACTCCCTTTTTTATTGCGCCACGGGCAGTTACGAAGCGCGGCGTCATTATAGCCGGCGCCAGCCCGCCTGAGAAGTTGCCGTGTGGGGGTCAAACCACCGGCTTCGGCTCGGCCGCGACCGCACTCTTGGTCTCGGCGTTCAAGCAACGGGCGATGTTGCGGACCGCCTGGCGAAGGCGATTCTCGTTCTCAACCAGGGCCAATCGCAGATAGCCCTCGCCGGCCGGCCCAAAGCCCGTGCCGGGACTGACGGCCACGTCGGCCTGCTCCAGCAGCTTCATGGCAAAGTCAATGGTGTTCATCTGCCGGGCCCATTCTTCCGGGACTTTGGCCCACACGAACATGCCCGCCCGGGGGGGCGTCACCTCCCAGCCAATGCGCCGCAGACTGTCGACCAACACGTCGCGACGGCCTTGATACAGGGCCGCCTGGCTCTCGACCGCCGCTTCCGTGTGACGCAGGGCCATGATCGCGGCGATCTGAATGGCCTGGAACATGCCATAGTCGTAGTAGGCCTTGATCGTCCCCAGAGCCTTGACCATCTCGGCGTTCCCGGCACAAAAGCCCACCCGCCAACCGGCCATGTTGTAGCCCTTGCTCATGGTCGTGAACTCGACGCCCACGTCGATCGCACCCGGCGCGGCCAGGAAACTGGGCGGCTGGTAGCCCTCGAAGGCGATGTCGGCATAAGCGAAATCGCTAATCACCATGAAGCCATACCGCTTCGCAAGCTTCACGACTTCGACGAAGAACTCGGGCTCAACCGTGACCGTCGACGGATTGTGCGGATAGTTGACGATCAGCAGCTTGGGCTTGGGGTGCAGCCGCTCGCAGGTGTAGGCGATATTCGAGAGAAACTGCTCGCTGTCGGCCACTTCGAGCGTAATCGCATTGCCAGCCGCCAGGGCCACGCCGTAAACGTGGACGGGAAAGTACGGAGCCGGAACAACGGCCGTGTCGCCCGGGCCCATCAAGGCCAGGCACAAATGGCTGAAACCCTCCTTCGAGCCCAGGCAAACGACGACTTCGCGTTCTGGGTCGAGCCGCACGCCGAACTTGCGAAAGTACTTGCTAGCCACTTCGCGCCGCAGATTCATGATCCCCAGCGACTGGCTGTAGCCATGGTTACGCGGGTCGCGGGCCGCCTCGACGAGCTTCTCGATGACCAATTCGGTGGGAGGTTCCGAAGGATTGCCCATGCCCAGGTCGATGACGTCGTCGCCGGCTCGCCGCTTCTGGTACAGCATGGCGTTGATGCGGCCGAACAAGTAGGGCGGAAGCCGATGCATCCGTGCTGCCAATTCCACCTTGAACGGTTCGGCGGCACCGTCGTTACGACCGGGATTCGAGGGAACGCTCATGGGCAATCAAACCACCAACTTCACAAGGCGTTTGGATCGTGCGAGCCGTCTGGCGAGCCCGCACTCCGAGGTGACACGAACAACCCCAGCACGATTGCAGAATTGCGACCTGGCCGGTTGTTCCAGCCATTCCGCCGGCTGCCAGGGCACGCGTGCTGGATATTCAGGATACCGCGATTGGGCCGGAAAGGAAACCAGCCCGATCGATCTCACGACAGGGCGGAACGTGCCCAGGTTCACCGCCGCAGGGTGGTCGGGACGTCTTCCGACGGATTCCTGCGAGCCGTATTGGGTTGCGAAATCGACTGGCCCGGGGCCCAATCGTTGGCTGATTTTCCCTTGTACGGCGATTGCGAGGTGTTGGCCAGGAAATTGTCGATTTGGGCCCCTTCTTGCAGGTTCGTGAACTCTTTGGCCATCGCCATCCGCAGCTTTTTCTCGTAGATATCCTCGAAGATCTGGTCGCGGACTTCTTCGAAGGTGATCTTCGTCGGCTCGGTGAATCCCAGGCAGAACAAAATCACGTACTTGTCAGCCGCCTGGATGACGCCCGAAAGTTCACCAGGTTGCAGTGCGAATGCTTCCTTTTCCAGCACCGGCTGGCCGCCGAACTTCTGAATGGGCGGGATTTCGCCCCGCAGGGCTCGGCTGCTCGGCTCGACGGAATACTCTTCGGCCAGATTGCCAAAGAATTCCTTCGTCATGTGATTTCGAGCCATCTCCCAAACTTCCTGGGCCTTGCGCGGTTGATTGAACACGATCGCCAGGCATTGAACGCGCTGGCCGAAATTGGCCTCGTAGCCTTTTTGCAGGTCGTCGCGCGTAACTTCCACCTTCTCCTTGACGAGCTTCTTCAGCGCCACCGTAGGCCAGACCACGTCGTCGTAATATAGATCGAGCGACGTCTTCTGCTTTTCGGCGATATCTTTCAGCCAGGCATCCATGTCGGCGGTCCCGTCGGGCCTGGTCTTGCCCATCGAAACGGCCGCCCTCGCGACTTCATCCTCCAATTCCTGCCTGGTGACGGTGATGTTCTTCTGCTTGCAAGCTTGCTCCAACAGCCGGCGATTGATCGTGCCTTCCAGGCACTGCTTGCCGTTGCGCTCGATGCACTCTTCGGCCAGTTCCAGGACCGTAATCTTGCGATTGTTCAGGATTGCCGCCAAACCCGGATTCTGCTGCCGTTTGGCCGGGTCGGAATAGAAGTTTTCGAGGTGACACTGTTTTTGCAAATCGGTGAAAATGTCGCCGGCCGCCAGCCGCAATTTCTTATCGCGGCAGGCTTCCAGCAACACCTTGTGGACCTGTTCCATCGGCACTCTTTTGCCGGCAATGTGCTGATCGCACTTGAGGATCACGAACTGGTTGTCGATGGCGATGATGTCGGAGATCTGGCCCGGTTGCAGGCTGAAAGCCACTTGCAACTGCGGATGCCGAGATGCCTGCGGATCGGCGGCACCAGGCCTTTGACGCTGGCGCTATTGACGTCTTCAGAATACTGCTTGGCCAGGTTGCCAAATTCGTCGGGGCTCTTCAGAGCTGTGGCCAGGATCTCGCGGGCCTTTTCCAGACTGCTCAGGGCAATCAGCCGCACCTGCACCTGCGAACCAAACTGGGTTTCGTAAGCCTGCTGAAGCTCTTCGTCAGTGACCTGCAAGCGGGCATCGGCCAGCTTGCGCAAGGCCAAGGACGGCCACACAATATCGCGGGCGTATTGGATGGGGGTAATGTTTCGCTCTTCCTTGAGCATCTTCAGCCAGGCATCCGTCGACAGCCCGAAACGCTCGGCCATCCGTTGGATCTCGTCAGAGACCTCTTGGCTGCTGACCGTGATGTGCTTCAATTCACACTGATCGACGATCAGGTACTTATTGAGCATCGTTTCGAGCGTTTCGTTGCCGTAGTGGCGCAAGGCTTCGCGCGCCAGGTCGTTGCGAACGATTTTCTCGCCGTTAACGACGGCCACGATTTCTGGCTTGGGAGTTGGGTCTCCGCCGCCGAGCGGAGCGACGGTGCTCTGCGGCGACGATGACGATGGCGGCGGAGCATTGGCCGCCGGCGCGTTGCGCGGCGCCGCGGCCGCGGAACCCGGTCCCCAAACAGCACGCGCCATGATGCAACAGGCCAGTACCGCCAGACCACCGGCGACAAAGGTCTTCCGCTGGCCAACGAACCGCCCTGGCTTCCATGCACGGAACAGCTTCCGAGCCAACATTCCGGTTTCTCCGTAAACCGTGAAACTTCAAACCCTTAGAATGCCAAAAACCGCCCTTCCTGGGCCGTTTCGGGCGGGGCAGTATAGGCGGCGCTCGATGCGAGGGTCAAGATCAGCTAACGCGCCCGCGAGCGGTCGGTCAGCAGGCTCTGAATTGCGGCCGGACGGTTGCTGATCAGGGCATCGACCCCATCATCGACCAACCGCTGGGCCAGTGCGGTTTCGTCGACGGTCCAAGCCCAGGCCTTCAGGCCGGCTGCGTGTATCCGCTCGATCTCGCGGCGCCCCAAGCTGGCTGCCTCCCAGCCAACGACCATGGCTCCAATCGCTCGGGCCTCGTCGAGTGCCGCGTCGGAGAGTTGCTTGCTTCCCAGCGCGCGCCAAGGGCAGGTCGGGCGCCAGCCGGCGACAGTCTCGCAGAAAATCCCAGTCGAATGCCTGGACGATCACCCGGTCGATCGCCTTACACGCTTCGAGCACTTCGACACAAACCTTGGCCGAACCGCCTTTGCGCTCGATCATGAAGCAAGAATCGGGCAGCTCCGCCAGCACTTCGGCCAACGTCGACAGTCGCGTGTCCGCGAATTTGGGCGAAAACCAACTCCCCGCGTCCAACGGCTGCAATTCAGCCAGCGTCTTGCCGGCCAATGCGATTTTTGTCTGATGCCACTGTGCTTGCGCATCGGTCGTACGATCGAGATATTCGTCGTGGATCACCAGCGGCACGTCATCGGCCGTGTGGCGATAGTCGAGTTCGATGAAGTCGATGCCCAATTTCGCCGCGGAAACGAACGCCGGCAACGTGTTTTCCGGGGCTTCGCGACTGTTGCCCCGATGAGCGAGCACCAGCACGCGAGCGGAGCGGATGCGATCGAGGGCCGACTGCG
Organism: uncultured Planctomycetales bacterium; assembly: GCA_963710365.1. Taxonomy (GTDB): domain Bacteria; phylum Planctomycetota; class Planctomycetia; order Pirellulales; family PNKZ01; genus CAVQAC01. Next base: position 48,650 of record CAVQAC010000023.1, read on the forward strand.
GCATGGCGTTCGTGCCTGGAGGGGAATTCATGCCATGGGAATATTCATGCCATGGGAATATATGCCTTGCGGTGACGGCCCGCGCAAGACGGCGGCCGGTCAGGTTTCCATGACCTCTTGCTCTTTGGCCCTGGCCAGGTCGTTGGCCCGGTTCTCGAACTTCTTGGTCAGATCTTGCACTTCGGTTTTCACCTGGTCGCAATCATCTTCCGACAGGGTCTTGTCTTTCTGCTCCTGGTCGGCCGCCTTGTTGCCGTCGCGGCGGACATTGCGGATGGCGACCTTGGCCTCCTCGCTCAGATCCTTGATGCGGCCAACCAGCTTGCGGCGCATTTCGGTCGACAAAGCCGGCACGTTGAGCCGAATCACGCGGCCGTCGCTCATGGGCGTGAAACCAAGCCCACTGGCTTGGATCGCCTTTTCAATGTCCTTGATCGTGCCGGGATCAAAAGGGCGAATGACGATTTGCGTTGGCTCGGGGGCGCCGACCGAAGCCAACTGCTTGATGGGCGTCGGTGAGCCGTAGACTTCGACACGAAGCGTGTCGACCAATCCAGGGTTGGCCCGGCCCGTGCGAATTCCGGACAAAGAATGCTTGAGCACGTCGACGGCCTTTTCCATCCGCTCTTCGACATCCATCAGGATTTCGTCGGCACCCATGATGAGCCACCCCTCTTTTTGATCGAACCGAGCCTGATTCAACAAGACCGCAAGCGATTGAAAGCATTCATGACAATTTGAGTCGACACCTGCCGCTCGACGCCTATTTGCTCAGGGCCGAGACGCTGCTGCTGATCAACGTGCCGATCTTCTCGCCATTGACCGCACGTTCGATGTTGCCCTCTTTCTTGAAATTGAAAACCAGGATCGGCATCTCGTGCTCCATGCACTGGGCGATCGCGGTGGGGTCCATCACGCGAAGGTTCTGGTCGCGAACGGCATGATAACTCAATTCACTATACAGCACGGCGTGCGGGTTCTTCTCGGGATCGTCGCTGTAAACGCCTTCGACGCGCGTGGCCTTCATCAGGATGTCGGCTTCGAGTTCCAGGGCCCGTTGCGCGGCAGCCGTATCGGTCGTCACGAAGGGACTGCCCGTGCCGCAGGCCAGGATCACGATCCGGCCCTTTTCCAGGTGGCGGCGCGCACGCCGGCGGATGTAAGGCTCGGCGACGCCGTCCATGCGAATGGCCGTCGAAAGCCGCGTTTCACAGCCCAGCGATTCCAGGGCGTCTTGCAGAGCCAACCCGTTGAGCACCGTGGCCAGCATGCCCATGTAATGAGCCGTCGCTTCCTGCACGCACGACTGCGCGGCCGTGAACTGGGCGCCACGGAGGATGTTGCCGCCGCCAATGACAACGGCAATCTGCACGCCGCGCTGGGCGGCCCGAGACGTTTGCCGGGCCGTGTGCAGAACGGCTTCCATGCTGATGCCGCGCTCGCCGGCATGGCAGAAACTTTCGCCCGAAAGCTTGAGCACCACCCGCCGATAAGCAGCGGATTGACCTGTCGCAGCCACGTCCGTCATCTGGCATTGCTCCCGCGAACTTACGCAAGTCGGCATCGATTCACTTGCCGAGCTTCCAATTGACGAATTTAACAACCTTCATCTTGGCCGCCTTGAGCACTTCGGCCACGCTCTTGGTGTTGTCCTTGACGAACTGCTGTTCGGTCAGCACCTTGGCCGCGTAGAAGTTCTTCATTCGCCCTTCGATCATCTTCGCGATGATGTTCTCGGGCTTGCCTTCTTTGCGGGCCTGCTCGGTGAGGATTTCGCGTTCCTGGGCCACCGCGGCCGGATCGAGATCTTCCTTCGAGGCCGATTCCGGATTGGCCGCCACGACGTGCATGGCAATGTCGCGGGCCGTGGCCGCGTCGCCGCCTTCGTAGACCACCAACGACCCGAAATCGCCGGTGGCGTGTACGTAGCCGGCGCACAGGCCGTCGAAACGGACAACACGGCCGATATTGAACACCTCGCGGATGCGATTGAACATGTCATCCTTTTGCTCGCCGAGCGTCTGCCCTGGCTTGCTGGGAGCCGGCAGCTTGAGCAGCGCTTCGGCCGAAGTGGCTCCAGCGTTCAGCGCCGCCGCCTTGGCCAGATCGGTGGCGAACTGCTTGGTCTCAGGGCTGGTTGCGACCGGGGCGCTTTCGCAAAGAAACTCGACCATGGCGCCGACCTTCTTGTCGGCGTCCGTATAAACGCCGATTCGCCCGGCCGAGGTTTCCCGGCCCAAACGGGTTTCCTGCGTCTTCTTCCCCTTCTCGCGGAGCGTGCGGACCGCTTCTTCTTCATTGCCGCCCGCCTCGAGCAAAGCCGCCTTACACTCCATCATGGGCAAGCCCGTCCGCTCGCGCAGCGCCTTGACCGCCGCAGCAGTGATCTCTGCCATGTTCGAACCTCTTTCTTCGTGGCCTATGCGTTGGTTTTGATATTTCGTGAAAATGCAGGACGACGACGAGTTTGCGCCGAGCCACCAAAGGGCTGTGTCGCGAACCATGAAGCTGCGCTTCGCGCTCGCTCGCCAGCGAGTTCGTCTTTTAGTCCGCGTCTTTATCTTCAGTACCGCCAGCCGAATAGGATGTCGTGACGGCGCGTGCCCTTTTGTGCCGCGACGTCCACGCTGTTGGCCTTGCCTTCGATGACCGCGTCGGCCAATTGTTGTAGCACCAATTCGATCGAACGAATGCTGTCGTCATTGCCCGGAATCGGCAGATCCACCAGGTCCGGATCGCTGTCAGTGTCGATCAGCGCCACGGTCGTTACGCCCAACTTGCGGGCCTCACTGACCGCGTTCTTTTCCTTCTTCGGATCGATGATCACCATGCACTCGGGCAACCGGCTCATGGCAGCGGATACCGTTCAGGTTGCGGTACATCTTGCGATATTCGCGATTCAAGGCCGACTGCATCTTCTTGGAGTAGGCCGAGATCTCGTCGGTCTCTTTCATCTTCTCCAACTGTTCCAAACGCGTCAGCCGGCTGCGAATGGTGCGGAAGTTGGTCAGCGTCCCACCCAGCCAGCGGTCGTTCACGTAGGGCATGCCGCAGCGATCGGATTCACGCTGGGTCGTTTCGGTCGCCTGGCGCTTGGTCCCCACGAACAGGATCAGGCTGCCGACCGAGGCCACTTGCGTGAGATACTTCTTGGCGCGGATCAGGCCGCGGATTGTTTCGCGGACGTCGATAATATGGATCAGGTTGCGGCGCCCGTAGATGTAGGGGCGCATCTTCGGATTCCAGCGGCTGGCGCGATGTCCGAAATGGGCGCCGGCTTCAATCAACTGCTTGACGAGAACACTTGGCACAAAAAACTCCTGGTGGAAGGCACACCGGCAATTGTCCCGCAAAGGGTCAAGTAGCCCTCGGCGCACGACCGTCCGGCGTTAGATACAGCGATTCGGTCGGTAATCGGTAAACAAAAGACGCGTCGTGCGACCACGACCGCATTCTTCCATTCCGGACCGTTCGGGAGCGGAAAGTCCCTTATCGTAGCGATTTAGAACGGCAGGGTCAAATCATAATCGCCCGTCGAAAATCGCGATTGATCGGGCCGGTGACATCGCCCGAAATCGGGGCAGGTTTGCCATTTAACCCGCGGGGGGAGCCCCGGAAGTGTCTTCTGGGCCATATCGGCCTCGATAAGCGTCCGCCGGATACTTCTTCCGGTTCTTCTCCATCTTATCATTTATGGCCCCGGCAACATCCAGTCCCAGCTCATTGGCCAGGGCCAGGCCATAGCACAGCACGTCGGCCAGCTCTTCACCGACCTCGACCAGCTTCTGCGGCTGATGGGCGACCTGCCGCGAGGCTTCGGGCGTCAGCCATTGAAAGTGCTCCATCAGCTCGGCGGCCTCGATGGCCAGCGACATGGAGAGGTTCTTCGGCGTGTGGAATTGCTGCCAGTCCCGCTCGGCGACGAATTGGCGGACCAATTCCCGCAGTTCAGCGACAGTGGTCTGCTGGTCATTCATCTGGATAAGGGCCTCAGGAAAAGGCCGGCTCGGCCAGCAGCGAAAGGCCCGGCAGCATCAGTTGCCGCGGCGGATGGCAGCGCTGCTTGGTACCGCTTGCGGTATCCTTCGCAAAGGTGGACCATGACTTCCAGGGCAAGCAAATCGGCCCGCGTGACCACATGCCGTGCGCTGCGGGTGCCCAGGCCACGGATCAACTCGTCGACCACATGCAGATGCAATTGCATCGACTGCGGAGCGGAAATGCCTGAGAAGGTCAGCAATTCAGCCAGCGTGCTCATTTCCTGGGCCAGGTTGCCCGAGCCCATGATGACATAGGCCTTGAGCAATTGCCGATAGTGCTCGACCAACTGCGTGGGGAGTTCGAGGAGTACGTCGGCGGCCGTTGTGTCATTCTGCATCGGCTCGCGCCAGCGCCATGGCTGGGTTGCTGGCGTCTTCGGCAGCGCAGTTGTTCCAGATCCCGGAGCAGCAGAGCGCTGATCTTCGAGCAGTCGCTGAGCTTCGTCGTGTTCCAGACGCAACCGCTGGCGTTCGGCTTGGGCCAGCCGGCGGTTTTCGCGGATCAGCAACCGACGTTCGACGGCCCGCGCCACCATCCAGATGAGATTGCGGGTCGTGGTCGTATTGACGCACACATAGGCGTCGGCGCCGACTTCGAAACACTTCGCCGTCAATTGCTGCTCGCTTTGCTCGCCCAGCACGATCAGCGGCTCTTCGGAGCCTCCAGCGCGGAAGCCTTCGAGGAACGCCAGAGTGCATCGAGTTCACCCGGTTCATGGCTGATCAACACGGCGTCGAAGATTTCGTCGCGCAACCGGGCCATGCCGGCTGCCACCCCGACGGCTTCTTCCAGCACGACGTCGACCGCGCTATCGGCCGCAAAGGCTTCGGCCAGCCAGCCGCCGGTGCGGTGATAGCTGGTGACGTACAGCACCCGCATCCGCGGCGGCAAGCCGCCCCAAGGAGGCTTTCCTGTCCGAGCGGCTGAGGTTTCGCGAACCATGCCCATGGCACGCATCCTTGCTGATCTCACGAAGAGGCCCATCCGGCCCGCGAGCGAACGCACCGACGCTAGCCACTCGTGCTAGCAGTGCTGCGTGCGCGACGCGGTACTCTAGCTAGGTGCCCTGATAGCGCGTCAACGCCGGCGCACGACGCCAGTCGACTGACCTTTGCCGAGTGACCGTCATACGTCTAGAATTGGCACGCTTTTCCCAAGCAGTCTCCGGGGCCGAATACAACCGTGGCACGAATCGCCTATCTCGACTGCTTGAGCGGCATCAGCGGCGACATGACGCTCGCCGCGCTGGTCGATGCCGGCGCGAACCTCGAGCAGATTCAAGCCGGCATCGATTCGCTGGGGCTGCCCGATTGCCGGCTGGTTGCAAGCGAGGTCAAGCGGCACGGCTTTCGTGCCCGGCAGATCAGAGTCGAGCACTCACCCGAGCATGCACCATCGACACCTGCACCACATCACGGGCATGATCGATCGCAGCACGCTGACCGATCGTCAAAAAGATCTTGCCCGGCGGATCTTCACCCGCCTGGGCGAAGCCGAGGCCAAGGTCCACGGCACGCCGCATCCGCAGCGTTCACTTCCACGAGGTCGGAGCGGTCGATTCGATCGCCGATATCGTCGGCTCGGCCATCGGCTGGGATCTGCTGGGCGTCGACCGTGTCGAAGCTTCGGCGGTGCCAACCGGTTGGGGAACGATCGAGATTGCCCACGGTCGGGTCGAACATTCCCGGCTCCGGCCACCGCCGAATTGCTGCGCGGCGTGCCGATTGCCGAGTCGCACGTCAATGCCGAGCTGACCACGCCGACCGGTGCCGCCATTCTGACCACCCTGGCCACGAGCCTACGGCCCGCTGCCGGCGATGACGATCGAACGCATTGGCTGCGGCGCCGGCTCGCGCGAGCTGGCCGAACAGGCCAACGTCCTGCGGCTGTTCATCGGCTCCAGCAACGTCGAAACGGCGGCCGACCAGGTATGGGTCGTCGAAACGAACCTCGACGACACCAGCGGCGAAATGATCGGCTATTGCATCAGCCAGCTGTGGCAGGCCGAAGTGCTCGACGTCTACACGACGGCAATCCAGATGAAGAAAAACCGGCCCGGCACCTTGCTCACGGTCTTGTGTCCGCTGGAAAAGATCGAAGCCGTGGAGCAGATTATGTTTCGTGAAACCGGCACGCTGGGCATTCGCCGTTGGCCGGCAAGTCGACACAAATTGCATCGCCAGCCGCATCGCGTCGAGACCGCATGGGGACCGATCGAGGGAAAGCTCGGCTGGATTTCTGGGCAGCAGCCCAGCTTCTCGCCGGAATTCGAGTCGTGCAGCCGCGTGGCGGCGGCGCAAGGCGTGCCGTTGCGAGCCGTGTATGAGGCGGCGCATAAGGCATTTGCTGAGGGCCGAATACCAGGCGGCGATTCCGCCAGCGGCCAAGGGCCGTGAAAACAAATTCTACGGGGCTCTGTCCAGGGAAGGACTGACACATGCCACTGCTTCGCGGAGCTCACCGGCGGCAGCTTATTCCTGGTAATCTTCGTCGTGGTAACGGCGTTTGTGCTCATGCTCCGTACACAACGCCAGTTGCGCCAACCGTCGAAAAATTCCCGGCCATCAATGCCAATCACCGCTCCAATCACCAAACCCAGCAACGTGCGCATCGACAAGGCCTGCCGACCCGGTGCGGCGGAAATGAAAGTCCAGCACCAAGTCGAGCATTGGGAAGTTCGCATGCACGACGTCGCACGCGAGCTTTCGGCCCAACTCGACTCGAAGATGAGCGCCTGGAACATCTCATTCAAGATGCCGAGCGCCAGATCGCACGTCTTGATGAACGGTTGGGCCGCGAGCCAAAACGTAGTTCGGAGCCGGCACGCTGCACCTGACCGGCCAGCCTCGCGGCTGACGCCGCACATCAGCACGCAAGCGGCCGCCCTGACTTCGAGCCCGCTAGTGCGTAATGCGGCCACCCCGCCGGCAAGCCCTCGGCCAACGAAGGAGCGGCGTTTCGACGAGGTCTATGCCTTGGCCGATGCCGGTCATGCCCCGGCGGTCATTGCCAGCCGCGTCGGCAGCCCGGTGGGCGAGATCGAGTTGATCTTGAGCTTGCGAAATCGCAGCTAATTAGAAGTAGGCGGTAGGCAGAGGGCAGTAGGCAGTTTCGGAAATATACCGACGCCAATTCAACTGCTCTCGGCCTACAGCCTACCGCCCCCTGCCCTCTCCCATTCGGCCAAGATCGCCTGTTGGCCGATGAGCGGCTGGCCGCAGGTAAAATTCTCGCAGAAGTAGACGGTGGGCTCTGAGGCCGGCATTTCTTTACCGGCGAACAGGCCCTCCAGGTGCGAGGAATGATTCGCGGCAGGACGATGGGCCACAACCTTGTTGGGCCAGAATCGCCGGCGCAGATCGGCCAGAATCTCCGGGCTGGCGAATTGCTGCTGCGGGCTGAGGATGACGATCTCGGACGTTGGCCCCTGGTGGAAATCGACGGCGATCAACAATTGCCCGGCCGCACTGGGGGCTTTCTTCATGATCTCCAGGCAGGCCTCCATGGCGCGGCGTGCCGAGTCGAGAAAATCAGTCCGCCCGCAGAGCTTTCCTAGCCGTAGCAGCGTCAGGGCGGCCATCGCGTTGCCGCTTGGTACCGAGCTGTCCTGCATGTCCTTTTGCCGGGTAAGCAGCGTTTCGTGATCTAGAGCCGTGAAGAAAAAGCCGCCATGCCCGCGATCCTCGAATTGCGCCATCAGCACATCGGCCAGAGGTACCGCGGCGTCAATCCAACGTTCGTCGAATGTGGCTTCGTAAAGCGAGACCAGCGAGTTGGCCAGGCAGGCATAGTCATCAACATACGCGTCGAGCTTGGCCGTGCCATTCCGCCAGCAATGCAACAGCCGACCGTCGGGCCGCCGCAAATGCGCGAGCAGGAAATCTGCCGCCTTCACCGCGGCGTCGACATAGCGCGGCTCGCCCAGCGCTGCACCGGCCTGAGCCAGGGCGTCGATCATCAGGCCGTTCCAACTAACGAGCACCTTGTCGTCGAGCGCCGGCCAGACGCGGCCATTGCGAACGGCCAGCAACTGCGCTCGGCTTTCGGCCAGTTCGCGATCCAACTCGGCCCGATCGCGGTTCAGCATCGCGGCCAATTGGTCGAACGTCTTGGGCAGGTTGAGAATGTTGTGCCCTTCGAAATTCCCTGGCTCGCTCACGTCGTATGCCTGGCAAAACGCGTGGGCTCGCTCCGGTCCGAGCACGGCTACGATTTCGGCCGGAGTCCAGACGTAGAACTTCCCTTCTTCGCCTTCGCTGTCGGCGTCGAGCGTGCTGTAGAAGCCGCCCTCGGGGCCGGTCATTTCGCGTAGCACGTAGTCGAGCGTCTCGCGGGCCACGCGGGCGTAATCAGCCCGTCCGGTCGCCTGCCAGGCTTCGACGTACGCGACGGCCAGCAGGGCGTTGTCGTAGAGCATCTTTTCGAAATGCGGCACCAGCCAGCGGGCGTCGACCGAATAGCGATGGAAGCCGCCGCCCAGTTGGTCGTACATGCCGCCGCCGGCCATTTTGTCGAGCGTCAGCGTGACCATCTGCAACAACCCGTCACGGCCCGTACGTCGCCAGGCTCGCAGCAAGACTCGCAGATCCATGGGATGCGGAAATTTCGGCGCACCGCCGAAGCCGCCTTGTTGATGGTCGAAACTTCGCTCCAAGACGACGGCCGCATTGTGCAACAGTCCCGGCGGGTCGAGCGCTCCAGGCTCGATGCGCCATGCCGGCCGCCTGACGCAGATGGCCGGTGAGTTGTTCGGCCTGTTCGTCCACAGCCTGCCGGCGGTTGTGCCAGGCGTCTGCGCACGGCAGCCAGCACGTCGTCGAAGCCCGGCATGCCCATCCGGCCTGACGGTGGCCAATACGTTCCGCCGTAAAAGGGCTTCAGGTCGGCCGTCAGAAAGACCGACATTGGCCAGCCGCCGCGTCCGGTCATGGCCTGCACGGCTTGCATGTAAATCTGGTCCAGGTCGGGCCGCTCTTCGCGATCGACCTTGATGCTGACGAAATTGTCGTTGAGAAACCGGGCAATGTCCGGATCCTCGAAACTCTCGTGCTCCATCACATGGCACCAATGGCAGGCCGAATAGCCGATCGAGAGAAAGATCGGCTTGTTCTCCGCTCGGGCGCGCTCGAAGGCTGCCGGTCCCCAGGGCTGCCAGTCCACCGGGTTGTTGGCGTGTTGCAACAGGTAGGGACTGGTTTCTTCGGCCAGACGATTGGGCATGATTCATGAGAACGTTTGTTCGGGGCCGGGAAACTCGCCGGAGCGGACATCGTCGCGATAACGCTCGACCGCCGTCGTGAATGGTCGAGCGCAAATCAGCATAGGCTTTGACGAACCGCGGCACATAGCCGCTGGTGAGCCCCAACAGGTCGTGCGTCACCAGCACCTGGCCATCGCAGCCGGCCCCGGCACCGATGCCGATCGTCGGCACCTTCACTTCCGCCGTGATGCGCTGGGCGAGTTCGGTGGGAATGCACTCCAGCACAATCGCAAACGCGCCAGCCGCTTCGGCGGCCAGCGCATCGGCCACGAGCCGCTCGGCGTCGCGCTGCACTTTGTAGCCGCCCAGCACATGTACGCTTTGCGGACGCAGGCCGCAATGGGCCATGACGGGAATGCCGGCCGACACGAGGGCTGAAATTACCTCGGCCTGCTCCTGCCCCCCTTCCAGCTTGACCGCCTGGCAGCGAGTCTCTTTCAGAATCCGGGCCGCACTCTCCACCGCATGCAGCAAGCCGGTCGAACCCAGCGGAAACGGCAGATCGACGACGACCAGTGCCCGTTGCGACGGCCCGGCCTACCATTTCGGCATGGTAGATCATCTGATCGAGCGACACCGGCAGCGTGGTGCTATGCCCTTGCACGGCCATGGCCACGCTATCGCCGACCAGGATGGCCTCGATGCCGGCGGCGTCGAGCAGCCCGGCCAGCATGTAGTCGTAGGCCGTGAGCATGCTGATCTTGCGACCAGCCGCCTTCATGGCGACGAACTTGGGGACGGTCATCCGCTGGTCGGGGGGCATACTGCGTGAAGAGTTCGGCCAGGGTGTGATCTTCGAGCGACTCAATCGCATTGTCACCTCGCGCCGAACCGCGGGCAATGGGGGGCAATTACGCCGAAGCCTTGCCAACCTTCGGTAAGCAAGCTCGCTTTCAGATGCCCATCTGGCCCAAAGCGTCGATCACGCTGCCGATCGTGCCTGCAAGCGTGGGGTGGGTGTCCTCGAATTCGCGGGCGGCATCCCCCAGCCGGGCGACCAGCGACTCGCGCTGGCCGCTGCGCGAACTCGCAGAACCGGACGACGGCAATTGCCCCGCAGCCTGTTCGGCCAGGATCCGCTCAATATCGGTCGCCAGCCCGGCATCAGCAGCGTGCGCAGTTCGGGCGTGATTTCGCGGGTATTGGCTAGTTGATCGTGCAACTCGACCAATGTCGTTCGCAGTTGCTCGGAATGTTCCGCCATGGGACCGTCCTGCGCTGGAAGCCGAAAAGAAACCGCGATCTGAAAACGCCGCTGGTTCCAAACCGTCAGGATAGAGGCGGCAATCACGCCTCACAAGGGCCGAGGGCGAGTCGTACGGGGCTTTGATGCTGGACGATCTCAAACGCTCCTCGGAAATATGAGCCCGACTGCGCCAGCAAGGGTGTCGCAGAAGGGACACCCTCGCTGGCGCGTCGGGCTAGTGTTTTCCAGCGAGAGATGCCGAATGGCTCTGAGAATCCGTGCGGCAGACGGCAATCCAGCCGTTGGCCCGCAACCGTCCCAGCAGCCAGGGCCAGCGCAGCGCGTGCCGGCGGACCGGTATTCAGCGAGATCAATTCTTCGATCTGGAAGCCGGCCGAGCGCAACGAGCTGGTCAATTCGCTACGAGTGTAGACGTGCAGGAACATGCTGGGAACGCCACGGTACTCGAAAAACTTGTCGCCCGGCTCGGTGTCGCCGCGGGCGAACCAGCGGAAGAAGTTGGCCAGCAGCCAGCGCCGCCCCTCGGGCTGACGCAGGTTGTGCCAGCGGTTGTGGACGTGCATCACGAACTTGCCGCCGGGCTTGAGAATCCGCGCGACGTGCCGCAGCACTTGCAGGCGGTTCTCATGGCCGCGAACCATGCCCAGCGTGCTGAACATGCAGATGCAGTAGTCGGCCGAGGCATCGCGCAGGCAGCCCAGCTCGACGAAGTTGGCCCGCAACCGATCGATGGGCAATTGCTCGGCATCGGCCTTTGGCCGATGACTTCCAGCATGTGCGGCTGAGAGGTCGACCGCCAGGCAGCGAAACCCGTAGCCGGGCAAAGGGGACCAGCAGCCGGCCGGTGCCGGCGCCCAGATCGACCAGCACGCCCGGATGGGTGAAGTGCCGTCGCAGCACCTCCTCATCAAACTCGAACAGGCTGTTGGCGGCGAAATAGTCGTCGTAATCGTGGGCGATGTGGGGGGCCTGGAAATAGTCCCACAGCCCCTGGCTCACGCCGCGCGGCAGGCGCCAATGCGGCAATCGGGGTCGCGCTGCCAAGCGGAGAGCCTTTTCGGTCGGTTGCTCGGGTGAACTCGACCAGTATAATCGCGGCCCAGGTGCGCGCCCACTCGGGAAGGTTCGTCCAGGCCCATGGCCCGAGCGTTTTCTGCTCTTTGCGTCTGGGCCAGGCTTGTTCATATCGAAGGAGAATGTCGTGGCAATTCGAGTTGCAATCAATGGTTTTGGCCGTATCGGCCGGTTGGTGTTTCGCAATCTGATGGCTCGCAGCAGGAGTTCGAAGTCGTGGCCATCAACGACCTGACCGACAACAAGCATGCTGGCCACGCTGCTGAAGTACGACAGCACCACCGCCGCTATCCCGGCACGGTCGGGCTACGACGACACACTCCTGATCGTCGACGGCAAGAAGATCCGCGCGCTGAGCGAGCGCGACCCCAACAAGCTCCCCTGGAAGGAGTTGGAAGTCGACGTGGCCGTGGAAAGCACGGGCATCTTCACCGGCCGGGCCACCGACACCAAGGCCGGCTACGACACGCACATCAAGGCCGGCGCCAAGCGCGTCGTGCTCAGTGCCCCGGCCAACGACGGCGCCGATCTGACCTGCGTGCTGGGCGTCAACGACGACAAGCTCAACGCCTCGCTGCAGTGCATCTCGAACGCCAGTTGCACGACGAACTGCCTGGCCCCGCGTGGCCAAGGTGCTGCACGAGAGTTCGGCATCGAAAAGGGCTTGATGACCACCGTCCACGCCTACACGAACGACCAGAACGTGCAGGATCTGCCGCACAAGGATCCGTACCGGGCCCGCGCCGCGGCCTAGAACATCATTCCCACCAGCGACCGGTGCGGCCAAGGCCGTCGGCCTGGTGATTCCGGAGTTGGCCGGCAAGCTGACCGGCATCGCCCTGCGGGTTCCGGTCGCCACCGGCAGCGTCGTCGATCTGACGGCTGTGATGAGCAAGAACGTGACGAAGGAAGAAGTCAACCAGGCCGTCAAGGCCGCTGCCGAAGGCAAGCTCAAGGGCATCCTGGAGTACACCGAAGACCCGATCGTCTCCTGCGACATCATCGGCAATCCGCACAGCTCGATCTTTGCCGCCGACTGGACGCAGGTGATCGGGCGGCAACCTGCTCAAGGTCGTCAGTTGGTACGACAACGAATGGGGCTATAGCGCCCGCACGGTCGACCTGATCGCCCGGGTCGGCAAGCTGTAAATTTCACACGAGCAGGGCGGATTGCAAACAAGTCCGACGCGTAAGCGAGGGAGTTCTCACGCAGAACTCCCTTGCTGACGCGCCCGGATGGTCTTGCGCACTGATCCGCGTCTGCAGGAATGAATTCCCGAGCCCTGGGCGTGAGCCCGGGCATTTTTCACTGCTATTTCCCGGCCGGCGCCGCTTGAGCGGGAGTTCCGTCGGCGGGTGCTGCTTGCGCTGGAACGGCCTGGGCCGGCGCTGCCTGGCCGGGGCGTGCGATCGAAATTGCTTCGTCGAGCAAGACCTTGTACTTGGCCACCATGTCCGGCCCGTTCAGCTTCGGATTCAGGATCATCGCACTCTTGAGCATCTTCTCTGCGTCGCCCGCCTTGGTCCGGTCTCCCGTCGCCTTGGATTCCTGCACCAGGCAGTAGGCGGCGTTGTACATTACTTCCAAATACTCCGGCGGCTTCTTGCGCATCGTTTGCAGCTTTTGGCGCAAATTGGTCCAATGGGCAACGGCATTGGCCAGACGCTGAGCCGCGTCCGGACTCTGGGCATCCTGTTCAGCCCAGCCTTGCAGGATGCGTCCCCGTTCCATCAAGGCGTCGAGATTCTTTCCGCCGGTGGCTTCGATCAGCTTATCGGCTTCGGCCAAGGCCTGTTCGTACTTCTTTTCGGATCGTAGCAGGCCGATGAGCTGAGCCCGCACCTTGATCAGAGGCGAATCGTTCGGGCCTTTCCAGGCAGGATCGTTTTCGGCCCGCTTGAGAATGCCTTCGTACAGTTCGCTGGCGTTCTTGGTCTGGTTGACGTCGAAACAACTGTCAGCCAGGAAGATCATGCTGGCCATGCTGAGTTGCTGACGGGTGGCCATTTTCACCAGCAGCTTGCCCAGCAGGGCGCCGTTGGAGTCGGCCGTCTTCTTGGCCGCGGCATTCTTAGGATCCTGGATCACGGCCGCCAAGGCTTGCTTCCATTCGAACTTGACGCTCTTGAGAAACTCGATCAGCGTCAGATTTACCCGCGGTTCGTCGGCCCCGATGTCCATCAATAGCGTGGCCACGCTCTCGGCTTTGACCAGATCCTTGACCGACATGTAGCCCTTGACCGCCGCCAGGCAGATCCGCAACGTATCCTTGTCGAGCTCCTTTGGTTTCTGGGCCTGCATTTGCATGAAGATCGGGTCGAGGATCGGCACGGCCTTGGCGCCTTCGTTCCCTTCGAGATAGATCTCGCCCAGCAGCAGCATGCTTTCCAACAGGCTCTTGGGGGTAGGCTGGTTCTTGGGAACCGTCTTGCGTTCGGACTCGATCGACGTGATCAGTTCCTGGATGGTCTTGTCGCGATGTGCGGCCATGGCCGCCGTGTCCTGTTTGTCCGGCGGGGCCTGCTTGCCCATCAAATACAAACGAAAATGCGTCTGCGCCGCCAGGTACAGGGCATTCGAATAGCGGTCCGAGTTGGGATTCACCGCTTCAAACACGCCGATCGCCTCGGGGAGCCGGCCTTGTACCATTTCAACCTTTCCCAGCGCGATGCGTGCGTCGTCCGCTTCCGAATTCTCGGGCCAGCTCTTGATGGTGAAATCGGCGACTTCCTGCAATCGTTTGAGTTCCTCGGGCTTGCCCTGCGAAATGATGTACAGGTTCATGGCTGAGGTCACAGCCAGCGAAGCCGCCATGGGCCCGGTCTTGTCGCCCTTCACGCCGACCAACTCCTTGGCCAAGGCGTACGCGTCGGTCAATGTCTCGGCATATTTTCCGGACATGTATTCGGCACGAGCCAACTGAAATCGCGCGGCGAGAACCTTGGGAGGATCTTTCGGGATCCTGGCTGGCCTTGCCCATTTCGATGGCCTTCTTATAGAGATCGACCGCGTCTTGCCATTGCTCTCCGGCGGCGGATTGGTCAGCCATGGCCAGCACGTCAGCAAATTTGGCGTCGTAGTCCATGCCGAGCGATTTCTGCAGGTCGATGCGAACGATGCGGATCTCGGTTTCGTACGGGCTGGGGACGTTGATCGCCGCGTCGAGTAGCTTCTTGGCGTCGAGCCGCAACCGCTTCTGCTCCGCTCCCTTGGATTTGTCGGCCTGGGCGATCAGGGCCTTGGACAATTGCAGCACGATCCCCTGGAAGCCGGGCGTGCGTTGCAAACGCTGGTAGTCCTTGACCCATTGCTCGGCCTCATCAATCACTTCGGCCACTTTGCCCTGCTTCAGCAGGATGTTGAAGCGGAACTGATGCACTTCGACGAACAGCGACTCGAACGACACGTCCATCTTGGTCGACGGGGGCGGCTCGTTGGCCAGCACTTCTTCGTAAATGTCTTGGGCCGTGAGCAAGTCGCCCAATTCCTCGCGGACCCGGCCGTCCCACATATGGGCGTACAAGCCGAACGCAAAGTGCGGTTCGGCTGGTAGATCGAATCGAACTCCTTGGCGGCGCTATCCAGCGCACGCCTTGCGCAGATCGAAGAGCTTCTTGTGTTCGGGCAACTTCAAATTCAACGGCTCGGGCAGGACGTAGGTGCGGCCAATGTTGAAATCGAGCATGGCCAGCTTGAATCGCGACTCAATCCACAAGTCTTCCACGATTTGCTGCTGCGATGGCGCGGCATTGACCGTGGTGGCCCTGAACGAGTGCGGCGCGGCGCGGCTTTCGCCGGCGATTCTTCCGCCTTGGCTGCGGCGGCGGCAGCAGCCGCCGCGGCGTTCGCAGCCAACGACTTGTACTGTTCGCCATATAGTTCTGCGGCTTTCGCATAGCGCGGCCGGGCCTGATCGAACGCCGTGCGGGCTTCCTCGTACAAAGGGCTGGGCGGCTTGTCCTTTTCTTGCTTCTGTAACAGAGCCAACCGCAACGTGTTGTCACCGCGGGTCGAGGCCAAATCGCCGTAGGTCACATAGGCTGCCGCCGCGCAGGGGATTGTCCGGGTGGTCTTTCAGGAACTTGTCCAAATGGTCTTGCGCCGAAGCCAGCCGAGCGGCCGACTCGTCGGCATTTTGCGTCTCACGGGCCGACGCTCGCAAAGCATTGGCCGTTTCCAGATCGAGCGTGGCCCGGACGTCTTCGGGCAGATCCTCGCGATCGGAAATGAACTTGATGTATTCCAGAGCAGCTTCGCCGTAACCTCGGTCATAGAGCCCGCGGAGGAATTCGGCGTAGGGTTCGCCGGCCGCGAGAGGCCGTGCCGAGACAAGCAACAACACGGCGACCCACCATGAACGACGAACCGGCCAGGAAAATCGTGAACGAAGTTGCATGTGTGTCCCGAAAATACGTTTCAATAATCCCCAGATGCTACTCAATAACCCAGCGAATCCCTGGGCTCTACGCTACTTGCCAGACTTGGCGGCAGGCTTGACGTCCAGCTTTGATTCGGGGGCTTTGGCCACCTGAGCGCCGGCAGCGTCCGCGTTGTCGAGCTTATAGAGGGGCAGATAACGGTAATAAACTTCGAGCGTCAGCGTGGAAAGGCTGGTGATCATGAGCCGCCCGCCGGTGTCGCCGTGCGAGTCGGGAACCGGTTTGAGTGGATCCCAACTTCCGGTCGCACACCCCTCCTTGACCTGCGTTTCGATCAGCAGGCGGCGCATGTTGCGGTTCCAAGCGTCCCATTCGGGGCCGGGCAGGTTGTGCATGACCTGCGTGCCATAGTACCAGTAATACAAATTCCGGCCGCCCGTTTTGCTAGGCATGGCACGCATGAGCATGCTCAGGCCTTCGATCATCGGCGGGTCGTTGCGCTTGACGCCCATGTATTGGCTGCAAAGCAGGCCGACGCTGGTCATGCTGATGTTGGGGGCGCTGTCCGGCGTATAGGAAAAACCTCCGCCGTTCTTGCTCTTAGCCGAGGCCAGCTTGAGGAATTTGTGGGCGCCGTCCATGGTCTTCGGGTCGACTTGCAAACCGCTCATCAGCGCGCTTTCATGGCCATGATTTGCCATCCGACCACCGACGTGTCGCCGGGCTGGCCAGGCGTATAACGCCAGCCGCCATCCTCCGCGTTCTGCGCTTTCAATGAACTTGATGGCCGCCTGAGCCGCGTGACCAACCTTGGCATCCTTGGTCAGGCCGAACGCTTCGCACAGGCAAATCGCCGCCAAACCATGGCTGTACATATTTCCGCTGCCACTGATCAGGCTGCCATCGGACTTCTGCGCCTCCGACCATCCACATCAGCCCATTGTAGATCGTCTTTTGATAGGGCCCTTTGACCGTATGGGTTTGGCCCGCCGCCAGAAACGGCAGCAGCGCCATGGCCGTGGCGGCCGTATCGCTGGTCACCTTGCCGGCGCCGGTGCAGGTGTCGTCTTTGCAACCGGCCGTGTACTGGGCGATGCTCCAATTGCCCGAGTTGGACTGATGACGGGCAATCCAGTTCAGTGCCGCAGCCACGGCACGCTCGGTATTCTTCGTGCCGCCGAAGCCGCCGACCATGGCCTGACGTTGGCCTTGTCCGCGGCCCCCGAAGCCTGCACCATCGCCGCCGGTGCCACCAGAATTGCTCGTACCTGCGCCAGCGCCAACGCCGCCCGGACCACGCACTGCCGGGCCGGCGCCAGGGCATTGATGCTGAACCCGCCCAGGCCGCCAAAGTTCGAGGCGGCGCCGGCCATGCCGCCTCCCGCTTCGGCGAACGTCGGATTATCGTCGTAGACCTTTTCCGTCTGCTCCATCTTGGGAGCTTCCAACTGCGTCAACGATTCGGTGTCGAGCACCGTGGGCTCAATCGGCGTGTCGCCGACTTCGAAGCGGTTCAGCTCGGGCTCCGGCAACGCCGTCTCGACTTCGGCCTCGAATTCCGGCGCACTCCATGATCTTCTGGGCCACGTGGACCGTGCCCAAGACCAAGGCCATGATGATAAAGACGACGAGGTGACCGGCGATGCTCGCGGCCCAGAAGGGGCCAACCACCGTAATCCAGCTGCTTTATTCCGTTGGCTGCCGAATCCCCCATACGTGACATAGAAAACTGCCTCGTAAATGCCCACCGTCGGCCAGATGCCGGCGGCTAGATTGTATCCTCAGGAAAACCAGGGAACGTCTCATCGTGCAATCCTGGATCAGTCCAGTCTAGCGATTTTGCATCCTTTTCGCGACCATTTGCATATTTTGTGCGGCCATTTCTGGCCTGTGCCTCCTGCTCTGGTTCGTCCTGACCGATTTGGTCGATCCAGTTCTCCACGGCTTCCTCTTCAACAGGCTTAAGTGCCAAGTCGCTCCGCTTACGGGGGGACCGGGCTCGATAAACCCAAATGCCGACGATCGCCACCAGGAAGACTCCACCGCCGATCAATACAGGCCAGAACTCGCCGGCCTGGGCACGGTTACTTTGCAGAGCCTCTTCAGCGAGGTTTTTCTCCCAGTGCAGGCGGCCGATCAACAAGGGGGCCGCACGGCGCGTGTCGAGCCCGTCTCGATACGACATTTGTTTCAAAAAATAGCCGACGAACGTGGATTCCTCGTGAATGTCGCTCCCCAATCGCAATTTGGGGGGCTTGTCGCAGAACAGCACGATGTAAGGAAACACCTTGGAGTCGTCCGTCCAGCCCCGGGCGTCGTAGACCACCTTCACATTGGCTGAGTTTTCCGTGGCCGGCCACTTGAATGCTTGCCGCAGATGCAGCATTTTCAAGCGGATGAGCTTGCCCCGGTACTCGTCCGGCTGCTCCCAGAGTTGCACGTAGGAGACGGTTTTTGCCCGCTGCCGGAGTTGGTCGAAGGTTTGGGCCTGGACCCATTTCACCAACCGCCAATACAAAGGCATTTCGATCGCGGCCAGGACGTCCTTATCGGTGATGGCCTGGAATTCTTCCTTGGCGGCGTCCCATTCTCCTTCGTCCTCGTCGGTGGGACCAGGGACGATTTTTTCAAAATCCTCCGACGCGACCGGAGCAACGGGCGACTGGGCAATGGCCATTTCGGCTGGCTGGCCCGCGGGCTTGTTACTGTCAGCCGGCTTGCCGTCGTCCGGTTTGCCGTCGTCCGGTTTGCCGTCGTCCGGTTTATTGTCCGCCTGCATTGCCGCGGCGGACGCGACGTCAACACGCTTGGGCTCGTCCGCCCTGGGCTCGGATCGCTTGCCTGCCCGCGGACCCACCGGCTGGTCCGGCTCATCGTCATCCGGCTGGACCGTTCTCTTGCCACCGTCTGGATCGCTGGCCAACCAACGCCAAACGTCCGGGTCGCGCGCGCGCATCATCATCATCCACAGCACGCCGAGCATGAGCAGCATGCTCATGAGGCGGGTGAATTCCCGACCACTCAAGAGCTTTTGCGGCGGTGGTCGGCGAAAGCGTCGCATGAGCAGGAGGCCTGATTCTCGAATTGCAGCCTGGCACGTCGACCTGAAAAAACCGGCTCCATTTTCGACGTAATGGCTGATGGTTAGTTCCCGCCTGCCTCGGGCAATTCGACGAAACTCAACTTGGAAAGCTTCGATCCGTCGGCCATCGACTGGCGGGTGCAGATGTCGATGACACGCATTAATTCTTCGTAGCGCAGCGAAGGCGCCGACCTGGATGATGACTTGCTTGAAGGGGCTGCCAGGATCGGCCAGGATGGTCTTGAGTTGGGCTTCGAGCTGCCCCAACCCGGCGACATTCGACTCGCCGATGGCCAGCGATCCGATTTGCCCACCCGGCGTGGGGAAAATGCTGACGATCAACGATTCGAGGCCCTGAACGGGATCCTTGGAATCCGCACTACCGGCCGGCGGCGCCTTGGCCTGGACGTTGGTCACGGGTTCGGGAGGCGGCAGGCGAAGATCGACCTGGCCTTCAACTGGAGCCGGTTTGAAGGTGAGAATGAAGAATGTCAGCAACTGAAAAGCCATGTCGAGCATGGCTGCCAGATTCAGTTCGACGCTTTCGGATCCCTTACGCTTTTTCTTGCTCATAACGCATTCTTTTGCCGGCGATCGGCCGCCCCGAAGCGATATTACCGATTCGTCTACTTGGGCTTTCGAAGGAAACCTATGTTGTTCAACGATCGAGGCAGAGTTTTATTAGTCGACTAGCGGCGTTTATTTGATCGGCGGCAAACGTACCGGGGCGGCACCCGGGCTTCGACGACCCATCGCCGAACTGTCGCGAAGCCCTATTCTTCCTTATTCATGGCCTTGAGGGCAAATTTGCGGTAGCCGTGATCCTGGCAGATCTTGATGACTTTGTAGAGCATATTAAAGGCCGTGCTCTTGTCGGCGCGGACCACCACCGTACTGGGCAGTTCGTCGCCGGACTTGATGTCGGGCTTGTTGCGGCGGGCGGCGAGCAGGCTGGCCTGCGCCTCGCCCGCGATGTAGCCGTTGACGTCCTGCTTCGCAATGCCGTAGACGTTGAGGTGGCCATCCTTGTCGATATTCAGGATCAGCAAATCTTCCTGGCCTTTCGTATCGACAGGCTTCGCCGACCCAATGACGGGCAGATGCAGCGTCAAATCAAGCGAAGCGGCCTTGAAGTTCATCACCAGCATGAAGAACGTGACCAACTGGAACACCATGTCCAACATCGGGGTCAGGTTCGGCTCGGCGCTCGAACCGTGCGACATGGATGAGGACATGACATCACTTCCAGGGTTGGCAGGCTAAAACCATCTGACCTGAACGTTCCTGCTGGGCGAACTTCGCATGGATCCCCTTATCGCGCCGGCCGGCACCTTGGCAGCCGTCTGAGCCGAGGCGCCGCCCTTGCCACGAGCCGCATTGGACAGTTTGCGGACAAATTCGTCGGCTTCCAGCATCGTGTTCACGCTCAAGGTCGAAGTGCGATTCTTGAAGACGGCGAAGAAATAAATGGCCGGCACCGACAATGCCACGCCTTCGAACGTCAGCAGCAAAGCTTCGGAAATACCACCGGCCACGGCCGAGGCCTTGATCGCCTGATCGCTCATGGCAATCACGCTGAAGCTGGCGATCATCCCCTTGAGCGTACCGAGCAGCCCGATCATCGGCCCCAGCGTGCCCAGCACGGCCAGCATGCTGATTTTCTTTTCCATATCGACCGTGATGACCTCACCCACGTGCTGCATCGCTTCGCGGGCGTCGGCCAGGCCGCTGGACAATTCGGCCAGGCCGGCCGAGACGATGCGGCTGAATGCGGAGTCATCCTCTTTCACGAGGGCAAAGATCCCCTTGAAATCTCGCTTCTCCAGCAGAGCCTCGCATTCTTCGATCACATCGGGAGGCGTGGTCACGACGGGGCGTAATTCGACAAACAACCGACCTACCGTGGCAATGAAGTACATCGACAGCACCAAAATCACGGCGCCGATCGCGCCTGAGGTCTCAATGACCCACCAGACCATGCTGGTCGCATGCGGCGCTTCCTCTCCACCGTGGGCTGCGGCGGGATCGGCCGCGGCGGCGGGATCAGCGGCGGCCGCCGGTTTGGCTTCCTCCTGGGCATAGCTCGGGGTAGTAGCCAACGTCCCGAAGACGCCGATTGCGACAACCATCGCCAGCAACACATCAAGGCTGCGGGCACGGATGGCAAGAGAACTCATAGCGGATCCTCTTCTACTGTTCGTCTGAAGTTCTTAAAGGAGATGGCGAACTACAAGATGCAAACCCACGGTCTTCATCAAGCACGGTCTTCATCAAACACGGATGATCAAACGCGGTCGATGCTCGAAGGAGTCAACGACCAAGGATTCGTGTGCGGAGGACTGTTCCGTGAAGTGTTCCGAAGCTACGAACCCAAAGGCCACCACGACAACGTGGACTCCTAAGGTCAACAACTCCCGCGCGCTTGCCCAGCATCATCTTCTCTTGCGCCGAAAGACCGCCGTCTGCTCGTGGCGCAAACCACTCGCGCAGCTAGGAAAGCGGGGACAGTTGCGATCCTAACACTGAAAAAATAGAGCGTCAAGCTTCTGGACCGTCATGACGCAAGAACAAACTCCTTTTTGTAAACCAGGGCCGCGAAGGAGGCACCACAGGCCCGAACGTGATCTGCCGGCGCAACACGAAAAGGGGTGCGAGTTCTCTCCCCACGCCACGTTCGCTGATCGTCACAGCCTGCCAAGGCGCAACGCCCGTGACGGGTCTTACGCTCAGAGTGCGTTCCACTGACCAAACGCGGAAATCTTACCGCGGGGGGCAGGTATAGCCCAACGGCTCCGCTGCGATTTCGAAGCAGGATCAATCGGGCACGCCTAAAGGACACCTCAGTCGTTGGACCTTGGCAGAGGCCCCGGATTTGATTCTACTCTGGCCCATTGCTGACCACCCAACGAAATCTGCCTGGCGGAATGCATGACGTGGCCGAGTGCCGTGCCAAGAGATTTGCATGACCAGCGTATCGCCCGACCCATTCGAAACCTCCCCTGCCAGCCACCGCTCACCGCCCCCAGCGGGGAGTAAGCTGCCAGCCAAGGTAATCATCCTGGCCAACCCCTACAGCGGTGCCAAGAAGAATCGGCAGCACGTGGCCGAGTTGACCCATGCCTTGAGTGCCGAGGGGCTGCAACCGCAGCCCGTTTGGCAACTCGATGAGTTGGAAGCGCTCGTCCGTGAGCCCGGTTTTACAGACGAATTTCGCTGTGCCGTGGCCGCCGGAGGAGATGGCACCTTGAACCGCACGATCAACTATCGCTTGAACGTGCCTTTGGCAGTGCTTCCCTTGGGCAATGAAAACCTGTTTGCACGCGAATTCGGCTTTACGACCGATTCCACGCTGTTGGCCGGCAAGATCGCTCGGGGACGAACACGTTCGATCGACCTGGGCCGCGCTGGAGACCGGCTGTTCAGTATCGTGGCCAGCGGAGGCTTTGACGGGGACGTGGCCCATCGCCTGGCAGACTGGCGCCAGGACAAATCCCGACTGCGACGCGTCGGCAGCCACAGCTACGTATTGCCAATTGCAACATCGTTTTGCTGCTATCCGTTCCCGACCGTCGAACTGGAAGCCGATGGCCAGTGCGTTGCGGGGTCTTTGGCCATGGTTTTCAACATTCCTCAATATGCGCTCCGATTGCAACTGTGCCCCGACGCATTGCCTGACGACGGCTGGCTGGATTGGGTGGTATTCACCAAGCCGGGTACTGTTCGACTGGCCGTGTATGCCGCGGCCGTGGTGCTGGGCCAGCATCGGCGATTGAGCGAAGTGCGATACGGCCGGGCACGTCGGATCCGGCTGCGATCGGCGACCAGCGTGCCCTTGGAACTGGATGGAGAGGCGGCCGAATTCACGCCCGTCGAGATCGCCGTCGAGCCATCGGCCTTGCGGATCGTCACCGATTGACCTGCGGCAACGTTCGGGCTGAATTTGACGGCCGTAACGCTTTTGCCGCCGCCGCGGATGCACGCCTGGCGGTACCGGTTCCGCCGTAAGCTACGCTTTTGAGTCGACCCAGTTGCGTGCCAATCACGCCAGCGCAGCTTGCAACTGGCCAATCGGCGCACGATGCTGAAACATACGCGAGGCAGATCGCGGGAACCTGGTTCAAATCCCCGGCTCAACGGGCTCACGGCATCAAAATGCGCACCGCACTCATCAAGGAGACTCCCATGACCGGCCAGCGACTGCTGATCGTATTGGCTCTGATTACCGGCTTGAACGTGGCGGTGGTTCAACAGAACCAAGCGCCTGCGCAGCCCGCCATGGCTGCGACTCCTGGCGAATTGAATATCCGCTACGCCGAAACCTACTTGGAGTTGGCAAAGGTCCAACTGCAACGGGCGCTCGACACCAACAAGCAGGTTCCGGGTACGTTCACCAATGTGGCCATTGAAGCGTTGCGGCAGGTCGTCGCCGTGGCCGAAAAACAACTGAGCATGCTCAAGCAGAGCAATGGCCGGCCCGTCAACATGTTCCTCGTGAGCGCCGAGGCGAACGCCCGCTACTCGCGAGCGCTTTCAATCGGGCCAGGGCCGTTAACCAGATGAGCCCCGGTGCAATTCCTACGGCAGAAGTAGAGCGACTGCGACTGACGGCTGAGTTGGCCAGCATCAACTTGGAAAAAGCCAAGAGCATTGGCAACGAGGCCAGCCAGGAGTACGTGCAATGGCAAATCGACCAGTTGCGCGAAGACTTCTTCCAACTCCGCAATCAACTGGCGCAGATCGCGCGGATGAATTAGGCCCGCCGAACGCTAGCTGGCCGGCGGCGGCTGAAAGAACCTCGCCACGCGATTCAGACCGTCGAACAGGTAGCTCATGGCCGAATAATGCCCGGCGTCGAACCAGACAATCGGCGGTTGGCCGAAGGCTCGCCACAGCGACTCTGTACAGGCCCGCGGAATCAACTCGTCGTGACTGGCGTTGATCATCAGCATCCGCCGGCCGGGTACAATCTGGGCATACGACACCGGATCGACGGTCTTCAACAACGCAAAGAATTCTTCTTTGGATCGGCCCTCGGCCTGCCAGCGGTTACGCAGCGGCGCCAATTCGGGGCTGACCCAAGCCACCTTGCCAATGTCGCCGCCGGCTAGCATCAGGCAGACGTTGGTCAGTCGCGGCTCGGCTGTCGCGGCGAGCGCCCCGGTGATGCCCCCCAAGCTGATGCCGAACACGCCTAGCTGATCGGAGTCGATCTCCTCGCGGCTGCGCCAGCCAGGCTGCTGCCTGGCGAATGTCGAGCACCGCCTGACGCATGCCGGCGACCGTCATCCGAATATCGGGCGAGACCATCCGCGCCGAACTCTGCGGGTCGCGTCGCGGTCCATAGTACGGCATCTTTACGAACAGCGCCGCCACGCCGTGATGGGCCAAATAGCGGGAAAAGAGCCTGGCCAAGTCGAAGTCGCCCCCCAGAATATGGAGGACCACGACCGCCCGATGCCGGCCCGGGGCCAAAGGGCGAAAGTATTCGCAATGCACCGTGTTATTGGCCGGGTGGGGCGTCTCGACCGGCGATGGGAATGTCACCAGCGAAATCTCCATCGTCGTCGAGCAGGTTTCGACCGGATTTCTGCCGGAACGTGAAGCGGTGTGCCGGCATTTGGAACATCGCCGGCAACGCTGCTTCATTCTTGGCCGGCGTGAATTGAGCTTCGCCCGAACTCTCCGGGGTGGCAGCGACCGCCACTGGAGTGCCCGTTAGGCTCAAGCACGGGCAACGCGACGAACCAGGCCGCTCAGGAGCCGCCACCGATTTCCAGCATGTTCGATTCATGAATCGCCTTCCGTGTCTAACCCACTGGCCTATGCATGCTTAGCCCCTCAGCATAGCAACTGGGCCGGCCGCTGCCGAACGGCGGATTCGGAAGGGCCTTTCAGGTGACATTGACCCTGTTCGGCTGTTTACTAAAATGTTGCGACCCTTTGAGTTATTGCAAAACCGAGGCTTCCAAGCGGCTTCGCCGGCTTGGAGTTTGGCCAGCCACCGGCCGTGGAAAAGCTCGAAAAACCACCATGACGCCCGCTGACGATCACACGCCGACCGCCAATGCCCCTGGAGTTCACGAAGCCGCCCGGCGCGAAAGCTGCGCAAGACTCCAGGAGCTGGGCGTCGATCCCTGGGGACAGCCGCTTCGACGACCACCAGTCGATTGGCTCGATTCGCGCCGCGAAGGCGAGATCGTCACCGACGCCGCCGGCCGAAGAGGGCGGCAAGCCGAACATCGCATGGCCCCAAGGTCCGCGCGGCCGGCCGGATCGTGCTGCAGCGCAAGACTGGCAAGCTGATCTTCCTCGATATTCGCGATTGGACCGGCCAGATCCAGGTGTTCATCGGCCGCAACCAGGTCGGCGATGAGAACTGGGCCATGGCCGAGTGCTTCGACCTGGGCGATCTGATCGGCGTCGAAGGCGAGTTGAAGCGCACCAAGACCGGCGAGCTGACGATCTTCGCCGAGAAGCTGCACTTCCTCACCAAGTCGCATCGAGCCGCATCCGGAGAAGCATCACGGGCTGAGCGATCCCGAGCTGCGGCAGCGGATGCGCTATCTCGATCTGATCTACACCGACGGCGTGCTGCCGCGGTTTCTGAATCGCACCAAGATCGTGCAGTCGATCCGCCAGACGCTTGCCGGCGAAGGATTTGTCGAGATCGAGGGGCCGACGTTGCACTCGATCGCCGGCGGCGCCGCGGCCCGGCCGTTCATGACGCACCACAACGCGCTCGATATGCCGCTGTTACTTGCGGATCGCGTTGGAGCTGCACCTGAAGCGGCTGCTGGTGGGCGGCATGGAGCGGGTCTACGAGCTGGGCCGCGTCTATCGCAACGAAGGGATCAGCCCGCGGCACAATCCCGAATTCACGATGCTCGAGGTCTACCAGGCCTACGGCGACTACCGCTCGATGATGGACCTGAGCGGAAAAGGTGATCGTCGATGCGATCCGACGCCACCGGCCAGGCCGCTGCAGATGCCCTGGGGCGAAACGACGATCGACTTCACGCCGCCGTTTGCCCGCAAGACCTACGACGAATTGTTCGCCGAACACACCGGGCTTGTCGCCCGACGGACGCGGCCGGCATCCAGGCGCTGGCCGAACGAGATCGGCTTCGACACGGCCGGCAAGCATCCCGACGTGATCAAGAGCGAGGTCTTCGAAGAACGCGTCGAGGACAAGCTGATCGGCCCGATTTTCGTGATCGACTATCCGGCCAGCATCTGCCCGCTGACCAAGCGCAAGGCCGGCAATCCGGCCATCGCCGAGCGGTTCGAGCTGTTCGTCGCAGGGCATGGAAGTGGCCAACGCCTACACCGAGTTGAACGATCCCGACTTGCAGGAGCAGTTGTTCCGCACGCAGCTGGCCGGCCAGAAGGAAGAGGACTCGATGGCCAAGATGGACCACGATTTCATCCGCGCCCTGCGTCACGGCATGCCGCCGGCCGGCGGATTGGGCATCGGCATCGATCGACTGGTGATGCTGCTGACCAACAGCCAGACCATCCGCGACGTGATCCTGTTCCCGCTGCTGCGCCACGAAGCGATAGGTAAACGACGGACGGATTAAAAAGGAACCACAGATGAACACAGATGAACACGAGATAGGAAAGTGACCGCATGCTTACGACGCGTATGCGCTCGCGTTGCCAACGTGTTCATCCTGTGTCTCCCCCTCTGCTTCGTCTCCTTTCCATTGCTCCTGTCACGACCGGCCAAAGGATTGGCCATGTACAAGTTCCTGCTCTGCTGGCGATATCTGCGGACGCGGTATATCGCGCTGGCCTCGATCATCAGCGTCACGCTGGGCGTGGCCACGATGATCGTGGTCAACAGCGTCATGGCCGGCTTCAGCCATGAAATGCATGACCCGACTGCACAGCATCCTTTCGGACCTGGTCTTCGAAGCGCACAGCCTCGAAGGCTTTCCCGATCCCGCAATGGCACATGCAGCAGATCCGCAACGTCGCCGGCGACGCGATCGCCGGCATGACGCCGACGGTCACCGTGCCGGCCATGCTCAGCTTCCAGTACGGCGGCAATTGGGTCACGCGGCCGGTGCAGTTGATCGGCGTCGATGAAAAGACGCAGGCCGAGGCCGGCGATTTTGCGCAGTACCTGCAGCATCCGGAAAACCGCAAGAACTTCAACTTCGATCTGCGCCAGGACGGTTACGACAAGTCCGGCGATCGCACGACGCGGCGACGCAACGCCGACCGCGAGATCGCGCCGGGCCGGCTGGAAGCATCGTCAGCAGGTCGTCAAACGGCAGCGGGCCTTCGAAATCGAGCGGCAGAAGACCAGCGCCAGGAATCAAGAAGCGGTCAGGCCCGGAAGATCCGTTCGCCAAGCCAGCCAACCGCCGCGACCGGCCGGAACCGAAACCGGCCAAGCCGGCCAGCGGCCAGGTCAATCCGTTCGACGCGGCGTCGAACGCAGGCCGAAGTTTTCGATCCGCTCAAGCAGCAGCACACGGGCGTCGTGCTGGGCATGGCGCTGGCCACGTTTCGCGACCGGCAGGGCGACGAACGTTTTCTGGTCCTGCCGGGCGACGACATGAAGCTGACCTTTCCGACAGCCGGCACTCCGCCGCGCGCCATCGACGACGCATTCACGATCGTTGATTTCTACGAATGCAAGATGAGCGAATACGACTGCCAGCTTTGTGTTCGTTCCGCTCGGTCGGCTGCAGGAACTGCGGGGCATGGTCGAACCGAAACCGGGCATGCGCTACGCCACGAGCATTCAGATTCGTCTCAAGCCCGGCGCCGATGCCCAGGCCGTTCGCGACAAGCTGCGCGGCGCCTTTCCGCCCGAGTTGTACGCCGTGTCCACCTGGCGCGACAAGCAAGGAGCCCTGCTGGCCGCCGTGCAGATGGAAACCGCCATCCTGAACGTGCTGTTGTTTCATGATCATCGCCGTGGCCGGCTTCGGCATCCTGGCGATCTTTTTCATGATCGTCGTGGAGAAGACCCGCGACATCGGCATCCTCAAATCGCTCGGCGCCTCGCGGCCGCGGCATCATGGGCATCTTCCTCGGCTATGGCCTGTCGCTGGGGATGGTCGGCTCCGGAGTCGGCATGCTGATCGGCCTGCTGTTCGTGATCTACATCAACCCCATCGCCGACCTGTTGGGCACGGTCACCGGCCAGCCAGGTCTTCGATCCCGACATCTATTACTTCTACCGTATTCCGACGATCATCGACCCTTCACGGTCAGTTGGATCGTGTTTGGAGCGTTGGTGATCGCCGTGCTGGCGAGCGTTTTGCCGGCACGTCGCGCCGCCCGTTTGCACCCTGTCGAGGCCCTGCGCTATGAATGAATCGTCCCAGGTTGCGATCCGATCGAGTCGCCGCGGCGCGCGGCGCCGTCCGGAGCCCCGTACGCCACCGGTTTTGCGCCGCAGGCAGATGCTCACGCTACGTCCGTTCGTTTGCGGGCGTTGCAGTTGGAAAAACACTATCGCAAAGGCGAACGTCGAGATCCCGGTCTTGCGCGGCGTCGATCTCGAGGTCCGCCGCGGCGAATTCCTGTCGATCATCGGCCAGAGCGGCTCGGGCAAGAGCACGCTGCTTGCACCTGCTGGGCACGCTCGACGCGCCCGATGGCGGCGAGGTGTCATTTCGACGGTCGACGGATCGACAATTTGCCGTCGGCCAAACGCGATGGCCTGCGAAATAAGACGTTCGGCATGATTTTCCAGTTCTATCATCTGCTGCCCGAACTTACGGCGCTGGAGAATGTCCTCTCTCCGCTGATGATCGCCCAGGGCCTGTTTGCCTATCGCCGACATCGCCAGGAGAACGTCGCCCGGGCCACGCAATTGCTCGAAACCACCGGTTTGGGGCATCGTTTGCGGCACAAGCCGCGCGAGCTTTCGGGGGGCGAAATGCAGCGAGCCGCAATCGCCCGGGCCTTGATCGCCGGGCCGGAAGTGTTGCTGGCCGACGAACCGACCGGCAACCTCGACCGTTCGACCGGCAGCGAAATCATGCAAATCCTGCGAACCTTGAATACCCAACAGAAGCTCACTATAGTCATGGTGACGCACGATCTGGCCATCGCCGACCAGGCCGATCGGGTGGTACGATTGGCCGAGGGGCAAGTCGAGACCGTTTGAATGCAAATGACGAAGGTCGAAATTCAAATGACGAAAGAATGACGAATGCGCAAATTACGAATGCGCATTGCACGAACTAATTGTGCATCACGTTCGTCATTCGTAATTCGGATTTGATCCGTCATTCGAAGTTCGTCGTTCGTCATTCCCCACCTTCCTTTTTCCATCGAAACGCGAACGCAGGCCCATGGTCTCTGAAGATTTACATCAACGGCCGGCTTTACGACAAGGAAGACGCCAAGATCAGCGTCTACGATCACGGCCTGCTCTACGGCGACGGCGTGTTCGAAGGCCTCCGCAGCTACAGCGGCCGCGTCTTTCGCCTGGAGCAGCATCTGCACCGGCTTCTGGGAATCGGCCCAGGCCATTCGTTTGCAGATCCCCATCTCGCGCGACGCAATTGGCAAAGGCTGTCGTCGATACGCTGGCGACCAACGGTATTTCGGACGGCTACATCCGTCTGGTCGTCACACGCGGTGCCGGCATCGTTGGGGCTCGACCCCAATCGCACCAGCGATCCGCAGGTGATCATCATCACCGATCATATTTCGCTCTACCCCAAAGAGCTGTACGAGAAGGGGTTGGAGATTGTCACGGTCAGCATTCCGCGCAACCATCCGGCCGCATTGAGCCCGCGGATCAAAAGCGCTGAACTACCTGAACAACATCCTGGCCAAGCTCGAAGGCTTGCAGGCCGGCTGCAGCGAGGCCTTGATGCTCAACCATAAGGGCGAAGTCGCCGAATGCACGGGCGACAATATCTTCCTGGTTCGCGCAGGGAGAACTGCTCACGCCCCCGATCGACGCCGGAATCCTGGAAGGCGTGACTCGCGACGCGGTGATCGAACTGGCGCGCGCCGCAGGCATCGCCGTCCACGAAATCACGCTGACCAAGCACGACGTTTACATTGCCGACGAATGCTTCCTGACCGGCACGGCCGCCGAAGTGATCCCCGTCGTCAAGGTCGACGGCCGCGTAATCGGCCGCGGAGAGCCCGGCCCCACGACGCGTGATCTGATCCAACGCTTTCACGCGCTGCGCGGGGGCAGGCAAATAATGCTGAATGCCAAGTGATAAATGATAAATGGGAGTGCAGACGCCCGTCGTGTTTCATTTAACATTTGAGATTTATCATTTAGCATTTCGCCATGATTCTACTCGTCGACAACTACGACTCGTTCACCTACAACCTGGTCCAGCGGTTGGGCGAAATTGATCCGTCGCTCGATCTGGAAGTGCATCGCAACGACGAAATCACGCTGGAGGGCATCGCCGCCCGACGGCCCTCGCATCTGATCATATCGCCCGGACCTTGCACGCCACGCGAGGCCGGCATCTCGTGCGACTGCGTCACACGCTTCGCCGCGGAGATTCCAATTCTGGGAGTTTGCTTGGGGCATCAATCGATCGGCCATGCCACGGGCGCCGAGATCGTGCGGGCCAAGCGGCTGATGCACGGCAAAACCGACCTGGTCCACCACGACAATCGCGGTTTGTACGAGGGATTGGAAAACCCGTTCCAGGCCACGCGCTATCACAGCCTGGTCATCCAGCCCGGCACGCTCAGCGACGACTTCGAAGTTTGCGCCTGGTGCGACGCGCCCGATGGCACGCAGGAAATCATGGCCATCCGGCACCGCCACCTTCCGCTGCACGGCGTTCAATTCCATCCGGAGAGCTTCCTGACCCATCATGGCATCGAATTGCTACGGCGGTTTCTGAAGTTGAAACCGGTTTCTTCAGGTGCCCTGCGAACACCTTGAACGTTCGCGCACGTTGGGCGGCTCCAAAATGCTCACCGTCGACGAGGCTCTGTCGAGCGTCCTGAGTCACGCCCGGCCACTCGCGACCGAGCACATCGGTTTGGCGGCCGCCCTGGGAAGCGTGCTGGCCGAAGACGTCGCCAGCGACGTCGATTCGCCGCCCCATGATAAATCGACCGTCGACGGTTACGCCGTAATCTCGTCCGACCTGGCTGACGGCTCGGGCGAGTTCTCCGTCATCGAACAGGTCGTGGCCGGGGCCGTCCCTGCACATTCGGTCGCCTCGGGCTGTGCGATCCAGATCATGACTGGTGCGCCGCTTCCTGCCGGCGCCGATGCGGTCGTGATGGTCGAACGCATGGAAACGCTCAACGCGGGCCCATCGCCGCGTATTCGCATCCGCGACGAGGGCTGTCATAGCGGCCAAAATATCGTCCGCATGGGCGCGTCGCTGCGTCGCGGAGACGTCGTGCTCGAACGCGGCCGGCCACTGCGCTCGATCGAGATCGGGCTGCTGGCCGAAGTTGGCCGGAGCGAAGTCGCCGTAGTTCGCACCCCGCGCGTGGCGGTTCTGGCGACCGGCAACGAACTCGTGCCTTGCGACCAGTTGCCGGGTCCGGCCCAGCTCCGCAATAGCAACGAACCCATGCTCGCGGCTTGCGTGGTTCGTGCCGGCGCGATCGCACAAGGCCTGGGAATTGCCGGCGACGAGCCCGCCGAGCTTCGCCGTTTGATCGCCGTCGGCCTCAAGGCCGACGTGCTCGTCGTCTCCGGCGGCGTTTCGGCCGGCGTCCTCGACCTGGTGCCAGGCGTGCTGGCCGAATTGGGCGTCGAGCAGGTGTTTCACAACGTAAATATCAAACCCGGTATGCCGCTGTGGTTCGGCGCAAGTCCGGGCCAGCCGGCAAAGCTGGTGTTCGGACTGCCCGGCAATCCAGTGAGCAGCTATGTATGTTTTGAGCTGTTTGTCAGGCCGTGCTCTCGCGTTTGGCGGGGCGCAGCTCGGTCGGCCTGACGAAAACCACGGCGAGCCTGGCGGTCGAACATCGCCATCCGGGAGGCCGGCCAACCTATTATCCGGCTGTCTTCAGGCAAACTGAACACGGTGCAACGGTTGAACCAGTCCGCTACCGGGGCTCCGCCGATCTGCGCGGCCTGGCAGCGGCGAATGCGCTGGCTTGCTTTTCGAGCCAAGAGCGCGTGTTCGCGCCTGGCGAATGCGTCGACGTCTATCTGCTCGACGGCTGAGCATGCATCAATCGTCGGAGGAAGAATCGCAGAGGCACAGAGACCAGCCATTTGAAGCTGTCGGTGCCGGCTGCTAGCGGCGTCCCAGGTTCGCATGGGCTTGTCTTTTCGGTCGATGTGGCAACGCTTTCTGTGGTGTTTGAATCGTCCACAGGTAGGTGCCTTATGTTCCTGAGAAAAATCTTTGAGCAGTTCGTAGGCGCGAGCCCCGTGACCGTCATGTTTCGTGCCGCCATGGAGAACGTTTTCGCGCCCGTTCGCCTTGATAAGTTGTTCTCCGACGCCGCCAAGCAACAGTACGAGGGCCGGTTGCTGTTTTCCACGGTCGCCAACCTGTTGGCGGGCGTAGTTTGCCGTTATCACAAATCGGTGCTGGCGTCGTATCGCGCGGACAAAGAGATCGGCGTTTCTGTTAGGGCCGTTTACGACAAGCTGGGTGGTGTTGAGCCGTGCGTCTCGGAGCAATTGGTCCACGAAACGGCGAAGAGCCTTGCCGAAGTCTTCGTCGCGATGAAGGCCCAGCCACAGGCGTTGCTGCCTGGCTATCGACTCCGGATTTTGGATGGCAACCGCTTCGCGGGTACGGATCATCGCATCGCCGAGTTGCGTGGCACCCGTGCCGCCGCATTGCCCGGCATTGCGTTGGTGGTGCTTGATCCGCAAGTGATGTTGGCAGTCGAAGTTATCGCCTGTGAAGACGGGCACGCCAACGAACGCCCGTTGTCCGTACAACTCTTCAAGATCATTGAAGCCGGTGATTGCTGGATGGCAGACCGCAATTTCTGCACTCCCTCTTTCTTGGACGGCATCGACTCCCGGAAGGCCTACTTTGCCATCCGACAGCACATGGGCAATACTCGCGGGGAGCTGGTTGGCAGACGCAAGAAGCTGGGCACGACTGAGACCGGCACGGTGTACGAGCAGGCGTTGACGTTGAAACGTCCCGATGGCACTGCTTGGACGGTCCGCCGGATCACGGTCCGTTTGGGCAGCCCGACCCGCGACAAAGAGCAATTCATCCACATCTTGACGAATCTGCCGGCCAAGGTGAACGGGCGGAAGATTGCAGATCTGTACCGCAAGCGTTGGAAGATTGAAACCGTGTTCCAAGATCTGGCCACAGTTCTGCGTGGCGAAGTCAACACGCTGGGGTATCCCAAAGCGGCACTGTTGGCGTTTTGCTTGGCGCTGGTGACGTTTAATTTGCTCAGCATCGTCAAGGCCGCGATGCGGGCAGCCCATCGCAAGACAGCTCCGAAAAAGATCTCGACGTACTATCTGGCGAACGAAATCACGGCGACGCTTCGCGGCATGGAAATCGCCGTTCCAGCTCGCCATTGGACGCAGGCATTCGCAGACTTGGCCAACCAGGAACTGGCGAAGGCGCTGCTCCGGCTGGCCAAACACGTCAACCTCTCGACCTTCGCAACCCACTCTTGGTCTCCAAAACGCAAACAGCAACCGCGGAAGAGCGGCAATCGCGGCAACCACGTTTCTACGTTTCGTG
Source organism: uncultured Planctomycetales bacterium (assembly GCA_963710365.1). Taxonomy (GTDB): domain Bacteria; phylum Planctomycetota; class Planctomycetia; order Pirellulales; family PNKZ01; genus CAVQAC01. Next base: position 82,345 of record CAVQAC010000023.1, read on the forward strand.
TCCTGCAAGCCCGTAACCCAGATAGAAAGTGACAGCTTCAAATGGCTGGGCACAGAGACTCCGAGGAAGTAACGATCGCTGCTGATGCAGAATTAACGAAGTTGTCTTGTGATCGGGTACCATGGCGATGAATGGCACCGCGAATTTGTCATGGTCCCTTCCTACTCATCATTCTTCTTGCTCTCTTCTCTGTGTCCTTGTGCCTCTGTGGTGAATAATCCAGGTTGGTGATAGCCTAACTCTTGCGTTCTCGCCGCTGCACAAACAAAAACGGCCCTCTCGCCGAAGCGAGGGGCCGTTTTGTGTGAGCAAAGGAGATCGCTCAAGAGCGACCGGTATTGGACACCGGTCGATCAAGTTTAGTGGCCGCAGCCGCAGGCTCGGGGCCGGGGCGCAGCAGCTCGGTTCGGGGCTGCAGCAGGTGGTCTCGCAGCAGCTCGGCTTGCAGCAGCTGTTGCGGTGGCACATGCTGTGCAGCTTGGCATGCAGCCGTTCCCAGCGACGGCTTGCAGCACGAATTGCAGCAGCTCGGGGCCGGGGCGCAGCAGCTGGGCTCGGGAGCACAGCAGGTCGGAGCGGCCGGGGCGCAGCACGTCGGGGCGGCCGGGGCACAGCAGGTGGGTTCCGGAGCACAGCAGCTGCTGCTCGCAGCAGCTGTTACAACCACGGTTGAACAGACCGGCATTGGCGTCCTGGGCGGCGGCGAAGGCCAACACGACGGCAACGGCCAAAGCGGCAAAAATGGTACGCAGTTTCATGGGGAGGTCTCCGTTCAAGGAGTAGCGGTTACGGAAATTAGGGAATCGGGGTCCGATGCTGCAGCTAAGCAAGCGTATCGACCAGCAGTCACGGTCCCCTTAATTCGCCTAGCTTGATTTCTCGGGCTGCCGGCATTTCACGGCACGCTGGCCGCATGCGGGTCGCGCCGGCGTAACGGTTGTGCCGGCCGGTAAACCGTTCCAGGTAGTACGCTGTCTGCTACAATTTTCCGCGTTAGCCCACTTTGCGCCAGACGCTCTGCGAAAGAACCGCCATGACCGATCATCTGCTTGCTTCCCGACATCCGCATGATGCTGGCTGAACCCGACGACACCGGCCTGGCGGCCGTGATGAACGAGTTGCACCCGGCCACGATTGCCGATTGTTGCGACGGCCTGTCGGTCGAGGAGATTTGGAAACTGTTCGAGCATAGCTTCCATCGAGCAAGCAGGCCCACGTGTTTCCGTTTCTGCCGCGGGCCAAGCAGGTGGAAATGGTCCGCGGCACCGGCCAGGAGCACATGTCGCGGCTCATCGAGAATATGCCGCACGACGAGCGCGTGCGGTTGCTCCGGTCGCTGAGCCACGACGTCGTCGAAAGCCTGCTCCCGCTGGTGGCCAAGGCCGACCGGCAGGATATTCCGAACGCTGCTGTCATATCCGGCAAATAGTGCCGGCTCGGTGATGACCACCGATTACTCCTGGCTGCCGCCCGACATTCGCGTCAGCGACGCCTTTGCCAACCTGCGTCAGCAGGCCCATCACAGCGAAACGATCTATTACACCTACGTCCTCGATCCCGATCGGCATTTGATCGGCTTCGTCTCGCTGTACGATCTGATCCTGGCTCCGCCGACGGCGCGCAGGTGAGCGAGATCATGCAGCGCGAGATGATTTCGGTCTGCGTCACCCAGAATAAGGAAGAGGTTGCCCGCAAGATGCAGAAGTTCGACTTCCTGGCCATGCCGGTCGTCGACACCGAGAACCGGCTGGTGGGCATCGTCACGCACGACGACGTGATCGACATCGTCGTGCAGGAAGCGACCGACGACGCCTTGAAGATGGGCGGCGTCGGCTCGATGGCCGAGAACTACATGAAAGTGCCGTTGGTGACGATGTGGCGCAATCGGGCCGGCTGGCTGGCATGCCTGTTCGTGGCCGAACTGTTCACCTTTACGGCCTTGGCCCAGTTCGAACACGAGATGCAAGCCATCGTGGCTTTGAGCCTGTTTATTCCGCTCTGCCTCTCGACGGCGGCAATTCCGGCGCCAGGCCGCCACGCTCATCACTCGGGCCATGGCCTTGGGTACGTGCGGCTGCCGGATTGGTGGCGCGTGCTGCGGCACGAATTGATCCTGGGGCTGATGCTGGGCGTAACGCTGGGAATTCTCGGGTTTGTCCGCGCTTCGCTCACGCCGCAATCCGTGCTGGGCAATGCCAACCGCTGGATGCTCGCCCTGGTAATCGCCCAGGCGGTGATGCTGATTTGCATCTGGGGAACGCTCGTCGGCTCGATGCTGCCGCTGGTGTTCCGCCGGCTGGGTTTCGATCCGGCCTATGCGTCGAGCCCGTTCGTGGCCACGTTCGTCGATGTGACCGGCATCGTGATTTACTTCTCGATCGCGTCGGTGTTCCTTTGTAGTTACTTTCAAGCACACGGTGCGACATCCTCGACATGTCCACGACCCGACCGCTGGCAATTCTCGCTTCGCACGCTGTTGCTGCTGGCCGTTCCGATCGCAGTAGCTCTGGCCGTGTCGCGTCTCGCGCGTGCCAGCGAATTGTGGATTGCCCTGGGCGAATCGCTGGGCTATTTCGGCGGCTTCGGAATCTCGGCGCACTGATCGGCCGCTTGACGGGCCGCAAAGACGGCGCGATCGACGGAACACTCTTCGGTCTGTTCGTCGCCACAGCGATCTTTTTCGCGCTGACACTCGCCGGCTGGTAGACAGATGCCAGCAAACCGACCTATGGACTACTGAATACTGACTACTACCTTCTTCCCCTACGGTGTTTCGACCGTGGCGGCCATGATGATCGGAGCCGTCTTGTCGGGGCCTTTGACGAACTCAATCTCGCGGACCGTCTCGCTGCGCGCGGCAACCACGGACAGATAACGCAACTGCTGATTGCCCAGCCTGAACGCCAGCTTCGAGCCGGGCACGTCGACCAGGCGGATATAGTCGGCAAACTCCTCGCCGTTGCGCAGGGGGTGATCCTCCATCTGGCCATCGGCGTAGTGCAGGCGAACGATGAGCGACACCGTGCCCTTGGGGCTGGCCGGAAAGCCCCAGCCGCTGACGCCACTCAGCAGATGCAGCAGCCTTCACCTTCGAGTTGCACGGCACCGTCACGCTCCGCGGCATTTGCGGCGGCATCGTGCCCGACGGGCCATACAGCAGCACCGCGTTGGCCAACGATTGGCCCCGCGGATCGGTAAGCTGGAACGGCACGCCAAACGACGTCTTGGGGCCCCAATCGTCGAAGATCAGCCGGTCGGGCCCGTTCTCGGCTGCATGGAACATGCTCTTCGTGGTCGCCACCGTGGCCACTTTCGCCAGCGGCAACGGCACGAACCGCCCCTTGGCCGTCAGGAATTCCAGCAAGTCGACGAATTCTTGCGGCTGCAACTGCTTCTCAAAGCCCTCGGGCATGATCGATTTAGCCGAAACGCTCAGCTCTTCGATATTCTCTCGCTGCACAGCATGAACCTTTGCCTCGGCATCGACCAGTTCGATCGACGTCTTCGATTCGCCAGCTAACAGTCCGGTAAGCACGCGGCCGTCGTCGGTGACGACGGTGTAGGCGCGGAAATTCCCTTCGACGCTACGGCTGGGATCGAGGATGTGCATCAACAGCTCAGTCTTGGGATGGACGGCCATGCCGGTCAGATCCGGGCCGATCTTGTTGCCCAGCCGCTGTGCGTATGACACTTGGCACAGACTTTGGTAAAACCACCTTCCCTGGGCCACGTCGCCGGTTTGGCTGGCCAGTGGCGTCAGTTCAGTGAGAACTTTTTGCCGATCGGCATTGGGCAGCGCTCCCCCGCGCTTGAGCAGTTCCTTGCCCGGCGGGCTAGCGCCTTGTCGGGATACGCGGCCAGCGATTGTTTCTGATCGAGCGACAGGTCGGTCAGTTGCAACTGGCCATGTTCGATCGCGCCCAACAGGGCGCCTGCGTCCAATCGGGCCGGCTCAACAGCACGCGCACCGCGGCCGCACGGGCAGCCGGCGTCAATCCGGCAAGCTGTCGACCAGCGCCGGCCCAACCCGCGGCGATTGGCTCGAACCAACGCGTCGATCAACCCGCCGGCCAACGTGCTCGAAGCCCGCGGATTGACGATCGCCAGCAATTGGCCGACAAGCACCTCGTCGTCGGCACGAACGCTGATCAGTTGCCGAGCGGCCGCCAGGCGTTCGCTGTCGCCGAGCTTCGCGTCGCTAGCCGTGGCCAGCAGCCGAGCCACGATTTCGTCGGCATACTTGCCCAACCCTTGGCTGCCGAGCTTCGATGCCAGATTCAGCAACTGGGCCTGTTCGCCGGCGCTGAGTTGCTTGACGAATTCGGCCCATCGCCTCTTCGGCCGCAGCATCAAGATGTGCCTTGGTGCCTTTCGGCCAGCCGCGGGCCATGCCGGCAACGATCGGGCCGAGCAACGCCGCATCTCCCTCGGCAATCGCTCTGAAGAACTCCCCCACCGAATCGACCGGCTTTCCGCGGGCATAGTGCTCGGCCACGATCAAACCAGCTCCGTAGCGCGGCGGCAATCGGCCTTGGGTTCGTCGCGAACGATTGCACGACGATTGCAGAAAGTGCATGATCGTGCTGGGCCGCGGCGCTGGTGGCCGCGTCCGGAATCCAACGATCGCGTGAAGTTCTCCGGCCTCGACGATTGCCGCGGCGATCTGCGCTCCCGGCTCGGAGACTCGGCGGCATTTCGGCCAGCGCCAGAAGTGCCGCCAGGCGGACCTGCGCATCGGAATCGCCGAGCAATCCGGCGGCCAGCAATGCCCGGAAGGAATCGTCCGTCGGCGGCAAAACCTGCACGGCATTGCGACGCACTCCGGCCGATGCATGTTTCAGAGCCTTAACGCAGCGGCCGTCGCCTCGGGATGCGAGCCGTCGAGCGCGCCCAGGCCATGCAGCGTCCAGAGAGCATGGATCGCGCCTGCGTCCAAGCCGATGGCGTCGAGATGCGAACCGCCGGCCAACCCGGCAGCGCCGGCACAACGTCCTGCTGCCCGCGTTCGACCAGCAACCGCTGGGCGTGCTTGCGCCACAGCATGTTCGGATGGGCGAGCGTCGCCACGAGCTTGTCGGGCGATGCGTTGCTGCAGGTTCAGCGGCTCCGATTTCGGCGCGCCGCGATAGACGACGCGGTAGATCCGGCCGTGCTGCTTGTCGCGCAGCTCGGTTTCGTAGGCGTTCCCCTTGCCGGTCGTGAAGCCGGCCGGCGTGGGATTGTGCTGCACGATGTAGTTGTACCAGTCGATGACCCAGACGTTGCCGTCGGGCCCGACTTCGGCCATGATCGGCGCTACCCACTCGTCGTCGCTAGCGAACAGATTGCCTGGATTCGTGGAGCGGAAATCGCTCCCTTCGCGTCGAGTAGCAACAGATCCCACCAGGTGCCCGGTCGGCTCGGCCACGAAGGCCGTGCGATTCCAAAACGGCTGCGGATACGTGCGAGCCGTGTACAGGGCATGCCCGGCCGCGGCCGTGTAGCCGCCGTGATGATCGACCTGGCGGATCTTTCTCGGTCGGAGCATGGAACAAATACGTGTCGGCGATGCCGCCCAACACCTGGCGACCAGCCGCGAACCGCTTCATAATACCGATTGGCGATCGGCATGTAGACGCTCGGATCGCGATTGGCTGTCGAGCCGAACACCAACCCCTCTTCGCTGAAGCCTAGGCCCCAAGTGTTGTTATTCGTGGAGCGGACGAATTCGAGCTTCGAGCCATCTGGGCGGAACCGAAGAAGCCCTGGCGGAAATTCAGGCGTTCGCCGCCGACCGTGCCGTCGAAGCCGGCGTAACCCAGCATGCCCCAAAACCAATTGTCGAGGCCATATTGCAGGTTGCTCGGCCCGGCGTGCGTGTCGCCGGTGCTCCAGCCGGTGAAAAGAACTTGCCGCACGTCGGCCACGTCGTCGCCGTCGGTATCGGCCAGAAACAGTGTCTGCGGAGCCTGATGAACGATAATGCCGCCGCGTGAAAACGGCAGACTCGTGGGAATGCTCAGCTTGTCGGCAAAGACCGTGAACTTGTCGCCTTGCCGTCGCCATCGGTATCTTCGCAAATGCGGATACGGTCGTGGCCTGCCCCTCGGGCTGGATCGAATTCGGATAATCGACCGTCTCGGCAATCCAGAGCCGGCCGCGCTCGTCCCAGTCCATGGCGATCGGCTTGCCGATGTCGGGCTCGGCCGCGAACAGTTCCACCCCGAACCCTTCGGGCACGGACAAATGCTTCATCGATTCAGCCGGTTCGAGCGGCAACTGCATCTTGTTCCACGCGCCACCGCCACGGCTCTTTTCGCCCGGCGGATAGAAGGCGATCTTGGCCTCACGTATTCCAGCGGCTTGCGTCCTTGGCAAGCGAGGTCATCTTCGTTGCGTCGAATGCCAGCGGGTCTTCGGCCGCGCCGGCCACGGCAGGATCGCTCCCCGTAGACCAACGAATCGCTCGCTCGATCAGGTTCAGAAAGCCCGGATTGCGCGAGCACAATCGTCATGCCCCGAAGCGGTGTAAAAAACTCGGCCCTTCCCCTGCGTGCGTACCCAAGCCCAGGGCTCGACATGTTCGGCTTCCTTGTGGACCATCAACACTTCGCGATCAGGCGAGAGCAGCCGATGCCGGTACGTTTCGTCCCACACTTCGAAGTCGTGAAACCCGAGCATAATCGGATGATCAGGCTGGACGATCTGCGGGCGAAAAACGCCCGTGCCATGGCGCTCGAATGGCCGCCGACAAGCTGCACGTACTTCGTCGACTTCGGAAAGCAGGCGCTCGCGCAATGGATCGGCACGAAACCGTGACCGCTTTCGACATATTCCACCAGGGCTGACTCTTGCTCGGGGGTAATCGCCGTGATTGGCATAGACGATCAGGCAATCGTAACGGGCCAGGTTTTGCGGATTAGATCGCTAGCTTGTCGGTATAGGTGACCTCAATGCCGACCCGCTGCATGGCCGGAATCAGCACGGCGGCCCGTTCGGCCGGCTTGTGGTGGCCGTTATCGCCGAGGAACAGCGCCGAATCGCCGGCGGGGCGGCGAACGCGCCTGAGAAATGCTAGCATCAGGACCCAGGCCAACGCGCTCGCTATCGCCGCCGCCTGCCGCCGGCTGCCTGCTGCTCGCCTTTCGGTGATCATCGAGGTTTGTCCTTCAATTCGACAATAATGTTCCGCCACAGCTTCTGGCCGACATTGAGGGCTTCATGCACTGCCGGTTCTTCGTCGATGCCCCGGTAATGCACTTCGCCGTCCTGCATCGTGCCACGGTGCAAGAGCGAACCGTCGGCATTGAGGGCTTCGAGTTCGCCATCGCCGATGACGACATAGAAATAGTCGCAATGATGGGCGTGTAGGCCCGTGCTCTCGCCCGGCCAGGCGCAGGTCCCAGACCCGCACGCGCTCGTTTTCGAACAATAAATTCGAAAACGAGCGCGTGCGGGTTTGGGACCTGCGCCTGGGCACAGGGCAAGAGCACGGGCCTGCACGCCCATCATTGCGACTATTTCTCTTGTCGGTCGTCGGCGATGGCGAACTCGAAGCTCTGGATGCCAACGGTTCGCTCTTGCACCGTGGCACGATGCAGAGACAGCGAAGTGCATTACCGGGGCATCGACGAAGAACCGGCAGTGCATAGAAGGCGCTCAATGTCGGCCAGAAGTTATGGCGAAACATTATTGTCGAATTGAAGGACAAGCCTCGATGATTAGCGAATGGCGAGCAGCAGGCAGCCGGCGGCAGCTCACCTGGGTTCTGATGATAAGCATTTCTGAGGCACGTTGCGCCGCCCCACGACGATTCGAGCAACGTGTTCTCGGAGATAACGGCCACCACAAGCCGGCCGAACGGGCCGCCGTGCTCATTCCGGCCATGCCGCGAGTCGGCATTGAGGTCACCTAGGTACCGACAGACTGCGCCGTATTTCATTCCGCGAAACCTGGCCCATTACGATTGCCTGATCGTCTACGCCAATAACGGATCGATGACCCCCGAGCAAGAGCCAGCCCTCGGTTGGGTATGTCGGGAAAGCGGAGCCACGGTTTTGTGCCAATCCATTGCACAAAGCACTTGTTTTGCAAAATCGAACAAAGATACGAAGAGTTTGTCGGCGGGCGGCTTCAAGCGCCATGGTACGGGCGTTTTTCGCCCGCAGATCGTCCAGCCTAAACACGGATGCTCGGGTTTCACGACTACGAAGTGTGGGACGAAACCTACCTGCAGTCGGCTGCTCTCACCTGATCAGCGAAGTGCTGATCGTGCCCACAAGGAAGGCGAACATGTCGAGCCCTGGGCTTGGGTACGCACCGGGGAAGGGTGGAGGACTTACACCGCGTCGGGGCATGACGATCCGCTGCTCACGCAGATCAAAGCTCCTGAACCTGATCGAGCAAGCGATTCGTTGGTCGACGGGGAGCGATCCTGCCGTGGCCGGCGAGGCCGCAGACCCACTGGCATTCGACGCAACGAAGATGACCTCGCTTGCCAAGAACGCCAAGCGGCTGGAATACGTCGAAGCCAAGATCGCCTTCTATCCGCCGGGCGAAAAGAAAGTGGCGGTGGCGCGTGGAACAAGATGCAGTTACCGCTCGAACCGGCTGAATCGATGAAGCATTTGTCCGTGCCCGAAGGGTTCGGGTGGAACTGTTCGCGGCCGAGCCCGACATCGGCAAGCCGATCGCCATCACTTGGGACGAACGCGGCCGGCTGTGGATTGCCGAGACGGTCGATTATCCCGATCCAATCCAGCCCGAAAGAGCACGGCCACGACCATATCCGCATCTGTGAAGATACCGACGGCGACGGGCGAGCGGGCAAGTTCACCGTCTTCGCCGACAAGCTGAGCATTCCGACGAGTCTGACGTTTTCGCACGGAGCGGCGTTGTGGTCCCATAGGCTCCGCAGATGCGTGTGGCTGGCCGATACCGACGGCGACGATCGAGCCCGATGTGCCGCGCGAGGCTTCCTCCACAGGTTGGAGCACTTGGCGACACGCACGGCCGGGGCGAGGGAGAGGCAATATGGGCTCGACAAATTGGATTTGGGGCGTGCAGAGTTTCTAGCCGGCTTCGACGGCACGGTGGGCGGCGGAAGCGCCTACATTTCCACCAGGGTTTTTATCGGTTCC
>CAVQAC010000024.1:0-336326 GCA_963710365.1 uncultured Planctomycetales bacterium
AACCAAATGGGATCTGCTGCAATCCCATGCTGAACAGCACCGACTTGAACGAAACGATCACCCGCCATATGCGGGCGGATTTTATTCGCCTGCATGCCGGGCAAACAATCGCCCAGGCCCTGGCGTCGATTCGCAACCAAAACTCGGCCGGCCGAATCATTTACTTCTACGTCCTCGACGAGCAGGACCGTTTGCAGGGCGTCGTGCCCACGCGGCGGCTGTTGCTGGGCTCGCCCGAACAGTTAATCTCGGAGATCATGGTCCGCGGCGTGATCGCCATCCCCAGCGAAGCCACCGTGTTGGAAGCTTGCGAGTTCTTCACGATTCATCGCCTGCTGGCGTTTCCGGTCGTCGAGCACGGTCGCATGATTGGCGTCGTCGACGTCGATCTCTATACCCAAGGGTTGGACAACGTCGAACAATCGGAGCGGAGTGGCGAACTTTTTCAATTGATCGGCGTGCACCTGGCCACGTCGCAGCAGGCGTCGCCCTGGGCCTCGTTTCGGGCTCGTTTTCCCTGGCTGTTGTGCAATCTGGGCGGCGGCATCGTGGCCGCGTTTCTGGCCGGAATGTTCGAAGGCGAATTGGCCCGCGTGGTGAGCTTGGCGCTATTCATTCCCGTGGTGCTGGCCTTGGCCGAAAGCGTGAGCATTCAATCGGTCAGCCTGGCGTTGCAAATGCTCCATGGCCGACGACCCACCTTGCGGTCGCTGGCCGGCGGATTGCCGCGGGAATCTCTTACGGCGCACTGTTGGGCCTGGCGGCGGGGTTGGTGGTCGCCGGCGTGGCGCTGGTTTGGCTCCAGCACGGTCGGCTGGCGCTGTGCATCGGACTGGCTGTCAGCGGCGGCATGATGGTTGCGGCCGTGGTCGGCATGGCGCTGCCGAATCTGCTGCGGCTGTTGAAGCTCGATCCGAGTTTCGCGGCCGGCCCGATGGCCCTGGCCGCGGCTGACATGCTGACGCTGTTGCTCTACTTCAACCTGGCCCGTTGGCTGCTGTAGGCGGGACGCGGGCCGGCTAACGCGTCGCGCTACGCCGATTCCGCGTGGTACTCGTCGTCCTCGAATTCTTCGTCTTCTTCCTCTTCGTCGTCCTCGTCTTCTACCTCATCATCTTCGTTCTCTGTGTCCTCGGCGTCCTCTGCGGTTTCATCTTCGTCCGCTACATTCTCGGTCTCGTCCTCGACTGATTCTTCCGGCCGGATCTTGTTGGTGCGTTTGGCTGCGGCAGGTGGCGCCGCCGCGCGCGCCGCCGCTCATTTCGTGCCATTGCTCCAGCGTGACCAGCACCTCGCGGGCTTGCGAGCCGTTGTACGCTCCGACGATGCCGTCCTCGGCCATGAAGTCGATCAGCCGGGCGCCGCGGCCGTAGCCGATGCCCAGCGCCCGCTGCAACAGCGAAACGCTGCCGCGGCCTTCGCGAACCACGACGTCGATGGCCGCTTCGTACAGTTCATCGCGATTCTTGAAGCGGTTGCCGGCTTCGCCTTCCGGTCGGGGCGCGGCCTTGAGCTGCACCAGTTCCTTGACGAACTCCGGCTCGGTCGTGCCCACGCAGATCGACGATCTTGTTGATCTCGTCGTCGCTGACGTACGTGCCCTGGCCGCGGATCAGCGTGCTGGTGCCCGGCCAGAGGAACAGCATGTCGCCGTTGCCCAGCAGTTTGTCGGCCCCCATCTCGTCGAGCACGACGCGGCTATCCGTGCGGCTGGCCACCTGGAAGGCGATGCGGGCCGGCAGGTTCGACTTGATCAGGCCGGTGATCACGTCGACCGTCGGCTTCTGCGTGGCCAGCACCAGGTGGATGCCGACCGCTCGGCTCTTCTGCGCCAGGCGAATGATGTGCGTCTCGACTTCTTTGGCCGAAGTCATCATCAGGTCGGCCATTTCGTCGGCCACGATCACGATGTAGGGCAGGTGCGTGGGGATGTTCTTGCGTTCTTCGTCGTTCTCGGGCTGCAACCGCTCCATCAGCTCTTCTTCGCCCAGCTGGTTGTAGCCGGAGATGTGCCGCACGCCGGCCCGGGCCAGCAGCGCAGTAGCGCTCTTCCATCTTCTCGACGGCCCAGGCCAGGATGGCTTCGGCCTTGCGCATGTCGGTGACGACCGGATGCATCAGGTGCGGCAACGTCTTGTAGGGGCTCAGTTCGACCATCTTGGGGTCGATCAGCAGCATCCGCACTTCGTCGGGCCGGCGGGTCATGAGCATCGACACGATGATCGTGTTCAGGCACACGCTCTTGCCCGTGCCGGTGCGGCCGGCGATCAGCAGGTGCGGCAGGCTCGGTCAGATCGGCGACCAGCGGGTTGCCGGCCACGTCCTTGCCCAGGTAGATCGGGATCTGCATCTTGGCGGCCTTGCCGTTCGCCTCTTCAATCACTTCGCGCAGGCGGACCAGCTGCCGCTCGGCGTTGGGCACTTCGATGCCGACGGTGTTCTTGCCGGGGATCGGGGCCACGATGCGCACGCTGGGCACCCGCAGGGCGATCGCCACGTCGTCGGCCAGGCTGGTGATCTTGCTCAGCCGCAGGCCGGCTTCCAGCTCGACCTCGAACTGGGCGATCACCGGCCCGGTCTCGATCTCGACCACTTTGACGTTGAAGCCGAAGTTGGCGAACGTCTTTTCCAGAACCTTGGCCTTGCGGCGGACTTCCTTTTCGTGCTCGTCCGTCGAGACCGGCTCGCTGGCCAGCAGCAGGTCGATGGGCGGCAATTGATAGTCGGGCGTTTCCTCCGTCCGGCTGACCGCCGCGTCGAGCTCCTGCATGACTTGCTTGCGTTCGTCTTTCTTGCCATGCGGAATGACGCGCAGCGGCTCGGCGGCGCTGGCGGCCTTCGCCGGGACTTTTTGAACTGGCGGTGCAATGGCGGCACTTTCTTCGCCAGCACTCTCTTCGTCGACGACAACCTCGGCGACGACTTTCTTGGTTTCTTCCGCCTCGTCTTCAACGTCCGCGGCGTCTGCACGCGCGGCTTCGTCCACCGGCTTGCCGCCGATGCGAACGGCAACTTCGGGCAGGTCTTCGTCGAGGTCCGTGGTCACGCGAGCTGCGCCGGGCGGAGAACGGTCAGCCGACGAAGTTTGTAGAGCGGCGGCCGCAACATCCGAGCCAGGAACTTTGGCACGGCGTAATCGGTAGAGAGCAGTATGCCGACCAACAGCAGGCTGATCGCGATGAGGTAGGCCCCGACACTGGCGAAGTTCATTTCCAGCAGCGCCCGTCCGATTGCGCCCAGGTATCCGCCCGAACCGATCACCGGCCCCGGCGAGAGATGCGGAATGGCCAGAGTCGAGAGGGTCGTCAGGCCCAACAGCGACAGGCACCAGCCGACGACCCGCAATCCGCGATCCTGAATCGGTCGATGGGCGACCAGCAGTCCGTCGAGCACGACGAGCGACAGAATCAGGTAGTACGCGCCCAGGCCGAGACCTTCCAGCAACAGGTGGGCCGCCCAGGCTCCGCTTCGGCCGCAGAGATTGGTGACGTGCTCACGCGGCGGGTAGGCGTTCGCCGCCGGGCGGATCGGCCGGGTCGTAGGTGAAGAGCGTCAGCGCCAGGAAGATGGTCAGCGCCATCAACCCCAGCGCGATCAGATCGACTTTGCGATTGCGTTGTTCGAGCATAGACGGGCTCTCGTCTCGCAGAGATTGTTCCCACGGCCGCGAGGCCAGCAGGACTCATTGAGAGGGCGCATTCCGTGCCCAATGTCGACGTTCCATGGTAATGCAGTTCTTCGGCATGCCACGGGCGGCAGCCGTAACTTTGCGTGGCGAGCCCGCGCCCTTGCCCGGCGAGAACCAGGGGCAGGATCGATGTGGGAAGCAGAATCGGCAGGGTGCAAGCGTCGCAGAGTTCCCCACACAGGAAGTCTAGCATATTCAGTCCAGTGGCCAGTGCCGTAGGACTATTGCAGCCGGAATTACCGGCGCCGCGCGATCGGCTGGTAACGGTCAGGCCGAGTTTGCGGGGAGATTTAGCCGCGTCGCTTGCGACGCGCTAGGCCGGCGCACGCGGGTTCGATTGTCAAACGCCGCCCGGCTGGAAGAAGTTGCGGTCCGGTTTCAGCGTGCCGTCGGCGCCGCGGTTTGAGGATCGAAACGCAGCGGCCTTGCGGATCGAAGCCGGCAATCTCTGCGCTTTCGGGCAGGGCGTCGCGGCAAATTGATTTGCCTTGCGCCAGCCGGGCGCATTCGTCGGCCGACAACTCGAGCCGGGGCAATGACGAGACGGCCCGCTCGATTGGTAGCAATCGGGCGGCGATGGTCTCCGCTGAAAGTTCGGCGAGCGGCAGAGCCTCGTCGATCGTGAAGTTTCCGATCGCCTCGCGTACTAGCGCCGACATTACGGCCGCCGTGCTAAGCGATTCGGCCAAATCGCGCCCCAATGAGCGGACGTACGTTCCGCTGCTGCAGCAAATGTCGAGCGAAAACTCAGGATACTCGTAACCGATCACCCGTAGTTCGTAGATCGTGACGGGCCGCGGTTCGAGTTCGACCGCTTGGCCGGCGCGGGCCAATGCGTACGCTCGTTGGCCGGCGACCTTCAACGCCGAAAAATTGGGAGGCCGCTGCAGAATCTCGCCCGTCAATTGCCTGGCCGCTTGCTCGATCGCCTCACGCAATGGGACCGGCGGATCGGGTAAGAACTCGATTTCGCCTTCGACGTCTTCCGTCGGGCTGTGGCGGCCGAGCAGGAACGTGCCGCGATAGCGCTTTGGCATGCGCTGCACGTATTCGATCAGGCGCGTACCGCGCCAACGCCGACGACGAGCACGCCCGTGGCCAACGGATCGAGCGTGCCGGCATGCCCTGCCTTGGCCGGGCGGACGAGCCGCTGGACGCGATCGACGACCGCCCGCGACGTCATGCCGCCAGGTTTCAGCACATTCAAGAAGCCGTTTGCGAATACTTCAGGCATTTTGCAGACTCGACCTCGGACCGGTGTGCTGGTATTCATTACATCGACGGCACAAGGGGTTACCCCAAGGCCACTGCTACTATATACCAGGGATCCCATTATCTGGGGGCATGTGGCCGCCGCATCGCCCCGCGAGTTCGTACGCTTCGATGGCCACATTTTCCCGCTCCCCTTGCCGGATTCTCCTTGGCATCGGCGTTGGACCTTAGCCCCAAGGCTGCTAAACTGGATAAGGAGATGAAAACCAGTATTATTGAATTTCGACCCGGGCGTGCTACGAGAATCGGTGGGCGCTTAAGCATGGCGTTCCAGGCGGGAGCACAATGGTGAGTTTCGAGACCGACGAAGCGTCTGAACATTGGCGGGATTCGCCGGCGCCGCCGCTCCGCGTGTTGGTCGTCGACGACAACATCGGTTCGGCCCAGATGATGTCGATCATGCTGACCAAATTCTGGAAGCATGACGTCCGCGTCGCCCACGACGGACAGCAAGCCTTGGAAGTCGCCCAGGAACACCGCCCCGACGTGGTCTTTCTCGACATTGGCTTGCCGATCATCAGCGGCTACGAAGTTGCGAAGCTACTCCGGGAGAATCCCGAATTTCACCAGACGTTGCTGGTCGCGCTCACCGGCTACGATGAGGACGAAGATCGTCGCCGGGCTCAGGAAGCAGGATTCGACGAGCACCTGGTCAAACCGGCTTCGGCTGGCAGCTTGCAACAGCTATTCGTTCACCCCAAGCTTCGGGCGCGGTGAGTGAGCTCTACAGGTTCGGGTGCCATGGCCACGCTTGCGTGGCCATGTTCGTCACGCGAACTCATGCCCACGCAAGCGTGGAGCATGGCACCCACTTCCGATGATGACTGTCGTGTGACAGAAGGCTCTAGGGGCTGCCGCTTGCGGATGCCAGGAACCAGCGTCGGGCTGCTTCGTCGGTTTTCATGAATTTGAGCAGCTGGTCGGCCACCTTGCGGCGGCCCGAATCGCTGGGATGCGTGCCGTCTGCGACCAGATCCTGGCGCGTGTAGACCAGAGCGTCTGACTTTCGTGGCTGAACTCCGTCGGCCCATAAGTACGGGCCCCAAAGCACGAGCGGAGCCAGCGTTTCGCCGTGTTTCGGATCGTAGTTGAGTTGCGGGTTGTCGGCTTTGATCTGCGATTGGATGACCCAGCGAACGGAAAATGCACCTTCGTAGGCGTAGGGCTCGGGATTGAGCGGCGTCGTGGCATAGCCCGCATAGATCCGGCTGGAGAGATAGGCCAACCGCAAGTTCGGGTAGCGCTCGGTCGCCACGTTCAACAATTTGATCAACTCATCGGCAAATCGCCGAGCATGTCGCCGGGAACTCGCCGTACTGGCCCTGTCCGACCAGGGCTTGCTTGACCCAAACCACCTGGACCTGTTCGGGCGTGACGCCGGCCGTGCGCAGCCGATCTTCCGCCCGAGCCCAAGCCGGGGCATCGGTGTTGTCCCATTGGATGGCGGCCTGCCCGCCTTGGGCACCATCGACGATCACCAGTGATGGCGACTTTTCCGGGTCAGCATCGGCCAGGGGCTTGAACGTCGAGAATTCCTGAGTAGTGTTCGACATGCCAATCGACAGCAGCACGACTTTGCCCTGCGGATCGGCAAAACCGAGTCGGTTGAGTGGCTTGATCGAATCGGCCAACTTCAATGCTGCCTGGCGATGGGCTGCCGGCGGCTCGTTCATTCCGTCGCCGTACAAGCCGCCCGATTCGCCCTTGTAATTCCCCGAACTGAGCTCGTCCAAGGGAACCAAGCCGGTCTTGTCGCGGGGCGGCGGGGCCGGCGAAGATTGGCCGGCATGCCGCGGCCACGCTGGGTGCTCCCCTGGCCATTTCGGCCTGCTGCCCGGGCTTGCTTCGCCCTGTCGTAATAGGCCTGATCTTCGGGGCTTAGAGTTTCTCCGCGCTGCGCTCGGTTATGAAGTTCCTGGGCTCGACTCCAATCAATGGCCGGTGCTTGTTGGGCGCTAGCCGGCTTGACGGGAACCAGAGCCAGGCACGAACCGGCGCCGGCCCAGACGAGCAGAGTCAAAAGACGGGCAATTCGCATGCGAGGAACCTCCGCAGAACCAGGGGGGCATGTCCATTGAACCCCGGACCCCGTGCGATGGTTACGCCAGCCGCAAATCTTCGTACAAGGCCGACAGGACGGCCCTGACTCGGGCCTGGTGACGGGCCTCGCCCGGCATGCCATTGAAGACGATCGCGGCCACCAGATCCGACTCGGGATCGGTAAAGCCAACCGATGATTGGCTGCCGCTGTGGCCGTAGGTGCGTGGCGAACAATATGGCCCGTAACCGTAGGGAAGCGAATCGTCGTCGTATTGCTTCGAGTCGAGAATCAGCCCCAGTCCCCAATCGATAACGTGCTGAAAGGTTTCGTCGAACATGCCGGTCCGCTGCGGAGAAATCATCTCGTCGACGCTGGTGGGCTTGAGCACGCGCACGCCCTGTCGCTGGCCGTTGTTCGACAGCATTTCATAGAAGTAAGCCAGCTCGCGAATCGGACCGTGGGCGTTGCCCCCCGGAGCGCAGTGCAGAATGCCGGCCTCGGAACTCCATTGGTGAGGTGCGTGGCCCGCTCGTTCAGTATTCTGCATTTGTCCGATACGCGAGCCGTATTTTTGGAAGCGATCAGCCGGCATGCCGATCCAACTGTCGAGCATCCCCAACGGTTCAAAAATTTCATCCCGCACGTAGCAGGAATAGGGGCGACCGTCGAGCCGCCGAACCAATTCGCCCAGAATGTACCAGCTCGTATAGGGATGGTAACCGGCCCGTTGGCCCGGCACCCAACCCCGTTCGAGCTTGGCCGCGCAGATGCGGGCGATGATTTCGTCCCAGTTGGTCTGCGGCCAGCCGGTATCGACCCAGCGAAACCCGCCGGTGTGGGTCAGCAGATGACGGATGGTCACGTCCTGCTTGCCGTTAGCGCCGAACTCAGGCAAATAGCGCTGAACCGGTTCGTCGAGATCGCACAATTGGCGGTCGCGCAATTGCAATAACGCCGCGGCCGCAATGGGCTTGCCCGACGAAAGCCACAGCATCAACGAGTCGGCCGCCATGGCGACGCCGGGTCGGCTCTCGCCCAGCGCGATGTCGGCGATGGGCTTGCCGCGTCGCGAGACATAGAGTTGGGCCCCGATGTGCAGGCCCTCGTCGCCACCACGCTCGATCAAGGCGAGCGTCCGGCTGAGAACCGTGCCGCCCGACTTATACCGGACTTCGATCAACGCCATGGCTCCAGATTCCACTCAATGCCCGTTTGCATGACGTCCATCTTGATTTGCCGCCCAGCGAAGAGCAAGTAGGGGCGACTGGCCCCCCCTATTTGATGCAGACCGCCAGTGAATCAAACTGCATCCGATGCTGGTGCGGATCGACGCAGGTTTTGCCCGGGGGCAACGACTTCAATCTCATCGATCATCGGTACGGCTGGGCCCAAGTCGCGCAGCAGAGCCAGGACGAGTTGCTTGAGGTACGGTGTGGGAACCTTGCCGCTAAGCGCCAAGACCCCATCCTGCCAGCGGCAGGTCAATTTTCGCAACGGCAGGTAGGGGCTGTCTTTCAAGCGATCCATGGCCACTCGGGCCAGTCCAGAGAACTCGGCCGCCAAAGGGGGCGACAAGCGGTCACGGCTCGATCCAAAATCAGCGGACCCAAAACCAGCAGACATGGCCGACCTCCTTGAATTGTGGGCATTTCCCACGCAATGCGCATCGTTCGAGCCGCTGAGAGCGCAACAAAAACGCCCGGACGAGCAACTAAGGCACCGTGGGGGCGTTCATGCCGATGTTTCCGCGACGCGCCCTCTCAATAGGGCACGACCCGCGATCCTATCGCGCGTGCTAGCGTTGTCAAGTTTTTGGGGGCGCGGCGGAGGTAGATCGCCGTTCACAACATGCTCGCGGCTTGCGGGTTGCGGAATTGTGGCTGCGGCAAAGTTCGTCTACGCCCGCTCTTCGGCCGGAGCGACTCTCGGCGACAATTTGCCCTGCCCACAGCGCGTGGCGATTCCGATGGCGGCTCGGTATGCTGGCCCCGGAGCGTGTGGCGCCCGTTGGGCCCTGCACTTGCGCCTGCCCAGCACCTCGATCGCTCATGCACAGAATCTCGGTCATTTTGGGGACGCGGCCCGAAGCCATCAAGTTGGCGCCGGTCGTCGTGGCGCTGCGTCGGTTGCCGGCGGTCGAGTGCCGCGTGTGCGTCACAGCGCAGCACCGCGAACTCTTGGACCAGACGCTCGGGCCGTTGGGGATCAGGGCCGACGTGGACCTCGATCTGATGCGCCCGGCCAAACGTTGGCAGCGCTGACGGCGCGCGCCATCGAATCGCTGGACGATTATTTGGTCCACGACCGGCCCGAACTGGTCTTGGCACAGGGCGACACGACGACCGTGCTGTGCGCAGGCGCTGGCCGCGTTCTACCGTCGGATTCCTTTGGGCCATGTCGAGGCCGGCTTGCGAACGGGCAACCTGGCGAGCCCTTGGCCTGAAGAGGCGAACCGTGTCGTTTGCTCGCGGCTTGCCACGCTGCACTTCGCTCCGACCGAAGCGGCTCGCTCGAACCTGCTCGCCGAAGGCGTCGCCGAGACATCGATTTTCGTCACCGGCAACACCGGCATCGATGCTCTGCATTTCAGCGCTGGCCACGATTCGCGATCGGCCGCCCCGCATTGCTGGGTTGGAAGCGTGGATGGATGGTGACAACCTGAGTCCGCTGGTGCTGATTACTGGCCACCGACGCGAAAACTTCGGGCCAGGCCTGGAGTCGATTTGCCAGGCCATTGTTCAGTTGAGCCGGACGTTTCCACGAACTCAGTTTGTTTTTCCCGTGCATCTCAACCCACAAGTCCGCGCTCCGGTGCAACGGGTGCTGGGATCGGCAGCCGCGGCGAATGTACATTTGCTCGAGCCACTGGCCTATCTGGAGTTCGTGGCCCTGTTGTCGCGGGCCACGTTGGTGCTGACCGACTCGGGCGGAGTGCAGGAGGAAGCTCCGAGCCTGGGCAAGCCCGTGCTCGTGATGCGCGACAGCACCGAACGGCCCGAGGGTGTCGCTGCCGGTACGATGGCCCTCGTAGGGACCGACACGGCAACGATTGTCGCCGAGGTCTCGCGCTTGCTCACCGACGCCAAGGCGTATGAAGCGATGGCTCGTTGCCATCATCCCTATGGCGACGGCCAAGCCGCAGGGCGCATTGCCAATATCTGCGAACGGTTCCTCAGCAGCGAAGCGCGGCGAGAAGGTACAGCTTAGGGCGTACTAGCAGAAACGTGCATGAATGCAAGTAACGAAAATACACTATGCTTGTTGATTCAAAGATCGACTGCGGTACGATGCGCTGGTTCGCTGGCCCAACCAGGAATGAGAGCGTGAGGATGCCGTTCAACGTGAGCGGACCGTCATTTCGTGGGCATTTGTCCCCGAGGGAGAAGCATGATGCGCACCAGTAACCATGGCAGTGGAAAGTACCGGATCTGGATCACGCAGCCCGCGGAGTGGGAACCGTTGCATTGGCATGATCGGCCGTCGCAGGCGCGCGTTGTCGCACCGGCCTCGGACGGTCTGTTCACGGCGGCCCAGGCGGCAGCCTTCCTTGAAGGTTTCAATACTCAGTTGTTGCACGAACCGAAGCGATTGTGGGGAATCGCCGTGCGGGTCGATATCCAATGCCGCGGTGACCTGCGGCCGGGACAAGCCTGGCGGCCGACACGCCTGCGCAGCCCCGGTCGAGGCGGAGCGCCGGGCCGGCAGCATCGCCGCAGAAGCACGGATCACCCGCGGAGCGGCGTGCGGCCGAGCCGCGCGAACCAGGCCACGTCCCGCGTTCAGCCACGACGCTCGGCACGAACCGGTTAGTGTTCTGTCGCTTTAGAAATAATCGCACTTGGGTGCCATGGCCACGCTTGCGTGGCCATGCCGCCCTTAATCCGTGAAATGGCCACGGTTCCAAACTGATGGGCTGGAATACCCGAAATTCGAAGGTGCAGGCCTGAACGCGACGGGCAAATGTTCCCAGCTCGCTGCCGTGGACCCGCGGCGTATCGGACCTATAATGGCGTTTTGGCGATTTTTTTCGGCTGAGAAATGCCGTCGTGGCATTGCGTCTGCATGACTTCTTCTCCTTGCCTGCGAATTGGAACCCGCGCGCAGCGCGCTTGCGCCTGGCAGGCTGATTGGGTGGCGGCGCCTCGCAGAGCAGGGAATTGCGGTCGAATTGGTGCCAATCTCAACGGCGCGGCGATCGCGAACAACAGGGTCCGATCGGCCAAATTTCAGGCGGCGACGGTGTTTTTACCAAGGAGTTGGAGCGGGCCCTGGCGGCCGGCGAGATCGACCTGGCCGTTCACAGCCTCAAGGACTTGCCGACGGCCATGCCGCCCGAACTCGTGTTGGCGGCGGTGCCACGGCGTGGGCCGACGGGAGACGTGTTGATTGCGAGTCGAGCCAGCTCGTTTGATGAGTTGCCCCAGGGAGCCATCGTGGGCACGGGCAGCTTACGCCGGCGGGCACAGTTGTGGCACGCTCGGCCCGACCTGCGAATGGGCGATATTCGGGGCAACGTCGATACCCGACTGCGGAAGGTCGATAGCGGCGAGTTTGACGCCATTGTTCTGGCCGAGGCTGGCCTGGAACGTTTGGGGCTGGCCGGGTTCATTACCGAGTTGTTGTCGAAGACCTTGATCTTGCCGGCGGTTGGGCAGGGAGCCTTGGGCGTTGAGACGCGGGCCGACGACGGGCGAACTCGCGAGGCCGTGCGGGTGCTCGAAGATTTCGAAACTCGCCAGGGCGTGGAAGCCGAACGCAGCATGCTCTCAAAGCTATGCGGTGGCTGCTTGGCGCCGATCGGCGCCTGGGGACGCCTGGAAGACGGCCAACTGCGGTTGAGCGGCGTTGTCTCCAGCGGTGACGGGCGAACACGATTGTTGGCAACTCATGGCGCGCCCGCCGGGGCGGCTGCCGAGTTGGGCCAGCGCGTGGCCGAGGATCTGCTGGCCCAAGGCGCCGCGGCGCTGATCGAAGCTTGCCGCGTAAGCGGTTAAGGGGCGGCGTGACGCCGCGAGCTTCTGGCGGCATGGCCCACGCTGGCGTGGCCATGATTGCCAGGACGCATGGCCACGCAAGCTTGGGCCGTGGCACCCGATCGCGATGATCCTGCGGTGGTAAAACGCCATACGAGCGAAAAAAAAAACCGCCGCGGGGGTCAGGCCGCGGCGGCGTGTGCGAAACCGGCGAATTATCGAACTAGCGTGCGGGACGCTTTAACTAGCGGACCAGCTCCTTGCGGGCGCCGATCAGCGTTCGCAGGCGTTCGGCCAGCAGCGCCGAATCGAACGGCTTCTTGAACGTCTCGTTGATGCTGGAACGATCGAAGCTCGTCGCGTTGCCGTCGTCGGGCAACAGAGCGATCAGGATCGTCTCGGCATACTCGGTGTTGCGGCGTAAATTCTGGCAAATCTGTAGCGCTTCGGTACGACCGATCGAGAAGTCGACGATGATGCAGTCGGGGTGGAAGCTTTCGGCTTGAATGCCGGCTTCGAACCCGCTTGCAGCCACCGCCACTCGGAACGAGCGATCGAGCGGCAATTCGCGTTTGAGATTCTCGATCATTACCTGGTCTTGGCCCACAATCAGGACCTTGGCCATGGCTTCGTCTTCGAGATCTCCCAACGGCATGCCGTGTTCTTTGAGAAATCGGATTAAGTATTCGCGCGGAATTCGGCGGTCTTGGGATCCGGGAATTCGGTAGCCCTTCAGCCGGCCGGAATCGAACCATTTACTTACGGTGCGCGGGGCCACCTTACAGATCTTTGCGACCTGACCAGTTGTGAAAACCTTCATCGCAGGCTCTCCATACAATTCGCTTGGTTTGAAATTCGCTCCGCCCGGTGAAACCGGACTGAGCGGCTTAGTCCCTTGCTTGCGCTGCGGCGGCTGCTTCGCGTTCCTTCGTGCCGGCTGTGGGTAAGCAACCTGGCGACGGCAAGCATCTGGGTCGGGACCTCACGCAATTGGTTTCGCTTCTATGTATCCTTGGCTCTGGCTCAGCTCCCTCTGACCCTGCCTCCACTTTTGTTGATCGGCAACCATGGCATCCAGAAGTCAGCGAAAAGCCGTAAAATAGAGAAGGCGTACTTCAATCGGCGTATTACGGCTCTCGTTCACAACTGGACCACTCGCCCAATTGCCGGCAATGCCGAGGGAAACGAGCGCAGCGACAGCGCCTAGAACAGTGCTAGCGGTTAGCACCAAGGCGCGGCGTTGGTAGCAGGTTCCCCCCTGCAGCTTGGCGTCCCGCCTGGGCTTCTTTCGAAACCGTGTCGGGGCACCATGCTCCGAAAGTAAGTTTCGATTCGGACCCGGGTTCGACTTTAGAAAGTTTTTCCACTCGTAGCGGCGACTCCGGTCGAGACGCGAGTAACGGTTCGGCGAACTTGCCCATAGAGGACACGCTGTCGCCTCGTCGGAACCAGCCGGAAACAAGCGGAAATGCAGCAGATTTGCTTCCCACAGATATTATGGGGCGCAGGTCAAGCGGGCAGGCTGTTCCGTTGACGCAGTTTGGCATTGCTGTGCCGACTTTACCGGTTGCGCGTGCTACGCGTAGCCGGAAACCGGGGTATCGGTCGAAGCCAAAGGTGGAGCTACCCAGAAGTACGCAATCTGCTCAAGCAGCCTGCGTCTCGTCCCCATCATGGTTCGCGGAGCTTTCGCCCCCCTCGGCCGCCGCGGGAGAAATCTCGCCGCTATCGCTGACATCGTCGAAGCGGACTGCGACCCGTTTCGACACGCCCGACTCTTCCATGGTCACGCCGTAAAGCGTCGAGGCGCAGGTCATTGTTTTCTTCGAATGCGTGACGACGATGAACTGCGTCCAGGCTAAAAATTCCTGCAAGACGGTGATAAATCTTTCGATGTTGGCCTCGTCCAAGGCCGCATCGACCTCGTCCAGCACGCAAAACGGGCTCGGTCGGTACTGAAAAATCGCCAATAGCAGGGCGACGCAGGTCAATGTTTTCTCGCCGCCGCTCAACAGCGAGATGTTTCGCGGCTCCTTGCCCGGGGGGCGGGCAATGATTTCGATGCCGCTGTCGAGAATGTCAACGCCTTCTTCGAGCACGACATCCGCATGTCCGCCGCCGAATAACTTGCGGAACAATGCCTGGAAGTTCTGTTTGACCACTTCCAGCGTCTCGGAAAACAGCCGCCGGCTATCGGCATTGATGCGATGGATGATCTGTTCGAGTTGGTTCTTGGCCTTAGTCAGATCCTCGTGCTGGTCTGCCAGGTGGGTAAAACGGGATTCGAGCTCTTCGAGTTCGGCCAGAGCATCAAGGTTCACATTGCCCAGGTTCTGCACCTTCCGGCGTAGATCGGCAATTTCCTGCTCTACCAATTCGCGCTCTGCTAATTCCTGGTCGGTAAACTGTTGTTGATCCAGTTCAGCTAGTTCAATCGCATAGTCTTCGCGCAACCGGTCGGCCAGCGTTTGTCGCTCGTGGCGAACTTCGTGGGCGGACAATTGCACGGCATGCTGGCGCTCTTCCAACTTACGCACTGCCAGCCGGAGCTGTTGCGCGGTTGCCGCCCGCTGGGCTCGCGCGGCGCGATGGCCATCGCGCTGGGTAAGTAGTTTGCCAGCGGCCGATTGACCATGCTCCCAATCGAGATACAACTCAGCCAATTCGGATTCGGCCGCGAGAATCTGCCGCTGGCAGGCCAGGCCTCGCTCGACGCACTGGCTCAAAAGTTTGCGGCTTTCTTCGATGGCCCGTTCACGCTCCTGCTGATCTCGCTGCGATTGGGCATGGCGTGCGGTGAGATTCTCCAACCGTTCTTCGCTCTTGGCCAATTCAATCTTCGTGGCCGTGACTCCGCGTTCCAGATCGTGTTGGATAGCCAGCAATTCGGCAATTTCGCGACTGGTTGTGGCGAGCTGCGATTCCAGGGAGGCCAATCGGCCGCCAGCATCGCCATGCCGCTGGCGAGCATCGACCGATTGCTGCTGTGCTTCTTCCCACTGGTTCGTCGCGGCGACACTCTCGGTCTGTAGCAGAAATTGCCGTTCTTCGCATTGCCCTAACCGTAACTGGGCTTCGCTGGCCCGCAGCCGCGCGGAAGCCAGCACTTCGACAGCCGACTGTTGCTGGGTTAATAACTCGGCCAGACGCTGCTCGTCTGAGGTCATGTGTTGTTCGAGTTGCGAAAGGCTGACGGTGACCTGGCCGATCGTGGACTCGATCTGGGCGATCAACTGACGCAGCACGCGCAACTCGCTACGACGCGAAATCAGGCTGCCGACTCCTTGCCGAGGACCGATCGATAACGAGCCGTCGGCCGACAGCAGTTCGCCGGCCATTGTCAGCAGGGTGATTCCTGGGCCGTGCTGGGCCTGCAGTTGCAGGGCCAACGGCAGCTTCTCGACGATCCAGGTGTTTCCTAGCAGCCGGCGCACTCAGCGGCGCCAGTTCGGATGCGGCTTCGACGTATCGGTCCGCGCGTCCAATGACCCCCGGCGTTTGTTCCAACCGGGGTGACTCCGCCGTCTCGACATCCACCCACGGTGTCATGGGGAGCAATCCGACGCGACCCTTGAATCGGTGCGCCTCGCGTTCGAGAAACGTCAACAGTTCGGCGTCCTCGCCGACGATGAGAAACTGCGACTTGTCGCCCAGGGCCAGGTCGACCAGCGGGGCCATTTCCATGTTCACGCGGAACAGGTCGGCAACCAGCCCTCGCACGGCCCGATACGGACCTTCGGGCGAACGCCGAGCGGCTAACAAGATTTCCTTGGCGCCAGCGTTGACTCCTTCCAACCGGCTCTCCAACTCTGCCAGCACGGCGGCTCGTTCGCTCGCGCCCGAATGTCGTTGGCGGAGTTGATTCAATTCGGCCGTGCGGGCCGCATGGTGCCGGCGATAGTCGGCCAGCCGCTTCTGGACGGCGTCGATGGCCGCCTGGTGCGTGGCGACGGCTTGTTCCTGTTCCGCCTGGCGGCGGCCCAATTGTTCGCTTTCGTCGCGTAACCGCGATTGGGTTTCGAACAAGTCGGCCAGGCGTTTTTCGGTCCGCTCGCGCGTGGCTGCCGCCGCAACCACCTGCGACTCGAGCGTCGCCAGCGTATTGTCCAGGGCGGTGATCGTGCGTAATAGAGCGACTTGCTCGGTCCGTAATTGCTCGGACTTGGTCCGCAGTACGTCGACGCTCTGCAGGTGCGCAGCCAGGTCGGCATCGTCGGACGCCAGTCGCCGGCCCAATTCGGCGTGCGCGGTCTCGGCCACCGCCAGCATCTCCAGCGTTTGCTGCAATTCATGGCGCAGATCGCCGGCTCGCAGGCCCAGGGCGTTGAGCTGGCCGCGCTGTCGGGCGAGCTCGTCCTCCAGGTCACGTCCGCGGGTTGTCTCATGGCTGATCGTGGCTTCGCACGCCGCGATGCGCTGGCGATTCTCAGCCAATTGGCCTTCGCTGGCTGCAGGGAATCGTCGAGCGCGGCCAAAGTCTCGTCCAATTGTCGGCATTCGGCTTCGGCCGAATCGGCCTCGACCGTTCGAGCGGAGAACTCGGTTCCCAAGCGATTGCAATTCGGTTTCGAGACCTGTCGAGCCGGGTACTCAGTTTTTGCCAGTCGGCCAGCCCCACCTGGGTGCGCACCTGCTGCAGCCGATCGACATGTTCTTTGTAGCGGCGGGCCTTCGAGGCCTGCATGCGGACGCTCCGCAGCCGGCTCTCGACTTCCGACACGATGTCGGACAATCGCAACAGGTTCTGCTCGACCCGTTCCAGGCGGCGCAGCGATTCGACCTTCTTGGCCTTGAAGCGGCTGATGCCGGCGGCTTCTTCGAAGATCAGCCGCCGCTCTTTGGGCGACGACTGGAGCATGACGTCGACTTTGCCCTGCTCGATGATGCTATAGGCTTCGGCGCTGACGCCCGTGCCGGCGAACAGTTCGCGGATATCTCGCAGCCGCGACGGTTGCCGGTTGATGAGATACTCGCCCTCGCCGCTGCGGTACACGCGGCGGGTGATGTGGACCTCGGGCGTATCAATCGCCAGCAGGCGCTTACGGTTGTCGATGACGAGCGTCGTCTCGGCCGTGTTCAGCGGCCTGGCGGCTGCCCGATCCATTGAAGATGACGTCGACCATCTCCTTGCCGCGGAGACTCTTGACGCTTTGCTCGCCCAGAACCCACTTGATGGCGTCGACGACGTTCGATTTGCCCGAGCCATTGGGACCGACGACGGCGGTGATGCCCTGCGAAAACTCGAAACGCGTCTTGTCGGCAAAGCTCTTGAAGCCGACCAGTTCCAGGGCCTTGAGCATGAGAGGCAGTGAGGGGAAAAGGTGAAACCGTTATCCGAGTCGTCCGGCCCGATCGCGATCGGCCTGGCCACACCTGCGCGGCCAGAGCCAATTCGCGATCGCATGCGCACGGCAAGCGTGGACCGGGGCACCCCGGTTGCCCCCGTCCTAGCTGTGGAGTCGAAGTCCTGGGCGCGGGCCCGGCTACTCGTCGTCGTGGCTCACCATCTTACCAAACAGCGACCGGAAGGGATTGGTTTTTTCCTTTTCGTCGGGCTCTTCGCGCTTTATGGGGAGCGGCTTGCTAGCTGGTTTCTTGTCCAGTCCCCGTTTGGAGAACAGATCAGGGAGCGGATTGCCGACGACGATCGGGCTTTCATCCTGTGCCGCGTCGTTTTCTTCGGATTCCGGCTGCTGGTCGCGGTCGGCCTTGCGCAGGTAGTGGCGGCCGCCCTGCGGCAGGGCGTCCATCTCGAAGCGGCTGGGCAGGGCCCCGGTGCTCTTGGCGATTTGCAAGGCCTGGACCACGTCGGGGTAGGTGCCGCCCAGGTCGACAATGGCCCGAATGACGTCGTCCACCTTGGGCGAGACCACCCGTTTCTGGTCGGGTTGGCCCACGGTAAATCGCGTCACGCTGACGCGTTCCTGGTCAGGCTGTTGACCATGATCTCGGTGCCGGCGTCGAGCGCCAGGGGTGTCATGAATTCCTGGTCCTGGCCGAAGATCACGATCTCGGCCCGATGGCTGCGGCTGACGTGAACCATCGGCGTGCTCTTGGTGTCGAGCACGTGGTAGCTGAATTGTCCGGCCAGGTCTTCGCCCTTGACCAGCGGATCACGCTCGTCCATTGCCCACAAGGCCCGGAACGCGCCGTAGCGTGTTTCGGCGCTTTGAGCGTCGAGCAGATCCCGCAGGGCTTCGTAGGCCGTGTAGTCTTCCATGGCGCTGAGGGCGGTCAGTGCGTAGGCGCGGAAGGCCGGCACATCGCGGGCCAGTTGTCCCAAGGGTTCCGCTGCAGCGCTGTCGTCGAGATAGGCCAACGCCTCGGCCGCGTAGAACCGCACTTCTTCGTCTTCGGACGCCAGGCCTTTGTGCAGTGCATCGAGCCCGTCCTTGCCCAGCGCTTCGAGCCGGATGGCGGCCGGCGCCGATGTAATGGGGTCGAGCAACTGACGCTCCAGCAGCGTCAGTCTCGCGTGCTGCTGTGCGGCCGACTCGCGTAAGGGCAGCGCCCGCACTACGCGGATGTAACGGTCGATGTTGTACTTGTAGCGAGGATGGACTTTGAGCTCGATGAACTGATCGGTCTTGGGCTTGGCGACGCCTTCCTTGATGCCGCGGTCGAACGAGTGAAAGCGGCGATTGATGGCATTGCCGATCAGCGCGCTGTTCATGACATTGCGTTCTTCGGGCCGGATCACCAGCCCCAGCTCGCGAGAGTTCATGGCCACGCCGCCGTTGAGGATCAGCCCGCGATTCTTCTGCACTTTGTCCTTGCCTGACGGATCGACCAGCACGGCTCCCTGCGCCAGTCCTAGCGGGGTGCCTTCATGGACCTGATTGCTAAGCACGGCCATTTCTCGCAGCCGGGCTTCCATCAACCAGCCGCCGCGGAGGCTGACGCCGTCACTGTGCGACGGGGGGCGGACTTCGACGTCGAAGCGATCGCCCTTTTGAATGCCGGGCCGCAGTACGGCGTGTACCAGCACTAATTCAGCCGTATTCGAGGCCAGCAGTTTGCTGGGGTTGTTCACGCCGCGGGTTTGCATTTCGGCGATCAGGGCCGAACGTTGCGGCGACGGCGGCGGGTCGCTGCCGGTGCCCGGCAAGCCCGTCACCAGGCCCACGGAATCGATCTGGATGGCGTTGAGGCCGAACGGCACGGCCATATCGCCGACAAGCTGCACGCTCTTGCTCAGGGCCTCGACAGCTTCGTCCTCGGGGCTCTGCGAGCGGACGTTCAGGGCACTGCATCCGCACGCCAGCAGCATGCCGCTCCAGGAATACGAGATTTGCCGGATGAAGTCTCTCCGGTGTAACGCGTGGCGGGGCTTCATGCCTCTAGCGCTCCGTACGATGCGTCGATTCATGCGCAGGCCTGTCCATCGGCCGAGCACGAGCCCATCTCTTGGCGCGCACAACCGGTCATGGCCAGCGCGTGGAGGTTCCGAATAGATTTTCGAGAAAGGTAGTCGAGGGCGGGAAAATAGTCGCAGGCAGGGTATGCGTCAAGGGCAAGTATGAAATGCTAAATGATAAATGCTAAGTGATAAATGAAAGACGCAAGCGGCGGCCCAGGGCCGCATTTAGCACTTAGCATTTATCATTTAGCATTCCTTCATGGCGGATCATACCCGCCGGGATGAAACGGATGGCAGCGGCAAATACGGGCAATCCCCGCAAGCTGCCCCGAATAGCCCCATGCTTTTCCACCGCACCGATGAAGTACCGGCTGCACGTCGGTTGAAAGCGGCAATTCTGACCGACCAACGGGCTGAGGAAGATTTGATACAAACGCACGATGCCAATGAGGAGCCAGCTGGGGATCGCCACCAAGCCGCGAGATAGCCAGCTTAGGTTTCCCAGAAGTCGGCTCACGATGATGATCTCCTGCGCACTTGCTGGCAGTTTGAGTCTGCGGGCTAGCTTCTCCGCCAGTTCGACCAGCTCTGCCTGCAACGCTTCGAGCTTGGGCGAAGAGCCGGAACGCGGAATGGCGATCAGGTCGAGCCCGAGGGGCAGCCGGCTGCGACTGGTCCGGAAGGCTTCGCGCAGCAGTCGTTTCCAGCGGTTGCGCACGACGGCGCCGCCGACCTTGCGTGATACCGACAGGCCCAGACGCGGATGGGTCAGCGAGTTGGCCGCCCCGTAGAGGACGACTAGCGACCCGCCCACCGAACGCCGCAGGGCATAAATACGGCGAAAATCGGTTCCTGATCGTAATCGGTCGGCCGCTCGGAAATGAACGTCGGTCCGCGAAGGCTTGTGCGAGTCGCTCATGGGCGGTTTGGCCTGCGGCGAAACAAGCGTCGCGCGGCCCAATGGTTGGGCCCCAGTCGGCTGGGCCGCACGCCCTGGCGAGACCGCCGACGGACATAGAACGAGCCCCAGCGGACGATCAGGATCAAAAACAGGCCCAGGATCACGATGCCCAGCAGCGCAAGCAACAGTCGAGCCTGAACTACCGGATCGAGCGGCATGTGTCACCTTCACCAGCGAAGCTGTTCGCGAGGTTGCTGGGGATGCAGTTTTTCAGCCTGGCGGATCGCTTCGACCGTCGTAGCGTCGACGCTCTCGGGCAGCACGATTTGCACTTCGGCATAGAGATCGCCGGCCGGGCGTCCTTTGGCCTCGACGCCGTGCCCCTTGATGCGGAGTCGTTTGCCGCTCGACGTATGGGCCGGCACGGTCAGCGCGACCGTGCCCTTGGGTGTTGGCACGTCGACCTTCGCCCCCTGCAAGGCTTCGCCCAATGTAATCGGCAGCTTGACGAACAAGTCGTCCCCCTTGCGGCTGAACCAGGGGTGCGGCGACACGTGAACCTTGATCAACAGATCGCCGGGCGTACCGTCGGCGGGGGCCGGCTGGCCTTGGCCGCGAAGGCGGATTTTCTTTCCCTCGTCGATCCCAGGCGGAATCTTGACTTCGAGCGTTTCGGCATGCACCCCGTCGCGCGCGACTGAAAGTTGCGTCTGGCCGCCGGCGACCGCCAGATTGAAAGGGATTTCGATCTCTGATTCGACGTCCTGCCCTCGGGCCGGACTGCGCGGCAGCCGCGTCGGCGCCGGCCGCCTCCGCCTGCTCCGCGAAACTGCGAGAAGATGTCGGCAAAGCCCCCTTGGCCGCCGCCGAGTTGGTCGCCAAACAATTGTGAGAAGTCGAAGTCCTCGGCGCCAGGAGGCATTTGGCCCGGGCGGAATCCGCCACCGCCGGGTTGGGCCTTGGCACGAGCTACGTCTTCGAACGAACTACCATAGCGGTCGTAGAGTTCTCGTTTCTTGGGATCGTTGAGCACATCGAAAGCCGCTTGCACGGCCTGGAATTTCTTTTTGGCCGTCTTGTCTTCGGGATTCATGTCCGGATGGTACTTCCGCGCCAGCGATCGATAGGCCTTCTCGATTTCGGCCTGCGAAGCGTCTCGCTTAAGTCCCAGCGTCTTGTAATAGTCCTCAGCCATCCGATTCCTTACTTTTCAAAACTCGCACGACGAAACTCGAAATTCGAATGAAGCACGAATGACGAAGCTCGAATACCCCGAGGGAATTCGCGTGCTGCGCCAAGCTGGCATTCGCCATTCGACTTTTAGATCTTATCCTGTTTGAACTTAGGTCGTCTCTATTGTAGGCCCTGGGGCAGCCTGTCTTCAAGCCGAACGCAGATTCTGCCCGTGCTAGACTTGCCGGGAGACTCGAGTCTGGTGTTCGAGGCAAGTTATGCCGCGTTTGTTACTTTTTGCGTTGATATTCCTGGCCTTCGCCGTGGCTTCGGAGCTTTCTACGGCCTGGGCCGGCAAGCCGAGCGAGGGAAAGCTGGAATTGCTCGTCTCTGACGAGGCGACCGGCCAGCCCGTCGCTTGTCGCGTGCATTTGCAGAATGCCGCTGGATTGGCCAAGAAGGTGCTCAAGATGCCCTTCTGGAACGACCATTTCGTTTGTCCAGGCAATGTCCTGCTCAAGCTACCCAAGGGCCAGTACACGTTCGTCATCGAACGCGGCCCGGAATATGTCGATTGCGCTGGCTACTTCACGATTGAAGGCTTTGCCAGCGACTCCAAGGCCGTGACTTTGAAGCGGGCCGCAAATATGGCGAGCGAAGGGTGGTGGTCGGGCGACTTGCGGCTCTACCGATCGGCCAAGGATATTGAACTGCTGATGCAGGCTGAAGACCTGCACGTCGCGCCGCTGGTGACTTGGACGAACCAATCGACCGAATGGTCGGCCGGACAATTCCCGGCCAAGAAGATTACCCGCTTCGACACCGACCGCTTTTTCGACATCACGGCCGGCGAAGATCAGCGGCCCAACGCCGGAGTGCTCTACTTTCGGCTCGAGCATCCGCTCGACTTTGCCTCGGCGGCTCCCGAACCGCCGACGTCGCTCGCAATGATCGAGGCGGCTCACGCGCAGCCGCCGGCTTGGGTTGACCTGGACGAACCGCTTTCGCCTGATCTTCCGCTGTACCTGGCGCTGGGCCGAATTGATTCGTTCGAACTGGCGCACGACGAACTGCAACGCGCGGTGGGTTCGCGCGGCGCGGCGGGGCTGGGGCCGGCCAGCGAGTTGAACCCGGCCAATCCGACTACGCCGAGCATGAATCGGGTGAAAAAGCCGCTCGGCAAGCCGAAGCAGAGACGCGCACGAAATCGCCCGCGCCACGCAGGAGGTTTATTTTCATCTGTTGAATTGCGGCTTTCGCATTCCGCCTTCGGCCGGCAGCGGCAGTGGCGTGGCGGCCAATCCGGTGGGCTACAACCGCATGTATGTCTATCTCGATCGCGGCGCGCTGGATTACGGCGAGTGGTGGGACGGCGT
Organism: uncultured Planctomycetales bacterium; assembly: GCA_963710365.1. Classification (GTDB taxonomy): domain Bacteria; phylum Planctomycetota; class Planctomycetia; order Pirellulales; family PNKZ01; genus CAVQAC01. The sequence goes on from CAVQAC010000024.1 coordinate 22,785, forward strand.
TCGACGCGGACGCGTCACCGTCACGAACGGCCCACTGATCCGCCCGTTGGCCAACCGCCGGCCGCCGGGACATGTTTTTCAACTCGAACGCGGCGAGTTGGAAATCGACATCGCCATGAACATGGCGATTCGCGAGAAGGTGAGCTACGTGCAAGTGATCCACAACGGCCGCGTGGCTCTGAACGTGCGGTTGGAAGACTGGGCCAAGAACGGCCACTTTCCTCCCTTGCGCGTCGATGGCAGCGGTTGGTTTCTGATCCGCGTGGCTACCGACGTGGCCGAGACCTATCGTTTTGCTGCCAGCGGTCCCTGGTACGTCGAAGCCGCAGACGGCAAACCCTTCATCAGCCGCAAGTCGGCGCAGTTCTTTCTCGACGTGCTCAATGCCCGCGCGACTGAGGCCGAGCGCCACGGCCGGCAATCAGCGGGAACGAGTCGTTGCGACCTATGCCCAGGCCCGCAAGTTCTGGGAAGACCTTCTGACCAAGGCAACAGCCGAATGACATGCGCGCCGAAAATCGCTGTACCTAAGCTGCGGCCAATGTTTCAACCGCGGCGATGTGAAACAGTGCGCAGAACACGCCCCAGTCGGGAAGGTCGCTCGCGTTGCCGGGGAGACCCACGTACAAGCCCGTTCTGGTCAACCAGGCCATTTCCGGGTGACGAACTTCGTACCGGTCGCCACTAGACAAGGTGACTCGGAACGGTTCGAAAGGGCGACGATGCAGCAATTCTCGCAGCACTTCTATGTTCATATTGCAAATCTACATGATGTCCGGAGATGATTTCAAGTTTTTTCGCCCCAGGCATAAGTCCCTAATCCTGCCATGGAAGCTGCATCTTCATAAGGATCGACTTATTCCTACGCTGGGATGCTTTCGCATGGGGTGATAAGATCTACGGCTATCTGGGGGCGTCATGCATCAAGGCTGTTCCGTCCCGAGTTTCCTCGCACAAGTCTGCCAAGTAGGTGCGTCATGCGATGCTTGATGTTTCTCGCCGGCGCGGCTTTGTTTGCCGCCACGTTCGCCCAAGTCGCGGCAGGCTCAAGCCCCGATGATTCGGACGAAACAAAAATCCGCGGCGCCTGGCAGCTTGTCTCGTCGACGAAGAAGGGCGTCGAGACGAAGATCGAAGCAAAAGGGAGCGAACCGTCGGACGATCAGCCGCTGAGCGTGGCGTTCGAGGAGCAGTCGTGGAAGGCCAAGGTCGGGCCGAAGGGCGGCGCCGGTCGAAATCACGGGCACGTACGTTCTCGATCCGAAACAGACGCCCAAACTGCTCGACATCACAGTGAGCGCCGCCGGAGGCTCGACCGACGTTTACGCCATCTACAAGTTTGAGAACGACCAATTGTGGATTCGCGTCCGCGATGGCGGTGGGCAACGCCCGCCTGATTTCGAAATCTCGGCGGAAGATTGCACCACGCTGGCCTTGCGCCGCGCGGCGAAGTAGCCGGCCGGCATTCTGTTTCTCGGCGTGCTAGCTGCCGCTAGCTAGGCATTTCCGCGGGCTGCAAGGCACGGGGCCACAGTGCTGGGGGCGATGCTCCGGGGGAAGATTACTTCTCTCTAGCCCGCGAGCATGGATTGGAGTTATACATAGCTCCCCAAGGATGGTAGCGAACCTTCGATGCCGGGCCCATTTACGACCCGCTCCATGGCCGCTCAAATGCACCAGGGAAGGGAAGCCCGAGCCCAATGATTGATCCGACGAAACTCCTCGCAGGAAAACGGTTGCTGGTCACCGGCGGCACCGGTTCCATGGGCAAGACCTTCGTGCGCCGCGTGTTGACCGGCGAGTTGGGCGTGCCCGAGCGCGTTGTCGTACTGTCACGCGATGAAGGCAAGCAATACGACATGCGGCAGGCTTATCTCGGGCGGAGGGCTTCGGCCAGCGAGGCCGTCTACGAGAACTTCGTCCGTTGTGTTGAATTCCGACTGGGCGATATCCGTAATTATGCCGACGTCTGCGCCGCCGTGCGCGATGCCGACATCGTCGTCAACGCCGCGGTGCTTAAGCAAGTGCCCAATTGCGAATACTTTCCCGAACAGGCCCTGCTCACCAATTGCGTCGGCCCACAAAACATCGTGCGGGCCATCGGCGAGCATGGCTATCCGGTGCAGACGGTCGTTGGCATCAGTACCGACAAGGCTTGCAAACCGGTGTCGGTGATGGGCATGACCAAGGCACTGCACGAACGGATATTCACCTCGGCCAACGTGCATGTCCCGCGGACACGCTTTGTTTGCTGCCGATACGGCAACGTGCTGGCGTCGCGAGGTTCGGTGATTCCGCTATTTCAGGAGCAGGTTCGTCAGGGTGGGCCGGTGACGATCACCGTGCCGGAAATGACGCGATTTCTCATGAGCCTCGACGAGGCGGTTGATTGCGTGTTTGTGGCCCTGGCCAGTGCCCGGCCGGGCGAAACATTCGTTCCCTGTGCGCCGTCGGCGACGATCCTGAACATTGCCCGAGCCATGGTGGGCAATCGCCCCATCCGAATCGAAGCGACTGGCATCCGGCCCGGCGAAAAGCTGCACGAAATCATGGTTTCGGAAGAAGAGGCCCAGCATACGAGTTGGCGTGGCGAGTATTTCGCCATTCGCTCGATGCTGCCCGAGTTGCAATCGCCGGAGCCGAGCGAGGCTGTGGCTCTGACCAAGGAGTTCAACTCGGCCGACACGGTGCTCAGCCTGGAAGAGACGGTTCAATTGCTGGAACGCCATCGGCTGCTGACGGGCCAGAGCCAGCCCACGCATGGCCTTGAGCCGTTTGAGCAAGCCGCGTGAGCGGCCGAGCATGAGCGACCGGGCCCCGCGCGTGAGCTCGGGGATTCCTCGCCGCTAACGAGAAACTCTATTTCTCGATGTGAGGCTACTTCGCGACATCCGTCGGCAATCGCCATGTGTCGCCCAACTCCGCCAGGTAATCGGTCAAGGCTTCTTGCCAGCCGCGTAGCGCGGGCCCTCCCAAGTCGTGATACCTGGTCGCGTCGAGCACGGCGTACGGCGGCCGCGACGCGATCGCTCCGAACTGGGCCGTAGATACCGCCTCGAGCGTCGCCGGCAATTGCACGCGCCGAAAGACTTCGGCCGCCAAACCGTGCCAGGTCGTGGCACTGCGGCCAGCAACATGAAAGAGGCCATACGGCACATTGGCAGACCTCTCGGCGGCGACCAGGAACACGATTGCTTGAGCGACGTCGTGCAAATGACTTGGCGCGACCTGCTGATCGTCAACGACCCGTACAGCGTTCTGTGTCTGACCCAATCGCAGCATCAAATCGACGAAGTTCATCGTTTTGCTATGCGGCGGACACGGGCCGAACATCGGACCGGTGCGGACGATGAAATGCCGCGAGTGCTCGGCGGCCCAGTGTTCGCCGGCCAGCTTCGTAAGGCCGTACACGGACGCCGGCCGGGGCGTGTCGGTTTCGCAATATGGCACCGAGCGCTCCAGGCCGTCGAACACGTATGATGTGCTCACGTGTACCAGCGTGCAATCCAACTGCCGACAGGCTTCGGCAATGTGACGCACTGCATCGGCATTGATGGCCCGGCAAGCTTCGGACTCTTGCTCGGCCCGGTCGACAAAATTGTACGCGGCCGCATTGATCACCGCATCGGGTGCGATTTCATTGAGCGTCCGCAGCACGTCGTCGCGGCGTGTCAGGTCGCAGCGGCTGCGATCGACGGGCACAGCCGTCGGGCCCAATTGCCGGCACAGTTCGCTCGCCAATTGCCCTTGCGCCCCGAGCACGGCGATTTTTTTCCGAAGACTTTGAGCGGCGATCGGGCGATGCGTCATGAGGCGTCGTTCAGTGCGTGGCTAACCGGGCCAGGCCCAGTCGCGGCCAGTTCGCGGTGGCGCTCGACGAAGCTCCACGGGCTGCCATTTGCGAGCAGCCTGCCTGCCGCGCGTTCCACAATCGGCGGTGCTTGATCGCCAACTCCCATTCCGAGAGTCCGCTGGCCAGGCAGAAGGCCCAGCCTCGCGGGCCGTCGAGCCAGCCTTGCTTCCAGCACAGCCGGCGGAAGACTTCGCGCGCCGGCAATACCCAGGGATCGTACCAGACCGGCGCCCGCCCGGCGTCAACGCGTAGCTGAGCATCGAGCGACGTGTAGTGCTGGACCTTGGCCCAATACGATGCCCAGTCGGACATGGTTTCGTGATCGATCCAGCCGGCCATTTCGCCCTTCGGCCCTGGCGTCTCAAGTCCGGTATGCACGCCGCCGACCCACTGGGCGCGATCGCGCCGCACCAGGCGAACGGGCCGATCGTCCTGGGTGCCCGAGAAGCGGAACCGCCGGCCGAATACCGAACTGCGGATTCGCAAACGAAAAGCATCCTGGCGACAGCCGAGGAGTCGCTGGCGAATTTCGGCCGCCAAGGCAGGCGTGGGTCGCTCATCGGCATCGACGAACATTACCCAGTCGCAGGCGGCCCGCTGCAAGGCGTAGTTGCGCTGGGGCGTGAAATAATCGAATTTGCGCACTGCCACGCGTGCTCCGGCGCGGCGCAATGTCAACCGTGGCGTCGGTCGAGCCGCCATCGACCACGAGTCGTTCGTCGGCCCAGGCCACAGACGCCAGCCAGCCGGGCAATCGCTGCTCCTCGTTGAGCGCAATGACCACGGCCGTTATGGTTGGCCGGTTGCTCATCGGTTGGCTCCTTCACAAGCAATCGCACCGACGGGGCGATTCGCCGCCGTCTGGTTACGTGAGGCGGATGTTCGCATTGCCATGCGCAACGGCGCGAAGCGGCGAAAAAATTCGCGCTCGGCTGCTTGCGCGGTAAGAGCGGGAAGAGTTTGCCGGCGCAACGCTCGCGATTCCGGCAGTTTGCGAATCGCCCCCAGGAAAGCCTGCCAGAACATGAAGCGGGCCGAAGCCGGTCGCCACGGAGCGCGGCAGGCGTCGTAGGCCAGCCGGATCGGCAGCGCTGCCAGATGCCGGAATATGTGCCAAGGATCTCGCAGGTTTTTCCATTGAAATAACAGCGTGTTGCGCAATGCCAACCGCGTCGAGCCGTCGGCGCCGCAGGTGGCCGCAAAAGTCGCTTCGCCACGATGAAATGCTACTGATTCGGGCACATAGAGGGCTCGATAGCCGGCAAGATAGCCGCGAAATGCCAGGTCGAGATCTTCCAACCGGCCCGGCAAGTAGAGTCGATCGAAGCCATCTAAGGCCAGGAATTTCAGCCGATCGACGGCCAATGCGGCTCCAGCCGAGGCCGTGAGCCCCGGTTGCAGCCGGCTGGGCTCATGACCCGCATAGAGCGCGGTGGCCTGCACCAGCCCCCACCGCCAGCGGACCGCCGTGCGAAAGCCTTCATAAGTCCGTCCGTCAAATCGCCAGCAGAGCGGGGCCGTCAGCAGGAGCTCCGGTTGACCTTCGCTCGGCGCGACCAGCAGCGGTGCCACGAGCGGATCGATCGCCCCCGCGGCCAATTTGATGTCGTTGTTTAACAGAATCGCCACCGGTTCGACGCTATCGGCCAGCACGCGATTGAATGAGCACAGGCCGTCGTTCGGGCAGCAAACGATTTCGACGTTCGGATACTCCGCGGCGAGCCAGGCCCGCGAATCGTCGCGAGAGTCGTTATCGATCACCACGACCCGGCAGGCATGACGCGAAGCGGCCGCCGCGCGTAACACCGTTGGCAGGCATTGAGCCAGCAAGGGGCGGCCATTGAAGTTCAGAATAAAGATGGCAACGGACATTCGGCGGGTCATCGCCAGGGGGACACTCGGCACGGAGACGCAGCGGGAGAAGAAGAAAAATCGCTCGATCTCCATCAAGCGCGCGGCACTATAGGCCCCTTGGGGCAGGGGGGTCAAGATGAGCCGATTCCAAACGTCCGGCGCGGGCGATAGCACGAACGCCGACGTTATACGAACAATTCGAGCGGCGTGTCGTCCGGGTATTGAAGCAGGGCTTGCTCGTAGGCGGCCTGGATGGCATCGAGTTGAGCGCTGGTCCAAGGCGGATCAGGTTCTACCTCCGCCACAAACCGCAGGGCTCCGATCTCCTCGGCGATTTGAGCCAGCGTCGGCTCCCCCTTGTGCCGCTGATTGTCACGCGTCCATTCGAGGAACTCAACGAACGTCGGATTGAGTCCTTCCGCTGCAGGTTTGGCCATGACCGATTACCCCCCAGATGCTGCAAGGCGAGTCCGCCACAGGTAGCGGTTGCGGATCCTGCACCAAGCCTAAACATCTGGCAGTCGAGGGTCAACGCGCAGCGCGGCGACAGGGTCCAAATCTCCTCCAAAAAATGAAACAGCCCGCGGCTCGGATGCGGAACTTGATGTTCCGCCCGGAGCCGCGGGCTGCGAAAGAATGGGGCGCTGGTCGGCAGACTTCTCGCCCGGTTTTATTGATCGCTCAGCGTGCCGAGGAAGTTGACAATATCGTTCTCTTCCTGCGACGTGAGTCCCAGGTTGCCGATGCTCCCTGCGGTGCCTGCGGGGTTAATCAACGTGATGGGCGAAGGATTTTCCGGCGTCGGGAAGAGCGGCTTACCTCGAATCGCGGCGTAGGGCTTGCGCCTTGGTAAAGTCGATGACTTCGCCCGGCACGGTCGTCAGGTTTCGCACATTGTAGAAATGCACGACTTGCTGCAGGCTCTTGAAGACGCCGTTGTGCGTGTAGGCTTTGACGAACCCCGGAGCGGGTCGCTTGTCGACGTTACGCAAGGTCGGCGCCTTGAACGTACCGTTGATGGCCAGGAAGTCTCCCTTGCCATTGCTTCCTGTGCCAATGTTGCCTGAAGGGAGCTGCATCTGCGGATAGAGAAAATCCCCCAAGCCATAATCGATGTACGCCGCGCCCAACGGGTTGTAGCCGACCGGATCGGTCGTGGAGTTGGTCTCCGTGTAATAGGGATTGTTTGGGTTCTTCGGCACGCCGGTGTTGGTGAACGTGCTGTTGGTGAACAGGTCGGGACCGGCCGTAGTGCTGGCGTTGATGGTATGGCAGAAGACGCACAGAGCGTTCTTGTAGGCTGGGCCTCCGGGGCGGCCCGTCGTTGAACCGGTAAACAGCCGTAAACCGTTCAACTCCGAGGCCGTAAACGTGGCGTGGCCGGCCAGCACTGCGTCGTACTTGGAACTGAACGGCGAAACGGCGCTCGAGGCCTCGAAAGCGGCAATTGCCTCGCAAACGAGTTGGAATACCTCGGTCGTTGATTCGGTCGCGACCCCGTTGCCGTAGACCTGAATGAACAAGTTTGCCGATGGGCCGCTCAATACCTTCTGGACGACCAGCGCGGGCGAGCCGACGTTGTGTACGACATCGTTCATCTCGTTGGGGTTTTGCAGCGGAAACGCGGCCTGAGCCACGAGGTTCGGCGCACGGCCGTCGAAGAACAAGCCGCCGACGTAGGCCCCCAGGCTGCTATTGAATGTCGGCGGGCCGCCAGGTAGCAATGCCGCGTAAGTGACCGTTGGCGGCTTACGATTTCCAAACCGACCGGCAACGGCCCCCTCAACGGGTCCGGCTTCGCTATTCACATCCGAGTCTGGGTTTGTAAAGCCAGCTTGCGGCGCATGGCAACTAGCGCAGGCCTGGCCCGGCGGATTCGACAACGTAGGATCAAAGAACAAGGCCTGCCCGAGACTCTCGACGGTCGGCGCCGGCGGGTGCTGACCTTGCGGCGGCTGACCTTGTGGGGGTTGGCCCGGCTGACCTTGGCCCGGCTGACCTTGGCCCGGTGGCGGCGGAGGCGGAGGTGGGGGCGGCGGGGGAGGAGGAGCTGCCGCTACGAGCGATTCGAACAAAGCCCCCAGACTGATCGCCAAAATGCCGACGAGCGATGCTAGCGCGATGCGAGTCCTAGTCATAGGACACTCCTGGAATGGAGGAGAGATAGGATGAGAGACGGGCTGGTGCCCACAGAAAAGCTAGTAGTCCGAGAACCGGCTACTTCGAGATAAATGTGATCGATGGCGTATGAGATCCGTGGTGCGAGGCGGGGCGATTGCCCGCCTCGCGCGCTACTGGTTTCTGGCTATTCGTCATTCCCCGGAGACTTTTGCTTCTCTCCCGGCTGCCCCTTAGGGCAATCGCCGCCGCTTTTGGCGCCGTCTCCATCCCTTGGACCGCGGCCTTTACGCGGGCCGTCTCCGTCGCGCAGACCTGGGCCCGGACCTGGACCGCGGCCTAGCTGCTCCGGACGCAGGGGGCGGTATTCATCGGGGCTCAGCTTGCCGTCACCGTTCTTGTCGAGTTTTGTCAGGTTGGCCGTGGCTGCTTCCAACTCGGCAGCCGAAATCTCATGGTTGTGATCCTGGTCCAAGGCAATTTCCAACGGCGGCGGAGGCGGCCGGCGCGGCGGACTGTCTTGCGGCGGCCTTCCTTCGGGCCTTCCTGGCGGCGGGCCGTCTTGCGATTGGCTTCGCCGGGGCCGCTCGTTCGGCCCGTCGTCCGGGGCATCGGCGAAGACGCTCAAACCCCATGCTGCCACACCCATTGCGGCAGCCACGGCAAGAATGCGAATTGTCGATCGTGGCATGTGCATGAATCTCCCAATGGGGGCAAGCGAAGAGAAGCTCAACGATGGGCAGAACTCGATCACTACGGCCCGTTACAGCTAGTAACGGACGCCTACCCCGATTGAGGACATCGAGCTGAAAAAATTCTGAGATTTTCAGTTTCGGCGACGCTCATCGCACCCTACCGTCGGTTGCTTCTACCTTGTCGGGCGGCGTAGGATACGACCCATGCCAACACAATTCTGTCGTAGGTTGTTTGCTGCAGGCGGGTTGAGTCTTCTGCTGCTCTCGACCGTCCGAGCCGCCGCGCCGGCCGAGTTGCCCGGGGGTGTAGTCGAGCGGCAGGTAATGATCCCGATGCGCGACGGGGTGAAGCTATCTGCGTGGCTTTACTTCCCGCCCGGCGCGGGCCCTTGGCCGGTCATTTATCAGCAGCGGTATGCCGATGTCCGTGGTTTGTCGACGAGGCAAGGGCTGGCTCGGCTGGCCGCGGCCGGCTATGTCGTAGCCATGGAGAACTTCCGTGGCACGCACCAATCCGAGGGAACCTGGGTCGGCTATCGGGCGCTGGGCTGGGGCCGTCAGCAGGACGGCTACGACTCGGTCGAATGGCTGGCCGCGCAAAGCTGGTCGACCGGCAAGGTTGGCACGCTGGGCAGCTCGCAAGCCGGGTTTGCCCAGAACTTTCTGGCCGTAACGCAGCCGCCCCATCTGGTCTGCCAGTACATGATCGACACGGGCTTGAGCCTGTTTCACGAGGGCTATCGCATCGGCGGCACGACGCCGCCCGAGCGTTTCTCGCGGATGGACGCCTACTGCCGCAACCCGGCCGACAATCGCCAGCAACTGGAGAAGTGGTTCGCCCACCCAACGTACGACGACTACTGGGCCGAGGAGGATTGCACGCGTCACTTCGACCGGATGAACGTTCCCTGCTTCACGATTGGCAGCTGGTACGATTTCATGTGCGTCGGTTCGATCGAAAGCTTCATCGGCCGGCAGCATCGCGGCGGCCCGAAATCGCGCGGCACGCAGCAGCTCTTGATCGGCCCTTGGCTGCATGGCTCGCTCGAAGTCGACAGATCGGGTCGGCGAACTGACATATCCCGAAAATGCCAGCTTCGCGCATGGAAACGCACACGGTCCGCTGGTTCGACCATTATTTGAAAGGCGTCGACAACGGCGTCGAGCGCGAGCCCGACGGTGCGCTACTACGTCATGGGCGCGGTCGGTGAAAGCGAATCGCCGGGCAACGAATGGCGAACGGCCGACGATTGGCCGCTGCCGTCGGAGCCGACATCGTACTACTTGCATGGCGGCGGTGGGCTCGAACTTGCGGCGCCGACCGCGGCCAACGCATCGACCGAGCTTCCTGGCCGATCCGTTGCACCCGGCTCAGATTCCGGGCGTCGCGTTTCCCGGAGCCCGCGACGCCCGGGCGTTCGAGAATGCAGGCCGAAGTTCGCACGTTCACCAGCGAACCGCTGGCCGAGCCGGTGGAATGGACCGGCAAAGTGCGGGCCGAGCTGTTTGTTTCGTCGATCGGCAAGCGATACCGATTTCATCGTCCGCGTCAGCGACGTTTATCCCGATGGTCGTTCGATTCTGATCATCGACTACATTCGCCGGGCCCGTTATCGCGAGGGCTACGAGCGCGAAGTCTTGCTGGAGCCTGGCAAGGTAACGCCGCTCGAGTTCGACGTCGGCTGGCTGAGCCAGGTTTTCAACCGCGGCCATCGCATTCGCATCACGATCGCCAGCACCGGCGCACCGTTCTACGAGCCGAACCCCAACACGGGCGAGCCGCTGACGATCGATCCTCCCAAGAATTCGGTTGTGGCTCGCAACGCCGTGTACCACGAAGCGGGGCACACCTCGCGGATTGTGGCCCCGCTAAGCGCACCCGCAAGCGGGGCGGCTAACTGGGTGCGATTGGGGCTATTGGCTACAGTCGCTTGATGCGAACGTCGCGAAATTCGACCGGGTCGTTGTGCCCTGCGAAGCCGAAATGCCCCGACTTCAGGTCTTTGCCCGGATGCGGTGAATTGGCCATGAAATCGTTCGCCTGGCTGACGTCGGCGTCGAGGATCACGACTGCCATTCAGTTCGACTTTGATCGTCGAGCCCTTCACGGTGACTTCCTCGAAGTTCCACTGGCCCACCGGTCGCAGATAGCCACGCACGGCCGGCACCATGCCATAGACAGAGCCGTGGTATTGCCGGGGGTCGAGCTTGGCGTACTTGGGGTGTTCGCTATCGAGGACTTGCAGTTCGCACATCGCATCGTAGGCGACGTGCCCCTTGCCGGGATAACGAATGGCCAGGCCGTTGTTACCGCCGGGCGGGAGTTTGAACTCGAGCCGGACCGCGAAATCGCCATATTCAGCCTTGGTGAAGAGATTGCCGCCCTTGCCAGCCTTGCAACGAATGGCGCCGTCAACGACGTCGTAGTTGTCCAAGTCGCCTTCCCAGCCGTCAAAATCCTTGCCGTTGAAGACTGTCTCGAAGCTGGTGTCGTTGTGCTTGCCGAGGATCTCGTTGGCCTCGTCAGCCGGAATCTCGCGGACATAGACATTCCGCCAGCGAATCTCGCCGCCGTGGGTTTGCAATTGGATCGGTCCGGTGGCATACAGCGGCAGTTTGTGCTGCTTGTCGAAGTAGTTTTCCGACGTCGCGTGGTCGACGACCAGCTTGTCGTTCAGATAAACGGTCGTGCGGGCGCCGACTTGAATGATACGGAACGTGTTCCACTCGCCGAACGGCTTGTCGGCCAGCACCAGCGGGTCTTTGCCCGGGTGCCCGCGCTGTTGTTCCACAGTCCGCCTGAACCCTTGTCGGCGCCGAGTTCGCATTTGCCGTCGGCGTCGGTGTAGTCCCAGATCTGCACCTGCGGCGTGCCGCGCAGATAGATGCCGCTGTCGCCCTTGGGGAGCATCTTGTAATCGAACGTACAGTTCAACGTCGCCGTAATTCTTGTCGGTCGTGAGGTAGACGCCCTTGCCGTCGTTGACCAGTTCGCCATTTTCGACCTTCCAATGCTGCTTCAGATCCTCGATGCCGGCACGCGATTCTTCTCGCGTTCCTCGGGTGTCATGGCGTCGAGCTTGTGGAAGTCGAAGGTGCCCATTCCGTGCCAACCGTCGAGATCCTGGCCATTGAACAGAGCGGTGAACCCGGCGGGGGCTGAATTCTCGGCCGCGGTGACAACTGGCACCTGCAAGCCGATCACGAGGGCGAAGAGAACAAGCAGTACAGTAGCGATGCACGTCGACACGGCGTGGTTCCTTGGCTGGGGGATGATCGCGGGCAGGTGTGCCGTGCAAGATCCCAGGATGCAGGCGGGCAGCAATTCGCCTAGCATCGTAGCCTAGCCGCTGGCGGGATGCCAGCATTTCCCTAAGAGTTGACCCAAGGCCCGACCGTCGTCAGCGCGAAGTCGATGGCCTGGACGCTCTTGGTATCGGTGCCGCCTTGGCTCGAGGTGGCCGTCACGCTGCCGATGCCGCTCAGGCCGATCTGAGCGTCGGGATACGATAATTGCAGCGAATCGCCACTGGCGGAGAGCGAATCGTTTCCGCTCGAGTCGAACAGTTCGGCCGCAGTGCTGGCGCCGCCTCCGACGGCGTAAACCGTCGTGAACCCCAGGGCTCCGTCGTCGTAGTTGCTGCCGGTCATGGCGCTGAAATTCGAGTAGCCGAAGAACGTGTTGTTCTCTGGCCCGCCGGTAAAGAAAGCCTGGTTCACGCCGCCACTGGCCACGGCCAGGACGTTTTTGAAGCCGACGGCCCAGTCATCCATCCCGCCGCCGAACAGATAGTCGCTCCCCGCATAGCCATAAAAATCGTTGCCGCCTGAGGACAATCCGTACATGTAATCCGTGTCGTTGGTGCCTGACGCCGCGGTGCCGATGACTTGCGGAATGCCGATCACCTCTTCGTCGAATCCGTCGCCGACGAAGTAGGCGTAATTCAAGGTGGTGACAAACGTGTTGCTTCCCTGCATATCTTTCAAGTAGGCGATACTGTCGGTCCCCGTGCCAAAGGCGACCGTCGTCGTGAACCCTGTGGTGGAATTATCGAAGCCAGCCCCCGTCATCGAGGCCGTGGTCGGCGTGGCCACGAACGTTGAAACCTCCTGCCGCGAGCCGTTGCTGTCGTAGAAGTAAGCCGTATCGCTGGCTCCGAACGCACTCGTGGCCAGGGCATGCTGGAAACCTTCGGCTTCGAGAAAGTATTGCTGCCCGTTCTGGGTGTTCGACAATTCAGCGTACGTCGGCGTGCTGACGAATGTGTTCGTTCCGGCCGTGTCGTACAGGTAGGCCACGTCCGCGGCACTGCCGGCCACGGCAACGACCGTTCCGAAGCCGTTGGCCTGGTTCGTCGTGCCCTGGCCGCTCATCGAACTCGCGGTCGGCATGCCGACGAAGGTGTTGGCGCCGGCGCCGCCATAGAAAACGGCCTGGTCGCTCCCATCGCCGGCGGCAGTGATCGAAGGCGTATTCTGAATGGCGACTCCCAGGCCCGAGGCGAGCGTGAAGGTCAGCGTGTTGGGTTGGAAGATGGCGCTGGCCGTCGAACCGTCGCCCGAGACCGTCGCCACGGAGTCGCCCAAGCCGTTGAAGGCGACTTGCGTAACGTTGGCCGGGTTGAATGTCTGCGACCAGCCGTCCAGAGTGATTTGCAGTTGCGAGGCGGAAGGAAACCTGAGGAAGAAATTGTCGCCCAGCCCGGTGCTATTGACCGTAATCGTGCTGCCGCTGAGTTGGATCGGCGATTGGGCCAACACGTCGATGCTGACCGTGGTGCTCGTCGTCAGATGTCCGCCCGTGCCTGAATTGCCCAAATCGTCGGCGTCGATCGTCAGGCTTGCCATGCCGGTAAATCCGCTTGTGGGCGTGAACGACAGGCCCGCCAGTGCCGCGTTGAGATTCACGACCGTCCCTTGGATGGTCATGGTTGACGAGCCATTGACGCCGGCGACGAAGTCAATGCCCGTGGTGCTTCCCAACGAGAGCGTGCCGTCGGGAGCGGTGAGCTCGAGCTGTCCGAGGTCGCCGGGGTTGTATCCGTCGCCAAAGGCGATCTGGTTACTATTCGCGGCGGCGAACACCAGCGGCGAATTCTCGACGGTGGCCTGCAAGCTGGGGGTGTCCAGCGAAACGCCTGGCTCGTAGCGCTGGCCGTCAATGCCCGTCGGCCCGGCAGCCCAGGCCACGACAAAGTTGCCTGCGGCGTCCATGGCCGCGCTCGGCGGATAATTGATGGAACTGGTCGTATTCACCAGGAATGGGCCGCCGATGGAGTTGCCCTGGTTGTTCAGCAGTTGCCCATAGACCTCGTTTGTCGAAGTCCCGACAGGAGTCGACAGCGCGAAGCCGTACCACGTCAGGAGAAAATGCCCGGCAGGATCGGCCGTGATGCTTCCGAACGAATTGCCAAGCGACGACGCGTCTAAATACGGGCTCGGCGCGCCAATCGTTTCAGGGTTGCCAACGGCATTCCCCTGCGTGCTGTAGGGTTGGACTTCCAGGGAATACATGCCGCTCGTGTACTGCCACCAGGCAACTTCAACATCTCCGGCCGCATCCTCGGCAATAACCGGACTGACGGACGATGCGCTGGCAGCCACCTGGATCGGGCTGCCGAGGGGATTGTTGTTCGCGTCAAACCGTTGAATGTTGATCGTTCCCGTAACGGTTGTCGGGGCGTAAGCCGTACCATTCGTACCCCACATCAACGTCAAGTCACCGGCATTATCAGCCGCGATCCCTACGAAAGGTTGCTGGTCGAACAGCGGGTTGGGAATGGAAAAACTGCTGCCGAGCGCATTGACCGGATTCCCCTGCGCGGCGCCGCCGGCATCGAATCGCTGCAGCCAAACCGTTGTGTTCGATGACAAACTGGTCCCCAGCCACGCAACGTCGAATTCGCCAGTGCCGTCGGCAACAACTTGAGGTACGCCCTGCGGCAACTGGCCGTTGGGGTTTGCGTTGCCACTGGGAAGCGCCAGTTGTGTCGCCGGGCCGCTGGGTATTGCCGAAGCGTTAAAGGCCTGCATGTAGAACGCTTGCGCAGACAGCAAGCCCGGGATGTCCAAAGTCGTAGGGGTTGCTCCGTTCGTGCTTTCAACCCAAGTCACTACAAAGTCGCCTGCGGCGTTTTCGGCCACTGCGGGGAGCCCGGGCAGGTCGTTGCCGCTGGCAGCCGTAACGACGAATTGGCTGCCCGAGGCCTGTCCCTGTGAGCTGTAGAGCTGGCCTACGATACTGCCGTTCGCCGTCGCCGAAATCACCACTTCAGTGCCCGACGCATTGGTGGCCACCGCGACCTGATTGCCTGTGCCGTTGACGGAGAATTGACCGCCGGTCTCTCCGTGTGCTTCGGGCGTGACGGAAAGCGTGAAAGTCTCTGAAACGCTCGCGCCGTTCATGTCGGTAGCGGTAACCTGGATCGGGTAACTCGCTCCCGCGATATTGAGCGGCGGAATACCCGATAGCAGGCCGGTCGAATCGAGCGATAGCCAGGACGGCAGCGGGCTGCCATCGGATAGCACGGCCGAGTACGTCAGCGGATCGCTGTCAGGATCGGTGAAATCGGCGGCCAGGCTCAGTTGATACAAATCGCACGCCGCGACGGACTGATTGCTAATCGCCGCGGCGGTTTGCGGGGCCTGGTTCGTGGCCGACGCAACGTAATAGCTGACGTACGACGGAGACTGGTTCGGTGCCGATGAAATACTCTGATGCCAATTGATCAGGTAATTGCCCGTGCCGACGGCGAACACCAGCGGAGAATCACTGCCACCGGGGACGTTGGTGCCGGGCAGCGTGACCGGGAACTCGGCTCCTTGCGGGGCGTCCTGGGCATTGAACTGCTCGGCGAACAGCCCCAACGCATCGGCACCCGACTCAGGCGGCAGGCCCACCTCGAGAAAGCTACCGTCGGATGCTGCCGCCGCCGAGGGAAAGAGTGCTCCCACGTTCGCAACCGTCGCGATTTGAAATTGGTCGTCCAGGGGGGCGCCCTGCATGTTGAACCGTTCGGCCAACAGGCTGGTGGAGCTCGTCGTCTGGTTTTGCCACTGGATCAGGAAATCGCCAGAACCGTAGCCGGCCACGCCCAGTCCAGAGCCCGACGCCGCCGAGGTGGTGTCGCTGCTGCTGACGACCAGGAATTCGCTGCTTTGCGCCACGCCATCGGCATTGTAACCGCGGGCATAGACGCTGGCCGGATTGGACGAGGCACTTTGCTCGAACCAAGTAACCATGAAGTCGCCGGTCGGATCAGCCGCCAACTGAAATCCTGCAGCCGGCACCGTCGGGTTGATCTGAAACGCGCCGCCGATCAGGTTGTTTTGCGTGTCGTACCGCTGGCCCAAGAGCGACGTGTTGGTTTGGTATACGACCAGCAGATCTCCCTGGGCATTGAGCGCAAATTGATCGCCAAATCGGGCGTCGCCTGGAAGCGGAAGGGTGCTTGCCTGCGCCTGGCCTTGCGAATTGTAGCGCTGCGCTTCGAGGCTCGATGTGCCGTTGGCGGCCGTGGCATACCAAATGACGGCAAAATCCCCGCTCGCGTCCGCCACGACTCCGACCGATTGCACAGATCCCGAGCTGAGTGGGCCGGCCACAACGAATGCCGAACCTTGAGCTTGGCCCTGGTCGTTGAACTGCTGAGCATAGATTACCAGGTTCGTCGAGCCAGACGGCAAGGCTTCCCAGGTGGCGATCGTGTTTCCGTTGCCGTCGGCTGCGACGGAATCGCCGAAGGGGCTATCGGCAACTTGAAAGGCAGTACCGTCGGGGTGCAGGTACGAAGTCGCCGTCAGGACGCGGCGAGGTTCCAGTACCTGCAACGACGGCCGGAACCAGTGTGCGAACCAGCCTGCCTTGGTAGCGCAATGCCGACGACGGCCCCAGGCTGGCAACGAATCAAAAAGTCGATCTCGCATCGAGCGGCGCAGTGCGCGGGCCTTCCTGGAGCGGCGAACCGAAAGCGTCGACTCTCTACCTACTTGTACCTATCGGCTCAAGGGCAGCAGATCGCTAGTGCCGCGGGCGGGAGGGCCCGAACTGCTGCCGCTGCCAGCACGGCGTGCTTCGTTGCCGAGCGAGGTTCGCCCGGACGCTTGCCGCCAGCTTCGATCGGCTGTTTGGGGCCAGAACCAGTTGCGCACGACATTCTCTCAACACTCGTCCGAGGCCGTTTGTTACGCGTTTGCTGCTCAGCGCCTTAGCAGCACCGCTATCAAGTGGGGCCAGAGAAACTTGCTCCAAAACCTGTCGAAAGGCCTTAATTAGCGTGGCATTAGCGTCTGCGCGAAGAAGTATCGCAATTGTGGCCCGCAATTTGCAACGCTGCCCTCGTCATCCTCATCGACCGAATGCCCCGACATCGTCCCTGATCTTGAGTAGGGGGGGATGGCCATTGAAGGTTCCGACCACTTGAGTAGTTCATGGCGCAGAATTCTGATCGGCGCATCGTTCCTGTCGGTGACATGCATCCTGGCCGTCACCGGCTACATGCTGGCCGGCTGGAACTTCCTGGACGCCATCTACATGGTGGTGATCACGGTCTTCGGAGTGGGCTACGGCGAAACGCGGCCCGTCGAAGATCCTCGTTTGAAGGTCTTCACCATGGGGGTGATCATTGCGGGTTGCTCCTCTGGAATTTACGTGGTTGGAGGATTCGTAACCATGATCGCCGAGGGCGAGATCAACCGCGTGCTGGGAACTCGACGTATGTCTAAAGAGATCGAACAGCTAACCGGCCATGCGATCATCTGCGGCTACGGGCGCGTTGGGCAAATGCTCGTCAGCGATCTGGCCTTAGCCAAGCACGCGCTGGTGGTCATTGACAACAGCAGTCAGCGAATTGCCGAGGCCCAACACGCCGGCTTTCTAACGGTGCTCGGCAGCGCTTCGGAAGAACCCACTTTGGAAGCGGCCGGAATTTCCCGCGCTCGTGTGCTGGCCACGGTGTTGCCGGACGATACGGCGAACGTCTTTATCACGCTCACGGCCCGCGACATGAACCCAACCATCGAAATCATTTCCCGCGCGGAATCCCCGTCGACGGAGAAGAAGCTGATGCGATCGGGCGCAACGCGCGTGGTCATGCCGGCGCTGATCGGGGCCACGAAAATCGCCCACATGATTACCCGCCCCTCGGCGGAAGAAATGCTGGTCAGTGTGCTGGGAAAGACCCAATTGAACGAGGAATTGCGGGAAGTGGGCCTGGAGTTGTCCCAGATCGAAATCGAAGACAGTTCGCCCCTGGCAGGTCAGACGCTCGCCGATGCCGAAATCGGCGGCGGTTTTGTGATTGTCGGGATCAAGCGCGGCAATTCGTTCGTGCGTCATCCGCCGCCTGAATTCGCGCTGCAGGGCGCGACGTGTTCGTCGTGTTTGGCCACTCGGGCATGATTCCCAAGCTGGGCCGCCGCGCCAAAGCGCGCGTCGTGGGAACCTACCGCGGGATGGCAACGTAGCTCAGTAGCTCGCAATCGTGCCACTCATTCCGCTATAAATCTCAACCGGCGTACCTGCGATTTACTTGCTCCCTGCCGGGCCGAACGTCCGCGGCTGCTTCGCTTGCTCGCGGATCTCGTTGACGAGCGACTCCATGCGCGGATCGATTCGCGCCAGCCGTTCGGCGTAACGCAGCGCTTGCTCCCATTTGCCCTGCTGGGCGAAAAGAATCGCCAGCGCGTTGAGGAAGTCGAACGTGTCGGGTGCGAGCTTGTCGGCCGCCAACAAATGCTGCTCCGCTTCGGCCGGCTTGCCGAGCCGCTGTAACGCCAGCCCGTAGTTGTATTGCATCCGGGCGTTGGCCGGCGAAAGCTCCGCAGCCTTGCCCAACGCCGCGGCGGCGTCGGCCAGCCGGTTCTCGTCCTCGGCCAGCAGCAGGCCCAGCGAAAAATGTCCCTGCTCCCACTTCGGTTCCAGTTGAATGACCTCGCGATAAAGCCGCTCGGCGTCGCCGTTGTTCCCTTGCTCATGCTCGAGCATCGCCAACTGCACCCGCGCCTGCACCGCCTGGATGGGCGTGGGATGCAGCCGGATTGCAATTCGGTATTCGTCTCGGGCCTGGCTCACCTGGTGCAGATTGGCGTCGACCAGCCCATAAGCCAGATGCGCGCCGGCATCGTCGATCGTTTCTTGCAAGCCGGCCCGCCATTCGGCCAGCACGGTTTCGAATCGCTCGCGCTCCGCTCGGGCGAACTCGCGCTGCGGCACGACCGTCAACGTGCGGGCTGCTTCAGTTCGCACCAGTCGCACCGGATCGTCCAGCAAGGGCACCAACAGCCTTCGCAACCGCTCGGCCGCCCGCTCGTCGATCTGGCGGTCCTGGTCGACTTGCCGAATGGCCGCGGTACGGACCAGCGGGTCTGCATCGCCCAGCGCTCGCTCGATCGCTTCGCGACTCGAAGCCGACCCGTAACGACCGAGCAGTGAAACCGCCGTGGCGCGGACGATGCCGCCGACACTGTGCGCCTTATCGAGCAACTTTTTATGCTTGGCGAGATCGATCAGCGCCGGCTCGCCGGCCGGGTTGTCTGCCCGCCCCGCGGCAAGGATTTCACCATAGTGCGGATCCTGGGCCCGCTTGGGCCCGTACCAATCGACAATCTGCTTCGCCGCCCATTCCAGCGGCTTATCCGCATGGCACGGTTGGCAGGCGTTGGGCGTGCCAATCTTCAGCGTCAGATCGGGGCGCGGCACCCGCAGGCTGTGATCGCGCCGCGGATCGACGACCATGTAGGTCTTCGACGGCATGTGGCACTCGACGCACGAGCTTCCCTTCGAGTTCACCTGGTGATGATGATGCACCGGGCCATCGTATTTGCCAGCCGTGTGGCAGCGCGTGCAAAGCTGATTGCCCGGCAGTCGCAGGCCCGATGAATGCGGGTCGTGGCAATCGGTGCAGCGCACTCCCTCGCGATGCATGCGGCTTTGCAGGAACGAGCCGTATTCGTAATCCTCGTCCAAAATCTGGCCGTCGGCGTGGTAGAGATCGGCGTGCAAGAGTTCTGGTTCGTAATAGTCGAGAAACTCACGGCCCGGCTGGTAATCTCCATGCACGACCCGCCGCCGAGCGTGGCAGCGGGCGCAGATGTCGATCTCGTTCTGGGCCGGATGCCCCTTCATTTCGGCCAGGCCATACCCATAGCGGCGATCCCAGAACAATGAGCTGCGTCTTCGGCTAGTTCGACGTGGATGCTTCCCGGCCCGTGACAGTCTTCGCAACTGACGTCGATTTCGGAAAAGGTCGTGTGGTAGGTATCCTTCTTCAAGTCGAAGTTCTTCTGCAGGTTCGTGCTGTGGCACTCGGCGCACATATAGTTCCAGTTCTGGCCGGCCTTGGTCCAGTGCAGCCAATCGTCGGGCGGAATCCGTTCGTCGGGATGCAGGTCGAACCAGCGTTTCTGCTTTGTATCCCAGGCAATCGACAGGCATTGCACCCGTCCGTCGGCGAATTCGACCAGGTACTGCTGCAACGGCCGCACGCCGAAGGTGTACTTGATCTTGAACGTTTCTAGCTTGCCGGTCGGTCCGTCGGTCGTGACCAGGAAGTCGTCGCCCTGGCGAAAGAATCTCGACTTGATGCCCAGGTGCTCGAACTTCTGGTCGTCGAAATTGCCCAGCACGGTTTTAGGCGTGGCCAGTTCCATGGCCAGGTCATGGTCCGATCCGGTCCAACGTGCCAGTTGTTCCGCATGGCACCGGCGCAGGTATCGCGGCCGACATATTGCTTCGGGCGCCCCTCGGGGAGCGCAATCCACCAATCGGCCGCCACGACGGCCCCTACCACGAATATCAACGATAGGACGAACAGGAGCGTGCGGTGTTTCAAGGGTGTTCCATCGAGGTGCTAAAGTTTCGTGCAGCGCAGTGGTATTTCACTTCCCGCAACGAACCTGGTCCGCGGCCGATAAATAACTTTCATCGACGGCGTAGTTGCGAAATCCGATCGTGTAGTGCTTGTCGAACCATTCGCTCAACTCACGCTCCACGCCGCGATCGTACTCCGGAGCCACGTACAGGGTCTTGCCCAGCACCGGCTGGCGGATTTCGCCTTGCTCGACGATGATCTCGCCGGCCTTGATCACGAACCGCGGCATCTCGAACATGGTCTCCGCGTTCGCATCGGGGGTATAGAGCGTGATATCGGCGTCGGCGCCGGGCCCAGATGCCCCTTGTTCTTCAGGCCCAGAATCCGGGCCGGGCCGGTGCGGGTGATGATGCAGATTTCTTCCAACGTGTATTGGCGATCCAAGTCGGCCAGACACGATCGCGTGCGGATCTGTTCAGGCAGCCCGGCGAGCACGTCTTGCCGGTACGTTCGATCCATAAGCAAACGCACGATTTGCGGATAGGCCAGGAACGAGCCGCCGTTGGGATGGTCGGTGCTCATTACGACGCGCCACGGATCTTCGACGAGCAGGTACCATTCCAAGCCGATGGCCCATTGCAGGGCGTGAACCAGGCTCTTGCGCTTGTACTCGATCGGCGTGATGCCACAGCCCGACTCGCACTCCGCGTCGCGGCTGAACCAGCGGGTTTTGTACAGGTTGCTCAGGTAATAGCCCAATGGCCCGTCGCCGGTCATGCTCGTCGTGCGGCCGAACAGCACCTGGCCGACGTCGACCGTAACGTTGGCGTGTGCGTTGACATAATCGGCCAGCGGCTGGACCTTCGAGTTGAAGGTCGTTTCGTCGGCGTCGCCGCCGCCATAACTGTGGAACTGAATGTGCGTCATGTGGCCGCGGCGACCTTCGAGCGCTTCCATCGTCGCCAGCGTCGTGGTCCAGTTGCCGGGCATCCCCAAGTTGTTCGCGTGGATATGAACCGCGTGAGGCAATTGCAATTCATCGGCCGCCTGGGCAATCCCGGCCACGATTTGCCGGGGCGTGACGTCGAAAGCCTCGATCATTTCGTCCAGGCCATGCACGTTGCCCGCGGCCCGGGTCTTCCAGACTTCGACACCGCCGGGATTGACGAGCTTGGGAGCGTAGCCCTTGCCGGACGTCAGCAGCCAGGCAACCAGCGTCCGCACGCGCTCGGCTGAGCCCTGGGCCAGAGCCTGCATCAGTAGATGGTTGTTGCCCATCAACAGAAAGCAGCCCTTGTCGAGGCAAGGCGTATCGGCCATTTCTTCGTGGGCGTGTCGGGCGGCCAGCGGTGGAATGGCTGCGTCGAAAGCCGTCGTGTAACCGAGGCCGGCGTACTTGTAGCCCGTGGCGAAGGTGCTGGGAACGCTCCCCATCGTTCCGCTGCGTGTGAGCGGAGTGCGGCGCACCGGTTCGGCGGTGCGTTTTTCTTCGGGCCGCATTCGGCGGCCGGCATTGACTTTGGGGCCGGCAATGTGTGAATGGATATCGACGCCGCCCGGCATGGCGATCAAGCCCCGCGCATCGAGCGTCTTCAACGGAGGCAGGGTCGGATCGCTCGGCGCGACGACAATTTTACCGTCCGCAATCCGAGATATCCTGAATCTGGCCGGCCACACGATTAGCCGGATCATAGACGGTTGCACCGGCAATTTTGAACAGCGACATCGCAGATTGCTTTGCGGGGTGTAATCGATTGGCAGTTAGCCGGCCCGCTTGCGGGCCGCGTTGAATTACGCTCCTTCCCTACGCTACTCGAAATCGGCTATGTTGGAAACTCGCCGACCGAAATTGCCGAGGGGAGCCCCCGCCCGATGACACGCTTGGAAATCGCCCTGGATCAGATCGAAACCGCTCGCCGGTACACGCTGAATCTGCTCGACGATTTGGAGCCAGGCGACTGGTTTCGCCAGCCGCAGGAGGGTGTGACGCAGATTGCCTGGCAAGTCGGCCACCTGGCGATGGCTGAGTATTGGTTGACGCTGAAGCGATTGCGCGGCGAGCGCCCGGCCGACCAGGATCTGATCAGTCCCGACTTTTTGCAGCGATTCGCCAAGGGTTCGACGCCGGAGACCAACCCGGCACTTTACCCATCGCCCGCGGAAATCCGGCGGACGCTCGACCGGGTTCACCAGCAGGCCTTGGCTGAATTGCCCGGCTACAGCGACGCCGAACTGGATCAGCCACCGCTGTTTCCGCACAAATTATTCAATGCCAAGATCGACTCGCTGTTCTGGTGCGCCCGGCACGAAATGTTACACGCCGGCCAGATCGGGCTGCTCCGCCGATTGCTGGGCAAGCCACCGCAGTGGTGAGCGGCACGCATTCGCGTTGACTCGGCGGTATTCCGAATGAGAATGGAAACGTCGGACGCGCGTGGCGGTCAAATTGGTGTCGCCGAGTCAAATCAATGCCGCGAAAGAATTCCGTCTCGATCCAGCGATTATGCGTTGCCGAACGCCGGCTGCGTTTCGAGCAGCTAGAGCAGCGGCAACTTTTGGCCGTCGATCTGACGCCGTCGACAACTCTCGTGGGATTGCAATCGCCCGGTGCCATGGCGGTTGACTCGCACGGCGACCTCGCTGTGATCAATTCCGGCAACGACACGGTGAGCGAATTTGCGTCTGAGGCGACCTCGGGCACGTTCACCGTCTTGACGGTGAGCGGAGTCGCCCCCACGGCGACAACGCCGACGGCCACGCTCTCCGGTTTTCAATCGCCGGACGCCCTGGCCTTCGACTCGAGCGGCGATCTGTTCGTGGCCGATTTCGGTAGCAACACCGTGAGCGAATTCGCACCGGGTGCCACAACTCCGACCGCCACGCTCGTCGGAATTTTCGCGCCCGACGCCCTGGCGATTGATTCCAATGGCGATGTCTTCGTCGGCTCCGCAGGAGGTACGATTCAGGAATTCGCACAGGGTGCGACGACAGCTTCTGCATCCGTCCTCGATACCGGCGGGGATGTCGCATCGCTGGCATTCGATCACGCCGAGAATCTTTACGCGGGCGTGGCAGGAACTGGAATCGGGGAGACGGAGAGCTTCCCCGGCGAGTTTTTCACCTACGGCGCCTACGTGGTCGACGAATTCGCACCGGGCGCGACCCAACCAACAGCGGTGATCTCCGACTCCGACGAGCCGAGCGCCCTGGCGTTCGACGCCAGCGACGATCTGTATGTCACCAATCGCGGCTACTTCTACCAAGTCGACGAAAACCCCTCGACATTCACTCCCGGAACCACCGTCAGCGAGTTCGGCCCGGCGCGACCACTTCCACCTTCACGTTTACCGGGCTCAATGGACCCAGCGCGTTGGCCGTCGACCCGCTGGGCAATCTGTTCGTGGCGAGCGGGGGCCAGGTCGAAGAGTTCATGCCCGGCATTTCGACGGCCGTCGGAGCACTTCTGGGAACGAACAGCCCGGCATCCTTGCTCTTCGACTCCAGCGGCGACCTGTTCGTATCCAATTCCGGCAATGGCACGGTGAGCGAATTCGCGGCCTTGCCCAGCACGGCGACGGGCGCGTATTCCGGAGGCCTCGACCTTCCAGACGCCCTGATCTTCGATTCCCAAGGCGACTTGTTCGTGGCCGACGACGGAAACAATACGATCAATGAATTCGCGGCCGGCGGCGTCACCACCACTCCCACCGCCGTCCTGGCCGGCGGCCTCAATGGCCCCCAAGCCATGGCGTTTGACTCGCACGGCGACCTGTTCGTGGCCAACACGGGTGGCACCACGGTCAGCGAATTTGCGCCAAGCGGTACGACGCCCATTGCCACGCTGGCGCTCCCGGGCATTCCCACGGCGCTCGCCTGCGACTCGAGCGGGAATCTATTCGTGGGCCTAAACACAAACAACGGTTTGGGCGGAATCGTAGAGATGTTCGCGCCTGACGCCACGACGGCTTCCGCCATCCTTCAAGCCGGCAATGCGGACGTTCGGTCCCTCGCGTTCGATAAACACGGGAATCTCTACGCAGGCGCCGAATCCTACGACTCTGACAATGGCGCCATCAGCTACTTCGACACAGTCGCCGAGTTTACGCCGGGCGCCACCGAGCCCACGGCCGTGCTCACAGGAATCGGCATCCCTGATGCTCTGGCGTTTGATTCCAACGACAACCTGTACGTCGCGAACGGCGGCTATATTATCGCAGGCTTTCCGAACGTGATCGCCGGCACGACGATCAGCGAGTTCGCACCGGGATCGACCACGCCCACGGCAACTCTGACCGGCCTGAATTCCCCCGATGCGTTGGCATTCGACGCGCGGGGCGATCTCTACGCCGCAAACTATAACTATCCAGGCACCATTAGCGAGTTTGCCCCCGGCGCTGACCCCCAGCGCCACTTATACGGATCCCTCTCCAATCGCGCTGGCTTTCGACCCGCTCACCAGCAACTCTCCGGACGGCGGCGACATTCTCGTGCTCGATGTAGGGTTTGCCGCGGTGACCGAGATTGGCCCCGCGCCGCAGACGCTCACGATCACTGGAAACCCAAATGACAATCTCGAAGTCGAATCCCAAGTCCCTTCGGGTTTCACTCTGACCTATAACGGCACGACGGCCACCTATTCCACGTCGCTGGTCAACAAGATCATCTACAACGGCCCGATCGGGGCCGCCTCGAATGTGATCTTCGAAGCCGAAAATTCGCCAGAAGTCGTCGGGGTCACGCAAACGCTTTTGGCAACATCCGTGAACGCTACTGGCTTTCAGTTCGATGCCAACAACGTGCAGACCTTGTACGTCTATTCCTCTGAAGATTTGTCCAACAACGATGACGTTAGTTTGGCTGGCGGCAGCGGCGACAGTTACTATGTTTACTCGGCCACGGGCAACTACAGCTATCTGGCGGATCCAGCGGAGCACATTTACAGCGAACTGTCGGGTTTCAGCGGGCAGAGCGTCGAGGGTGGGGGCGGCTCGACCTACGGCTATATCTATTCCAACACAACTGGCGACTTTGTGGGCGATGCCCGCGACAGTTCGTTTGAAAACTTTCCCGAATTCCCGAGCTTGTTTTCAAACTTCGCCAATTTCCCGCAGCTCTACTTCGTTGGCTCGAGCGGCGGCGGGGCCACGTTGAACACCGACGGAGGGTCGTTCGTCGGCACGCCCGACTATAGTTACGTGAGTGGGACATTGAACGGCGCAAGCTTCCTAATCGGCGCCCTGTACACCTCCGGTGTAACCGCCCAGGCCACGAACCCTACGGATTCGGCCTTCCTCTACAGCGGCGCCGGCGACGTGTTCAATGGCAACCCCATCGGAGTCGCTGGCGACCCCAACGATCTCCCCACCAGTCTCACCGGCAGTGCCGCCGCGTTTGCCAGCTTTCCGACCTTCGGGATCGAGACGCTGGGCTTCCAAAACGTAACCGTCGAAGAGTCGGGCACCGGGACGGACGTGGCCAATCTCTCGTCGTCCGGTGGCGGCGTCTTCATCAGCTCGCCGACCGTAAGCACGCTGGCCGTCAATGGCGTGACGGCGATCACCGTCATCACCGCGAGCTTGAGCAATGGTTCGTTTCAGCCGCGCCTAGCCAGATGAACGTCACTGGCGCCGGCAGCGACACGGCTTACCTGTACGACGACCCGGGCAGCAACCAACTGGTCGCCGCGGGCGGCAAGGCCACGCTTACCAAGGCGGTCGGCACGGTCTCGGTTTCGCAATTCGGCCTCGTTCTCGCCGAACAAACCACGGGCACGGATGATACCGCGAACGTGCAGGCAACCGATTTCGCCCTGCGTCTGCTGGGCGATTGGACGCGAACATGAGACGCGGGCGATGGGCCGCCCGCGGTGGTATGCGTCTCAGCGGGTGCGCCGCAAGCAAAAGCCCAACGCGCTAGCGAGGGAGTCCAACCATAGGCTCCCTCGCTGGCGCTTCGGGCTTGTGTGCGATCGTTGGCGATTTCCCGCCGCCCATCGCGAATCGCTCACAGATCTCCCCAGACCAGGCTGAACAACAGCGTGGTCAACACGATCAGCGTGAACACAACGTACATGCGGTCCTTCTGCGCGCGAACGCATAGACGGAGAATACGACCCGTGCGATCGGCGTCGCCACGAGCATCAACAGGCCTAGTTGAATCACGCCGCGAGCGCTCAGCGACGTGGCCTCTTGGATGATGCCCCAGAGGCTGCGAAACATCTCCGGCTCGCCGCGGAAGTTGCTCAAATCGACCGGCTCGCCGCCGTGCCTGGCCAGGAAGATTACGCCCCCGATCAAAACAATCGACGCCGCCAGCACCACGCCCACTTGCAGCAGCCGGCCCATCACGAGTTCAACTTGCGTGTCGCCCCAGCCTGGCGGCGCGGCAGAATGTTCGATCTGTGGTTTGTCGGTCATCAGATTTTCCCCGTCCAACCGCTGTAGATCATCTCGACGGCCAGCGCCAGAATCACCAACCCAAAGACAAGCCGCAGCACGCGAACCTTTGCGCCCGCGAGCAAGCGGGCTCCGATGGTTGCGCCGGTCAGGACGCCGAGCATGACGGGCATCGCCAGGCCGGGGTCGATATAACCGCGGTTCAAATAGATTCCGGCGCTGGCTGCCGCCGTGACGCCAATCATGAAATTACTGGTCGTCGTCGAAACTTTGAACGGCAGACGCATCGCCTGGTCCATGGCGAGAACCTTGATGGCCCCTGAGCCGATCCCCAGCAAGCCCGACAAAATGCCGGCCAAAGCCATCAACACGAATCCCGGCACAACCCCGGTGACGTGGTATTTGGTCGAACCGCCAGGCGTCGGATACGTGGAATCGAGTCGCAACAGCGTGGCCAGCCGATCGGGCTGTTCAGGCCCGGGCTGATCGGCCGGATGCCGCAGCGACGAGACAGCCGAAAAGAGCAATACCAGGCCGAAGATAATGGCAATGATGTGCGTCGGTGCAATTCCTGCCAGCCACGCGCCGACCAGCGCCCCCAACGTCGTGGCAATCTCCAAGAACATGCCGATGCGAATGTTGGAGTACCCTTCGCGCACGTACGCCGCCGCCGCACCCGAACTGGTGGCGATGACCGAGACAAGCGAAGCGCCGATCGCGTAGCGAATGTCGACGCCAAAGATGAGCGTCAGCATCGGCACAATGACCACGCCGCCGCCCAGTCCGGTCAATGCGCCGAGGAACCCGCCCACCAGCGAGCCGAGCCCGACCAACAGCGTGAACGTCAGCTGCGAGGACATATCCAAAGACGATTCTCACACGAGCTCATGCGTGCCCGGCGGAGCCACAGCAGCGGAAGTCGGTTCGTTGGCCATAGGCGTTGACGTGGGGGCCGGTTCACTCGGGGGCGCGATTGCCGGCGACGAGATTTCTGCCAAAGTTGCCTTAGTTTCCGCCGGAACGGGCGCGACTGCTGGGTGCAATGTTTCAGGCGCCGGTGGCAGAGCGACGGGTCTCTTGTGAGCCGGTTTCGCTTTGGCCTTCGACTTCTTCTTCGGAGCTTTCTTGACGATGACCTTCTTTGGGGACGCGGCTTTTTTTGCCGGGGCAGCCTTCTTCTTCGCAGCGGCCTTCTTCACGGCCTTGCTCGCGGCGCGGACGCCCTTCTTCTTGACCGTAGGCTTCTTCTTGGCAGCTTTTTTCTTCGGTGCCGGCCGACCCTTGACGGCCTTCTTGGCCTTGGCACTGGCAGTTTTCTTTGTCCCTGCGACGCGCTTACTCCCCGCCTTCTTGGCGACTTTTTTCTTCCCCATTGCAAAGCTCCTGTAGTGGGTCGACGCGCGTGGAGCGAAGTCGGCCACGCCCTCCGTCGATAGCTTGGACAACGCGCCGCCACAGCGCCTGTGACGGTGTTGGCTCGGACCATGAAGGGAAAGCGCCGATCGGGATGACGCTTTTGCCCAACTCAGACCGGCTTTCGTGTGCCCAATATAACCCCTGCTGCACGCAAGTTAAGCGATTTGCGCAAATTCTCCGGTCGCATCGAGCGGAGAAGTCAATTGCGGGAAAAGAGCCGCCGTCGAAGACTGCCGAAGTGTCTGGCGGGTGGACGGAAAGACGACGGAGATTCAAGGCAAGGCATGCACAAGCCTGGAGTGCCGTCGGCGGGCGGATCGCCGACGGCACACCGTGCGGGGGCCGAACCCGTCGGTCGGCAGGGAGTTCCTGCGGTCGGCGGGCGGGAGGGGTCGCTGCTAGTTCACCCAGGTTGGGCTGAAACGCTGACTTCCCTTGGCCACCACCTGCAGTTTGTCGATTACCTGAGTCACGCCCGGCACCCGCCGTACGAGCAAGTCGAGCGTCGCCTTCTCGCCGGCATGCGGAACCCTACCCGAGAGAGTCACGGCGCCACGCAGGACGTTCAATTCTACGTTTCGCGTGCCGGGGAGGCTGAGTCGCAGGGCCTGGCTTTGGTCGACGTGAACATGCTGAAAACGGAATTTCGCCATCCGCACCGTGAGCAGTGCCAGTGCGATCCGACGTTCGAGATGCTGATCGGCAACGGTTTTTGTGTCCGAGGGGTGAGGAGTTCGCATGGCAAGATCCTTGAATCGTGAGAATTGATCACTTGAATTGGAAAAGACGGACCTGGGCCAGTCAGCCGGCCGGGTACGCGGAGGGCTAGCGCCCGGCCCAGGTCCGAGGGAGTGGCTTGGAAATGCGGCGTGCTTCAACAACACCGTCGCGAGAGACGTGGGCCGCAGGTGAATGACGAATCGAATCCGCAGGGCCAAGGCCTGGTCTGCGGAAATTCGAGCTGGATTCGTTGGCCGTGCTTCGTCAGGCGAGTTTTCATAATCTTTAGCCTCGCGATCGAATTCGTCCCGGGCGCGTCAATTACCTACCGCAACCGCTTCTTTTCCGTCCGATCAAGCTGCACGATCACGGAGTCCTGCACCACGATCCGCACTTCGCCGTAACGCAATCCGGCCAGGGCCCGAGCGATGTCGTTGAACGAAAGCTCGAACGAATCTGCCGCTCTGGCACGCGGGGAGCAAGCACCGGGGCCGCGACTTCATCCAATTCCAATTCCGAAGACCGCGCGTTGCTCATGGCGAGATTCCTTTCAGCGGGCGTTGCGAGGCAGGGGAATCGGCCGCACCGCCGGTCGACTCTCAAGCAGAGTAGACCAAGGGCCGAAAACATACAGCACTATTATTGTAATGGTAATCACCTTTGCGTGTCATGGTCTATGCGAACGCTGTGCCAACGGCGGTTGCTCTTGCTGAAGGCCGTAAAAGCCTTCGTTGGATTAAGCGTCGAATTGCGGTTCGCAGGGATTAATAGAAAATCCGTGCCATGAGATGGATAATTCCGTCTTATTTAATAGTGATTCTGAATAGAGCGATTCGTTCATTTATTAATTGGCGTATGGTGTGAGGCCTGCCGGCACACAAACCGAAGGTCGCTCCGCGCACGAAGTTCATTTGGGTTGAATCGCCGACCAATCCGCTGCTGCAATTCGTCGATATTGCGGCGATTGCCGAGTTGCGCATCGGCACGGCGATCTGCTGGTAGTCGACAATCCCTTTGCCTCGCCAGCGATTCAGCAGCCGCTCGGCCTGGGAGCCGACGTCGTCGTCCATAGCACGACCAAATACCTCGGCGGCCATTCGGACGTCGTGGGCGGGGTTGTGATCGGCGGCCGGGAACTGCCCAAGCAAGTTTACGTCTATCAAAATGCGGCCGGCGCGGTGCCAAGCCCGTTCGACGCCTGGCTCGTGCTGCGCGGCGTCAAGACGCTCGACGTGCGCATTGGCAGGCACTCGCAAAACGCCCAGCATCTGGCGGAGTGGCTCATGCGCCCTCCGGCTATCGAGCAGGTTTATTATCCAGGGCTGGCAGGGCATCCGGGACACGACATTGCGCGGCGGCAGATGCACTCGTTTGGTGGAATCATCAGCGTCCGCGTGCGCGGTGGTAAAGAGGCGGCTCTGCGAATGCTGACGCGCACGCGCCTGTTCACCCTGCCGAAAGCCTGGGGGGCGTCGAATCGCTGATCTGCCACCCGGCTTCCATGACCCACGCCAGCATCCCGACCGAGATCCGAGCCAAGCGCGGCGTGGACGACGGGTTGGTGCGTTCGAGCGTGGGAATTGAAGACGTGCAGGACCTCGAATCCGACCTGAGCGGCGCTCTTTCGTAATGCTGTTCAGCGGTCGAATTCTCCACCCCACGGTTAGTTCTGCGAGGCCGCTTGGGCCGCGCGAAATATCCAGCGGCGCCATCGACGCGCAGGCAAACGGCCTCAAAGGCCCGCTCGTACGCCAGGCGATACAGATCCTGCTGCGCAGCCGCGGCGTCCGCCAACGGTGCAGGCAACGTACTGGTGGAAACGAGAATGAATCCCGGTGGCATTTCCGATGCTACACGAGCAATGCCCTCGGCTCGGTCGCGGAGGCGGTTCTGACTCATGGTGCGGGCCCTCTCCTAGTCCCGATTTTAAAATTACTTACTAACTTACGATGGTAATGTATTATTGACCTGGTAAGCTAGCGAGTCAATCGCCTTCTTAGTCTTGGACTGATAATTTGGCGCAAGTGCATTTTCAACATGGTTTTGTGGTTTTTCAAGAATGCTTATGCGCTTTCTAGAAATTGACCGCACAAATTTGTGAATTAGCTTGATAATGATTACGATAACGATAATATAAGTGCTGTTTAGTTGAGTGGCAGCGTTTAGTGGCGCAGTCACGCCCGAAGGCTTTTCGCTAGTTCCGGTATCGAAGTGAGGGATTTCACCATGTCGAAGACTTTGCTTGTGACTGTGGCTGCGCTGTCGCTCCTTGGCTTGACGGCCGGATGCGAGAAGACATCGTCCGCCGGGGCGGGTTCAGCCTCGAAGGCTGCCGCTCCTCGCAAGGTAGAACTGCTCAACGTGTCGTACGACCCGACGAGGGAACTCTGGCGGGCGCTGAACGATAAGTTCATTGCCCACTACAAAACCACTCCGGCCGGGGCCGGTGTCGAACTGACAATTACGCAGTCGCACGGCGGCTCATCGAGCCAGGCCCGCGCAGTGATCGACGGGCTCGAGGCCGACGTCGTCACACTCGCGCTGTGGACCGACACCGATGCCATTCGCAAGTCCGGCCAGATAACCGAGGGTTGGGAAAAGCGATTGCCGTACGATTCCACCCCCTACTTTTCGACGATCGTGTTCGTGGTTCGCAAGGGGAACCCGAAGAAGATCAAGGATTGGTCGGACCTGGTGGGCGATGGCGTGGAGGTGATTACGCCCAGCCCGAAGACTTCGGGCAACGGCAAGCTGAGTTTCCTGGCCGCATGGGCCTCGGTCGTGCAGCGCGGCGGCTCGGAGAAAGACGCCGAAGAATACGTTAGGAAGCTCTACCAGCATGCTCCGGTACTCGATTCCGGCGCTCGCGGAGCGACCACGACGTTTGCGCAGAAGCAGATCGGCGATGTCCATCTGACGTGGGAGAACGAGGCGTACTTGGAGGTAAAAGAAGCGGGCGGCGAGTTGGAAGTCATCTATCCGCCGATCAGCATCCGCGCCGAACCGCCGGTGGCTTGGGTCGACGCCAACGTCAATCGCAAGGGAACCGCAGCGATTGCCAAGGCCTATTTGGAGTTCATTTACACGCCCGGCGGCCAGGAGATCCTGGCTGCGAATTACTATCGGCCGGCCGAAGTGAGCATCCTGGCAAAGCACCACGACCAGTTCCCGGAAATCAAGCTGGTGCGAATTACCGAAGTTTCCAAGGGTTGGGGTGACGCGCAGGACAGATTCTTCAAAGAAGGCGGTGTGTTCGACAAAATCTATCAGCAGCGAGGCAAGTAAAGAGATTGGCAAAGCACGAATGACGAATCATTTCGAACTTTCCCTTCGAACATTCGTCATTCGTGCTTGATTCGTCATTCGGATTTCGTCATTCGAGTTTCTCCAACAATGCCCCGTCGCATCCTGCCCGGCCTGCCGCTGAGCCTGTCATTCACGCTCGCCTATGTGAGCGTGTTGCTGTTGCTGCCGCTGGCGGCCTGCCTGGCCAAGGCGTTGTCGCTCACGGGCGAGCAGTTTGTGGCCGCCGTATGGAGCGACCGGGCGCGGGCGGCCTACGCTTTTACCTTGAGTGCCTCGGCCATTTCAGCCGTGATCGATATCTTCCTGGGGATGATCGTGGCGTGGGTGCTGGTGCGGTACGAATTTCCGTTCAAGCGGATCTTCGATTCGCTGATCGACTTGCCGTTCGCGCTGCCGACGGCCGTGGCGGGGCTCGTCTATTCAAGCTTGTACGTCAAGCAGGGCTGGCTGGGGCAGTTCCTCGTTCCCCTGGGGATCGAGGCGGCCTATTCGCGGCTGGCCGTGGTGTTGGTGCTGACATTCATTGGCCTGCCGTTCGTGGTCCGCACGGTTCAGCCAGTGCTGGAAAGCCTCGACGCCGACATGGAAGAGGCGGCTTTCCTGCTCGGTGCGTCGCGCTGGCAGACATTTCTGCGCGTGATCCTGCCGCCGCTGGCGCCGGCGATCCTCACGGGCTTTGCGCTGTCGCTGGCTCGGGCACTGGGTGAGTACGGTTCGGTGGTGTTTGTCTCGGGCAACATGCCGTTCCGGACCGAAATTGCGCCGGTGCTCATCGTTTCACGGCTGGAAGAGTTCGACTATGCCGAGGCCACGGCGATTGCCGTCGTGTTGCTGGGAATTTCGTTCTCGATGTTGGTGATCATCAATCTTCTCGAACGCTGGACGAGCCGCACATGAAAGCCGATCTGCCACGGGCGATCGCCGAGCGTCCTGCGCCAGCCGGCCGGCACGACCCGGCCTGGGTACGCATCGGCCTGATTCTGGCCGCCGTGGGGACCGTTGGGCTGCTGATCGTGATCCCGGTCGTCCATGTTTTCTACCAGGCTTTAGCCGATGGCCCGGTCGCCTATTGGAACAATCTGTTTGGCGACCGCGATACGCGGGCTGCCGTGCTGCTGACTTTGACCGTAGTGCCGGTGGCGGTGGTGGCGAACGTGATCTTCGGCATTGCCGCGGCCTGGTGTATTGCCCGGTTTCGTTTTCCAGGCCGCACCATTTTACTTTCGCTGATCGACGTGCCGTTTTCGGTGTCGCCGGTCGTAGCCGGCCTGATGCTCGTGCTGATTTTCGGCCTGCAAGGCTACCTCGGCCCATGGCTGCGCGAACATGACATCAAGATCATCTTTGCCACGCCCGGACTGATCCTGGCTACGATGTTCGTCACCATGCCGTTCGTAGCCCGCGAACTGATCCCCGTCATGGAGGCCATTGGCAGCGACGAGGAAGTCGCCGCGGTGAGCCTGGGCGCCAGCGGCTGGCAGATGTTCTGGCACATCACGGTTCCGAATATCAAATGGGGACTGCTGTACGGGGTCATTCTGTGCAACGCCCGAGCGATGGGCGAGTTCGGCGCGGTGTACGTGGTTTCAGGCCACATTGCCGGCCGGACGGACACCATGCCGTTGCGCGTCGAAAAACTGTTCCAGGAATACAACAACCCCGGTTCGTTCGCCGTGGCTTCGGTGCTGACCTTGCTGGCATTGGTAACGCTGGTGGTCAAGGTTGCGCTGGAGCGGAAAACGCGGCGCGAAATCGCCGCCGCGGCGGCAATTCATAGCTCGAAAGCGGAGGGCAAATAACATTAGCATTACGATCAGCGGTATCACCAAGCGATTCGGCAATTTCCTGGCGCTCGACAATGTCGATCTGTCGGTAAAGAGCGACTCGCTGCTGGCATTGCTCGGCCCATCGGGTTCAGGCAAGACCACGCTGTTGCGGATCATTGCCGGGCTCGAAACGGCCGACGTCGGCACGGTCAGCTACCAGGGCGAAGACGTGACGCGGCAGAGCGCCCGTGAACGCCAGGTCGGCTTCGTGTTTCAGCATTATGCCCTGTTCCGGCACATGAATGTGTTCGAGAACATCGCCTTTGGCCTGCGGGTGCGCAAGTTCCCGAAGCACGAAATCACCCGTCGTGTTACCGAGTTACTGGCGCTGATCCGGCTGGAATCGTTGGGGGGGCGTTATCCCTCGCAGCTCTCCGGCGGCCAGCGGCAGCGCGTGGCGCTAGCCCGGGCCTTGGCCATTCAGCCCAAGATCCTGCTGCTGGACGAGCCATTCGGCGCGCTGGATGCCAAGGTGCGCCAGGAACTGCGGCAATGGCTTCGCCGTCTGCACGAACAGATCCACATGACGAGCGTGTTCGTGACGCACGACCAGGAAGAAGCCTTCGAAGTGGCCGACGAGGTGGTGGTGATGAACAAGGGCCGGATCGAGCAGATCGGTACTCCGCAGGAAGTTTTCGAGCACCCCGCTAATCCGTTCGTGATCGACTTTTTGGGCAACGTCAACGTGTTTCACGCGCGGGTGCAAAACGGCCGGGCGTCACTGGGCGGAATGGAGCTCGATTGTCCGGAGTATACCAACGGCGAGTTGCGCACAGCCGCCGTTTACGTGCGGCCTCACGAACTTGACATTCACCACACGGCCAACGGCCATTCCGCGTTGCGCGCCGAAGTTGAGCGGATCAACGCTGCCGGTCCGGTGGCCAAGATCTACGCCGTTTCGCAGGAATTCGGCATTGGCCTCAACGTCGAACTGAGCCGCGAGCGGCTGGCCGAATTGAATTTGCATTCCGGGCAGACGGTCTTCATTTCGCCGCGACGCGTGCGGATGTTCATGCCCGAGACTCCAGAATATTCGATTTAGGGATCGGGTTGACTAGTCTTTCATAACGCAAAAGGCGGAGGTGGCTAGCTTTAGCCGCGAAGATGACGACAGATTCAGAGAATGAGCCCACGCCGCCCGAGGCAATCGAGGCGTTTCCCAGCGCAGCCGTGATGGAGCAGATCCGCCAATCGTTACGGGGGCTGCGCTATGGCACGGTGACGATTATTGTGCAGGACGGCGTGGTCGTGCAGATCGAGCGGACCGAGAAGCGACGGCTGCGCGGTCCACGTCGCGAGAAGCCGTGACGCAGTCATCAGGCGAGAGAGCATGAGCATCGGGCGCGACGAGCACGCGCCGCCCAACGCTGCCCCGTGGCGAGTTACTCGGCCGGCTGGGCTGCTCAGGTCACCGCTGGTCCGACGTGCTGGCTTGAGTTTCTTGGCCGGTGGGCTTGCTCGCGACAGCGACACCATCGTTGCGCGCCGCAGCATCCTCGCGCGTCGTAGGGTTGCTGTCCAATCGACGGAACCAGTTCCGCGGCGAATACCATGCGCTCGACGGCGTCGAGGCCTGCGGCGCTGCGACCGGTTCAGGGCCCGCGCAGCCAAGAGCGAGCAACATGGGGGCAAGCGTAACAATGGTTAGCAATCGCATAGGGCGGGACTGTAGCCTGGATTTGCTGGCCGCACAATACGGGATCGCACCCATTCGACCGAGCCACACTAGCCCGCGAAGCCGCCCCCGCACTGAGGGGGCAACTTTTCCCCTGAGACTGCTTCGTGGATGGGCAGACAGCACTGATATCTGAATCTAGCGGCGCTCGGAGGGGTTCGGCGATGAACTTGGGGCCGGTGCGAGTTGTTCTTAGAAGTCGACTTGAAAGCGGCTAACGAGAAAATTGGCCTGGCTGTAACCATGCACGGTGCCCGCTACGGTCGAGGTATTATTGAGAAAGGCGTGGATCCAATCGATTTGCAGTTTGCTGTGCGCAGTTCAAGAACCAGGTTCCGCCGAAGGTTGTGTCCGTCAGGGTGCCATTGCCGGAGTTGTTCGTGTTCGAGAGATAATGGCCGTTCAAACTCGATGGGTTCCGAAGATCGACGTAAGACAATCGGCCGGCAACTTCGAAAGCTCCCCAGCCGCGAATTCCTTTCCGACCAAGCGGAATGAGTTCGGTGAACGGGACGACATTCTTAAGCGCGCCAAAACGCCGATCATAGCCGCGGTGTTCGCCGGTGAGCCGATACATTGCCTCGGCATAGGCGCCGGTATACCAGATGGGGCCGACGATACTATTGACCTCGGTGGCCATGAATTCGGACTGGAAGCTGAACGGCCCATATTGATAGACCGTTTCGGTTCCCAGCAGGTTGAAACTACCCGCCTGGTAACGGCCCGTATCGATGAAGTTCGGGGGAGTGATATTCGCGCCGGCATAGCTGGTTGGCCCAAAGGTGGCCGGCGCAGTGTCGATGCCGTCGCCGATTGTGCCGAATTCAGGACCCGTGCGAGCCTGATAATAGGGAACCGGGCTGGAACCGGACGTTGAACCCCCCGCCGCGGTCATGGCGCTGAAGTCATATCCGCCGCCGACCTGCCAAAGATAGCGATCGTTGGCGTTTTCGTCGTACCAGAGCAGATGCGTCGCACGGGTGGAAAACGAATAACCGCCTTGATTGCCGATGTCGGTCGCGAAACGGCTGTCGCCCACCGGTGCGCCGTTGTATCCGCCCGTCTTGAATACGCTGTACGCCAGGTAGCTGCGCTCGTCCTCGGTATGAATCGACGACATCACGCCCACACGTCGGAATGGGACGAAAGCCAGGAACGGCAGCGACCGTTCGAGAAAAGGCAAATTGCGAAAACCACTCTGCGCGTCGACGCTGAACGGCTGTAGAAACTGTCCGATTCGCACGGCGCCGAAGACAGGCAGATTCTCCTGCTCGGTCCAGACGTCAAAGAAGCTGGGACGCCCGGCCGTGGCGAAATCGACTTCAACCATGTAGCTGGTGAACTCGGCCACATTACCAACGATCGCCACGCGCGCCCGGCGGAAGCCGACCCCGTTTTGCCCTGCGCCAACCGTGGCTTTGTTTCTGGGGTCTTGGTACAGGGCGTAGTCGTCAAGCTGTGTGAAGCCCGTGAGTCGTGCCGAAGGATACGCCCCGGCGCCCTCGCGGGACATCTGTCGACGGAAGGAGTCGAACGCCGTCTCCAGACGCGAAATCCGCCGCGGGCCATCAACATCGTTGTCGGCCGGAATCTGCGATTGCTGCTGGCGAGCAGCGTCGAGTTGTTGCTGGGCAACATTCAACCGGCCGACTGCCGCTCGCAGTTCGGCACGGAGCGAGTTCATTTCGTCCGAGGTTATCGGCGCTGAATAAATGGGCGATTGAACGTCGGCAAACGTGATCTCGCTGACTCCGCCGTCCCAGGACGCCCCTAGCACTTCCTCGGGATCTGTCATGGCCGGCTCAGCGGCCAGCGATTGCGGCGACGTTGCGGCGGCGACTGGCCTGAAGGTGCTCAGACTTTCGAAGTGGATGTCCGGAGCCAACGATTCCGCGCTGATTGTTTGGGCCGACATGCTGTCGCCTGCGCCGCCGGCTCGAAAAGCAGTTTCGCCGGCTCGGGCGTAACTGGTAAGCAGCAGGATAGCCACAATTGTCTTGGCCGAACGCGCGATCATCGGTCTGCTCCACTGGGAAGATGCGATCTCATGGCACGATTTCGAGCCATAGATGGCTTTCCATTTCGCGTGAGATACAGACCCGGCGAAGCTATAAAAAAACCGGAGTCAGCACTCATGTGCGGACCTCCGGGTAACCGGTCGGCCTGAAAGCCTGGTTGTGACGTGAAAGCCGAAAGTTGGGCCGCTGTGCGGCCAAGAGTTTTATCGGCGTAGTGCCAGGAGTGCTTTAGATCCGAATCGCAATGAACTTGCTGATGATTCGTCCAAGTCCGGCGGGGTCGTGCATCATAGCCCGTTTGCTGTTTTCAGAGACTCGAAACACTTCTCCCGAGCGATAAAGTTTCTCGATCCATCAAGGTTTGACATTTTGATCGTTCAACCCAAGGGCGGACCTGTTCCAGGAGCCCTCGGTCGGCTCCATGAGTTGACGGATTCAGGGTGGGTTGCCCGCGGCCTTACAAACCATGTGATGGCACGGATTTACTGGCCGGCCATCTTGCCGAGTTCGTTGAGTGTAAGCCGCAATACGACACAGGTCTGGTCCTCGGCCGCCGAGTCGCTGCCCGAGCGATGATCGAAAAAGCCCGGCAATTTGCTCCAAGAGGCCAGAGTGGTTGAGAACTCGAACGGTCGGTGATGGATCGCTTCTGGTGCGGGCTGTTCGGCGTCCAAGGGCAAGCCGAGCGCCAGCCGGTCGACGTTGCGGGCGACCTGCGGCAATTGCAAGTGATCGAGCCGTCGGGCAACTTCCTGGCCGTGCTCCTCGCCGGCCAGATAGAGCCCGACAAAGGTCTCGGCGCGTCCGCAGGGTTCGATTTTCTTGCTCATGTAGCGTTGGGTAATACCTCGGGCATGGCACGACAACAAGCACCAGTCGCCATGCCAGTCTTTGGGAACCTCGAATACGCAGGTGAATTCCTTGCGCCTTCCAACGGGACTTGCGGTGCGCCTTTGATCTTGAAAAACACGCCATGTTCGCCGTGCGTCGTACCGCTGGCCAGCACCAGGCATTTCGACGGCAATTCTTTGACAGTCTGAGCAATGACGTGATGCTGCGCCGCGCCCAGCGTGGCGCTGGCCAAGCCGTAGAGCGGTGGAAGCGTCCCCCCGCCGATTTGCGCTCCGACCGTGGAAGACTTTTCGGTGGTGTGAGTGGTTTCCACTTCTCCGGCGATGGAGTTCGCCATTTCCGTTTTCGGCGAAAAGTCAGCAACCCGCAGGCGGCGCTGCGGGCTGTCGATAGTCACGACCACGTCCTCGACATCCTCTTGCCGGCCATCGCTCACCAGGATGGAGACACGGAATCTAGCCTCGATCAGCTTGGCCCCGGAACTGAGCGAGGCTGGGCCCGGAGGCGTAACCACGCGGCAGGCCACGGCGCTCGCGTTATCGAACCGCACGCACGGTTGTTTCGCCTCGACGCTCGTGACTAGCTCGAGAACTACAATGGTTCCGGCAAGCAGCAACCGCGACGAGATATGAAAGATTCGCTCGCGCAACATAGAGTTTCCTTCCAAGGGAGAGTCATCCTCATAGCTTCCATGCTCCCTTCAGATGCACGACCTGAATGGCTCTCGTGGCCATGTCGGAATGCTAAGCAAACACAGGGCCGCCAACAAGGCATTCTGCCAAGTTGTTTTGAGCAAACAACTTCGGGCGACAGACAGCACTGGACAAACACGTCAGGAAAGTACTGGCGGTGCATTTTTCGACCAAGGCGAACGCGCCGGGGCCGCGCAATTTTGCGTGTCGCCAATGGGCGATGGATGCCGCGGTGTTTCCCGTGCTTAGTGGGGGCAATGCGTGATGCACGCGAATGAGCTAAACTTGCGTGTCGCGCTAAGGGTCGCAACAGCAAATTGCCGCATCTGAAAGCCGTGCGCCGATCCCGCCGGTTCCGTAAAGACGATTACTGCGCAATTATGAGCAGGATCGGCACTACCGGAATTAAGGGTTTCTGTGCGAGCGGCACGCCTGTTGCGGACGCTTGGACCGGAACCGGGCTCGGAAAAACTGCTACGAATCGGTCGACCTAAGAAAAGAAAATGCCCGGCGGTCGCCGATTCCAAGCTTGGTTGAATTTTGCGATTGAGGAGAATTGAATATGATCCGACGTGGCTTGATCGCCGGTTTGCTGATCGTTGAATTGTTGGCTGCGGCCAAATTGGTCGAGGCTGCCGATGCCCGCAATTTGGACCGCGCAACGATTCGTCAAATGCCCGTAACAGAGCGGCCCTATCGCTTTGGCCACATCTACGGCAACAACGTTCGCCGCGTCCACCGGCTGACCCACTAAAAACCCGTACTGCGGTAAATAGGCCCCTTACAGGTCCACTGCGACCTGTAAGGGGCCATTGGTTTTGGGTTGCCGTTTTTGGGGAGCGGTGCCTTTACGGGGCAAGAGTGGGCGTCTGCTCGTTATAGCGGAGCGGATGGTCCAGACGCGGCAATGACGGGTCGCGGGGTTCCTTAGAGGCGTCATTTGGCCGGCGCTGGCGGAGCAACCGCTTATGACCACTGTGCCCGGAATGGCCGGTCGTGCCGATCTCCCGACGAGGGGGCCACTGGAATAGTTCATCGGCAACGGACGCGCTGCTGGAATTTCCAGCAATTATCGCGGGAAAGAACACTTCGGCCGCGGCCTGGAATAGCCGCCCTGCGGGTGCCACGGCCTGGAAGTCGGTAAGCCGCAATTGGATCGCACGCACATGACTTTCCCCTTCCGGCCAACGAACATTGACAATCGCCGCTAGTTTTCGCAGATAAAATCCGCTGGGCTGCAACGATGGCGCGGTCGGTAAATCTTCACTCCGGGCTGCCGCCCGCAACTGATCAAGTTGCGTGGCCGCCCATTGCGCCAAGCCGGGGCCGGCGTCGATGCGGAGCTGTTCGGCGAGCGGTTCGACGAAATTGCATGTACGTCTGCGACCGAGGGAAAACCCGAAGCGCGGGCCGTAGTCCTGGCCCAGTGATCGAGGTTCAATACTCGACGCGGCCAAACGCAAATGGCCAGATGCGCAGCCGGTTCAGCGCTGGCTACGCTACGGTGAATGGCGGCAAAGATTTCCAACACCGCCTTCATACGCTTCTCGCCGTGGGCGCGAGCGCACGCACTTCGGCCAGGCGCAACGGCAGATAGTTCCCCAGCCGGACAGTCCACAGGGTGCGGGGCAGTTCGACCAGCGAAGTCGCGAAGCGGCCAAGAGTCTCGTTGGCCAGGCCCAATCGCTCGACGGTCTCGCGCCAGGTCTTCCACAACGACTCTTCGAAATCGGCCGGCACCAACGAGCTTTCCAGCTCCCGGGGCGCGGTGGCGGGGGGGGCTACATCCAACAGTCTTACGTCGGTTTGTTGCGTTGAGGGAAGCGAAGTCGGCTCGGCGACGCGTCCTAGCAGTTGAAGCAGCCCGCCAATCTTCTTGGCGCCAACGCCACGTGTCGCGGACAAATCCTCGAAGGGCGTGCCCAGCAATTCGCGGATCGTCAAATTCATGAGTGCCAAGGGCAGAGTGCGATCACCCGTCCTGGCCCAATAGGCCAATGGCTTTTCCAGTGCTTGAGGCTGCAATTGTTCAAGCAGCGTCCGTCGCAACGATTCGAACGCGGCGTATTCAATCACCAATCGGGTACGTGCTAGACGAATCATCGCTCACCGGCCTTTCTGCGGAAATTAATTTTGCCGTCTCCGCCCAGGCCTGCCAAATCGGCAGACAGCCGCCGTCCTCCCTAAGGGGCAATACATGTGCCAATTTAGTACGTTTCGGCCTGTGAATTCTGCGAATCCATCGTTCATCGTAGGCACCGTCTTCCGTATTTTCAATTCGAAGCCACGCATTGAATACGCGCTACAGATAATGACGATCTATCGTCCAGAACGGATCGGAAACTATTTTCTTCAAATAGGTTGCGTGTATTGCGAAATGCCAAAATGGTTTTCCTCAGGGCGTCTTTCCAAGCTCTTGGCGGGAGAGTGACATACCTGCGACGAAATAATTTATTTATGGCGTTCGCAGTCGTCGTGGAATGGCTCTCATGGGGGCTCGCGACGGCAGCAAAAACGCTCACAACTGCCCGATAATCAAGCTCCGTGCCGTCTTGCTTCGCAACGTCGGAGCATTTGGTCAAAGCCCCTAATCAAAGCCTAATTGTTTGCCGCATATAAAGTTGTGGCAATTGGGCTCCGGCTATCCAAGTGGGGGGGCGGCCCAGGTAGGCAATTTTAGCCAAATTACACATTCATTGCCCGAACGTTAGGCCGCAGGGCATTTGTCGTTTGTGGGAACATCAGACAGTTCGAAGCGGATTGGCGATTAGCAACCTCGGGTTTGGAATAGCGATTGCTGTGAAGGGTGGTTGTCCCGTACATTCTCGACCCCGCTTGGATGCTGGCCCCCAGGCCGCGGTCCGGAGAGGCTAGTCATTTGGTCTGAGGCGACGCGTGGCTCTTCTGCCCGAAGTACCTGGAAGGACGGATCACAATGCTTAATCCCAGCGTCATTGGGCAATTCAACGATTCGTACGCTCCGATTCCAGACGGGGTCGCCCGGGTGGTTCGCGAATATGCAGCATGGCTGAACGAGAACCACGCCCCCGCCTGCGTGGTGACAACCAGCGCGCCGGGCTACCACGATTCGGATCCCTTTCCGGTGCATCGCTACCTTTCGGTGCCAACCGTGGTTCGGCCGCCCTATCGCTTCGGCCTGCCGTGGATCGACTTTGCCTTTTGGCGGCGCATGCGCGCGATCGATTTCCGTTTGGTGCATGCGCATTGCCCCTTCGCCGCTGGGCAGGTAGCCATGACGATCGCCCGCCAGCGGAAGATCCCCCTGGTGGCCTCGTTCCACACCAAGTACCGGGCGGACTTCGAGCGTTGTTTTCCCGATCCTATCGTGGATTGGGCGATCCGCAAAATTGTGCGGTTCTTTGAAGCGGCCGACTACGTTTGGACGCCGGGCGAGGGCTCAGCCGAAACTCTCCGTTCGTACGGTTATCGCGGTAAGATCGACATCATGCCCAATGGCAGCGACGTCTACCTGCCGGCGATCGAGCGTCCGCGTCTGGCAGCCGAGGCTGACCGCGAGTTGGGCACGAAGCCCGACGAAAACGTGTTTCTGTTCGTAGGCCAGATGGTGTTGGAAAAGAACATTCGTCTGCTGGTCGAGGCTATGGACCACTTGCGTCGCGACGGGCTCAAAAACCGATTGTTCTTCGTCGGCGGTGGTTATGCGCTCCGCGAGATGGAAGACCTGGTCCGCGAGCGGCAACTTGGCGAGCACGTGCGATTTTTGGGCGTGGTACACGACCGCGAACGCATGAAGCGGCTTTATGCCCGGACCACGTTGTTTCTGTTTCCCTCGCAATACGACACTGGCTCGCTCGCCATGCGCGAAGCGGCCGGTTGCGGCGTCCCTTCGTTGCTGGTCACGCCTTCGACCGTGGCGGAAGTGGTGCGGGATGGGCGAAACGGCTTCCTGGCCGCCAACGACGCCGAGTCGTATGCGGCCCGGATTCGCGAGATTCTTGCTCGCCCGGCCGTACTGGCCCGTTGCGGCGAGGAAGCCCAGGAGACGATTTACCGCAGTTGGAAGCGGATCGCCGCCGACGTTGCGGCCCGGTACGACGACATTTTGCACGTCGGCGGTTATCGCGCCGCCGCCTGAGGACGGGCGATCGCCCATTTCCGCGGTCTTAATCGGACTTCCGGCCAACAGGGTGGTGCCATTTTCCGGGCACTTGCCTGCCGACGCGACCCATGCGCGCGTCAGTGCCCCGTTCGCCATCGCCTGCGCCGAACCCTGTCTCTGGGGCGAATCGGCTGCTACGATAACGCCGCGGTTTTCATCCCCAATACCAAGTCCCTGGCGACCGAAAGCACCGATGAGCGATTTGAACATCAACGTTGATTATTGCCGGGCACGGCAGAAACGCGTGCTCGATTTGATGCGCCGGCTATCGTTGGACCTGGTGATCGTCAACCGCACGGAACACGTGCAGTGGCTTACCGGCCCGCGGTTCGGCTGGGTCTTCGATCCGGTTGCGGCGCTTGTGGGCCGATGGCAAGTGCTTGCTTGTGGCCCCCAATCGAGCGCCGGAAACCGCAGCGGCCGACCAGATCGTCACCTACGAGGCCCAATGGCACTCGACGCTGCGCAACGATCAGCGGCAGGCCTCGGCCGCCGCGCTCGTCAAGGCGTTGGGTCCAGCGGCGGGAGCCAAACGCATCGGCGTGGAATTTTCTTGCTTCGGATCTCACTTCGATTTGGCCGGTGAACGGGTCGACATCGAGCCGGAGTTGTTCCGCATGCGGCGGCGAAAAGACCCGACGAACTCGCCCGGCTCAGGCACGCGATTGCCGCCACCGGAGCCATGTACGCCCGGGCTCGCGAGATCATCAAGCCGGGAATCAACGAACTCGACGTGTTCAACGAGCTGCAAGCCGTGGCGGTGCGTGAGTGCGGTGAGATGCTCACTGGAACGGGCAACGATTATGCTTGCGGCGAACGTGGTGGCCCGCCGCGCGATCGGCCTGGCCGTCGACGGCGAATTATATATCCTCGACCTGGGGCCGGCGTTTCGCGGATATTTTGCCGACAATTGCCGGGCGTTCGCCGTC
The DNA here is from genome assembly GCA_963710365.1 of uncultured Planctomycetales bacterium. Taxonomy (GTDB): domain Bacteria; phylum Planctomycetota; class Planctomycetia; order Pirellulales; family PNKZ01; genus CAVQAC01. Next base: position 67,085 of record CAVQAC010000024.1, read on the forward strand.
AACGGTCGAGCCGACAGACGAGCAGCTCACCGCGCTGGCGACACATCGCCGAAGTGTTTACAATCATCGCCAGCCGAGTGAAGCCGGGCGTCAGTTGCCGGGCTGTGTTCGAGGAAGTCGACACCCACATGCGCCGTGCGCCGCTGGGCGAATTCGGTCACCACCTGGGCCACGGCATCGGCCTGTTTCCGCACGAGGCGCCCCACTTGAATCCGCACTGGAACGACGTGTTCGAAGTCGGCGACGTGTTCACCGCCGAACCGGGGCTCTACGCTCCGAGCTACGGGCCGGCATTCGCCTGGAGAACGATTACCTGGTGACCGAGCGCGGCGTCGAACTGCTGAGCGATTTCCCGCTCGAACTGTAATCCGATGGGGAATTAAGCCAATGGGGAATGGGGAATGGGGAATGTGGAATAACTAGCTGGGAATCGTAGAACGCCGCGAGGCATTCCCCATTCCCCATTCGCAATTCCCATTTTTCTTTCACCATCCCAGATGGCGACGGCGCGACGTGTTCTGAGAGTCGGGCACGTAGATGGAGCTCGGCTTCGGCGGCTTGGGAGCCGGCAAGGCAAACGTCTGATAGACCGGCACGTGCTGGCCTTCGGCCGTCGGCATCGGCGCTTTGCATCGCGGACTGAGGGAGCAGGCTCGGCGCCTGCGCCGGGTTGCGACGCGGCCCCATTTGCGGAATTGGGCAGCACGGAAAAGATCATCGCCGACGCTTCCGACGCGTCGACAATCGCTGCCAGCAATAGCATGATCGACAAGGATCTGGACATGGCTCGTGCAGTATGAAGCAGAACGTGCATCGTTAGCCCTTCGTCTCAAGTGTATCGGCCGACTTGTCCGAAAGCCTTGAGCCAGTAGCCCAAAGCCCCCAGCGCTGCCAGCATTGCCGTCGCTCCTCGACCGGCTCCGAATCGCCCCTGTGGCTGCTGCCACACTTCTCTCGGAGCGACTACGACGTGAAACGCCCGAAAATTTCGATTACACCAATTTGACCGCTTTTGCCGAAACTGTCTGGGTACGTTCCGCGATTGCCACGCACGGTGTCCGAGGAATCCATGCGCGCCGTTCTCCGACAGCTTCGCTATTTGTACTTAGCATTTTTTTCCAAGCCTGTTCGCGATCGCCGTCTCTACCGCCACGTTCGACGGCACAAGTCCCAGCGAATACTGGAATTGGGCGTCGGCACCATGGACCGGGCCCTGCGCGTGATCGAGGTGGCGGCGCAGGCGGGGCCCAACCGAGTCAGTTATACGGGCGTTGATTTATTTGAAATGCGGGGCGACGCCGACGGGCCGGGCGTTTCGCTCAAGCTGGCTCACCGCGCCTTGAATGCCAGCGGCGCCAAGGTCCGGCTGGTGCCGGGCAACGCTCAATCGGCCCTGGCGCAAACGGCCAACAGCCTCGGTCCGCACGATCTGGTGTTAATCGCCGCCGACCAGTCGGACGAATCGCTCGCCAAGGCATGGCTATACTTCCCCCGCATCCTGGCGGATGGGGCGAGCGTCTTTCGTGAGCAATCGGCAGGCGGCAATGCCCCCCCCGTCTGGCGAATGCTATTGCCCGATGAATTGCGGGTGCTCACTCAGCCGCCGCCGCGGCGCCGTGCGGCCTGATTCCTGATCGGGCGAATACCGCGACCGGCTTTGCAGCGAACCATTCGAGGCCGTCGTGCGTCCTACCCCAATATCATGGGTGTAACCGCCCGCGGGGCTCGCGGCGACTATAGTATGCCATGGCACGGGAGGCGCTGCGTGCATGTCGCCCGCCCCCCGGCGCAAAAGGTGAATTCGCTTTTTTGCGCGGGCGTTTTCGGCTGGTTCAAAGCTCGGCGCGCTAGATGCGAATCAGACCGAGACGATATGATATGGGGCGTCCGTGGTTAGATCTGGTCCGGCTTCGCTTTGCCATGAACCCCTTTCGACGAACCAAGCCGCGAATCCTGCCCAACGACGCCACGCTCGATGCGCAAGGCCTCGACCAGCACGGCGGCCATTGTCATGTCGAGTTGGTCGAAGGGACGGGCCCGGCGCTGTCGCTGCAAACGGAATCGCTGCTTCGCATCCGTTTGCGTAGTGCCGCGTTGGTGTTGTGCGCGGGGAGCGCGGCCTTCCTTGCCAAGCGTTTGCTGTACGACAGCATGGAAGGTGCGACCGATCCGGCGTTGCTCTTCGGCGATCAATTGCTGTTGGTGTTGCACGCGGTCAACGTGGTCGTGTTGGCCTTGATCACCGCGACGCTTTGGCAGCGGAAGTTCGTTTGGTGTACGCCCTCGCTACGTTGGTTCGAAGCGGCTATCTTTGGTTCGACCACGGTTTTTTTCGCCGCCGTGCAGCACTATACCACGTTGTTTACGGCCAAGCAGTACGGCTACGTCCACGTGTCGCTCGGGATGTGGTGTGCGCTGGTGCTGGTTTATTGCTTGTTCATCCCCAACACCTGGCGCCGCGCCGCGGCCGTAATCGGCGTGTTCTGTTTGACGCCGATTCTCACCTTGGCCATTGATTCGCGTTGGTTGGGGAGCGGTCTGCTGACCCTCGATCATTTCTCCAGCGTGGCCCTGATGCTGGCAGTTGAATTCGGCGCCTCGGTCTACGGCACGCACATGATCGGTCGCTTGCGACGCGAGGCTTACGAGGCCCGGCAATTGGGCCAGTATCGCTTGCGCCACCGCATCGGCGCCGGCGGCATGGGCGAGGTCTATTTGGCCGAACATCAGTTGTTGAAACGCCGCTGTGCCATCAAGCTGATTCGAGCCAGCAAAGCAACCGATCCGCGCGCCCTGGCCCGCTTCGAGCGCGAAGTGCGCAGCTACCGCGACGCTCACGCACTGGAACACCGTAGAAATCTTCGACTACGGCAGCACCGACGACGGCACGTTTTACTACGCCATGGAGTACCTGCCCGGCTTGAGCGTGCTCGATCTGGTCGATCGCTACGGACCGCTCACACCCGAGCGAGCGGTTCACCTCTTGGAGCAGACGTGCGACGCGCTGAGCGAGGCCCATGCCATCGGGCTGATTCATCGCGACGTGAAGCCAGGCAACATTTTTGCCGCGCAGCGTGGTGGTGTGTACGACGTCGCCAAGTTACTCGATTTCGGTCTGGTGAAACCGGCCAATGAGCCCGATTCGCTTGAGCTGACCCAGGACGGCCTGATCACCGGATCGCCGCTCTACATGTCGCCGGAACAGGCCTCGGCCAGTTCCGAGCCCGACGCCCGTAGCGACATTTACGCCCTGGGGGCGGTGGCCTATTTCATGCTCACCGGCCGGCCGCCGTTCAATGCCGAAAAAGCCATGCAGGTGCTGCTGGCCCACATGAACGAGCCGGTGGTCGGTTTGAGTCATTGGCGGCCCGACGTGCCAGAAGACCTGGAGCGTGTCGTCATGCGCTGTCTGGCCAAGCGGCCTGAAGAACGCTACCAGGATGCGGTCAGCTTACGCGAGGCCCTATTGGCCTGCCAATCGGCCGGAACTTGGACTCGCGAGGACGCCGCCCATTGGTGGCAGCATCCTGAACGGACGGTTCCGGAGTCGGCCCCGCTGGTTTCGGACGAGGTTTCCCATACTCTGAACTTGCAGAAATAGGCGGACGGCCGTTCCGATTCCGGAGTTCTGGTCTATCGGGATTCCGAGCCCCGGGGCCTGAGCCCAGGGATTTGTTCACCGCTTCAACGACTTTCCCCGTTCGCCACGCCATCGCCACTCCCCAGGAGTGAACTTCAGCGTTAGAATTGAGTGTTTCCGGGGCGATCGCACGCTCCGACTGCCAGAACACGGCCCGCAAGCCAGGGCCAGTTAACCGATTACCTCCCGGTGCTTTTGCCATGATCCAATCCGTCGACCACCCGCGCACGATGTTCGAGAAAATCTGGGATGAGCACATGGTGCATCACGAGCCGGGCCAGCAGTCGATCCTGTACATCGACCGTCACCTCGTCCATGAAGTCACCAGCCCGCAGGCGTTCGAAGGTTTGCGTCTGGCGGGCCGCCGCGTCCGCCGGCCGGATCTGACCGTGGCCACGCCGGACCACAACATTCCCACGACCGATCGCCGACTGCCGATTGCCGATCCGATCTCGAAGCAGCAGATTGACACCCTGCGAAACAATTGCAAGGAATTCGGGGTTCGGCTGTACGACCTCAATGACCCGCACCAAGGCATTGTCCACGTGATCGGGCCGGAACTGGGACTCACGCAACCGGGCATGACGATCGTCTGCGGCGACAGCCACACGGCGACCCACGGCGCCTTCGGGGCGTTGGCCTTCGGCATTGGCACCAGCGAAGTCGAGCATGTGCTGGCCACGCAGACCTTGCTGCAGTACAAGCCGAAGACATTCGAAATCCGTATCGAGGGGCGGATGCCGGCCGGCGTGACCGCCAAGGATCTAATCCTGTTCCTCATCGGCAAGCTCACGACCGACGGCGGCACTGGGTACTGCATCGAGTACACCGGCGCCGCCATCCGCGGTTTGAGCATGGAAGAGCGGATGACGGTCTGCAACATGTCGATCGAGGCGGGCGCTCGGGCCGGCATGATTGCCCCCGACGAAACAACCTACGCCTATCTCCGCGGCCGTGAGTTCGTCCCGCGCGATTTCGACGCCGCGGTACGCCGCTGGCAGCATTTGCCCAGCGATCCGGGTGCGAAGTACGATCGGGTAGAAATTTACCAGGCCACGGACATCAGCCCGCAAATCACCTGGGGGACCAACCCCGGGCAAGTTGCCGCGGTGGGCGACAAGGTGCCCAATCCGGCCGAGATGCCCAGCGACAACGATCGCAAGTCGGCAGCCCGAGCGCTGGAGTACATGGGCCTGACCCCTGGCACGCCGCTCAAAGATCTCAAGTTGGATCGAGTCTTCATCGGCTCGTGTACCAACAGCCGGATCGAAGACCTGCGGGCAGCGGCGGCGGTCGTGCGCGGATACCACGTCAACCCACACGTTCATGCGATGGTTGTCCCCGGTAGCGGCCAGGTGAAGCAGCAGGCTGAAGCTGAGGGCCTGAATCGCGTCTTCACCGAGGCCGGTTTTGAATGGCGCGAGGCGGGTTGCAGCATGTGCCTGGGGATGAATCCCGACACGCTTTCGCCCGGCCAGCGCTGCGCCTCGACGAGCAACCGAAATTTCGAAGGGCGGCAAGGCAAGGGGGGCCGAACGCACCTGGTCTCGCCCGCCATGGCTGCGGCAGCCGCCGTCGAGGGGCATTTTGTCGATATCCGTCAGTGGAAATACCGTGAATAAGGCGCCGCGGATGCGTCGTCCTTCGAGGGGCAAATGCCGAAGATATACCGCGCAATGATGGCCGATGGTGAACTGCCGCGTGTCGGAGCGGCCGCTAACATGCTGGGCGTGCGAACGACCGGGGAGTCCGTGGACATCGCTATCGAAGACGATGGCACCGTCGCACCAGGTGGCGGCGGCCTTTCAGTGGCGCCAAATTGGCGTAAGCTGCCACCGAGCGTCGTTCCGACACGATTGCGGCCACTGTGACCGAGTGCTCGCGGAAGCGACAATCTGGTTTGTTGGCGCTTCGGCGACGGGGATTTTAGTGACGGAGATGTTGCCATCGGACTTCTATTACGAACGACCTCAAAAGCACACGGCTTGATCGAAGCGGCAGCACCGGTCAGGATTGAGGTATTCCAGGCGAGTCTATCTGCGACTCAATCGCGGTGGGTGCGTGATGAGGCCTGACGGAGACATAACGATGAAATCAAACCGATTCTCGCCAGCGTTCCAAGAGTCCATACGCTGGTTGCTAGAATTGCATGATGTTATGGCCGCCGGCAAGTCCGAGACTCCTGAAGCAAATAAAATCCGCGCCTATATGGAAAAACCATGGTACGAGATGACCGAAGAGGAGCAGGAGCTGATCGACGGTTTATCGGCCGACCTTTACACGATCGGTCAGCCTCGTGGAGTCAGCACGCTGGTTGCGGATCAAGACGCGATGAAGTTCGAGCGACTAATCGACGAAAAGAACTGGGGTTCGGCACTGGATTTCTTGCGGGGCCATGAGCAACAGTTGCCCCCCGATGATGTGGAGTGCATCCGCGGGATTTGTTGGGCGTCGCTCGGCCAACCCGCCGCGGCGGATCGCTTCTTTGTCGAAGCCTTGCATCTCAATCCCGGCCGTGACGATCTCCATCAAGCATACCAGCGATTCCTCAAAGACCATCTCAGCTCTCAAAGCTGTCCGAAGCCAACTCCGATCGTTGGGACCAATTGTCAGTGTCAACCGAACCATCCGCGACTATGCGATTGCCATTTGACTCCGCTGTTCTTAACCGCTTTACCCGAATATCCAAGCTGGAAATACGTGCCCCATGCGTTCCTTCACCGTCCATACCGGCCGAGTGCTTCCGCTCGATCGGCCGAACGTCGATACCGATCAGATCATCCCGAAGCAGTTCTTGAAACGAATCGAACGGACCGGCTTCGGCAAGTACTTGTTCTTCGATTGGCGATTTCTAGAAGACGGCTCGGACAATCCCGAGTTCGAGTTGAATCGGCCCGAGTATCGCGGCGCATCGGTGCTGCTGGCCCGGCGAAATTTCGGCTGTGGCTCGAGCCGCGAGCACGCGCCCTGGGCGTTGGAGGATTTCGGCTTCCGGGTGTTGATCGCCCCCAGCTTCGCCGACATCTTCTACAACAACAGCTTCAAGAACGGCCTGCTGCCGATCCGGCTCGACGAAGCCCAGGTCGACGATCTGTTTCGCCGCGCGGCGCAGTATCCCGGTTACGAGTTGACGGCCGACTTGGAAAACTGCCTGCTCACGGACAAGCACGGGCTGAAGTTGTCGTTCGAGGTCGAGCCATCGCGCCGGCACAATTTGCTGAACGGCCTGGACGACATCGGCATGACGCTCAAGCACGAAGACAAAATCACCGCGTACGAGCGTGCGCATGCGACGGGGCAATAGTGATAGTAGGCAGTAGGCAGACGGCAGTAGGCAGACGGCAGTAGGCAGACGGCAGTAGGCAGAGGGCTGTGAGAACAGGGCATCGGCAAGCGAGGCGGTGAAAAAGGCCATGAGTCCTTCTCGGCGTGAACGTATCGAAGCCATGCTGGCCGATGAGCCGGGCGACGTTTTTCTGCGCTATAGCCTGGCCATGGAGTTGGAGAAAGAAGGCGACCACCAGGGCAGCCTCGCTCGATTGCGCGAGTTGATGACCGAGCGTCCGCCCTACGTGGCGGCTTTCTTTCGCGCCGGCCAGCAATGCGCCGGCCTGGGCCGCACCAACGAGGCTCGCGCGGCACTGCGCGATGGGATTGAAGAAGCCCGTCGCGTGGGCGATGCCCATGCCGCCGGCGAGATGAGCGAGTTTCTCGCCAGTCTCGGCTCGCATGGGCGAATGAAGGCCATGTGGACTTCGCGCACTGGCCGAACCAATTTGAGGCGAGCGTGCTAGAGCACATCCTTATTGGGCCAACGCCGCAAATCGCTGGGTACGAGCGAGAAGCCGAAGGCGTCGTGCGGCACGTCGCGGATCCGCAGCCGATTGCGGAGCCGGCCTTCGCGCACCGCACCCAGTTTTTCGGCCACCCGCTGGCTGGCGCTGTTATCGACGGCCGCGACGATTTCCAGTCGCTGCATGCAGAGCGTTTCCAGTCCGAATCGGGCCACGATGCCGGGCCGCGGCCGTTGCCACGCCTTGGCCCATGCGGCTGGCGCGGACCCAATACCCCAGATTGGCCCGCAATCGCAGGCGGTCGATTTCGTTCAGCCCGCAACCGCCCAGCAACTCCGGTTGCGGCGGTCGAAGATGAAAAACGGGTACGATTCCTCGCGCTGCCAGGCTGCGATGCAAGCTTCGATCCAAGCCCGGCTCGCCGTCGCGATCGTAGTCAGGCATGACACCACGGGAGCCAGCGGCCGACGCACGTCGACTGATTCGATCGCCGCCTGGTACAGAGCCTCGCTGTCTTCGAGCGTCGGGAGGCCGGAGCAGTAGCCATTGGCGGGTGAGCTCGACGGACATAGGCTCTGAATGACAAAGGTCGAAACGAATGACGCAATGGCAAACGTCACGCAGGAAACGTCACGCAGGAACTGCTGCACGGCTAAAAAAAGACTCGAACGATCGTCTCGGCGACGCAGGCCGGCTTCGACTGCCCTTCGACCTCGAACGTTTGCTTGCAAATCACCTGGGCCCCGACCCGCGTCTCCTTCAATTCCATCAGTTCGGAACTCATCCGCAGCCGACTGCCCACCGGCACGGGGTTCGGAAAGCGAACCCGGTTCAGGCCATAGTTGAGCACCATTTTGATCCCGGCAATCGTGAAGATCTGCTGGCTCAGCGCGTTGCACAGTGCTAGCGTCAGAAAGCCGTGGGCCACGGTGGTGCCGTAGGGCGACTCCACGCGGCCGCGCTCTGGGTCGCAATGGATCCATTGCTGGTCGTCCGTGCCGTCGGCAAAGGCCTGGACGCGTTGCTGCGTGATCTCGAACCAGTCGCTCGTGCCGAGCCTTTGGCCGACCAACGTGCGCAGTTCTTCGATTCCCTGGATAACCCGAATTCGCCATCCGCCGTGTCCGTAGAGGACCCTCGATTTAGTCAGTGCTCAAGCGATCCGATTCTAAAGACTCGGCATGCGTCTGCAAGCCGTAAGTCGGCAAAACACAACCGGTTTGTTCGCAAGCTGTGTGGTCATGCCGGCTTTTTCGGGACAAATGCTAGCACGCAACCGGCATTGACCCGCGGAGAGCGGATCTCTTAACAGTTTCGCCTGCATCATTGTTCTCGGAACTTACAGTACGAACAGGGCGGGCTGGGTTGCCCGGGCCCCCCGCGAAGCCTCGGATTTAAGTCATCATGCGTTGTGCGAGTGATCACCGACGCCGACCGACCGGCCCCCCAAGGGCGCTGGTGCGGCTGGTGAATGCTCGCGCTGGCTGGGGCAATGATCGCCTGGCGGGCTGCACGACCCATTATGTCGTGCAAAACACCACGCCCCCCCTGGTCGAAAAGCTGAAGCTGAACTCGGACGCCGCGGCCAGCGACCGAACGATGCAGGTTCTGCGGCAATACGACCTGACGCTGAATTGCACGGCAACCCTCGCAAGCTGCTGGCCGATCTGCAAGCCATCATCGATCGCGAACCCTCGGCCGAAAAACTTTATGCCGTGGCCGAACTGAGCTATCGCGCCGGGCACCGCATCGGACCGACCGACGAAACCTCGGCCCTCGAATACTACGGCATGGCCGTGGCCTACGCGTACCTGTATCTGTTCGACGAACGGTTCGCACCCTCCGCAATCCGTACGATCCCCAATTCCGCGGGGCCTGCGATCTGTACAACGCGTCTTTGGAAGCCAACCTGCGGATCCTGCAGAAGCGGGGCGCCTTGCGGCCGGGGCAGACCCATTCGATCGAAACGGCCACCAAGACGTTCGACGTCACCGTCGTGACTCGCGGCACGGCCTGGCACGATGACGATTTCGAGGAGTTCAAGTTCGTCTCCGACTATCGCGTTACGAACCTTTCCAATCATTACCAGGACTACGGGCTGGGCGTGCCGCTGATCGCCATTCACAAGTCGCACGCCGACAACCGCCCTGGCGAGAAGTTCTATCCGGCCGGCTTGAGCTTTCCGGTCACGGCCTTCGTGCGTTTGCTGCCCGACGAAGGGAGGCAACGTGCTCCGTCCCGGGGCGCGTCATCGCGCATTGTTGGAACTGCACGATCCGCTCGATGCCAAGGATATTGTCGTCGGCAATCGCCGGGTGCCGTTGGAAAGCGATTTGAGCACGCCGCTGGCGTACTTCCTCGATCGGCCGAAGCTCAACCAACTGGCCGACTATGGTCTTGTCCGGCCCGACCGGGCCGCAGCGCTGACCGGGCTGTACATGCTGCAACCGTACGAGCCCAACAAGATTCCCGTGGTGCTGGTGCATGGGCTGTGGTCGAGCCCACTGACCTGGACGGAAATGTACAACGATCTGCGCAGCCAGCCTGAAATCAGCCGGCACTACCAGATCTGGTTCTATCTCTATCCGACCGGTCAGCCGTTCTGGACCAGCGCGACGCGCATGCGCGAAGACCTGGCCCACGCCCGGGAAACGCTCGACCCTCAGCGCCGCGAGCCGGCGCTCGACCAGATGGTGCTGGTCGGCCACAGCATGGGCGGCCTGCTGTCGCGGATGCAAACGCTCAACAGCCGCGACGACTTCTGGCACATCGAAAGCGATCAGCCGTTCGGCGTCGTGAAGGCCTCGGCCGAGTCGCGGCAAAAGCTCGAGCACTTGTTCTTTTTCCAACCCAATACCTCGATTCGCCGCGTGATCACGATCGCCACGCCGCACCGCGGCAGCAACTTCGCCAATCAGACGACGCGGGCATTGGCCGAGAAGATCATCTTTCTGCCCCAGCAAATGATCGGGCGAGAGCAGGTCATCAAGGACAACCCGGGCGTATTCCGCGACACGACGCTACTGCAGGTCAAAACCAGCCTCGATTCGCTCGCGCCGGATTCGCCGATCCTGGCCGTCATGCTCACGGCCGAGCGCGGGCCATGGGTCAAGTATCACAACATCGTCGGGTTATTGCCCCACAAGGGCCTGCTCTCGCGGCTGGAGCCCGACAGCGACGGCGTCGTTCCTTATAAGAGTGCGCACCTGGACGACGTGGCGAGCGAAATCGTAGTCAATGCCGACCACCTCAACGTCCATCGACATCCTCGCAGCGTGCTCGAAGTGCGTCGCATTCTGCTGGAGCATCTGGCAGAGCTGCAGGCGACGCCGATTTTGCCGATCACCCCGCAAGGGCAGCCCATCGGCCCGGAAATGGGGAATGGGGAATCGGGAATGGGAACTGCAGGCCGCAACGGAATGTCGCAGTTTCGATAATGTCCGGTAAGGGCGCGACGTATGCGACTGCGTAAGCATTCGATCTGCGCGAATCCGAGGGCTCACGCCCCGGCTCAGACTACCGTCCGCTTACTTCTTCCCGCAGGCTCCGGCGACGGCGCAGCCGGTTGCACAACTCGTGCAACCTCCTCCGGTGGCCTCATCCGTTCCGCAGCCCGGACCGCAGCCCTGGGTGACTGTTTCGGCGAAGGCGCGGAACTGCACCTTGGCATCGTAGACTTCGGCCAGTTCGGCCAGGATTGGTTCCAACTCGGGCGGCTGAGGACCGAGAAAGTAGAACACCAAAGTCTGGCCGTCGAACAGGTGCTCCACGTCCATGAGCGCGACCGGAAGCTGAAGTTCTGCGCAGCCGGGCGGCGCAAGCTTCCTGGGCTGCGTGGCGGTTCTTGTCGAGCCGAGCCTGGAGCAATTCGTCCTCAACCGTCATACCGCGGACGATCGTGCCATCGCTGGCGCCGTCGCCGCCGGCGGCCGCCTGGGCGAGCACTTCGCCAACCTCCAGCCCCCGGTGGGTTCGCAACACGACCCTGGCAGCTCGCGGGTAGAGCGTGCCGTCGTTGGCCACAAATCGGCCAATCTCGCCGAAGGCCCCCACGCGGATGAGGTGCGAACGAAACATAAGAGTCTGCGGTGACGGAAGGATTTGAAAACTACGCAACTGCCTTTATTGTGCCCTGCGACGCCGCTCGTGCCAAGGCAGATGCCGCCGCCACACCCGCTAGATGGCCGATTTCGGCTTGCCGTTTTCCTCCCGGCAGCGATACTGAGAGGTCAATTTGGAAGGTCGTTCACTTACCGAGGCGGGAATCATCCCATGCTTGAAAGTCTGGTATCCGGCGGCACGTCTTCCCATGGATCGGCTCCCCGTGGGAATGCAGTCGCCTGCCCCCTGGCCGTTGGCATGCGCTGGCCGATGCCGTTCTGGCGGACCAAGCCATCTCGTTCGAACAGGCTCTGGCCGTGATCAACGCGCCCGATGAAGAGATGCTCGACATACTCAGCCGCCTTTCGGGTGCGGCAGCGCTACTTCGGCCGCAAGGTGCAGCTCTACTTCCTGATGAACGCCAAGAGCGGACTGTGCCCGGAAGATTGCGGCTATTGTTCGCAGTCGAAAGTCTCCGAAGCTGAGATCCCGCGCTATAACATGCTGAATCGCGAAAAACTCCTGGACGGAGCCCGCGTCGCCGCCGAGCAGCAGGCCAAGACGTATTGCATCGTGATCTCGGCCCGCGCACCCAACGAGCGCGAGATGCGGGCCATCACCACGATCGTTCCGGAGATCAAGCAGCGCGTACGGCCTGAAGATCTGCGCCTGCCTGGGGTTGCTTACTCCCGAACAGGCCCTGGAACTCAAGGCCTGCGGCGTCGACCGGGTGAACCACAATTTGAACACCAGCGAAAGCTTCTATCGGACATCTGCTACCACGCACACCTACCAGGATCGCGTCAACACGTTGCACGCTGTGCGCGATGCCGGCATCGAGCTTGTGCTCGGGCGGGATCATCGGCATGGGCGAAGAGCGACGCCGACGTTGTGCGGATGGCGTTCGCCCTGCGCGATTTGGAAGTCGAGTCGATCCCGGTCAATTTCCTGAACCCGATCGACGGCACGCCGCTGGCCGGCAGCAGCCGGCTCAACCCGCGCTACTGCCTGAAAGTGCTGGCGATGTTCCGCTTCGTCAATCCGAACCGCGAATTGCGGATCGCCGGCGGACGCGAATTGCACCTCGGCAGCTTGCAGGCCCTGGGCCTGTATCCGGCCAATAGCGTGTTTGTCGGCGACTACCTGACGACCAAGGGCCAAGCGCCCGAGGCCGATTACCGAATGATCGAAGAACTGGGCTTCGAAGTGACCCGCGACCAGGAAGTGGCTGTCGGTAAGTAACGGCAGTTGGGAACCAGTAACGTCGCTGGGCAATGATAGAACTGGACTTCAGTTCGTCGAGAATCCCGCGAGGCGTCGCGTGCCTTCTTTGGCTGTCAACGCCGGATTGGTTTCCACAATCATCCGCACCCAGACGCACGTTCCGTCGTCGTCTTGCTGCAATTCGAAATGCCGCACGCGCACGCGACCCGAGAGCTTGCGGCGGCGCCCGGTCGCTGTGCAGAAGGCGGCACAGCATCGTAAATCGCCGATGGCCGGCAACGGACGCGCTTGCCAGGGCGTAAAGATTGCCTGGCCGACGGTGTGCCCCAGCGCATCGTGGAACTCGACGAACACGCCTGCCGCCATCGATTCTTGCAATTCGGTCTTCATGACCTTTGTCTCCCTATCCGATAGAGCACTTCCCTTGGCTCTCCCCCAACGCCGCGAGCATACCCCACGGCTTGGCCGCGTGTAAAGAAGATTTGGGCCGTGGATGTCCGAAGATCTCGGCCAGCCCCCACGTAGACGGTACAATGTATAACGTGGTCGCTGCGCTGCATTCGGTGCGCCTGCGATGCCAGGAAAAAATTCGAGACTCTTCTCATGATCGTCTCGACGGATCGTTCGATGCCTGCCAGGCCGTTTCAATTCGGCCTGCGTTCGCTGTTTATCGGCATTGCCCTGCTGGGCATGTTGCTGGCAATCATGGTTCGTCTCGATCCGGTCTGGTCCGCGGCGCTCGCTTGGATGCTATTGCTTGTCGCGGCGCACGTGGCGGGAAATTTCTGGGGCACGAGATCGCGCGCGACACGGCCACCCGCGCCGACTGCTGACGATACAGCCTGCGCCGTTGCAAACGCGCCCATCGAATATGCGCCGGCAACACGCTTGCGTGGTTGCAGCCGCCTCACGCGGGGCATGCTTGCTACCGCCTTGGTCTGCGCCACGTTGGGTGCGATCGGGGGAACGACAACGATCCTCTTTCTCTACCGCCACACGGTCAGCTATCTCGGCACGACCATCGCGTCCGTGTCGGGAGCGGCGCTCGGCGCCATGCTGGGATTCCTTGCCAGCAGCTTCCTGGGGATCGGGAGCCGAGCATTTCGCGAGGCGGCCGGCGATCCGTCGCTGCCGCCGGCGCGGCGCTAGCGGATGAGTTTTCAGTAGCGCCGCGAAATCCCCGGGCTAACGCCCGAGGCTCGGAAGCTCGGAGAAACGCACGCTGAGAGCATCGCTAGCATTCCCGGCCGAGCACGCGGCGCGACAGTATTCTGCAAAGTCGACTAAACCTGCATAACCGTTAGAGTCGATATTGTTCGACACGAAGCGGCGAGTTGTCCAAGCCTCTCTTTCGTAGGACTGTGATATGCTGCGTGCGACAATGCTATCGGTGGCCGTGGTCGCGATTAGCTGCGCTCGCTGTGCAAGCGCAGCAACCCACGCCCAAGTATTATTACGAGGATGATAGCAACCAAACGACGGTCCTGCAGCGGATTCGCAATTCCGTATTTGGCGAGCCGCCTCCTCCGCAACCGAAGCCGAAACCCAAACCCAAGACGACTGCCAGCGCAGCCCCCAACGCCAGCAACACAACTCGCAACGGAGTGAACAGCGCAGCCACCAAGTCGAACGGCATGGCGACCACCCAGGCTCCGCAGCAACCGCGGTACCGCGCCGCACCGCCTGGCCAATCGAAGCAAATGGCGCCGGCCACGCCGAATGCCGGCCGCAAGGTGGTTTCGCAAGTCGCGCAGCGGCCGAAAGTCGTTCAAGAGCCGGTCGACGTTGCACCGGAAGTAGATACCCCAGAGCCTCTGGCCGACGATCTGCCGGAACCACCCCGATCGTCGGTCAGTTCTCGGCGCCGTCCCGTGCCGAAAGTCAACGCGGGAATCGTCCGCGATGCCTCGGCCGAGCCGCGCCGCGTTCCGTCGGCGCCGGTTGTGGAAAGCGACGAACCGCCCCCCTCGCTGTCGAGCAAGTCTTATGAATCGCCAAGCCGCCGGGCTACGTCGGCCCCGGCTCCGCTGCCGCGCGTTGGACGGCTGGAGAAAATCCCGCCCTCGTTCACCCGCGAGACGCCAAGTCGAGAGCTGGAAGTTCCACAGTCAGTTTCGTCCCGCTCGTCGGAGAGCAGTGATCGGCTGTTGATTGCTCGTAAGAGCCCGAACATCAATATCGAGACCAGTGGTCCGCGGCGTATTTCTGTCGGCAAAGAGGCCGCCTATCAGATCAGCGTTGAGAATGCAGGCGAACTGGCCGCGACGGACATCGTCGTTTACGTCGATGTTCCGCCTTGGGCGCAAGTGGCCGGCGTGCAGGCATCCGCGGGCACGTCGAGTGCCAAAGCCGCCGAAGGCTATCAGTGGAGAATCGCCAACTTGCCGTCTCACAGCCGGCAGGAGTTGACGCTGAAGATCGTGCCGCTGAAGAGCCAGGCGTTCGAGTTGGGCGTGCGCTGGACGACTTCGCCCACCGGTTCGCAGGCGATGGTCGAAGTTCAAGAGCCCAAGCTGCAAATGGCAATCACCGGTCCTTCGGACGTGTCTTACGGACAGCAGCAAGTCTATAAGCTCACGATCATGAACCCAGGCACGGGCGACGCCGAAGGCGTGATGCTGCATCTGCTGCCGATCAATCCGGGCGAAGGCGCGACGGCGTCGCATCGCTTGGGCACGCTGTCGGCCGGAGCGAGCAAGTCGGTGGAAATCGAACTGACGGCCCGGCAGGCTGGACGCATCACGATCAAGGCCGAGGCTACGGCGGATGGGGATCTGAAGACGGCGGCGGTCGAAGAGGTCATCGTACGACGGCCGCAATTGCAGGTGCTGGTCAGCGGTCCGAAGGTGCATTACGCCGGCGCTCCGGCCTCGTATGAAGTCCGCGTGAAGAACCCCGGTGACGCCGCGGCGCACCAGGTGAATGTGGCCGCGGTCCTGCCGTCGGACGTTGACGTGCTGGCCTCAGGCCAGTCAGGCCAATTCGACGCGTCGCAACACCGCATCAATTGGTCGATTGAGTCGCTGGCTGCTTCGGCCGAGCAAACGTTCACGTTCAAATGCATCATGCGCAGCACCGGCGCCAATCGCATCGAGGCCGTCGCCCAGGCCGACGGAGAACTGAAAGACGCCAACCTGGTGAACACGCAGATCCTGGCGGTTGCCGATTTGGCGTTGGACGTCAGCGACAGCCCCGGCCCAATTCCGGTTGGTCAGGAAATGACCTACGAGATTCGCATTCGCAATCGCGGCACCAATGGCGCCGACCAGGTCGAGGCCGTGGCCTTCTTCTCTCAGGGGCTCGAGCCGGTTTCCGTCGAGGGTGGGTTCCACGAAATTCGCGACGGGGCCGTCATCTTCAAGCCGCTGGCAACCGTGCCGCCCGGCGGCGAAGCGATCCTCAAGATCAATGCCCGTGCCGTCACGCCTGGCAGTCATCGCATCCGGGTCGAAGTGCAGTGCAAGTCGTTGGGCACCCAATTGACCAGCGAAGATACCACACTGTTCTATGCCGAAGACGGCAGCGTGAATAGCAGTCCGCCTCAGGTCTTGCCGAGGCAATAGGCTTGTCGGGGCAGCAGTCGAGAACCTTTGCCGGCTCAGCCGCCAAAGCGTTCGAAGACTAGCGGCTGCTCGGCCGCAGGGTTGCCGATGCGAATCGAGACCTTGCCGGCCAGCAAATCGTCGAGCAACTGCCCGACGACTTCGGCCCTCCATCCGCAGGCCAAGGCCGGCGGCCCTTGGCTGTCGTCGCGTTCGCCGATTCGATGGGCGATCAGCTCGCGCACGTCGCTGGCCGTGCCCACCAGGCTGGCCGCTACGTGGGCGTCACGGCAAATGCTACTCAAGGCCGACGACAGAAACTGGCCCAACATCATCAACTGCGGATTCGAATCCGTGCGGATCGTTTCCGGATAGCGATCCTCCGGCGCGGCCAGCGCCCGGCCGATGACTTGGGCCAGGTGCGGCGCCGCCCGGCGCAGGTCGCCCCGTTCCATGCCGCGGATGGCCGCAATCTGCTTGGGGTCGTCCGAGCGACGCTTGGCCAATTCGACGATCAGGTCGTCGCGGAGCACTTGCCGCACAGGGCAATTGCGGCGATCGGCCTCCTGCTCGCGCCAATTCCACAGCTCACGCACAATCGACAAGCTGCGGCCGCTCAGGGCCGAACTGCCGGTGACCTTGCGCCAACGATCGGAATTGCGGCTCTGTGCGACTTCGCCCTGCCAGGAGGCCATTTCCTGCTCATACCAGGCCGTGCGCCCCAGTTGTTCCAGGCGATCGCCCAGCGTGGCTCGCAGGCGAGCCAGGTGCCGAACGTCATCGAGCGCATATTCGAGCTGCCGATCCGTCAGCGGGCGCTGCCGCCAATCGGTGCGGGTTTCGCCTTTCTTGGGCTTTTCCCCCAGCAGTTTCGAGAGCAGCGTGCCGTAGCCGGCCGGAAATTCCAAGCCGATCATGCCGGCGGCCAACTGGACGTCGAACAGTTGGGCCGGCGGCTGGCCGATGGCATCCAGGCAGAACACCAACTCCTGGCGGCCGGCATGGACAATTGTCTCGTGCCCCGGCGCGGCCAATGCCGCCCAAAACGGCTCCAGATTCCGCACGGCCAAGGTGTCGATCACCAACAGCTCGCCCGGCACGGCAACCTGGACCAGGCAAAGTTGGGGCTTATAGGTGTGTTCCGAGACAAACTCAGTGTCGAACGCGATCGCATCGGCTTTTTCCAGTCGGCGGACAGCGGCAAGCAGCTCGGCCTCGGTCGTGATGAACTGGTAAGCCACGCTCTAAACACCACAGGGAACGCCGGAAAAGAGAAAGGACGCATTACCCCGTCGGCATCGTCGAGCCGCGACGGATGCTCGCGAAGCGATCGCACTCGAGCGCCGTCTGTCAGGTAATGCGGAAATCTTACTCGATGGCCCCGCTTTTGCCTACCAGTCGCCGCCCCATGGCCGCCCCTATCTTCGGCCCCGATTTCTGTGTTACGATCGAGTTCGCGCATATTTTCCCCGCTCCGCATGGCCGCTCGATCGTCGCCCTGATGACAGAAATCTGGTTGCGAACCAATACCCGCGTGTTCCTCCTGGCTTTGGTCCCGCCGAGCGTTCCGGCGCTTCTCGGCGTGCTGCTGGCCGCAGGCGCGACGACCCGCGCCACGCAGATTACCGGTCTGGTGCTGATTGCGCTGGGCATGGCCGGCTGGACCGTCGTTTTCTGGCAACTGTGTCGGCCCCGAATCGCGTATCGACTTCACCAGGGCCAGGGTCAGTTGTGGTTCTACTTGCGCTGGATCGGCGTAATACGCGTGCCAATTCAGTTTGTCGAGGGTTTTCTGCTGGGGCAGGGGCCGACGCTGCTGCCGGTCCGGGCCACTGAAAACATCGAGACCAGCACTCTGGTCGTCAAGCTGGCTGATTCCGCCGAGGCGTACGCGCGCGTCGAGGTCGACCGGGCCTTGGCAAGTTGGTGCAACCATTACGTGACGGTCCGGGGCATGTGGTGCGAACCGTTGAGCCTGAGCCTCGTGAACCGCCTGAATGCCCGGCTGGCGGAAGTCTCGCCGCAAATGTCGAACTCGCAGGCCGCGCGATGACGCGTTTGTTGGTCAGCGTCCGCGACATCGATGAAGCGCGCCTGGCGATGGAAGCCGGGGTCGATTTGATCGATCTCAAGGAGCCCAGTCGAGGGCCGCTGGGCTCGGTGACGCCGGACGTCGTTCAGGCAGTCCTGGAACTGGTTGCCGGCCGGCTGCCGATCAGTGCCGCGCTGGGTGAGCTAACCGATTGGAATCCAAATGTTGCGGCGACCCTTCCTGCCGGACTGGCCTTTGCCAAGCTGGGATTGGCCGGCTGCGCACTTTTGGATGACTGGCCGCAGCGTTGGGAGGCCGCGCTGGCCCGACTGCCCCCCTGGGTGGCTTCGGTTGCGGTGGTCTATGCCGATCGCCGAACCGCTGGCGCTCCTCATTCAATGGAAGTTCTAGACCACGCAGTGCGTCTGGGGTGCCGTGCAGTGCTGGTCGATACGTTCGGCAAATCCGGACCGGGGCTGGTGGATTGCTGGTCGCCGGCCAAGATCGAACGCTTCGTGGCCCGAGTGCAGCAGGCGGGTTTGTGGGCCGTCCTTGCTGGCTCGGTTGGCCTGCCGCATTTGCCGCAGGTGTTGGCTACGAATCCCAACTGGGTTGCAATTCGCGGCGCCGTCTGCCGACCGTCTCGCGAGGGCCGCATCGACCCGGTGCTGCTGCGGACGTTTCGGGCCGCATTGAATGGTTGCCAAATGTTCAGATCCGGGCGACTGGTGCGTGCGCTCCCTGGGCACCATGAATTTAGTTGACATTTGCGCACGGCAGCCAAATACTCGACGATGCTTGCAAGATAGCATTGGGGCCTTGAATCTTCGCGCACGATCGTTGTGCCAAGGTCGTTCGACCGGAAAGCTTTCGACTACGAACGAGGAGTACGCCTGTGCCGAATTCGGTTTTGGACGCAATCAAGATGGGAGTTTGGAATTTCGAACCGTGTGACGTGGAGCGCGACCATTTCGATTCCACCGGGGCGCTGCCGGGCACGCGAGAGAAACTCGACATTCTCGCCGAGCGTGTTCGGCAGGGACTTCCCTTGTGGCACGATTCCGACCGCCGTTATTACGATGACGTCGATGTCGATGCATAACGGCATGTTGCACGAAAATCGTCGAATAAAAACGCGACGAATAACGACGCCTTCATAAAACACGATAGTGCCAGCGGGCCGGCACTCGCCCGTTCGCGTCCGGCAGCCCCCAGCATTCGAAGGCGGACCGTAAAATCGCCCTGCCTTGCTCTGCGGGGCCACCATCATCAAGGCTGGCCCGCGTTTTTCGGTCCTGGGCAGGCGATAATCCTCGGCGGTTGGAAAATTCTCGGCGGTTTGACCGGGAAACGGCCAAATCGGCATTTGAGCTTTTGGCCCAAATGGGACAGAATCAGGCCTTGGCGGCCGACCGTGGAACCGGTTGTCGCATCTCCGCAATCTAGTGCGCATTCAATTCCGAGGGGCTTATGGCCTGGACGACATGCTTCGTAACCTGCTGCTTGCTGGGGCAAATGCCCGCGTCTGCACCGCAGCAACGAATGCCGCGTGCTCCGAGCGACAATCGCTACGCACAGCCGGCCCCGCCTTTTGAAGCCGGCGCGCCGCCGGCAGCCGCATTCCCCGTCAGCCAGCCGCCGGCCAACACGCCCCCACCTGCAACACCCGCGGTCGATCCGGCCGTGCCCAGCGTATTGCTGGGCGAACCCGAAGACAATGCGCCGGCGTCGCAGCCCTATCGGCAGCCGGCACCGAATCGCGAACGCGCGCCGCAAGAACCGGCCGCTCAAGACGTCGTGGCCGTCGAAGGTCGGACAGGCCGTAACGGAGCCATGGGTTTGCTGGCCTCGATGCTCGCGCTGCCCGACGAATTAATTCCTGCCGGGCGCAGGTGCCGCTGGTCGACGTGTTGGCGACAACTTCGGACCGTCAGCAGCAGTTGGAATTAACGCAGGCCTATTGGAAGCTGTCGATCGCCTTGGCACAGTACCATCTGGCCTGGCAAGAGAGCCACGCGTTGGTGAAGTTGGCGGAAGCGGCCGCGGTCCGTCCCACGCAGCCCGACACGCACGGCGACCGCATGGCGGTGCAACTTGAATTGGACGCGGCCAAACAGCGCGAGCACGACACCGCTCAAAAGCTGCTCACGGCTCAGTACGAATTGCACGAACGAATGCACCAGCCTTCGTCGGTTCCCTTTCCGCTGCCGGCCGACAAGCCCCATACCGGTACGTACATAACTTACTTTCAGCAAATCTACGGAAACTCGGCGACCCCTCAGGCTCGCATCATCGACCGCATTCTGCCGCTGCGGCTGGCCGTGATTGAAACTCGTTGCGCTGCAGTGCTGTCGGCGCGCGATTTGTTCGATGCCAGCGACATTGCCTACCAGGAAGGGCGAGAATCGCTGGCCACGGTGCTGACCGATTTCCAGCGTCTGAGCCGCGAGCACCGCGCCTTCCTGCCGGCCGTGTTACAGTACAACGACGACATCGCCGGCTACGCGCTGGGGATTCCTCGCGCAGGCCTGACGCCCGCCGAAATCGTCGGCATGCTCATCAAACGCGATGGCGCTCCGATCCGGACGCCGGCGCTTCAGCCCTCGGCCATGGCGGAGCAGCCGGCAGCCGTTCAGCCGGCGACCTTCAACGAGCCCGTTCAAGATTCAGCGCCTGTCGCGCGCGTCGGGCGCGGCAACGAACCGACGCTGGCGCCGCCGCGCCCCGTCAAGCTTCCTCCGCCTCCGGAAACGGGTCCCTCGGCAGAAGGGCCTGCGGAACCGGCCATCGCAGCGCCGAGCGGCCTCTCGGACTTTGGCCCACGCGAGGCGAAGAAACCGCCGGTCGTCGAGGGTGGGCCCAAGACGTTGGAGCAGTTGGGCCTGTATCCAGGACTGGTCGATGTCTCGCCTGCCAAGCGAGCCCAGGAGTTGGCCAACCTGTTGCATTGGGAACGAGGACTGCCCGAGGAAATGGGAGCGCGGGTCCGCCTGGACGAATGCTTGAGCGCCGTACCCGAAAACGAACGCCGGGCGGTGGTGGGCGGTTACTGGCGCACTCGGGAGAACATTGCACAGTACCAGGCATTGGCCATCGAGCTCGAGCAGATCGACATGCTCAACCCGATTGTGCTGCGGATGCGGCAAACGGCCGGAGGGCCGGAAGCCATGTTGCGGCTTCGCGTCGCCCGATCGAGCCTCAAGGCTCAACTGGCCGAAACCCGGATCGCGCTCAGCATTAATCAATTCCAGTTGACGCAACTGGTCCATCGCTCGCTCGACGGTCCTTGGCTGTTGCCAACGACATCGCCCCATGGCGGCGGCTACCGGCTCAAGAGCGATGCGCAGCCGGCGGCCCTGGCCGACTCATTTACGTTTCGCCGCGGTGTGTTGGTCGTCCCATCGACGCACGCCACGCTGATCGAATTGGCGCGGACCGTGGTGCTGGCCGACGCAGCCCGAGCGGCAACCGCAGCTCGCTTTGACCAGGGAACCGTCGGGCTCGACAAGCTGGTTTCGGCCATTGAGATGGAAACTGATCAGACGCGGCAGTTCCTCGGCCTGCTGACGCAATACAACCTTGAAATCGCCGATTACGCATTGGCGGTGATGCCGTCGTCAACGCCCGTGACCACAGTGGTCGGCGCCTTGGTCACACCGGGCGAGGGGCGACGATAAGCAACGGAACTGCGTCAACGGCGTTCTCGATCGGCCGATGCTACCGACAACAGTGCCGGTTCCCGACGGCATCCACCACATCCAACGGCAGAACCCGCGCTAACGCTAGGCTCGACGCCAAGCGAATACTTGAAAGCCGGCTGAACCACGCTACAAAGAACTGCCGATCGGACCCTCACCGGAAAACATCTTAGCGTAAGCGGGAAAGGTTGCCGCGATCGCCAAGGGGGTGGGTATTCCGGCCAGTCCACGGGGGCTGACGGCTTTACTCAGCCGGTAGTGTTGTGTCACGATACGCATCCGTGGCTCGGACTGCTTTCCTTTCGGCACGCCGGGTGCAACCGGCACGCAAATTGCCTTAGGCGGGGGGCAACGCGTCGGGCGCAGCATTGGCCTGCGCCGTGCATAGAAAGGCGGCCGGTCACGCTGCGCTAACAGGCACTTTAGTGTCTCGGCCCAGATTTTGCGCCCACCCCCCATCGCATCGCCCGGAAGTATTGCATGGCCACAATGAACATCCAGCAGCACAACCACTTGTGGAATTCTTCGGCCTACGATGCCGAAGGATTTTACGACGAAATGTTCGACGAGCAGGGCCGCCCGCGCCCCAGGTGCGAAGCCTTGGCCCTGAAGCTTCAATCGCTGTCGCAAGGCGAATTGCAGCGGCGGCAGAAGCTGGCCGATTTGGCCCTGCTGAACATGGGCATCACGTTCAACGTCTATGGCCATGAGGCCGGAACCGAAAAGATCTGGCCCTTCGACCTGATCCCCCGCGTGATCGAGAGCCAGGAGTGGAAATACATCGAAGACGGACTCAAGCAGCGGATCCGCGCTTTGAACCTGTTCATCGACGACATGTACCACGAACAGAAGATTGTTCGTGACGGGGTATTTCCTGAGTACATGGCCCAGTCGAGCAAGTGTTTCCTGGGCCGCTGCGGCGGCTTGAATCCGCCGCGCGGCATCTGGTGCCACATCACGGGCACCGACCTGGTGCGCGATAGCGACGGCCAGATCTACGTGCTGGAAGACAACCTGCGTTGTCCGTCCGGCGTATCGTACGTGCTCGAGAATCGCGAGGTGATGAAGCGCACCTTGCCGCAACTGTTCGAGGGTTTGTCGATCTTGCCGGTCGAAGATTATCCCGAACAACTGCTGAAGATGCTGCAATACATCGCGCCGCCTTCGGCCCGTAACCCGACGGTCGTGGTGCTGACACCGGGGATCTTCAACTCCGCTTATTTCGAACACTGCTTCCTGGCCCAGCAGATGGGCGTCGAGTTGGTGCAAGGTTCCGACCTGGTCGTTTCCGCTGGTTACGTTTACATGCGGACCACGCGGGGCCTGAAGCAGGTGGACGTGATTTACCGCCGCTTGGACGACGACTTCCTCGATCCGCTGACGTTCCGGCCCGATTCGACGTTGGGCGTGCCTGGGTTGATGGATGTCTATCGCGCCGGAAACGTGGCCCTGGCCAACGCGCCTGGCACCGGCATTGCCGACGACAAGGCCGTGTACGCCTACGTGCCACAGATCATCAAGTATTATCTGGGCGAAGAGATCAAGTTGCCGAATGTGCCGACCTTCATCTGCGCCGAAGAGAAGCAGCGCGAGCACGTGCTGGCGAATTTGGACAAGCTGGTCGTCAAACCTACCAACGAATCGGGCGGTTACGGCATCGTCCTCGGGCCGCGGGCTTCGCGCGAAGAACGCGAGGCTTGCCGCGAGCGGATCCTAGCCAACCCCCGCAACTACGTGGCCCAACCGATGCTCTCGCTGTCGCGGGTGCCGACGCTGGTCGGCGAGCATCTCGAAGGGCGGCACGTCGATTTGCGGCCCTACATTCTGTATGGCGAAGACATTTACATTTTGCCGGGCGGCCTGACTCGCGTGGCCCTGGTGAAGGGGTCGCTGGTCGTCAACTCGTCGCAGGGGGGCGGCAGCAAAGACACCTGGGTCGTCCAGCCGAACGGCGCGCGTCCGAGCGTTCTCCCCGCGCCCCATGTTCACGCTCCCGCGCCTGACGCCTAGAGTACGAGCCTTACCGAGAGACCAACGACATGCTCAGCCGAGTTGCGGATTCAATCTACTGGATGGCTCGTTATTTCGAGCGGGCCGAGAACGTCGCGCGGTTCATCGACGTCACGCTCAATCTGTCGTTGGATATCGGCCTGGAGACGGCCCAGCAATGGGCGCCGCTGGTCTACATCACCGGCGATCACGAGGAGTTTCTCGAGCGCTACGGCGAACCCACCCGTCAGAACGTGATCCGCTTCCTGACGTTCGACGAAACCAATACGAACTCGATTCTTTCCTGCTTGCGCAGCGCCCGTGAGAACGCTCGCAGCGTCCGCGAGATGATGAGTTCGCAGATGTGGGAAGAGTTGAACAAGTTCTACCTGATGGTCCGTTCGGCGCGAGAAGCCGATGTGTACGAACAGCCGTACGAGTTCTTCAACCGCCTGAAACTGTCGGGAGCGTTGCTCGAAGGCCTGGCTGAAACGACCATGTCGCGCGGCATCGCCTGGCATTTCCGGCGGCTGGCGCGATTCCTCGAACGCGCTGACAAGACCTCGCGGATTTTGGACGTCAAATACTACCTGCTCCTCCCCAGCGTGGCCGATGTCGGCACTCCGCTCGATTCCAATCAATGGGCCGCGCTGTTGAAGAGCGCCAGCGCCCTCGAAATGTACCGCCAGACGCACGGCCGCATTACGCCGACGCAGGTGGCGGACTTCCTGATCCTGGACCGCGATTTCCCCAGGGCCATGCACTTCTGCCTGATTCGGGCCGAACAATCACTGCTGGCCATCACCGGCGGCACGCCCAATACGTATCGCAACCTGGCCGAACAACGTTTGGGGCGGCTGCGGGCCGAATTGGACTACGCCAATATCAAGGAGATTATTGGCGGCGGCCTGCACGAGTTCATTGATGGTTTTCAGACGGAACTGAACGACGTCGGCGCGGCAATCCATGACACCTTCTTTGCCGTGCCGGGCTCCGCCGCCCATACGGAAAGCATGCAAACCGTCAGTTCCGGCACGATGACTCAGAGCATGGGAACGATGACTCAGAGCATCCGCGTATAAATAATTCCGCGACGCCCGGTACGTGCCGCCGGCTAGTACCCCGTACGCTTGTAATTAGCCCGCCGCTGACCGTCGGCGGCGTAACGATTGCTGAAAAGAAAGATCCCCTATGTCTGTCCGTGTCGCTCTCAATCACCGTACCACGTATAAGTACGACCGCCCGGTCACGCTGGGGCCGCAAACCGTGCGGCTGCGGCCGGCTCCGCATTGCCGGACGCCCGTGCTCAGCTACTCATTGAAGATCCTGCCCGAAAGCCATTTCATCAATTGGCAGCAGGATCCGCACGGCAATTTCCTCTCTCGGCTGGTGTTCAACGAACTGACAACGTCGTTTCAGTTGGAGGTTGACCTGGTGGCCGAGTTGACGGTCATCAATCCCTTCGACTTCTTCCTCGACGCGGAAGCGACGGAGTTTCCTTTCACCTACGCCAGTTGGCTGAGCGAAGAGCTCCGGCCGTACTTGAAGACGCTCCCCGTGGGGCCACAGCTTACGCAGCTGCTCAGTCGGGTGTCGCTCACGCGCCGCCGCACCGTCGATTTCCTCGTCGATCTGAACCAGCTGGTTCACGAACAGGTGCAGTACGTGATCCGCATGGAGCCGGGCGTGCAGACCTGCGAAGAGACGCTCAACAACGGCACCGGCAGTTGCCGCGATTCGGCCTGGCTGCTGGTGCAAGTATTGCGCAACCTGGGTCTGGCGGCCCGCTTCGTTTCCGGTTATCTGATTCAATTGAAGCCCGATATCAAGTCGCTCGACGGGCCGCCGGGGCCCGATCAGGACTTCACCGACCTGCACGCTTGGGCGGAAGTGTATCTACCCGGAGCCGGTTGGGTCGGCCTCGACCCAACCTCGGGCCTGTTCACCGGCGAAGGGCACATTCCGCTGGCCGCCACGCCCGATCCTGCTTCGGCCGCGCCCATTACCGGCGGCGTCGATCCCTGCGAAACGCAATTCGGCTTTTTCATGAGCGTGAAGCGCATCTCTGGAAAGCCCGCGCGTCAGCAAGCCCTATACGGACGACCAATGGAACCAGATCGAACAGCTCGGGCACAAGGTCGACGCGGAGCTTGAGCAGGCGGGACGTGCGGCTGACGATGGGCGGTGAGCCGACCTTCGTCTCGATCGACGATATGGACGGCGCCGAATGGAACACAACGGCGCTGGGAGCGAAAAAACGTCTGCTGGCCGGCGACTTGTTCCGCCGCCTGGCAAAGCGGTTTGCCAAAGGGCCCTTGCTGCACTTCGGCCAGGGGAAATGGTATCCTGGCGAATCGCTTCCCCGCTGGGCCTTGGGCTGTTATTGGCGTGCGGACGGCCAGCCGGTTTGGCGCGACCCTAAGTTAGTGGCCGACGACAGCCGCGATTACAATTTCGGCCCCAACGAAGCCCACGCCTTCATCACCACGCTGGCCGAACGATTGCACGTGAGTCCTGAGAACGTGCAGCCCGGTTATGAAGACGTTTGGTATTATCTCTGGAAAGAGCGTCGTCTGCCGGTGAACGTCGATCCGCTCGAATCGCGTCTGGAAAACGAGGAAGATCGGAAACGGCTGGCCAAAGTCTTCGAGCAGGGCTTGGACCATGTCGTCGGCTATGTGCTTCCCTTGCAACCGGCCGAGAACGGCCCGACGACGAGTTGGCAGAGCAGCCCCTGGTTCTTGCGCCAGGAGCACATGTTCTTGATTCCCGGTGATTCTCCGATGGGATTCCGGCTGCCGCTGGATTCGATCCCGTGGGTAGCGAAAGCGGATTTTCCGCATCTCCATGAGCGGGATCCGATGGAGCCATTGGGTCCGCTTCCCATCTTCGGTGAGGAGTTCGGCGGCTGGAATGGCAACGGACATTCGGGTTCGAACGGTTCGTCGGCGCACCCGTCGACCGGTGTTAGTGCCACAATATGCGGGCGTTTCCAGTGGCGAAGGCGCGGGCGGCCATGAAGGAAGCGGCCAGGAGGGCCACGGTCATGGTGTCGGAGAAGGCGCCGAAGCGCACTTGCTTGCCGAAGCAGCCCCTGACACCGCGACCTCAGTGCGACCGCAGCATCAGCAGTCAGCCAAGTTTATCGTTCGCACGGCACTCTGCGTTGAACCGCGACAAGGCCGGTTGCACGTCTTCATGCCTCCCACGCGTAGGCTGGAAGACTACCTGGCGCTGGTTGCAACCATCGAACAAACAGCAGCCGAACTAGGGCTCCCCGTGCTGATCGAGGGCTATACTCCCCCGAATGATTTCCGACTCCGCAATCTGCGTGTTACACCCGACCCGGGCGTGATCGAAGTCAACATGCAGCCGGCGCACAGCTGGAACGAACTGGTCGATTGCACCACGGCTTTGTACGACGAAGCCCATCAGGTTCGGCTGGGTACCGAAAAGTTCATGCTCGACGGCCGTCACACCGGCACGGGCGGCGGCAATCACATCGTGGTCGGCGGCCCGACGCCGGCCGATAGCCCGATATTGCGCCGGCCGGCGCTGCTGCGCAGCCTGCTGGCCTATTGGAACAACCGGCCCTCGTTGTCGTACTTGTTCTCCGGCTTGTTCATTGGCCCCACGAGCCAGGCGCCTCGCATCGATGAGGCCCGGCACGAGAGCATCTACGAATTGGAGACGGCTTTCTCGCAGATTCCCGACGAGGGGCCGTGCCTCCCGTGG
Source organism: uncultured Planctomycetales bacterium (assembly GCA_963710365.1). Classification (GTDB taxonomy): domain Bacteria; phylum Planctomycetota; class Planctomycetia; order Pirellulales; family PNKZ01; genus CAVQAC01. Next base: position 94,840 of record CAVQAC010000024.1, read on the forward strand.
ATCGTGGACCGAGTGTTCCGCCACCTGCTGGTCGACGTGACGGGCAATACGCACCGTGCGGAGTTCTGCATCGACAAGCTCTATTCTCCCGATTCTTCCAGCGGCCGGTTGGGATTGCTGGAATTCCGGGCATTCGAAATGCCCCCGCACGCACGGATGAGCCTGACGCAGCAATTGCTGATGCGGGCCCTGATCGCGCGGTTCTGGAAGACGTCGTACCGCGAGCCGTTGGTGCATTGGGGCACGAGCCTGCACGATCGCTGGATGCTGCCGCACTTCGTGGCCCAGGATTTCGGCGAAGTGATTGGACGAGTTGCGCGAGGCCGGCTTCCACTTCGATCAACAATGGTTCGCTTCGCATTTTGAGTTCCGCTTTCCGCTTTGCGGGACGGTTGCATACTCGAACGTGGAACTTGAATTGCGGCAGGCCATTGAGCCCTGGCACGTGTTGGGCGAAGAGCCGGGCGGCGGCGGCACGGCCCGCTATGTCGACTCCTCGGTCGAAAGATTGCAAGTCAAGGTTCGCGGGCTCACCAATCCGCGCCATGTCGTGGCCTGCAACGGTCGGCGCGTTCCGCTGCACCCGACTGGCGTTCAGGGCGAGTTCGTGGCCGGCGTACGCTTCCGGGCCTGGCAGCCGCCGAATTGCCTGCATCCCACGATCGGCGTCCACGCACCGCTCGTTTTCGACTTGATCGATACCTGGAACGATCGCTCGATCGGTGGTTGCACATGGCACGTGGCGCATCCCAGGCGGACTCAGTTTCGAAGCGTTCCCCATCAACGCGTTTGCGGCCGAAAGCCGTCGCGTCGCCAGATTCTTCCCCTTTGGTCATACCGGCGGCCGGCAATTTGCTCCGCCGCTCGAAGAGAACCGCGGCTATCCGTTCACACTCGACATGCGCCGCGAGGTGACGCCGGATGGGCTGGACCGATAAAACCCCTACAGAAAGCACATACCCCCGCATTCGGCCCCTTGATGTACGAGGGATGGTACGTGGCTGGCATCAACCGCCCTTGATGCCAGGGCATGCCGGACGCTAAGCTGCCTTCAGGCGGGCGACTCGTTCTCAAAACATTTCCAAGTCCATGGACCACATACGTTCGCTTCGGTCGCACTCGCTCGGGCGTGGAGCCGTTGAACCGCACTCACTTGGGACCACTCGATGAGCTTGTCGACCGGGACGGTCGAATCGTCTCCGCCCAATGGGTTATTTTCGTCATACGCGCCGTCGCTTGGCGTCTACGATGAGCTGCGCCGACCCGATGGTTCGCTGCGCACCCATGGGTTCGGTTGGTCCGCGGGTTGAGCGACCTTGGACCGCAGGGCCTGGCCCAACGCTGGGAGCAAGCCCGGCGCTTGCTGCGCGAAAACGGCGTCACGTACAATGTACATGGTGCGCCCGAAGGCCCCGACCGGCCCTGGGAACTCGACCCCATTCCCCTGCTGTTGGCCAAGAGCGAGTGGGAATCGTTGGCGGCCGGGATGGTTCAGCGCGTCACGCTTCTGAACCGGATCCTGGTCGATCTCTACGGCCCGCAAGAATTGCTTCGCACCGGGTTGCTTCCGCCCAAGCTGGTATTCGGCCACAGCGGCTTTTTGCTCCCTTGCCACGGCATCCGCGTGCCGCGCGACATATACGTCCACCTTTATGCCGGTCACCTGGCTCGCGGTCCAGACGGCCGTTGGATTGCGCTGGCCGACCGCACGCAAGGTCCGTCGGGCGCCGGTTACGCAGTGGAAAACCGGATTGTCATCTCGCGCACCCTGCCGACTGATTTTCACAGTCTGCACGTCGAACGCCTGGCCGGCTTCTTCAAGGAGCTGCGAGGCACCCTGCAATCGCTGGCTTTAGGGCATCGCGAGAACCCACGCGTCGTGCTCCTTTCTCCCGGCCCGCGAAGTGCGACTTATTTCGAGGACGCATACCTTGCCCGCTATCTAGGTTATACGCTCGTCGAGGGGGGCGATCTGACCGTGCGCAACACCAGCGTCTACTTAAAGACGCTCGGTGGCTTGCTGCCGGTCGACGTCATCCTGCGCCGCGTGCGCGACGAGGAATGCGATCCGCTGGAGTTGCGGGCAGAGTCGTTCATGGGCGTGCCGGGATTGGTGCAGGCGGCCCGTAGCGGTCAGGTGGTGATTGCCAACGCGCTGGGAAGCGGTTTGCTGGAAGCTCCGGCGTTGGCGGCGTTCATGCCGGAGATTTGCCGGCGGCTGTTGGGCGAGGAATTGAAGCTTCCCTTCGGTTCCGACGTGGTGGTGCGGTCGCGAGCGAGGATCGGCGATATGTGGAGAGCCATCTCGACGAATTGGTCATTCGTCCTGCGATGCTGCACCGCAGCGCTGCGCCGATTCTGGGCTCGAAGCTTTCCGCCCGCGAGCGCGAAGAATTGCTGGCCACGATCCGCGATCGGCCCGCCGATTTCGCCGCCCAGGCGCAGGTTTTGTGCTCGACCGCGCCGGTCTGGACCGGCGGGTCGCTGCAACCGTTTCACGTCTGGCTGCGAGCTTTCGCCGTCGCCACCAGCAGCGGCGGATACGAAGTCATGCCGGGCGGCCTATCGCGCGTTTCGACCAATACCGAATCGCTGGGCGAATCGATCGCCGCCGGCCAGGCCAGCAAGGACGTCTGGATTCTTTCCGACCAGCCGGTCACGAGCGTGACGCTGCTCAACCCCTCGGCCACGGCCATTGAACTGCGGCGCAGTCCCAACGACTTGCCCAGTCGCGTGGCCGATCACCTGTACTGGCTCGGCCGGCATGTCGAGCGGGCCGAAGGCATGGTCCGGCATTTGCGAAGCGCCGTGGTGCGAATGACCAACGAACTCGAGCCGGCCGGCATGGCCGAGTTGGCCGTGCTGGTGCAATCACTGTACGACAAGCCCGATTCGCCGGGCGACCTACCCGCTCCCGAAACGGAAGAAACTCTCGCGGCCCTGCAAGCCGACCTGCTGTCGTTCATTTTCGCGCAAGACCGCCCGCACGCGCTGTACCGAACGCTGCAGGGTCTGCACAGTTCGGCGTCGGTGGTTCGCGACCGCATTTCGATCGACAGTTGGCGGATCGTGAACCAGATCGACCTGGATTTGTTGTTTCCCTGGCCCACCGAGCGGGCTCGCTTGGGCGAAGTGCTGCTGCTGCTGAATCAGATGCTCAGTTTGCTGGCCGCCTTCAGTGGGCTGGGGACCGAAAGCATGACGCGCGGGCCGGGGTGGCGATTTCTCGACATGGGTCGGCGGCTCGAGCGGGCTCAACACACATTGCGGCTGCTGCGCCGCACGCTGGTCGCCGGCACGGGCGACCTGATCCCGCTGCTCGAGGCCCTGCTGGAAATCGCCGATAGCTCGATGACCTATCGCTATCGCTACCTCACCACGCTGCAATTGGCGCCGGTGCTCGACCTGCTGCTGGCGGACGAAACCAATCCTCGCTCGGTGGGCTTTCAGCTCTCGGCCCTGAGCGACCATGTGCGGATGCTGCCGAGTAAGGAAGCGGACCCGATCCGCAACCAGGAACAACGAATCATGCTGGCTGCCCAGGCTTCGTTGCGGCTGGTCGACGTCGAAGCCTTGTGCGAAGCCGACGAACATCATAAACGCACGCGTTTGGACCGGTTCCTGGAACGAATCAGTCATCAACTCTTTCAATTGTCGGAAAGCATTTCGCACACCTACTTGACTCATACCGGACCGTCACGCCAATTGGGCACGATTGCCCCGGCGCCGCTGGAATGAAGTACCAACTTTCCCACACCACGACCTTTCGTTACACCGACCCGGTGCCGCTGGGCCATAACAAAGCGCATCTGACGCCTCGCAGCTTCTGGCGCCAGGAGTGTTTGATCAGCCGGTTGGATATTGTTCCCAACCCGGCGACGGTGCAACACTGGAGCGATTACTTCGGTAATCAGGTCACCTTCTTCACGGTCGAAGACGAGCATCGCGAACTTTCGGTCAAGGCGGTCAGTCAGGTCGAGGTGTTCGCTCCCTACACGCCGGCGGCCGAAGACACGCCTCGTTGGGAGCAGGTGGTGACTGCGTTCGATGCGCCGGCCGATGCCGATACGCTCGCGGCCAGCCAGTTCACGTTCGACTCCCCCTATGTGCGCCGAAACCGCGATCTGGCCGAATACGCCAGAATTTCGTTCACGACCGGCAGGCCGCTGCTGGATGCCACGATGGATCTCACGGGGCGAATTTTCCGCGAATTCAAATTCGACCCCACTGCCACCTGTGTCAACACGCCGACCTCGGAAGTCTTCCAGAAAAGGCGCGGCGTGTGCCAGGACTTTGCCCATCTGCAGGTTGCCTGCTTGCGATCACTGGGGCTGGCAGCCCGCTACGTCAGCGGCTATTTACTCACCGATCCACCGCCTGGCAAGCCGCGACTGATTGGCGCCGACGCCTCGCACGCCTGGCTGAGCGTATTTTGTCCTGGCACCGGTTGGCTCGATTTCGATCCGACCAATAATCAAATGCCTTCGCTACGGCACGTCACGCTCGGCTGGGGACGCGACTATGGCGACATCTGCCCGATCAACGGACTGTTCCTTGGCGGCGGCAAGCACGTCATGACGGTCGCCGTCGACGTCGTTCCCTATCCGGGCGACGGTGGCAAGGCGAACGAGCACGCTCCGCTCAATGGCGGCCGGTAAGGCACTTTCGGCGATCAGACGGAAAGCACATGCTCAAGCGCCATTCGTCCTTCCTGCGCCAGTGCCTCGTCGCCGATTTCGTGCGCATACGCCAGGCGCATACGCCAGAATGATGACCGAAGTCTGTAACGCGGCAAAGCGAGCCGATCGCCAGCGAGCAGCATCGATCGGCCCGTACTCGTCACGAAACTCATCTCGGCATTTGGAGGGCAAGAACGACCAGGCGATTGCCAGGTCCGAGGCTGCATCGCCGCGATGCACGTCGCCCCAATCGATCACGCCGGCCGCCGAACCCAGCTCGTCGACGAGCACGTGCCGGGCGTAGAGATCGCCATGCACCAGCGTATTCGCGTCCGGCACGTAGCCGAGGGGAGCGTCGTCGACGATCGCGAGCCAGGGCGCAGGATCGGAAATCAGTCCTGCCGCAACCAGCCGGTCGAGGCCCGAGCGTGCCCGTGGAATTCGCAATTCCAGGTCGAGTCGCCGCAGTTTGTCGCCCGGCAATCGCCAGCCCTTCGAGTCGAGCGAGTGCAAAGTTCGCAGAAAATGCGCCAGCGGCCCGGCAAGCCGCTTCCGTCCTGCAACGTCGAGCCGTGCCGTGCAGGCCGTTCGGCCGGGTAAACAGGCGTAGCCGACGAAGGGCCAGGGATACGACGTCGTCGGTTTGCCAGTCCAACGCGGCAGCGGAATCGGCAGTGGAACCCGCGGCGCGAGTTGCGGCAGGATCTCGGCCTCGGTTTCCAACCATTCCACGGCCATTTGACGGCGTGGGAAGCGGAAGATCCAAGTGTCGTTCGCCAGCCAGGCCGTATTATCCCAGCCGGCGCCGAGCCACGACAATCGCAACGAGCCCAGCTGCGGAAACTGCGACGCAATCAATTCGCCGGCCAACGATTCGTCAACGGCGCGTTCGGCAGCCCAAGGTTGCGGCGTCATCTTCGCTGCCTGCTGACCTTGTTTCTAACTGCCCTTGCCTCTAACTGTCAGCCGCCTGCTATTTGCGAGATGCTCGATAGGTCGTCTTATCGTTCAACGTCCAATCATAATCGACGAACTCGACATGAAAGTCGCGGCTTTCCGCCAGCTTGCGGATCTGCGGGTCGGCGATGTATTTCGCGACGTCGGACAGTGCGTCCTGCGGCGTTGGGCCAAATTCGTCGCCGAACCAGTGCAGTATAGCCGACACATGAAAGGTTCGATGCTCCGCGTCCCAACGCAGGTTTCGAGGCCGGGCAAAGAAATCCCGGGCGTTGTCGGCCAACTGAGCGTCGATACGCTCCGGCACATAGGCTTCGTTGCGCAGCCGAGGGCAGCTCAACGAGGCCGAAACGAGGGCGAAATGGATCCGCTTCTCGCCCAGCGGGCAGAGCATTTCGTTCTCGATCGCTTCGAGTGAATAGCTCTTATCGGCGACGATCAACAGCAGGTCGCGCCAGAATATTGTAACCCGCGCCGTGGGCCGTGTGGTGGCGGATGCTGGTCGTCGGGTATTCGCGCAGAATGCCCGCCACGGTGACGGCGTTGTAGGCGTTGATCCAGTACGCCAGCCGGCCGGCCGATGACGTCGTTGCGTCCGGATCGCCCTGGCTCAAGTTGTCCAGGTAGGCGTCCAATGCAGCCATGTCTTGGGCCGATTTGTGCCAGCTGGCATAGTCGACCCGTCCGTCAGCGTTGGAGTGCCGTTTCAGCAAACCGTCCCAGATTGAGTGGTCGATTTGTTCCAGCGGAATTCTCTCGGCGGTCGATTGGCCGACGGTAACCTTCGTATCGGTGCCGGCCGAAGCGACCAGTGCGAAGAGCATTACGGTGACCAAAACCGAGGAGACGCGAACGAGGTGCATGCGATGATTTTCCTTTGCGGCGCGGCGGCCGCGGGTGGTGGCCCGTCGGAATGGCGGTCAAGCGGCTGAAACCGTCAGCAGTTCGGTTGACGGTTGCCCGACGATGTCGAGCGCCGGCAGGTCGCGATTCCCCGGCCCTAACTCTTTGACCGTCGACAACAGCAGTTCCAGAGCCTGCCGCACGTCCTCGGCCAGGAAGAGCAGATCGGTATTGGCAAGAGAAGACGTCGGGCTGGGCCCGCGTGCTGCGTCGGGGCCGCGGTCGAAGCGCCGAGGCCCAATTCAAGGCCTCGGCGCGATGCTTGTGGGCATACGTTAGGCTTTCTCGCAAAAGCCCGCACAGGCCAGCAGCCTCGATGTCGCTCCAGCGACGGCTGATGACGTTCAAATCAATCGGCAGCGGCAGGTCCGTGCGTTGAGCCCATAGCTTGCCCAGGTCAACGACTTTGTGCAAACCCGATTGCCGGCAGAAGGCCGATGGTTCGTCGCTCAACACGCCTGCGTCGAGCTGTCCATTGGCCACGGCCGCCGCGATCTTGTCGCCCGGCAATTCGCAGACCTTGGCATCTGGGCAGGCCCATTTGAGCAGGTACCCGGCCGTCGTGCCGCGCCCGCCACGCCGACCCGGCGAAACTGGAGTTGATCGATGTGAAAGTAATGCTGACTGACGAGCACCGGTCCGCAACCGCGGCTGACGTGGGTGCCGACGCTCAGGATCCGGTAGTCTTCGGCTACTTCAGGGTAGGCCGTGGCGGAGATGGCCGTGAATCGAAACGGCGCTCACGCGCGGCGAGGTCCAATGCGTCGATCGGATCGGTATGGAACTGAAATTCAAAACCGGGCGTCTGGACGCGTCCGGTTTGCAAGGCAAAGTAACGCGCGGCGGCGTCGCTGGCAGACTTATAGGCAATCGATAATTGCTTGGCCCGTTGCATGCACTCTTACTCCGTGAATCAGGTTCCATGAACGCTCGCCATCCGCAGGCCGATTCATCGCAAACTGCGGCGTGGCAAGCCGCGCGCGCCAGCACTGGGGGGGCGGCATATTTGAAATCAGTACTATCCACCCCAGAACGCGACGCGTTATTGAGGATCGCAAAAACAAGTTGAACCGCTAGCCGCCAGAACAGCGACCAAGAAATGAAACCGTGAACCTCTCCGAGAACATTAAATTCAAGGCGGGGCGGATTCTAGAAAAACGGCCCCCTCGGTCAATGTCAGTTCCTGGGTCGAACCGTGGTCGCGATTCCCAAGTCCTGTTACGGCCAATGCTTCGGCGCTGCGTTACAAATCATTTATCTAATCTGCTGGCAGCTGTCCTACGACGTTCGATCAGCAATTGTTCGATGATCGTCGCAGCCGCTGGTAGATCATCAACCACGTAGTCGACCTGCAATCGCCGATCCTGCGCCCATTGGGCGCCGTAGCCCGTCCGCACGAGAAGAGTAATGGCCCCCACGTTGCGCCCAAGTTCGATGTCGCTGGCCTTGTCGCCGATCAGGAACCCGTGGCGCAGGTCGAAGCCAAGTTCCCGGGCAGCCTGCTCGACGAGCCCTGCCCGCGGCTTGCGACAATCGCAATCGTCTTCCTCGCGATGCGGACAAGTATAGATTCCATCGAGGCGGACACCTTCGGCCGCTAGCAATTCCTGTAACCGAGCGTGTACCGACTCAAGCTCGCTGTGCCGGATCAGCCCACGGGCAATGCCCGATTGATTGGTCACCACGACCAGTCCGCAGCCTAAATCCGCCAGCCGCCGCAGCGCCACGGCAGCGCCGGGAAGTAGCTCCAGTTGGTCCGCGTCGGCCAGGTAATTCCGGTCGACGTTCAACGTACCGTCGCGATCGAGCAGTATGTAGGGGTGTTGCTGCATTCCGGCCTGCAAGCTTGGGGGGAGGAATACTGACCGCGTCACGAAGAGATTGCGTCTGAAGGTCGCCTTGGTTGTACCGACGCACGCCTCGGCAGGGCAAGCCGGCGAAACGGGAAACTTGCGTCCAATCGTTGGCGGCGACCGAGCCTTCGCCGTATCATTGAGCGGCCCCGCGGGATCGCGACTCGCGATCATGATTGTCAAGAAGGCCTCCCACGATCGGCTGCGAATCGAGTCATGCAAATCTTCGTCTACGAGTATACGACCGGCGGCGGATTGCTGGCCGACGATCTCGACCCGGCCGCTGCGGATCCGCTCATGGCGGAAGGACTGGCCATGGTTCGGGCCCTGGCAGGCGATTTTGCTGCGATCGATGGTGTCGACGTAGTGACGCTGCACGACGTACGCCGAATACCGAGCCTGGGCGTCCCCGGCCGGGTTTACGAAGTTGCCGACGCGGCAGCCGAGCGGCAGTGGTTCGAGCGGCTGGCTCGGGAGTCGGCCTGGACGCTTGTTATCGCTCCCGAACTGCGGGGCGTGCTGGCCGCTCGTTGCGAGTTGGTGCGCCGTGCCAACGGGCGCGTGCTGAACTGCACTCCGGAATCGATTGCCCTGGCGGCCGACAAACATGCCCTGGCTCGGCACCTGAAGACGAAGGGCGTGCCGGTGCCCTCAGGCGAGCGTGTCGCCGCTGGTCAGCCATGGCCAATCGATTTTGAACTTCCTGCCGTCGTCAAGCCGTGCGACGGGGCCGGGTCGTATGGCGTGCGGTTGATCGCCGAGCCGAGCGAACTGGCTCGCTTGCCGCCACCGGTGTGCGATCATCGTTTGGAGAGATATTGCCCCGGACTGCCGGCCAGCGTGGGTTTGCTGTGCGGGCCGGTTGGAAATGTTTGCTTGCCTGCGTGCCGGCAACACTTGGGCGGCGTTTCAGGATTCGAATACCTTGGCGGCTCGTTGTTACTTGAGCCGCATCTCGCCGTGCGCAGCAATTGCTGGCCCGAACGCGCCGTCGCAGACCTGCCTGGGCTGTTGGGCTTTGTCGGCGTGGACGTTGTCCTGGGGCAGGTGTTGGATGGTAGCCAGGATTGCGTGATCGAAGTTAATCCTCGTTTGACGACGTCGTATGTGGGCCTGCACGTCGCGACTCAGCAAAATCTGGCCGCCGCGCTGCTGGCCGTCGCGCAAGGATGCGAAGCCCGGCTATCGTTCGCCACCGATGCCTTGGAGTTTTCATTTGATGGCCGGATTGATCGCTCGGGCAGCAACAAAGTCTGCCGTGCCGATCTTGAGGTGCATCTGATATGACCGTATTGGCTCTCGACATTGGCGGCGCCAACCTGAAGATTGCCGACGGTCGCGGGTTCGGCTTGTCGCAGTTCTTTCCGCTGTGGAAAACGCCCGAACTATTGCCGCAGGCCTTGTCGGAACTGATCGCGCGGGCCCCGCAGGCTGAACAGATTGTCGCCACGATGACCGGCGAACTGGCCGACTGCTACCGGACCAAGGCCGAAGGCGTACGCGCGATCGTCGCCGCCGTGCGCCAGGCCGCCGGACGGCGCAGCGTGCGGATCTATCTAACAGACGGGTCGCTGGCCAAGGAGGACAGGCGCCTTGGACGAGCCGCTCTTGGCCGCCGCGTCGAATTGGCATGCGCTGGCTTCCTATTCCTCCCGGCTGCTCCCGGAAGGCTCTGGCTTGCTCATCGATCTTGGATCGACGACCTGCGATATCATTCCGCTAGTCGCCGGCCGGCCGGCAGCGCTCGGTCAGACCGATCCACAGCGTTTGGTGGCTGGCGAGTTGGTTTACACGGGCGTCACGCGAAGTCCGGTTTCGGCCGTCGTGCGCAGCCTCCCTGGCAAGGGCTCGATTGCCCTGTTGCGCAGGAACTGTTTGCCACGACCTGGGACGCCTACCTAGTGCGAGGAGACCTGCCCGAAGAACGTGACAGTCGCCACACGGCCGACGGTCGACCGGCCACGCGGGCTTGCGCCGAGGACCGGCTGGCACGGTCGATCTGTGCCGATCGCTCGCTGGTTTCGGTAGAAGATTTGCGTGGCATGGCCGAAGTGATTGCCCGCGCCCAATTGCTTCAGATCGAACGGCCGCGCGCGGCGGGTCACCGGCCGGCTGGCGGAGCGGCCGCAGTCCATCGTCATCAGCGGACAGGGCGAATTCCTGGCGCGCCAGGTTGCCGAGCGCGTGTGGCCTCAAGCCGCCGTGATTTCGCTGGCCCAGCAGCTTGGTGCTGAGCTATCACGCGTGGCGACGGCGCACGCTTTGGCCGTGCTGGCGCGTGAACAGGTCGAGTCATGACCAGCGTGTGGCGGCGAGTCATCAAGCTCGGTGGCAGCCTGCTCGATTGGCCGCTTTGGCCTCAGCGGTTCGAGGCTTGGCTCGCCCAACAGTCAGCAGCGCAAAACCTCGTGCTTCCAGGCGGGGGGGCCTTGGCCGATGCTGTCCGCGAGATTGATGCGCTCTATTCGATTCCGCCCGTTGCGGCGCATTGGCTGTGCATTCGCGCCATGTCGATTCATGCCAGGCAACTGGCGACGCGCTGGCCGATGGCCAGATTGTGCAGCAGCGTGCGAGCGCTCGATGAAGCACCGCCGGCCGCTGGGTTGGTGATCCTCGATCCCTGGCCGATTCTGCGCGACGAGGAGCCCTGTTTTTCTGGCCGACCGCTGCCGGCCAGTTGGGACGTGACCAGCGATTCGATTGCCGCACGGCTGGCTGAGATGGCGATGGCCGCGGAACTCGTGCTGATGAAATCAGCGACGATGCAGGAGGGGGAATCGCCCGCCGAACTTTCGCTTCGAGGGTACGTCGACGCTTATTTCCCGCAGGCCGCCGGCTCGCTGGGGCAGATTCGTTGCGTCAATCTGCGCGACAGAGAGTTTTCGAACGTCTGGCTGCGCTGACTCGCTTCCTGTGGTCTGTGGCATCGTGTGGCAGCGTGCTGTAGCGTGCCACTGGCTTCGCCAGTGCTCTTCACGCCTTCAGCTTGTAGTCAATGCCGTCGTTAGAACGCCATGGGTTGGGCGTTGCAGGCAAACGCAGAGCCGATGAGTTGCATCTGGCCCCGTTTTATCGCTGCGTCAAGCCGCCGGATAATGATCCACCACCAAGGGCTGTTCACATTCGATGAATACAAGAATGCGATGGCGGCGGCATGAACTTCAACTGCAAGCCAAGGGCTGCAAAAACACTGGCGGAGCCAGTGCCTCCCTTCCCGCTGCCTGCGTTTTCAGTTCCACCACCACTTTTGCGGATTCTGGGGAACTGCCCGCTCGCGATCGGCGGCTAATGATTGGCTCTTCTCGAGCTTGTCCGACCACCTGCCAGGGATGAATCTCGACGCCGCCCGAAGCGCTGATTACCCAGTTCGTGCCCTTCTTGACGAAGCTTGCCTGGGTGTCGATTTGCCGGGGCACGAGCAACTCTTCGGCCGCCAATTGCGACGAATCGAGCAAAAGGCCGAGGTCTAGATCGGCCACGGCCGACAGGTTTTCCTTGAAGATCAAGGCTCCACGATGGCCAGGTCCATGCAGTTGCGTAACTGGCCGAAGATCGGTTCTTTGAGCGACAACTCATCATAGCGGGCGGTCATATTGTCGGCCCATTGCTGGGCCACCGGGCTGACCTTGCCTGTCTGGGCTCGCGACCCGTTTTCGCCGAAGAACGTTTCTTCGGTCAGGCATTTCACTTTGGCGCCGCGCAACTCGAAGGCCAATCCCTGGTCGTCGGTCATGAGCGGAGCGTAGTTCGGAACCAGCCACCAGCGCGGCGTCATGTTCTGCATGCCGCGCGAACCCGGCCGCAACATCTGGATGTAGCTGGGAAGGCCCGCCACAGGAGCCGGCTCGAAATTCATTCCCAATCGCTTCATCCGGTAATCGGCGGCCACCAGCACGCGGGCGAAATGGCTCGTCGGCGGCACGCCATGCAGGCTGATCGTTTGCGGGCCGAGCAACTGCTCAATCGTATGCATGGTCGTTTGCGGGTTGTCGATGGTGGTCAGCGTCTTGACGTATTCGCTCAGCCGCGGCAGCCCTTCGGGGCTGGGATCGATCGAGCAGGTAATGCCGCCGGCCGCGGTTTCGTTGGCCGATCGCAAGGCAACCAGCAAATCGTCCAGCAGGATCACCGGCCGGCCCGTCGTCTGCCCTACCAGATGGCCGCGATCGTCGACCTTCCAGCCTTCGGCAAACCCGACCAGCACGATGTCGTGCTCTTCGGGATAGACGAACACGTAGCGAATGTTTTGCAGGCCGGCCAGCAGGCGGACCTCGTTCGAGAGGGGCTGGCCCAGTTTCTTGCTCTCCGCGATGGCCGCTTCGAGCCGCCGCAAGCGAGATTTTGCGTAACGGAGCCGGCGCCTTGATATCGCCGGGCACGTCCTTCAGGGCCAGCGCTCGCAGATCGTGCAATTGCTTGGTGTCTCCCTGCGCTGCGTTGCTGAGCGTTCCGCTGGGGTCGATGGCAATGCCACCGACGCCTTGCGATCCTCCCAGGAGGCACCCGCCCGATTGGCGCTTGGGCGCCATCGGAGAATCCACCAGCAGAGCGTTAACGACAACCAGCCCCACTACGGCGTAGGGGGCCACGACCAAGAGCTTTCGCAGCCGGTTCCACATGTGTTCACTCGGTCTAGGAGAAGGGTAACCTATTCCCACAATAATTCCGGGGGCTTAAACCTGCAACAAAACTTTGCTGCCGCGGCCGGTTTCGAGTCTTATCTGACCCGGTTATAAGGCCCGTCCGGAGGCCGCTGCCAGCCTACAGGCGGCGTAAATCTACTTGCAGGGCTTATCCTTACAACGATAAGGTAAACCACTGGGGGAACGTCGGTCGTTCCGAGTGGCAAGATGTTGGCCTATCTGGTAATCCGCGAAGGTTCGAAATGGTCGGACGTGTTCCGGCTGATTCCCGGCCAAACCGTCATCGATTGGCCGAGCCCCCACGAACCGCATCGCGCTCAAGGACGAACGCTGCAGCCGCTTTCACGCCGAACTGTTCAGCGACGGCGATCAGTGGATGCTCCGCGATCTCGACAGCCGCAACGGCACGGCCATCGGCGAACGGTTGATCCGCGGCGAGTCGTTGCTGACGCCCGGCGACGTCATTCGCATCGGCAACTCGCAGATGGCCTTCGTCCACGATCTGGCCAAGGCCTTTCCCGATGCCAGCCGGCTGTTGCCCGGCGGCCACGCGGCCCGACGGCCAGGCTGCGGCCACGGTCGTGCTCGACGACGAGGACAGTGCGACTCACGAGCCCACGACGATCACCCATCGCCGCGGGCAGACGAAATTTCTCGAACCGCTCGATGAAGAAGGGCGAATCGCAGCAGGGCCGGGCCGCGACGCGGCTCTGCCGGCTGACCTTCGAGCTGGCCAAAGCGGCCGAACCGATCGCGCTGGCACGGCTGGCTCTGGAAGGGCTGTTCGAAGCGATTGCAGATCGATGCCGGCGCACTGTTGCTCACGCCCCACGGCGGCGTCAAAGACAGTTCGCTCTCCGACCCGGCCACCGCGGCCGCGGCGCTCGACGTGGTCGCTTCGCGCAGCGACACCGATTTGCCCTACCATCGCGTTTCTCCTTTTCTGGCGGCCACGGCCCTGGGCAAGGGCGAGGCCGTGCTGGCGCGCAACGTGATTGGCGACAGCAACGTCAGCAGCCGCGACAGCAAGGGAGAGATCCATGCCACCAGCGTGATCTGCGCGCCGGTGCGCCGCGGCAAGCACGTCTTCGGGCTGATCCATCTCTACTCGACCCGCTCCGATCGCGTCCCCGATCCCGACGACCTGGAATTCACGCTGGCCGTGGCCGAGACCGTGGCCGTCGCGCTTGCAGAACCTGAGCCGCCGCCAGGAACTGACCGAAAACCTGACACAGATCCGCAACGAAAACCTCCAATTGCGCGAACGGCTGGGCGTGCAGAGCGAGATCGTCGGCAAGAGTCCGGCCATCAGCAAGATCATGGAAGAAATCGCCCGCGTGGCGCCGACCAACGCCACGGTGCTGGTGCGCGGCGAAAGCGGCGTGGGCAAAGAACTGGTGGCCCGCGCCGTGCATTTTTCCAGCCCGCGACGCAAAGGCGCCGTTCGTCTGCCTGAACTGCGCGGCGCTGTCCGAAAGCTTGCTGGAGAGCGAACTGTTCGGCCACGAACGGGGAGCCTTCACCGGCGCGCTGACGCGCAAGGCCGGCAAGTTCGAAGCCGCCCACCAGGGGACGCTGATGCTCGACGAGATCGGCGAGATGAGCCCGACGATCCAGGCCAAATTTCTGCGCGTGCTGGAAGGGCATCCGTTCGAACGCGTCGGCGGCAGCGAGCCGGTGGAAGTCGATGTCCGCGTGATCGCGGCCACCAACCGCGACCTGGAGCACGACGTGACCGAGGGCCGCTTCCGCCGCGACTTGTACTTCCGGCTGCACGTGCTGGAAATCGTGGTCCCTCCGCTGCGCGAGCGGCCGCAGGATATTCCCGAGATCGCCAATTACTTCTTCCGCAAGTTCGCCGGCGAAACCAGCCGCAAGGTGCGCGGCTTCACGCCCCGGGCCATGGAGCAAATGACTCGCTACCTGTGGCCGGGCAACGTGCGCGAGGTGAAGAACGTCGTCGAACGGGCCTTGGTGTTGGCCGAGGGGGAATACATCGACCAGCAGGACTTGATGCTCTCGAAGCTGCCCGCTTCGAGCGACGGGGCGTCGACCGCAACTGTTTCGTCCAACTCATTTCAGGCCTGTTCGCTCGACGAGATGGAGCGGCGTCACATCCTGGCCACATTGCAATCGACCAATTGGAACAAGAGCCAAACGGCCAGCCTGCTCGGCATCGAGCGATCAACTTTGGACCGTAAGATCCGCCGCTACAACCTGACACCGGCAGGGAAGAAGGCCGTGGGGGCGGATGGGAAGTGAGCAGAAGTGCTGTCAGAGGTCGAACGCCTGACGTAGGCAAGCATCGACATGCGTCATCATCGTCTTGGAAAGGCTGCCAATGACGTGTTTCACGGACGCTTGATCGATCGTCTAGATGTTGACGCAACTGACGAGCGACTGGCCATGCAAGCCGCACGAAGCACCATCCGGAGTCGAAGGATCAAGTAACAGATGAGTCGGTTCGGAAATCCGACGCAGGTTGCCGGTGATCATCGCCACTATCGTCTTCGATAGCCGACGGTTTTCGCGGTCATTCTGAACGATTAGCGCCGGGCGTACCTTGCTCTGCGCTCCGCTTGTGAACGGGAAGTCGACGATTACGATATGACCGCGGTTCATCGGTACTGCTGGTACGAATCGAGAAGCGGATCGCCTAGGTCTTCGTCACGCATATTCTCTTCTATGAGGCGGCCGACCTGTTCAGGGTCCAGCCCGTCGTCGAGGGCAGCTTTAAAACGCTGAAACACGTCGGCGCGGATCACGATGCAATCTGTCGACTCGACGAGCACGGGAACAGGCTCCCCGCGGACCACGGCCTCTTTCTGATCGTTTGTGAGATCCATAATGGCCTCCGTTTGCGATTTTCATATTCTCTTCACGATTTCATGGAATGGCAAGTGAAATGGCACATGTGCCACCGGCAAGCTCGCGATTGCCGCTCGCTGGGGGCGACTGACTGTTGCGTTTACCCTTCGCTCTCGCGGAATCTACGGGCGTTCTCTACATAATGCTCCGCGCTGGCCCGGTTGCGGGCGACTTCCTCGTCGGTGAGGCTGCGTTTCACCTTGGCCGGTAAGCCGATCACCAACGAACGCGGCGGGATCTCGGTTCCTTCGGTCACGACGGCCCCCACTCCCACGATACTGTCGGCGCCGATCCGCGCGCCGTTCATCACCACGGCGTGCATGCCGATGGTGACGTTGTCGCCAACCTGGGCCCCATGCACCACGGCCCCGTGCCCTACGGTGACGCCGTCGCCCACGACGCAGGGGAAACCGGGGTCGGCATGCAACACGCAATTGTCCTGAATGTTCGTCCGTCGGCCGATTCGCAGCGCCTCGCAGTCGCCGCGCAGCACGGCGTTGAACCACACGCTCGAATCCTCGCCGATCGTCACGTCGCCCACCACCCTCGCGCCGGCCGCCAGGTAAACACTTTCGTGGATCGTAGTACGTGGGAAGGAGCGCTGCGCGAGGGTTCAATGGTCATGCTGGCACATTCAAGGGTGATGACGGAAGTTAGCCGCGTTGCTTGCGACGCGCTTTTCGCCCGACTTTTCATATTCTACGTCGGTACCGTGCCCGTTGAGAACCAGCTAGAATGCCCGGCGGGACGAATGAACAACCAGCGGCGCTCATGAGAGAGAAAACCACAGGGGCACAGAGACACAGAGAAAGCTAACCGAGGGGCGAAAGTCGCTATTATTCAAACCTATTCCTCTCATTCTTCGTCCTCTGTGTCTCTGTGCCCCTGTGGTGAATAATCTCAAATCAGAATAAACGCATCGCACGCCCATGAAACCATTCACGCTAACGTCTCTAGCCGCACGAATCCGCTCGGGCGAACTCTCGCCGGTCGAACTGGTCAAATACTGCCTGACGCAAATCGATCGGCTCGAAGACCAGTTGCACGCCTGGGTGCTCGTCGATCGTGACGGCGCTCGGGCTGCCGCCCGACGGGCAGCCGAAGAACTGGCCCGGGGCCACGACCTCGGCCCGTTGCACGGCATTCCGCTCGGCATCAAGGACATTATCGACGTGGCCGGTTGGCCGACGTTGGCCGGCTCGCGCGTTCGTGACAATCGTCCGGCCGGGCACGACGCCCCGCTCGTCGCGCAACTGCGTGCCGCCGGCGCAATCTTCCTGGGCAAGACGGTGACCACCGAATTCGCCTGCTTCGATCCGCCGCCGACGCGCAACCCGTGGAACATCGACCGCACCCCGGGCGGTTCGAGTAGCGGATCGGCTGCGGCCGTGGCGGTCGGGATGTGTGTCGCGGCCATCGGCTCGCAGACAGGAGGTTCAATCACGCGGCCGGCCAGCTTTTGCGGCGTCGCCGGTCTGAAGCCAACGTTCGGCTGCGTGAGCCTTGAAGGCATCGTGCCCATCAGCCCGCGGCTCGACCATCCGGGCCCGATCTGTCGCTCGGCCGGCGACCTGGCGGTGCTGTTGCAGGCGATTGCTATGCCGGGGCGCAACTTGGAATCGGCAAACCGCAAAAGGGCCCGCCGCGGATCGGCTGGCTGCAGGATTTCTTCGTCAGCGAAGCGTCGCCGGCGGTTCGCGCCGCCACGCAGGTGGCCGTCGAGCGTTTGCGCAATTCGGGCGCGAGGGTCGAGCCCGTGAGGTTGCCGCCGAGTTTTGCTAAGGTGCATGAAATGCATCTCCGTATCATGGCGTCCGACGCGGCCGCGTACCATCGTCCGACGTTTGAAGCTCAGCCCGACCAATTCGGCCGGCACATCACGCAGTTGATCCACACCGGCGAAAAGGTCGTGCCGGCAGCTTATGCCGAGGCCGTCGAGCACCAGCAAACCTTCCGACGAGAGATGCAAACGCTGACGGCCGGATTCGACGGGCTGGTGGCGCCGGCCACGGTCACGCCGGCGCCCACGCCCGAGACAACCGGCGATCCACGCTTCAATTCCCCTTGGAGCTTTGCTGGCTTCCCGGTCGTCTCGATTCCTTGTTCGCTCGCCGACAACGGTTTGCCCTGTGGTTTGCAATTCATTGGCCCACCGCATTCGGACTTGGACGTAGTGGAGTTGGCCGTGTGGTGCGAGGCGCGGCTCGGTTTTGATGCCGTACCGGCGGAATAGCGGGCAGAAGGCAGTTGTCATCAGTCAGTACTCGGTAGTTATTATGGAAATTCAGAATCGATGTTTGGCGATTGCTGTAATGCTCTTAGTCGGCAGCGAGATGGCGCCGGCGATGGCAAAGTGCGCCGAGTTGCAGGCTGGCTTCGCCGAGCTCGATATCACGCCGCCGCTCGATCGTGGCCCGGTGTGGATGGCCGGGTTTCAACAAAATCGCGCCGCCTTGGGAGTGCATGATCCGCTGATGGCCCGGGCGGTCGTGCTTGCCGATGGAGTGAAGAAGATCGCTTTGGTATCGGTCGATCTCATCGGCCTGCAATATCCGGCTGTGCAGCAGATCCGCGCCGCGCTGCCGGAGTTCGACTACGTTCTCGTGGCCAGCACGCACAACCATGAAGGCCCCGATGTGATCGGCCTGTGGGGACCGAGCTATTTCGAAAACGGCGTCGATCTTGCTTATATCGCTCGCACGGTCGAACGGGTTGTGGCCGTGGTGCGTGAAGCAGGGCGCAAAGCTGTGGCTGTGCGGGCCGGATATGGCACGTCGCGTCCCGAGGGACTGCTGGCCGATGCTCGACTGCCCGAGGCCTTTGACGACGTGTTGCGAGTGCTCTCATTCCGGCGCGTCGACAGCGGCGAATTGGCGGGCGTGCTCGTGCAATGGAATTGTCATCCCGAAGCGTTGGGCCGCCGCAACCGGCTACTCACGGCCGACTTTCCTGCGGCCACGGTCGAGTATCTCAAGACCAAATTAGACTGCCCGATCGCCTATTTCAGTGGCCCGGTGGGCGGGCTGATGACGCCGCCTGATGGGCGCTATCGCGATGCAACGAACAAGAAAGTGCCCGACGAAACGTTCGACTACGCACATCGCTACGGCGAAGAGGTCGGCCAATGGGCCGCGCGGCTGTCGATACTGCCGAGCCCATCGAACTGACGCCGCTGGCCGTGTCGGCCAAAACCATCGCCGTGCCACTGGAGAATCCCTGGTATATGTTGGCTCAGGGGTTCGGGGTCGTCTGCGCGCAAGGGCATCGTTTGGACCGGCGATAGCGAAGTGCCAGGCGAAACATATTTGCCGGCTCGCTCGCACGGGGTGCGGCGGTTGGCCGTGGCCACTGAGGTTGGATATTTGCGGTTGGGCCAGTTGCACGTGGCCGCGATTCCGGGCGAGATCTATCCGGAACTGGTATACGGACAGTTTCCCGCGGCGGCCGAGCCCGGCGTCGATTATCCGCAGGCGCCGCTGGAACCGACGATCGAGAAGCTGCTGCCGGGCAAACGTGTGTTGATCCTGGGCCTGGCCAACGACGAGATCGGCTATATTATTCCGCGGCGGCAATGGGACTGGTGGCCTCCGTACGCCTACGGTCGTTCGCGCAGCCAGTACGGCGAGATCAACAGTTGCGGGCCCGACGTGGCCCGAGTAATCATGCAAGCGCTCCAGCGCCGCGTGCGAGAACTGGAGTGACAATCCCGGCGAGCGGTAAACGCAAGCTTACTGGAACGTAAAACGACGACCGACTCAACCAACCTGAATTCATTTCCCACACCGAGGAACGACGGATCATGCATTGTTTCTTGTACCGATACTTTTTCATGTTGGTTTCGTTCTTGTGTTTGACCACGCCGCTCTTCGCCGTCGAGCCTGTCGATCCGCGCCGGCCGCCAGCGATCACCACTGAAGGCGTGCCGGTCGTCCCCGAGGCGATCTTTGCCCGATTGCAGCAATATCAAAACATGCGGGCTGCCATGTTCCAGGGCTGGTCGCCCGATGGCAGGGGAATTCTCATCTCAACCCGCTTCGGCAATGCGGCTCAGTTGCACCGCGTCTACAACCCAGGTGGACGCCGCGAGCAGATCACCTTCTTCGACGAGCCAGCGATCGGACGCTTCATTCCCCAGGCCGCCGACGGTGCCTGCCTGGCCACGATCAGCCAGGGGGGCAGCGAAAACTTCCAGATCTACCTGCTCGATCGGGCCGCCTATCGCACGGTCCGGCTCACCGACGGCAAAAGCCGCAACGAACTGGGCCCCGTGCGCGAAGACGGCACGCAGATGATCGTCCACAGCAATCGCCGCAACGGCCGCGATACCGACCTGTACCTGGCCGATTGCCGCACGTCCGGCTCCGAGCAGATGCTGCTCGAGACGAAGGGGCAGTTCTGGGTGGCTCACGATTGGTCGCCCGACGGCCGGCAACTTCTGCTGGTCCGCGAGGTCTCGATCAACGAAAGCTATCCGGCCACCTTCGATATTCAAACCAAGCAATTGCAGCCGATCGGGTTGCCGGCTCCGGGCAAATCGGCAGTCGGGCAGATGGCCTTCGCCGCCGACGGACGCTCCTGCTACCTCACCTCCGACTGCAACGGCGAGTTCCTGGAACTGATGCGGCTCGATCTGGCGACGCGCAAATACCAGTCGCTCTCGCACGACATTACCTGGGACGTGACGCACGTCGAGGTTGAGCCGACCTCGGGCCAGGTGGCCTTCGTCGTCAACGAAGATGGGGCCAGCCGCGTGTATCTGCTGAACGGTGACAAACGCAAACAGCTCGACATTCCGCTGGGCACGGTCGACAATCTCGACTTCTCACCCGACGGCAGCCAGTTGGGTTTCACGCTCTCGCGCGCCCGACGCTCCGGCCGACGCCTATTCGGTCCGCCTGGCCGATGGCCGTTTGCAGCGCTGGACCTTCAGCGAAACGGGTGGGCTGAACCCGGCCCTGTTCGTTCAGCCCGAGCGGGTGCAGTTCTCGTCGTTCGACGGCCGGTCGATCCCGGCCTATATTTTCCGTCCGCGAACGGCCGGCCCGCAGAAACCGGCGGCTGTGCTGATCAGCATCCACGGCGGTCCTGAGAGCCAGTACCGGCCCGACTTTTCGCCGACGGTGCAGTATTACGTGAACGAGCTGGGGCTGGCCGTGATTCATCCGAACGTCCGCGGCTCGGCCGGCTACGGCAAAACCTACCTGAAGCTCGATAACGCCGAGAAGCGCGAGGACAGCGTCAAGGACATCGGGGCCTTGCTCGATTGGATTGGCCGGCAGCCCGATCTGGATGCCAAGCGCGTGGCCGTGATCGGCGGCTCGTACGGCGGGTTCATGGTCCTGTCGACACTGACGCATTATCCCGAGCGGATTCGCGCCGGGATCGACATTGTGGGCATCGCCAATTTCATTACCTTCCTGGAACGGACGAGCCCCTACCGACAGGATTTGCGGCGGGCCGAATACGGCGACGAACGCGACCCGCAAATGCGGGCTGTCTTCGAGCGAGATCAACCCCACGGCCCAGGCCGAGCAGATTCGTTCGTCGCTATTGGTCGTACACGGCCGAAACGATCCACGGGTTCCGTTCTCCGAAGCCGAGCAGATTGCGACCAAGGTGCGTTCCGCTGGCGGGCGAATGGTGTGGACCGTGTACGCCGACAACGAAGGGCACGGCTTTGCCAAGAAAGACAATCGCGATTACCTGGCCGGCGTGCAGGCGCTATTCTTGGAGCAAAGCCTGAGCGGGAAGCAGTGATCTACGGGCACGAGGACCATCATGGAAAAAGTAACCGGAATTGGCGGGTTGTTCTTCCGGGCAACCGATCCGGCGGCGTTGGGGCGTTGGTATCAGCAGCACCTCGGCGTGACGCTCACGCCTACCAGCTATGACGAGCCGCCTTGGCAACAAGAAGCCGGGCCGACCGCCTTTGCGCCGTTTCCCAGGCAGACGTCTTACTTCGGCGATTTGAAGCAGGCGTGGATGGTAAACTTTCGAGTTCGTAATCTAGACGCCATGATGGCGCAACTTCGCGCCGCGGGCATCGTGGTCGAAATCGAAGGGGAATACCCGAACGGCCGCTTTGCTCGCTTGAATGATCCCGAGGGCAATCCAATCCAACTCTGGGAGCCAGCGTCGAGCGTTTCGAATCGGGATTGAGTTATATCTCGTCGTGTCGGTTTCTTAGCCGCGATGCGTCCTTGGTGATCGAGGCTCGATACTATTCGCAAACTCGCCGAAGAGCGTCATTAGAACCAGCCAGGATAGTTTGTGCCGGTTGAGTCGCAGGCAACGCTCGGAGTGGTTTGAATATCTTTCGGATGCTCAACAGTCGTACGAAGTATTTCCGTTTTCTGACGAAGTTTTAAAATCCTCATTCAACCCGTGTGGCGAGTCGATTTTCTTGTGGTCGATCGGTCGAAGGCCGCCCGAGCAAGCGGGGGGCCTTGAAGTTGGAAATGGAGTTCGGTTCATGGTACGGCTCGCGCAATCGGTGTTTGCTGCGCCATTGCCCTGTTGTTTCGGCCCGCAGGTCTGTGGGCCCAGCAAATTGTGGAGAGATTGCCCGCGGCGTCCGACACCGCGGTCAACGACCCGCCTCCACTGCCACCCGCGATTGAACAGGAACTCCTGTCGGTTCAATATCCGACGACGGGCCTATCGAACGCGAGCGGCAATGCGAGCGTTCGGGAGAGCGCCGTCACGGGCCGAAGCCATCGCCGCCGAATCATGGGGCCACCGGGCGTGACGCCAATGCGAGTTCCGGAATTTGCACCGGCGCCGCCCATTGCAATGAAAGCGCCTGATGTGCGGCCCTCACCGCCTGTAACGATCACAACGCCGACGACCTCGGCTGGAACCAGCCTGCGGTTCATCATTCCGTAGGCCGCGGGGAGTAGGCAGTCGGCAAGTACGCAGGTCAGGGCTTTGCCCAGGCAATGGCCCGGCTCCGAAGCATTGTCCCGGCAAAGCCCTGAACCCCCGTGGCCGCCCCCCCGTGGCCGCTCGTCAATCGCCGGCCAAGTCTCATACTCGGCCCGAGGCAATCCGGACGTGCTGCTTTATTGCTGCGGGGTTCGATTGCCGCAACCAATTCGAAAGGATGCGCTGTGCTGGACGTGCAAACCGAACATGTGCTGGTCGTGCCGACCGAACGCTTTCGCGAACTGGGCTATTTCCAGGGGTTCTGCCGCGACACGGACCAATATCTGGCCGGTCTGCTCGATCCGGCCCACATCAGCTACCGGCCGCGATCGAAGATGGAGCAAGACCCAAACTTCAAGCAACTGATTCCGTACGTCATCTTCCGCTACCGCGACGCCCAGGGCGTTGAATCGGTCTTTCAATACACCCGCGGCAAAGGGCAGGGCGAGGGCCGGTTGCACAGCAAACGCAGCGTGGGGATTGGCGGTCATATTAGCTCGGACGACGCCGCCCGGCCGCAAGGGGCGGGAGCCTACGACGAGGGGCTGCGCCGCGAACTGGCCGAGGAAGTCATCATTGACACCCCCTTTGTCGCCCAATGCGTTGGGCTGATCAACGACGACGAGACCGAAGTGGGCCGCGTCCACTTGGGCGTGGTTCACTTGTACGATGTCGAGCGTCCCGCCGTCAAACCGCGCGAGAGCGAAATCATCGAATGCGGCTTTCGCCCGGTAAAACAACTGCTGACCGAACTGTCCGGCTTTGAAACCTGGTCGCAAATCTGCCTGCGGGCATTGTTCGAGTGAGGAGCATCGAGCCGCGGGAAGCCCGAGCCGGGGGCGTCAGCCCTCGGATTTGCGAATTGCAGATAGCGGGTGGTTAACACCCGGCATCAGAAAACTCGCACTCGCACTGACAAAGTAGGCGCGTAGGCTACCGGGCTGAATTGAAAACTACGCTTCAGACCGAAGTGTCCCACCTAGGCGATAGTTACGATGTCGCTTTTACACGACGAAATTCTTCGGCGATTTCCAGAGATTAAGCTCTCTATTGTAGACAAGGATGGCCCATATGTGCTGCTCTTGTATGTTGTTTGGTGGCTCTTGGATATGCCTAGAAGCGCATCGGCCAGCCCACGATTGACCGGATTGTGGACTTTCAGCAGTGGTGCTTAGCCCAGCCTAGGAGCGAATCGACGGACGACATATATACCATCCTGATGGTTGGACTGTACGAGCCACTATTTGAAGATGAAAAACTGAGACCGCTTATCCCTCGTCTGACGACCAGGCAAGAGGTTCTCGATAACGAGAGCTACTTGACGAGTTGGGTCGGGTCGGAGAATTATAAAAAGGGGCTAGAGCAATTCGCGGCCGACGGCTAAGGCGAAGCGAATTCCAATTCCAGATCGGCGTGCTCACCGCTGCGCCGGCCGGTTTATCATTCCGCGAGTTCCGTCTATCATTGAATTGGTTGCCGGGCCGCCCGCTGCCTGCTGCCCGCTTCTTTCCGGCTGCTCCCATGCCTGCTCATTGCGTTTATATGGACAATCATGCCACCACGCGCGTTGATCCGCGCGTGGTCGAGGCCATGTTGCCGTATTTTGACACCGAGTATGGCAACCCGGGGAGCGTCAGCCATGCGTACGGCTGGGAGGCGAAAGACGCCGTCGATGCAGCCCGCGAGTCGATTGCCGCAGTGATCGGCGCCAGTGGCCGCGAGATCGTCTTCACCAGCGGCGCCACGGAGAGCAATAACCTGGCCTTGCGCGGCATTGCCGAGCGACCCAGGCGGAAGGGAAACCACCTGGTCAGCGTCACAACCGAGCATCGCGCGGTGCTCGATCCTCTCGAACGGCTCGCCCGGCGCGATTACCGCGTGACACTCTTAAACGTGCTGCCGGCCGGAAGCGAGCGGGCCGGTTGGCTCGATCCGCAGCAGGTGGCCGATGCCCTGACCGACGAAACGATCCTGGTTTCGGTAATGTTGGCCAACAACGAGATCGGCGTGGTGCAGCCGCTCGCGGAAATCGGCCGCCTATGCCGGGCCCGGGGCGTGCCGCTGCACTGTGACGCCACTCAGGCCGTCGGCAAGATGCCGGTCGACGTGCAGGTCCTGGGGGTCGATCTGCTGAGCTTCACGGCCCACAAAATCTATGGGCCCAAGGGGATCGGGGCCCTGTACGTGCGGCGGCGCAGCCCGGCGCGGTCCGATTGCAATCGCAGATCGATGGTGGCGGCCAGGAGCACGGCATGCGTAGCGGCACGTTGAATGTGCCGGGGATCGTCGGCTTTGCCCGGGCCCTGGAACTTTGCCTGGCGGAAATGCCCGGCGAAAGTGTCCGCCTGGCCGGGTTGCGGAATCGGCTGCACGACGAGCTTTGCCGGTCGCTCGAAGGCGTTTCGCTGAACGGGCCGGCGTTGGGCCTGCCAGGGTTGCGGTTGCCGGGCAATCTGAACCTGAGTTTCGCCTGGGTCGACGGCGAGGCCCTGATGATGGCCATGAAGACGCTGGCTGTCAGTTCGGGCAGCGCCTGCACGTCGGCCAATCCCGAGCCCAGCCACGTGCTGAGGGCTCTGGGCCTGGGCGACGACCTGACTCGGGCCAGCCTCCGCTTTGGGCTGGGAAGGTTCAATACTGAGGCGGATGTCGATTTTGCCGTGCGAACCGCGACCGAGGCGGTGCTTCGATTGCGTAAGCTGAGCAGCCTGGCTTGAGAGGCAATACCAGCCGCAAGCGAGGGTGTTTGCTGGAGTTACGCATTCATTCCCTCGCTTGCGCATTGGGCAGGTGTTGACGAGCGTGAAATGCTGATATAGCACAGCCGACCGGCTGTTTCCGCTTCCCTTTCCGCAGGGGATCGTATAATTTAGACGGCTAGGGTTGCTAAAACCCCCGAACATCGACCAACCGGCAAAAATAGGAACGGGTGAATATCATGGCTTTGCTTTTGAGCGAGAAGGCTGCCACCGAAGTCAAGCGAATCATGCAGGATCAGAAGCTCGAATCCGACATGGTTCTGCGCGTCGGCGTGGCCGGCGGCGGCTGCAGCGGATTTCAATACAGCTTGGGCTTCGACAACAAGTTCGACGATAAGCTCGATTCGAAGTACGACTATCACGGCGTAACCGTCGTGGTCGACAAGAAGAGCGCGTTGTACTTGGACGGCACGACGGTCGACTTCTACGAAGGGCTCGAGAAGCGCGGCTTCACGTTCGACAACCCGAACGCGGTCAAGAGCTGCGGTTGCGGCTCGTCGTTCTCGGCCTAAGCCGGAAGAATACGGAACCAAAAAAATCAAACGCCGCGTCTCCCTGCATGGGGAGCGCGGCGTTGTTATTTCACCAGCGCGACGTCGTAACCCGCCGTGCGCAAATCCGGAGGGCTCACGCCCCCGGCTCGGGGGCTCGGTGATAGGACTATGCGCTTTTTTCAAAGCTTCCGATATTTGATATTCCGCAGCGCAGCCGTGGTACACCAACTGGCGAAGCCCAGCGGTTTCGAAGGCTCGACTTCGAAGCGGATCGAGAGCGTATGCTCGCCGCGTTTGAAATCGACTACCTTCTCCTGGCCGACCCAAGCTTCGATCTTTTGCTTGGTGACCCGCAGGCGAACCGGGTACCATTCCCCTTGCTTGTAGGTGTGGTACGACGAGGTTTCGTTTTCCGAGGCATCGGAGCCGTCGATGCTCGATAGCCCGACGGTCGTCCCGCCCCAGCCGCCGACGATCAAGCTGCACGGCGAATCGTCGACCGGGAACGTCAGGCCGCAAAAGAAATCGTCGCCATCGACGCGCTTGGCTTCCAGCGTCAGTTCATAATCGACCCTAGGGAATGGCTTGCTCCAAGTGATGCCGGTCAAAGCCACGCCTGATTCCAGCCGGATCTCGCCCTCCTCGACTTTGACGTCACCGTGGCCGCCGAAATCGGTCACGTTCCAATCGCCCAGCGATTTGCCATCGAACAGCGAAATCTCCTTCGCTTCGTCCGCTGCCTTGGCCGCTGGCGGCGGATCCTCAGCCCGGCCAACTGCCACGACGCCTGCCAGGCCGATGGCCAGGGTCGGCAACAGCAAGCCCCACAACCGCATCGGCAACCGTTCGTGTCGCATGGAAAAGTCTCCAGTGCCCCCGGCATATCGTCCCGTCCGCAGGCGGGTTTTGCCCACGTGGCGTCAGTCTAAGCCAAAGCCGTGCAGACCGCCAGTTTCGAGGCGACGGCCGCTCATAACCGAGACGAAATGCCACATTGCTGACCATTTCAGTAGACGTTTTTTATGGAAGTCTAACGGCCGCGGCCGGTGATTGGCCTTTCGCACTTGCCCGGTCGAACTATAATAAAGGTGCTCCACAGCCCAGCGCCGCGCGAATGGCTGGTTTTCGGCGCCTGTTTGTCGGATGACGAACCAACAACTGCGGCAGCGAATTGCGTTCGAGGCGGCGCGGCTCATGTTCCGCGACCGGACCTCATTTCACCGGGCTAAGTTCCAGGCCGCCCAGCAGGTGGCCGGCGGCTGGGTTCCGGCGAAGCTTTTGCCCAGCCACCGGGAAATTCGGGCCGAAATCGACACTTTAGCCCGCTTGCATGACGCAACGGACGATCGGCTGCTGGTGCCCCCACCCGAGACCGATCGCTTCGAAGTCTACCGCTCGCTGGTCGCTCCGCTGGAACAGGTGCGGCAATCCCCCCGGCAACATCCGGAAGGCGACGCCCTGTATCACAGCCTGCAGGTCTTCGATCTGGCGCGAGACGAATTGCCCTACGACGAAGAATTCCTGCTGGCAGCCCTGTTGCACGACGTTGGCAAGGCCATCGATCCCAAGCTGCCCGTGCAGGCCGGGCTCGATGCCGTCGAGGACGTCGTCACGGCGCGGTGCTTCTGGTTGATCGAACAGCAGCAATACGCTCGGGCCTTGGTCGACAACACGCTCGGCGCCCGGGCCCGGCGTCGATTGGAAGAATCGGAGCACTA
The DNA here is from genome assembly GCA_963710365.1 of uncultured Planctomycetales bacterium. Classification (GTDB taxonomy): domain Bacteria; phylum Planctomycetota; class Planctomycetia; order Pirellulales; family PNKZ01; genus CAVQAC01. Next base: position 122,638 of record CAVQAC010000024.1, read on the forward strand.
TGACGAGTTGATCCTGCTGGCTCGTTGCGACCGCGCCGGCCGTGCCGTGGGTGTCGACGTTCCCGAATTGGACGAAGCTCTCAACTACATCCGCGACCTGGCCGAGATGTGTGGAGAGTGAAACAACAACAGAATCAACTGCTGCAGCAGGGCATCGCGGCCCATCGCGCTGGCAATTTCCAGGCGGCCGAGCAGTGTTACCGGCAAATGCTCCAGTTCGCGCCGCAGCAGCCTGACGCCTGGCACCTGCTGGGCACGCTGGCTCTGCAGCGTGGCCAGTATGAACAAGCGCGGGAGCAAATCGCTCGGGCGATCGCCATCGAGCCGCGGGCGGCGCCGTATCATAGCAATCTGGGTACGGTGTACGACTCGCTGGGCCAATTCGACGAGTCCGAACAGAGCTACCGCCGCGCCATCGAATTGGCCCCTTCGTTTGGCGACGCGCAGTACAATCTGGGCCGGTTGCTCGTACGGCGTAAAGCGTACGGCGAGGCAATTGCTCATCTGGTAAAGGCCATCCAGCTCACGCCGAATTCGGCCGGAGCACTCAATAACCTGGGCGTGGCGCTGCGTGAAACGGGCCGGCTCGACGAAGCCGCGGCTCAACTGCTTCGCGCGGTCCAGATCGACCCTGCCTTGGCCGAAGCGCACAACAATCTGGGCATCGTCTATCGGCTGCAAGATCGCTGGAGCGAAGCTCGGGCCTGCCATGAGCAAGCGTTGCGAATCCGCCCCCAGTTTGTCGACGCCCGTTTCAGCCTGGCCAACACGCTGCGCCACATTCGCGCCTGGGACGAAGCCGCCGCGCACTATCGCGAAGTCTTGAGGGTTCGACCTGACGATGCAGACGCCTGGCTGGCCCTGGGCCAGACCCGTAAGGAACAAGGCCGGCTCGACGACGCGGTAGAGTGCTTCCGGCAAGCCACGAGCCTTCGGCCCGACGACGCGACCGCTTACCGAAGCCTGGGCTTTGCCTTGGTAAAGCTCCATCGAGCTGAGGACGCCGAAGCGAATTTGCGGCGGGCCCTCGAATTGAAGCCCGACGACGCGCTGGTGTTGAGCAACCTGGCCGCAGCGCTCGAACGGCGAGGCCAGATCGACGCGGCGGCCGATTGCTGCCGACGCGCGATCGCGTACCAACCCGATCTGGCGGCAGCCCATAGCAACCTTGGCCTCGTGCTGCGGCAGCAAGGGCGGCTCAACGAGGCCGCGGCCAGTTGCCGAACGGCCATCGAGCTCGACCCCAACATCGCTGAGACGCGTGGGCATTTGTCGATTTTGAAGCTGCTCGAGGGCGAACTACAGCATGGCTTCGCCGAATACGAACATCGCCGCGGATGGATGGAATTCCCACCCGGTTCGTATCCGCAACCGCAATGGGACGGTTCGCCGCTCGCCGGGCGCACGATTCTGCTGCATTCCGAACAAGGGTTGGGCGACACGTTGCAATTCATCCGCTATGCGCCTCAGGTGAAGGCTCGCGGCGGAATTGTGCTGCGTACTGTGTCCGCATCCGCTCACTCAATTGGTCAGCGGCGTCGCTGGTGTCGATTCCATCTTGTTGCCGGGCGATCCATTGCCGGCATTCGACGTCCACGCGCCGCTGATGAGCTTGCCCTACATCTTCGGCACGACGTTGGAAACGCTTCCGGCTGAAGTGCCGTATCTCTCCCCCGACGCGGCGGCTGTGGCCCGCTGGCGGAGCGAACTCGATGCCTTGCCGGGGTTGAAGGTCGGCATCGCTTGGGCCGGCAATCCGCAACATCCGGGCGACCGTTGGCGTTCGATCCGGCTGTCCGAGTTTGCCCGACTGGCGAAGCTGCCGGGCGTCAGGCTCTACAGCTTGCAAAAGGGGCCGGGGAGCGAGCAGTTGCAGGACGCGGGGGGCTCGCTGCCGATCGAAGACTGGGGGCCGCGACTCTCCGATATGTCGGTGGCCGCTGCAGCCGTGGCCAGCCTCGACCTGGTGATTGCCTGCGATACGGCGCTGGTGCATCTGGCCGGCGCCTTGGCGAAGCCCGTCTGGGTCGCACTGCCGTATGCCCCCGATTGGCGCTGGATGCTGGAGCGTTGCGACAGCCCCTGGTATCCAACGGCCCGGCTCTTTCGCCAACGAGCTTGGGGCCAATGGGCGGCGGTATTCGATGAAATCGCCGAAGCCTTACAAGCCCGAGCCGCCGAGCAACGGGCCTGGTAGCCTGGATTATTCACCACAGGGGCACAGAGGCACAGAGAAGTCAGGAATCAGTGTCAAAGGAATCAGATTATACCCCAACGTAAGATTTGTTGTCGTAGCTCTGAATGCAATGGGATGCTTTCGTCTTTCATTTGCTGGGTGTGCGAAGTCGCTTTTGCTCCCCTTTTTTCTGTGCCCCTGTGCCTCTGTGGTTCTCTTACTTATGCATAATGTACGCTTTGGTTTTGCGACGTGCGTTCAGGCAATGATGTCGTGCAAGGTTTCGCCGTGAACATCGGTAAGCCGGATGTCGCGGCCGCTGTAGCGATACGTCAGATCGAGATGGTTCAGCCCCAGTTGGTGTAGCACCGTGGCCCACAGATCAAAAACGTCGCACGGCTTTTCGACCGCTTCGTAGCCGTAATCGTCGGTTGCGCCATAGACCGTGCCCCCTTTGATGCCGCCGCCGGCCATCCACACGCTGAAGCCGAACGGGTTGTGGTCGCGGCCGTCCGAACCTTGCGAGAACGGAGTGCGGCCGAATTCGCCGGCCCACACGACGAGCGTTTCGTCCAACAGCCCCCGCGACCGGAGATCCTGCAGCAGCGCGGCGATCGGCTGGTCGACCTGGCGGGCCATTTTTTCATGCCCCTTGCGCAGTTCGCTGTGTTGGTCCCAGGGATTGGGGCCGTTGCCGCCGCCGATGTTGTAACCCAAGCAGGTCAGTTCGACGAACCGCACGCCCCGCTCGACGAGCCGCCGGGCTAACAGGCATTGCTTGGCATAGGCCGCTAATTGCGGCTCGGGCGAATCCAGCCCGTACATCATGCGGGTCGCGGTGCTCTCGCCTCGCAGGTCGACCAACTCGGGCACGGCCGTTTGCATGCGATAGGCCGTCTCATAGTTATGAATGGCCGACTCGATTTGCAAATCGTCGTCGACCGAAGCCAGAAACTTTCCATCCAACTGCGAGATGAATGCCAGCCGCTGGCGCTGACGGATGTCCGCTTCGCGCGGCGCGATGTTGCGCACCGGTTCGGCTGCATCAGCGTCAACAAGCGACGCCTGGTAAACCGCCGGCAAAAAGCCGTTGCTGAACACGCTCACGCCGCCGTGCGGTACCGATGAACCGCCACTGCGCAGCACGACGAAGCCTGGCAGGTTGCGCGACTCACTCCCCAGCCCGTAAGTCACCCAAGCCCCCACGCTCGGATAGCCCAGGAATGGCAACCCCGTGTGGAAAAAGAAATTGCCCTGGGCATGCTCGCTGAACTTGGCCGTCATCGAACGGACGACCGCCAGCTTGTCGGCATGCCGGCCGATATGAGGAAACAAATCGCTGACCGGCAAGCCGCTTTCGCCGTATTGACGGAAGGCCCAAGGGCTGGGCATGATCTGGCCGTTGTTGTTGAACTGCGTGCGGGCCACGGGTCGCGGCATGGGCCGGCCTGCTTCTTTGGCCAGCCGCGGCTTGGGATCGAACGAATCGACGTGCGACACGCCCCCCGACATGTAGCAGAAGATGACGCTCTTGGCCCGGGGCCGGAAATCGGGCGGTTTCGGTAGCAGCGGATCGTCCAATTTCGGTTTCGCCCGGGCTTCGTCGGCCAGCAAACCGGCCAAAGCCACCAGGCCAAAACCGTTCGAGCAGCGTGTGAGCATTTCGCGCCGCGAAACCAGAGCCGCGTGTTCATCGCACATAGATGAACTCCTTGAGATTGAACAGCGATTGGCCCAGATCTCGCCAATTGGCCTCCGGGCCGTGTTCGTCTTCGGAAGCACCAAGTTTCTGAACTTGGGCGTCGATCGTCGTCAACTCGGCCCGCAGTGCGTGGTAAGTAGACACTTGTGGCAGCAGCATTTCGGCCAGCAGTTCTTCCTCGCTGACATACGCGTCGAAGTCACGGAACGACGCCGCAACTTGCGCCGCGTCGAGCGCTCGGTCGTAAAGTTGCGCCGCAGAATCCGGCCGGCAAAAAACTTGTTGCCCCCGGCCGGTGAGTGACGTAATCCGAACAGCACGCTGCTGCGCTCGGGCGCGAACGTCACAAGATTCTCAATGCTATACGAGTGCCCATATTGCTGGCCGTTGCGATAGGCCGTTATCTTTCCAGCGGAGTTGTAGGTGATCGCCAGATGAACCGGCTGTCGATCAGCCTCCATCTCGGCTGAGCCCTTGAACGGCTGGGTGCGAACGAAGCCGTTGCTGCCCGCTAGCCAACACCGAGGATCTTTTTCGGCGAAGACAATCGCATCGAACACGACGCCATCGGTCGACTGGATGCTCATGACACCGCCGCTGCGTTGATCGAGGTTCGTGCATTGAACCCAAGCCTCGAGGGTCTTTTCGCGCACGGCACACGGCAGCGGCTTGACTTCCACGTATGAGCGACCATCGAGCACCAGCGCCCCGCCTTCGACGATTGCGTTGCCCTTGGCCTGGCCGGTCAACTTGCCGATCGAATCCCGCAAATCAGCGTCGAATTCCCAGCAAGCCACGGGCGTAGGCGCGGCGATTGCAGGGGAGCGAGCGGCGGGCGCCCTCGCCGCTTTCTCACGACGACGGGCCACCAAACTGTCGCGGGCTGGCGCCGTCAGGGCCTCGATTTTGTCGCGTATTGAGGCCGCGGCGTCCGTTAAGCGAGCAATCTCTTGCCTAACCGCAGAATTGAGACCCACATTGCCGCGCAGGTATTTGAGTGACTGGCTCAATTCGTCGGCCGTTGGCGGCCGGGCAAAGGCCGTGACGAACATTCGGCTGATTCGCTCTTTCGTGGCCGCTTCGTCCAGGCTTGCCGCTTTCGCGGGCGGCCCGGCGACGGAATCGGCCCATTGCTGGGCCAGGTTGATCACCAACCGATCGTTGAGCAGCGTGAGAGATTGGGCCGGCACATTGGTCGCATCGCGGCGGCCCAACGTCATGTTCGGCTCGGGTGCGTCGAACACGCTCAGCAACGGGTCGAGTGTATTGCGTCTTACCGCGACATACACGCTGCGCCGCCGGCTTTGCCCCGGTTCGCCCGGCCCTCCGGCGTTGGCATCGAGTTGGCCCGAGACGGCCAACAGCGAGTCGCGAATCTCTTCGGCTTCCAGACGCCGGACGCGGAAATGCGACCACAATCGATTGTTCGGGTCGCGCTCGACCGCTTCCGGCGAGGCACGACTGCTGAGTCGGAAGGCCTGCGACGTGACCAATAGCCGGATCATGTCCTTCAGCGACCACGGTCGCAACGGCGTGTTGGCCGAATCCGCGGCCTGGCCGCTGAACCGCGCCGCCAGGTAGTCGAGCAGTTCCGGATGCGACGGCTCTTCGCCCAATCGGCCGAAATTGTCGGTTGTCGGTACCAACCCCACGCCATACAGATGATGCCAGAGCCGATTGACGATCACTCGCGAGACCAGCGGATTGCGCGGATCGCTGAGGCTTACTGCCAATTCGAGCCGGCCGCTGTGCGCGGTCCGATAGGGCGTGGCGTCGAAGACTTCCAGAAACCGGCGCGGCACGGCCGCCGACGGTTGGCGCTGGTTGCCGCGGACCAACAGCGGTTGATCGAAAGGGGTGCCTTCGCGCACGCCAGGGGCTCGGGTTGGCACGCGAATCGCCCGCTCCAGCCGGCGATATTCGCCCACCGTCGAGGCCACGGTTGGAAGTTCGGCCAATGTGTTGGACAGCAGCCGGGCCCGGACGCAGGCACCCAGGAATTCGGCCTGAACGTCACTCATCGTGCCGCTGCGCCAGGCTTCGACACACGATCGCAACGCCCGGGCATAACGATCGGCCAATTCTGCCGGCGAGAGCGGGGGAACCGCGTCCTTTAACATGGCCATGAGCGGCGCGCCGAGATCGACCGGCTCGGGCTGATCTGCATTTCGACCGATGACCTCGACGACGCCGAACCAGGATCGATCACTCTCGGCCGGTTGATCGGTCGGCAAATCGCCGGCCGTGGCGACCTCGACATGCGCGTGGTCTCCCTTCCAGTAGCTGGATCGCAGACGCTGCCATTTGAACGGCTCTTGCTGCGGCTTGAATGATTCGTAGATGCCCAGCGCGCGGACGTAGTTCTGCACGACGTAGCGCACTCGTGCTTCGTCTCCGCCGGCCGCGCGCACCCAAATCTCGTCGCAGTCGACCTTGAATCGGGGCGATTCCAGCACGCTGCCGTGCTTGCTCGATATCAGATGGCTATAAACGCCCGCCGGGTAAATGTTGGCGAGCACCTGCTCGCCCTCGGGCAGCACGTGAAATTCGCCGGCTGCTGATGCTTGGCCGGATAGCGACACGCCGTCGCGAAACCAGGCCTTGCTGCCGTCGCCATGCAGGTCGTAGTGCAACGAGTAACGCATGGCCGTGAACGAGGCGTGTTTTGCCTGGAAATCGAGCCGCAATTGGTCGAGCTTCTGCCACTGGTGCGTAAACGTCGCCCTCAGTCTTGCCTCGCAGGGCCACCCATGCCCCCAGCGGATTGCGTGCCTCGTCACTAGCTGCCTCGTCGATCGCCAATTGCCGAGCATCGACGATCGGGGCTCTGTTCTTTTCTCTTGGGTTCTTGTTTTTCACCGCCTGGGCTCGCTTGTCGCGAACCTTCTTCGACGAGGGCTGCGGAAGCATTTCGAGCCGTGCGGCCAGTCCATCAATGTCGCGCTCCCAGACGTCGGCCAGTTGCGAACGCAACTCGGCCTTCAGGCGGACCAGTTCCGCCCGGTTCTGCTCGCGCCGCTCGGGCGTATCGACTGTGACGACCCCTGGCCGGCAACTGGCTAGGATCCCGTACCAGCCGTAGAAATCCTGCTGGCTCAAGGGGTCGAACTTGTGGTCGTGGCAACGTGCGCATGCGAGCGTCATGCCCAGCACGGCCTTGGAAAGCGTATCGATCTGGTTGTCGGTGGTGCGGATTAGTTCATCCAAGGCATCGGTCGGCAGATAACCCTGTTGCACCATCCGGTAGTGGCCAATGCCCAGCATCGACTCATTGATTCCCTGCTCGCGATTGATGCGCGGCTGCGTCAGCAGATCGCCGGCGACATGCTCGCGCACCAATTGGTCGTAGGGCACGTCGGCATTGAGCGCGCGGATCAGATAGTCGCGATATCGCCAGGCATCGGGAATCGGCGCATCGCCCTCGCTGCCGTGCGTCTCGGCATAACGAAACCAATCCATCCAATGCCGGGCCCAACGTTCGCCAAAACCCGGCGAAGCAATCAGCCGATCGACGAGCCGCTCGTAGGCGTCCGGTGCCTTATCCTGCAAGAAGGTTTCGAGCTGGTCCGGTGTGGGTGGCAAGCCGGTCAGGGCGAATGAAACCCGGCGCAGCAACGTGCGACGGTCAGCCGCCGGTGCCGGCGCCAGTCCAGCTTCTTTCCAGCGAGCTGCCAAAAAGCGATCGACCGGGTGCGCGACGTTCCGCCCGAGGCATGCGGCGGCTCAACGGCTCGCAAGGGCTGAAAACTCCACCACTGGCGGCGACGCTCGCGAGTGGCCTCCCAGGAAGTTTCCTGGGCCAGTTCCTCCTTTGTCGGCGGCTTGTCGCGCGGGTCGACGGCGCCGTGTTCGATCCAGCGGACAAAATCGGCCACGATTTGCGGCTTGAGCTTCGGCCCGCCTTGCGGCATGCGAAGGTCGTCGCTCGTTTGGCGAATCGCTTGAATCAGCAGGCTTTCGCCTGCGTGGCCTGCGACAATGGCCGGGCCGCGATCGCCACCGCGTACGAGTCCGGCCCGATGGTCGAGTTCCAGCCCACCCTCGGCCCGGCCACCGCTGTTGTGGCACTCATAGCACGACTCGACGAGCACGGGCCGAATTCGCCGCTCGAAGAATTCAATCTCTTCGCGCGGCGCATCCGCGGCCAGCGCAGCGCCGAAGACCAAGCTCAGAAGCCCGAGCGCGCCGATCGTTGCGAGATGGTAAAATCGGTTTCATCGATTGAACCGCTCAGCCGTCTGTTGCGCCCCGCGGATGATCTATTGGCCGATCCAGGGAAATCGGCCTCGGGAATGCGGTTGGCCGGCCCGGCGATGGTAATTGCTCCCACGGCACGGCCATGATGATCGAGAATCGGCGCCGCCACGCAATGGATGCCTGACATGCCTTCGGCCCGATCAACCGCGTAGCCACAATCGCGAATCCGGGCCAGCTCGTCGCGCAGTGCCCGCTTCGAGGTGATCGTGGTCTCGGTGAACTTCTTGAACCGCAATTGGTCGACCAGCGTTTCCTGCTCGTCGACTGGGGAGAAAAGCCACGATGGCCTTGCCCGGCGCAACTGTAGCAAGGGCAGCGGGCTCCCAGATCGGCCGAATACTTGAACGGATGCAGGGCCAGCAACTGATCGATAATCACCATTTCCGTATCGATCAGGCAGCACAACTGAGTCGTCTCGCGCGTCTGTTGGCGGATGGATCGCAGGGCGTCGAGAGCACAGCCGGCCAGACTTTCGTCTCGTGCCCGCGGCTGGCCCAGCCGCAGAAACTTGTTAGTGAGCGAAAACCGCTTCGTCTGCGGCTCGCGGGCCAGATAACCCAATTCGACCAGCGCCCCGGTGATGCGAAACACCGAGGCCGTGGAAATTTTCAGCTGTGCGCTGAGTTGGGTGATGGATGCATCATGCCGGCCCGAGGCCAGGTATTCCAGGATGGCCAGCCCGCGTTGCAGGTTGGGCACGGCCCAATCCTTGAGTCGAGCTTCCGGCCGGGGGCGGGACGCGGTGGACATGCGAGCCTCGTTCCGAGGTTCCATATCTGAAATCCAATTCGCCTATGAAACACTGGCGAGAGTGGAAAGTCAAGCGTTTTGGCCGGCGAAGCTTTTGTAAGAGGCAAACCGACAGGGCGCGGAGGCACAGAGAAAACGGGCGGGATAAAGAGATGTCGCCGTTTGGTCCAGTCTAATTGGCCCAGGCACTTCGTGTCCGACACCGGCAACATCAGGTGCGAACCGCCTGGCCTACGAGTCTAGGCGAATACCGGATCGTTCCAGCCGGCGCCGATCCATGGAATGTCGACATTGGTGGCGAGCCGCAACCGCAGGATCATCTGGGCGGCATGGTGCTGGATGTGACGGATGTTGCAGACGTGCAATTCATGCGCAGAGAAGTTCCGCCGTGGGAACCTTGCCGGGGCACACAAGCTCTCGACGGTTTCGTCGGCAATCGTGGCCGCCGCCTTGCGCGACAAAATTCCAGGTACGCCTCGATCTGCGGTCGTTCATATAGCGATTCAGGCTCGCAATCCTCAAGCTGTTCGTAGTCGCCGAACAGCTCGGCGTTCGCCAGGTGAAACGGCTGTTGCCGCAGTGAGTCGGTGTCCGGCCCCAGGTAGAGGTCGGCGAAGAACAAAGTGTGAAACGCGACCTGGCAAAAAGGATACTTCGCGACCGACGAGTTCCAGGTCGTATTCGGGCGACTTAGAGACACAATGTGCGAACGTGAAAAGACTGGCTTCGAATTGGCTGTTCAACAGACGCTTCAGCGTTTCGATCATTGAGTTCTTAGGCGTTCGTTTTCGTCGCTTTCAGCGCTTGCTTCGAGAGGCCGCACGTCGTTTTAATCCTGGGCTCCTACGGCTTCTTCCTGAGGCGTGCGACGACGGCCAACGTCATCATCGCGGCGGCGGAAGCCGTCGAATTTTCTGGGTGCTTTTCGGCGAACTCCGGAAAGCTTACGGCATATCTCGGGCCGGGAAGATCTTTCGTGATTTCCGCGGCTTCTGCTGCCTGCTTGCTTTTCCGCATCCGACCCCGCACCACGGACTGGATTCTCGGCGTCCTGCAACTCTTGAGCGTGCTTCTCCTGCTTCCGCGAATTGCTTCTTCAAGACGCCGAACGCCGGCGAATGGTCTGGCGCCGGGGCATCCTCAAAGGTCGACGAGCGTTTCGGCGGGGGCCGATCGTCAGCGTGGCACACCAAGGCGACTAATCCCAGAACTACCAGAACTGCCACAGTCGTCGCATGTTCCTGGTCCCTACGAAGTCGGCAATGGGAAGGAATTGAAACACACGCCTTCGGGGTGTCGACTAGTCCGACTTGATTTTACGCCGCCATCAGGACGACCACAACGAACAGAAAATCCACTCCTCGGGCAACGGACAGAAGGCACCAGGCCGGTTTCGAATTTCGAGTTTCGTCACTGTCCCCCCCCCCTTCGATTTCCTGGCCCTTTTGCTATCCTGACGGGCTCGTCGGCCGGGTGTTCGGCCGGGAAATATCGCAGACGTTTTAGCCCCGCGACTGGCGGAGTGGCGCGAGACAGATTGGGAGGTCGATGATGCCGGCGCACGAAACCCGATATGGTGCAGTTGGATCCGAACGTTGCTGGGTGCCGATCCGGCGGCCAACAGTCGACCGCTGGAAAAGTACTTGGACGGCATTCCGCGGCTGGCTTCGCTCGATAGCCTTCCGAGCGGAACGGCCGTGTTGGTTCGCGGCGACGTGGATGCCAAGCCCGGGCCGAAGGTGGGCGACGGCGACATCCGCCTGCGTTCGATGGTCGATACGCTCCAGTACGGCCGCCAGCGCGGTTGGAAGCAGATCTTGTTTGGCCACATCGGCCGCAAGCCGGAAGGAAGTCTGAAGGGCGTCGCCAAGCGGCTGGCCGAACTGCTGGGGACCGACGTGCCGCTGGTGGACGACTGGTTCGACGAAGCGACCGGCACGATCAAGCCGCATGTGACCAAGAAGATTGCCGCCAGCTCCGCCGGGCGCGGTGCTTGCTGTTGGAAAATACTCGTCGCTATATGGTTGAACGCATGCTGTGGGAAGCCAAGCCCGAAGATGCGGAGAAGCTGGCCGGGCCATTGGCGAAGCTGGCGAACGAGTTTGCCGAGAAGGTGGCCCGCGTTTACGTGAACGAGGCACTGTCGGCCGGCAGCCTGGACAGTTCGAGCACGATCGTGCCGGCCGCCATGGACAAGGTGGCGCTGGGCAAGTACGTGGCCGGCGAGTTCGACGGCCCGATGAGCCGCTGCCTGCGCACCCAACTCGTGGTGTTCAGCGGGTTGAAGACCGACAAGCTCGATGATCTGGAAGCGATGATCGCCCGGGGCACGATCCGCTGGGTGTTTACGGCCGGTTCGCTGGCCATGGCGCTGAAGAAGGCCGATGCCGAATTGGGCGGCCGCAACTTTTCGATGGGCCTGGCCGAGGCGGCCCACGAGGAAAAGCCGTACTTCATCAGCCGCGAGCGGATCGACCAGGCCAAGAAGATGCTGCACGATGGCCGGTCGAAGGGGATCGAGTTCGTGCTGCCGGTCGATTTCGTGCTCGGCGATGGCCGCGTGTCCGAAATGATTGGCCCGAGCGATCAGCAGTTCGACATCGGCCCCAAGACGAGCGCACTGTTTGCCGCAAAGGTCGGGGAGTTCATCGACCGTCGAAGGGCAAAAAAGCCGTCGCCTTCCATAACGGCGTGTTCGGCATGTTCGAAGATCCACGATTCGAAAACGGCACGAAGCAATTCGTCGTCGAATTGAAGCGGATGAAGGACGCCGGCGTCGAAGTCTATATTGGCGGAGGCGAAGGGGGCACGTCGCTGGAGAAATACGGTCAGCCCGATTGGGTGACGCACACGTTCACGGCCGGCGGGACGGTGCTCAACGCCCTGGGCAGTGCTCCGGTTCCGTACCTGGTGACCCTGTTTATGGCCGGAAAAAAATAGGTCGGGTCGAGGTGCGTCGACGCGAATGACGCCGGGCAAATCGTCGGCTTTTCGGCGTCGGCGCACCGGACGACTCGTCCAAGTCTGCCAGCTGCATTGAAATTGGCACAAAAGAAATCGCGATACCAGGACGTTTTGGCGAGTTTCAGGAATGGTTCATTGACTTGAAAGCTTGTAAACGGCTGAATTGATGGGACTGCTACTCGCGAACGCAGGCCAACAAGTAGCGGATTTCCTCGTCGATCTCTTCCGGGCTGCTGACCGTGTGGGCGATCTCTTCACGCAACAGCTCTCGATAACTCCGCCGCAGGCGATGGACGGCAGCCTTCACCGCCCCTTCGGTCATTCCGAGCGTGAGCCGATTTCGGCATAACTCGCGGATTCAGATCCCGCCAGACAACCCTTCAAGCGCTGGAATTGAGTGGTTTTTTCCCGCCGTCGCTCCATTGTGTTTCCAAACGCGTCAAGACTCGATCTAGAACGGCCAGCGCCCATTGGCGCTCGAACAGTTTTTCGGGTGTCCTACGGTCAGGCCGGCTCCAGCACATATCGCGACTCGGTCGGGAGTCCGTCCAGCTGGCAATTATCTTGTGTCCGCTTCCACGCTTCTGAGCCTGGGTCCGGTCCCACTCGTTCGCCAGGAAATGTTGCAGCGACGCCAGCAGGAAGGAGCGGAATTTTCCTTTTTCGGGGCCGACGCTGGCAAGATAGTTCTTCGCAAGCAATCGGGCAAAGAACTCCTGCGTCAGGTCTTCGGCTTCGTGAACGTCTCGAATCCACGACGGCGAACAAAGGCATACAGGGGGTACCAGTACAGGCGGCATAATTCGGCCATTGCCGCGGCGGCATGAGTGGACCAGTTTTCACGCGCGGCCGAAAGGACCAGCGTCCACCGCGTGGCCGCAAACTCCGATTTATCGGGCTGCCGATTTCCTGTTTCGGAAGAAGACATCAACTGGTCTCGGATCAGCAACGATAACTTGAAGCCCGACCGACATCATTTAGGCATCATTGCTTTGGCAGGGACTCTGTAATCTTCGCGGCAAGGTCTCTCGCTTCCTGCGCACTGAAATATCCGCTGATCTGTACTCGGCCGTCCACGATCTTCGTCATAATCTTCGGGGCAGAATAAAGCTGACCACCAATAGTAATCGCCAAACGCTGGCCCATGTTCGTACGGGTCACTTCGGTAAACTGCTGCTTGCCTGTGTCGGTAAATGCAACCTCAATCTGCGGATTGCCGGTGTGCTCGTCGATAATAACCTTGGCTGCTTTCAAGGCGGTCTGGTCAAGCAAAACTTTCTTTTGGACGTAAAGCGTCTCATGCGGTCCTGCACCCTTGCCTGTTTGGAATATATCCATCGGCTCCGAATCCTCGGAGGGAGCATCGAGAACCAAACGCATCTGGAGAATCGGTGAAGTGGATGAGCTGGGTGGCGGGTCGGCGATGGCAGCAGACTTTGTTTCAATTGGCTGCGCCGTCTGCGAGGTTCTCTTCACCGCAGCGTCTTCCACCAGTCGATAGCGAATCCTTAAGCCCGGCGGGTTGTCAGAAATGCCCAGGATTTGCACCAATCCCTTGGCGCCGTCACGAGTCTCGAACCACCACGGGCGCTTTCCGTAGGCAACTCCCCAAAACAGTTTCTTCGCGCGGGTGACTTGCAACCTGGCATCGGCATCATCGGACCGAGCCACATCGAAGTCAACGGTTTTCTCGCACACGAAGACACAGTGATCCTTTGCTTCCGGAAAATCAAGCGTAGGAGCAACGAGCCTGGGAAATCCGTCGTCATGAGTTCCCGGCCGCATCGGCGCCTTTTCGGCGAGCGCATCGGCGCCCACTTGCAGCACCCAATTCGCAACGTCCTTCCATTGCATCTTGTCCCAATTCGGGCGCAGGACGCTTCCGGTCTGAAAGTCGATGAAGCTACGATCAAAGGGTATGACTGCGCTCAACAACTGGCCCGAAGGTGCTCTTGGCATCCATGGCCCATGGCGTGTCCAAGACGGCTGACTTCGCAGCGCCTGCAACCAAACGGCGAAGATCATCAGCGAAGCTTCGGTCGGGGTTGCCCGAGAACAAGGTGTTGACCGCATCCCAGTCTTGCTTTTCAATTGCAGCGCGTAGCAGGGGCACCCGCGCCAGCAGCACTTGTGTTCGTTGGTCGAGTTCAGTGCCCGCGAGCAGATTCCCCAGCTTTTCGGCCTTCGGCTTCAGCGCATTGTCGAACCAAGCGAGAGCACCGCTCGCGTCTTTGCGTTCGATGAATTTGCCGAAAGATTGCTCCGCACTTCCGATAGCCTGGAACAAGTCCAGCGCTGCCGCGGCATCAACTGGCTTCGATTCTGCAAGCTTGATCAGCTTGTAGCGGCACTTGACGCCATCCTTGGTCAGTGCAAGCACTTGTAGCATGCCCCGGCCGCCTTCGCGGGTCTGGAAGGCGTAGGTGGCCGGGCTGTCCTTCCCAGGAGCCAGCAGAACCTGGGGGTCGCGCCTTGGGATCGTAGCACACGATTCCCAATTGCGATGGGGTCATGCCGCTCCAATCGTCATTCTTCAAGGTGCGCACCTTCATTCCGAATGCGTTCAGGGAACCGCCTTCGAAAAAAGCGTCCATTCCCTGCTGCTCCATCCAAGTGGCCCCGGCCGCAACTCGCTCACCGATGCCCCCCAAGCCTTTTTCAGCGGATTCGAACTCCGGCATGTTTTTCTGTTTTCCGGAATCGAAATCGATCGCCTCTTCGCTATCAACCTCGCGGTCGCTCACCGGTCCGAATGACAAGTGCGCGTCCCGCATCGCAATCCGACCGAGACCCGGGTTGGCGACTAATTTGGCCAGAGCGGGCGGATCAAGTGCCGTGCGAAGCGGAACTGAAAAGCCCGTTTGTACTGGCGTGCCGTCGTCACGCAAGTCAATGACACAGCCCAGACTCAGGTCGCCTGCATAGCTATTGATGTGGACGTGGGATGGATCCGTGGATTCGCGATGGTAATCGAACGTGCGTCCATTGCTGAGCGTGACTCGGCCCTGATCCCGCCAGATGCCCGTGGGTTCGTTGTGCGACCCCATCCACGAAGTGTCAAAATCGCCGGCGCGATAAAAAACATAGTGCAGGTCCACATCGTCATGGACGACGAGCACCGAATGATGGTCGCGGCTGACGTGCGCGACTTTAGGGAAAGGGCTTCGCTTGGCTTTTTCGCCCGGGGGTAGTGTCAGCCGTTCGACCGACGGCAGGCCACCAAATTCATGATGCAAATGCACGACCAAACGAGCCAGCAAGGGCGTTCCGACCAGCAAGACCAATGCCGTAAAGGCGATCCCGATTTTCCCTGCCACGGATTTCCGTCCCATGATACCGCAGATCAGCACAACCAGTTGCAGCAGCACGAATACAAGGACGACGACGATCCAAGCCCTCGTCAGTCCTGCCAAAAGCGCCAGGGGAAAAGCTGCGAAGCTAAGCAGCAAGGCTGCGGTCCCCAACCGTCGTTCCGTGGGCGTAGCCGGCCGGTGCGGTACTTTCTTCCGCTCCTGCTGGGCGAACGCCGCCCGCACTTCGGATCGATTCAGCATGATCAACGACCAGATTCCGATGGCCAGGCCGATCAGATTCGTTGGTGAAATGAGGATCGCCAGAATGCTGGCAGTCGTGGCCATCCGATAACCTTCCAGCCGCATCATCTTCAATGCCGCGGCGAAGATGAACGCACTCGTCGCGAAGCCAGCCAGCAACACAATCGCCAGGGGAAAGATGAATAGCATCTTCGATAGCCCGTCCTGCGTCATGCTCGCCTGGCTGACGAGCGAAACCACCGCCAGCTTGAACAAGAACAAGAGTGGAATCGTGACAAGCACTAAACCATTGAGCACGCTGGTGATGAGCAACCCGATCGCCGGACCTTGCACCAACTGCCGAGCCGCTTCGTGCGCGTCGTCGTCGATACGCGATTCGGACCCAGGATACGGGGCATGTCGCCCACTGGACGACGGCGCAGCCTTCGGCTGCATGGCCGTCCACATGCTTACTTCTGACCGGTGCGATTGGCTAGCGGGGCCCAGCAGCACCCGCCAGCGCTGAGCGAACGGTCGCGGAATGGCTACGCCGACGCATCGGCCGTCCTTGAGTTCCAGCCTGAGACCCTGCTTCCAAAAGAGCCATCTGCCCATGAACCAACGAATCTCACGGACCGCGACGATGTCCGCCAGCGGGAGGATGATTCGTCCGCCTGTGATGTGGACGAGTTCCAAACGGTCGGCATGCAGAAGGGCGATTCCGTGCTGACTGAAGCCGCGGCCCAACAAACTACCTTGGCGGAAGTCGCGATCGATCAGTGCTTCTGCGACTTCCACATCAGCCTGTGACGATCCTGCGCGGAGGCACCGCACGCGCTGACCAACCCAAGCTCGGCCAGCAAGATAACTCAACCCGCATATCGCAAAGACGACGCCGAGCAGGTTTCCAATCCGTAGCGAGTCGAGCAGCGAGGCGCCAGCGCTCCACTGCGAAATCCACCAAGCGATAAACGCCATGAGGACGAGGGAATACAGCGCAGCGGCCGACGCCAAGCAACGGTTGTCCCAGGGCCAAAGGTCGAAGAAGCCAAGCTCGACGCCTGCCCCTCGTAAGGCCGGGGCAGGCGAACCCGCGATCGTCTCGACCCGAGTCTTCACTTCGCTCGCTTGCTGGAAGCGCAGCTCGGGCTGTTTCTCCAAGGCCCGCAACACGACCTCGTCCAGCCGCACGTCGATGGCGACTTTCTTCGAGGGGGCCGCGAATCGACCGATTGGCAACTCGCCGGTGAGCATCTGATAAAACACCACGCCCAGCGAATAGATATCGGCCCGATGATCGACATCCAAGGGATGCTCCACCTGCTCGGGCGCCATGTAATGAGGCGTGCCCATTACATGGCCTTCGCCTGTGAGCAGCCCGTCCTCGGGTTTCTGGCCCATCAGCTTGGCCACGCCAAAGTCGGCAATCTTTACCCGGCCGCTCTTGTCGAGCAGGATATTCGCCGGTTTGATATCTCGATGCACGACCCCCTTGTCGTGGGCGTATTGCAGGGCCTCGCAAATTTGCGGCACAATCGCCAGGGCTTCTTTCGGCGAGAGCCTGCCGCTCCCCAAGAGCTGCCGTAGGTTCAGCCCTTCGACAAACTCCATGAGAAAGTAATAGACGCCGCCTGTCTGGCCGAAATCGTAGACCGTGACGATGTGCGGATGGTTGAGCATGGCCAACGCCCGAGCTTCGCGGGCAAAGCGATCGGCGAACGCCGGCCCTGGACCAACCTTACCCCCCAGAATCTTGAGCGCGACCAGCCGATGGAGACTCTTCTGCCGAGCCTTGTAGACCACGCCCATGCCCCCCTGGCCCAGCAGTTCCAGGATTTCCAAGTCGGGGAAATGCGGTGCCAACTCAGCGGGGGTCGGCGCCACATAATCGGCCGTCGAGGGCTGACTTCCGCCGTCATGGGACTCGGTCTGCGAGTCCAGCCCTCGTTGCAGCAGGCAGGCCGGGCAGAGCCCTTGAGGGGCATCAGCAGTCAACGCGGCCCCGCAATGCGTGCAACGACGTTGTTTGCTCATGGCAGATTTATCCCAGGTTCCTGCGGTCGATTTATTGGCTAGTCTAACCCTCCCGGCCGGTCCGCAATCGGCCTCTCCATCCTTTACAGAAGAAAAAGTGACCAAAGGTTACCGATTGATCGAAAAAAACGTGAGAGGGAAGCTGTTTTTGGCGTTCGTACATCACTCGTTTGCTCGGACCTGCCGAACCTCCGAGGGCCGTCATCGATTCTCTGCCACGGTAGAGTCCAAGACTGCGATGGCGGCATTCAAGTTCTTTGGAACTCGTCTGAGACCCCAGTTTCTGATGCTGTTGGCGGTCCTTGAATACTTCTACATCGGCGTACAACTTTCCTCGTGGAAGTTCGTCGCGGTGTGACCGCCGCGCAGGGCAATGCCGTCCAGGTTGCCCGGACAATCAATTCTGAGAGGCGTTCCGAGTCTGGCGGCTTTTCCATGGGCGTCGTGGGGCGGGAGAAGTCCGGGCTTGCGTGGTCATATATTTTGGTGCCGGATCGTATGGCCGCGCACGCGTGGACCACGGTAGCCGGTGAATGTTGGCGAGACGACTGGATTTTGACCGGGCCCAAGTTCCCTGGCCGGCAGGATTTCGGCCGAACCGAAGAACAAAACGTGGTTTCGACTGGATTTTTTACCCCCAGATCTGCTATCTTATAAGCCGATATTGATTCATGCCCGCCCAATCCGGATAGCGGAGCTTGCCGGTTCTCATGCCTGCGGTAAGTTGTGCTTGTTCGAGTAGCTTCCAACGAGGTGCGCGATGCTCAGAATCCTGGGATCTCCACAACGTTTATGCGGAGGTTTGACCCGGCGCGAATTGCTCCGGGCGGGCGGACTTGGTCTGGCCGGGCTGGGCCTGGCCGACATACTGCGGCTGCAAGAAGCGGCCGCCAAAGAAGACGCGCCGCGAGCTGCCTCGTTCGGCCGTGCGAAGAACGTGATCCTGGTTCATCTCTACGGCGCGCCCAGCCAGATCGAAACGTTCGATCCCAAGCCCAACGCGCCGATCGAAGTTCGCGGCGATTTCAATTCCATCCCCTCGAACCTGCCAGGGCTCGACGTTTGCGAGCTGCTGCCCAAAACGGCACGGGTGATGGACCGTTGCACGGTCATCCGCTCAATGCACCACATGTTTCCGCTGCACGGCGTGGCGTATGCCCTAACGGGCGTGCCGGCCATCAGCGTGCCGATGGAGCTCAATCCGCGCGACCCGCGCATTGGCCCTTCTTCGGATCGGTGGTCGATTACCTTGATGCGCAGAAGCCCGGCCCGCGTCGCCGTTGCGATGTGCCGTCGAACATGGCGTTGCCGTTCAAGTTCAGCAGCCGCCGGGTGGGCGAAGTGCCGCGAGCCGGCCCGTTCGCTGCGTTCCTCGGCGCCGAATACGACCCGGTCTGGACCGATTTCGTCGGCCAGGCCACGCGCGGAATCAAGAAGACCCTGCGTGACCTGGTGTTCGAAGAAAACGATCCCTACATGGGCATCGCCAACGACGGCCATTTCGTCGTCCCCTCGGCCAGCAACTTGCAAGGCGACGTCACGCTCGACCGGCTGTTTCGCCGACGAACGCTCGTCGAACAGCTCGAGCAAACGCGGGCTGATCTTTCGGATACGGCCAGCGGCCGGCAGTTTGATCGCTATCGTGGCATGACGTACGACCTGTTGCAATCGGACAAGCTGCGCACGGCGCTCGATAACCGCCTCGAGCCGCAGCCGACGCGCGATTTGTACGGCGACACGCTCTTTGGCCAGGCTTGCCTCACGGCCCGGCGGTTGGTCGAAGCCGGCAGCCGCGTGGTGACGGTCTTCTGGGACGAATACGGCGTGGCCGGCAGCGCCTGGGACACCCACTTCAATCATTACCCGCGGATGAAGGAGGAGTTGTGCCCGGGTTTCGACCAGGGCTGGTACGGCATGATCACCGATCTGGATCAGCGCGGGCTGCTCGATGAAACGCTGATCGTTCTGACCAGCGAACACGGCCGCACGCCGAAGATCAGCATGAAGGTCGACGGCGGAGGCCGCGATCACTGGTCGCGCGCCTACTCGTCGGTTGTAGCCGGAGCGGGTATCGTGCGAGGGAGCGTCGTCGGCGCCACCGACAAGCAAGGGGGCGATCCGATTACGCGGCCGATCAGTCCGAAGGATCTACTGGCCACGATGTATCATCTGCTGGGCATCGACCATCATCAACTGGTACACGACGCGCTGGGCCGTCCATTGCCGCTGGTCGACGGGCACGTCATCAACGAAGTGCTGGCATAATCACGGCCCGCCGTCGATTCGCACGCCAGTCGGTAGCGTTGCGTTCTCGGTTCTTCTCGATTTTTCCTCGGCACCCTCTGTGTCTCTGGGCCCCGGTGGTGAATAATCCAGCCATTGGTTTGAATCATCCGACTTGGTTGCCGCGCGTGGGAGGAGCTGAAGATGGAATACAGACAACTGGGAGGTTCGGGCTTGATGGTGCCCGTGTTGAGCTTGGGCACCGGCACGTTCGGCGGCAACGGCGAGTTGTTCAAGGCCTGGGGCGCCACCGATGTGGCTGAAGCAACGCGGCTGGTCGATATCTGTCTGGAAGCCGGACTTTCGATGTTTGATTCGGCCGACATTTATTCGGCCGGCATGGCCGAGGAGATTCTGGGCCAGGCCATCAAAGGGCGTCGCAGCCAGGTGCTCATTTCCACCAAGGGGACGTTCCGCAACGGCCCGGGGCCGAACGACGTTGGATCCTCGCGAATTCATCTGATTCAGCGCCGTCGAAGCCAGCCTGCGGCGGTTGGAAACGGATTACATCGACCTGTATCAGTTGCACGCCTTCGACGCGGTGACTCCCGTCGAAGAGGTGCTCGACACGCTTGACGACCTGGTGCGTGCCGGCACGATTCGCTACATCGGCTGCTCGAACTTTTCCAGCTGGCACCTGATGAAGTCGCTGGCCGTATCGGACCGGTACGGCCTGCCGCGCTACGTCGCGCACCAGGCGTATTACTCGCTGATTGGTCGCGATTACGAATGGGAGTTGATGCCGCTGGCCCTCGACCAGCAGCGTGGGCGCGGTTGTCTGGAGCCCGCTGGGCTGGGGCCGGCTGACCGGGAAGGTTCGCCGCGGCCAACCGTTGCCCGCAGATCAGCCGCTTGCACAGCAAGCTCAACATCGACATAGGGCCGCCAGTCGCCGACGAATATGTCTACCGGGTCGTCGATGCGATGGACGAAGTAGCGCGCGAGACGGGCAAGACGGTGCCGCAGATCGCATTGAATTGGCTGCTGCAACGGCCCTCGGTGGCCACGGTGATCGTCGGCGCGCGCAACGAGGAACAATTGCGGCAGAATCTGGGCGCCGTCGGCTGGAAGCTCACGCCGGCACAAGTCGCCAAGCTCGATGCCGCCAGCGCCACGACCCTGGCCTATCCTTATTGGCATCAGCGAGGCTTTGCCGAGCGGAACCCGCCGCCAGTGTGAGCGGGACTTCACAACATGCCTCGAGCATGAGCATGGAACGCGTACGATCGATGGCGGGTTTATCCAGAAAACCTCGAAATCAATCGAGGCTGGCAGAGCCGTCCGCGGCGGCCTTCTGCGACATCTAACGTTCGAGGGGCTCGAACCACGCTCTCTACTTTCCGTCTCGCCGGTCGGAGGCGAGTTCCAGGTCAACACGTACACGACGGGTTCCCAAACTGCAGCCAAGATCGCATCGGATGCGGCTGGGGATTACGTCGTGGTCTGGGCGAGCAATGGCCAGGATGGCGACCTGGAAGGCGTCTACGCACAGCGCTACCAGGCCGACGGCGCCGCCGCGGGAAGCGAATTCCGAGTTAATACCTATACGACCGGCAATCAAACCTTGCCCGTGGTGGCCATGGATTCCGCGGGCGATTTCGTGATCGCCTGGGAGAGTTACGGCCAGGGAGGGAGTGAGTTCAGCATTTACGCCCGGCGTTTTGACGCCGCCGGTAATGCCCAGGGGAGCGAGCAGAAGGTTAACACGTACTCGCTCGGTTCACAGACCACGCCCAGCATTGCCATGGACGCGGGTGGAGATTTTGTCGTCGCCTGGCAGAGCTACGGTCAAGTGGGCTTTGAGAACAGTATTTACGCCCGGCGTTTCAATGCCAGTGGCGCCGCCCAAGGCAGTGAATTCCGGGTGGATACCGTGACGAGTACTGAGCCAATCTTGCCCGTCGTGGCGATCGACGCCATCGGCGACTTCGTCATCGCCTGGCAGAGTTATGCCCGGGACGGCAGCAGTTATGGCATCTACGCCCAGCGCTATAATGCGGGGGGCGCCGACCCAGGGAAGCGAATTCCTGGTTAATACCTACACTAGCAATGCCCAGGCGCGTGCGGCTATCGCCATGGACGCGGCAGGCGATTTTGTCATTGCCTGGCAGAGCAGGTTCGAAGACGGCGTCGGCTACGGGATATTCGCCCAGCGCTACAACGCTGCGGGGGCGGCACAGGGAAGCGAGTTCCAGGTCAATTCCTACACCACCGGCGATCAGACGGCGCCGGCGGTCGCGATGGACTCCGCCGGTGATTTCGTCGTCGCCTGGACGAGTGCAGGCCAAGACCTCAGCCTGCAGGGCGTTTATGCCCAGCATTACAGCTCGAGCGGCGCAGCCGACGGCAGCGAATTCCAGGTCAACACCTTTACCACCAATGCACAATTGTGCGCCGGCAGCAGCCATGGATGCGGCCGGCGATTTCGTCATCGCCTGGCAGAGCAATACCGAGGACGGCAACGCGTACGGCATTTATGCCCAACGCTACACTCCGAGCCAGCTTGCCATTGACGCCACGGCCCAGACGAATGACGTTGAAGTTGCATTCACGGATTCTAGCCATTTCACGGTTACCATCAATGGCCTGACGTCGATGACCTATTCCACTTCGACGGCGACGAGTTTTGTCTATAACGGTGCCTCGGGCGTGGTGTCCGTGGGCATCTTCGTCGATGACTTCAATACCTACACCGCCACGCAGACACTGGCCTCGACTCAGGTCACGCGGCGTGGATTTGGATTCGCCGGTAACAACGTTACGAACTTGTACGTGTATTCGGTCATCGGATCGACAGCCACGGTGACCGTCGGGACAGGGACCGGCGCCAATTACTTCGCCTTGGTGGCGACGGGCGATTACGAATACATCGCCGATCCGGTGCTGGGAATCTACAGCGAACTCTCGGGTTTCGGTTCACAAAGCGTCACTGGCTCGGGCGGGGCGACGTACGCCTATGTGTATTCAACCACCGATGGATCCGGCGTCGGCGACCCAGCGGGAAGCACTTATGCCGTAAGCGGTCACACGACAACCCTGGACGATTTTCCGCAGGTCTACTTCGTCGGCTCGTCCGACGGTACTGATGCCATTACCCTGAACTCGGCGGGCGGCAAGTTTGTCGGCACGCCCGGCTTCAGCTACGCCAGCGGCACTTTCGCAGGAACGAGCTTCCTGGTCGGGGCCTTGTACGCGGCTTCGGTCAAAACGCAGGCCGCATCGTCTGCCGATACGGCTTATTTCTATAGCTATGCCAACAACACTTTCCAGGGAACTCCCGGGACCGTCAGCTCGCTCAGCGGCATGACGAGCAACGTGAAAAGCCAGAACGTGAGCTTTATCGCGCAGGCTTTGGGGTACAGCGACGTCACTGTGTTGGAGTCGGGAAGCGATACCGATGTGGCGAACCTCACGTCGCCAGGCGGCGGAGATTTTATCGAGGTTCCGACGGTGAGCACGCTTGCCGTCGGAACGAACATGATTACCGTAAATACCTATGTCGTTTCGAATGGTACGAACGTTGCCGTTGCTGCAACGATCAGCGCAACCGAGCACACAACGGAACCGACACGGCCAATTTGTACGACGATGCAGGAAGTAACACGCTAACCGTCGGCGGCAGCATGGCCATGTTGAAGACCGCCGTCAGTGTAATTACGGTGAACGATTTCGGCGCCGTCGAGGCATATCAACAGAACAGCACCGACGACACGGTCGTTCACCAGAGTGCCATCGATTACGCGTTGGCACTAGAAGGCTCGTGGATCAACGGTTCCTAATTGCCGGTCGTGAGCACGGCGCGAAACCTCGCCTTGCCGCTCAGCATTCGGTCGTAGGACCACGCGCCGTTTGGCCGGGAGACTTGCACGCAGCGCATTTTCGACATCGAACACCTCAGACTTGGGCAATCCGGTCATCTCTCGCACAAGCCGGCAACGTTCAACCTCAGTTGAAGTCGTACTGTTCGGTGGCTCGCGCCAGGTTCTCGAAGCGGGTGTAATCCTGTTGCCAGGCGACCTTTACATCGCCCACCGGGCCGTTGCGCTGCTTGGCGATGATGATGTCGGCCTGGCCGGCGAAGCGGGCCTTGTCTTCGTCGTTCGTCTGATAATACTCGTCGCGGTGGACGAACATCACGACGTCGGCGTCCTGCTCGATGGCCCCCGATTCGCGCAGGTGGCTCAGTCGCGGCCGATTGTCGCGCGTCACTTCGGCCTGCCGATTAAGCTGCGCGAGGCAGATGACCGGCACTTTCAGTTCGCGGGCCAGACCCTTCAAACGTCGGGCAATTTTGGCCACTTGTTCCTGTCGTGGGTCTTTGGAGTTGTCCGGATCGATCAACTGCAGATAGTCGATCACAATCAACTTCAATCCTTCGCGGCGCTTCAGCCGGCGGGACGTGGCGGAGATTTCCGTCATCGTGCGGCTGGGCGAGTCGTCGATGAACAGAGGAGCCTTGCTCATATTAGAAGAGGCTTCGACCAGCTTTTTGCGGTCCATCGGGGAAATGAAACCGTTGCGCAGCTTGTGGCCGTTGATGCGGCCGTGAGAGCAGAGCATGCGCTCAGCCAACTCGAGCCGCGACATTTCCAGGCTGACAAACAAGGTGGTTTGACCGGTCTCGATCGCCACGTGGTCGGCAATGTTCGCGGCCAACGCTGTTTTGCCCATGCTGGGGCGACCGGCAATGATCACCAATTCCGATTCGTGCAAACCGCCGATGAGCGAGTCGAGATCGGTGATGCCGGTGGGCATGCCGCCGATGCCACCCCCTTTCATTAGCCGGGCGTCGATTCGCTCCAATGCTTCGTGCAACACGTCTTGCATCGGCGCCAGGTCGCCGGTTCCCTTGTCTTCCAGGATGCGGAAGATCTTCTCTTCCGCGCCGAGAGCATCTCACGGGCTTCCAGCGATTGATCGTAGGCGTCGCGGAGGATTTCGGTGCTGGCATGGATCAGCGAGCGAAGCGTGGCCTTGTCACGCACGATCTGGGCGTAATTCGCGGCATTGGCAGCGGTGGGGACCGACTGCATGACTTCGCCTAGATAAGCGAGGCCGCCGATCAGTTCCAGGTCGTTTTCCTTCTTCAGCCGCTCGACCAGCAACGTCATGTCGACGCGGAGGCCCTCGTTGTGCATGACCAACAGATGCTCGAACAGCAGTTGGTTGCTGCGGGCGTAGAAGTCTTCGCTGTCGACCAGCATCACGACTTCATCAATGAGCTGCGCATCAAGTAGCAGGCTGCCCAGCACGCCCCGCTCGGCCTCGAGATTCTGCGGAGGCAGCCGATCGAGGATCTCGCTCGACAGGCGCGGCGTCGTGCGGCCTTCACGATCGAGGGTGGCCATGGTCGTTCGCCTTCCTTGAGAGCCGATCCGAACACCATCTCAGCGAGCGGTTCATCGATTTTGCATGCCATGGCCACGCTTGCGTGGACATGTTTGCCGCTCGGACGCGTGCCCACGCAAGCGTGGGCATGGCATCCAGCGCCCCCGCCGCTGGCCACGATCAACCGTGCGGCTTTTGCTCGGCTGGCTTCTGCTCCGCAACCTTTTGTTCGGAGCGGTGTCGCCCACCGTTGGCACGACCCAGACTTTCAATTCGCTCTCGATCTCGTGGCCGAGATGGATCATGACCGTGTACAGACCGAGCTCCTTGAGCGGGCCCTTGAGCCGGACCTGGTCGGTGGTGATCGTGATTTCGTTGCGCTTCAGCGCGTTGACAATTTCGTGGGCGCCGACCGAACCGTAGAGATGACCTTCGTCGTTGGCGTTGGCCTCGATGGTGATGCTCTGGCGGCTCAACTCGTCGGCCTGGGTTCGCAAGCCGGCCAGTCGGGCGTTCTGGATTTCCAGCAGCCGCGTCTTGTGCTTCTCGACCATCCGCTTGTGGTGGTCCGTGGCGATCGCCGCCAGGCCTTGCGGCAGCAGGTAGTTCATGGCGTAGCCGGGCTTGACGCTGACGACGTCGCCCTGCTTGCCCAAGTGGTCGACCGACTGGATGAGCAGCAACTGAATGCCGCCGTTGGGGCCTTTGGGAAGCCGCTTCATGCGCGGCTTAACGTGCTTCTCGCTGGTCTTGGGCATGGCAGTTCGTCGTCCTCTTCGTTCAAGTCAGTCGTCGTTAACCGTAGGATGCTCTGCGAGCACTGTGATCTAGTATTTACGCAATTTGAATCTAGGTTCGTAATCTGTTCCGCTTCGAAAGGTGCTCGCAGAGCACCCTACGCGGGAGGATTTGTCACGCGGCTTCAAAAGGGAATGTCATCGGCCGGGGGCGGAGCCTTGGCGCCGCTTCGTCCGCTGGGAGCGCCGCGGCTGCTGGGGGCAGAATGACTCGGGGCCGAGTGACTATCGCCATCGGATGAGTATTCGGATTCGTCCGGCATGGGTCGACCCCCGCCGCCGCCTCCACCGCCGCCACGCGGAGCGCCCAGCATTTGCAGGCGCTCGCCCACTACTTTCAATTTCGATCGCTTCTGGCCGTCGGTCTCCCAACTGTCGAGCTTCAATCGCCCTTCGATCAACACCTGCGAACCCTTGCCCAGATACTCGCTGGCCACTTCGGCCGTGCGAGCCCAGAGTGTGACGTCGACGAAGGTTGTTTCCTCGACCCATTCCCCGCTGGGATTCTTACGACGGTCGTTCACGGCCAGTCCGATATCGCACACAGGCGTACCGGAGGGCGTATACCGCAACTCGGGATTGCGCGTCAAATTGCCGACCAGGATGACCCTGTTGAAACTGCTTGCCATACGAATCGCGCTCCTCGAATTCCTCAGACCGCCCCCGGCGGCCAGTAGCCAATGGCCGCTCGCGCGGTCGGTGGACAAATGTACCCGAGCCTTCACGTTAGCAGAGATCGGCCCTGCTAGCAACGTGCGACGCTAAGCCTCGCTTTGGCCGCGCTCAGAGCTCAGGATTCAATTCTTCTTCGGGCAACTCGACCACAATGGCCTTGGCTGCGGGGTTGATCGGTGCTGTGGCGAGCGGCGCTACGGGCCGCCATCTCAGCCGGACCAGCCAAGGCATGGCTGACCAAGGCGTCGACAATCCGCGCGTCGATCTTCAGGACCAACGAACGCATGATGTTTTCATTCAACTGGAAATCGCGGTTGAGCGTGACCAGTTGGTCGCTGTCGAGGCGGAAATAGGTCAACCAATAGGTACCCTTCCGCTGACCGTTGATGGGGTAGGCCAAGCGCCGCTCTTCCCACAGGCGGCTGACCAGGATCGTTCCACCCAGTTTGGTGATCGCCGCGGTAATCTGACTGCTAACCCCGCTCTGATCCCGGCCGTAGCGGTTGGAATCGAGAATGAACATTCCCTCGTAGGCGTTCTGCAAGACTTCACTCCTCGCTAAATCCAATATGCGTGTATTAACTTAACCACTCTGTACTAATTAAATTTTGCCATGCAAAAATCGATGCCCTGACGAGCCCAATCGGCCACGGCGTCGGCAGCCCGCACCACGGCCTCGTCAATCACCGGCTTCTCGTCCTTGGCAAACTTGCCGAGCACGAAATCGGCCGGATCCCAGCGCTCGGGAAGCGGGCCGATACCGATCCGCAACCGCGCAAACTGCTCCGTGCCGAGGCAGCGGATGATGTCGTCGAGCCCCTTCTGTCCGCCCGCCGAACCTTTGGCCCGAAACCTCAGCTTGCCGGCCGGCAAGTTGAAGTCATCGCAGATCACCAGTAATTCGTCGTTCGAAAACTTATAAAAATCGCGAGCCAGCACGACGCTGGACCCGCTCCGATTCATGAACGTAAACGGACAAAGCAGGATGACCTTGTCGCCTTCCAGCGAGGCATCCACCGCTTCGCCCTGGAAATCCGACTTCGGCTTGCCTTGGCCATGGCGTCGCGTCAGTTCCGCCAACACGTCGAAACCGATGTTATGCCGCGTGCTGACGAATTTTCGGCCCGGGTTCCCCAGCCCGACGACGAGTTTCATACGCCGATCGACTCCGGAGCGAAACCCGCTCGCCAGCTCAATACCCGACTCCTAACCCTCCTGTGCCCCACCGCTCCTGCGAATTGCGGGCACTCGCGTCGCAGGCGACACGGAAACGTGCCCAACAAATCTCTACTCTTCGCTCTCCGCCTCGTCCTCGGCCTTGCGACCGATGACTTCCGGCTCGGCACCCTCGGCGCCACCGGCTTCCAGTTCTTCTTCCGTCACCGCATGCACGCAATGTACCACGAGCTCATCGGGATCAGAAATGAGCTTCACTCCCGACGGCAACTCAATGGCCGACGCCATGAGCGAATCGCCCAGCTTGAGACTGTTGACTCGCAGAAACAGCTTCTCGGGAATCTCAATGGCCAGGCATTCCACCTCGACTTCGTGGATGACCATTTCGACAACGCCACCTTCCTTGAGCCCTTCGGCCTGGCCGCGGAGTTCGACCGGCACCGTGACCGTCAGCCGTTCGTCGACGGAGACCCGCGTCAGGTCCATGTGCAGCACGTGCGTGCCGAACGTGTCCCATTGAAGCTCGCGAATGAAGGCCTTTTCCTTGACGGCGCCCTGCAAATCGACGACGCGGGCACCATGGCGGACGGCCGCGCGAACTTCATCGGCATGGATTGCCAGCGAGAGGTTCTCTTCGCCGTGACCGTAAAGATTCGCCGGCACGATACCCGAGGCCCGCAGCCGCCGAGCATCGCGTTTTCCCTTGGGCTCACGCTTCGTGACATTCAACACTTCGGCCATCACAACTCCTCGCCTCAAGATCAACTGAAAGAAGGATATAAGCTTCCTAAGTCGGCCCTCGGATTGAACCTACAGGGCGCGACCGGATGATTGAATTAGCTAGCAATCGCACGGGGCGAATCCCGCCATTGTGCCCGAACCGGCCCGAATTGCAACCCCAACGGGCGGCTATTTTCGCCGTCCACAGGCCTTGCAAAGCCACATCCCTGCTGCGGTTGCCGCCGGCGATGGAAAATACGGCACGTACACGGCCTGGCGAATCTGCAAAAGGCCTAGTTAAACAGCCGGCTGACCGATTCGTTGCGGTGGATCCGCTTGATTGCTTCGCCCAGCAGCGGCGCGACCGAAAGGACCGTGAACTTGGGGAGCGTTTTCTCGAGCGGCAGCGGAATTGTGTCGGTGAGCACAACTTCCTTGATCGGAGCGGCCGACAGGTTTTCGATCGCCCTGCCGCACAGCACGGCATGCGTGGCAGCCACGTAAATTTCCTTGGCGCCGGCTTCGTGAACCTTGTTGGCCGCTCCGCAAATGCTGCCGGCCGTGCTGATCATGTCGTCGAACATCAGTGCGATCTTACCTTCGACGCTGGCGCCAATGATGTTTTCCTGCCGTGTTTTTTCGGCGCTCGAACGGCGTTTGTCGACGATGGCCAGCCGGGTGTTGAGCCGTTTGGCGTGCCACAAGGCCCGCTTGGTGCTTCCTTCGTCGGGGCTCACGACGACGATCTGCTCCTCGTCGATGTTCTTCTTGAGGAAATGGTCGTTGAGGACCGGCGCGCCGTAAAGGTGGTCGACCGGCACGTCAAAGAAGCCCTGGATTTGCGGAGCGTGCAGGTCCATCGTCAGCACCCGGTCTGCCCCGGCGCGGTCGATGATGTTGGCCACGAGCTTGGCCGTGATCGGCACGCGCCCCTCGTCTTTGCGGTCCTGCCGGGCGTAGCCGTAATAAGGCATCACGGCCGTGACCCGTTCGGCGCTGGCCCGCTTGCAGCTCTCGATCATGATCAACAGCTCCATCAGGCTGTCGTTGACCGGCGGGCAAGTGGGTTGAATCAGGAATACGTCGCGGCCGCGAACATCTTCCTCGATCTTGCAGGAGATTTCGCCATCGGGGAAGTTGCCCATGGCAATCGCCCCCAGCGACAGCCCAAGGTAATCGCAAATTCGCCGGGCCAGCTTGGGATTCGCCCGGCCGCTAAAGATCTTCAAATCGTTCATCGCTGGAGACCGCCTGCGGGCTTGGGGGGCGTGCGAAGCGGACGATACGGCCCCGGGGAAATATCGTCCTGCAAAAAGCTAGTCGGGTACTGTTAAACGAGCCACCAGCGTCAAAGTCTACCTATGCATTCTGATTCTGCATGGCCCGTTCGACAATGGCCAATTCTTCGACCGTATTAATGCTGAGGGACTCGATTGGAGTCAGAACGGGCAGCGCCTCGACGGTCCGGCCAGCCTGTTTCAGAACCCCCGGACAGTCGGTCAGGTAGTACTCGCCCTGCGAGTTTTCGGCCCGAATGCGATCCAACGCGAACAGCAAATCAGGGCCATGGAAGACGTAGCAACTCATGTTGACTTCGGTGATCTGGCGTTGGGCTTCCGTGGCGTCCTTTTCCTCGACAATCGCCTGAAAGTGCCCCGCGGCGTCGCGGACGATCCGGCCCAGGCCGCGAGGTTCGCTCTTGTTCGTCGTGCCCAATAGGCAGGCCGGCTGCCGGCCGTCGTATTCCTGCAATAGTTTTTCGAGAGAAGCACGCTGCGCCAGGGGCGAATCGCCGGCCACGATCAGCACCGGGCCATCATGGCCGGCAAGCTGCTGTCGACACATCATTACGGCATGCCCGGTTCCTAGCTGCTGGGCTTGTTCGGCGAACTCAATCTGCGGCCGCCCGGTCAGGTGGGCCCGAACCAGGTCCGCTCGATAACCGACCACTACGATGACCCGATTGACGCCGGTGGCAGCCAGCGTATCGAGCAAATAGTCGAGCATGGGCCGTCCGCAGACCGGGACCAGCACCTTGGGCAACTCGGACTTCATCCGCGTCCCCTTGCCGGCCGCCAGCACAATGGCCACGCTGCTTGTCATCTTCAGATCCTAGGAAAAGCATGTTTTACGTGCGGTACGCAGGGGGCACAGCCATCGACGACGAAGGTTCTCCGTGTCGTCGATTCGATGGTAGGCGGTTCAGCGTGGATTCACGGTGTGGTGAGCCCCACTCGCCCATTGTGAGCGAGGTATGAGCGAGCGTCACAATCCTGACAGACCGGCCGCTTGCTTTCCAGGGGCACTCGACCGCGAAATCTGCCCGCGCACGGTCTGAGGCCCGTTTTGCCCGGTCGGCCCCCCGGCGGCGGGCCGCCAGCACGTCGTTGACACCCGTACAGCCACTTTTACAATGGAACGTTTCGACGTGTGTTGAGAGCTCATGCCCATGATCCAAGCTAATATGGCCGTCCCGACCGGGGTTGCTGAGAAGGGAAGTTGGCCGATGAACACCGCCGTGGAAAAGGCCGACGTCCTGATCGAGGCCTTGGAATGGATCCGCAAGTTTCGCGACAAGATCACGGTCATCAAGCTGGGCGGCAGCGTGATGGAAGATGCCGATGCCCTGCGGCACTTGCTGCTGGACATCCTGTTCATGGAAACGGTCGGCATGCGTCCGGTCGTGGTTCACGGCGGCGGGGCCGCAATCAATCGGGCGATGGCCGCCGCCGGATTGCAGCCGCATTTCATCCAGGGTCGTCGCTACACCGACGCTCCCACTCGCGACATCGTCGAGCAGGTTCTGGCCTACGACACCAATGAGTTCATCGCCAACCGTATCGAGGAACTGGGGGGGCGTTCGGCCCCGTTGAATTTCCGCCGGGTCAACGTTTTGTTCGGCGAGCGGATCACGCTCCCGGGGATGGGCGGCGAGCCGATCGACCTGGGCTACGTCGGTCATGTCACCAACGTCGATCGCACCACGATTGACAATCTATGTTACGCGGGCATCGTGCCGGTGATCCCGTCAATGTGCGTCGACAGCCGCGGCGAGAAGTTGAACGTCAATGCCGACACCGCGGCCACGGCCGTGGCCCAGGCTTTGGGGGCTGAGAAGCTGGTCTTCCTCAGCGACGTCAACGGCGTGCGTCGCGAGAAGAGCGATCCTGATTCGTTGATCTACTCGCTCACCGCCGAGGAAGCTCGCGAGCTGATTAGCGTCGGGAGCCATCGAATCGGGCATGATCCCGAAAGTCGAGGCCTGCCTGGAAACGCTGGAGAAGGGCGTCCGCAAAATCCACATCATCGACGGCCGCCAGCGGCATTCGTTATTGCTCGAGGTGTACACCAGCCGGGGCGTCGGCACCGAAATCGTCAGGAACCGTTAATCGCCGGCGAAGCGAACCTGCATCGTCGTCCGGCTGTCTCGAAGTTTTCCTTTTCCGCGCGTCGACTACCTTCTGCCTTTTAGCCACTGCCCTCTGCCTTCTGTTCAACCGGAGTTCGACCATGGCCACCGCACAGAACGCCAGTTCCGCCGTGATGGACACGTTCAAACGGTACGTCGTTCCCAACTACAACCGGTACCCGGTGTGCCTGGTGCGCGGCGAGGGGTCGTACGTCTGGGACGCCGAGGGCGAGCGCTACCTGGACTTCTTTCCCGGCTGGGGTTGCAACCTGCTGGGGCACTGTCCGGAGCCGGTCGTCAAAGCGGTGCAGGAGCAGGTCGCCACGCTGATCCACGTCCCGAACACCTGGTACACCGAGGCCCAAGGCCAGTGGGCCCAGGCTTTGAGCGAGCGTAGCTTCGGCGGCCAGGCGTTCTTCTGCAATTCGGGCACCGAGGCCAACGAAGCGGCCATCAAGCTGGCCCGACTGCACGCTCGCGACGGCCGCTACAAAATCATTACCTTCGAAGGCGGCTTTCACGGCCGCACGCTGGGGGCCACGGCCGCCACGGCCCAGC
Organism: uncultured Planctomycetales bacterium; assembly: GCA_963710365.1. Taxonomy (GTDB): domain Bacteria; phylum Planctomycetota; class Planctomycetia; order Pirellulales; family PNKZ01; genus CAVQAC01. The sequence continues at coordinate 155,000 of CAVQAC010000024.1, forward strand.
CGAAATACCACGAAGGGCTCGGCCCGCTGATGGCCGGATTCGTCTACGCCCCATTCGGCGATCTGGAGGCCGTACGCCGGCTGATCGACGACAAGACCTGCGCCATCATGGTCGAGCCGATCCAGGGCGAAGGGGGCGTCAACATTCCGCCCGACGGTTTTCTGCAAGGCTTGCGACAACTGGCAGACGAGCACCGGCTGCTGCTGATGTTCGACGAAGTGCAGACCGGCTGCGGCCGCACGGGCCAATGGTTTGCCTATCAGCATTTCGGCGTCACGCCCGACGTCATGACGCTGGCCAAGGCGCTGTGCGGCGGCATTGCCGGCGGGGCCTTGTTGACCACGGCCGAGATTGCCCCCAGCTTGCGGCCCGGCATGCATGCCGCCACGTTCGGCGGCAACCCGATTGCCGCCCGGGCCGGCATTGCCGCCATCGAAATGATCGAGCAAGAGAACCTGCTGGAACACGGCCGGCAAATCGGCGAGATCTTCCGCCAGCGGCTCACCGAACTCGCAGTCCGAGTGCGACCTGGTGCGCGACGTTCGCGTGGTGGGCGTGATGATCGGCGTCGAGCTGTCGATCGACGGCGCGCCGATCGTCAAGAAGTGCCTCGAGCGGAAGACTGCTCATCAATTGCACGCACAACACCGTGCTGCGGCTGCTGCCGGCCTTGAACCTCACGGCACAGCAGGCGCACGAAGGCTGCGACATCATCGCCGAAGCCTTGAAAGAACAGGCGGGCTGAAAACAGTAGCCACTGGGCCGAGCGCCTGTTTTGGGCGACGCCGCCCCCCTCCAATTCAACCTCCAGGAGCACAACCAGGCCGAGCGTCGCGCTTGCAGAGCAAGTGCGAGCCGGTTCGGCCGACCGGTTACGAACGAGCACAATGCGACATCTGATCACGCTGTCCGACCTGAAGAGCGCCGAGATCGAGCGAATCTTCGCCATCACGGAAGATCTAAAAGCAAAGTATGAAAACGGCCTGCGCGAGCCGCTGTTGCCTGGCCGCGTGATGGCGCTGCTGTTCGAGAAGCCCTCGTTGCGGACGCGCGTCAGCTTCGAGGCCGGCATCGCACACCTGGGAGGCAACAGCCTGTTCCTGGGCGAAGACGTGGGCTGGGGCGCCCGCGAGTCGATCGCCGATTTCGGTCGCGTGCTGGGCGAGTACGTCGACGTGATCGTGGTTCGTGCCCGCGCCATCAGAAGGCCCTCGATCTGGCCAAGTTCGCCAGTTGCTCGGTCATCAACGGGCTGACCGATTACGATCATCCTTGCCAGGCCCTGGCCGATCTGTACACGCTGCGAGAATTGAACGGGCCGCTCCAAGGCCAGACGTTGGCCTACGTGGGCGACGGCAACAACGTGGCCCGCAGCCTGGCCCGCGGTTGCGGCAAGGTGGGCATGCGATTCAAGATCGCCACGCCCCAGGGCTACTCAGTTCGACAAGCCGTTTCTGGCCAGTCTGAAGAAGGACGTGCCCCAACTCGATATGACGTTGACGACCGACCCTCGCGAGGCCGTGAAGGATGCCGACGCGGTTTACACCGACGTTTGGGCCAGCATGGGCCAGGAGGCCGAGGCCGAAGAGCGGCGCCAGAGTCTTCGCCGACTACCAGGTGAACGCCAAGCTCATGGCCTGCGCTGCCGAAGGACGCTCGCTTCATGCATTGCCTGCCGGCCCATCGCGGCGAAGAGGTCACCGATGAGGTGATGGATGGTCCGCAAAGCGTCATCGTGCCCGAGGCCGCCAACCGGCTGCACGTGCAAAAGGGCATACTGGCCTGGCTGCTCGGGCGCAGGCGTGATCCGTCAACTTTGAGTCCGGTGCCATCATTCAGGCCGCGTTGCGCGCGCACTTCTCAGGCGAGAAAACCACAGGGGCACCGCGGCACAGAGACGCAAGCAGGAGAAACAAAGGCGCCCGCTTGCGCCATTACGTTTCGACGACCGGCCTTTTGAGAATTCATACCGGTCTTCTCCTTCTCTTCTCTGTGCCCATGTGGTGAATAATCCGGTCTAAACCAGGCTGCCCGCTTCAAACTCCCGTTGACCGCCTCCCGGGGCGAGCCCTAGGGTATGGGGCTGTGGAATGTGCTAGCCGTCACGGATTTCGGACACGCGCCCATGACCATCGTGTTGGTCGAAGATGAACGCTCGCCGCAGCTCTACCCGGCAACCATCGGCAAGCCGGCCTTTGCCATAGCCTGTGGCAGCTTCCGGCTGGTCGATCTAGTGGCCGGCCTCGATCCTGCGCTGCGCGTGCTGGTGCGTCCGCATCTGCGCGACGTGGTCGAGGCCGACGGCTTGACCGCCGGCCTGCCCGCGGCGGGAATTGCCGGGCCGGTCCTATTCGTCAACGCCCGGCTGGCGCCACGGGCTTCGCTGCTCGCCGACTTGCAAGCACTTCTCTCGCGCGACACACCGCTGGTCGTTCGGCGTGGCAACACCGTGCTGCTGGCGCGGGTGCCGCTGGAGAAATGTCCCACGGAACAGCAACTCGCGCCGCAACTGGCCAGTGCGACTTTGCTCGGCCTGGGCCTGCCGAGCCAGGAACGCGATTTGCCGATGTTTGATTACCCACACGATATCATCCGCCATCACCTGACCAGCCTGGCCGGCAACCTGGCCCATCGGCTCGCTGTCGGCGGGTACCAGGAGATTGCCGAGGGCGTGTTCGCCGCCCCGGGTGCCACGCTCGGCCAGCACGTCGTCACCGATTCACGCCAGGGCCCGATCCTGCTCGAACGCGAGGCCACGGTCGGGCCGTTCTGCTTCCTGCGCGGGCCGCTGCATCTGGGCGAGCGAGCCCGGCTGATCGAGCATACCGCGGCCAAAGACTGTGTGGCCCTGGGCCACACGACCAAGATCGGCGGCGAAGTCGAAGGCTCGATCATCGAGCCGTACACCAACAAGCAGCACCACGGCTTCCTTGGGCACAGCTATCTTGGCAGTTGGGTCAACCTGGGGGCGGGCACCTGCAACAGCGATCTGAAGAACACCTACGGCTTCGTGAACATGGAATATCATGGCCAAAAGGTGCCCACCGGCATGCAGTTCGTCGGCTGCATCGTCGGTGAATATGCCAAGACGGCGATCAACACGGGCATCTTCACCGGAAAAACCGTTGGCGCTGGCAGCATGCTCTACGGCTTCGTCACGACGAACGTGCCGAGCTTCGTCAACTATGCCCGCTCATTCGGGCAGGTGACCGAAGCGCCGGTCGAAGTGCTCGTGGCCACGCAGGCCCGCATGTTTGCCCGCCGCCATGTGGACCAGCGGCCGTGCGATATTCAACTTCTCCACGACATGTACGAACTGACGCGGCACGAACGGCAGATCGCCGGCGAACCGTTGGCGCTATAATGATTCAAACGGTAAACACGGCGGTATTTTTTCCATAGCCCAGGCGTTTACGCCCGCGAAATGGCCCATCCTAATCTAACGGTCAATACTGTGTGACCCGGCGGTTTGGCTCCTTAAGGGGCTGAAAAACATGGTATTTTTGCGGTTTCACTACCCAGGCATGAATGCCTGGGCTATAGAAAAAATGGTCTGATCATTTACGGTTTGAGTATTCCAGCAAGGGTAATGAGGCCGGGAGATCATGGGGATGTCGATTCGCGAGGCTTATGGGCCAGGCAAGTTTGGCTTGTCGTTCGAACTCTTTCCGCCCAAGACCGAGGCATCGGAACAGGAATTGTTCGTCCATCTCCGTGAGATGGTGGCGTTCCAGCCCGCCTATGTCACCTGCACGTACGGCGCCGGCGGTTCGACACGTGACAAGACATTGGAAATCGTCGAGCGGGTGCATCACGAGTTTCACACGCCGGTGGCCTCGCATCTCACGTGCGTGGGGGCCACGGTCGATGATTTGCGCGACCTACCTGGCCGAAGCCTGGCGGCGCGGGGTGACCAACATCGTCGCCTTGCGAGGCGATCCGCCGCGTGGCGAGACGGCGTTCCGGCCGGTCGCCGGTGGCTTTACCTATGCCAATGAATTAGTTGCCCTCATCCGGCGGGAGTTTCCCAAGTTCGGCGTTGCCGTGGCTGGTTACCCGGAAGTTCATCACGAAGCGCCCAGCGCCGACGTCGACCTGGCGAACTTGAAACGCAAGGTTGACGCTGGGGCCGACGTCGTGATCACGCAGTTGTTCTACTCGAACCACGACTTCTTCGATTTTCGCGATCGCGCCAGGCTGCCGGTATTCGTGTGCCGATGGTGCCGGGCATTTTGCCGGTGACCAACCTGGCGCAGATACGCCGCATCACGTCGCTGTGCGGGGCAAAGTTGCCAGACGCATTCATCCGCGATCTGGAAGCCTTCGACGGCCAGCCCGACGAGCAGTTCAAGGTCGGCGTGGACCACGCCACGCGGCAGGTGCAGGAACTGGTCGACGCCGGCGTGCCGGGCATTCACTTCTACGTGCTCAATAAGTCGACGGCCACGTGCCGAGTGTTGCAGGCCGTAACCCGCCCGGCGTGAAGGCTGGGCGATGAGATTAATCGCTCGTCCAATTGCCGATCGTCTGCAAAGCGTAGTCCACCGTCTGCTGATGCACGGTGTCGGAGGTGCCGCTCTGCTGGAAGGCGTTGACCTTGCTGAATCGCGTCACGGCGACGGTGTTCACCGGCGTGGTGAGTGTGGCATTGTTCCCGATGGCAACCAGGGTGTTCACGCCCGGCGAATCATACAGATTCGCCGTGTCGCTGCCGTTGCCGGTGATCGTGATCTTGCTGGGCACGGCGACTAGCGCACCGTTGCTGCTAAAGAACGTGTTGACGGTAACCACGGTGACGCCGCTTACGGCGAGCGTGCTGGCCGTGGCCGTCTCGGAGAAGGTGCTGTTGGCCGGTGCGGTCAGATTGGCCAGATCGGTGCCGGCCCCCGACTCCAACACGCTCATCGATTGGAAGCCTGTGGCCTGCGACACGAAGGTTGCAAAATTGGCAAAGGCCGCCGCACTGCCGGTCAATAACCCCGTACCCTGGGTGCCGTTGAACGTGTCGGCGGCGTAGCTGTAGAAGAAAGCCTGGTCCGTGGCATTCGTGGCCTGGGCCGTGACATTGGCAGCATACGCCGCCCCGATCAGGAACGATGCGCCGTCGAAAGTGCCGCTGACATAGCTGAACGAGGGTTGGCCGACGAACGAGCCCCCTTGGGTGTGCAGCGTCATGGTGTCGGTTCCGTCGGCGGCTCCCACGGCATAGACCTGCGGGAAGCTGTTCAGGGTCAAACTTAATCCGCTCGACTTGAAGGTGCTGCCCCCCGGGTCGCCCACGAATGTGGCGTTGGATGTCGAATAGACATAGGCATAGGTCGAACCGGCCGAGCCGGTAATTGTTTCCGAGGCAAAGCCCGACAGTTCGCTGTACAAGCCCTTGGCCGAATCGCCGATGTAGCTGTAGTCGATGCCGCAGTCGCCGACGTAGAAGTCGCTGCCGCCGGCGTCAGTGCCGACGTTGACCGTGGCCGTCGACGCGCCGTTCGAGGCGTATATGAACAAGTTCCCCACGTTGTTGGCATCGAACTCAAATCCGCTGCTGACAATATCGGTCGCAGCAAAGGTCTGCGTTGCCGCGTAGGTGTTGAACGGGTCGGCAAAGACGACTTCCGAGAACATGCCCGAGGGCCCGTTGTAGACGACCTTCGTGGCCGCCGCGATCGGATAGGTCGTGGCCGCACCGCCGTTGACCACGACTTCGAAATCGGTGGCGTCAATGAACCCGATCTGCACGGTATTGCTGCTCGACGTGCCGTTGATGGTCAGCGTGCCGACGACGTTGAAGGGCTTCGTGATAACGGAAGTCAGATTGCCGCTCGTTGCTTGTAATGTGTAGCCCAAGCCAGGGTTGTTCACCGACAGGCCTGTGAACGTGTCGATGCCGGCATGGGCCGAGACGCTGAGACTTCCTGCCAGCGTGGCCGCTCCGGAGTTGTGCGCCAGTGCGACCGTGACACCGCCGTTGAACGAAATATCGACATTGCCTAAATCGTCTTCGGCTTCGACGGTTACCGCAAACGGGGCTCCGGCGCAACGGTTGCCGGCGGCGCCGCTTCAATGACCAGGTGCGTGGCGACACCGACCGCCGTCACGTTAACGGGGCCCAGTACCAGGGGTGACAATGTGCCGCTGGTCACGGAAAGCTTGTAACCCGACGCTACGTTGTTGAGCTTCAGACCCGAGAAGACGGCCACACCGCTCGAGGCCGAAACCGTGGAGGTTCCACTTAGGGTGCCACTGCCGGGATTCGTTGAGATCGCGACAGAAACGCTCCCCGCGAAACTGGTGGCCAGGTTTCCGTCGGCGTCTTCGACGGAAAGGGTGAACCCAAACGGAGCGCCGGTCGTAATGTTCGCCGCCAGCGGCGTGCCAATGACAAACTGCGTGGGCGCGTTTCGGAATCACTTGGAAGCCGCTGGTCGTGGCGGAAGCGAGTGCCGGGCTGGTGACGCTCAGCGTATAGCCGGTACCGACCTTGTTCAAGTTCAGGCTCGGGAACACGGCCACGCCGGCCGAGGCCGAAATCGTCGAGGTTCCGGCCAGAGTGCTACTGCCGGGATTGTTGGCCAGAGCAACCGTCACGCCACTGGTGAAGCCCGTGGCCAGATTGCCGTCGGCATCTTCCGCGACGACGGTCAGCCCGAAGTTTGTGCCTGCGGAAATGGTGCCAGGCGGCTGGGTCTGAAGGATCAACTGCGTGGCGGCGCCGGGCACGACGCTAATGGCGCTGGATGTCGCCGACGCGAGCGATCCGCTGGTGATATTGAGCGTGTAGCCTGCGGAAACTTCGTTCAGCGTCAGGCCTGAGAAGACGGCCAGGCCGCTCGCGGCCGCGACGGTCAAGGTTCCGCCCAGGGTGCTGTTGCCGGGATTCGTGGCCAGAGCCACGGTAACGTTGCCGGAAAACCCGCCGGCAACGTTGCCCAGCGCATCTTCGGCCTCGACCGTGAATCCGAAGCCTGTTCCGGCTGCGACGGTCCCCGCCGGCTGGGTCGCGAGGATCAATTGCGTGGCCGGCCCGCTGTCGAGAAGGTTGATCGTTCGCGAGGCCGTGTTGCTGTAATTGGTTCCGTCGTTGACTTCTATCGAAACGGTGCGGGTATTGGTTGATGCAGGTACGTTGGAACAGGCGAAGGTGATCGATTCCAGGTACGCCTGATAATCAGCCAGGATGGCCGTGCCGTTGAGGACCAATGTGCCCGTGGTGGAATTCAAAGTTCCGACGATTCCGTCCTGGTCGATATAGCCCACGGTGTCATGCGCGGGATCGTAGCCGGAGGAGATCGTAACCGTGGCGCTGACAATGTTTGGGCTTTCGGTATCGGTGACCTTAACGCCCGGGTCGATCGTTTGAGGTCCGGACTGTGCCGTGTAATTCAGCGCACTGGAAGTTGTCTTGATCACCGGTGGCGTGCCGATGGCCGCGTAACGCTGAACATAGACGCCGTAGTTGCTGCCGTCCTCGCCGACGCCGCTCTTGTAGCCGCTTTGCCAGGCAATGCTAAAATCGCCGGCCGAATCCATGGCCACCGCAGGGTAAGCCTGGTTGCCCGTCGTGTAGGTGTTGACCAGGAATTCGCTTTGCTGGGGCAGGCCGGTGGCATCGTAACGTTGGGCGTAGACGCCATACAAGCTGCCGTCCTCACCATAGCTTTGCCAGGCAACGATACTGTCGCCTGCCGAATCCATGGCCACGGTGGGAAACCTTTGCATGCCCGTCGTGTAGGTATTGACCAGGTACTCAGTTCCCTGGGTTATTCCGCCTGCAGTGTAGCGCTGAGCATAGATGCCGTACTGATTGCCGTCCTCGCCATAGCTCTGCCAGGCAACGAGAAAGTCGCCGGCTGAATCCATGGCCACCGCGGGATGAGCCTGATCGCCCGTCGTGAAGGTGTTGACCTGGAACTCGCTTCCCTGGGCCACGCCCCCCACGCTGTAGCGTTGGGCATAGACACCGTAGAGGGCGCCATCTTCCTTGATGCTCTGCCAGGCGACGACGAAGTCGCCGGCCGAATCCATCGCCACCGCAGGGCTGGCTTGATTGTTCACGGTGTCCGTATTGACTCGGAACTCGCTTCCCTGGGCTGTGCCGCCTGCGTTGTAAAGCTGAGCGTAGATGCCGTACGCACTGCCATCCTCATAGGAACTTTGCCAGGCAATGATGAAATCACCGGCCGAATCCATGGCCACCGTCGGGTTCAACTGACCGTTCGTCGTATATGTATTGACTAGAAACTCGGTTCCTTGGGCCGCGCCGCTCTTATTGTAGCGCTGGGCGTAGATGCCGTAGCCATTGCCATCTTCGCCGGAGCTTTGCCAGGCAACGACGAAGTCGCCGGCCGAATCCATGGCCACCGAAGGGTGAGTCTGATTGTTGGTCGTGTAGGAATTGATCCGAAACTCGGTCCCCTGGATCGCGTCGTTCGCATTGTAGCGCTGGCCATAGATACCGAAGCCGTAGCCGTCTTCGCCGTAGCTGTTCCAGACAACGACGGAGTCTCCCGCCGCGTCCGAGGCAACCTTCGCGTTGGATTGGCTACCAATGGTAAACGTATTGGCACGTAATTCGATGCCGACCGGCTGCGCCACCGAGAGCAGTTGCCGCTCCTCGAGCCACTCGAATTGCAGCCGCCGCCAATAGTCGTACCGAGCCGCTGGGCTGCCGGCAGGCTTCCCAGGCGTCGGTTTCGGCAGGTGTGGGCGGCGTTGCCATGTCATTACAAAGTTCCAGGATCAAGCGGAAATCGACCGCAGATTTGTCGTAAAACCGCCCCGCCGCTGGCCGGAGTGCGCGATCTCGACAGTTGAATTCAAATCTAGACAGCCACGTCACTTGCTTCAAGGAAAAACCGAAACTCGTGTTCCACGGTCGCCTGTCAGTCCTGCGCCGGCTCGATGCGGCCTAAAGGAGGGGCGGCGACCTTCGTCCGGGACCAGTGGCATTCCACGTCTGGCTGGCGGTATTTCGCTGGCACTAGGTTCAACTTCCCGAGCGAACTGGTTCGATAACAACCATGAGAATCGTGCCGCGTGCCCGGTCCGTAGGGCAATTTCTGCAATTGACCCCCAGAGCCGGTTCGGGTATCGATTCGCAACATGCAGGTGCCAGGGATTGGTGCCTCGTGGGTGGCAGACCGCAGCATCTTTGAGCGTCAGCAACCGTGATTTGGTCTGGCTTGGTCCCCTGGGGATCTGGCTCACCGAACCGAATCACGGAGGCTGTGCGTGGTCAAGCAAGACGCTTCCCGCCGTTCGCCCTCAGGGCGATCCTGCCAGTTCCGGCAAACGTGCCAGCCCTGGCAAATGCCACCCTCGCCTCTGCTCTCCGCCCTCTCCCTCAACGCGACGTTGTGCCTGGCAATCGGCCTGTACATGCTCTGGTTGCAGGGGCGTGGATCGGGGCAAGCCTACCGGGCGTCGGCCGGCATTCTGCTGCTCGTGTTGAGCGCCTGCCAGGCGAAGATGGCCTATTGCCTGTTTCGCCAGGGACGGAGACCTTCCGCTCGCGCCGCGCCGCTGCTTTGGGCATTTGCCGGCCGGTTGCTGGTGGGCATGGTCCTATGCTACGCGGCGACGCTGGGCGTTGAATCGCCCACCGCGGCCAGCCACCTGTTCATCGCAGGCCTGGCGGCCTGGTACACCGCATTGCTCATCCCCGTGGTCTTTCCGCAATCGTTCGCTGGACTGGTTCACGGACCGGCTCACCGCTGGCTGCACCGCTTTGAATCGGCGGCGATTGTCGCGGCGGTATTACTCGCCACGGCGGAGAGCGGTCTGCGGATCTTGGACTGGTGCAGCGGGCATCCGCTATTTCCGACGACGGCGATGACCCATTTGAAGCTCGCTCCCGGCACCACGGTTCGCGGCCTGGCCGTCAATCGACATGGCTACTGGGACGAAGAGTTTGAACCGCACACCGGCGACAAGCTGCGCGTGGCTGTGCTGGGTGGCGAAGTGGTGTTGGGGGGGACTCGGCCACTAACTGCCTGGTCCTTTTGGAGCGACGCCTGCCCGACGTTGAAGTGTACAACTTTGGCGTCCCGCAGGGCGGCCCGCAGCATTACACAGGCCAACTGAATACCGACATCTTGCCGCACCAGCCCGATCTGGTGCTGGCTTTCGTATCGATCGGACACGATCTGGCCGCGGGGCCCCTGGCGCCGCCCGTGCCGGATTGGCGCGAGCTGCACGTGCTGCAATTCCGCAACCGGCATTGGAGCCCGCCCCTGGCGCAGGCGGCAACCGGGTTTCATGATCCGCATCGGGCGGCTGATTATGAATCGTATCTGCGGCTGACCTCGCGACGGCTGAACGTCTGCCGCACGCCCATCGAACCGGCCATGAAAGCCCATTGGCGCGACACCACCGAGCAGTTGCAGCGCACCGCCGCGGCCTGCCGCGAGCGTCAACTCACGCTCGGGCTGGTTCTCGTGCCCGGCGATTTTCAGATCTGTTCGACACTCTGCGAAGCGGCCAGCCGGCGAGCCGGCCTCGAGCCTCGCCAGATCGACCTGGAACTGCCGCAGCGTCGTCTGGCCGGATTCGCCCAGCAGCACGGCTTGCCGCTGATCGACCTGACGCCGCATCTGCGGGCCGCGACGCCTTCGCCTTTCGGCCGCCACGAATGCGATCTGAACGAACACGGTCAGGCCATTGCCAGCCGCGTCATCGCCGCCTGGATCGAGCGTCGCTACGCTTCGCACCTGGCGGCAATAACGTCCGACCTGTATCCGTAGACCGAAATGGAATTGTCGACGGACGGAAGGAAAACCACAGAGGCACGGAGACACAGAGGAAGAAGAACGAACGGTCGAAGATCGATTCGTCGTCTTTTCTCTCCTCTTTCTTCCTCGGAATCTCTGTGCCCCTGTGGTTAATTCGCTTCCGTTTTCCCGTTTTTCGATCGTTCGGCTCAGGCCATTCTCATGCAGTCGACGAAGCCGGCCAGGTCGCGGCAGCGAACCGGGTGCTGCAACTTACGCACGGCCTTGGCCTCGATCTGGCGGACGCGTTCGCGGGTCACCGAGAAAATCTTGCCGACTTCTTCCAGCGTGTAGGAATAGCCGTCGGCCAACCCGTAACGCAGCCGCAGAATTTCACGCTCGCGATGGTTGAGCCCTTCGAGCACCACGGCCAGCCGCTGCTTGAGCAAATCCTGGGTCATGTCCCGCAAAGGATCGTCCTCGCGATGGTCCTCGACGAACTCGCCGAAGAAGCTGTCATCGTGATCGCCGACTGGCTGATCGAGCGACAGGGGCTGACGGGTCATTTTCGTCACGCAGTGCGCGTCGTCGATGCTCAGATCGGCCAGTTCGGCCACTTCTTCCACGGTCGGCTCGCGGCCGAAGTTCTGCACGAAGTCGCGGGTAATGGCTCGCACCCGGCTCATGGTCTCGATCATGTGGACCGGCAAGCGGATGGTTCGGCTCTGATCGGCCAGCGAACGGGTAATTGCCTGGCGGATCCACCACGTGGCATACGTCGAGAACTTGTAGCCGCGGGCATGCTCGAACTTATCGACGGCCCGCATCAACCCGGTGTTGCCCTCCTGGATCAGATCCAAGAAGCTCAACCCGCGGTTGCGATAACGCTTGGCAATCGAGACAACCAGTCGCAAATTGCCGGCCGAGAGTACCCGTTTGGCGGCGTCGTATTCGGCCTGGTATTCGCTGGTGCGGGCCGTGCGGGCTCGTAGCGTGGAGGGGCTTTCAAGCGTGATCCGCATCAGGAAGCAGAGCTCTTTACGAAGTTCGGTGCGCCGGGCTTGGGAGTAAGGATCGCTGCCCAACTCGGAGATCTGTACCGACAGCACATCCATCCGCCGGGAAATCTCGTGCAGCTTTTCGCAGAGCGGTTGCAGGCGCTGGATGCGGAGATTCAATTCTTCGACCAATCGCACAGCCCGTCGGCGACGCATCACCAGCCGCTTCCAGGCCTGGCGGCGTTCCGCCATGGGGCGGCTCTTGCTGATGGCCACGAAGAAATCGCGGCGGTTCTCCAGCAGCAGATGGTCGAGCGTTTTCAGGTTCGGTCCCATGCGGGCCAGGGTCCGCTTCTTTTCGGCCGCGTCGGTCACCGAAACGTCGACGGTCCGATCGAGCCGCAATTGGCCGTCGCGGACTTTCTTGATCAGGCTCACGGCGCCTTGCAGCAGGTAATCGCTGGCCAGCAGGCTATTGCGATAACGAGTCCGGCTGGCTTCGATCTGCTTGGCGGCTTCGACTTCCTCGGCCCGGCTCAACAGCGGAATCTCGCCCATCTGCATCAGGTAGATGCGTACCGGGTCGTCGATGCGATCTCCCAGCGAGGACGGATCGACCGCAAACGCGTCGAGCGCTTCAGGCTCCTCGCCGACCGGCAATTCATCCGTCACCTCTTCGGCCTCGTCGTCGAGCACTTCGGCCGAATCGGTTCCTTCAACCTCCGGCTCCACTTCCTCCACCTCGAGTGCCACGGCAATTCCGCGGCTGGCAGGCGATTGGAAGCCATTGGAATGCGAACCGTTCGTCTTCTGACGATGGTTGCCGTTGGAACCGTTGTTGACCGTTTTCCCGATGGTTTTTCGCAAGGGTAATGGCCTCGGTGAGGGTAGTGTGGATAGTGGAGTCCGCGAGCACACGCGGCTGCTGACAACGAGGTTTCTTCTAAAGCAGATGCGGTGCCAAGCGACGCGTCCGACCCACGGCAGACGATCGCAAGTCATTGTCCTGTAACGGCTAGCAAATAGCGGCGAGGCCCTGGCGCGCCATTCGTCCGGCGGTGGTTGTGGCATCGCGTCAACATGCGCCGGCAACACCGGTGGCTATTTCGCCACGTCTTGCGCGTACGAAACGAAGGCGCGGTGGTCGATTTGGACTCGGCCGGGGTTCATGCGTCGGCCAGGGCTGGAGTAAGATGCTTCGAAACGCATCCTTCGGCCTCGCACGGTACGCACGCATGGTTCAACATCCTGGCGCTCCCTCGGAAAGCCTCTATGCCCTCTGGAAGCGCTTTCAAGCCCAGGAAGCCGAACTGAAACTCGGAGGCGGTGCCAAGGCGGCCCAACGTCAGCACGAGAAACACCGGCTGACGGTCCGTGAGCGGATTGAGCGGCTGTGCGACCCGGGCACGCCGTTTTTCGAACTCGGACTGTGGGGCGGGTGGCAGATGTACGAGATCTGGGGAGGCGCCCCGGCGGCCGGCGTCGTGTGCGGCGTGGGCACGGTCGCCGGTCGGCGGCAAATGATCATTGCCAACGACGCCACGGTTAAAGCCGGGGCCTTCTTTCCGGCCACGACGAAGAAAGTGTTGCGGGCTCAGCGAATCGCCTTCCAAAACCGGCTACCGCTCATCTACCTGGTCGATTCGGCCGGAGTGTTCCTGCCCTTGCAAGACGACGTTTTTCCGGACGAGGACGATTTCGGCCGGATTTTCCGCAATAACGCCGTGATTTCGGCGGCCGGGCTGGGACAGATTGCCGCCATCATGGGCAATTGCGTGGCAGGCGGCGGTTACTTGCCCGTACTCTGCGACAAGTTGCTCATGACCGATGGCTCCGGCTTGTACCTGGCCGGACCGGCGTTGGTCAAAAGCGCGATCGGCCAGGAGGTTTCCAGCGAAGAGTTGGGCGGCGCCGAAATGCACGCCCGCGTGAGCGGAACCATCGACTACCGCGATCCGAACGACGAGGCCTGCCTTGAGCGGCTGCGACGCCTGGTCGGGCTCGACGCCCCCTGAACCGCCCCCGACGTCGCCGTTTTCGCGGCTCGAACCGGTTCCCCCACGGCGGCCCGGCGGCGATCTATACGATCTGGTCGGCACCAGTCCGCGTCACGAATACGACGTCCGGCAAGTGCTCGACTGCATTGTCGACCAGGGGACATTCGACGAGTTTAAGCCAGAATACGGCCAGACGCTGGTATGCGGGACGGCTCGGCTGGGCGGGTTTGCCGTGGGCATCGTCGCCAGCCAGCATCGCCAGGTGAGGCCGGCCGATGGGCCGATCCAGTTTGGCGGCGTGCTCTACGTCGATAGTGCCGAAAAAGCCGCTCGATTCGTGATGAGCTGCAACCAGGATTGGCTGCCGATCGTGTTTTTGCAGGACGTCAACGGCTTCATGGTCGGTAGAGACAGCGAGCGCGACGGGATCATCAAGGCCGGGGCCAAGCTGGTCAATGCGATCAGCAATAGCCGGGTGCCGAAGCTGACCGTGATCGTCGGCGGGTCGTTCGGGGCCGGCAATTACGCGCTCTGCGGCAAGGCCTTCGACCCGCGCCTGATCTTCGCCTGGCCAACCGCTCGTTGCGCCGTCATGGGGGGCGATCAGGCGACGAGCACGCTGCTGGACGTAACGATCAAAAGCCTGGAACGGCAGGGGCACAAGGTCGACGCCCAGGAGCTGGCCGAATTGCGCGACAAGATCAAAGGGACGTACGACGCGGCCACGGACGTTCGTTACGGGGCTGCCCGGGGCTGGGTTGATAAGATCATCGATCCGGCCCAAACGCGCGAAGAGCTGGTCTTCGCCCTGGAGTTGGCCACGCGCCACGTCGAGCCCGAACCATTCCGCCTGGGCGTGTTTCAGGTCTAAGGCCGTTGGCGGGTGCATAACCCCTTTGGGTATTTGCACTTGTAAATCCGTCTTGGGACGCGCTGACGCTGCGGGCAGGCCGTGTTACAATCTTGTAATCGCGCGGCCCCGGCTGGACAACGAAGTCTAAGATGGGCCGGTGAAGGGTTTGCTCCGCTTTTTTCGAGACAGTTGTCCACGCTCACGAACGATTCGTATCCGCTTTCGGCAGACGGTCAAGAACACCCGTCTGGGCAACGCACACGAGCAGAATCTTCCCACGGCCAAAATCTTCCCACGGTACATCGCGACCGTACCCAAGTCGAGTTCGTCGGCAACTCGAAGTCTATGCCCCTAATCTCTTCCTTTGCTGACTTGCGCCTGTTACGTGCCCATGCGACTTTATACTTTCCACCCTTCCGGCCATTTTCCAACGGTTGGAGAACCAGGGCCCATCACAATTTGGACACCTTGAGCGATGGTCAAGATCGCGCTGATTGTTCCCGGAGCTACTGATTACGACGCCCAAAAGCGGATTCAGGGAAGCCTGAACATCCCCCTCAACGACCAGGGTCAGCAAGAAGTTTCGCGGATGGCCGACGAACTCGCGTCGCTGCACCTGGAAATGATTTGCTGCTCGGATTGCGAGCCGGCGTTGGAAACCGCGACCCTGTTGGCCGAGCGGTTGGGCGTGAAGCTGAAAAAGCTCGACAAAATGCAGAACGTTTGTTACGGACTGTGGCAGGGGATGCTCGTCGACGAGGTCAAGCACAAGCAGCCCAAGGTCTATCGCCAATGGCAGGAGCAGCCCGATAGCATCTGCCCGCCCGACGGCGAAACGCTCAGCGAGGCCCGGGAACGCGTGCAAACCTGCCTGGCCCGTTTGGTGAAGAAGTACAAGCAAAACAAGGAAACGGTCATCGGCCTGGTGGTTCCCGAACCCTTGGCCAGCCTGGTGCGGGTGCAATTGGCGCACGGCGAGTTGGGCGATCTCTGGAAGGCGGCCGCCGGGCATGCCCGCTGGGGATTGATCGTCGTCGAGCCTGCCGCCGTGGCCCAGACCAGTTAGCGTTCACAGTGTTCGCGTCCACAGTGTTGGCGTCCACAGTGTTGGCGTCCACAGTGTTGGCGTCCACAGCGGATTTGGGGTGAGTACAATCAGGATTGGGTTCAAGGGCAGAACCGGGGCGAAGGGGCAGGGCCGAGGCCCTAAGGGCGTAATTGCGATGAATACCGGATCTCGCTTACAATCTTCCCCAGCGCTGGGCCCTACGCTCTAGCCCCCTGTTTCTGCAAACCCCTAGTCTCAGACCGTCCCATGGACGCACCGCAAACCGCCGCCGACAGCTCCGAAGCATCGCCCACGAAGCCACCGGCCAAACCACGCACGAAGCGCGGAGTTCCCGAGGGGCTTTGGAAGCAGTGCCCCGGCTGCCAGGCCACGGTTTACCGCCAAGAGGCCGAGAAGCGGCTCAACGTCTGTCCGGAATGCGACTACCACTGGTACGTTTCGGCCCCCGAGCGACTGCGGCAATTGCTCGATGAAGGCACGTTCGAGGAGTGGGATGCCCACCTCGAACCGACGGATCCGCTGGGTTTCGTCGACAAGAAGCCCTATGCGCAGCGGCTCAAGGCCGAGCAGGCCCGCACCGGCATGCGCGACGCGGCCATCGTCGGCACCGGCATGATCCGGGCCCGTCGCGTGGCGTTCTGCGTCACCGACTCGGCATTCATCATGGGAAGCATGGGGTCCGTGGTTGGCGAAAAGCTGACCCGTACGATCGAACGGGCCACACGTGAGAATCTGCCGTTGATCATCGTCAGCGGTTCGGGCGGCGGCGCACGAATGCACGAAGGCATTCTGTCATTGATGCAAATGGCCAAGGTCTCCGCGGCCCTGGCCCGCTATGATGCGGCCGGCGGCCTGTTCATTTCGGTGCTCACCGATCCAACGATGGGGGGCGTGGCCGCCAGCTTCGCCTCGTTGGGCGACGTGATCTTTGCCGAGCCCAAGGCGCTGATCGGCTTCGCCGGCCCGCGCACCATCAAGGCCACGATCCGCATCGAACTCCCCAAGGGGTTCCAGACGAGCGAATTCCTGTTGGAGCACGGCTTCATCGACCGCATCGTGCGTCGCTCGGATCTGAAGAGCGAGATCGCCCGCATGATCGACTACTGCGGCAAGTAAGTTCGCGCTACAACATCCTCTTCGGCGCCGCCCCTTGCCGACTGCGCATACCCCGCTTTGCGCCGTTTTCATTGCCGGCCTCCCGTGATCCTCCTGAGCGATTGAGCCCCCCCGAGCCCCGGGCGTGAGCCCGGGGATTACCTCGCGAACTCGAAACGCATCCTCTCGAAGCACGCCGGGCGACGTCACGACCACCCTGGGTCGTTTCGCGTTGGTGTGGCACATCCTCCGATGCGCCGTATCTGTTAATCGCGATCCTTTCTTCACCTGCCAGCACCTCGCCGGTCCGGCGTCTTTTTCTCGACTGGCCTGAAACGCGTCTTGATCGTGGACGCTTTTTATGCTCAAACTTTTGTACATAAGCTTGTACATGGCGCGGCCATGCCCGGCACGCGCAGCCGCCCGCGACATTTCCGCAGCCAGGAGGATTCAAGATGCTCTGTGTCAATTTCATCGCCGATGGCTACACCCAGCCCGGCTACATCCAGCCCGTCGATCGGCTGCACGACGCCCTGCGTTTCCGCTTCCGCCCGGTGCTCTCGGCTCAGCGCAGCCCCCTGATCGAAACGGCCGAAGGCGCCACGGCGAGCGCGTTCGATCGGCAAGCTCGCGAACTGCTGACCGAAAAACTTGTCGAATGGGATCTCATTGATCCGGCCGGGCAATCAGTCGGCATCAGCCGCGAAGCGGTCGACCGCTTGCAGCCGGAGCTGTTTTTGAAGCTGTACCGCATCGTCCTCGGCTATACCCCTTCGGACATCGACCCCTCGTGGCCGTCGGAGCAGCAAGAGCAACAGGCCGCCGACGTTCGCGCGGCGGAAACCCGTGGCAAAACGGTTGGCGAAGTGCGCGAGGAGCGCGACGAAAAAAACTGATTCAGGGGTGGGCATGCTGCTGGCCCACCCCCGCATCGCCGAGCAGACCTGCGCACGGTGCCGAGAATGGGTCTTCGATGGCCAGCATCGCCGGCTGTTGCGTCACGGCCAGCCGGTGGCTCGTCCGGTGGGCGCGCCCACGCCCTGCATCACCTGCCCGAAAAAGAACCCCGCGGACGGCGAGCGTTTTGATCGCTCCCTGCCGTACCTGGTGCGGCTGATGCGTCGCTACCACGAGATCGTGGGCACGGGCGGGGCTTGCCTCACGTCGACGGAGCGGGCCGATCCGATCCTGCACCGCGACTTGGGCCTTTTGCATCTCGCGCTCCGCCAAGCCGACGCGGCCGAGACGGCTCGGCAGCTTTACCTCCTGTTTACGAAAGGAACCTCGCGATGATTCCCCTTCCGCAATCGCCGTGGACTCTGGCCATCGCCGAGTTGCTCGGTCTGCGTCTGGCCGCCCGTGGTTCGGGCGCTCAGCCGGCCGATCTGCTGGCGAACTTGCTGCCAAAGCGTGAGTCGCCGCCCGAAGGCTGGTTGGAGCATTTTCTGGCTAGCACGCCGATTCCGGGCTACGCAGGACCGGTGTCGAGACCCGATACCTCAGCATCGCCTGCGGAGTTGCTTGCTCAAGGCGGCGGCGGTGATGCGCTGCCGACCCAAACCGGGTCCGTCGACCCTGCCCTTGGGAAATTGATTGGCACAATCTCACCTACAGATTCGCCGGCCTCTTTCCCAGGTGCGTCGTGCGGCCTGCCGCCGGGCCTCCCGCCGCATGCCGGCGGGAACACCGTGCCGCCGCTTATCGAAGATGGCGCCTTGAGTCCGGATCTCGCTGCCCTCGTCAAGCGATTATGCGGTGCGGGAACTCCGCGCGATCCGGAATCAATGCCGCCACAGCCGAGCCGGACAGACCCGCATATTGGGTCGACTCCGCCTTACTTCCCTAGCCCGGCGACAAAACGTCCATCCACCGCGCCGGGGCCCAGTCCGGGCACTGCCGGTGGTGCAACGACCGGCGGCTTTCGCGTGCAGATCACTGTCGAGTTCGACGCTCGCAAATTGGTCACGGAAATGAAGCTCCTCGCCGAAACGGTCACGCGTCGAATCGTCGACCGTCAAACCCAGATCTATGCGGGGCAGACCCGAGGGACCATCAGCCGGCGCCGATGAAACGGCTTCGCCGGTTCGGTGCCGCACAGGGGGCACCCGCACGATTGAGCGCAGGGCCGACGCGAAAGGTAACGTGATGCTTCAGAACGCTTATGAACAACTGGCCACCAAGCTGCAAGCCCTGGCCGACGAGTTCGGTCAGGCATTGAACGATTTCATCAATGGCTTGCGACTCGATCGGGCCTTCTTCTGGGAAGCTTCGCTCCATGGCTTTCTCCACGACTGGCGTCAGCGCGGCATCCTGGTGAGCGACTCGGAGTATCGCAAGCTTTGCCGGCTGCTGGGTGAGTTACGGAAACAACTCGTCCCCGCCGACGAACTGCGGGCCGCGATGGACTGCTTCCAGCGCCACGCGACTGACGCGCAAGCCCATCCCGGCGCGACTCCGTTAGGCGAACCCATGTCGCCCACCGAAACGTTGAACGAGCCCGGCATGCGCCAACTCGGCCACGGCATTATGCGGCGGCACCCGCCTGAAAGCTGGTTGCACGTGATCGAAGACGTGCTCAGTAGTTGGCAACTCACGGAAGACGTCCAGCAACGATTTCGAGCCTGGATGACCGCGGAGCACCAGGCCGCGCTGGAGCGGGTGGCCAAAGAAGCAGCAGCGCAGCTGGCGGCGAGGACGCCGTTCGAATGGGCGGTGGAAATCTTCGATCGACTGGCATCGCAGATCATCGAGAAGTTTCCGCCCAAAGTCTGGCTGAAGGTGGCCAGGCAACTGGCGGCGCAAGTTGCGGTCCCACCCGCGATGCAGCAGAAGTTCGTGGCCCGCATCGCCGCCGCCCAAGCGGCACGTTTTGCGGAGGATGGTCACGGAACGACTACTGCTACATCGGATAACCCCAGCGCTCAAGACGCGAAACAAGCAGAAGAGGCGGCACCGAGCCAAGGGACGGGCGTCAACGGAAGCGGAGATGCCCTGAACTGGGTGAATTTCGACAGCTACATGGAAAACGACGGAGTGCTTTATTACGAGGTGAACTCCCAATGGTGGAAAGTTCCCATCAAGAAAATACGCTATCAAAATGACGAGGTGTACGATCTTCGCGGCGCAGTCAAGTTTGAACCAACGTACATCCAAAGGAAGTTCCTTGGCAGCGGGGGCGTCATCGATGACGTCGGATGGCAAGCGATCATTCGCCATTATCGCGATCAGTTTGGCCCGGCAGGTGTAGATAAGCTTCAGCAGGATTTGGCAACGAAGGGGAAGGGGGAAGCGTTCACAACTTTTGTGGCGACGAATGGGCCCGCGCTGATTCTGGGACTGCTGTTCGGTCAGGCGGCTACACGAATTGCCAAGATCGCCTCCCCAGCCTTCAAAAAATCGTACGCAAAACTTCAGGGTCGTCTTGAAAAGTTAGTCGAACAGAGCAACAAGAAATCACGGCAAGTGCTGGAGAAGGAGCTGAATGAGGTCGCCGGTGAGCTGCGTGACCTGGCCGGTCGCGAGACCAATGCGGCTGCCAAGAAAGAGGCGAACGCAATTGCCGACGAACTTGAGGAGGGGTACAAGAAGGAGAGTGGGAAAACCGCCCCGGAATCTGACGGCGGTCAGCAAGGGACAAAATCGACGGGCAAGAACGCGGGCAAAATCCCAGCGATTCAACCACCGACAGATCGAAACGGCCTTCGAAGAGCAATGGGGACTCCGCCACCAACATTAAAGCATCCCAACGCACACCATGATCTTCCGTGGACATTCAGAGACTGGTTCGCCGCCGAAGGGCGTGGTCTGAATGTTAACGATCCTAAATTTGGTCGATGGGTTGAAGCAGGGCCCGAGGGAGGACACCAGAAATGGAGTGACGCGTATGAGACGGAATGGAGAAGCTTCATCAACGCGAAACCGAAGGCAACTCGGGAGCAGATTCTTATACGTATGAATGAACTCAGAAAAGATCCGAGGTTTCAATGACGACAGCCTTTTTTCAAATATCCGACAACTCAATAGGCGCTCGCGGCGTGCCGTGGATTCAAAGCGTCAACGAAGGGCTACAGGACTCGTCTCCATGCCACGTATGTGGCGTCGCTGGGCAGGATCCTGTCGGCGAATTACGCGTTACGATGGACCCAAAGAAAGGGAGCCAATGGCCCGACGTTCTCGGCTGCGGCGCGTACCCGTTACTCGTTGTCTCCGAACGCGTTCTCGAAGCCTGGACAAAGGAAGGGGTCGGTACCTTTCCTGCTCAACGAGTAATGATCGGCCTCCCCCTCCCTAAACGAATCGCAGACGTAGAGCCGCCGCCGTACTTTTGGGTCGATGGTGAACGGATGCGAGGGGCGGAATTGGACTTTGACAAAAGTGGGTTCGTCGGCGTTCAGTTTTGCCCAGGCTGTGGAATCCGATCTGAAGACGATTCGGCGACCTACCGCAAGCAACACGCCCGCGTCTGGCCGTACACCTTCGTACCCGGCAGCTGGAATGGCGCCAACCTATTCACCACCGATCTTTCACCCGCCGCGTTCTTCTGCACGGCAGCTGTTGTCGAATGCGCAGCGAAGCACGGTCATGCGAACTTTCGATTCGTCCCCGTTGAGCAAGGCACTAACCCCGAGAGCAAAGGAATTGCATATCTCAAACGGTCAAGGAGAAATTGATCGGACAACGCGAAGGGACAATCAGAGGGTGTAAAACAGAGCGGTCTAAATACTTGTACCCGCCCCGAACGTCATGAAGTTAGGCCGCAAGTGATTTGCTGAACAGTCGTTGACGTAGCTGGTGCCGAGGTTTCGTCATGAGATCGAACTGCTTCGGCCGGCGCTTGAGGACACGCGGTTCTTGGCGGTGGGGCCGATGAGGGTTGACGATCAACTGGAAGCGGGGCGTCGAGCGGCAAGCCTGGGATAACCAACGCAAGCCGTCGATAAAGCTGATCCGGTAGGGCGAAGTGTGTTGCTGCCCGGCCGCCTTGTTCATCGCCAATCGCACCAGGTTGTAGACGATCGCGTAGACCGTCATCTCCTTGAGCACGCCCGTCATCGTACGGCAGTGCAAAACGTCCATGCCCATGGTCGTCTTGAGGTGTGACAGATTGGTTTCGATTCTCCAGCGTTCACCATATAACGCGGCCAGGTCCGTAGCCGGATACGCTTCGGCGTCGAGCAAGGTCGTCACCAGCGTCACGACGCGCGTGCGGCCTCCCGGCAGCTTGGTGTGATAGCGAATCTCACGCACGACGAGCGTAGCAGGCAAATCCGCGTAGGCCTCCGCGCTCATCCACGTCGGACGCTGCTTCGGCTTGCTGTACTCGACCAGTTGGTCGTATTTGCCGAGCTTGCGAATCAGCCGACTCGCGGCGTGCAAAGCCACGGTTCCCTGGGGACGCTTGCCCACCAGCTTGCGATCCTTGCGGAAGCTCACCAGTTGCCGCTGATGGACGCGGAACACGCCGTGCAGTTTTCGTTGCGAGAGCAGCGCCAAATGGGCGTAGGAGGCGAAGGCCGTGTCGCCCACCAGCACGTCGCCGGCGTTCAGTTCCGGATGCAAAGCGGCCACTTGCGACATCTCGTGCGTTCGCAACGGCAAGGCCAGTTGTCGCACCAGCAGACCGCTGCGGGCATCAAACATCGTCAGCCAATGGGCGATGGGGAAACCGCAACCCGCTCGCTGCGCCCCCGACTGGCCGAACACGGCCTGCAACTCGGGCGTATCCGGCATCGAGAAGCTGGAGCCATCGATCAGAAACGTGCGATGCCCGTGCCACAAGGGCAAACGGCAACTCCGACGTGCCGCCTGGCTCGTCTCGTCCAGCAGCCGCCGGTACACGGACAGAGGGAGTCGTGCTCGCGATTGGCAGTACGCCTCTGCCGAGCAGTTCAAATGGGCCAGGCGAACGGTGTGAGTGCAGGCCGTATTGCCGTGTAGAACTTGCAGGACAAATGCCTGCAGCGTCTTGGCCGGCCCCAGGTCGCGTTGCCGCCAACGGTGGTTCTCTGCCTGGCAAGCTCGCTCGATCGACGCCGACGTCAAACAATCGGCCACACTCCGTTTGATCGTGGTGACCGCCTCAAGAAGATTTCGAATCATATCAGGGTGCTGAATGGCAAAAGGAAAAGTAGTGCCCCAGCCTATTCTTTCACCCCAAGCAAACGCCTTCGTCGAACCCAGCACACTCAACCCGATAGCATGCCGCATGCTAGCGTGACCAACCCTCGCCGCAGACGAGAATTACGCCTAAACTTCATGACGTTCGTACCCGTCCCGTTTAATTCCCCCGGGTTTGCGATGGCAGACCAGCCAATTCGAGAGGAGCCTGCTCAGATGGCAAAGACGTGGGGACGGTGGTCATTAAGGGGCCTGTTCGCCCTGGTTGCCCTGTGCAGCATTGGGTGCAGAAAATGGGTGCAGAAAATGTGTCAGGAACCGAAACAATCTGGGGCTCCCGGCCAGAAGGTTAATCATTCGGAACGTGGTCTGCGGAATACGATGAGCGGCAGGCTCTGTGCGTCGGTACGGGGCGGAAAAATTACAGCCCAAGAATGCGAATCGCTGCACGCCGAGGCGGTCAGGCTGTTCCGCGCCAAGCCGGTGGAATTCACCGGCTCATCCAGTCAGCAGACGGCTCAACACCTTCGGCACTTACAGCGAACGATCATCGCGCTGATTGCCCGGAGCGAGTTGGCCCAAGCTGGCGGCGGAGCGGCCGCGCTGCGGGAGAGAATCGTTGCCGACGTGGATCGTGAGCTTGGCGAGCCGCCCGCCTACAACGACTTTGACGTCGACGCAATCGCCAAGGCCGCCCAATCGAAGGTCGTCGCCACCGTCCTCGAAGCGACGCGGCAAGCGCAATTAGAGGGGAGGGGTGCTTACGATGTCGCCCGAATTGGCGACGACGCCGCACGCCATGAACCGCCTGCAACGTACTAACGCAATGGATTCATTTTTCGAGTTGCCCCGTGACGGTGCGGAGCAGAGGTTGGCGAGCATCCCGAAAACGAGCTATTCGGCCTTTCCCGTCAGTTGCGATTCCTTGGCCGAGCCGAAGCCCACGTTCGACGCCGCGGAGCAGGTCAGCTCATCGCCGGAAATCTTCAACTTCACGGTGATCGTGAACGGTGTCTCGTAAAAGCAAAGTTTGGCCGTGAACGTGTCGCCGGCCGTCCAGGCGCCGCTGGCCGCCACGGGTTGCTCCGGCAACTTGGCCAAAGCGAACCGCCCTTTTTGCCAGCTTCCGCGATCGCAGGTAATACGTTGGTCTGAGTCGGCGATTCGTGCAACGAGCGTCACGGGGCCATCCTGGC
Source organism: uncultured Planctomycetales bacterium (assembly GCA_963710365.1). Lineage (GTDB taxonomy): Bacteria > Planctomycetota > Planctomycetia > Pirellulales > PNKZ01 > CAVQAC01. The sequence continues at coordinate 179,031 of CAVQAC010000024.1, forward strand.
CGTCGCTCTGCAGGGTAATCGCTTCCAGTTGTTGTTCGTTCGTCGGAAATACGTAACGCTTGCCCAGCCCAACGGTCGGCGTGCCGGATCCTTCGACCGGCCGCAAAGACAAGCCCTGCAGTGCCTGGCGAAGCTTTCCGGCAGCCTCGTCGTTGGCGGGCAGCGATGACGATTCCATGGCGGGCAGCAGCTTCTCCCAGGCCAGATTCAGCACGCCTTGCATGTCTTTCAATCCGCTAGTGATGGCGATCACGGCATCCTGTTCGGGAAGAACGACGCAGAATTGCCCGAACGCTCCGTCGCCTCGATATGCGCCGTGACGACATCGCCAGAACTGATAGCCGTAGCCTTGGGCCCAATCGCTCTTCGGGTCGCTCCCGTTCGAAGTCTGTCGGGCTGTAGCCGCCTCGACCCAAGTTGCCGGCACGAGTTGCTTCCCCTGCCACGCTCCCTTTTGCAAATAGAGTTGGCCAAAACGGGCAATGTCTTCGGTCCGGACGCTCAAACCGAAACCGCCGGTCGACACGCCTTGGGGGCTGGTTTCCCAGGTCGGATGTTTGATCCCCAGCGGCTCGAACAATCGCGGGCCGAGATAATCCAGCGTGGTCATGCCTGTAACCTTCTGCACGATCGCAGAGAGCATGTACGTGGCCGAAGTGTTGTAAAGGAAATGCGTGCCCGGTTTGAACGGCACCGGGTGCGCCAGAAAGACCTTGGTCCAAACCTGGTCCGGGTTTCGCGGCGGCTCGGTTTGTTGGCCCGTGGACATGCGCAGCAGATCGCTCACGCGCATGGACTTGAGATTGGCGCTGGGCTCGGCTGGAACATCGTCGGGAAAGAACTTCAAGACCTCGTCGTCCAGGCTGAGCTTCCCTTCCGCAATGGCAAGCCCTACGGCCGTCGAGGTGAAGCTCTTGCTCAGCGAAAACAACGAGTGGCGTGCCTGGGCGTCGTACGGCGCCCACCAGCCCTCGGCCACGACGTGGCCATGCCGCAACAGCATGAAGCTGTGAAGCGATTGGAGGTTCTTATCTGCCGCCTCGACAAATGCCTGAATCGCCGACGAGGAAATACCCTGAGCCTCGGGGCTGCTGCGCGGCAACTCGGCCCCGCTGCCGATGGAACTGCCCAAGACGATCAACGCGATTACGGCGAGCGTTTTCATGCAACGACCTGCGAAAGAAAGAATGATCGTGAACTGGAGCCGCGTGTTGATTTGATTCGGTCAGTTTATCAGCGCATTGTTGGGGCTGCCACCAAGACGCACCCGCGGGCCCTGCGTAAATGGCGAACATGTCGAACGACCAAAGAGAGGTTGTCTACCAAGAAAAAAACGGCAACGCCTGCCATGGGGGCAAGCGTTGCCGCATGTTCGTTGCCTGAGTTCGTCGCTGGGCGGTTGCGTCTTAGTTGGCGCCGCCGCGGGCCGCGGCGGCCTTGACGGCCACACCGATCAGCTTCAGCACGCCCTCTTCCGCTTCCAGCCGATAGAGCACGCCGTTGGTGATCTGGCGGCCCGTCAGCAGGACGTGATCCTTGCCCGACTGTTGCAGGCCGTCGGCCACGAGCCCCAAGAGCGGATCGGCGTTCTTCTGCTCGCTGGCGAACTTGAGCGCCGGGGCCAGGGCCACGGAGAGTTGCATCGGGTAATCGCCGGCTTGCTTCGCATCCGAGGAATTGACGACCACTTGTTTGATCGCGTTGACGCCGTCGGGGCCCAAGGCCACGAAAGCGCTCTCAGAACCAAAGCCGAACGTAAGCTTGAGTTCGTCGCCGAACATTGCTTCGACCAGTTCGGTATCGTCGTCATCATCGTCGCTATCCCAGTCCATGGTGACGGTGTGAAATCGCAGGCCCTCAGCCTTGGCGACGTCGTACTTTATCTTCGGCGCATCCTCGTCATCTTCGTCCTCGAACAAGTCGGCGGCCTTCTTGAAGAGATCTTCGAGCTTGTTTCCGTTGGCGAAATAGCCCCCCACGATCGCAGTAAACGGCCCGCTGCCGGAAATTCTCGCGCCGCCGTTGATGACACCCTTTTTCAAGGTGGCTACGACTAAATCGATGGCGTCGTTGACCAGGCCTTTGACGACGGTCTTTTCCTGGTCGTCGTCCAGGTCATCGCTCTTGTCAATCTCGGCGCCGAGTTGATCCTTGAGCGACTCGGCCACGGTGGCGGCGTTCTGAGCGTCGTCAGGAGCCACGACGCCGTTGAGATGCAATTTCAATAACGAGTCGGCGTGCAGGAACCCGGAGAACTTCGAGGCCGCGGGCGCGTCGGCAGTGAGTTGCTTGGCAAGGTCGCTATCGGCCAGCGCGGTGACGCTCAAATCGAGCAGCGAGCGCCGGCCCGAAGCGTCGATGGCCCAACCGATCGTGAGCTGATCGATCTGGTTGAACGCCTTCATCATCTCGTCGATCTGATGCTGCACCAGCTTCTTGGTGACTTCCGCCTGCGCTTCGTCGTCACCCTGCTGCTTCTCGAGGCCTGCTTGAACGCCGGCCTTCAGCTGGTCCATCGCTAACTGGCGGAACACTTCGGGAATGTTTTGCAGGTACAACCGTATGCCCAGGTCGTAATCCTTGGTCAAGCCGCCCATCAGCTTGATGGGGTCTTCGGGCACGTCTGCCAGGCTTTCGGGGCTCTGGCCGATGTAGGCCCAACCGCCCTGCTGTTTGACGTAGATCGGCACGGCGGTCGTATTGAAGCGCGAGACGCCGTCGCCTGCGTCATCGGGTTCGCCGATCACGCCGGCCAGCGCACTGTACAGCTTTTTGACGTCCTTGACCGGCACGAAGCCGAGGATCTGGAAGTTTCCGCCGTCGGTCGTGACCGCGGCCCCCAGCGGCTTGGTCTTGTCGAGACCGGCCAGCCCTTGCCATTGGGTGAACATGGCGATCAGGCCTTCGAGCCCTTTCCCCAGGTCTGGATTGTCGGAAACCGTGCCGATGAAGTCCAGGTCGTGAAACAGTTCGTCGTAGCTCGCGAGCGATACCACGACAACCGGCTGCAATTTGGCCGGCGCATCATCTGCCGCCGAAAGGCGGGACACGGGCAGCAACAACGAGGCGACGGCCAGGGCCGCCAACAGAATCTTCTTCACTGCTTGGGTCTCCTTAACAGCAGCTAGACGTGTAAGCGAATTCCTCGGACGCGAGGCGCACCAGGGATGGGCGCGAATCTGATCAGCAGCGAAATCGTGGTTGCCAGCAGGTGGTTGCCAACAAGTGGTTGCCGGACAAGACCGGCCCCGCGAGCAATCGCTCGGTCTACGACCGCAATCGGTCGCAGGCCGGAAATCGGATCAATCCTGGTAAGCTCCTCCGTGAGTAAGCCGTAGTTGTACGTCAAAATGCCCGGCGGGGCCACTGAAGGCGGAAAAAAACCTCGCGAGATGCCCCGATACGGCCGCCCGCAGCCGCGCAGCACCGACGCAGCCCGGGAAGGGCAAATCCATCGATCGCTCCCCGCTCAAGAGAATGCGACGTGCAGGGGGGCTCAAGAAATCGGCGGTCGCAGACGCGATTCGGGCTATTCTACCGCTCGCGGAAGGTGATCCGCCCCTTGGTCAAATCATACGGCGACAACTCGACGCGAACCTTGTCGCCCGGAACAATACGAATGAAATTCCGTCGCATGCGTCCCGCGACATGCGCAATGACTTCGTGGCCGCCCTCGATTTTCACGCGAAATCGCGTATTGGCCAACGCTTGCGTTACGACGCCTTCAACTTCAAGAGCTTCTTCTTTTTCAGGCATAGGCAACTCCAATAGAAAGTTTCTACTACGAACTATAAACGATCGTAATCATATCATTTACGAGGGATTGTTCCAGATCGGCTGGCCGAATGGGTATGCAGGATCTTCTGAGCGGCAGCGGGCCCAACGATTTTTTCCGTAGCCCAGCCATTTATGGCTGGGAAATCGGTAGCCGTTTTTTATCCTCCAGTCTCGGTTTGAGCCGCCCTAGGGCGGCTCAAACCGGGACTGAATAGTGGTGCGACGATCGACGGAGCCCCAGCCATAAATGGCTGGGCTTCGGAAAATCGACACCAGCTAATCAGTTTGTCTTGCGCTGCTCGGCCCTAAGAGGCGGCGCCCGACACGCCGGCGAACCCCTCTTGCAAGGCATCGATTACCGCCGCCGTCGATTCGATGCCCAACGACAGGCGAATGGTCCCGCCCAGGATTCCCTGGGCTTCGCGCTCGGCGGCCGAAATGCCCCGGTGGCTGGTCGATTGCGGGTGGCTGAGCGTTGTCGACAGGTCGCCCAGCGAGGGGCAGAAGGGAATCCGGTGGGCTGCTCGAATGAACGATTCGGCGGCCGCTTGCCCGCCTCGAAATGTAAACGTCACAATCGTTCCGAAACGCGGCTCAGGCGACCCGGCCACAAATTGCCGCCGTGCCACGAGATGGTCGGGATGATCGGCCAGCCCCGGATAGTACACGGTTGCGATGTCGTTGCGACCTGTGAGGAACTCGGCCGCAGCCTGGGCATTCGACGTGGCCCGATCGACGCGTAGGGCGCACGTGCCCAGGCCCCGTAACGCCAGCCAGCAATTGAATGGGCTCGACGCCAGTCCCCAAGTCGACAGGGCCGAACCGACGCGCGGCCAAATCGCCGTCGGCCCGCACAGCAGCCCCAGGATGACGTCGCTATGGCCGCTCATGACTTTGGTCAGGCTTTCCACGCACAGGTCGGCCCCGAATTCCAACGGCCGGCAGATCGTCGGACCGGCGAACGTATTGTCGACCAGCAAGCGGGCCTCGGCTCGATGGGCAATATCGGCCAGCGCCGCCAGATCCGAGACGCGCAACAGCGGATTGGTGATCGTTTCGGCGATCAGCAACCGCGTGCGGGGCTTCGCCGCCGCGCAGGCGCGTCTCGTCGAGATTGCAGGTGTCGACGACCGTCGCCGTCAGGCCGAAGCGAGGCAGCTCCTTCGTGAACAACTGCAAGGTCCGCCCATAGAGCATGTTCCCCACGACGACGTGGTCGCCCTGTTCGAGCGTGGCCAGAGCCGCCAGTGCCAGGGCCGACATGCCCGAGGCGCAAATCGCTGCCCGCTCGGCGCCGTGCAGTTCGCGGCATTTCTCGGCCAACAGATCGGCGTTCGGATGGCCGTCGCGACTGTAGACGTAGCCGGTCTCTTCGCCCCCCAGTAAACGATCGGCCTGGTCAGGATCGGCACAACGATACACGGCCGATGTATAGATCGGCGGCGAAAGAGGCTGGGTTTGCAGCCGCGGCACGAAATCGGGCCGTGGGCAAATGTCGTCAGGCTGCTCGTCCATGCTCGCCCTAGGGGGGACTCCTCTCAGCCCGCACCGACGCCTCGGTCGAAGGCATCCTGGTCACGCTGGTACAGAGCCAAGGCCGATTCGAACGTAGCGCTCGAAATCTGCCAGACCGGACTTTCATCCGTGTGCGCGCTGCAGTGCGCCACGAAGGCACGATAGAGGAATTTGAACAGGTGCCGTGGCACGCGCAACGTGCCGCAGGGCATCGATCAGCCGCCGGTCGTTGACCGACGTGTCGAACAGTTCCCGTAGCGAAGGGCTCTTGCCATTGCTGGCGCAGGCCTTGAGCCGGGCGTTGGCCACGTCGTACAACGACTCGCCGGTCCAATCGAGCGAAGGAATCATATTCTGCTTGTCGAGCCGGGCACGCTGGTAAAAGTCGCGGTCTTCCCGGTCGATGAAGTACGACAGCTCGATCGGCAGAAGTAATTTGAAACCGATGCCCGGGTGCTTGAGGAACTTATTGTCGAGCATCGGCCACAACAGGGCCCGCATCAACTCGGGCGACCCGTTCACCAGGTGCGGCTCGTCGACTCGGTCGACCAGCACCAGCACGCCGGTAAAGCCCAGCGTCGACAAGATCGACTGGAACTTGGCCAGCAACTCGAAGCGGTCGTCCGTGCGCTGCTTGTTCGGCATCGGCTGGCCGGCCAACTCGTCGCCTGTAAAGCACATCAAGATCCGGCGCAGCGGGTTGACTTCGCGGTTGAGCACGCGCGTTTGACGGGCGATGGCCCGCGAACGCATGAACCATTTCGCGGCCTGGAACAGAAACGGCCCCCAACCGATGGCCGCAAACACATAGGGCCAAGGGCTGGCCAGCCATTCCCACTTTTGCAAACCGGCGATCAAGCCGAACACGATCAGCGTCACCAACACGCCTAGCGCTAGGAACTGCCGCGAGCGCCAGATGCGAAACCGCAGTTTGCGCCGCAGCCGATGCCAGCGTTGACGCAACGGCTCGGCTGTCGATTGGTCGTAGCAGGCGGCCAGCAGAAGCAAATCGCGAGCCTGCGCACGGTTCAACAACGAAGTTTCCAGCTTGCCGAGCGACGAACGCTCGCCATTGCCGGGGGTGGCAGTCGAAGTGCCGGGACGAACGGCATCAGCCGAGCTGCTCGCCGCGACACGCGGCAGCGGATCGACGATGGCGTCGACCAGTTGCGTGACGCCTAGCGCCAGGATGCCGTCCATGTGGTCCCACAGCTTCCATTCCGAGAGCACTTGCTCGGGCTTCCGGCCGCCGACCTTCGCGCGGAACCGATCCAGAAACGGATTGAAATCGTCGTACTCGATGACGAACAGCCGTTGGTTGGGGCGCGAGCGGTTGTAGCGGGCCACATGCTGGGCGATTTGCAGCCGCAGGGCCGTCTTGCCCGAGCCCTTTTCGCCGAACACGATCGACGTGGCCGGGTCGGACGGATCGCCGTAGACCTTGTCCCAGGCCGGATGGTACGTGCTGGCGATGCAGTGTTCTTTGAACACCGGATCGGTCTTCGCGTCTTCCTCGGCGAATGGATTACAACCGACGCCGTGGTGTTCGAGAAATTGTTGAATTTTCATGCGCTGGAGCTTATCCCTTGGCCTGTAGGCCTTCAATCATCTTCATGAAGTTGGCTTCTTGCCCGGTGATGGTGTTTTCAGGACCGTAGAGCTTGACGAAGTAATTACCGGCCTTCTTGGTGGAAATGATGGCCGCCAACATGCGATAGTTCTCGCGTTTGACGCCCGGTCCGGGAACGAACGGGCCGGCCTTGTCTTCGTACGTGCCGCGGATATCGACGAAGATCACGTCCTGGCCGGCCACGGTGGCCTTCCTGGTTTTGAGTTTGTCCCCGGTTTCCGAGCCGTCGGGCTGCGAGAATTGGCCGGCCCAACGGGCGATGTTGTCATCGATCGAACCGCCGGCGCCCATGATCGTCACGCGTCCCGGTTTCTCGTCGCCTGCGGCGGGCGGCACTTCGAATTCGTGCTCGATGATCCGCACCTTCGGCTCCTTGCGGACCCAGCCGTCGGCCACGGGCATCTCGAAGGCCCCGTCGCCGATCGTAACGACCTGGGCCTCTTTCTTGGCGTCTTCAGCCCGGGCATTCGCCTGGATCAGGCCGACTACCGCAACGATCAGGAACAAACACCGCCAGCAAAGCTTCGTAGGCATGGTAGGGGTACTCGCAAGTTGTTCGGTGAGAACGCCGGCCCGTCTGTAGTTGCGGGGTATTCTAGCCGGTCGTGGGCGGGCGTTCTACCGCCGGGACAGGCCTAAACAGTGCAAGTCTAGGTCACGGCAGGGCTGGAAAGGGGCTGGGAGCGAGGAGTTAGGGGCTTGTGAGGACGCTGGCCCGTGCTATTTGGTGGGCGGGGCGTTGCGTGGCCTGGTGATCTGCAATCTCTCTAATGCTTTGATTGCGTCGCGGCGGTGGCGGTCAAAGAGTTCGTGAACGGGCGTTACCGCAGTGGCTGCGTCGAAGTCGTCGAGCGCCTCGGGCACTCGTCCCGTCCAGTATAACAATTCTCCACGGGCGTCGTGGATCTGGGCGCGATCCGCGTTATTGGGGCAAATCTCGATCGCCCGAGAATGATCATCAATCGCCTGCTGGTAGTGCTTCGCTGCCATATGCAGATGCGCACGGATTTCAAAATATCGGCAACGATCAGCCGAATCCGTCGCCAACTCGATGGCCTTCGTCACGTATTCGATCGCGCGGTCTGGGCTACGGGTCAAGCGTGCTTGCCACGCGCGTATCTCTGCACTCTGAGGGTCAAGCTCCACCTCGCGATTGATCGCCGCCGCCGCTCCGGTGCGGCCTTCTAAGTCCAGATCTATAGCTGTCGCGAGGGCGAGTTGGGCGTTAACCGCGTCCGAAAGCGGAAAAATTTCGAAGAGTCGGCCGACGAAGGCACCTCGCATCCGGCATTGGCTCGCGTTCGAGTAGGGAACAGGCGGGCCGCAACCGAAATCGGTTTCAGACGTTGCAAAGATTGTCGTCTCATGGACGACAGAACCTGCTTGTGAAAATCGCAATCGATAGATTGGCATCGCCGAATGAAGCCACCGGCGTTCTAACTGCTCGCTTCGCCATGCCGCCGCGAGTTGCTCTGCCGCCTTGCCAGTCAGCACCTTCATTGGTCCCTGCGCGTATGAATTCGGCGAACCTACGGCCCTTTGCAAGAGAGCGAGAATTTCAATCTGATCAACGGGCGGCAATAGGATCGTTTGGGACTCGATCGTCGAGTCGAGTCGCCGCTCGCGCGCGATTTCTCGAGTCGCTCATAAGCTGCCGTGAGAAGGCCGTGCTGGTACGCCGCGGAACCGCCGATCAGAAGCATTCCGGCAACCACCGCAATTCTTCGGCCTCGATTGCCCAAACTTGCCAGCACGATAAACAACGCCCAGCCGGCAAAGAAGCCGATCGGCATCGACCAGCGGGTGAGAAAGATTATTCGCGGATGGGCGAACTCGCGGAACAGATTGAAACTCAAGCCCAGCGCCATGCGCAGCGGCGATCTTCACCGCGGGCTTGGTGCGAAACATATTGCCACGCCGAAGAGATCGCCGAGAAACGGCCCGATCCACGCCGGCCACTCCGTTCGGCCCAGTAGCGGCACCAACGGGCAGAGCGCCAGTCCGATCAGTAGGGCTCCGGCGATGCGCACAAGGACGAGACGTGCCACAGTCCCATTTCCGGAACAGAAAGAAGTGCGAACGCAGACTTCATTCTGCGCCGTGGATCGCGGTTGGCAACCACGGCGAGAAAGCACGCGTCGCAAGCGAAGCGGCGAAATGAGTCGAATAGACGACGTCATTTATCACTTAGCACTTATCATTCAGCATTTCGTCTAGAAGTCCATCGCCAGCCGCATGCCGACGCTGTTGATGTTGCCGGTGCCGATGGCTGCCACCTGGCTACGATGCGTGAAGTCGTAGTTCCACTGGACTTTCATGTTTGGCGTCAGGAACCAATTCAGTCCCAGCGTCAGGCTGTTGAGCGTGCCGCCGTTGATGCCCACGCTGTTCAGGTCCAGCCCGCTGTAGCGAGCGGCGATCTGCCAGGCCCCGCGGCCGAAGCAAGGCGGGCCGCCGTGCGCCGCGGACCCAATACGCATTCTCGAAAGGTATCACCCGATCGAATACGCCTGCGCGGCGGTCGTAGGCCCGGCTTTCACCAGTCAGGAACCACAAGGCTTCGGTGTACCAGCCCTGGATGATGGCCGTGCCGCCACTGGCCAGGGCGGCTTGTTGAGCAGGGGTGAAAAACAAGTTGGGGTTCGGGCTGACGTCGGAAATCCATTCGGCGCAATACTCAGCCTGCAGCGTCAGCGGACCCCACACCGACGCCAACTCCAAGTTGACAAGGCTCTGGTTGTTTGCCGACAGGCTGCCCGTCGTGGCGTAAACCGGGTTCAACGGGCCGGGCGGGCCGCTCAGGATGTTGCCCGTGGCCCGCGCCAGGAATTGCCCTTGGTCCGGCGAACGCGTGCTGACCGAGCTTCCCAGGTGAAGCAGATAGCTGCCCGCCGCCGTCGTAAATGGGCAAGTACGTGAAGCGGCCGGTGAAGGCGAAGGGGCTGTTACCGACATGATAGCCGTAGGGATTGCTCTGATTCGGACCGGTCCACAAGGCCCAAGTGGCCCGCTCATTCGACGCCCAATTCGAGAGCATGATGCCCGGACTGAAGCCGTTATTGAACGCGCCGTAGAACACGCTTTGGTTGTAGGAACGCTCCATGAAATCCAGGAAGCGATCGTTCACCAGGTGCTCAAAGCCGATCGGTTCCTTGAAGTTGCCGATCGTCAAGTTGCCAAAGAATGGCAGTTGCAGAAAGCGGGCATACAGATCCGTGAGGCCGGGTGTCAGCGCTTGCGCGGGAAAACCCGGAGGATTGCCGGGCAGATTGTTGAACGTGGAAATCGCGTTCGCGAAGTCGTACTCGGCCGCCCATTCGGCCAGATCGTACATCCGACCGTCCATCCGCAGACGAGCCCGGCGGAAATACACCGAATCGGGATCGCTCCCACGCCGCCGACGAACGGGCTGGCATTGAGTTGTGGGTCGTTGTTGAACCCAGTCATGTCGAACTGAGTCATGCCGCCGATGTGCGTGTAGAAATCGCCGTTGGCTGACTGGAAGATCAGGCCGTTATAGAACGACGCCTCCATCCGGCCGTTCGAGCCGACTTCGTAGTCGCCGGTGTTTGGCGCCGCCTCGGGGTGAGCTTGCAAGTACTCGGCGACGATTTGCTCGACCTGTGCGCGAAAGGGGCGGCAACGTCTCACCGGTCGGCAACTCTTCAGGCGGTATCGGCAAGGAACCAGCCGGTGGAGGCGGCGGCGACGTCGAGGTCCGGCCCCTTCGCACCATCGAGCGGCTCTTCAAAGCTGACCTGGGTCGGCTGGAACGGTCTCTGAAATGGTTGTTGGAACGCTTGTGGGGCGGCGCATGAGCCCGCGGCTGATGTCGACGGTGCGGATTCAGCCGGCGGGCTGGATGTCGGCTGGCGCAGATAGAAGGGCGGCAATGGCGCTGTCACCGGCGCCGTTGCGCCAGCGTTCTCTGAAAGCTTAGCCGAGGCCAGATCCGGCGGTGTCCGAGGTGGCCGGAGTTTGCGCACGGGCCGACGAGACGACCACCGCGATCGCCATAAAGGCGACCCCGGCAATCACGCCTGCCAGCCGGCCAACGATTGGGTGAGCCACAACAGCCATTTTCCCTTCACCGCCGTCTTCAACCTGCGCAGCCCCAACGGGGGCGAAGACTACCGAGAAGCAGGTTCGAGGAAAAGATCGGCAGGCAGGCCCGCAAACTTGATGCGATCGTTAAATCTTACCCATTTATTGCCATCCGTACTGCCAGCAGCTTTCGCCGCTGAGCGCGATGGCGGAGCAGGCATTCGGAGCTGGCTTAACGAACCCGGACGCGTTTGCGATTGCGCGGGCGGCCGTTGCGCTCGAACAGATTGAGCGTTTTGAGATCGACCAGTTCGGCGACGCCGGTCTCGGCCAGTTCGCGGCCGCTGAGATACCGGCCGGGATTCATCCAGCGGCTCATCTCGGCCTGCGACGTGCCGAACAGACCGGCGAGAACCTGGTCCATCTCGGTCTCCAAATGGCCGAAGTGCCGGGCCCATTCGGCGGCCTCGGCCAGGCCCTACGTGTTCTTCGCTCTGCCACTTCATGGGATGGAAAAGCAACACGCTGTACGGCGTCACGAGCCGTCGCGAGCAGGCTGCAAACGGCCACAGCGCCGCCGACGAGCACTCGCCGGTAACGATGCCCGTGGCCCGCAGCCCACGCAACAGCAACAGCGACATCAGCGCCATGCCGCAGAGGGGCTGCCGCCGGGCGAATCGATATACAGAACGCATTCTCCGCCGGCGGGAACTTCCAGCAATTTGGAGGTGATTTCGGCTTCGTGATCGGTGAGATCTCCGACCAAGGCGATTTCGGCGATCTCATTGGCGCGGTGGACTGCATCGTCGGCTCCTGCTTTTTTGTGTGTTGCTGCCGATGAATGCCGTCCACTGTAAGCCCTCGGCGCGACGACCGCCAACAATTCGATCGAGAATCTTGTCACCGGCGTCGAGGGGCCCTACATTCGGCAGGCGCGGCAGCGCCGTCAGGGGTGGCATAGAGCTGCGCGGCGACGCACCAGGCGCCGAAGGCGCGATACCGCCTTTTTTTTGCGGCCTCCTGCTATTGTCGCCGGGCAAGCGATTGCGACGAAGACGCATGGATGCAATATAATAGCCCTGTGGCTGCTGCGACGACTCTCGAACTCTGGTCGCCGAATTGCACGCCGTGGGTGATTTCATCTTTCGGACGAAGCGTATGGGTATCAGGTTTGCATGTGCCGAATGTGGACACGTGCTGCACGTCAAATCCGCATTGGCCGGCAAGCGGGGTTTTTGTCCCAAATGCCAGGCCAGGGTCGAAATCCCGGCCGAAGGGCCGCCGATGGCTGGTCAGAATGCTGCCGGGCACGATACGCCCGAGAGCGTGAACATGGCCATGGAATCGCTGGCCACGCCGCTGGCTGCCGTCGCGCCGGTTCGTCCAGCAGGAGTGCGAGCACCGGCGCCGGTTCCGGTTCCGGTAGGCGTCCCCACCGCACCGGTGGCCGATCCGATCGCTGAGAATCCGGAAATGCAATGGTACGTCGTGCCGCCGGGAGCAGCGACACCCTATGGTCCGGCGACTGGAGACTTGTTTCGTTCATGGATCGACGAGGGCCGCGTCACGGCCGATTCGCTCGTCTGGCGCCAGGACTGGAAGGATTGGCAGCCGGCCAATTCAGTACTGCCGCAATTCCGCACGCCCATGCTGGGTTTGCCGCCGCTGCCCGGGGTAGCGCCGTGCAGGCTGCGGCACTCGTCAACGCCGTGCCGGCTGGGGCAGAAATTGCGCCGGATCTCGTCGCCGCCATCGCTGCGACGGAAATGCCGGCGGGCTCGGAGCCGGTGGACCAGCAACTGACGGAACTCGCCAAGCCTCGCCGCAACCTGAAGAAGCCGCGGGATTACACCAACATCATTATCGTCGTCCTTGCGATCGGCGTGTTGGTGATGGTGCCGCTGATGTTCTTGGTGCTCAGGTGAATTTCGAGGATTGCAGTAATTCGTAGGGTGTTGTCGAGCTTTGCGAGACGCACCGCCTTTAACTCCATGCACCTCTTTCGTCTTCTCGGTGTCTCTGTGCCCCTGTGGTGAATCACCGCGCCCCTGTGGTGAATCACCGATGACTAGCGGAAATCGCCGTGGCAACTATCGCAGGCCTTGCTGACCTGGCGAAGCGCCTGCGCCTTGTCAGGATCGTCGCCCTTGACGGCCTCGATCAGCGCCAGGCAATTCGTCTGAAAAGTTTGGGCGTATTTCTGATAGGCTTCGTCATTGGCGCTTTCAAAACCCGGATCTTTGATTACCTCGGCGATCGCCGCCAGCACTTGCGCCTTGCGCATTAGTGCATCCTTCCCCTTCTTGAAATCGCCCTTGTTGGCCGTGTACTTGGCAACCTTGCCTCCGCCCCGGGCTTCTTCAAGGCGCTTCATCAGGACCGGCCGAATCAATAGTTCGTGCCAGGTTCCCGGACCCTCGGCCTTGGGCAGGTCGATCGACCCGCCTTTGAGCAATTCGAGCAGCCCCTCGCTGCGCATCTTGGCTTCCTTGTAGGCGGAGTCGCTGCTGGTCTTGCAGTTGTTGGCGGCGGCGAGTAAGCCGACTCCAATGCCAGGGCATCTTTCTTCCATTTCACATCGCCATCGAATTGCGAGATCACACCAAACAGCAACGCCAGTTCCGTGAACGCGCCTTGGGCAATTTCTCGGCCCTTGCTCTTGAAATTGTTCGGCGTCTTCACGGCGTCGGCGGCGACCGCCCCCAGCGACTTGATCTCCGATTCGAGATTCTCCGACGAAATCAATTTCGACCAGGCAAAGCTGCCACCGCCGCCCGCTGGCGCCGCCTCGCCCGGAGCTGCTGCGCCCGGGGCACCGCCGCTCGGCTGCGCCGCTTTCTTCTCGCCTGGCGGCGGACCATTGCCGATCCTGGTGCGAGCATCGGTGGCGAACAGATCCAGCACTTCCTTGTCGAAGGTGGGGGCCTTGATCAAGCCACGATTGGCGGCCAGTGTCCGGGGGCTTGGTCGCTGCGCAACCAGCGTTTGAGAACCCGCTGCGACAACGATCAGTGCAGCCAACCACCCGCCAGCTTGCCGAAGAACTCGCATTTCGATGATCTCCCCCGCGGACATTCTGCTTGGATTGCCGGTCGAATTTCAACCAGTAAACGGACAAGGCCCCCTCGATTGCCGATTTGATTATGAACGACTCGGCGGCGATTTGCAAAGCGACCGAGCGCGAAACGGTTCGGGGATCTTGGGTTAGCGCTAGAGCGGCATATCTTGCACGTGGAATCCATGCAGTCCCCGAAGCGTGCCCTGGCGATTCTTTAATAGAATCCAAAGAGTTCCGGATTAAAGTCGCCCCCCGCTGACATGCCGATATGACTTGTGACCCCACGGGTCACTATGTTCGCTCAGGCCGCTCGTTTTCTGGACAGAACGAGCGGCCTTTTTTATTTCCCCAGGGCGAAATAAGCACTTCTGCGTTTCCCCCAGCCGGCAAAGAACGCTAGTCTGCGCCCCGCACCAGCGTGGCAAACGTTATAATTCCAGGTATGGACTCGCCAGGCACCAGCAATCGTCGCGAATTCTTGCGTGGCCAGGCCGCCGTCAAGGCGCTGAGCAATTTGGCCCAGGCCGCGGTCGGAGATGCGCCGCAGCACGATACCGGGCCCTCGCCCCAGCCGTACCTGGTGCAGATGAAACGCTGGGCCATGGCCTGCGATTTCGAGCTCTATCTCAACGCCGGCCAATATGCCGAGGCCACCGAAGTCGGCTTGCAAGCGCTCGACCTCGTCGAAGCGTTGGAAGCGCAACTCACGGTCTACCGCGATTCGAGCGAGATGGTGCAAATCAACCGTAGCGCCGCCGCAGGGCCGGTCACGGTCGAACCGCGATTGTTTGCGCTGTTGGCCATGGCTCAAGTCCTGAATCGCGAGACGGGCGGAGCCTACGATATCACGTCGGGGCCGCTGTCAAAGGTCTGGGGCTTTTTTCGTCGGGCCGGCGGAATCCCTGCCGAGCACGACCTGCAAGCCGCCCTGGCGAACGTCGGGGGGAGCCGCGTCGAGCTTGACCCGCTCTCGCTCACCGTGCGATTTAGCCAGCCGGGCGTGGAGTTGAATCTGGGCAGCATCGGCAAGGGCTATGCCCTGGACCGGTGCGAGGAGCTGATGACGTCGGCCGGCATACACGATTTTCTCTGGCATGGCGGACGCAGCAGCGTGCTGGCCCGCGGAAGCAGCGGAGCCGATCGCCCTGACGGGGGTGGCTGGATTGTCGGCGTGGGCGATCCGCTGGGCGGTGACCGGCGGTTGGCTGAGATTCGGCTGTCGAATCGGGCCCTGGCCACCAGCGGCTCCAGCGTGCAGTTCTTTCGTTACCAGGGAAAACGCTACGGCCATATCCTCGATCCTGCGCACTGGCTGGCCGGCTGAGGGCGTCTTCTCGGCAACTGTTGTTGCCCCGACAGCCGCCGCAGCGGATGCCCTGTCCACCGCCTTTTATGTTCTGGGAGTCGATGAAGCCGTTCGATTTTGTGAGCGCCACCCGGAGATCGGCGCCTTGCTGATCTTCCCGAGCAGTTCGGGAAGCAAGGTGGTGGTCGAGTCGATCGGACTGACAACCGAAGATTGGCGGTTGTGCGAACCGGCAGCCACGGGCTAGCATTGCCGTAGCCGGCGACGGCCGTCCCAGCATTTGCCGCTATAATGGCCGGCTAGGTTTGGCGTAGGAATCACTTCTCCAAAACCTCTTTGCCTTGCGGGAGAGGGCAGGGTGAGGGACTGAAAAAACGGATGTTACCCTTCGGTCGATCCTGGATGGGCTAACTTTAATGATAGCATTACGGCCTGTTCAGGCAGACTTCTCCTATTTGCCCTAATTTGCGAAAACCTTCTAACTTGGTGTACCGACTCGGGTCGATCGCTGTAAAATGCGGCGGTTCGGGGCTGAAATGCGCAATCGCGGTGCGAGCCCTTCATGCTTGAATTTCACCTTGAGCACATTTCCTACGCAGGCATCGTCATTGCCTTGATCCTGACCGGGGCGGGGCTGCCGATTCCCGAGGAAGTCATCGTGATTTTCTCCGGGGTGGCGAGCAACGAGGGGATTCTGAATCCCTGGCTGGCGTTTGCCTCTTGCGTCGTGGGGGCCTTGCTCGGCGACTTGGCCACGTATGGCATCGGTCGCCATTTCGGCCATAGCGTTTTGCGCGAACACCCTTGGTTTGCACGCTTCGTTACCCCCGAGCGCGAAAAACAGATCGAGGAGATGATCAAGCTCCACGGGCTGAAAGTCTTCTTCCTGGCAAGATTCATGGTCGGCTTGCGGTCGCCCATGTATCTCACGGCCGGGATTCTCCGAGTTCCGTTTGTGCGTTTTATTCTGATCGATGCATTCTGCGCGACCACCGTCATTACGGTATTCTTCTCGCTCAGTTACGTGTTTGCCGACCGGGTTCACGGTTGGTGGCCCTGGATCCGCGAAGCCGAGGTCTACGTTACGGTCAGCGTCGTGGCCGCATTGCTGGGGGTGCTGGTGTTCTTCTACGTGCGCCGCCGACGGCGGATGGCGAAGCTGAGATCTTTGCGTGATCAGCGGTCGGATAAACCGGGCAATTCGCTCGTCCACGATCCGGAGGATCACGCGGAAACAAATTCCGTCGTCTGACGGGGCTCGATGGTAGGCTCGGTTTTCGAGGAGCCGGATTTTCGATGCGCAAGAGCTGGGTCACAAAACATTTTGCCGGTTTGATCTTGGCCCTGGCGTGCGCGGCGCTGGCCGGCAGCCCGTTGGCGGCCGAAGATCTGCCGCCTATGAACGCGCATATCCAGTCGAATTTGCGATATTTGCGAATCCGCATGGTCGGCGGCAGCATCCAATTCACCACGCTCGATCCGACCCGCAGCAGCAACACTTCGACCCGCAATGACGATCGGCAAGAACGGCTGTCGCTCAACTACGATTCGGGCCTGGTGACGATGGTCTACGAGATGACTACCCCCGCGACGCAGGTCACGTTCAATGTGACCGATGGCGTCGAAGTGATCGTCCGTCGTCAGCCCCAGACCGGCCCTGGCGGATCGCATGTCGAGTTCATTCAACCGGTGGCAGGCGAACTATCGCTCCGCGTGGGCGACGGCGACGCACGGCGCGAATGCCGGGCTGAAACTTTCTGGCACTTGTTGCTGGCCGAACCGCAACTCTGCCGCGAGCACCTGGTCCCATTGCTGGAGTTGGTGCGGCCGGCCTGGCAACTGGCCCAATCGGCGCCGCTGATCGAGACCGCCTTGCGGCGAAAGGCTGCGCTGTATGAGCCCCGCAATCGTCGTGAGCTGGCCACGCTAATCGCCGCCTTGGGGAGCGACGAGTTTGCGCAGCGCGAAGCGGCCGAACGCGAACTTCGCGACGGCGGCCAGATGATCCTCCCCTTCTTGCGCGGCGTCGATCGCAGCCGCCTCGATGCCGAGCAATCGTATCGGCTCCGCGGAATCATCGGCGCACTGGGGAGTGAAGAAACCGAAGACACGGCCGATCGAGTCGCCAATTGGCTGGCCGGGGATCCGCACGTCTGGTATTCGCTGCTCAGCCGTGAAGACCCGGGGCTGCGCCAGTTGGCCGCCCGGCAGCTCTCTCTGCTGCTGGAGATGCCGGTTGAGTTCGATGCCTCGGCCGATGCGGCCAAACACCGAGCCCAGCTCAAAACGATCGCCGAGCAAATCGAGCAGGCCTGGCGGTTCTGAAGCCTCCTGATTGCGAACACTAGCCCGACGCGCAAGCGAGGGACTCGGCGGAAGTTGCAAATATCGCTCCCTCGCTTGCGCGTCGGGCTAGTGTTTCCTAACTTGAAACACGGATCGGCCCTTGACCCGGTCCGCATTTGGCGTTGCGAAGTGCCGCAGAATGGCTATCTTAATAGATTCTGAATTTGTTTCGTTTCGTCCGAGGCCTGCCATGGTTCGCCCCCGTACCGCTCTCGTTAAAGCCCGCCGCGAGCTTCGTTGCCCGAAGTGCGGCTCCAAGATCGATCGGCAACGCAAACGCTGCAAGCATCGCCAAGGTCCAGCCCAAGAACTAGGTCCAGCCTAAGAACTAACTGCCGCCCGAAGCGCGGCTGGTTTTCCGGCTCAGGGGGCTTCAAGTTCCGTCGGCAGCCCGAGCGGCTGCCACGCCTCGGCCAATGGCGCCACGACCCGGACCGGTTCGCGGTTCATCGGGTGCTGGAATTCGATCGTCCGCCCATGCAAGGCAATCACCTGCAAACGCAGGTCGTCCTGCTGCACCCCGAACGCCTGCAGCGATCCGTACATCGTGTCGCCCAGGATGGGAAACCCGCGCGATGCGGCTTGGATGCGGATCTGGTGCGTGCGGCCGGTTTCCAATTCGATTTCCAGCCAGGAGCCCCAAGGGGTTTCGCCGAGCGTGCGGTAATGCAGTCGTGCGAGTCGGCCTTCAGGATGGTCGGCGTCGACGACCATCGCCTGCGGCTTGCCGTGGATCTTGAGCAAATGGTCTTCCCAGGTGCCTTCGGCCGGCTCGACCCGCCCTGCGACGCAGGCCCAATAGGTCTTTCGTACCAGCCGGGCTTCGAACTGTTTTGAGATTCGCCGAGCCGCGCGGACGTGCCGGGCGAACACCAGCACCCCGGAGACCGGCCGATCGATGCGATGCGGCACGCCCAGGTAGATGTTGCCGGTCTTCCCTTCGCGTTCCTTGACCCAGGTGCGAACGCGCAGCTCCATGCTGTCGATGTCTGGCGGGGCTTGCGTGAGCAGGCCGGCTGGCTTGAGCACGACCAGCACCGGTCCGGATTCGTAGAGCAGATTGAACGGCGGCGGTTCCATGGAGAGCATATGTGTTGGGTCAACTTGAACGTGCCGGAGTCAGCCGCGTATGCCACCCCAACGAAAGGATTATGGAGGATCGCCGGTTATTCGCGTCCAGAGATCGCGAACTTCGGCAAGCCCGCCGCAAGTGTTCGTTGCGTGGTCGATCCACTCCTGGATCCAATAGTCGGCCGTGCGTCCAAGCTTGGTGACCATGAAATGGTTGAAGAGCCATTTGCCTTTGAACAGTGTGAGGCCCTCGTCGAGCGATCGCGCTAGAGCCGCTTCAAAACGGGCAACTTCGCCGAGGAACGCGGCTTCGACGTTGAAGCCGGCGATTAGATGCCCATGAGCACCATTGCAGTCTGTACATTTGCAACAGTCGCGAGGGGCTCGCCTGTTTTCGGATTGGTGCGCCGCGCAAGGCTAAGCGTTTCCAATACTTCTTGTAACAGTGACTGAACGCGACCGAGCGCCACATAAGAAGCGTATTCTCGGAGCTCGTCCTGCCAGTTCGGTTCCAACCCCCAATCGAGGTTCCACGGGAACCTTGGAAAGAAGCTCTCGACGCAATACGCCTTCCACGTGAAGACCGGTCCGGGAAATGGGTAGTCGAAACGTTGGGCGAGCTCAGCGAGTTCAACGCCGTCTCCGTCAATCACGCCGAAAACGCGTCCGCCGAAGCCGTTATCTGAGCCCACCCGGACATAGTCGAGCACCGCCTTCTTGCCGCTGCTGCCATTTTCGAGGCCGCGGACGAGCGTGCCGTTGTGGGTTCCACCTTCGGACGGAGCGACGCCGACCAAACCAAAGAAAATCGGCGGATCTGTTTTTCCTTCGAGGTAAATAACCCTTCCCGCCGGCGCAGACGCAAGGTCTTGGTTGATCCGATCCAGGATCTGCTTCGCGTCCATCAGAGAGTGTCCACCCCAAGCAAGGCAGTGGTACCCGCACCAGCAAGCTCAAAGAGGTGGCTGCTCTGGGTAGCTAGAATGATCTGGCCGCCGCGCTCAGCTTGCCAGTACCGAAGAGCGTCGTAAAGCTTAGTCTGCCATGTGCTGTGCAAATGCAGTTCAGGCTCGTCAATCATAATCAATGAGCCGGGACGCCACCGCCGCAGAAGCTCTCCTACGAGGAGCAGCAATTGCTTTTCACCGCTGCTGAGTTCGGAAATACTATGCGCAACGTCGGTATCAGCGAGCTTAACCTGCAGCTCGCCTTTTGTGCTCCACTCTAAACGCTTCGAGCGTCCCGTAAACTGCTGAAACGCCTCAGCGTAAGCGTCAAAACGGCCGGTGCCGGCCGCTTTGCCGGCCGCTTTAGCGCTCAGATCCTCCCAACGCATCGCATAAAAGAACGCCTCCAGCGACTCCTTCCAGGATTTCGGAGGCCGCCACCGGTACGCAAACTCGTCCTGTTCCGCAATTGTGCCTGGTACCTTATACGTTTCTTCAGGAACGACCAACTCGCGGGTTCCCGACGGAATTAATATCGCGTCGGAAAGCGTCGTTTTACCAAACCCAAATCTGTATGCGTTCGAAATAGCGAAGCTGGGCCGCGGGGCAAGCCGGTAGCCGCCATTTGCCGACCGGCGTAACGCCCAGAGCTTGTCAGTCACATTCGAGTTCACAAACTCATCATCGCCTATAGCGAACCGCAATTTCGTAGGGCCGAAATCGCGGCTTTCAATTTCATAATCGATCCAAGCCTCACCCGGTACGGGAAACGGCAACGAGCTCCGTGCCTCCCAATCGCGCCAGTCGACCGCCAGCATGGAAGTCGCACCGTGGATAAAATTAAGGAGTGTTGTCTTGCCACTCCCGTTGATCCCGCCCAAAAGGGCGACGTCTGGAAAGCCCGTTTGCCAAGCCAGCCCATCGCGCGGCAAATTAAGCTGCGTGATCGGGCCAAGTCCGCGAACGTATATTCCCGTGATTTTCAGCCGTGGAGTCGGTAGCTGCTCGGGTGGGACGGCGCTTGCGTCGTCCCATTGCTGCGATTGTCCGATCTGCAGAAGGTGTTTCAAATCACCATCCATGCTGTCCTGGAGTGCCGAAGATCCGAGCACGGAAGCAGCGGCTTCGGCGAAATGGAATGAACTCACGGCGAGTTCTGGGTCGGCATCAAGGCAGGCACGACCCGCCAGTGCCACTGCTCGCCCCACGTCCCCGCGTAATAGTGATTTGGGACGCCTTGTCTTCGGGCTTTCGGTGGCGTGCGCTCCGTTGAGAGAGTCTTGGACGTTCTGAACTGCCTGTTCCAGACCGGGACTAGGCAACGCTCTAGCGGCCGAATCTTCAACGAGGTCAATTGCTCGCTCTATGCCTTCAAGAGTTGGGGGAATGTGGTCCCGCAATTCTTCCCGAAGTACGGCGGCAAGACGTCTGGCTGACCGCGCAGCGAGGGCAACCCTCGCCCAGCGGGGCAGATCTTTGATGGTCTTTTCGCCGTTTCCTGTCACAATTCTTGCCTCAAACGAAGGTGCCACGAAGCGGCCGGCGATACAAAAAAGTGGAGCCTGCCGCAATCGGACTCCCCATTGAATTGTATCGTCTACGATACGATTGGCGAAAGACCGAACGAGCCAGTGCCTCAAGGGCGCCCCCGCGCCCGTCTGCGAGGCCTCAGGCGCAAGAAACGGCCGGGGCGTGAGGCTTGGGCACTCACGCCCCGCGGCAGAAGATGCGTGGCGAAAATCAGCGAATCACAAACTCGGCCATCAGACCTTGCCGGCTTCGGGCACGATGAACGGAGCCCGGTATTCGCGGGTCAGCATGGCGTCGGCCGCCGAGTTGCTGACGAACTGCTCGCTCTGCGGATTGAAGGCCAGCTTCTGGCCGAAGTAGATTTCGGTCGTGTCGGGGAGCTTGTTGTCGGCCAGGTGTTGCGAGAAGCGGTCGAACGTTTCCGAGGCTTCGGCCCCTTGCAACCGGCTCTTGGCATCGCCCAGCGACACCTGCGTGCCCAAGCGGTAGCTGATGTTGCCCAGGTGGCACAATGCGCTCGATAGATGCCCTTCCAGGATGTCGGCATGCAGCAACTCGCTGTTGCGGCTGCGGACCGCTTCGAGGAAGTTGTCGAAGTGGACGTATTGCGTCTTGGCACCGCTGCTGGTGAATTCCTTGACCAGGTTGCCCTGGGGATCGAAGGCGGCTCCCTTTTCGTAGCTGGTCAGCACCACGTAGCCGTCGCTGCCGTGAAAGATGTTGCCGACGCTGGCGCCAAGGTAAGGGCTGGTCTTCAGCCCACGGACTTCGAAAACGAGCGACTTCGCCCCGTAGTCGAACATCACGACCTGGCTATTGGCAACTTCGCCAGCGTCTTCATAGCCCAAGCGGCCGCCGTAGCTGAGCACGCCCTGGCAAAGTTCATTGACGCCCAAACCCCAACGGGCTACGTCGACCTGGTGAATGCCCTGGTTGCCCAGGTCGCCGTTGCCGCATTCCCATTGCCAGTGCCAATCGTAGTGGAACTTCTGCCGTGTTAGCGGCAACATACGAGCCGGGCCGGCCCACAGGTTGTAATCGACGCTCGAGGGAACGTCGTACGTGCCCTTGGGGCCGATCGAGCCGCGCGGCTTGTAGCACAACCCGCGGGCCAGCTTGACCTCGCCAATTTTCCCGCTCTTGACGTAGTCGATGGCCGCGATGCCGCCGGGCATCGAGCGGCATTGCGTGCCGGTCTGGCAGATCTTCTTGTACTTGCGCGGCCTCGACAATCCGCCGGCCTTCGCTGACGTTGTGGCTGACCGGCTTTTCAACGTACACGTCCTTGCCGGCCTGAATGGCCCAGATGGCGCACAAGGCGTGCCAGTGATTGGGCGTGGCTGTGCTGACGATGTCGACCGACTTGTCGTCGAAGATTTCCCGCATGTCGCGGACGAACTTTGGCTTGTGGCCGTGCTTCTTGGCGTACGCGTCTACCTGCTTCTGTCCTACTGCCTCGTCGGCGTCGCAGATGTGCGTCACTTTCACGCCGTTGCGGTCGCCGAAGCCATCTAAGTGGCTGCGTCCGCGGCCGTTGACGCCAATGACGGCGACGCTGAGGGTTTCGTTGGCGCTGCGGGTTGATTGCCCGGCCTCGGCGGCCAAAACCTTCGATACCGAACCGGCAGCCAGAGCCGCCGTGGCGGCAAACATCGAATCTTCCAGAAAGCGACGGCGCGAGAGCGAGGCCATACAGCGAGTCTCCATGAACGAGGGCGGGGGAGAGTTTTCAGTTCTTTCAGCGGCGCTTGCCACGACGCCACGGATTCGAGCGTTCACACAAGATCAGGCGCTCGAAGCGGGCAGCAGCACGCCAGGCGGGCAGGGGGCGAAACAACCCTCATAGCGTACCAGACCGCCAGCCCCTTTGACCAGCTTTTTCCAGCAAATCATGCCGCCAACTTAGGAAATTGGGGCGTCCGACGGGCCGAATCCCTGGGTTTTCAGTTGCCGCTCCAATTCGTGCCCCAAGACACTGTGCTTGCGCCCGTAGCTGAAATAGATCACCAGCCCCAGGGTCAGCCACGCCGCCAACCGGAACCAGGTATCGATCGGCAGGAACAGCATCAGCAGCACGTTGACGCAGATCCCCAGCGGGGCGACGACGAACAGCGCCGGACAACGGAAAGGCCGTTCCACTTCGGGCCGCGTCCAACGCAGGACGAGCACCGACGCACAAACCAGCACGAAAGCCATCAGCGTGCCGATGTTGACCATCTCTTCCAGCATCCGGATGGGCGTGAAGCCCGAAACGACGCAGATCACGATTCCGGTCAGAATCGTCGAACGGTGCGGCGTGCGAAAGCGGGGATGGATGGCGGCGAAAATGCCTGGCGGCAACAGCCCATCGCGGGCAATGGCCAGAAAGACGCGCGCCTGACTCTGGAACGTGACGAGCAGCACGCTGGTCATGCCGGCCAGCGCCCCGGTGGCAATTATCCCGGCGGCAGCCTTGAGCGCAATGCTCTGATCGATGTGGGCCCGCTTGCGAAACGCGGCCGCCACGGCGGCGCCGGTATCGATCTCGGGGTAGGGCTCCATCCCGGTGATGACGCCGGAAACCAGGATATAGAAGAGCGTACACACCGACAGCGAGAGCAGAATGCCCAAGGGGACGTCGCGCTGCGGATTCTTGGCCTCCTCGGCATGCGTCGAGATGGCATCGAACCCGATGTAGGCGAAGAAGACCAGCGCCGCGCCGACCATCAGTCCCGACAGGCCATAAGGCAGAAACGAACTGCGCCAGCGGTCGTCGATCGGTTGCAGCCAGTGTTTGATTCCCAGGAAGCCTAGCAGGCCCCATTTGCGGCCTTCGCTGGGAAGTTTGCTGACGGTCACTCTCTCGGCCGCCGTGAGCTTGCCGGATGCGGCGGGAAAATCATGGAGCATGCTTGCGCCGGTCATCACTTCGGAGCGCTTTTCGGGGGGCACGAGCCGGGCGATTTCCGGGTTTCGTTCCAGATAATCGGCCACGTCGGTGTAGCCCCGTTTCTCGACGGGCACTTTCGTCCAATTGGCGAACTGGATATAGCTCCAGCCGAGCACGATCACGAACAGCACGACGGCCACTTTCACTAGCACCAGAATGGCGTTGGTCGTGGCGCTTTCGCGAACGCCAATCACCAGGATGGCCGTCACGACGACCATGATCAGAATTGCCGGCAGATTGAACCAGGCCTGGGTCTCGATGCCGTTGACGAGCACTTTCGTCGCCGGATCGGAGAGCAACTGCGGCGGGATGTGCCAGCCGAACGTCGATTGCAGGAACTCGTCGAGGTAATGAGCCCAGTGCGCGGCCACGACCGCGCAACTCATGGCATATTCGAGCACCAGATCCCAGCCGATCATCCAGGCCCAAATCTCGCCCAGCGTGGCGTAGGTGTAGGTGTACGCGCTACCAGCCACGGGGGCCATGGCGGCGAATTCGGAATAACACAGGGCCGCGAACCCACAGGCGATGCCCGCCACGACGAACGAGAGCACAATGCTCGGGCCGGCGTCTTCGGCCGCCACGCGGCCGGTCATGGCGAAGATGCCCGCGCCGATGATCGCGCCCACGCCAATGGCCGTCAACGAAACAGGCCCCAGCACGCGCCGCAACCGATGCTCGCCGGCCATCTCGTGGGCCAGGTTCTCCAGCGATTTCTTGGCGAAGATTTGGTTTTTCCAATGCATCGGCGTCTTCCCCCGGTGTTGGCGTCTGCCTCGGGCCAGAGCGAGAACGTTTCTCGGTTTGGGCTTCCAGAGCATAGCGGAAGTCGTTCGGCAAGCCAAAGGGGCGGGCAGCGGGCGGCGGGCAGCCGGCGGCGGGGAAACGGTGGACGTGGTCCCCCACGCGACAGGCGGCTGATTATATCGGCAATTGCACGCCGACGCCTTGGCTTCGGGCTGCCTGCCAGACGACGGCCCCGACCGCCAGATCTTCGATGGCCATTCCGACTGATTTGAAGAGCGTGATTCGATCACGACGGTGCAAGGCACCGCGGCCGCTGACGACGTCGGCCAGGTTCACGGCCCGCGACCAATCGAAGATTCCCTTCTCGAGCGCGTCGACGAAATCGCCCGCTTCGTGCCGGCAGGCTTCGACGCTGTCGCAAACGATGTTATCGGCCCGGCGGACCACCGTGGAATCGATTTCGGCCTTGTACAGCCAGTTCGATCCGATGGCACAAACCAAACATCCTTCGGCCAACCAGGCCCCGTCGAAAACCGGCTCGCGGCTGGCGGTGGCAGTGATCACGATCGGCAGGTCTTCGACCGCTTCCTGGGGACGATCCACCGGTAGGACTTCCAAATTCAACTGGCTGCTCATCTGCTCGGCAAACGTCTCGCGGTGCTGTTCGTTGCGGCTGTAGACGAAGGCCCGCTTGATCGGCCGCACGGCGGCCAGGGCAGCCAATTGCGTGCGGGCCTGGAAGCCGGTTCCGATCAGTCCCAGTTCCGCGGCCTCGGGAGCGGCCAGATACCCGGCGGCAACGCCGGTCACGGCGCCGGTACGAATCTGGCCCAGGTGATTCGCCTCGACGATGGCCAGCAACCGGCCGGAGCTTTGTTCGTAGAGCGACAGGTGGAACCGTGCGCCGGCCGGCGTGGTCGTGTAGCACTTGATTGCGGCCAGGCCCAGATAATCGGCCGCGGCGCTCATGCTGTGCAGCACGAAGCCGGTGGCCTTGCCCCGCACGCGCGGCACGTTCATGGCCTCACCTGCAGCCAGTCGGCGAAACGCCTCTTCGACGACGTTAATGGCCGTGCGGATGTCGAGCAAGCGTTCGACGTCGGCTTCCGTAAGAAACAGAGTGCTCATGGCACAGGTCGCCTTTACAACGGAGACGGTGACGAAACATTGAAACACGTAGTTCTGGCGCCCCTTGCCGGACTCTTTGGCCCAATCGGCGGCGCAGTCGTCAGGCATGGAGTGCCTGACCTACATGCTTCATTTTCTTCAACTCAGCGAGGCGATGCGTTTGAAGTCGGCTTTCAGCGAGCGATACAATTGCTGATATTCGGGGAATGCCCGATCATGCACCTTCACGGCCGCGCGTTGCGGCGGCGTTTCCTGGACGACGCTGATGGTTGCGCCGCACGCTTCCTGGATGTTCTTGAACGCGCCTGCGCCGACGGCCGCCAGCAAGGCCACGCCGTAGGCCGGCCCTTCTTCGGAATTGATCGTCACGACCTTTTGGCCGAACACGTCGGCCTGGATCTGCCGCCATAGCGGACTGCGCGATCCGCCTCCCGAGGCCCGAATCTGCCGCACCGGAATGTCCAGGCCGCGGATGATCTCCAGGCTGTCGCGCATCGAGTACGTCACCCCTTCGAGAACCGATCGCACCAGGTGGCCGCGCGTGTGGGCCAGGGTCAGCCCGATGAAGCAGCCGCGCGCGTCGGGGTCGGCGTGCGGCGTGCGTTCGCCGGACAAATAGGGGAGGAAGAACAGGCCCCCGCTCCCCGGCGGGATCGATTCGGCCTCCTGCGTGAGAACCGTGTACGGATCAACCTGCGTATGCGGGGCCGCGGCAATTTCGGCCTTGCACAGTTCGTTGCGAAACCATTGCAGCGAGCCGCCCGCCGCCAGGTTCACGCCCATCAGGTGCCACTTGCCGCGCACGGCGTGGCAGAAGGTATGGACGCGTCCGGCCGGGTCGATCTTCACTTCATCGCTATGGACGAACATCACGCCCGAGGTGCCGATCGACGTCGACAGCACGCCGCGGCTGACGATGCCATTGCCCACGGCCCCGGCCGCGCAGTCGCCAGCCCCGCCGACGACCACGCAATCGGTCGACAACCCCAGCAGTTCGGCCACTTCGCGCGTCAATCGGCCGGTAACTTCCTCGGATTCGAAGCACGGCGCCAGCAGGTCGGGATCGAGTTCCAACTTGCTCAGCAGCGGCTTCGACCAATTGCGCTTGGCCACGTCGAGCAGCAGCATGCCGCTGGCGTCGCTGACTTCGGTGGCGAACTCGCCGGTCAGTCGGCGGCGGATTTCGTCCTTGGGCAACAGCACCTTGCGCAAGGCGTTGAAATTCCGCGGCTCGTGATTGCGCAGCCAGAGAATCTTGGGGGCCGTGAAACCGGTCAGCGCCGGGTTGGCCACCAGCTTGATGAGCTTCGCCCGGCCGCCTGCGCGGCGCTCGATTTCCTCGCACTCGGCAGCCGTGCGCTGATCGTTCCAGAGCAAAGCCCGACGGATGACGCGGTTCTTGGCATCGAGAAACACCGAGCCGTGCATCTGGCCCGACAGGCCGATGGCCTTGACGTCGGCCGGTTTGAGCTGGGCCTGCTCGACGACGGATTGCACCGTGCTGACCGTTGCCCGCCACCAGTCGTCGGGGTCTTGCTCGCTCCATAGCGGCTTGGGCACATAGCACGGATAGTGGTCCATGGCCGACGCCAGGATCCGGCCCTGCTCGTCAATGGCCAGCGTTTTGGTGCCCGAGGTGCCGATGTCGATGCCGAGATAAACGCTCATGGGAAGTGATAAATGATAAGTGACCGTGTGATGAGTGCGATGGCGTGAGTGGCTGAACGCTGCGGTCGCGGGATTGTAACTCGCCCGAGTCGCACTCGGCAACCAGTCGATTCCACTCGACATGTCGCCCGGACGGCGGTTCAATTCTGAAATCCGCTATTGTTGCTGGGGGCGGTTGGCATACACTCATGCTGTGCGCTGGCGACGGATCGCTGCTTCATGCCTCGGGCGGCATACTGCCACGCGAAATTTTCGAACTCACTACGGGGCACTTCCTGCATTGAATCGGCAACCGAGCCTGAGGTGCTGTGTTTGGGCCCTGTTGGGGCTGGCCCTGCTGCCGTCGGCATTGGGTGCGGCGGAACCGCCGACGAGCCCAGTCGAGCCTCGGCCAAACTGGCCGAGCTGCGGACCCGGCTGGCAAGCGGCGTATCTGCACTGGGGAGGCGATGCCGAAGGGGGTGCACCGTTTGCGCTGCGAGATCCGCACCATCCGGCCCAGGTCATCGGCTTCGAAGTCGAAATTGCCGACGCCCTGGCCGAGATGCTGGCACGCCGGCTGGGCATTCCACTGCGGCGCCGAGTTCGTGCAGTACGAATGGGACACGCTGCTGCCGGGCCTGGTGAAGGGGGACTTCGACGTCATCCTCAACGGCTACGAAATCACGCCCGATCGGGCCGGCAAGATGCTGTTCACGCGCCCTTATTACGTCTACGCCCAGCAGCTGGTCGTGCGGGCGGACGAGAAGCGAATTCAGTCGCTGGCCGATTGCACCGACCTGGCCGTGGGCACGATGGCCGGCACTGCCGCCGAACGATTCCTCAAAGCAATCGTCGATTGCCGACGTCGTCGGTTTTGGTGGCCAGGTCGAACCGTATCTCGATCTTGGAGTTGGGCCGGCTCGATGCCGTGCTCTTGGACACGCCGATCGTCGCCTATTACGCCGCTCCGAATCCGAAGCTGAAGCTGGTGGGCGAACCGCTCGACAAGGGGCTGTACGGCATCGGCCTGCGGCTCGAAGACAAACCGCTGGCTGATGCTCTGGACGAGGCCCTGGGCGAATTGATCGCCTCGGGCCGGCTGCGCGACATCTATCGCAAATGGCATCTCTGGAACGTGGACCAACTGGAACTGGCCCGCAATCCGAACCTGAGCGAAGAACGTCGCGGACTGGGATTCGACGAAACGGGCAAGCCGCTGGCCGAGAATCAACTGCCGCCGGTCACGGCGGTCGATCGGCACATCATCGCCGCCTCGGCGCAGCTCTGGACGTTCGATCAATACGCCCCGCTGCTGCTGAAGTCTGCCGGCATGACGGTCTTCTTGAGCTTTACGAGCATGGCTCTGGCCGTTGCGCATCGGGTTGGTCGTGGCCCTTGTGCCGGCTGTATGGGCCGCGGCCCGTGCGGATGGCGGCGTTGGCCTATGTTGAATTCTTCCGAGGCATTCCGCTGCTGCTGTTGCTGTTCTTTCTTTACTTCGGGCTGTCGCATTACGGCTTATCGATGGACGCGACGATGACGGCCATCGTCGGCTTCGGTTTGAACTACGGAGCCTACGAGGCTGAAGTCTATCGCAGCGCGATCCTGTCGATCGCGCCCGGCCAATGGGAAGCCGCGCGGGCCTTGGCGATGACCGAGACGGTCGGCCTTCCGCCGCATCGTCTTTCCGCAAGCCTTGCGCACCGCGCTTAGGGCCCGATGACCAACGATTTCGTGGCCTTGTTCAAAGACACCAGCCTGGTGAGCGTGATTGCCGTCCGCGAACTGACCAAGGAATATCTGATCCTGTCGCGATCGAGTCTGAAGTTCGTCGAACTCGGGCTGTTGACGGCCGGGCTTTACCTGGCCATGTCGATCCCATTGGGTTACCTATCGCGGCATTTGGAAAGCCGCTGGGGACAAGGACGCGGAGCTGCCGACAATAGCTAGGGCATGTATGGCTCGACTTTCGCTGGCCGATTTCTGCTCAGTTGTCGAAGAAGTGCTGGCCGAGTTGCCCGAGCCGTTCCACGCCTGGCTGGACAACGTCGCGGTTGACGTCGAGCCGGATCCCTGGCCCGAACTGCTCGAAGAACTCGAAATGGAACCCGACGAGCCGCTGTTGGGGCTTTTCCAGGGCGAATCAATCACCGAGCAGGAGTATGGCGAGCACTATCCCAACCGCATCCTGCTATTCAAGAACCCGATCGAGCAGATTTCGCGCAGCCGCGAAGAGATCCGCTACGAGATTCGCCGCACGGTGCTGCACGAATTGGCGCATCACTTCGGCTATTCGGAAGAAGAGCTGGACGAGTTCGAATCGCAGCCCAGCCCGTTCGATGAGGGAAATGGGGAGTTGGGAATGGGGAATGGGGAATGAAGAGGGCCGACGACGAGACGGCTGAGAATTTCGGCGTCGCTCAGCAACGGAAATCGGGCAGATTTACCACCACGACACGACGAACACGACGGAAAAATGACACGGCTGACCCGACAGCGCGGCGCGGCCCTGCGATTCGGTGCAATCCGATTGTCCCTTCTTCTTCTTCGTGGTGTCCGTTGTGTCGTCGTGGTCGAATTTTGCGCCTGATTATTTTCGGCGCCGCGTCACCCTCACGCAGTTTCCGGCGTTTCCAGTTTCAGATCGACGATCATCTGCTCGCGGATCTTGAACTTCTGGATCTTGCCGGTCACCGTCTGCGGGAAGGCCTCGACGAGGCAAACGTAACGCGGCACCTTATAGCGGGCCAGCTTGGCACGGCAATACTCGCGAATCTCGTCGGCCGTACACGTGGCGCCGCCTTTCAACTTGATCCAGGCGCATAGTTCCTCGCCATATTTCAGGTCCGGCACGCCGACCACCGCAGCCTGCTCGATCGCCGGATGCGTGAACAGGAACTCTTCGATCTCGCGAGGATAGATATTCTCGCCGCCGCGGATCACCAGGTCTTTGATCCGGCCTGTGATGCGGTAATAGCCGTTGGGCAGCCGCACGCCCAGATCGCCGGTGTGCAGCCAGCCATCGGCGTCAATGGCTCGAGCCGTAGCCTCGGGGTTCTTGTAGTAGCCGAGCATGACGAGATGGCCGCGAGCACAGATCTCGCCTTGCTGGTTTTCGCCCAACGTCTCGCCCGTGGTCGGATCAATCAGTTTCACCTCGACGCCCGGCAGCGGCCTGCCGACCGTCTCGACGCGCAGCTCGATGGGGTCATAGCTCCAGGTTTGCGTGATGACGGGCGAGGCTTCGGTCTGGCCGTAGGCGATCGTGATATCGCGAGCGCCCATCTGGTCGACGACCTGCCGCATGATCTCGATCGGGCAGGGCTGCCCGGACATGATGCCGGTGCGCAGGCTCGACAGATCGCGGCCGGCGAAGCGTTGGGTCTTGTAGCTGAGCGATGTACATCGTCGGCACGCCGTAGATCACCGTGGCCCGGTAGTGCTCGATGGCGTCGAGCGTGGCCGTGGGATGGAACGAGTCGGCCGGAATGACCATGGCCGCGCCGTAAACCGGGCGCAGAGCGTGCCCAGCACGCAGCCGAAGCAATGGTAGAACGGCACCGGAATGCAAATCCGGTCCTGCTCGCTCATCTTCTGGCACGCGCCGACGTAGTAGGCGTTCAACAGCAAATTGCGATGGCTGAGCGTGGCGGCCTTGGGGAAGCCGGTCGTGCCCGAGGTGTATTGGATGTTGATCGGTTCGTGTGGCGAGAGCGTGCGGCCGATGGCTTCCAGATCGACGTCGCACGTGCGGCCGCGGTCGAGCATTTCCTGCCAACTGATGGCTCCGGCGGGCGTCTCGCCGCGCAATGCGACGACATGGCGCAAGCAGCGGAAACTCTGCGCATCGCAAGCTGTTCGGAGTCGCTCAGCGGCCAGTTCCGGGCAGACTTCGGCCAGCATGGCAAAATAGTCGGACGACTTGAACCGGTCGACCAGAAACAGACGCCACGGCATCGCTCTGCTGCAGCACGTATTGCAGTTCGAAGGGGCGATAGGCCGGATTGATCGTCACCAGCACCGCGCCGATGCGGGCGGTGGCGAATTGCAGGATCACCCATTGCGGCACGTTCGTGGCCCACAGAGCCACGTGCTCGCCGCTGCGAATGCCCAGGGCCCACAGCCCTTGGGCGGCCTCGTCGACCAACCGCAGGAACTCGCGGTAATTGGCCTGGAACCTGGTGGCGGCAAAGAACAGGGCCTCGCGCTGCGGATAGCGATCGGCCGTTTGAGCCAGCATCTGGCCGATGGTCAGCCCTTCGACCCACGGCGGTGGCGTGCGATCATTCATGGCGGCGAATGGATGCGTCGTTACTGGTCTTCTGACAACTGACTACCGACTACTCCTATTCTACCGGTCAACGCGGTCGAACATGGCCACGCCCGTGGGCACGAAGATCATCAACGGCAGCCACGACGCCAGCGCCGGATCGAGCAAGTAGCTGGAGCCCAAGTACTGGCAGGCCATGACCAGCACCATGAATACGGCCACCAACAGCACGCACAGGCCGATGGCCATGAACATATTGCGATTTTCGCGAGAGAGCACCAGCGGCAGCCCGAGAAACAGTAGCGTCACGTCCAGAAACGGCTGAACCAGGCGGCTGTGAATGGCGACGCGAATGTCGGCGCCGAAATCGAGGCTCGGATTGTGCAGCCCGGCGACCAGATCGGGCGTCGACGAGAATTGCCGCCAGGCCTGACCACCGCAAAGCTGCTCGAAGCTGACTTCGCTGACGATGAACAGCTCGTTGGCGGCCAACCAGCCTTGCCCGTCGGGTGGAGTGATGACGATTTTCCGCTGGCCGAGCTTGAGCGACGGTTCCTGCAGTAATTCCAGCGGTTGCTTCACGCCGCGGAACAGATAGCCGGCTGCGTGTTGCGCGTTGGCGGGTTGAAAATAGCAGTCGGCCGCAGCAATCTGCCGCGATTCAGAGTCGATTGACGTGGGGAGCAGGAAGCTGGGTTCGTGGATTCGTTGTTCGTTGGCGAACGTCTTCTGGCCGCGAAACAGAATATCGGTGGTGTTGTCGTATCGCGGGCGCAGTTCCTGGGCAGCCTCGCCCATCAGATCCTTGGGGTTGCGGGCTAACTCGGTCCGGAGTCTCGGAATCAAGATCTCGCGGTTCGCCGTCGAGGCGATACTGACGCAAATCGCCGCCGCGATCACGGGCACCACCACGCGACGTCGCGAAATGCCGGCGGCCATCAGTGCCGTCAGTTCATTGTGACGCTGAATCCAGGTGACGGTGAACATGGCTGAGATCATGGCCAGAATAGCGCTGGTGCGATCGAAAAAATAGATCGACTTATAGGCGTAGAAACTCCCCATCAGTCCCAACAGGCTGCCATGCTTCTCGGCGTAGTGCATGAACTCGTCGAGGTTGCTGAAAGCGTCGAACACGATGTACAGCCCCGTAAGGCTGCACCAGCAAATGAAGAACACCGAAATGAACTGTCGCAGCAGGTAGCGGTCGATGATTCGCATAAGCAAAATTAGTCGGGAGCCAGTAGTCAGTGCCAGCGGGCAGCGCGGCTCGTGCCGCGCGCAAGGCGCGGGCCAGGGCCGCGATGCCTTCGCGAATTCGCTCGGGCGGTTGCACGCCAAAACTCAAACGGATCGTATTGCGGGCCACTGGCTCGCCTTCGGCCGCATAACAGTATTCCCCGGGCACGTAGATCACGCCGGCCTCCAGAGCCCGATCGAACAGCGGGCCATGGGGACCGGTGGCTACGTCGGGCGGCAGTTCGAGCCAGACGTACAAGCCCCCTTCAGGCGCGCCCAGCGTACGTCCGGCACGCGATGCCAGATGTTCGTCGAGAGCCGAAAGCATGGCATCGCGCTTTGCGCGGTAAGCCAACCGCAGGCGCTCGATTTGCGGCTCGAACAGCCTCTCATCGAGCACCGTGGCCATGACGTGCTGGTTGAAATGGGGCGAGCCGAAGTCGAGGTTTCCCTTCTGCTCGCAGATTGGTTCGACGAGCGACGACGGCAAGATGCCCCAGCCGACACGCATGCCCGGTGAGAATGACTTGGAGAACGTATGCGTGTAGATCACGGTTTCGCCGCCGGCGTCGAAAGATCGCAGGCTCGGCAGGTCGGGACCGTCGTAACGCAGTTCGCGGTAGGCGGCGTCGTCGATCACATGGATGGTATGGGCTCGCGACCAGCGCTGCGCCAAGTTCGACAATTTGCGGCCGGCGCGGCAGCGAAAGCGTGGCCGTGCTCGGATTGTCAAAATAGCTGACCACGTAGATGGCCTTCACGCGGTGTAATTCGCCATTGCGTTCCGCTTTGTGGAAGGCTTCGTCAAGGGCTTCGGGAATCAATCCCTCGTGGTCGCTGGCCACGCTTACGGCCCGCACTCCCAGATTGCTCAGGATGCCGAGATAGACGAAGTAGGTCGGCGCGGCGCAGAACACAATATCGCCCGGGTCGAACAGCGTATCGGCGAGCAGGTGCAGCATCTGGTTGCTGCCGGCCGTTAGACACCACCTGGTGCGGTGAAAGTTGCGATTCGCTGTCCGGCGCACCGTCGGCGGCAATCAGTTGCTCGACCACCGCTTCGCGCAATCGCAAATAGCCGGGCGTGGTGCCATATTGCAGCGCGCTGCGTGCCCGATAGGGATTGGCCAGCAACATGGCGACCGCCTCCTGCGTCGCTTCGACCGGCAACGATTGCTGGTCAACGAAACCTGCCGCCAGCGAAATCAGCTCCGGGTGGGCCAGCGCCTTGTGCATCAGGAAGCTGATGGGCTGGCCGCCCGCCCAACGGGCTCGTTGACTGACCGACTTGATGCTCATCGTAGAGGGGTTCTCGAAGTGTCGGCGGCTCGCGGACCCACCGTCGCGCCGCAGCATAAGGAAGGTTTTGATCTTACGTCAACAGCGATGCGCCCCGCCGACGATCGTGCGTCGGCCCCCAACGAGGCTTCGCGAAAACGGGCGTCGCGCTTCGATCCGGCTTGCTCGCCGGTACTCTGCAAGCGTCGATGCGCAGGCAAAACTGGGGTTGTGGCCTTGTTTTAGTAGTGGTAGATTATATTTTGATTATTCAAAAACGCCTGCCGACTCGCGAACGTTCCCGCCGCTTGAGCTTCTCCATGCTTCCTAATCGTGTCCAGATTCTATGGTGTTGGTGCATACTGGGCGCGTGCTTATTCGCGATCGGCTGCAATACGTCCGGACAAGCCCGCGACGAACCTGGAAAACGCCGGGCGGGTAGCGGGCCAATCAAGCTGGTTTGCACGACCGGAATGGTGGGCGATTTGGCGCGAGAGATTGGGGGCGAGCACGTCGTCGTCGACCAGTTGATGGGCGAGGGCGTCGATCCTCACTTGTACAAGCCATCGACCGGCGATATCGCCCGGCTCGATGCGGCCGACATCGTTTTCTATTCCGGGCTGCATCTCGAAGGCAAGATGGGCGAGATATTTGCCCGCATGGCCCAACGCAAACCGATGGTCGCCGTAACGGCCGAGTTGCCGCGCGAGCGGCTGCTCAAAGTCGGGACCGATCAATACGACCCGCATGTCTGGTTCGACGTCAGCCTCTGGAGCCAAACATTACGGATAGTGACCAAGACACTGATCGATTTCGATCCGTCGAATTCCCAGGCGTATCAGGCAGCTGCCAATCGCTATTCCGCCGTGCTGGCTCGGCTCGACGACGAAGCCCGGGAACAGCTGGCCAGAATTCCGGCCTCGCGCCGAGTGCTGGTCACCGCGCACGACGCCTTCCATTATTTTGGACGCGCTTACGATCTCGAGGTCAAGGCCATCCAAGGCGTGAGCACCGAGAGCGAGGCGGGGGTGCGCGAAATCAACGACCTGGTGAATTTCATCGTCGCCCACGGCATCAAGGCCGTGTTCGTCGAATCGAGCGTTAGCAATCGCAATGTCGAGGCCCTGGTCGAAGGCGCCGCGGCCCAAGGCCATCGGTTGGTAGTCGGCGGCGAGCTGTTCAGCGACGCCATGGGCCGCCCCGGCACGCCCGAGGGAACCTACGCCGGCATGGTGCGGCACAACGTCGATACGATCGTCGCGGCGCTGCAGTGAAAGGAAATGTGGAATGGGGAATGGGGAATAAGGGAGGGAAATGCGGAATGGGGAATGGGGAATGGGGAATCGTTTTAGTATCCGGCCGTGACCGACGTGTTGCCGTCAGCACTGCGAACCGCCAGGTTGCGCCTCGGAATTCGCCTCGGGCCGCTGCTCGCATTCCCCATTCCGCATTCCCCATTCCCCATTGTTTCTCATGACCGATCGTCCCGACCGCGCTGTGCTCGATGTTCACGACGTCACGGTCGCCTATCATCGCAAGCCCGTGCTGTGGGATTTTGATCTCACGCTCGACGAACCCAGCCTGGTCGGAATCATCGGGCCCAACGGTGCGGGCAAGAGCACGCTGATCAAGGCCATTCTCGGCCTGGTGCCGCTGGCCAGCGGCAGCGTCAGCGTGTTCGGCCAGCCCATCGACAAGCAGCGAAGGCTGATCGGCTACGTGCCGCAGCGCGAGAGCGTCGACTGGGACTTTCCTGTAAACGTGCTCGATGTCGTGCTGATGGGCACCTACGGCCAGCTTGGCTGGTTTCGTCGACCGGGTTCGCGCCAGCGGCAGTGGGCCCGTCAATGTCTCGAACACGTCGGACTGGCCGACCTCGCGCATCGCCAGATCGGCCAACTCTCCGGCGGTCAGCAGCAGCGCACGTTTCTGGCCCGAGTGCTTGCCCAACAGGCCGAAATCTACTTCATGGACGAACCGATGGCCGGCGTCGATGCCGCCACCGAGGAGGTCATCTTCAGCCTGCTGCGCGAACTGCGAGCACAGGGGAAGACCGTGCTCGTCGTCCATCACGATTTGCGCACGGTGCCGCGCTACTTCGAGCGGGTCGTGCTGTTGAACATGCGGCTGGTGGCCGCCGGCCCGACCGACACGACGTTCACGCCCGAAAACCTGCACAAGACCTACGGCGGCCGGCTGCCGATTCTCGATGCGGCTGGCGAGGCCTTGCGGGCCAAGGAGCGGAGCGCATGAAGGCCATGGCTCCCGAGGCGGGCTCCGCTCGTGGGAGCGATTTCGCCCGCTCGCATCCCGGCTTCTGCCTGCTCGCGGCCGGCATGGCGTGCATCATTGGGCTGGCCATTTGGCAACTAACCACCTTGGCCGGCTTGCCGGGACTGATGGCTTACAACACGCTGGTCGTGCTGGCCGGCACGAGCTTGCTGGGCGCGGGGGCCGGACTGGTCGGTTGCTTCGCAGTGCTGCGCCGACGGGCGTTATTGGGCGACGCTTTGGCCCATGCCGGGCTGCCGGGCATCTGCCTGGCGTTCTGGTTCTGGGGCGAGCGTAGCATGCCTGTGCTGTTACTCGGCGCGCTGCTGACGGGCATTCTGGGCGTCGTCGTGGTTTCGCTCGTCCGGGGCTACACGCGGATCAAGGAAGATGCTGCGATCGGCATCGTGTTGAGCACTTTTTTCGGCGCTGGAATGGTCCTCAGCCGCATGATCCAGAACCGGCTAACAACCGGCAGCAAGGCGGGGCTCGATTCGTACAACCTGGGCAAAACGGCCGGCATGATCGCCACGGACGTCTATCTGATCGCCGGCGTCTCGCTGGTTTGCCTGCTCGTCGTGCTCGTCTGTTATAAGGAATTCAAGCTGGTCGCCTTCGACCCGGCCTTGCGCGAGTTCAAGGTTGGCCGGCCGTGCGGCTCGACTTGCTTTTGACGTTGTTGATCGCCGTGATGGTCGTGATCGGCCTGCCGGCCGTGGGCGTGGTGCTGATGGCCGCCATGCTGATTCTGCCCGGGGCCACGGCCCGTTTCTGGACCGATCGGCTGGGAAAGATGTTGGCGATTTCGGGTTTGGCTGGTGCGTTGGTCGGCGGCCTGGGCACGCTGGCCAGCGCTCACTTCAGCTTCTCGCCGGCCGGACCGGTGATCGTGCTCGTCGGCGCTATGGGGTTCCTCGTCTCGATGGCCTTCGCGCCGCGCCGGGGCGTGCTGGCGCGGCTCTGGGCGGAACGAGCCTTTCGCATTCAGCTCGATGAGCAGAAGGCCTTGACCCGGTTGTTCGCTCGCGCTTCGTTCGGCGAGAGCGAACTGCTGTTCACCGCCGATGACATTGCGGGCGTGGCCGGCAAGCAGGCGCGCCAGCGGCAACGGTTGCTCACGCGTTTAATCCTCGACGGCCTGGTCGAATCGCTCGGTGGTGGCCGCTTTCGGCTCTCATCTACCGGTTGGAGCGCGCGGCGCAGGTGACGCGGGGCTACCGGCTCTGGGAGACCTTTTTGCGGCAGTATCCCGATCTGGCCCACGGCTATGCCAATCTCGATGCCGAGTCAATCGACGCATTGTTGCCGGCGTCGATCGTCGTTGAACTCGAAGCCGAACTGAAGCGCTCGGGTCGCTGGCCCCAACTGCCGCAGGTTGCCGTGGGCGGAGGTGCGTGATGACCTGGCTCGTGCAACTCCTCAGCGAGCATCGCCTGGCTGCCTGGACGATTTTGGCCGCTGCGGTGTCGAATGCTTCCTGCGCCATTCTTGGTTGTTACCTGGTGCTGCGGCGCATGAGCCTGTTGGGCGATGCCATCAGCCACGCCGTGTTGCCGGGCATCGTCATCGCCTTCGTGTTCTTCGGCAAGGCCCCGCTGCCGGCACTCGCCGGGGCCATGGTCGTCGGCATGTTGACGGCCTATGCCACGCAGGCACTCTCCAGCTTGGGAGGCGTGGCCGAGGATTCGAGCATGGGAATTGTGTACACTTCGCTGTTTGCCTTGGGCGTGTTTCTGCTGACCAACGTGGCCCGTAATGTCGATCTCGATCCGGGCTGCGTCCTCTATGGGGCGATCGAGTTCGTGCCGCTCGACACGCTCGAAGTCTGTGGAATTCAACTGCCGCGAGCCCTGCTGCCGATGGGAGCGGCGCTGGCCGCCACGCTGGTTTTCGTCGTGCTGCTGTGGAAGGAGCTGAAGATCGTTTGCTTCGATGCCGATCTGGCCCTGGCCTTGGGACTGCGTTCGGGGTTGATTCATTATCTGCTGATGGGCATGGTGGCCGTCGTCACCGTGGCGGCGTTCGAAGCCGTGGGCTCGATTCTCGTCGTCGCGATGCTGATCGTGCCCGGCGCCACGGCCCATCTGCTCACCGACCGTTTGGACCGGATGTTGCTGTACGCGGTGGGAGTCGGGGTGTTGTCGGCGATCTTCGGCTATTGGGGCGCCGTCTATCTCAACACCACGGTGGCTGGCATGATGGCCGTCGCCGCGGGCGGGCAGTTTGCCCTGGCCGTGCTGCTGGCCCCGCGTCACGGGCTGGTCAGCAAGGCGGCCAGCAGCTTTGCGCTGTCGCTGCGGATCGTGGCCGAAGATTTGCTGGCGATGCTCTATCGGGCCGAAGAGTTGTCGGCCCAGTCGGCCGAGCCCGCTCGGCTATCCTGGTTCCAGTGTGCCGTGGCGTTGGGGGGCGGACCGGCGGCCTGGCTGGCTGTGCCGGCGGCCCGACGGCGGGCGCAGGTTCGTGTTGTGTCGGGGCTGGGCGTTGAACTGACCGATCGTGGGCGCGAAGCGCACGGTCGCTGGTTCGATCCCATCGGTTGTGGGAAGCTTTTTTGGTTGAATACTTCGACCTGCCGCTCGACCACCTGCATGCTCCGGCGGAGCGCGTCGAACATTATATTGGACCGCAACTGCAAGAAAGCCTGGCGGCGGCCGTCCATGCGCCGGCCGTCGACCCCCACGGCCGCGAGATTCCGCCGCCGAAAGTCGAATGACGAAATCCGAATGTCGAAGGATGAATGTCCACCCGCGTCGGGTATCTTAAACGCCTGATTCGTCATTCGGCTATTCGTCATTCTTTAAACATTCGTCATTCGGCATTTTGTCTCTATGTCAACGTTGGCCCTTCCTCGCCATCTGCCTGCGGTCGTCGTGCCGCCGATCAAGTGCCAGGGGATCAAAACCAAATTGGTGCCGTTCATCGCGGCCAACGTGGCTTGGGACGGCAACGGTCGTTGGATCGAACCGTTTCTGGGAAGCGGCGTCGTCGGCTTCAACCTGGCCCCGCACCGGGCCGTGCTGGCCGACAGCAATCGGCACATTGTGGCGTTCTACCAGGCCGTTCAAGCAGGACGCATCACGCACGCCGTGGTGCGGTTGTTCCTGGAAGAAATGGACAGCCACTTGCGCGAAGAAGGTGAGGCCTTCTACTATTCGGTGCGCGAGCGGTTCAATCGCAGCAGCGACCCGCTCGATCTGTTGTTTCTGAATCGGGCCTCGTTCAACGGCGTGATGCGATTCAACCGGAAAGGCGACTTCAATGTGCCGTTCGGCAAGAAGGTCGAGCGTTTCCGCCCGGCGTACGTGACGAAGATCGTCAACCAGGTGTGCCGGCTGGAACAAATCATGCGCGATAAGGATTGGCAATTCGCCGCGGCCGATTGGCGCGCGACGCTGGCCTTGGCTCGTGCGGGCGACTTCGTCTATCTCGACCCGCCCTACATCGGCCGGCATGCCGATTACTTCAATAGCTGGAACGAACAGGAAGCGATTGAACTGGCCGCGGCATGCCGGGATTTGCCGTGCGGCTATGCGCTGTCGATGTGGAAGGAGAATCAGTACCGCCAGAACGCGCATCTGGCCGAACATTGGGCCGGCGGCGAGCTGCGCACCTGGTCGCATTTCTATCACGTCGGGCCGCAAGAGTCGCTGCGTCACCCGATGATCGAGGCGCTGGTAATCCGGCCCGGTTATGCCTGGCCGGCCCATGGGCACGAATGTAACGCCGTTCCTGGCCAATGAAGAGCGCGCCGAGAGGGAAGGAGCCGGAAATGAACGCGAATGCACGGAAATGCGAGACGGCCTGGCATCGGGCGGCGTCTGAGGATTCATTCCTCCCGTTTCCGATTCGCGTGAATTCTCGTTCATTTCCGGCCCATCCGACTTTGCCTTTCCGGCCCCGTCGTTCGGTGTTTTCCAGCCACTTACGACGCGGGTTGTTCCACTCGGCGAAAAAGCTATAATAGGCTTGAGCACAGCCTCCCGGGGGTCATTTCGTTGGGGAGATGCGTGCCGATTCGGGGCCGGTAGCTCAGTTGGGAGAGCGCTGCGTTCGCAATGCAGAGGTCGAGGGTTCGACTCCCTTTCGGTCCACTAGCAGCAACCCGCTGACATTCATTGTCAGCGGGTTGTTTTGTTTCGCGGCGCGAGTTCGTCCGCGGGAATCTTCAAGCCGACCGTTTTCAGGGGAATTTCGGCGCGATAGAATTATTCGTATGAACATCGAAACGATTCGAGAATGGTTGGATCGACAGCCTTTCGAGCCATTTGTCGTGCGGCTCTCCAATGGCGAAGCCCACGAAGTGCGGCATCCAGAGAATGTAGCCATCGGCAAGAACCGCATGGCCATCGTCTATCCGGAAACGGACCGCTTCGTGCATGTCTCGTTGATCCACGTCAACAACATCGAAGCCTTGCAAACGGCATGATTGAGCCGTATCGCCCCGGTTCCTCATGCCGTGGCGGCCGGAAGACTTGCCAGCAACTGCTCTAATGCGGCTGGCTCGACGGGCTTCACCAGGTGGAAGTCGAAGCCCGCTTCCTGCGATTTCCGCCGATCTTCTTCTTGGCCCCAGCCGCTGAGTGCAACGAGCACCATGTTCCGGCCCCAGGGCTGTTCCCGGATGCGGTGCGCGGCGTCATAGCCATTCAGCTTCGGCATGCCCAGGTCGAGCATCACGATGTCGGGCCGGAACGCCGCGGCTAGTTTCAGCGATTGCTCCCCGTCGTGAGCCACCTGCGTCTCGTTGTGCATGATTCCCAACATCATCGCCAGGCTCGCGGCGGCGTCCTGATTGTCGTCGGCAATCAGAATGCGACGCTGGGCCGCATGCCGCGCGTCCTCGCCGCCGCGCTCGTTCGACGGCGCTTCGATCCGCGAGACGCTCATCGGCAGCCGGACGGTGAACTCGCTCCCCCGGCCCGGGCCATCGCTGCGGGCTTCAACGCTTCCGCCATGCATTTCGGCGAGCTGCTTGACGAGCGTCAGCCCAATTCCTAAACCGCCGTGGGATTTCTCCAGCGATCGATCGACCTGCGTGAACATCTCGAAGATCTTGCGGAGCATCGTGGCCGGAATGCCCACGCCGCTGTCCCGGACCGTCACCACGGCATCGCGACCGCGGCGTTCGGCCACCAGGGAAACGCGGCCTCCTCGCTCGGTGAACTTAGCCGCGTTGTTGAGGAGGTTGGCGAAGATTTGAGCCAGCCGGGTCAGATCGCCGTCCACGTAGATCGGTTCGGCCGGCATGTTGACCGTCAGTTCGTGGCCCGCTTGTTCCAGCAACGGACGCGAGGTTTCCACGGCGTTCTGGATGACTCTCGCCAGTTCGACACGGGCCCGTTTCAGTTCGATTTTTCCGCGACTGATACGACTCACGTCGAGCAGGTCGTCGATCAGCCGAACCATCTGCCCAAGTTGCCGCTCCATCATGGCGCGGACCTGCTCGACGACCTCGCCATCCTGGCTGGCCAGTTTCATGACTTGCAGGCCGTTGCGCAGCGGCGCCAGCGGATTCCGCAGTTCGTGGGCCAGAGTCGCCAGGAATTCGTCCTTGCGGCGGTCGGCTTCCTTGAGTTCCTCCTGAGCCAGCACGTGCGCGGAGATGTCGATGAAATAGCAGACCACGCCGAATCGACCCTCGGGAAGGGAAATGCGGTGGATCTGCCAATCGTAGAACTGCGCGAACGTGGCGGTCGTTCCGATTCTCAATGAATGCCTGGTTACGGTACGGCACGCCGGTTTCGAGAGTCCTTCGGAATTGGGCGACGATTTCATCGGCCGCCTGCGGCAACCAGACCCTGCGGCATTCCACGACAAAGTCGCTGCCGATCAACCCCTCGGTTTCGCCGAAGGCCGGGCGGGCCTGGGGATTTACCTGTCGAATTCGCAAATCCGCATCGACCAAAAACATGCCAATGCGGCGCGGCATTGAACAGTGCCTCGAATCGAGCGTGGCTTTGTTGCAGTGCTTCACTGGCCTCGCGCCGCAGACGAGCCATCTGCAGGTGCGCCGCGACGCGCGCCAGGAGTTCGCGAGCGCTGAACGGCTTCACCAGATAGTCGTCGGCGCCGGCCTCCAGGCCCTCGACCCGACTCTCTTCGCCGGCACGAGCCGACAACATGATGACCGGCACATTTCGGGTGGTCGGGTTTTCCCGCAGTCGCCGCAGCAGCCCGAAGCCATCCAACCGGGGCATCATCACGTCCGACAGCAGAAGATCCGGGGTACGCTCTTCGATCTCCGTCCATGCCGACTGGCCGTCCGGCACGGCCTTCGTCCAGTAGTGCTCGGCCAGCAGCCGCACGATGTACTGCCGTATGTCGGCATTGTCGTCCGCGACCAGAATATAGGGCCGCGCATCGTCCGGATCCTTTTCCGCTTGGAGCGCGGGCACAGGGAGCGTTTCGTAGCTGCTCGGCAATTCTTGCTCGCGCGGGCAACTTCCGGAAGCCAGCGCAGGGCCTCTTCCACGTAGGGCATGGCCCCGGTCACGGTCGATGCGGCACTGCGGCTTGCCGAGATCTGGTCCGAGGGGAGGTGAGCCGATGCGAACGGAATGGCGACCGTGAACGTCGTCCCCTTTCCCGGCACACTCTCAGCGGCAATGGTGCCCCCGTGCAATTTGACCAACTCCTGCACCAGCGCCAGCCCGATCCCGCTTCCTTCGTGAGTTCGTCCCTGGGCGTTTTCAATGCGATGAAACCGTTCGAAGAGTCGCCCCATCTCGTCGGCGGGGATGCCGGTGCCGGTGTCATGAACCTTCAATTCGACGTGGTTTCCCGCAGGCCGCAATTGGACGTCGATCCCGCCCTCAAAAGTGAACTTGAAAGCGTTCGAGAGAAGATTGAGCACAATCTTCTCCCACATGTCTCGGTCTACAAAGACGGGCTCAGGCAGTTTGGGGCAGTCGACGTCCAGTCGCAACCCGGCCCGTTCCGTAGCGGCACGAAACACGCTGGCGAGTTCGGCGGTGAACGTGGCCAGGTCCGTGGCCTGAAACACGGCCCGGACCCGGCCGGCTTCGATGCGGGAAAAATCCAACAGCGTATTCACGAGCCGAAGCAACCGCATCCCATTGCGGTTGATGACTTCGAGTTGCCCCTTGGCGGCGGGAGACAACTCCGTAAAACTGCGGGCCAGCATGTCCTCGATCGGACCGAGAATCAGCGTCAGTGGTGTGCGGAATTCGTGGCTTACATTTGAGAAGAACGCCGTCTTCGCCCGATCGAGTTCGGCCAGCGACTCGGCACGTTGCCGCTCCTGGTCAAAGGCTCTGGCATTCGCGACGGCCGTGGCAATATGCCCCGCCAGCAGGTCGAAGAACCCCTTGTAATTGTCGTTGTAGATCAAACGAGGGCTGAGTCCGGCCACGAGGAACCCGGCGAGTTGGCGTTGGCTCGGGTTCGCGAGCGGAAGAATTACCGCCTGCCGCGGCGACTCGGGCCAGATTCCGCATGCCAAGGGGCCGAACCGCGCCGACAAATCGTCGATTACCTCAGGTCGGCCGGTATTGAAAACTTTGCCCAGCGGCCACATCGCTCGCGGGTCGGCCAGATCGATGCGAGTTGGC
Organism: uncultured Planctomycetales bacterium; assembly: GCA_963710365.1. Lineage (GTDB taxonomy): Bacteria > Planctomycetota > Planctomycetia > Pirellulales > PNKZ01 > CAVQAC01. The sequence goes on from CAVQAC010000024.1 coordinate 223,338, forward strand.
GCGGCGATCGAGCCGGCGGCAAGGCCAGCCGAACCGGCCAGGGTCGCCACGTGCCGTGCGTCGAGCAGATAAACCAGCACGAAAGGGAGATCGTGGGGGTTTTGGGAGAGCGTTTGCGCCGCACTTTCGCACGACGACACCGCCGATTTCGCTTCTTCGGTGGTGCGCGCCGCCAGTTCACGCAGCGTCCTCAATCGCCGCTCCCCCAACGTCCGCTCGGTGTCTTCGGTGACGACGCACAGCATTCCGCCGACGCCCCCCGTATCGTTCGGAACCGGGCTGTAGGAGAAAGTGTGGTAGGTTTCTTCCGGGAAACCGTTGCGCTCCAGAAAGAGCAGCAGACTTTCATCCCAGGTTGCCTGCCCGGTTTGGAAGACCGATTCGGCGCGTGGACCGATGTCGTGCCAAACCTCAGGCCAGACCTCGCTCGCCGAACGGCCCATGGCCCAGGGGTGCTTCGGGCCGAGCGTCATTCGCGCATAGGCGTCGTTGTAGAAGAAAGTGAGTTCCGGCCCCCAGCCCAGCCACATCGCATACCTGGAGCCCAGCATGATGCGGAGGGCGATCTTCAGGCTCTGCGGCCAATCCTCGATCGGACCGAGCGGCGTTGTCGACCACGGGAAGCTGCGAGTGCGCTGGCCCATCTCGCCGCCGCCGGAAAGAAACGCCAGCGCGGCATGCTCAATGTTCTGCTCCGCACGCTCGCTCATCAAAGTTGACCCACTCGTCGCGTTTGCCGCCAAACCATCGGCTCAATCTGTAACTCGCCTTTGTCGGCGTTCTCTGCGAACATCGACGACTAATCTTACCTGCTCACGTCATGCTGCGCAATACACAGCCCGCGCCGGAAATTTCTTCCCGGTGCGGGCTGCGCGCGATGCATCGATCCGGGGTCGATTGCCTGCTATTGATGGCTACTGGTCTGATTCTGCGTCGTGCCTTGCGCCATCGGCTCGGTCCAGCGGCTGCCGTTCCAAACCACCCATTGCTTGTTCGTCTGGTAGTACCACCACTGTCCGTTGAAGCGGCGATAACGCCATTGATCGGGACGATTCTGCTGCCCGACCTGGGCGCCGGTATTCGGAGCCACGACGGCGGGGGCGTAGCTCCTGGCGCGGTAGGAGCGCTGCGGCCCATAGCTCTCGACGCCGAGTTGAATGTGCGTATTGGTGGGGCTTTGATTGATGGCCTTTTCCGGATTGATCGTGTCGCCCGTCGTATCGCGATAATACTGGGCCGAGGCCAACTGGGCCGAGCAGCAGAGAATGGCGAGGGTTCCCAAGATACTGAGCGTGCGCATCGTTGTACTCCTTTCCTCAATAGTTTGTGCGATCCCGCCTACTATCAAGAAGCAACATGCACAGACCGTGCCATTCTTATTCGATATATAAGTACCAGTAATTCTGCATCTTCGGCTTCGTCATCGAAAGCCGGACTGGCCTGACGGCGAGCAAGATGATTCTTGCGCGGCCATCAGGGCCAGCCCGATGAATGGCCCATGAGCAAAGCTGCCTTAAGTGGTCGGCTGATTCGGAGCCGTCGGCGTCGCTTGCTTATTTTGGAGTGTGGGGGCCGCTGGATTCGGCTTCACTGGGCTCTGGGGTTTCATGTTCTGCTGAGTTGCGGGAGCCGGTTGAGTCGCGGGTTGCTGACCGCTCATCCCTGTCGTTCCCCGGTAGCCGCTTTGGTGCGGCTGTTGCTGGTTGCTGGTCGAGCGGTTGACGGTCATCGCCGAGGGTTCGACCCAAGCTCGGCCGTTCCAGACAACCCATTGATTGTTCGGCTGGTAGTACCACCACTGACTGTTCTGGAAGCGGTAGCGCCAATGGTTCCCCTGTTGATTCGGCGCGACGCCGGGGTGTTGGTAAGTGCCCTGGGTGATCCCTTGCTCGACGCCCAGTTGGATGTCGGTGTTCGCCGGCGATTCGTTGATCGCCTTTCCCGGATTGATCAGGTCGCCGGAAGTGTCGCGATAGTTCTGGGCCGATGCCGTGGTCGAGACCCAGCACAGCGTAGTCAGTACCCCGATGAATGAAAGCATACGCATGTCATAGACTCCTTGTTTTCCCGATTCGTGACGATTTAACCGCCGGGGCCCGGACGGAGCACACGCTGTGCCTTATCGCGTTCAAGCGGATAACGCCGCATTTAGGGCCGACTGCGACCATGCAAAATCGCCCTGGTTGGTTCGATGGGCGACAAGTTGGCTGCCTTGCGCCCAGCGCTGCTTGCGGCACCCTTGCGGGTGGCCTATTATCTAGCCATCGCAGATTCCCGCCGCCCGCCCCCAGCGGCTTCTACCGGCACGAAAGCTTCGCCGGCTGACGCCCGCCCTTTTTTGCGAGTTTCCATGAGCACCGCCGCCCTGAACACGCAGCCCTGGTACCGCTCTCTCACCAGCTATCATTGGTTTGTCCTCGTCGTCTGCGCCTTGGGTTGGCTGTTCGATTGCCTTGACCAGCAACTCTTCAATCTGGCGCGGAAGCCGGCTGTCACCGAGTTGCTCGGCACTGGCGCGGCTCCTTCGTCGATCGATAGCTTTGGCTACATCACCACCGCCGTGTTCCTATTCGGCTGGGCGACCGGGGGGCTGATCTTTGGCGTTTTGGGCGACCGCATCGGGCGGGCCAAGACGATGATGCTGACCATCCTTACGTACAGCGTGTTCACGGGCTTGAGTGCCTTGTCGCAGGGAGTCTGGGATTTCTCGTTGTATCGCTTCCTGACCGGTCTGGGCGTGGGTGGGGAATTCGCCGTCGGCGTGGCCTTGGTGGCCGAAGCCATGCCCAATGCCGCGGCGCGCACCAATGCCTTGGGCTGGTTGCAAATCGTCTCGACGATTGGCAACGTGGCGGCGGCCTTCGTCAATCTCGGCTTCGGCGTGATGGAAGGGCAGGGTGCCTTCGAAGGGAGCGACTGGAAGCCCTGGCGATTGATGTTCGTCGTCGGTGCCGTGCCGGCCCTGCTCGTGGTCTTGATTCAATCGCGGCTGAAAGAGCCGGAGCAATGGCAACATGCCGTCGGCGAAGGCAAGACTCCGAAACGAGCTGGCTCGATGGCTGAATTGTTTAGCGATCCGCGCTGGCGCCACAATGCCCTGGTCGGCCTGGCCCTGGCAATTCCGGGCGTCGTCGGATTGTGGGCCATCGGCTTCTTCAGCTTCGACTTCGTCCGCAGCGTTTTCACCGCACACTTCCAAGCGGAAGGCCGGTTACCGGAAGATTATCGGGGCGAACTGACTCAGCTGGTCGGGCTGGTCTCGATCTTGCAGAACATCGGCGCCGGCTGTGGCATGTATGCCTTCAAGCGGTTTACCGAAAGTCACGGCCGCCGACCCGCGTTCGCAATCGCATTCGTGTTGGCCATCCTCGGCACGGCCGGCACGTTCTGGTTCCTGGACGATTTCTACGACGATCTTCTGGATGATCCCGATCATGGGCTTCTGCCAGTTGAGTCTGTTCGGCGGCTACGCCATCTACTTCCCCGAGCTGTTTCCCACCCGGTTGCGAAGCACGGGCATTTCGTTCTGTTACAACGTCGGCCGCTTTGTCGCGGCGTTCATGACGCTGGTGATGAGCGGCGTGATCAAAACCGTCGCCGATTACGTGGGCGACCCGGTGTTCGCCTGGCAGCTACACGGCCATCACGATGTGCTCGGTTTTTCTGATCGGGCTGATGGCACTTCCTTTCGCTCCTGAAACTCGGGGCCAGCCGCTGCCCGACTAGTCGTCGGTCGCCGTTGATCGATCTGTGCGTAATCACACGCTGGCCGCTGGCCGGCGGCGCTGCCCAGGGCATTATGTCGAAAGGGGTTAGCTCCCTGCCGCGAGGCGGCCGATTCGTCTTGTGGCCGCGTGGGGGGCTCTGTAGAATGCCGCCCCTTTGCTGTCTACAGGTTCTCGATTTAAGCTAATCCCGAGTCTGATGGCGCGGCGGCCGGTTTTTGGCAGGCGCTGGAGCGCAAGCGTTCACAGAACCGGCTGGATCGAGCTCGCGCACTGTTCTCGTAATCGACACCTCATTGGGACGCGCTATGTCAGCGGATGCCGCGGCTCGGGAAAAAGCCGCCTTCCTGGCCCTGCCCATGCTCTGGATCACGCGGTTCACGCTGCGCTTTCCGGTGGCCACGCTTGCGCTGGCGATCGGCCTGGCGATTGTTTCGCTGGTTTACACGCAGCAAAAGCTCGGCTATCGCACCAGCCGCGTCGATCTGGTCAATCCTGACAACGACTACAACCGGCTGTGGATCGAATACGCCAATGAGTTCGGCGATGAAGATGACGCGGTCGTGGTCGTCGAAGGGGCCAATCGCGACCAGGTCGTCCCCGTCTTGCAGGAAATTTCGACCCTGCTGGCGCGCGAAGACCAGCTGTTCCATGCCGTGCTGCACGGCGTCAACCTGGAGAAGATCCGCGCCAAAGGCCTGCACTACCTGTCGTCGGAAGAGCTGCTGGGCGTCGAGCACTTCCTGGACGAAGTGGGCCCGATCATTGAGGGCAATTGGGCCCGGCTTGAATCTTGGGGCACATGGCCGGCGGCATGTGCCAGCATTTGGAATACGCCGCCGGCAAACCCGGCCGACGCCCGAGATTCTGGCCACGCAGCAAGAGCTCGAGCGCCTGTCCGAAAGCCTGCTGGCGAGCGCTCAACCAGCGCAAGCAATATCACTCGCCCTGGCCTGAGATGCCCCAGTCGTTCGCCACGCTCAGCGAATTGAGCGCCGAATACCTGCTGACCAACGAAGGCCGGCTGGGCTTCGTGCTGCTGCGGCTGTCGCCCGGCAAGGACGGCTTCGCTCGCGGCACCGAGGCCGTCGACGCCCTGCGAGCCTGATTGCCAAGATCGGCACCCGGCATCCCGAAACCAAGATCGGCCTGACCGGTTTGCCGATCATGGAAAACGACGAAATGCGCTCCAGCAACACGTCGATGTTCTGGGCCTCGGTGATTTCGTTCGTCGGCGTGGCGCTGCTGTTCGTCGCCGGTTTCGGCGGCGTTCGTCATGCTCTGCTGGCCAACCTGATCCTGCTGCTGGGCATGGCCTGGTCATTCGGCTACGTGACGCTGGTGGTCGGCCATCTGAACATTCTCAGCGTTTCGTTCACGGCCACGCTGATCGGCATCGGCATCGACTACGGCGTCCACTACGTGGCCCGATACCTGGAAGTGCGCAACAACACGCGCGACCCGAAGCGGGCCTTGCTGGAAACGATGTCCGGCGTCGGGCCGGCCATTCTGATCGGGGCCTGCACGACCGCCGTGTCGTTCTTCGCCGCCGGGTTCACCAGCTTTACCGGCGTGGCCGAATTGGGCCTGATCGCCGGCGGCGGCATTCTGATTTGCTGCCTGGCTCAGTTGCTGGTGCTGCCCGCCGCCATTTGCGTCTGCGATCGCAGCGGTTGGGGCTTTCGCATGCCCGAGCCTTTGCCGGTTCACGAATGGATTGCGCCGCTGATGCAGAACCCGCGGCGCTGCTGGTCTCGACCATGGCCTTCACCTTGCTGGTGGGCGTCGGCATCAGCCAACTCTGGTACGACCATAACCTGCTCAACTTGCAGCCGGTCGGCCTGGAAAGCGTCGAGCTCGAGCAGAAGCTGCTGACCGAGAGCAACCAAAGCGTTTGGTACGCGGTTTCGATCGCCGACAGCCGCGAAGAACTGCTGGCGCGCAAGGCGAAGTTCCTGGAATTGAAATCCGTCGAGCGCACCGAAGAGATCGCCTCGCTGCTGCCGGCCGATCACGAAGTGAAGCAGCCGATCATCGAGCGCATTCAGAAGCGCTTGAGCGGCCTGCCCGAGCGGCCACCGTTGATTCCGGTCGATCGGCCCGAAGACTTAGGCCGCGTCCTGGCCAAGGCCCAGGATCTGGTGATCCTCAACCAGCAAGCCCGCGCGGCGCGCAACCTGGAGCAAGTGCGCGACCTGCTGCGCCGCATGCCGCTGTCGGACTGCTACGCCCTGTTGTCGCACTTCCAGCAGCAAATGGCCGGCGACCTGCTGAGCCGGCTGTACGCGCTGCGGACGATGGCCAATCCCGATCCGCCGAAGCTGACCGATCTTCCCGAAAGCCTGGTCCATCGTTTCGTCGGCCAGCACGACAAGCACCTGCTGAAGATCTACGGCCGGGGCAACATCTGGGACATGGAATCGCTGACCAAATTCGTCAAGGACGTCCGTCACGTCGATCCGCGCGTGACGGGCAATCCGTTGCAAGCCTACGAAGCTTCGCTCGAAATGAAGAGCAGCTACGAGGACGCGGCACTGTACGCCTTGGTGATCATCCTCGGCCTGCTGTGGTTCGACTTCCGCAACCTGCGGCATGCCCTGTTGGCTGCCTTGCCGCTGGGGCTGGGCGTGTTGCAGATGTTCGGGCTGATGGGCGTGTTGGGCGTGCCGCTCAATCCGGCCAACATGATCGCGTTGCCGCTTGATTCTTGGGCATCAGCGTCGACGAAGGCGTGCATATCGTCCACGACTATCTGGAGCACCGCGGCCGGTACCGCATGTCGCAATCGACGGCCGTGGCAGTGCTGGTGGACACGATCACCACGATCGTCGGTTTCGGCTCGTTGATGATCGCCTCGCACCGCGGCTTGCAAAGCCTGGGACGCGTGCTGACGATCGGCGTTTCGTGTTGCATGTTCACGTCGCTCATCATGCTGCCGGCCATTGCTGACCTGGATGAGCTGGAACCGCAAGGACGAGGAAGACGAAGTGACGCCCAGCGGCGAACATGTCCGTCATTCGGCCGCTACCGATGGCATCATTTGGCGCCGCGACGACGCCGAATTTCCGGCTTCGGCTCCGCACGCCGCCGGAGATAGAACCCGGCCCAACGTCATCGCGCGGGCCCATCTCGTAAGCCTGCTCCCAAATACGAGCCCGGCGCGCCAGCGAGCGGTTTTTGCGGGAGTTGCCGATTTCACTCTCTCGCTGGCGCGTCGGGCTCGTGTCTCCCAAGCTACTGAGCGATTACACGATCAGCATCGCGTCGCCGTAGCTGTAAAAGCGATAACTCTCCGCGATGGCCTGGCGATAGGCCTCGGTGATCAGTTCGTCGCCGCCGAACGTCCGCACTAGAACCAGCAGCGTCGTCCGCGGCAGATGGAAGTTAGTCAGCAGGGCATCGACGGCGTGAAACTCGAACGGCGGGCGAATGAACAGGTTGGTCTCGCCCGACCAGGCGCTGCAATTCGCCGCCAATCGCGGCGGTTTCCAGCACGCGGACGCTGGTGGTGCCGACGGCCACGCACGCGTCCGCCGCGGGCTTTGGCGGCCTGGATTTGTTCGACCGCCTTGGCTTCGATCTGGCCCCGTTCACGGTGCATCGGATGGTTGGCCAGCGTATCGGTCTTGATCGGGCGGAAGGTGTCGAGCCCGACGTGGAGCGTGACCCGTACGATGGAGACTCCGCGGTCGACGAGTTGCCCCAGCACTTCGTTGGTGAAGTGCAGTCCGGCCGTCGGGGCGGCGACGGCTCCGGGATGCCGGTTGTAGACCGTCTGGTACCGCTGTCGATCTTCTTCGTGCATTTCGCCGCCGCGAATGTATTTCGGCAACGGCACGCGTCCCACGCGGTCAAGCAACTCGAAACTCGGCTCGTCGGTCTCGGGACGTGCGATCCACAATCCGCCAGGCTGCTTCTCGATCATCCGCAGCCGCACGTCTTCGCGGCCATGACGGTTCAAGAGCGTAACCGTTTCGCCCGGCGCGATCGGCCGCGTGTGCGTGCCAACAGCCGCCAGTTGCCTTGAGCGTCGGCCTCGATGAACAGCCCCTCCCAACGCCCTGCGTTTGCGTGCGCGAGCCCACCAGCCGGGCCGGCACCACCCGCGTGTCGTTGATGACCAGGCAATCCTCGGGCTGCAGCAATTCGGGCAGATCGCGCACGTGGTGATGGGCGATCGTGCGCCGCGCACGGTCGATCAGCATCAATCGGGCGTCCGCGCGGCGCGCGAGTGGCTGCTGAGCCACAAGCTCCTTGGGCAGTTCGTAATCGTAGCGCGAGGCTTCCGACATTCGTAAGGTGCAGCGACTGGTTGAAGGTGGAGCGAGTGGTTGTAAGGGGAAGGCCCGACAGGTCGTTGGCCGTCGTTCCGTGAAGGGGAGAAGTATACGACGAATGAGAACCGATCGTCGAGGCATACTCCTGGTTCAGATGTCCCAAGTTCCTGTGAAATAATCTCTTACGAACACGCTGCCGAGCTGCCTGGCCGCGCCGCAGCGTGGCTTCGAGGCAATTTCAAAATAAATTTCCGGCGGGCTCTCGCTCCAAGTTGGTCATGTGATTGGCCCTGCGCCACGCGGCGGGTATCTCATTTCCGTGGCGGGGAAAAGAATCCTTGACTCGCGGAGCGAAGTGGATAATCTTGGCCCTGTGTGGTGACGAGTGGGGAAAAGTGGTGATTCGATGTTGTTGACGGGGACATTCGTTCGCTCGGTCGACGACAAGTTGCGAATCGCCCTACCCAAGCGGCTGCGGGATGCCCTGGCCGTTGACGAAAACTCGCACCTCTACATCACGCCTGGCACCGACGGATCATTGGCCATTTACAGGGAGGATGCTTTGGCCGCGTTGGCCGCTCGACTGGCCGCCGCTTCGCCGGCGCAGCAGGACGTGCGGGCCTTCAATCGCTTGTTCTACGCCCAAGCGGAACGAGTAGAACTCGATGCCCAGGGTCGGATGCGAGTGCCGCCGGCGCTTGCCCAACTGGCTGCCCTGGAACGCGAGGCCGTGCTCTTGGGCGTTCACGATCATCTCGAACTTTGGGACCGCGCGCGATGGGAGGCTTATCTGGCGGCTCGCTCGACCCATTACGACGAAATTGCCGAACGTGCCTTCCAAGGCCCGAGTGCCTGAGCCGGCATTGCAATTCGACCCAATAACCTGTGTTTACCTTCATGTCCTGCTTTCTTCGAGGAGTCGTCCGTCCGAGAGAGTTCGCTTCACGCCAGTCGCCACAGACGCGCATTTTGCGGCCACCAATTGCGCGTCTGACACTTCTGCCTTCGGAAGCTTGGCGATGGCGGGCCGGGAAACAGTGATGTAACCTTGCCGCGAACACGGTTGGCGGTGCCCGCACCGGGCCGGCCACCGCAAGGCACCTGACCCCGTGGGGCGCACGGATTGCTGCCCGGGGTAGGGTGCCTTGGATCGCGCGCTTCGCCTGGCCCTACCGCCGGCGACCCGCACCTCGTAGACTTCTTTCCTGGGGGGCGACTCTCGCCCCAGCATTTTCTTTCCGGTTCGAGATTTTTGCCAACCCAAGGCTCCCTTCGTGCCCGCGCATATGCCCGTCATGTTGGACGAAGTGATCGAGTGGCTGGCGCCGAGCCCCGGGCCAGGTGATTGTCGACGGCACACTGGGCGCGGGCGGCCACACGCGAGCCCTGGCCGCGCGGGTCGAGCCGGGTGGAACAATGTTGGCTTTCGATCGCGACCCGGCCGGCGAGCCGCCGCCGAAATCAACCTGGCCGGGCTCCCCATCAAGCTGGCAGACGCCAACTACTGCGAGTTGCCCGAGGTTCTGGAGCAACTGGGCATTCTGCAGATCGACGGCATGGTCCTGGACCTGGGACTGTCGAGCGATCAGCTAGCAGACGTGGGCCGTGGATTCAGTTTTGATGCTGACGGCCCGCTCGATTTAAGGTTTAATCCCGACGAGGGAGAGCCGGCTTCGGAGCTGGTCAACCGGCTGAGTGCCGAGCGGCTGGCCGACATCATTTACGAATACGGCGAGGAGCGATTCAGCCGGCGGATTGCCCGCAAGATTGTCGAGCAGCGGCGGCGGAAGCCGATCGAGCAGGCTCGGGAATTGGCCGACCTGGTCCGCAGTTGCGTGCCGCGCTCGCGCGAGGAGCGGATCGATCGGGCGACGAGAACATTTCAAGCCTTGCGCATCGCGGTCAACGACGAGTTGGGAAGTCTGGATCAAATCTTGAAAGTGCTCCCCGATTGCCTGCGCGTCGGGCGGTCGGGTGGCGATCATCAGTTTTCATTCATTGGAGGATCGACGCGTCAAGCAGGCCTTTCGTGACGATCCGCGATACGCCGTCTTGACCCGTAAGCCCTTGCAGCCGACAGCGGCCGAGATCGACCGCAACCCCCGCGACGAAGCGCCAAGATGCGAGTCGCGGCCCGTCAAGGATGACGTTGCTGCCGGCAAAACCTCAAGGAGGAGGCTTGAGCGATGGGTAAGAGAGAATTCATCACCGGCAGCGTGGTGGTGTTGGCGATGGCGGTCGGCTTCGGCGGTATGGTCGCCACGCGATTGCGCAATGCCGGCGACTAAGGATCCTGCAATCGGCCGACGAGCAGGGAGTCAAAGACGCGCTGGCGGCCTTCCGCACTGAAAAGAGCGAAGGCTTTCCCAGCCAAATCGAGCCTGATGGATTTCCGCGATCCTGCGCAACCGGCCGCAACGCCCGCCGCGCCGGTCGCAGCAGCGATTACTGCACCGGTTGCAGCCGTTGATGCCAGTGCCGCGCCGTCGCCCTCGGACAATGCGGCACAGCCGGCCGCAGCTTCTCCGGCCGCCATGCCTCAGACCGCTGATGCCGGATTGCAAGCCGCCCCGCCCTCGGGCCCACCGCCGTGGGCCGGGACAAATCCGGGCGGCAATCGCTACGCTTTGGCGCCGCCAAACGATCCTATGAGCACGCCTGCGGCTGCCAGCCCGGCGACATCGAGCCCCATGACGGCAGGAGTCGACTCAAGCCCGCCTCCACCAACTGCTGCCGATTCGAGCAGTCCTCCCAGTGCAGCCGACCCCTTCAGTCGTTCAACGATCGGCACCGCGACACTCGGCGCACCAAGCGACCCGGGGGCTCCGCCCGCAGACACGGCCGCGGCCGCCAATGCCGCGACGAGCCCCGTTGCGGTTGGCGGCGCCGACAGCGCGTTGCCGCCGACGAACGACCCTGGAGCCGGCCTCGCCAGCAGTCCCAACAGCCCGCCTCCGGCGCCGCAAGCCGATCCGACGAACACGCCGGGGATGATGCCCCTGCAGCCGCTTCCGGCGGCAGTTACCGCGGCGGCAACTCCGCCGGCCGACCCCGATTCGCGCTACAACAATGATTATCGTCGCCGCGATTATCGCGATCAGGCGAGCGATTCGACCAATCTTCAGCCCGCCGCGGCGCCAGCCTCGACCGGCTGCGCAGGCCCAGTATCAGTACGTCAGTCCCGCGCCCCCGGCGAACGTAGGTCCGCCCCCCGGTCAGCGCGGCCCCTACGACGCGTACGGGCGCGAGATCAACCGTGATCCCGACCCGACCAATTCCGACACCAGCACGCAACCGCCGGTGAATCCTTCGTCGAGCGGCCAACCGCCCTACGGCCAGGTAGCTGCCGCGCCGGCCAACGCCGACGCCTGGCCCGCCAATCCGCCGCGGGGGCCGCGCGAAGGCGAGCCTGAAACCTACACCATCGGCCCGAATGAGAATTACTGGACCATCTCCGAAAAGGTCTACGGCACCAGCGCATTCTTTAAAGCTATTGAGGAGCACAACCGCGAGCGGTACCCGTACTCCGATCAATTGCGCAGTCGGCGATGTCATTTCGACGCCGCCCGCGAAAGTGCTTTTCGAAAAATACCCGGACCTGTGCCCCAAGCAGCGGCAAGCGCCGGCGGCGCAAAGCACCGCGCTGCAGGTCGGCATGCGTGGACAGATGGGCGGACGCGTCTACAAGGTTCAGAAGGGGGACACGCTGTTCGACATCGCCCGCGACGAATTGGGCAAGGCCTCGCGTTGGGCCGAGATCTACGAATTGAACCGGGACGTAATCGGAAACGACGTCGACATGCTTCAGCCCGGGCTGGAGCTGCGAATGCCGGGCGACCGCGCCGTGCCAGGCCGCGACCCGCTCACCACGCAATCGCGCCAGCCGTACAATCGCTGAGTAACTTGCGCCGAGTAACTTGGCCGCGGCTGTCGCTTCCGGCCCGTTTTACCGCATCGCCTTCTACCGCATGGCTCGCTCGACAATTTCACGGTCGAAGTAGTTCACTTCCATGCCGGCATCGACCACCATGCGCTGGGCATTGATGCCCGAGGAGCGTGGGCTGAGCAGGAAGGCCACGACGTTGGCCACTTCCTCGGTCTGCACGGCCTGTTTGCGCAGCGTGGCTTGCTCGGCATACAGGTAGGCATCGACATAGCCGGGAATGCCGGCCGAAGCCGAGGTCTTCAACAGGCCCGGCGCCACGGCGTTGAACCGCACGCGCGAGAAGCGGCTGAAGGCTTTGGCCAGGAAGACGATCGACGAATCGAGCGCCGCCTTCACCGGGGCCATGAAGCCGTAGTTCTCGCTGGCCATGCGGGTCGTCGAGATGGAAATCGTCACCACCGATGCGTCGGGGTTCAGCAGTTTCTCCATCGCCCGGCAAACGGCCAGCAGCGAATAGCACGAAATGTCGACCGAGCGCAAGAACGCGGCCTTGCCGGTTTCGTGAAAAGCCTTCATCTCCGTGCCGTAATCGGCAAAGGCGATCGAATGCACCAAGCCGTCGAGCCGGACGCCTGCGCGCGGCCAGTTCGTCACGCAGCCGGCCGATTTGCTCTTCGTCTTCGACGTCGCAAATGAAGATCGAGCCCGGATCGACGAGCTTGGCCAGACTGTCGCGGCGCTGTGGCGAGCGGACCGAATAGAGCACCTGGGCCCCGGCTTGGGTCAGCACTTGCCCCACGTGCCAGGCCACGCTCTTGCGATTGGCGACGCCGAACACCAGCACCGTTTTGCCGGCGAGTTGCAGGAAATCCATAACGGCGGACTCACGCGTTAGCTTGGTTAATCCGGGAACGAATACTAGCCCGACGCGCCAGCAAGGGAGTGCAACGCGTGGCACCCTCGCTGGCGCGTCGGGTTAGTGTAAGGCACTTTGAAGTGGATCACTGGGGCTGTGAAAAATCTGCGTTAAGGGGAATTGGCGGCGGCGAGCGCGCAGGCGAATTCGAACCGCACGGCCAATTGCTCCTGGCAAAGAACCTTGGCTTTGAGAAAAAAGGCCGAGCCAGGCGGTCCGTCAATTCGACTTCGATCTCGATCGTCTCGCCCGGCCGGACCATCCGTTTGAAGCGAACGTCGTTCATGCGCGTGGCCACGGGCACCGCGCCTGTCTGTCCTGGCTCGACGTATTGCGACAACAGCACGGCGCCGGCCTGCATGGCCGCTTCGCACAGCAGCACGCCGGGCGTGATGGGGAAACCGGGATAATGTCCCGCGTAAAAAGGCTCGTCGGCGGCAAACGTCTTGCGGCAAACGATCGCGCTCGCCGCCCAATTCGACGATCTCGTCCAGCAGCAAGAACGGCGGCCGGTGCGGAATGGCGGCGTAGATCTGTTCGAGGCTCATGCGGTGGGTGCCGGGGCAAGTTGGCTGCCTTTGAGCAGGAAGCTGTCGACGTCGTTGGCCACGATCACGCCGTAGTTCACGGCTCCCAGCCAGCCCGACATGATAATCCCCACGCTGCCGGCATGGTACAGTCCGGCAATCTGCTCGGGAATTGCCCGGCTGACGGCCAGGCCCTCGAACTTGGTGCCGAAGCTGGCCCCTTCCAGATGCTTGGTGTAGTGCTCGAAGGTGCGCGGCGTCGAGGCTTCGACGTAGTCGAGTTGCTCGCGAATGTTGGGCACGTATTTCGTCGCCGCCTCGAGCGTGGTCTCGATCAGATCGTGTTTGCTGGCCTCGTAGTCTTCCTCGCGACAGTTCGGCCCAATCGCTGTAGTTGGCGTTGGTGCTCGAAACGATCAGCGAGCGGTTGCTGCCGGGCCGCGTGCGCGGGTAATAGAACGAAAACGTGCGGCTGGTGACGTTGCGGCTCAGCAGCGCTTCGGTGCGGAACAGCGGGGCTTGCGAGCTGAACAGCAAGTCGCCGCAACTCTCGTCCAGCTCGATCGCCCGGCTTCAGCGCCATGTAGACCTGGCAACTGGAATTGTTGAGCCGCACGGCCTGGGCCTGGTCGACGAACGACCGGATCGAAGTGCTCTTCGCCGGCCAGGCGGAAGATGGTCGACTTCAGGTTGGCGTTGGAAACGATCGAACGGGCGCGGATCGTGCGGCCGTTGACGGTCAGCCCTTCGACGCGGCCGCGGCGGACGTTGATCCGCTCGACTTCGCAGCGGATTCGCAGATCGACGCCGTTTTTCAGCAGATCCTGCTTGATGAGCCCGATCAGCCGGTCGGTGCCCCCTTCGAAGGTGAACACGCCTTGCGACATGAAGTTCGAAAACACGATGCCGTAGCTGATGGCCGGGTCTTCCAGCGTCGAGCCGTTGGCGTAGGTGATCGGCTCCATCAGCAGCCGGATCACGTCTTCGCGGCCGGGAAAGAACTGCTCGAACAGCTGGCCGACGGTCGTCGCCCTGGTCGTCGTAGAAGTTCATGCCGCGGGCTGCGTCGAAAAACGCCACGACCTGCTCGCGCGGCACCTGGAACTTGTTCGTCAGCAGTTCGCGTGAAGTCTTCGCGATTGAACGTCGTCGTCAGCGAGAACATCGGGTTGTCGAAGCGGATGTTCTTCAACTGGACGATCGAGTCGGCAATCTCGCGGGTCCAGTAGCGGCGGCAGCTTTTGATCATGCCCACCGGGAAAGCCGTGCAGCGAAATATCGAAGATGTGGCCGCCCTTGCGCTTGAACCAGGTGGCCATGCCGCCGAGTTGATAGTGATGCTCCAGCAGCAGCACGCGAGTGGCCGGCCTTGGCCAGCGTGTTGGCCGAGGTCAGTCCGGCCAGACCGCTGCCGATGACGATCACGTCGTATTCGTCGCGGACGCCTTGGAGAAAATCTTTGGACATGGGGAAGCGATGGCGAGGGGAGTGGCTGAGTGGTAAGTGGCTAGTGGATACAGTCGGCGCTGTTGTTCTGACCACTAGCCTACTGCGATCACTAGCCTACCTTCCTCTCAGTACATGTTGATTGGCCATGGAAATGCCGCTGATGATCGAGCCGATGATGCCGACAAAGCCCTGGTCGGTGCCGCAAATGAACAGGTTTTTCAGGTGCGTTCGGCCATCGTACCGTTTATCGGGGGCGCCGTACACTGCCCCGTTTTCGTGGCCCGTAAAGCGGCGGATCGTGGTCGGGGTGAACATGTCGGTGGCAATGACCGAAGAGCGAAAGTCAGGCACGAAACGGACCGCCGAGGCGATCATCGCGTCGTACCAGCGCAGTTTGGCCAGCCGGTATTCGTGCTCCGGCAGTGCCGCCCAGCGATCGAAATTGGCCAGGGCCGTGATCCGCATCACCCCCTCGGCCGGCGGCTCGTCGTAGAGGAAGTTGTTGGGCGAACAAATCACGCCGCTGCGCAGGTCGGCCAGTTCGTCGGGCTTTTCCCAATGGAACCGGTCGCTGTCGTTGTAAAACACGATCGTGCGGTCGTGGCCCAATTGCCGCGGGGCCACGTTCAAGCGCCGAGAGCGATTCGATGAATGAAAGCTGGCCCGCTCGGCCCGGATCGGCCTGGCTGGTGTCGTCGCACAACCGCATGGTCTCCAGCCAGCCGGCGCTGCTGAGCACCGTTCGGCCGACGACTACGCTGCCGTCGTCAAGGACGATCTCGCAGGCTCGCCCGTCCTTGACCGAGATTCGGTTCACGCCGGCCCGCAGCCGCAATTCGCCCCCCAGATCCTTGAACTTGCGCACCAGCTTCTTGAGGATCAGCCGAATGCCTTCCAGCGGCCGGGCAAAACCTTCGCAGTAGATGCTGCGGAACATGATGCAGAACTGGCCGAATTCCAGGTCGCGCTCGCTGGCCGCGCCGTAAAAGAAGATCGGGCACAACAGCATCTCGACCAGCAGCGGGTCGGAAATTGTCTGGGCCATGACTTCGCGGGCCGACGGGCCGGCCGCCAACGATTCCAGGTCGTCGTAATCGGCGATCTTGCCGACCAACTGGCGGAAGTTGTCGACCTGGCCGGGAAACTTGCGGGCAATTTCGCTCTGCAACAGTTCCAGGTCGTTGCTGAATTCCAGGCTCACGCCCGGAAAGGCGATCCGCGATCCGATCTGCGGCACCAGTCCGAACTCGTCCCAACTGAAGCGCAGTTGGCGCAGCAACAGGGCCAGCGGCCCGCGCTTCGTTCCCTTGGGCGTGAAATTGGTGACGGCGTGCAGGCCGACGTCGTAGTTGCGGCCGCCGACGCGATAGAACGAATTCAGCCCGCCGATCGTCGTATGCCGTTCGAGGATGCAAACGCGGCGATCGTAGTAGGCCAGCCGAATGCCGGCGGCCAAGCCCGACAGGCCCGCGCCGATGATCACCGCGTCGTACTCGGCAGGGTCGGACATGGGAGGAAGTAGTCAGTAGCCAGTATTCAGTAGTCAGTTGCTGGTAGCCGGCAGTTCGTGAACGGTTGTCAGTACGGATGGCACCGTGCGTTGCGGCAAGCGGGCCGTTCTGTGGCTCTGACTACCGACTACTGGCTACTGACTACTCTTCTGCTCACACCTTTTCCAGATCCTTCATCAGCGGCTGCAAATAAGCCACCGTGCTGTCCATGCTGCGGAGTTGCGGTAGTCCTCTTCCGGAACCTGCACGCGGTAACGCTTGCGCAGCTCCATCACGATGTCCAGAAAGTCCATGCTGTCCAGTTCGAGCTGCTCGCGAAACGCTACGTCGTCTTTCAGGCCGCTCAGATCGTCGTCCGGCGCAATGTCGGACAGGATATCGAGAACAGCCTCTCGGATTTCGGCTGTGGTCATGCCGCGTCATCTCCATCAAAAGAATTGCGATTCCTTCGTCACTGCCGTAACTGCATGCCGCGTACGCAAATGTTAAATCCGCTCAATGATCACCACCGAATTGATGCCCAGCATGCCAAACGAATTGTTCAGCACGTACCGCACGCTGGTTAATTCCTGCGGCTCGTTGGCCACCAGCCCGTTCAGGGCGCATTGCGGATCGAGCTCGTCGACGTTGATCGTGGCATGGCAGACCCGATCGCGAAAGGCCGGCAAGTTGCCGGCCAGTTCCAAGGCCCCAGCCGCGCCCATGGCATGGCCGATGAAGCTCTTGGCATTGTTGAATCGCGTCTTCGTGCTGTCGCCGAACGCGCTCCGCAGGGCTTCGCACTCTTGCGTGTCGCCGGTCGAAGTGCCGGTCGCGTGGGTGCTGACGATGTCGATCGCCGAGGCCGGAATGCCGGCCCGTTTCAAGCGCCAGCGCGATGCACTCGGCTTGCCGCTGCGGGTTGGGCAGGACGAAGTCGCTGGCGTCGCTGTTCATGGCGTAGCCGACCAATTCGCCGTAGATCTGCGCCTTGCGAGCCCGGGCGTCGGAAAGCCGCTCGAGCACGTACATGCAGCCGCCTTCGGCCACGACGATGCCGTTGCGGCGCATGTCGAACGGACGCGAGGCTTTGGCCGGATCGTCGTGCGCGGCCAGCGCGCCCTGGCTCTTGAAGCTGGCGAAAATGCCGAACGTGTGAATGCTCTCCGACACGCCGCCGGCCAGAGCCAGGTCGACCTCGCCCAGCCGCAGCATCTGCCGCCTTGGATCAGGCCGGCATTGCCAGCGGCACAGGCCGCGCCGATCGTGTAGTGCGGGCCGGTGATGCCCATGTTCAGCGAGATTTCGCCGGCCGGGTTGTTGGCCACCGTGCGCGGGTTGTGGTGGTGCGACCAGAACTTGGTGTCGTAGTCGAACCCTTTGAGTTCGTAGATTTCGTTTTCGGTTTCGACGTTGCCGTGCTCGGTCACGCCGACGTAGATGCCGACCTGGGCCTTGTCGATGTTGGGCCAATCGAGCCCGGCGTCGCGGATGGCCTCTTGGCGCAGTAGATTCCGACGCTGCCGGCCCGAGTGCCGCGGCGCAGGTCTTTGCGCGACTGGTACCGCAGCTCGTCGAAGCGGCAGACGCCGGCCAGCGTTTGGCCGACATAGCGGATATCGTATTTCACGACGCCGCTGCGGCCGGCCAGCAGGCTCTCGCGAAATTCCGTCAGGTTGTTGCCATTGGGCGCGGTAAGGCCGATGCCCGTGATCACAATCCGTTGGGAATCGGGCCGTTCGGCAACCATCTCATTTCCCTGAAAAGATTTACCGCATCGCCAGCGAGCGCGCGACGGAAGCCCCCCGTGCGAGTTGCTGCGCGCCCACAGGCGACCAATAAACCTATCAAGCTACCGATTGGCCTAGGCCTTGGCAAGCGTCCGAACCAAATCGAGCCACGTCCAACACGGGCCCGAAACGACAGCCGATCAACCCCGCGGGGGGCTTCAGCGGCGTGGCCTCAGGCCTCATCCGCCGCGCGAAGCCAGGGCGTGATGGTCGCCTGGTGGGTGATGATTTCTTCGGGTTTGAAGTACAGGGCGACCTCGCGCGTGGCGGCTTCGGGGCCGTCGGAAGCATGCACGAGGTTCATCTGGCGGCTGGAGCTGAAATCGCCGCGGATCGTGCCGGCGGCAGCTTTGAGCCCGCTGGTGGCCCCCAGCATCTCGCGGACCACGCGAATGGTTTCGAGCCCTTCCAAGACGGCGGCCACGATCGGACCGGCCGTGATGAACGCCTCGAGCGTCGGGTACCAATTCTTCTGGACGTGTTCGGCGTAATGCTTCTTGGCCAGTTCGGGCGTGACCCGCATCATCTTCATGGCAATGACGTTCAAGCCTTTGTCTTCAAATCGGGCCAGGATTCGGCCCACCAGCCTTCGCTCGACGCAGTCGGGCTTGAAAAGGATGAGCGTGCGCTCCATCTCGATCAATCTCCATGAGGGGGGTGCAAAGCAACGATGCCGCGAATTCTAGATTATCTGGGGCAATTGCTCAAGCGGCGCAGCACTGCCGCGACCATTTCGCAGTGCCAATTTCACAGTGCCAATTTCACAGTGACAATTTCGCATCGCCCATTTCGCCACGCCGCTTGCGGCGTGTCTTGGCCGCCCAGGAGCGTCAGAACGTTCAAATCGAACGCGCTCGACACGTTCCGCAGGCGTCCTCCGTTTTGCGCGAGCCATCCTCGCCTAAGGAAATCGCGGTGCCGCAGTGAACGCATTCTTTCCGGCGACGCCGTGCCCTGGCAAGCGCTCCGCGGACTCGAAGGGCGAAACAATGAACCAATAGGTCGAAACCGTTGCAACGAGAATCGCGGCGGCCAGCATGGGAATAATTGAGTACAGCACCAACGCCGCGAAAAGCCCGGCAGTCGTGATCGCGTCAAAAACATCCCCCCCAAGGCATTCGCTCTTGGCCTTGAGAAAGGTCGGGACGCTGCCGGGGCGAATGCCGAGCCGCTGATGCAGGAACGAGGGGCGAAGTAAACCTGGCATCTACATCGATCCTCCGAATGCAAAACGGCGACTGAATCTAGCGGAAGACTTCGCAATCCGGCCGCGCCGCTTTGAATCGCTGCACGCCGGCGTCGGTGACTCGCGTGCCGGCCACGTGAAGTTTTTTCAGCCCAGGGAAGGTGGCGAGCACTTCCAATCCTCTGTCGCTGACGGACGAGTTCGCGATGTGCAGTTCCGCAAGCGCGGGCATTGACCTCAGTGCGGCCATCCCTGCGTCGGTGGCGCCGGGAGTTCTATCAATACTAACGAAGGTCACGGTTCGGAATGCGGCCAGTTCTTTCAAATCGGACTCGGCAAGCTTAGTCGCGGGCAACCCTAAACTCAGTAACATCGGCAAGTCGTGCAGATGCTTCAGACCCGCGCCGGTGATGGGTGAGGAATTCAGCCAAAGGGGCGCGCAGTTCCGTCAACCCACGAAGATGCACCAACCCCGCATTTGTGATTCCGATGCTTCCGGTCACGGTCAGTTCCCGAAGTTGCGTCAAGCCCTCGATTGCCGGCAGACCGGCGTCGGTAACTTTGGTGTTCGTTAAGTACAACCACCTAAGGTTGCGTTGGCGGGCAACGTAGGCGACACCTTCGTCGCCGATGGGGACTTGACGGGCGCTAAATGCGAT
This sequence comes from uncultured Planctomycetales bacterium, assembly GCA_963710365.1. Taxonomy (GTDB): domain Bacteria; phylum Planctomycetota; class Planctomycetia; order Pirellulales; family PNKZ01; genus CAVQAC01. Next base: position 243,243 of record CAVQAC010000024.1, read on the forward strand.
CAGGTTCGCCAAGTCTGCAATCCTGGTAAAGTCTTTGTCAACGATCGTTTGGCAGTCCGTGAGTTCGATGCCGTATACCAGAAATGGCTCGGAGGGCAGTTGGGCTGCCGCGCTAATCGCCAGCGAATTCTCATCGGGCGTCGCCGGCGATGTGACCCGGACCTTGCTGCCGAGCGACAGCACCCAGTTGGCGACGTTTCGCTCGATGTCGGCCTGATTGAAAGCCATCGGTCGCCGTCCACCAGCGGGCGTTGAGCGGGGGGCGGCCTTCGCCGGAACGGCAGAGCCCCGGCTATTGGAAACCGTTGCCGTCGCGGCGTCGCCCTTCGGTTCGCAAACGAGACGGAGACCGTAGTTTTGTCTCCCGATCTCGGGAGAGATTAAATTGCGTTCGGCGGACCGGGCCGCATTCGCCTCGTTGATATAGCTGCCGCCGCGCAAATCCGGCGCGTCCCGGTGGCGGGCCCTGGCGGGTCTTCGACGGGCGACCTCCGGTAATACTCGGGCTCATGCCAATCGCTACACCATTCCCAGATGCCGCCGTGTATGTCGAACAAGCCCCACGGATTTGGTTTGAGTTGCGCGACTCGGTGGAGCTTGCTCGCCGCATTGCCCGTGAACCAACCGTATTCCGGTAGCGACGCTGCGACGTCGCCGAACGAGTAAACCGTCGTCGTTCCTGCGCGGCAGGCATACTCCCATTCCGCTTCGGTGGGCAAACGGAAACGGAACTTCCGCCCGGATAGGCTTTGATTGCATCGCTCGATGAAACGCTGACAGTCGTCCCAAGAGATGTTCTGTGCCGGGCATTCTGGATCACCTGGCGCGTTGCTGGGGTTATTGCCCATGATCGCCAGCCATTGGGCTTGAGTTATCTCGGTCATGCCGAAATAAAAGGGCCGTGTGATTTTGACCTGGTGCGGAAGTTCGGCCCCGGCGTTTCCGGGCGTGCCCATCGTGAACGTGCCGGCTGGAATCAAGCGGAATTTCATGCTGGCGCCCGGAGCCGGAACAAGCTCCATGGTCTCTGGCAGTTTCCCGGACGATGATGATGGCGCCACGGCCACCTTGCCTCCCAGTTCGGCCAGCCGCTTGTCGACGATCGTCTTCACCAGTCCCGTGAGGCCGGGCTCGGCCTGCGTGTACCAATAGGCCGCGCCGGCCCGCAGTTCCGGCTTGTCCTTCCCCTTCGCCTTTTCTGCGGCGGCGAACCAGGCGTCGCCCAATTCGGCTAAAGCTGCCGCCTCTTCCGGCGGTTTCAGACTCTTGGCGGCCAAATCCTTCAACGGACCGTCGGGGCCCTTGGCCAAATGCGGTAGACCCTGGTCCCAATCTCCCTGCGCAAACGCTAGATATCGACCCGCCGCCAGGTTTGCCACTGGATCGTCGGGCGTTTGCTTGAGCGTGGCTTGCGCCTTCTGCCAACCGTCCCATTGTTGTTTGGCCGCAGTTACGCTCTTGCTGATTTCCGACGCCCGCTTCGTAAGCCCGGCGTCTTTCGACTTCCGCGCCGCCGCCAGCCCTACGTCCGCCAGCCGCTTGGCCATTTCGAAGTCGTCCGCACTCTGGGCTTCTTCGACGCGCCCAGCACCGTCTCGGTTATGGCACGATTGGCCTCGGCCGGATGCGGTTTGCCGGTCATCTCTTCCAAAGCCGCGGTCAACTCCTGCAAAGGCTCGACCGCGTAACGGCTGGCCAACATGCCGATCGCCCGCTCGGCGATCGCGGGGTTGGCCGCGTCGACCGCCAGGTCGCGGGCCTCGCGCAATACGACGTACAAAGCCGTGGCATCGTCCTTGGTTTGCTGCGATTCGTTCAACAACTTTTCAGCCAGCGCCCCTTTGGCGTCCGGCTGTTTTGCCTGGGCGAAATCGTCCTTATACAGCTCTCTGACGAGTTTGAGCGATTCACGCCGGGCGTCGGCGCCGGGGATTGGCAGCTTGGCTTCGGCAGCCGCAGGTTGCTCGACGGGCATCGGGGCCAATGCCACGGCGACAGCCGGCGATGCCGCGGGCGGGCTTGCCGGAGTCGTCTGTGTTGAAGGCACATCGGGCACTACGGGAGCGGCAATCGGCGGTGATTGGGGAGCCGCCTTCACGGGCGGCTCGGCCTTGACGGGCGTCGCTTCCGGCGGCGGCGTCACGCCCGGCGGCGATGTGGGAGCTGCTTCAACCGGCGCCGACTCTGGCATTGGCTCGGCGGCCGGTTTCGATTCACGCATCGCAGCCGGCTGTGAATCAGCCGCCGATTGCTGAATCGCGATTGCCGGAACCGCCTCACTCTGGGCCGTCTCGGCAGGTTTGCTCCCCGACATCATCCATGCGCCGGCACCGGCCGCGACCAGCAAGAGGACCACTGCCGCCGCGGCGAGCGGCATCTTGGAACTCGACTTGCGTGGCTTCCGCGAGCCAGGCTCGATTCCTGGAAGTAAGACGCTTCCCAAATCTTGCACGCTGCTGGGATTCGGAGTTATCGGAACCGCGGCCACCGGCTGGGCCGCGATCGGTTGAGCGACAACCGGCACCGGCCGGCTCGATACCGGCTGGTTTCGCAGCGATTCGAGTGCCGCGACCAATTCTTTTGACGTTTGAAACCTCGCGGCCTGTCGCTTGGCCATCATCCGGCCAAAGACCTCATCGAAGCCGGGCGGAATGTCCGGGCGTGTGGTCGAAAGCAGCGGAATCGCCGCCTGTTGATGGGCCGTCAATCGCTTCAAGATGGTGTCACCGCCATAGGGCGGCCGGGCGGTGAGCAGGTAGTGCAGCGTGCAGCCCAGGCTGTAGATGTCCGATCGCGCATCGGCCTGCCGGCTGTCCATGGCCTGTTCCGGCGCCATGTAGTCGATCGTGCCCATGATGCTGCCGCTGTGCGTCAGATCGGCGCCCGGCGCGCGCGCTCGGATCGGCCAAGCGGATCGCTCATCCGGGCCAGGCCCATGTCGAGGATCTTGAGCGTCCCCTTTTTGTCGAGCAGCAGGTTCGACGGCTTAATGTCGCGATGCACGACGCCTTCGCCGTGGGCGTGCTCCAACCCGCGAGCCGCTTGCAGCACATAATCGAGAGCCTGGCTGACCGGCAATGGGCCTTGCTGCTTCACGACGCCGGCCAGATCGCTGCCGTCGACGTACTCCATCACCAGGAAGTGCATGCCGCCGGCTTCGTCGGCGTCGTAAGCCGTGACGATATTGGGATGCGTGAGCCGGGCCGCGGCTTTGGCTTCGCGCTGGAAGCGAGCCACGGCGTCGGGCGAGTCGAGCAATTTCTTCGAGAGCACCTTGATCGCCACGACGCGATCCATGCGGCGATGCCGGGCCCGAAATACCTGGCCCATGCCGCCGGCGCCGAGCTTGTCGAGAATCAGATAGTTGCCCAGCAGCAGGCCGTCGGCCTTGTCCTGGTAAATGGCCGCGGCTTGAAAGCGGGTCAGCTTGTTTTGCCGGACCAGGTTGCGTGCCAATTCGTCGGCATCGCCCGTGCGTTTGTCGGCCGGAAGGCTTTGGACGAGCGTTTCCGCTTCGGCCGGCGTGACGATGCCGGTGCTCTTGAGAGCTTGCACGAAGCGTTCGACGGATATCGGCACAGACCTTCCCCCCGCGAACAGACCAGGCGACGACCACCCCGGAAACGAGACCTTGATTCTAGGCCCCGCGAGGATCGGCTGGCAAGCTGCTGGCGGCTACGCTCAGGGCCGATCTTTTTTTAAGCTGGGAATTACAAGCCCGACGCGCCAGCGAGGGAGTGGAATTGGCGACTCCCGTGAATTCCCTCGCTGGCGCGTCGGGCTTGTGTTTGCAGCGAGCGACCGAAATCTTCCCAGCTTCAAACACGGACCAGCCGTGCTGCTACGCCGCGCTGGCTCGGGCAAAACGCTCGTACTGATGGGCGTAGGTGCCGCCGACGGCCAGCAGTTCGCCATGCGTGCCCCGTTCGATGATCCGGCCGTGCTCCAGCACCAACACCAGGTCGGCGTCGCGGATCGTGCTTAGGCGATGGGCCACGATAAAGCTCGTTCGCCCGGCCACCAGCCGCGCCAAAGCCTGCTGGATGCGGTGTTCCGTCGAGGCGTCGACGCTGCTCGTGGCTTCGTCGAGGATCAGGATCCGCGGGTCGGCCAGCATCGCCCGGGCAAAGCAGATGATCTGCCGTTGGCCGACCGATAAACTTCCGCCGCGCTCGCCCACCTGCGTCTGAAAACCCTGCGGCAAGGCCTCGACCATATCCAGGCAATCGAGCTGCGCGCACTGCGGCAATGACTTCGGCGTCGGTTGCCGTCGGGGCGTCCGTAGCGGATGTTTTCCAACACCGATCCGCAAAATAGAAAGTTCTGTTGCAGCACGATGGCAATCTGGCGATGCAGGGCCTCGCTCTGAATCTGCCGGATGTCGAGGCCGTCGAACAGCAACTCGCCCGACGGTGGGCAGATAGAACTTGGCCACCAGGTTGATGATCGAAGTCTTGCCGCTTCCCGTGTGGCCGACCAAGGCGATTGTCTGGCCCGGCTCGACCGTGAAGTCGATGTCTTCGAGCACAAGCCGCTTCGGATCGTAGCCGAACGACAAGCCGCGGAATTCGACCCGGCCACGCAGCCGCGGGGTCACCGCATCGGGCGAGTCTTGCCACTCGGGCTGGCGGTCGAGCAGGGCAAAGATCCGCTCGGCGCCGGCCATGGCCGTCAGGGCCTGGTTGTATTGCGCCCCAGGACATTGATCGGGCGAGAAGAACATGCCGGCCATGAAGAAGAAGCCCACCAGGTCGCCAATGTCGACCTGCGATTGCGGTGCCAGGGCCTGGTATCCGCCGACGACCATCAGCGCCGCGACGAACGCCTGGTTGTTCAGGTCCAGCAGCGGCAGGAACAGCCCCTGGGTGCGCATGGCGGTGAAGTTGTAGCGGGAATGGTCGGAGATCAACTCGCGGAACATCGCGGCGTTGGTGTCCTGGCGGACGAAGCCCTGCGTAATGCGGATGCCGTTGACGCTTTCGGCCAGCGTGGCGGTGACGCGGCTGAACGAATCGCGCATGGCCCGGAAGGCCTCGCTCAAACGGCGATGGAAATGCCGGTTGATCAGCCACAGAATGGGCACCATCCCCAGCACCAGCAGGAACAGGCCAGCGTCGTACCACAGCATCGAAGCGGCGGCCACGAGCATCTGCCCCAGTTGCACCAGGCTCACGAACAGCACTTCCTGCACGCCGGTCCGCACGTCCTCGACGTCCGAAACCATGCGGCTGATGATGCGGCCCACCTTGGTGCGGTGGAAGAAGCTCATGGGCAGCCGCTGCAAGTGGCGGAAGATATCGTTGCGCAGATCGTGAACCACCGCTTCGCCCAATTCGAGCGCCAGCCGCTGACGGAAGTGCATGACGACCTGCGTCGAAATCGCCAGCACGGCGAAAGCCACCGCTCCCCACACCAGCCCCACGGAATCGTGCATCGGCAATTGGGCCCTTGATCACGGCCGCCAGGATCCAGGTCAGCGCCGGAAGTTGAATCGAACGTATGACGACGCTCAGCAGCAGCCAGTTGCGCATCCGGGCGTGCGGGCGCGTGTAATCGAACAGCCGCCAGATCAGGCGGAAGTCAAGCGGCCGCATGTGCGACTTCGCCGTCGGGTTCGACGCGCGAGAGCAAACCGCGAGTTGAGCCTGTGCTCATGCAACCTCCCGTTGGCGGTTGAGTTCGCTCGGCGTCGCACATTTGCAGCACGGCCGACTCGCGATAATGGCCCGGGCAGGCCAGCAGTTCGGTGTGCGTCCCCATCTGCACGATCCGGCCGTGTTCGACCACCAGGATGCGATCGGCTCGGCGCAGCGTGCTCAAGCGATGGGCGACGACGAGCGTCGTGCGGCCGCGCATGGCAGTTTCCAGTGCGGCCAGAATCTCGTGCTCGGTCTCGGGGTCGATGGCCGTGGTGGCATCGTCCAGGATCAGAACCGGCGGTTCGAGCAGCAGCGCCCGGGCGATAGCCAGACGCTGCCGCTGCCCGCCCGAGAGGTTCGAGCCGAATTCGCCAATCACGCGCGTCGTAGCCGCCGGGCGTCTGGCTGATGAAATCGTGTGCAGCGGCCATGCGGGCTGCACGCTCGATCTGTGCCCGCGTGGCGTCCGGATGGCCGAAGGCAATGTTGGCGGCGATCGTATTGCTGAACAGAAAGTTTTCCTGGAAGACCAGGCCGATCTGTCGCCGCAGCGCGCTCAGTTCGAAGCGGCGAATGTCGACGCCGTCGAGCAGGATCCGCCCGGCATTTGGATCGTAGAACCGCGGAATCAGGTTCAGCAGCGTGCTCTTGCCGGCGCCGGTCGCCCCCACGATCGCCACGCACTCGCCCGGCTGGATGCTGAATTCAACGTCGCGCAGCACCGCGTGACCGGGTCGATAACCGAAGCTGACGTTCTCGAACGCAATCGCGCCCTGCGAACGAACCAAGGGCACCGGTTGCCGAGGGCTGGCCGACTTCGACCGGCGCGTCGAGCACTTCGAAAACCCGCTGAGCGCCGGTCAGGCTGGACTGGATGGTGCTGCTGATGTTGACGATCTGGCCCACCTGGTTGGCAAATTGCTGTAGCAGGTTGGCGAACACGAACAATCCTTCGCCCAGCGGCAGCCGGCCCTGGATCACCAGGTAGCCGCCGTAGGCCAGCAGGACCAGCAGATTGAATTGCGTCAACAGCCCGGTGAGCGGCTGGAAGATGCTCAAGCGGTGGAAGATTTCCTGCTTGCCGGACCGCACGCGGGCATTGGCCGTCTCGAACTTGCCGATCTCTTCGGGCTCGCGGGCGAAACCTTTGACGACATGGATGCCTTGCACATTTTCCGACAGCGCCAGGACCAGCTTGTCGGCCAATTCGCGATTGCGCTGATAGGCCGGCCGCTGACGATCAGCAAATCGGACGCCGTAAAACCACAGCAGCGGCGTCGTGGCCAGGCAGGCCAGCGTCAGCGGCACGTGAACGCTAAGCATGTAGGCCAGGTATACGCCTAGCGAGATCACGACCACGATCGCCTGCAGGATCACGCTGTCGATGAACGACCGCACGGCTTGCACGTCGCCGGTGACGCGATTGATGATCGAGCCGCTTTCATTGGCGTCGAAGAAGCGGAAGCTAAGCCGGCCCAGCTTGTCATACACGTCGGAGCGCAATTGCACGACGATTTCTTGCGTCAATCGGGCCACAGCGACGGCCGCCCGATAGCGGAGCCAAGTTTGCAGCAGGGCTGCGGCCAGAATCGCTCCGGCAATCACGACCACGACCGTCATAGGCTGCCAATCGGTTGGCGGAGCCAGCCCCAACGGCCAATGCGGCGCCGGGCCGGTGGGGTCGAGCCGCGAGCGAATGTAATCGATGCCAAGTCCGGTGAGCCCCAGGCCGCCGATGCCCAGAAACACCAGGATGGCCTGTTGCGCGACGACGCGGACACATCCCGCCCGATGCGCCCAACCCAAGGCGAGCATGCGTCGAATCAGAGCCCCATTCGTGGGCTGGCCGGCCGGCAACTGCGGGCTACCGCGGCGGGAAGACGAAGCGGCGATCAAACTTTAACCTCGGGGTGGCCGGAACGAGTGCAAGCAGCACTGCCATTCATTATTGGCATGTCCGCCCGCGCCTGCCCAGGGGGCGCTACGTCCGGGCCCCGGGTTCGGGACATGCTGGCGGCTGTCGAATTCGAGGGCGAAGTCTAGCAACCCCGGCCGGACCGACAAACCCCTATTCCGGCCCGTGAATTGAGGGTTGCGAGCCGGCAAGGTAGAATGCCCGAACTGCCAGCTCCGAGGTCCACGACCATGCTCCGTTTTTTTACCAATGAGCCGCGCTCAGGGCGACGCTGGACACGGCGCGAATGGCTGCGGATCGGCGGGCTGGCGGGCTTGGGGCCGGCGGCTGCCGGATTGACGCCCGGTGCTCGGCGGCAGCCAGCAATGCCGGCAAACGCACGCCGGGCTTCGGCCGGGCCAAATCGGTGCTGCTGGTTTACACCAGCGGCGGCCAAAGCCAACTGGAGACCTGGGATCCCAAACCCGAGGCCCCCGACGGCATCCGCGGCGAGTTCCGCCCCATTGCCACGGCCGTTCCCGGCACGATCATCAGCGAACATCTGCCGCGGCTGGCGGCGCTGGCCGATCGTTACTCGATCATCCGCAGCCTGTCGCACGACGATCTTGACCACGGCTCGGCCACCTACCTGACGCTGACCGGTCGCTACTATCCCAAGAAGAGTTCCAATCCGCCGCCCAAGCCGACCGACTATCCGAACCTGGGCGCGGTGCTGAAACGCGTGCGGCCGAACGGGCGTTTTCCCTACGACGCCATCAATCTCAATGGCCCGGCCTATGTGCCGCTGGTCATAGCACCGGGCCAGGACGGCGGATTCTTGGGCGCGAGTACGAACCGCTGGTGCTGGGCGATGTCACCAACGGGTCGCTGGCGATTCCGAGCCTCGGTCCGCTGCCGGAGCTTTCGTCCGACCGGCTCGAAGTGCGGCAAAGCCTCCGCCGGCAATTGGATGTCGCGACGCGGCGACGCTCGAAAGCGATCGCGTTTCGCTGGAGATGAACAAGCTGTATCGGCAGGCTTTTGAACTGTTGGCTAGTCCTCGCGCACGGCAGGCCTTCGAACTCTCGGCTGAAGACCCGAAGCTGCGCGACCGCTACGGCCGGCATCGCTCAGGCCAGGCCTGCCTGCTGGCTCGGCGGCTGATCGAGGCCGGCGTGCCGCTGGTGACGGTGATCTTCAACCACACCAACCGCGGTCAGGACAAAGACCCGAGCGACGCCGACGCCTACGGCTGGGACACGCACAACGATATTTTCCAGGCGCTCAAGGGCCACCTGCTGCCGCGATTCGACGCCACGTTCGCCACGCTGCTGGAAGATCTGGACCAGCGCGGGCTGCTGGACGAAACGCTGGTGGTGTGCATGGGCGAGTTCGGCCGGGCGCCGCGGATCGCGCTGGAAGCCGGCTTTGCCGGCCGCACCCCGGGCCGCAAGCATTGGGCCAGCGTCTATTCGGCCGTGGTGGCCGGCGCCGGCGTGCGTCGCGGAGCGGTCTTCGGTGCTTCGGACCGTATCGCCGGCCATCCCGAGCGCGATCAGGTCGGTCCCTGGGACATCGCCGCCACGATCTTCGCCGCCCTGGGCATCGACCCGGCCGGAGAGTATACCGATTCACTCGGCCGGCCCTTCCCGATTTCAGTCGGCAAACCGATCGCGGGACTGTACAGTTAGCTCATTCGGGAAACGGGGGCCAACGAACTAACCGCAGAACGAAGAGTTCACCACAGGGGCACAGAGACACAGAGGAAGAAGGAAGAGGTAGAGAATCAGGGAGAGCATGTAATCGCCCCGCATCAGCCGTGGCGAAGGTCAGTCACTTTTCATTCCCTCCTTTGCTTTTTCGTCATCCTCGGTGTCTCTGTGCCTCGGTGGTTAGCTTGCTTCGTCTTCTTTTCTTCTAAAAGGTAATTGCCAATGATTCTGGACGACTTGCATGAAGCGGATCGCTACGCGGCCCTTCACCCGGGCTTTGCCGCGGCGTTCGAGTTTCTCCGTCAATGCGCCGCTGACGGAGTTGAGCGCCGGCCGGCACGAGATCGACGGCCCGCGGCTGTTCGTGATGATGGGCCACGATCTGGGCCGAGGCCATGACAAGGCCCGCATCGAAGCCCATCGCCAGTACATCGATATTCAGTACGTCATCTCCGGCCGCGAGGAGATCGGCTGGAAGCCGACGCCTGCCTGCCGCTCGGTCGACATGCCGTAAACTGCCGAACGCGAACTGATGTTCTTCGCCGATCGGCCCGAGACGTGGTTCGCCGTCAAGCCGGGCAGTTTCGCGATTTTCTATCCGCAAGACGCCCACGCGCCGCTGGCCGGCACGGGCGAAACTCGCAAAGCGGTCATGAAAGTGGCCGTCGATTGGCCCGCCTAAATAGAGTTGCATGACCCACGGCGGTGTCAGCGGCTTTATGATACGGAGGAATTCGAACAGAAGGTTGCGAAGGTCGCGAAGATTCCGTCGTAGGAAATTACCTTCGGCCCTTCGCGCCCTTTCTGTTCAAAATCCACTTGTTGTTTGGCTTCGCCCCCGCCCTCCTCCCGCCCCCGCCGCACGCGAGAACTCAGAGCATGTCGTCTCCGACGAATCTGCACCGCCGCGAATTCCGCGCGAGGCGATGCCGACTGAACCGCCGGCCCGAGCGACCAACGTCCGCTTCGCGGTGCTGTGGGTGACGACGCTGACTTCGTTCATCATGTACCTCGATCGCATCTGCGTTGCCGAGGTCGTCAAGCAAGACAGCTTTCAACAAGAGTTGGCGCTCGACTCGAAGCAAGTGGGCTGGATCCTGGGCAGCTTCTTTTTCGCCTATGCCTTGTCACAGGTTCCGGCCGGCTGGTTGAGCGACCGCTTCGGTGCCCGCTCGATGATGACGGCCTACGTCGCTGCCTGGTCGATTCTCACCGGGCTGACCGGTTTGGCCGGCGGATTCTGGGGACTCCTTGTTGCGCGGCTCGGTTGCGGCATCGCCCAGGCCGGTGCGTATCCCACCAGCGGCGGCCTGTTGAGCCGTTGGATCCCGTTCCCGTGGCGCGGCATGGCCAATTCGATCGTCGCCTTTGGCGGCCGCATTGGCCTGGCCGGAGCGTCGTGGATGACCGTCATGTCCGCGAAAACGCTGGGCGGCTGGCGCGAAACATTGTGGTTCTATCAGGCCATCGGTATTGGCATCGCACTGTGGTTCTGGTGGGTCTTTCGCGAACGCCCGGAGAATCACCCTCGCACCAACGCCGCCGAATGCGAGTTGATCGAGCGCAGCCTGCCTCAAACAGCGAGCGCCGGCGGCGGCACGGCCAAGGCAATTCCGATTGGCGCCATGCTGGCCAGCCCGAGCTTGTGGTGCGCGTCGTTGCTGATGTTCTGTACCAACGTCGGTTGGGCATTCCTGGCTACGTGGCTGCCGACCTATTTCAAGAACGTGATGGGGCTCTCGCCCGAAGACGCAGCCAGCCGGTCGTTTTTGGCCTTGCTGGGCGGAATGGCCGGGCTGCTGGTCGGTGGTTGGGTCACCGACAAGGCCACGAAATTGTGGGGACTGCGCCGGGGCCGGAGCGGGCCGCTGGCCATTTCGCGAATGGTGGGCGTGGCCGCGTACTTGTCGTGTCTGAAGTTCGATTCGCCCACCGCCGTTACCGTGGCTTTCTTCATCGTCGCCTTCTCCACCGACATGGGCATCGGCGGCACGTGGGCCTATGCCCAGGACGTTGGCGGCCGGCACGTCGGTTCCATCCTGGGCTGGGCCAACATGTGGGGCAATCTCGGCGCCGCGCTCGTGGCCGTCGTCCTGCCCCGGGTGGTCGATATGGAATACGCCACCGACTGGGATGAAGCGTTTCTGCTTTGCGCCGCGGCATTCCTGGTCGCGGGCGTCGCCTCGCTGGGCATCAATGCGACGCTCCCCATCGTGCGGGCCGAAGAACTTCCGCCCGAGGTCCGAATCGGCTTAGCCATGAACACGCCTCCCGAACCTCAAGATCCGCAGCCCGAGAAAAGCGAGCCGACTGGGCCGCGGCGGATCGACCCGGCGATCGTGGCCGGGCTGTTCGTCGAGCACACCGACGAACTCCGCCGTTTCTTGCAGGGCGTGCTGCGCAACCACGAGCAGGCGAACGACGTGCTGCAAGTCACCTTCGCCAAGGCTATCGAACTCGGGCATACGGCCCGCGAAGAAACGCTTAAGGGCTGGCTGTTTCGCGTGGCCTATCACGAAGCGATCACGCTCCGCCGCCGCCAGGCCGTGCAGGTCAAGGCTCAGGGGGAGTTGGCTTCACGCGGACTGCGCGACGTGCTCGGCCCGGCCGATCAGTTGGCCCATCGCGAGACTCTGGCCCGCGTGCGCGGCGGCGCTCGAACTGTCTGCCGGCCGAGCAGCGGCAAGTGGTGCAGATTGCGGATGTACGACGAGAAGAAGTTCATCACGATCGCCGAAGAACTGGGCCTGCCGCTGGGCACCGTGTTGACGCGGATGCAACTGGCACTGCGCAAGCTGCAAAAGATCCTCAGCGACGAAGCGTCTTCGTAATCTTCGTAGGATGCTCGGCGAGCATCTTTTCTTTCCTTGCACGTGGCAATCGCCTGATCAAAACCGCGACGCGAATCTAATGGTGCTCGCAGAGCACCCTACATTACTCGTCCCTGCATCTCGCGCAAGCGAGATGACAACGTTGCCTTCTCGTTCCGCGAGACGATTGGACCGCAGATCGCCTAACCGCTCGTCCAGTTGCCGACCGTCTGCAAGGCGAAGTCGATCGTCCCCTCGTCCAGCGTATCGTTCGTGCCATTCTGCTGGTTGGCCGTGACGCTGCCGAACTTGTTGATCGAGAGGCTGCCCAGCGAGGTCGTGAGCGTGGCCGTGCTGTTGCTGGCGGAGAGGGCATTGTTGCCTGGCGAGTCGTAGATATCAGCCGTATCGGTGCCATTGCCAGCGCCGGTCACCACAATCACTCCCGGTACCGCAGTCGTCTGTCCGTCGCTGGGGATGTAATAGGTGTTCACTGTGAGCGTGCTGCTACCGACGGTGAGCAGGTCGGCCGTGTCCGTGCTATAGAAACTTCCGTTGCCGGGGCTGGTCAGGTTGGCCACGTCGGTGCCCGAACCCGACTCGAACACGGACACGGCACCAAAACCCGAAGCCTGAATCGCGAACGCGTAGGCCACCCCAGCCAGGCTCGTCGTACTGCCCGACAACGAACTGGCGCCCGGCGTTCCGTCGAATGTGTTTCCCGGATAGCTGTAGAACACGGCCGTGTCGGTGGTGCCGGCGGAGTTGGCCGTAAGGTTAGCGACATTGATTGCTCCGATGAAGAAGCTCGACCCGTTCGAGGTTCCCGTGACGTAGCTGTATCCGGGCGTGGCGACGAAGGTACCGCCGGATGAATCGAGCGTCACGCTGTCCGTTCCATCAGCAGCCCCCACGATATAGACCTGCGAAAAACCACCAAGCGTGGACGTGACGCCGTTCACAGTGATCGTCGTCTGGCTCGGGCTGGCCACGATCTGGGCATGGGAGGCCGAGTAAATGTAGGCGTATGTCGTGCCGCCCGACCCGGTGACCGTCTCAGCGCCGAAACCGTCTAGTTCGCTGTAAATCCCGCTGATTGGGTCGGCCACATAACTGTATCCACCATTCGCGGCATCGACATAGTAGTTATTCCCGATGCCATTGGGAACATTGATTGTTGCCGTTGATTGAGGGCTGCCGTAGACGTAGGAGTCCGCCGCGCCGGTGACATTGACTTCGACGCCACCGGGGCCGACCATTGTTGTGCCACTGAGAGACTGCGAAGCCGTATAGCTGTTCCCCGTATCAACATAAACCGACTTCGACAGACCTGCGGCATTTCCGCCGACGACGATCGCATTGACGTCTGAAGAGTTGTTGCCAACTGTAAATGCTTGGCTCAGGCCGTTCAACGTCGCCGTGCCGTGTGCGCCGTCAGTAAAGCTGACCGAAGCAGAATCGCTGCCGGCCGTCCCAGTGAGGTTGAGTGTGGGACCGCTCACAGCGATGCTGCTCGACGTACCATTCAGATTGGGGATGGTTGCATCAACAACATCCAAGTCAACATTCAACGAACCGCTGGACGTCGGGACGTAAATTGGTGTGTTCTGCGCATATTGCCATCCAATGGCACCCGACACGCCCGAGTTCGAGGGATCTTCCGTCGAGAACGGCGTGGTGCTTCGCGGGGTTGGACCTGGGATTTTGACAATCCAGTATGGTGCGTTCGGCTCCATCGTCGCAATGGATTCCTGCGTGGTCGACCCATGGCAATAAATACCGGGTATGTAATTCCCGTTACGCACAGCAGTGCACCATGCGCTGATGTAAGCCAGCTCGTCCGACGATTGCGTTCCAGAGGTTTCTATTGCGAGATACACTGTCGTTCCGGTGGAAAATCCTTCTTGCTGTAGTAATTGAACCGTTGCGGTCCCATCTGGACCGCCGTTATCGCCATCCGTGCCAGGGTCATACGAGTTCGGATCGTTTGGATCGTTCGCAGGTTTGTTCACTGGGTCTTGTTCACCTTCATAAATTGGCGCTACGTCCCAGCCTTGTGTGTTTTCCAACGTCGAGAGATTTCCCATCCAACTGCTATTGCTACGGCTTGGGGCAGGACTGAGATAGTACCCCACCCACTCAAGGTTGGTGTTTTCACGTAACCAAGCCATGACTGATTTCCCGGGGTATACAGACGTATCGAAGCCGGCGACGGGCGCGGTTGTTGATGGAGGTTCGGGAGCCGTGCCGCTGCTGGCGGTGGTAAACGGCATCACCGACCCGGTGCCCCAACTCGCCCCGTTATAAGCCGACGCCTCGAAGTACTCCGTTTGGCCAGGTGTAGGGTCAGTCGGCGTGTACGAGAAGCTGGTGCCGTTGGGCGTGAGCACAGTCGAGCCGTCGGAGCACGACGGCGTCGTACCCCAGATAAACCGTTCTTGCGTAATCGTCCCGCCACCTGCGTTCGCGACTTGTGCATTCAGTGTCGCCGACGTGGAACCGATCGCCGTGGCCGCCAGTGTCGAGACGGTCGGCGGGGATATGGGCGGCGTTGTGTTGGACGGCGAGCCACTCCATTGGCCAAAGTTCGTTGTATAGGCCACGTCAAGATCGACTGCCGTGCCGCCAATCATAATTGGGTTTGCGGTGGTACTATCTTGTGTTTGCTGAAGATTCTCAGACGAATAAGAAGTAGCGCCAAAATGTCCCAACCAGCTATACGAGGCACCGACATTAGCATCGTTCATTACCTCCTGCAGCGCGCCCCCGGTCCATATACGCCGATCTCATAGTCCACTCCAGGGTGGGCGCTAAAATAGGCATTAAAGTACGTCCGAATCTCGCGGAAATAACTGTCGATCGCGGAAAGCGCTGTAGAGTTTGTACCTGGATCGTAATCGATAGTGAAGTAGATGGCGGATCCGCAAGGCTGGCCGGCTTCGATCGCAGCAGCTATCGCGCCACTGGCATCTGCGTCGGCATTCGCAGTAGTAAAATATGCGGTGCTCGTTGGGCTCCTTTCATACAACGAGACGATTTGCAACCCTTGAAGCGCGACCACATCGGCGGGCCTGAGGTATCCGTCGTCACCTGCCGTGCCGAGGTATTCTCCGACGAATTGCTTCTGGGCGGTCGTAATTCCAGAGACGTTGACTCCAGTGGTCGCCGTGGCGCCAGAGTCACGATAGTCGACCCCGTATTCAACTCCTTGCGTTTGACTATTATTGACCAAATATGGCTGCAACGTCTCGGTCGATGTGATCGGCTGTGGCCAACTGGTCGTGGGATAACCCGCATCTGAGACGCTGAAGCTCCAATTGCCCGCCGCTCCTGTGATTGTCACATAACCGCTCGGGTTGGTGGTCTCGCTGAACGGCGTCCCATTCGCATCGCTGCCGGTCACCAGTGCGCCGGAAGTAGTTGGCCACTCGCGCTGCCTGCGTGGACGTACAGCGTCAGTGTCACCTGCTGGTTCTGCACCAGGTAGTCCTGGACAGTTTGCGTCGACGTGATCGCAGGCGCCGAAGTAACTGTCGCGTAGCCCGCGTCCGATAGGGTGAGGCCCCAGGTGCCGGGCGCTCCGCTGATTGTCACATAGCCACTAGAGTTCACCGTCTGGCTGAACGCGTTCCCGTTTGCATCGCTGCCGGTCACCAGCGCCGGGTAAGGCCGGGCCGCCGGTGCTGCCCGCAGAGACGTACAACGTTAGTGTCACCTGCTGATTCTGCGGCACCACGATCTGCACCGTCACTGACGGGCCGAACGGCTTGTCGCCGTCTGCGGCGGACGAGTACATCTGCCACGTCTCGGTGTACGTGCCTGGCGACGTGGGGGCCGTCAGGCTGAGCGTGTACGTGCCGTCGCTGCCGGCGCTGACCGAGCCCTGGTTCAGCGTGGTATAGAAGCTCGACTCGCCGAACTCGGCGGTGCCTGAGCGGTTGAACGTGAAGCCGTTGACGCCGTTGGTCCAGGTCGTCGTGCCGCTGTTCTGCATGGTGACCGTGTCGGTGAACGACGCCCCCGCTCTCCTGGCTGCCTACCGGGACGGACTGGGAGACCAATTGCGAGTTGGAGGTGGTGGTCGTCTGCGGCACTAAGATCTGCACCGTCACCGTGGCGCCGAAGGCCGCGTCGCCGTCGGCCACCGATGAATACATCTGCCAGGTCTCGGTGTAGGTTCCCGGCGTGGTGGGGGCCGTCAGGCTCAGCGTGTACGTGCCGTCGCTGCCGGCGCTGACCGAGCCCTGGTTCAGCGTGGTGTAGAAGCTCGACTCGCCGAACTCGGCGGCGCCTGAGCGGTTGAACGTGAAGCCGTTGACGCCGTTGGTCCAGGTCGTCGTGCCGGTGTTCTGCATCGTGACCGTGTCGGTGAACGACGCGCCGGCACTCTCCTGGGTGGCCACCGGGACCGACTCGGAGACCAATTGCGAGTTGGAGGTGGTGGTCGTCTGCGGCACCACAATCTGCACCGTCACTGTGGCGCCAAAGGCGGCGTCGCCGTCGGCTACCGAGGAGTACATCTGCCAGGTCTCGGTGTACGTGCCGGGCGTGGTGGGGGCCGTCAGGCTGAGCGTGTACGTGCCGTCATTGCCGGTGCTGACCGTGCTTTGGTTCAGTGTGGTATAGAAGCTCGACTCGCCGAACTCGGCCGTGCCTGAACGGTTGAACGTGAAGCCGTTGACGCCGTTGGTCCAGGTCGTCGTGCCGGTATTCTGCATCGTCACCGTGTCGGTGAACGACGCCCCGGCTCTTCCTGGGTGCCCACTGGGACCGATTGGGAGACCAGTTGCGAGTTGGACGTGGTCGTCTGCGGCACCACAATCTGCACCGTCACCGTGGCGCCAAAGGCGGCATCGCCGTCGGCGACCGAGGAGTACATCTGCCAGGTCTCGGTGTACGTGCCGGGCGTGACGGGCGCCGTCAGGCTGAGCGTGTACGTGCCGTCGCTGCCGGCGCTGACCGAGCTCTGGTTCAGCGTGGTGTAGAAGCTCGACTCGCCGAACTCGGCGGTGCCTGAGCGGTTGAACGTGAAGCCATTGACGCCGTTGGTCCAGGTCGTCGTGCCGCTGTTCTGCATGGTGACCGTGTCGGTGAAAGACGCCCCCGCGCTCTCTTGGCTGCCCACTGGGACCGATTGGGAGACCAGTTGCGAGTTGGACGTGGTGGTCGTCTGTGGCACCACAATCTGCACTGTCACCGTGTGCGAAAGGCGGCGTCGCCGTCGGCCACCGAGGAGTACATCTGCCAGGTCTCGGTGTACGTGCCGGGCGTGACGGGCGCCGTCAGGCTCAGCGTGTACGTGCCGTCGCTGCCGGCGCTGACCGAGCTCTGGTTCAGTGTGGTGTAGAAGCTCGACTCGCCGAACTCGGCCGTGCCTGAACGGTTGAACGTGAAGCCGTTGACGCCGTTGGTCCAGGTCGTCGTGCCGGTATTCTGCATCGTCACCGTGTCGGTGAACGACGCCCCGGCGCTCTCCTGGGTGCCTACTGGGACCGATTGGGAGACCAGTTGCGAGTTGGACGTGGTCGTCTGCGGCACCACAATCTGCACTGTCACCGTGGCGCCAAAGGCGGCGTCGCCGTCGGCCACCGAGGAGTACATCTGCCAGGTCTCGGTGTACGTGCCGGGCGTGACGGCGCCGTCAGGCTGAGCGTGTACGTGCCGTCATTGCCGGCGCTGACCGAGCTCTGGTTCAGCGTGGTGTAGAAGCTCGACTCGCCGAACTCGGCCGTGCCTGAACGGTTGAACGTGAAGCCGTTGACGCCGTTGGTCCAGGTCGTCGTGCCGGTATTCTGCATCGTCACCGTGTCGGTGAACGACGCCCCGGCATCTCCTGGGTGCCTACTGGGACCGATTGGGAGACCAGTTGCGAGTTGGACGTGGTCGTCTGCGGCACCACAATCTGCACCGTCACCGTGGCGCCAAAGGCGGCGTCGCCGTCGGCCACCGAGGAGTACATCTGCCAGGTCTCGGTGTACGTGCCGGGCGTGGTGGGGGCCGTCAGGCTGAGCGTGTACGTGCCGTCATTGCCGGTGCTGACCGTGCTTTGGTTCAGTGTGGTATAGAAGCTCGACTCGCCGAACTCGGCCGTGCCTGAACGGTTGAACGTGAAGCCGTTGACGCCGTTGGTCCAGGTCGTCGTGCCGGTATTCTGCATCGTCACCGTGTCGGTGAACGACGCCCCGGCGATCTCCTGGGTGCCTACTGGGACCGATTGGGAGACCAATTGCGAGTTGGACGTGGTCGTCTGCGGCACCACAATCTGCACCGTCACTGTGGCGCCAAAGGCGGCGTCGCCGTCGGCCACCGAGGAGTACATCTGCCAGGTCTCGGTGTACGTGCCGGGCGTGGTGGGGGCCGTCAGGCTGAGCGTGTACGTGCCGTCATTGCCGGTGCTGACCGTGCTTTGGTTCAGTGTGGTATAGAAGCTCGACTCGCCGAACTCGGCCGTGCCTGAACGGTTGAACGTGAAGCCGTTGACGCCGTTGGTCCAGGTCGTCGTGCCGGTATTCTGCATCGTCACCGTGTCGGTGAACGACGCTCCGGCACTTTCCTGCGTCCCCACCGGGACCGACTCCGATACCAATTGCGAGTTGGACGTGAGCAGTCGCCGGTCTTCGAGCGATTCGAAACGCAATGGTCGCCATGCCGGTAAAAGGTCATTTGCCGTTGGGCGGCGTTTGACCCGTCGGCGCCAGGACGGTAGCGAAGCTTTGCGGTGTGCGTTTGTCATCGGATTCTGTGTCTCCGCCGCGGCCCATTCGCGACTCGTGGATCAGCAGGTCGAAAGCAATTTAACCTTTATGAGTACACACCATGGTTCCACTATTCTTAGTGAAAAGCTATCCCCCACATGTGGCATCGATGAAGCTGGCCCACACTCCAACGCGTAAGGCGATTAACGCACTCTCCCGGCGGCCGACAGCGGGAACGCATTTAATCGTTCAGGGATAGCGTTGAAACGGGTGTAAAACCCCCAATCCCCCGATGCCGAGTTTGCCTCTCGAAGTATGGTCAATAAAAGAATTGGTAATTTAGACGACGATTTCAATTCTCTGACTGTACTGGCTTCCTGTCGCGGCGGCAGAGTTCTGCTATGTGGTGCATACCGCCGGTCGCCAGCCGCTTGCGGCCGGGCCTGAAACACACGCTCTCGACTTCTCTAATATGCCTGCGGCCCGAAGCGTGCGTCGCGACGCACTAACAATGCCCGTTGGTGCGTCAGCGCAAAGGTCGACGACACCCTACGCACTGGCCCCTAGCCCTGGGCTAATATATTCTGTACAAAATTTTGATTGCCATTCAGGCCACTCACTTGGCATAATGCGACGCAGCAGGGCAGACAGGGAGGCCGCTCCAGGTGCCAATCCGCCGCCATGAGTCCATTCTTGAGCTCATGGCGCCGGCAATCGCAAGATTGTGCCTGGGGCCGCCATTATTCCCGTCCGTTCGATTGCGGAATGCGCATCGCAGTCGGGAGTGCGGATTGCAGGGCTAAGCCCGGCTGCCTGGACGGCCGCCTAACCGTTTGTCATCCCGGAACTCGGGTTACCTGGAAATTCGGGGCAGCGGACAGACGGCACACTGCGGATGAGTAACCCAGTGCCCCATGAAGGCCCAAAGGCCGGTAGTAAGCGGGCGACAAAACTCCCCTCGTTGCTCAAAAGGCGCGAGCTGGAGCCCCGAGTACGAAAGCTGAAGGCCGGAGACACCTCGTCGGCTTAGTCCGACTTCATAAGTCGTACACTTTTAATCAGGAAACGCCTCCGGCCAAGGGCCCAGTGGCTGCACGAACGGTGCGCAACCCGAAGTCGGCGGCGCATGGGAAGTTCCCTGCGCGCTGGCCGATGGAGGGAGAAAGGAAATGCTAAATGATAAGTGATAAATGCTGAATGACGGATGCATCGCACTTATCCCTTTTGTCGTTGGCACGGTTTGTGCAAGCTAGGGATCGGCGTTCTCGAAAGTCATTAGAAGGTGGCCAAATCGTCCACAGGCAAAGGTTTCGCTATGCGACACGGCTATGTACAACACGCGGTTGCCTTCGCTATGGCCACGGTGGTTGCCGGGCTTTCAGCCGGCATCTATACTTTCCGCTCGTCGGGCGAAGACGATGCGGCCTCGCGACGCTTCTTAACCGCATATCACGGCCTGGTGGGCGACCATCAGCCGGGCAACAGTAACAACCACGCCGATAGAGCAGTCCGCTTGTCGAAACTCGCACCCGGCGAGCATCCCTTGGAGCCGTGTCTGCGCTGGGCTCAATCCGCCCTGGCTGACATCCGCCAGATCAAAGATTATTCCTGCACGGTGGTGAAGCGCGAACGCGTAGGCGGCGCGCTGATCGGTCCGCAATCGATGGACGTCAAGGTTCGCCACGAGCCGTTCAGCGTGTACTTGCGCTTTCAGGAGCCCGCCAACGTGCGCGGTCGCGAAGTGATTTACGTGCAGGGTCGCAATCGCGACAAGCTGCTGTGCCACGTGACCGGCGTGCGGCATCGCATGCTGGGCACAGTCGCGCTGCGGCCGACCGGGCGGCTGGCCATGACCGACAACCGTTATCCGATCACGGAAATTGGAATCCTGCGACTGGTCGAGCGGTTGATCGAAGTCGGCCAGTCGGACATGAAAGACAGCGACTGCGAAGTGAGAATCACGCGGGCTTCAATTCAGGATCGACCGTGTACGTGCATCGAAGTCGAGCATCCGCGGCCGCAGCCCGGCTTGCGTTGCCACCTGGCTAAAGTCTACATCGACGACGAGCGGAATCTGCCGCTGAACTATGAAGCGTACGACTGGCCGAAGGACGCGGGGGATGCACCGGAGCTGATCGAGCAGTACACGTACCTCGACCTGAAGGTGAATCGCGGGTTCAGCGAACGGGATTTCGACGTGGAAAACCCGGATTATGCGTTCAGCCGCAATGCCGGCTCGAACGTGGCCCACGCACATTAACGCCGCCGCTGACAGAGAAGCTCATGCGCGTCCGGATTCCGGCCCATGCTCTGGCAGCGCGACTCGCTGATTCCCCGTTGCAATGCCGCCCGAATCGCGCGATCATAGGCCCGGCGGCGATGTACTTCGAACTGACGTAGCAGGGGACGGGAGTTGACCAAGGCGATTACGAAGCAAATTGTCGTGACGGGCGTGAGCCGGGGCTTGGGGCTGGCGATGGTGGCCGAATTCATCGAGCGTGGTCACGTGGTGCATGGCTGTGCGCGGTCGCGCAGCACAATGGCGGAGTTGACGCGTCGCTGGACTGCGCCTCATTCGTTTCGGGCGGTGGACGTCGCAGCCGACGAGCAGGTCCGCGATTGGGCCGAAAAACTGCTCGCCGAGGCAGGCCCCCCCGACCTGCTCATCAACAACGCGGCGATCATCAATCAGACAGCCCCGCTGTGGGAGGTTCCGGCCGACGAGTTCGACCGCGTGATCGACATCGACATTAAGGGGACGGCCAACGTGCTGCGCCACTTCCTGCCGGCCATGGTCAAACGCGGGCGAGGCGTGGTGGTGAACTTCAGCTCCGGCTGGGGACGGTCGACGTCGCCCGAAGTGGCTCCCTACTGCGCCGCCAAGTTCGCGATCGAAGGCCTGACCAAGACGCTGGCGCAGGAGTTGCCGGCCCGCATGGCGGCCGTTCCGCTGAACCCTGGAATCATCGACACCGACATGCTGCGGATCTGTTTTGGCGGCGAAGCCGGCTCGTATCCCGACCCCACCCAGTGGGCCCAGCGCGCGGTGCCTTACATCCTTTGCTTGGGGCCCGGCGAGAATGGCCAATCGTTGAGCGTTCCGGACTGAACGAGACAATGAAAAAGGCCTGCACAGCCCTTGCGGACCGTGCAGGCCTCCCGGCGAAGTATAGGCTTGGGTCGCTATTGAGTTACGTTGGTGTCGATCATGAAGCTGCTGTTGTTCGCCACGGGCAAGTAGGGCATCCATTTGCGGCCGGCCACCGTCGAGCTGCGGGCGGCATGATCGGGATAGAAGACGAAGCCGAACGCCACGTTCCAGAAGTCCTGGGCCGAAGCATAGGCGGCTCCGCCTGCGGTGGTTTGTACGCCCGCGTGGGCACTCGGCTTCATGTACATACCGTTGGCGTACATCGACAGCCGGTCGCTGATCGGCACCAGCCAGTTGGTTCCCAGGATAAAGGTTCCCAAGCTGCCGCCGGCTGCCGGCCGGATAGAAGTTGCCAGCCACCTGGTTCAAGCGATGCTGATCGGGAATACCCACGTAGAACGTACCGTCGCCGCCGAATTGTCCGAACTTGTGATGCCAAAAGACATCCAACTGATCGATGGCCGAATAGGTTTGCACGCCTGGTTGAGCGGCGCCGTTGACGATCGGAACGAACTTGCTCGCTCCGCGTTCGCGCCACGAACCCCAGATGCCAATTTCGTTCCAAGCGTCAAACGAGTAGCCGACTTGCGACCGCCATTGGCCCAGCGTCGGGCTGTTGCCGAATGCTCCCAGGTTGGTGCTCAGCATCCAGTCGTGTACGAAGCCGAACGCAACAGGAAAGTCGCAGTCGGCGCGACGGAAAATACCGGTGGTGAGAAACACCTGCTGCGTTGCGGCAGTCGGCACGGCGACGTTCGACACGGTCTTTCCGTCGACGTCGTAAACGCCATAGCTGCCACCTACCTGGGCGCCAAAGCCGTACTCGGAAAGCCAAGGCAAGCGGCGCGGCGCCGTTTACCCCGGTCACGAAACCATTGTTGTTCGGCGTCGTGCCGTTGGTCACGCCGCGCCAAGAGTCGACGCCCATGGTGATATAGCTGCCGAACCGCGGGCATTTGTCCGCGATTGCAGGCGACCAGTTGTTGCCGTTGCAATTGCAGTTGTCCATGGAACCACAAACCGGGCAGGCACCCGTCGCGCCGGGCTCGAGCATGGTTGGTTCGCCAATGTCTTCCGCGTAGGTATTGGAAACCTCGGCCTGCGGTGCCGGATCGGCCTGTTCGAAGTCGGACGTCAGCTCCACGTCGTCCGCGGCGGAGAGGCTGCTGCCAAGCAAGGTCAGCGCCAGCATCAGGCCTGCGGCCCACAAGTTGATCTTCATCCGCCTGCTCTCCGATTCTGGGGTATCTCGGTCGATCATCGACTGGAGCTTTCCGTCTGCGGTGGATTTCCTGCCCGTTGGGTCCATCGACACCGCGAAAGCCGCAAGTTGAGAACGTTCGGCAAAACCGGAAATTCTTCCCCTGTTTACCTATCTTCCTCTGCGGTGGGACCGCATGCGGTACACCTGCGATAAGTTCTATAGATAGAGCGTAGGGCTCGGCCTTAGACCGCTTCGCTCTGCGAGGCAAGTTTTGATCGCGTGCTGATTACCGTTCGGTAACCTATTGGGGGGCAGGAGTTGTGGCATCACGGCCGACAGTCTATGTTGGCAGGTAGTCTACTTCAGGGCCGTTGCCATAAGCTTAGCCTCCCTTGGCAAGGCAGAGGGCTCTGGCGGCTGGTTAGCCCCCCGTGCGTGGGAACCCCATTGCAGGCAGTGCATGGGTTGCGAAATTATTCAGGCTGTCTCAAGTTTTCATGGGTGCGCGCCGCAATGCCCACTGGGTTTATCAAACGACTGATGCGCGACAAAGGCTTTGGATTCATTGAGCCTACCGGTGGCGGTGCAGATGTATTCTTTCATCACACGATGGTCGCGGGGCGAAGCTTCGACCGGCTGACCGAAGGTCAGCCCGTTGAATTTGAGATCTCTACGGACGAGCGTTCCGGCTCCGGCCCCAAGGCGATTGCCGTGCGTCCAGGCCAGCGACCTCCGGCCCCGCCGCGCGACGCGCTTGCCCCGTTGCGACGCCATCCGCGCATCTCAAGCCAAGAAACCTACCTGGCGTGAACGTGAGTAGGCCAGGGTGCAAGGCGATCGATCCGATGCCGGCCGTTTTCCTCTATCCTCACCGGGTTCACGACGACGAGATCGACGTTCTCGGGCATGCCAACAACCTGGCTTACTTTCAGTGGATGCTGAATGCGGCGTTGGCCCATTCGGCCGCACAGGGCTGGCCTGCCGGGCGCTACCAAACGTTCGGCGCAGGCTGGGTCGTGCGATCGCACACGATCAAGTACGTCCGCTCGGCGCTTCCGGGGGATGAGATCGTCGTTCGCACCTGGGTGGCCGATATGAAGCGGTTCTCTTCGACTCGCGAATATCGGATCGAGCGCTCGACCGACGGCGTGTTGCTGGCCAGAGCGGCCACGCAATGGGCCTTCATCGATTTCGCGACCGGCGCCTTGGCTCGAATTCCGCCGGAAGTTTCCGGCAGCTTCGAAGTGGTCGCTCCGCCCGGCGACGAGGAAGAAATTGAACCGCAACGCGGCTTAATCGTTGCCGCTGTGCCAACACTGGCCGCAGCAGCATGCTGCCCGCTAGCGCGACCAACAGTGGGCGAACGCTCACTTGTCGCGGCGTTTGATCATCGTGATCTCGTTGCCCGTGGAATTGTGGCGAACTTCATCCATGAACGTGCGAATGAGCAATAGCCCTCGGCCGCAAACTCTTTCCAGGTTGGCCGGGTCGGTCGGATCCGGGCAACTTCGACGGATCGAAGCCGGGGCCTTCGTCGCGGATGGTATAGGCGACTTCCGACATGGTGGCGCGGACCGCAACGAAAACCCGGCGGTCGGAAAAGGGCTTTTGCTGGCGGCGCTCTTCGGCCACGCGATGATAAATGGCGTCGTCCCGCTCGCGCAATTCGGAGCTGAGTTCCAGATTGCCGTGGTCGATGGCGTTGACCAGGGCTTCGTGCAAGGCAATGCCCAGACGCGTGCGAGCCGTATCGTCGCACAGCCGCATCCGGGAGACGTCGAGCCGGGCACGATCGACCAGCGGCGGCACCAGGCTGTTGTCGTTCGGCAGGATGAAGTTCCAGCAACCGCCGACCAGGCACTGTTCGAGCTTGCTCTGATCGCGATCGGCTCGGGCTACGGCCAGGACGTTTTCGATGGTGTCCAGCAACTCAGCGGCCAATCGCGACTTGGGCAGGTAGCTGGCCGCGCCCTTCTGCAAGGCCTGCACGGCGATGTCTTCGCTCCCTTGGGCGGTCATGAGCACCACGGGCACCAGCGGGTAGCGGCTGCGGATGGCGCTGACCAGATCGAGCCCGTTCATTTCCGGCATTTGCAGATCGGTTACCACGATGTCCGGCGTATGTCGCTGCATCTGCTCCAGCGCTTCGATGCCATGGGCGGCATACATCACCGTTGAGTTGTAACCTTTTTCAAGCAGGCTGCCGGCCAAACGCCGATCCACTGCCGAATCGTCCACAACGAGCACGTTGGCCATAGTTCCGTTCCCCCAATGAATCGAAAGCCTGCCGGCCGATCCGTTAGTTGCGGATCGTCATGCCCCGCGCCAAGATCTACCGGCCATAGGCCGCGAGAACGGGGAGCACCAGGTCGAGTTCCCTCTCGAGCTCGGCCTGGGCCGCGCGGATGCCTGTCAAATTACCATCCTTGGCCAGCGTTTCCAGTCTTAAGGCGGCCTCAAAGGCGGGTTTAGCAACAAAATTGCCGACGGCACCCTTGAGCGTATGGGCAGCCAGCCTGATGCCGGCGGCGTCTGTCGTGGTCGATTGCCTGGGCAATCGCCTGCCGTAGCTTGGGGCATTCCTCGAGGAACACGCCGACCAATTCGACCAGCAATTCCCGATCCCCGGCCAATCGGGCCAGGGCCCCCTCCCAGTCGACGGCCGGGCAGGGCGGGTCGCTGCCCTCTTCGCGTTCCAGGCCCTGCCCGTCTGCCTGCGGCTGGCCGTGGCGTTCGACGGCGGCGAACAGCTCCTGGGGCCGGACGGGCTTCGAAACGTAACCGTCCATGCCGGCCTCGAGGCACCGCTCGCGGTCGCCTTTCATGGCGTGAGCGGTCATGGCGATGATCGGCAGGTGCCCTCCGGTCGCCTGTTCTCGCCGCCGGATGGTGGCCGTGGCTTCGAAACCATCCATGATCGGCATTTGCACGTCCATCAGGACCACGTCGAATTGCGTACGGCCCGTGGCCTCGACCGCTTCGCGACCGTTGACGGCCACCTGCACCTTGTGCCCTCGCTTCTCGAGCAACCGCACCGCGACCGTTTGGTTCACGACGCTATCTTCGGTGAGCAGGATGTGCAGAGGGCGGACCTTGGCGGCCTCGCTCGTCAGCGGCTCGACCGACCCCAAGCTGGAATCGACGGCACACACGTTTTCGGCAATCGCATCGAACAGTTCGGAAGGCTTGATCGGCTTGATCAGATAGGTTGAGATGCCGACTTCGCGACAGCGGTTGACGTCGTCGAGCTGGCAGCCCGAGGTCAACATCATGATGGTCGGTCCGGCCAGCAGCTCGTCGTCGGTAATCTGGCGGGCCAGCATGAAGCCGTCAACGTCGGGCATGTGCCCGTCGACCAGCACCAGGTCGTAGGGCTGTTGTTGCTCGATGGCCAGTCGCAGCGCAGCCAGCGCCTCGGTCGCGCCGGTCGTTAGCGTCGGAGCCATGCCCCAACTGGAGAGCATCTCGGAAAGAATCAGCCGGTTGGTGGCGTTGTCGTCGACGATCAGAACCTTGAGACCGTCCAAATCTTCGGCCGTGGCCCGCGGCGTGCGGCCCGCGGCGGCCACCTGCCAGCCGAACTGGGCCGTGAAATGAAAGGTGCTTCCCTGCTGCGGCTGGCTGTCGACCCAGATGCGTCCGCCCATCAGTTCGACCAGCTGCGCCGAGATGGCCAGCCCCAGGCCGGTGCCGCCGTACTTGCGCGTGGTCGAAGTGTCGGCCTGCTCGAACGGGGCGAAGATGAGGCCTTGCTTTTCCAGCGGAATGCCGATGCCCGTATCCTGCACGGTGAAGTGCAGAAGCACCTGATCGTCGGTCTGTGACTCGCAGCCGACTCGCAACACGACTTCACCTTCTTCGGTGAACTTCAGGGCGTTGCCGACCAGGTTGACGATCACCTGCCGCAGCCGGCCGGCGTCGCCCACCAGGCAATCGGGCACGTCGGGCCGCACGTCGTAGGCCAACTCCAAGCCCGACTTTCGAGCCCGCACGCCCATCGACTTCATGGCATCGCCCAAACTGTCGCGTAGAGCGAAGGCCCGGCTGTCCAGTTCCATGCGTCCGGCTTCGATCTTGGAAAAGTCGAGCACGTCGTTGATCACGGTCAACAGCGAATCGGCCGATTCCCGCACCATGGTCAGGTAGGCGCGCTGTTCCTGCGACAACGGGGTGTCGAGCAGCAATTCGGCCATGCCAATGACGCCGTTCATGGGCGTGCGGATTTCGTGGCTCATATTGGCCAGGAACGCGCTCTTGGCGCGGTTTGCGGCCTGGGCCTCTTCGTGCGCTCGCCGCAGCGCGGCCTCGGTCCGTTTCATCGGCGTTACGTCCCAGCTCATGCCCTGGGTGCCGCAGGCCTCGCCGTCGGCGCCCAGCAGCGGGGCCTTGAACGTCTGAATGTAGATCTCTTCGCCGTCGGACTTGCAAAACCGCTCGATGTTCTCGAAGACCTGCTTGCTTCTCATCACCCGCAGGTCGTCGTCGCGGTACTTGCGTGCCAGGTCAGTGGGGAAGAAATCGAAATCGGTCTTGCCGATGATCTCTTCCGACGGACGTTGAAGCGAGGACTGCATCAGCCGATTGGAGAACGTGAAGCGGCCTTCGCGGTCCTTGCTCCAGGTGGTCAAAGGAAGACTTTCCACGAGCGAATGGTAACGAGCCTCGGATTGGCGCAGGGCCTCTTCGGCCTGCTTGCGATCGGTGATATCGCCGACTACGGCCACGCCGCCGACGATTTTCCCCGACTCGTCGCGCAGCGGCCTCGCGTTGACGCTCAGCCACCGGCCCTCGGGCAACCCGCGGTGATGGACGTACATCTCCAGGTCGTTGCGTCGACTCGCCGCGCATGGCTCGCACCAGCGGCAGTTCGTCGACCGGAAAGGGGGTCAGTCGGTCCATGCGGTACAGTCCGTAATGCGCCGCCCATTCCTCCGGCGGCCGGTCGACCTCGCCTTTGCCGAGGATTTGAGCCGCCGCCGGATTGAAGATCATGAATTTCCCGGCCTCGTCGCAAACCACTACGCCGTCGCCCATGCTGTTGAGAATCGACTGCAGAATGCGGGTCTGCTGCCGCAACACGGTTTCGCTGCGGGCCAGTTCGTCGGTCCGAGCAATGACGCGGTCTTCCAGCAAGGCGTACGACGCGCTCAGTTCCTGGGTCATGCGATTGAAGGTGGCCGCCAGCATGCCGATTTCATCGGACGAGGCGACGTCGACGCGCGTGGTCAGGGCCCCCAGGGCAACGGCTTCGGCCGCGCCGGCCAGCTTGACGATGGGCCGGGTGAAGCGACGCGCCAGCAGGTAACTCGTCACCAGTCCCAGGGCCAGTGCTCCGCCTTGCAGCAGCCACAGCATACGGCTCAGCCGCGTGATGGGAGCATAGACTTCGGCCGCATCGACGCGGGCCACGAGTCCCCAGTTTTCATAGCCCGACCGGGCGATACGCCGCCAGCACGGGAACGCCGTTGCGGTCGTGCGTTTCCACGAAGCCTTCGTGACCTAGCGTTGCGCCGGCCGAAGCGGGGGCAAGCTGGGCGTCCAACCCGGGCATGCCAGGCGTGAGCAGGTTGTAGATCTTGTCGCCGTCGCGGCGCACGACGACCACAGCCCCCGAGGTGCCGAGGCCTTCGGGGTGCGTCAGCATCTTTTCCAACGACGACGCATCGAGCAGGACCAACAATACGCCCAGCAGCCGGCTTTCGCCGCGCGGCGAGACGGGCGCCGCAATCCAGGCCCGGCATTCTCGTTCCGTCACGATGCAACCAGCCAAGATGACGGGACTTCAGCCCGAGCTGGAAATCCCGATTGTCGGCAACGCTCGTCCCGACCGCGTGTGGGTCGGTCGAAGCGATTACCTGACCGTTCGGGTCGGCCAGACTGAGCAGCAGAAAGATGGGCGTGGTTTCGCGGACGTCGGTCAGGATGCTCGTCAATTCGATGCGGATGTCGGCTTCATCGTCGGGATGGCTGTCGGCCAATTCGACTAGCCGCCGCAGCCGATTTCGGGCGGCCACCTGGCCCACGCGCTCCTGCTGCTGCTGAATGTAATTGAGCAGGTTCGACTGGCGGTCGGCAGGCCACGATCGACAGCCGCTCTTGGATGGCATTCTCCAGCGTGCGGCGCATGAAATGGTAGCCCGCAGCGCTGAGGATCGTGGCCGTGAACACAACGACCACGGCCACGAACAGCGTCAGCTTGAGGACAATGGAATGGCGGAAGTGCCCCGGCTCCTCCCAGCGAAACGTGCCGGCGGTGTTTCGTCGTCTTGGTATCCAACGCCACGATGCCGATATCCTTGTTGCCAACGCGGCCGACTCCGGCCGAGAAATGCACGCGCCTCGAAGCGCATGCCGCCCGGCTTTCATCTTACTGGTTTCCCCAACTCGAAGCGACGCAGCCACGGGCCACCTGGCCCGACTTTTGCCACTTCATGCCGCTCCGATGAGGGCTAAAGCCGCAAATCAGGCAGATCGCGAAACAGGTCCAGCGCCTCGCGGATTGGCCAGGGCTTCGACGTTCTTCACCGGCCGGCCGTGGATTACGTCGCGCACGGCCAACTCGACGATCTTGCCGCTCTTGGTATGCGGGATGTCGGCCACTTGAATGACCTTGGCCGGCACGTGTCGCGGCGTCGCACCGCGGCGGATCTGGTCGCAGATCCGCTCTCGCAGTTCGCCATCGAGCACAGCCCCGTCGCGCAGCTTGACGAACAGCACCACCCGCACGTCGCCGTCCCATTGCTGGCCGATGCACAGGCTTTCCAGCACCTCGGGGAATTGCTCGACCTGGCGGTAGATTTCGGCCGTGCCGATCCGCACGCCGCCTGGGTTGAGCACGGCATCCGAACGGCCGTAGATGATGACGCCGTCATGCTCCGTGATTTCGGCAAAATCGCCATGCCACCAAACGCCGGGAAACCGCTCGAAATAAGTTTGCCGGTACTTCTCGCCGGTCGTGTCGCCCCAGAAGCCCAAGCGGGAGCGAGGGGAACGGAGCGGCGCAGACCAATTCGCCCTTCTGACGTTCGATCGGTCGGCCTTCATCGTCGTAGACCAAGACCTTCATGCCCAAGGTTCGGCATTGCATCTCGCCGCGATAGACCGGCGCCAATGGGATTTCCCGTCGCGAAGGACGAGCACAAGTCTGTCCCGCCCGACATGCTCGACAGCCGCACGTCGGACTTGATCTTGGCGTACACGTAATCAAACCCGCCGTCGCCCAGCGGCGACCCGGTCGACAGCAGCGTTCGCATCCGGCTGAGGTCGTGCGTCCGGGCGGGCTCGAGGCCGGCCTTTTCGGCCGCCGAAAGGAACTTCGGGCTGGTGCCGAAGATGGTCACCCGCTCCTGCTCGGCCAGGTCGAAAAGGATGTTCGGATTCGGCGCCAGCGGCGAGCCGTCGTACAACACAATTGCGCTGCCCACCGCCAGTCCGCTGGCCAGCCAGTTCCACATCATCCAGCCGCATGGTCGTGAAGTAAAACATCCGATCCGATTCGTGGCAGATCCACGTGCAGGATCTGCTCTTTCAGCAATTGCACCAGGATGCCGCCGACGCAGTGCGTGATACACTTGGGCCGTCCCGTCGTGCCCGACGAATAGAGAATGTAAAGCGGATGGTCGAACGGCAGTTGCTCGAATTCGACTTCGGAGGCCGCCGAGGCATCGAGCAACTGCTTCCAGCCGGTCGTCCCGGGCAGGGTGTCGGCTTTTGCCGCGGCCGGCAAGTTCGGCACGATGACGATCCGTTCGAGCGACGGCAACCCGCTCTGCAGCCCCGCGACGCGTTCGAGCGTTTGGTGGGCTCGCCCAGCGTAGACATAACCGTCGACGGTGAACAAGATCCGCGGCTCGATCTGGCCGAAGCGATCGAGTGCGCCGGCCAGGCCAAAGTCGGGCGAGCAACTGGACCAGATGGCTCCCAAACTCGTGGCGGCCAGCATGGCGATTACGGTTTCGGGCACGTTGGGCATGTAGGCCGCCACGCGATCACCGGGCTTCAGTCCCCAGCGACGCAGCACGTCGGCCACGCGGGCGACTTGCCCGTAAAGCTCGCCGAAGCTGAGCCGCTCGCGCACTCCGTCTTCATCCCAGGCGATGATCGCCGGCCGCTGGTCGCGGAAGCGCAGCAGGTTCTCGGCGAAGTTGAGCCGAGCGCCGGGAAACCAGCGGGCTCCCGGCATGCGGTCGAAATCGACCACCGCCGCATCCCAAGGCCGGCTGGCCACGACGCCGCAAAACCGCCACACAGCTTCCCAAAATTGCTGGGGCCGGTCGATCGACCAGCGATGCAATTGGCTGTACTGGCGCACGTCGACCTGCGAGTTCTGCGTCACGAAGTGTTGAAACGCGGTCAACCGCGTCGCGGCGATCTGCTCGTCGGTGGGAGTCCAAAGGCAATCACTCATTCAATAGTTCCAAGTTCTCCGCGTGGCGAAGGGAAAGGAACGCTAATCCGCACTAATCTCTGCTAATTCAGATCAGTGTCGATTAGCGGCGATTAGTGTTCCTGAAATCAGGTTCACAGCATCGCAGCGAGTCACGGCGATGCCGCTAGGATTCGGCCGGTGACTTCGCCAAAGCCGACGCGGTAGCCCACACCCTGGCACCAGCCCGACATGGTAACGCGGTCGCCGTCGGCAAGATAGCGGCGCTCTGCTCCGCCGGCTAGCTTTACCGGCTGACGCCCACCAGAGGTCAATTCCAGCAAGCATCCGCGGGCGTCGTCGGCCGGCCCACTGATCGTGCCCGATGCGAGCAAATCGCCCGGACGCAGGTTGCAACCGCCCACGGTGTGATGCGCCACCTGCTGACAGAGATTCCAATACAGGTACTTGAAGTTCGAGCGGCACACGACCGTGGGCTCCGCGGCGCCGTCCGGCTGAATGCTGACCTGCAATTGGATGTCGAACGCCCAAGGTTTGTTTGTGCGAAGATAATCGAGCGGCGCCGGGTCTTGTATCGGTCCGGCAGTGCGAAAAGGTTCCAAGGCGTCGAGCGTCACCACCCAAGGCGACAGCGACGTGCCAAAACTCTTCGACAAGAACGGGCCCAGCGGCACGTATTCCCACTTCTGAATATCCCGCGCACTCCAATCGTTCACCAGCACCAGGCCAAACGCCTGCTCCGCCGCCCGATCGATCGGAACCGGCTCGCCAAGTGCGTTGCCCGGACCGATGAGCAGGCCCATTTCCAGTTCGAAATCAACGGCCTGGCTAGGGCCGAACGTCGGCCGGGCTGCGTCGTCGGCCTTGGTTTGTCCGCGGGGGCGGTGCAGGTCGGTGCCGCTGGCGACTAACGAACTTGCCCGGCCATGATAGGCGACGGGCAGGTGCAGCCAGTTCGGAAACAGCGCGTTGTCAGGCCCACGAAACAAGGCCCCGACGTTCGTGGCATGTTCGCGTGACGAGTAAAAGTCGGTGTAATCACCAACCTCGGCCGGCAGCAGCAACTGAGCGTCGGCCATCGGCACCAGCGCTTCGCGCCGCAAGGCCTCATCGTCGCGCAGCGTCGGTTCATTGGCCGCCAATAGGCGAGCGATTCGCGTTCGAACCTGCCGGCAGGCTTCCCGGCCGAGCGCCATGAAATGGTTTAAAGCCGGCCGATCAAATAGCGAGCCCTCGACGCCGCGAAGAGCCGGCACATCGAGCAGACCGCGCCCTTCGAGGACCGACAGATCCAGAATCTCTTCGCCAATCGCCACGCCGATGCGCGCCGCGGCCCCGGCTCGCAGCCGGAAAACGCCGAAGGGAAGATTCTGGATCGGGAAATGCGAGTCGGACGAAACGTGAACGAAACTGGCCGTGGGATGCTCGTCGTTGATCATTGGATAGTTCCCATCTCTCGGCGTGACAAACGGAGAGGAACGTCAAACTTCACTGATTCTACTTGAATCTGCCGACGTATGGCCTGTGATCAGGCTCAGATGATCGGGCTGGGAATTGCCCAGGACGCTCTCAGCACGTCCCATTTCCGGCATCTCCGAAAGCATCTCACTGCATTCGGATTCAATCGTGCCGAACACTGTAAGGCTTCAGCAATCGATATTGAGGGTGGGCCGCGAGGTACGCCGATACGCGTTCGGTGCGATCAATCGCGGCGGCCAGGAATTCGACGGCCTCGCGCAGGGCATCGTCGGGCTCGGCACAACTGAAGCGAATGAAACCGCCGCCGGCATCGCCAAAGCATTCGCCCCCCAAGCAAGCCACGCCCAAGCGGTCGTCGGCTCCTTCGAGCAGATACATCGCCAGCCCGTGCGACGTGATCTGCAGCCGGTTGCAGATCGGCTTGACCGATGGAAAAACGTAGAACGTCGCACCGGGATCGAGGCAATGGATGCCGGGAATCTGGTTTAGGCCCGCAGCCAGGACTTCGACCTTGGTGCGGAATAGTTGCATGGTCTGATCGCGCTCGACGGTGTCGTGCTCCAACGCCGCGGCGCCGGCCAATTGCACCATCGTCGGCACGCATGACAGCGACGTATTGAGCAGCTTGGAAAACAGTTCGATGATGGCCGGGCTGCTCACGGCGAAACCCAGCCGCCAGCCGCTCATGCTGTACGATTTGCTGAACGTGTAGGCCGCCACGCACTGTTCGATCATGCCCGGCTGGGCCAGCAGTGAATGGTGCTTGCCGCGCCACACCATCTGGTCGTAGGGCTCGTCGCTGAACACGGCCACGTCGCGGCCGCGCACCAGGTCGGCCAGGCCCGCGAGATCGTCGAACGTTGCGACGCCGCCGGTCGGATTGTGCGGGCTATTGAGGAAGATGGCCCGCGGCTGGGGGTCGTCGCGCAAGAACCGTTCGACGTCGGCCAGATCGGGGCGGAAGTCGTGCTCCTGACGCAGCGCGGCCAGGCAAGGGCGCGCGCCACGCCGCAGAATGTTCGGCAAGTAGGTGGGGAAGTACGGACTGAAGACCAACACGCCGTCGCCCGGGTCGAGGAAGGCCTCGCAAAAGAACAGCTCGAACGGCTTGGCTCCCGGGCCGATGACGACGTTGGTTGCCGTCGTCTGCAGCGAGTGTTCGCGGTTGACGTAATCGCTGGCTGCCGCCCGCAGCTCGGGCAGGCCGGCCGAGGCGCAGTAATGGCTCTGGTTCTGAGTGATGGCCTGGATGCCGGCTTGCTTGGCGCTGGCGGTCGACGGGAACGGGCTATCGCCGATTTCCAACTCGATGACGCGTTTGCCGGAGGCTTTCAATTGCCGAGCCACGGCCAGCACGTTGAAGGCCGATTCGAAGCTGACGTTGCTGGCAAACTGGCTGAAACGAATTCCCATCCGCGATCACTCCCACGCGCCAGTTTCGATTCGCGGCTTACTTCATGGCAATCGTGCGGGCCAGCGGCCGCAGCACGTGGTCGACGACGTAGTTATCCACCATCTCGTAGCAGATTTTCGACAGTTGATCGAGGGCGGAAACGAACGTCGTATCGGGCCCCAGGCTGCCATACTGGCGGGCCGTCAGGTAGACGCTCAACTGCTCCTCGGGATAGTCGCCCGTGCGAACCTGGTAAGCGTTGGTGCGGGTTTCGATGCTCAGCCGACACTGCATTCGGCATTCTTCATCCAGGGCCAAGGTGACCGACGGCTCATAATTGATCACGCACGCGCCCGGCAACTCGGCCATCCGCTCCAGCGAAGGACTCACGCCCAGCGCTTCGGCCACCAGTTGGTTATGATTTCCGCGATAGGTGAAATCGAAGCCGAACAACAGGTCCAAGGCTTCGCAATCCAGCGGGCTGACCGACAGCATGAACGGGGCCAGATCCAGAGCCAGCTTGTGCTGCTCCAGGGCCTCTTCGATCTCTTCCGGATTCACCTGCCCGGAACAGACCCGGCGGTTTTCGATCGTCGCCCAGCGGTATTGGCCGCGGTCCTTATCCTCTTCGAGAACGAAGTCACCCTTGTCGCGGCAGTAGAAGTTCCGCATGGTGGGATACTTCTTCTGGATTCGTTCGAAGTAATGCAGAATCGTCTCGCGGTTGGTCGGTAACTCCATCTCCGTGCTGAGGTTCATGTTGACGTAAAAATCGTCGCACAACGAACTGTAGCGATTCATTCAAGAGGTTCCTTCTAGACGGGATGGTTGGACCTCTCCGCCGCCGATAGGTTTTCGCAGGCAGCCAAGGCCGAAGGATTCACGACCGGCCGCCGGGGGACACTCGCCCCGGTGCTGGATCGTTCTCGTTGGGCCGAGTCTTCGTAAGTGTTTGTCCTTGCAGGTCCGTCGAGGGGTGCGCTTGGCTCCCCAAAACCCCTAGTATAGAATGCCTTGCACACGACTGTCAAAGCCGTAGATTCGCCCCAAAAAGCTCGCCAAAGCCAATTGGCGAAAGGAGAAACATGGCTGCGCCGTCCCTTGGCACCTCTCCCAGCAGCATGGTTCTCGATCGTGCGGACCACGAATCATCGCCGCAGATTTGGATCTTCCCCAGTTCGTTGGGATTCATGGCTCTGGTGCAGCAGCGCAACCGAGCGGAATTCGTTGTTCGCCAATTGACGATCGGCCACAAGTCGCCGGCCGACGCTTTGCGAGCCGTCGAACCTGCCTGGCGATTTCCGGACAACGTCTGTGACAAGCCTCATGGACTCGCCGAGCGGCTACAAGCCTACGCCGAGGGAGCGGATGTCGAGTTCGACGACGTCCGAGTGGCCTTTGACGGGGCTTCGCAATTTCGCCGCCGTGTGCTGGCCGCATGTCGCGACATTCCACGCGGCGAGACCCGAACCTACGGCGAACTGGCCTTGGCGGCCGGCGCTCCGCGTGCCGCTCGGGCCGTGGGGACGACGATGTCCACGAATCGTGTGGCGATCATTGTTCCCTGTCACCGCGTGGTTCGCTCGGGCGGACAACTTGGTGGCTATACCGCACCAACCGGCTCAACACTCAAACGACGGCTGCTGGAATTGGAAAAAGACCGGGGTGTCGAATCCAATCGCGGCCCGGGCCCTGCCGCATCGCAAGTTGCTGTACTTAAGCAAGATAGTGCAATTCGGTGCGCCTGGTCGCCAAGAACGGGCTAGAATTATTCAGTGGTTTCGAGGAAAATGTCTTACAGCGGTGCCGGTGGCCCTTTCACCAGGGTGCGGCTCGCTAAGTAGCTTTCCCGCCCCCACCCCCCAGAACTCTCTCAAAGCCCGCACTGCTGGAATGCTGACCGACAGCGACAATATGTGGAAGATCGAGCGTCGTGACGACGGGGCCGTCGTCGTGCGGGTTCCTTCGCGCGCTCGGGCGACCGTACGATTCCCGACGCCGTGTTTGCGTTCCGCCAGGGCGATCCGCAGTACATCTACTGGGACGAACGCCTGCGCAACATGGAAAACGGGCAGTAGAGAGGGAAAGCCGGTAGCGGGGAGCAGGCGGCAGGCAGCCAAAGCCTGGAACGGTTACTTCTCCGTCCAGTAGTCGACCACCAGGACTTTGTCCAGCTTCGGACCGACAATTTTTCCGAACGCCTTGTGGGCTGCGTGGGGCAGGTACGCATCGCGTCCCTTTTCGTCGCGGAAAGTGACGAAGAAGCAATGCGTGAAACCGGCCGCTTTGTTTTCCGGGCTGACGTTCGTGCCCCATTCAAAGCTTTCGATCGCGTCGATTTGCTTCGGCAACTCCCGAAACGCCTCAACGACTTCTTGGACCTGTGCCGGCTGGACGTCGTCCTTGAACTTGAAGAGCACCACGTGGCGCAACACTTTGCCGCCGGTCGAGACTTCCTTGCCTTGGGCCGACGCAGGTTCGTTGGTCATGGAAATCGTGGCTCCCAATGCGATGGCTGCGGTCAACAGTAAAACTCGGCGAATCATCGTGGCGAACTCCCTAGGGTTGGTCAATGCGGACTGCGAAGCGCGAATTGCACAGCTACGTGACGCTTTAATTACCTGATACCGTAAACGCTTGGAGAGACGATTTCTATAGCCCAGGCATTTATGCCTGGGTAATCCGAGCGAAAATCCTGGATTAGCCCCTTCAGGGGCTAAAGCCCCGAGCACGCTGATTGGAGCGTTGGGCTTCGTTTCCCAGGCGTCAACGCCTGGGCTACGGAAAGTATTGACTGCTCGTTTTACGTTTGTGTTGCGTTTGTACGTTTGTGTTGCGTTTGAATGAGGGGTAGCGGCTCGCAAGCGACGCGGCGAAATTCACGCCGGGGAATTGGCCGCGTGGGCGTCGCCTTCCACCACGTCGCCGGCATGCGCCAGTTGAATGACTTCGTCGGTGCTGGTCGGATCGACGTCCCGGCAACTGGCCGTGACCAGGTCGCTCATGCTGCGCAACTCCGCCTGCCAGGCCGCAGGCTCGATCCCGGTTGGGCAAACTTGCGAGAACTCCTCGCATAGCAGGATGAACCGCAGGAAGTGGCGAAAGATGATCCCTTCCTGCTTCGTCAAATCCTGGGCTTTGATGTAGGAATTGAACTGGCCGTTGAATTGCAGCAACTCGCCGACCGACCACACGCTCTGCGTCTCGACCTCGGTGATGCTGGGGTACGTGGCGTCGAACAGCAGCTTCAACTTCTCAGCCAAGGGCGGCGGACGCTGAAACTCTTCCTGCTCCCAGGGGCCGCCTTCCTCGTCGTCGCCATCGGCCGAGGGCGGAGCCGCGATCAGCCCGCGCACCAGCAACATCGAATCGAGCCGGGTCGTCGCCAACGGACCGGTCGGCAAGTCGAGCGGCACCCGTACATAGCGCAGCAAAGGACGCGGCAACCCCAGCACGCTTTCCAAGGCCTGCACCCGTTCTAAACTGTCGGCCACTCCCAAATGCTCCAACAGAAAGGCCCCGTACAGCGGGTTGATGCTGCGGAAGGCCAGCAACTGCGGGAGTTTTTCTGTGGGTCGGGCCAGCACGGCCGCATAACGGGGCGGCTCGGGTGCAGCGTCTTTCACCGCGGGTTTGCCCGGGAGCACGTTTTGTATGGATCCTGTCGGAACCCCGAAGAGTTGCCTGGCGGCTTGCGGGGATGGGCTCGGGGGCGGAGCCGTGTTTTCGGCGGGTTCGTCCGTCGGCTTGGGGGGCGGCGGATCGAGTTCCACAAAGCCCGCGTTGTGCAGCAGCAACAACATTCGATCGAGAGCCTGGTCGCCGGCCTTGCGTCGCGGCTCGTCCATCAGCCGCTTGCGGACCACTTCGCGCACGCGTCCCACTTCGGGCGAGAGCGACAACAGATAGGCCAGCAACCGCCAGGGCAGCGGGCCCTTGCTGTAGAGCTTGCCCGGCGGCGCCGCGCAGCTTTTCGAATTGGGCCTCGTTCCAATAGGTTTGCGTTTCGCGCCGCGTGGGTTTTTTCTTCTTGAGCGCCTTCTTGGCCCTGAGCAAGCCCGGGTCTTTGGTGTCTTCGGGAATGGCGTCGTACTTTTCCTTCCA
Source organism: uncultured Planctomycetales bacterium (assembly GCA_963710365.1). Lineage (GTDB taxonomy): Bacteria > Planctomycetota > Planctomycetia > Pirellulales > PNKZ01 > CAVQAC01. The sequence goes on from CAVQAC010000024.1 coordinate 281,710, forward strand.
GCGCCCGATGCGCACGTCATCTTCGTGGGCCATTACGTAGACGAATCCCTCGCGGTCGAACTGCGGGCGTCCTGCACGGCCGAAAATCTGGTGGGCCGAACTCGAATCCAACAGCTTCTGATCCCCGGCGGGCCCCTTGACCAGCGACGTCATCACCACGCTACGGGCCGGCAGGTTGATTCCGGCCGCCAGCGTTTCGGTACACATGCACACGGCCAGCAGCTTGCGCTGAAAGAGCTCTTCGACGATCCGCCGATACTTGGGAAGCAAGCCGGCATGGTGAACGCCCACGCCGCGATGCAACAGTTGCTTCAGCTTCGGGCCAACGCCTTGCGACCAATCGAGCCGGTTCACCTCGTCGATCAGTTGCGAGCGTTGCGGCTCGGAAACCAGGTGGCAGCCCTTCAATTGCTCGGCGACGTTCCAGCACTCCTCACGGTTGAAGCAGAAGACCAGGGCCGGAGTGCGGCGGACGTCGGCTTCGCCTTCGGCCATGAGCGTCAATTGTTCATTGAGCAACTGATCGCCGACCCAGCGGTAGCTCAACGGCACGCGGCGCTCGGTCCCTTCGACCAACTCCAGCTTGCGGCCGTGCGATTGGTCGAGCCAGCCCAGGAACTCGCGGGCGTTGCCCACCGTGGCCGACAAGAGCAGCAATCGCACATGCGTGGGCAGCATGGCCAGCGACAGTTCCCAAACGATCCCGCGCTGCACGTCGGCGAAGCTGTGAAACTCGTCCATTACCACGGCCGCGACGTTCGTGAAATCGAAGGCGCTCGATTGCAGCAACCGATTGAGCAGAATCTCGGCCACGACGACCAACACCTTGGCGCCCGGGTTCACACGGCGATTGCCCGTTACCAGGCCGACGTCTTCGGGCTGAAAGCCCCAGCGCACCGCGGCGGCCTGCATTTCGGCGAACTTCTGATCCGTGAGTGCGATAAGCGGCGTGGTGTAATAGGCCATCTGGCCGGTGTGCAGGGCCTCGAACAGCGCAGCCTCGGCGATCAGCGTCTTGCCGGTGCCCGTCGGCGCACAGACCAGCACGCCTTGCTTGGCAGTGAACCAGGCCAGGATGGCATCTTCCTGCACTCGATACGGCGCAAACGGCAACTGCGCCAAATATCGCTCGGCAAGATCGTCGCGTGAGGTCTCGGCGGGTGGCATGCGGTTTCGGCGAACGCTCGCGTTTACGAGAAATGGTCATCGGCTTTGATGACCGAAAGGTGTTCGATGCCTACGGTTCGCCGCATCCAGGCGCTGGTCTGCCAATTATCGACCGCCGGTCGCTGGAAGCAGAATGGCGGAATCGTGAGCACCAAACGCTCGGCCAGCGCATATACGAATGGCTCGTACATGCCGCGCAGCTCGGAGATCTTTTTATCGATGGCTGGTCCTTCGCGAAACGTCACACCGGCCTTCGCCAAAGCCTGACGCAGGCCCACGAGCGACTCCGGCGACAGACGCTCCGGAACTTCGGGCGGCGGTGTGTTGAAGACCAAGGCCAGATCGACCAGCGCGTGCCGCGCCATGGCGAACGTGAGCTTGGCCTGGTACGGATCGACGTCCTTGACGCCGGCGATAATCAGCGAGCAGCAATCGAGCACCGTCGTCAATGCCGCCAGCCAGGACTGGTTGTCGTGCTGCGAGCGGTAGTAGCCGAGCACCGGAAACGACAGATGGCTTTCCAATAATTCGCCCGCCCATTGCTCCCAGTCCTTGAGAAATCCGTCCAGCCCACCCAGGTGGCCGCTCTCGGCCGGCGCGCAACAAGAGTTGCGAGGCGGTTGGAGGCGAGCCGGCTCGCGCATCCAACAGGCCGATCGCTCACTTCGCGTTTGGAAAACGACTGGTACAAAACCGGCAGGTAACCGATCACCACGGCCATGAACCCAAAGCCGGTCCCGCCTTCGAAGACCACCGCCAGGCGTCCCCAATGGCTGGTCGGCACGACGTCGCCATAGCCGATGGTGAAAAAGCTCGCCCCGCTCATGTACAGGTAGGTCAGCAAGCTGGCCGGATGGTCGTCGACTTTGAGCGGCGCGGCGACCGACCACATCAGCAGACCGAACCCTAAGATCAGACCGATTGCCCAGGCGGCGATCAAGCCCAGCACCGACAACGGACCGAAGAACCCCAAGAAGTTCTCGCGATATTTTCCCGGCGGCACCTTCATGCCGATCAGCATGCCAGATGGCCCACACGATGCGGTAGTAATAGCGAGCGATGCGGTAGGCCCGCGTCACGCGCCGCGGCAGGACCATCGTTTCGAAGGCGTCGAACAGCACGGCCGGGATAAGCATCAGGCCGATGACGAAGGCGATACAGTGCAAACCAGTATCCAAACTCGATTCCTCCACAGGACTGCACAGGTTCTAGCGATTCCGGCGCTCGGCTTCGATCAAACGGTCGAATTGCGGTTGGCGCCAACGCAGCACGGCCTTGACGACGCGGGGAGTAAAACGCATCGCCTTGTCCAAGGCCCAGTCGCTCCAGGCACAATAATACTCGCTACGGCCCGCCAAGGCTGCCTGCGTGATGGTCCGGCCCATCGCCTCCGGTTCGGCCACCGGCAGCGGAATTTCCCGCGTGCCGGCCAGTCGTTCCGTCATGGGCGTGGCCGTAAATGGTGGATAAGCAACGAGCAGGCGCACGCCCAAGGCCGCGCAGCTCGAAACGCAACACTTCGCCCGCGGCCCGCAATCCGGCCTTGGTGGCACAATAGATCGACATCGAAGGAAGCGGCAAGTAGGCCGCACCGCTGGCCACGAGGACGACGCTCCCCTTCGATCGGGTCAAATCACGCAGGAACAATCGCGTCAGATCGATCGGCGCGGTGAGGTTCGTGGCGACGGCCTGTTCCAATTCTTCGCAGCCCAGGCGATTGAGCGGGCCGGCCGCCAGCACGCCGGCGTTGTTCACCAGTAGATCGAGGCCGCCCAATTCGTCGCGGGCGGCCTCGCAGATCTTGTGACGCTCTTCGCCCAGAGCTACGTCGGCCGGGATGATCACGCACCGGCCTCCGTCGCCCCGAATTATTTCCGAAACTTCTTCCAGCGGATCCCAGCGACGTCCGACCAGGGCCAACTCGTAGCCACGCCGGGCCAAGTCGAGCGCGATGGCTCGTCCGATGCCAGTGCCCGCTCCTGTGACCAGTGCCTTGCCCATAGGCCCGATCTTTGCAGAAACCATCGGCGGCGGGAAGCAGGGGTCGGAGGTTCAAGTGCGAGGTGCCTGGCGACGAAGAGTTTCCTGCACGCGATGGTTTGACGCCGTGGAGTTTCTGCTCGCAGTTCGCGAATTCCTGAGTTCTCGCAGCCCTCGGAGCCCTGGGTGTCAGCCGGGGGATTTTCCGTCGCGACCGAGAGACTCCCGCCTGGGAAGCGTCAGCAGCGCGACGCGTTTCCAGAGAACCAACGGCGGCAAAGCCTTGGGATGCCCCGAGGTGGGCTTGTCGGCAGCGAATTTCTTGGTAACTTTATGGTTACGTTCTGCCAACCGCGGCAAGAGGCGGCAGGCATTGGGCCCTCATTCTGGCCGTCGGAATTGGCTAGGAGCGGGGCTCGTTTTGTTCGAGCGCATGCACCCGTAGCTCAATTGGATAGAGCATCGGTCTACGGAACCGAAGGTTACTGGTTCGAGCCCAGTCGGGTGTACTGCTTGTATGGCAAGCGTTTAGGAAAAATGACCCTCGGATTAGAGATCCGAGGGCCGGATGGACCATGAAAGGGCGTCGAATCGGCGGCCTAGGCTGAGTTGGGCTGGCGGCCCAACTATCTCTTGCACGGAAACGTCAACAGACAGCAGTAGCAGCCTGGGCCGCCGATTCGACGCCCTTTCCACTTCCCCTGGTCCACTATGCCGACCGGTCCGTCCTGGTCGTTTGCGATGGTGTTCGACCGCGACAACGATGCCCCGCATCATTCTAGCGCAAAACCGGGCACTCGAAAACGGCGGGCATTCATAATGAACATTTTTATGTTCATTTTTATGTAGTTTTATTTCTCGCGCTTTACATCGTCTTGGTGGCGCTGCGAGCCTTAATCTGGTTGGCGATTTGCGGCACTGCGCAGGGGCGATTCCACTATCGACAGCACCACAGTTTTTGTCGCGGTCGCGTGGCCGACTCTTGACAAGCTGCCCGCTTCGTGGCAGATTCACGGGCACTGCTGTTTGATGTTGATGTTTCCTCTCGGCTGCTAACGCGCACTCCCTGCGGGTCGCGTGACGCAGACCTTCTCACAGAGCCCAACTGGTATTTCCGGGCTCGGGAAGGCCGTGGCCGCGCGGAAACGCTCGGCCGGCCTGTCTTGGAAACGTCCAGGCCAACAGCCGGCCTCACTCGAGTTTTCGGAAGTCCAGCGCTTGCGCGCCCGGGCGGCGGTCCCTACGTACTCCGCCCGGGTCCGCGCTGGCGCGCTTTCTTCGCAGAGCGCGAGGCGTTTTCCATGATGGAGCTCCTTCCCGATCGCGGCCGAATTCGGGCCGCCTGTCACGTCGCTCTGCGTTGCCTTCTCCCGGTTCTCTGCGGCTGCCTGTGCTCGGGCTGGCTGCTTGTCTGCCGCGGCGCGTAGAGTTCGCGCCGCGCACGGAGCGGTGTTCTTGTTCGGGCGCATGCCGCGCCCAAGGGAGTGCGCGAGGGAGTGTACGCGGTGTGCGCCCAGTCGACGAAGGGGGAATGTCTCCGATGTCCAGTATCCCAGGTTCGCACCTACTGATTCCGCAACTGAAACTCTTCGACGCTATGGCGGCGCCCGAGACGCCGACGCATGCCGGCGGCCTGTCGCCGCGGATGACGCTCAGCCAGTTCTGGCTGGACTTCGTCAAACCCTGCTTCCTGTCCGCCCGGAACGATCAGCTCCTGACGCTCGTCGAGTATCAGCAGTCGATCGATTATTGGATCCGCTTCACCGACGATCCGCCGCTGGACATGATCGACGACTTCACCATCGCCCGTTTCTCGCAGGGCGTTCATCAGCTCCCGGGTCGGAAAAGTCCACTCGTCAGCGCCGCCACCGTCCGCAAGCACTTTCGCAACATCCAGTGCTGCCTGGACCTGGCCGGACCACGCTCCTCGCGCTCGCCGGCCTCGCGCAAGGCCCAGCGGCTGATTGCCGACGTTCCCTATCTCGACAAGCCGTCCTTGGACCTCGACCCAGTCGCGACCAATTTCACCGTCAGCGAGATCGGCCGCATTCTGGATGCCACGCGCTGGATGCGACGTCCGTTGAACGACGACCTGCCGCCCGAGGGATTCTGGACGCTGTTCACCACCATGAGCTACAACACCAGCGAACGAGAAGGGGCCATGCTCTCGGTGGCCCAGCCGCCCCCGGACGCAGCGGAGATTTATTTCCCCCGCGGCATCCGCAAAGGAAAGCGCAAGGCCCAACTGGTGCCGCTCAATGCGGCGGCCCGCGCGGCGATCGAGACCTGGCGCAGTCCGCGAGCATTGCTGTGCCCCTTTCCTCGCTGGCCCCAGAGCCGCCGCTGGTTCATTCGGCTCTGGCACAGCCTGGTCCGCAAGGCCGGCATTCCCGACGAGCGGAATTTCCCTCCGCATGCCTTGCGGCGCAGCACGGCTACCGAGGCCGCGCAGATCGATCCCAAGGTGGCCCAGTTGCTGCTGGGGCACGGTTCGATGAAGACCACCATCGATCACTACATCAATCAATCGAACATGCGAGGCGTATTGGACCAATTGCCGCAGCCGCCGCGATCGAATGCGCCGAAACCGGAGTGACGGATGAATTTCGAAGTTCGAACTGTCGCCGGGTGACACTGGCACGTCTGCACGGGGTCGAGCGCCACGCTGGAAAGTCCTTATGCCGGCAACGGCTGCTCGGAGCGGTCGCGGCGCTCGGCTCCGTATTTTGATATTCCCCACGCGGTTTTGACGGAGGACATGATGCGTGAAGTGATCAGCCATCAGGTGGGCCTATTGAATGAGGCCCTCAAGATCGAAGCCCGCGGCGATCGTGGCATCGGCGGAGCGCACCTGCGATATGTCGTCCACGGGGGCGACATGAGAATGATCAGTATTGCCAGTTTCGTGTATTTGGATCTGCGCTTCCAAAATGGCAACCCCGCCGAGTCCATCAACGGGATCAGCAACGAGGCGTTGCTGGCGATCGTTCTCGACCGGCTGGAAGGTTTTCAGGCCGGGCCCTATCCGTGCCGTCAGAATGAGGCCGCGCTGGCGGGCATCCGGTTCGCCATGCTCGCATTGCACGACCGTGCGAGGGATCGCGGTGCCCGCGACGTGGAAGGGACTAGCGCCGTATGACCACGCTCAATCCGTTGACGATCTGCCTCACCATTTATGCGGCTGCTTTGTTCGCCTCGGTTGCTTCCATTCATGGGGAGCGGCGCCGCGTGAGTCAACGGCGCGCCGCTCCATCACCGTTTTCAGTCGGTGTGCGGTTGGATCCGCGACATTGCTGGCTGGGAATCTTTTGGAAGCGATCGTTCGGCGCGAACGGCGGGGGTTGCCGTCCCTATGAGTATTCTTCCGAGTCGCGTTCTGACCTGGAGGCGGCGATCGACGGTTTGTTTACCGTTTCCGCCGTGTGGGTGCGTTATCAGGTCTATGTCTGCCTGCTGCCGATGCTGCCGATCGTGATTACGGCCACGCGCGGGATCGCCCGCAATGTGGAAGGGAGGGGCCCTATATGAACCGAGTCGCGGCTTCCATTCCGGACGATGTACTGAAGGACGCTTTGCAGTCCGTGACTGGTGAAGCGGCCGTGCTGGCCAGCGACTTGGGCTGGGACATGCCGTCGCCGTGTGGCGACTGCCCGTTCCTGCGTACCAGTCCGTTCCATCAAGGCGTGGCGAGGAGCGTGCCCGTCTACATGGCCGCGATTACGGCTGGCCGTTTCGCCCACACCTGTCACAAGACGGACAATCGGGCCGATTGCGACGGTCCGCGCAATTGGTCCAGTCAGACCAAGCATTGCGTCGGCGCCCTGCTGATGCTGTTGAAGACGGGCGACGGCAAAGATCTGCAACTGCCGCTGCTCCGCGCGGCCGAGGCCGGCAAGATCGACCTGGCGGCGCGTACCGCCCAGGCGAAGGCCGACCCGCGTGTCTTCACGCTCAAGGAAATGATCCGCTTCTACTACGGCGAGCTGCAGCGCCGTTTGGGTTTGATCAAGTAGGGCTAATTCAATGCGAACTAAGCCGACGCTATTCGATGGGGCGCGTTCGACGCTCAAGGATTCGATCGAGCTAAGCCGGAGACGAGCGGCGTGGGGATCGTGGCCGAGCAGATGGTGAAGGTCAGGCGGCTTGGCGTGCGCGCCGTCGCCGATACGAGTGCGAGATGCGAGGCGAGTCGATTTGCTGCACCTCGTCCCAGTCTACGGTCAGCGGTTCCAGTTCGGGCGGCTCGACGATGCTGAAGCCGCGACTGCGAATGGTGGACAACGATTCGCCGGTAGCGAGGGCCAGTTCGCGTTCCAATTCTCGTTGGGTCATGCTGCAATCCTTTCGTGACGACAGAAATGGCCGCTGCGCACGGCGCAGTCCAGCCTGGGAAAGAAGAAGGGAATCCGCAGTCCACGTGACTGCGGGGGTTGATGGCTCGATCAGCCCGGCGGAGCAAGCCAGCTTTCGCTGAGCCACGCCTGTTCGGCAGCTAACGCCAAACTGCGACCTGGAAATGGCCCCAGCAAGGGGCCGCCGACCGGAGATAGATCAGCGGTCCAACGGCCGTCCGCTGTGGGCTCAACATGGCTGGCCCGGCGGATGGACAGCGAGCCAATCTGGTGCAGGTCAATCTTTTCATCGTAGACGCACCGCACTTCGCCGGTCGGCATGATGACCAGGTCCATCACGTTGCCTCCTGCTGGGCGCCGCTACGGATGATCCGACGGCGCGGACGATCGACCATCAGGCCGTCGAGCACCGACTGAACGCCGGCCAATTGGGTGGCGACTTCCTGCCGCAGGCCGGTGTTCTCTCGCAGTTGCTGCGGCTCGACACCGCGGGTGATCCGCTGGGCCTGCTCGACAAGCTCGTCGAGTTGGGCGCTACTCCCGATGTTCAGCATGCGGAAACGCTGGAAGAACTCGGCCAAGTTCTCGACAGCGCTGTCGCGGAATACCTTGGGCTTGCCGTCTTCGGTCCCGCTCAGCCGTTCGGTCAGATGCTAGACCAGGCTGCCCAGTTCGTTTACGAACGCGTCTTCGGCCAGTCGCACCGCTTCCTCGAAGCGAGCCGCCGCACGGGCTTGCTCTTGGCGAAACAGCTCGGGGCTCAGCTCACGCAGGTAATCGGGCGGTTCGACCGAAGGAAAATCCCACTCGGCCTGGAAGAGCCCGCGGAGCGACCGTGGGTAATCGCTTTCGTTGTAGAGCGAACCGAGCCGATCGCGCGCGGCGGCCTTCAACTGGGTGAAACGGACGTCGAGTCGCTCAACGGCCTCGTCAAGTTCCGCTTTCAGCGTCGTAGCCTGGACGGTGAAGACCTGGATGTCGTCTTGCCGAATGAGCCGGATGCCGGGCTCTGGGTACGGCAGAGTCATCGCCCGCCACAGGCTGACAAGCCTGGAACGGACGGCGGTGACCGCCTTGAACGCCGGGTCGCGGGTGTCAATCAGCTTCTTGCCGGCCGACAGGAAGGCCCCCTCGGCGCCGAACGACTCGGCGGCTTGGGACCGCTGTTCGACGGTCAAGCTCTTGCGGACTCCGAGCCAGACGAAGCTCAGTCGAACCGCGGCCATTGTGGTGCGCAGCCGGCGAGCGGCCGTAGCCGTCGCCACGGAATCGGAAGTTGCGGGTGGCAGATCGAGCAATGTGCTCATGCACAAATCCTTTCAGGAAGGGGGAGCTGGAGTAGCACGGGCCGTGAATCGGGCCCGGCATTCGTTTACGAAGTCGTAGGCGTCGAACGGCTCGATTCGATCGGCGGTGACGAAACGCACCCCGCCGGAAAACTCGCCGAGACGCAGCTTGGAACAGGTGGTAGCGTAGGTCAGCGACCACCACTCATGGGGGCGGAACAGGCGCAGGAACTTCTGCACCAGGTGTGCGACCCGATCGGGGTCGCCACCCTCGTCGGCGTAGACCCACAGGTGGCGGCCGAGTTCTTCATCTTCCATGAACTCGTACTGGAAGCCGGCATCGTCGTCGCTGTCCAGGTTGGGTAAATTCCGCAGGGCCCGGCAGCCGCACCAAGTAGCGTCGGCCGTCGACAAGTCCTGGGGCACCTCGTTCTCGGCATACTCCTTGTCGCCGAACACGTAGACCGTTTCCAGTTGCGACTGAAGCCAGTCGCGCTGGGCGATCGACAGGTTGGTGATCGCTTCGGAGAATTGCAGGTAATTGTTGGCCATCGTGAGAAGTTCCGAAGTCAAATGGGCGGGAAACAGCCGGCGCCCGGATGCCGTACTGACACCCGGGCGCGTTTGCGTTACTCAGACGGCGGCCGTCTCGCGGTAGCCCTTGCCAATCTTCTGGGCAATCTGGGCGTCCGCGTGCTTCTGGGCCTTGGCGGCGTTGACGAACGACTTGGTCTGGGTCTGGCCTCTCGTGCCCAGCCGCCCGTAACGCACGGTGACGTCGCAGCCGGCGATGATGACTTCGTAAAACTTGGCCGAATTGCCGCCGATGAACTCGAAACGTCGGGTCATGGTCGGAATCTCCCTGATATAGATATAGATGTCAGAACGGGATTGGAACTGTAGGGGTAGCAGTGCAACGGCGCTGCCAGTTTGAGCTTGGCCGGATAGAACCGGCCGCCCCCTGTGGGAAGGAATCGCTGACAACGACTAGCCGTTCGCCTCGGCAACGTGGCCCGGCTTACCGGGGCTCGCGACAGGTTCTCGGGGCGTAGAATGAGGCGATGAGAATGCGGAATCGCATTTCTGCTTGGGACGTAGGCGCGCGATGACGAGCTAAACCCGGAAAACCAACGTATTTCGGGTCTACTTAACGTAGCACTGGAATTCGGCACGTCGGTGTGTCGTTACCGACGCGTGAAACCCAGCGGGCCTTCGAGCCCAGCCTGTAGAGCCTGGCCAACAGTCGGAAACGAGTCTTGCGACCTGGGGGGGGTGATTTCCCCGGCGAAGCGTAGAAAGCGTGTATTCGGAATCGGCCCATTCCGCCTCCGAAATTGGTCTCGGCGTGAGATTCCCAGCCGGCCCCTGCCGTGCGCAAGTGGGGCCGCGATTGTTTTCCCTACAAGAGTTTCTTAGGTCGGCGCAGTCACCTTGGGGTTCCCCAGAATCCTGGGAGGCCTACTCGGCCGCAGGTGCGAAACCTGAGTTCCTACACGGTGTAGGACAGCAAGCGGCAGTTCTCATTGCTGATAAACAAGGGCAGCAGTGTGTCGTTGTTCTGCCGCCAGCCTCGTTTCATCTGCTCGATGTACGGCCGGTACTTCCCCAGCAAAAAGGGGATTTGATGAGCATCGAAGGCCTGTTGGATGGCGGAGAATGGATTGGGGAAGACGCCATGCTTGGAAGCGTAATCGTCGTAGATCAACTCCGCCCAATCCAGCCATTTGGGATGATAGTAATTTCGATAGATGAAATCGAAGAAGTCGATGATGATGTTGCCAGTGGTCGAAAAATCACTCGGAAAGCGAGGCTCCCCGTCCTCAGCAATATGCACATGCGGCCAGTGCTCCTTGAACATGGGCCCGATCCTCGCACCGTGATAGTCGAGGCGGAGATACTGAACTTCACCAGACCCATGTGCATAGTACGATTTGAGTGTCTTGTTGAGGACGATGATTGCCTGAGCACTTACATAGGTAAGCTTCGTTTCTTCGACCCAGCGAACCGAAACGAAACTAGCGAAGTTCTCTTCGATCGAATATCGATCGGGCTTCTCATCGAAATAGGTGTCCACGCACCTTCGATACCAGTCCAGCAGCGGTTCGCCACCTCCCTGCTTTCCAGCTTTCGGATCCCATTTCGGCGGGAACCACCTGTGTCCTTCCTTCTGGCTATAAGGGTGGATGGCCCGAACGATGGCATCGATGCCGGCGGAGAAGGAAACGGTCATGGGTGATCACCCTCCCGCTTTCTTCTTCGCGACCGCGGCGATGAGTTCTGGTGGAATGTCCGGCTCACCGGTACCAGCCACGTAGTCCTTCAGGAGGTCTCTCTCCCACACATAAAAGAATTTGGAACAGCAATCCGCCCGGAGGTTCATCGGCTTGCCGAGGTCAAGCCATACCTGGAACTGTAAACTCACCGGGGCCAGCGTGATTGCGTCCCAGTCATGAGCATAATCCCATTCCTTCTTGTCGCTGGTAAGGAATTGCGACGTCACATCGAATTCGGGTTCGACCTTGAGTCCGAACGTCTTCTCAATCGCTTCGTGCATCCTCCAGCAAAAGTTGTTGTGGGACGTGAAGGTCCGAAATCGGAACTCATCAATCAGACCGAGAATGTCGTCTGCGATCTTCTCGCCAACGAATTGATTCCGCTCCTCCGAAGGATAGTAGACGAAGATCAGGCCCATCTCGTTCAGTTGATTGAGCAGAGCGTCCAAAGACTCGGGCTTCATGCCCAATCGGAGAGCCCCCCACTTCCTCGTTAGAAGCTTCTGGGTTTGGAGAAACGTCTCGAAACGATAGCGGTGGATTGCCCCATCATCGCGAATGGCGTCACCCTTCCGCTGCTCTACCCATGCCCGAAAGTGCTTGACGAACTTCGGTTCTTTGGGCAGGTCAAGCCCAAACAGCTCGTGAATGAACCTTTCGTCGCACCATTCGTTCTGTAGGAGTAAGAACCGGCGTTCTTCGTCTTCAGTCATAACCGGATCCTCGCTTGTGTCACGTACCGCCTTGCACCGCCCACTGACCAGCTATTCTAGCGGGAGAATCAGCCGTCTCCCAGGTCTCAAGCAGGTAAGGCTCTCACAGTGCGCGGAAGCTCCTGCAGGCATGACGCCGAACCGCTCGCCCTCCCGTGATCGATACCGGGCCGAAGTTCTGGCTCGTATTTTGCCCTCGGTACGTACGGTTGGATGCGCGCTTCGGCCACATCGACCGACGCGACGACCTAGTGTCCTGAGTTATAAATCCGCTGAAATAGTCTTGCGCCTGGCCGCGGGCCGTGTAGGCTTTCTCGAAAGGAGAAAGCCGATGGCTATGGGACGACCGAAAGCGGAGTTGGTTTTGAGCGACGAGGAGCGGCAAGCGCTGGAACGCTGGGCGCGGCGGCCGAAGAGCAGTCAGCAACTGGCGCTGAGGTCGCGAATTGTATTGAGTTGTGGTGACGGTCGCACGAACCAGCAAGTGGCCAAAGAGTTGCGGATCAGCATGCCGACCGTGGGCAAGTGGCGAGCTCGCTTCGTGGCGCGGCGTTTGGACGGGTTGTTGGATGAACCACGGCCGGGCACGCCGCGCACGATTAGCGACGAACAGGTTGAAAAAGTGATCACCAAAACGTTGGAAACGAAGCCGCAGCACGCGACCCACTGGAGCACTCGCGGCATGGCGAAGGCCACGGGCCTGAGCCAGACGGCGATCTCCCGGATTTGGCGAGCTTTCAACCTTCAACCGCACCGCACCGAAACGTTCAAGCTGTCGACCGACCCGCAATTCATCGAAAAAGTCCGCGATGTCGTCGGCTTGTACATGAATCCGCCCGACCGGGCCATCGTCTTGTGCGTCGACGAAAAGAGCCAAGTGCAGGCTTTGGATCGCAGCCAACCGCTGCTGCCGATGAGTTCTGGGCAAGTGGAACGGCATACGCACGACTACGTTCGCTATGGAACTACCTCGTTGTTTGCGGCTTTGGAAGTTTCGACCGGAAAGGTGATCGGTAACTGTCAACAACAGCATCGGCATCAGGAGTTCATCAAGTTCCTGGAACTGATCGACGAGCAGATTCCGGAAGTGCCTGGGATTGAAATTCACTTGGTCATGGACAACTACGCCACGCACAAAACGCCCAAGGTCAAACGTTGGTTCGCTCGGCGTCCGCGTTATCATGTGCATTTCATTCCCACGAGTTCATCGTGGCTGAATCAGGTCGAGCGATTCTTTGCTGAAATCACGGAGAAACGCATTCGTCGCGGCGCGTTCCGTAGCGTGCAAGCCCTTCGCAAGGCGATCGAAGGATACCTGGACCACCACAACCGCAAAGCACGGCCGTTCGTCTGGACCGCCGACGCCGATTTGATCCTCGCCCGCGTCAAAAATGTTTGTAAACGAATTAACAACTCAGGATACTAGGCCGGCTGATTGCCCGAATGGAGCAAGAGTTTGCGGTGAACGATCTGCTCCTGGCCAAAGCTCGCACGGCAAAACAGGCGATGCAAGACCTGAGGATGACGCTGCACTACATCGGTTGCAGCGGGGGCGTCGGACGCCAGCGAAAAACCGGTGGAACCGTTGGTTGACGCCATCTCTCGGCGGGAGCACTCAGGGGGAATTCCAACTTCGCCGCGACTTTTTTATTCCGCCCTTCCCCCTGCGACCCTGATCTTTCGTTCAATGACTGCCATCGGCTCGAATTCCAATCTATACGGCCCGAATCGGACAGTTTGTATTTATGCTGACTTTCCCAATGTTCCTCGGCCTCATTGCCACGGCCGTAGAGGCTCTCGTTTTGATGGCCGACAAGATCGTCTAAGCTATCGACAAGCCTTTCAAAGGCCGAAGGTTTGGCGGCTAGCAAGCAGTCGGGCGCCAGGATCGTCGCAAACGTCAGTACGCAACAGGTGACTTTCATGCCAATGTCCCTTTAGTCGAGTGGTAAAGATACTTTAGCCATGCCCAGTTGACACCAACCGCGGCCGCAAGTCAAAACCCGGCTCCGCGGCGACCTGTTCTGCAATCCGGTTGGCACCTGGCGGCGATTTGGGGGCAGAATGGCGGCACGTGAGACGCTGTTTGAAAGCGGCCGACCACTGCGGGGAGACATCACCCCGCCCTCTTCCTGAAGCGACCACTAGCTCTTACCAATGATATTCAGAAAAATCCTAACCCCGCCGCACTGGTGCTTCGGCACAAGCGCCTTTGTAGCGTTCGCGCTCTTTCAACGATACGGCGGGGCTGGGATTGTTTTGGCTGGCTTAATGCCGGCCTGAAAGGTTCCACGCTATGGCTACGAATTCGTTGCGTCACCAACGCGGCCACTACCTTACGGCCAAGCGGGGTGGCCCAACCGCAGTTTGAGGCTAACTCGCGGTGACGTGGAAACCAGAACGCGTGCAATTCGATGCAGGCCGGCCGGATCGGCGACTCACGCCGGCTTGGAACCTCGCGGCATACAAAATGCAAGTTGGATCACCAACCGGCGAATTCATCAGGTAGATTGAGACCGGTAGCGCAGCCGCACTCGAGTCGATTTGATGGTCGACACCTCCGTGACGACGGAGTGGTTCGAGGAATTCATAAACTGACAATGCGCGGCGCACCACGTTCGTTACGCTGTACTATTCACGATTTGAGCCAACTCAGACCATGCGTTTCCTGCTCCTCAGTCTTGATCGTTGGTACGCCGTCCACGGAGTGCCTCGCCCCTGGCTCGTCGCGGCGTTCCTGCTTTCGCTCGTTACGCTGACTTCGCCGGCCAACGGCTCGGAAACAGAGTACGAACGTGCCAATTCCCTTCGTACCCGGGTGGCGAATACCGTCTTTCGCTCCAAAGTGAAGCCAAACTGGTTGCCGGGCAAGACGCGTTTCTGGTATCGCCTGCAGGTGGACGTGCAGGAGTATGAGTTCGTGCTCGTGGACGCGAATCTGGGCAAACGCACGCCGGCCTTCGATCACGCAAAGCTGGCGGCCGCGCTGCGCGAAGCGGGCGAGAAGAACATGCACGCCCATGGGCTTGCCTTGGAGCAACTGGAGTTCGACGAGGACAGCAGCCACATCAGCTTCTCTCATCGCGGGAAGGCCTGGCAATTCGAGCTGCCGGCTGGCCCGTTGGAACCCTCCACAAAGATGCTGGCGACACCTGGCCGAGGCAAAGCGCTCGCGAAGATCCCCCGCGCCAGCACGCGCACCGGTAGCGACACGCAAATCACCTTCGTCAATCGCACCGAGGGCGAGGTAGAGCTGCTCTGGCTCTCGACAACCGGCAAACGAGTATCCTATGCCAAAGTTGCACCGGGCAAACGCCAGGAACAGCACACCTTCTCCGGTCATATTTGGCTGGCGGTGAACACGAAGGGCGAAGCGATTGCCGCCTTCGAAGCCGAGGACCAGCCTTTCACTGCGGAAATCACGGATACACAAACGCCTGTCGTGGCAGATGCCGAAGACAGTCAACCATCGTCGCGAACCACAGGCACGACTTCCCCTGACGGCAAGTGGTGCGCATTCGTGAAGGATTTCAACCTGTGGCTTGCCGATACCGCCAGCGGTGCGGAAGCGCCCTTGAGCACCGACGGGTGTGAAGACGACAAATACACCACGCAGTTCGCCTGGTCGCCGGATTCGCGGAAGATCGTCGCCGTGCGTGTCGAGGCGGCGCCGCAGCGAAAGGTCACGCTCGTCGAATCGTCGCCTGTCGACCAGTTGCAGCCGAAGGTCATCACCTACGACTATTTCAAGCCCGGTGACAAACTCCCCCACCCGCGTCCGCAGTTGTTCGACGTAGCGGCAAAGCGGAACATCTCGATAAACGATGCGCTATTTCCGAATCCGTTCACAGAGATTGAACACTTGCCCATCCACTGGTCGCCCGATTCCAGGCATTTTTCGTTCAGCTATAACCAGCGCGGTCACCAGGTCTTCCGAGTCATTCGCGTGGACGCAGAATCGGGCGAAGCGCGGGCCGTCGTGAACGAGCAGTGCGCGACGTTCTTCTGCTACAGCGGAAAGGAGTTCTTGCACTGGCTGGACAATATGCAGGAATTGATCTGGATGTCGGAGCGGGACGGCTGGAACCACCTCTGGCTTTACGACGCCACGACCGGGGACGTGAAGAATCAAATCACGCGGGGTGATTGGGTGGTCCGTGGCGTCGACAAGGTGGACGAGCTAGCTCGCCAGATCTTCTTCGCGCCAGCGGAATCCGTGCCGGTCAAGATCCTTACTATGTCCACCATTGCCGCGTGAACTTCGACGGCACCGAATTGGTCGTGCTCACGGAAGGCGACGGGACGCACACAATCGAATGGTCGCCGGACCGGAGATTCTTCGTAGACACGTGGTCGCGGGTGGACTTACCACCGGTGAGCGAACTGCGCCGCGCCGACGGCACGCTTGTCTGTGATTTGGAACGCGCGGAATGGAGTGCGCTGCTCGCGACCGGCTGGCGTGCGCCGGAGCGCTTCGTGGCGAAAGGACGCGACGGAAAAACGGGCATTTACGGCGTCATTTACCGGCCGACCAAGTTCGATCCGGCCAAGAAGTATCCCGTCATCGAATACATCTACGCCGGGCCACACGGCTCATTTGTGCCGAAGGACTTCAATACGACTCCAGGAGGCTGGGTGCGGGAAATGGCGGAAATGGGCTTCATCGTCGTGCAATGTGACGGGATGGGCACCAACCATCGGTTGAAGGCGTTTCACGATGTGTGCTGGCAAAACCTGGGCGACTCTGGTTTCCCCGACCGTATCGCCTGGCTGCGTGGTGCCGCTGCAAAGTATCCGCAGCTAGACCTCACGCGCGTGGGAATCTACGGCGGCAGCGCGGGGGGCCAGAGCAGTACACGGGCTTTGCTGGCCCATGGCGATTTCTACAAGGTTGCTGTGTCCGATTGTGGCTGCCACGACAATCGCATGGACAAGATTTGGTGGAATGAGCAGTGGATGGGCTGGCCCATTGGCCCGCACTATGCGGAACAGTCCAACGTGATGCATGCCAAGAACCTGACTGGCAAGCTCATGCTGATAGTCGGCGAACTCGACTCGAACGTCGACCCCGCCAGCACCATGCAAGTTGCCAATGCGTTGGTCAAGGCGGACAAGGATTTCGATTTGCTCATCATTCCCGGAGCAGGCCACGGAGCGGCAGAGACGCACTACGGCAGACGCCGCCGCGCGGACTTCTTCGTACGACACTTGCTCGGCAACCCGTGAAAAGCCTTGACCGGCGCGCCGAACATGCGCCTGGTCCTCCAGAGCGCCCGTGGCTACGGGTCACCGACACGTTCGGCTACCGGCAAGCTCGCGCAGGCCGCTCGCCACTTGGCCACTAACCACTCGCCACTGCGTCCGCCAGCCAGCCCAGCGCCCGCAGATCCTGTCGCGGCTGGTCGAAGCTGCAACTGCCGAAGGACTGCAACGCCCCGCAGCGGGCGGCTTCGATTTGCGCAACGGACGCCGTGTGCCCACGCCAGCGAAGGTGATCGTCGGCCCACTCGAATTGGTGCGCGTCTTCATCATTGAGGAGTAGCTCGACTTCCTGCGCGTCGAGATTCTCGGCGTCGGCCAGCAACGCGGCAGTGAGCAAGTTGACAAACCCGTGCATTCGCGCGCCCAGCGTCTGGCTCTGTTGCGGCAATGGATGATGCAGGCCGGCCGTGGCCTTCCAAAAAAGCCTGGCGTCACGCGCCGCGCAAATGGTGATCGCCAATTGCCGCGAGTTGGGAAACGCGGACGCGTCGGCCCCCCCGGTGCGCAGTTTGAAACCCGCGGCGCAGCAACTGCTGGCCGACGATCGGTCGTAATCCGCCAGCACTTCAATCGCCGCATCGAGTTGGCGTTTCCAAGCGGCCTCGTCCAATTCAGGCCGCAAGTCCGCGAGTTCGAAATAAACCTTGGTGAGCGGCTTTTTCATCCTCAGCACGTCAGCCACAACCTCATGGACAATTCGGCCGGGACTCACGTTCCGGAATTCGTCGCTATCGAGCGACGGCAAACGCACTTCGAGCGCATCGTATTCGTGGATGAGACTGCCGATGCACCGCAAGGTCCGTGCGCAGCCGCGAAACGAAGGTTTCGTAGCTCGCGCCGCCGCCGACCAGAATCGCCAGGGGCCATTTCCAGCCGATGGCCGATCGCTCGCGGCGCAATCGACGCACATGCTCGGCCGGGCAGACGAAACGCGACAGCATCCAGGCTTCGGCCGTTTGCCCATGCATCGCGAATTCTTCGATCGCGCGCTCCAGCGGCAGCGAAGCCGGAGGGAAGAGCCCTGCGTAGTCGACCACCTCGGTCAATAAAGTTCGCAAACTGCCAACCATCGTCAATCCTCCTTGACCCAAGATCGGGCATAGCCGGGGTCTTCCCAGGCCAAGACGTCGCGGGCAACGTGCAACGGATGGAACGTATCGAGCATCACCGCCAACTCTTCCGTGCGTTTCTTGCCCAATGATTCTTCGACCCGGCCCGGTTGCGGCCCGTGCGGCAGGCCGCAGGGGTGCAACGTCAGCGAGCCGTAGCCGATGCCTTTGCGGCTCATGAATTCGTTGTTGGCATAGAACAGCACCTCGTCGCTCATCACGTTCGAGTGGTTGTACGGCACCGGCACAGCGTCCGGGTGGAAATCGAATGGCCGCGGAACGAACGAGCAGATGACGAAATTGTCGCTCTGAAACGTTTGATGCACCGGCGGCGGCTGATGCAGGCTGCCGACAATCGGCTCGAAGTCGTGGATCGACAAGGCCCAGGGATAGTAATAGCCGTCCCAGCCGACGCAATCGAGCGGATGATGGTCGAGCGTCACTTCGGTCAGCACGTTGTACTGCTTGATGACCAGCCGGAAATCGCCGGCCTCGTCGTGGGGATTCAACCGATCAGGCCGGCGAATGTCGCGCTCGTTGTAGGGACTGTGTTCCAGGAACTGCCCGCGCTCATTGCAGTAGCGCGAAGGTGGCCGGATCGCCCCGGCACTTTCGATCACCAGCAGCAGCGAACCGGTCGATGCGGGCAGCCAGCGGTGCAGAATCCCGCGAGGGATGACCACATAATCGCCCGCGCGATATTCCAATTCGCCCATTTCCGATTCGAGCACGCCGCTCCCCTCGGCCACGAAGACCACCTCGTCCCCCTCGGCATTGCGATAGTAGAATTCGTCGGGGGTGGTGGGCGAAACGATGCTCAAGGCCACATCGCGATTGAACAGGGCAGGTGTTCGGGCCAAAGTGGCACTCGCGGCCGAAGGGATCTCCGCCAGGCGAAAGTGCCGCATGCGCAACGTCGGGTCGGTATCTGCCTGCCAATCGAGCCGCTCGAGCAGCCGGCTGGAACGAATGCTGGTGGGCGGGCGAATGTGGTACAGCAGCGACGCCGGCCCCGAAAAGCCGCGGCTCCCCATCAGGTGCTCGCTGTACAAGTTGCCGTCAGGCCGGCGAAACTGCGTGTGGCGTTTGCGAGGCACCTGTCCTAGTTGATGATAGATCGGCATGTAGGGCGCTCACCTGCTCTGACTATATGGCTAAAGGTTACCGCGTTCGGCTTGCTCGCGTTCGATGGCTTCGAACAGGGCTTTGAAGTTCCCCTTGCCAAAGGCGTCGGAGCCCTTGCGCTCGATGATTTCATAGAACAACGTAGGCCGATCCTCGACTGGCTTGGTGAAGATCTGCAACAGGTAGCCCTTTTCGTCGCGGTCGATCAGGATCTTCAACCGCCGGATCGTTTCGAAGTCTTCGTCAATCTGTCCGACGCGGTCTAAAACGCCATCGTAATAAGAATCGGGCACGCCCAGGAACTCGACGCCTCGATCTCGCAACACCGAGACCGTGTGAACGATATCGCCAGTTGATAGCGCGATGTGCTGCACGCCGGGGCCGACGTTGTAGTCGAGATACTCCTGGATCTGGCTTTTGCGCAGCCCGGAAGCCGGCTCGTTGATCGGTAGCTTGATCATATCGTTCGGCGCGGCCATCACCTTGCTGCGCAGCGCCGAAAACTCGGTCGAGATATCCTTGTCGTCGAACGACATGAACTGGTGAAAGCCGAGCACCTTGTTGTAGTAGGTGCCCCAGTCGTTCATCCGTCCGTTCTCGACGTTGCCGACCACGTGATCGATCCGCTCCAGACCGGCACTGGCCATCGGCTGGCGGCGAACCTGATATCCGGGCAGGAACGGCCCGTTGTAATCGGCCATGGAGATGAACGAATGCAGCGTATCTCCATAGGCTCGGATCTTGGCTCGGCGAATCCGGCCGTGCTGATCCGTGCGGTCATACGGGGCCAGGGCCACCTGGGCGCCGCGGCGCACAGCCTCGTCAAAACAGGCGTCAACGTCATCTACGAGGAAGGCAATGTCCAGCACGCCGTCGCCGTGCCGGTGTAAATGCTCGGCCATCGGATCGTCAGGCTTCAAAGGCGTGCTGACGACGAAGCGAATCTTCCCCTGGTACAGAACGTACGATGCCTGATCGCGGACGCCCGTTTCGGGGCCAGCATAGGCAAGCTGCGAAAACCCGAATGCGTGTCGGTAGTAGAAAGCCGCTTGCTTCGCGTTGCCGACCAAGAGTTCGACGTGATGGATGGCCCGCAACGGCAATGGATTGCCGGACATGATGCCTCCCGTGACGGCCAGAGCCTGAGCCGCGCCCCCCGGCGGGCTGGGAATGTTTCTACAACCATTGTAGGAGCGTCGAGGAGCAAGCGGCAAGCGCGGGGCCGCAAAGTGGGCGTGACCTTGCTTGCCCCCAGTGCTCACGCACCTAGAATTTTTCAGGGAATTCTTAACGTCTACATCGCTTGCGCAAGAAAGAATGAAAAGAGGCTCTGTATGTGCGCCACGGTTCACATCACGTCGGGTTTGTCGGCTTTGGAAATGTTTGCGGCGGTCGGCATCGTTGCCGACGCTGGCAATCCGCCCCGTCATTTGCGGTTGTTTGCCGCTCAGGCAGACCGAGCCATGGGGCAGTGCCGGCGCTGGTCGAACAGGACCAAATGACGCCCGAGGCGGAAGCGGAATTTCAGCAATTGCTGCTGGACACCTGTGCCCGCGTGATGTGCCACCCGATCGTAGCCGGCAACCGCTATCTGGAGCGGTTCGCCCAGGGAGTGACATTTGCCCAAGCCCGGCACGAGTTGCAGCAATTCTCCGTCTTCGCCGCGCAGTTCGACGTCGCCCAGGCCAAGCTGATAGCCAATGCTCCCACGGTCGAAGCCTACGAAGAGCGGCTCAAGCTTCTGCTCAACGAAAAAGGGATTCCCTACGAACACGGCTTCCATGGCGAATTGACCGGCCGCTGGAAGATGGAAACCGTACACTTCACCTGGCTACGGAAGATGGCAACCGATTTAGGCCTGAAGTTCGAGGATTTGGCCAAGATCTGGATCGCGCACGCCGGCACGGCGGCCTTCGTCGAAGCCACGTTCCGCTGTTACGCCAGCACCGATCAGAACATCGCGCTCGGCGCGTCGTTCGGCATCGAGAACTGGGCCGCGAACAATCTCTGGAAGCCCTGGATTGCGGGCATGAAGAAGCTCAATGCATTGCTCCCGCAGCCCGTCGCACTGGGTTACTTAACCTACCACGACTCGGAAGAAGAGCACCACTCGCAAGCCACGCTCGACGAGTTGCTGGAAAACTTCCGCCAGCCCTGGTTCGATCGTGAAAAATTCCTGGCCGGCGCAGAAGAGATTCTGACCGAAGGTGTGCAGAAGTACTACGAGTCTCAGTTGGCGACGATGCCCGAGAGAGATTCGAGTTGGCCCGACTCGGCCGCCCGGCCACGCTCATTCGACCCGGCGGCACTGCGGACTTTGGACGAAGTTACTCGACACGGTTGACGCGGTCGCGGCGGCAATTATCGGGTTATGTCTTTCGCCGCTTGCGCGAACCATTCCCGTTCGGCTTGAATTCGAGATTGCTAACCAACAACAGGTCAAATATCTCGATGGAGCTGTCCGGATGCGCAATGGCGAAGGTGCGGCCATTGGGCACTATCCACAGGAACTCATGGTGCGGAACGGAGAATTCGCGACCGTCGGCTAAATGGACCACGAACGGCTGGAACGGCTCGGCTTTGTACGCCTTCTGAAGCTATTCGACGGTCATGGAACGTGCCCTTATTCTCGCCGTTCGGCATTTCAGTTAGCGTCCGATATTCCGTCGGGTATTTTAGCTTCCCGACTTGCTATAAGTCAAAAATCCACCGGTAGCGAGGAACCTGCCAATCAAATCTCCTCGAACCTGGCCGTAAAATGCCGCAACACGCTGGGAGCCGAAACGATTCGCAGGCCGCGAATTGCCTCACGCTGCGCATGAAGCTCGCCCAAGGCTTCGATCACGTAGTCCATGTGGCTTTGCGTGTACACGCGGCGCGGAAAAGCGAGCCGCACCAGTTCCATCGGCGGCGCGTCACGCCCTTCGCCGCCGAACATCACGCTGCCGATCTCCACGGCCCGCACGCCCGCGTGGCGATACAGCGCTGCGATGAGAGCCTGCCCAGGAAACTGCGCGGGCGGAATGTGTGGGCAGAACGCTGACGCATCGAGGTAGATCGCGTGTCCGCCCGGCGGCTCGACAATCTGAATGCCGGCAGCCAGCAGCTTTTCGCCCACGTATTCGGCCGAGCGAATCCGATAGTGCAAATAATCTTCGTCGAGCACTTCATGAAAGCCCTGCGCCATGGCCTCCAGGTCGCGGCCGGCCAGGCCGCCGTAGGTGACATAGCCCTCGGTCAGGATCAACAGGTTCGAGGCCCGTTCGAGCAATCCCGCATCGCGCACCAGCAACACGCCGCCGATATTGACCAGCCCGTCTTTCTTGGCGCTGATCGTGGCTCCATCGGATAGGTCGAACATTTCACGGGCGATCGCGGCCGCGCTTCGCTGGCCTTGCCCCGGCTCGCGGCACTTGATGAACCAGGCGTTTTCGGCAAATCGGCAGGCATCGAGAAACAGCGGCACGCCATGTCGGTCGCAGACTGCGCGGACAGCTCGCAGATTCTCCAGGCTCACGGGTTGGCCGCCGTATCCGTTGCTGGTGACGGTCATCATAACCAGCGGAATGTGCTCAGCGCCGACCTCGCCGATCAGCCGCTCCAGTGCCGCCACGTCCATGTTCCCTTTGAAGGGGTATCGATTGCGCGGATCGAGCGCCTCGCGAATCGGCAGGTCGATGGCCCGAGCGTGCGAATGTTCGACATTGGCCCGCGTGGTGTCGAAATGCGCATTGTTCGGCACGACCTTGCCCGGCCCTCCAACCAATTCGAACAGCAACCGCTCGCTGGCCCGCCCCTGGTGTGTGGGCAAAATGTGCTCGAAGCCGGTGATCTCTTGCAGCGTGCGCTCGAAGCGAAAGAAGCTGGCCGAGCCGGCATAGCTTTCGTCGGCCTGCATGATCCCGGCCCATTGGCGGCTACTCATCGCGCCCGTGCCGCTGTCGGTCAGCAGATCGATGAGCACATCTTCGGCGGGGATCAGAAACACGTTGAAGCCGGCCTGGCGCAAGATGGCCTCGCGCTCGTCGCGGGTCCGCAATGAAATTGGTTCGACGACTTTGATGCGAAACGGCTCGATGATCGTTTTCATGACTTGCGATATTCCATTACTCGCGATATTTCGCCGCATCGCTTGCCGACGCGATTCCATGCCATGACGGACGCTCGTCGAAACTCAAGCGATCTTGTGAGTCCGGGTTTCTTCGATCAACTGAGCCAACCACTGCATGTACGGCGTGCCGCCGGTGCCACGCGGGTCGGCAACTCGCTTATGAATATATTCCATGGCCCAACCGATATGAACTTCGCGGAACGTCGCCATCCCTTCGAGCACGTTGTTGTACAGATCCTTATCAGCCAGCGAACGCACGTCGGGCATGGCTCGCACCTCGGTGATCAGGGCCCGATGCTCACGGGGCATGAACCGCTGCATGTCGGCCAGATGATCGGTCAGCAACGACCGCTGGTGCGGAATCTTCATGAAAGCCACCAGCGTCGGCATGATGCTGCTTTCGGCGCCCGTCTCGCCGCGGAAATCGAGCGGGCGCGTATCGACCCCCTCATACACCACGTTTTCGAAAAAACGGATGTACGGCCGAAAGGTGCGGAAGTAGAGCGCTGGATCCATCTTTTCGGGGATTCGCCGCAGCACGGCGACCTGCCGCCAGACGGATTGCCCGATTTGCGACAGGGCCTGATTGATCGCTTCTTCGTCGCGCGTCTCCACCGCGGCGGCCGCCCGATCGATCGCTGCCAGAACTTCGGCCGCTATGGCCTCGATCTCGACGTGGATCAGGATGAACCAATGCTCGTCGTAGAGATGAACGAAGTCCTGCAACGTGTCGATGTTGCCCAAGGCAATTGGCCCGTCCGCCTGGAAGCGTTTCCAATTGTAGAGCGCGTAGCCGTCATAGCTGAGGATGGGCGGGCGGTCCAAGCGGCGGCAAATGTCGCACAACGGGACCGCGATGTTACGCGGCAACACGTTCGCCTGCGGCTCTCCGACCTGGTTGACGTAGGCCGACGCCAGGAAACCCAGCCGCACGTAATACAGGCACATTGCCGGCAGCGACTCGCTGGTTGCGTCTCCGCCCGGCCAGGGCGGAATCTGCAGTTGCTTGGCAAAGTTGCGAAAATGGGAATCGTGCAGCAGGCTCGGCAGGTCGCGCCCCCACTCATCGAGCACGGCCAATTCCGAGCCGTGCGGAAACGCCTGCAAGGGATCGTATTCGGGTAGAAACCCACGTTGGGTAAAAATCCGCTCCATAAACCGCCTCCGCCTCGCTATCTGCCACTGCAATCCTACGCCGCACGGCCCGGATCGGCCAATGCGGCTTTGCGGCAACACAACAAATTCGCTTCCCCTGCCGCCTGTCGTTAGAATATTCGCATGCCCTGGAGCGTCTTGTTTCGGGGCATCTTGACCAGGGAGCCGAGACCATGCATCGCCGCGCCGACGCCGCCCATTTCTGCCAGAACGCCAAGACCATATCTCCAACTCGATCGCCTCGGGTATCCGGCGAACCCGTCGGCCTCCGGTACCGCCGAATCGGGCAGGTTGCATTACTCTCGGCTTTCCTAGTGGGCATTGCGGCGTCGCCGATGTTGGCGGCCGACTCGGCGAAAAAGCCGCGGCTCAACGTCCTGTTCATCATGGCCGACGATTTGTGCAACTCACTCGGCTGCTACGGCGATCCCGTGGTCAAGTCGCCGAATATCGACCGGCTGGCCCAACGCGGCGTCAGGTTCGATCGGGCCTATTGCCAGTACCCGCTTTGCAATCCCAGCCGCTCGTCGCTGCTCACAGGCCGCAGGCCGAGCGCGACGCACGTTGTGGATAATGCCGTGCAGTTCCGTGAAGTGATTGCGGACACGACGACGCTCCCCCAATGCTTCGCGCAGCAGGGCTACTATGTAGCCCGCGTCGGCAAATTGTACCATTACGGGGTGCCGAACCAGATCGGCACCGATGGCCTGGACGACCCGCAATCTTGGGCCAAGGTTTTCAACCCCCGCGGCCGCGATAAGGATGACGAAGACAAGATCTTCAGCCTCGTTCCCGGCCAGTTCGGCGGTTCGCTCAGTTGGCTGGCAGCCGAAGGAGCCGACGAAGACCAGACCGACGGCATCGGAGCCACCGAGGCCATCAAGTTGCTGGAAGCGAACCGCGACCGGCCGTTCTTTGTCGCCATGGGCTTCTACCGTCCGCACACACCGTACGTCGCCCCGAAGAAGTACTTCGAACTGTATCCGGTTTCCAGCATCGAACTGGCGAAGGTGCCCAGCAACCATCGCGACAACGTTCCGCCGGCCGCCTTCCTCAGCGCCAAGCCTGAGCAAGAGAAGCTGAACGACGACCTGCGACGACAAGCCATTCAGGCTTATCATGCTGCAACGTCGTTCATGGACGCGCAGGTCGGGCGCATCGTCGCGGCGCTCGATCGCTTGGGATTGGCCGACAAGACGGTCATCGTCTTTACCAGTGACCATGGCTACCATTTGGGCGAGCATGGACTGTGGCAGAAGATGAGCCTGTTCGAAGAATCGGCCCGCGTGCCGCTGGTGGTCGTCGTGCCCGGCGCGGCCGGCAATGGCCAGGCCTGCCAGCGAACGGTGGAACTGGTCGACCTTTACCCCACGCTCGCCGAACTGTGCGGGCTGCCGGCTCCGACCTACTTGGACGGCAAAAGCTTGCAGCCGCTGGTCGACAATCCGGCCAGCGCTTGGCAAAAGCCAGCCTTCAGCCAGGTGCAGCGCCGGCTTTCCCGGCTACTCCGTCCGCACCGAGCGTTGGCGGTACACGCAATGGGATGGGGGTCGCCAGGGGGAACAACTCTACGACCACCAGGCCGATCCGCACGAGTATCAGAACCTGGCCCTGGATCCGGCCTACGCATCGACGGTCGCCGAACTACGCAAGCTGGTCGATGCCAATTGGCCTACAGGCACCTGGCAACCGGCAGCAAAACCGGGCAAAGGACAAGGGAAGAAGGGGAAGAAGGCGGCTAGCAGCTAGGATTCGGCAATGGCCGGTTCGCTCGCGGGAGCGGCGAGCCCCACGGCCGCGCGTTGCCACTCCACGCCTAGCATCAGCACGTTGATGCCCGAGCCGATGCCCATCAAAGCTACGCGGTCGTTCGGTTGTAAATGCCCGCGTTCGATCCCCAATGCCGCCGTAATGGGCAATGCGGCGCTGCCGGTGTTGCCCAGGAACTCGATGGTCGTGAAATCGATGGCCGGTTCCAGGCCCAGGCCTTCGAACAGCAGCTTGCGCTGAGCGATGCCCACCTGGTGGCAGAACGTCTTATTGATTTCGTCGCGCGACCAGCCCATCTCATCGAGAAACGCGTGGAAGGCGGGCAGTGCAGCTTGCACTCCTTCGCGCATCAGCCGCTCGCTGTCGGTTCGCATCAGCGGTTGCATGGCCGCGCCAATCGCGTCGTCGCGCCCACTGCGGCAAAGATCGTTGAAGCTGGTGGCGGCCCGGGCCGTGGCGCCCAGCAGGCGATTGTCGGTGCGGCTCAGATCGCGGTGTACCAATAGCACGGCCACACTGGCCGAGCCGATCGTCAGCGAAGCGATCGAGTGCTTGATCTGTTCACGGGTGAGCGTGGTGTCGGCATTGAGCGCCGCGATGGTCGACTCAACCAGCGGGCCGGCGCTTTCCGTGCCCACGATCAGGCCGGCGAATCTGCCCCAACTCGATCATGTTGGCCACCTGGACCATGCCGTTGAGCACGCCCAGGCAGGCGTTCGAAACGTCGTAGATCACGCAATCGCTCGGCAAATCGAGCGTGTGGTGAACGGTCGAAGCGGTAGCCGGTTCGAGATAATCGCGACAAACCGAGGCGTGGACGAGCGCGCCGATCTGCGATTTATCGAGCTGTGCCGCGTCGATTGCGAGTTGGGCGCTAGCCATGCTCGGCCCGCTGGGAAGCGTTCCCGGCGGCCAGAATCGCCGCTCGCGGATGCCGGTCATCAACTCCAGCCGGCCTTCGGGAAGCCGCAGTCGCTTGTACAGCGGAGCCAGGGCCACTTCCAGTTCGGCCGAGGAGACGATTTCTTCGGGCAGCGTGTAGCCAAACGATTCGAGACAGACGTTTTCGTAACGCATAAAGCTCGCCAAAGAGGGCTCGCGGCCGGCGAAAACTCCCACGGCACGCGAAAAGGTCAGCATAGAGGTTCGGCCGATCGTCGTAAAGTGGTGCGCAGGCTTGGTTAGCGGCGGATGTCGAGATGTGGCCGGCGCTCGCGAGGAAAGCCCCGGCGGAGCGGTCGCACGGCAGCCGAGGCCAGCCCGCAACTCTCGCTAGCACTTGATGTTGTGCAAGCACGGCGGGCTAATCGCAAAATCACGAATCTTCTTGCCTTCTCTCTGAGCCGGTTTATAAACGCCCCAACGACTTGGCTTTCTTTCCAAAGGGTGACACCGGGAAAAGAAGTTGTCGGGAAATCGAGGCCCCCAAGGATCCACTGACCTAGTCAAGTTTCGAGCCCAGGGATGGGCGGCAAAATCCTCCGATGATCTGCTCGTCGCGAGGAGGATGGTGTTAAGGATGACACTCGAAATTCGCTTCTCGTCTGTCGACAGAATCCTGTCACAAGGTACACGGCGACGTTCTGTTGTCGTATGCCTGCCGCGCCCGCCCCTTCCGCTGAGCTCGCAGCTTGAGGAACGCCTCGAGCCCATTTTTGGTGATTCGCTTCACACGAGCGGGACAAAGGACCTGTCCCAAGAAGGAGTGGAAGATGCAATCCAAGCCGCTGATCGGGTTGAACATGGACTATCGTTCGGCCAAGAAGGACTCTCCCGCGTTCAGTTACCTGTGTGCCGGGTACTACGACGCAATCGTCAAAGCCGGTGGCGTGCCGATCGTCGTGCCGCCGTTGGCCGAGGATGAAGATCTGAACCGCGTGCTCGACCTTTTGGACGGGATGCTCTTGATCGGCGGCGCCGATCTCGATCCTCGCCGCGACGGTTTCATGATGCACCCCTCGATCCGCACCCAGGAAGTCCGCCGCGAGGATTTCGATCGCCGCCTGATCCGCAACGTGTCCGACCGTCGCATGCCCGTTTTCGGCATCGGCGCGGGCATGCAGTTGCTGAACCTGTCGGAAGGGGGCAACTTGTTCCTACACATTCCCGAGGACATGCCCAAGGCCCTGCCGCACCGCGATTCGATCGATCCGGCCCACCGGCACGCATTGGAAGTCGTCCCTGGTTCGCTGATGGAGCGGGTCTACGGCGAAGGCGAAATTCGCGTCAACAGCACCCATCACATGGCGATCGACGAAGTCGCACCGGGCTTCACCGTGACGGCCCGTTGTCCGGACGGCGTCGTGGAAGCCATCGAGAGCGAGCGGCCCGATTGGTTCGCCCTCGGTACCCAGTTCCATCCAGAGAGCGACAGCGCCTCGGCGCTCGACCTGCGAATTTTCGAAGAGTTCCTCGACGGCATCAAGGCGCAAGCGACGACGCTGCGCATGGCCGCCTGATAAGTTACGGCAGAGGCGAGCCGAGCCGGGGGCGTAAGCCCGCGGATTAGCTCGCTAACCTGGCCGCGCCTACCCGTTGCGAAATATGATGTGTCTCGTTGGCGGGCGATGATCTACGGTTGCACGATTCCCGTCGGTCATCGCCCGTTTTTTACTCTGGCGCATGTTGCGCCGGCGTGAGACGCACCAGTGATAATTGACAAATCCGAGGGCTGACGCCCCCGGCTCAGGGGCGCGTGTCTATTCCAGCCTTTTCGAAGCGACTCAACGCATGCGATATTCAAACCGTGCTGACGAAACTGGATCGAATGGCAAGCAACGAGCCAGGCCGCGTAACCCCCGGAGTTCACGCCGCGGGTTTCGTTTCGAACAGCCTGCGCATGCCCTCGGCGGTTGAAATACCGGGGTCGTAGCCGAAATCACGCCGGGCGCGTGAGATATCGAAGTAATGATCGCGGCCCAATTGCGCGGCCAGAAATCGCGTCATCCGCGGTTCGTCCTGGCGGTGCAAGAGCGTGTAAACCGCCTCGCACGCTGCCCCCACTGCCCAAGCGACCGAAATCGGCACCGATTGCCGCACCGGCGGCAATCCGGCCAATGCCAACAATTGGTCGATCCATTCCCAGCAATTGACGGGTTCGCCCTGGCTGATGAAATAGGCCTGGCCGGCTACCGGTGAACCCGCCTGCAAGGCATCGGCAGCTTGAAGATGGGCCCGGGCGGCGTTTTCGACGTGGACCATGTCGATCAGATTGCGACCGGCGCCGACTCGGCGCAGCTGGCCGGCCCGTGCCCGTTCGATGAGTCGCGGCACCAGGTGCCGATCGCGCGGTCCCCAGATCAAATGCGGACGCAGGGCGCAGGTCAGCAATTGCTGGCGGCCGCTGGCGGCCAGCACTTCTTGCTCGGCCAGGGCTTTGGTGTGCGGGTAATGGCACAGCCAGCGCCGTGGGTAGGAGGCCGATTCATCGACGCCCCGCTGATCCGAACCGTCGAACGTCACGCTGGGACTGCTCGTGTAAATGAGCTTGCGGACGTCGTAGCGCAAACAGCCGTCGATGATGTGCCGCGTGCCGAGCGTGTTGATGCCGTAATAGTAGTCCCAGGGCCCCCAAATGCCGGCCACGCCGGCAGCGTGGAACACGGCCTCCATGCCGGCGCAGGCATCGCGACGTCGCAGCCGCATCGCGCACGTCGGCTGCCACGATTTCGATTCCCAGCGCGCTTAACTCGGGGCTCGGACGCCGGCACATCGCTCGCACCTGATCGCCCCGGGCGAGCAACTGTTCGACGATATACAACCCCAGGAATCCGGCCGCGCCGGTGACGAGTGCTCGCATGCTCTCCTTAACGCGGCGGGAGCTTCTTGGCCGCCCAAACGGCCAGTTGCTCGCGAAAAATTTTGGCATTGTGCCGAATGTCGACCGGAAACGAGGCGTGGAAGAGGAAGTCTTCGATCGATCGGGTATGCTCATGCGCCGTCGCCAGGCTTCGTAGTTCAGCGCTCAGCGTCTGCCGATCGGCGGCCGTACGCGGCATTTGGCCCTGCCGAGGCTCGCACACGATGATTGGCCGCTGCCGTCCCGGTTGGCCGACTCCGACCAGCGCCGAGCGAAAGATCCGCGGGTGCTGGTTGAAGATTGCTTCGCAGGGAATCGTGTACATCGCTCCGGCGACTGTCAGGACGCGATGCGCCGCGCGGCCACAGAACCAAAATCGATCGTGCTGATCGATATAACCGACATCGCCCATGCGGTGCCAGGCGCCGCTCGCGTCGGCGATCTTGCTCCGCTCATTCCACTCGATGCGAGTCACGTACTCGCACGTCACCACTGGTCCGCGGACAATAAGCTCGCCAATCGTGCCGCGGTCGATCTCCTCGGAATCTTCGATCGCGCGGATCGGGCTGTCCACGCAACGGATCACCCGCCACTCAATGCCCGGAAACCTGCGGCCGACGCAAATGCCCGCCCCGCGTTGCCAGGCTTGCTTGGGCTCACCAAGCAGTTCACGACCTGCAATCGACGCCACGGGCAAAGCCTCGGTCGCTCCGTAGGGCGTGTGCATTTGGCCATCGGGATGGATCACGCCGAGCATATTCTCCAGCACGTGCGGCATCACCGGTGCTCCTGCCGAGAGCACGCGTCTCAACGATGGCAGTTGCACCCCCTGCTCCAGGCAATACGCGCCGACGCGGTTCCAAATCGCCGGTGAGCCAAACGACTGTGTCACCTGCAGATCCTCGACCGCTTCAATGATCTGAGCCGGATCGACGCGCGCCGGGCGCGAAGCGTCCATGTCGGGAATCACGGTCGTGACTCCCATCGCAGCGTTGAACAGCCCGAACAGCGGAAAGCAAGCCAAATCGATTTCGCCCGGTCGGATGCCGTAGAAATTGCGGATCTCATCGACCTGGCGATCGAAATTGCCGTGGCTATAGAGCACGCCCTTGGGCGGCCCGGTGCTGCCTGTGGTGAAGATAATGGCCGCCGGATCCGCGGCTTTAGTCGGCGCCAGTTCGCAGGCTTGCCAAGGGCGCGAGCGCAGCTCGGCGATCGTCGGCCCGCTCCAGAACCAGCGTCGCCCGACGGTGACATTGAATCGCGCCGCAGCAAACCGCCGGCCGCTGAGAGTGCGCACCGCATGGACCGCGGGGATGGCGACGAACCCTTCCGGCAGGGCTGCTTCCAGGCAGCCGAGCAGATTGTGCCGGCCCATGCCCGGATCGATCAGGATTGTCACGGCTCCGGCTTTGAACAGGGCGAAGACCAGCGAAACAAAATCGATGCTGGGCTTCACCAGCAGCGCCAGTCGCGTGCCCGGCACAACGCCCAGCGTGCGCAGCCCTTGGGCCAGCACGTCGCTGTCTTGATCCAACTGGCGGAACGTGACGGACGAGTAACGCCTGCGGCCGTCGGGGCCTCGGCCGCGCGGCATGACGACTGCTGCAACATCGGGGCGCATCGCCGCCATGGCCGTGAGCCGGCCGGCGATATTGACCGTTTCGCTGGAAGCAAACGCTGTAATACCAAGACCTCACATTCTGGACAGTGGACTCATATTCTACACCAGCCCGACGCGCGAGCGAGGGAGTCAGTCGGCGAGGCTCCCTCGCCAGTGCGTCGGACTAATTTGCGTAGCGCACTCTCGATGCCAGGAATTCCAAAACTTGCGCCGCCACGTCCTGGCCAGTGGCTCGCGCAAGCGCCTTCCAACCGGGCACGGCGTTGACTTCGATCGTATACAACCGGCCGTCGCAGCCGGGCAACAGGTCGACTCCTGCCACCGGCGCGCCGACCGCGGCAGCAGCGCGCCGCGCCATTTCAATCAGCTCGTCGCTGGGCTCGAATGGCTCGGCCGTGGCGCCGCGGCTGATGTTGCGTGCGCCAATCGAGCGGATTGCGCCGACGCATGGCCAAGACGCGATCGCCCAACACCAACAGCCGCAGATCGCAGCCCTCGTGCGGGATGAAGCGTTGCAGGTACAGCACCGACCCCAATTGTTCGAGCAGCTTGAACGCCCGCAAGGCCAGGGCTTCGTCTTCGAGCCGGGCAATACCGCGCCCTTCGGAACCGAATAGCGGCTTCAAGACCACGTCGCCGCCAAGTTGGTTGAAGGCCGCCATGGCCTGCTCCGCCGTTTGGCAAACGATCGTATCGGGCGTTGCCAGACCGGCGGCTGCGAGTAATGTTGAGGCCAGGTATTTGTCGACGGCCGCTTCCAGGGCCTTGGGTGGGTTGATGACCGGCGTGCCGGACGCTTCCAACCGAGCCAGCAGATCCATCCGAAACACCACCTGCTCCAGCGAACCTGGGGGCATCGTTCGCACCAGCACGGCGTCGGCCTGCGACAGGTCGAATTCGCCCGCCTTGATTCGCAGCCCATCGGCGTCTAGCTCCGAGGCCAGGCCATGAAAATCCAGCACCGTGATCGTGTGCCCGCCGACGGCAGCCCGAGCCAGATCCTGGGCGTACCAACTGTCGGAGTTTGCAAGGATTGCGAAATGCATGAGAGACAATGCTAAATGATAAGTGCTAAATGATAAATGACGGGCGAATGCTCAGCGTGTTGCGAAAACATTTATCATTTAGCACTTATCATTTAGCATTCCCCCTCGCCAAACGATCGCCGTAGCACGTCCGGCGCCGTGCAGCCGAAGCGATGACTCCGACCGGTGCCGAGGTTTACGAGCGTCACGACGGCGGGACTGAACAGGTGCGGGTCGATGTCATAAAAATTGCGATTGTAGCGTTCGAAGATGGCCGCAAACGGTTCGCCGTGATCGCGGCTGGCACTGCTGGGCACCCGGGCACCGATCTCCGCCAATTGGGCGTCGTCGCCGCGCACCCAAAGCGTCACCTCGCCGCCGTAAAGGATGGCGTCGTTGGTGCGGCCGATGGCCACCAGGTCGTCGGCCGCGACCGGCGGCAGCGGAGCCACGCCCCAACCACTCTCGACCTGTTGCAAGTCGAATCCCAATTCCGACAATTTGTGCAAGGTTGTTTCCACGCTCCGGGCGACGATCTGCACGCCACCGGCCTGGCTGGCGGTTGGCGCGACGAGCAGCGTCACTCGATCGGGCGCAACGCCGCAGCGCCCAGCAATCATTTCGAAAACCTCGGGCGGCGGTAACTTGCGAGTTTCCAGCACGCCGACGACCTCGATGGCCTGTTCCCGATGGCCGATCTTTTCGAATATCTCTTCAATGCCGGCGGCGGCGCGCATCGGGCCCGAGCCCATGGCAAAATACTTGCCGACGCTGATTTGCCAGCCGGCATATTGCGAGGCCATGCAAGCGGCAACAGGATGGTCGGTTCGAACGGCCACGGCTGGTCCGGGCCAGATGGCCGAATTGCCGGGCACGAGATCGACGCGGCCCAGCCCGGCCAGGCAGATTTCCGCCAAACGTAGTCCGGCCTCGAGGCCGCCGCGTGCTTCGATGCCCAAGTCGATGATCGTGCCGGCGCTGGGTTTTTGATGGATGGCGACGCGCAAGGCGGTAGCATCATCGCATAGCCGCTGGCACAGTTGGGCTGCCTGCTGGTTCAGTTGCACGACGGAGGTCTCTTTATTCAGGCAAGTTCGGCCGGGGCGTAAAGCGCCCAATCATGGCCTGGATGGGGCGCAAGTTCAATGGACTCGGGCTATGGGGGGCGGGGTTCATTTGGCCGAAGCCGTTGCGTAAGATGGAGGACGAAATTTCGGCGGGACGCAACGACGGCTGATTGGCGGCCGGGCGGCCAGCCCAAGGGGGAATACCGATGGCCAGTCTGACCGTTGAGAATTATCTGAAGGCAATCTACCAGATCTGCCTGGCTGGCGATGGCAAGTCGGCCGCCACGGGGGAAGTGGCCCAGACGCTCGAGGTCGCGCCGGGCACCGTGACCAGCATGCTCAAAACGCTGGCCGAATCAGGTCTGGCCAACTACATGCCTTACGAAGGAGCCTCACTCACGCCGGCCGGCGCGGCACTGGCGCTAAGAGTCATGCGAAGGCATCGACTGATCGAATTGTTCCTCGTCAAAACGCTGAACCTGAGTTGGGACGAGGTCCATGAGGAAGCCGAGAACATGGAACACGCCGTTAGCGATTTGCTGATCGACCGGATTGACGCTTACCTGGGGCTTCCGAAAGTCGATCCGCACGGCGATCCAATTCCCACGGCCGACGGTGCCCTCGACATGATCGACAGCCGTCCGCTGGTCGAATGCCAACCCGGCGAGGATTTTCGACTGGCCCGAGTCTTGGACCAATCGCCCGAATTCCTGCGGTTTCTCACCGAGTCGGGCTTTACGCTGGGCGTCGAAGGACAAGTGCTCAGCAACCGCGTCGAATCGGGCGTGGTGCGGGTCAGGGTCGAGGGTCGCGAAACGACCTTGGGACGGCAAGCTGCCGAAAAACTTTGCGTAAGCAGCGTGCGCATCGCTTAAAGGCGGTCCGGCCCGAGTTTATCGGCCGAATCAAGGCTGTCGGGCTTTTGACGGCGGCCCTCCCAGCGCGTACAACTAACAAGCGAACCAACGGTCGGCCTCCGATGAGAGGCCCCCGCAATGGGGACCTGTGAACCTGGTCAGGGGAGAAATCCAGCAGCCATAAGCAGTCAGCCCTTTGTGCGGTGGGTCTCTCATCGGCGGCCGACCTGGACACGGAAGGTGGCAATCGAGCTATGACAAACCGTTCGCACTCCGAGCCTGCCACGGACGCTGCTGCACCAGAGAAGAAGCCGGGCGAATACGTCGTTGTCGCCCGTCGCTACCGGCCGCAAACCTTCGTCGATTTGGTCGGCCAGCAGCATGTAGCCAAGGCTCTGACCGGGGCCATTGCCGCCCACCGCGTCGGCCACGCCTATCTGTTCACCGGGGCTCGCGGCGTGGGCAAAACCTCGGCCGCGCGGATCCTGGCCAAGGCCTTGAACTGCGTCCAAGGGCCGACGTCGACACCCTGCAACGTGTGCGACATTTGCGAAAGCATCAGCGCGGGCGATGACGTCGATGTGTTGGAAATCGACGGCGCCAGCAATCGCGGCATCGATGAAATCCGCGAACTTCGGCAGAAGGTGAACGTTCGCCCCAGTCGCTCGCGGTCGAAGATTTACATCATCGACGAAGTCCACATGCTCACACGCGAGGCCTTCAATGCGCTGCTCAAGACGCTGGAAGAACCGCCCGAGCACGTGAAGTTCATCTTCTGCACGACCGAGGCGGAAAAGATCCCGATCACGATCCTGTCGCGTTGCCAGCGGTTCGACTTCTCCGGCATTCAAACGCCCTCAATCGCCGCGCGACTGCGGCAAATCGTCGATGCCGAAGGAGTCTCGGCTGAGCCCGGCGCCTTGGAAATCCTGGCCCGACGGGCGGCTGGCTCGATGCGCGACAGCCAATCGCTGCTCGAACAACTTCTGGCCTTCGGCGGAGCCGAGATCACCGTTGCCGACGTGCATCGCATGCTGGGGACGGCCGATGATGGCCGCCTGGCGCCGCTGATGAAACATCTGGTCGAGCGCAATGCCGCCGCGGCTTTGGCCGAACTCGATGCGGCGCTGGCCGAAGGAGTCGACGTCGGTCAATTGCTCGAACAATTGTTGGGCTATTATCGCGACATGATGGTTGCGGCCGTCGGAGCCACTGCCGATAGCTTCTTGTACGTGACCGCCGCTCAGCAGGCCGAAGCGCGGAGCGAAGCCGAGCGGCTGGGAATCGAAACCATTCTGGCTAGCATGCAGATCGTGGATCAGACCCTGTCCCGATTGCGCTATAGCGTACACGGCCGGACGCTGGCCGAACTGGCCTTGGTGCGGCTCTGTCACCTGGAAGACCTGGACGAGTTGGCCACGCTGGTCGGCCAGGTTCGCGACGGCGCACAGCCGGCCGTCCAGGCCTCGCCCGCGCGCAGTGCGGTTGCTCCTCCTCGGCTTAGTCCTGCACCGGCTGACGCAAAAAAAAAAGCTGAGCCGCCAGCAGAGCTAAATGCCGCAGGGCCGGCTGTCGTAACGTCTGAGCCGCCTCCAGAAGCCACGAAGGCTGGGCTGGCTTTAACCGGCGAGAATTTGTCGCAGATTCTGTCGCAGGTGCTTGTACAGCTCTCCGATTTGGGCCGAGAATACCTGGAGAGCCATCACCGCGTTGCAATTTGTGCGCCAAACCGACTGGCATTTACGTTTCGCGAGAAGTATACTTCGAGTAAGGCCTTTTGTGAGCGGCCCGATCAGGTTGCCAAGTTGGAAAAAGCTCTGGCTTTGGTGACCGGCGAAACGGTCCGAGTGCAATTCGACTTGGAGAAGGATCTGACCGAGGCAAACGGTGTGGCCAGCGACGAGCGGCCGCGTGCTCGGGCCCCACGCGAGATGTTGCAAGAGAAGAGCCAGCACCCGCTGGTTCGCCGGGCGGTGGAACTGTTCGACGCCCGGCCATTACGAGTCGACTAAACAGGGTGGACAGCCAAAAACCGACCTCAACTGTAATTCCCGTCTACTGACCTCTGCCTACAGACTGCTGCCCATGTTCGGATCGCTCGGAAATCTTGGTTCACTGCTCAAGCAGGCCCAGCAAATCGGCGGCCGTCTCGAGGGGCTGACCCAGCAGTTGAAATCGTTACGAGCCACGGGCTCGGCCGGGGGCGGCATGGTCGAAGTCGAAGTCAACGGCCTGCCCGAGGTGGTTGCCTGCCGGATCGATCCGACTTTATTCGAACAGCATGACCGTGAATTAATCGAAGACCTGGTCCGCGCGGCGACGAATCAGGCCTTGGGGAAGAGCCGGCAACTGCACGCCGAGGCGATGCGGTCGCTGGCCGGAGGGCTCGAATTACCGGGACTGGAAGAGGCCATGGCCAAACTGACCGGGGGCGAGCGCCCGGACAGTTAGGCTCCGCGAACAGTAATGCCCCAGACAAAGTAAGGCTCCAGACAGAGTAAGGCATGGTCTGAATCGTCACTTTCCAGCCCGAGGGCCGGCCTTAACCTGCCGACCAGAATGGAATCAGCAGCCGTGACCCTGGTAACGGATTCGGTAACCCGATTGGTCGAAGAATTCGCCAAGCTTCCCGGCATTGGTAAGAAGTCGGCCGAGCGGCTCGCGTATCACGTGCTGAGAGTGTCGCGATCCGAGGCCCTGGCGCTGGCCGATTCTATTCGGGCGGTCAAAGAAAACGTCCGCCATTGCAGCGTTTGCTACAACCTGGCCGAAGCCGAACGGTGCTCCATCTGTCTGGATCCCAGGCGTGACACGGGACTGTTGTGCGTCGTGGAACAGCCACGCGACCTGATGGCATTGGAGCAGGCGGGCAACTTCCGCGGGTTGTACCACGTGCTGCTGGGCCGGATTGCGCCGCTGGAAGGCGTTGGACCCGATCAACTGACGGTCGATGCCCTGGTCGAGCGGGTACGAACCGGCAGCTTCCGCGAAGTCATCATGGGCACCAACCCCACGTTGGAAGGTGACGGCACGGCGCTCTATATCTCGAATCATTTGGCGGACTTGCCGGTTGAGATCACGCGGCTGGCCCGCGGGATAACCACGGGCAGCGTGCTAGAATTTGCTAACCGAGAGATCCTGGCCGACGCCCTAGCCGGGCGACAAAAATTTTGACGATAGGAAAAAAGACCGATCGGCGTACCGAGTTTCAGTTCGCGCTAATCCCGCGACGCTTCGCCGCCCCTCGAGCCTGAGCAACTATGAGATTGTCATTCGGTCAAGAAATGCGGATGGTGCAAAAGCAGGTGCTGGCACCGCGCATGATTCAATCGATGGAGATCCTGCAACTGCCGATCATGGCGTTGCAGGAGCGAATCGAACAGGAAATGCAGGAAAACCCCATCCTGGATATCCGCGAGGAAGATCCGGACCTGCCCGACGAACAAGTCGAGACCGAGAATCCCGACGCTCCCACGTCGGAAGAGCGGGAGCTGGTCGTTGACGGCGCCAAGAACAACGAGGCCGATTTTGAGCGGCTGTTGAACCTCGACCAGGACTGGCCCGATACGTTCGACGACCGTCCGCGGATGTCGAGTTCGCGGCTCGAAGAGGAAGGCGACCGCAAGCACGACGCCATGGCCAACATGGTCGCCCGGCCGCAATCGCTGCAGGACTACCTGCGCGAGCAACTCGGCTGGTGGGATCTGGACGAGCCAACGCGGCAGATGGCCGAGCGGATCATCTACAATCTCGATCCCAACGGATACCTGCAGGGTCGGTTGGAAGACACGATCGATCCCAACGCCGGGCCCGATGAGTTGGCGCTGGCGCAGAAGTCGTTGGCCGTGGTGCAGAAGCTCGAACCGCCGGGCGTCGGCGCTCGCGACTTGCGCGAATGTCTGCTGTTGCAGTTGATGCCCGGCATGCATTGCTACGATCAACTGCGGACGCTCATATCGAGCCACTTGGAAGACCTGGAACACAACCGCCTGCCGGTCATCCAGCGAAAGACCGGGTATTCGCTGGAATTGATCCAGGAAACGCTAGGCGAGCTGCGCAAGCTGAACCCCAAGCCCGGTGCCGACTTCACCGATGTACACGCCCCGACGGTCACGCCCGACGTGTTTCTCGACGTCACCGACGACGGCAAGTACAAGGTGGTGCTGGAAGACACCCGCACGCCCAGCCTGTTCATCAGCCCGTATTACCGCAAGCTGTTGATGCAAGGCAATGCCACGGACGCGGAAAAAGAATGGATCAAGCGGAAGATCAATTCCGCCCAGTGGCTGATCGACTCCATCGAGCAGCGCCGCAGTACGCTGACCCGCGTGGCCCAGGCAATCGTCGATCACCAATCGGAATTCCTCACCAAGGGGCCCGAGTACATCGAGCCCTTGAAGATGCAGCAGATTGCCGACAAGGTCGGAGTTCACGTGACCACGGTCAGCCGGGCGGTCGACGACAAGTGGATCCAGACGCCGCGCGGCATCTTCCCGCTCAAGCGATTCTTTGGCGGCGGCACGACCAGCGCCGACGGCGAAGAGGTTGCCTGGGACACGGTGCGGCTGAAGCTGCAGGAAATCATCGACAACGAAGACAAGCACCGGCCCTACAGCGACGACGAGTTGGTCAAGGAGCTGGACAAGCACGGCCTGACGGTCGCCCGCCGCACGGTTACCAAGTATCGCAAGGCCATGAAGATCCCGAGTTCACGCCAACGGCGGATGTGGACTTAAGAAGTAGTCAGTAGCTAGTCGTCAGTAGTCAGTGGACGAAATGATTCGTCGCTGCCTTTTGCCTTCTGCGTACTGACTTCCGAATACTGACGACTGAATACTTTGCCATGAATTGTCCCTTCTGCCGCATCGACAACGACCGGGTAATCGATTCCCGGGCCAGCCAGGACGGCTTCGCGATCCGGCGTCGGCGGGAGTGCCTGCATTGCCACCGCCGCTACACAACTTACGAGCGGATCGAAGAGCCGGCCATCAAGGTCGTGAAGAAGGACGGTAGCCGCACCCCGTTCGAGCGAGAAAAGATCAAGCGCGGCCTGGAAAAGGCCTGCTGGAAGCGGCCGATCAGCGAAGAACAGATCGAGGCCGTCGTGGCCACGCTGGAAAGTGAAGTTTACGCGAACTTCGACAGCGAGGTGCAATCGCAATATCTGGGCGAACTGGTCATGCAGCAGTTGCGGTCTCTCGACCAGGTGGCGTTCGTGCGGTTCGCCAGCGTCTATCGGGAATTCAAAGACGTTCGCGACTTCGTTGACGAATTGGAGCCGATGCTCGAAGAACAGCAGCGGCCCCAGTCGACATCGTAGGCATCTCTTTCCGCGTCTTTCCGCGAGATGAGCATTCGTCTCGTGGAGCGAGACGTCAACGATCAGATCTGCTGGCGGACAAAATGCCCGCTACGGCCTCCTGATTTTTCTTCGAGTTGCAGCGATTCGATCTGCATTGCCCTGTCGACGGCCTTGCACATGTCGTAGACCGTCAAGGCGGCCACGCTCGCCGCCGTGAGCGCTTCCATCTCGACGCCCGTGCGGGCCGTTGCCCGAACCGTGGCCTCGATTCGCAGCGTCGTATCGCCGACGAACTGGAAGTCAATGGCCACCGAATCCAGCGGGAGCGTGTGGCAGAGCGGGATCAACTCGGCCGTTCGTTTGGCGGCCATGATGCCGGCCAGCCG
Organism: uncultured Planctomycetales bacterium; assembly: GCA_963710365.1. GTDB lineage: Bacteria > Planctomycetota > Planctomycetia > Pirellulales > PNKZ01 > CAVQAC01. The sequence continues at coordinate 322,073 of CAVQAC010000024.1, forward strand.
AGCGACTTTGAGCACGTCGCCTTTGGCAGCCTGGCCTTCGCGCACTCGAGCTAGCGTTGCTGCGAGCATGCGGACGCGGCCGCTGGCTCGGGCCTGGCGGCTGCTGATCGGCTTTGCGCTCACGTCGACCATGCGGCTGGCACCGTCGTCACCGAAATGGCTGAACTGATTCATCGGATGCGAACCTGAACGCGAGAAGTGTCCTGACGAGAACCGGCCAGTCCTCAGCTTATTATGAGGGCCGGCGATTTGCACGTGAACGCAATGCCCAATTTCGGTTCGCTGGATCGGCCGGTATTGCGCATGACCGGCAAGAATCGCCGGGCTGGTCTTTCTTTTCGGTCATGTTCTCGCGGCCAGCGCATGACGGTCCCATCGGCGAACTCCTGCGAGAACGTGGCTTTTGCCATGCCAGCGAGAAGAATTCACTGCACCAAGAACGGCCGTGGCACGCGACGTGCTTAAAGGGGCGGCCACGGCAGGGGGTGCCGGTCCGAACGCAGTTGGTGAGTAGCATGGCCTATGGAATTTACATCTCGGCCGAAGGTGCTGCTGCCCAGAGCACTCGGCTCGAGCACGCTCTCGAACAACATGGCGAATGTCACCACGCCGGGCTTCAAGCGCGACCTGGCCATGTTCCAGGCCCGCTACTCCGAAGCCGACTCGCTCGGGCTCGATACGCCGGGCTCGCACACGCTCAACGACTTGGGCGGGGGCGTGATGATCCGTGGCACGAAGACCGACTATCGCCGCGGCCCGCTGAAGCACACCGAAAGTCCCTACCGACATGGCGATCCAGGGAGACGGCTACTTCCAGGTCAGTCGTGGCAATCAGACGATGCTGACGCGGGCGGGTAACTTCCTGATGACATCGCTGGGCCAACTCACGACGCCCGACGGCTACCGGTGTTGACGAAGAGGGCGACAACATCGTGATCAACCCCGATGGTGGGCAATGGACGATGACACCCTCGGGAAGCATCACCCAGGATGGCAATCGTTCACGCTGGGCATTGCCGCCGGCATCGACAAACAATCTGGTCAAGGCGGGCGAGAACCTGTTCACCTCGAAGTCGAGGCCCGTCCAAGTTGAGCCAAATCAGCGGAACGTCATGCAGGGCTATCTGGAACAATCGGGCGTGCGGCCCACGCAAGAACTGACGGAACTGATCGAAACCGAACGCGTGTTCGAGGCCAACGTCAACATGATTCATTTCCAGGATGAAGTGCTCGGCTCGTTGATTCAAAGCGTGTTGAAAACCTAAAGAGCGATCGTAGGGTGGGCACCGCCCACCATTTTCGGCCAATGGACTTCAAAATGGTGGGCGGTGCCCACCCTACAAAAACAGAAGTCGTCGCTAGCAGTAAGCAGTTTCCTTTCCTGAAACCGATCGAGTTCGACGATGAGTGTTCAAGCGCTCTATACCGCGGCCACGGGCATGAACGCCCTGGAAACGAAGCTGGATGTCATCGCCAACAATCTGGCGAACGTCAACACGACGGCGTTCAAAGGATCGCGGTGCAACTTCGAAGACCTGTACTATCGGCAACTCAAGTTGCCGGGCACGCAAGACGCCCTGCAGAACTATACGCCCACCGGCATTGCCGTCGGTTTGGGCACGCGCGTGCAGAGCACGGAAGCCGACTTCTCTCAAGGTGCCTTCCAGGCGACGGACAATCCGCTGGACGTCGCCATCGACGGGCCGGGCTTCTTCGTGGTCATCGACCCCTCGACGGGCCAGAACATGTACACTCGCGCCGGCAATTTCTCGGTGAATGCCAACGGCCAGCTCGTCGTCGGTTCGGCCCAGACCGGCTACGTCTTGACCCCGCGCTGCAGTTTCAGCCAGACACGATCAACGTCAGCGTGAGCAGCGACGGCAACATCACGGCGCAGCAATCAGGCACGACGCAGTTCTCGCAGGTGGGAACCATTCAATTGGCCCGCTTCATCAATCCGCAAGGTTTGCTGCAAATGGGCGCGAATCTGTTCTCGGAAACACTTTCGTCGGGCCCGCCGACGCAGGCCCTGCCCGGCCAGAGCGGCTTGGGCACCTTGGTTTCGAGCACGCTCGAACTATCCAACGTCTCACCGGTCAACGAACTGGTGAATCTGATCACCACCCAGCGCTCGTTCGAATTGAATTCGCAAGCCGTGCAGGCCGGCGACCAGATCATGCAGTTGATCAACAACCTGCGGCGGTTCTAGAGCAGTAGTCAGTCGTCAGTGGTTAGTGGTTAATGGTTAACGGTCAGTCAAAAGAGGCGGAACAGATGGCCAGGCGTAAGACGTGCAAATCTAATCCGACCGAGGGCATTATGCGACGTGGCTTTCCGCTTTCCGCTTTCCGCTTTGGCGTGCTGGCTTTCCTGGCCGTTGTCTCGTGTGACGCATGTGGCGCGGGCCGGCGAAATTCAATTGCATGCCGAGGGAAGTTCGTCGGGAGGTGTCGTGCGATTGGGTGACGTGGCTGACGTCTACGTAACCGACGAGGCCCAGCGCGATGCGTTGCGGGCCATTGAACTGTTTCCGGCTCCGTCGGCCGGATCGGGCCGTACCGTTCGAGCCCGCGAGATTCAGGATCTGCTGGTGTTGCGAGGCGTGAACTTGGGTGAACATCGGCTTTCCGGTGCCAGCCAGGTGCAAATCAATAGCCCGGCAGTCGCTGCGGCAAAGGATTCGCCGGGATTGCTCAAGGCCGTAACGGCGTCGATGGAACGCCAATCGGTGGAAGCAGTTCGTACGGCAATTTCCGAGTATGTGACGACGCAAACCGGCACCGACAATTTCTATGACGTCGAAGTTACGCTTGACGACGCACAGATTCGCGCACTGGCCGCGGCCAGCAACAAGTTATCTATCAAAGGCGGCTCGGAGCCCTGGACCGGATCGCAGCAGTTCACGATCACCGTGGCCGGCAAGAAAGTGCAGAACATCTCCGTCGACGCCGTGGTCCGGCCCACGCCCACCGTGGTCGTAGCGGTACACTCGATCGCTCGGGGAGAGGTGGTGCAGGACGACGACGTCAAGTTGCAACACATTCGCCCGTCGGGCGATTCGGCCGACGCCTTCGACCGCGTGGTGGCCGTGGTCGGGCAAGAGACGACCCGGGCCATTGGCGCCGGCCAGTTGGTGGAACGTGATTCAATCCGATCGCCGGTTTATGTGCGCAAAGGCGACGCCGTCACGGTCTATGCTCGCAGCGCCGGATTGCGAGTGCGAACCACGGCCCGGGCAACCGACGACGGCAGCCTGGGCGAGTTGATCAAAGTTGAATCGATGCTCAGCCGCCAAACCCTTTTTGCTCGAGTGATTGGACCACAAGAGGTCGAGATCTACGCCCGAGCGCCAGACACGGGCACGAACAACCGAGCGGTGCAACCAGTACGTCAAGCCCGCTAGCGCGGACGAGGCAAGGCAGTGCGGCCAAGGAGACCAATGATGCTCAAGCGGATCAACTCACGTAAGATGTTCGGCGCCGTGGCGATTGGCGCTGCATTGAGCGCCGCTCCGGCCTGGGCGCAGAGTTCGAGCCTGTATGGGCCGCCCGAGATGCGGGCTCCCTTGACCGTGGCGAGCAATTCCTGGGTCTACCTGGCACAGCCGGCAGTTCACGAAATCCAGCTCAACGATCTGCTGACCATCGTGGTGACGGAAAACTCGCAGGTCTTGACCGATGGCAACCTGTCGCGCCGCGAACAGACGAACGTCGATGCCAACCTGCAGAACTGGATCAAGCTGCGGGGTCTCGGCCTGACGGCCGCTCCCGAAACAGGCGGCGACCCGCGTATCCGCGGCACGCTCAACAGCCAGCGCCGCATCACGGGGCAATTGCTGACCGATGATTCGGTAAAGTTTCGGATTGCCTCGCGCGTGGTCGACATCCGGCCCAACGGTACGCTGGTAATCGAAGCCCACAAGCGGATCAAGCAGAACGACGAAGTCTGGGAGCGAGCCTGTCGGGGATCATCCGCCGCGAAGATATCAAGCCCGACAACACGGTTATGAGCGAAGACATTTATGAGTTGATCATCGACATGCGCGACGAAGGCCAGATTCGCGACGGCTACAAGCAGGGCTGGCTGCTGAAGGCACTCGACCGAATGAAGCCGCTGTAACGGCAAATGGGGAATGCGGAATGGGGAATGGGGAATCAAGATTTCGCCGCGTCATTTGCAACGCGCTGACCGGGCTGAACGTCATGCACCAGTTTCGAATTTCCATCGTCGTCATCGCAACGTTCGCCATGCTCGCTGGCGCGCGCCGGCTTTGCAAGCGGCCACGCGGTTGAAGGACATCTGTCGCATCAAGGGGCAGGAAGAAAACTCGCTGCATGGTCTGGGACTGGTCGTTGGCCTGTCTGGCACGGGCGACGGCGGCACGTTCCTGCCCACGATGCGCAGCCTGGCCACCGCCATGTCGTTGATGGGCAATCAACTGGGCAAAGGCCAGAACGTCGAACTCAAGGACGCCAAGAACGTGGCCTTGGTCTCGGTTACGGCCACGGTTCCGGCCGGTGGTGCTCGCCAGGGCGACGAAATCGATTGCGTCGTCAGCTCGTTGGGGGCGGCCAAGAGCCTGGCCGGCGGCGAGCTGTTCATCACTTCGATGCAGGGCCCGCAGGTCGAGAAGGAACGCGTTTACGCCTTCTGCCAGGGCCCGATTCACCTGGACGATTCCAAGGTGCTGACTCGCGGGCGGGTTCATCGCGGCTGCCGCCTGGAAGAAGATTTCCTGAACATCTTCAGCAAGGACGACAAGATCACGTTGGTCGTTGACCAGTACCATGCCGACTTCGAAGTTGCCCAGGAAGTGGCCGAGTTGATCAATAGTCAATTGGGAATCCAGAGCGGCGAGGGCTCTTTGGCCCGGGCCCTGAACCAGGTCAACGTCGAGGTGCGGATTCCCAAGCAATACCGCGACGAACCGGTGCCGTTCATCAGCCAGGTGCTGGCGCTGACGATCGACGAGCCGCAGACCGAGGCCCGCGTGGTGGTCAACGAACGCGCCGGCACGATCGTGATCGGGGCCGACGTGGAAATCGGGGCCGTCGTGATTACGCACAAGAACGTCGTCGTCGAGACGGGCGATAACGCCCCGCAGGACCAGTTCCTGGCTCTCGACCCGTCGGGCACGCAAACCACCAGGCTCAAGGCCCTGGTCGAAGCGCTCAACTCGATCAAAATGCCGACCAGCGACGTCATCGAGATCATCAAAGGGCTGGAGCGCAACGGCAAATTACACGGGCACCTGATCGTCGAGTAAGCGAATACGCGGAGACGCCGTGATGCAAATTCAGAACATGCTTTCGTCGAACATGCCCACTTCGGCGCTGCAGCCGGCCGAGACGGAAGCGCCTTCATTGAAAGGCAACCAGACCGAAGTCCGCAAGGCCTTCGACCAGTTTGTCGGCGAAGCTTTCTATGGCCAACTGCTGGGGGCGATGCGCAAGACGGTAGACAAGCCGGCATACTTCTATGGCGGCCGTGCGGAAGAGATCTTCCAAGGGCAGCTCGACCAGACCATGGCCGAGCAGATGACCGAGGCCAGCGCCAGCACCTTTACAGGTCCGATGTTCGAACTGTTCAACCTTCAGCGAAACTAAAGGCCTATGGATACCGCTTGGGAAACCGAATTGGCCACGTTGCTCGGCGAACTCTCGTCGGTGCAGGACGACTTGCTCGACCTGTTGACCAAGAAGCGCCAGTATCTGGTGAAGACCGACATCGCCGGCATGCAATCGCTCGCGGGCCGTGAGCAGGAGCTTATCGATCGCTTGCAAGCCTGCCAGCAGAACCGCGGCCGGCTGTTGGAGCGGGCCGGTCAACAGGGCCTGCCGCGCGGCAGCATTCGCGCGTAGCGGCAGCGTTGCCAGCACCGGGCCGCAAGGAGCTGGCACGCCAGGTGCAAGATGCTTCCACGGCGCACGGCTATTACAGCACCAGAGTCTGACCAATTGGGTGCTGGTGCAGCGAACGTTGCTGCATTTGTCGCAATTGTTGGAGATTATCGCTACCGGCGGCCGAATGCGCACGACATACGGAAAAGGGGAACACGCTCACGCTAGCGGCGCGCTGGTAGACCGCGCCGCCTAGGCGAGCCCAGGAACCGCGGCGCCTTCGCCGCGTGAATGCCCATGAGTCTCTTCGGCTCGATTCAGCTGGCCGGCAACTCACTGCAAGCCAACCAGATTGCCTTGCAGGTGGTCGGCCAGAACATCGCGAACGCCAGCACGCCTGGCTACAGCCGCGAGCAAGTCGAATTCGCGGCGGGGCCCACGCAACAAGACGGTGCCCTGCTGCTGGGCACGGGCGTAAGCATCCAGGGCGTCCAGCCGCAGATCAATCAGTATCTCAACGACAGCGTCTGGAATTCCAACAGCGCGGCTTCCAACGCCACCACGCAACAATCGACCTACCAGAGTCTCGAGCAATCGCTCAATGCCCTGGGAAGCGACAATATCAATTCCCAGCTCAACAGCTTCGTGGCCAGCATCCAGAACGTGCTCAATCAGCCGGGAAGCACCTCGATGCAAAACCTGGCCGTACTCCAGGGCGGCTCGCTGGCCAGCACGATCAACGGCCTGGCCCAGCAGGTGAGCCAGATGCAAAGCAATCTCGACCAGCAAGTGGTCGGGTCGGTTGCCAGCATCAACCAGATCGTTCAGCAAATCGGCTCGCTCAATACGCAAATCGGCGAACTGCAAGGCGGCCTGGGCGGGGCCAGCAACGCGGTCGGGCTGGAAGACCAGCGGAACGAGGCCATCAATAATCTGTCGCAACTGGTCAATGTGCAGATCGAGCCGCAGGCCGACGGTGAGGTCAATATCTACGTGGGCGGGAACTATTTGGTCTACAACGGGGAAACGCAGGCGCTGACCACCACGCAGTCTTCCGAGAACGGCGTCACGATCTCGACGCCGGAATTCGCCGCGACGAAATCACCGCTCGACGCGACGGGCGGCGAAATCGCCGGCCAGATTGCGTCTCGCGACACGATCCTGGGGGGATTTCAGACCAGCCTGAATCAATTCGCCGGCACGCTGGCCTTCGAATTCAACAAAATCTTCTCTTCCGGCCAGGGAACCACCGGCTATCAGTCGCTGACCAGCACCCAATCGGTTACAAGCGCCACGGCCCCGCTGGAAGACGCGGGTTTGCCCTTCACGCCGGTCAGCGGCTCGTTTGATGTGCAAGTGTACGACTCACAGACGGGACAGACACAGACGACCCAGATCCCGGTCTCGCTCAATGGGCTGAGCGACAACGACACCACGCTCAATTCGCTGGTCCAGTCTTTGAACGGCGTGAGCGGCCTGTCGGCGACGATCAATGCCTCGGGCCAATTGTCTCTGAACACGACGTCGTCCAACTTGTCATTCGCCTTTTCCAACGACACCAGCGGCGTGCTGGCAGCCGTCGGGTTGAATACGTTCTTCACGGGTTCCAATGCACAGAACCTGGCCGTCAATCCAGTTCTCTCCAATGATCCGACCAAGTTTGCCGCCAGCCAGGGCGGGATTGGCGTTGACACGAATAACGCCCAGGCCATGGCAGGGTTTCTCACCCAGCCACTCAGTTCGGCCGGCGGGGCCACCATTACGGACCTCAGCAACCAACTGACCTCGGACGTGACGGAGTCTTCCGCCCAGGCCACGAGCCTGGCCTCTGGCCTGACCAACTACCAGTCCACGCTGCAAGGCCAGCAACTCGCCGTCAGCGGCGTCAATATCGACGAGGAAACCGTCAACATGCTCTCCTATCAGCGTGCCTACCAGGCTTCCGCCAAGTACATCAGCACGATTAACGAATTATTGCAAACCCTCATTCAGCTCTAAGCCGCCATGTCGATCATCGGTTCCATACCAACGTCGCGCGTCAGCGATTCGTACACGCGGCAGACGTTGCTCACCCAGCTCGATTCCGACCAGACGGCGCTGACCAAGTTGCAGCAGGAGCTGAGCACCGGCCAAGCGTTCTCGCTCCCCAGCCAAGACCCCAGCGCAGCCTTGAGCGGCATCACGGCCAATAGCCTGGTGCAACAGAACACTCAGGTCGAAACCAACCTCTCACTTTCGCAGTCCTATCTGAGTGAATCGGAGTCGGTCTTGGGGAGCGCTTCGAGCCTGTTGTCGAGCGTCAACTCCACGGCGTTGGGCGCGATCGGCACGACGGCCACACCCTCCACCGTTTCCGCCGCCTTGGACTCGGTCAATGCGGCGCTCAATCAGTTAATTGAGTTGGGCAACACGAACTTCAACGGCCAATACCTGTTTGCCGGATCGGAAACCGGCACGCCGCCATTTCAATTGGTGAATGGCAACGTTCAGTACGTGGGCAACGACAACGCCATCAACACTTATTCCAGCCCTACGACGCTGATTCAGGCGAACATCACCGGCGACCAGGCGTTCGGCGCTATTTCTGCCGGAGTGCAGAGCGACGTCAACCTTACCCCGTCGCTCACGAGCTCTACGGCACTGGCTGACTTGAACAGCGGCCAGGGAATTGATGCGGGGAGCATCGCGCGTTTCGAACGGGACGAGCTCGTCGGTCGTCAATCTGAGCGGCGCGGCGACGATTGGCGACGTGGCCCAGTTGTTGGAACGCAACCCACCCGCGGGAAGCACGATCACGGCGACCGTCACCAGCACCGGCTTGGACGTGCAACTCAACGGCGGCGGAAACCTCACGATCAGCGAAGTCGGCAACGGCACCACGGCCGCGCAGTTGGGTATCCTGCACACGAATGCTGCCAATCCCACCAGCACGGTCGTCGGCGCAAACTTGAATCCCACGCTCGACGCTACCACGCCGCTGTCGAATCTGCTGGGCTCGAAGGCCATGGCGATCGTCTCTTCGCCAGGCCCGGCGAACGACATCATCGTGCAAGCCAACCAGAACGGCGCTCGAATACAACGGCGCAACGATCAACCTGGTGAACGACTCGCTGTTGCAAGCCGCCCCGGGTCTGGTGGCCGGCAACGAACAGGCGGTCTACAACGCCGCGGCGACCCCGGCCACCGCCAGCCTGAAACTGGCCGGCGCCAGCAACGATCTGATTCTCACGGCCAACACGCCTGGCACCCAGTTCAATGGCGTGAGCATCAACCTGCAGACGCAGGCCGGTATGGGGGACAATGCCACGGCTCAATACGACGCCAGCACCAAGACCCTGACCCTGACGGTGGATTCCAGCAACCAGACCAGTACCCAGTCATTGATCAACGCCATTGACGCCGACGGCACCTTCACCGCCACGCGCGATCCCTCGGCTGAGGCCAATACCAGCGGCGGGTTCGTGCAAGCCGCCAGCGCGGGAACGAACATTTCCAACACCTACAACACCGGCGGTGACGCCAACACGCTCGACGTTTATATCCAAAGTGGTGTGTCGACGGCCAACGACGTGATCGCGGCCATCAACAAGCAGGGTACCTTCTCCGCTCAGCTCGATAGCAGCGAGCCGAACAACGACGGCAATGGCACGGTCATCGACGGCTGGAACAATCCGGGTTCTATCGCTACGACCAGCGGGGGCTCGGGCCAGGCCTTGGATCAAACGTCAGGCTTCCAGATCGTCAACGGCGGAAAGACCTACACGATTGACATCTCGGGAGCCAAGAACGTGCAGGACTTGCTGAGCGCCATCAACAGCAGCGGCGCCGGCGTCGTGGCTTCGATCAATGCTTCGCGGACCAGCATTAACGTGCAATCGACGCTCAGCGGCTCGAACTTCTCCATCGGCGAAAACGGCGGCGCCACGGCCTCGCAACTTGGCATTCGTAGCCTGACCGCGTCGACTCCGCTGGCCGATCTCAACAGCGGTGCGGGAGTGAACGTCAGCACGTCCGGACCCGACTTCACGATCAGCACGCAGGGCGGCATCAGCGTGCCGGTGAGTCTGACCGGGGCCACGACAATGGGCGACGTCATCAACAATATCAACACCGCAGCACAGAACGCCGGCGCTCCGGTCGTGGCCCAGCTGGCCTCGGTGGGCAATGGCATCGAACTGGTTGACAACTCGACCACCGGTTCGGGAACGCTGTCGGTTACGGCCGGCACCAGCGGCAACGCGGCTACGGCGCTCGGACTGATCGGGTTGACTGCCACGACCAGCGCGGCGCCAACCCCTGCCGTCGCGGCAACCGACGCCCTCAGTTTCCCCGGCGCGAACAACGACATCCTGATCTCGGGCACTCCGGCCGGATCGCAATTGAACGGCGTGACCGTGCAGTTTCAGAACACCGGGGCCGGCCCAAGCGTGAACTACAATTCCGGCACGAATACGCTCACGTTCGACATCGATCCGACCACGACGACGGCCAACAGTCTGATCGCGCTCGCGGCCAGCGATCCGACGGTCAGCCAGAATTTCACCTTGAGCCTGGCCAATACCGACGCGGGCAACGATGGCACCGGCCTGCTCGGGACGCTGCCAGCGACGTCCACGCTTGCGGGTGGTCAGGGCGCGACCTTGACGGCCGCTGACACGAATCCCACCCAAGTCGAAGGCGCATTTTCGGCTTTGGTCAATCTGCGCAACGCGCTGCAGGCCGACAACACGACGCAGATCCAGGCAGCTGTCAACATGCTGACCCAAGCCTCGACGACAGTCAATTCGGCAGAGGCCGACGTGGGCGTCCGTTTGCAGACCATCAGCAATTTGACGACGAACCTGCAAACCCAGCAAGTCAATCTGCAATCGGCTGCCAGTAACGACCTGGACGCCAATATCACGCAAGTGATCTCCGACTTACTGGGGGCCCAGACCTCGCTCCAGGCTTCGCTTCAGGCCACCGGACTAATCTCTCAACTCACGCTGCTGAACTACATTTAGGCGCGTGGCGGTCGGCAATCTCTCGACACCGCAACTCTTCCGAGGGTAGGCCCTCATCTTTTAACAGGCCGATCACGCATGTCAGCGGAAGCTGGCTGGCCCCCGCATTTTTGCTGGTCTCGCGCGGCAAGGCGGGCCGATCTAGCCTGTATGGACTTCAATTCGCCATGAAGCCAAGGCACTCCCACGGAAGGTAGGCGGGTGGTATGCAACTGAGGACCACGCGTTTCGGTAGTTTGGATATCGAGCCGGAAGATGTTCTGCATTTTCCGGCAGGTGTGCTCGGATTGGAGACGTGCCGCCATTGGGTACTTCTCGCCGATGCGCAGAACGAAGCGCTAGGGTGGCTGCAGAGCACCTCGCGATCGGAAGTGGCGATGGCGGTGGTAAGCCCCCGTCGCTTCGTGCCCGATTACCAGTTCCGAGTTTATCGAAGCGAGTTGGCTCCCCTGGACCTGGTGCGTTTCCAGGATGCCCAGGTTCTGGTGATCGTTGGACACAACGAGCATTCGATCACGCTGAACCTGCAGGCTCCGGTGGTGATCAACCTCGAGCGGCGTTTGGGCCGCCAGGTGGTGGCCAATGGCGAGCACCCGCTCCAGTATGAATTGGCATCGAAACCCGCAGTCTGGAAGAAGAGCGCTAGTCAACCGAATCGGCTCAACCCGCAAGATCCACCCCAGTGCGTCCGCGCGAATGGCCTGCCAGCAATCCTGGCAGCAGCTCAACGCGCGAAATAGTCGACCGCAGAGAACAAGGAGCCCACGATGCTTGTACTGTCGAGACAGCGCGACGAAAGCATCATGATTGGTGACAACATCGTGATCACCATCGTGGACATTCGCGGCGACAAGGTCCGCCTGGGAATCAATGCGCCGACGGAGATTCCTGTCCATAGACAGGAAGTCTACGAAGCCATCCAGCGGGAGAACCTGCGGGCCAGTCAGTTGGAGCCGAAGGATACGCGCGTGTTGGGCAAAACGCCGCCCCCGCGCCCCGGCTCGAAGGGCTAACCACGCGGTCGTGACGGTCGCAGCGGTCGTAGAGCCTCTAGCCTTGTAGACGTGACCCATGGTCGCTCTATTTTCGCCATTTTGCCCAAGTGGCACTAAAGTGCCCAGGGTGATTCGTCGATACCGAGAGCAGAGTACCTGTGTGATGCGCCTTGGCGATGGCGAAAGCCGGGCAATCCGCGGTGGCAAACAACTGACAAACAAATAGCCGCAATAACTAGCCGCGTGCTGATCATGGGCCGAGCACCCTGAGGCATGCGGCCAAGTCTGACCGGAGACACGTACCCGCAATCGGCTCCCGTTGGACTTGGCCCCCCAAGACTTCAACCATTTGAAGGGTTTCTTGCATGACCGTCATCAACACAAACGTTAGTTCGCTTCTCGCCCAGAACGCATTGGCCACGTCCAACAGCAAATTGCAAACGGCCCTGACTCGGTTGTCTACCGGTTTGCAGATCAACTCCGGTGCCGATAACCCGGCCGGTTTGATCGATGCCAACACCTTGGGTGCCCAGATTACGGCTGAGAATCAGTCCATCGCCAATGCTCAGCAAGGTAACAATATCATTTCCACGGCCTCGGCCGCGCTGGCCCAGGTGAGCAACCAACTCAATAGCATTCGTGGTCTCGTGCAAGCCGCCGCGAGCAAGGGTGGTGTGTCGAGTTCGGAAATCTCGGCTGACCAGCAGCAAGTCGACTCCGCTCTGCAAAGCATCGAACGCATCGGGCAAACCACCGTGTTCGGCGGCCAGAACCTGCTCAACGGCAGCCTGGCCTTCCAGGCGGCGTTCACCAGCGGCGCGGGCCCGTTCACCGGCTCATCGGGTATTGACGTCAGCGCAGTTCAATCCGGCCCTGCACCAGGGCAGCGGCACGCCCGATGCCACGGTTAACGTTACACAGGCCGCAACCCAGAAGACGGTTAAGATCAGCGGCAGCGCTTTGGCGGGCTTGACCACGGGTGGCGCAACCCAGGCCACGAGCAAGATCCTGATCAACGGCAGCGGCGGTTTGGCTGGAGCCACCCTGTCGGGAAGCGCCTTCAGCTTTACCGTCACCGGTAATAAGGGCACGTCCTCAGCGATCACCGTCTCGGCCGGCGACGCCGCTGCGTTAGCAGCCAACTCATCGACCTCCACAACCGATGCGGCAGCGGGCGACATCGTCAATTCGATCAATGCCCAGGCCGATGCAACCGGGGTCATCGCTTCCTATACCAGTGGCGGCGACATTACTCTCAAGTCTGCCCAATACGGCTCGGCGGGCACCATCAGCGTCGCCAACGCTGGAGGGAACGCCTCGGCCGACAACACCGCGCTGACCGCAGCCGAGACAGCCACGACCGCCGGTACGGATCCCACGACCACTAACACGACCACTTTGAACATCACGGGCGACCTGGGCAGCGCCGTGGTGGTTGTCAACAACGAAGCCCTGCTCAATGGCAGCAGCGCACTGGTCAGCGCCGTGAACTCGGTTACGAGTGAAACCGGCGTCTCCGCGGCACTGGCTGCCACGAGCACCTATGGCGCCAACACGGTTCAGCACACCGGCAGCGACTACCAGGCCAACGTCGTGCTGACCAGCCAGAACTACGGAAGCGCTGCCGTGGCTAGCGTCAATGCCATTGCGGCCACCGGCGGCTCGGCGGATACGAACCTGGTCAACGCCGGTTCGACCCAGACCGTCACTTCCGGCCTTGATGCCGCGGGCACGGTGACGACCAAAGACGGGATATCGAATTTCACCGCAGCAGGAAATACGGTCTCCTACAACACCAGTGACCTGGCTTTCACGGCCAGCCTGACCGCCGGGCAAACCGGCTCAGCCGGCTTCGACGTCTCGGGAGGTGCCTTGTTCCAGATCGGCACGAACGTCGATTTCCAGGACCAGGTGACCGTGAACATTCCGCAGATCGACACCAACACGATCGGATTGGGCAGCGCGTCCGACCCCAACAACGCCCTGAGCTCGCTGCAAACTGGCGGAGCGAATCAGCTCAGCTCATCGGACCTGACCAACGCTGCTTCGATCGTTGACCAGGCGATCAGCCAGGTATCGACGTTGCAGGGTAACCTTGGCGCTTTGCAGACCTATGTCTTCCAGAGCAACATCAACAGCCTGCAAACGGGCGTGGAACAGGTCACGCAGGCACAGAGCGACATTCAAGACACCAACTTTGCGGCCGAGACGGCCACACTGACCCAAGCCCAGATCCTGGTGCAAGCCGGCACGAGTGTGCTGTCGATCGCCAACTCGCGGCCGCAATCGGTGCTGTCGCTGCTGCCTCACTAAGGCTAATCGCGTCAATTTCCCTTCCGGCCGGCGAGGAAATAACACCTCGCCGGCCGGAGGTTTTTAGGCCGATATAACCATGGTGTGCCTCGCATTGTGCGGC
>CAVQAC010000025.1:0-136942 GCA_963710365.1 uncultured Planctomycetales bacterium
GCCCGCCGACAAGCTGCACGTACTTCGTCGACTTCGGAAAACAAGCACTCTGCGCAATGGATTGGCACAAAACCGTGGCCGCTTTCGACATACCCAACCAGGGCTGACTCTTGCTCGGGGGTCATCGATCCGTGATTGGCGTAGACGATCAGGCAATCGTAATGGGCCAGGTTTTGCGGAATGAGATCGGCCAGCTTGTCGGTATAGGTGACCTCAATGCCGACTCGCTGCATGGCCGGAATGAGCACGGCGGCCCGTTCGGCCGGCTTGTGGTGGCCGTTATCTCCGAGGAACAGCGCGAATCGTCGGCGGGGCGGCGAACGCGCCTGAGAAATGCTTATCATCAGGACCCAGGCCAACGCGCTCGCTATCGCCGCCGCCTGCCGCCGGCTGCCTGCTGCTCGCCATTCGCTAATCATCGAGGCTTGTCCTTCAATTCGACAATAATGTTTCGCCACAGCTTCTGGCCGACATTCAGCGCTTCATCACTGCCGGTTCTTCGTCGATGCCCCGGTAATGCACTTCGCCGTCCTGCATCGTGCCACGGTGCAAGAGCGAACCGTCGGCATTGAGAGCTTCGAGTTCGCCATCGCCGATGACGACATAGAAATAGTCGCAATGATGGGCGTGCAGGCCCGTGCTCTCGCCCGGCACAGGCGCAGGTCCCAAACCCGCACGCGCTCGTTTTCGAACAATAATTTCGAACCGACTTCGGTCGAGGGGATTTTCTCAGTACTCATGACGTGGATCCTTGGGTTCGATTGCATGGGGCGGCATCTGAGGGTTGACGCCCCCGGCTCGGTGTCTGTTTACTACGCTCTGCCCGCTACTTCAGCGTGAACGCCGGCAGGCTGACGATCTCGCCCCCTTTCATGGCCGACTCATGGGCCAGAATGCCGACACAGGTCCAGTTGGCCGACTGTCACCGCGTTGGGGAACGGGTCGCGGCTCTCGCCAGAGCCGAGAGGAACTCATGCGCCAGGTGCGGATGCGAGCCGCCGTGGCCGCCCCCCTGGGTGAACGACAAGTGCTGTTCTCGCCGATGTCGTAGACCCCCTTGGTCGTGAACGGCCGGATCGCTTCGGGCAGCAGATGCGCGTAATCGGGCACCTTGATGCGCCGAGGAATCTCCGGCTCCGGCTTCTTGGCCGTGTGCAGCACCGGCTCTTCGCCTTCGATCAGGGGCCACTCGAACGTCTTCTTCGAGCCATATACGTCGAAGCTTTCGCGGTACTGCCGGGCCGTGTCGAACAGCGAGCGATAGATGCGGGCCGCCACGTCCGAGTTCTGCAACTTGACGTGGGCCGATCTCGACCGCGAACGGCGAGCCGTACTTCGGGATCAGCTCCTCGCGAATCCGGCCGGAACCGAAGCAGGAAACGTATTCGGCCTCGGCCCGGGTGAGAGCCAGGCAGGGACCGACGCAATGCGTGGCGTAGTGCATCGGCGGCAGGCCTGGCCAGTAGTCCGGCCAGCCGTCCATGTCCTGCTGATGGCTGGCTTGCAGGAACTGAACTTTGCCCAACTCGCCCTTCTTGTACAGCTCTTCGACGAACAGGAACTCGCGGCTGTAGACCACCGTTTCCATCATCATGTATTTGAGGCCGGTCTCTGCAGACAGCTCCACGATTTGGCGGCATTCTTCGACCGTCGTAGCCATCGGCACCGTGCAGGCCACGTGCTTGCCGGCCTTAAGGGCTTGGATCGACTGCGGGCGTGATCGGGGATCGGCGTGTTGATGTGGACGGCGTCGACCTGCGGGTCGGCCAGGAGATCTTCGTAGCTCCGGTAACGCTTGGCCACGCCGAAGGCATCAGCGATCTGGTTGAGCTTGGTTTCGTCCCGCTGGCAAACGGCGTACATGTTCGCCAAGGGATGTCGCTGGTAGATCGGAATGAACTCGGCGCCAAAGCCGAGGCCAACAATGGCAATGTTGATCTTCTTGGTCATGGGTGCGCAGACGATAAAAGGAGGGAGTCGAAAGTTTGGTTCCCGGCAACGCATTTCGATTCTAACGGGTCATCGATCAATCGCCATGAGAATTGAAGCCCTGGTGAATGAGGTTTTTCACCGAGGCAATCGGTCAGAATGAGCGGATTTATCTGCGTGTATTGGGGGCCTTTTGTTGCAAACCGGCTTGCACACGGCGGAAGGCATGAGAAAATGCCCGCCAAATGAAACGCGCCCCAAACGTCGCCCTGCTGATTGAGACTTCGAACGCCTATGCCCGCGGACTGCTGGGCGGGATTCGCACCTACCTGCGCGCGCACGGCCCTTGGTCGATTTACTTGGGCGAGCAGCGGCGCGGCGATCCGGCCCCCGATTGGCTACGGCGTTGGCAAGGGGACGGCATCATCGCCCGCATCGAAAGCGCCGAGATCGCCAGGGCACTCTTGAAGATTCGATGTCCGGTGGTCGATGTCAGCGCGGCGCGACATTTGCCGAGTCTGGCGAATGTCGAGACCGACGACGTTGAGATCGCCCGGCTCGCGACCGGGCATCTGCTGGAACGCGGCTTTCGCGAGTTGGCATTTTGCGGCGACGAACGGTTCGAATGGTCGAACCAGCGGCGCGACCACTTCGCGGCGGCAGTCACTGCGGCAGGACGCCGCTGCCAAGTTTACCGGGCAGCTTCGCGTCGCCGTCGTACGTCAGGGTGGGAAGAGGAAAAGAACGACCTGGGCCGCTGGCTGGCCGGCTTGCCTAAGCCAGTCGGCATCCTGGCGGCTTATGACATCCGCGGCCGGCAAGTGCTCGACGTCTGCCGTGAGTTGGAGATCGACGTGCCCGACCAGGTGGCCGTACTGGGGGTGGATAACGACGAACTGTTGTGTGACCTGGCCACGCCCCCATTGTCAAGCATCGTGCCGGACACGGCCCGCACGGGCTACGAAGCGGCCCGCATGCTCGACGTGCTGATGCAAGGCGGGCGGATCACGCCCGGAGCGCGGCTGGTCAAGCCGCTGGGAATTGTCACGCGTCGTTCGACCGACGTGTTGGCCTTGGAAGATGCGGACGTTTGCGCGGCAATTCGCTACATCCGCGAGCACGCCCTCGACGGAATCAAGGTGGACGACGTGTTGCGAGCCGTTCCTCTCTCGCGGCGGGTGTTGGAGTCGCGGTTTCAAAAGCTGTTGGGACGCACGCCACACGACGAGATCGTGCGGGTGCAATTGGAGCGCGTAAAGCAGCTCTTGCTGGAAACCGATTTGCCACTGGCGGCGATCGCCGACCGGACCGGTTACAAGCACGTCGAATACATGACCGTGGTCTTCAAACGCGTCGTCGGCCAGCCGCCGAGTGCGTTCCGGCTGGAACATCGCGGGTGAAGAACCCCGCGACGCGGCTTTAGCGCAGGCCGAAGCATTGGCAACTATTTGCAGTCATGGCCACTTGACCGAGCCGGCCCGGTCGTCTCGAATTGGTGGCGAATGATCGCAAAGCCAAGGAAAAATCCGGCTGTAGACAGATGGGAGTAGAGAGCCATGGAAGCCAACATGCACGACACCACGGTCACCGATATCGAGATGCTTACCGAGCAGGGACATCCGCTCACTGTTCGGGTCATAGCGTATGTGCGCACCGCAATGACCAGTTCGGGCGAACGCGTCGAGACGCTTGAGCGCGTCAAACTCGCGGCGCTGCACCCTCAGACGGGCGCGCTTGTGCCGGTGGAAAGACATACCGCCCGGATCTATTCCGTGCGATTTGAGCCCGACTTCTCACGGCAGCTCTATCCGCAGCGCGGCGGGGCGTTCGCAGCCCGGTTCAGTGACGGTTTGCGCACCTTCCAGCTTGTTGATCTGGCCTCCACCGCCTTCACGAGTTTCACAGGAGGCAGCTAAGATCCAACTGAAGTAGATTTTGGGCGTGACTCGAGAATCCATGCCGAATGTCGCCGCTGCGCTTCCAGTGCTGAGTTTCATTTTCATTTTGTTCATGACGGGAGGCGCAATGACATTTTCGACGCCGGAAACCCACGGCATTTGGCTTCGACGACTCGTCATTGGCTGGTTCCTCACGTCATGGATGCCAGGGCCGCTCATGTCGGCCGAAACGCCGGCGCGGCTGAACGTGATTATCGTCTATGCCGATGACTTGGGCTATCGCGACCTCGGCTGCTATAGTGCGCCGAAGATCCGCACGCCCAATATCGACCGACTGGCCCGCGAAGGGGTGCGGTTTACCGATTTCTACGTCGCCCAGGCGGTGTGCTCGGCTTCCAGAACGGCATTGTTGACCGGCTGCTATCCGAATCGTGTCGGCATTTTGGGTGCGCTGGGACCGAAGTCGAAGGAAGGAATCAGCGACCGCGAACAGACGCTGGCTGAAGTTTTCAAACAACGCGGCTACGCCACGGCCATCTACGGCAAATGGCATTTGGGCCACCATCCGCAGTTTCTGCCCACGCGGCATGGATTCGACGATTATTTCGGCCTCCCTTACTCGAATGACATGTGGCCAAACCATCCCACCGCCGGCGCCAGTTACCCGCCGCTACCACTCATCGAAGGCGAAAGCGTCATCGCCACCAATCCTGACCAGACGCAGCTTACGACATGGTACACCGAGCACGCCGTCCGCTTCATTACGGCGCACCGGGACCAGCCCTTCTTTCTCTACCTGCCACATAGCATGCCGCACGTGCCACTGCACGTTTCGGAGAAGTTCCGTGGCAAGAGCGACCAGGGCCTGTACGGCGACGTGATCATGGAAATCGACGGGTCGGTCGGCCGCATTCTCGACACGCTCGCAGAATTGAAACTCGACGATCGGACCATGGTTATGTTTGCTTCGGACAATGGCCCGTGGCTGTCGTACGGCAGCCATGGCGGTTCGGCCCATTCGCTACGCGAAGGGAAGGGAACCATGTTCGAGGGGGGCTGCCGCGTGCCGTGCGTGATGCGCTGGCCGGGAAAGATTCCGGCCGGGCAGGTTTGCCACGAATTGGCCGCGACGATCGACATCCTGCCCACGATGGCCCGGCTGATCGGAGTAGAACTGCCGACCGACCGTAAGATCGACGGGCTAGATATCTGGCCGCTGGTGTCGGGCCAGCCGGAAGCGAAAAGCCCACACGACGCCTACTATTATTATTGGGGGCGCAAGTTGCAAGCCGTGCGCAGCGGCTCATGGAAGCTGCACTTTCCGCACAAGTATTTTCACTTGGAGGAAATTGGGGCCGACGGCAAGCCAGGCAAATACATCAATGAAGAAATCGGCCTGGCACTGTTCGACCTGAGCCACGACGTCGGTGAGACGACGAACGTCGCTGCCGAACATCCCGACGTGGTACGACGTTTGCAAACCTTGGCCGACCAGGCTCGCAACGACCTGGGCGATTCGCTCCGCGGCATGCAGGGCCAGAACGTTCGCCAGCCAGGACGAATCGAAAATCGCTGACCAGAACAACTCAGCTCGATCCTCCCATGGCCGGCAGTTAGGCCCGGTCTAGGCGGACTGTCGGTATCGCACCTGGCGAGGCCCTCATCACGGCTTGCCGGGCGGCGATTCCTCAATTGGCGCAGCGGAGACTTCTACCATCGCGCCGCGTAATTGGCGGGCAAAGAACGAGCGAGCCCGATCCTGGAGTTGCAATCCTCCGACGATCGAATGGCCGGCGCCGACGACTTTGACGAACGTGGCCTTGGCGCCGGCTTTCTGCAACGCTGCATAGAAATCCTCGGCCTGAGTGAGCGGAACGGTCGGGTCGGCCGTGCCGTGCAAGATCAACATGGGCGGCGCAGTGGACGACACGTAATTGATCGGCGAAGCTTGCCGAGCCACTTCGGGATGCTCGTTGACCGGCCCGCCCAGCAAGCGGGTAAGCAAAGAGGAAATTGGCTCGCCTTTCGGACGCTTCCAGGAATTGAACGTCACAAAATCGGCTGGGCCGCAAATATCGACTACGCACGCCACCCGGCTGCTACGGCCGGGTGAGCCGCTGTTGCCTTCGAGCTGCGCGTTGTCACCGGTCAGCCCGAGCATGCTCACCAGGTGACCGCCGGCCGACTCGCCGACCACGCCGATCCGATTCGGATCAATGCCCAGGATGCCGGCGTTGGCCTTCAACCAACGCACGGCAGCTTTGCAATCGTGGATCTGCGCGGGCCAGGGCGATTGAGATGCCAGGCGGTAATTCGCCGAGGCACAGACGTACTCGCCGCTCTCGACATACGGCAGCAACCAGCGGAGCGACGTCTCCTTATCGCCGGCGTTCCATCCGCCGCCATGGATATACAAGATGGCCGGCCGCGGTTTGGCACTCTCGGCCTTCGGACGCAGAACGTCGAGTAGCAGCGGAGCTTCGCCGACCTGGCCAAACTGCACGTCGTGCTCTAGCTGGACATTGCCTGGAATCGTCGGCAAGGAGACTGGCGAACGCAGACTCGGATAAGCCGCTTCGGCAATCGGACTATCGGCCATGCCGCTCTTATAGGCCATGGCCTTGACGGTCATCCCGGGCCGCACACTGATCACTCCGCAATAGACGTAGCCGCGAGTGCGGGTCGGTGCGCTGCCATCGAGCGTGTAGCGGAACCAGGCTCCTGGCGTCGCTGAAGAAAGCGTCACGCGGCGTGATCGCGTCAAGCTTCGTCGGCGCGAGAGAGAATTCCGGCTTTCCGACGGGCATCGTCCCTTCTTCGTAGAGTCCACAATCGGGATAGTTCTTCACCACTTCCCATGCCAGCCGCTCGATGGCCGCGGCTTGCGGCGCGGTGAGACGGGTGCTAACGGGCAATGTCTTTCCTTCGGGCGACTCGCCATAGAACGCGGCGTACCAGGTCAGGTCGATCATATAGGCGCCGTCAAGGCCGGGATGGACGCCGTCGAAAAACATGAATGGGTCAAAATCCTGCGGGCCCAATCCCGGCAGCTTGCCATGATCGAGCAAGTTCTTAATCCAGCCGGCGGCCAGCACGCTCGGCAATACCCGTGGCCGCTTGCCCGTCTGATAAGTTTGCACGACCTTGTCGCGCAAGTCTTCGACGTACACGAGCATGTTCGAGGCCGATTCTTCCCAGGTGAGCGCGGGCTGAACGTTCGACATTTGTGTCGTAGGTACCGTGCCACGGTCCCAGGCCCGCGAGCGTGCGCGGTTCGTCCATTCGGCGTAAATCCACGGCTGAAAGTTCGGGAACTTGCCGCGGATCAAGTCGAAAAACAGGATGTCGTACTTCGCTTCGTGGGCGATGTCAGGATCGCGCGGCTGCACCGTGAAATGGTCGGCTCGACTCACGGATGCCAGAGTCTTCTCCCATCGCTCCTTGGTCGTCATGACGTCGGTTTCCCAGAGGGCGAACGTCTGAATGCCGGGCTGAAGGTAACTTATATAGGTATGGTTTTTTCCGGCCGTCTGAGCATACATGGCAAACCGCCCGGTGGTGCCGGTCAGGCTGTTGCCGATGTGGAAGGTGCTCAGGGCCGGCTTCGCATCGGGCCCGACGAGGTAGGTACCGTTCGTGGCATTGCTGGGAGCAAAGCCCGGCTTGAACGACACGGCGACGAGCGTCGTCGTCCGATCTACGGCGATCGGATCCTTGTAGGGAGCGCCATCGTTGGGGCCGGGCAGGGTGCCGTCAAGCGTGTAGCGAATTGTCGTTCCAGACGTGGGACTGCGCAGGGTTACGCGGAGCGGCTGCGGGAACACGCCCGGCGGCGGATCGAGCACAGGCCGCGCGGCCGTGGCCGCATCCCAGGTGTCGATGCCGACATATTGCCCGTCGGCCACGTCGGAATCGAGAAACATTCTAAATTTTTCATCCTTGCCGTCGAAGACTCGGGGCCAGTCGCGACCGGGGCCCTTGGCGCCGATCGATCCGAATCCCGGCCCATTCAACCGGCGTGGACCCGCGTAGAATTCGAGCTTACTGATATGGCCCCAGCTTCCAGGCGGGGCTTCGTAACGAATCCAGCGATGCGGCCGTCGGCCATCGAAACTCATTTCGGTCCATTGGCCGGCCGGTGGTGCGGTTTTGATTTCGGCTAGAACTTCGTAGCCTTCGGTCGCTGAAACGTTCGAACCGCTGAACTTTCCGCCGACCATGTCGCGCTCAAAATTAGGCGCGGGGACGAACCGGACGCGATCCCACACCAACCGGCCGCCGCTGTTCGGATAAACGCGACCGGGCTCCGCCGACCAGACGGCAATCGTAGGCCAGGCGATCAATGCTAGTGCGATGGCAGAGAAAACGCGATTCATCGGCGGGAGCCTCTTCAAAGACGGTGGGCAGCGGGCGGGGATGGCGGGGGCTATGCCAATTACGTTACCCGCAATTAAACCGTGGATCAACTGCCCGCGACGGATGTCGATGGCGCAGCATGGGCTACACGCGTAATAAGAGAGTTGACCGGCGCCTTCTTACGCCCGATATTGCGAGAGTGATTTGCTTCGGCCCAAGAACCGCATCGTAATCCCCGAAAGGCGCGGAATGTCGTTTATGCACAACAACTCATGGCAGGTTTCATCCTACGGGTCAGGGATCCGGCGACACCGTGCGGCATCGGCCCTCTTGACGATCCTCATAGCTCTTGAGTTTTCGATGTACGGTTCGCTTGCGGCAAGTGCCGCCGATCGGTCGGCCAGGCCGAATGTCATTATTATTCTGGCCGACGATCTTGGGCCGCGGCGAATGCTCGGCCTTTGGCACGAAGGACATTCGCACGCCCAACGTCGATCGACTGTTTCGGGAAGGCATGACGTTCGACAACTTCTACGCCAATTGTTGCGTCTGCTCGCCGACACGTGCGGCGTTGCTGACGGGTTGCTATCCCGATCGGGTGGGCGTGCCGGGAGTGATTCGCGACATCCCGGCCAATTCGTGGGGATACCTGGCGCCGCACGCCGTGCTCTTGCCGAGTTTGCTGCGCGAGGCCGGATACCACTCGCGGCATCGTCGGCAAATGGCACTTGGGCGATGAGGCGCCCAATATGCCGCTCGACCGTGGGTTCGATTCGTTCCACGGGTTTCTGGGCGACATGATGGACGACTACCAGACGCACTTGCGCAACGGCAAGAATTTCATGCGCCGCGACCGCGAGACAATCTCGCCCGAGGGACACGCCACCGACCTGTTCACCGCTTGGGCCAAGGCGTATCTCGAGGAGCGTGCCCGCTCGACGCAGCCTTTCTTTCTGTATCTCGCCTACAACGCGCCGCACGGGCCCATCCAGCCGCCCGCCGAGTGGCTCGACCGCGTGCGGCAGCGCGAGCCGCAAATGAGCGGCAAGCGCGCGGGGCTGGTGGCACTCATCGAGCACATGGACTCCGGAATTGGCCAAGTGCTGGAGACGCTCGATAAAACGGGCCTGGCGAAGAATACGCTGGTTGTCTTTACGTCCGACAACGGAGGACTACTGGACGAGGGCGCCAACAACGGGCCCTGGCGCAGCGGCAAGACGCACATGTACGAGGGGGGCTTGCGAGTGCTGTGCGCTGCACGCTGGCCGGGGCAGATCGCCGAGGGAAGCCGCACCGAACGCATCGGGCTGTCGATGGATTGGTTTCCCACGGTGCTGGAAGCAGCCGGACTGAAGCCACCGGCAGGAATCGACGGCGTCAGCATGCTGCCGGCCCTGCGCGGCGAAAAAATGGAAACGCTGGGGCGCGATCTGTATTTCGTGCGCCGCGAGGGCGGACCGCCTATGGCGGCAAGACGATCGAGGCCTTGCGCCGCGGCGATTGGAAGCTGGTGCAGGACAGCCCGTTCGGGCCGGCTGAATTGTTCAATCTGGCTCGCGACCCGCAAGAGACCACCGACCTGGCCCGTACTGAACGGAAGCAATATCGGGAATTGCTAGGCGTCTTGCAGATGCACATCCAGCGTGCCGGCAGCGTGCCCTGGCAAGCGGGACATTGACGGTACGAAGAAAGACGGAAAGGGAAGAGGCCTCGGCCTCATCCGAACAACTTGGCGATCGGCTCGCCACCATTGCCGAGCGTAAAGGGGCGCCCGTCAGGCGAGTGAATCTCCTTGTCGGGCGCAATCCCCATCGCCACGGCGATCGTGGAGTTGAAATCTTCGGGAGTGACGCCGTCGGTTTCAACGTGGAAGGCGTCGGCATCGGTTGTGCCATAAACCTGGCCGCCGTGAATCGGCCCACCGGCCAGCACACAGGAAAAGGCCGCCGGGTGATGATCACGGCCGGAATTCGCGTTGATTTCAGGACTACGGCCGAATTCGGTAGCAATCACCACGAGCGTGGTCTTCAACAGTCCGCGAGCTTCGAGATCGTCCAGCAGAGTGGCCGTCACGCTATCCAGATCAGCGGCTCTTGCAGGCAGGTTGTCCCACAACTCGTAGTGATTATCCCACGTCTCCAACGACACCTCGACGTAGCGCACACGGTTCTCGATAAGCCTGCGGGCCAGCAAGCAGCCTTTGCCGAATTTCGAATCGCCGTAGGCCTTCTGCTGCTCGGCGGCTCCTGCGCAATGTCGAATGCCTTGAGATCGGGGCTGCGCATCAGTCCAATGGCGTCCTTATACAGATCGTCGTAGCCGTTGACCTTACGATTATTCTTGGCGAGTTGACGAAACCCGGCCCCGAAGGATTGGGAAAGCTTCATCCGTTTGTCGAAAGCCTCGTCGTTGAGATACGCAGGCATTTTGGTGTCTTGCAAGCCGAGCTTCGGGTCGCCGACAGGAACTGGCGCAAACTCGGTTCCCAAATAGCCCGAACCGATTCCGCCGCCGATCTGCACTGCGACGGGGAGCGTTTTGTGCAGCCGGCCGAGTTGCGAATGCACCCACGAACCCAAGCCAGGATGGCGGGTGGATGCGATTTGCTTGTAGCCGGTGCTCATCAAATACTTGGCTTGGTTGTGATCCGCCGTAGTCGAACTCATCGAGCGGATCACGGCGAGCCGATTGGCCCGCTGGGCCAGGTTGGGCAGAAATTCGGAAAACTGCACACCAGGGATTTTCGTCTGAATGGCCTTCGTTTCGCCCTGCATTTTGCTGGCCGGCTTGGGATCGAACGTATCCAATTGCGACATGGCGCCGTTCATCGACAAGTAGATGATCTGCTTGGCCCGTTCCGCAAAGCCAGTGGATGACGAGGACTTGCCGGAGGACATCTTTCCGGCCGTTCTTTCGGCTGCCTCGAGCGCAGCGGTAAGTCCGAGCGGCAGCACGCTGACCCCAAAACAGTACCGAGCCAGATCGACAACGAGCTGGCGTCGCGATAGCTCATTTCCCATTGCGCGGTCGATGGACATGGCTGTTCTCGCTAAAAAAGGCTGGCGGCCTATCCAGGCCGGTTATTGAATGAAGAGGAACTCGCGGGTATTGAGCAGCGCCCAAATGACGTTTCCGTAGCCGTCGGCGCCGGCGTTTTTGATCTCTTTGATGGCAATTGCCTTTTCACCGGGCGTCGGCCTACGACCTAACAGGCACAGGAAGATTCGCTCCAGTTGTTCTCCGCCTGTTTTTCCTGAGACGACGTCGTTATAGATCACCGACCCGCTCTCGAGCATCATGTGCGTTACGGGGCCGTTGAACATGGTGAGCAATTGAGGGACCGTGCCTTCCGTGTGGCTGTCCGAAATCGCGGTGCGGTCACTCTGGCCGAACTGCCGCAGAAAATGTCCCTCGGGCGCGGCTGCGGCAGTTCCGAGGCACGCAGCAATTCGTTGTCTTTGTAGAGACGCTTCTTCTTCTCCTCGGCTTCGACCTTGCGGATTGCCTGCACCTCTTTGGCCGCCTCGATGATTTGCTGTGCCGACATTGAGGTCTTGAGCGCAAAACTCGCGAGATAGACGTCATCGTCCGGCCGCACGTTCGCTTCCGGAGACTCGATGGTCAGCGTCAGCAGCGAATCCCAGACCTGTTCGGCCGTCATCCGCCGCAGCACGGGCCCGGCGAAATAGTAGGGCTTCGTCAGATCAAGGTCATCGTAGGTAACGCGTGATTGATAGGTCTTGGTGTTATAAATGATCCGCTGAAATTCCTTCATATCGAACTTGAGTCGAACCAGCTCGCTCGACAAGAAGTCCATCAGCTCCGGAATTGACGCCACCGACTCGTCCTTCATGTCGTCGACTGGCTCGATCAATCCCGTGCCCATCGCTTTACGCCATAGCCGGTTGGCCATCGTCAACGCGAAACGCGGGTTGTCCGGCGAGGTAATCCAATCCGCGAACACCTTGCGTCGTTCGGGCAGCGGCACGGTGGTCGGCGTTTTGCCGAAGATGACGGCCGGCTTCACCACCTTCCTGCGTTGCTTCTCGTCGTGAAACGTCGCCGGGAATGTAAGCTGCCTCTTTTCGTTTTCGAAGATCTCTCTGCGGCTGGCAGCTAACATTTGCCGTGCCACGCCAGCCTCGGGCGACGTGGGGGCCGAAGCGGCGGCGTCGGTATCCTTGATCTGTAAAGGCGACTGCTGGTCTTTGGGCACCGAATACTCGAGCCCTCCGACGAAAGCGGCAAGTTGATAGAACTCCTCCTGCTTCCAGCGATCGAAAGGATGGTCATGACACTGAGCGCAGCCGATTCGCGTGCCAAGAAAAATTCGCACGGTGTTGTTCAGATTGTCGAGCGGCATGCCGCGATCGCGCAGCAAATAGCCGGCTGCGGGATGCTCGAACACGCGCCCCTTCGCCGTAAGCATTTCGCGCACCATGACGTCCCACGGCCGATTCTGCCGCAAATCGTCCTTCACCCAGTCCGAATACGGCCGCATATAGCCGTAGAAATCGGTCTGGTCGACCAGTCTGAGGATGTCGGCCAGCCAGTTGTACATCTGGCTGGCATAGCCGGGCGAATTCAACAGCGAGTCGATGAGCACCGTCCGTTTGTTTTTGCCCACGAATCTCAGGAACGAATCGGCCTGCTTTGAAGTCGGGATCGTCCCGGTGGCATCGAGGTAAATGCGACGTACGAATTGCTCATCCGTCGCGGGGCCGTTGGAGCGCAACCCCTGCTGCTTGTGTTTCGCGGCCACGAGTTCGTCGATATGCGCCGCCGATTTCAGTGCGGCATCGTGCAACTCGGGCTTAACTGGCGTAATTTTCAAGCCGGTTGTTTCGGCCTGCGAGGCCTTCGCCGGCTTCACCGCCTTCGACGTTTGCGCCTGCAAATTGCGCTCGGCCAAACCCGACGCCAAACATGCAAATGCGAAACAAAGAAGCGACCGAACAAACCGCTTCCGCGTGAAAGGGCGAATTGACATTGGGCCACCTCATGAACGTGAAGTCACAATTCATCATGGGTGCCGGCATGCACCCCCGGTCGACGGGATGCCCGCTATTCTAGGGGGACTTCTCGACGGTGTCCAGCAGGCGGTCAATATTGCCCGCGATACAAGAAAACCGGCTTCAATTCACCGTGGGGCGGCGTTTGCCCACGGCCGGCTTTTTCTTCCCGTGTTCGATCAACAACGGGTTCGGCGCGGGAGCCGGGGCCATCGCGGCTGGGTCGGGCTTCGGCGCATTTGCCGAAAGTGCGCCGACGAGGGCCGTGATCGGATAGATCGGCTTGTAGCGGTAATAAACCTGCAGCGTGCAGGCGCCCAAGGCCGTCATGTAGAGGCGGCCACCGGCAACGTCGTGGTAGCCGAGCGGCTTCCAGCTTCCCGCCTGGTGGCCTTTCTTTTCCTGAGTTTCAATCAGCGCGTCTCGAACCAGAGGATTCCATTTCTCCCAAGTCTTGCCTCCCAAGTGGCGCATGACCTGAGTCGACGCGTACCAGTAGTAAAGATCGAATCGCTTGCGGTCTGGGAGATTCTCCTTTTGCAACAGGAATTGAACCCCGACCTGTAGCGCCGGGTTATCGAGTTTCCAACCGGCATACTCCCGAGCCAGCAGCCCCTGCGCGGTCATCGGCGGCGGTAACGGGCGCCCCGGGAAGATAAGAGAACAAACCGCTTTTCGGATTCGCCTGCACTCCGTCCAGGAACTTCATTGCCGAGGTGAAGGCTTCTTCCGGCACCACGAAGCCGGCATCGCGAGCCACGCGCATCGCCATCAATTGCCAGCCGGTGATGCTCGTGTCGCCGTCTTCGCTCGCTTCATAACGCCAACCGCCGGTCGCATCAGGATCCTGTTCATCGACGTCCTGCATGAACAGAATGTGTCCGACCGCCCGTTGCGCCGGTTCCCGCAGGGCTTGATCGCCGCTCAAGGTCAATGCCTCGCAGAGCACGATCGTGGCAATCGCATGGGCATACGATTCCGTGTAGATCGATTCGACCCACCTTCCGTCCGCACCTTCATGGGCAATCAGCCAGCGCAGCCCCTTGGCAATGACCTCGGCATGCGGCCCGGCCCGATGCGTTTCACCATTGCCGAGAAAGGGGAGCAAGGCCAAGGCCGTGCCGCCCGTATCGCACACCATGCCCGGTTGACCGCAACGATTCTTGCATTCGCGCGTACGATGAAAGGCGTGCAGCGACCAATGGCCGTCGGGATTCTGGTGCTTGGCCAGCCATTCCAAGGCCAGGGCGACGGCATCTTCCGTGGTCTGGTTTCCACCGCCTTGTTCGAGCCAGGTTTTGCGGACCTGGGGGTTGCGGCCGGCCAGCATCGCGCCATGGACCGCCGGCATGGCCTGGCCGGGGATCGCCTGGCCGGGAATCATTGGGCCGGGTCCAGCCGGCTGCACGACTCCGGCGGCCTGGCCGCCAGTAACCGCGGGCGTTCTTACCGCCCCCACGGCAGGCTGTTGCGCGGCGGCCGAGCGCAGCCAATTCGGTCCGTTTCCCGCGTCATTGCAAAGTGCCAACCCTAGACCGGTGATTCCCCAAACGGCCATCGCACGGAGCACGATCAGGCTGGTACACCGGCGAGTTTGGCGCCATCGGCTCCCGGCCCTAGATCTAGACACGGAGTCTTTCCCAGTGGAATGAATGTGGATCGAGTCGACGCCATGAAATGCCTGCCGCGTGGACGAACGATTCCCACTAGCCAAGTCTAACCAGACGGGCGCAAGAGGGAAATCAGAAAGCGGCAGCACGGGTGGCGACACTTGCCGTCGTTTTACAGCAGAATCTGCCTTAAATGACGGTTATTCGGCCTGTTTGGCGGCTTTGCGAGCGGCCTGCTTGGCCTGTTTGCCAGGATCGGGGTCCGACTTTTTGTCGGGCTTCCCCGCCGAAGGAGCGTTGCTGGTCGGCAGCCAATGGGCCAGATCGCTTTTCACCGTGGCCAACTCTGACTTGCCGGCCAGATTGACCCATTCCCGCGGATCCTTGGTTTCGTCATACAACTCTTCGCCGCCATCGGCGTAGCGGATATATCGCCAAGCTTCGGTTCGCACCGCGTGGTTCTTGTAACCATGCGTGGTGATGGCCGGTTGGTCCCAGGCGGCCAATGGATCTTCGAGAAGCCGGCGGATGCTCTTTCCTTCGACGTGCGATGGCGTTGGCAAGCCACACAAATCAGTGAGCGTCGGGTAGATGCTCATGAAGTCGACGGTTCGCGCGCAGACGCCGGCCGGCTTGGTGACGCCGGGCACGACAAAGATCAACGGTGCCCGCGTGGCCTCTTCCCACAGGGCGAACTTTCGCCAATGCTGCTTCTCGCCCAAATGCCAACCGTGATCGCCCCAAAGGACAATGATCGTGTTCGATGCGTACGGCGACTTATCAAATCCATCCAGCAACCGACCGATCATGGCATCGCAAAAGGTGATCGCCGCCAGGTAGCTTTGCACGGCTTCCTTCCAGCGCCCGAGTCCAGCATCTTGGCATGATCACCGTCGGGCCGGGCCATCTTCACGCCGGCCGGCGGCACGTCGTCCAAGTCGGTTTCCAACACTTTCGGCAGTTCGATTTGATCGAGCGGATACAGGTCGTAGTACTTCCGAGGAACGTTCCAGGGCATGTGCGGCTTGTGCAAGCCACAGGCCAGAAACAACGGCTTATCATGCGGACGATTCAACTGCTCGATCGCATAGCTGACGCTCTGATAATCCGTCATGTCTTCGTCACGACAATCGAGCGGCGCGAACTTGATTCCGCCCACCCCATCGCTCTGCTTGGGGTCGGGCGCGGGGTCACCCTTCTTTTCCTTGGAAAAGTCGGACCATTCTTCCGGACGAATGCGGTTGCCATGGAAGATCTTGCCGGCGCCGGCAACATAGTATCCCTGGCTCAGAAAGCAGGCCGGGAGCGTCGTGGCGCTAACCGGCACTGCCTCGCGCCATTCCGTGTCATTGTCGTAGACGCCCGACGTCCAAGGCCGCAGGCCCGTGAGCAGGGCCGTGCGCGACGGATTGCAGACCGGGGCGGCACAGTAGCTGTGCGTGAAGCTCACGCCCCGAGCGGCCAGGCGATCGATGTTCGGCGTTTGGACTTGCGGGTTCACACCCAAGTAATGGACCCAATCCCGCAGGTCGTCGATGGCGATGAACAGCACATTGGGATGCGGTTGGGACGGTTGCCGATCAGCGGCTCGGGCCAGCGAACCCGATAACAGCATCGTGGCAGCCAGGCAACAAAGAGTTCGGCCGAACATTCAGGCACCTCGCAAAAACAGTACACGGCGACGATGCGGCAGGCGAAAACTTGCCACCGGCCGATAACTCCCCGTGGTTGATGACGCTCCGGCCTCGGCAATTATTTGCCAGATTCGGTTATGCCTTGCAATTCTCCGGGGCGATCTTTAGATTCACCATCGTCGGCCCTTGGAACCAAGGGCGAATTGCATCTGCGACCGTGTTTTGTCGAGGTTTAGGGCATGTTCATTTCGCTGTTGGGCCTGTTTTTAATTACCCTGCTGATCGTCCTATTGCTGATGCTCGCGGCCCAAATGACGCTGCGGGACTGAGCTAGCAGAATTCGCCGGCTAGCAGAATTCGCGGGCCGGCGGAATGTGCGTGGCTGGTTTAAGGCGGCATGCGCGTGCCATGGTCATGCCTGTCGCGCTAGTCCGTGCCTTAATACGAGGCGCTAAACCGGAGGTCGCGGCGGCGCGTCCGCCCCGGGATCCTGGCCCAGCAGACCTCGCAGCCGTTGGCAGGTGTTGGCCGCCAGATCTTTCGGCGGTGGGAGGAGCGCTCGATCGATTTCCAGGGGATGCGCAGCGACGCAAGATCTCCAGTTTTTCCCTTAGCGAGCCGTCGGTATCCAGGGCGGCTTCGATTTCGCGGCATTCCGCGGGATCGAGGCAGCCGAACAAGTAGCCGAGCAGGCGGTCGTACATGCCGATCACTCCTCCCCCGCCAATTCGCCCCGCTTCCAAGCCCGATTCAAGGCATGGAGGGCTTTGTGCAGGCGTGATTTGACGGTCCCCAGGGGAATGCCCAATGCGTCGGCCGTTTCCCGGTACTTCAGCCCCTGAAAGTAGGTGAGCAGCACCACGCTGCGCATCTCCTCGGGCAACGATTGAATTGCCTCGCGAATCCACGCCTGCCGCTCCGAAGCTTCCAATTGCGCCAGCGGGCTGGGAGTATCGTCGGCCAGCAGCCCGATCAATTGCCGAGTTTCGCCTTCGTGATCGACCTGCTCGCTGTTCAGGCTCACGGTCCGCCGTCGGCCGGCCTTACGCAGCGTGTCGACAGCCAGATGCGTAGCCAGACTATACAACCAGGGCCGAAAGCTCCGGTCCGCGGCAAAGAGATGTGATTTTTCGTGCAGGCGGAGGAACGTGAGCTGAAAGACCTCTTCGGCCAGGCTGGCATTGCCCAGGTAGCGAAACAAGTAACTGTGCAATTCGCGTTCGTAACGATGCACCAGCGTCTCGAAAGCCGCCACGTCTCCATGGTCGCGATAGCGAAGAAGCAATTCTTCGTCGCTCGCCTGACCGGCCGGAGGAGTATGGGTGCTGGTGCTCATGAGAGAATCGAAATCCAATGACGTTTCGGCTGCCGCCCGCCGCTCACCCACAGTTTAACCGATGCGAGCGCGTTCCACCAACTGTCTCAACGCTTCGCGCATCTGCGGCTCCGGCAACTGAACCCGCTGGCCATGTCCAGGCAAAACCCACTCGAAACTGAACCGCTGAAGACGCTCCAGCGAATCAATTTGCTGGGACCACGAATGCCAGCAGTAATCGTGCGAAGCGCCCAACCGCTGACCGTCGCGATTCCACCACAGGTGATCGCCCGTGAATAGGAAACGATTGCGATAGAGAAGCACGCAATGGCCGACCGTATGCCCTGGCGTGGGAATCGCCAAAAAACCTTCTGCCAACTCCACCGGCTTTTCTCCGTTGAGAACGAACTCGGCGCCGGGTTGCGAGGCCAACTCTTGCCGATGGATGATGCGCCGGCTGCCGAACGCTTCGGCGTAACGGGCCGCGTCGGCCACATCATCGCGGTGCGTAAGGAAAATGTTGGCCACGCCTCCGCGAGCAGCAAAGGATTTCGCAAGTTGCGGCAGAAACTTCGGCGAGTCGATCAGCCAGTTGCCTGCCGGATGGACAATGAAATAGCTATTGCCGCCGTAGGATTTAGGCGAGTTGAAACCGCAATAGTAGACCTCGCCTTCGATCGGCAGCGGGAAATCGTTCCGCACTTCACGCGCATCGTTCCGGCCTTCGGTGCCGATCGATCCAGTGGGACACGCCAACAAGGCCTGCGTGGCGCGGCGACGCTCATCGGCCGAACGGGGCTGTTCGCGGACGAATGAATATTCCGACGTTTCGCCAAAAATCGTCGGCGCAAGTTGCCGGCAGGTATCGCAATCGATGCACGTCGTGTCGACGAAGAATTCGCCGGCGACATTTTCGGGCACGCGCTTTTGCAAATTGGCCATCGAGTCGTAATCCGGACAGGGTGAACCATCTGCCCACGGCATTATACCGGGACGGCCAAGGGGGCATTTCACAACCGACCGCTGGTCGAGCAGTCAACCACACCTTCGCGAAGACCGCACTCGCGACACCCTTGCTTGCGCAGCGGGCTGGTGTACGGTAACATATCACGATTACTGCTCCAGGGAATCAATCGTTGAAGGCTTCCTCAGCATGCTATCGGCTGAAAAACTCGCGGCTCTCGACGGCCAATGGCCGCTCGACCAGGGCATCACCTATTTCAATCACGGCTCATTCGGACCGTCGCCACGACCGGTGCTGGCCGCCCGGCAGGCGTGGCAGGAACGCCTGCAAACGAATCCCATCAACTTTTTGAATCGCGAGATGGAAGGCGCGCTCGCCGCAGCGAGGCAGCGACTGGGGCAGTTCGTCGGCTGCTCCGACGACGATCTCGTCTTGGTCGATAACGCCACGTTCGCCATGAACATCGTGGCTCAAAGCTTCCCGCTGGCTACGGGGGACGAAGTATTATTGACCGACCACGAATATGGCGCGGACGTGCGAATCTGGCAGCAGCGGTGCGAGGCGGTCGGTGCGAGGCTGGTCACCGCCCGCTTGCCGCGGCCACTCGCATCGGCCGACGAAGTCGTCGCGGCATTGTTTGCCTGCGCCACGCCTCGGACAAAACTGCTGGTTTTCAGCCATGTCACCAGTCCGACCGCCGTCGTGCTGCCGGCCGAGGCAATTTGCCGGCGAGCGCGAGAGCTGGGCTTGGCGATTTGCATCGACGGGCCCCATGCCATCGGCATGCGACCGCTCAACCTGGCGACGCTCGATTGCGATTTCTACGCGGCGAGCTGCCACAAATGGCTGTCGGCCCCGATCGGCTCGGGATTCTTGTACGTACATCCACGAGCTCAAACCGGCATTCGCTCCCCGGTAATAAGTTGGGGCAAGCCGTTCGGCCAAGTAAAAACCTGGCGGGACGAACTGGTCTGGCTCGGTACACGCGATCCCTCGGCCCTGCTGACCATTCCGGCAGCTTTGGATTTCTTCGCAGCCGTTGGCTGGGAGGATTTTCGGGCGCACGGGCACGCCCTGGCACGGCTGGCACGGGAAAAGATCAGCGAATTGACGGGGCTCGAACCGCTGGTGCCCGACAGCGTCGATTGGTACGGCTCAATGATTTCGCTGCCGATGCCGACCGTGGACGGCCCAGCGCTGCAACGAAACCTGTGGGAACAACACCAGATCGAGATTCCGCTGACCCAATGGCAAGATCGCTGGTGGATCCGGCCTTCGTGCCACCTCTACACGCGGGCGGCAGATATTGAGCGGCTGGTCGAAGCGCTGCGCGGGCTTTTGAGCTAATTTCGAGTGTACCACGAAGCCCGCACTAGCCCGAAGCGACGGCGAGAGAGTCTCGCATCCGGTCCCCTCGCTGGCGCATCAGGCTTGTGGTGGCAGTATCATGCCTCAGCTCTTTTCGGCCTTATCGACGATGCGCTTGGGCGGCTTTGCGGCGCCATTCCCCTTGTGATCGGTCGGCGTGCGACCGGGACGCAACAACTCCCCCAAACGCAAGGCCAGCGTGCTGAAGTCGCGCGGATTGGTCGGCGCGTAGGCCAGACCCAACGGTTGGTGGTCGGCATGGTGGTGCAGATCGATCGGCATCGTCACTTTGTGATTGAAGAGGTTGTAGACGCCGTACAGAACTTCGATCTCGAATTTTCCTGAGCGTTCGACTTCCAGGCGGACGTCGTAGGCTCCCTGAGCGGCGTTGAGGAAAACGCTGGCTTCGATCAGGGCCTCGCGATAGCCGGGCTGATTCCTCGCGTCGGAGCCCCAGGCCTGCTTCAGTCCGTTGGCGGCTTCGCGAACCGGCACGAACAACCCTTGCAGGATGGTGCGTAGCGTCGAAGGCGTCGATTTGGACCAGAACTTAAGCGGCTGCAAATAGGCATCGACGGCGGCCGTAACGGCCCCGCAACCGCTGTGGCCGAGCATGACGATGACGCGGACGCTTTCGCTCAGGGCGTTCAGCGAGAAGCCGATGCTGCCCAAACTTTCGCCGCCGAGCACGCCCCCTACGACCCGGATCACAAACAGATCATTGAAACCCTGGCCAAAGATCATCTCAGTCGGGACGCGGGCGTCAGAGCAGCCCACGACCACGGCAAAGGGAAGCTGCCGCGGCATCTGGCTGTCGCTACGGACCATGCCGACTTCCAAGCCGTTGCACTGAACGACGTATTGCGGCTGCTCGCCCTTGGAGAAATTGCTCTGCCCACAACTATCCATCCATTGGCTGAACATGTGATTGCCTTCTTCGAGGCGACGCTTGGCAACGTCGGCGTCGGGAGGCACCGGCTTGGCGCTGGGGTTGCTAGGATCGAAGCGATAGACGTAGTCGATGGTGTTCTTCATGGACATACACCCCAGGGCTGGGAAAAATCGGAGGGCGATGCGTATTCTCTTCTCCGGCGACAGCTCGGCGCTCGGAGAGCGAGTGAAGAGGTACGATTCTGCGCAAATCGGTTCAGGCAAGTTGCGCAAATCGTAGCGAGCTTATGGCAATTATACCACGGACACTGGAACGCGCCCAAACGCCCACCGGAATGATGGATTGCGCCCTGAGTATCGAAGAATCCGTCGGCGCCGATTCGCCAATCCGCGACGGGTCTAAAAACCGGGATTCGAACCTGCCGCCGCCGTTCTACATCCGGAAATGGAACGTTTGGGTGAACCAGCGCCACAACCGCCAGCCCACCGATTTCGGAGCGACGTGGATCTTGGCCTGGCCGCGCAAGCCGATCCGCAGCAGTCCGTCCGCGTCGTCAATTGGAAAGACACGCACCTGGTAGCTCGTGGTCAGCGGCCGTTCGACGCCCGCCTCGTCGGTCTTGGTCGGCAGTTCGCCGCCCGATTTGTTGGTCAGATGCTTGGGACTGACCTTGAGTTCCTGGGTAGCAATTTCTTGGACTTCTGATTCGAACGTCAGGTACGGCAGTTCCTCAAACTTGACGTCGACCTTTTGTTTCATCCGCAGGAATTCGATATCGGCCTGATCGATGACCACGATCGCCTCCATCGAATGGGGATCGCCGACCTGGCAGAACAATGTGCTCTCGTCCAACGTGGCGCCGATATTCTTGGGCTCGAAGGGCGTGCCGCTCCAGGCCTCGAGTTCTTTTTCGGGGGGGGCTTTCTGCTCTTGATCGGGTGGCGGCAACACCGTTCCCGCAACCGGCGCGACAAGCTGCAAACGCTTCACATCCGCTTCTTTTTCAACGAGTTGCTGCTCCGTCGAGGCAAGCGTCTCGCGGACCTTGGGAATCTCCAGGCCTGCCGACGCGTCCTCGAAACGACGCGTATTCAAGCTGGCCAATTGCGATTTCAATTGGTCGCGCTGCCCGGTCAATTCAGCGATCGAATACGAGAGCTTGTCGTTTGTCAGCCGGGCCAGCGTCTGTCCTTCGACAACCTTGTCACCAGGGTGGACAAACACCTCTTCGAGCTGCCCGGCCACGTGAACGTAAACGCTCTTCGCGTCGTGGGCTTGCAACTCGAACGTGCCGAAGACGCGATGCGGCACGGGAATGAAGAAAACCGCGGCCAGCACCGATGCCACGACGCTAATCGAAATCCACATGCGAACTCTATCTACCATGTCGGTTCTCCCCGGCACCCAGAAGAACACCCCCAGCCTCCAGAGCGGATAGATCAACAGGCCATAGAGCGACATGGCGCCCATGAATCGACCGATGACCTCGAGGCGGTAGGGTTTGAAGAATTGGTTCAAGAAAAACAAGATCGAAAACACCACCACCCAGCGATAAACCGCCGAGGCGATGGCGTACGTAGCGAACAGGAAGCGGTTGCGCCGCGGCAGGAACGGGTCGTCCGCCAGATCGAGCCCCAGGCAGACCTTGCCCAAGGTGCGACCCAACACGCTCGTGGCCTTCTGACTCATGTTGGGAATTTCCAACAGGTCGGAAAGGATGTAGTAGCCGTCGTATCGCAGCAACGGGTTGCCGTTGAAGATCACCGTGCTCACCGAGCAGACGAACATCGCGCTGAGGCACAGGTTGTGCAGCAGTCCAGGCTGGGTGTACCACCAAACCCAAGTGCAGATCGACGCGATGACGATCTCGATATACATGCCCCCGGCGCCGATCATCGCGCGTTGCCATTTGCTCGGCAGCATCCAGGAATCCGAGACATTGCAATACAGGCAAGGCGTGAGCACAAGGAACATCACGCCCAGTTCGTGGCACTCGCCGCCGAAATGCTTGCAGGTCAGCCCGTGGCCGAATTCGTGAATGATCTTCGTAACGGCCAGCACGACCATCAGCCAAAAGGCATTATGGACCGTGAAGAACTGGTGAAACGTCGGCAGTTTGGCGTGAAACTCGTCAAACTGTACGGCCACCAGCGACAGCGCTGAAAGGGCCAACAGCCCGCAACAAATCGCGGCCGCTTTGGTGTACATCCAGCCAAGTTTGGGGTCCATCCAGTTCAGCAGCTTTTCGGGGTTGATCCCACGAAAGCGGACCGAAAGGATGTTCGACAACTTCTGCATTAATTCCTGGCGGCGGCGCTGTCGCTGCGCTTCTTGAGTTGCACGCCCTGGCCTGGAGCCTCGGACAATACCAGCCCGCTCTTGTGCAGCATGCCGACGAAGTTGCCCAACTCTTCGAGCTTGATCTTCTGCGGCGGGAACTTGGCTTCGAACTGCTCCTTGATGTCGTCCAGGCTGCATTCGCCGTCGATCATCTGCAGGATGGCGTATTCTTCCTCTTGGAAGCGGAAGTAATGCAGCCCGACTGGATCCTTGACGATCCAAAACGCGCGGCCCTGGTAGCGCTGACGCGTGGCAATCAGGTCGGGCCTGATGCGCAGCGCCAACCGGCGACCGGTACTGGAGCGAAGTGCATCAGCCAGAGTGGCCATGAGAAGTAGTCAGTTGCCAGTAGTCCGTGTTAACCGAGCCCGGAGCGTCAGTCCCGGAATAACGTCGACGCGAGAAAACTCTTCACCGCAGATGACGCGTTAGCGCGCGTCGGCCGGACGAGCCGCCAATGTGCCGACGTCGATCGTCATCTCGGCTTCCAAGCCCGGCCGCAACAGCCACTCGCCATTCTCCTGGCGGTTGACGACCTCGGCCCAGACGCGATATTCGCCGCCGGCTTGCACCAGCGGATTGACGAACGTAATCATGCCGTCGAATTTCTCCATCCGTCCTCGGGCCAGCGGCACCACGATATGAATGTGTCGCTTGCCGACTTCGGACGGAGAGAAGTCCTTGATGTTCAGAAAGCCTTCGATGCGCAGGCGGTCGAGACGCACGATGCGCAGCACGGGATTGCCCGGTTCGACCCATTCACCTTCGCGGAACAAGACCTCGACCACCTCGCCCTTGATGGGAGCCGTAATCTTGCGCATGCGGACCTGCTCGTCGGCCAGATCGACCTTGGCCTTGTAGCCTTCGGTTTCGAACTTGGCGATGGTTCTCTCGTGCTCGGCCTGCTCAATTTGCAATTCCGCCTGCCGGACTTTCAGCCAAAGTTCCTGCATCTTGACGACCGGAACGGTACCTTTGTGCTGCGTATTGGCTGCTTCGTTCAATTTGTATTCCGCCTCGGCCACCTTGCGTGCTGCATCCGCATAGCGGACGTTGACGTCGTTGTCGGCCTTTTCACGCGAAGATCTCTCTTCGGCCAGGGCCACATCGCGCTGGGAGATGGCTTCCTTTTCATTGATTTGCACGAGCGGCGCCCCGGCTTCCAACTGGTCGCCTTCTTTGGCGTTGATCTTGACGAGCACGCCCGCCACTTCGGCCGGGATCTGGACGTCTTCGATCAGCGAGACGAGGCAGTGATGCAACTGGGCTTCCGAAGGAGGCGGAGCCGCCCCGGTCACCAGCGGCAACGTGCAGAGCGTGGCAATTGGCAAAAACCATTTGAATTTCATGACGAGCTATCTCCTGCTCCGGAAAATCCGGGGCAAAAACAACGGTGGATTTCCGCGGTAGCGCCTATCAATCGGCCTACAACTTGAACAACACCCGCGAGTGGATGAAGTTGATGACATCGTGGAACCAGACGTAGCCCAATCGAGCGCCGACCGCAGTAAATCTTGGCCATCACATCGGCGCCGGGACGCAAATAGTCCAAGTCCGCCTTGTTGATCGCCACCTTGACCATCACGGTATTGCCTTCTTCACCGCGGATGTCCGCAATTTCATGCACTTCCGTAACTCGGCCCTCGTGGTCGACTCCCGGATCGGTGGCCAGACGGTAGGTGACTTTCAAGTCTTTGCCCATATCGCGCCTGGCTTCAGATAGATAACCGGCACGGTCCTCGGGCATTCGCAATTCGAGTTCCCATTCACCTGTTGTTTCGGCCACTTGCAACAGCACCTGGCCCTGGCGGACCGGGCGCCGCAGGAGCAATTCCTCGACGTTCCACGTGGTAATCTCGCCGGCGATCGGGCAGAGCACTTTGAGTTTTTCGTGTTGCAGCGTCACGACGCGAATCTGCTGATCGAGGGCCGCGAGCTTCTGCTTCGTCTCGGCCCGTTGGCCGGCAATGCGGTTGCGTTCGTCGACCTTCATGTGCTTGCCTTGTTCGACGAGCGTGCGATCGAACGATTGCAGTTGTTCCTGTGCCGAGGCTCGTTGGCCGAGCAAGTCTTCGAGTTGGACTTCGAGATCGGTGTTCTGCAGTTCAGCCAGAACCTGTTTTGGCTGCACCTTGTCGCCGTGCCGCACCAGCAACCGCTCAATGGTGCCGTCGACCGGAGCAAATACGTCACGCCGACCAACCGGCAAGAGTTGGCCGTTGGTGGAAATATTGAAGTTATAGGGAACGAAAGTAAGCACCAAGGCAAGGACCACGACAGCGACGGCAGCCGTCACCGTCCAGGGCAACTGGCGGGCCGCGACCAGCCAGCGGCTCTTGCCGATCGTGCGCCAAACGGGCATCAGGAACATCTGATGATGTTCGAGAGCGTTGCCCAACGACACGGAGCTATGTTCGCAAACGACCTCGACCCGCTGCATCATCCCGTCGCGCGGGCGGATGTCCTCAATCTGTTCGATAATCAGCGCGCCCATCGGCATGTCGTCGCGCTTCTCGTCGTCGCCCGTGCCAACCAACTGCGGCCGCCGTAGCGGGATGATCCCCACTTGCTTGGAGTGCGAGTCATCGACATATTCCTGTACGGCCTCTTCAATCTGAGGCGGCAAGTTCGTGGCGTCGCCCGAATACCATACCGCTTCGCCGCCTACGACGACCTTCGTGGCCAGCTTGGTGAGCAGCATGACCGTATTGGAACGGGTATCGAAGGTGTCTTGTCCGCTGATGGCTTCGATCTTGCACTTCCGTCCGCGCCACAAGGCCACAGTCAGCCGATCGCAATCGATCAGCCGGCGTCCCTCGTTCGCAATCGTAAAGGCCACTTCGCGCGGCTCGAGGCTGCCATGCACCGAGCGAGTGAATTGTTCGAGAACGCCCCACAGGGCTTGCCGGTCGGTGAAATGCTGTAACTGGCGGTTCTTGAGGTAATCGCCCGCGAGCTCGCACATCTGCTGCAAGAATCGCAGGTAGCCCCGTTGCGTCTTCACCGACGGGTTGGGCCGCTGAAAGATTTCGACCACGCTCTTGGTTTCGCGGCCAACGCGCACCGGGCCAAGCACGAGGAGGTAGTCCGTCGGGTTGGCACCTGGTCGGGGCTGCCCGAATGCGGCGGAATCAACGCGCCCTCGCCACTGCCGAATACGCTCTGCACCAGCCGACGATGATTGACCAGGTCTTCCTGCTTGTCCGGCATCCGCGCTTCGCGGAAATTGACCTGATATTGCAGCTCCAGTCCGCCGCTTTCGCCTGGAGACCAGACAGCACCGCCCACCGCGGCCAGTGCTGAGACGACGCGGTTCAGGAATTCGCCGAAGAAGACTTCGGGCGTAGCATCTTGCTTGCTGAAGCCGACAATCTCGTCGACGAGACCGCGAATTTGCTTTTGAGCCTGTTCGACCAAGCGTGGGTCAACCGACTCTTCCGTACTCATTGGACTCACCGGTCTGCTAACCTTTGACTTGCGAACTGGCAGGACGACGCCAAAAACCCAGCTGGGGCCCGACTTAATACGATAGTCGCCTTTTCCCGTCTGGTCTACAAATGGCGGGCCGAAAATTGCCGCAACTAGTTGCAATTAAACAACTAGCGTTCTGGTTAATTGGGATATTCCGATCGCGACACTGCGGACCATTCGAGCACTATGGCCACGTTGGTCGTAAAACCTTCACTTTGAACCCGGTCGCCGGCAAGCATGGAGGAGAACAACGGACTATATGGCCGCATGCCATTGTGGGCCAGACCGATCGGATGCCGGCAAAATTGAATGCGGTTCCAAATCGACTGCGAACCCAAACCGCGAGGGACGCCAGCCAATCCACCTGAGACTCGACCCAAGCTGGCCTGCCCTTTTGATTACCTGCCCTTTTGATTAGAAGCCGAACTCCGCTCCACCCCCTCTTTAGCCAGTTTAGCGGGGTTCGCTGACGTTGCGAGCTTTTTCGTACAAATTGCTCCGGGATCAATTCGCTTCGTCGTCAAAAGACTGCTCGTCCAAAGGCTCTTCCAAAAACTGCTCCGCCTGCCGCAACATCCGTAAGGCGTCGTCGTTTCCCAAATGGGGGCTGTGCGCCAAGTAGCCCCCCATTTGTCCCTTGTCTCGAGCGTAGACCGATACAAATACGAAATCGATCGGTCGCTTGGCCAATTCATCGAGAATCTGTTCCGTAGTCGCCAATTCAAGTTCCAGCATGACCCTGTCCTCTACGGGCGGTTGCGGATGCCGCTGCTGCCTATGCACTGCGGGGTCCAGCTACGCGCTTGACTTGAGCAATGCGTCCGCTCCCGAATTCTATGCGTTCATGCTGGCTGGACAATTGTTGTTTTCGCAACGATCTCCGGCTTTTTCACACGCCGAGGGGGTGAAGCACCGCAATCAACTGGCCATAGTCGCCCTGACGAGGTGCCGAAACCGGTATGTTTCGGCCGGCTGAAAGCCGTTAAAATCGCAGGCGCTGTGGTGTTGTTCATGCTGGCTTGGAGGTAGCGGCACGTGCATTGGCTCATCGAACAGGTCAAATGGCTGATCGGGCTGGCCGATCCGGATAATTTACGGCAGCTAGTTAGCCTGGGCGGCCATTGGTGGGTCAGCTATGCCGTGCTGGGCGCCGTGATCTTCAGCGAGACCGGCCTGTTGGTGGGCTTCTTCTTGCCGGGCGACTCGTTGCTGTTTGCCGCCGGCTTCCTGGCCAGCCAGGACATTTTCAACATCTTCATGCTCAACGCCGTGTTGATGGTGGCGGCCGTGGCGGGCGACGCCGTGAATTACTACGTCGGCCTGCAAATGAGTGAGCACGTCTTCGAACGGGGACGGTTGCCGCTGGTGAAGCACGATCACTTGCTGGCAGCCAAGGAGTTCTACGAGAAGCACGGCGCGATGGCCATCATCCTCGCGCGGTTTGTGCCGATCGTGCGCACCTTCACCCCGTTCGTGGCCGGCGTGGCGCGGATGGGATATCGCAAGTTCGCGCTCTACAACGTCGCGGGCGGACTCGGCTGGGTCTTCTCCATGACGCTGGCCGGCTACTGGCTGGGTCAGATTCCGCTGGTGGCTCGCAATTTCGAACTGGCCGTATTGAGCGTAGTGGTGATCAGCGTGTTGCCGATCGTCTTCAGCCTGCTGAAACGTTGGCGACAATCGCCCGCCTACGTGGCTCCCAGCGCCGGAAAGCCGTAGACGATCCGAAGCCGGACGAGCGCGTCGCAAGCGACGCGGCTTAATTCCGCCGGCGGCTGCTCCTTCTGGGCCGGCAGATTTTAATTGGCCGCATCTGTTCCGCCGAGTATCTTGGCAGGGTCGAATCGCTTCGTCCTTGCGCCGGAGAATGCTCGCGTGGTCCGAATTGAAAACTCGTTGCTGCACGCCGCGCGCCGCGAAGCGCTCGTCGTGCTGGGCTGGTGGCTGACCACGCTCGTCTATACGGTTGGCTACTGCTATCTCAACGGCTACGACCGGCCAATCGAAGACCTGACGTTCGTCTGCGGCTTTCCCGATTGGATTTTCTGGGGCGTCGTCGTTCCCTGGGTCGTCTGTTTTCTGTTTTCCATCTGGTTTGCCTTCTTCTTCATGAAGGACGCCTCGATGGGCGACGATGGCCAGGAAGGCGCGGAGTGCCTGAACAAGCGCCCGAAGCCGGACCGGGCGTGCTCATCGCCTTGGTCCTGGTGATTCTCGTTTCCGCCTGGCTCGGGGCGCTGGCCCAGCGCGTCGTCGAGCGCGGTTCGTTC
The DNA here is from genome assembly GCA_963710365.1 of uncultured Planctomycetales bacterium. GTDB lineage: Bacteria > Planctomycetota > Planctomycetia > Pirellulales > PNKZ01 > CAVQAC01. Next base: position 29,060 of record CAVQAC010000025.1, read on the forward strand.
TTGCAAGGCTATTTCCTCGGCAATCGCGGCTTGGGCGTATGGACCATGGCGCTCACGGCCACGGTCCAAAGTGGCGGCACGTTCATGGGTTTTCCGTCGCTGGTCTATAGCCACGGCTGGATCGTGACCCTGTGGATCGCCAGCTATATGATCGTTCCGCTGTCGGGCTTCACCGTCCTCGGCAAGCGTTTTGCCCAGCTCTCGCGGCGCACTTCGGCACTGACCGTGCCCGACCTGTTCCGCGGCCGATTCGATTCGCCGGTGCTAGGGCTGGTGACCTCGCTGTTGATTATGTTCTTTCTCTCATTCATGATGGCCGCGCAGTTCAAAGCCGGCGCCATCGTGATGAAGCTATCATTGCCGAGCTTTGCGCACGAAGCCGTTTCGCTGGCCTTGAGCGAAGACCTGCCTGCGGGCGGCGCCTCGCTCGGCGTTGGCTATTACATCGGCCTGATCGTGTTCTCGATCACTGTCGTCGGCTACACGCTGTGGGGCGGATTCCTGGCCTCGGTCTGGACCGACCTATTTCAAAGCGTGTTGATGCTGTTAGGCGTTCTGGTGCTGTTGGCGCTGGCGTTGCCCCTGGCCGGCGGGCTGGAACACGCCACGCTCGCGGCGATTGCGCAAACCGGTCCCGGCTTTGCCAGCGGCCCCGGTTACGTGCCTGACGGGCATCCGTTCCTGCCCTTAGGCCTCGCCTGCTCGATGTTCTTCGTGTGGATCTTCGGCGGCATCGCGGCGCCGGCCAGCATGGTCCGCGTCATGGCCAGCAAGGATACGGGCACCCTGCGGCGATCGATCGTCGTGTTGGGCGGCTACAACCTGCTGATTTACATCCCTTTGATTGCCATCTGCATCTCGGCCCGCGTGATCATTCCCAACCTGCCGCCGAGCCACTCCGACGAAGTCGTGCCACGTATGGCCTTGCTTACCACCAGTCAAATCCCCGGCGGATCGTTCCTGGCCGGGCTGATCCTCTCGGCGCCGTTCGGTGCGGTGATGGCGACGGTCAGTTCGTACCTGGTGGTGATTGCCTCGGGGCTGGTACACGACGTCTACCAGCGTTTTATTCATCCCCAGGCAAGCGAGGAACGTTTGCGGCGGGTAACGTACGGCGTGATGGTGGCGATTGGAACCGTGGCGCTGCTGGCAAACATCAACCCGGTGCAGTACCTGCAAGCGCTAATTGTGTTTTGCACATCGAGCGGCGCGGCGTCCTTTCTGGTGCCGGCGCTGATGGCGGCCTACTGGCGGCGCGCTACTGCCGCGGGGGCGATGGCCGCCATGCTGGGCGGGGCGGCAACTGTCCTCGCTCTATCCGCGCTCGGCTGGTGGCAGAATTGGCTGATCGCGCAGGGCTGGCTCGCACCAACCCCGCTCATCGGCCAGGCCACTTCGTTCCGCCCCTATTTTCTTTTCGGGCTGGAACCAGTGGTGTGGGGATTGTTGGTTTCGCTGACCCTGGGTGTCGGCGTCAGCTTGCTCTCGCGTCCTCCGCGTGAAGAGTTACTGCAGCAACTGTTTGATTAGGGCGAAACCGCCATTCAATACCGTCCCGCTGTGCGAGCGTGCGTGCAGAACGAGGGAGCCAACCTAAAGGGCACTTCGTGCTTCTGAACTGAATCTTCTCGGCCAACGCCACCCGGTTCGGTATAATGACGCCGAGGAGATTGCCATGACTCATCTAACCGAGGAACAACGCCAAGAGTTGCTTACGCAACATGGTTCGCCGGTGCCGGTGGTAGATCCGCAAACCCAAAAGGTCTACTACATCATCTCAGCCGAGCAATTCGAACGACTAAAAACGTTGTTCGTCGAAGAGGACTTTTCCCCTCGGGAGTTGTATCCGTTGACTGGCAGGACCGCCGGCGAAGCAGGTTGGAACGATCCCGCAATGAACGCCTACGACAACTACGATGACCACCGGCCTCAAACTTAGCCGCGGCGACGTGGTGCTTCTGCCGATTGCATTCGTTTCCGGGGTCGGCACAAAAGTGCGCCCTGCCATCGTTGTCCAGGACGATTCGCTCCATCGGCGATTGAACTCAACGATTGTTGCGATCGTTACGAGCACCAATCACCGCGCTCAGCAAGAATCGACTCAGTTATTTGTCGACGTTGGTACGCTCGAGGGACAACAAACCGGTCTTATCCACAACTCCACGGTCAAGGCGGAGCACCTGGACACGGTAGATCAACGCGACATCGTGCGAGTCATCGGTCGCTTTTCCGACCCGCTGCTCGACAAGATCGAACGCTTCATAAAAGCGGCTTTGAGATTGTCGTAGGTTCACGCTGGGTTGGGCGCCGCCCACCAAGAGCCACCAGAAAGTCGCCCCTTGGTGATTCAAAGCCGAACAAAGATCTTCTGCCGGTAGAGCCAGAAGCAGATGATCCAGAAGACCAACATCACCGCCACGCTCAGCGCGACCGGGTCGTAAATACCGTGGGCGACATCCTGGCCAAACGGGCTGTTGAGGTGCTGGCCGATCCAGTCCTTCGACATCTGCGCGTACCGGCCGAAGTGGATCTGCAGGTTCGTCCGCACCCAGCCGTTCATCAATTGGCTCATCAAGTAAATGACGATCGAGTTCATGCCGACAATGGCAAGCGGAGCGGCCAGAAACCGCCAGCCTGCGACATCAATCACGGCATAGAATGCCGCCAGCATCCAGATCACCAGCCCGCCGCTGAATAGCGTCCAACTGGGCGTCCAGATCCGCTTAACAATCGGACAGACGGTGTAACCCAAGCCCAGGCCGGCCGCGAGGCAGACGGCCCCAATGCCCACCAGCCAAACGAGCTTGGCCCGAGGACTGCGGCCGCTGCGCAACAACTCACCAATCATAAGGCCCAGCAGCATGGTGGCTATCGACGGCACGAAGTTGAGCGTCTGATAGCCACCGGCAGTGAATTCGTACGGTTTATCACGGGGAAACTGGTTCAGAATCTTGCGGTCCTGGTCGGCGGCAAAATTGACGTTCTTGCTCCAATGAGCCTGAACACCTTCGAAGCGCTCCTGAGGCTGCACTTCGGCCTTGGCCCAATCGAAGTCGGGTCCGGGTAGCGGATGGTTGAAGAACAGAAACCCGTAGCCACCGAGAATGACGGCGAACGCCAACCCCTGCAGCCACTTCCAACGATTGACCAGCAAGAAGACGAAAAAGTAACCCAGCCCGATCTGGGCCAGCACGTTGGTAAACAAGAAGTTCGTCGTCTGCTGCGAATGCGAAGCCAGAAAGATGCCCAGCGCGATTAGCAGGAGCGATCGCACCAGGGCATGAAACAGAACCCCGATGTACGACGCGCCGCGGCTACGCCGGGCCGCGTAAGAGTAAGGGATGGCCACGCCGACCATGAACATGAATGCCGGTTGAATCAAATCCCAGAATGCGCAGCCTTGCCAGTCCACGTGCTTGAACTGCGCCGCGACTTGTGGCCAGATCGAATCGGGCTTGGCCTTGGCCACGGCAGCAAAACCGAATCCGGCCGAGGCCAGCAACAGCATGATGAACCCGCGATAGGCGTCGAGCGCGATCAGCCGCCCGGGCTTGGGCGGGTCTCCGCTCGCCGGCATTTTGGCAGCCGGCTGCTTCTCGACCGGCTTATCCGAGGGGGGCTTGGCCGACTTATCCTTGTCGCGTTCGCGATCTTTTTCCTGGAACTTGCCGAGAGGCGGCTTATTCCCTGGTTGATTGAGGGGCGAAACCGGATAAGGACCGTCTTTGGCCATGGCGTCGAAGTCCTGATCGCAGCAGGCTGGGGGTTGCACAGCGACTGCCAGAAGCCGGCAGCGCTCGCGGCGGCGGGTCATTGCGCCGATTATCCTAATCGAACGGCTCTGGAATTGCCAAAGCGAATTGTGCCCCTCAGGGGAGTGCCGACCCTCCCGTCGCGCCAGGATCGTGTCGCGGCTGTCCAGACGAAAGGCACCGCGAGAGCAATCGAGTCCGAGTTGACGTTGACGCCCCGCGCCAGCAGGCCAGAATAGGCCCATTGCGTATGGTGGCCCTTTGTAAAAGCGTGAAGCAAATCTAGCGGCGATTCTGGCAAAAGTTCAATGCTCACCCACCGACTTACGGTCGCTGTCGTCGGAGCCGGCATCATTGCTCGCGACCAGCATTTGCCGGCCTGGCAGAAGCTTCCGGACGTAAGGATCGCGGCCGTGGCCGACAGTTCGCCGCTCGCGCTGGCAGATGTCCACGACCAGTTCGGCATTGATCGCCGAGTAACCGATTATCGCGAACTGCTCGACGACCCGACGATCGACGTGATCGATGTCTGTGTGCCCAGTGGCCTGCATGCCGAAGTCGCGATCGCTGCCCTCGAGGCTGGCAAGCACGTGCTGTGCGAAAAACCGATGGCCACTTCGCGCGCGGATGCCGCGGCGATGTTAGCCGCCTGGCGTGCTAGCGGCAAGAAACTGATGATTGGCCAGCACATGCGCTTCGAGCCAAGCGTGCGCCGCTTGCAAGCCTGGCTGAAGCGTCATCCACCTGGCGAGATCTACTACGCTCGCGGCCAATGGCTGCGCCGCCGTCGTTTGCCTGGCAGGCCCGGTTTCACCGACAAATCGCTCAGCGGCGGCGGGCCGCTCTACGATTTGGGCGTCCACATGCTCGATTTGGGATGGTGGATGATGGGCTGCCCGCAACCCACGGCCGTGTCGGGCGTGGTGTTCAAGCATCTGATCCGCCGCCCCGATCTCGGCAGCGAATGGGGCCGTTGGGATCCGACGACCATCGAGGTGGAAGATTTCGCCGCTGGACTGGTGCGGTTCGCCGGCGGCGCCACAATGAACCTCGAAACCAGTTGGCTGGGCTTGCAGCCGGAGGATGAAGTCTGCCGGCTGCATCTCTACGGGACGCAGGCCGGGGTGATCTGGCCCGATGGAATCATTGTCGGCGAGGATGACGAGATTCCCTGGGATCTGAAAATTCACCACGCCGCCGGGGAGAAAGGGCAACGCGTGGCCATTTACGAGTTTGCCCAGGCCGTGCTGGACGACACGCCCGTGCCGGTTCCGCCCGAACAATCAGCCAATGTGATCGCCATGCTCGAAGGGCTGTACGCATCGAGCCATTCGGAGCGGGAAGTGGCGATCGAGGCCTTCGGCGGCGCATGATCCGTGGCCGGTGTCGCCGGCGGCTAAACTCGGGTAGAATCCCACCTTGGAATTGATTCTCGTATCGCACTCCGTAAGCGCGCCCGGCGCGCAGAAGGGTTAGATCACCATGGCCGCCAATCGCAAAGCTGAGGTTGAAGCCGCGCAGAAAACGCTCGACTTCAAAAAGCATAGCTACCAATTGGAACTCGACACGACGGCCGGCAAGATCACGCTCGACATGCTCCCCGACGTGGCGCCCGGCCACTGTCTCAATCTGCTCGGGCTGGCCAAGATCGGTTACTACGATGGCCTGATCTTCCATCGCGTCATCAAGGGTTTCATGATCCAGGGCGGTTGTCCGGCCGGCACCGGCACGGGCGGCCCGGGCTACACGATTCCGGCCGAGTTCAATGCCACGAAGCACGAACCGGGCGTGGTGTCGATGGCCCGCACGAGCGACCCCAATTCCGCCGGCTCGCAATTCTTCATCTGCCTGGAAAGGGTGCCGCACCTGGACCGCCAGTATACGGCCTTCGGCCGGACGGCCGACGATGCCAGCCTGGCCGTCGTGCGCGCGATTGGCGTTGTGGCCACCGGGCCGCAGGATCGGCCCACGAAGCCTGTCACGATCAAGACGGCCAAGGTTTTAGAAAAGCCGAAAGCGTAAGGACAAAGCGGAGAGCCGAAAGCGGAAAGCCGTAGCGATTTGAGCCACGAAGTCCGCTTTCCGCTCTCCGATTCTGTTAGTGCGCCATCTTGCCGGACTCTTCCGACGGCGGACGGTGGCCGTAGAAGCTGTATAAGCACCGGCATTAAATAGCGCGTCAGAAACAGCGTCGTAATCATGCCGCCGACGACGACAATGGCCAGTGGCCGTTGCGTTTGGCGCCGATCTTGTGCGACATGGCCGCCGGCAACAGACCGAGCATGGCCGTCAGGGCGGTCATCATGACGGGCCGGACCCGCTTCTCGGCGCCAGTCATCACGGCCTCGTAGAGCGGCAGGCCGTGGTAACGGAGCTGATTGAAATACGAAATCATCAGCAGCCCGTCCATGATCGCCACGCCGAACAGAGAAATGAAGCCCACGGCGGCCGAGATGCTGAAGTGGGTGCCGGTGAGCAGCAAGCGCCCAGATGCCGCCCATCGACAGGTCGACCACGTTGGAAAGCACCACGGCCGCATCGAGCAGCGAGCGGAATGCCAGGTACAGCATGACCAGGATCATGCCCAGCGAGAGCGGGATGATCCACATCAGCCGCGCTTCGGCCTCTTGCATCTGCTGGAACTCTCCGCTCCAGACGGCGCGGTAGGGCGGCTTGAGCAGGTCCTTGGTCATTTCCTGGGCTTCGGCAACGGTGCTGGCCAGATCGCGGCCGCGGACGCCGAACTTGACGGCGATCAAACGATTACCCTGCTCGCGATTGATCGTCGACGCGCCGGGACGCAGAAACTTGCCGTTAGGATCGGGCTGCCCCTTGTCGTTGAGCGGCGTCACCAGGTCGATCAGACGGCGACGCGGCACGCGGGTGCTGCTGCTCAGCGTGGCGTTGAACTTGCTGCCGGTGATCGAGGGCATGTCGAGGCTCGTGCCGGTCGTGGCCAGACCCGTGCTGGCTCCGGTGAACGTCGTGGCGGCGATCGAGGCGACGGAACCGCTGGTCACCTTGTTCTTCACCACGTCGACCGGGATGTTCAGGATTTCTTCTTCGTTGTGGCGGAGCCGCTCGGGCCAGCGCAACGTGACGTCGAAGGAACGTTCGCCTTCGATCATCTGGGTAAACGGCTTGCCGCCGACGGCCGATTCGAATCACGTCTTCGACGTCGGCCACGCTGACGCTCCACATGGCGCACTTGCGGCGGTCGACCGGAAAGGCCAGGTTCGATTGTCCCTTGATGTGGAAGATGCCCGGATCGGAAATGCCCTTGACGCTACCCAGCACGGCATTGAACTTCTCAGCCATACTTTTCCAGTTCGTTCAGGTTCGGGTCCGATGATCTTGACCGAGTTCTCGCCCTTGACGCCCGACAGCGCTTCCAGGACGTTGTCGCGGATCATCTGCGAAAAGTCCCAGTTGATGCCGATCAGGTCGTGATTCAATATCTCGTTCATCTCGTGGATCAGCTCGTCTTTCGTTCGCCGGCGCGTGCGGCCCGGCGGAATCGGCCATTCGTCAGGCGAGTGGAAGCGGCACGAAGTTTTCGACGTTGTAGTAGCCGGTCGGATCGGTGCCGTCGTCGGGCCGGCCGACTTGGGAGGTGGCCAGCATGACTTCCGGAAAGCGACAGATGATGTCGCGGGCCCGCGCCGATATTCTGAACTGCTTCTTCGAGCGAAACGTTCACCGGGAACGTGCCGCGGACGATGACGTTGCCCTCTTCCAACTCGGGCATGAACTCGCGGCCTAGACAGCGGCAGCAGGCACGATGGTCAGCGCAATCAGACCGCCCATCACGCCCAGCGTGGCCCAGCGATGACGCAAGCAGATGTCCAATTGCTTGAGGTAGCGAGACTTGAGCGTGCGGACCAGGATGTTGTCGCGGGCCGGCCGCAGGTTCTTGAAGAACAACAAGCACAGCACCGGAGCCACGGTCAGCGCCAGGATCAAGGCGCCGCCCAGGGCGAAGGCGTAGGTATCGGCCATGGGGCCGAAGATCTGCCCTTCGGGGCCCTTCATGGTGAACAGCGGCAGGAAGGCGCACACCATGATGGCCGTGGTGAAGAACAGGCCCCGCTCGACCTCGCGGCAGGAACGCAGGATACGTTCTCGCAACGACAGGTCGGCGATGTTCGCCCGAGGCTGATGTGCCGGTAGATGTTCTCGACCATGATGACCGACGAATCGACGATGATGCCGAAGTCGACGGCGCCGATCGAAAGCAGGTTGGCCGACTTGCCGCGGAGGAACAGCACCGAGAAAGGCGAACAGCAGGGCCAGCGGAATGTTGATGGCCACGATCAGCGCGCTGCGGACGTTGCTCAGGAACATCAGCAGGATCACGGTCACCAGGACCATGCCGATGATCAGGTTCTCGTGGACCGTCTCGGTGGTGACGTCGATCAGGCGAGCGCGGTTGTAGAACGGCTCGATCTTCACGCCCGGCAACATCCGGCCGGGCGAATTATTCAATTCGTCGATCTTGGCCAGCACGTCTGCGCAGAGCCGGGATCGAATGCTCGTTCTTGCGCAGCAGGATGATGCCTTGCACCTTGTCCGGCTCGTCGATCCATTTGCGTTTGCCATTGGCATCGAGGACTTCTTCGCCTTTTTCGTTCTTGACCGGCCGGCGAATCCCCAACTGGCCTTCGCGCATCTGGTGGCCGACGATCACGCCACGGATGCCGACCGGATCGCCGGGGCGCAGCGGGCCGCCGTCGACGACGTGCTCGACGCGGATCGGCACGCTGTTGGTTGCCGTGATGACGATCTGGCGGATTTCCTGGATGCGGCGGTTCTCCTCGCTGACGCAGAATCTCGGCCGCCTCGTGCGGCGTGGCGGCGGCCATGGCCAGCGTGATCGGGTCTTCGCCGCCGCCAATCAAACCGATGCCGCGCACGATCTCGATCGTCGGTCCTTGCACGACGTAGTTTCCGCCCACGTTGGCGTTGCTGTTGGCGATGGCGTCTTGCAGTTGGTCGAGCGTGATGCCGTATTCCTTCAGCCGGTCGGGGTCCGGCTGAATCTCGTAGCGCTTGACCTGCAAGCCCGGTGCTCACCACGCCGGCGATGCGCGGAATGCGGCGGAACTCGCGCACCAGCGTCCAGTCCATGCAGCGACTTCAGATCATGGGCCGTGTAGATATCATGCCCCACGGCATCCTTGGGATTGGTGAGCGTGAATCGCAGGATCTCGCCGATCGGCGAGGCGGGCGAAATCTGCGGCGTCACGCCGTCGCGGGCACGTCGGCGTCGCGCAGGCGGTTGATCACTTCCTGCCGGGCTGCCAGGTAGTCGATGCCGTATTCGAACTGGTTGCGGAAATGGGCCAGTCCGAACATCGACTTGGCGCGCGTGTATTTCAACCCCGGCATCCCGGCCAGGGCAACTTCCACCGGAATCGTAACCTGGCGTTCGACTTCCTCGGCGACTGGCGCCGGGAAATTGGGCCACGACTTCGATGATCGCCGGCGCGGGATCGGGATAGGCCTCGATATTGACGTTGAAGAAAGAGTAGCCGCCGACCATCGCCAGGGCCATGACCAACAGGATCACGACCAGCGGGCTGTCGGTGGCCCAGGCGATCAGTTTTCCGACCATGTGGCGCCCGTGGGTAAATTATTTGCTTGATGAAGGGTAAGGTGAGGCCGGTTTGCGGAGTCTTCGGCCGCGTCGCTCGCGGTGGGCTTCCCGGCCTGGGTTGGGCCGTCGGTTCGCTATGGTCGCGTTAGGTGCATTTGATTTGGAAGTGCCGATGTTGCCAATGTGCCGGCGGATGAACTTGCCGGTACGCCGGCCATAGAAATTCAACGGCAGTTATTTGTTCGCCACGCGTGCGTCGGCTTCCAGAATGTCTAATTGCGATGCTAATTCAAGCCCGCATTCAACCACGACACGTTCGCCGGGGTTGATCGCGGAAAAGCCCGCCCGCCGCTGCACGTCGGTGACCTTGGAACTGAGATAAATCAGGTTTTCGCGGCGACGTTTGACCCAGACCTTGCGGCGCGTGTAGCGGTGATCCTTGGGATCCGACTGGATGAACACGAAGCTATTCGCGTCCTGGTCGATAATCGCCGCCGCCGGCACTGCCACCTCGTCGGTATAGGCCGGCAGATCGACGGCCGCCGTGACGAACTGGCCAATGCGCAGCCGCCCCGAGGCGTTGTCGACCCAGCCCATCACCAGCGCCGTGTGCTGGTTGGGATCGATGATGTTGCCAATTTGGCTGAAGCTGCCCGACAGCGGCTTGCCTTGCGGATCACTTTTCAAATAGATGTTCCAGTGCCGCTCCTGCGCGGGCAGATCTTCGAGCATCGGCAGGTCTTCTTCGAACACGTGAGCCAAAACGTCCAGCCGCGTCAAATCGGCGATCTTGAACAGGTCGAGCGCCGTGTCGACGACGTCGCCGACTGCGATATTCTTCTCGACGACTACACCATCGATCGAAGCGCGAACCTCGACTCGAGCCCATTGGCCGCGGAGATCCTGGTCCCAATGTCCTTTGTTTTGATGAATGCGCGCGGCCTCGGCCCGGATCTCGTCAATGTCGGCCTTGGTCAACCGCCAGGTGAGCAGCGTGCGTTCGGCCTTTTGCACGGCGATCAGATCCGACTCGACATTCCGCTCGGCTTCGCGGAGGCTTCGTTCGGGAATCGACCCTTTTCGATACAAGTCGTCGAGCCGCTTGGCTGTTTCCTGGTCCAGGAACAAACGGCTCAAGGCATCGACCAACTCACTTTTCTTTTCGCCGAGATCCTTGCTCCAAATCACGGCCAGCAATTGTCCCTTATTGACCGCGTCGCCGAAGCGGACGGGCCGCAACACGAGTTGCCCCATTTGATCGGGTTCGTCCGAGGGAGCTTCGATCATTCCCATCTCGGCGACTTCGCCCGCAAACCGCGTATGCGCGTGCGTCAATCGATTGGGGTCGAGGAACAAAGATCCCTGGAGAGACAGCGGCACCGGCGGCGGCGCTTCCTCGACGACATTGACTTGAACTCCCAAAGCGGTCGCCACGGCCGTCGGCAACCGCAACGTGTTGGGCTCGGACCGCACGAGCTCCGTGGTCTCTTCCGGAGCGTCGTTCTTAGCGGGCAGCGGCGGCGGCATGTCTTTAAGGGTGATCGCGAACACGGCTGCGCCTACGACAACGACGATCGCTCCAAATAGACCGATCTTGAATAGGTTCGCCCGAGCAGCCATGAGATTTCCTTCGCCGAAAAGAGAGACCCCGCGCATCTCAGTGCGCGCAGCGTGCCTCGCCATCCGCGTGAATCGCCCCCCCGGACGACCTCACGCCAAGTTCCCCGCCACGATGACAAATTGTCGCGGCGTGTCTTGCGACACCGCTCAAATGTAGCCAATTCTATGGCCGGGGCATGGCAAATCGCTAGAGTTGATTGATTAAAAATTCGTTATTCCTGGCAGGGTTGCACCGATTCTTCCGGCCTTGGCAGGCACCTCATTTTTGTCTAAGACAGCGTTCCATGCCTTGCAAAACCTAGGGTGGTCTCCCATGCAGCTGCGTGATTACCTATTGCTTTGTTTCGTGGCAGCTCTGGGTGGGGCCGTCAATTCCGTGGCCGGCGGCGGCACGCTGCTGACCTTTCCGGCCTTGATGGCCCTACTCACGGCCCGCGACGGATCCGCGGACGTAGCCTCGGTTCTGGCCAATGGCACCAGCACCGTAGCCCTGTTTCCAGGGGCCATTGCAGCCGCCTGGGGCTACCGACGCGAAGTCGACTCGGCCCGCTATTGGCTGAAACTGCTCACGGGCCCAGCCTGGTCGGAGGGCTGCTCGGATCATGGCTGGTTACGTCGCTACCGGCCGAGTGGTTCCTGATGCTGGTTCCCTGGCTGATTCTGACCGCCGCCTTGCTGTTCGCGTTGCAACCTTCGATCAGCCGTTGGGCCGGGGTGGGCCAACCGCATGCCGCTCCCCAGTCCTCGACCGTCGCTGCCGTGATCGTGTTCCAATTCGTGGTCGGAGTTTACGGCGGGTATTTCGGCGCCGGGATCGGCATTTTGATGCTCAGCGCCCTGGCCATCATCGGGCTGGCCGACATTCACGTGATGAACGGTCTGAAGAGCGTGCTGAACTCTTGCATCAACGGCGTGGCCGTGGTGGTGTTCATCGTCCAGCGCAGGTCGAACTGGCCGTTGGCCACGGTCATGGCAATTGCCGCCATCGTGGGAGGGCTGGCCGGAGCTTCGGTCGCCCGCAAGATGAATCGCTCGCTGGTGCGGGGGATCGTGGTGACGATCGGATTCGTGTTGGCGGCCTACTACTTCTACCGCCAATGGTTCCAGCCGACATCGAGCGGCTGACGGTCGAAACGGCCGCAAGCTGGCTACTTCGTGGCCGCAGCTTGCTGCTTGGCTGCTTTTTCCGCAGCTTTCGCCTTACGCTCTGCGGCGGCGGCAGCCACCTTCGCTTTGCGTGCCTCGGCCAGCGCCTGGGCGTTGGCCTTTCGCTCTGCCGGAGTCAGCTTGGTGACGGCAGCCTTCGAGGACTTCGGCTGAGGTAGGCTCATCATGGGCTGATTCGACGCCTGATTCGGCTGGCTGGTATTCGCGAACGGGTTTGGAACCCCCGTGTGAACCCCGCTACGACCGCCGGTCAGGCCCATCAACATCCGAGCCGCCATGTACTGGTTCATGCTCAGCGATTGTCCGCCCATGTTCTGCCCACCGGGGACGAAGCCGCTGTTGTTCATGCCCTGGCCGAACGAGCCGAAGTTCATGCCTTGGCCGAGGCCGTTGAGGTTGATGGCTTGACCGCCCATCCCCTGTCCACCCACGCCAAGCTGATTCGGAAGAAGCGTCTGGACTTGTGCCTGAGCCGCAACGGAGAGACTCGCAATAGCGAGCAGAAAAAAGGCGTAGCGCATTGGATCACCTGGAAACGGCCGGGCTTTTGCCACTCGACGCAAAGCTCCCAATTGCCCCTATTGTTCCAGGCTAATTCGCCCTCCCTCCGTTTGGAATAGGCTTCTCGAAGACTTTTTTGGAATGGCTAATCGGCAACAGCGTGCTGCCGGCTAAGCGGCCCCGCCACGACACCCCTCACAAGAGTGCAACGGCCTTCGATTCGGGGCAGGCCAAGCGTCACGCACCAAATGCCCCGAACCGAGTGGCGGACGACGACAATCGTGCTTCGTCTTTCGGGACGCAACGTTCGCCCAACCCGTTTAGAACCGAGCTTCCAGGCCCAGGTTCGTACCATACAGGAACAGGTTCTGTCCGCGATGAATTACCGAGGCAGAACTGCTGTTGTTGGTCAGGTCGACGTTGTTGGCAGCCAGGGCCATGTTGTCCAACCACATTACCTGATAGCCCAAGCGGAGCGCAAACGCACTGGTGAAGTGATACGTGCTGTTCATCGAGAACTCTTGCACAAAGGCCGCAGCGTTCGATGAGACGGCCATGTCGCGGATGACTGGGATCACCTCGCCGGCCACGTAACTCCGCATGTTGGCGTGATCGTTGTAGCAGCCCGACTTGGTGGTGATTTCGAACGTGAACAGATCGATGTTTTGCCGGAACATCAAACCGATCTGGCCACCGTACATTTCGTTGCGAAGCGGCAGATCGAACAGGCCGATGCCTTCCTGAGAATTGTTCGCATTCAACGTCAGGTGATCACGGAGCTGAATGGTGCGGAAACCGCCTAGAAAGATGAAGCGATCGAAGACGCTGGTAGCCAGGTAATTAACTTCTGCGTTCCAGATGGTGGTGGAATACGCCGCTTGTATCGAGTCGGCTTTGTAGAACGGGCTGGCGACTACGCTCGCCAGCGGCGGCGGATATCCACCACCCGGCGGACTGCCGATGACGAGGTTTGCGGCTTCGACGGCACCGGTCGTGGCAATCGAGTTCAGGAACGACCAATAGGTGACTTCGATATTCGACCGCTCGGTTTGGGAAATACCGAGCGTGATTCGCTGACCAACTTCGTTCTTCATTTGGAAACTGCCGGTGGTCACCAGGGGGTTGCCGGGCGAATGCGCCGGTCGCGGCGTTTACGTTTTCCTGCACCAATACCGTCGAGCCACCGGGGTTGGTCCCGCCACAACAAAGAGTCGGCCTTGACGTAAATGTGACCCAATCGCGAGACCAGTTTGTCGCCAAACAAGCCCGGCCCGCAGCCGTCCTGAGCACCAGGGCCGCGTACGGACTGGGAAGAAGGTTTCGCAGGCGAGTGCCCGTCGCAGGTGGCTGCCAACTGTAGACCGGCCCGTGGGTGAAACCCTGCACGCCCGGCTGTTCGAAGCCATCGGAGTAAATCTGCTCATCCGGATTGACGTATACCGTCCCGTCATCGGCAACCATGGGAGTGCCAGCGGGCGCAGGCCTGGGTCAGCGCCATTGGGCACAACCTCGTCGGCCATCGGAGCCGTGGCTTGAACCAACTGGACCGGTCCGCCTGCATCCGGCGGGTAACCACCGCCTGGGTATCCCTGTGGGGCCATATAGCCGCCGGTTTGATAGCCGTAATTGCCGGGCATGGCGTATGGCGCTGCACCGTATTGCGCGCGACCAGGGCCCGCGGGCCAATAGGCGGCGGGGTTGGCGTACTGGCCGCCGGTCGGCGGCATGGCCCAGGGTTGTTGAGCCCTCAGCGGGGTCAACGATCCCAGTATCAATAAGCCGGCGAAGAGCCAAAAACGTGCATGCATAAAATGAGGGCCCCCATTGCCAGGGCGCAACTCCAAGTGTCATGCCGGGTCGACGTGCATGCGGAGAGCGTCTGCCAGCGGCAGTCTCTCCGTTACTATCCGTTTAATCGGGTTAAACGGGCGACCGTCTCAACCGGAATAACCCGCAAAGGTCATCAATTTTGGCATTCGCCGGGGAGCAAGAGGCTCGGCGCGGTAAGATTTAACGGTTGGCGAAGATTTACGGAGGGGGTTCGGTCTGACGGATTTGCGGACCGCAGAAGGAATGCGCCACTTTGGCGGCGACGCCATACGGCTGCCAGCACGCTGCTGCCGTCGGAGCAAGTACCGCCAGCATCTCGGCAGAGAGGCCAAAACGATGCTGTTGCACCCAATCGATGGCGGCGCAGGCCCGTGAATTGCCCAGCGGTTCGACGCACGGCTGGCCCGGCGATGGAGCCAGCGCCGTGCTGTCGAGTAGCTTAACCCAGGCGGGTTCCGCCCAGATTGGACGAGGTGGACGGCAGCACAATACCCGGATCGGGAACGACTCGGTTGCCGGATAGCGGATAAATGAGATCGATCGCGTCTGCTTCGCCGAAGGCACCCTGCGTGGCGAATAGGACGTCGCGGCCCGATCCGTTGATATCGGCCAGAGCAATCTCGAGCGGGGCATTGTAATTGACGTTGACGCCGCTGGCATTGGTGCTGGTGCTGGTGAAGACCTGGAACTGTCCCAGTTCGGTAACGGTCGAACCGCCGGCAATCACGCTGGCCCCGCTCCAAACCACAACTTGCGATTGGCCGTCGACACCGGCCGCAACGACGATGTCTGGATAACCATCGCCATCGACGTCGCCTACCGCGACGGTTGCTCCGCCGGTAAACGACGAGGAGAACGCGCTGAATTGGTTGATCAGTCCATTGAATTGATCGACGGTTAGCGCCGAATTCGAAATGTCGGCCCCGCTGTAGACTTTGACCTGGGTGGCAATGCCGCTGAACGGCGCCGTGACCACGTCGGCGTGGCTGTCGACGTTGGGGTTGAGGACGCCGGCGGCCACCGAGATGCCGCCGGTGAACGCGGTGCCGTAGGGGTAGAACGCACGCACCAGCGTCGCCACCGGCTTGGTCGTGAAGTTTGAGATTTGCCACACTTCGACCGGCTGAGCGCCGGATTGCGGAGCCGTGATGATGTCCATGCTGTTGCCAATCCCGGTAACGTCGCCCAACGCCACGTTGACACCGCCGGTAAACGAGCTGGCATACGCCGGGAAACTGTACAGCAGCTTGCCGGCCGAACTGAAAATGTCGACCAGCGACGAAGTTCCCGCACCCGGACCCGGGGCTGTGACGATTTCGTCGGGGCTGTTCTTGACATTGGGCGTGAAATCGCCGCTGGCCACGCTGACGCCGCCGGTGAAGCCCGCGGGATAGTTCGAAACGCTGAACGTGTTTCCCAATTCGCCGGTGGCCGGATTGACGATCTGGACGTCGGGGCTGCTGGTCACGCTGGGCGCCGATCCGCCGCCCAAGGCCAACAACGATAGGCCGTTGATCCCGCCGACGTTCTGGAAATAGATCGGAGCCGCGGAGCCACCGAAGTTCCAATACCAGAAATCGCCGTTGTCGACATAGCTGGTCTCTAGAGTGCTGCTGGTAGCAGACGTCTCGTCGTACAACTGCTGGATGGTCGTATGGTAGAAGAATGTGCCCATGAAATTGTTGACGGAGTCGGCATTGGCGTAAATCGTGAAGGCCGACGTAGAACTGGGCGTCAGCAGATATTTGACGGTCGCGGTTCCTCCGCCGGTGGCAGCTCCGGATACGACCACGTTGTTGACATTGCTGTCCCACGATACGGCCTGGAACGTGCGCGGCGTCTGGCTGTCGGGCACCATGCTTCCACCGCCGGCAGCGCTGCCATTGATGTCGTAGTACATGTTGCTCGAGCCGGAGTTGTAGTTGTAGTCGTTGGCCTCCAGGACGCTGCCGCCCCCGGTTCCGCCTTCGACGTACGTGCTCCCATCCATGTTATCCAAATCGCCGTCGTAGACCGACTCACCGGCGGCATACGTCCCCGACGTTCCGCCAACATAGAAGGTAGTGTTCGAGCCCGTGCCGCCGGCGAACACGGCATTGCCCGTCCAGGAATAAGCAATGACGTTGTTGCCGTTACCCGAAACGGTATTCAAAATTACGTTCTGCACGCTGGCAATCAGCACGGCGACCGTATTCGTGTCGGCGCAACGGCCGCGATCGGTGGTGAAGTAGAACCAACTTGTGCTGCCGCGGGCGTGGCATTGGTCGTGGCGGCGAACAGCGAACTGTTCGTCAGCACCATGCTCTGATTCCCCGAGGGCGGCGCGTCGTTGAGCGTCGTGCCCGATCCGTTGCCATTGACGTAGACGAAGTCGAAGCCATTGGCTACGCCCGAGGTCACAGAGCTGTAATTACTGAGATCGAACGTGCTTCCCGGCCCGCCGTTCACGTAGTTGTTGTAGGCGACGCCCGTGGCGGGATTTTCGGCGGCGAAGTTGGACAATCCGCCCAGCAACCCGTCGTACACAAAGCCAGGCCCCGGGCCCCAAGTGCCGGAGGTCGAGTTATAGACCGAAACGGGGCTGTAGAGAGAGAAATTTCTGGGGGTCGTGATGGTGCCAGGCGTGGGCGAAGTGTAAAGCGAATCGGTACCCGGGCCGCCATAGATGTTGACAGTACCCCCGACGGTGCCGTTCCCATTCCAGCCCAGATTGTTGAAGGTTTCGTTCGAGGCCCCGTTTCCATTCAGGAGCAGATTCGTGAATCCGACCAACGACATGACTTCGCTCTGATACACCGCAAATATCGAGCTGCTGTAAGCGAAATACGTCGAACCGCCCGTCGTCAGCTCAAGCGGCATCGCGCCCGTCACCGGGAGGAACGGCGCGAAGCTATTCACCGGCATGTAGGAAGTGGTTACGGGAGTATTGAAGTAGCCCAAACCGCCATCGCCCAGGCCGTTGAGGCTGCCCGTGCCTGACCAGCCGCTGATATCAATGTACGAACCGGGGGTGGTGACAGGATTAGCACCGCCAACTCCCAGCGTAATATTGGCGACGAGCATGCAGTCGTTCAGGAACGCGAAAAACTGCCCGCCGGACACTTGCAGCCCTTGATTGGACAACGAAACTGATTGGGTCGTGGTGTTCTTCGTGCTGGCGATGATCGTGTTGGGAACCGTGTTGACGCTCGTGCTGGTGAGGTTCGTCTCGCCGAAGAACACGGCATTCCCGGTCCACAGTGTCGCACCCGAACCGATGGTGTAAGTGCTGGGCGTGGCGTTCGTCGGGTCGTAGCTATCGGGAGGGTCGAAGACGGCGTTGTTGATCTGACCGGCCACGGGGAACGCGAGTTGCACCCCGGTGCCAAGGTTCTGCGGCAGGCTGTTGATCTGCAGGCTGCTGTTGGTCAGCGAAAAGCTGCCAGCGTCGTCGACCGTGATCGTATTCGTCCCCACCCCACCCGTCGCCTGGTACGTGAACGTATTCACGCCCACCGGAATCGGATCACCGTTGCTGAAATCCACGGTCACATTGTTATTCGCGCCGATTTGAGATCGACCACGATCTTGGTAACCGTCGCATATGGTATCTGATACGGGTTCTCGGTGGGCACGTTGTAATCGACGTCCAGGAGCGAATTGTCATTCGGGTCGATTTCCAGCAGTAGATTATCCGACGTGTTCGGCAGCACGTCGCCCGTCACATTGAGTTGGACGCCGCCCAGCGATCTGGCGAACCCTGAGATTTCATAGATGCCGCGTCCCAACGTGCCAGCGACCAGCAGATCGTGAGCCTGATCGTAGTACAAGCTCATGACGGGTACGGCGCTCGGCAGGCTTCGCCGGGAGTCGTGGACGAGGTCATGCTGGACCAGGTTCCCGTGCTGGTGACCGACGCCCGGGCGACGCCGCCATAGCCGCTGACGACAATCTGATCGGTGCCAGACGAGTTCGCGGCGGCCGGTACATAAACCATCGACGTGATGTGGCCGACGCCCGGACCGGTCCCGGGCACCTGAGTGGCTGTAAGATCCTGCGGGTTGCTCCAAGTGGGATCGGTGCTCGTGATTTGATAGACGGCGCCCGCGGCGGTACCGACGAAGACCACGGTGTCGTCGTTGGGATCCATGGCGATGGCCGTGACGTCGCCGGTCACGCCCGAGACGCCTACGAGTTGCGCGCCCAGCGGCACCTGGTTGTTGACGAGCGGCGTGGCAGGATTCAGTAGCTGCACGAACAAATTCGAACCGCTTGTGCCCGAGGTGCCGACCCAGAGCAAGTACGGATTTGCCTTGGAGCTGACCGGCGAAGTGGGGTAATACGTGGCCATGCCCGCCGAGATGCCGCCATAAACCATGGCGTTCACGTGGTTGACGTTGTACGGGCTGTTGACCCCACCGTCGACGGCGAGTGTAGTTCCCTGGTTTTGCGAAAGAAATACGTAGTCCGTGCCAATCGCAAACCAACCGGGCATTACGTTGTTCGTTACCAGCGGGCTGTTGTATCCAATACCGAGCCCACCCGCGTACGTATATAGAGTTTGGCTGGGGCTGGTGCCCGTTACGGTCAGAGGCAGTGTCGTCGCCGGGCCGGCAGGGAGACCACCTGAACCAAAGGTCTGCTTTTGCAGATTCGCCAATCCAGCGTTGCTGGTGTAGAGCGTGACGGTGCTGGCGCTCGGCGCGTAGCCATTGATGAAATCGGTGTCTACCACGCCACCGTCGCCGCCCAGCATGGTGTCGTATTGACTGGTGGTCGAGCCGTGCTGGACGAACGTGCCCGAATTAACTGCGCTGCCGACGATGATCGGGTTCGTCGAGGCACTGCCCGTGTTCCCCAGGTCGGTAACGTTCGTGACTTCGGTGTTCACAATCGACGTCAGAGTCGTTCCCGTGGGATAGGTCAGGGGAGTGAAGGTTGAGTTGGGTGATCCGTTCAAAGAGCTCCACACGCCGGGTGTGGACGGCGACGTCAACTTGAAGATGCCGCCGTCATCGCCTTCCAACAAATTGTTGGAGCTGTCGAAGAACAGGACGTGGCTGCCCGCAGCCGGAGGCGCTGGATTCCGTGGTCAGGGGCGTCCATTTTTGGGTCGTGGCGTTACCGCTGAACAGCCGCCCCACTTGGCTGTTCGAGCCGGTTGAGTTCTGGAACGGTCCCGGTTGGACGTCGCCGCCCACATAAACGACGTTGACATTGCTGGGGTCGGCGGCGATCGAGAAATCGGTGACGCCCAGGTTCTCGCCGTCCGAGGTCGGCGACGTTTCCAGGCCGTAGACCGTGCCGTCGGATTCGGTGGTGCTCGGCGATCCGACCGACTTCCAACTGGCATTGGCCGAAACGGGCACGGTGCCCAGCCAGGTAACGCTTCCCTTGTAGACGCCTGTTAAATTGCCGGTACCGTCGATCAGGCCAACATAGAGCGTGGCAGTGGTGCCGCCCGTGCCCGGCTTGCTGATGGAGATTTGTACGTTCTCGTCTGACGAATCGATCGGCAGCGCGTTGGCGCCCGTGCCCGTGAGTTTGGTCCAGGTCTGGCCGGCATTATTGGTGCCGTAGATACCCGCATTCGCACCCAGCACCGCCGCATAGAAATAGTTCTGATCTTTCGTATCGGCGACTAAATCGCTCACCGCGCCGCTCGGCAGCAGGTTGGAGCCGCCGGTCGAAATCGAGACCGCGGTAGCGCCATTGTTGATGCTGCGATAAATTCCGCCGGCAACACCGGACGCGGCCGTAACGCCGCCGAGTTCGGCGTCGCTGGCTGCCATGATGATCGCGCCCTGCTCGACCACGGAGACATAGTAATTACCCGTGGGGAAACCGTTCAGCAGCGTCCAGGTAGCGGCGGTGCTCGAGGCGTTGGTCGAGCGATAGACGCCGTCGAGCGGACCGCCAACCGGCGTGGCGATGACGTTCGTTCCGGCCGCATCCGAGTCGTCGCTGTTGTAATTGCTTTCGTCCGCGATGCCGGCCACCACGGTGTTGCCCGTCGAGTCTGTCGGATCGGTCGCAATGCTGCCGATGGACAGAGATTTGGCGCCGTCGAGCTGTGGAACCCAGGTTGGGCCGGTGGAACTGGTCAGGTTTTGGGTTTCGAAAATTCCGCCGTTGGTCGTTCCAATCCAGCCAATGTTCGGATTGGCGGGGTCCGTGGCAATCGAAGTCACTGAACCTTCGACCGGATCCGAGGGAGAATTGCCCGTGGGCGTGCCTGCGTCCTCGGGCGTGGTGCTGTTGACGACGGTCACGCCGCTCAGGGTATTCGCTAGCGGATTCGTGGCGATGACCGACGGACCCATGGGGATCCAGGGCGCCGAATACGTCGACGTCGTAATGCCCAAAGGAAGACCGGCGAGCATCACACGCTCTTCGATTTCCTCGAACCCCAACGAGCGAATGTCATTCGGCCGACGTTTTAGCGGGACGCGACGGCGATGACGCAGCAACTTCCGCCACCAGGCTAACGGCATGGACTTATTCCTATCGAGAAGCGTGCAAACGAATTACCTACACCGGAAAAATCCATCTTTCCGCACCGATCGAGATAACTTTACAGACCAGGGAAACAACGCGTGTGTCCAACGGCCCCTGCACCAGGAGAACTAATACCAGGCATCATATGGGTGAAGCCTCGAATCGCGAGCCGGCGACGGGCCGGAAATGGCATGCCCGAGACCGCTTGGGCGGCGACTCCCTCCTCCTTCCCTGAGGCGGGTCTCCGATCGCGCTGGTCATGCGATCGGCCGATGTGTCGCTGATTTCTGCGTCGCTGATTTCGCCTGGCAAATTCATGATAGGCAGGCATGCGCAAGGTCGCAAATTCTTTTTCAATATGCTTTATCGGCACAAAATACCATGACATGCCCACCCCTCGCCCGCCCCCCGTACGACCGCTAAAACCGGGAGATTACACGCCCCGGCTCCCCCCCGAAACGCTCGTAAAGTGGTGCAAAACGACCGCGCAGGCCGCCGCTACGTTCAACGAATCAGTGCCCCGTCGCATCGGAATGGTTACCTGTTTGTCACAAATAGCCAGCCAACGGCGGTCCAGGCCGTGCGCTTCGTTTCCGAACAACAAGCCTACGCGCGGACCTCGCATGGCCAGTTCCAGCCGCTCGGCGGCTTCGTCCAACACGGTCGCCACGAGTTCGAATCCGCCACCGCCGCGCAGACAGGCCAAATCGCCTGCCAAATCCGCGGATTGCAGGACCGGAATCTGGAAAGCCGTCCCCATCGAAACCCGCAAAACCCGCCGGGAAAACGGGTCGGCCGATTTGTCTCCCAGCACCACCGCATCAATACCTCACGCGCAGCTCGTGCGCAGGATCCCGCCCAGATTTTCCGGATCTTGAATTTCCGGACAAATTACTAGCGTCGCCAGGCCCGGCAGGCGTTCGACAAGGTCGGCTACCGCAAGCTCCGGCAATCGGCGACCGCAGGCCAACAGACCACGATGGAAATTGAAGCCCACCAATTCCGGCACGCACGCATCGTCGATCACCAAGAGCGGCACTTCCGGCGGAACCAACGGCGCAATGCCATCGACGATTCGCTGGCCGGCCAGCACCGATTCGACTGGAAACCGGCTATCCAGCAGCCTGCGCACCAGTTTTTCGCCCTCGACGATGAACCGTCCTGACCAGCGCGTGAAATTCGACTTCTTCAGCGCGCTGTAAGGCTGCAACCGAGGGTCGTCCAGCGATGAAATTGATAGGCGTGGCACACCGCCAGGATAAGTTTCTCGCTCACTCGAGAAAAGCCAGGGCGGTTGGTTAGATTCCCCTCATTTATCATTAATCGCCGATCGCGTATCATTTTTATATGATCGAACTTTCGACGACCCCCATCGACGTCCAACGAGTTCTCGGCCACGTGGCATCGCCAGCCGCAGGGGCCGTGGTGCTGTTCTTGGGAACCGTCCGCGAATTCTCGGCGGATCGCCGCACCCTGGCGCTCGACTACGACTGCTACCCGGCAATGGCCCGCCGCCAACTGGTTGATTTGGAATCTGGCGCACGCTCCCGTTGGCCGATCGTCGGGTGTGCGATCGTACACAGACTGGGGCACTTGGAATTGGGCGACGTCAGCGTCGCGGTCGCCGTCAGCGCGGCCCATCGTCGCGAGGCTTTTGCGGCCGGGCAATGGTTGATCGATTCGCTCAAGGAGACCGTGCCCATCTGGAAGAAAGAGAATTGGGCCGACGGCACGACCGAATGGGTTCACCCGGGCATCGGCGCCGGCGACAGCCGCTTCTGGCAAGTCGCCACCGGATCGAGGAACTTAAACCGTGCCGATTCACGGACCCTTGGTGGACAGTTTCGGCCGCGTTCACAGCGATCTGCGAGTGAGCGTCACGGATCGTTGCAATGTCCGTTGCGTCTATTGCATGCCGGCGGAAACCGTCCACTTCCAACCGCGGTCCGAAATCCTGTCGTTCGAGGAGTTGGAACGATTTGTGCGAGTGGCGGCGCAATTGGGCGTGGAAAAATTGCGGCTAACCGGCGGCGAACCGTTGCTGCGTCCGGATCTGCACCAGCTTGTGGCCCGGCTGGCCGGCGTGCCGGGCATCCGCGAAATCACGCTGACGACCAACGGCATCCTGTTGACCGAGCAGGCTCGTGATTTGCGCCAGGCCGGGTTGCAGCGGCTGAATATCAGCCTGCAGGCCCTCGATCGCGAGGCGTACCGGCGCATTACCCGCCGCGACGATTTCCAGCGAGTTCTCTCCGGCATCTTCGCTGCCCGCGAGGCCGGCTTCGAGAAAATCAAGCTCAACACCGTGGCCGTGCGCGGGTTGTCGGACGGCGAGATCCTGCCCTTGGCTCGGTTCGCCCGCGAGCACGATTTCGAATTGCGGTTCATCGAGTTCATGCCGCTCGATGCCGACCAGACCTGGGACAACGCCCAGGTCATTTCCGGCGAAGAAATCCGCCAATTGATCGAGGAGCACGTCGGCCCGCTCG
Organism: uncultured Planctomycetales bacterium; assembly: GCA_963710365.1. Taxonomy (GTDB): domain Bacteria; phylum Planctomycetota; class Planctomycetia; order Pirellulales; family PNKZ01; genus CAVQAC01. The sequence goes on from CAVQAC010000025.1 coordinate 52,492, forward strand.
AACCGCTGGACATTGTCGATGCCAGCCAACCGGCCACCGATTACCGGTTTGTCGATGGCCTGGGCCGGATCGGTTTCATCAATTCGGTGACGCAGCCCTTCTGCGGCGATTGCAATCGCCTGCGATTGACCGCCGAAGGCCAGGTGCGGAATTGCCTGTTCGCGGTCGACGAATGGAATGCGCGGGGACTGCTGCGCGGCGGCGGTTCAGACGAATCGTTGGCCGAATTGATTCGCGCGTGCGTGGCGGCCAACGCGCCGGCCACGGCATCAACAGCAACGAATTTCTTCGCCCCCAGCGGGCCATGTTCCAGATCGGCGGCTGATTGCCTGTCATGACTGAGCCGCGCCGACGAATTTATCTCGACAATGCCGCCACGAGCTGGCCCAAACCCGAGGCGGTTTACCAGGCCGTAGACCGCTACTCGCGCGATAACGGCGCTCCGGCAGGCCGCGGCGTGTATGCGCAGGCCGTCGAAGTGCAACAAGCGGTCGCCGCTGCGCGGCTGGCCGTGGCCCGACTGATCGGCGCCGATTCGCCTAACAGAATCATTTTCACCTCCGGCGGCACCGACGCTCTAAACCTGGCCATTCACGGATGTTTGACCCAGCCTGGCCACGTCATCACCAGCGTCATCGAGCATAATTCGGTTTTGCGGCCGCTACGGGCGTTGGAAGAAGCCGGCCGCATTTCGCTCACGCACGTGCCATGCGACCAGGATGGCGTCGTCGATCCGTCGTCGTTCGAAGCGGCCTGGAAACCCGAGACTTGCCTGGTGGCCCTGGCGCACGCGTCGAACGTCACCGGCGCCTTGCAGCCTGCCGCTGAAGTCGGTGAAATGGCCCGTCGGCGAGGCGCATTGCTCCTGCTCGACGCGGCTCAATCGCTGGGCGAGATTCCGCTCGACGTCGAGCGGTTGTCGGTCGATTTGCTGGCGGCTCCCGGCCACAAAGGGCTGCTTGGCCCCCTGGGCACCGGCGTGTTGTACGTTCGGCCAGGCGTTGAACAGCATCTGAGTCCGTTGCGGCAAGGCGGCACAGGCACGCACAGCGAGGATGATCGCCAGCCGCTAACGCTGCCGGAAAAATACGAGGCCGGGAATCTGAACGTGCCGGGGATCGTCGGTTTGCGCGCTGGAATTGAATACCTGGAGCAACAGGGAGTCGGGGCCGTGCGGAGCCGTGCGATCGAGCTGACCGGCCGATTGATGGCTGGCATGGCGGAGATTCCGAAGGTTCGCGTGCTCGGCCCCAACGCTCCATCGCAACGGGTTGGAATCGTCAGTGTCGCGATCGACGACCATGACCCTTCCGAAGTGGCGATACTACTCGATATGCTATACGGCGTGCAGGCGAGGCCCGGATTGCATTGCTCGCCCTTGATGCATCGAGCCCTGGGCTCGATCGATCAGGGCGGCACACTGCGGTTCAGCATTGGCTGCTTCAACCGCGAGGACGACATTGACGCTGCAATCCGCGGCTTGCGGGAAATTTGCAGTGCAATGTGAAGCAAATGACGGCCGCCCATCGACCGGCCGGGAAAGTATCGACGAATGAGCGAAACACCTTGGTATGCCGAGGGCTTGCGATTCAAATGTACGCAATGCGGCGACTGCTGCACGGGCTCGCCCGGCTATGTCTGGGTTAACCAGGAAGAGATCGACGCGCTGGCCGCACTCGTCGGCGAGAGCGTCGCAGAATTCGAGCGGAAGTACGTGCGACGCATCGGCGTGCGCCGCAGTTTAATCGAGTTTCCCAATGGCGATTGCGTGTTTTTCGACGGCGCCGCACGCAAATGCACGGTCTACGGTGCCCGTCCGCGCCAATGCCGCACCTGGCCTTTCTGGCAATCAAACCTGCGAACCGAGAAAGACTGGCAGCACACCTGCGAAGTTTGTCCTGGCAGCGGGCGGGGCGAACCTCGTGCCCGTTGAACAGATCATCGAGCAGCTTAACGTGTTGCGAATTTAACCGGGATCGCGAGTTGTTCGCGTTCATGCGCGCGACGCCAGCCTTGGCAGCAACTGGGACGCCGCCCCAGTTCCAGTGATGCCGATCGTGCCGGCAGCACCGATTAGAGCGAATTTGCGAATTAGTTAAGATCTGCCGGTCGGGCTGCCGATCTTAGTGCGGGCAATTACCGACGAGTCGGTTGGTGGATTGCCAGCGCCGCAAGCGCGGTGCGAGTCGTAGCGATGGCTTGTTAAGTGCATAGCTTCAAGCCACTTACGATTTTGGACTCGTTTCCTGACCCTGGCGATCGCTGCAAGTTCTTTGACAATTGGGTGTTGCGAACGACCAGTCACAATCGGCTCCGGCTCGATACCCGGGGTATCTGCCCGTGGCGCTTCATGATTGCCGGCCGTGCTTAGGCTCGAATGAGCTTGACACTAATACTTACGGCATCTACACTTGGAGCGTCACTTGGTTGACAAAGAGGACAGTGGAAAAGTCCACGTGGCCCACCTCTATCGAAATACAGGAGAGCCGAGTCGTGACCAAGAAAGAGATCGTCAAGACTATTTCCGAAGAGATCGGACTGACGCAGCTCAAGACCAAAGAGATCGTTCAGAAGACGTTCGATGCCATCGTCGAAACGCTCGTCGAGGACCATCGGATTGAGTTGCGAAATTTTGGCGTCTTCGAAGTCAAGAAGCGTGCCGCACGCAAGGCTCGCAATCCTCGCACGGGCGACAAGGTTTACGTACCTGAGAAGTACGTGGTGACCTTCAAGCCAGGTAAAGAGATGGAGGAGCGAGTCCGCGAGCTTGAGCGGCAAGCGGCCGCAGCCGCGGCAGCCAAGCTGGCTGCCGAACAAGGCCATCCGCCCGGCGGCAATTCAGCTCCCTTGAGTGGAAGTGTGAGCGCCCCGGCAGGTTATGGCGGCTCGCCAGGCATTTCCCCTTAAGGCTGGTAGCTTAAAATCGGTACGTCAGCAGAGCTGGTAAATCAGAAGTTGTTGTCAGCAGCGGTGCTCGCTGTTCGCCCCCGCCCCAGTGCGAAGCACCGTTTCATCACATCCCATACATTGATCTCGGCGCGGTAGTCGCGTTGCGGTAATCTGCCGCCCCGATCGAAGTTCGGCCCGCGCCGACCCTCGACTACCTTTCCCGCATTACAACTTTCGGTTTCCATGGCTGGCGCCCCACCAGAAGAGGGTGCGCCGTCAAAACCCCGACGCTTTTTGCCCTGCGCATCAGCGCGCACGTGCAACCATCGTCTCAGGGAGGAGTTGTGTAATGCGCAAACTGCTTTTCGCAGTCCTGCTTGGCATGAGCCTCGCGTCGACGACCGGCTGCTTCGTGCCCGCCTACTCAGGCGATCCGACGCGCCGATCACAGCAATTGATCTACACCTCGGAAAACCTCCGCATGCTGCTCGAGGAATGGGAACGGCTCTGGATGCTAGACCAGCCGAGCCATTTGAGTCCCTATCACACGCATGGCGGCATTATCTGAGTTGGCTGCTAGCGCTGCGGAGCCGTCACCCTAACGGGGATTTGGCGTTAACGCTCGTTGCTCGCACCTTGCGGGTGTGTTGACGTGCATCGCCTGATGCATTGCCAGGAATTCAGCGGCGGCTGTGCGAGCGGGCAAATCGTTGCCCGCCTCGCACGGCCGCTTTTTCGTTCGCTTTTCCGTTGATTTACGAGCCCGGCTCTCCGCCCCGCCGACCATGGCAAGGCCGCCCGTTGCCGCTCTTTGGCCAGGCCGGTACATTGCTGGCAGATCACGTCGCTGTTGATACGCGCCACGGGCACTTTCAAATTCCTCTCCGCTTACCGCAGGTTTTGCACCGTTGAATCCGGTCTCCGTCGACCTCGAGGTCCAACTCGGCCGCCTGGTGCTGGCCAATCCGGTCATGGTCGCCTCAGGAACGTTCGGATACGCCCGCGAAATGGCGGGGCTGGTCGATCTGGCTCGCCTGGGCGGCATCTTGCCCAAGACGATCACGCTCGCGGCACGCGCCGGTAATCCGCCGTGGCGAACCGTAGAAACGACGGGTGGGATGCTCAATTCCATTGGCTTGGACAACGACGGGCTGGAAGCCTTCATCGGCCATCATCTGCCGTATTTGCGGGGCTTGGCGAGCAAAGTGGTCGTGAGCATTGCCGGCCGCAATCACGACGAATTCGTGCAGATGGCGCGTCGCCTGGATGCACTGGAGGGCGTGGCCGCCTTGGAGTTGAACATTTCGTGTCCCAACGTCAGCGGCGGCGTCGATTTCGGAACCGACGTCGGCATGTGTGAGAGACTGGTGGCAGGAGTGCGTCAGGCGTGCTCGCTGCCGGTTCTGGCCAAGCTGACGCCCAATGTGACCGACATCGCCGGAATCGCGCGTGCTGCGGCCGCCGGCGGCGCCGACGCCATCTCGCTCATCAACACCTGCTCGGGCATGGCCGTCGATTGGCGCCGGCGGCGACCGCTGCTGGGCAACGTCGTCGGCGGGTTGAGCGGGCCGGCCATCAAGCCCATCGCGCTGCGCGCGGTCTACCAGGTACGCCAATCCGTATCGACGCCGATCATCGGCATGGGCGGCATCGCCAACCTGGACGATATGATGGAGTTTCTCGTCACCGGGGCCTCGGCCGTGCAGATCGGCACGGCAAACTTTTACGACCCGCAGGCATCGATGAAAATCCTCGACGCTTTGCCGGGCGCAATCGCCAGCTTGGGGGCGCGCAGCGCTCGCGAAATCGTGGGCACCCTCCAAACGCGCCCACCGGCAGCGCATTAACCGTAGGGCTCGTTTCAAAACGTAGGGCGACAGCATGCGAGTACTTTCCGGCATTCAACCGACCGGCCGTTTCCATTGGGGAAACTATTTCGGCGCCATCCAGCAATACATCCAATTGCAAGATGCCGACGAGGCGTATTACTTCATCGCCAATTTGCACGCCTTGACGACCGTCCGCGAAACCGAAGTGCTGCGTCAATTCACGCTCGATGCCGCCATCGACCTGCTGGCGCTGGGCCTCAATCCCGAGCGGGCCGTGCTGTTCGTGCAATCGGACGTGCCGGAAGTGAGCGAACTGTGCTGGTTGCTGATGACCGGGGCGCCAATGGGATTGCTCGAACGCTGCCACGCCTACAAGGACAAGAAAGCCAAGGGTCTGCCGGCCGACGCCGGGTTATTCACTTATCCGGTGCTGATGGCGGCCGATATCCTGAGCTACGATGCCGACACCGTGCCGGTGGGCGAAGACCAAATGCAACACATCGAGGTGTGCCGCGATTTGGCCGCCAGCTTCAATCATCACTTCGGCGAAACGTTCGTGATGCCCAAGGCCAAGATTCTCGAGATCGCCAAGAAGGTTCCCGGCACGGACGGTGAAAAGATGAGCAAGAGCTACAACAACACGCTGGAAGTGTTCGAAGACGCCAAAACCCAGCGTAAGAAGATCATGCGAATTACGACCGACTCGCGGCCCATGGACCAGCCCAAGGAACCGGAGACGGATCACCTCTACCAGTTGTATTCGTTGTTCGCTTCCGAGGCAGAACTGGCCGAGATGGCCGCCCTTTATCGGCGAGGTGGCTTTGGCTACGGCGACGTGAAGAAGGCTCTGGCCGAATTGGCCGAACGGTTCTGGGCCGAGCCGCGCGCCTCGGAGAGCCGAGTTCGAAGCCCATCCCGAGCGGGTCCGCGAAATCCTGGCCGACGGGGCCAGCCGCGCTCGCCGCAAGGCGACCCAGGTGCTCAGTCGTGCCCAGAAGGCGTGCGGCCTCAAGCTTTGAATTGCCTCGCCGGCCCAAAACTGCGAATCTATGCTCAAGCGATTGATAGTCACTCCGCGGTGAGAGGTATCGGCAAGCTGGCGCTTGCCGCTCGCCATGGAGTGTTCGGCCGCCTACTGCCAACCTCCGCTTTCATGTTACATGGCAAGCGAATCGTCGTGGTGATGCCCGCGTACAACGCCGAGAAGACGCTGCGCAAAACCGTGGCTGAAATTCCGCTCGACATCGTGGATGCGCTGCTGCTGGTCGACGACGCGAGCCGCGACGCGACAGTGCAAGTTGCCCGCGAGTTGGGCATTTCGACCTACATCCACCGCCGCAACTTTGGATACGGACGGAACCAAAAGACTTGCTACCGCCAGGCGCTGAAGCTCGATGCCGACGTCGTGGTGATGCTGCATCCCGACTATCAGTACACGCCGCGGCTGATCACGGCCATGGCCAGCATGGTCGCGGATGCGGAATTTGACGTCGTGCTCGGTTCGCGCATCCTGGGCATCGGCGCCCTGGCCGGCGGCATGCCGCTGTACAAAGTACTGCGCCAACCGCGTGCTGACCTTCGTGCAAAACATCCTCCAGTCGCACAAGCTCTCAGAATATCACACCGGTTATCGCGCCTTCAGCCGCGCAGTGCTCACGGCCTTGCCGCTCGAGGAGAACTCGGACAATTTCGTGTTCGACAACGAGATGCTCGCCCAGACCATCTACCATGGTTTTCGTATTGGCGAAGTCTCTTGCCCCACGCATTATTTCACCGACGCTTCTTCGATCAACTTCAAGGGCAGCGTGCGGTACGGATTGGGAGTGCTGCGAACCGCGCTCGCATTCCGACTGAACCGCTGGGGACTTTGGCGGTCGAAGATATTCGACCGCAACGGTCGCAAGCTAGATCTGGGGCAACCAGACGACGACTATTATTTCTCGGCCGAAGTGCCCGCGGTTCACGCCCCCTGACAAAGCCCCCGAAGAACACGCCCATGGCCACGTCCACCGAAACCGTGGTTGCTCAAGCTTGCCCGCATTGTGCCGGCGCGACGCGTCCTTATTGGCCAGGCGAAGGGCCGCACGGTTTCCGCGTGCATCATTGCCCGGCCTGTAGCCTGACCTTCACGGTACCCTGGCTCGAGCCGGCCGACGCTGGCATCCTGGTATCCGACGACCTATTACGGACGCCGCAGCCTGCGATTCCATCCGCTGCTGGAGCGCCTGGTCCGTTGGCTCGCCAGGCAACGAGCAAGGCGTTTGCTGCGATTGAAATCGCGGGGCGCGGTTGTCGACATCGGCTGCGGCCGCGGGCAAATGCTGGCCGAGTTGCGCCAGCAGGCTGGGACGTGCAAGGCGTGGAACTGAACGAAGAGGCGGCCCGTCTATGCCCGCGAAGTGCTCGATTTGCCCGTCACGGTCTCCCCGTTCGACGCCGGGCAGTATTCGCGATCAGCAGTTCGACGCGGTGATCCTGTGGCACGTGCTGGAGCACATTCCCGACGCTCCCACGGCTCTGGAAGGCATTGCGAGGATCCTCAAGCCAGGAGGTCTGTTGTGGGTGGCCGTGCCGAACCTGGCCAGTTGGCAGGCTGCCTGGACTCATTACGCCTGGTTTCATCTCGATCTGCCGCGGCATTGCTGGCACTTCTCGCGCCAACAGCTTGCAGCAACGTTTGACAGGGCTGGGTTTCGAGATCGTCCACACCGGCTACACGTCGCTCGATCAGAACGTCTACGGTTGGATTCAAAGCACGCTCAATGCTTGCGGCTTGCCACACAATCTGCTCTACGACCTGATCCGCCGCGACTCGGCCCGCTCGGTCAGCCGTCCGCTGATCGAGCGTCCTTTCGCGTCGTTGGCCAGCCTGATCGGGCTGGTCGTATTATTGCCGCCGGCGCTGCTGATGCTGATTGCCGAATCAATCGGGCGACGCGGTGCAACTGTAGAGATCATTGCGCGGCGTAAGAACCAGGGCGCCGGCTCGCCATGAGTCACGACGCTACGAATTCGAACCTGGCCGCCGGCGATTCGGCCGGCTTGTGCCCTGCTCAGAGCGTGCCGCGGGCAACGCGTCTGGTGCTGTCGGCCGTCTTGCTGGCGGCTTCGGCCGGCTTGCTGTTCGTCAGCCTCGGGCATTATGCGTTCTGGGACGACGAAGCCGACACGGCCATTTACGCCCGCGGCATCTGGGACACTGGCGATACCACGGCGATCGTAGGCCACAACATCTGCGCCTACCGGTTCGGCGGACTGTTGAGCAATTTGAAGAACCGCTCCACGCCGCCGTTGCAGTACCTTGTCGTGGCGCCTTTCTACGGACTGGCCGGGTACGACACGTTTTGGCTGCGATTTCCCATGGCCGCCTGTGGTTTTGCCAGCGTGCTGCTGGTCATTGGGTGGCTATGGCGATCGGCGGCCAGCCTGGTGTTCTGGCTGGTGTTCGGCGTGGCGTTGCTGGGCAACGTGTCGTTCTTTCTCTACCTGCGACAATGCCGGTACTACGCTCTGGCAATGCTGGCCTCGCTGGTAATCGTTTATCTGTACGTCAACTTCCGTGGCTGGCGCAGCCTGGCGTGGCATTCTCCTGGCTTCGCTCGTCCTGTTGGCTTCGCAGTATCTCAATTACTTCGCCTTGTATGTCGGCCTGGCGATCGATTATTTCCTTTGGCAGCGTAAGACGCGCCCCTTGAGCCTGGCTCAGGCATGCGCATTGTTCGTGCCACAGATTGCCCTGGCCATTCCGTTGGTCTACGTCTGGAATCCCTTCGGCAAAGCCGGCCTTTTTAGACAAACCGGGAGGCAACTGGTTGCTGGATCGATTGATCCTGCTGGCCTGGAACCTGCGTGAGTTGCATGGCTGCGAGTTTGCGTCGGCGTTTGTATTGCTCGCCGGATTGGTCGTGGCCTGGCGAAGCGCGATGCCTGGCTACTGCGCGGACTGACCGCGTTGGGCGTTTACGTGGCGGCCACCGTCCTGGCCTCGCCACAGTCGGTGCGTATGACCAACATGGCCGACGTGCGTTATCTGTCGCCACTCATTCCGCTCTGCGTTTGGGCCACGACCCGTTCGATCGTCGACATCTGCCGCGGGCGGATGGCCCTGGCTGTTCCCGTGGCAGGAATCGCCTGCCTGACCACGGTCTTGTTCTTTCCCTGGTTCCCGTGGATTTGGCGTTCGACGTTGTGGGCGTTCGTCGATGAACTTCGCGAGCAACGGCCGACGGCAACGCAAGTCGTGGCGGATTGGATCAACAAGCACATTCCGCCGGGCTCGAGCGTATGCGTTACCGATAGTTTTCATGTCTATCCGCTGATGATCCGTGCGCCGAGGTCATTTACGGCTGGCAATTGCTGTGGCCACCCGAGCCACAGTTCGTCGGCTTGCCGAAGATTTATTTCCTGGGCGAGTTGCCGGTCGACTATTTCATCGGCTTCGGTCCGGGCCGCAAAAACGCCGAAGCGTTCATGGCATCCATGAGCCCCTCGGCCGGCCATTATGAATTCGAAACCACGATCGAGGTCGATGCCGACGACCATATTCGGCCGGAATTGTATTCGCACTTGTTCAAGATGGATCCCAACTTTGATAAAAAGAACGAGGCGGTGTACGTGTATCGCCGGGTGCCCCTGCCATGAACCATTCGCTGCCGTCCGACGCTCTTGCATCAATCGCCTTGCCGCCGGGCCCGGCCGGCGTCTATTGGCCGGGCCTGGCTTGCTGGCTGCCGCTGTGCCTGGCCGCAGCCGTGGCCTGGGGCAGCTTGACGGTGCTGATTCAGGCTCATTTTTCACCGGTGCTGTTGTTTCCGCTGGCCGTAGGAATCGTACTTGGCATCATTTGCGCGGCGGCCTTGCGAGTCTGCCGCCTGGCGCACCGGCCGTCGGCCATCGCCGGCGCTTGCTGGCGGCGTGCCTGCTGGTTTGGACCCAGCATTACGTTAGCTATCGAATGGCACGCAGCGCTGCGGATCAGCAAAAAAATATGTCACTGGCACAGGCGGCATTTCCTGATCTGGATTTGAACTTTACGCGCTACCTGGCGAGCGAAGCCGCCAAGGGGCGGCCGATTGCCGGTTTCGTGGCCCATGGAGCCCAGGCCTGGTTCAGCTGGGGCCTTGACGGCCTGCTGGTGATCGCCGCCACGCTGGTCGTCGTCTGGCTGGCGATGCGGCAGCCGTATTGCCAGACGTGCCATGGCTGGTACAGCACGATCCGCACCGGGTCTGTGAGCGAAGCCCAGGCCGAGGGGCTCAAGGCCCTGGGCCTCGCACCACCATCCGAGCCGCCGAGACCATGGCAGTACTGCCTGCGGCATTGCCCAGGCGGCTGCGGGCCAGCACTGTTCGAGTTATCATGGGAAGGTGCGTCGCCCGGGCGTTGCGATTCGTGGCTCGATGTTGAACGCCGTGGCGCGGTGGTTGCCTGCCTGGACCGAGACCGAGCGCCGGCCGCGAACGCCTAAGGAAGCCACACGTTGCTAGAACTTTCGCTTCGGTGCCATGCGCACGCTTGCGTGAGCATGCCGCGCAGAGCATGGCCGCGCAAGCGTGGCCATGGCACCCCGTACCATTCACTGCCGCCAAACAAGGAAAAAACGTGAACGTGCTGGGGATCGGAACCGAGATCATCGAATGCCTGCGGATCGCCAAGATGATCGAGCGGCACGGCGAATTGTTCATCGACCGTGTCTATACATCGGTTGAGATACGCTATTGCCAGACGCGCAAACAGGCCACGCAACATTTTGCTGGTCACTGGGCCGCCAAGGAGGCGATCCGCAAAGCGCTCGGCACCGAATGGCAACGAGGCATCGGCTGGCATGACATCGAAGTCCATTACGACGAATCAGGCAAACCGATCGTCGGCCTGCGCGGCGGCGCCCGGGATATCGTCGTCAGTCGCGGGGTGCGCGAGATCCTGGTGAGCATCTCCCATTGCCGCAGCCACGCCGTGGCCTACGCCATGACGCTGGGAACTAAAGCGGAGAGCTGAAAGCGGAAAGCCGACGAATCAGGCGTTAAAACGGCGCCGAATCTGAATTGGCCTGCGTCTTTTTCTTCTTCGCGGTCTTTTTCGTGCTCTTCTTCGTTCCGCTCTCTGCTTTCGGCTTTCCGCCCTTCGGAGTTTCCGCTTTCGGCTTTCCGCTTTCGGCTTTCTTGGTTCCGCTTTTCTTGGCAGCGGCTTTCTTGGCGGCTTGGCGGCGAGCCGCTTTGGGACTTGGCCCCTTGGCTGCCCGTTCGGCAAGCAACTCCAGCGCCTTCGCCAGCGTCACATCCTCCGGCGCCGTTCCTTTGGGGATCGAAGCGTTCGTGACGCCGTCAGCCACGTATTGTCCATAGCGACCCTCGAAGAGTTGCACTTTCTCGGTCGTGATGGGTGAAACGCCCAACTCTTTCAGCGGCTCGCGCGCCGCGCCGAAACCCCGACGGGCCTTCTTCGGCTCGGCCAGTAGTGCCAAAGCTTGCTCCAAGGTCACGTCAATCGGCGACAAGTCGCTCGGCAAGCTGCGCGTTTCGCTGCCAGCCTTGACATACGGGCCGAAACGTCCGTTAAACGCCATTACCTTTTCACCGTCCGAGGGCTGCACGCCCAATTCGCGCGGCAGCGTCAGCAACTTCAAAGCCGTAGCCAGGTCGACATCGGCGGGCGTCATCCCTTTGAGCAGCGAAGCGTTTTGCGGCTTCTCTTCGCCTTCCGCTGTGCCGCGCTGCACGTAAGGACCAAACCTGCCGACCTTCAGGAACACCGGCTTGCCCGGTTTCGGGGCAGATGCCCAAGCGGCTCGTCGCCTTGGGCCGCCTGATCGAGCATTTTCAGCGAGGTTTCCATCGTCAACTCGTCGGGCGGAAAGCCGTCGGGAATGCTCGCCCGCCGCGTGCCTTGCTCGAGGAACGGACCGAAGCGGCCCACGCGCACGAAAATCGGGTCGCTGCCTTCGGGCTGGCCAAGCAGGATGCGGCTCACGTCGCGGGCGTCGATTTCCTCGACCTTGTTCTCCAGTTGCTTTTTCAAGCCGGCCTTGCCGTTGCCGAAGTAGAAACTACGCAGGTAATCGACGTGCCCCGTCTCGCCGCGGCTGATGGCGTCGAGTTCGTCTTCCATCTGGGCCGTGAAACGATAATCGACCAGGTTCGGCAAATGGGCTTCGAGCAACTGCGACACGGCGAAGGCCGTCCAGGTCGGCACCAGGGCGTTGCCCCGCTTGGTCACATAATCGCGGGCCAGGATCGTCTCGATGATCGCCGCGTACGTGCTGGGCCGGCCGATGCCCATTTCTTCCAGCGTGCGCGTCAGCGTGGCTTCGTTATAACGGCTGGGGGGCTGCGTCGTATGGTCCTTGGGTACCAGATCGAGGCAATCGCAGCGTTTGTCCGAGCACGACTTGCGGCAGGATCTTTTCCTTGTCGGCCAGTTCGGCCTGTGGATCGTCGGATCCTTCGACGTAGGCCCGCAGATAGCCTGGAAAATCGATCGTCTTGCCGCCCACCCGGAACGTCGCGCCGCCCCCTTCGATGGTGATCGAAATGCGGCGGCCGCGGGCGTCGCTCATCTGGCTGGCGACCGTCCGCTTCCAAATCATCTCGTAAATCTTGAACTCGTCGGCTGCGAGACTTGCCGCGCAGCTTTTCGGGCAGATCGAACGGATGGCCGGCCGGGCGGATGGCTTCGTGAGCTTCCTGAGCGTTCTTGACTTTCGTACGGTAAATTCGCGGTTCGTCCGGCAGATATTCACGGCCGTAGTGCTCGGAGCACCAGTTCGCGGGCAGCATCGACGGCCACGCTGGCCAGGTTCGTGCTGTCGGTTCGCATGTAGGTGATATGCCCGTTTTCGTACAAGCTTTGGGCCACTTGCATCGTCCGGCGGGCCGTGAACCCCAGCTTGCGGTTGGCCTCCTGCTGCAGCGTGCTGGTAGTGAAGGGCGGATAAGGCTTGGTCGTGTAGGGCTTGTCGTCCAGCGCCGCGACCGTGAATTTGGCCTTGCGCAGCCGTTCGGCCAGGCCAACGGCTCCTTCGCCGTCGAGTAGCAGCAGAGACCGGGATCCTTGAGCTTGCCGGTCGCAGGATCGAAGTCGCGGGTCGAAGGGATCTGGCGGCCTTCGAAAGCCGCCAGTTCCGGCTTCGAACTGCTCGCGCTCGTCGTTCGGAACGTGTGCGCCTCTGGAGCAAACGTGCCGATCAGGTCCCAGAACGTGGCCCCGACGAAGGCCATCCGCTCGCGTTCGCGCTCGACGATCAACCGCACGGCGACGCTTTGCACCCGTCCGGCCGAGAGCCGCGGCCGGACCTTGCGCCACAGCAGGGGCGAAACCTCGTAGCCGAACAGCCGGTCGATGATCCGCCGCGTTTCCTGGGCTCGCACCAGCGCATCGTCGATATCGCGCGGGTGTTCCAGCGCTTCGCGGATCGCTTCTTCCGTGATTTCGTGAAACACCAGCCGATGGACCGGAATTTTCGGCTTCAGCAACTCGCGGAGGTGCCAACTGATGGCCTCTCCCTCGCGGTCTTCGTCGGTCGCCAGATACAGTTGGCTGGCGTCTTTGACCAGAGCCTTGAGCTTGCGAACCTGCTCGGTCTTGCCCGGCGGGATGATGTAGACCGGATTGAAATCGTCGTTGACGTTGACCCCCAGATAGGCCCATTCCTCTTTTTTGAACTCGGCCGGGATCTGCTTGGCCCCCTGCGGCAGGTCGCGCACATGGCCAATGCTGGCCTCGATGACATAGTCCTTGCCAAGGAATTTGCTGATGGTGCGAGCCTTGGCGGGCGACTCCACAATTACCAAAGACTTTCCATCAGGGGGGGCCGCTTTCTTCGCCATAACGAGTGCCAACGGGGTTAGGTGATCGGGCTGTAGCGGCAGGGCAAAATCGCCCCAGACTCGCATTGGGATTGCATTTAGGTCGCGCGTTTCTACAATTGCGGCTCTTAGACTGCTACGCCCAATCGACCCAGATGCTTATATCTGGCCCGCCCCGCTGTCAAGGCATCTTGCCGACGTCTGGGGCGGCCCAATGGCAAGGATGACGCACGATGGCCAGCTCATTTTCCCTCTTCCGCAAGCACCAGCGGGTCATGATGGCCACGCTGGGAATTCTCTGCATGGTGGCCTTCACTTTGGGAGGGCTGACCAGCATGGAACGCTTCTCCTTCAGCGACCCGCGCAACCCGGTCGTGGCCACGACTTCTTTCGGTGAGTATCGCGAGGCCGATCTACAATCCATCGAAATGCAGCGGCAAATCGCCAAGGATTTCGTGCGGCGGATCCTCTATGCCTCGATCGAAGAACGCCAAATGAGCCCTCAGTTGCAGAATTCCATCGAGCAATTGCTCGACATGGATTTGATCGGGCCCATGACCGAACGCTCGGTCATCGAATCGCGAGTCCTGGCAGATTTGGCGCAAAAAGAAGGGCTGGTGGTCGACGACGAGGCAATCACCGATTTCCTGCGAATTCTGACGGGAGACCAGGTTCCGGCCCAGCGTTTTCAGGAAGAATTGAGCAAGATGCGCATTCGCGGGCAGCAACGCGTCGCCAAATCAATGGTCTACGACGCCCTGCGCACGGAACTGTTGGCTCGCAATTACAAGGCCATGTTCACCAGCAGCCTGCAAATCACGCCGGCCCAGCGCTGGGACTATTACCAACGGCTGAAACGCCGGGTACGCGCCGAGATCGCGCCGGTGCCGGTTGCCGATTTCCTGGCTCAAGTGCCCGACCCGGGCGACGCACGTTTGACGGCCTTCTTCGATGGATACAAGGAAATCGAACCCAAGCCGGGCTCGCCCGAACCCGGTTTCAAAATCCCGACCCGCGCTGCGATCGATTATTTTGAAGGGCATTACGACCACTTCTTTGATCCGGCTGCCGTGACTGCGGCCGAAGTCAAAGCCCAGTACGAGAAGTTCAAAGACATCCGCTACCAATTCAACGCGATGTCGGACTCGGATCTGGAAGAGCCGGAAGACAAGCCGGCCGCCGGCGGAGCCGAGAAGCCCAAGATTGAGCCCAGCACGGGCGAGCAGGGCGGGACCAAGCCCGATGACAACTCGCCAGCCAAGCCGGACGACAAGAAATCGACGGACAGCCCGGATTCGGACGAGGAGAGCTCCTGCTTCGCGGCGGCCGAGGAAACCGAATTCGAGCGACGATAAGGCTAAGCCGGCAGACTCGAATTCAACAGTGACGAATCCGGCGGAAACCAAGCCGGCAGACGCTGCGGCCGAAAAACCCGCAGAAACCAAGGCCGCCGACGGCAAGCCGGCCGAAGAAAAACCCGCAGGTGATAAGCCCGCCGAAGAGAAGCCCGCCGCAAAAGTGGCCGCGCCGCCGTCGCCTCCGCCAGCCTTGACCTTGAAATATGCCTTGCCTCGCGATGTGCGCGAGGGGGCCAAGCCAAAATACGAACCGTTTTGGAAGGTCGAGCCGGAAATTCGCCGTGAGTTGGCCGGCGAACGGGCTGCCGCCGCGACTCGCGATGCCATCCTCAAGTTGCAAGGCAAGCTCCGCAAATACTCGGAGACCATGCTGAACTGGGATCGCGAGCGCAAGACCAATCCCGACCTGCCCAAGCCGCCCAGTGCGAATTTCGAGGAATTGGCCAAGAGCGTGCCAGGCATGACGTTCCACCGCTTGCCGCTGGAGCCGGCCTACCAGTTGGCACAGGCCCCCGGAATCGGCCAATCGACGCTGGCCGGCCAGCCATTTGTCGAGTTCGCCCTGCGTACGCTACGGGTTTTCCACCTGGCCGTTTCGCAGGATACCGAAGGCAATAACTATTTGTTCTGGAAGTCGGACGAGCAGCCGACTCACGTTCCGGCATTTGCCGACGTGCGGGCCGAAGTGTTGCATGCCTGGCGGACCATCGAAGGCCGCAAGCTGATGCTCAAGCGGGCTGACGAACTGGCTGCCGAAACTCGAGCAGCCAAGAAGTCGCTCAGCCAGGCGCTGGCCAAGGATCCGAAATTGAAAGTCACTGAGTTGCCGGCCTTTTCCTGGATGACGGTCGGCGCCGCCGGTGCATTCAATCGAAATGCCCCGCCAAAATTGAGCGAAGTGCCCGGCGTGATCGACGCGGGCCCGGACTTCATGCGAGCCGTGTTCGACTTGCGCGTAGGCGACGTGGGCGTGGCAGTCAACCAGCCACAGACGATCGCCTACGTGGTGCGAGTCACCACCAGCGAGCCGCCGCTGCAGGTGCTGCGAGACTTGTTCCTCGCCGACAAAATGAACTTCGGCTATATGTCGATTGCACGCGAAGAAGACGCGACCGTGTTGCAGGCCTGGACCGACCAATGCAACCGAGCCGCCAAGCTCGTTTGGGCCCGTCCGCCGGCGGACGAGCGCGCGAGCGTGGATTGAACGGCTAAGCCGCGAGCGAACTACAAGTCGCGAGCGAACCGTGACGCGCCGGGCAAGCCCGGCGGCTAACTTCCGTCGACCGTCAAGGCTTGTACTACCGCTGCGGTTTGAAGATCACCACCGAGAGCGGCGGCAACACGATCTCGGCCGAGAACGGCCGGCCGTGCCAGGGGCGATCTTCGGCCATCACGCCCGATGCGTTGCCCACATTGCTCCCGGTGTAAAAGCTCGAATCGCTGTTCGAGACTTCGTGGAACCAGCAGCGTTCGGGCAGTCCGATGCGGTGGTGCGTGCGCGGAACGGGTGTGAAATTCAGGCAACACACCAGGTAGTCGGACGGATCTTTCCCCTTGCGGATGTAGATCAGCACGCTCTCGTCGTAATTGTGGCAATCGACCCACTCGAAGCCGGTGAACTCGAAGTCGACCTGATGCAGTGCCGGTTCGCGGCAATAGAGGTGATTCAGGTCGCTGAGGTATTTCTGTAGCCCTCGGTGCGAGTCCCACTCCAGCAGGTGCCATTGCAGGCTATTATCGTAGTTCCATTCGTTCCATTGTCCGAACTCGCCTCCCATGAACAGCAGCTTCTTGCCAGGGTGCGTCCACATGTAGCCGTACAGCAGCCGCAGGTTGGCAAACTTCTGCCACAGGTCGCCGGGCACCTGGTCCAGGAGCGCGCCCTTGCCATGCACGACTTCATCGTGCGACAGCGGGAGGCAAAAGTTTTCCGTAAAGGCGTAGATCAGGCTGAACGTCAACTCGTCGTGGTGGTATCGGCGATGGATGGCCTCGTGGTGCATGTAGCGTAAGCGTGTCGTTCATCCAACCCATGTTCCATTTCAGGCTGAACCCCAGGCCACCGAGATACGTGGGCCGCGACACGCCGGTGAAGGCGGTCGATTCTTCGGCGATGGTCAGCACGCCGGGATACTGTAAATGGGCCTGGACATTCAGTTCCTTGAGGAACGAAATGGCTTCCAGGTTCTCGCGGCCACCGAACTCGTTGGGGATCCACTCGCCTTCCTTGCGGCTGTAGTCGAGGTAGATCATCGAGGCCACGGCATCGACTCGCACGCCGTCGAGATGATACTTGTCGAGCCAGAACAGGGCGTTGGAAAGCAGGAAGTTGCGGACTTCGTGCCGGCCGTAGTTGAAGATCAGGGTGCCCCAGTCGCGGTGCTCGCCCTTCCGCGGGTCGGCGTGTTCGTACAGCGCGGTGCCGTCGAATAGCCGCAGGCCATGCGCCGTCGCGCGGGAAATGCGCCGGTACCCAATCGAGGATCACGCCGATACCGCTCTGGTGGCAATGGTCGACGAAATACATGAAGTCTTCCGGCGAACCGTAACGGCTCGTCGGGGCGAAGTAGCCGATCGTCTGGTAGCCCCAACTCCCCGAGAAGGGATGTTCGGTGATGGGCAGCAACTCGATGTGCGTAAAGCCCATCTGCTTGACGTAATCCACCAGTTGGTGCGCCAATTCGCGATAGGTCAGGTAGCGGTGCGGATCGTCGCCCGGCCGCCGCCAGCTTCCCAAATGGACTTCATAGATGGAGATGGGCGAGGCCAGCCCTTGGTTCGCCGACCGCTGACTGACCCAATCCGCGTCGTGCCACTCGTAGCGCCCCAACTCAGCGACTTTCGAGGCCGTGCGCGGCGGCACCTCGGCGGCGAATCCGTAGGGGTCCGACTTTTCGAGTATCTCGCCGCCGCACTTGAGCTGGTACTTGTACAGCGTCCCCTCGCCCAGCCCAGGCACGAAGAGCTCCCAGAACCCGCTGGGAATGTGTTTGCGCATCGGGTGACGGCGGCCGTCCCACTCGTTGAAATCGCCGACCAGGCTGACGCTCGTGGCATTGGGCGCCCAGACGGCGAAATTGACGCCGTGGACGCCGTCGATCGTACGCAGTTGCGCGCCGAGCTTTTCGTAGCTCTTCCAGTGCGTTCCTTCGTTCAATAGGAACAGGTCGTACTCGGAGAGCAGTTGCGGGAAAGAATAAGGGTCGTGCATAGTGGCTCGGTTTCCGCGCTCATCGGCAATTTGAAGTTGGTACCGTTCGGTCGATCGCTGGTCAGCAAGCGGGCAAATAGCTTCGTACAATCCAGCCGGGTGAATGCGGCGCATGGGCCGCGCCGTGCCCTCGTGCGCAGGGTCGATCACCCAAGCCTGGGTCGATTGTGGCAAAAATGCTCGGACGGCTAACGCACGCCGACCGCCTTCGACGACTTCGTGAGGCCCCAAGACCTCGAAAGGATTCTCATGCCGCCCCGCAACCAGGCGGCCCACGTTCTCCAGTTGGGTCATCGTACGCATATACCCTCCATGACGAACCACGCTGATTTTGCTTGCTCGGACGTTCCGCGTCTAGGAGGCAATTCCCCCCCGCGTGGGAGTTTTCTTGTGCTTTCCCTTTATCCGAGCCAGGGGCGTGGCAGCCAGGATGTGCCAAGTTGAGCCAGGGAGAGCCTCGATCGGTCCTGCCAGTCGCGTAGTCCACGTCGAATTCGGGCCAGCAGCGAGGGCGCCTCGCTGCCCGACTTTCGACCGTCGCCGGCTGCGGCGCCGTGGCGGCCGCGGCGGCTTGCCGCGGCAGACGAAAATGCGGACCACGCAGGGAATGACGACCATTCTCCGGGACAGGCGCGCGTGCCCCAACGTCGCTATACGGCCCGCGCAGGCCATGCGGCCCGTCGAGGCGGATCGGACGCACTTCCAGCCGATGGAACTGCAGGGCCTGATCCAGACGCTGCCACAGATCCTGGTTCTTGACCGGAACCATTTCGCCGAAGCTTTCCCAGGTCCAATCGTTGCGTCGCCATTCCTCGAGGCCGTAGGTCAACCCGCGGTTGACGTACCGGCTACTGGTCATGAGCGTGACGCGCGAAGGCTGGTCGAGCGCTTCGAGACCCCGAACTACGGCCAGCAGCTCCAGCCGCTCGCCGTGGATTTCGGGCTCCGAATCTTCTGCTTCTAAGGTCGCCGATCCATCGGCCGCTTGCAGGACAAACTTCCACTGGCCCTGCTTGTTTTCCTGCTCTGCGGTGGAATAGAGCAGGAAGTGCGGTTGGGGGGCACTCATACGGTGGGTAATCTCAGTTCAGGTGTTGCGCTGGTAGGTGACAGTCCGAACCTCATGTTCGTGGTCGATTAGTCTCCGTACTAGATTCGCTTATCGACAAGCATGACCTATACTCCGCACTTTAACCGGGCCACACCGGAGCCTTCTTCCAATCCAGCCGGGCTTTGATGTAAGCTCCAAACCGAAAAGGCGGAAGAAATGCGTTCATCTACAGCTTCAACGGCGCCTTCTATGTCGAAAAAGATTCTGCTCCTCGTCGGCGACTACGTGGAAGACTACGAAGTGATGGTGGCCTTCCAGTTGTTCCAAGTGGTTGGCCATACCGTGCATGCCGTTTGTCCCGACAAACGCGCCGGTGAACACGTGGTCACGTCGATCCACGATTTCGAAGGCCAGCAGACCTACAGCGAAAAACGCGGACACAACTTCCGTCTGAACGCCACGTTCGCTGAGATTCAGGGGAGCGACTACGACGGGTTGGTGATTCCCGGCGGCCGGGCGCCGGAGTATTTACGGCTCGATCCGCGTGTACTCAATCTGGTGCGGCACTTTTTCGAGACCAACAAACCGGTGGCGGCCATCTGCCACGGTCCGCAGATTCTGGCGGCGGCGGGCGTGCTACGCGAGCGAACCTGCATGGCTTATCCCGCACTCAAGCCCGACATGCTGGCCGTAGGCAGCCTATGGGCCGAGCCCAGTGCAGGTCTCGACGGTGCCCACGTTGACGGCAACCTGGTAACAGGACCGGCGTGGCCGGCCGACCCGGCCGTTTATGGCGCGTTCTTGCGGCTGCTGGGCACGAAATGGGGGGAGTGATCGGGACACCCATTAGCAACCCGGGCGCCTGTTAGCGATTAGAATCGCTGCTCTTGGCCTGCTGGGCCAATTCGTGCTCGATCCAGTTCTCCAGTTCGTCCCAATCGACCGGCGGCAAGCGGCAAAGATCGGGTCGCAGGGCAGCGGCCCCCTTGATATAGACGTGAACGAGTTCGTGGGCCGCCTTGTTCGTATTCCAATGAACCAGGATGCGAATGCACTTCGCGAGCGAACCGGGCACGCTCAATTCGTGCGTACACATCAGCGCCACGTCGAGCCAGCCCATCTGCCGGGCTGCCAAGGCCGGAAACTCGGCATTCAGATCGGGCGTCGTCGTAAAC
The DNA here is from genome assembly GCA_963710365.1 of uncultured Planctomycetales bacterium. Classification (GTDB taxonomy): domain Bacteria; phylum Planctomycetota; class Planctomycetia; order Pirellulales; family PNKZ01; genus CAVQAC01. Next base: position 72,809 of record CAVQAC010000025.1, read on the forward strand.
AGGGCGCTGGCCACGTCGCGATGATCGATGCCGTTCTGCCGGACCATCAGCGCCAATAGCTGACGGGTGGCCTTGAGAATTTCGTCGCGAGTGTCGTTTTCGACGGTCGTCGCGCCGCGCACGCCACGGCATAGCATAGGAAAATCCTTGGAAGTAATCAGTTATCAGTAGCCGGTGGTCAGATCTGTTTGCACCGGCGAATTCCCGGCTCTGTTATAGTTACTTCCGGTCGTCGCGAGAATCCTTGTCATGGCCTCGGATCGAAAGTTCACGTATCTCTGGCTACCTGCTACTGAATCCTGGCTACTTCCCCGATTCCCCCCAGTAAATCCGCACATTCTTCGAAAATCGGCCGACGGCCACGATGTCGGTCCGGCCATCAGCGTTGAGATCAGCCGCCGCCAGATCTTCGATGCTCACGCCACCTCGATCGAAGGAGTGACGAATCCAACGGCTGCCGGTCGAATCTTGCGGGTCGAAAACGAGCAGCCCCCAATCGGCGGAGTCGTTCTTGGTATTGCCGCGGACGCCGATGATCAACTCTTCATCGGCGTCATCGTCCAAGTTCGCACACCACACGGCGTGGCCCCATTTCAATTCGCCGTCGAGCACGTGCCGATCCCAAAGCGGCCCGGCCGCGGAACCGCCTGCCGGCCGCGTGTAGACCACGGCCTGGAAACCGTGCCAGGGCTCAATCGTGGCGATGTAATCGGCCCCCGAAGCCAACCGGCCGCGTTTCACTTCGCTCGCGCCGCGGTTGGGGCTCGACGTCTGATTGCCGGCGCCAATCCGCACCAGCGGCCAGCTTCCGTCGGCCGGCTGCTCAAGCAGGTTGACCCCCTCGAAGCTCGTCACCAGCAGGTCGAGGCGGCCGTCACCGTTCATGTCGGTCGGCCATAGGTTATGCGTTACGTGCAGATCTTCGTTGAGCACCTTGCGGGGCCAACGGTCATAAGCCGGATCAGCCGGAATCTCATAGGCCAGCAAGCGGACGCCGCGCTCGGCATAGTTGGGCTTGGTCGTGTCGCGTCCGAACAATGGTGCGACGACCAGTTCGGGCCGGCCGTCATGGTCGATGTCGGCCCAACGCATGCGATGCACGGTCGGCTCTTCGTCGATCATGCGGACCTGCCAGCGGTCGTTGGGCGATTTGCCGCGGGCGAGCCATTGGATCGTGCCGCCGTTGTGCGTGTCGGCGGGCTGCCAGCCCGCGCCCAAAGCGAAGTCCAATTGGCCGTCACCGTCGATATCCAGTGGTGCGATGCAGACATTGTCGAGCTTCGTCTGATCTTCGATGATCGTGTGTCGCTGCCAGGTTGGATTCTCGTACCACACCACGCGATTCGTATCGACCACGACGATGTCGGTGCGCTGGTCCGCGTTTACATCGACCAGCGAAACGGCATAACCGACCTTCAGGCCGGTCTCGATCTCCTGGGGCTTGAAAGCAAGTTGTTTCTCGGCCGCGAGCACCGGGGCAGCGACAACCGCAAACAGGCCCAACGGAAGCAGAATATTTCGCATGCAAATCACGGGACTACTCCCTGGGAACATAGATTCGTTAATTAAGCCGCCGAGCCCGGAACGCGAGTCCCGGGATAGCGATATTGAACCAGTCATCGATCGTCATGCGAGCAAATCCCCGGACTTACGTCCGGGGCTCGGGTGCTTGTGCGAGACCACGCTTAGCGTCGCGCCAAGCAATACAACGCCTTCTCGGTTCGCACATAAAGCCTGCCGTTGTGAATCACCGGCGTGGCCACGGTTCGTTCCTGGAAATCGTGCGACGCGAGCACGCTCCACTCGCCTTCGGCTTTGAGTACCGACATCACGCCCTTCTCGCTCACCAGGTAAACTTTGCCGTCGCCGGCCACTGGCGACGAATAATACGAGCCGGTGCCACGCGCCCGAGCTTGCTTCAGCAGTTTTCCATCGCGGGCGTCGAGGCTGCTCACGATGCCACCGTCTTTCACCAGGAAAATAAGATCGCGATAGACCAAAGGGCTGGGAACATAGGGTAAGCCCTTTCGATAATCCCAGGCTAGTTTGGGCGCCGTCGCAGGCGACCCGGTTGAGTCGAGCACCAGCAAAGAGTTCTGAGCCAATTCGAAGACGCGGCTGTACTTCCGCCATTCGTCCTGATCGAGCCCGAGATCCTGGTTCGTGTCGATGCGAAAGAAGCGGTCGAGCACGTCAGGGTTGTTGACCTCTTCACGCGTGAGCTTGCCGTCGTGGTTCGTGTCCCATTGCTTCTCGGCGACTTCCCAGGGTTCCATGGCGATGCGGGCATCGGTATCGCCGCCAGGAGACCATGTGGCAACGAACAAGCGGTTGCCTTGCATGACGGGCGTGGTGTTGACGATTCGCGCCAATCCGTCAACCGACCAAAGCTGCCGGCCCGTTTCCAGGCGCGTAGCCCACCAGTTGCAAAGCCCCGGCAACGACGAGTTGTTCTTGCCCGGCGGCGTTCCAAAGAATCGGCGTGGCATAGCTGCGAGTGAACCCGTCGCGACGGGTCTTCCAGATGGTTTTCCCCGAAGCCGGATCGACGGCCAGCAAGAAGCTATTGACGTCGTGATCTTCGTTGAGGATCAGTTTGCCACCTGCCAGGATCGGCGAACTGCCTGAACCGAACTCATCCTGAAACGGCTCGAAGGGCCGAGACCAGAGCTCGTTGCCGTCCAGGTCGTAGCAGAGCAAGCCGTAGCTGCCAAAGAAGACGAACACACGCTTTCCATCCGAAGCGGGCGTCGAGGCGGCAGGGCTGCCGGTGCGATGAAACTGTTCCAGCCGAGTGGCCGGGGCAATCTTCTTCCAGAGTTGCTTGCCCGAGGCCAAATCCAGTCCTACCGTCGCGAGCTGATTGCCGTCGAACGTGGTGAGGAAGATGCGATCGCCAGCAACACAGGGAGTCGAGTGGCCCGCATCGAGCGGCTGTCGCCAGACGAAGGCGTCCTGCGAATCGATCTGTTCCGGAAGCGGCGTCTCAGCCGAGTTCGCAATGCCGCCGTCAGCACGAAAATACGTCGCCGGGTCAGCGGCGCTGAAGCTGCCGGCAATTAATAGGCTCGCGAGCGCGAAGGATGCAATGAGCTTTAGCATGAGTCAATACCTGCGTTAGCAACCGAAACGGGCATTAAGCTATTCGTGAGGCGCGACGGCCACGCGTGGGGTCGGCGGCTCCCATCATAACCCAGGCCGAAGCCAAAGGAAAAACCTCGCCCAAGAACCCAGCCCTAGCCCTGGTTGGCAAGCTGGGGTAAGTTGGGACCAAACAGTCATGTTCCTGACGCCTTATTTGCCTGAAGATCTGACGGAGCCAATCCACCATTCCTCGCACATCCCTCCCCATCCCCGACGAATTGCAAGCCGCATTGGCGAGCCATGGTATCGAACTGCCCGGCGAGCAGGCTGCGCGGTTGGCCGCCTACTGTCGGCTGGCCTGGGAGTGGAACGAAAAGCTGAATCTGACCCGGCACACCGACTTCGAAAAGTTCGTTTCTCGCGATCTGGTCGACAGCCAAATGCTCGCCGAGCAATTGGCTCACGGCGAACGGGTTTTGGACGTTGGCACTGGCGGTGGAGTGCCAGGCGTCGTGCTGGCCCTCATTCGCCCCGATTTACACGTGGCGCTGGCCGAATCGATCGGCAAGAAGGCCCGAGCGGTAGCCGACATCGTCCAGCAACTCGATCTGCGACTGCCGGTTCATCAAGGCCGAGCCGAGGAGCTGTTGGCCTCGAAGCGTTTTGATTCGCTGGTGGCTCGTGCCGTGGCGCCGCTCCCCAAGCTGCTCACATGGTTCGCCCCCCATTGGAGCCGCTTCAAGCGTTTACTGGTCATCAAAGGCCCCGCTTGGGTCGAAGAGCGGCACGCAGCCAAGGAAAAGAACCTGCTCAAAAATCTGCAATTACGCAAGCTGGCCTCCTGGCCGCTGCCGGGCACCCACTCGGACAGCGTACTGCTGGAGATCAAGCCCAGGCCAGAGGTCTGAGCAAGTTCGAAGAAGAGAATCGCGAAAACACGAAAGTGCGAAAAACAGAAAGTACACGATGTTTCGTGCAGGCGGGTCCGGCGATTCCGCACTGGTCTTCACTTTTTGCTAATTCGCGATTTCGTTTCTTCGCGTTTTCGTGATCCTCCGCCCGTTTGACGCCACCTAAGGCCAGTCCTAGGCGGCGAAGCCATTTTCGGCTCCCCAGGCCGTGCCATAAGGCCATAAGCTGGTGAACTAGCGAAGTCGCACCCGTTTGTGGTAGTTTTCCGTTTTCGATTGGGTCCGCATTCATCAGCCGAGGGGAACGCGAACAAGCAGCCATGAGTTCGTACAATCTAACCCATCTGCGACAGTTGGAAGCCGAGAGCATCCACATCATCCGCGAAGTGGCGGCCGAGTTTGAAAACCCGGTCATGATGTATTCGATCGGCAAAGACTCGGCGGTGATGCTGCGACTGGCCATCAAGGCCTTTCATCCGGCGCCGCTGCCGTTCCCTTTGTTGCACGTCGACACGACCTGGAAATTCCGCGAAATGATCGAGTTTCGCGATCGGTTCTGCCGCGAGAATGGGCTGAAGCTGATCGTACACACCAATCGCGAAGGCGTGGCCGAGGGGATCAACCCCTTCACGCACGGCAGCCAGAAATACACCAACGTCATGAAGACGCAGGCGCTGTTGCAAGCCCTGAACGCCGGCGGCTTCGACGCGGCGTTTGGCGGGGCTCGCCGCGACGAGGAGAAGTCTCGCGCCAAAGAACGCGTCTACTCGTTCCGCGATCGGTTCCATCAGTGGGATCCCAAGAACCAGCGCCCCGAACTGTGGAACCTCTACAACGGCAAGGTCAACAAGGGCGAAAGCATCCGCGTCTTCCCCCTTTCGAACTGGACTGAGCTGGACGTTTGGCAATACGTGCACCTGGAAAAGATTCCGATCGTTCCGTTGTACTTTGCCAAGGTGCGGCCGGTCGTGGTGCGAGACGGCAACATCATCATGGTCGATGACGACCGGTTCCCGTTGCAGGCCGGCGAGAAGGTCGAGCAGAAGCTGATTCGATTCCGCACGCTCGGCTGCTACCCGCTGACCGGAGCCGTCGAATCGCCCGCCACGACCTTGCCCGAGATCATCCAGGAAATGCTGCTGGCCCGCACTTCGGAGCGGACCGGCCGCGTGATCGATTACGACGAAGCGGGGTCGATGGAACAGAAGAAGCGCGAAGGATATTTTTGAGTTCTCCAAGTGGAGCGAGCGTGCATGGCTAGCGCCGAGTTGATTGAACAAGACATCGAGGCCTACCTGGCCCAAAACGAGCGCAAGGAACTGCTGCGCTTTCTTACGGCCGGCAGCGTCGACGACGGCAAGAGCACGCTCATCGGCCGGCTGCTGCACGATTCGAAGATGGTCTACGAAGACCAGCTCGCAGCCGTCAAGCGCGATAGCGAGCGCAAGGGTTCGGCCGGCGGCGAGGTCGATCTTTCGCTGCTGATGGACGGGCTCAAAGCCGAGCGCGAGCAGGGCATTACCATCGACGTCGCCTATCGTTATTTTTCGACCAGCAAGCGTAAGTTCATCATCGCCGACACCCCGGGGCACGAGCAGTACACTCGCAACATGGCCACGGGAGCGTCGACCTGCAACCTGGCGATCATTTTGATCGACGCCCGCTACGGCATGATGCCGCAAACCCGCCGGCACAGTTTCATCGTTTCGCTGTTGGGCATCAAGCACGTCGTCGTGGCCATCAACAAGATGGACCTGGTCGACTTCTCGCAGCAAGTTTTCGACAAGATCAAGAACGACTACAGCGACTTCGCCACGAAGCTCGAGATGGGCGACTTGCACTTCATCCCCCTCTCGGCGCTCGAAGGGCGACAACGTCGTCGATCCCAGCACGAACATGCCTTGGTATCAGGGCGGCACACTGATGCACTACCTGGAAACAGTGCATATTGCCTCGGACCGCAACCTGATCGACATGCGATTCCCAGTGCAATACGTCGTACGGCCGCATCTCGACTTCCGCGGCTTCGCCGGCACGATTGCCTCGGGCGTGCTCCGCAATGGCGACGAAGTGATGGCTGTCCCTTCGGGCCGGCGCAGCAAGATCACCGGCATCGTCACTTACGACGGCGAACTCCAAGAGGCGTTTGCCCCGATGTCGGTCACGGTGACTCTGGCCGACGAGATCGACGTCAGCCGCGGCGACATGCTGGTGCATCCCGGCAATCTGCCCCGAGTCGACCGCTCGATCGAGGCCATGGTCGTGTGGATGGCCGAGGGGCCATTGGTGCCCGGCAAGCAATATCTGATCAAGCACAGCACGCGGGTGGCAACCGGCTCAGTCAGCACGCTCCGCTACCGCGTCGACGTCAACACGCTGCATCGCCAGGATGCGCCCGTGCTGAAGATGAACGAAGTCGGCCGCTGCACGCTGACGCTGAACCAGCCGATTGCCTTCGACCCGTACCGCAAGAACCGGCTCACTGGGTCGTTCATCTTCATCGACCGGTTGACGAACAACACCGTCGGCGCGGGAATGATCATCGACCGCGAAACGAACATCGGCTTTGCCCAGGATCATTGGGCCGAAGAATCGAAATCGCAGGAGCGGACGGCCCAATTGAGCCAGGTAACGGCCGAGGAACGCAGGGCGCGCTTCGGACAACAACCGGCCACGATTCTAATCACGGGTTTGACCGGCACCGGCAAGTCGGCAGTCGCCTACGCCCTGGAACGACGGCTGTTCGAGTCCGGCCGCGCCACCTGCGTGCTCGACGGCCGGCAAATGCGACAAGGCATAAGTCGCGACCTGGGCTATGCTGCCGGCGAACGCAGCGAGAATCTGCGCCGCTCGATCGAAGTGGCTCGGTTGATGAACGAGGCCGGACTGGTCTGCATCTGTTCATTTCTGGCCCCCGACGAGAACGTGCGGGCCAAGGCCCGCGACGTCGTGGGCAGCGATCGATACTTCGAGGTCTATCTCTCCGCGCCGATTGAGCTACGTCGCCAGCGCGACTCCGAAGGAATGTATGCCAAGGCGGACTCCGGCGAAATTGTCGACTTCCCCGGTGTCTCGGCGCCGTACGATGTGCCCAAGTCGCCGGACCTCGTATTGGCGACCGATCAACTGTCAGTTGACGCTTGCGTCGACAAGATCGTTGCACTGCTGGAAGAGCGGAAGGTATTTACCTGAGCGCTGCCGGAAACGGCAATCTGACATTGCGAGTCACTCCAGTACGCCTCTCGCCCGGGCCGAGAGTCCGGGAACCTTTCTTTGCCTTTGCGCGTCTCTAATGCGGCAAGAGGCGGCAAACGGGGGGCTCAAAAAGAGCTTTCCCCCTGGATTCAGGGAAGGCTTTTTCGAGGAAAGGAGCTGGCTCATGGTACGTGGCAAAGGGCGGCTCGAAGGCGGAGCGTGTGAGCCCGGCCTGGCTTGCGGACTGGCCTGGGCGGCAGCATTGACCTGGCCGTTGGTGGTGGGCCCTTAGTGGCCCGCCGCCCGGCCTATCTGCCCGCCTATCGCCGTGTTCTCGCACAGCCCCGGCCGCGCTCAAACGCTCCACCGTTCGCCGCGCTTGCCCGGTTTCTATTCGCTCGGCGACGGTCGATCTCCTACACTGGCAATCCGCTCTGTGAATACTGGCGGATCGTTCCCGCATACGTCGGGAAGTGAAACAGGAGGTCGCTCCGCATGCCCATTGACCATCTGGCTCGTTGGCACGTTCGTATTCTGGCCCTGGCACGCCGCTTGTCTGTCGGCTTGCTCGTTGGTGGCTGTGTTGCCGGGTCGACGGCACGAGCCGAATTGCTGCGAGTCGATATCCAGCGTCGCGAGTCATACGCCGCGGGGCGGGTGTTCGGCGAGCATGGTGCGTACGAAACACTGCGTGGCAAGGCATACTTCGCCGCCGACCCCCAGCTCGCAGCCAACCAGACGATCGTTGATCTGGAGCTGGCGCCTCGCAACGCACAAGGCCGGGTCGAGTTCTCCGCCGATTTGGAGATCCTGGCTCCCGTCGATCCGGCCAAAGGAAACGGCGTCGCTCTGTACGACGTGAACAATCGCGGCAACCGCACGGCCCTGGGCCAATTCGACAGTGGCGCCGACGAGTTCCTGGCCCGGCACGGGTTCACCGTGGTCTGGAGCGGATGGATTGCAGAAGTCGTGCCCGGCGGCGGCCGATTGCGGCTCGACGCTCCGGTCGCCCAGCAAGACGGGCGGCCAATTCGCGGCTTGGTACGGGCCGAAATGCTTACCGATCGCGACGCCTCGCGACTGAGCATCTCCCAATGGGCCAATCAAGGCTGCTACCGGCCGACGAGCGAGGGCCTGGCTAGCGCTACGCTTACCTGGAGACTGCGCGAAAAAGATCCACGAATCAGCATCCCTCGCGATCAGTGGCGACTGGAAGAGCACGCGCTAGATTCCAGCGACGAGCATGGCCAATTGCCGCAATTCGACCTGGTGCTGGCTGCGGGTTTCCAGCCCGGCTACCTGTACGAACTGATTTACGAGGCCGAGGGTTCGCTGGTGCAAGGCGTTGGTTTGGCCGGCATTCGCGATTTGATCTCGGCCATCAAATACGATCGCGGCGACAGCAACCCACTGCGGGCGGCCGACGGTTCGCCGGCGATTCATTATGTTTACGGTTTCGGCACCTCGCAGAGCGGCCGCTGCCTGCGGCAATTCTTGTACGACGGATTCAACGCCGATGAGCGCGGCCGGCAGGTATTCGATGCCGTCATGCCGCACGTCGCCGGCGGAGGCTTGGGCTTCTTCAACCATCGCTTTGCGTCACCCACGCGCCACAATGGCCAGCACGACAACCATCTCTTTCCGGCCGACATGTTCCCTTTTGCTTACGACGACCAGCGAGATCCATTCACAGATCGTAGCGACGGAATTTTACATCAGGCCCGAGCCACGGGAACGGTTCCGAAGGTGATGCACACGCAAACGTCGTCCGAATATTGGCATCGCAGCGGATCGCTGGTGCATACCGACCCCCTGGGCAAGCAGGACGCCGCCTTGCCGCCGGAAGTTCGCATTTATGCTTTCGGCGGTTGTCAGCATGGGGCCGGCACTGGAATGTCCGGCCAGCGAGCTAAGGGTCAATTGCCCGGAAATCCGTCGGACTATCGCCCCCTGCTGCGCGGGCTGTTGCTGGCGCTCGATGGCTGGGTCCGAGAGTCGCGCGAGCCGCCTCCGAGTGTCTTTCCTCGTATCTCCGACAAATCGCTCGTCGATTGGCGGCATAGCGAAAGCGGCTGGTTGCCGCTCCCCGGGATTCGGTACCCGGAGGTCATTCAGCAGCCCGAGTTCCTGGACCGAGGCCCGGAATTCTTGAACTATCGGCGCAGCACGCTGGAGCCGCCTGTGAGCCGGGGACAGTATGGTGTCCGTGTGCCCGGCTATGGACCTGACAATAACGAGCGGGGAACATTGCTGCTGCCGGCTGTGGCAGTCCCCGTAGCAACGTACACGAGTTGGAATCTGCGCCATCGCTCGGTGGGAGCTGAAAACGAGTTGCTGACGCTCTCGGGCGGATATATTCCACTCGCCCGTTCGGGCGCCGAGCGTCAAGCCGCCGGAGATCCCCGGCCCGCGTTACTGGAGCGCTATCGCGATTTCGAAGATTACCGCCGGCAATTCCTAGCTGCTGCAAAGCAATTGGCCCACGATCGCTATGTGGCAGCCGAAGAGTTGCCACGATTCGAAACGGCCGTCGAGCGCTATCGGCCGTTGTTCGAGAATTAGGTCGTCGGAAGTTCGCGGCAAAAAACGGCCCAAGGCTATAATACCCTTATGCGTACCACTCGCCGCCGCTTGCCGGCCTTCGCTTGGAAGCTGCTTATGCTAACCGTGGTAGGGTTGTTCCTGGCGGGGCTGATAATCCCAGCGTTTCAACCCGCAAAGGAATCCAACTGCGGCGAATTTTGGAAATGGAAGCGAGCCCAAGAGAAGACCGAACAAAGCGTGTCGGCCGATCCGCGAGTTCCTTAAGTCATCGCCATTCCATTCTAAGACACGCACAAGCGACGAATCTGCGTGCCTCGAACCATTCGAGCGCGATAGGCTACCGAGCGCCTAATTGGCTGGAATCCGAATCTGGCCGAATCAACCATGCCTGAGGCTAGTGCCAAGTTTTGCCTCGGCGGACGTGTTGCCAACTTGCGAAAATGCTGGCCGACGGCCGCATTCGCGGCGGCCAAGTGAGCGGGCACGCAGGACGCTCGACTGGCCGGCCGACAGCTCGTAAACCTTTCCAGCATATCGCTTAAGTTGGCTCAAGTTCTGGATCTAAAGCTGAATCTCCCCACCGCTCCAAGGATCGACCCGTCGACGCAGACAGCTCTTCGCGGCACGAATGCCAAATTTTCTTGACAGCACTAGCCGATCCTGATACAAGGAATACTACTGAGACTCAGTATCAGTAAGAACATCCGTCGCACCCCCGCCTCGCAGTTCCCTCCTATGGTCGTTCTGCTCGAACAAGACACGCTGGTCTGCCGTTGCTTGCAGGTTTGCGAGAGCGATTTGCTCGGCGCCTTGATCGTTGCCCGATACGCAATCTGCAAGACGTGGCTCGCGAGACTGGCGCAGGGAGCGGTTGCATGTCCTGCCACCGGATGATTCGGCGGTATTTGGCCGGCGTGGCCTCACAAGGCTGCACCGATTCGCCGGATTGCATGGGAAGCTGATCGTCGCCGGGCTCATGCCCCGAAGCCCGCCGCGAACTCTCGGCGTCGTCGTATTCGCCCGACTGCTCAGCTTCGCCCGGGTGCTCAGCGCCTACTCGAATGGTCGCCCACTCGATTGATGAATGCCCAGTTCCTCAATGCTGGGCCCAGCTGCTTAATGCTCGTCGTGACCGCCCATTTGCTCGGTCAGATAGTTCTGCAGCCCGACGGACTTGATGCGCGAGAGCTGCGTTTCAAGCCAATCGACGTGCTCTTCGCTTTCCACCAAGATCGGCTCGACGAGCTCGCGGCTGCCGTTGTCCTTGAGCTTGGTGCACAGTTCGATCAGGTCGTTATAGGCTTTGACGCCTTTCGTCTCGAGTTGCAGGTCGTTCTGGAATTGCTCTTCGACCGTAGAACCGACGCGAATCACGTCGTAGCGGGCAATTTCGGGAACGCCGTCGAGAAACAGAATTCGATCGATCAACTTCTCAGCGTGCCGCATTTCGCCGATCGATTCTTCGTAGTGCTTCTTGCCGAGAATATAAAACCCCCAGTTTTTGCACATCTTGGCCTGGCAGAAGTACTGATTGATGGCCGTCAACTCGATCGTCAGCGCGGCATTGAGACCGTCGATGACTTGGGGGTTTCCCTGCATGATCCGCGAGCTCCGGGGGAGAATTGCTGTTCTTCGATGGATATGGTGCCGATTCTAGAAGCCGCGGCTCGCGCCGTCTAGCTGCGAAGGCCTAAATTGCCGAGCTTCGGTTCGCAAAAGGTGCATGCCTTGAGATCCGCTCGCTCGGAACGGTTCGCATGGTATTGAGACTCGATTTCAATCAACTTCGAGCCGGCGGTAATAAGAGTCACGGTACGCCCAGTCGATCCAACTCGGTGGCGAACTCCTCAATGCTCAGAATCGCAATCGATCCATACGACCCAAGATCCCGTAGATGCTTGTCCTGCGAGACGATGAACGAAGCTCCGGCTTCGATGGCAGTTGCAATGATCTTGTCGTCCGCCGGGTCTGATGTAACGATTCCCTCCGCTTTGACGTTCCCAGGAACCATCCATAGGAGCGAGGGCAAGACCGCGAGGAATTCCTCAATATCACCGTCCGTGAGCTTCAGCCACTGGCGAAGCCTCTCTTTAGTCCGCATCTTCTCGCCGACTTCGTCGAGGATCGCAGGCGAGGCGGCAACCGACCAATCGGCGGCTTGGAGCCGTGCGAGAAGTCGGACGGATCGGCTCGCTGAAATGCAGAGGGGAATTAATACATTGGAGTCGAAGACAACGATAGAAATAAGTTAGTTGTCCTCAAGAAGCGATCGTTCGACGTCGTGTTCCGTGACGCCCGCCGATCGCATCGCCTTTGCAGTCTTCTCTTGAAGATTACGGAGTTTTTCCCAAGCCACAACCTTTTCTTCAGCAGTCGATCCGGCGTACGGAATTACTCCAAATTGCGCGAGGCCATTTTCGTCCTCGACAACCACACCCTGGCTCTGCAGCACATGTGCTAAGAACAGCCTGACGGGCTCGCTCAGTTGCGTAATCGTAATCCGTTGCATACCTATAGGATAACCTCGCTCGACTGAAACAAAAAGCTCGCCGACGGCTTCTCTCGGGAAAATCGCTAATTAAGCAGTTCGCGAATCTGCTCGAAAACACGGTCGAACATCGGCTCGGTCAACCGGCCGGTGAACGTGTTCTGCTGGCTGGGGTGGTAACTGCCGACGAGCGAGCGCCCGCCGGCAAGTTCTGCCACCGCGGCATGGCCGAACTTTGGCCTGCGGCCGTCGCACCATCCAAGGCGTCGCAATTCGTCCACCGTCGCTTGCCAGCCAATCTGGCCCAGGGCCAGGAACACTCGAGGCTGCAAGATCTCGATGGTCTGCTGCAACCACGGGCGGCATTCAGCCAGCTCCTGGCGTGTCGGCTTGTTGTCGGGTGGGGCGCAATGGCAGGCGGCCGTGATCGCGCAGTCGATCAATTGCAAGCCGTCGTCCGCGGCCATTGATTCAGCCTGGCTGGCGAAGCCGGCCTTGTGCAATGCCCGGTACAGCCACAATCCACTGCGATCGCCCGTGAACATTCGCCCCGTGCGGTTGGCGCCGTGGGCGGCGGGCGCAGCCCGACGATCAGCAACCGGGCCTGCGGGTGGCCGAAGTTCGGCACCGGGCGCCCCCAGTAGTCGTCGTGCTCAAAGGCCCGACGCCGTTCGCGGGCGATTTGCCGACAATAGTCCCGCAGGCGGGGACACTGCTCGCAGGCCGCGATCTGACGATTGAGCCCGTTCCAACGGGTTGTCGCGGATAATTGCGGCATCCGTCGGCGTCCTACAGCCGACGACCACCCAGGGGGAGCCGGCTCATAAGAGTAAAGAAAACTCGATAGGGAAAGAAAGCGGTAGGACTGAAGATCAGATTGGCAAGTACGCCCGGAGGGATTCGAACCCCCAACCCTCGGTTCCGAAGACCGATGCGCTATCCGGTTGCGCCACGGCGCTTACAATTCCGATACGATACGTTGTCCGTGGCCGCAACATCAAGCCGCCCACGAACCGCCCCGCCGATTACGGAACGGCAGGGTTGTGGATCCGGCAGGAATGTAACGAAGTCCGCCGTTCGGGACTGATCGTCAACTACCATGGTAGCCGCAAAACAGAACCGCGGGTTGACCCACTCTTCCCAGTCATGCTATAAGCGCAAAGTTACAGCGCCTGCGCACCTTTCTTGTCTTGTTTGCGTTGGGCACACGGCCATGACCTTGATCACGCTACGGGTCTTGGATGGCGCCGATCGGGGCCGCGTCTTTGCCGACCTGCCGACTCCCGTCTCGATCGGACGCGAGGAAGGCAACACGATCCAGCTCAACGACGAGCGCATCAGCCGCTTTCATCTCAAGATTCAGGAAGATCACGACAAGCTCGTGCTCACTGACCTGGAGAGCACCAACGGCACGAAAGTCAACGGCGAAGATATCCAGTTGCGGATTCTGCGGCACGGCGACGTGATCTTCGTCGGTCGGTCGGTGCTGCTGTTTGGTTCGCGAGAGCAAATTGCCGAGCGGTTGGCGACTCTGCGTGGGGCCGATTCCAAGAACCTGGGAGCGGCGGGCTGGGCCGAAAACCTCGATTCGCCGCAGCCGCCCAGCCTGGAGTACGAGCTCAACTGGTCGGACTTTCCCGACGCGCACATGACCTTTCATGTGCTCGAACCGCCCGAGTTGCCGCAGCGGCTCACGCCATTGCAGGCGGCGCAAGTTTCCGAGTTGCTTGAGTATTTGCACCTGCGGATTCGCGATTTGTTGGCTTCCGTGCGGACCGAGCCCAAGGACGGACGCATGTCGCTCGACGAGCGCCAGTGGCAGGGCGTGGTCGATCTGCAAAGCCGGCTGGCCGAGTACCGCCGGATGGTCGGCGAGCCGCCGGAAGAATGAGCGCCGCTTCCGCCCCCGGGCACTACCTTGCTTGCACCCGGCATGCTCTAGTAGGTTGTAGGGCGAGCAAGGCGGCCCGAGCATGCCGCTCGCGATTGCCCGCCCGATTCGACGGAGCGCCCTGACGCGCAAGGAGACGCATGAGCACCGATTCTTTCGTCCATCTGCACTGCCACAGCCATTTCAGCCTGCTGGACGGGGCCAGCCCGATCGGCGCGCTGGTCGATAAGGCCAAATCGCTGGGCATGAACGCCCTGGCCCTGACCGATCACGGCAATCTCTACGGCGCGCTCGAGTTCTACCAGAAGGCCAAGGCGGCCGGCATCAATCCGGTCATCGGCTACGAAGCCTACATCGCGCCGGGCGACCGGCGGCACAAAGAAGTCAGCAAGAACGAAGAGGCCAGTTACCACCTCACGCTTGCTGGCTCAGAACCGCATCGGCTTCCAGAATCTGATCAAGTTGTCCTCGTCCGCGTTTCTGGATGGTTTCTATCGCAAGCCGCGGATCGACAAGGAAATCCTCGCCGCGCACAGCGAAGGCCTGATCTGCCTCAGCGGCTGCGTTTCGGGCGAGTTCAGCCGCGCGCTGCTGCGCGGGGTCAATCCCGACCTGGAAACCGACGAGGCCATGCAGATTGCGGCCTGGTTCCACAAGCTGTTCGGCGATCGCTACTTCATCGAGATCCAGAACAACGGGCTCGACATTCAGCGCATGGCGATGGAGGGCGCCGTCGACATCGCCCGCCGCATGGGCCTGCCGCTGGTCGCCACGAGCGACTGCGCATTACGTCAATCGCGAGGACGCCGAAGCCCAGGACGTGCTGCTGTGCATCAACACCGGTCGATTCCGCACCGACACCAATCGCATGAAGATGGAGGGCGACCAGTTCTACCTCCGCAGCCCTGGCGATATGTACGCGTCGCTTCCCTGGGCTGGAAGACGCCGTTGCTCGCAGCCAGCAGATCGCCGATTCGGTCAACATCGAACTCGAATTGGGCAAGCGGCACTTTCCCAGCTTTCCGATTCCGGAAGGGAAATCGTCGAACGACTACCTCCGCGAGCTGTGCCTGGCAGGGCTCACGCGCCGTTACGCCGACGATCCGGACAAACTGGCGGGCGGCCAACTCAGCGAAGAAGTCATGGCCGCGTTTGGATCGCGAGCTGGACGTGATCAACAAGCTTGGCTTTCCGAACTACTTCCTGATCGTCTGGGATTTCGTTCGCTTTGCCACGGAGCGTTCGATTCCGGCCACGGCTCGTGGATCGGGCGTCGGCTCGCTGGTGGCGTTTGGGCTGGGCTTGAGCCACGTTTGCCCGTTGAAGTACGACTTGCTCTTCGAGCGATTCCTGGACATCAATCGTCTGGAAGCGCCCGATATCGACATCGACTTCTGCAAGGATCGCCGCGACGAAGTCATCCAGTACGTCAAAGACAAGTACGGCGAAGCGAACGTAGCCCAGATCGGCACATTCGGCACGCTGGCGGCCCGGGCCGCGATTCGCGACGTGGGCCGGGCCTTGGGCCTGCCCATCCCGCGTGTCGATACGGTCGTGGCCATGGTGCCCGACACGCTGCACATCACGATCAAACAGGCGATCGAGCAGAGCGAAGAGCTGCGCAAGGCCTATCAGAGCGATCGCGAAGTGGCCGAGCTGCTGGACCTGGCGATGAAGATCGAAGGGCCTGGCGCGCAACGTCGGCACGCATGCGGCGGCGGTCGTGATCGCCGACAAGCCGCTCAACGAGTACGTTCCCCTGCAGCGCGTGCAGGGCAAAGAGGAAGTCATCACCCAATGGGCCATGGGCGACGTCGAGCGTGCCGGCCTGTTGAAGATGGACTTCCTCGGCCTGCGCAACCTGACGATTCTGGCCAAGGCCGTCGAGCTGATCAAGCAATCGACCGGCCGCGACGTCGACCCGTACAAGTTCCCGCTCGACGACCAGGAAACGTTCGCCCTGCTCTGCCGCGGCGAAACCAAGGGCATCTTCCAGCTCGAAAGCGGCGGCATTCGCGACCTGTTGCAGCGGATGAAGCCAGACCACTTCCGCGACATCATCGCCACCAATGCTTTGTATCGCCCCGGGCCGCTGGAAGGGGGCATGGTCGACGACTACATCCAGGTGAAGCACGGCCGCAAGAAGGCCGAGTACAAACACCCGGTGATGAAAGACATCCTGGAAGAGACCCACGGCGTGATGGTCTACCAGGAACAGGTGATGCGGATCTTGAACCGGCTGGGTGGCATCGAACTCTCGGACGCCTATTCCTGCATCAAGGCGATCAGCAAGAAGAAGCTGGCGACGATCGCCAAGTTCCGCGAGCAGTTCATCGACGGCACGGTCGAGCAAGGGGCTGAAAAAGTCCGAGGCCGCCGAACTGTTCAACATGATCGAAAAGTTCGCCGGCTACGGCTTCAACAAGAGCCATTCGACGGCCTACGCGCTGATCGCCTACATGACGGCCTATCTCAAGGCCCATTTCCCGGTGGAGTTCATGGCCGCGCTGCTGTCGCGGCGATATTGCCGGCCGCAACTTCAAGAAGAAAGACTCGCTGGTCGAGCACCTGGAAGATTGCCGGCGAATGAACATCACCGTCGTCCCTCCGGACGTGAACGCCTGCAACGCGGATTTCATCGTCCAGCGAAGGCAAGATCTACTTCGGCCTGGCGGCGGTCAAAGGTTGCGGCGGCGCTGCGGGCGACGCCATCAGCGCCGAGCGCAAGGCGGCCGGCCCGTTCCGCGACCTGTTCGATTTCTGCCAACGCATCGATCCGGCGATGTGCAACCGCACGGCCATCGAATCGCTGATCAAGGCCGGCGCATTCGATCAATGCGGCGGCAAACGATCGCAATGGATGGCCGTGCTCGATCGGGCCTTGCAGGCCGGCGCCGCCACGCTGGCCGATCGCCGCCGCGGTCAGAAAGGGCTGTTCGACGACGCCGACGACGAGCCGCGATCCCAAAGCCGCGGTCGGCAACCTGCCGAACCTTCCGGAATGGGAAGACCGCGAAAAGCTGTCATTGGAAAAAGAAGTGCTCGGCTTCTACCTTTCCAGCCATCCGCTCTCCGAGCACGCCGGAGACGTTCAACACCTACTGCACGCACACGACCGTCGAAGCGGCCGCACTTGCCCATCGGGCCGAGGCCATGCTGGGCGGAATGATCGCCTCGATCAAGTTCTCGCACACCAAGAATCCGCGGCCCGGCAGCACGAACACCAAGTACGCCATGTGGGATCTGGAAGACACGTCCGGGCATCATGCGCTGCATCCTCTGGCCCGAGGATTTTGCCAAGCACGGCCACCTGGTCGAGGCCGACAGCATCCTGGCCGTGCGCGGCGTGGTCGACAAGCGGCCCGGCAGCGAGGAAGCCAACTTCATCGTCAATGAGTTGATTCCGCTGGAGCAACTCGAGCAGCGATTCACGCGCGGCATCCAGATCCGAATTGATGAGCAGCAGCACGGCATCAAAGGCCTGGAAGCTTTGTATGAGATCCTGCGCGGCTACCCGGGCAAGTGCGAAGTGCAGTTAGTGCTGGCGCTGGCCG
Organism: uncultured Planctomycetales bacterium; assembly: GCA_963710365.1. Lineage (GTDB taxonomy): Bacteria > Planctomycetota > Planctomycetia > Pirellulales > PNKZ01 > CAVQAC01. The sequence continues at coordinate 90,476 of CAVQAC010000025.1, forward strand.
ACGGGGCTCGGGTGGTTTGCCAATGCGACGGCGTGAGGGTCGAACTCAACGGCGAAATGCGAAATCGGGTGATCGACCTGCTGGGCGCGGGGCATCTCCGCTTCCTGGCTGCTCCGCCGCCGCCGTCGAACAATGGCAACGGCAACCGGCCGCACCAGGGCGGTCGTTCGAACGGCTATGCCCGGTGCAATGTCGCGGAATTAGCGGATCCTGCGCGGCTTCGTGCTTAATTCTGGTAGTCTCGGCGCAGCAAATATGGACCTGATCGACATGCGGCAGCTTGCCGCGTTAGTTCGCGAACAATGGCCGGCACCGACTCCCGGTAACGACGATGATGGCGACATTGTCCATCCGCTGCTGGAGCCAGCGGTCCTTGAACGGCTGTTGGTTGTGTGCTACCGGGCTAGCCTGATGCGCGAGGAGCAACGGCCGGTCGTGTTCCGATTGATTCTATGCGGCCCGCAATTCCTTCCGTCCGAGGCCGGTCCTCCCCTGGGCCTGCACCGGCTCGTCTTCGCCGAACCCCGGCCCCTCAGTCCGCTCACGAACTACGACGGCTTTCGCCCGCCGCGACGTACCATCGTGGGCTGATCGGGGCCGCCTGGGACATAGAGTGGGGACTGCACATCTGGGGCATCGTGCAGTCGGGGCCGCGCTGGCTGCAGGAAGCCCAGGGAGGCCGCGATGTCGCGCCGCCCATGCCTCGGGCCCTGGTGATCCGCGTCATGGGGCCCGGCCGGATGTCCGTCAGCCAGGGGTCGGTCGTGCTGGCCAGCGTCGACAACACGCGACCCACGGCGCCGGTGTTCAATGTCTTCGGAGCAAAGTGGCTTTTCGAACGCTTCACGGAAGTCCGCGGCGAATTGCTCGAGTTGCACAATCGCGAGCGCGCCGAGCGCGGTCAGCTTTGGGCTCCTCTCGACGAGAACTTGTCGCGGCTGTTGGCTCAACAGGTCATGAAACGATTGATTGCCACGGTTCAGAGCGCCGGGCACGGCGGAACCTTGCTGCTCGTTCCGCCGTCGCATGCGGCCAAGGTATTGGAAGAAAACGTCCACATCCGGCTGAAGTACGGCTTCGCGGACGAAGAGCCACGAGGCCGATTCCGCACGTTAATGCTGCGGCTCATGAGCACGCTGGCCGACATTGGCGGCCAGCAAAGCGTCTCGGATCCGCCGGTCGTCGCCTGGCACCATTACGAACAGATCCACGAACGCCGGCTCTCGAACCTCGACGAAGCCATCTTTGAGATGGCACAGTTGATCGCCGGTCTGGCGGCCGTTGACGGTGCCGTCGTGCTCACCAAGCGAATGGAACTACTCGGCTTCGGCGCCGAAATCGGCGGCTCTCTGCTGGACGTGCCGCACGTTGCCCGAGCCATGGACGCGGAAGGCCAAGAATTCGAAATCGAGCCGACGACTGATGTCGGCACGCGGCACCGCTCCGCGTTTCGCCTGTGCCACGCGCTACCCGACGCGTTGGCCATTGTCATTTCCCAGGACGGCGAAGTGCGATTCGTGGCCTGCAAAGACGAGCGGGTCATGTATTGGGTGCATGACATGGCCCGCCTTGTGCGTTGAACTGCTGGCATGGCCTGCAACGCAGGCTTGGATCCTCCGCCACGATGCCAGGTTCATCCGGCACGAGGAATCCAGCCGGTTCGTGCTAGCGGGATGCGGACGATCGCTGGTCCTTCGCAGCGATCGCCATTGATAATTCAGACGATTTCTCCAAAAAGTCTAACGCCACGCACCTTGCTAGGGCAAACACCCTAATTCGGGTTGTTTTTCTGTTCCGATTAATCCGACTTTGCCGATTAGAGAACCTAAGGCTGCCTCGGACGGGTTGTCGAATAGGGGCCCCAAAGAACCGCGACAGGAAGGCATCGGGCAAATCGAGAAAGAGAGACGAACGTGAAAACTCCTCCGACGTGTAAATACTTGCTTGGCTGGGTGCTGGTTGCCAGCTTGCTCATTGGCCCCAGGGACGCACTTTCCGAAGGGCTGCGTGGATTGGCAGACAGCGTTCGTTGCCTAAAACGAGTTTTCGTGGAAAACAAGCAGCCGCCGGCGCCACAATGCCTCACGGTTGAAGGCACAGGCGGCGAAATTGACTGGTTGGAGCACCTGATCGAAACCTATGGCACCGTCGTACCCAAGCACCCCGACGTTTGGGGCGAAGCCCGCCTTACCGCCCACCGGCAGGAATTCGAAACGGAAATCTACAAGCGATTCAACACCGCAGAGTTCCAGGCTACCTTGCAAGGGGCGTTGCGGCGCAGTGACCAGGCCGCGCTGGCCATGGCGTTTTCATTGAACGCTGCGGCGAATGGCTCGAAGCAGCCTACCAGCAACGCAGCCAGCAGCCTGATCGTCGCCAGTCCGCCTCAGATCACGCGCACCAATCCCGGTGAACTCAATCTTGCGGATTTCCAGGGGGGCGGCCAGATCTCGGTCGAACCCGACGTTTTCAATGACCAATTGGCCCGTTATTTGTCGCATCTCAACGAGATCCGCCGCGACAATGAAGGAGACGACACCGCGGATTCTCCGGGCTATTCGTTGAATCTCATTCGCATTCCGGTATCGGTGCTTCCAGGCCACCATACCCGCAAGGGCTACGGAGCGGAAATAACATTTACAGCCACGCCCTACCTGAGCGATGACTTGCTGCCGAGCACGATGGAGCAATTGATCATCAATGACGTTACCGAGATGAACTCGCTACCGCTGGCGGTCTTATTCGGCCAGCCGGAATGGATCAAATTCCAGCGTGTTTACTGGCAATATCGCGCAAGCAACGAAGTGGATTTACAAATTCGCGCGATGGCGGCGATTGCTCGAAGATCACTATGCGACCAACCCGAGCCAGCACCTATACAACAACATTCAATACTTATGTGATTTGCAGTCGTACTTTTTCTATCGCCTTGTGCAAATTGCCGACAAGGCAACGCTCAAGCCGACCGACCACAATTCGTACATTGAAATTACCCTGTCCTACGATCCGAAGGTGGCGTTGCGCATCGAGTACCGACAAATTGCCGCTTTTCTCGACGAACTCGAACGCAGCCCCGAACAGAATGAGACGCCAGTCATATCCCAGGCAGCATTCCTATCGACGGCCACAGGCGCAGAAGTTGTGCCAACTCCGGAGGGGCATCCGAGTGCTGAGCCCAACACCGCTACTTTGCGCTGTGCGATTCGCGTCACACCGTCTGTTAACAAAAAACCTCATGCCAAAGAGCCAGCCGAGATTCAACCGATTCCGATTACCCTGCAGATCCGCTTCGGCGGCGCTGAAATGCTATCTGGGTACGAGCTTCGCGACCTCGGAATTCCACCAATCCGCGAGATGTCGGTTCAGGTAGGCCTTGCGCCACCCGTGTTGATTGGCGGACTCTGCGCGGACGGGAGTTTACAGATTGCCGAGTGGGCGGTGGGTGGAATTACTAAATCCATCGTTGACAATGCGAGTTCTCTCGTTGCGGGATTGCAGGAGGAGCTAACCGGGAAGGTCATGCAAACTCTCCTCCACGACGAGGAGGTAAAGAACGCCCTCGTCGACGCATTGACCAGCCTCACTATCCCCAGGCCCCCGGCACCCGCCGAAGGCGACCTGCAGCCGCCTGCTAACGATAAATACCACGCGTTCGTCGCAAAGCTGAGAGCATCGCTCGGGAATAACACGTCTCCCTTTGCCCAGAGATTGATGCGGGATCTTGATGACGAGACATCACCCCTGGCCAACGAATTAAAAAAGATCCTTGACGAAAATGCTTCTTCCCTTGCCCAAGATTTGCTAAAAGCACTAGGCTCAAAAACTCCTTTGATGGACGTTTTGCGATCGGGCAAACTCACGTCGGAGCAGATGGAATCTCTTGTCAAGTCTCCGACCCTGCAAAAGCTGATCGCCGCCGCTGTCAAGCCTACGCTAATTGAGGAAATTGCGACCTTTGTTAAATCCACGATCTATGCGGTGTTTTCGCCCTACAACAACTTCATCAGCAGGACGCTGAATGGCGACACTACGTCGCCTTGGACCGCATTTTTTGACGCTGGAAGTGCACCAGGCGTGCCCGTACAACCGCAGACCATCAGGCCGCCCCTATCCACGTCGCAGTATTTTCTTGTCTTGGGCACGGATTGCATCCTGGATCTTGCTTCAGCCGCCTTCGACGCGGTGCGGACCAACCCGGCGAATTACAAGCATGTCCTGTTGCTCGACATTGAGCAGTATTTGCGATCTGAGGCAAAAACGGCCTTTGATTTCCTGGATGAGTATAAGTGTGACGGAGAAAGCTTGTGGACTCGCTATTGCACTCCAGAACTTGCTCAAGCTGTGAACACGCACGATGCTTACTTTCTGGTCCACAAACGACAGCAATTCATGCAGGATCTGAATGGCGCCACGCGGCATTCGGCCACGGCGACATTGGCTTGGGCGATCATCGTCGATGCGGCCCGGCTGAACGAGCATTTGATCGAGGACATGCAAGATCTGGCAAAGTCCAAAGGCTGCGGATGCTCGAACGTCGAAAGTATGTGTTTCGTCGGGCCGGTGGAAACGCTTACTCCCGAAGCTCAGGAGGCTTTCAAGCAGTACGTGCGCTGCCGCTGGCCAATCATGGTCTTCGCGCTGGATCCGCAGGCGGAACAGCAGAACGTGGCCGAACAATTCAGCCGTAGCCGCGAGTTGCAGGTGGCCGTGGCCGTGGCCGTGGCTGCCGGGAACGTCAGTCCCAGTTGCGCCGGCAACTTCATGCGCCGACTGGAAACCGAGATCGAAACCATCTCCTTGAATTCCACCGCCGTCGCCTTTTCGCACGGCGACGACGCCTTTGGGTGGCGGTTTTACCCGCGCTTGCAGTCACCCGACAGCCCCGGCACTTTGGGCGCCTTCGGACAGACTTTGTTCGGCGGCCCCACTCCCGATCATGACTTGCGTGACCGGAAACTCGAGCCCGGCATCCGGACTTGTAACGCCGTGGTCATCATGCCGTCGTTCGTGCCATATGTGACCATCGAAAGTCGCGCCAACTGGTTCGGCCTGACCAACCCTGAAAAGAAAGAACTGACGCTCCACGACACCATGCGCATCAGCCGCAGCTACCAGAGCATTCGGCAAGTTTTGCAGCCAGACGCGGGCGGATCTCGCTACCGACCGGGTGACGTAGCCCAGCTTTCGAACGCCTTGAATCAACTCGAGCACCGGCTGCCGCTGCAAAGCGTGATGGTCGAAGTGCCCTACCTCAATACGCTCGGGTCAGATGAACTATTCAAATCCGGCGCGGACGGACTTGGACCGCAGTTGCGTGGCTGGTACGGAGCACCCGGAATCGATCCGACCGGCGTAACGACCCTGTATCTGGTCGGAAAGAAACTGAGTGTGACTCAGACGCAGATTATCGCCGGCGGTCGTTCGGTGCAGTTCAAGATGCTCAGCCGGAACGTCCTGCAAATTTCCGTCCCGCCTGGAGTTCAACCGCTCGAAGAACCGTACTCCGACCTGGTCGATATCCAAGCGGCGGCGCCGTACAGCCCAAGCTGTCATTTGCTCGTCCCGATCATCAAGAAAAACAGGGATCAGAATCGCTTCGCCTGGGCGCCGTCGGCATGTGCCGTGCAGATCAGCTTCGCGGCCGGCACGCCGCCCACCGTGCAATTTGCCGCGGCCAATGCGCCTCCCGAAATCTACGTTTCCGCACCGACCGTGGCCATGCCGACCAGCCTGCCATTGACCCTGACGATTTCCGAGCAACAGCCCGACGGCCAAGAGATCATTTGGGTGCAGACCTCGGCGCCTGCCACTCCCCCAGCTTCCACCGGTTTGACGTCCACGACCTTCCCATCCTCGGTCACTGTCTACAATACGACGACTGCTCCAGCTTCACCGACGCCCACCGTCACGGCGCACCTTGACGTGCGTACCCAACGATACGTGATCGACGTCGACCAGTATGGCAACCTGCTGAGCGTGCTGAAGGCGGCCGCCACCGCCAAAGGCAAGTATCAAGCGATTGCAGACAAGCAGGTCGTCCGTTGGTTGATTCGCGGCTCAATCGCCGTCCAAGGCGGTGTGACCGAAGGGATTCTGGGGAGCATGCCCATTGACGTCACTTTCAGTCAAGTGCCGTGATGATTGACGTTGGCCGATTCGGCAATTAACCTGGCGCGTGCAGGGGGCCATGCCCTCACCTGGGGAGGGCATTCTGCCTGCTCGCTCCACGTTATTCACGCCGAGGAATTCTATGTGCTTAGCAACAGCGACTCGCGCTGAGCGCGAGCATCGATGCGCAGCTTCAGCTTGTCACCGTGCGGGCCATTGCATTTGCCGTGTGTGTTATCTCGCGCGCTTCCACTGCCCGCGCAAGCCGAGATGCCGGTTAAGAACGTGGTCATTTCCAATACGGATTCGCGCACGCTGCCGGCACATTTGTTCGGCGACAGACACTGAACCAGGGAAACCTGGTCCGAATCACCATTCCCGCCAAATGCGCGGCCGACGCGCTGGCATCTCTCCAGGAGAGGCCCGGCAATCAGCTCGGCATATCGACCAGGACCATCGCCGTCGCAACGGCAAACCCAGGCTTTCGCCTGGACTTTAATTCCACTCCACCGTCGACGATCGATCGCCATCTGAACGAACTACTGAACGAACAAATACGGGTCGTGGGCAGCGGGCGAACGCCGTTTGACGTGACGGGCATGCTGATTGCCTACAGCAACTTGAGTCTCACCCTCCAGCCCGTAGCAGGAGCACCGCCGTTATCGATCCAGAATCCCATACCGCGAGTTGGAATCGCCTATGTAACCGTGCCTCCGTCGGCCCTCCCTCCAGGTTCAACGCACCAGATCGACGTCAGTGCATTAGCGAACGTAAACACTGCGGAAGTTGCCTATCAGCATTCGGTCAAACCCTGGGCGTTGAATTACCGCGTGGATGTTTCTGGGCAGACTGCATTTCAAGTCTTTGCGACGGTGACGAACGATTCGAGCGTATCATGGAACGATATTGATCTCACCTTGGTCAATGGTCCTGCCCGGTTCGCCTTACACCACGTTTCGATTGATTCGGGCCAGACTCGCGTTGTCCGGCTAGACAACCCGGCGCCACCACCAGCGCCAACGAACTGGCCGATCACAGTGGTTCAGGTGCAGGATCGGCTCGTCTTCGATGCCCAGACACAAACTTCTGGTTCAAACCCGCTCAAGGTCATAATCCTGCGGATTCCTCCCCATTTGCACGACCTGTTGCTTCCGGGAACCGTTGAAATCTTCGACGACCGTGGGTTGCGAGGGCAACAGGCATTGCCGGGCCCGGATGACCGTATTGAACCGCTGCTGCGCGACCTCGTGGGCCGAGGCCTCGCCCCCAGGCCGCTTCCAACTCCAGCAACCGACGAACTTCGGGTGTTGTCGTTGGGAACCGAATCCTCCGTCACAGTCCAAATCTCGCCGCCCAAAGATCGGACGGGGGCTCCCGACAAAATCTCCGGGTTCTTTCTGTCCGTCTTGCCGCAAGAAACGTACAGCTCGACCTATCGGACCCCTACGGGTTCGCCGATGGTGGTGGTGTTGCCGAAGCGTAATTCCAAAGGGAAACCGGCTCAATCCGGCCTGCTTGTCATCCGCAACGATAAAACTCCGCTGGATGTGATTGTCCCAGATAAAAAAGTGCAGTCCGCAGATCTGAGGGTCACTCCTACGAAAACCGTGACAGAATTGACGAAGCATGCACGATCGCCACTCTCTACCAAGCTCGATAGAGTTGCTGTAATCCGATCGCAAATCGAGCAGGCCGAAACGCAACGGCGTCAGGCGCAACTGCGAGTTGACACGCTCGAAAATCGAAAGGCCCAGCTATTAGGGCTTGATGACAAAGCCGCGGTCGCGGAACTAGGCGAGATACAAACATCCCTCGGTAGGCAACAGAAAGCGTTGCAGCGTGCGACAGATGCCGAGCAGAAAGCCAGGGCCCAACTCGATCAGGAGCTGTTGAAATAGCTTTTCGAACAGCAATCGGCGAGGACACTTAAGCAACCACGATTCGACGGTCCAGAAATCGCCTGGTCCGTCCTGATCTCCCCCGCCGGCCAGCGCAGAGACGTTGGAGAGAAATCGCCATGTTATTTGTCAGGGCAGCAACCCGGAGCGACATTCCCGCCCTGGTCGAACTGCTCGGCGAATTGTTTCGCATCGAGAGCGATTTCACGCCTGAACCGGCCAAGCAGCAGCTTGGACTAACGCTGCTACTGGACCGCGACGATCAGGCCTGCGTGCTCGTGGCCGAAGAATCCGGCTGCGTGGTGGGAATGGTGACGGCCCAGGTGCTGATTTCGACCGCCCAAGGAGCCGAAGTGGCGCTGGTGGAAGATCTCGTCGTCACCGAGACGGCTCGGGGCTGTGGCATCGGCCGCCAATTGATCGCCGCCCTGGAACAGTGGTGCTCCCGGCGTGGGTTGACGAGAATGCAGTTGCTAGCCGATCGGCACAATACGCCGGCACTGGAGTTCTACCGCCGCCAGCATTGGTCGGAAACGCAATTGGCAGCCTGGCGAAAGTATCCAGAGCAAACCTAAGACACGTGGGCAGGAGCATTTCGATGTCGTTGATCATGGCCACGGCCACCGATGCCCGGTTCTTCGATTGGGCCCAGGGCATGATCCAGTCCGTGCGCGACAAGCCGCAAGGGAGGTCTGTCAGCATTGGCCTGTTCGACTTGGGCTGCTCCGAAGAGCAACGCCAATGGCTCAGGGAGCAGGTAAATTTCGTTTGCGAACCGCAGTGGGAATTTTCGTTCCCAGCGTCGGCCAAGATTCCTGACCATTTTCGCGGCTTTCTGATCAAGCCATTCCTGCGTCGCTACTTCCCGGGCTTCGATACCTACATGTGGATCGATGCCGACACTTGGGTCCAGGACTGGAACGCCATCGAACTGTATCGACGCGGTGCGGAGAATCGCGGCCTGGCGGTCGTCGCCGAGATGGCCCGCGGCAATTGCACTCGCTACGGACAACGGACGAAGCTGCTCAAGGAGCTGAACGATTGGTACGGCTCGCATTACGGGCCGGTCGTCGGACGCCAATTGGCCGACTTTCCCATGCTCAACACCGGAGTCTTCGCTCTGCAGGCCGACGCACCGCACTGGGAACCGTGGGAGCAGTGCATGCGATCGGGGCTGAAGGTTTCCTGCTCGAACCTTGCTGACCAATTGGCCATGAACATGGTCGTGTACCAGCGAGGAATGTTCGAGCATACCGAACTGCTGCCGGCCTGGTGCAATTGGACGTGCCACGACGGTTTGCCGGCCTGGGACGCCGAGCGCCGCCTGCTCGTCGAGCCGTACTTGCCGCACACGCCGATCGGCGTGTTGCATATTAGCGGCGAGAAGCTCCATCAAGCCGAGTTGCGAACCACCGCTGGCGGCAAGGAGAATGTTTCTTTCGCTATGCAACCATGACCGAATGACACAAGCCCAAAGCGCAAGCGAGGGTGTGCCAACTCCGGGTTCAACGCAATGCACCCTCGCTTGCGCTTCCGGCTCGTGTGCTCCGCAGCAGCAAATCGCGCCGACCCTACGGGCAGCAATGATACGAGAAGACGGCCACTTGTGGGTCTTCCAGGTCGGCGAACTGCTGATACTTGATGCGAAACGCCTCGCGATGGGCGTTGCCTTCGAAGACAATATCAATATCTTCGGTTAGCGAGGCATCAACCAGCGTCTCGATGCCATATTGCGAGCCGAACGGTGGCAGCGCACCGACCTCGCAATCGGGAAAGACCTGGGTCAATTCCCGCTCGCTGGCGAGTTCGACGCTATGTGCCGCCAGCGCCTCGCGGGCCATCTCCAGGTGAATCTGATGCGTGGCCGGCAAGACGGCCAGAATGAATTGGCCATCGGCTTTCAGCAGCACGGCTTTGGCAACGCTGTCGCCGCAAACATGCACGGCCTGGGCCATCCGCTGAGCTGAGAACGTGGGCTCGTGCGGAATCGCCTCGAAGGAAATGCCCCGTTCGTCCAGGAACTGCTGCACCTTCACAACACACCTCCCCAAAGAAGATTGGGGGCGGTCCACCCTAACGGCCGCACTGGAGCTGCCCGCAGGCGATCAGTCGATCGATTGATGACTTCCGAACAAGGCCGGTCGTCCCGAAATGCCCCGATAGATTTGTTAATCGACAGAGTATCACGATGCGACCGTCATTTCAACGAATTAAGCGTCTGGTCGTGGCGGAATCTCTCGCGGCGTTCGACTCATTGCGTAATCGTCATCCGCCGCGCGTTGCCTCAGAGCCGGCCGCCAAGATCTTCGTGGTGAATTTCCTTGACATAGCCAGCCTGTTTTTGCGAGGCTGATGCATAGTGTGAACTGCTCGTCCGGAACACGAGGAGGTTGACCATGTTGTCCTTGCGCTTTGCCACGGCGTTGCCTTCGCGCTTTGCCGCTGTCGGGGGATGTTTATCCATCCAACTTGCGCGGGGCTTGCTGGCAGCCTTAGCGTGCGGGTTGATCGCTCCGACGCCGATCTTTGCCGATGCCTCAACGGTCGATGAAACTCTGCTCCGCGAGCAGCTTGCGGCCGGAGAGTTTGCGCCGGCGCTGGCTTCGGTCGAACGTCTTCCGACTGAAGCTCGAGATGCCTGGCTATCGGCCATTGCCAAGGCACAGTCGTATTCCGGCGCGCGTTGCGCCTCACTGGCCACGCTCAGCCAGATTCGCGATGACCGAGTTCGCAGCCAGGATCTCGACGAACTCGCAAGCCAACCTCTGGGCCGCCCTGGCGGAGGAGTGCAGCCCGACTTCGATTCGCTGATCGAACTGATCACTTCCACCATTGCGCCGACAACCTGGACTGAAGTGGGCGGGACCGGCGCGGTAAAACCCTTTCCCGGTGGCATCATTGTCGACGCTCGTGGAGCATTGAAACGCGTGGCCGCCGATGATCGCGGGATTCTAACCGAGGTACGCAAGGCTGCGATCGCCGCCGGCGCCAATCGCCAAGTAAGTCATGGTTCTGTGCTTCGCAAGGTCTCGCTACCGCGACTGGAGCGTGCAGTTCAACTGCGGCTGGCCGCCGGCCAACCGCTCGACGAAGAAATGCAATTACTGGCCGGTCTGCGTCGCGTGCAGTACGTGTTGATCTATCCCGACTCGGGCGACCTGGTGCTGGCCGGACCGGCCGGTGACTGGAAGACGGATCCCGAGGGGCGCATCGTAGGAGTCGATGCAGATAAAGATCATGCGAGCGGGCCACCGGTGCTGCGGCTCGAGGATTTGGTAGTTGTCTTTTGCCAGGCAGCCCGATCACCCGACGGACGATTTGGCTGCTCGATCGTTCCCGCGGCCGAAGCCCTGGCCCGCACGCAAACGTTCATCAACGAATCAAGCCGGACGCCGCTCAAGCCGGGGCGCCGCGAAGCATGGCTCGAACAGCTGCGCAGCCAACTCGGGGCGCAAAACATCGAGATCAATGGCATCGATCCGCGCACCCGCGTAGCCCAGGTGCTCGTCGAGGCCGATTATCGCATGAAGCTCGTCGGCATCGGGCTCGAAGAGGGCGTGCTGGGCGTTCCCAGCTATCTCGACGCACTGAAATCGGCCGGCGGAGCCCCGCCGATGAATGTGCTGCGCTGGTGGTTCACCATGAACTACAAGGCCGTCGCTGCGGCGCCCGCCCACGACGCCTTCGAGATCCGCGGCCAGGGCGTCAAGGTACTGAGCGAAAACGAACTTCTGACCGAGCAGGGAGAGCGCGTACACACCGGCAATTCGGACGTGCTCACTAGTGAGTTCGCTCACAACTTCACGGAGCACTTCGCGCAACTGGCCGAAAAATATCCGGTCTACGCGGAATTGCGTAACGTGTTCGACCTGGCGCTGGTCGCAGCGCTCGTCAAGGCCGAAGGATTGTCCGATCGCGTCGGCTGGCACATGACCTGCTTCGCGACGCCGGGCAAATTCCCAGTCGCGGCTGCTCAGCCGCCGGCGACGGTCGACACCGTGATCAATCACAGCGTCGTCAACAAGAAGCAGATCCTGGCCGTAATTTCAGGAGGCGTGACGGTCGAGCCAGCGGCCTATGTGCGTTCGACGGCCCTGCAAACCGACCGCCAGGGCGCCGTGGGGAGCACACTCAGCCGAGCGGCACCGCGCACGGTGCCAGACTCGGCCTGGTGGTGGGATTAGCCGCGGGGCGATTCAACGTATTCGCAACCGTTACTTGGTTTGCGTCTGCTGGCTGGATTTCTGCAGTTGGACTTCAGCCTGCTGCAGTACGGCGCTGCCAGCCTGCACGGCCTCCTGCTCGGTCTGCTGCAGCTTTTGGCGATCGACCGTGATGTCGATAGTGCTGTTGGTGTTTTGAATGTGAATCACGCCAGCGGCAATCAAGCCGGCGACCAACAGGCCCGCGAGTAGCAAAGTTCGCACGATAGTTCTCCGTAACTTAGTGCCCCGGTCTGCCGAGGGAGCAGGACGCTCTGCCCGCTCTCAATCGCGCCAGACCGGCAAGGGATGGTCCGTGAGGGGCGAAGTGTAAAGCCGCGCCGGATTGCGGTCAATTCCACTAGAAACGCTTGCTCCCCGCGAGGCTTCCCGCCGCTCACTGCCGGTCGAAGGTCTTCTGATACGCCGTCTTGCCGGCGGCAATTCCCAATCGCAACGATAGCACGTCGCTGGCGACGCTCAGCATCCGGCAGCCCATCTCGACGCACCGCTCGGCGAATGCCGGATCGGCCGGCACAGTCCCCCAGTGCTTGCCATGCTTGCGGCAGGCCGCGGCCACCTGGGCGTAGGCCTCCCAGACGCGGGGATGGTCCTTCTGTCCCGACAGGCCGAACGCTTGCGATAGGTCGGCCGGCCCGACGAACAGCAGATCGACCCCGTCGTTGGCCGCGATGGCGTCAACGTCGGCCAGAGCGCCGGGAGTTTCGATCTGGATCGCTACCAGGTGATTGCGGTTGGCAGCCGCGGTGTAATCTGCCTGCGACAGGTGCGTGTAGTGAGCGTCGCGTCCCGAGGTGTTGACGCCTCGCATGCCGCGTGGTCCGAATTTGGCCCACGTAACGAACTGCTCGGCTTCGGCGGCTGAGCTAATTTGCGCGGCCATCACCCCCCCGGCGCCGGCTTCGAGGTGCTGCGTTACATGCGAGTAATTGGTCGGGGCCATGCGGACGAAGCAATCGAAGCCGTTGGCTCGCGCGGCCATCGCTGCGGCTTGGACATCGCGATAGTCGATCCCAACGTGCTCCTGGTCGAGCCAGAAGCCGTCGAACCCGCCGGCCAGAGCGAACAGATCGACCGTCACGGGATTCAGCAATCGGCCCAACGAAAAGACGCGAATCAAGCGGCCGGCAGCCAATAGCTCTTTGAAACGGGAACCCATGCTTGCAGTCTCCGAAACGGGCGGCGAGAGGGGGGCGAAGGCACGAAGCCGGCAGGCAAATTGCCGGGTCAGTTTGTCGCGCCCGCACGTCAGTGTCAAGTGCGGCGAACGAACGTAAGTCATGAAAATAAATAGGTTTACCGACGACGCGGAACACCCGCGAAAGGGCCCCGCCGGCAACCGATCCGGAGTCGTACGCTTTTTTCATTATTCCGCCGCGAACCTTCCTGTCGAAGAGGCGTCTATGAGGATGTCGCGGAGCGTGTCGATAGGACTGATCTGCGACGCTGGTCCAGGCCCGAAAATGGTCCGGATTGACGCGGTCAAAGTTGTATGTCAGGGTTATAGTTACCAAAGCAGGCCAGTCGGACTGACCGGCTCAGACTCAGGGTTCTCTCTCTTTCTCTCCAATCGCGCGCGAGCAGCGTGCAGGAGCCTATCATGCGGAACTACATCATTTGTGGCACGAAGCGGAACGAGCTTAGCAATTGCAAGCTGCGTATCGCCGCCGCCCACAAGGGTGCTAGTCCGCGAGCTACGGGTTCTGCCGCCTCATTGTTTACGCGCAGCATCCGCCAGACGCATTGCCGTTATCGGGCGTTCATCGAACTCTCCTATCGGCCAAGCGTTACCGGCGCGACGCGAGATCTACGCGATGCGATTACGTCGCTAGCGTGGGCCGCGTCGCACGTGTGCTGGCAACCCGATTCGCATCGGGTGCCGCACGCTTCCGGATACCGGAGTTGATGCACGGTCGCAGACCGTAACATCGACCTCAGTTGACGGAAGCCGCGCGAGCCCCCGCGGTGGTGAAGGCGATTCTCTGCTTTCACAGCAAAACACCGTGATGCTCGTGGTTCTGGTGACCCATGCCTTTATTGTCCTGCACCTTGCGGGGCTTTTGCCAGGAGAGAGATACCGTGATCACGTTCGCTACCACAACGACCATCGATGCAGAAACACCCGTGGCCGAACTCGTGCTCGAAGCGCAGGCCGGCGATCGCGCCGCTTTGGGCGAGATGGCGCGGCGCTACCACGGTGTCGTGTATGGCACGGCCATGCGCCGCCTGGGCCACGACGGCGAAGCTCAAGAGTTGGCCCAGGAGGTCTTCGTGCAGGTGCTGCGCAAGATCGGCCAACTCCGACAGCCGGAGTGTTTGGGCGGCTGGCTGCGGTCGATCACCAACCGCCTGGCATTGAACCGCCTGGCTCGGGCGAAAGCCGAGATATCCACCGAAAACTCGCTGCTCGAAGCGGGCGGCGACGGCGGGGAAACGCCGCTGTCGGCCGTGTTGCGCAGCGAGCGGCAGTCGCAGGTTCGGGCCGGCCTCGACCGGCTGGGCGAGTTGGACCGTGAAACGCTGATGGCGTTTTACGTCGAGGGCCAGTCGCTCGTGGAGATGAGCACGGCGTTCGATTCGCCGATCGGCACGATCAAGCGGCGGTTGCACGTGGCCCGCAAGCGATTGGCTCAGCAATTGGAAGAATTCGCCGTCGCCTGACGGCGAGTACTGTGGCGGTCCGACGACCGGCGAGCGGCAAGCGCAAGCTTGCCGGTAGTACCAGGAGGCTCGCGCTTGCCGCTCGCCGGCCTTCGGACAACGCCTATTCTTGCTTTCCCGCGGCAAAGGCCAACGCCAGCCAGCCGACGATAAAGGCCATGCCGCCCAAGGGAGTGATCATTCCCAGCCGTGGATTGCCCAAGAGCACCAGCGCATAGAGCGAGCCGGAGAATAGCACGATTCCGCCCAGGAAGGCCCAACCGGCGATTTGTACGGCTCGGCCCGAAAACGCGGGGCCAGCAGCCCAACCAACACCAGCGCGAGCGCATGATACATCTGGTAGCGACGCCGGTCTCGAAGATGGCCAGCAACTCCGCGGCAGTAATCGTCGTCGAGCGCAGGGGCTCCGCAGATGCAGACGCCGACGTAGCCGCGCGCGGGATGTCGTGCAGCCGATCTTTCAAGGCGTGCGCGCCGAAGGCCCCCATCGCAACCGCCAGCCCACCGGCCAAGGCGCCCACCAGAATCCAATGCTTCGATTTCAAGGTTTCGTCCCCCGCACGTTTGTTTGCCAATGCCCGAATCTCCGCGGCCATCGATTGCCAGTCTAACAAAGCGAAACGTAGGGCGACCAGGAGGGCGCGGCACGCAAAGTACGCCACAATCCAACCGACCGAGGTAGCGGTCACGCGCCACTTGTTCGCCGCAATCCTCGACCGGATTGCGCGGCGGGCGATCCCACCGCCGCTGGTCACGCGGCACGACGCGTGAGTTCCTTGAGTGACAGCAGGCGCGACCACGGAGAAAGCCTGCGCAAGGCGACCATTATGGCGACGGAAAACGAGCTAATCTCGCATCCATCGCCGGTTCCCAGCACCAGGCGGATGGAAAATGGAGAAAATCCACCACTTGCTAGACACGGGGGGCGCGCGGTGTTAAACTGACGAGCGTTCTCAAGTCTGGAGCGGTTTCAGGCTCAACCCAACTGGGAAATGTCGGCACAGCCCCCGAACGGAGCCTAGCTGCTCGTCAGGCAACACAAATTCCATTCGAACCCATACTGGCGTTTCGCAAGGGGGTGATCGAAATGGTCTCCACCCGGTGGCTAGAAGCGTGGGGCATCGCTGACTCGGGGCGCCGTCGGCGCAGGGCGTGCACTGCGCTACGTCCGTTTTCGGTCGATCCGCTTCGAACCGCTCGACGCGCGACGAATGCTCAGCGCGTCCGCCGGCAACTACGATCCGATCGAAAGCCCGCTTGGCGACGGTTCCGATTACGTCGGCGAAGCGACGGTCATTCAATTGAATCCCGACCCCGGGGTGAGTTCGTTCAGCGCCCTAATACGTACCAGATCGCCCAGGCACCGTCGAAGGGGACGATCACGGTCGACGCGACTGGCCACTTGGTTTACACCGCGACGGAGACTGGCGGCGATGTTTTCACGATCGACGTCAACTCGACCGGCGCGGCGAGCAACCCCGCCACCCCGTCAGCCGTCGGTTACGCCTACACTTATACCGTCGAGAACTATCCTCCACTCGCGTCGCAGGCGCCGCTGACCGCATACGTTGAGGACGACATCCTGGATTCGACGTCCCAGACCGATGACTTCTATTTGTACCCTGGGCTATGGGAGCAGTTGAATAACAGCGCTGTGCCTCCGAATATCAACCTGGTGGACGCGCTCGAAGCCATTCCGGGCCAGTACGTTTCGCTTGTCGTGCCGCCCAAATATGGCACCTTCGTGACGTCGCCAGCCCAATACTCGGCGTCGACGCGCGACGTCATACCATCTTCGGGCGAATACATACCACCGACCGGGTTTACCGGAACCGATTCCTTCACGCTCGACGTGCATGCCGTCACGGCAGCGTCGACCGGAACCGATCCGCAATTCTTCGACGCCGAGTTGACGTACAACTACACGTACGTTCCGCCCTCGCTGCCCATGAGCATCTCCTCGTACAACGGCCAATTGACTGCCCAGCCTTCGTCGCTGGTGAATTGGAACACGGAGTCGAGCGCCGGTTCGAGCACTTACTACTCCGGGGCATCGGGTATCGTGGAAACAGTCACGACCGTAAGCGATTCACAGCTCACCGTAACGGTGCCTAACCAGCCGACCTACACGGTCACGCAAGGCTCAAACGGCTCGATCGTCGTCATGCAGAACGGGCAGACGGTCGATACGTTTGCCCAGCCGACCACGCCGACGCTGACTCCGTCGGAAATTGCCGCCGGCACGATCTTCTCCCAGACCGTTACGCCCCCGCAAGCGGCCAGCGTCGCGGCCATTGAAGGGGAACCGGCCATTGTCTCGCTCCCCGACCTCTCAATCGCCGCCCTGGCCGCCGGCAATTACCAGATCGTCAGCCCGCCGCAGGAAGGAACGGTCGCCGTTAACGCCGGTGGCCAGATCGCCTACACCGCTACGAGCAGCAGTTCCTCGACCGACAACTTTCAGATCGAAGCAGCCGGAAACCGTTCGACCGTCTACGCCGGCGATCCGGTCGTCTATACGGTCAGCGTCACGGTCAGCAAGGCAACCGCGGTCCCCCCGCCGACAATGACCGCCAATGTGTCGGTCAGTAATGGGGCGAGTGCGACGCTCGACATTTTCGGCATGGTGACGGGCGTCAACAGCGCGGAGCAAACGACGTCAAACGGCGAAGACACGTCGATCGTCATCGTCGATGCTCCGCAGCATGGCACGCTCTCGTTCGGCACGGCGTCGAGCAGTGGCCAGTTCTACTCCGTGCTGGCCCCCTTCTTCGGCGCCAACGATCCAATCTATACGCCCGACGCCGGCTATTCAGGCAGCGACTCAATGACGGTCGAAGTCCACGGTTTGCTGCCGACCACCGGTGGCCAGTCGACGCAGTACTTCGACACGTTGTTGACGATTGACTTCACGGTCACGGCCGCCGCGGCGCGATTGCGACTCAAAACTCGACCGATCCGTTCGTCATCAGCGGTCAGACGCTTACGATCAGCTCCGGCCGCACCGATAACATTCTGGTCATCGATTTCACGACGGCCACGACCTTCAACGTCAATTACGACGGCTATGCCGGCTCGTTCAGCACAACGGGCGGTAGTCCGATCACCGACGTCGTCTATACCGGCAGCCCTTTCGAAGACATCGTCGACGTGACGACCGTCTCGGGATCGAATACCGCACTGCTTAGTGACAATCCACAGATGATCCCTGTCCCCGGCACAAGCAACTCTTTTTCTTCTGCACCCAGCGGCACTGCCGCGCTGACGCTCACCGGTCCCACCTACACGATCAGCGCAACCAACGTCAGCGGGATCGGCCTGTTCGGTACCGGCAGCGACACGGCCATCATGACGGCGCCGCCCGTCGAGTCCAATCTCGTGGCCACGCCCACCGCCACGTCGATGGCGTGCGGGGGTGTTTTGGGCGACCCCAACACGCTCGGACTGGGTTACGAATCGGTGGCGGGCTATGGCACGGTTCTGGCGAACGCGACCAACTTCAGCGCCCAGAGCCCTGACACTGACGACGCCACGTTCTACGGCCCGACCTCGGGCTCGAACACGTTCTTTGGCTCGAAGCCTTATAGCTACATGGTCGGCAGCGGCTACGACGTCCAGGCCGTGAACTTCGCGAATGTGTCGGCCTATTCGAACTCAGCCGGAGACATCGCGTCGCTCTACAGTCCCGCGGCTGACACGAGCACGTTCGATACCACGTCGGCCAACAATGCGACTCTCACCGACGGCAGCGGCAGCTATTCGATCGTGGTCGAAAACTTCCCTGCCGTCTACGCGACGAGCCAAGGAACCGATTCGGCCACGCTGATCGGTTCGAGCACCGAGACCAACGAATTCATCGCCAGCGATCCGTACACGTCGCTCTCCGGCGTCGGCTACGTATTCCTGACCTACGGGTTCGCCAGCGTCACGGCCGAATCGAGTACCAGCCTCGACGACACTGCCTATTTCTACGGCGTCAGCACGCACAATGCGTTTGCCGGTTCGCAAACCGAATCGCAAATGATCGGAACCGATGCCGCCGGCCAGACAACCTACGAATACCAGGCGATGAACTTCGAGAGCGTCCTGGCCAGTTCGATGTCCGCCGGTGACCTGGCGACTATCGAGGGAGAAGGGGCCGGCGACCAGTTCATCGCCGGACCGATCACGAATTATCCCGTCTCGGCCGCGTTGATCGGAGCCGCCGACGCGTTCACGATCCAGGTCTTCGCCTTCCAGCAAATCACGGCCACCAGCGCCGGCAAGGGCGGCGACTACGTCGCGCCTGAGCAACCTACCGGGAGTCGACAACCTCACCAGCCAAGGCAAAGACGCCTCGCTCACCACTTCGCTGGCGACGTACACCGCGATTGGTTTCGCCAACGTTGCAGCCACCGCTGACGGCGAGGGAACCGACGACGCCAACATCGGCGCCTACGACTATGCCCTGACGCTCAACGGCAGTTGGACCAAGACCTCGAACAGCTAAAGCTGGGACCATTCCGTTTCAGCGACAATCGCGATCCAGTCGTCCCGTTCGTCGAGGACAGGCCGTCGACACCTGGGGGTGCCTGGTTCGCCTTCACGCGGCAATACGCGCGGTTCAAGTCTCCTCCATCAGGTTCCCGGCCAAGGCATCTCCCAAAAACTCAACATGCCTAGCGCACAAAAAGGATCGCCGCAACCGGGGGGAAGGTCGCGGCGATCCCGAGGGACTGTGAATTTTTGCCGGGAGGCTGCAAACTCACTGATTAGGCTGGACGCCGAGCAACGCTTCTTCCTCTTCCTGAATGATGATGCGTGGTGTGACCATCATCATCAGGCTGCTGGTTGATCGGCAGGTGGCCACGTTGTTGAACAGGCGATTGATGTACGGGAGCTTGTTGAGAATCGGAATGCCGTTCTCGAACCGCTCTTCGGTCAGGCGTTTGATACCGCCCAAGAGCACCGTGCCGCCGTCGGGCACGCTGACGGTCGTCGTGACCGTCGTAAACTTGAATTCGGGCAACTGCACCGTCGTGCCCGAGGCCGACGTGGTGGCCTCGCCCGTACGTTGCGTGGTAGCGCTGGCAGGACCGTCCGAGCTGCTGCTGGTGGAACTGGACGACGAACCGGTGAACGTGAAGGTGTTCACCGTGCCGATGCTGCTGAAGAACGGCACCACGGTCAATCGCACGAAGCGGCGGTCGCTGGAGACCACGGCCTGTACGCTCAGGAATGTTCCTTCCGAGAGCACGACGATGACCGGCTGCTGGGCGGCGGCGAAGTCACCCACCACCGGGATGACGGTGATCACGAACGGGCTTTGAGTGGTATCCGAGACGAAGGCCTGCTGGCCGTTGAAGAGCGTAACCTTCGGAGCCTGCATGATGTTCGACCGCTGATCGTCTTGCACGGCCTGCATGAAGAAGTAGGCTTCCAAATCGCTGAGAATCGCGAAGCCCAAGCGTGCCGCCACCCTGGATGCCGCCGGCACCCACCAGCGGACCGAGGTAGCCTTGCACGGCATTGAAACTGGTCTGAGCAAAGGGAATGCCCAGATCCTGCGAGAAGGTCTGCGACGCCGGGATTGCCCGTGGAGAACGGCGCCGGGTTTCCGCCGAATGGCGAAGCCATACCGACCGTCACGGCTGTGCCGGGCGTCAATACGCGGTTCTCGAAATTGCGGTTGGGGTTCGTGATGTTGCCGTTGGCGTCGACAACGCTGCCGGTGGTGGCCGCCGTCGACTGGCCGAAGAGCGAGTTCATGGCGTTGGCATTGGCGTCGATGTTCATCTGAATGCCCATCTGCTCGTAGAACTGATCGCTCAGGGTGCAGGAAGCGGACTTCGATCGTGACTTGCAAGTCCTGCAACCGGCGCAACTGTTCGAGCAGATCGGCGATCTCTTCGTGAACTTCCTGCGTCTGGCTGATGACCAGGCTCAGGTTCGTGGCGAATTGCTTGATGGCGCCGGCACCGCCGACTTCCGACCAGGTGGTCGGAGCGATCGTGCCGGTGATCAGTTCGATCAGGCTGTCGAAGTCGGGCTGCACGCCGCCGCCCATGCCGCCGGGGCCAAAGGGAATGTTCTGGCCGCTACCCGAGTTGACGCCATTGCCCATGCCGTTCATGCCACCCATGCCGCCGGTCGGATTGGGGACGTTGAACTGGGCCAGGATCTTGGCATCGAGTGCCGCGTTGCTCGGCGAGCTATTATTGCTGGCCATGACGCCCATGGGGGAACCGCTGGCCATGTTGTTCGATCCGCCGATGCCCAGGCTGCGATGAGCGTCGGCCAAGGCGCCGGGCAGGCCCATCTGCCCGTTGGGCACGAAGTTCGGAATCGGAATCACCAGGTCGGCCACGTTGTACGTCTTGGTAATGACTTCGCCGTCTTTCAATTGCTCGCTGGTGATCTTGAGCACTTCATCCTTGATGACATAGCCCAAGTGCAGCGGCTCGAGGATCAGGCTCGAGCGCGCTCTTGAGCGAAATCTCCTGGCTCAAGTCGATGGTCACCGGCGTGTCGCTACTCACGCCTTCTTCGGCGCAAGCCGCGCGGATCGAGGTGCAGATTCACCTGGGCCAGCTTGGCCAGGTTGTCCAACACCTGCGCCAGCGGCGTTTCCTTGAAGCGGACCGAGACCGGCGTCTGCAGCGTCTGCTCGATCTCCATCTCCTTTTCGCTCCGGCGGCCGTTGATCTTCGACATCAACTCCTTACGGCTTTTCGTCAAGTCATTCCACTTCTTGGCGTCGGGCATCTGATAGGGATCGCTGTCGTCGAAGGGCACGCCCGCTTCGTCGACGTTGTGCATGGCCGTCCAGAATCCGCGTTCCTTGGCATCCTTGACGTCACTGTTCATCTCTCATGCGGCGCAACTGTTGGGCTTGCAGCTTGATCTGCACCACGACTGGCTCGCGGGGCGAAAGCTCTTGCAGCTTCTTGGCCACCACTTCAGCCTCGTCGTAGCGCTGCTCGCTAACCAGCTTATTGAACTCGTCGACCATCAGGGCCAGTTTTTCCTGAACCTCGACTTTGTTCAGCTTCTCATGCTCGATCTGCTTGCGAACCTTGTCATTGCGATCGTTCAGCTCGATCTTGCCGCGATTGGCCTCGACGTACTGATCGAGTTCCTGCTCCGAGCGGTCAATGCGCCGCAACAAGGCGTCGCGGGCCGCGGCCGACAACTGTGCTTTGGCCACAATCGCACGGGCTTCCGCCAGCGCGGCTCGGGCCTGCTTGGGATCGGTTTCACGGGCCTTGCGGGCGAGTTCCTCTTGGCGGGCGACATCGGCCGAAACCTGGCGGATCTTGACCTGTTCGGCCGCGGCCGCCTCTTTCATCAACGAGCCTTCGACCGGCGGCAACAACGTGACGGGGCCATCGACCTTGCCCGGTACAGCGGCAGGCAGGTTCTCGGGAGCCCTGCTGGCCAATTGCAAATGGTCCTGCAAACGCTGCTGCGTGGCAGGATCGAGTTCTTGACGGAAGGTTTGCGCCTCGCGGAACAGCATCATCGCGGTCTTCACATCGTGCCGCCGCAGAGCTTCCTCGCCTTCAAGGAACAACTGCATCCCGCGGCTGCCACCTTGTTCCGTCGGCAAATCGGCCGGAGGTTCGTCCGCCGTGGCCGACTTCGAAGGCCGGGCCTGCTGAGTCGACATGGGCTGCAGCGAAGTGGCCTGCTCGGTTTTCGTCGTATCTTTTTCCGGGTCGAAAACCAGTTGAACCCCGACGGGTCCCTGTCCTGCTTTGCTCGTCGAGTCGATTGGCATGACGGCGCTCGCCGGCACGACGCCACTGCTGGCCGCGACCGAATTACGCCGCGCTCGCTGAATTTGCAGCATCACCAAAAATGGCCGGTCGTCCTGCGTGCTGTAAGCCGAGTCCGGAACTTTCAATTCCTGAGCCTCTTCGGCCAATTGCGTGGCCTGCTCCAAGTCGCCGGCCGCCAGGGCCGCGCGGGCTTTCTTCAACAACCCGAACGTCCGCGATTTCTTTTCGGCCAGGGAAATGCCCGGCGGTGCGCTCGGCGGCGGAGCAACGCCGGCAACTTGCGACTTCGTCGGATCGGGCGGCAATGCCACGACGCGATCGGCCGCGGCCTGCTTGCGGGCGTCGGCGATCCGCTTTTGCAGCATCTCGGGACTGGCCTCGAAAGGACCGTAATTCAGTCCCAATCTCTGGGCTTCGCCGACCAGTCGTTCGGCTTCGTCGAATTCGCGCCAGCGCAACAAGTCGTCGGCCTGCTGCATCTGCAATTCTGCATAGCGGCGTCGATAGCTTTCGCCGTTGCGCTCGCCGGCCGGACGTTGCAGGAGCTCGTTGAACTTGTAGATGGCAGCTTCGACCTTGGTGGGATTGTCTTCGGTGAATTCATATCGCACGGCCAGGGCCTTGGCCTGCGCGACCGCTTCCGTGGCGCGGCGCACGTCGCCCGTGGCCAGCATGCGGTGCGCGGCCAGCAACAGCTTGTCGCTTTGTACCCGGCGATCGCCTTCTCCGGTTGCCACGGGGTACGCGGCCGGAGCCTGGCCGGCCGCGACCGGCGCGGCAGATGCAGACGGCGAGGCCTGGCCAACGGCAGGCGTCGCCGGCACCGGGGCCAATACGGCCGCAGCCGTCGGATCGAACTTCTCGGGCGGCGATTCCTTGGCGAAGAACGGTTTTGCTTCGTAGCCCTGGGGCGGAGCATCGACCGTCCGCTTATTGAACGGCGATTGTGTGGGGAAGTTGTTCTTCGTGTTCAGGGGGCCTTCGGCTGGCGGCATGCTGTTGGGGCCTAAGCTTTGGCTGTCGGTGAGCTGTGTTAACTTCGCGCCCGCCTTTTGCAGATCGAGCAGCAGGGCCGCCGGCGAATCCTCGCCAGGGCCAAACTGGGCACCCGTTTGCATCGCCTTGCGATAGTAGAACGTGGCGCCATTGACGTTCCCCTGGGCCAACTCTTGACGCGCCTTGGTCAGGAAGCTCTTGGCCTGGCCCTTGGCATCGGTCAAATTCGAACCGGGTGAACCAGTCGGGGGCGTTGTCAAGTTAATGCCCGCGGCGGCCGCCGCCGAAGCGCGGGGAACGTCATCCTTGCTGTCGATATCCGAGACCGTCGACGGAGTGAACTTTGCACTGGGACGTTTTGTGTCTGCCTTGGCCCGGTGCATGCGTTCCAGATCGCGACGCACTTTTTTGGGTGTATCGCCGAAATACATCATGCCGAAGTTGGCATTCATCAACTCGGTGCGACCCAACAACGACTCGGCCGTTTCAAACTTGCCCTCATCCATGGCCTGGCGAGCACGCTTGCAGAGATCGACCGTCTTCTGGCGAACCATCTCCGGACTTTCGTCCGACGTTGCCTGTCCGACGATAGCCGAGCTGATCAGCAATCGTCCGGCCGCCGGATGGGCCGTGGTCCACGCAGGCGCCACCCCCATTGCCATGATCGCGGCAATCCAGCCGGTGATGATTCGAGGCATCGTTTTCAAAACGATCTCCTTTCGCGACTCGCACGATCCCGAGACAGTCTGCTCGTTGGGATCTATCGAACTTGTCTGAAGTGGCTCGATCTCTTAGCAGGCTGCCGGCGCGAACCCGGTGGTTCGCGGCCCCGCCCACGGTGATTGTGCCGATGCCATCACAGCGACCGGCCCATGACACCGCGACGAGCGCATCCTGCGCATAAACGACTGTTTTTTCGGGACTAGGTAGAAGAGAGGCGGTTAAATACCGCGGCCCGGAATAGCGGTCAAGGTCACTTGAATGAAAAACCAGAAAAGTGACCCGACGGGATCGAAAAACGCAGCGACTCGCAACGGCATTGCCAGCTCGTTTTTCAGCCTGTCGGCAGAACTAGCGCCATCAAGCCGGCAGCGAGTCTCGACACCCAAAGGAAATCATGGATACGCCCGGCGACCCCTGACACGATCTCGCTGGCGCGGTGCAGAAACCGTCGCGCGCGACGCGTCGCTGGCATGTTGCAGCAGCTAGCCGGGCAAGCGTTGCCCCCACTCGGGGCTGCTCGCTATTGCAGCTTGAAGATGCTGTTGGGCTTGTCCCCCTCTTTGCCCGGCACCGGTTCGGCAGCGGTATCGGCAGACTTCTTGGCCGCGGCGGCAGGTTTGCGAGCGGCGTACTCGGGATAGTCGGCGACGGCGCTGCGCGTGAAGATTTCTCCCGACGCTCCCATGAACACCATCTCCGAGGGCATTTTGAATTTGGCGGCGGTCGACCCGCCCAATTTATCCGACTGGACCGTCTCGCCGCCGATCATGTCGAGCAGTAGCGTGCTGGTAGTGAAGCTGACCTTGCCGTTCATGGCATCCGGCTTGTCCGGATAGGGAATCGACGCATCGACATCAGCGAAGTCGAGCAGGGTGCCGCGAACCAGATCCTGAGCCCTTTCCTTTTCCCCTGGGACTGGGGGACCGCCGAACTCGTGCGCCACCTCGACCCCCTTGGGGGCTTCCCACTTGATGATCAGTAGCTTGGCCTGGGATTCCTTGGCGCCGACGGGCGCTTTGACGTCGCCTGCCAGCATCCGATAGTCATGCGGAATGACGGCCACCGGCGACGGATCACTCCAGGGGCACTCGCGAGTGTCGCCGTCGGCCAATTTAGGATCTTTCAAGTACCGCTTCACGACTCCCCTGTTCGGATTATTCAAAACCAGCTTCACCCGGTACACGTAGGCATGCGAACTTTCGACGCTGTAGTCGAAGAACCGGAACAAGCGGAACGGGATGACCTCGGCAGCCGCCTGTTCGCCAGCCGCAGGGGCGCCGATGACCACTGGCCGAAATGCCACGCCCTCGCCTTGGTTTTTGAAGGGGTCGATATCGTCTTCCGCCGGCTTATCGTTTTTCTTTTCCGCGTCTTTGTCCGGCGTCTGCAACATGAACGGAACTTGCGGCACGTGAGCCATCGATTCGTCAGGCAGCTTTCCCAACAGCGGGGGCACCGGCCGGCTGAGCACCGGATCACCGAATTTCTTGTCGATGACGTGCGGTCGGTCCGCTGCCAGCACTTTGAAGTCTTCGATCAGCGCCGCTTTGACATCAACTGGTTGCCATTTCAGAGTCGCCTTGTCGGGATTGGCCGAGGAGACTTCGGCCCGTTCGACTTCGAACCTGGCGTATTGCGGAGTGTCGAGCTTGGGGTCTTTCATCAGGGCGTTGCTGAACTTTTCCCCGTACGCGCTCAATTGCTCTGCGAACGGCGCCAAGGCCGTGACCACCACCCAGCGTTTGCCGGTGTAGCCCTGTTTCTTGAGCCGCACGGCCCCGTAGCCCGAAGCCAGTTGCAGTTCGCGCGCCGGCAGGTACTTCGGTTCGTCGCGACGCACGCGGTTTTCGTAAATCGGCATGTTGTCAGGCACGACCCAATTGAATGGCAGAGCGTTCACGGGTTGCATGGCGACTTTTGACTGCTCGACATAGGGAGGGTTCGGCAGCGTGATCCCCTCCTTGACCGGATCGAAGGGATGATCGACGACCATGCTGCGTGTCCCCTCGGTACGCATCTTCAGGTCTTGCGGCGTCTTGTCGTAGCCCCGCGTCTGATAGGCGGAATAACACATGGCGACAAACACCCCGGAGAATATCGCGAGCGCGACCTTTTCGCCGTGCAGGACGAAGAAGTTCTTCAGTACGGCCTTGTCGAAGCTGATCTTGAGTTTCATGGGCCTGGCTCCGCGGCAATCCTGCCGCCGCAACATAGAGGTTGATGAACGCGTGGCCTCGAGGTTCCGAAATCGCGCCGCCCTGCCCCAGGTTGGGAAAGGCACGAACACCGGTTCTGACGAACGAATTCCTACGAGCGAATTATTCCGTGTTAATTTAGCAGTGTCGATTAGGTTAATTAAACTGTGGTTCCATGGGCGCAAGCTGCGCCTCTTCGGCCTTCTTCTGCTGCGGCGTGCCCAGCTTGCGCTGCGCCGGCTTGGGCGCCGAACCTTTTCCCAGCTTGGCGTCCTGCGGCTGATCGTAAATGTAGACGATACCGCGGAGCTGCACTGTCGCATCATAAGGCGCCCGCTCGGTTTGTCCGGGCATGGCAACCTCAGCCCCGGGCTGCACGGCGGCCTGACCTTCGGTACTCTTGACCGTGTCGACGTCGAAGAAGCTCATCACGACCTGGCGAATTTCAATCGGCAACGGCGAATTCGCACAGGCGGCCATCAGGTCGGGAATCTTCCGCTGGTCCATCAGGAACTGCATGTCCACGAAAACCTGCCGGAATTCGGTAAACGGGGGTTCCTTTAGCGGTCGCGGCGGCTGGATCTGCTCCAAGGGCCGCATCGAGACCTTTCCCTCGGGTGACTGCGGATCGATGAACTCGGCGATGACCGCTTCGACAGGAACAGGAGAATTGTTTTCATCAATGTAGCGCCCTTCGAGTAGGGCCAAATCAGGATGCATCTTTTGCTCGCCGACTCCGGGGATATGGACAAAACCGTCATCCGTCCCCGAAGAAGAAGTTGGCCCGCCCATGCCGGCATCCGCCTTTTTCAGCTTCAAGTCGGCGCCGGGATTCTTCTGGGCGTTGTAAATGGCCCATTGCGCGAGGTCGATCCTTTCGATGCGCTTGATCGAAGCGTTGAGTGAGTCGGTCGCCCCTTCGTTGATCTTGGCGATGATGTTGACCAGCGATTCGTAGATCCACATGTCTTCCATCTTGGCGCGGACCCAAATCGTGCTGGGAATTTCGTTCATTCGGAAGCGCTTTTCCAGATCCTCCCGCTTGCTCAAATCCCAATGAACAATGCCCTCGAACTCTTGCGCGGCGTTACGTCCCATGCCTGGGAGCACAATATCCTGATTGTTGGCCTCCCCCTTGGGTCGCCGGATGTTGACCACTTCGAAAATCCGCTGCAGGTTCGGCTTGACCACGTTGGTCACGAAGTTTTCGCGAATGGATTCGGGAATTTCCGCGTTCGGAGCGAGTTGATTCACCACCGCCACCCGCTCAGGCCAGACGAGCTTATCCTTCTGCTGCTTGTTGAATTCGTTCCAGGCGGCCATCACCAGACCATTGAGTTTCGTTCGCTCACCTTCCAGGCCGGTCTTATATTTTTCGTTGGGAGACTCGCCGTTGAATTCGTTGAGTTGGACGAACGTGGAATTGATCTTGCTGTAATTCTCCTTGTAACGGGCCTGGAGATCTCGCGAGGCCATCTCCCAGGTAGTTACGGATACGATGACGATCACTCCGCACAGCACCCAGAAATAGTGCCTGCGGAGAGCTGCCAGAGATAACTTGAGCTTGTCCATACGCGATAACGTCCTCGAAAAATGCTCTCAGTTCGCGGCTTGCTGGCCGGCGTCGGCCGGAGCGCTGGTCTTGGGTTGTCCCGTGGTCTGGGGCGGCCGCCAGCAGAATTCCACGGTGAAATTGAGCCGCCGCTGATTGACGGCCTTCTTCGCCGGGCCCCCTTCGCCAGCCACGCCGATGATGCCCATGTCGTCGTCGTCGCCACCGTCGGCCGGGGGTGGCAGGGCATAGTCGACCGGAATCGGCTTGCCGATCAACAGCGGGAACTCAATGCCCAGCTTCTTGACGGGAAACTTCTTTGCGATTTGCTTCCCTGGATCCTTGACCGGTTCTGCCACCTCGTCCTGTTCGAGATTTTTCAGGAGCGTGTTGCGGACGTAGTTCGTGCCCTGATTCAACTCATCGGCATTGTGGTAATGATGGGCTCGGATCTTGAAAACCCAACCCGCGCCGGTTGGGCCTACCGGCGCCGTGCGGCGCAGCCCCTTCGGCTCCGGGTTCGGCCGGGTTCATGGGCGGCGGTGCGTTGGGATCCTGCGTGGGCGGCATCCCGCCCATCGGATCGACGGCGCCGGCATGCCCGGCGTTGTCGTCGCTCCCGCATCGGGCCGAATGGCCACGGCGTACCAGGCTGAGAGATCATCGACCCATTGGCATTCGAAGGCATCGACTTTGATCTCGTTTCGTTTGGAGATCTCCTTGGGACGTTCCGGCGTATCATCGCGGGGCAGGCAGAGGTTCACCGCTTTGAGGAATTGCAGCCAGCGGGCGCGTCCTTGCACGTTCTGCAACAAACTCTGCCCGACTTCGTCGGTCTTTGCAAAAGCTTCTTTGGCTTGTTCGAATTCCGTCTTCCACTGAGTGGCTTCGCCGATGAACGCATCGGCATTGGTCTTGGCCATGTAAAACGAGTTGCTGGAGCCCGGAGACTTGTCGAGCGACACGGTTTCCAACGCGGCCCAGTGCCGGAAGTAGCTTACTCCACAACCGAGCAACAGCGCGGCGGCGGCCGCCACGGCCCAAGGCTTCTTGGCCCGGATCATGCGGTACTGCATGATCTCGCGGGGCAGCAGGTTGGTGCCCAGCCGGCCGTGGTTCAAGCCTTGCAGGCAAAGCCCGTAACAGACGCCGAACGCCAGCAGGTTTTCCTTGAAGGCCGGCGCATCGACGATGCCCGAACCGGTCAGCCCGCGGAAGCTGTCGACCTTGGCCAGTTCATAGCCCAGGTTCTGAGCCAGGTAGCGCTGCAAGCCCGGCAGTCTCATGACGTTGCCCAGGGCCACGACGCGGCCGATCGTGGCCTTCTTGTCCATGTTCTTGAAATAGCCCAGCGAACGCTGCACTTCCGTGAGCAGATCGTTGAACACCGGCCGCATCGCCTGGAACAGGGCCTTGGGATCTTCGGCCTGCGAGGCGTTGCGCTTCAGATGCTCGGCCGTGGCGAAATTGAGCTTCAGATCCTTGGTCAGCGCCTTGGTAAAGTGGCTGCCGCCGATTGGCACGCTTCGTTGCCAGACGCGGTAACCGTTGGTCACCACCAGGTCGGTCGTATCGGTTCCCAGCGAGAGCACCACGACCGAATTGGGCGGATTGTCGGGATCGTATTCGTCGGGCGGCGGCAGATTCGTCAACTGGTCGAAACAGATATAGTTGTATAGCGCCAGCGGCGTGAGCTGGACGATATCGACTTCGACGTCGACCCGGTCGAAAGGCTTCATCGTGCGATACACCTGGTCGCGCTTCATGGCGAACAGGCCGACCTCGGCCTCGAGCGCAAAGCCGTCGTCGGTGCTGCCTCCGGCCATCTGCTGGTAATCCCAAACGACCTCTTCCAGCGCGAAGGGAATCTGCTGCTTGGCTTCGTATTTGACGATGTCGGGGATCTTCTTGGCCTCGACCGGCGGCAGCTTGATGAACCGCGCCAACCCGCTTTGCCCGGCGGCCGACATCACGACCTTGTCGCCGCGCACGCTGTTGCGCGAAAGAAACTGTTTCAAGGCCTCGTGAATCAGTTCCGGCGCCTCGGTGGCATCAGCCTGGCTGAGAATCTTTGGGTATTCGATGTAATCGAAGGCGTCGGCCTCGATTTTGGAGCTATCCGCAGACGGCCGGCAACGAAGCGCCTTGAGCGCGGATTGGCCAATGTCGATGCCCCACACGGCGCCGATTTTCGCCATGATTTGCTTCCTTGTACTGTTCCGTTATGTGGAAAACTTCGGCCCCCAATCCGCAGCCTGACAGACCGGGATGGTCCAGATAGGATGGTGCTGCGTCTGCCGGAGTTTCCCCAACCATTCAATCTAGTAACCCTAGCGCAGGGCTGTCAAATAAATTAGTGGCGAGAGGTCAGTGTCTAGTGGCAAGTCAGTAAGCATTGGCCCCTGGACACTGGCCCCCGACCACTGGACACTAGCCCCTAGCCCCTAATCACTGCCCCCTAGCCCCGCGGCCCACGGCATGAAGTTCGAAGAGCTGATCGTCCTGCTCCCCTGCCACAGCCTGGAGGATTTTCCGGTCCATTACGAAGGCCCCGACGCCGCAGGGCTGCTGGCCACGTGGAGCCCTGTGGCATCCGGCCCTTCTGGCTTCGGCCGGCCGGCTGCCTGCCTGGTTCCGGGCCGACGGCCCGCCCGACGCCTTGACCGGCCGACTAATCCTCATTCCGGGGGCCAGCGAGTCGCTGCTGCTGGCCGGCTGGACCGCCCGGGCCAAAGGGGAAGGAGCCTTCCTGATCCGCAAACTTCACGACCGGGGAGCCATTGTCGCGGCGGCCCTGGCCGAGTTGGACGGCGGAGACCGGGGAGTCGACGCCGAATTGGCCGCCGATTTTCTGGCCCTAGGCACCTGCTACCTGCTGGTCGAATTGCTCACCCGCCAGATGCGCGTACATGAGCAATATCGACGAAGTCCATCTGCAAAACGAGGTCCTGGCCGCCGCCCAGGCCGCGATCGCGAACGATCAAGAAACAGCCCGCACCCACCTGCGTCAGTGCTTCGACGTGCTCATTGAAGCCCGCGAACGCTTCTACCCGGTCAATGCTTACCTGATCGATCTGACGCTGGTTGCTCCAACCACGCTCGGCCAGTCGCTGCGCGACGAATTGGCCAGCGACGTTCCCAAGAACCTGCTCATGGCCGGAAGCGTTTTGGAGCAACTGGCCGAAAGTGAGCCCGAGACGCTGGCCGCCTTGCGGTTGGCCCTGGACCACAAGCGCGTCGACATTGTTGGCGGCGGGTATCTAGAGAGCGAATTGCCGCTGCTGCCGGTCGAAGCGCTACTGGCCGACTTGCAGCATGCCCAGGAAGTTCACCGCCGATTACTAGGGCAGACCCCCACGGTGTTCGGTCGGCGTCGCTTCGGCCTATCGCCCGTGCTGCCGCAACTCCTCTCGCGACTGGGCTATGTCGGGGCCCTGCACGTGACCCTCGACGATGGCCGGTTTCCGCAATCAGACCAGGCCAAAATCCGCTGGGAGGGCTGGGACTCGAGCATCATGCCGGCGCTGGGCCGGACGCCGCTCGATGCCGCCCTGGCCGAGAGCGTTCTCGGTTTCTCGCGCAAGATGGGCGATTCGATGGACACCGACCACGTTGCCACGGTCGTGTTCGCCCATTGGCCGGGTGCAGCGAGCCCCTTCTATCGAGACCTGGGCCGGATGGCCACGTACGGGGCGGCGCTTGGCAAATTCGTTACCCTGGCCGACTACTTTGCCAATACCGACGCGCCCCACGAACCAAGCCGCTTCAAGGCCGATCAGTATCGCTCTCCGTACCTGCGGCAGGCAGTGATCCGCCAACAGACCGATCCAATCTCGGCGCACATCCGCGAGCATAGCCACTGGCTGTCGCAAGCGGGCGTCCATACCTTGGAATCGTTCGGTGAATTGCTCGGCGGCGGCAGGGTCGACTCCGTATCCGACGACCCTGCGGCCGGCGAAGCACTCGGCGCAAACACCTCGGCACTGGCCGGCGAAGAACTGCATCGCCGCCGCGAGACGGCCGGTCGCCGATTCGCCCAAGCTGCCAGCGCGAGTTCCGCCACTCCGCCAACCGGCTGCCTGGTTTTGAATCCCGCCAGTTTCACGCGCCGCGCGCTAGTCGACGTGTCATCGCTGGCCAGCCCGCCGGCCACGACCGGGCCCGTGGTGGGAGTGCAGGAATTAGCCGGACGTCGCCAGGCTTTGGTCGAAGTACCTCCCTGCGGATTTGTCTGGCTTCAGGCCGGCGGCGGAGCGTTGCGCACGGCCAAGCAGCCCCTGGCCGAGGGAAACGTGCTGCGTACGGAATTCTTCGAGTTGATCATTCACCCCGAGACGGGCGGTATTCGCTCGGTCCTGGTTCCCGGCAAACGGGGCAATCGAATCTCGCAGCAATTGGCCCTGCGATTGCCGGCGCCACGTCCCGAGCCCGGCGCTTTGTGGCGCGACCCCGAGGAGACGGCTCAGTATTCGACCATGCTGGCCGAGTCGATCGAAGTTACCCAGTCCGGAACATTATCGGGCCAGATTATCAGCCGTGGCCGCCTAGTCGACGGGCAGCAGAACCGATTGGCTGGTTTCAAGCAGACGTTTCAGGTTCAGCGGGGCTCGCGCGTAATCGGGCTGGAAATCGAGCTCGACATCGCCGAACAGCCGCGGGCTGATGCCTGGGGTTCGTACTACGCCGCCCGCTTTGCCTGGGCCGACGCCGCCGCCGAGTTGTGGCGTAGCGTCAGCCTCACGGCCCAGCCTTCGGGTTCGAAGCGGATCGAGGCCCCGCATTTCTTCGAAATCCGCAGCGAGAACGCCCGCACCGCGATCCTCACCGGCGGCCTGCCGTACCATTTGTTCAACGGCGACCGAATGCTCGATAGCCTGCTGGTCGTTCGGGGCGAATCGGCCCAGCGATTTCGCCTGGGAATCAGCATTGATGCGGCCCATCCGGCGGCCGACGCATTGGATCTCATTGATCCGCCGCTCATGCTCCCTTCGGCTCCGTTGCCGGGAACCGG
This sequence comes from uncultured Planctomycetales bacterium, assembly GCA_963710365.1. GTDB lineage: Bacteria > Planctomycetota > Planctomycetia > Pirellulales > PNKZ01 > CAVQAC01. Next base: position 123,603 of record CAVQAC010000025.1, read on the forward strand.
CTCGGGTTCGGGGTGGTTGTTCCACCTGGATGCCCGCAATGTCGTAGCCACCCATTGGAATGTGATCCGCGAGTCGACCAAGCCGGTCGGCTTTCGCGTGCGGTTGTTGGAAACCGAGGGCCGATCAGACCGGGTCAAATTGCGATCGTTCCGAGCGCCAAGCGTGGCCCGGCAAGTCGATTTCAATGGCCAAACACAGGTCGAACTCGGCGTGAAAGATGATACGATCACCATCGAACTGGGACGTTACGAATGGGTGGAGGTGGAAGCGAGATGGCAGTGAGAAATGGGGAATTCGGAATGGGGAATGGGGAATGAAAAAAGCTAGAAATCCAACGGTCCATTTGGCGACGACGACCCACGAATGTGCTGTACTGCGCAGGCATTCCTTGGCCTTCGTCATTCCCCATTCCCCATTCCCCATTCCCCATTCGATTTATGCTTGTCGTCATTGACGGACCAGCCGGGGCGGGGAAAAGCAGTGCGGCCAGGGCGCTGGCGAAGCGGCTGGGCTTCCGTTTCCTCGACACTGGGGCCATGTATCGGGCCGTCGCGTTGGCGGCGGAGCGCGCGGGGCACGACTGGGAGCAGCCACAACTTCTCACGGCGCTGGCGCGGCGATTGAAAATCGAGCTCGTCGGCGATCGCGTGCTACTGGGTGGCGAGGATGTGACCCGGACCATTCGCAGCGCGGAGATCACCAGCCTGACGCACTATGCGGCCGACAACCCCGGCGTTCGCGAGCACCTCGTCGAGCTGCAGCGCACAGCCGCGGGCGAATCGAACGTGGTGACCGAAGGCCGCGACCAGGGAACGGTGGTCTTCCCGCACGCTGAGTGCAAGTTCTTCCTCACGGCCAGCCCGGCCGAGCGTGCCCGCCGGCGAATGGTCGATCTGCACGCCCGCGGCGAATCGCTCGATTTCGACACGGTGCTCGAAGCCCAGAACCTGCGTGACCTGCGTGACCGCACGCGCGCGGTCGGTCCGCTGCTAATGGCCCCCGATGCGGTTGAGATCCTGACCGATGGACTCGATCCCAGCGAGGTGGTCGACCGGCTGGAAGCGATCGTGCGGGAGAAGATGCGGCAAAGCGGAAAGCGGAATGCCGAAAGCGGGGGCTAACGCCATTTCCGGGATGCAAAATTCCGAGCCCCGGGGGCGTCAGCCCGGGGATTTGCCCGTGCGCGTCGGACCTAGTTTCACGGCACTTCGCGCACGACGCGGAAACCCTGATACCAGCTGCGCGAGGCCGGCCCGGCGCTGCGACGCAGGCCGCAATGATGCTCCATCGCCGTGCCGGTGCGAATCCAATAGCTGCCGCGCACCACGCGTTCCTCGCCCTTTGGCGGACCGAGCGGGTCGATCGCCGACGAATTCACGTAGTAATTCGCGTCCCACGCGTCCTGACACCACTCGCGCACGTTGCCGATCATGTCGCACAGCCCAAAGGCGTTGGGGAGCTTCGTGCCGACGGGATGGGCTTCGCCATCGCTGGCCGGCGCGAACCAGGCATTGAATTCCAATTCCTTGGGGTCGTCGCCGAAGTAGAACGTGGTCGTCGTGCCGGCCCGGCAGGCGAATTCCCATTCGGCTTCGGTTGGCAGGCGATATGTCGCGGCTTCCTGCTGGGAAAGCCAATGGCAAAAAGCCTGGGCATCGTTCCACGAAACCTGGCAGACGGGCCGCTGATCTCCTTTACTTTTGAAGCCTGGCTCGCGCCAAGTGATCTCCGGCCTGGAGACCAGTTTCATTTGCCCCCGATCGAAAACTGCTCCGCCGAACCCGTCGCGCTCGGCTTCGGTTTTGTATTTCGTGGCGTCGACGAACCGGCGGAACTGGCCGACCGTAACTTCGCGTTCGCCCAGGTAATAGGGGCGCGTGATTCGCACCCGATGGCGCGGCGCCTCACTGCGTAGGGCGCTGACTTCCACTGCATTGGCCGCGGGCTCGGTCTTGAGCAAGGCTTCGACCTGCTCGGGCGTCTGCCCCATCTCGAATTCGCCGGATGGGATCAGTCGCAATTGCACGCCAGCCTCGTCGGTCCGTTCGACCGGCACGTTCAAATGCGTGGCCCAGGCGTCTTGATGGGCGGTCGCCTGTTTCGCGTCGAACGGAGCGTTCGCAGGCGCGGGCGGCCGGGAGTGAGCGCCTGCCGCTGCTCCGGCCTTTGTAGCTCCGGGCTTTTTTGCGGCGGGACTCACGCCGCGCGCGACGCGGAAGCTGACATCGAATCCAGGCCAATCTGGGCGTCCACCCAGTCGAAACGCGCAGCGGGTGTTAACAGCGCTACCGAAATTCGCGCCGCGCTCCACCCGCATAGTTCCGCGTTCCGGGCCCAAAGGGTCGGACACGGGGCTTGCTGTGTAGTATTTTGGGTCAAACCAATCTTGGCACCACTCGCTAAACGTGCCATGAACATCAAATAGTCCAAAGGAGTTCGGCAGCTTCTCTCCCACCCGCGGATAAATGGCTCCCATCGCCGCATAGGCGTTCAATAAGAGATCGGAATTGTCGCCGAAGGAGTATTTTCCGGCACTTCCGGCCCGGCACGCGTACTCCCATTCTGCTTCGGTCGGCAATCGGTATCCATTGCCCTTGAGCGTTTGCCAGTCGTTGCCCGAGTGGCGAACGTAGCAGTGGGTGAGCCCCTCTTTGTCGCTTAAGAAGTTGCAAAACTCGGCGGCGTCGGTCCAAGTCACCTGCGTGACCATTGAGTCATCGCTGTATGCCCGGTCGCCCGGATGGCTCCAGATATATGTCGCGACCGGACCCGCCGACAGGCCTCCGTCCGCCCGGAAGCCAGTCGCGCCCTTCCCACTAGCTTCGGCCTGCGTGCGATAGCCGGTTGCGCGGATGAAATCCCGGAACTGAGCGATCGTCACTTTATACGCGCCGACAAAAAAGGGCGTCGTCAGCTTGACGTGATGTCGCGGGGCCTCGGCACGGTAAAACGCTGAAGGATCCCTGATGCGTGAATTTGCGTTCTTGATCGCCTCGGCGATTTCTGCCTCGGTCGAGCCCATATCGAACTCGCCGGGCGGAATCAGGACCAGCTTCATATCGAGCTGATTGACGAACTCATCGGGCACGCCGAGATAACGCGCCCAGGCAACCTGGAACTTGCGAGCATCCGTGGATGAAAACGGCACTTTTGCCAGTGGCGGGGCCGTAGCCGGTTTCGGCGGCAATGTTTTCGGCTTGGCAACAGAGGCCATCGCCGGGCGCTGGGCGCCGAGCCCGGCGCATTGTCACGGCCTGAAGCAAGAAACCAAACGACACCCGCGACAATCGCCAAGGCCGCTGCGCCGCCGCCCCAAATCATGTACGCGGTCGCCGGCAATTTCGCCTGCTGCCTGCGGCGGTGGCTGCCGGAACCATGACTGCCCGGACCGGCCGCGGGACGCGGCGTGGCTGCCGCCGAGTCGAAGTTGAGGGTGTCTTCGGCGGGGTTTGGCGCCGTGCTGATGGCCTGCGTGCCGCTCTGCACCGAACGCAGGAACGTCACCAGGTTGCTGTCGCTGAGCGAATCGACCGAGAACTGAGCCGTCTGACCCAGACTGCGATCGGCGCCTGGCAGGCAAACGGTGAGCGCGGCCTCGACTTCGGTCATCGTCTGGTACCGGGCTTCGGGCTGCTTGGCCACCATCCGCTGAAATACCTGGTCCAATTCCGCCGGAACCTCGTCACGCAGCACTCGCAGCGACGGCACAGGCGCGTCGCGATGCGCCATCAGCTTTTCCATCACCGTCTCGCCCGAGTAGGGCGGCTGGCCGATGAGCAGGTAAAACAGCGTGCAGCCAAGACTGTAGATATCGCTACGGGCATCGGCCCGCTTGGTGTTCAGCGCTTGCTCCGGCGCCATGAAGTCGATCGTGCCCATGATGTTGCCGGTGTTGGTCAGATCACTGACCGGCTCGCCCAGCGGGTTATCGAGCCGGGCCAGGCCCAGATCGAGCAGCTTGACGAAGCCGCGTTTGTCCAACAGCAGGTTTGCCGGCTTGATGTCGCGATGGACGACGCCTTCCGAATGGGCATAGGCCAGGCCCTTGGCCGCTTGCAGAACGCAATGCACGGACTGGTCGACGGCCAACGGGCCTTTGCGTTTGACAAGGCTCGACAAGTCGCTGCCGTCGACGAGTTCCATCACCAGGTAATGGACGCCGTGCTCGTGCCGCGCATCGTGGGCGGCCACCACATGTGGATGCGAGAGACGAGCCGCCACTTGCACCTCGCGGGCAAATCGGGCGATGGCGTCGGTGTCGCGGCTGACGCGCGCCGGCAGGATCTTCAAAGCCACGGCGCGGCGCATGTAGCGATGCTCGGCCTTGTAGACCTGGCCCATGCCGCCGGCGCCGATGCGATCGAGGATCACGTATTCGCCGAGCACCAGGTTCGCGGCCCGATTCTGAAAAATGGCGCTGGCCTGAAACGCGGTCAGCTTGCCGCCACGCACCAGCGCCTGGGCCAGTTGCTGGGCATCCTTCGGCCGGCGCTCGACGGGCAGTTCGGCGATGAACGCCTGCAATTGCTCCGCCGTGAGCAGGCCGGTCGTCGCCACGTCGGCGGCATAGCGCTCGAGCGTGACCGGCGTCGGTCGCGGGGCCGGTTCACCCGCCGAAGCGGCCTTGGGCGTGGTGGGGTCCATGGAAAGTTCGCGGCTGGGCGTGCATAATCCGCTATCAAAGCGGTCAGTATACCCAGCCATCGGGCGGGGGCCAAACTTCCAGTCGGCGTGGCGTAGGATTCTGGAGAGCGGAATTGTGCTCCGCATACGGGGCGGCGGCTAACAGCGGCGAACGATCGTCACCAATTCACTCAGCACCCATCACTCTGCGCTTTTCCCGATGTCCGACCGCTCGCTCGCGAATCGCCTCTGGTACCAATGGCTGCAATTGCTCTTCCGGCTCATCGCCTTGGCTTTGTTTCGCATCCGCTGCGAAGGGCGTCATAACGTGCCGGCCTGCGGCGGTGCGCTCGTGCTTTCCAATCACCAAAGCCATCTCGACCCGCCGTTGATCGGCTTGGCGTCGGATCGCCAGCTAAATTATCTGGCACGCAAGACGCTCTTTCACTTTGCCCCCCTAGCCTGGTTTATCAGGTCGGTGGGCTCAATTCCCATCGATCGCGAAGGGTCGGGCCTATCGGGGCTGAGAGAAACACTCAAGCGTTTGCGCCAGGGAGACGCGGTGGTGATCTTTCCCGAGGGAACCCGCAGCCCAGACGGCGAGGTTGCTCCGCTGAAGCCGGGTTTCAGCGCTTTGGCCCGGCGGGCCAATGTGCCGCTGGTGCCGGTGGGAATCGACGGGGCGTTTAGCGCCTGGCCACGGCGGCGTCTGTTTCCGCTGCCGGCGCCGGTGGCCATCGTGTTCGGGCCCCCAATAGATCCCGCCGTCGTAGCCAGTTACGACGATCGGGAGCTGGTGGCGGAAGTCGAGCGGCGAATCCGGGCCTGCCACGAAGCCGCACGAAAACTGGTCCGTTAGCATTTGTCACTTAGCACTTTTCCCATCCCCCGCTTCTCTGGTATAGTCAGCAGCTTATCGACCGGACCGCAGACATGCTTGCAACGCTGCAAGCCGGACCGTCGAGAGGCTTCTTATTGTGGCGGATTGCAGGGCGCTGGTTGGCTGTTCTCAGAGCCCGACCTTTCCTTGGCAGCGAGTTTCGTTGCCGCCGCGGCTGCCGGCGATCCGTCTTGGCGAGCTCATGGTCAATCGAAATCTGATTCGCGGTTTGGATCTCAAGGAAAGTGAATGGGAGCAAGAGCTGAACGCCGCGTTGGACGGCACGGATCCCAATGAAATCGAATGGGGCGGCAATGATATAGCACTCAACCAGATCGTCGAAGGGCGCGTGCTCCGCATCGAAGGCGATCTGGTGCTGGTCGATGTTGGATATAAGAGCGAAGGCACGATTCCGCTCAACGAGTGGGACGCCGAAGAGGAGCCTCCGCAGCCCGGCCAGATCGTCAAAGTGCTGATCGAGGAGATCGAAGAAGCGCAGCCCGGCCTGGACGACGCCGGCATGATCCAGCTCAGCAAGCGCAAGGCTGCAGAAGATTGAGCAATGGCAGCGCGTCATGGAGACCGTACACGAAGGGGACATCGTCACCGGCACGGTCACCCGCAAGATCAAAGGCGGCTTGCTGGTCGACATCGGCGTCAACGTGTTCCTGCCGGCCAGCCAGGTCGACATTCGCCGTCCGCCGGATATTGGCGATTACATCGGCCGCACGATCCAGTGCGTGGTGCTCAAGATCGACGAAGCGCGACGCAATATCGTCGTCAGCCGCCGCTCGCTGATCGAGACCGAACGGGCCGAGAAGAAGGCCAAACTGCTGGCCGAGCTCGAAATCGGGCAACAGCGCAAGGGCACGGTCAAGAACATCGCCGAGTTCGGCGCGTTCGTCGACCTGGGCGGCATCGACGGCCTGCTGCACATCACCGACATGAGCTGGGGCCGCATCGGCCACCCGTCGGAGATGGTTTCGATCGACCAGGAAATCGAAGTGCAGATCCTGCACATCGACCGCGAGCGCGAGAAGATCGCCCTGGGTCTGAAGCAGAAGACGGCCAGCCCTTGGGAGCAAGTGGCCGACAAGTACCCGGTCGGCAGCCGCGTGAAGGGGACCGTGGTCAACGTCATGAGCTACGGTGCCTTCGTCAAGCTGGAAGAGGGGATCGAAGGCCTGGTCCATATCAGCGAGATGTCCTGGACCAAGCGGATCAGCCATCCCAACGAGCTGGTGCATATCGACGACGAAATCGAAGTCGTCGTGCTGGGCATCAACAAGGAGAAGCAGGAAATCTCGCTGGGCATGAAGCAAACCCAGGAGAATCCCTGGGACAAGGTGGCCGATCGCTATCCGCCGGGCACGCCCGTCACCGGCACGGTCCGCAACCTCACCAACTACGGTGCGTTCATCGAGATCGAAGAAGGGATCGACGGCCTGCTGCACGTCAGCGACATGTCGTGGACCCGCAAGATCAGCCATCCCAGCGAAGTCGTCGAGAAGGGTCAGAAGATCGAATGCCGCGTGCTCTCGGTCGACCAGCAGCGGCGCCGGATCGCCTTGGGCCTCAAGCAACTGCACGAGGATCCCTGGGCCAGCGACATTCCGAACAAGTACCAGCCCGGACAAGTCGTCAAGGGCACGGTCACCAAGCTCACCAACTTTGGCGTATTCGTCGGCCTGGAGAATGGGCTCGAAGGGCTGTTGCACATCTCCGAACTGGCCGACCACAAGGTTGAGAACCCCGAGGACGTGGTCAAGGTGGGCGACGAGATCGAGGTCAAGATCCTCCGCGTCGACACCGAGGAGCGGAAGATCGGCCTGTCGCGCAAGCGCGTCGATTGGGCCAAGGACGACGGCGTCGGAAGCTGAAGACCGGCCGCCGGCGTGCGCTCGCTCGACTCCGCAACCGTCCGCGAACATTCCGTCCAGCGAATTCAAGGGCGGAATCGGCGGAGAAAAAGGTCCGTTGATCAAGCCGTTGTCTTCCGCACCCGCGGAAGAATCCTAACCGGCCTCCCTGCGCCTGAACGGGCGCAGGCCATAGCATCGTTTCAGACGCATCGACCACCCCGCCGGAAGTATCCGGCGGGGTGTTTTTTTCGCTATGCAGTGCGCCTCGCGCACAAACGTCCCACGACGTTAACCCTTCGGCGGGCTGGAGAAAAGAATCCGGCAGTCGACGATAGCTGTCTTGTTAAGTTCGCGACTCCCTCTTCCGCCGCGCTTGACAAGGCTCTCGATGAAAACACGACGCAAAGCTTCACCCGTGCTGCAATCTCCCCTTGAGACCTACTTGCGCGAGATCAACGAAACCTCGCTGCTTTCGGCGCGTGACGAGCAGGAATTGGCAGGCGAGATCGGCCGCGGCAATATCCAGGCCCGCGATCGCATGGTCCGCGCCAATCTGCGGCTGGTGGTGAACATTGCCCGCGGCTACACCGGCAAGGGGCTCGCCCTGCAGGACCTGATCGAGGAAGGCAACCTCGGTCTGCTGCGGGCAGTCGAAGGCTTCGATCCGGCCGTGGGCACCCGGTTCAGCACCTACGCCAGTTACTGGATCAAGCAGTCGATCAAGCGGGCCCTGATCAACACGGCCAAGACGATCCGGATTCCGGCCTACATGGTCGAGCTGCTGAGCAAATGGCGGCGCGCGAGCAGCCGCCTGACCGAGGAACTGGGCCGCGTTCCCACGCCCGAAGAAATCGCCCGCGTGCTGGGCCTGCCGCGCAAGAAGTTGCCGATCATCAAGAAGGCCATCCGCATCTACAACTCCACGCCGCAGACCGACCAGGCCGACACCGGCTGGTCGTTGAGCGAGATGGTGATGGACGAGCGGGCGAAGAGCCCCGAAACGGAGATGGTCGAAGGGGACGACGTGACGCATGTCCTGCGGCTGCTGGAAACGATGGAGCCGCGAGAAGCCACGATCCTGCGGATGCGCTTCGGCCTGGACGACAACGAGCCCCGTACGCTCAAAGAGATCGGCGAACAACTCGGCCTGACCCGCGAGCGAGTGCGGCAGATCGAGACCGAAGCTCTCGCTAAGCTGGCCGAAGGTCTGCAAGGCCCCGTCGGATCGTAGGAAGAAGAAAGCAAGACTCGCCGCGCAGGGTGCGGCCCCGGGGTTGGCGTGTTGGATTTTCCTCGCTCGGACCGTATATTCGGGTCTTGCTGATCGCTTCTTCCTAGAGATCCTGGCATGACTTCCACCGATGCGATTCGGCTGGCGGAGTATATCCGATCGATCCCGGACTTCCCCAAGCCGGGCATTCTATTTCGCGACATCACGCCGCTTCTGGCCTCGCCGGTTGCCTTTGGCGAGGCCGTGCGGCAATTGGCAGATCCATTCCGCGGGCAAGGGGTCGACCTGGTGGCTGCGGCCGAGGCGCGCGGCTTCATCTTCGCCGCGCCGTTGGCGCTCGAATTGAACGTGGGCTTCGTGCCGGTGCGTAAGCCGGGCAAATTGCCCTTCAACACGCACTCGTTCCATTACGAACTCGAATACGGCACCGATTCGCTGGAGGTTCATACCGACAGCTTCGCCCCACAGCAGCGGGTGCTGCTGGTCGATGATTTGCTGGCCACCGGCGGCACGATGGAAGCTTGTTGCCGACTGGTCGAAAGGGCCGGCGCCGTGGTCGCCGGCTGCGCTTTTGTCATTGAACTGGCCTGCCTAGGCGGAGCCAAACGCCTGGCCCAGTACAGGACCATGAGTCTGCTGAAATATGAATAGCGAGCGAAATTCGAATGACCAGATTCGAAACTCGAATGAAATCCAAATGACGAATGTTCGAATTTCGGACATTTGAGCTTCATTCGAATTTCGAATTCCGTCATTTCTCCCACGGGCTCGCGATGATACGAATCGGCATCGTCGGCTGCGGCCGCATCCTGGCGGCCCATCTCCGCGGCTATCGGCTGTTGCGCGCCGCCGGCATCGATACGTTTCGCATTACGGCACTATGCGCTCGGCGCAGCGAAGACGCCCTGATGTACGTGCGACGCGGCGAAGGCCCTCCCCAGCGCCCGGCAGTGAGCAAGATCGCCGGCGACCCACTGGCCATCGGCGACGAATACCTGTCGGACTTCCAGGATGGTGAGGTCGAGATCTACACCGATTTCCGGCGGATGGTCGCTCATGCGCCGATCGACGCTGTGAACGACTTCACGACCCACGCCTTGCACCATCAGATTGCCGCCGCGGCTTTCGCCCACGGCAAGCACCTGCTCTCGCAAAAGCCTTTGGCCGTGACTGTGGCCGCCGGGCGGCGGATGTGCCAGGAGGCGGAAAGCCGGAATCTGATCCTTGGCGTATTCGAAAACTTTCGCCACGCGCCCCAAACGCGGCAACTGAAAGTTGCGTTCGGCAATGGGCCCTGCGGGCAGTTGCAAATGGTCCTGCTAGGTTATGCCGGGCTGTGGTGGGCGCCAAACTTGATCGTCGCCGAAACGCCTTGGCGGCATGCGCTCGTCGAGGCAGGCGGCGTGAGCCTCGATCTGGGTGTTCACTTCTTCGACCAGATCCGCTCCGTGGCAGGCGAAATCGTCAGCGTCTCGGCCGAAACCGCCGTGCTCGAACCGCGGCGATTCCTGCTCGATGCCCAGGGGCGCCAGAAGCAGGAAATCGCCTGCGACGCCGACGACACGTTCTTCGCCAGCATTCGCACCACCGGGGGCGTGGTCGGCAATTTGTTTGCGAGTTGGGCGGGACATGGTGCGCCAACCCTCTCCGGCGAAGGCACGGTCTATTACGGCAGCCGAGGCCGGGTCACCGGCAACGAGGTACACTACGACGGCGGCGCTCGGGCCTCGCTCGGTGAAATCTACGCCGCCGAGGCCAGCCCCGAGCAGCGGGCAATCGAGTTTCCCCGGGGACTGGAAGACAGTTTTGCCCTCAGTCAGCTCGATTGGCTCGAAGCGATTCGGCTCCGCCGGCCACCGGAAACCGACGGCTGGGAGGGGCTACGCGATCTGGCCGCCGCATACGCAATTCTGGAATCGGCCCATGCCGCCCGGCGAATCGACGTGGCCGACGTCTTCAGCGGGGCCATCCGCGACTATCAGCGGCCCATCGACAGCCATTTCGGGCTGGCCTGAAGCGGCAATCCAGTCTCGCTACGGCCGAAACGCCGCGTTTTTTCCGCTTCACCGCCCGGTTAGCTTGACTTTCGGATTCCGCGGAACTTAGCATGGATTACTGGGGGGGGTGCCGGTCCATGCTGAGGAGAAACCGTCCATGTCGAGCCACCATGCCACTCGCAGCGGCGCGATCCAACCTGATACCATCGGCCAACGCAATGCACATGCGTGCCGCGCACAGGCTCAATTCCGTTTTTGGATGTGGGTTGCTGCCCTGTTCGCGCTGCTTGGGCCGGCGGCCTTTGCAGCCAGCGCCGCGCCGCCACCACCGTCGTGGGCGCAGCAATCGCGCTCGATCGCCCATGAACGTGGGTTCGGCCGTCTATCGACACGAAGTCGGCGCGAAGACGCCGGCCACGACAACCCGTTATTATCCCTACGGGTACGGGCTGTATCGACCTTGGCTGTATCGTCCGGCGTATTATCCCTACGGCTACGGTTACGCCTATCGGCCCTACTACGGTGGCTTTGGATATCCGTATGGCGGCTATTACGGCGGCGGCTATGGGTACGGCTACTATGGTGGCGGTTGGCCTTACTACTCCGCCTACGGCGGCGGTTGGCCCTACTACACTTCGGCCTATGGCGGCTGGCCGTACTACTCGATGGGCGGCTACTATGGCGGTGGCTGGCCCTACTACAACTACAGCGCTGGCTACGCACCGTACGGCGCCGGCTTTGGCGGGTTCGGCTACTCGGGCTGCTATTACTGGTGAGCTAGCGCTAGCAGGCTAGCTCGTGCGCCGTAGTTGGGAAGAGGATTTTGCGCTGCACGACCGCGCCAAACGGCGCCGATAAGAAAGATGGCAATCTCTTCTTATCCTTCCCATTCAGGGTCGATCGCATGAGACGATCTATTGCGGGCCTGGCTGGCGTGCTGTGCGGCGCTGGCCTGCTAATCGGGGCACAATCGGCCGAGGCCCGGTTTCCCTGGTCTCGTCGCCGTCAACGGAAGGGCCGGCCGTTTATTCGCCGGTGACGAGCCGCTACATCGTCGTCTCGCCCACCTCGCCGGGCGGACAGCATGCCCCGGCCAACGGCTGCGCTCCTTGGACGGCGAACCGAGTTGCCGTGCCCAACTATCCTTGGGGATGGTTCGGCGGCGGAACCCCCACGCAAGGCTGGACCCACAAGAGCTACTACGGCGAATATCGCGACAACGCCGTGATGCGCGAAGAGTAACGGTCAGGTCAATGATTCGTCGAGGCTCCGCATGCCATGGGAGCTAGCGCTGATAGCCGACGAAGAAGCTGAAGTTCTGAATCTGGTCGCCGTAGGCGTGGTGAACCGGCGCCGCAATGTCCAGGGCGATCGGCGCAGGGCCCATCGCTGGCATCGTTATCCGCAACCCGAAACCCGGCGAAATGCGGTAATCGCTCCATTTCAGTTCCGTATCCGTCTGGACCGTGCCGTAGTCGCAGAAGACCACGCCGCGAAGCATGTCGTCGGCCATCAAAGGGAACATGTACTCGACGGTGTTGATCCATTCGAATCTACCACCGACGAAGACGTTCATGTCTTGAGGCGAAGCTCCGGATACTGCCCTTTCTGAGCCAAGCAACACGACACTCCTGAACCTGCTCAAAGATGAGATCTTTGCCATCGAAAGTGAAAGGCTCGCCGGCAAACTGTCAGAAGAAGAATACGCACCGATCAAGGTTGGTTATGATGCGCTTCTTAAGCGCGTACTGGGACGGGTTGAGCGTGTCGAGCTGGGTCTTGACCTCGACTCGGAAGACGCGCCTTTGGACTTCAGAATTGGGCAATTTGCTTACGGCGAAACTAGTCTGATCCACGATCGGCCCTTGGCGGGAGCGATTGAAAACAGGCGTTCTGACAGGGCCGCCCCTCTGGGACCAGTTCGGGACCACAAAGTCACTTGTCAGGATCGTTGCGATGTGATCCGATGCACTTCGCTACCTTTTAACATGTTGAAGTTGCGAATTTCTCCCGTTCTTTCACGGCGATAACACGAGTTCAAATCCCGTCGGGGACGCCAATTAAATCAATAACTGACAAATTACAAAAGCGACGTCCGTCCTAGTCTCGGACTGCTTCTTGACTTAGGCTGGCTTTCTCTTCAACGTACTTGCAGCTTTGGCGTTGCTCACCAACGGATTCTTCGCCGTGTTCCGTGGCCTGCAAAGCCCCTTCACAATACGCAACTGCGCTTTCCGCTTATTCTGCTTGCGGGCCTGCGTATTGTGTCTAGGGCGATCTTCGAGACGATGCTTCCAAATACAGCGAAAGGCACACTTTGATTTTGCGTTTCCTCGATTGCGGCAGTCCTTCACCGGGCTCCCGATAAGGAGTCAAACGATGCCAAGTGAGGAGAGGCTCCGGCAGAATCTCTGGAGACCCTCCGCCTGCCTGATGCGGGAGATCCGACGACGAACGCGTGTAGTGGGCGCCTTTCCCGATGGAAAGAGTGCGCTGATGCTGGTGGCAGCAAGGCTTCGGCATGTGGCAGCTACCAAGTGGGGAACCAAACGCTACTTGCAGATGAACAGGCTGGCCGAAGTCAGAGCCATTGCCTGAACAGGCTATGCAAATGTGGAACGCACGAGACACCGTTCCCGCATTTCACACAGCCTCGACGGCGGCTACGGGGTCAAATCCAATGCCAAACCAAAACTCAACCAACAACCTTCCCGATTTTCAATTTCGGAAAGTGCGAAAAAAACTG
>CAVQAC010000026.1:0-79215 GCA_963710365.1 uncultured Planctomycetales bacterium
ACTTCGCCTTCGGTCGGAACGAAGAAGTGCTGGCCGTGCTCTCCTTCGGCTACGGAAGCTTGCAAGACGCCCTCAGCGTTCCGCCCGATACCAGCCAAAGCCTGTTCACCGCGACGTTGCTATTGGCCGTTGCGTCGGGCAAGATTGTCACCACCGGTCTGACGATCGGCAGCGGTGGCTCGGCCGGCGTGTTCGGGCCGTCGATGGTCATTGGCGGTTGCGGCGGCGGGGCCCTGGGCATCGCACTGCATTGGCTCGACAACCGGCTGGTGCCCCATCAGGCCAGTTTCGTGATCGTGGGCATGGCCGGATTCTTCGCCGCCGCCGGCAAGACCCCGCTTTCGACGCTGGTGATGGTCAGCGAAATCACCGGCAGCTACGGCCTGCTGCTGCCGACGCTGTGGGTTTGCTCGTTGTGCTTCATCCTCTCGGACGACCGTTCGATCTACAGTTCGCAGGTCGAGAAGCGGTCGCTCTCGCCGGCCCACCAGGGGGACTACGTCCGCGAAGTGCTGGGCGACTTGCGGCGTGCGGCAGTTCATTGGCTCGCCCACGTTCCCGACGCTGCACCCCGAAGACAGCCTGGCGACAGTGATGAGCCGGCTGGCGACGGAGTCGTATCCCGGTGCTGCCGGTGACCAATGCCGACGGCCGGCTACTGGGCGTCGTCAGCCTGGAAGAAGTCCACCTGGCGTCGCAGTCGCCCAATATCCAAAGCCTGGTAATCGCCGAGGATCTGATGCGCAGCGACATCGTTCCCTTGCGACCCGACGACCGGCTCGACCAGGCGTTGGAGATGTTCGTCGACAGCGGCCTGATGGTGTTGCCCGTGGTGGATGGCACGCCCGAGCAGCGTGTGGTCGGGCTGGTGAACCGCTCGGACCTGTCGCGGTTGTACTTGCGATCAGTGCAGGGAGCGACGGCCCGTAGCGACGAGCCGGCCCAGTTGCTGTGATGGTTTGCCTGCGTTGTCGTTGAGTGGCCGCCAAGGCGTCCGGCCGCGAATCGTCCCATGACCACCGAGCACGATGAACAGCACCAGGAAGACGAAGAACAGGATTCGCGCCGCCTCCATCGCCGCGCCTTCCAGTGCCGAACATCCCCAAGCCCCGGCAATCAGAGCGATCACCAGACAAATCAGGGCCCAGCGTAGCATTTGATATTCCTCGGTTGGCGATATCAGGCTCGAATTGCTCGGGATGAAGCGTCCGCCGCATGGGTTCGCTGGCAGCGCCTGATCCATTCTACGCTCGACTTCAAACTGAAATAAGTGACTTGTCGGCGTTATTTTGGCGGCCCTGTCGTAGGTGCAGTAGCGGCCCCATTAGGCAGGCGAACCTTGCGTAATAGGCCGAAAAGCCCATAATCGCCCCATTAGCCCCGCCCTCGGTGAGCTCGCGCAAGCGGTTTCACGGTAGTGGCGGCCCGGGTTGGAAATCCGATCGCTGCAAGAAAAGGATGACGTGCCGTATGTCGCTGCTGGTCGTCGGATCGATCGCCTTGGATAGTGTCGAAACCCCTACCGCCAACGGCGCGACAACGTGCTGGGCGGATCGGCCGTGTTTTTCTCCTATGCCGCCAGCTATTTCACCCAGGTGCGCCTGGTCGGCGTGGTGGGCGAGGATTGGCCCAGCCGAGCACACCAAGCTGCTCGAATCGCGCGGCATCGACACCGCCGGCCTGCAACGGTTGCCGGGCGCCAAGACCTTCCGCTGGCGCGGCAAGTATCAGCCGAACATGAACGACCGCGAAACGCTGGAAATTCATCTCAACGTCTTCGCCGATTTCAACCCGGTGCTGCCGGCCGCCTATCGCGATTGCCGGTTTCTGTTCCTGGCCAACGGCTCGCCCGGCTGCAGTTGAAGGTGCTCGAGCAGTTGCCCGCACGCCCGGTTGAAAGTGGCCGACACGATGGACCTGTGGATCAACATCGAACGCGATGCGCTGATGGAACTGCTCAAGCGGATCGACGGCCTGGTGCTCAACGACAGCGAAGCCCGCTTGCTGACCGACGACGAAAACCTGGTCCGGGCCGGCCGCAAGGTGCAGCGCCATGGGGCCGAAGTTCGTGGTCATCAAGAAGGGCGAGCACGGGGCCATGTTCTTCGGCGAAAATGAAACGTACGTCATGCCCGCCTATCCCACGCCCGACGTGGTCGATCCGACCGGTGCGGGCGACAGTTTCGCCGGCGGCATGATGGGCTATCTGGCCGAGCACGGTCGGTTCGACCCGCGGACGATGAAGGAAGCCTGGCCTACGGCACGGTCGTGGCCAGCTTCAATGTCGAAGATTTCAGCCTCGATCGCATGAAGCGCATCGAGCGGCCCGACATCGACCGCCGCTTCGGCGAATACCGCCAAATGCTCAGCTTCTGAAGCATCGCCGCTGCCATGCCAGATCGCACGTCGTCCGTCGGTACTGTTCATCGCCGTCGACGATCTTCGTCGCGACGAGTCCGCGGCCGAAGACTCGAGCAAGGCTGCATTGATCGAGCCCTGGCGGCACGTTCGGCCAAGGTCAAATGGGTCGAGCCCGCACAACCTGCACCTGACGCTCAAGTTTCTGGGCAACGTCGACGATGCTGGAAGTGCCCGCAGATCTGCACGGCAGTGGCCGAGGCGGTGGCGCGATTTGCCGCCGTTCGACGTGCAGTCGGCGGAGCCGGGGCCTTTCCCGACGCTTGAGCGGCCGCGGACCGTTTGGCTGGGCATGCGCGAGGGGGCCGACGAGATGGTCGCCTTGCACGACGCGATCGAAGCGCGGCTGGACCGACTCGGCTTTCGCAGCGAGGCCGCCGCTTTCGGCCCCATTTGACCATCGGCCGGGTCCGCAGCAGCTTGCCGGCCGAATGTCGAGGGGCTGGCCGAGCTTGCTGGCAGACCAGCGGGATTTCGTCGGCGGGTCGACGCGAGTTTCCGAAGTCGTCGTGTTTCTCCAGCGAGCCGGGACGCGAGGGACCGATCTACGAGCCGTTGAGCCATGCCGAGCTGAGAGGCCGCTGATCGTGCTGGAAATCGTACCGGCGCGGCTGGTAACTTGGCCAGCGGCTGGCTCTTCGGTCGCATGGCCGGCCGGCAGCTATCTCGCGTTCCCAGCGACATTATTACCACCCAGAATTGAGAGGATGACCAGCGGAGCCAAAAACCAGTGGAAAAATCATCTTGCAACGATACTGTACGCCGATACAGTATTCATGCGTTCAGTACATCGGGCTGGGCCCTGTTGCGTCGTGGATGCCCAGGCATAACTCCTGCTAAGCCCGAAGGATCAATTTCCATGGTCACTGCCACCGTGAAGTCCAATCACCGCATGGCCAAGAAAGATGCATCTGCCGCAAAAACCGTCGGCCAAAGCCGGCCAAATCGGAGGGTTCCGACGCAGCGAACGCCGATGCTCTCACGACCACCCGGTCTGAAGAACACGCTGGCCCAGATCGAAAAGGAGTTCGGCGAAGGGGCGATCATGCCCTTGGGCAGCGATCATGCTGCCAAGATCGAAGGCATTCCGACCGGCAGCCTGTCGCTGGACATCGCTTTGGGCGGGCAGGGCATTCCCAAAGGGTAGAATTGTCGAGATTTACGGGCCCGAATCGAGCGGCAAGACGACGCTGGCCTTGCACGTCGTGGCCCGGGCTCAGCAGGCCGGCGGCATCGCCGCCTTCATCGACGCCGAACACGCTCTGGACCCGAGTTGGGCCAAAAAGCTGGGCGTCGAGCTGGAAACGCTGCTGGTCAGCCAGCCCGGCAGCGGCGAAGAGGCGATGCACATCACCGAAATGCTCATCAAGTCGAATGCCGTCGACATCATCGTGATCGACTCGGTGGCGGCCTTGGTTCCGAAGAAGGAATTGGACGGGGAGATGGGCGATTCGCATGTCGGTTTGCAGGCTCGGCTGATGAGCCAGGCCATGCGCAAGCTGACCGGCGTGATCTCCAAGAGCAAGACGTGCGTGATTTTCATCAACCAGATTCGCGAAAAGATCGGCGTCATGTTCGGCAGCCCGGAAACAACGCCGGGCGGGCGGGCCTTGAAGTTCTACTGCTCCTGCCGGATCGATGTCCGGCGGATCGGCCAACTGAAGGAAGGCGAAGACGTTGTGGGCCAGCGAGTGCGGGCCAAAGTGGTCAAAAACAAGGTTGCCCCCCCTTCAAAGTGGCCGAGTTTGATATGATGCATTCCAAGGGGATCAGCTACGAAGGCGACGTGCTCGATTTGGCCATGCTTCAGAAAATGGTCATCCGTTCCGGGGCTTGGTTCCGCTACGGCGATGTCCAGTTGGGGCAGGGACGGGAAAAGACCCGGCAATACCTGGAGGAGAATCCTCAACTGGTCGAGGAGTTGAAGAACAAGATTATGGCGGTCGGAGTCGCCACTTGCCGTGGCAAGCGACGACGAAGACGCCAGCAGTTCGACCGAGTAACACGGTATCGACGCATTCGTTTTGCGTTTGCTGTGTACCCTCGGCAGGTAAGTTTCGCTGGCGGCTTAGCCGCAAAGCGTACCGAGGGCATACGGCATGTGGAACAAAACCATTGGGAATGACGCAATTGGGAATGACGCGTGGGGGCGCCGGCGAACATCGCGAGCTCAGCCGGCTATCGGGGCAGTTGCGATTGCGATTTGCTTGCTGATCGTGGCGGGCGTTGCGGGTTCGGCCCGCAGTTTCAGCCAGGAAACGACCGGCTTGCAGGCGGCGCTGGCTCTCGAGCAGGCGCTCGTCAAGACAATCGCCGACACGGAGCGTTCCTTGGTGAGTATTGCTCGGGTCAGCCGCCCGGGCAACGAAAGCCTGCGTGATCCGCGCACTGCGTTCCAGCCGTTCAATCAGCCGATGATCTCGCCACGGCAACCGGATCCGACCGACCCGGAGTTTGTACCCAACGAATTCGCCACCGGCGTGGTGATCGATGCCAGCGGCTTGATCCTGACCAACTTTCATGTGATCGACCGTGACAGCGATCATTTCGTGACGACGGTCGACCGCAAAGTATTTCATACCAAGATCAAAGCGGCAGATCCGAGTAGCGATCTGGCCGTGTTGGAGGTCATTGAGCGCCCGACCGGCAAGGATTTCGTGCCGATTAAGTTCGGCAATGCCAAGTCGCTGAGAAAAGGGCAGATCGTCATCGCGCTGGGCAACCCGTACGCAATTGCCCGCGATGGTCAGGCCAGCGCCAGTTGGGGCATTATCTCCAATCTGGCCCGCAAGGTCGGTCCGCGATCGACCGACGAACGTCTGACGCTGCGCCAATTCGGCACGCTGATCCAGACCGACGCCAAGCTGAATCTCGGCACCAGCGGCGGCGCGCTGGTGAACCTGCAGGGCGAAATGATTGGGTTGACCACGTCGTTGGCCGCGAATAGCGGTTACGAACAGGCGGCCGGCTATGCAATTCCGATTGATGACACCTTCCTGGGGATTATTGAGAGACTGAAGAAGGGACGCGAAGTGGAGTACGGCTTTCTTGGCATAAATCCAGTGAACCTCGGTCCCAACGATGTGCTCGGCGGTAAGCACGGTATCCGCGTCAGCGCGGTCCAGCCAGGGACGCCGGCCAAACGTGCGGAGATCGCCATTAACGACGTGATCACGCACGTCAATGGCGAGCCGATCTACGACATCTCGGGGCTGCGGTTGAACGTGGCTAAACTGCCCGTCTCGACAGTCGCCACGTTGACCGTCGAGCGGGGCGGCGAGACGCTGGTCAAGCACGTCGTATTGACGAAATTTCACGTTAGTCGGCGGAAAATCGCCACGGAGCGCGAGCCCGCCTGGCGTGGGATGCGGGTCGATTTTCCGTCGGCCGTGCTTGAAAGCAGCGAACTTGATAGCGCTGTCGAATCGGCGGTCGCCGTGAGCGAAGTCGCGGAGAACAGTCCAGCCTATCGGGCTGATGTGCGTCCGCAGATGTTGATTACCCATGTCGGTAACACGCCGGTCGAAACGCCCGAAGACCTTCGCCGCGAACTCGCGGCCAGGCGGGGCAAAGTCGAGTTGAAGGTCCTGACGGGGCACGGCGATTACCGTACGGTTGAAGTCGGCGAGAAATAGCCGGCGTTCTGTCGGTTCGCGTTTGCCTACTTGGCAGACGTGGTTTCGCTTGATCGGCTGTGCAGTCGCGCTAGGGCTGCCTCGATTCGGCATCTCTCGATTCCCTTCAGCAGGCCGCCGAACCAACCCTGGCGTCGGCTAGTCCTAAATCTCCGGAATGACTATCATTACCGGCTTCCCGCGACCCCAGAGTTTGGCCGCCCGACCCCTTCGCCACGCAATTGCCAGGTACGATGAAAACCGACGAATTACGCGAAAGTTATCTCGCTTTCTTTGAGTCCAAAGGCTGCATCCGCCGCCCCAGCGATGTGCTCGTTCCCACCTGGGATCCTTCGGTGCTGTTCACGCCGGCCGGCATGAACCAGTTCAAGGATCACTTCCTGGGCAAGTGCAAGCTGGAATTCACTCGGGCCACGACTTGCCAGAAGTGCCTGCGCACCGGCGATATAGACAACGTCGGCCGGACCGCCTACCACCATACGTTTTTCGAGATGCTGGGCAATTTCAGCTTCGGCGACTACTTCAAGCGCGAGGCCATCAACTGGGCCTGGGAGTATTTGACTTCAAAGAAATGGCTCGGCCTGCCAGCCGATCGGCTCACGGTTTCGGTCTACACCGACGACGACGAAGCGGCCGGAATCTGGACCAACGACATCGGCCTGACGCCGAAGCGCATCGAGCGGATGGGCGAGAACGACAACTTCTGGCCCGCCGGCGCCCGACGCAAGGCCCCGACGGCGTGTGCGGCCCGTGCAGCGAAATCTTCTTCCATCCGCCCACCGGCGGTTCGGTGGAAATCTGGAACCTGGTCTTCACGCAGTTCAATCGCGTCGGCAATCCGCCGAATAACCTGCGCCCGCTGCCGAGCAAGAACATTGACACGGGCATGGGCCTGGAACGCACGG
Organism: uncultured Planctomycetales bacterium; assembly: GCA_963710365.1. GTDB lineage: Bacteria > Planctomycetota > Planctomycetia > Pirellulales > PNKZ01 > CAVQAC01. The sequence goes on from CAVQAC010000026.1 coordinate 6,959, forward strand.
CCGCCGTGTTGCAAGGCGTGGAGACGAATTTCCACATCGACATTCTGCGGCCCATCGTCGATGCCGCTGCCGACGTTACCGGCGTGGAGTACGATCCGGCCAGCGAACAGGGCCGCCGGCTGCGGCGGATCACCGACCACGTCCGGGCTTGCACCTTCGCCATTCACGAAAACGTCTATCCCGGCCCGAAGGAAGAGAAGTACGTCATCAAGCGGCTGCTGCGGCGGGCCGTGCTCGACGGCCATCAGATGGGCCTGCACGGGCCGTTCCTGTTTCAACTCGTGCCGATCGTGGCCCAGATGATGAAGCGGCCTTATCCCGAATTGCAGGAGACGGTTGAACGCGTGGCCCAGGTGATCAAGAAGGAGGAGGAAAACTTCTTCGCCACGATCGATGCCGGGCTGGAGCGGATCGATCGCGTCTTCTCCGAGATGAAAACCAAGGGCCGCCAGACGGTCAGTGGCGAAGAGGCGGCCGACATGTACACCACGCATGGCTTCCCGCCCGAACTATTCGAGACCATGGCCACCGAGCATAACTTCACGTTCGACTGGGACGGCTATCGCGAGGCCATGACCCGGCACGGCGACGTCTCGGGCCGCGTGCAGCACGAATTGTTCAAGTCGACGCCCCTTGATGCGGTCGTCAAAACTCAGGGAGCCACCAGTTTCCTTGGCTACGAGCGTCTTGAATCGCAGGGCAAGATCGTGGGCCTCGTCGCCCAGAATCACCTCTGCGACTCGGTCGACGAAATCAATCACGCGGAGCCGATCACCGTGGTGCTCGATCAGACTCCGTTCTACGGCGAGAGCGGCGGCCAGGTGGGCGACACCGGCGAGCTGCTGAGCGATTCCATGCGCTTCGAGGTCATCGACACTCATAAAGACCGCGGCCTGATCCTGCACGTCGGGCACCTGCGCGAAGGCAAGCTGACGCAAGGCATGCAGGTCACGGCCCGGGTCAACACGGCCCGACGGCAAGGCATTCGCCGCGCCCACTCGGCCACGCACTTGCTGCACTACGCGTTGCGCACGCACCTGGGCGCCCATGCTCAGCAGCAGGGCTCGAAGGTCGACAACGATCTGTTGCGGTTCGACTTCACCAATCCGCATTCTCTCAGCCGCGAAGAGCTGACGAAGATCGAGGAGGAAGTGAACGACCGGGTTGCGACGGCCGAACGAATTCATTGGCAAACGCTTCCCATCGCCGAAGCCCGCAAGCAAGGGGCGATGATGCTGTTCGGCGAAAAGTATCCCGATCTGGCCCGCATGGTTTCGATGGGCGAGTTCAGCAAGGAGCTGTGCGGCGGTACGCACCTGGACAACACCGGGCAGGTGGGTCTGTTCAAGATCGTCGGCGAAGAAAGCGTTTCGGCCGGCACGCGTCGCATCACGGCGCTGACCGGTCGGGCGGCGCTCGAGCGGGTGCAGAAGTTCGAATCGGCTCTGAGCGAGACGGCCGCGGCGCTCAAGGCCCCGCTGGAAGACGTGCCGGCGCGCGTCGCCAGCCTGATCAAGGAACTGCGCGAACTGAAGCGGCAAGTGGCCAGCGGCCCGCGCACGGGCGGCATGTCGGTCGATGATCTGCTGGGCAAGGCTGAAGTTCGCGGCGAGACCAAAGTCGTGGTAGCGGAAGTGCCCGGCGGCACGGCCGACGAGATGCGGCATCTGATCGACCAGATGCGGCAGAAGGTCAGTTCCGTCGCGGCGCTATTGGCCAGTCGCGAAGAGGGGAAAGTCGTCCTGGTGGCGGGCATTTCCCGCGACTTGGAAGCCCGCGGCCTGAACGCCGGCAACTGGATCCGCGGTGCGGCCAAGGCCGTGGGCGGATCGGGGGGTGGCAAGCCGGGCATGGCTCAGGCCGGCGGCAAAGATCCCGAGAAGCTGCCCGAAGCATTGGACGGCGCCCGCCAGGAAATCGAGGGCAAGCTGTAGAGGGAATGCTAAGTGATAAGTGCTAAATGATAAATGCAGGCCCGTATTTATCACTTATCATTTGGCATTTATCATTTTCCTCGCTCATGGGGCTTGCGATCGTCTCCGGCTTGATGGCGGTTTAGCCTCGCTTGACAGCCTGCGGCGGGGGCCGTAGGATCGGTCGTTTTCCATGCTATTTCCAGCGGCCCGGCTCACGATCGAGACGGCTGCCGCATGCCCTGTACCGCGACGAGATTCTTGCCATGGCCGTTCCTAAGCGCAGACAGTCGAATTCCCGGACCGGAACCCGCCGGGCCCACGACTTCAAAACCCCCAAACAACTCCACTATTGCCCGCGGTGTAGCACGGCGCTCCCCTCGCATGTCGTGTGTCCGAATTGCGGGCACTACATGGGCCGAGCCATTGTCGAAACCGCAGAGTAGTCTGGGTCGAAAAACGAAGAAAAGGCTGGCCCAGCGTTGAGCAAGATTGCATTTCTCTTCCCAGGGCAGGGGGCCCAAGCGGTTGGCATGGGCAGCGAGCTGACGCAGAAGCTGCCGGCCGCGCGCCAATTGTACGATCGGGCCAATTCGGTGCTGGGCTACGACCTGGCCAAGCTCTGCTTCGAAGGCCCGGCGGTAGAACTCGACTCGACCGTCTACAGCCAGCCGGCTCTGTTTGTCACCAGTCTGGCGGCGCTCGAATCGCTGCGGAACGAATCGCCTGACGCAGTGTCGGCGTGCGAAGCGACCGCCGGGCTGAGCCTGGGCGAATACACGGCCATGGTCTTTGCCGGCGCCATCGAATTCGAAGACGGGCTCAAGCTGGTGCAGGCGCGCGGCAAGGCCATGCAAGACGCCGCCGATGCCACGCCCAGTGGTATGGTCAGCATTCTCGGACTCGAACGGGCGCAGGTTGAAACGCTCTGCGAACAGGCCCGCGAGGGCGAGATTCTACAAGTTGCCAACCTGCTTTGCCCGGGCAATATCGTAGTTTCCGGGTCAAAGGCCGCCTGCCAGCGGGTTGCCGGAATGGCGCCGGCCGCCGGAGCGATGAAGGCCATTCCCTTGGCCGTGGCCGGCGCGTTTCATACGCCGATCATGCAACCGGCCGTCGAACGATTGGCCCAGGCGCTGGCAGACGTACAGATCCGGCCGCCGCGAATTCCGGTGGTTTCGAACGTCGATGCTCAGCCGCATAGCGATCCGGCGGAAATTCGCGCGATGCTGGTCAAGCAGGTCGTGCAGCCGGTGCGGTGGGAAGATTCGATGCGATACCTGCTCATGCAGGGCTGCGATCAGTTTTACGAGGTCGGCCCCGGCCGAGTGTTGCGAAGTCTATTGAAGCGCCTCGATCGGTCCGCCGCCTGCCATGGCGCGATGGGGTGAGCGGTACGCGAACAAGTGCCGCCACGCGAATGCAACGTTTACCAAGCGCGCGTCGCAGGCGACTGCGGTTAACCAGGCTCGAATAACCTTCTACCCCCCAGAGTCTTCATCATGCCGCCAGAGCGATCCACAAAGTTGGGCGTTGATCTTCACGACCAGGTGGCCCTGGTAACCGGGGCCTCGCGGAATTGGCAAAGCCATTGCCCTGGCACTGAGCGAGGCGGGGGCCAAAGTGGCCTGTATCGCCCGCAATCGCGAGAAGCTGGCCGAAACCGTGGCCGAAATCCAGGCTGCCGGCGGGACGGCCGAGGCCTTCGAGTGCGACGTGTCCAATAGCGAAAGCGTGACCGCGATCGTCGAGGCCGTGGTCGAGAAGTGGCAGCGGCTTGACATCCTGGTGAATAACGCCGGCATTACCCGCGACACGCTGATTCCCCGCATGGCGGACGAGCAGTGGGACGAGGTGATCAACACCAATTTGCGCGGAGCGTTCTTGTTCACCCGGGCAGTGACGCGGCCGATGATGCAGGCCCGCTATGGCAGGATCATCAACATTGCCAGCGTGTCGGGGCTGATGGGCAACCCGGGGCAGGCCAACTATTCGGCTTCGAAGGCTGGGTTGATCGGCATGACTCGCACCGTGGCTCGCGAGTTGGCTGGCCGCAAACTGACGGTCAATGCGATCGCGCCGGGTTTCATCGAGACGGAAATGACCGGGGCCTTGGGCGATTCGATCCTGGGCGAAGTTAAAGCCCGAATCCCGGCCAAGCGCTTGGGCACCGCGGCGGAAATCGGGGCGGCGGTGTTATTTCTGGCTAGCGGGGCGGCTGCCTACATCACGGGCCAAGTGCTGACGGTCGACGGAGGGCTGACGGCCTAGCTGGTGGTGCATCGATCGTTCAAGTTCGCGTCGTTGGCCCACGCGGAATATCGCTCGGGGGGGCAGAATACTAGTAGATTTCCGGATGAATGCGGCCCGCCGCATATTTACAGCCCGGCGAAAAGTGGTTATATCTTGACCTTCCTTGTGGAAACCCTCTATTTTCAGAGGGAGTGCAAGTTCGCCGCAGATCGCGTGTTAATGCGTTATGCGAGGATGAGTTCTCCGCAGGCGAGTTCCGGATAGGGGCAAAAGTTGTTGGGGGCGGTGGTGGTGAGGTTCGCGGTCGGCAAGTTGCCAGGCCGTGCCGCTTGTCCGGAGCGGAGTCTGCGATTAACCCACAGATGATATAAGTTCTTTGTCGGTTCGGGTGAGAACGCGTTAGCTTTCCCCGTTCCATGCAACCGTGTGCAGGAGGACCGTGCAGGTGGCCTCAGTTAAAGAGCGAGTAATCGACATCGTGGCCGAACAGCTCGGTGTCAGTAAGGATCAAGTCACGCCCGAAACGTCGTTTGTCAACGACTTGGGGGCGGATTCCCTGGATACGGTCGAGTTGGTGATGGAGCTCGAAGAAGAGTTCGACATCAACATCCCCGATGACGCGGCGGAAAAAATCCAAACCGTCGGCCAGGCGATCGACTACATCGAAAAATCCCAAAGCAACGGGTCCAAATGAAACGGCGCGTCGTGATAACCGGTCTTGGTGCCGTCACGTCGCTCAGTTGCCAGGTCGAAGATCTCTGGAAGCGGATTTGCGCGGGCGAGAGCGGGATCGTTCCCATCGCCACGTTTGACGCGTCCAGGTATCGAGTGAGATTCGGCGGCGAAATCAGCGCCTGGACCACCGAAGGCTACCTGCCGCCGAAAGACTCCAAGCGCGTCGATCGGTTCTGCCAATTTGCCATGGTCGGCGCAATCGACGCCGTGCGCGATGCGGGTCTTGATTACAGTCAAGAAGACGCATTTCGTTGCGGCGTGATCATCGGCTCGGGTATCGGCGGGCTCACCGAGATCGAAACCCAGCATGGGCGGCTGATCGAAAAAGGACCGGACAAAGTTTCGGCCTTTACCATTCCCAAGTTGATGGTCAACGCGGCGGCCGGCCACGTTTCGATCCAGTTTCACTTGCGCGGAACCAATACGGCCGTGGCCACGGCCTGCGCAGCGCGGCCAACGCCATGGGCGACGCCTACCGGGCGATCCAATACGACGACGCCGACGTGATGATCACCGGCGGCAGCGAAGCGGCGCTCACGCCCATGGGAATCAGCGGCTTTGCCGCGATGCGGGCTTTGTCGGAACGCAACGATGAGCCGCAACGGGCCAGCCGCCCGTTCGACAGCGATCGCGATGGCTTCGTGCTCAGCGAAGGGGCCGGCCTGTTGGTGTTCGAAGAATTGGAACATGCCAAGCGCCGCGGGGCCCGGATCTACGCCGAGGTCTTGGGCTACGGCACCAGCGGCGACGGCGGCCACATCACGCAGCCCGATGAAAACGGCACCGGCGCGGCCCGGGCCATGAGCCTGGCGCTACGCGACGGTGGCGTGAATCCGACCGACATTGGTTACATCAACGCGCACGGCACGAGCACACCTTTGGGCGATCTGGCCGAAACGGTCGCGATCAAGACGATTTTCAAAGAACATGCCCGCGAGGTGAGCATCTCGAGCACCAAGAGCCAATTGGGCCATTTGCTGGGCGCCAGCGGCGGCGTGGAACTGGTGCTATCGGTGCTGGCGCTGCGCGACGGCGTGATCCCGCCGACCATCAATCTGGACAATCCGGATCCGAAGTGCGACCTGGATTACACGCCCCATCGGGCTCGCGAGCGCAAGCTTAAGGCCGCAATGTCGAACAGCTTCGGCTTCGGCGGCCACAATGCGTCGCTGATCATCGGCCAACTCCGTTAGCGGAACGCTTGGCTGGGAAGCGTTCTGGTAGGAAGCGCTCCATTGCCTGGGGAAATCCCGCGGGCTCACGCCCGGGGCTCGGGGACTTTGCAAGCCGGGCAGCGCCCCCCGCTCATTCTCCCGCGCCGCCTGCTCTTGCCCCGTTTTGGCAGGCTGGCCTATACTCCGCCGCTTGGTTTTTGGCACCGGACGTCGATTCTTGGCATGGAGGTTCCAGAGATGTCTGCGCGAATTGTCTGGGCGGTAACGGCCTGGTCTCTGGTAATTTCTTTGGCTCTGGCTCAGGCTCCGATCACGACTCCCTTGCCGCCAACGACGTCGCAGTTTGGGCGTCCACCAGTCGTGGGAAATCCCCCGGCAATGCAGAATTTCTCAGCCGCGCCACCGTCGGCCACCGCGCCGCAAGGCGGACCTCCGTCGGCAGGATTTCCGCCGAATACTGGTTCTCCGTCGAATCAGCCGGCGGCCGGCAATTGGGCGCCCGGTCAGTGGCGCAATCCGCCGGGCACGGCTGGCGCAACGGGCAATCCCGCCACGCCCGGCAGCGGCACCGGCAACCCCTCGATTCCGCGCACCGCCCGAGCCCCGGCCGGCGCAACATCCCGACGACGGTATTGCTCCGATCGAGCCGTTGCGAACCATTACGAGCAGCCCGCGCAAGCCGATTGCCCGCGTGCTGGCCGGACCGGCCACGCTCCCCAACGAGCAAGGCCAGGTGTGGCGCGAGTACGACATCAGTCCGTACACGGTCCGCGTCACTTCGACCAATCGGCCCGAACAAGCGATCGTCGACTGGATCCTGCGCGAGACGGGCTACGAAGCCTGGCACTCCGAGCCCCTGGGCATTCTGTGCGCCAATCACCGCACGCTGAAGGTTTATCACACTCCCGAAATGCACGCCGTGGTATCGGAAGTCGTCGATCGGTTCGTCAACACGCAGGCCGATTCCAATGCCTTTGGCGTGCGCGTGATTACGATCGGCAGTCCGAACTGGCGGGCCAAGTCGCACGCCATGCTCAAGCCCGTGGCCGTGCAAAGCCAGGGCATGCAGGCCTGGCTGATGCAGAAGGAAGACGCCGCCTTGATGCTGGCCGAGATGCGCAAGCGGATCGATTTCCGCGAGCACAGTTCGCCGCACCTGGTGGTCAACAACGGCCAATCGGCGATCATCACGTCGACCAAGCCGCAGACTTACATCCGCGATATCATCGCCCGTCCGCAGGCCTGGCCCAACTTCGAAAACGAGTACGGCCAGTTCGAGGAGGGTTTCTCGCTGGAGTTCGATCCGCTGCTATCGATCGACGGCAAAACGGTGGACGCCGTGCTGAAGTGCAACATCGACGACTTGGAGCGGCTCGTATCGGTGCCGATCGACGTTCCCTCGGCGGCCGCTCCTCGCCAGCGGGCCAAGATCGATGTGCCCCAGGTGTCGCATTGCCGGATGCACGAACGGTTCCGCTGGCCGACAGACCAGGTGCTGCTGGTGGGGTTGGGCGTCGTGGCCGTGCCGACGCCGAGCGATCCGAACCCGGTGCTGAAGAACGTGCCCGGCATGAACGGCCCGGCCCGAGCCGACTTGCTGGTATTCATCGAAAGCAAGGGGCAGATCGGAACAGGCGCTGCGCCCGTCGCCCCCGCCACGCCTGGCTCGCAACCCCCCGACCGCAGCGCCGCCAAGGGCTATCCGGGACGGTATTAAGGCCCTGGGCGGCAGGTTTCGCTGCCGGTGCGTTTGAACCATGCTAAATGATATATGCCCGGGCGCAGGGCATTTATCATTTAGCATTTGTCGTTTAGCATGGTTGGTTTTGAACCACTTTTCTTTGCCGGTGTGCTATGGGTCGGTCGGAATCTTCGTCGCGTCGCGTCGTGATTACAGGCCTAGGCCTGATCAGCCCCCTGGGCAACACGCCCGAGAACCTTTGGTCGGCCCTGAGCACGGGCACCAGCGGCGTGGCCGCGTTGGGCAATTCGTTCCCGTCGATCATTGCCAGCTACGGCGGCCAGGCCCGCGAGTTCAGCGGCGAAATCGACGGCTTCGGTCCGCTGGATGGTGAAACCCGCAAGGCCATCCGCAAGGGTCTGAAGATCATGTGCCGTGAATCGCAGATGGGCGTGGCTGCCGCCCAGCGGGCGATTCACGATGCCGGCCTGGGCGCGGCCAACCACGAACCCGAGCGCGTCGGCGTGGTCTTTGGCTCGGACTACATGATGACCATGCCCGAGGAGTTCACCGCCGGGATCAAGGAGTGCGTCGACGCCGACAACAAGTTCCAGTTCTCGCGTTGGGCCGGCCCGGGCATGGACAAGATGCCGCCGTTATGGCTGCTGAAGTATTTGCCCAACATGCCGGCCAGTCACATCGCCATTTACAACGACATGCGGGGCCACAGCAATTCGATCACCCACCGCGAAGCGGCCGCGAACCTGGCGATTGGCGAAGCGTTTCGCGTCATCCAACGCAACCATGCCGACCTGATGGTGGCCGGCGCGACGGGCACCCGTGTCCATCCGATGAAGGCCGTCCACGCCCGTCAGCAAGAAGAACTGGCCGATCCCGCGCTCGTGCCGGCCGAAGCCAGCCGGCCCTTCGACCTCCGCCGCACCGGCATGGTGTTGGGCGAAGGGGCAGGCGCGATCATTCTCGAAGAACTCGGCACCGCCCAGGCACGCGGCACCAAAATCTACGGCGAGATCGTCGGTTTCGGCAGTTCGTCGGTCGCGGACCGTGATCTGACGCCGCATCGCGACGTAGCCATGGCCAATGCCATGCGCGCTGCGCTGGCCGATGCCGGGGCAAAGCTCGAAGACATTGGCCACATTCAAGCCCACGGCCTGGCGACGCACAGTTGCGACGCCGAAGAAGCGGCGGCCATCGAGAGTGTGTTCGGTGCGCTGTCGAAGAAGCTGCCGGTGACCGCGGCCAAGAGCTATTTCGGCAACCTGGGAGCAGGCAGCGGACTGGTCGAGTTGATCGCCGGACTGCTGGCGCTCGATGCCGGCCGGCTGTTCCCAATCCTCAACTACAGCACGCCCGATCCGAAATGCCCTGTCGCGGCCGTCACGTCGCACGACATTCCCTCAGGCAAGTGCTTCCTGAACCTCAACGTCACGCCGCAAGGTCAGGCCGCCTGCATCGTCGTGCGGCGGTTCGCCTAGGCGTGGGTTCTTACAAACACAAGCCCGACGCGCTAGCGAGGGTTTCCGCGGGGAGCGCCGATTTCATTCCCTCGCTGGCGCGTCGGGCTGGTGTTTCCCAATTTGAAACATGAATGGTGCGCCACTCTTTCCTCTACGGCCAATTGCCAACAGCACCCCATCGGCTATGATGGAGCCACTTCCACCGGGGGGGCGGCGAGCGAGCACGACATGGCCGTTTCCATTGATCAATTTGGCAAGAGCGTTGTCGCCGCCGGGCTGATCTCGGCCGAGGCCTTGCAGGCGATTTGGAAGACGTTGTCCCCGGCCGATCGCCCCGCCAATGGCGAAGCCTTCGCCGCCACGCTGGTCAAAGCCTGCAAGCTCACGTCGTTCCAAGCTGCCGAAACATTGGCCGGCCGGGGCGCGTCATTGGTCCTGGGCGATTACGTGCTGCTTGATCGACTCGGCGCCGGCGGCATGGGCGAAGTGTTCAAGGCCCGCCATCGCCACATGGACCGTATCGTTGCGCTCAAGGTCGTATCGGCCCAGGCGATGAAGGACGAGGCATCGGTCAAACGCTTCGAGCGCGAGGTCAAGGCGGCCGCTCGGCTCGAACACCCCAACATCGTCACGGCCCACGACTCGCGCCATGATCGCGGCGTCCACTACCTGGTGATGCAGTACGTCGAGGGGAGCGATCTGTCGGCCCTGGTCAAGCAGCAAGGCCCGTTGCCGGTCGACCTGGCCATTCAGTGCATCTTGCAGGCCGCCCGAGGGCTGGCGTACGCGCATGGCGAAGGGATCGTCCACCGTGACATCAAGCCGGCCAACCTGCTGTTGGACAAGAAGGGGGTCATTAAGATTCTCGACATGGGCCTGGCCCGGCTCGACGACACGTCGGCCGACAACCTGACGGGCACCGAACAGGTGATGGGGACGGTCGACTACATGAGCCCCGAGCAGGCGGCCAGCACGCACACTGTCGACGGCCGCAGCGACACGTATTCGCTCGGCTGCACGCTCTGGTACCTGCTGACTGCCCGGAAGATTTACGAGGGGGAAACGCTGATGTCGCGGATGCTCAAGCACCGCGAAGCGCCGATTCCCTCGCTGTGTGCCGCCCGTGATGACGTTTCCTACGCCCTGGAGGAAATCTATCAACGGATGGTGGCCAAGCATCCTGAAGATCGCTACCGGTCGATGGACGACGTAGTGCGGGAGTTGGAGAGCTTGCAGGCCAACACGTCCGGGTTACGTCGTCTGGCCGCGACCGGCGACAGCGCGTTAAGCGTCTTCGAGGAGTTCACGCAGAATCACACCAGCGTCAAACGCGAGCCTGCCGGTAGTCCCACCAAGGTTGCGGCTCCAACTCACAACCCAAGTTCACCTGGCGGTGATGCCCCGACCATGGATTATCGCGACGGGGCTGTGGGCACGGACCCGAAGAGCGAGCTCAGCGTCAAGCCGCTGCCCAAGAAGCCGCGCGGCGGCCAGCAGAAGCAGCCGCCTGTAAAGCTAATCGCAGCGGCAGCCGCCGGCATTTTGGCGGTGTTCTTCGGCGTGATCTTTATCATCCGCGACAAGGACGGCAGCGAACTGGCCCGCGTCGAAGCGCCGGAGGGCTCGACGATCGAAGTTCAGAAGAAAGCGAGTCCCAGCTCGCCCCTTGTTGGAGAGGGGTTGGGGGTGAGGGGCTCCGGAGCGGGCAAGGGCAGCTCCGCCCCCCGCCGCGATCCTCCGCCCTCCGCCGTCGCGCCATTCGACTTCAAACAGGCGCGTGCCCATCAGCAAGCATGGGCCAAATACCGCGGTGTCCCAGTTGAGCAGAAGAACTCGATCGGCATGCCGCTGGTGCTGATCCCTCCCGGTGAATTCATGATGGGCAGTACGCCGGAGCAGAACGCGGTCAGCCGCAAGATGGCGCAAGATTCCGAGATCGCGACCAAGGACTTCACCTGGGCGCGCCTCGACGAAGAAGGGCCGCAGCATCGTGTCACACTCACCAAGCCCTATTGGCTGGGCACGACCGAAGTCACCTTCGGGCAGTTCAAGAAGTTTGTCGAAGCGACCAAATATGTCACGCAGGCCGAGCAGTTCGGGTTCGGCAACTCGGCATCGACGAAGTCCGACGATAAGACCACTCCCGAAATGAGAAAGATGACCTGGCGCACGCCAGGGTACACTGTGGCCGATGACTCGCCGGTGACGCAAGTTAGCTGGAACGACTGTATCGCATTCTGTAATTGGTTGAGCGAGCAAGAAGGGTTGAAGTCGCACTATCGACTGGATGCTAAAGCAGGCTGGATTCCGTTGGCTTTCGGCACTGGGTACCGGCTGCCGACTGAAGCCGAATGGGAGTATGCCTGTCGGTCTGGCACGGCCACCCAATTCTCGTTTGGGGACGATCCAACAATGCTCGACATCTACGGCTGGTACCACAAGAATTCAAGTGGACCACACGAGGTTGGCATGAAGGTCGCAAATGCATTCGGTCTTTATGACATGCACGGCAACGTCTACGAGTGGTGTCAGGATTTATATGCCGGTGACTACTACTCGAAGTCATCGCCAGACGACCCAATCGGCCCCTCGTCCGGCTCCAACCGTATGTGCCGTGGCGGGAACAGTAACTACTTCCCGGTCCACTGTCGCTCGGCCTTTCGGAACAGCAGGCACCGGTGCTCCGTTATGGCAACTTCGGTTTTCGAGTCGTGCGAGCTTCAGTCGGCGGTAGCACACCGGCCGCTGCCCCGGCAGTTGCAATGTCCGCATCCTTGGTTGCCCCGACCAAGACCATCACCAACATCAACGACCCCGCCTTCCAGGCATGGATGAAGGCCGTTGCCACCCTGCCCGCCGAAAAGCAGGTGGAGGCCGTCGCCAAGAAGTTGATCGAACTCAATCCTGGGTTTGACGGAAGGGTGATGGGTGTCGACGTGTACGGCAATGGAACCGGTGCGCCAAGATCGAAAATGGCGTCGTTACCGAGCTTGGATTTGACACCGAATATGTGGCCGATATTTCACCGGTGCGAGCGCTGACTGGACTGAAAGCGCTATCGTGCAAATATAGCGACGGGGACAAAGGGAAATTGTCCGATTTGTCGCCACTTGCAGGAATGAACCTGGCAAGGCTGTTTTGCAGCGGAAAGCAGGTATCCAGCCTTTTGCCTCTGCAAGGCATGCCACTAACCGAGTTGCAGTGCAACAATACGCAGGTGGCGAATCTTTCGCCGCTGCAAGGCATGCGTTTGACCTGCCTAAAATGCGGCGAGACACCTGTCTCCGACCTGTCGCCACTCCGAGGAATGCCGCTGACAACGCTGCATTGCTATAATACGCCGGTCACCGACCTTTCGCCCTTGCGGCGCGAAACTCGCTAATCTGAATTGCAACGGCACGCCGGTCTCCGACTTGTCGCCGGTCAAAGGGATGCCGCTGACGTTCCTGTATTGCTACTACACGCGCGTATCCGATCTCTCGCCGCTGCAAGGCATGAACTTGACCGAAGTCTGGCTCACGCCGAAGAACATCACAAAGGGCATCGACGTAATCCGCCAGATGAAAAGCCTCAAGACCATTGGGATTAGCGCCTACCGCAAAGACCAATTCCCCGCCGATGAATTCTGGAAGAAATACGACGCCGGCGAGTTCGGCAAATCCGCCCCTCACGCTAAGCCAATCACCGACATCAATGACCCCGCCTTCCAGCAATGGATGAAAGACGTGCAACGCCTGCCTGCCGAGAAGCAGGTGGAAGCCGTCGCGAAGAAGTTGGTGGAATTGAATCCGGGTTTTGATGGGAATGTGACGGGTTACGACGGGAAAAGCCCGCCCAAGATCGAGAAGGGGATGGTCACGGAGCTCGGGCTGGTCACGGACAACGTGACCAATATCTCGCCATTGCGAGCATTGCCGGGGTTGAAGATTCTAGGCTGTGGTGGCAGCGGCAGAAGCAAGGGACAAATATCGGATTTATCGCCGCTACGGGGTATGGCACTCACTACGGTGAGTTGCAGCGATACCAAGGTGTCTGATCTCTCACCACTTGAAGGTATGCCTTTGACACGTCTGTCGTGCTTTCACACGAACGTGTCGAGCCTGTTGCCGCTGCAAGGGATGAAGCTGACGAGCCTGTCTTTTCACGGGACGCAGGTATCCGACCTGTCGCCGCTCCGAGGGTTGCCTCTGACGATCGTGGGTTGCGGCATCACGCCGGTGTCCGACTTATCGCCTCTGCAAGACTGCAAAAGTTTGACGAAGCTATCCGTGACAAACACCAAGGTCACCCCTGCCACCGTCGCCGCCCTGCAAAAAGCCCTGCCCAACTGCAAGATCGAATGGGACGATCCAGCCAAGCCGAAGACGCCCGAGCCGGCCGGTCCCGGCACGAAGTAGGTTCAACCCGTTTTCGAAGAGTGCGGGGGCGGCGGAAACATGCGGCGCGGGTCGTGCGTCACCCGGGCCGGAATCGAACAGAAGGTTGCCAAGGCCGCGAAGGAAATCTGTGTCGCTGTCTTCGCGCCCTTGGCGTCCTTCTGTTCCGGAGCGATTCTCTTCGCATTTGCCACGATCGTGGCGTTCGAAGAAAGCCTTGCGTAAAGGCAAAGTCGAGCGGGATGATCCGGCCCAGCCGAAAGCGCCCCTCTTCCCCCCTCTGCGTGCCTCGGCGACCTCCGCGGTAAGCCTCAAGTCGTTCGACCCAAGATCACCGTCCTGGGAAGGTCCGACCTGCGCGTACTGCGCCATTGCCGGGCGCGTAAGCAACGAATTGACTTGGAGTTGCGTTTTTACGTCCCCTCGCTGGCGCGTCGGGCTGGTGTTTGCCGGGCTTGCGATAGGTCAAGGCTTGCCCCGGACACGGATCTTGGGCCGTGCAATTGCTGGGGTAAGCCCCTGACCTACCGGATACCCGCCGAAAACTTCCCAGGATTGCCTGCTTTATCCTGGTTTGGTGCGTCTCGCACAGCTCGACGACACCCTACGAACCTCTCAGATTCAAGAAATGGTCGGTCACGCCCGGGCAGGTTGGGGGCTGGAAATTTCCAGGATGCCTGCCACAATTGCCTTTTCCGCGCTGGGACTGGTCAGTTAAGGTCGACAACCAGGCCTCCCACGGGTTACAACAGTTGATCCAGACATGCGGCAGGCGATGCGGTTCGATGTCCCTCGCGGGGCGTGGAACCTCGCCGGCCCAACGGGTTGTGTAGCAGAGTAGCCAGGCGTCATTCCGCATCTTGCTCCGGCTTTGCGAATGCAGGGCCGCAGACAATGGCGACGCGGAGTGATACTGGTTGCTGTTTTTTAGGGACCACGTTTTTGCGGTTCGTGGGATTGGTTTTCGGAGCTTAGCATCCTCCGAGACACCCCCCTTTCCGGCATTACCTATAATCATTCAGACAATTTGGAGATGAGTAGGGGTGCTCTGTGAGCACCTTTTGAACCGTGCTTAAGAGGATCCCCTGGCTCCCCGAGGTTTTGAGCCAGAGAAGGTGGTCACAGAGCACCCTGCGAACTCGGACAATTTGAACAATTCGGACAATTCGGATTTAGCCCGCCACCAGTGCGGGGAAGCATGAAGGCCTGCATGAACGCCAATGAGCTGCTGCGAATCATCGACGCGATCCATCGTGACAAGAACATCGACAAGGAGGTCATTTTCCTGGCCATCGAGTCGGCATTGATCACGGCCGCCAAGAAGCAATACGGCGAAGACCAGGAGATCGTCGTCACCATCGATCGCAAAGACGGTTCGATTTCGGGCACGCACAACGGCGTTCCGCTCGATCCCGAAGAAACCGCCGGCCGCATCGGCGCAGACCGCCAAGCAGGTCATCATCCAGAAGGTCCGCGAAGCCGAACGCGACGCCCTGTTCGACGAATACGAACGTGAAAAGGGGCAGTTGGTCACCGGCGTGGTGCAGCGCTACGAAGGAGGCGCCGCCACCGTCACGTTGCAGAATTGCGAAGCCATCCTGCCGCGTAGCGAACAGATCCCCGGCGAGACGCACCACGCCAACGAGCGCGTGCGGGCCACGGTGTTCGAAGTTCGCAAGAGCGGCAGCCGGGTGAAGGTGATCCTCAGCCGTACGCGGCCGGCCCTGGTCGGACGCTTGTTCGAGCAGGAGATCCCGGAAATCGCCGACGGCGTGATCGAGATCAAGGCCATGAGCCGCGAGCCGGGCTACCGCTCGAAGGTGGCCGTCAGCAGCACCGACCAGCGGGTCGATTCCGTGGGCGCCTGCGTCGGCGTGCGCGGCAATCGCATCAAGAACATCGTGGACGAGTTGGCCGGCGAACGTATCGACATCGTTCGCTGGAGCGACGACATGCAGGTGTTGATTCCCAACGCCCTGCAGCCGGCCGAGGTCGAGGAAGTGATCCTGTGCTCGATGTTGGGACGGGCGATCGTCCTGGTGCGCGAAGACCAGCTTTCGCTGGCCATTGGCCGCCGCGGGCAGAATGTCCGGCTGGCCAGCAAGCTCTGCGGCTGGGACATTGAGATCATGACCCGCGAAGAGCTCGACGAGCAGATCGAGCGGGCCGTGCAGGGCTTCAGCGCCATTACCGGGGTTGACGGAAACCTGGCCGAGAAGCTGGTCGGCGAAGGGTTTTTGTCCTACGATGATCTATCGGTGATCGAGCCGGATGCTTTGGCTGAAATGGGCGAGCTTTCGCTCGAGCAGGTGAACGCGATCGTCGAGCAGGCCGAGGCCAAGGCTTTGGAAGCCGAAGCTGCGGCCAGCGAGGAGCGCCGCCGCCAGCGCGAGCAGCAGCGGATCGATGCCGCCACGGCAGCCGTGGAAGCGCAGGAAGCTGCCGAGCGAGCCGCCCGGGGCGATGCCGAGCCTGCCGCCGAGGCGCCCAGCAATGGCGACGCAGTGTCGGGCGGAACTGTAGCTGGCGAAGCTGGGTTAAACGAAGCTGTATCGAGCGATGCAGCAGCCGAAGCCGAGCAGCCCGAAGCTGGGTCATCGGAGGAGTCGTCCGCGACGCCGTAGCCGGTGCGTGGGAGCGTATCGTGGTCCTGGAAAGTCATGCTCGTTCAGCGGAATTGGTTTCCGCAGGCGAGTGAACTCGACGGGGAGACTTGGTCATGAACTAAGGATGTCATCTATCTCGCGCAGCCGGCACGCAGGCCTGCCGCGGGACAGTGAGGGAGAGAGCGATTTGGCCGTTCGGATTTATTCATTAGCAAAAGAACTGAAGCTGGACAGCAAAGTGCTGGTGGACCTCTGCACCAAAGCGGGAGTCACGGGCAAGGGCTCGGCGCTAGCTAGTCTCAGCGACGAAGAAGTCGCCAAGGTCAAGGCGTTTGTCGCCGGAGGCAATAAAGCCCCTGCGCGCGAACCTGCCGCCGCCGCTGCTGTTGTGGCAGCGCCCAAAGCGGTGGTCGCTGCGGCAGTTGCCGTGGCCGCCGCGCCGGCCGCTCCCGAACCCCCCACGTTCCGGCGCGAAGATTACATCGCACCGGGTGGCGGCGCCAACCGGCCGCCCGTGTTGACTCCCAAGCCGCTCGACCGGCCCACCGACACGCCCCGCAAATCGGCCGAATCACGAGGCCCGGCCCGAGCCTGCGCCTGCCATTCGCGTGGCGCCGCTTCCTTCGGTTCAGCAGCCCACGGCACCGGTCAAGCCGGCCGAGCCCGAGCCGCAGAAGCCCGATATCAAATTGCCGGCCGATGCCATCCGCGCCAGCAAAGCCGGCGGCAGCAATCCGCTGCAAGCCCACATGCGCAAGGCCGAGGCCAAACGCCGCACCGACGGCGCCGCGCCCAGCACTCCTCAGCCTCCCTCGCCGAAGCCCAGCCGCAGTTCGGGCCATCCGGCGACGCCGCGCACGCCCATTGCACCGCCGCCGCTTCCTGGCGACACGAAAGAACGCCGCAAGCCGGGCAAAGGCGGGGCTGCCGCTCCGGCTGACGACGACAAGACGCTGGGCGGTCGCGAGCAGCGCCAACTGAATCGCCGTCGGTCCACCACCGAGCCGCGGCACGGAGTGGGCGGGACCACCGAGGACGATCGTCCGCAACGCTCGCGCAATCGAATTCGCAACAAGCGCAGCGGCACCAACACCTCGGCCCCACGCAAGGGCAAGGCCGTATTGCAACTCCCCTGCACGGTTCGCAGCTTCTCCGAGGCCGTCGGCGTTCGCGCGTCGCAAGTTCTCGGCAAGCTCATGTCCTTGGGCCAGTTGGCGAACATCAACGCCGAGTTGTCGTCCGAGGTGGTCGAGCACCTGGCCGTCGAACTGGGCCTGGACGTTGACGTGCGACAACCCGAGGACTTGGAAACCCAACTGTTGACGAAAGTCGCCGAACGCGAGGACCAGCCCGAAGACTTGCAGCCCCGGGCCCCCATCGTCACGTTCCTGGGCCACGTCGACCACGGCAAGACGTCGTTGTTGGACCGGATCATCGGCATCAATGTCGCCAGCGGCGAAAGCGGCGGCATTACGCAGCACATCCGTGCCTACAGAATCGAGAAAGACGGCCGGCCGATCGCCTTCGTCGATACGCCGGGCCACGAAGCCTTCACCGAGATGCGTGCCCGCGGCGCCAATGTCACCGACATTGCCGTGCTGGTCGTGGCGGCCGATGACGGCGTGATGCCCCAGACCGAAGAGGCCATCAGCCATGCCCGAGCGGCGAACGTGCCGATCGTCGTGGCGCTCAACAAGATCGACCTGCCGGGCGTCGACACCAACCGCATCATGCAGCAACTGGCGGCCAACGAGTTGTTGCCGACCGAATGGGGCGGCGACACCGAGGTCGTGCCTTGCAGTGCGCTCAAGGGGACCGGCGTCGATCAGTTGCTGGAAACGCTGCTGACGATCGCCGAATTGCACGATTACAAAGCCAACCCCGCGCGGCCGGCAGAAGGCACCTGCCTGGAAGCCGAACTGCACGAGGGTCGCGGCGTCGTGGCCAAGCTGCTGGTTCAGAACGGCACGCTGAAGGTGGGCGACATCATCGTGTGCGGAGCGGCGCACGGCCGCGTCAAGGCGATGTATGACACGCTCGAAGGTCACAAGACGTATCCCAAAGCCGGACCCTCGACGCCTGTGAACGTCACGGGGCTCGATGTTACTCCCGGGGCCGGCGATCACTTCTACGTGCTGGACGACATCACCCAGGCCCGCAGCATTGCCGACAAGCGCTCGCAGGTTTCGCGGCAAGCCGTGCTGGGCGGCAACACGGCCCACGTTACCTTGGAGAACCTGCACGAGCGTTTGGGCCGCGAGGAAGTTCAGACCTTGAACCTGATCCTGCGATCCGACGTGCGTGGCTCGATCGAGGCCATTCAGAAGGAACTTGGCAAGCTCGTCCATCCCGAAGTAAAGATCAAGGTGCTGCAGGCCACGGTGGGCGGCATCAGCGAGGCCGACGTCCATCTGGCCGACGCTTCGGACGCCATCATCATCGGTTTCAACGTCGTGCCGGACGAGAAGGCTCGCAGCATGGCTGAAGACCGTAACGTGCAGGTCCGCCGCTATGATATCATCTACAAGCTGACCGACGATTTGCGGGCCGCCCTGGAAGGGATGCTCAAGCCCGAGAAGCGGGAAGTCGAACTGGGCCGGGCCCTGGTGCAGCGTACGTTCGTCATCAGCCGCGTGGGCACGATCGCAGGTTGCCGCGTGCTTTCAGGCACGATCGAACGGAACGCCCGAGTCCGCATCATCCGCGAAAACCGCATCATCGGCGATTATCCCCTGGAAAGTCTGAAGCGCGAAAAGGACGACGCTCGCGAAGTGCGCGAGGGTTACGAATGCGGTATGAAGGTGGGCGGTTTCAATGACTTGAAGGAGGGGGATGTCCTCGAAGCCTACAAGATCCAGGAGATCGCCCGGACCCTGTAGAAAAAATGCTAAATGATAAGTGCTAAATGATGAATTTACTTCCACTTAGCATTTGTCGTTTGGCAGTAGCCATTTCTTTGGCCCTGTGCTGCAAAACCAAGCTAGAGTCTTTATATCCATGCCCTCGCGTCGAGTTCAAAAAGCCGCGGAAGCCATCCGTGAGGTGGTCAGTATGTCCATCCTCGCCGACCTGAAAGATCCGCGCATCCAGGGCGTGACGGTGACGTTTGTCGAAGTCACGGCCGACATGCGGCAGGCCAAAGTACACGTCTCCGTCATGGGGGACGAAGCGTGCGAGCGGTTGACATTGCGCGGGCTGCAGAGCGCGGCCGGCTTCCTGCAGTCGAAGGTAGCCAACCGCATTGACACCCGGTACACTCCTCGACTTGAGTTTGTCCTGGATAAGGGAGTGAAAAAGTCGCTGGAGATCGCCGCCATTTTGCAACGCGTGCTTCCCAAAGCCGCGGCGGCGAATGTCGAAGATGAAGTGGAAGATGATGACTTAGAAGCGGACGACAGTGACGCGCTGGAAAGCGACGATCTGGAATCTGACGAACTGGAAGAAGCTGAAACTTTCGACGACGAGACCGAAGAATAGCAAGCATGGCCAATCCCAACCGCGCAGCACTGCTGACCAAGGCCCACAAGGTCCTGAAAAAGCATTACAAGCCAGTCGTTCATGCCGAGCGGCCGATCCTCGAGCAATTACTCTACGCTGCCTGCGCGGAGAATGCCCACTACGACCGGGCCGAGCAGGCCTACCAGGCTCTGGTCACCCGGTTCTTTGATTGGAACGAAGTCCGCGTCAGCACGACGCGTGAATTGGCCGAAGTGATGTCGATGTTGCCGGATCCCGAGGCCGTGGCCTCGAACATCCGCAAGCTCCTGTACGGCGTGTTCGAGACGACGTACTCGTTCGAAATCGAAGCGTTGAAGAAGCAGAATCTGGGGCAGGCCATCCAGCGGCTGAAGAAGTTCGGTGGCGCTTCGGAGTTCATGGTCGCCTTCGCGACGCAGAATGGCCTGGGCGGCCATGCCGTCCCGGTCGATCGCGGCGCGCTCGAAGCGCTGCTGTGTCTGGGGATCATCAACGAGGCCGAGAAGGCCGAGCAGACAGTGCCAGGGATGGAACGGGCGATTCCCAAGAATAAGGGCGTGGAATTCGGTTCGTTGTTGCACCAACTGGGCGCTGACATGGTTGCCGGCCCCTACTCGCCGGCTTTGCACAAGATCCTGCTGGAGATTGCCCCCGAGGCGAAAGACCGGTTGCCGAAGCGTCATCACAAGTCGGCCAAAGTCTCGGTGGTCGAAGAGGCCAAGAGCGCCAAGTCTGGGAAAGAGTCGAAGGAAAAAGAGCCCGAGGGCAAGGGCAAGCCGGTGCTGGAGAAGGCCAAGCCAACGCTGGAGAAGAAGAAGCCCCCCGTGCTCGAAAAGGCAGACGAGCGCAAGAGCGAAGCCGAGAAGCGTCCCGCCAAGAAGCCCGACGTCGAGGCCAAGAAGCCCGATAAAGAGAAAGAGAAGAAATTGCTCCCCAAGAAAAAGGGAGCTCTCCCGGTCGGCAAGCGCAAACCGCGGTGAGCGGCTCCGCGATTCGTCTGAAGTGGAATCGGCACGCGGACTTTGGTAGAATTGCTTGAGCCTCGAAGCGGGGTGATCGCCGGCCGTCGCATTTTTCCTGCTCGCGTGCGTCGGGCTGAAATCGTTCAGCCAGAATCATTCGGCCTGTGAATCATTTGGTATCGGGCCCGAGGCTGCTTTCGAGCGATGCGAAGGAGATCGTGGCGTGCGCGGTAACGTGGTTTGTTGGTGCTGGTGGGCGATCTTGTCGTTGTGGCTGCCGATGGCAGTCTGCACGGCCGCCCCTCCGGAATCCAAGTCCCTGGCCGATACCCTGGACCTCGACGACCGGCCTGAACCGCTCGTCCCGGTGCATCCTGAGACCGAGGCCGATCGCAGCAAGATCGACGCCTTGAGTTTGTTTGCCGCCGGCCGCACCGAGGAGCAGCGAGGACATTTCGCCACGGCATTGCGGTTGTACGAACGGGCGTTGCAGCACGATCGGCAATCGCTCCCGATCCTGCGGCAGATCATCGACGTAGCCCGTACGCTGAACCGCAAATCAGAGTACATGCGCTACGCACTGATTGCCGTCGAGTTGGACCCGGCCAACCTGCGGCTGGTCTTCGACCTGGCCGATCAGTTGCAAGAGCAGAACGATTTTGAGAATGCGCTGAAGTTGTACAGCCAGGCTCGCGCCCAGGTGGCCGACAAGAAATCCTCGCTGTACCTTTCGCTGACCGTGCAGTGCGGGCGGTTGAGCTACATCCTCGATCGCATGCCCCAGGCTGCCGACGCTTTTGCCGAAGTGATGGCCGCGCTGGAGAAGCCGGGCGAATTTGGCCTGGATGCCGCGGGCCGCAAAACGGTTCTGAATGACGAAGTCCGCAGCTACGAGTTGTTTGCCGACGCATTCCTCCAGGCCAATCGGATGGACGATGCGCAAAAGGCCTTCGACAAGGTACAAAAGCTCGCGCCCAACGCGGCCTTGTACTCGTTGCATCGGCGCAGATCCTGACCCGCAAGAAGGATTTCGAGCAGGCTTTGAACCAGTTGCAGGTCTACTTCGACGCCAAGGAGAGCCGCGAGGAGCTGGCCCCCTACGAGCTGCTGGAACAGGTGCTCGAAGGCCTGTCGCGCAAGAAAGAATTGCTGCCCCGGCTGGAAGCGATTCATAAAGTCGATCCGAAGAACATCTTCCTGGGTTACTTTCTCGCGCAGCAGTATCTCGCCGCCGAGCAATGGGCCAAGGCCGAGCCCATTTATCAGGATCTGCTCAAGCGGTCGCCCAAGGCCGAGGCGTATCGCGGTTTGATCAAGGTCTATCGCAGCACGCGGCAGATTGGCCCGCTGCTGGATACGCTCGCCGCCGCTGTGGAGAATACCGGCGGGCTCGAAGTGCTGGACAAGCAGCCGGCGCGGATTGCCCAGGACAACGAACTGCTCATGGCGCTGATTCACGCCGCCCAGGAGCGGCAGCAGGCGGGCCAAGGCAATTACGGCACGCAGCTCAGCGTGGCGTTATTAACCCTGGAAGGCAAGCAATTCAATTTTGCGGGCGAGTTCTTCAACCTGGCGCTGGCCAGTCGGCCCAAGGCCGCCGCCGAACTGTTGTTGACCTGGGGAACGGGCTTGCTGGCCGCCGAACAATATGCGCCGGCCGCTCAAATCTTTCAGCGGGGAATCGATCAGCACATCCTGCCGGCCGATAATCCGTTGTTCTTCAGCTATCTGGCAGTGGCCCTGGAAATGGGGGGCAAGACCGACGAAGCCCTGACCGCCGCGCGCAAGGCGGCCGAATTGGGCCAGGATTCGCCGCGGTTGGAAAGCCGCGTGGCCTGGGTGTTGTACCATGCCAAGCGATACGCCGAGGCAGCCCAGGCCTATCGTGAGTTGATCAAGAAATACGACGGCGAATTCAAGGCCGAAGACGTCCGCCGCACGCTCAAGGAATTTCGCACGATCCTGTCGAATATCGCCGTGCATCAGAACGACGTTCGCCAGGCGGAAGAATGGCTGGAGCAAGTGCTCGACGAATACCCGGACGACATCTCCGCGCTGAACGACCTGGGCTATTTGTGGGCCGATCAGGGCAAAAACCTGAAACGGGCCTTGAAGATGGTTCAGCAGGCGGTTGCAGCCGAGCCGGAAAACTACGCCTATCGCGACAGCCTGGGCTGGGTTTACTTCAAGCTGGGACGCAACGAAGAGGCTTCCGTCGAATTGGAAAAAGCCGCCGCCGTGCCCGACCCCGACGGTGTGGTCCTCGACCATTTGGGCGACGCGTACCAGGCCTGCCATCAGTTGGACAAGGCCCGCGAGGCCTGGCAACGGGCGGTCACGGCGCTGAAGAAGCAAGAGGAAACGGCCAAAGCGCAGGTCGTCGAGAGCAAGCTGCAAATGACAAAAGACAAATGACGAATTTCGAACGCGTGATGAAGCACGAATGTTGAAGGAAGACTGCATAACGATCGATCAGCAGGCCCATCGCCACTCCTCCGCCGCCGACCATCTCGTTCGTCATTTGAGCATTGGTCGTTCTTTCGTCATTCGGCATGCGAAGTTCGTCATTTCGGGCTCAACGTTGCCCTTCGTCTTACTTCCTAGAATTCAACCTTCCGATCGAGAATCATCAGATGGCAGGTCATTCCCATTGGGCCAATATTTCACGCAAGAAATCGCTGGTCGATAACAAGCGTGGCAAGTTGTGGAGCAAGCTTTCCAAGTACATTATCGTGGCGGCCAAGATGGGCGGCGGCGACCCCGACGCCAACCTGCGGCTGCGCTACGCGATCGACGCGGCTCGGGCCGTGAGCATGCCCAAGGACAACATCACACGCGCCATCAAAAAAGGTACGGGAGAATTGGAAGGCGGCAATCTCGAAGAGATTCTCTATGAAGGTTACGGGCCCGGCGGCGTGGCCGTGCTGTGCGAAATCCTGACCGACAACCGCAACCGCACGGCCGGCGAAGTCCGCAAGGTTTTCGAACTGGCCGACGGCCGCCTGGGCGAGACGGGTTGCGTGAATTGGATGTTCAACCGCAAGGGCATGTTCACTGTTCCCGCCAACAGCGTCGACGAAGACAAGTTAATGGAACTGGCCCTGGAAGCCGGCGCCGATGACGTGAAGCGTGACGGCGACAACTTCGAATTCACTTGCGACCCGGGCGTCTTTCAGCAGGTTGCCGACATGCTGAAGCAGCACAACCTCACGCCCGAGGTCTCGGAAATCACCCGCATTCCCAGTTCGACCGTCGATCTGGACGCCGACACCGGCCGCAAGGTGCTGAAATTGATGGAGAAGCTCGACGACCATGACGACGTGCAGCGCGTCGTGGCCAACTTCAATATCCCCGAAGCAGCCATGGCGGAAATCGGCGAAACTTAAGAGGGAATCGCAACGCGGTCAGCTTGTAGGTCAGGGCTTGCCCTGACAGTCGCTCAGTCAGGGAAAACTCTGACCTGCGCATGACTCTTCATCGAGTACCTGTATCAGGATTGCTGCGGCGCCAAATGCGCTCTCCGGCGCCGATACGGGATAAGATTTCCCTTCCTCGAAGACTGCGGCCTCGTACTGCGACATATTCTGTTCCTTCGCCGGTTCACCTATTTTTTGCCCGTGTGTTCCACTTTCGGCCAATACGTCGCGTGGTCGAACTTCGGGCTGTTGTCCAGATCGTGGCACTTCTCGCAACTGCTCGTTTCCTGCATTGCTTCGCGGAACTTATCGCGTAACGCCACGTCCTGTCCGCGTTCGGCCGCGGCGTGTGCGGCCCCTGGCCCGTGGCAGTTTTCGCAGCCGTTCCCCTTCAGGTGCGGTGTTTCCGCCAGGCTCGTGAAGCCGGTTTCGTAGGGGACGAATTCCTGCGGCTTCCAACCCGTGGCGTGGCAACTGATGCACTCGGGATCGAACTGTCGCGGCGGTTCGAGCTTGACCAGCGTCTCGGTGGCATGCGAGTGCGGCGTCTTGAGCCAGATGTCGTAGGCCGTCTTGTGGCACTGGCCGCAAGCCTCGCTGCCGACAAAATGCCCCGCGGCGTCGCCCGGTGCTTTGGCTCGCGGATTCACGGCCGCTTGCACGCCCAGGCCAGTCCAGCCCAAGTCGCGCAACTGTTCTTCATAGGTCGTCAACAAGGCCCGCATCTCGGGCGCGTCGGCAAACCGCGAGTCGATTGGCACCCGCTGATAGCGGACCGGTTCGGGCGCACCGTCGTAAAAACCGAGTACGATGGCGAACATTCCCTTGTGACCGACCTCGATCAACCAGGTGTCGGTCCCCTCGATCTTTCGCGGTTCACGGGGCGGCTCGTCGGGGCCGTGCGCCGTAACGACGGCCTGAAACTCCGGGAACCGCTTGGCCAGCCGGATCGATTCGTCGGGTTCGGCGTAAGAGAGCAGGATGCGATAGTCGGATTTCTCCTTCAGTTGCGGCACTACCCGGGCCAGTGCCTGTTCGGGCTCGGCCAGCTTGATGTCGTCGTTGTGTACGTCCTTCTGGAACGTGGTCCCCAGAATCGAAGTCACGCCGATCTTGTGCCCCCCGGACTCGATGACGCGGAATCGATCTGGCGAGGCCAGATCCAACTCGAACAGCCCGACGTTGGCCGATACGAACCGGCTGGGGCGTCCGTCATTCTCGGTCGTCGCGGCCAGTAGATTGCCAGCGCCCAGCTTCAGATCCTCGGCTCCCCAGCCGATGGCTGCGTAGTCGATCGTTCGCAGGGCTTCGATGGCTGTTTGGAATTTCAACTCTTCCTGTTGGCCGAAGCGACGCACCAGTCCGCCCAGATCGATTGGCACCAGCGGCCAGCCCTCGGCCCGGAGTTGTTTAATGAGCGTCGTGCGCCGGCCAAGTCCGCCCTTCTGGTTTTCGAGCCCCGCGCAGCCGCAGGGTTCGAGATAGCCTAATTGTTCGCCGGTAATGAAGACGGCCAGGTTGGGTTTCGTCCAACCCTCGAAGATCGGGCCGTTCACTTTGACCGGATCGACCGTAGCAGGCTTCTTCGCGCCATCGTCCGCGCCGGCCGCTGGACTGCGCGTCGGACTTCCGAGTCGCTACGGCGACCTCAGAACTGGCTGCAACCTGCGGCGCGATGAGGACCGCCGGCCGGGCAGGAGTCTGCGGCGCGATGATGGCCGGTTTCGCGGCCGTAGCCTCGGCTGGCGGCGCGGCCGCTTCCTGTCTGGGCGGCGAAGTGCTCGCCGGGCTATGCTCGCAACCGGCTAGCAGCACGAAACCTAATAGCACAAGCCAATTCTCAGTTCGGCTGAACTCCATGCGTCTGATATCCCTTTCGGTCCGTGGTGGGCCAGGTTGATTATTCTTCGACCAGCAGGCTGGATTTTCCGTGGAAACGCCCGTTAAGGCAATCCAGGTTTGGGCGTTCGCCGCCGCAAATCGTTGCGAACGGCCAGGAAAAACTGCTGGTAGTCCTCGCGCCGATAGTCGGGGAACGTCCAGTCGCGGTGCTGCCAGCCACCTTGTTTGAAGTATAAAGTCACTTCGGCAAACATCTGCTGGCCCAGATAAATGCGGTGGGCGTGGTCTTTGGTCGAAGCCAGCACCAGCTTGGCCGCGGTGATGTAGCCCGGATCGAGATTCAACGGCCGCGGCTCGGGATGCCGGCCGAGCGCCGCGTATTCTTCCTCCCAGGCATTTGTGGCATGTTTCCAGGCGGCCAACTCGCCCGGATCGGCCAGTCGCTCGAAGGCCAGGAAGGTCTTTCCCAGATCGCGGCCCATGCTTTCTTCGTAGTAGTCGGTCTCGCGGAAGGCGAACGTGGGGCTGCGCAGAGCGACGGGCCCCCAGAACTGCGACGCGCGCTCGACGGCCCAGTCGAGCGCCTCGTCATATCGGCTGATCACAGCCACGAGCACGGCGACGGGCGAATGGGGAGCGGAGTGACCCATAAGCTGAAATGGGGAATGTGGAATGGGGAATGTGGAATACCTTCAAGTTCAATCTCGCACCATATTCTATTCCCCATTTCCCATTCCCAATTCCACATTCGTTCCGCATTCCCCATTCGCCTTGACTTTTGTGAGCAGCAGGGCGGCCACGCCGGCCAGGGCCGCGCCGCAGCCGAATGCGGCTGTTGGTCCGTAGCGGTCATCAAGCCAGCCGAACAACAGGCTCGCCGGCAACGCGCCGATGCCGACGGAGAAATTGAACCAGCCATAGGCCAGCCCCTTCCGCTGGGCCGGGATCAGGTCGGCGACGAACTTCTTTTCGATCGGCTCCGTCACCGCGTAGTAGATGCCATAGACCAGGAACAAGGCCCAGACTTGCCACAACTGCGTGGTGAAGGCAAACGCCAGATAGACGAGCGCGTAGATCGACCAGCCGACAAATATCAGCGGCTTGGCCCCCAGGCGATTGACCGACATTCCGGCCAAGAGGCTGCCGCTGCTCTTCACCAGGTGCAAGACCAGCCACAAGACCGGCAGCATGTAGTCTGCTAGTCCCAGCGCCTTCGCGCGCGCGAGCAGAAACAAATCGCTGGAGTTGCCGAGCGTGAAGACGAACATGGCCAGCAGGTACAGGCGGAAGTTGCCGTTCAAGGGGCGCAAGCTGAGCGAGAATTTCGGCCGCTCGACGGAAACCTTGGGCGGCTCGTCGCGTAGCCCCCACACGAGCAGTGCGACGACGGCCAGGCCCGGCACCGCGGTCAGCAGAAACAGCAACCGCAAACGATCGGGCCAGAACTCGAGAAAGATCATGGCCAGTAGCGGGCCGAGTGCGGCGCCCAAGTGATCCATCGCGCGGGCAAAGCCGAAGGACCAGCCGAGCGCTTCGGGGGGGCTGCTGTCGGCGATCATGGCATCGCGCGGGGTGGTTCGAATGCCTTTGCCGATGCGGTCGCTGGTGCGCGTGGCAAACAGGTGCCAAGGCGCCTGGGCCAGTCCCGACAGTGGTCGAGCGATGGCCGCCAGAACATAGCCAAAAACGACGAACGCCTTGCGATGCCCGACGCGATCGGACCAGCCGCCTGTCCAGAGCTTGAGCAAACTGGCGGTCGAATCGGCCACGCCTTCAATGGCGCCCAACTGAAAGTTTGAGCCACCCAGGACGTTCAGCAGGAAGACGGGCATGAGCGGAATCATCGTTTCGCTCGCCACGTCGTTCAACAAACTCGCCCACCCCAGGATCTTGACGTTCCACGCCAGTGGCGGCCGCGAAGGAGCAGGTTGATCCGTGCTGCAGGTCATAGGATGAGATACGAAGAGGAATCAAACACGGAGACACGGAGTTCACGGAGAAGACGAAGTGAAGAAAAAAGGGCGAGTGTGGCAATCGGTTAGACATTCGGCCACACGATCACGGGCCCTGTAAGAAATCTTGTGTCAGCTAGCAGAAACGGGTAATTTTCCGCAACCTTTTTCTGACTTGGAGACTGACGCATGGATGCTTCCCTACGATCACGGGCCGAGCAGCTAGCAAACGAGTTTTCCAGCCAGGCCACAACGGCCGAGGAGCTCAACGCGTTTATGCGGCTGATGATGAAGTCTGCTTTGGAGCGGATGCTCAACACGGAGATGGATGTCCATTTGGGTCGCAAGGGTTCGGCGGGAGCCGCCATGCCCGACGAGCAGCCTGGTGCGACGTCCGTGGCCATCGAGCCTGTCGCGTCTGTGGCCAGCTCGGGCAAACGCTCGCCCAACCGCCGCAACGGTCGTTCTCGTAAAACGGTACAGGGGGACTTGGGCGAATTAACCATTGCCACGCCTCGCGATCGTGACGGTACGTTCGAGCCGCAGCTGATCGGCAAGCACCAGCGACGCGTGCCGGGCTTCGACGAAAAGATCCTGGCCCTGTACGCCAAGGGGATGACCACCCGCGACATTCAAGAGGTGGTCTTGGAACTCTACGGCGTGGAGGTCTCTGCCACGTTGATCTCGGAAATCACGGCCGATCTGGACGCGGAAGTGACGACCTGGCGTACGCGGTCGCTGGACGGTGTCTGGCCGATCGTTTATTTCGACGGCATCGTCGTGCACGCCCGCGGCGACAACGGCCGGGTCGCGCAGCGCACGGTCTACGTGGCCTTGGGCGTCAATCTGCAAGGACGCAAGGAGCTGTTGGGACTGTGGCTGGGCGAGAACGAAGGAGCCAAATTCTGGCTGGCCTGCCTGACCGATCTGAAGAGCCGGGGGTTGCGGGATATTTTTGTGGCCTGCATTGATGGGCTGTCCGGCTTTGCCGAGGCGATTCACGCGGCCTACCCCCAGGCCAAGGTGCAACTGTGCATCGTGCACCTGGTACGTGCTGCTCTGCGTTACGTGAATACGCAGGACAGCAAGCCGGTGACTGCCGACTTGCAGAAGATCTACCGGGCCGCGACGGCCCTCGAAGCGGAGCAAGCGCTCGACGCTTTTGCTAAAGCCTGGGATGGGAAATATCCGACGATCGCAAAGATGTGGCGTGCCAAGTGGCCCGACATCATCACGTTGTTCGATTTTCCGGCGGCCATTCGCAAGGCGATCTACACGACCAATGCGATTGAATCGGTGAACAGCGTGATTCGCAAGTTCACGCGGAACCGCAAGATTTACCCCAACGAAGAGTCCGCTTTGAAGATCGTGTACATGGCGATCCATGAGGCGGCCAAGAAGTGGACGATGCCGATCCATCACTGGAAAGAGGCCCTCAATCACTTTGCAATCCTATTCGAGGGTCGCATGCCAAAAGAAAGCAAATAACGTTCCGGCGCTAGCCTGACACAAAAGAAATTACAGGGCCGATCACGCGTGTGGCGTCGTATCACGATTTGGAAGCAACGCTCTACGCAGTATTCGCACGCTTCTTGTTCTTTCGCCGTTTAGCTTGGCGTTTGCGATACCTCTCGGTGAGGTTTTTTCTGTCGCGGTACCTATCGGGGAGCTCACCAGTTCCTTTTGCGTCAAGCCGGCACAACTCGGTCTCTACAGAAAGCGGCGTGAGCGAGTTTGACGGTGCCGGCTTTCCAGCATGGAGATGTACATGACAGCGTTCCCCATCTGGCATGGTCGGCAGAGTTTCTTGATCGACGTCGGCAAGCCATGTGAGGAGTCTTGCCAAGGAACGAAGCGCTGCAGGGTCGCCGCCAATGAAAATCCCGCTTTTGCGCTGGGAGATCTCCAAAAGGCCTTCGATTCCTGGGCTGCCTTTAGCCTTTGTCACCGTCTTGGTCCCTTTCTCCGTCTTCGTCTCCTCTCCGTGCCTCCGTGTCTTTGTGTTTCATTTTCTCTTTTTTGTGATACGTGTGAGCCCGGGCCAGCGTGCGTTCTTCCTGCACCATGTCGGCCAACGCCACGGCGGCATTCTCGAGCGGGATCATCGACGGTTCGCTCTTGGCGCGCCACTTGATCTCCAGTTGGCCGTCTTTCAGTCCCCGGCCGCCGATTACCACCCGTAGCGGAATGCCGATCAGATCGGCGTCTTTGAACTTCACGCCCGGGCGCTGGTCGCGGTCGTCCAGCAGCACTTCGACGCCGGCCTGCTGCAACTCCTTGTAAAGCTGTTCGGTCACTTGCATCACGTCCGCCTCTTTCACGTTCAGCGGCGTCAGAATCACTTCGTACGGCGCCAGCGACATGGGCCAGACGATGCCGTTCTCGTCATGCTTCGTTTCGATCAGCGATGCGATGATGCGATTCACGCCGATGCCGTAGCAGCCCATGATGGCCGGCTGCAATTGCTCCTTGGCATCGAGAAAGCGGGCGTCGAGCGCTTCGGAGTATTTAGTGCCCAGCTTGAAGACGTGGCCAATTTCGATGGCGTGCCGCAGGGCCAGCGTGCCCTTGCAGCGAGGGCAGGGATCGCCGTCGACCGCGTTGCGCAGATCGGCGAAGTTCGCGACCTGGAAGTCGCGCCCTAGTTGCGTCCCGACAAAATGCTTGTCGGCTTCGTTGGCGCCGATCACGGCCTTGGGCATGGCCGCCACGTCGCGATCGGCCCAGATGGGCACCTGCAAACCAATCGGGCCGGCGAAGCCCAGTCGGCGCGCCGGTGACCTGCTGGACGACCTCGGGCGGGGCCAGTTCGAGTTTCTTGACGCCGAGCGCGCGGCGAACCTTGCCCTCATTGGCGTCATGGTCGCCGCGGATCAAGATGGCCACCGGTTGCCCGTCGGCCAGGTAGATCAAGGTCTTGAGCATCTGCCGAGGCTTGCACCCCAGCAGCTTGCTCACTTGCTCGATGCTTCCGACATTGGGCGTGTCGACCTTCTTCGGCGCTCCTTCCGAGGGCACCACGGCAGCCGACGCAGCCCGTTCGCCAATCTCGGCCCGCTCCAGATTGGCCCCGTAGCCGCAGGCGGCACAGTGTACGACCGAATCCTCGCCGTTGTCTGCCAGGACCATGAACTCGTGGCTGGCGTCGCCACCGATCGGTCCGCTCTCGGCCTCGACCGCCAGGTAGTCCAGCCCACAGCGTTCGAAGATTCGGCAATAGGCGGCGTACATCTTTTCGTAGCTGGCGTTGAGGCCTTCGACCGAGGTGTCGAAGCTATAGGCGTCCTTCATCAGGAATTCGCTGGTGCGCAGCACGCCGAATCGTGGCCGCTCTTCGTTGCGAAACTTGGTCTGAATCTGGTACAGCGTGATCGGCAGTTGCCGGTAGCTGTTGATGTGCTTCGAGACAATGTCGGTGACGACTTCCTCGTGCGTCGGGCCCAAGGCCATTTGCACCTGCTTGTTCTGCCGGCGCACGGCGAACTTGATAAGCACGTTGCCAAAGGCATCGACGCGGCCGGTGCGTTCCCAAAGACTGATCGGCGTCAGGGCCGGCATCAGCAGTTCGACGGCTCCGGCTGCGTCCATTTCTTCGCGGACGATGGCCTCGGCTTTGCGCAGCGAACGCAGGCCCAGCGGCAGGTAGCTGTAGGCCCCGGCCATGAGTTGGCCGATCAGGCCGGCTCGCAACATCAGCACGTGGCTGGGAATTTCCGCCCCGTCGGGCGTTTCCTTCATGGTCGGAATCAGCGTCTGGGTCCAGCGCACCTGCGTACTCCCTTCAATCTCTCGGTCGGCGAAGCAGCCAGCGGCAAGCGCCAGCTTGCCGGAACATAGCTGCTTGATTTGGCCCTGTAAGGCCGGGGCATTCTAGGGCAGCCGCCTCGATCGAGGCAATACGGCCGGCGGCGGCGTTAATCCAAGCAGGGCCAGCCCTTGTGGCTGGATCGACGAACTCCTAAGATTGAGTGTTTCCACCTGTTCCCATGGTCTAGATCTGCATGCCACGCCGTTTCGTCAATCAATTCGGACACCAAGAAGCCATCGACCAGGTGTTCCTGGCATCGCAGAAGCAACTGCGCCCCAACCGCAACGGCAATTTGTACCTGCAGGTCGAACTGAGCGATCGCAGCGGTACGATCAGTGCCCGGGTGTGGAACGCCAGCGAGTCGGAGTACCGCAACTTCGACGACGGAGATTTCGTCCGCGTGGAAGGAACGGCCCAGATTTACCAGGGAGCGATCCAATTGATCGCCACCCACATTTGCAAGGCCCGGGACGACGAAATCGATTTTTCTGATTTCATGCCGCTTACGCCCGCCGATATCGATCGGTTCGTGGTGCGGCTGGCCGAATTGTTGCGATCGATGCACAATCCGCACCTGCGGACCCTGGCCGATTGTTTTCTGATCGACGAAGAATTCATGCGGCGGTTCTCTCGCGCCGGCCGGCATCAAGAACCACCACGCCTACCTGGGCGGTCTGTTGGAACACGTGGTCAATCTGATGGAAGTCATCGACCGCGTCAGTCCTTGCTACCCAGCCGTCGATCGCGACCTGCTGTTGATGGGCGCCTTCTTGCACGACATGAGCAAGATTGACGAACTGAGCTACGACCGCGGCTTCAGCTACACCGACGAGGGGCAACTGATCGGCCACGTGGTCATGGCCGTCGGTACGCTCGAGGCCAAGGCCCGCGAGGCCGAGAAGCTCTCAGGCGAGCCGCTCCCGTCGGAACTGCTGTTACGGCTCAAGCATATGATCGTCAGCCATCACGGGCAGTACGAGTACGGCAGTCCGAAACTCCCCATGACGCTCGAAGCCGTGGCCCTGCACTATCTCGACAATCTCGACGCCAAGCTGCACAGCTTCGCCCAGCAGATGCGTGAAGACCCGAACATCGACAGCCCTTGGACGCATTTCTATCCCGCCCTGGGCCGAAAACTGTTCAAGGGCACGCCGGGCGAAGTGGGCAGCAGGCAATAGCGCAGAAAGCCGCGGCCGTTGGTCGCGCGCGGCATCGCTGAAGTTTCTCCAGGACATACTCCATCATGACTCAAGACTCCTGGGAAACACCGATCCTGCAGCTGGTCAATCGGCCCGGTTACAAGCCGGTCAAGCCGCGCGTGCTGGCCAAGCAATTGGACGTGCCGGCCGACGACGCGCAGTCCTTCCGGCGGTTGATCAAGAAACTTGTCAAGCGCGGACTGTTGAGCTATGGTTCGAACCATCTGATTGGTCCGCCCGCGCAGGGCAAGGGCACGTTCATCACCGGCACATTCCGCCGCATGGCAGGCGGTTTCGGATTCGTGCGTCCCAGCGGCACGGCTCATGCTGCCGGCCGCGATCATGACCTGTACATCGCCGCCGAAGACGCGGCCGACGCCTCGACCGGCGACACGGTGCTCATCAAGCCGCGCCCCGAGAAAGCCGGCCGGTTCCACAATCCGCGTGGAATCATCGTCGAAGTCCTGGAGCGGCAAAACAACCGCTTCGTGGGGACGTATTACGTAATCAGCGACAGCGCGTTCGTGCGCGTCGATGGCACGCTCTTCTCGGCGCCCATTTCGGTGGGCGATCCGGGAGCGAAGAATGCCCAGCCGGATGACAAGGTCGTTTTAGAGATGGTCCGCTTCCCGTCGCCAGCGCACGGCGGCGAAGGCGTGATTGTCGAAGTGCTCGGCCCGCGTGGTGAAAGCGGCGTCGACACGCTGTCGATCATTCGCGAGTTCGGTTTGCCCGAGGAGTTCAGCGAAGCGGCCTTGAATGCGGCCCGCGCGGAAGCTGACCGCTTCGACGAGCAGATCGGCGGTTCGCGCCGCGATTTCACCCGCGAGACGATCATCACGATCGATCCGGTCGATGCCCGCGACTTCGACGACGCCATCTCGCTTGAGCGTTTGGAGAATGGCCACTGGCTGCTGGGCGTACACATTGCCGACGTTTCGCACTTCGTCAAAGTCGGCAGCGCGCTCGATCGCGAAGCGTACGAGCGAGCTACGAGCGTCTACCTGCCGGATCGCGTGATCCCGATGCTGCCGGAGTTGATCTCCAACGGCCTGGCCAGCTTGCAGCCCGATCGGGTTCGCTATACACAGACGGCCCTGCTGGAGTTCGCGCCCGACGGAGTGCGTGTGGGCGTGGAAATGCACCTGGGGGCCATCAAGAGTCAGCGCCGCTTTACCTACGAAGAGGTCGACGAGTACCTGGCCCAACCGCAGGTCTGGCAGACGAAACTGACGCCCGAGGTACACTCGCTCGTAGGCCGCATGCACGAACTGGCCATGATCCTGCGCGAGCGGCGGATCCGCCGCGGGGCGCTGGAATTGTCGTTGCAGGAAGTGAAGGTCGATCTCGATAAAGAGGGCCGCGTCGTCGGTGCCCATCGCGTCGAGAACACGGTCAGCCATCAGATCATCGAAGAGTTCATGCTCGCGGCCAATGAGGCCGTGGCTGCGACGCTGGCCGAGGCCGAAGTCGATTTCCTCCGCCGCGTTCACCAGGCTCCCAGTCCGCTCAAGCTCAAGACGCTCACGGAATTCGTCGCCGAATTGGGTTTCGAGACCGAGAGCCTGGAGAGCCGCTTCGAGTTGCAGCGGTTGTTGAAGGAAGTGCAAGGCCGGCCGGAACAGCATGCGGTCAACTATGCCATGCTTCGCAGCTTGCAACGAGCCGTCTACAGCCCGGAGGACGAAGGCCATTACGCATTGGCCAGCGAGTGCTACACGCATTTCACCAGCCCGATCCGCCGCTATCCCGATCTGACGATCCACCGGCTGGTCACGGCCATGATCCAGAAGCGCAACGCCAACCGCGATTTCGCCGAATTGGTCGTGGTGGGCGAACACTGCTCGGACCGCGAACGCCGGGCAGAAGCCGCCGAGCGCGAGTTGACCGCGCGTCAAGCTGCTGACGTACATGGCCACGCGGATCGGAGAGGAAATGGACGCCGTGATCACGGGCGTCGAAGAGTTCGGGCTGTTCGTGCAAGGGTTGGCCGTGCCGGCCGAAGGATTGATCCGCACGGCGTCGCTGGCCGACGACTATTACTTGTTCGACAAGGCAACGCACAGTCTG
The DNA here is from genome assembly GCA_963710365.1 of uncultured Planctomycetales bacterium. Taxonomy (GTDB): domain Bacteria; phylum Planctomycetota; class Planctomycetia; order Pirellulales; family PNKZ01; genus CAVQAC01. Next base: position 41,902 of record CAVQAC010000026.1, read on the forward strand.
GCCGGCCGTCGCTCAGGCAACTGCTTTCGTCTGGGCGATCCGATTCGGGTGGCCGTGGCCAGGGTGGACATCGATCGCCGCGAACTTGACTTCCGGCCGGTTGCCGCCGACGGGGCGCCGCGCGTGCCGAAGCCGACGCGTCGCGTGGGTCATCCGCCTCAAGGCCATGCGCGTGGCCACGACAAGAAGCGAGGCAAGGACTCGGGTCACAATCGCGCGGCCAGCCGAAAGATAATCGTCCCAAGAAGCGCGGTAAGAAACGTGGTTAACCGCTTTGCGCATCGCCGCGGAGCGGCGTTATGAGAATAGCCCAGCGATTTATCGCTGGGACGGTTTGCACACTCGCCCAAAACGATTCCCGTAGGGACGGTTGAAAAAATGTCGCTAGAGCCATGCCGCCGACCAATGGACCCTCGCGAATGATCACTGTTCAATTTGGAATTGCGCCTTCGACTATAGTGAGTGGTGCGTCGTCAATCGTCCCAGCGATGAATCGCTGGGCTATTGTCGCACCGTCCCTCCGGGACGTGCATCCGTCCGCCCGGCCTTAGGGCTGGCCAATTTGGCTTCGCCGGGTACAATACCGACGCGACAAGTTCGATCCTTTTTGGCAACTCGGCAACCCTCGTACGCCCTGCGGGCTTTGGTAGCACCGGCGGGGGTTGCAGCTGCGCTTCCGTCACGAAACCCTCGTCGTCGCTTTTAGCCAGGCCGAGCATGAGCAGCACGTTAGCGGAAACTCCGTTGCACGCCTGGCACGCCGCCCATCATGCCCGGCTGGTCGATTTCGCCGGCTGGTCGATGCCGGTTCAATACACGTCGATCGTCGCCGAGCATAACGCAACCCGCACTTCGGCCGGCTTGTTCGACATTTCGCACATGGGCCGGCTGCGCTTCGACGGCCCGGGCAGCGTCGCCTTTCTCGATCGCTTGCTCACGCGCCGCGTCGCCGACCAGACGGCCGGCCATATCCGCTATAGCCTGGTGACCAATGACGACGGGGGCATCCTCGACGACGTGCTCCTGTATCGGCTGGTCGACGCAGCGGGGCCGCGATTACTTCGTGCTGGTCGTCAACGCCAGCAATCGCGAGAAAATCGTCGGCTGGATCCAGCCGCGACTGGCCGCGGAGCGCGACGTGCAACTGGCCGACCTGACGCACGAACACGCCATGATCGCCGTGCAAGGCCCGCGGGCGATCGAGTGGTTGCAGCCGCTGGTCGAGATGCCGCTCAGCGTCGATGAAATACTACACCGGCGCCGAGACCCAGATTGCCGGACGCCGAGGCATCGTCAGCCGCACCGGTTACACGGGCGAAGACGGCTGCGAATTGATCGTTCCGGCCGGCACGGTGGAAGACGTCTGGCAAAGCCTCGTTCGTGCCGGAGCCACTGCCGGCCGGGCTGGGCTGCCGCGACACGCTGCGGCTGGAAGCGGCCATGCCGCTCTACGGACACGAACTGTCCGAGCAAATCAATCCCTATGCGGCCGGCCTGGCCTTCGCCGTGCATCTCGAAGGCCGCCAGTTTCCCGGCCGCGATGCTTTGGCACCGGCTGAAAGACGATCCCGCGCAGCCGGTGCGCATCGGCCTGGAATTGCCCGGCAAGCGCGTTCCCCGCGAAGGCTTCGATATTCTTCAGCCAGTAGCGCAGGCGCGGGCGATCGGATCGTCGGCCAAACGACCAGCGGCACGTTTTCGCCCACGCTCAACAAGCCGATCGCCATGGGCTACGTCGGCCGCCATGGCCAGCCAGCCGGGCACCGAGTTGGCCATCGATATTCGTGGCCGTCAAGAGCCGGCGCAGGTCGTCAAGTTGCCGTTTTATCGTCGCAAGTGACCACGGAAGCGTCGTTGTTCAAAATCTGTTTCATCCAGCATAGCCGAAGAGGGAGCCGACGCGTGAACGCCGAGAAGCTGCTGTTTGCCAAGACGCATGAATGGGTCAATCTGGCCACCGACTCCGGCGGCGGCAAAACCGCCACGGTCGGCATTTCGGCCTTCGCCTCGAAGCCCTGACCGACCTGGTCTACGTCGAGCTGCCCAAGGTCGGGCGCCAGTTGAAGGCCGGCGAAACGTTCGGCGAAATCGAGAGCGTCAAGGCTGTGAGCGATTTGTACAGCCCGGTGACCGGCGAAGTCGATCGCCGTACACTGCGGAAATCGCTGGACCGGCTGGAAACGTTCAATGCCGATCCATACGGCGAAGGCTGGCTGGTCAAGATCAAGCTCAGCAGCGATGCCGGCCTGGCGGACTTGCTGGACTACAAGGCCTATCAGAAGCAATGCCGAAGAGCAGCATTGAACAAGAAGTGATGAGTGATGAGTGATAAGTGATGAGTTTCGATCACTTGTGCTATCGTCCGTCACTTGCACTTATCACTCATCACTCATCCCTTATCACTTCCTCCATGCCTTACATCCTCAATACTGCCGCCGACCAGCAGGCGATGCTCGCGGCTATCGGCGCCAAATCGCTCGATGAACTGTTCGAAATGGTGCCGGCCGAGCTGCGTTTGAAGCGGCCGCTCGATCTGCCGCCGGCTCTGACCGAGATTGGAGCTGACCGCGCACCTGAGCCAGCTGGCCGCGAAGAATGTTTCGGCCGGCCAGCGGGTTTGCTTCCTGGGGGGCGGCAGCTACGACCATTTCATTCCGGCCGCCGTCGACGCGATCGCCTCGCGCGGCGAGTTCTACACGTCGTACACGCCCTATCAGCCCGAGGTGAGCCAGGGCAACCTGCAGGTGTTCTTCGAATACCAGACCATGATCACCCGGCTGACGGGCATGGAAGTTTCGAACGCCAGCCTGTACGACGGCGGCAGCGCGGCGGCCGAAGCCGTGCTGATGAGCATCGCAGCCACCGGGCGTCAGGGCCGCGTGGTCACGGCCGCCAGCGTTCATCCCGAGTATCGCCAGATCCTGGCCACCTACTTGCGCGATCTCGGATGTCGAACTGGTCACGGTCGGCACGCCCGGCGGCACGGTCTCGCCGGAGGAGTTGGCCGCAGCCGTGAACGACCAGACGGCTTGCGTGTTGGTGCAGCAGCCCAATTTCTTCGGTTGCCTGGAAGACGTCGCGGCGCTGGGCCGCGTGGCGCACGAGGCCGGCGCTATGTATCGTCGTCTCGGTCGATCCGATCAGCCTGGGCCTGCTGCGCCGGCCGGGCGATTACGGGGCCGACATCGTCGTGGCTGAAGGCCAATCGCTGGGCAGCCCGATGGCGTACGGCGGCCCGTATCTGGGCATCATCGCCTGCCGCGAAACGTTCGTGCGCCGGATGCCGGGGCGCATCGCCGGCCAAACGACCGATCGCCGCGGCCAGCGCTGCTTGGTGCTCACGCTGCAAACCCGCGAGCAACACATTCGCCGCGAGAAGGCCACCAGCAACATCTGCACGAACCAGGGGCTGTACGCCTTGCGGGCGACGATCTACCTGGCCTTGATGGGCCCGCGGGCATGGCCGAAGTTGCGGAGCTTTGCCTGCGCAAATCGCATTACGCCGCCGAGCGACTGGCCGCCACGCCCGGTTTGTCGTTGGCATTCAACCGGCCGACGTTCAAGGAATTTGTCGTTCGCGATGGCCGCCACGACGTGGAAGGACTGCTGGCCGAGGCAGGGCAGGGGGGCTTCTTCGCCGGCGTGCCGCTGGCTCGCTGGTATCCCGAACTGGCCGATTGCTTCCTGGTGACGGTGACTGAAAAACGCACGCGCGACGAGATCGACCGGCTGGCCGCGTGCCTGGCCCAGATTTCTCTTTCGACGGCGACTGCCCATGCGTAATACCCGTGCGACTCAAACTTCTGTTCGAACTCTCGAAGCCCGGCCGCCGCGCCGCGCTGCATGCCGGCGAGCGACGTGCCGTCGCGACCGCTGGAAGAGCTGTTGCCGGCCGACGCCGTGGCGCTGTCGCCGCCGGACTTGCCCGAATTGGCCGAGCCCGACGTCATTCGGCACTTCACCAATCTGTCGACGTTGAACATGTCGGTCGACACGCATTTCTATCCGCTGGGCTCGTGTACGATGAAGTACAACCCCAAGCGGAACGAACGGCTGGTGAGCTTGCCCGGCTTTGCCGATCTGCATCCGTATCAGCCGGACGAGACCGTTCCAGGGCTGCTGGAATTGCTGTACGAGCTGCAAGAAATTCTGGCCGAGATCTCCGGGCTGGACGCCGTTTCGCTGCAACCGGCCGCCGGAGCGCAGGGCGAGATGACCGCGCTGATGGTCGCGGCGGCTTACTTTCGCGATCGCGGCGAGAAGCGGACGAAGGTGCTGGCTCCCGACAGTGCGCACGGCACGAATCCGGCCAGCGCCGCGGTCGCCGGCTTCGAGGCCGTGACGGTCAAGAGCACGCCGCGCGGCTTCGTCGATCTCGACGACCTGCGAGCGCATCTCGACGACCAGACCGCCGTGTTCATGATCACCAATCCCGAACACGCTGGGCATGTTCGACCGCGAAATCAAGCAGATTGCCGACCTGGTGCATGCCGCCGGCGGACTGATCTACCTGGACGGCGCCAACATGAACGCCATTCTGGGCGTCACCCGGCCGGGCGATTTCGGCGCCGACATGATGCATTTCAATCCGCACAAAACGTTCAGCGGCCCGCACGGCGGCGGCGGTCCAGGAGCTGGCCCGATCGCGGTCACGTCGCGACTTGGCTGCCGTATCTGCCGACGCCGGTCGTCGAGCGCACGCGACGACGGCTATCGGCTGGCTTACGACCGGCCGCAATCGATCGGCCGCGTGCGCAGCTTCTTCGGCCAGGTGGGCGTGCTCGTTCGGGCCTACTGCTACATCCGCACGCACGGCGCCGCGGGCCTGCGACGCGTCAGCGAAAACGCGGTGCTGAACGCCAACTATCTGCTGTCGCGGCGTCAAGCACATCCTGCCTGTGCCGCAAGGCGATCGCTGCATGCACGAGTTCGTGGCTTCGGCGGCCGACTTGAAGACCGGCTCGGGGATTTCGGCGATGGACATTGCCAAGCGGCTGCTGGACTACGGCTTTCACGCTCCGACGGTTTATTTTCCGCCGATCGTGCGCGAGGCGCTGATGATCGAGCCGACCGAAACCGAGAGCAAGGAAACGCTCGACGCCTTTGCCGAGACGCTGTTCCGCATCACGGAAGAACCGGCCGACTATCTGCACGAAGCGCCGCACTCCACGCCTCAAAGCCGGCCCGACGAAGTCCGCGCGGCGCGCAACCCGATCATGTCGTGGCCCCCGGACAAGCAATGAACGCCGGGGCAACCGCTTGCCGCCTGCTGGTCGACGACGCCGTTGCCGGGCGACTGGAACATGGCGGTCGACGAGGCCCTGCTCGAACGGGCCGCCGAAGCCGGCAGCGCCAGCCTGCGCTTGTACCGCTGGTCTGAGCCGACGCTGTCGCTGGGCTACTTTCAACGGCTCGCCGATCGCGCGCGGCATGCCGCCAGCCGCGATTGTCCGCTGGTGCGGCGCTCCAGCGGCGGCGGAGCGATCCTGCACGACCGGGAATTGACCTACAGCCTGGCGCTGCCCAGCGGGCATCGGCTGGCGCGAAATGCCGAAGAACTTTACCTAGCCGCACATGCAGCGTTGATCGAAGCGCTGGCGATGCTCGGCGTCGCGGCCGAGATTAATCGCACGGCCGCCGGACTGACGCCTGGCGAAGAACCATTTCTCTGCTTCCAGCGGCGGGCCGTGGGGGACGTGCTCATAGGCAACGCCAAGATTGCCGGCAGCGCGCAGCGCCGAAGTCGCGGCGCGGTTCTGCAACACGGCAGCATTTTGCTGCAAACCTCGCCCCAGGCCCCCGAACTCCAGGGCATCGAGCAATGTACTGGTGTCGGGCTCGCGCGGGCCGAGCTGGAACGAGCCTGGCTGCCGACGCTCCAAGCCAGGCTGGGGCTCGAATTCGATCGCCTGCCACTGGCTGCGGCCGAGATCGAACGAGCCCGGGCGATGGTGGCTGAAAAGTTCGGGCACTCCTCCTGGAATGAACGTCGGTAGTAGGCGAAAACGTAGGAGGGGAACCACAGAGGCACAGGGACACAGAGGACGAAGAGAGGGGAGTGGGAGGAGGAATTCCGGCGTTCGAATTGGCGTCGATAGGTCGGCTTCGGCGTGTATCCGCCCGCTTTCCTTCTCTTCCTCACTCCTCTCTGTACCTCGGTGTCCCTGTGGTTCCATTTCGTTCGGCTTTTTCTTTATCGCCGGGTCGTTTTTGACGCCCCCCGATGTGGCTGTTAGTATGAATGCTGGATATGCTAAAAGTTGCATGGGCCCCGGTCACACCTTCCGTTAGCGAGCTTCCAAGGAGTACGGTAAAGCCATGGAAGTGAAATTGCGAGTTCTCTCCGGCAAAAGCGCCGGACAGGAACTTCCCGTTGGCGTGCCACGTTTCGTGATCGGCCGGGCCGAAGGTTGCCAATTGCGGGCTCGGAGCGAGTCGATCGGCGAGCGGCATTGCGAAATCGAGGTCGGTCCAGGGCTGGTTCGGATTCACGATCTGGGGAGTCCGACGGCGACGTTCGTTAACGGCGAACGATTGTCGAGCGCCAGCCGGGAGTTGAAGATTGGCGACCGGCTGAAGATCGGGCCGCTCGAGTTCGAGGTCTGGATGAGCGTCAAGATGGCCGCGAAGAAGAAGCCGGCGGTCGGCAGCATCGGCGAAGCGGCCGCCCGGCTGGCCGGGAGCAAGTCGGACGATCTCGATCTCGACCAACTATTGGCCAGCGGAGACGACGAACCGGCCGCCCTCGCGTTACGCGGCAAAGCTGACGGAACAAGAGAAAGCGGCGTCGGGGATCAGCTCGGTTGATTCCCCGACGTCGCCCGAGGACGACGGCCGGAAAACCGACGGCCGGCCGCCCGCCAAGGGGAAGCCGGTAGCCGATGTCGACACTCGCAAACTCGCCGCCGACGTGCTAAACAAGTACAAGAAGCATTCTTAAGGGAGTTTTAGTGCATGTCCGCTGACGAAGAGGCGATCAAACGCCGGTATCGCGAGTTTCTCGACCTGTTGCCCATGACGATTGCCGTTGCCGGCCTCCCCGACAATCCGGGGCCGCGAAGCTTTTCCAATGAGCAGATGGAAGCCCGGGCTCAGGTGTTTACCAACGCCTTCAAAATGGCTCGCCAGGCCGTCAAGGAAGTCATCAAGGGCGGTTGACGGGGATTGCTGCTCCCCCCAGTTTCCCTGCATTGACGCTCCCTGCCCAGTCGATCTATAGTTCATAGAGGATGAGCCATTATTCGGCCGGTTCCGCGGCCTCCTGCCTTTGGATGTGAGCTCCCCGTGAAAGCCACGAACAAACGTAAACAAGCGGCACTGTTGGGCTTGGGTCTCGATGGCACCGATGGCCACACCCGGCTCACCCGGGGCGAGAACTTCGTGCTCTACGGCGGTTCGGAAGAAACGCACGGCCGGATGCAGGAAACGGCCATCAAGCTCAACGAGCACCTCGACCGGCGCGGCCAGCGCCTGGAAGACGTACCCCCCCGTGATTTGGTGAAAATCTTTCGCGAAATCACCGAGTGAGGGGAGTTGGCCCGTAAGAATCCTTCAATCGCGTCTTGAATGACGAAATCCGAAATTCGATTGAAAAGCGAATGACGAAATTCGAAATTGCGATGCGGGCCCTACAAGTCCTTGCTTCGCCATAAGAGCATTCGTTATTTGTTCGACATTAGTCATTCGGCATTCGATATTTAAGTCGATCGCCGGACTGCCCTCTGCCGGTCCCTTCACCTGTTGGCCCGACGGACGAGTGTGAAACCCGCGGCCATCGGCCAGGGTATGGCTTGTTGTGAGACCTGTCGCGAAAGCAGCCGAGGATACCTGGTTGTCCGACGAAATCCGCGAGTTGCTCGAGTCTTGCCGCCGCGGCGATCAGTACGCCATCGCGGAGCTGGTCGAGCAATTTCGGGATTTGGTATTCGGGCTTTGCTTTCGCATGCTCGGCCATCGCCAGGACGCCGAAGACATGGCGCAAGAGTCGTTCGTTCGGGCGATCCGTAATCTGGACCGTTGGGATGCGACCCGTGAATTCCGCCCTTGGCTGCTGGCGATCGCAGGAAACCGCTGCCGAACCTTGTTGTCGACGCGTGCTCGGCGACCATCGACGACGAGCGAATTGGATCATGTGCCGGACCGTTCGCGCCGACCCGCAAGAAGGACGAAACCTGGTCGAGGAAGTCGAGTTGGGCCTGGAGACGTTGCGTGGCGAGTACCGTCAGGCGTTCTTGTTGTTTCACCATCAACACCTTAGTTATGCCGAGATCGCGGAAGTGTTGGATTGCCCCGTCGGAACGGCGAAGACCTGGGTGCATCGAGCTCGTCGCGAACTGGCCGAACGGCTGCGGCGGCGCGAGATCGTACAGGAGTATCCCTGATGGAATGCATCGACTTTGAAGCTCGTCTGCAAGACGCCCTTGATGAGCGGCGCCGGCCGGAAGAAAATGCTGCGCTGCTGGAGCATACCCGCGACTGCCCGGCCTGCCGCGGCCTGGCCCAGTCGTTGGGGCTGGTGCTGGACGTCGTCGCGGGTTTGCCAACACCACCGGTCCCGGCCGACATTTCGCGGCGCGTGCTCTCCGAGCTTGAGCGGCCGCCCGTCGTTCGGATTCGACCGCTGCGCCGTTGGGTGGCTCTGGGCGCGGCGGCCGCGGCTATAGCCGCCTTGTCGATTCCCTTGGGCTACTGGATCGGCCGGCAAAATGCCGGTTCCCGGGGCACGCAGCCGCTGGCTGCCGGACAACCGGCGACGGACACCCACAGGCGAGTTGGAACGAATCGACCGGAAGGAGACGCCCCGGCTGCCGCAGTGGGCCCGCGAAACCGAGACAGCGGCTGGCCGAGGCCTTTTGGCCCGCCCCGATTGGCCCGGAAGGCCAGCCGGTTGCAGCAGGCGACGAAACGCGTTGGGGGCAAGACGTGCAAACGAGCCTGGAGCCGTTGACGCGTTCCACGGCTGCGGGCGCTCGACTCATTATGGCAAGCGATTCCCGCTGTTGCCGAGGATTCTCGTTCATGAGTAACCGGTGTGCGTGGCTCGCATTGGCGTTCGTCATCATCGGTGGTCGTGCATGGTCGGCGGAACCGCTGGCGGCACTCGTGCCGGATGATGTGGGGTTGTGCTTCGAAGTCAGCCATCTGGCCGACCATGTTGCCGAGTTTCGCCACAGCGATCTCTACAAACGGGTGAAAGCCTTCTCGCCGCTTCATTCGCTCGCCGCCCACCGCATCGGCGAACTGAAGAAATTGACCACGAAGCTGGAAAAAGAACTTAACGTCGATACGGAAACCTTGTGGGCCAAAATCATCGGCCAAGAGGTGCTGGTCGCCGTCTGGCCGCCCGCCAAGGCTGGGGGCGAAGGGCCGGCCCTGTTTCTCGTTCGCTCGCCCGATCCGAAAATGCTGCGGCAAGTGTTCGACCACATCGTGGCGCAACAATCCCGCGAAGGCGATGCGGCGCCCCTGAAACCGTCGGACGACGCGATGCTCGTAACGAGCGTTCGGTCGAAGTCTGGCCGCCCGCCGGTCTTTTTAGGGATCACGGGGAGCTTGGGCGTCATCTCGACCAGCGAGGGCCTCATCCATCCTGTACTTGCGGCTGCAAATGAACGCGAAGCCTTGAAAGCCTCGCTGGCCGAATTGCCGGCCTACAAAGCCGGCCAGGCTCGGTTGGAGCCGGAGGCCGTCGTTCGGCTGTTTCTGAATCCGCGTCCCTGGTACGCGCTGTTGGAGTCGTCGCCCCAGCCGCGCGACGACCGCGAGAATGTGGTGCGCGATACGCTGTTGGCAACCTGGAAAGCCTCGGAATACTTCGTCGCCTCGCTCTCGGCCGATCGCGAGCTACGCGGCGAAGCCTATCTGCAATGCAACCGCGCGGCGCTGCCCGAAACCTTGCGCAACCTGGTCGAGAGCGTCGGCGGCGAATCGAAACTGGCCGAACGAATTCCACGCGACACGCTCCTGTCCATCGCCGGTCGAATCGATACCCGGCGACTGGTGCAATCACTAATTGAACTCAATCGCAGCGGTAAATACTTCGGGGCGCCCGGTCGCCTGCCGCCCGCTTGGGGCCCTGCCTTGGCCTTGTTGAGCGGATTGGGGCCGGATGTCGGCGTAAGCCTGATCGCGCCTGAGAGTTCGGCCAGCGCCGCCGCGGGTTGGCCCATCCGATGGCTGGCCGCGATTGGTAGCCGGCCGCTCGAAGCCAACGGTAAACAGCCCGCGCTGGTTGAAGAGCTCGTGCCGCTCGTTCGAGCGAGCCTTGATTTCGCCGCGCAGTTAGAAAGTGCCCGCAAGCCCGAGCGACTCGTGCAAGTGCAAACCGAGCCGGCCAGCGAGCGGTGTGGGCCGTTAACTACCGTGTACGGATTGCCGAGATTGAAGGCCGATGAAGCGGTCTCGTTCACGGTCGCGAATCGGACGCTATGGATCAGCAGCGACACGACCTTGGTCCGAGACGCCGCCGAGGCCGCGAATTGCGTCGCTCCCCCCACTACACGACTATTGAAGCCTGGGGTGCTGCTCTACTGCAATCTGGCGGCAATCCGCTCGACCTTGGCCATGAGTCCGCCCACCGCTTCCGCCTTGGGCAAATTTCTTAACGTCGAGCCGGCCGAAGGCAGACGCAAATTGACGGATTTGCTGACCGTGCTCAAACTGGCCGACGCGCTGGTCATCACGGGGGGCGCCGATGGCCACGGCTTTTCGTGTGCTTGGCGACTTACGGCAAGCGAAGCCAAAGAATAGCTGCCCGCGCGACGCAGTCGCCGTACTCGCCGCAACCTACCGCTCTGCCTGCGATTGCGGCTGGCCGCCATGGGCTCGACTTGGCTGTTTCAAGCCCTCGACCTAACCAACGGGCCACCGGCTGCGTATGATAGGGGGCAAACCAAGTCCCGTTCCTGTTACGTGCCCGAGGCTGAGTTATGCCTACGCTTTATCGAAGCTTGTCGTTGTTCGTTGCCCTGGTCGTTTGTGTAGCGCCGCTGGCTGCGCAGGAAGTGGTTCCTCCGCCGGCGCCAGAGGGCGTTCAGCCACGGCCGGTATTGCCGGGAGAACGTCGCGAACGGCTGCGGCAATTCGGCGGGCAGTTGTTCAACGCCCTGACGAACGGGCAGGCCGCTCCGGGTGGGCCCAATGCGCCGGGAGCGGGTGGACAGGCTCAAGGCTTGGATTTCGCCAAGATCAACGACGCAGTCGCCGCGCTGTTGCAACCCCTGTTGGCCGGCGATGCATCGATCGAATCGTTTGATCTCCGCTTCGATCCGACTCAGACCAATTTGGCCGCCGATACCGTGGCCGCAACGGCGAACGTCGCCCTGCGGCGATCGGCCTGGTCGCCAACCCCCAGCCGCTTGCACCTGGATCTGCGAGCCGTGGCCAACCTGAACACGCCGGGCGGCGCCAGAGCCTCGGTCGATGGAAACCTCAACGTTCAGACGGCGGTTGTGCCGCTGGCCGATTTTGCTTTGCAGCGTTTCAAGGCCCGACAGACGGGCAAGATCGCCGAGCCGCCCACCGGCGCCGAAGATTTCTTCCAGGCGTACCTGCGCGAGAAGCTCGCTCGCACGCCGAATCTCAGCAGCTTCGAAGACGTGGTCGACTTTTTTCAATACATCTGGCGCTGCGTTTCGTAGCCCAGAACGATAACATTGATCGACTCAAAGAGTCACTGGCCGCGGCGACCGACCCGGCAATTCGGAACGCATTGACGGCCGAGCTGGCTGGAGCCCGGCTGCAACGCGAGAACATGTCCAACGTCCGTTCGCACATCGAGCGCGATGCTTCGGGCAACATCCGGGCACTTGACCTGCCGCTGGTGAACGTGCGGATCTCGCCGGCCTTGATGCTCGATCGCGTCGATCTGCACGTCACGGAGACCGAGATTACGGCCAAAGCGACGGTTGGCGTCGAGCGCGGGGTCGAGGTTTACGCCCTGGTCAAGCCGATCGTCATCCTTACGCTCCAGCAACTCCAGCAGCGAGATCCGGCGACCGTCGCTCGGCAACGAGCCTTCATCCAGAATTTGCTGGCAATGGCTCGGCCGTTCTTGTTGAGTGGCGAGTTTTAGCCCGACTTGAGATAACTCGCTGGATGTGTAGCGCTGGTGCCCGGGGGGATCGTTATCCAGGGGGCGTCCGGCTTCAGTAGTCGCGCCAGATACATGATCTGTCCGGTGTGGTAGGCTGCGTGGGTAAGTCCGCGCAATAAAGCCTGCCTAGCGGTGTGGGTTTCCCCGCGGATTGTCACCGCCTTCGCCAGATCGACGTCTTTGAGAGTCGCCAGCGTGTCGAACACGGCCTGCCAACCGTGCTCCCAGCTGGCCAGCAGGTTGGCCCGCGTGTCCTGGTCGGTTAACAGGAACTCTCCATCCCGATCGCGCTGCGGCTTGTTTCCATCGCTGGTTAAGAAATCTGTCCAGCGCGATCGCAAGTTGCCGCTGAGATGCTTGACGATGAGCGCGATTGGATTGACGTGCGCCTGCGGACGACAAACGAAGTCCTGGTCGTCCAAATGGGCCATGGCCCGATCGGCCAAGCTCTTATGGCGGCGGAACTCACGAACCACGTCTTCAATCAGGTTGGACATCGCGCTAGCTCTCCGATGGCAGCCTAACGGAATTCGAGCGGCCGCGCAACCGTCACAACCTGTTCGACGCTCCGCTCAAGCTTCGATCCGGCCCCCATTCGACGGGCGGGGCCGGAAAAACTCGCGCATCGGCATCTTTTGCCCTATCCGGCAGTCCTCGTAGAACCGCACATTTTATCTATACGCTATATTTTACCAGGCCGTACTGCCGATTCTTTTCGCCAGGCAGGTGAGCGGAGAAGTGTCCGCGGCTGGTAAGCGAATCAACCTCGAACAGAAAGGCCCAACCGTGTCCAAGGCGAAAAAGATCGACGAACAGGTAGTGACCGATCGCCGTAGCCAGCAACGGCGCGATGCCGAACGCCGCAAGGCCAATGTCGCGATCGCCCAGGAACGGCGCAGTGGCGAGCGGCGGGAAAAGGTCTCCCGGCGGCGGCAGATCGACCCGACCACCTGCGAACGCGATTATTCGACTGAGGAAGTCGAATTCATGAATGCCATGGACGCGTACAAGCGGACGAGCGGCCGGATGTTCCCCACCTGCAGCGAGATCCTCGAAGTGATCCGCGGGCTGGGCTACGCCAAGGTTTCGCCGGCCGGGGCCGTAGAACTGTCCGACGACCTGAGCATGGCTGCCGGCGAGTAGGGTCTGCCGAACGCCCGGCAGCTATAGAAGGCGAACAACATTTGATTCATCAAGCAGGGTGGGACCAGAGCCGTGGTCCCACCCTGCTTTCGTTTGGTGCGGCGCACCGGCGCAGGCTTGGCGCTGGTTGTGCTAGCGACGCTGTCAAAAGGGTCTTTCGGTACTGGGCGAAATCCCCGGACTAACGTCCGGGGCTCGGGCGTTCGCGGTCGGGAAACGGGCGTTGGCGAACTGGATTCGGGATTGCGCGATCTGCGCCGTCGGGATTGACCTTGCACGCCCTGGGCGCGACGGCTATTCTGCCGCCTCATTTTCTGGCCCGGCTTCTCGTTGCTCTGCGCAGTCCGTTCGTTCTCCGTATCCGAAGCAATTAATTGCCACGTGTCGCCTATGAATCACACAACCGGCAACTCGAACCGCCTGTTGGGACTGGTCGCTACGTGGTGTCTAGCCGTCGTGCTCGCCGCGTCTGGCTGCAGCATGGTTTCGCACGAACAAAACGCCTCCGGCGTCCGCGAGTTCAATCAGGGGCAGTATCAGCTCGCCATCCAGAAGTTCCAGCATGCCGTGGCCAACGATCCGAACAACGCCGACAGCTATTACAACCTGGCGGCCACGTACCATCGCTTGGGTAAATTGAATCACCAGCAGCCCGAGTTGGATCAGGCCGAGAACTACTACAACCAGTGCCTGAACCACGACCCCAACCATCGCGATTGCTATCGTTCGTTCGCCGTGCTGTTGGCGGAAGAGAACCGTACGGAACAAGCGTTCCGATTGCTGGAAAACTGGTCCGATAAGAACCCGTCGTCGTCGGCCCCGAAGGTCGAACTGGCGCGGTTGTCGCAAGAGTTTGGCAAACAAGACGCCGCTCGCAATTACCTGCTGGAAGCCGTACAGATCAATCCGTACGATGCCCAAGCCCTGGCGGCATTGGGCCAGATGCACGAACAGAATGGCGACACGGCTCAGGCCCTGGCCAATTACCAGCGATCGTTGGGCCAGGACAACTTCCAGCCAGCGCTGGCCGCCCGCGTAGCTTCGTTGCAGCAAGGCCCGACGTCCGCGGCTCCCCCCGGCTCTAGTTCGCCGCTCATTGTCACGCCGCCGGGTGGCACGCGAACCGTTTCTTCGCCCACCGACACGCAACGCTTCTAGGCCTTGCGACCGGCGTAAATCCGGCAACTGGGCGGCCTCACCTGCTTGACCCCCCGGGGGTCAGCTTCTATCCTGCCTTGCATGCCCGGCGCGCCATGGCGAGGTGAAATACCGGCAAGCTTGCGCTTACCGCTCGCCCGAGGCTCGCTTCAGCGGGTTTCCATTGTCACCAGATCCTATCCTTTTTCTCCCTTCGCCCGAGTTTGCACGCCCATGCCCCGAGTCATCGTTCTCGACAAACTGGCCCAAGAAGGGCTCGACATCCTGTCCAAAGCCCCCGGCATCGAATACGAGGTCCGCATCGGCCTGTCGGGCGACGCACTTCGCGAGGCCTTGAACCAATTCGAAGGCGCAATCCTGCGCAGCGGCGTGAAGATCACCGCCGATTCGTTGCAGGGCAATCGCCGCATGCGAGCCATTGTTCGCGCCGGCGTCGGCACCGACAACATCGATAAGACCGCGGCCACGCGACTGGGCATCGTGGTGATGAACACGCCTACGGGCAACACGCTCAGCACGGCCGAACATTCGCTGGCCATGATGCTGGCCCTGTCGCGCAACATTGCCCCCGCATACCAAAGCCTGATCGAAGGGCGCTGGGACCGCAACAAGTACATGGGCACCCAACTGGCCGACAAGACGATCGGCATCGTTGGCCTGGGGCGCATCGGGCAGGCGGTTGCCGCCCGGGCCAAGGCCTTGGAAATGCGCGTGGTCGGGTACGATCCGTTCCTCACGAAAGAGCGGGCCCAGGAGCTGGGCATTGAAACGTTTGCCACGGTCCACGAACTTCTGCCGCTCGTCGATTATCTGACCGTACACACGCCGCTCTCGGCCGAAACGCGGAACCTGATCAGCACCAAGGAAATCGGCATGATGAAGCGGGGCGTGCGGTTGGTGAATCTGCGCCCGCGGCGGCATCTACGACGAAGCGGCCTTGGTCGAAGGGCTCAAAAGTGGGCACCTGGGGGGCGTGGCGTTAGACGTTTTCACCACCGAACCGTGTACGAACAGCCCGCTCTTTGGCATGCCCGGCGTGCTCTGCACGCCCCACCTGGGCGCGAGTACCGAAGAGGCCCAGACCCAAGTGGCCGCCGAGGGGGCCGCGCTGCTGGTCGATTTTCTCTCGACCGGCGCTATTCGCCACGCTGTGAACATGTCGAATGTCGATCCCAAGAAGTTAGCCGCGCTTCGCGACTATCTCGACCTGGGCTACCGGCTCGGCCTGCTGTTGGCGCAGCTCGACCGCACGGCGGCCAAAGCCTGTCGGCTGTTGTATCGCGGCGAAGTGGCTTCGAAGGACACCAAGCTGATCACGGCCGCCGTGGCTGCCGGCCTGCTGTCCAACGCCTTGGAACAAGATATCAACATCGTCAACGCCGAAGCGCTGTTGCGCGAGCGCGGCATCGAACTGGTCGAGCAATCGCGCAGTGATTTTGGCGCGTTCAGCTCGGTCATCCAGGCCGAACTGGTAACAGAATCGCAGACGCACAAGGCTGCCGGTACGCTGTTCGGGCAGAACATGCCCCGGCTGGTGCAGATGGGCGAATTCCGCCTCGACGCCTTCCTGGATGGCGTCCTGTTGGTGTTCACGCATCGTGACGTGCCCGGCATCATTGGCAAAGTCGGCACGATCTTTGGCACGCACAAGGTGAACATTGCCCAGATGGCTGTGGGTCGGGCCAGCCATCACCCCGGCGGCGAAGCCATCGGAATCCTGAACCTCGACACTCGGCCCCCGGCCGCCGCGCTGGCTGAAGTGGGTTCACACCCCGATATTACCAGCGTCAGCATCATCGAATTGCCTCCCGCTGGCGAATTGCCGACCTGGCTAATGGGGTCGACGGTGAAATAGAGCAGCCCGGTGCCCGCCGGAAAGTGAATCGTAGCGCCGTCAGCATCCTCTGGCGAGACGCGTTTCGTTTTGCACGCAAAGGCGGCATATCCGTTAAGGGCGCCGACGTGCAGCCAACTTCCAGTGGCTTTCTGCCCATTGCATTTTACCAAGTCGACGCAGACTGCCGATATCTATCCCTGTCCTGGATCGAATCGGTTCCCCGACTGTCTCTCACCATCCCTCCTGGAAGCAACTGCCGATGACGCCCGCTGCTCAACTCGAATTGCCCTTGGTCGATCGTGCCCAATTGGCTCTGCAACAAAGCCCACACCTGTCGCGCCGCAACGTTCAGTTGGTGGCCGACCAGGGGCGGGTAATTCTCCGTGGCGTGGTTGGTTCGTTCTTTCAGAAGCAAATGGCGCAGGAAGCACTGCGTCGCATCGAGGGTGTCGAAACGATCGAGAACCACCTGCAAGTGCATTGGCGGTAAACGAAGCTAGGCAAGCTTTCGTTTCGCCGCGGCACTTGTGCCGCGCGTTTCGAGCCCTGGCACCTTGTGCCGTGCGAGCGAACTTACCGCGGCTTTTGGGGCAGCGAGTGCCCCAGGACGGCTTCGCCCCGGCTATTGAATGCCGGGAAGCGGCTATCGAGCCGGCAACTCTTGAGCACATCGCGATTCTGTTGGCTCAGGCCGCACATCCGCAATGTGCCGCCATGCACGTTGAGCCGCTTGTGCAGCAGCACCAATTGCCCCAACAGCATCGTGTGCAAGAGCTGCAATTCGTCGCACTCCAGCACCAGCCGATAGGTGAAGTGCTGTTCCACCAGCGACCAAAGGGTCTCGGCCAGCGGCGGCGCGTCCCAGATGTTCTCCGGCAAGCAGTGCAGGCGCACGATCAGCCAGTCAGGCCCGCGTTCAACTTCGAGATTCCAACCGGGGGCTAATTGCAGCATGGTCGTGGTCCTTCCTTGCGGTAGAAGGTAGAAACCGCCGGCATCTTCACCGGCAGGCCTCCTATCATAGACAATCGCCCTACCCGCAGGCAAATAATTCGCCGACGAAATCGGCCGCACCACCAGCTAGCAACGGGCCGGAGCGAGCGCAACTCATTAAATATTAAAACAGTTGGCCTTGCTGGCCTTCGACGGGGGGCTCCAGTCCGAGGTGTTCGTAGCCGGCCGGCGTTATTCGGCGGCCGCGTGGCGTGCGGACTACCAGCCCGGTGCGTAACACGAACGGCTCAACCTCGTCGATCAGCGTATCGATGGCGATGTTCATGGTGTGGCCGACCGCTTCCACGCCGACCGGCCCGCCATGGAACACATGCACGATCGTCTCCATGTACTTGCGATCCTGCGAGTCGAGACCGCGATTGTCGATCCCCTGCATGTCGAGCGCCGCTTCGGCCACCAGCCGCGAGATGCGACCGTCGGCTTTGCTCGTGGCATAGTCACGGACCCAGCGCAGGCGGTTGTTGGCCAGCCGCGGCGTGCCTCGGCTGCGAACCGGCAATCTCGGCGGCCGCGTCGTCGGTGATGCGGACTTGCAGCTTGGCCGCGTTGCGGCGGACAATTTCGGCCAGCTCTTCGTGCGTGTAGAAGTCGAGATGTTCGCGCATCACGAACCGATCGCGCAGCGGGGCCGACAACATGCCGGTGCGCGTCGTGGCTCCGATGAGCGTGAAGGGCTTGAGCGACATGTTGATCGTGCGGGCGTTGACGCCCTCGCCCAGGGCGATGTCGATGCGGAAGTCTTCCATCGCCGGGTACAGGAACTCCTCGACCGTCTTCGGCAGTCGGTGGATCTCGTCGATGAACAGCACCGAGCCTTCTTCGGCGTTGGTCAGATAGGCGATCAAGTCTTTGGGGGCTTGCAGGGTGGCGCCGCTGGTAATTTGCAGCCCCACGCTCAGCTCGCGCGGGATGGCCATGGCCAGCGTTGTTTTGCCCAAGCCGGGAGGGCCGTCGAACAGGATATGGCCCAACGGCTCGCCGCGCTTCCGCGCAGCATCGACCGCAATGTCCAGCCGAGCCGTTACCTCGCACTGGCCTACCATGTCGCGAATCCGTTGCGGGCGGAGATCGCGTTCGTCGTCGGGGCTGTCGCTGCCGCCCTGCTGCAGGATCGCTTCGCGGGCCAAGCTTCCTCCTGAAACGCGCGAGCCGTTCGGCCGGTCGCGCTCCGTTTGCCTTGCCAATATAACAGGAAAGTTGCATGCCGCCCATCGAGGGCCTAAGATGCCCGCAGCCGATTGGCTCCGCCCGCCTCGACTGGTTCGCCCACCCGTTTCGGAGACTCCCCGCCATGCATACGGCACGCCCTGCTCGTTCAATCGCGATTCACCTTGGTCTACTGACATTAGCCTCGTTGTCAGCCGCGCTGATCGCCAGCGGCGGCCGCGCACTGGCAGCTGAAAAAGTCCTCCGGGCCGGAGCCTTTGCGGCCGATATTACGCCGCTCGATTTTCCAATTTCGGTCAACGGCGGCATGAGCGATCGGCTGGCCACGGGGGCTCACGATCCGCTGCACGCCCGCTGCCTGGTGCTCGATAACGGCGAGACGCAGATCGCGATCGTGGTCTGCGATAGCTGCATGATTCCCCGCGAACCGCTCGATGCAGCCAAGCGGCTGGCTGCGAAAACCACGGGCTTGCGAGAAGACCACATTCTGGTCTCGGCCACGCATACGCACGAAGCGCCGACGCTGGGCCCCGTATTTCAAAGCGAACCCAACAAGGCTTACCTGCAATTCTTCGTCGAGCAATTGGCCAAGGGCATTCAGCAGGCGCACAAGCAACTCGAACCGGCCCGCATCGGCTGGGCCGTCGGCACGAACCGCGATCAGGTCTTCAATCGCCGTTGGAAAATGAAGCCGGGCGCCATGCCGCCGGGGCCGTTCGCCAAGACGACCGACCTGGTGAAGATGAACCCAGGAATCAAGAATCCCGGGCTGATCGAGCCAGCCGGCGAGGTTGATCCCGACGTCACGGTGATCTCCGTGCAGGCCACCGATGGCCGGCCGATTGCGGTGCTGGCCAACTATGGCCTGCATTACGTCGGCGGAGTCGATCCGTTGTCGGCCGATTACTTCGGCGAATTTGCCGCGCAGATGAAGGTCCGGCTGAAGGCCGAGCAGGTCAGCCCGGCGTTCGTGGGCATCATGTCCAACGGCACCAGTGGCGACGTGAACAACGTCAACTTTGCCGGCGAGCCGCTGCCGCGTCGCGCCCAGTTCGAACAGGTCCGCATCGTCGCCGAGAGCGTGGCTCAAACGGCGTACGACGCGATGGCCAAGATCGAGTATCAGACGTGGGTGCCGATCGAGATGCGCGAGCGTGAATTGGAGTTGGGCGTTCGCCTGCCGACGGCCGATGACCTCCGCGACGCCGAGGCCGTGCTCGCCACAGCCAAAAAGCCGGTGCTCTCGGGCTTGCGAGAAGTTTATGCCCGCGAAACGGTTCAGTTGGCCAAGTATCCGAGCACGGTCCCCTGCAAGTTCCAGGCCTTGCGGATCGGCGGCATGGGCATCGTGACCACGCCCTGCGAGACGTTCGTCGAAATCGGCCAGGCAATCAAGCGAGCCAGCCCCTTGAAGCCGACGATCGTCATCGAGTTGGCCAACGGCTACAACGGTTATCTACCCACGCCCGAGCAGCACAAGCTGGGCGGCTACGAGACCTGGCGAGCCCGATCGAGCTATCTGGAAGTCGAGGCTTCGACCAAGATCACGGCCACGCTCGTCGAGTTGCTCAAAGAGGTCGCGAAATAACCCGATGCCCTGTCAAAATGGTTTCCGAAGGCCAGCAGGGTGTGGCACGTTTTGATCACGCCTTCTGCACAGGTGCAGTCTTCATGGTAAACCGGTTTTGCGGCGATTCGTTTCGCTGTTTGCGCGTCGGCGAATAATCGCACGCGGTGATGGTACGGCCATCGGCGGAGAATTCCAGTACGCGAAGCCAACCGTCTCCGCCACGGGGTTTCATCTGGAAGTTGACCAACACCTGGTTCACATCGCGGCCGCCCGGCGTAGCCGTGACGGTGCGGGCCAGGCCATCGCCAATGACGTGGCCGTTGAGCGTGAGAATGAAGTTCTCGTGCCGCGCGACGAGCCCCGTCCAAAGTTGCTCGCCGTCATGGATATCGTCCGAGGTTGCCGCTGCGACCGGGTAGCTGTGCGGGTTCCATTTCTGCTCTTTTCCGCGGGCTTTCCAATCGTAACGCGTCTCGTCGTAGTACATGTAGGCATGCGTCACGAGGATCGCGGCGCGGTCGTGATGTTGGGCCGCAATCTCGTTAGCCCAGCGGACGACGTCGGCTCGCGGGCCGAACTCCAGGCAGAGCACGAGAAAATCGCGGCCGCCGGCTGAAAAGAAATGGTAACTGTTCTCCAATCGCGTGGGCTCACGATCGTAGACGCCGCCGAAATTAGGCTGCGCACGAAACTTGTCGATGGGAAAATAATCGTTGAAGAGCGTGCTGCGGTCTGCGCACTTGCCGCCTTCGCTATAGTCGTGATTGCCCAGCGCGAGGAAATAAGGCACCTGGCCGTCGAGTCGCTGCATGGCCTTGACCGCGAGCTCCCATTCGTCGGGGCGATTGTGATCGGTGATGTCGCCCAGATGCAGCACGCAGGCGATGTTGCGAGACTGCCGGTTTGCGGCAATCCACTCGGTCTGCGCCAGAAACCCCTGGGGATCTGCGGCAGCATACTTTTGTGTGTCGGGCAACACGACCACGGTGAACGCTCCCTCGGCCGGCATCGACGGCTCGCCGTCAACGAATACGGCGTCGGCATAAGGATCGACTTTGGGTTTGGCCGCGGGCTTGGCTGCCGGCTCTGCGGGGGGAGCGGCCATGGCAGTGAAGCCGCCGATCGCTGGAAGAATCGGCGAACAAGCCAGGCCCGTACCAAACTTCAGAAGCGTGCGACGCGAATAGCGTGACATGGGGGGTCGATCCTCAGTTAATCGGGGGCAGGGATTGCAGGTGGGGCGACGCGAACGTCGATTTCGCCAGCGTAATCGAATTCTGATCGGGCCGCAAACACGCGTAATGTTGCGGGCTGTGGCGTGTCAACGGTTCGACAAGGTCGCCAGCCGGGCTAACAGATCGCGGGCACGCCCTGGTCGATGGCTTCGATGGCCAATCGGGCGCAAGCCGCAGGAGTAGCGGCTTTGCCGACGGTCCATAGCGCCGCCGCCGCATTCAGCACGACGATGTCGCGCGACGGGCCAGGATTGCCGGCCAGGACATTGCGGATGTGCTCGGCGCTCTCGTCGGGGCCGGCCGCCGCCAACGAGGCAAGACTTGCCTGGGGGATATCAAAGTCGGCGGGCGACCAGCGGAACTCGCGCACCAGGCCGGCCGAGGTCTCGCTCACGAAAGTCGCCCCGTTGATCGTGACTTCGTCCAGTCCGTCTTCCCCGCAGACGACGAGGGCTCGCTGGGTTCCGAGCAGGGCCAGGGCTTCGGCCAGCAACGGGCGCAGCGCAGGACGCCCCACGCCGAGCAATTGGAACGGGGCCCCGGCCGGATTGGTCAGTGGGCCCAGCAGGTTGAAGATCGTGGGGAAGGGGAGCTGCCGGCGAACTTCAGACACGCTCTTCATTGCCGTGTGCAGCAAAGGGGCGAAGCAGAAGCAAATGCCCAATTCCTCCAGGCAGGCTTCGACCCGCGAAACGTCCGCTTCGATGTTCACGCCTAGCCGCGATAGCACATCGGCGGACCCGCTCCGGCTGGTGATCCGGCGGTTGCCGTGTTTGGCGACCGGCACTCCGGCGGCGGCCGTGACCAGAGCCGCCGCGGTGCTGATATTGAACGTGCCGGAGCCGTCGCCGCCGGTGCCGCAGGTGTCGATAACGCCGACGCGGCTGGTGCGGATGGGCGTCATGTGGCGGCGCAATGCGGCGGCGGCACCGGCTATTTCGGCAACCGTTTCCCCTTTATGGTGTAGGGCCGTCAGCAGCAGTGCGATTTCGCTCGTGCGACCATTGACCGCGCATGATCGCGTCGACGGCTTCGGACATTTCCTCCTGGGAAAGGTCTTGACCGCCGCTAGGCTTTACCCAGGAATGTTTGGATCACGTTTTTGGATCTCGGTGCCGCGGTTGAGCCAGGGAGGATCAATATGGTCTCCGCAAGGCGAGTTGGCCAATGGAAGCGGGTGGTAAAGCTCGCCTGGCAGCCCCGGCGTGTAAACGAAGTGATTTCATACAACTGCCGCGAGATCGACGCCGGCGGCCCACTTGTTCCGGCCCCCTCGGCGGGTCCTACAATCGGCCGCGGCGGCTACCAGTTCGCCCAATGGATAGCGAGTTCCCATGCCACGAAAAGTGATCCTGGACGTCGACCCAGGGATTGACGACGCCGTGGCGCTGACCCTGGCGCTGTTCGACCCGCGATCTGGAAGTCGTGGCCGTAACGGCCGTGGCCGGCAATGTTCCGGCCGAACAGGCCACGCGCAACGTCCAGGCGATTATCGAGCAGCTCGATCCGCCCCGCTGGCCGCGGATCGGCGCCGCGGTCGAGCCGGAACGTTCGCCGGCCGTCGATACCCGCCACATCTTGGGCGGACGGGCTCGGGAACGCCAACTTCCAGGTGGCCGAACTGCACCACCAGCATCCCTCGGAAAAGGTGATCGCCGACGAGATCCGTGCGGCGCCGGAACAGGTCACGATCATCGCCTTGGGCCCGTTGACGAATATTGCCCAGGCGTTGCGCCGCGATCCGAACCTGGCCGGACAGATCGGCCAGTTGATTCATCATGGGTGGCGCGGTCAAAGGGCCCGGCAACGTCACGCCGGCCGCCGAGTTCAATATCTACTGCGATCCGGAGGCCGCCCGCGAGGTGTTTCGCTCGCGGATCACCAAGACGCTAGTGCCGCTCGACGTGACCAACCAGGTCGATGATGACCTACGGCCACCTGGAGCAATTGCCGAGCGAGGCGACCAACGCGGGCCGATTGCTTGCGGAAGATCCTGCCCTATGCCTTTCGCACCCACCGGCAGTTGCTCGGGCTCGAAGGGATTCATGTCCACGATGCCGTGGCCCTGGTGGCGGCGACGGATCCCGGAATTGTTCCAGTCACGCAGCATTGGCCGGCGACGTGGAAGTCAGCGGCGAACTGACCCCGGCGCCACCGTCTTCGACCGCCGGCTAGTAGCCGAGTGGCGCGGCAACATGGAAGTGGCAATGGAAGCCGACTTAGCCGGCAGTCACCGAGTTATCATGGACGCGGTTGGCCCGGGCGGCCGACAAACAGCGGGCAGCGGGCAGTAGGACAGATCTGCCCGGAAGACAGTGGCTGGCTTTCAAGATAGCCTGCTCAGAGCGTTCGGCTCGCTTCTGATTACGACCGCCGGCCGATTGCCGACCTTGACGGTCAGATGCACGCGGTTGGCGATCGCGGTAGACGATCATCGGCACCTCGGTATTGACTTCGGTCAGGCTGATAATGTTGACCAGGTGCGTAGTCGTCTTCGACTTTGCGGCCGTTGAACTGCACGATCAACGTCGCCGACCAGTAGGTGGGCGGCTTCCGCCGGCGAACCCGGCTTGACTTCGACGATCGCGGGCACCACGCTGACCGGAACGCCCAAGTTCGCCGCCAAGGCGGCCGTGAACTTCGAATCCAGCGACACGCCCAGGTAGGCTCGGCTCACAGCTGCCATGCTCGATCAACTGGCGGGCAACGACCATCACCATATTGATAGGAATGCTGAAGCCGACCCCTTCGTTTCTGCCCGAGTTGCTGGCAATGGCCGTGTTGATGCCGACGACCTCGCCACGGAGGTTGATCAGCGGTCCGCCGCTGTTGCCGGGGTTGATGGCGGCGTCGGTTTGCATGAAGTCCTGGTAGCGGACTTCGCCGTCGCCCAAGTCCAGGTCGCGCCGCCCCTTGGCACTGATGATGCCGTAGGTCACGGAGTGGCTCAGTCCGAACGGGCTGCCGACGGCCAGGACAAAGTCGCCGATTTCCACGCTGATCGCTGTTGCCGAGCCGTGCCGGCGAGCAGTTTCGGCGCCGAGACTGGCCATCACGGCAATGTCGGTATCCTGGATCGCTCCAGACCTTGGTCGGATTGACTGATGCGGCCGTCGGCGAAGCGGATTTCGATGTCGCTCAGTTGCGCGTCCTTAATCACGTGCCGGTTGGTGAGCACATAAAAGCTGTTTTTGAGTTCGATGACCACGCCCGAGCCGGCCTCTTCGACCAGCCGGTTTTTGGCGTAGCCGCGGCCGCCGGCTTCGTTCTTTTCGGCCTCGATATGCACGACGGTCGGGTTGACCAGCTTGACGACCGTCTTCAGAATCATTCCGATGCCGCTCCAACTCGTCGACTTCGCTTCGAGAGCGAGGCATACATCTTGTCGCGCTCGGTGGCCGACAATTCGGTTTCAAAGCCCGACTCGACAATAGTCTGGGCCGATAGTCGAGAAGCCGATGGCGCCAGACCGCCCAGGATTCCGGCAGCCAGGATCAGTCGAGCGACCACCGGGTTGATGAACATCCGTCGTAAACCTCGACGCCACATAGTCAGATTCCTCGGTGGACTCGGGTCCACAAACACAACCCAGGCATGCGGACGGCCGCCCGCACACCTGGCGAGAATCCGAATCGGTCGAGAGCAAGGCCCGCGCGAGCGGAATCCGGCGGTAAGGCCTACCACGGATCCTGTACCCTGCATCGTGCCCGCGCAGGGCCTGCGAATCAACACACCGTATCCGAGCAGTGGACGGAAACCGGCCATCGTGCCGCGCGGCGGGGAATCAAGATCGTGCCCGCGCCGCGACTTGGGATCAAGAAACGTCGATTTCGAGATCGTTGATCGACAATTCAGCGTCACCGCTGCCATTATCGATCAGGCGTCCCCAATCGGCATCGCCGGCAGCTCCGGCCCCGTACTTTTCGCTTTCCCGCTGGCATTCGATGCACAGCGTTGCGTAGGGCAGGGCATTCAGCCGAGCCATGGGAATTCGCTCCGCACAGCCCTCGCAAACTCCGAAATGGCCCACCCGCATCCGCTCGAGCGCATTTTCGATGCTCGCCAGTTCGCGGCTTTCCACTTCGGCCAACTGGGAATTGATTTCGTCCTGGGCAGAATCGAGGGCGAAGTCGACGACGTCGCCTGCCGTCTGCTCCCGGAGTTCCTTCAACAGGCTGAGGTCGCCGGCCAAAGCCTTGCGGAGCGCATCGCGCCGCAGAACCAGGATTTCCCGCATCTTCAGAATTGCGTCTTTACGTGCCATAGAGATGTTCACCCTTGGATGTCCGATCTTGGCCGCGCCGAGGGTGTGCCCCCCCTCCAGACTGCCTGCATCGAACGATCTATGAAATGCCTCGTCCGCTCTCGTTCGTGCCGCTCCAGCACTACAGCCTCCCGAAGGCCTTCGGCGCGGCAAAACAACTATAGTACGTGTCGCTACCCCGCGCGGTTCCGAATTTTATCGGACCGCTACAATCGTTTGCCTCGATCCCCGCTTTTGAGGCAAACCGCTCGCAGCTTGCAACTTGCGATCACAGTTTGCTCGTCGCCGGAATTACTCCCAGGCCGAGCATGTGAACGCCCTTTGCAAGGACACTTTCGTCCGCGTGTTTAGCATCGATCCCCCGGGGGGGACGCTTTGCCTTACACGTTCGTAAGCGAAAAGATAATCGTCAAAATCGGCACGAACATGCAGCCGATTTTCCGCGATCTTTACGATCGGCCCGGCAGAACCATCCTGCTGACGGCGGGGCGGCCGGGTGCTGACTGTGGAATCGCCCGCCTTGGCGAATCGCAACCCTGTACCCCGCCGAATTTTGACGAGCCTACCACCGTAAGCTACATCACCTGGGGCGATTCTCGTTGCGGTGCTGGCGTTCTTGGCCAGATCCACCGTAAGCGGGTCGCCACGGATCGGCAAATTCGGCAACCACGCCGCGGCAGCCATTCCCGCTCCAATACAACTGCGGGCAGGCAGACCTTTAGTGGGCAAGGGCCTTCAATGATGGCATTGGCAGAATATATCGACGCTCCGGTCAGCTTGCTCGGTAAAACATCGGGCGAGCTGACGCTCCGTGTTTGCCGAGGCGGTCGTGCTCAGCAGATCGTTCGGGTGGCGAGCCAGAAGTGCTCGGTGGGCTCCGGCGCTGATTGCACGTTGCAACTGCACGACGCGGGCATTCAACCGCATCACTTCGTGATCCTTCGCGGGCAGCGGCATACGATCGTGTCGCCGGCTGGACGGCAAGGCCCTGCTGAACAATCGGCCGTTCGAAGATGCCCCGCTGGTTTCGGGGGATTGGCTGACCTTGGGCGATTTGCAGGTCCAGGTTCTTACGCCCGACGCGCCCGCGGCCAACTGCAAGTCTGGTTCGCCGTGGGACGAGCCGGAAACAAATCAGGCCCATCCGCGACCGATGGATGCGGCCGAACTTGCCACCCTGCGTGTACGCCTTGACCTGGCCAATGGACAGGGACGCGAGCGCGTGCGGAAGCTCGTCGAGCGCTCGCGCAAACTCCAACGGCGATTCAACGACTTGGAATCTCGACGCCAGCAGCAGGCCTCCGAGGCGCGAGAACTCGATAAGCGCCTGCATGCCTGGAATGCCGAGCGAGCCGAGTTCGAAGCGCGCCGGATCGAAATCGAACGCGACCAACAGTCCTTCATCAATAACCGGGCAGACTGGGTTGCCGAGACTTTGGAGCGCGAGCAACAACTGGCGGTGCGCGAAGAGGCGCTGGCCAGCCAGGGCAACCAATTCAGGCAGGATGTGGCGGCGCTGGCCGCCGAGCGTGCGGCACTGCTTGCAGAGCGAGATCAACATCTGTCTGACCACCAATTGCGAGTGGCGGCTCATGACGAGCGCGAACGAGCCGTCGCCGAGCAGGCGGCCGGGCTTGAAACCGCGCGCCAGCAACACGCCCAGGCCAGACTGCAATCGGATTCCGAGCGGCGCGAGGCCGAGGCTCGCCTGTCTGTGCAAGAGGCGGCGCTGGCTGCCCGGCTCCGCCAGGTCGAGTCGCAACGTGCGTCGCTGGACGCCCGCGAGCGAGAACTCCAAGCCACGGCCGGCACGTTGCAGGCGTCGCAGCGCCAACTTGACGAACAACGCGCGCGTTGGGAAGCCGAGTCGTCGGCCGAACAGGCGCGGCTCGACCGCGCCGCTCTGGAAATGAACGAGAAGCTGACCGCATTGGAGGTGCGCTGGCGCGAGGCGGCTGAACTCACCCACGAACTCACGGCGCGACAGGCCGCGGTCGACGCGAACGAACAACAACTGCGAGAATCCCAGGCTTCTTGGACTGCCGCTCGTACTACAAGCGAAACCGATGCCAAGCAGCAACTCCGGCAACTCGCCGAAGAGCAAGCCGCGCTGGCCCGCCAACGAGACCAGGCCGAACAATGCTCGGCCGATCTTGACCGGCAACGCGACTCCCTGCAGCGGGAAGCGGCCGAACTCGAGTCGCTACGGGCGGAGTTTGCCGCCGAACGCGAGCGATGGGAAGAGGAACGTACGGCGACGCTGGCTCGGTTGGCGTTGCGCACGGAAGAAGTCGATCGTCTGTCCCAGGAACTTGACGAACGTGCGCGTCATTCGGCCGCCGCACCGCAATCCGACGCCGGGCAGCAAGCTGCCGACGCGGCTCGTGCCGCTGCCGAGGTTGAGTTGGCCGCTCGAACCGCAGCGTTCGAGCGCGACCGGAAGGCGTTCGAGCAAGCGCAAGCCGCCTGGGAAGCACAGCGCGCAACCATCGAGCAAGCAGACGACAAGTTGCAACGCGCAAGCGAGGATGCCGACAGGCTGGCAACCCTGACTCGCGAGTTGGAAGAATCACGGCAAGAACTTGCCGCAACAACCAGGCTACTCGAAGACACTCAGCTTGCCTGGGAATCCGAACCGATCCGCAGGCTCGAGCGGTTGCAAGCTGCGCAAAGCGGCCAGATTGCCGAACGGGCTGAGGGCGAGAACCTGCTGCATTCGAGTGAGGCTGCCGAAGTGCTGGCCGCCCGAACTCGCGAACTGGAAGTGACACAGCAGGAACTGGCCGCGAAAGCCAAACAACTCGACGAGGCTCGACTTGCTTGGGAAGCCGAGCAGGCTCGTGAGCGAGAGTGCTTGCAAGCGACGCACAACGAGTTGGCCGCCGAACGCGCCCGTCTCGAGCAGGCTCGGGCCGAACTGGGAGCTTGTGCCGCCGAGTTGGAGGAAGCTCGCCAGTCGTTCGAGCGTGAGCATGCCGCCCGGCAGACGGAGGTCGCGGCTAGGAGCGACGTTGACGCCGCGAGCAGTCGACAGCAGTTCGCCGCGGATCAGGCTGCTTGCGAAGCCCGACAAAACGAACTCGATGCGGCCTGCCGGTCTTTGGCAGCCGATCGGCAAGCCATGGAAGCAGATCGCCAGGCATTGGCCGCCGATCAACAGCGGTTCGCCGATGCGGCGCGATCGAACGACGAACAATTGGCCGCTCTGCGCGAGCGACTTGAGCACCTGCAAGCCGACCAGGAAGCGGAGCGCTGCCGGTACGAGCAGTTGCTGAAGCAACTTGAAGAACAGCAAACGGAATTGGCGGCTACCCAGTGCAGAACGAGAACGCGCGCGCCGCCTCCGCGGCCGAGCACGAACGACAGGCGGCGGAGGTCGTCGCCGGTCGTGACGCTCTGGCTGCAGCGCAGGCCTCGTTCGAGGCTGAGCAATTGCAGACGCGTAAAGAGTTGGCTGCACTGGCTGCGCAGCACGCTGAGCAAACAGCTGAAATCGAACGCTTGCAGCACGAACTGGCAGAAGAGCGACAGGCCTTCCGCGATCGTCGCGAGCAGATCGAACAAAAGCTGCAGGAGCGGACCGAGGGTCTCGAAAAGCGCTGGGCCGACCTGCAATCACGCCAAGCCGAATTCGATACCTGGCAGAAAGCCAAGAGGCCGCATTGCTCCAGCAGCGCGAGGCCCTGCCGCGTAACGACGACCACTACGAAGAGGTGCAAAACACGGCCGAAGTTGTGGAGGCCCGCGAGACCGTCCCGGTCGAAGAGTCGCGAACGCCGTCGGCCGGTCGCAATACGCAATTGTCGAGCCTGGCACTGCTGACGAAGATGGGCCTGGCCGTCCCCGACGACGAGCATGACCAGACGCCCGCGCCGGCAGCCGTGGCTCCGCCGCCGGCGGCCAGAACGCGGCCGGCCGCCCCAACGGCGCCTGCGCGAAGAAGAGGACGACATCGATGCCTACATGGCCCGACTGCTGGATCGGGTCGGAGGTAGAGCTTCGCCCGCGAGCGCACCTCGACCCCATCTTCGCCGCCGGTCCAAGCGGTCAGCCCCGCGCCTGAACCTTCGCCGGCTCCGGCCGCCGAACCGGTGCCGACCGAACTGCCAAGCGGCCCGAACGCGAGATGGCGCCGCGTGCGTTGCCGCCCGAATTGAGCGCCGATCTGTCGGCCATGCGCGAAGTGGCGAATGCCAACGCCGCGCTCGGCCATCAAGACCCACATGCACCGCACGGTTTCCAAGGAACGCGTCAAGCGGATGTCGGCCTGCGTAATCATGCTGCTGGTCTGCGGCACCTTGATTTGGCGACACTTCGAGGGATTGCCCTGGATGCTGGAAGCGGCCGGGTTGGTCGGCCTGCTGACCGTGATCATGGGGACGAGCCAAATGTATGCCATGTACAAGTTCCGCAGGGTGCAAGCGGAACTCGATGCCCAACGCGGCGCGGCGTGCGTCGTGCCGGCCCAGCGCGCGGAACCGGGGCGTCCAAATCCATTTGCCGAGAGTGCATCGGATGCGACGGAGTCGACGGGAGCAGAAATCTAGGCCGACGAATCTGCCGCTCGGTAGTTCGCCGGCGCTAGAAACCTCGCACGGCACGAATGTCGTCGAAGTCGCGCAGGTGATAACCGACGTCGACAAAGTCGAGGACGCGGCACAACCCTCGCAAGGCCACGCCCATGCCGTCGGGGCCGCTGAAGCCGCCGAACTGGCCGCCTCCTTTGACGTGCGGCTCAAGGTCGAGGAACACGCCCGGAATGCCGCGGCGGTGTAGTTTCTGGTGCAACTTCGGCAGCGATTCGCGGAAGTCGCGCAGAATCAATTCGTACGCCAGATTGCCCCTGGTCGGCGGGTACGAAGTTCTTGATCGCATCCTCGTCGACGTGGCCCTTGCTTCTCGGGCGGACGCGGATGTCGGTAATCCTTGACGTGCATCCAACCGATGTAGGGCTTCATCGCCTGGTATTGCGAGAACACCTCGATCGTCGTGTAGCCTTGGCACAGGATATTGGCGGCGTCGAAGATCAGCATCATGGCCGGATGGTTCACCTGCTTCATGATGTCGGCCAGGATCTCGCCGGTCTGGCCTACCAGGTTGGCTTCGATTTCCAGGCCGAACGTCAGGTCGGAGCGGTGGCAGGCTTCGGCAATCTGGCCCAATTGATCGACGGCCTGCGGCAGATGCTGACGCGGATCGGAGCCTTTGGGCGGATAGAATGAGAAGCCGCGGATCAACTTGGTTTCGAAGGCGTGGGCCAACTCACAGGCCTTCTTCACGTCCTTGGCCAGATACTTCTTGAAGGGCACGAACGCGTTCTTCGTGCCATCGGCGACGTCCAGCAGCTTGACCTTGCCGATCGGCGAACCGATCGAGGCCACGTTGAGTTCGTATTCGTCTTCCAGGTGGCGCAGCTCTTGAATCTCTTTGACCGTGAGATTCATCACGTTCTTGATCCCGTTACCCACGTCGACGAACCGCAGGCTGTAATACTGCAGCCCGATGGCGGACAGGGCGGCAAATTGCTGGACCGCCGTTTTCTGGTTGGCAGCCTCGTCGGCAAAGGCGCTGAGAATGACGCTAGGCTTTTCGCTCATGGCGGGCGGGCACTCGGGGCGTGAGTTGCAAAGCCGCCATTGTCCGGACGCGCCGGTCCGAAGGCAAGTGGCAAAATACCCGGTGGACCGATCCTGCGGGAGGTTATTCCCTTGGTCCTGGGGGCGCAGCTACCATGGGCGGCATGGCCATCCTGGAGATCAATGCTCTGACTCGGCGGTTCGGCGAGCAAACTGCCGTCGATGCCTTGACGCTGTCGATCGGCGCTGGCGAGATCTTTGGACTGTTGGGCCCCAACGGCGCCGGCAAGACCACCACGCTGAAGATGCTCACCACGCTCCTGCCGCCCACATCGGGCACGGCGCTGGTAGCCGGCTTCGACATTGCCACCCGTGCCGGCGAGGTGCGCCGCGTAATTGGCTACGTGCCGCAACTGCTCTCGGCCGACGGCACGCTGACGGGCCGGGAGAATTTGTCCTTATTCGCCAAACTCTACGATGTGCCGCGTAGCGAACGCAAAAAACGGATCGACGACGCTTTGCAATTCATGGGCATTTCGGATGTGGCCGACCGGATGGTCAACCAATACTCGGGAGGGATGATCCGGCGGCTGGAAATCGGTCAGGCCATGCTGCACCGTCCGCCGGTTCTGTTCCTGGACGAGCCGACGGTGGGGCTCGATCCGCTGGCGCGCGAAGCGGTTTGGGAGCGCATTGCGCGGTTGCGAGACGAGTTCGGCACGACGGTGTTGTTCACCACGCACCTGATGGAAGAGGCCGACGCCCTGTGTACGCGCGTGGCCATCATGCACCGAGGCGTGATTGCGGCGCTCGGCACGCCCACCGAGTTGAAGAGATCGCTCGGCCAGCCCGATGCGACGCTCGACGACGTCTTCACTCATTATGCGGGCGATTCGCCCGACGCGGGAGGAACCTATCGTGACACCGCCAGGGCCCGGCGCAACGCTCAACGGCTCGGCTGACGTGGCGCCTGCGCCGCTTCACAGCCGGTCGGCACTCGCTTGGGAATTCGTCTACAAAACGCTGGTGATCACCGGCACCGAAATACGCAAACTGCGCCATGAACCCACGGACCTGCTCACCCGGGCCGTGCAACCGGCCCTATGGCTGCTGATCTTCGGCGAAGTGTTCACCAAGGCCAAGGTCATTCCCACGGGCAGCCTGACCGTATCGCGACTTCATGGCTCCGGGCATCCTGGCTCAGAGCGTGTTGTTCATCGCCATCTTCTACGGCATCGCGATCATCTGGGAGCGCGACCTGGGCATCGTCCATAAGCTGTTGGCGAGCCCCACGCCACGGGGGTCGTTGGTGCTGGGAAAGGCGCTCTCGGCCGGCATTCGCGGTTTGTCGCAGATGGTAATTATTTACCTCTTGGCAGGCTTGCGGGGCGTCCACATTTATTGGAACCCACTGGCCCTGCTGGGCGTGATGGCCGCAGTGGTCCTCGGAGCGGCGCTGTTTTCGACTTTCTCGTTAATCATTGCCTGCCTGGTGAAGATGCGCGAGCGTTTCATGGGCATCGGCCAAATGATGACCATGCCGCTATTCTTCGCCAGCAATGCCATCTATTCGTTCGAAATGATGCCCGACTGGTTGCAGACCTTGGCTCACTTCAACCCACTAACCTACGAGGTTGACGCTTTACGCGCTTTGATGATCGTGGGCGGAACTAGCCACTTGGGTCTCGGCGTCGATTTTGCCGTATTACTGGGCACGACCACCATTTTGGTCGCCATCTGCGCCCGGCTGTATCCGAACGTCGTGCGTTAGTTCTGCGTCTTTCGGGCCGCGTACAAGGCCGGCGATTGGTCGAACTTGTCCTTGCAGGCGTCACAACAGAAGTGATATGTCTCGCCCTGATGTTGGCTGGTGGCATGTTCCTTTGTCGTATCGACGTTCATGCCGCATACCGGATCCTTGGCCATCGTCATGGTAGCCATCGTTAGCTCCTTGGTAGAAAAAAATGCGTGCTCTCCGTCCGTGGTTGGGACAAGCGAAGAGCACGCGAGATCCTAAACACCGGAAAACCTACCTGCCTCACGACATTGAAGATTGCCGCGTCGTTCAGGGCGAGCGGCTCGAGTTCGATTCCAACTCGTGCATCAGCTTCTTGAAATGCTCCAGGTGATCGTGCGTGCTCTGTTCAGCCTGGGCCAGCGTCTGTTGCAATTGCGGTGAAGCGTCGCTACGTAGAACCTTCAGCGCATCAAGCATGTGCATGTGGGCGCCGATGTTCCAGCCGACATAGGCCTTGTCGAACTTTTCGCCTTGCTTTTCTTGCAATTCGCGAATCAGAGAACTCTCGCATTGGCGGCCGATCTGCTGTTCTATCGCCAGGAAGTTCAAACCCGATTGACCTGTCCGGGCCGCCTGTTGCTGCGTATTGGCTCGCTCTTGTTGGTTGCCGCGGGCTTTCTCGCCTAGTCCTCCTTGGGTTGCGATTTGGTTCAGTTGCTGCCAGAGTTTGGTGTGTGCTTCGGCCATCTGCCGAGCAGTGTCCTTCACGTCTTGTCGGTGGGCTTGCTTTTCAGCCAACTTCGCCACGTTCACTTCCGTCTCATTGCCGACATTCAGGAACGCGGCAATCTGGGCGTCGGTAAAAGTCGAGCCCATTGAAGCTTGCTGGCCGACGGTTTCGGTCTGTTGCCCAGCTGCGGGTTGGAAGGATTGCCTTCGACCCGGGTTCTGTTTCTCGCTCTGATTCTGAGCCCAGGCGACGCTGGCCATCGAAGCACACAGTGCGCACGCAAAAATCACTCGTTTCATCGTCCTTCCTCCTGATAGGGGTACTAAGCGTCCGTCGTCTACAATCCGCCGCAGTTCGCTTCCGCGAAGCACATGCCAGACAGTGAAAATGAGTACTTGACAGCGAAGTCGGAGTCTGACGGCGATGGAGGGGAATGCTATTGCGTGGAGCAGATATTGCTGCCACCGTAAGTCGATACGACCGCGACAGTGAAGTTTGCCGCCTCGTCAGATCGTCGATGCTGCGTCGACCGAGCAAGTTGTTGCATGGCTCGGCCGACGGCGCCGCGTTGTCGCTTTTGAGAACTGCGCTGCACGGTGCCGATCCAAGACGAGCGTTCGGGCTCGCAATCGGCGCATCTGCTGCGACAGTCCGCTAGCAGGCGTAGATACGGTCCATGCGGGCGGCGATTTCCTTTAACCGGTCGCGCCCTCCGCCGGGGATTTCGGCCGCGCCCCAGCCGACATAGCCAATTTCCCGCAAAGCCGCCATCACGGCCGGCCAGTCGCAATCGCCTTCCAGCAACTCCACCTGAAAGCCCTTGCGCAAGCCCTCCTTGTCGCTCTTGGCGCGGCTGAACTCTTTGATGTCGAGCTTATAGATCCGCTTGCCAAGCGTGCGGATCCAATGTTCGGGCCAGCCGTAGCGGACGATGTTGCCGACGTCGAAATGGACTGCGACCTGTGGCGATTCGAACTCGTCGACGTAGCTCGCCGTCTCCAAGGGGCTCAACAAGAAATCGTTCCACACGTTTTCGAGAGCGATCTTGACGTTCAACTCCTGCGCCAGCGGCAGCACCTTGCGAATCTCGGCTTGCGAGCGCGTGTAGGCGTCGGCATAGGAAACACCCTTCTTCACCACCGCGGGCACCAATAGCACGCTGGTGGCACCGTAGAGTTTGGCGTTGCGCAGCGCTCCTCAAGCGCCTCGACGCCCTTGGCCCTGATGCCGCTGTCGGCATCCGAGAGCGTGTCGCGCCAATGGGCCGAATCGACTACGCCTGGAATCTCCAATCCGGTTGCATCGCGAGCTTCGAGCACTTCGTTCTTGTCGAGAGCGCTGGGTGCGTCGAGTTCGACGCCGTCGAAGCCCAGTTCCTTGAGCAGCTTGAACTTGTCCAGCACGCTGCCGTCGTATTTCACCATGCCGAACTTGACGGCCTTCTTCATCCGTTTCTCGGTCGGCACTACTTTCTCAGCCGGCTCTGCGGCCAGGCCCCCGGCGGCGAGTGGCCAACTGGCCGCGGCAGCAGCCGCGATTTGCAGGAAGCAGCGTCGATCGGTGGTGGGACGGGCGTGCATGGTTGCTCCTCGGTGCGTGCCAAGTATGATGAACGCCGGCCGAAAGCGCACCGGCCGCCCGTGAATCATAAGCCGCACCCACCGCACCCGCAACGTTTTCTCATTCCCCCGCGAGGATCTGCCCATGCGCATCGCCTGCCCACGAATGCCCTCGGTTCTGCCAGCGTTCGCGTTGATCGTACACGGCGCCGTTGCTTGGAGCCTGTTGATGCTCGCGGCCCTCGGTCAGGCCGCCGAGCCTTTGCCGGGGACGAAGCCGCTCGTCATCGAAGGTGACATTACGTCGCAATTGGTCGCCGGGGCCGACAAGTTCCTGCTCGACGAAATCGCGGCCTCGGTCGAGCGTCGCCCGCGGCATTGGCATCGCGACGTGTCGTCGCCCGAAAAGTACGCGGCCTCGGTGGCCGTCAACCGCCAGCATTTGGCCAGGATCATTGGCGCGGTCGATGCACGCTTGCCGATCGACGCGATCGAGGTTCGTGCCACCGACCCCGGCGACTCCCGTCTTCGCCGAGTCGGCCGCATTTCGGGTCTACGCCATTCGTTGGCCGGTGCTCCAAGGTGTCTATGGCGAGGGACTGCTGCTCAGCCCGACGAAAGAGAATCCGGTGGCCGACGTGATCGCCATTCCCGACGCCGACCAAACACCGGAGATGCTGGCAGGTCTCGCGCCGGGCATTCCAGCCGAGGCCCAATTCGCCCGTCGCCTGGCCGAAAGTGGCTGCCGTGTGATTGTTCCGATGCTCCTCGATCGTGCGGACGCGTATTCGATTGTCACCGGCGGCCAGCAGCCGACGAACTTGCCCCATCGCGAATTCATCTATCGCCAGGCCTTCGAAATGGGACGGCATGTAATCGGCTATGAGGTGCAAAAAGTTCTGTCGCTGGTCGACTGGCTCAAGGTTGAGTGGGGACCGAACACGCCTGGCAAACCACCACGACTTGAACCCGCGCCCAACATTGGCATTTATGGCTACGGCGAAGGCGGCTTGATTGCCCTTTACGCGGCCGCGCTCGACCCGCGGATCAACGTCGTGGCCACTAGCGGTTACTTTCGCTCGCGTCAGCACGTCTGGGAAGAGCCGATCTATCGCAACGTCTGGGGCCTGCTCGACGAATTCGGCGATGCTGAATTGGCCACGCTCATTGCGCCGCGGCCTTTAATTGTCGAGGCCTGTCGCGGACCGGAAGTTGCCGGCCCGCCCGCACCAGGCCGTGGCCGCCCGGCATCCGCTGCTCCTGGCCGCCTCGACACACCGTCACTCGAAGAGGTTCAACGTGAACTAACTCGGGCCAAGGAATTAGTCGCTGGTTTGAAGCTTTCGGAGCCTTTTGAAGTTATCGCCAGCAATGATGGTCGCGGATTGCCCGGTAGCGCCGCCGCGCTGGAGAGTTTTTTATGGGCGCTGGATCCGTTGGACAAAACCGACGCCGACAAACCGCGGGCCAGGCTGGCCGCCCTGGAAAGCCCCCCGCAGTTGTTGAACAAGCACGTCGCGCCCGACGAACGTCTCAAGCGGCAGGTTGACGAGTTGACGGATTACACGCAGAAGCTGATGTCTGATTCGTCCTATACGCGAGAACAGCTCTGGGCCCAGGCTGACCGCGCGTCGCACGATACCGCCAAGTGGCAGCAGACCACGAAACCGTTGCGAGAATATTTTTACAACGAAGTCATCGGCCGGTTCGATCGGCCGCTGTTGCCTGCGGATCCTCGCACTCGAAAAGTATACGATGAACCTAAATTCACAGGCTATGAGGTCGTGCTGGATGTTTTTCCCGATGTGATTGCCTACGGAATTCTGCTGCTGCCGAAGGACTTGAAACCGGGCGAGCGGCGGCCGGTGGTCGTATGTCAGCACGGTCTGGAAGGCCGTCCGCAGGATACGATCGAGGCGAATGTCCCCGGCGAGCGCTTTTATCATCAGTTTGCGGCCAAGCTTGCTGAGCAAGGCTTCATTACCTACGCTCCGCAAAACTTGTATATCTTCAAGGACCGCTTCCGCACGCTGCAGCGCAAAGGAAACGTGCTCAAGAAAACGCTCTATTCGCTGATCACGCCACAACATCAACAGACGGTTGACTGGCTGGCCAGTTTGCCGATGGTCGATCCCGAGCGGATTGCCTTCTATGGGCTGTCGTATGGCGGCAAAACGGCCATGCGCGTGCCAGCCCTGGTGGACGGTTATTGCCTGTCGATTTGCTCCG
>CAVQAC010000027.1:0-27856 GCA_963710365.1 uncultured Planctomycetales bacterium
GCCGAGTCGCCATCGGCTGGTGGACACCTGACTCAGCGCCCCCCAGGGGCCCCGTGTTGCAATCCCGCAACACGCGGGAAAACCGCCTGAAAAAAGCCTTCGCGCGGCGCGTTTTCGAACTAGTGTTTAGATCGCGGCCCTTTCGCTCAAATCTTCGAGCACGCCACGATGTCTGCGATACGACCTATCGGAAATCCGTACGCCTATGCGCCTGGTGGACCACGGGTCCGGGGCCGGCTGGCCCGGGTGCCGCCGGCACGGTGCCCTACGCCTGGGTAGGCCAAAGCCTGGCCGCGCGGGACTGCTTCCCCGGGTTCCCAACGTCGAGATCTCCTCGTACCCGATCACGCATCTGAGCAAGGCGCTCACCATGCGAAACGCCCTCTGGCAGCACAACGTGCTGGGCCAGACCGGCGTGCGGAGCGAACACGTCGGCTCGCTGGTGGTGTTTGCGCAGTTCGCGGCCAAAGCCGCCTCGCTGCCGGCCGTGATGGAGGCCGTGTGGCTGTCGCCCGACTATGCCAGCCTGGCCGAGACCAAGCGGCAATTGATACTCGGGCCCGGTGCCTCGGGCAGCCTCGACGTGCTGAGCATCACGGGCTTTCCGCCGGTTCACGCACCGATTCAAGCCGTGGCCGGGCCCGGCGTGGGCGGTCACTTGGGTGGGCGATTGGACCTGGCGGGTTGACCCGGGGCCGTTACTTCACCGCTCAATCCGGCCTATTCGGGTCTTAGGCGCGAGGAGAAAGGCCGGAGACGCGATTCAGTCGGTAAGTTGCTCGTAATGCTTTTCAAACAGGCCCACGTACCGAAGCGATGTCACCTCTGGTCTCGTTCTTGTGGTCTTTCACACAACCTCTTGCTCTTGCGAAGCATAAAAATAAAGCGTGAAGTCCTGCAAATCGGAGCGATGGAGGTATTCGCGGACATGCTGCGTCAATTCGGCTCGCGCAGTCCGAAGCCTGTTTTTCCGACAATAAAAACTTCGAGCGACGCCTCGCCTTTTTGGCAAGCTGTGACAAACATCTGACTGGCTGACTCTGCACCGACGGTGGTCCAGAGCCTGTCTTCAATTGTTATTGCAAAGGCGTTTGCCGCCTGTGCTTGTCGACCAGCAGTCTTCACGCTCTCGCCTCGCACCAACTCGATCTATCCTCGGCATCAGAGCCGTTGCCACGCACACCGCCACGGAAGCGGCATGAGATAACCCGCCCCATGGCAAGCTCGATGGTATAAAGGGGGAGCTGAATCGGTCAGAAGTTCCGGACTTTCTGGTATTTGGCGACTCGTCCAACTCATCCAGATATGGTCTAGGACGACCGGGAATTCAGCAGCAATTGGTTTGGGCTGTTCCATGGAATGGCCGAGCAAGTGCTTCGCTAGCCCGTGCGCTTGACGATGAAATTCAATCCGTCCCCGTCGCCGAGGGCCAATGAACAGCCATTGCTCGCGATCCTTTTCGAACTCATCCAGGGTCGCTGATTGATTCTTGCCGGACCAACAATCCGGCCCGACTGGGGCTTTGGGTCGATTATCGATTCCGGAAAAAACCAGACTTCATCGAACCCCAAAAAGATTTCACTCTGCGTTGCCAGCAGCAACTCCGTCGGCAGAAGTAGGCTTGCCGAGCGGCGTAACCTGGGCGGCAATCGAGCGAAGTTCCGGGCTTGAGCTTAGAAGCGACGCGGGGGCCGGGTTGCTGTCAATGCAGGTAACAAGCGCGTATTTTGCGGTGGTGGAATTACGCGGAAAGGTCTTGAGGAAGTCATGGACGGAGCTGTCGAGCCACCCAGCGATATAATCCTTGTAATGCAGCATCACACTTCTCCCCAATCTATTCGCCGGCAATCAGCAGCCGACCCGGCTGTCGCGGCGGCACCTTCGTCCAATCAAAGTCATGCGCATGGGGTTTTCCGGCGCCGTGATCATGATCGTAGTCAATGTCCTTGGATGCTCTTCCATCGCCACCGTAAAAACGCCTTTGAACGACGTTTCGGTGACTATCATATCTTACCATCGAGCTGTTCGGATTGCTCACCAACGGCAGGCCAGATCGAGGCATTTATATATACCCATCCCAGCCGCTATTCGCGGGCCAGAGCACCATCCAAGTATTACATGATGCCGTTCCGGCTACTGAAGCCACACGTTCTGGGCAACAACCTCACCCGCCGCCAGGGCGTCCTGCAATCGCGCCCTTAACGCTCAATCCGGCACTTGGGCAGCGCCTTCTGTAGCTTCGCAACGCCCACGCCGGTGACCTTCGTATTGGCCAGGTTCAATTCGCTCAGCCGCGTGAAGCCGTCCAATCGCTCTAGTCCGAGATCGGTGATCTTGGTTCCCTCGAGCGATAGCGCTCGAGATGTTCAAAGGGCTTCAGGCAGCGCAGGCCAGAGTCGGTCACGGCCGTGCCGTCGAGCGCCAGCAGGCGGAGTCGCTTCAATCGGGCCAGCGAGAGCAATCCCGAGTCGGTGATGGCCGTGTAGCTGAGCGACAACTCCTCGAGCCGCGTGAGCTTGTCCAGATACTCCAGGCCTTCGTCGCTGATCTTCGTGCTGTCCAGGTACAACGATTCGAGTCGGGTCAGGCGTTCGAGGTGCGCCACGCCGATGTCCGTGATGGGCGTGTCATCGAGATACAGGGCTTGCAACTCTGTCAGGCCGGCCAACTCGGCGACGCCGATGTCGCTGATCTTCGTGCCGTGCAGGTTCAGTTCGTCCAAATCCACTTGACCTTTAAGTTCCGCCAGATCGGCATCGGTCACCTGGCTCTCGCTCAAATCGATTTCGGTGACGGCGAGCTTGGCTTCGCCTCCCAGACGCCGCACCAGGGCCAGGATGTGCTCGTTGCTCGATTCAGGCTCGGCCGCAATCGCCGAGGAAACCAACGGCCAGGCAACCACCAGTGCGGCAAACTTCCAGATCGGTCGCATGATATGAACCTCAATGTGAGTTGTGAAAAAGATTACGACCCGGCAGACTGGTTCGATTGTACATCGCGGCGGTGGCAATTGCCTCGAAAACGACTGGCTAGCCGCCGAGGCGCCGTTTTCCAGCCTCAACGGCCGAGCTTTCTAACCTCCAGTCGGACTATCGAAATCGAGCGATTGTTGCCGCTCGGCCGTCGGCGTCACGAGGGCCAGGCAACGCGGGCCCTCGTGCGACGCCACGTTGACCCAGTCGGAGACCGCCACGGCCTCCATCTCCTGGCTGGGATACGGCGCGAGCAACGATTCAATCGCCGTGGGTTCCGTGGCCTGTGGATCGAGCCAGCGATCGTAATCGGCCGGGTGCAGGATCACCGGCATGCGATCGTGGACCGTAGCAACGAGAGAGTTTGCGGTCGTGGTCAGGATCGAACAAGAGTCGATCTGCTGCGGGCCTGGCTGCCAACGTTCCCACAGCGCGGCCATGGCGAACGGCGCACCGTCGTGCAAACGGAGATGGAACGGCTGCTTGCGGCGTCCGCCTCGCTGCCATTCGTAGAAGCCGTCGGCAACGACCAGGCAGCGGCGTTGGCGAAAGGCGTGGCGAAATGTGGGGAGCCGAGGCGCCGTCTCCGCGCGTGCGTTGATGGGCCGCATGCCGGTCGAGGCGTCGGT
The DNA here is from genome assembly GCA_963710365.1 of uncultured Planctomycetales bacterium. Classification (GTDB taxonomy): domain Bacteria; phylum Planctomycetota; class Planctomycetia; order Pirellulales; family PNKZ01; genus CAVQAC01. The sequence goes on from CAVQAC010000027.1 coordinate 3,602, forward strand.
GGCCCAGGGAGGAATCAATCCCCAGACGAGCATCGCGAGCTCGCGTCCCGCTGCGCCTTCGCACGCTCGAACCGCCGCCACGAGTTGTGAAGGAGCGACGTTGAAGCGCGGTGCTAGCTCGCCTTCGAACGGTAAACCCAATTGCCGGGAAATCTCAGCGGCCGGCGTTCGCAGCGTAAAGCGGCCACACATGCTAGCACTCCGATCGTTTTCTTGCGCGGCGATCCGGCACCCATCGGAGGCTCATTATCCGCGATTGGCGTCCTCGCGCGTAGTTGCCTGCGCGTACATGAGCCGGCACAGATTTCCAAGCTTCCTCATTTACCACGGCTTCCCCGGATCGGCCGGAAACGAATCTGATGCGCGCTCTTCGGCATGGCCGATAATGTCGAACAGGCGGCGAACTTAGCGAGCGCCAGCCTGTTCCGCCTCCCTCCGACCGACGCTCATGCTTTCACGACGCACGGCCAACCAGGCCGAGCGACAAGGACGTTGCGATGCTCGTCATCATTAGCGACTTGCACCTGGCCGACGGCACCAGCGGATCGACAATATCGCCCTGGGCGTTCGAAATTTTCGTCCAGGAATTGCGTGATGCGGCGATCAGCGCGTCGTGGCGCGCCGATGGCAAGTACAGACCAGTCGACCGCATCGATTTGATCCTGCTGGGCGATACTCTGGATGTGATTCGATCCGCCCGCTGGCTGGACGCCTCGGTGCGTCCTTGGGACAGCACCGATCGACCCGAGATGGTCGAGTTGGTGTCCAAAATCACCAGCGATATCCTGGCCCATAACGCACCCTCACTAGGTTTGCTGCGCAATCTGGCCACGCCGGGCCAATTCATGATTCCCGGGGCCGATCGCCAAGGTCGGCCCGCGGACGGTTCGGCCGGGCAGCCCGTCGGACTGGTCTCGCGCTACCTGGTCGGCAACCACGATTGGTTTTACCATCTTCCCGGCCGGGGTTACGATCTGCCGCGACAGGCAATCGCGCGTGAGATGGGTCTGGCCAATTCGACGCGAGGCCCTTTCCCGCACGACCCCAGCGAAGACAACGATCTGACCGAGGTGCTGCGCCGGCACCGTGTTCTGGCCCGACATGGAGATATCTACGACCCGATCAATTTCAGCGGCGACCGCAAACAAAGCAGCCTGGGTGACGCGATCGTCATCGAACTACTGAACCGCTTCTCGGTGCAAGTCGGACGTGAAATGGGCGACGAACTTTCGCCCGCTACGATCCTCGGCCTGCGCGAGTTGGACAACGTGCGGCCGCTGTTGATGGCGCCGGTTTGGATCGACGGGCTGCTGGCCCGCACCTGCGCGTTGCCGCACAGTCGCGCGCGAGTCAAGGACGTGTGGGACGAATTGGTCGATCGATTCCTGGCGCTCAATTTCGTCCGCGATCAGCAAAAAAAGGGGCCGCACAATCTCGTCGACCGCCTGGCCGAAGTGTTGAAATTCAGCCGGCGGGTTTCCATCGGCTGGGCCAGCAGGATGGTCACGTTGCTCGGCGAATTGCGAGGGCAGAAGAACGATTCGTTCTACCCGCATGCCTTGGCCGAACCTGATTTTCGCAGCCGGCGGGCGAAGTACGTCGTCTATGGCCACACGCACTATGCCGAGAGCGTACCGCTCGAAGCCAGCTACGTCGAAGGCTATGCATTGAACCAGGTCTATTTCAACTCCGGCACCTGGCGCCGCACCTTGCGGTTGGCGACGGCGGCTCCCAACGAGCACGAGTTCGTGCCGGCCGACATGATGACCTACCTGGTCTTCTTCCAAGGAGACGAACGCGGCGGCCGGCCCTACGAAACGTGGACCGGGACGCTGGGCGTGGCGCCGACCGAGGTGCCCCAATTCCGGGTCGATCAGGGACGGCAATCGCCGGTCTCCGTTCAATCGACCATGCCGGCCGGTCACGGGCTTGCGCCACATTTCGCGGGACCGACCGTTGCACCGCGCGTCGTGCCCACGCGACGCAGCTAGAGCCGTTTCCCGAGCGGTGCGGCTTCGATTGGCGGGTGGCTCGTTGCCGGGGTGAACGAATCCCCGGGGCTCGGGTTTCTTCATTCTTGAAGTGGCAACATAACAGAACCAAACAAAAAGGCCGCGGCCTCGAGCTGTTGCTCGAAGCCGCGGCCACAATGAGTCAAACCTCTCGTCGATTGCGACGGTGGAGTCGCTGCGAGAAGAGCGGGATCAGACTGTGCTAAGCACAAGCCGTGGTTGATCCAAGCTCACGCAAATTATAGGCACCCCGACGGAATACTTGACGAGAGGCTTGGGCCCGTTTGTATCTTTTTCGAACAGCACAAGTTATCGGCAGCTTCGTACCCGAGCCTTGTGAGGAAACTTATTTTTCTTCCCGGCGAATCGGGCTGCCCGGCAGGCTGCTGGGCTCAAGGAACACGTCCAAAGCGAGCGACAGCTTCTCCGTCGTCTCGTATGTGCCAGCGGCAATCTGGCGGCGGATTTGGGCAATCCGCTCCAGGCGCCGGTCATTGGTTTCGTGTTGGTTTCTCATATATGCACCAGGCAATTCTAGCTTACAGGACGTCGCTGCGCTGTCGAATGGAAATAACGCGGAAGAACCAAAAAAACGCGGCCAAATCGAAAAAATCCCGTCCGATCGAAAAATCCTGCCGGATCGAAAGAATTAGTTCAGTGGCACGACCCAGATATTGCGGAATGCGACCGGGTTGCCGTGATCTTGCAATTTGAGCGGACCGGTGGGGCCCTCGTTGTTCAGACCGCCCGGCGTTTGCTTCGGCAGTTCGAAGTCATTGTGAATCACCACGCCATTGTGTCGGACGGTTACCCGCGCGTTCTTCAACTTGACTCCCGCCGAATCGAATTGCGGCGCGATAAAATCAATGTCGTAGGTCTGCCACGTCAATGGCGGCAAGCACATGTTCACGTCAGGCTGACGATATTTATAAAAGCCGCCGCACTCGTTGTCCTCGCCGTTCAAGCCAAACGAATCGAGCACCTGACACTCGTAGCGGTTTTGCAGATAAATGCCGCTGTTGCCGCGAGCCTGGCCGGTGGCAGTCGGCATGAACGGCGTGCGAAACTCCGCGTGCAAGGTGAAGCTGCCGAACGAAGGTTTACTCACCGCCTCGCCACGACCCGTGCCGTCTTCGCTCGGGCCCATCACCAGCAGTCCATCGACGAACCGTCCGCCGCCGGTGAACTGATCACGCGACTTGCCATCGAGCAGTACGACCGCGCCCTCGGGCGGAGTCGCGCCCAGGGTCGGGCTTTGGCGTTCGATCTTCTTCAACTCGCCCGTCGGTTGACCGCCGGAGTCGGAGAGCTTGAGCAAGCCGTCTCGCAGCGTGCCGGCAATGTTGTCGCCGCTGAAAGTAATCACGCCCTCGACGGTCTCGGCATCGTACGACGTGCGTTTCATGGTGCGGTCCCAGCCGGCGCCGGGAAGCCCGTCCTCAAAGAGAACGACTTTGAACTTGCCCTCGCCGAGCGCGATGACCTGAGCGCCCACGTCATCTGCTTCGCCACCGATGGTCCAGGTGCCTCGATATTCGCCCTGCTTGGCGAAATCGGGTCCGGCTTCGTCGGCGCTGGTGAAGGCCGGGAATTTCCCCGGCGCGGCGATCGCGACGCTGGACAGCCCCAGTAGCATCACGGCGATGGATAACACAACTTTACGAAACATGAGAATGGCTCCTCGCGGCTGGGGGGGACGCGCTGCGGCGCAACGACGGCTGGCCTGTATTGTGTGCTACCAAACCGGCGGCGGCAAGTCGGTGTCCTGGAGGGAAGTGGGCCTGAATGGGTGTCTATCGCACGAGCATCCATGGCTGCAGGCGGATCACGTCAGCCTAGCACCGAGCGTGGGAAGGATAAACCCTAGCCCAAGCAGCGCAACTCCAAAGGCGATCAAACCCCAGGGCAACTCTGATGGGCCTGGAAGCAGAACCGACTGCGATGGCCATTGCGGATTGTAATAGACCGTGACTTGCGATTGGGCGACGGGATCTGGTGCCTGGCGGTCGACCCGTCCGAACGAAGTTCGCGAACCGAGGTATTGCTCTCCTGCAACCGTGTACCGGTAGTGCAATTCCCACTCATTTACGACCTCACTTCGGTTGCCGTAGCGGGACTGGAAATTGCGAGTATATACGTCGTGGTAACTCCACAGTTCACCCTGCGTGCCGGGCCAGTTCATGCTGGCCCGGGAGTAGTGATACTCGTAGGCCACGCCAGCCAGTATGTAAATGCCGAGCAGCGCAATAATAGCCGCCAGCAAACGAGAGAGAAGACGCAGGATGTTAATTTGGTCTCGCATCATTTCGTGTCGCAAGACAAGCCACCCGTGCGTTCATTGCGCGCCTGTGCTCGGCGGCAATCGATGCTAGCTGGAATGGCGCGGACGGGCGGCGAGTTGCTCTTTATGCTTCGCCCACCAGCGCACGACTGCCGTGCGGCCGTCGGGATTGGCAAAGCGATAGGCCGGGCATCCGGCGGCGGTGAGCGTTTCGTCCTCGACCCGTTCGAGCCCGAAAGCGCCTGGCGAAACCGCATGCAGTTCGAGCAGCACGGCCGACGCCGTCGCGCTGAGCTGCGATTCCTGCCCTTCGACAATCGATAACCGCTCGTCCGAGTTCAACAACGGCTCGAGCCACTCATCGACACTGGGCCAAGGGTCGCGGCGAGCAATCGACAGAGCGGCCACGACCGGCAGCCGGTAGGGCTGATCGGCCGTGGGGGGCAGAATCCTCTGACGTTCGATGGCTCGCAATAGGCCGGGAATCGCTTCTTGGGTTCCACCTTCGGCCAGCACCGCGCAAAGCAGCGAGTGAAAGCTGCCGAAGCCGAGTTCCTGGGCGCGGGTTGGTCTCGAACCGCCAGCAAATAGCTGCCGGCAAATCGCGACACGGCCCGATGGTCGAGGAACCGAAACATGTTCAGCTCGGCGGTGGTGGCCAACCGCCGTGCGGCCAGCAGTTGCGAGAGCGTTTTCTCGCTCACCCGGGCGTGCCGCGCAGCTTCGTCGCCTGCGATCGAAAACTCGTACGCCATTCGAAATCGCGGCGTGGGAAGATTGACCAAGTGGAACTGGGCATCTTCCTGCCGCGGATGCGGAAAGAAGACGTCGACCGGATAATCCCCCGGCGACAGCGCATTGCCGCTGACACAATGTGCCGTGTGTTCGTCGATGCGGTCGAAATGGCTGGCTCGTTGCGCGTTCGGCGAATGATTGGGAATGCCGATCAGCAGATGCTGCACGCCGGTGTGCCGCCCGGCCTGCCAGTATTCGGCAACCATGGCCGGCCGCGTTAAGTCGAACAGTTCACGGATACGGTTGACGGCGACTTCGTCTTCCATGCCGACGAGCCGCTTTTCCAGCGCCGCCTTGATTCGCGGCACTTCCGCGTCGCGGGCCAGCAAATCGAGCAATTCTCGCCTGGCATTTTCAATCCGCACCCGAACATCGTGCATACGTCGCTCCTGCGCGGGGGGCGACAGGGCCAAGTCGTCGAGCCAAGCCTCGATTTGCTGGGCCGAAACTGGCTGAGCCGGTTTCGCACACTCATCGGCGAGCAGCCATACGCCGCGGGCCTGTTGCCAAAGCGCCTCCATGGTCTTCTGCGCACCGCAGCCCGCAGCGGGATCGGCCAGATGCTGCTTCAACCGGTCGCCGATCTCCCGAGCCAACGGACCATTGCTGATCAAGGCCGTGAGCTTATCTGAGGCAGCAATTCGTACCGGATAGCTGTTGTCGTCCAGCGAAGTGATCAGGCGGTCGAGTTCCGCAGCCCCGGGTCGGGGCATTGCGGCTACGGTCGGCTTAGGGAGCCTCGCCAGCAACCGCTCGAGCGTCTCGCCGGCTTCCAAGGAAAGACCCGGCTGGGCCAGCCGGTGAGCTACGGCCCCGGCCAGCTTCGGCCGGCTTGTGGGGTCCGCAATCAATTCGTCGAGCCTGGTTTGAGCGGCGTGTCGAACCTCGAACTGGTTATCATCGAGCGCTGCCAACAACCGCGGCAACTCGACGTCAAGGCTCGCTACGACCGCTTGCCAAGCTCCGGCTTCGGGAGCCGCCGAAGCCAACGACAGCGCACCCAGCCAGCCGCCAAAAACCATGAGAAGCCGCAGGCCAACCTGGCCCGCCACTGCGCGACGCGTCATCGACTTAACCAACCCAAGCCATTGGGGTTCGAACCAGCCCCAGCCCTCGGAAGCTGCCACAATCCTCATGATACGCAATTCCGTGCCCAAAACCAAAGGGCGAAATGGGACGGAAATGGGGAATGCGGAATGGGGAATACGTTCTGGTTGACGCCTTCCGATCCAGAATTCCCCATTCCCCATTCGACATTCCCCATTTGTTACGCTCCTGGCGAGTGGCTGGCGATTTGGCTAAAATTGTCCCTGCACACACGCCGCGTGGGCTTAATACCTGTCCTTATTCCTTCACATCCGGCCAGGATCGGCGGCGGCTGGGAAACTGCGAGCAACCGATGATTGTCACCACGAAAGAGCTGTTCGAGCAGGCTTACGGTAAATACGCCGTGGGCGCCTACAACATCAACAACCTCGAACAGACTGTCGGCTTGTTCCGCGGCAACCTCGGCAAGAAGAACTCGAACGACGAGCCGACCAACCCGGCCTCAGTGCTCCGTTCATCATTCAGATCTCGCGCGGCGCCAGGTCGTTCACCGACAAGCGGTTTCTGGAAGCCATGATCCGCACCGCGGAAGACGTCTTTCCCGAGTCGATCTTCGCCGTCCACCTCGACCACGGCACGGAAGAAGTCGCCTACGAATGCATCGACAGCGGCTTTTACTCGTCGGTGATGATCGACGCCTCGCACGAAACGTTCGACAACAATATCGCCACCACGCGGCGCGTCGTCGAACGAGCCCATCAGCGAGGCATTTCCGTCGAAGCCGAACTGGGCATGCTGGGCGGCGTCGAAGAGGACATCTCGGTCGACGCCGATCACGCCTGTCTGACCGATCCCGATCAGGCGGTGGAATTCGTCGAGCGATCGGGCTGCGACTCCTTGGCCGTGGCCATCGGCACTTCTCACGGCGCCTACAAGTTCAAAGGATCACAAAGCCTGCACTTCGATCGCATTTCAGCCATCCAGAAGGTGCTGCCGGGGTTCCCACTGGTGATGCACGGATCGAGCAGCGTCCCCAAGGCCTGGGTCGACCGCATCAATCACGCGGGCGGCAACATGCCCGAGACCAGCGGCGTGCAGGAGAAGGACTACCTGCCCGCCGCCAAGCTAGGCGTCACCAAGGTGAACATCGACACCGATGGCCGGTTGGTTTGGTGTGCCATCTATCGCGAGACGTTCCGCGACAAGCCGGCCGACTTCGACCCGCGCACGGCAGGCAAGCCCTTCATGGCCGCTTACGCCGACTTCATCACCGAGAAAAACAAGCTGCTCGGGTCGGCCGGCACTTTGGAACGCGTTCGCCACGCGCTGTTGGCCAACGAGATGGCGAATACATAAATGAACGCCCGGCGCAATGCGTGATGCGTTGATTGGGTAAACGCTCATCGCCTGTCACAATTTCAACTCCGCCACGATTCCCGGGCAATCGTGCCTTAATCGGACCCAGCGAGCCAACGTCCACGACGGCGGCTCCCGTTCAGGGCTATTCTGCGCGCAACTCTTCGCCTCGGCCCCATTAGTCAGAGCCTGTTTCCCGGAAAGTCATTGACAGAGCGGTTCTAGGACCGCTAGGCTCTAATTCAGTCGACGGTCGACCGTCGACCGCATCTGCTGACCAGCCCACCGCAAGAGCTCCCTTATGACCGACAGCGCAACATTCGTTCTGCGCCCGCCTCGCCGGGAAACACTTACCGAATCGATCGTGGAGTCGCTGCGCGAGGCGATCTTTGCCGGGGTATTCGGCCCTGGGGAGCGAGTCGCCGAGCGCAACTTGCCAAGCGGCTGGAAGTCAGCCGAGCCCCGATTCGCGAGGCCTTGGCCCTGCTGGAGCAGGAAGGGCTCGTCCGCCGAACTCCGAGCGGAACGTTCGTGGCTCGGTTGATGCGTGCCGATATCGTTGAGATCTGCACGCTGCGACACGCCTTGGAATTGCTGGCGTCGCGGTTGGCGCTGGCTCAGCCGGATACGACCTGGTGCGATTCATTGGCCGACAACATCGAGCAGACCCGTGAGGCTCGCGAACCGCGGCAGCTTGCCCGGCTCGATCTCGAATTTCATGAGATCATCGTGCGAGCCGCACACCACAACCGGCTTCTGTCCAGTTGGCTGAAGCTGCGATCTCAGATCCGCTTGATGATGATGCAGCGGAACCTGGCCGACTCGCATTCTTACGAAGGGACGATTCGCGCCCACGAAGAGCTGCTCGCCGCTTTTCGGGCCAAGGATGCCACTCGCGCTGTTGCCCTGCTCGAACATCAAATGCAAGGGAAGTATGACTGGGTCATGCGCGGTTTTGACAGCCAGACGCCCGAGCCGTTAACGCCTGCTGTTTGCACGTGACCAGCAGGTTCGCAACGCTGCCCGATTGCACGGACACTGGATTTGGAGAACGCCATCATGTTCCGAAGAAACTCATCCGCGTCGGCGTCGCTGGATTTCTTGAGCCGCCGCCGCTTTTTGGAGCTAGGGGCCGTCACACTGCCGTGGCTGAACTTTTCGCCCCTGTTCGCAGCCATGCCGTCGCCGGGCGCAGCAGCGGGAAAGTTCGCCTCGCAGTCCAAGATCAAATCGTGCATCGTGCTGTTCTATTACGGCGGGCCGAGCCACCTGGACACCTGGGATCTGAAACCCGATGCGCCGGCGGAAATCCGCGGCGAGTTTCGGCCGATTGCCACCCGCGTGCCGGGACTGCAAATCGGCGAACATCTGCCGCACTGCGCCTCGGATCACGGATAAACTCGCGATCGTTCGCAGCATGCATCACTCGATGCGCAATCATAACGCGGCTGCGGTCGAAGCGCTGTGCGGGCGAACCCCGACCAAAGGCGATCAGGAATTGCTGGCCGACGATGCCAACAGCTTTCCGTGTTATGGCGCCGCGTTGAGCAAATTGCGCCTGGCGCCGGCAGCATGCCGACGCACGTGGCGTTGCCCCACGTCATGTACAACGTCGTCGAATTGCCGGGCCAAAACGCCGGGTTTCTCGGGCCGGCATATAATCCATTGCAAGTCACGCGCGACCCAAACGACCCCGGCTTCCGCGTCGATGGGTTGTATTTGCCGGACGATATTTCGCCGGCGCGGTTGGATGGCCGGCAGTCGCTGCTGACAACCCTGGGGGCGCGGAAACGATGCGACGATCAAACGCTTCCCGAGAGCTCGATGGCGGTCTACCAGGAAAAGGCTTTCTCGCTGTTGCGATCCGATGAAGTGCGTCGGGCATTTGACATCAGTCGCGAGTCGATGGCGACGCGCGATCGCTACGGCCGGCACAAGCTTGGACAAAGTCTGCTGCTGGCTCGCCGCCTGGTCGAGTCAGGCGTGCATTGTGTCAATGTGAACGACAAGATCCGCAATTCACAACTCACGAATTGGGATAGCCACAAGGAAAACGCGGCCCGATTGAAAGACGACTTGTTGCCCCCTGCGGATCAGGCGTTTTCCGCGTTGATCGAAGATTTGGATCAGCGCGGCTTGCTGGAGTCGACGCTGGTTGTGGCGCTGGGAGAGTTCGGCCGCACGCCGCTAATCAACAAGTTCGGCGGCCGGGACCATTGGCCCGATTGTTTCAGCGCCGTGCTGGCGGGCGGTGGCATTCGCGGCGGGATGGTTTACGGATCGAGCGATCCAAACGGCGCGCATCCGGACGCCGACCCGGTTACGCCGGGTGATCTGGCGGCCACGATTTTTTCACAATTCGGCCTCGATCCCGGCATCGAGCTTCACGACATGCTCGGTCGGCCGCAGAAACTCGCCACCGGTCAGCCACTGACCCGGCTGTTGGGCAGCTCTTGATCGATTCGGAAGTCCTAACACTCGCTTGCGGCGTGGGCGTTCATTGACAGCGCTCCGCGGCGTACTGCGTTTCAACGCGACACCCCCCTGGTCCCTTCGCGACCGGCCAGACAGCGAATGAACCAGGCCGTATTGCTGCGACCAGGGTAGGGCGTCAACTCCTGATAACGATTGCGCCCGCCGGAGTGCGGGAACACGCATTGCCGTGGGCTCGGAGGCGACTGCAATCGTGTTTTTATTGACGGCCCGCCATTTGCATCTCCGCCTTTCTGAACTCAGGGATGTTTAGGACGGCGCTCAAAGCCGTCCGCGACACGAGGAGTTCAATCGCGCGTGTTTGGAATCTTGACAGTTGTTATGCACGGTTCGTTTGCACGACTATCCCAGGAGATCAAAGATGAAACGCTTCTGTCTGCTGATATGTGCCGTCAGTCTGCTGGCGGTGGGAACAGTGGGTTGCACCAAGGAAGCTGAGACAACCCGTAAAGAAACAGTCTCGTCGCCCGGTGGAACCACGACCACGATCGACAAGCACACGGTCGAATCGTCGGGAAGCAATCCTCCGACGAATGCGCGCGGCGAAGTTGCCAAGTAGAACGGGTTCTCGGTTCCTCATGACATCGGTAACACGGGGCACCCTCAAGCCGCCGAACGTCGAGCTCTGCCGGCTTGGAGGCGCCTCGTTCCAGTTGCTGCGCGACTGCAAAACAGAACATGCGAGTTGGCCTGGACGTGCCGATTTATATTGGGTGTGCTGGATGGTCGCTCCGGCGTGAGCACGCCACGGCCTTTGGAGGGATCGGCACGCATCTAACACGCTATTCGCGACGGCTGAATGCCGTCGAGATCAACTCATCGTTTTATCGGCCTCATCAACGCAAGACGTATGCGCTGGGCGGCTTCAACCCCGCCCAGTTTCCGCTTCTCGGTGAAAGTTCCCCAAGCGATCACGCACAGTTGCCGTCTTATTCGCGCCGAAGACCATATCAACCAGTTCCTCGAAGAAATTGGCGGGCTCGGAGAAAAGCTCGGGCCCCTGTTGGTGCAATTGCCACCCAGCTTGAATTTCGACGCGTCGATTGCCGAGCCGTTTTTTCAGCGATTACGTCTGAGCGTGGCAACTTCGATCGTCTGCGAACCACGGCATGCGAGTTGGTTCACCGCCCGTGCCGAACGACTTTTCGAAAGGTTTGCCGTAACTCGCGCAGTCGTTGATCCAGCGCCCGTTGCGGCAGCCGCAGAACTGGATGCATCGTCGGCAATGCAATACTTCCGCCTGCATGGCTCGCCGCGAATGTACTATTCGTCGTACGATCAGGGATACCTTGATGAATTGGCGGATCGCCTGAGCCAGCTTGCCACGGGGAATACGACCTGGTGCATATTCGATAACACTGCGATCGGCGCTGCGACGATGAATGCGCTTGCTGTTCAAGAGCGGATCGCATCAACGCCCACAGTGTCAGTTGCGAGCGACCAGATGCGCCAGGCCCGAGACAATGAAGTACGCGACGGTCAGGCTGCCGATCAAGAGAACAATTAGCCCGAACATCAACAGGCCCATGAACAACCAATCCCCAATTCGGGAGCGGCGCTCCAGTATGGGGTTGGCATCGATATGCTGGCGAAGTAATGCGACGTTTTTCAGGTTGGCTTTCCAATACACGTCAAAGAAGTCGCCAAGGATCGGAACTGCCCCCACTAGATAATCAACGGCGACGTTCGCTGCCATCCGCATCAGAGTCACCCGCGGGATGCCGTGCTGGCGGGCCGAATTGAGGATATACAGCGACACCAACGAACTCACAGTATCTCCAACGCCTGGAACCAAACCGATGAGTGCATCGAGCCCAAAACGCGTCCCCAGGATGGGAATATGAAATGCGCTATCCATCCATAGCGCGAGCGTCTCGAGCTTGGGATCGATGACGCGCGGGGGGTTCTGCTCCTTCGGCCGTTTTTCGAGCAGCAATGGTTTGTTCATGAAGTAGGCGCGCCGTTGATTGTGACTTTCGATCGGAGCGGACGACCAAAAGAGAAGCTGCGAGCGGGCAATCTTCTAGATGCACATCCTGCACCGAAGATCGTCAATTCCGCCGGTTCTCGATACAAGTCGACGGGCTACTTCATTTCGCCGAGCAACCGGTCGAGTTCCTGGCGCATTTCAGCGAGTGGCTCGCGGCTGGCCGGATCGCGTACAAGATTCCGCTCCTCGCGCGGGTCCGCAGCCAGGTCATAGAGTTCGTCCCATTCGGCGCTCTCTGAATACCGAATGTACTTCCAGCGATCGCTGCGGACAGCTTGCCAGGAAGGCACCTGCGGACTCACTTTCTCCAGGAAGTATTCGGTAAGCAGCGCCGAACGCCAATCGCTGGACGAACCGCGCAGAGCGGAACGATGGATCGGCCGTGCAGCGGGGCGACCGGCTCCACGCCTGCCAGTTCCAGAATCGTGGGGGCCAGATCTACGTTCGACGTAAGCTGATTGCATACCGTCCCGCGCTTAACCAGGGGCGGGTAGCGCACCACGAGCGGAACGCGAACGCTCTCTTCGTAGGCCCAGCGACTTGGCGTCGACCTGGCCGTGTTCGCCCATCAGGTAACCATTGTCAGAAGTGTAGAACACGGCCGTGCGATCGAGTTGACCGGACGCTTCCAGCGCGCCGAGCAACTGGCCGACGCCCTGATCCACCTCGGCCAGGCAGCGAAGCTGATCGCGCACGACGCTGGACGGATCGGCTCCGCGACCGCGGCGCGGCTCGCCGGGCTCGGGAGCGATGCCCTCCAATTCGTACGACTTCTGCTTCGGCACTTTGCGGGTGAGAGCCGGCTTGCCGTCGAGATCTCCGGGGGCCACCGCGGGCTTCTTGAAATCGTAATCGGAGTACAGGGCTTCGTCCCGCCTTTCAGGCAGGTACGGGAAATGAACCGCTTTGTGCGACAAGACCAGGCAGAACGGCTTTGACCGCTTCCGGCCGATCCATTCGACCGCCTGTTGGTTGAGTTGCTCGGTCATGTGCCCGTCGAGTTGCCGCTGCATCCCGTCGTCGTTCACTACGCCATCGATGTAGGCTCCCTGGCCCTTGAAGCTGAACCAGCGGTCGAAACCAGGACGGCGCGAGTCGTCTGCTCCCATGTGCCATTTGCCGACGAACGCCGTTTCGTAACCAGCCTCGCGAAGCTGACGCGGGAAGGTCATCAACGTGTGGCTAATGACGTCGAGCCCCAGCTTGTCATTGTTGATCACTCCGTGCTTGTGCGGGTAGACGCCCGTCAAATAACTTGCACGGCTGGGCGAGCAGAGCGGGCAAGCGACATAAAATCGGGGGAACAGCGCTCCCTCGCGGGCCAGCCGATCGATGTTGGGCGTCTTTGACACAGGATGGCCGGTGCATCCTAGCGTGTCGTAGCGCTGGTCGTCGGTGATGACGACGAGGATATTTGGGCGTAGCGGCGCGTCAGCCGCACGACTGCTCGCGGCAATTGAAAGCAGAACCAGCAAGGACAGGATTCGGTTCATGGTCGGTTGCTTCGAAATTTGTGAGACAAATGCCTGGCGGATTTGGAAGGCGGGCTGTTATTGGCCGGCCGGCGGCGCCGCGTTCAATGCACTGGCCGGATTCGATTTCAGCCAATCGTCGTACGCGCCGTTCTTTTTGCCCGTGTACTGGTAGGTATCGAACACGCGACCGTTGCCCACGCACGCGGGTCTTTTTCGGAACGCAGTATGCCAAGCATGCGAGTTTGCAATTCGTCGGCCGTGGCGGCGTAGAAGGGATCGTTGATCAGATTGAACACGCAGCCGCCGTCGTTGCTGATCTTGTACAACTCTCGCGGCTGGCGTTTGCCGAAGGACAAGTCGAAGTAATACCCGCCCAACGCCTTGAGCAATTCCTTCGTCGGACTTGCGTCGCAGTTGGGGTAGTCGGTTTCCGGATCGCCGGCTGGCCAACGCTCTGGGAAATAATTCTGCACGTAGAGATAATCGGGCGTGCGAATGGCGCGAACCGGATAGCCCCAATCGTGAGGTCGGCCGACATCATGCCGCTCTTTGCCTACGAGCATCACGTTGCGGTCGGCCTCGATCGAGCCAGACTTCTCCGATTGAAGAATTCCCCGCAAGCTGCGGCCCGACATCTGCGGATGCATCGACAGCCCAGCCAGTTCAAGATACGTGGGGGCGAAGTCGCGGACGTTGATGAAATCCTTGACCACGCGTCCCGGCTTGATCCCCGCTCCCCAACGCATGGCCAGCGGCAAATGAAAGCCATCTTCGTGAATCTGTCCTTTGACGAAAGGGAAGGGCATGCCGTGATCGGAGCTGACCACGATCAGCGTCCGGTCGAGTTCGCCCACGGCCTCGAGGGCCGCAAGCGCTTTGCCAACCTGCTGATCGCCCCACTCGACTTCAACGGCGTAATCGAGCAGATCGCTGCGCACGACAGGAGTGTCGGGCAGATAGCTCAGGAACCTTCACGTCTTCAAGTCTCTTGCCCCTCGCGAGTCCGGAGCCAGCCTCGTACGCTCGATGCGGTTCGTGAAAGCCCATCCAAAAGCAAAATGGCTTACCGTCGGGACGCTGTTTGAGAAACGCCTCGAAATTGCGGACGTAGTCGGTCTTGCCCATGGCCGGAGTCGGCGGCTGGAGTTTGAATTTGTCAAAGCTAGGGCCGGCTGGATTTCGCTTGAACCCGCCCGCCACGAAGTCGCCCGGCCCCCAGCCTTTGCCCGTCAGTCCAACGACGTAGCCCGACTGTTCGAGCAGATCAGGGTAAACCGCAAACTTCGAGGGGAAGACGCCATTATGGCAGCAGGCTTCTTCCAACTGCCAGGTGCTACGACCCGTGAGAATGCTCGCGCGGCAGGGACTGCACTTGGGATTGGACGTAAAGCAATTCTCAAACAGCACACCTTCACGGGCGACGCGATCGAAGTTCGGCGTCTTGACCCACGAGCAGCCGTAGGCACCGGCATCGCGCCAGCCCCAATCATCGTAAATGATAAACAGGATATTGGGGCGCGGCGACGCTTCCGCGGCAGCCAGTTGAACACCATTGATGCCGACACTGGCAAGCCAACAAACCGCCACGACAAAGCATCGGCCCATATTACGCATGAAGGCACCTTGTTTCTGTAGATCTTGAATGGAGTGCATCCTAAGCACGACTTGCCAATCGGTCGCGGCTCATCCTTGGACGGGTCGCCCCAGAGCGGCTTCATGGTTTCTTCGAGTCGAAGGCCCATTCGCGTACGGCCGTGGAGGAGTTGGCAGGAAGAACTTTGAACGAAGCAATTTCAACCGCTGCCTTGTCCGCCGGCAGGTAGAGACGGAAGTGAACCAACTGGCCTTCCACGGGCAGCTCGACGGTTACCTCCTGCCATGCCTCGCCGGCTTTCAGCTCAAAGCTTGAAATCTGCCCGCTCGCCGGGAAGGCCTCTTGATCGGCAGTCCGCCATTGGATTTTACCCGCGCCGCCGCCGCTGGTGCGGGCGCGAAGCTTGACGATCACGGGGCCGGCATGCTTCACCTGCGCGTTGCCCAAGAACGGCAAGCGGCCCTGGCCTTCGACGCGTAACACGCCGTCGGCGATGATCGCCTTGCACTGCCTCGGCACCCAGCCCTGCAGCGGATCGGCAGACTTCTTCGTTGCCGCCGTGGCAGACGTCGGATTGTAGGCGGGATTCGGCCTCGGAAACAGGGCGCCGGTGTCTTGGAGGAAGCCGTCGATCAAGGTGTCGAGTTCTTTGACCTTATCAGGCAGGGATTCGGCCAGATTGTTCGTTTCACCGAGATCATCGCGCAGGTTGTAGAGCTCGAAGCGGTTCGGGAACATCCTGTTCGTGACCCACCAACGGATGAGCTTCCAGTCGCCACTTCGGACCGTGACTCCGGGCGGCTTGTTTCCTTGGCTGTGGGGAAAGTAGTTGAAGAGTGCTTTGCGGTCCCAACTGCCGGAGGTCGCGACCAGCGGCACCAGGCTGCGGCCATCGACGATTTGCTCGGGCTTGGGCGCGACGCCGGCCATCTCCAGCATCGTCGGATAAAAATCGATGCTGCAAACCGGCGTGGAGCACGTCGATCCGGCCTTGACCGTGCCGGGCCACACGACGACCAGCGGAATCCGCACGCCGCCTTCGAACAGCCAGCCTTTGCCGTTGCGCAAGGGGTCGTTATTCGTCGGAGGCTGGTTGCCGGCCCATTTGCGCCAATCGGCCAGTTTGGCGTCCTGGGCGGCGCTGCGTCGCGTGTTCTTGGAATCGTCTTCGGTGTTGCTAACGACATTCCCGCCGTTGTCGGAGCTGAAAATAATGATCGTGTTGTCGGTGATCCCCAGATCATCGAGTTTCGCAACCAGGCGGCCCAAGCTCTCATCGATGCTCTTCAGCATCGACGCCATGATCGGGTTCCCTTGCTTGCCTCGCGGATCGTGCGTGTCGACGAATTGTTTGGTGTATTCCTCTTTGTGGCCCCACGGGCCATGCACGCCAAACTGCCACATGTGCAGCAGGAAGGGACGATCGCGATTGGCCTCGATGAACTTCAATGCCTCGGTGGTCAGCCGGTCGGTGATGTATTCCCCAGGCGGCCCATCGGCGAACGACTGATAGGCTTTGAATCCGTAGGGGGAGAAGTAACTGGGCGGACCGGGATCGGGCTTGCCGTGCCAGGCCACATCGAACCCTTGCTTGTCGGGCCAATGCGGCTCCGTGAGCCCAAGATGCCATTTGCCGAAATGCGCTGTGCGATATCCGGCGTCGTGCAATGCCTCGGCGATCGTGTACTCGGCCGGATCGAGATAATGCTTGCTCTCAGGTTCGATCAACGGCTGATTCGGTCCCGCCTTCTCGGGCAGAAATACGTAGCCTGGTGGTTGTGGCGGCAGATGGCCGCTGGGCGTGGTGATGCCGTGCCGCGCCGGGTACTTGCCCGTGAGGATGCTGGCGCGCGTGGGCGAACAAAGCGGATTGGCCGAATAGGCATCGGTGAACAGCATGCCGCGCTGTGCGAATCGATCGATGTTCGGCGTCTCGTAATACTTGCTGCCATACGCGCCGCAGTCCATCCAGCCCATGTCGTCGACGAGAAAGAGGACGATGTTCGGCTTGCGCTCGGCGCCAAAACAACGCGTGGCAAACAAATCCGAGACGCCTGGCGCCGAAATCCAAGATACGAACAGCCAAAATACGGCGAAATGCGCGGCGGCTTCGGATCCTCGCGGCCAGGGGCGTGGGATGATTCTGCACATCGCGATGGAGTCTCTGGAACGATCTGAGGCTGGAATCGACCGGGGGGATTTCGGCGTGGTCGCCAGTCATCTGACGCGCTCCCCCGCGCATTATTGTTCGCCCGGAGTTGAATTTCTACATATTCCGTGCCGTAATGTTTCCCGGTGGCGGATGCGAATCCTTGCCAAGAGCCGCCACGAACCTTCTATTCACAGCTCCTATCGCCCGTTTTGCATGCTCTGAGGAGTCTCCGATGGCGCAGCGTTTCCTGGGGGTTTTGCTCCTGATCCTGGTTGGGGTCGGGTACGCATCAGCACAACAGGCCAAAGAACCACTCCGGAACGCCAAGGTTGGCGACTACGTCGTCTACAAACTGAGCGGCCAGGTGCAGGGGACCATGCGGCAGGAGGTGACCGCGGTTACGGGCAACAAAGTCACGATTAAAACCACCTCCACGACCGGCGGCTTCGCGCTCCCACCCTCGGATCAAACCGTCGACATCACGACGAGGTACGATCCGGCGGCCGAGGCCAGGAATCGGAAGGAATTGAAGTTCGTCGATACGGGCCACGGCGAGGAAACCCTCTCCATCAACGGCCGTGCCTACCGGTGCCAATGGAGCTCGAACACGACCACCGTGACGCAGGGCGGCACGGAAATCGTCAGTGAGTCCAAGGTTTGGACTTCCCCCGACGCGCCGGTGTACGGGCTGGTAAAGACCGAGACCAAGGTGTTCGGGCAGACGACGTTGATCGAGTTGACCGAAGCTGGCAACAAGCGGTAGCGAGCCCGGTTCATCGGCACAATCGTCGCCCCGTAGCAAAAAACCGGGATGTTTGCCTGGAGCGTGCCCCCCGTTCAACGTGCTGGTCTGATCCGATTTGCTTCACCCCGCGCGAGTTGATTTACAGGCCCCGACAATGGGTGTAAGCTAAAGATCTGAGCCGGCTTAGGCGCTAACGGCGATCGTCAGGCGCGAGCGGCTAAAATTCTTTTGGTCGAGGAGAGGACACATGGCTGCGGCTGTCGTCGATCCCGCCGAATTGCGGAAGTTTGCCCACAACCTCAAACATTTTTCCAGCGAACTGCAAAGCCAGATGACCATGCTCCGCGGGCAGATGCTCAGCCTGGGGCAGACCTGGCGCGACCAGGAAGCGGAAAAGTTCGCTACCGAGTTCGAGCAGACTGTAGCCGTCGTGAATCGATTCCTGGAATCGGCCGGCCAGCACGTCCCGTTCCTGCTGCGCAAGGCCGAACGGATCGAAGAATATCTCCACCAACGATAAACGAGCCCATTCATGAGCAGCGGGGCCAAAGTCCGTTCGATCGATACGTTGCGCAAATTTCGCGTCGCAATGAGCAGTTTCGGCTGCGCGGCCAGCCAGTCCATGGCGGCGGTCGAGGTCGAGATTCGCCGGACGCTCGACTGGCTGAAGCACGATCAGGTCAAGTTCTGGCAACAAGAGGTGCCCGTCGCGAGGACGCCGTCGGCGAGGCCCGGCAGGATCTGAGCCGCTGCCTGATCGCCACGACGGCCGGCGGCACGCAGGCCTCGTGTACGGATCAGAAGGTGGCTTTGGAAAAGGCCAAAAAGCGGCTGGACCAGGCCCGTGAGAAGGTCGAAGTCGTCCGGCGCTGGGGGCAGATCGTCGAGCAAGAGGTGGGCGATTTTCGTGGCCCGGCCCAACAGTTGAACGCCATGATCGATGGCGAACTGCCGCGGGCCATGGCCTTGCTGGCCCGCAAGATCCAGGCCTTGGAAGAGTACGCCAATCTGATGAGCGAAGGCGCGGCGGCCGGGTCCATCCCACAATCATCATCGGCTGAAACGACGACATCGGACGTGGCTCGTAAACCGGCCGAGCCGGAACCGACGCCCGACCAAATACTGGGGGGCGAAGCACCCGTCGTAAAAGATTCAAATCCATCTGGTCACTAGCCCCGCGCTGACTACGGCGCCGTGTCTCCCATCCTCTGTCCCCTTGAATACTCATGAAGCGTGGAGATTTGAGCATTGTCGCCAGTTCGTTGAACTTCGCGTTAAAGACCTTGAAGATGCGTTGGGACGACACCGAGGAAAGTTGGAACGACTCGGTGCGGCAGAGCTTTGAGGAAGAGTACATGGTTCCCCTCGAACCGCAGGTGCTGTCGACGCTCAAGGCAATCAACCGGCTAAACCAGGTCATGGCCCGGGCTTACGAAGAGTGTACTTAGAACAACCCGGGCCGGATGCCGGCCGCCTTGTCCCGCGAACCGCCGCCTCATGACCGAAATCAGCCCTGTCCGGCAGCAAGACGCCATTCTCGTCGACCTCGAACGGTTGGTGGCTCAGCGCGCCGAGGGCGTGCAGCAGGCCGAGAGCGCGAAGAAAAGCAGCCTCGAGGCGGTTCAAGCCAAACTCGACAAAGAGCGGAAACAGACCCAAGCTGAATTCCAGGCCGCCAGCCAGGCCAACCAGGCCGAATTCGATCGGCGGCGCCGCGAGCTGGAAGCCCGCTTCGAGGCCGATTTCCGCCCCGCCGAGCAAAAGTACGCCGCCCTGAAGCAGCGCACCGCCGCCCGCTACAACGCCGAAAAGGAAGTCGCCAAGAAAGCAAACCAGGAAGCACGCTGGGAAACGACCACCGTTTTCGACGCGACGAAACACAAGCCCAAGCGAGAATTCCTCGAGGCTGAACGCCAGGTCAAGGTTCGCGCCAAGCACTACGAGGTGATCGCCGCCGAAGCCAAGCACTACCTGGAAGAATGCCGGCTGTATCGCGAGCCGAATCTCGATACCGAGACGCCGCCACCGGTCGACGACGACCCCTTGCGCCGATTCGTCGACAAGCTCGCGACGGCCGAAAACATTCTCGTCGAACTCAAGGCCCTGCGGCTGCCGCGGCTGGTTCGGGGTGGAGCAGGATTCTGGATCATTGTTGGCCTGGTGGTGCTGTTGGTCGGGCCCGCGGGCTACTTGAGCGATTGGCAGCCTTGGCCCCTGGGCATCAGCTTCGCCGTGGCCGTGGTGCTGGGGGGCGGGCTGGCCGGTTGGATTTACTTCCAGGCGCGCTCCAATGCGCTGGGGGCATTCGACAGCCTGTGCCAGACGCTGTTCGAGGGCGAAACAGCCCGACAACAGTGGCACGATCAGGCCACGGCCAAGTGCCAGCGAGAACAGAACGAAATCAAGCAGAAGTACGAAAGCGACTTGCAGCGCACTGCCGACATTTACAACGCCGCCAAAGAGGTTGCCAAAGAACGCCGCCAGCAAGAGACGCAATCCATCGAAGAGACCTATCCGCAGCGCATGGCCGAAGTGCAGGCGCAGTTCGACGCTGCCACGGCGCAGGCCACGGCCGACCACACGGCCCACATTGCCGAAATTACGGCCCGGCGCACCGAAAGGTTGCGGGCCGCCCAACAGGAGTCCAGCGCGGACAGGCCGAATGCGAAAGCCGTTATCAGCAAGACTGGCAGGCGGTGGGCGACCTGTGGCGTGCCGGGCTGCGCAACGTTTACGCCGACGCTCAGAAATTGAACTCGCAGCTCGATCTGCGTTACCCCGATTGGAATGCGCCGGATTGGGAAAGCTGGACGCCGGCATCGTCCGTTGCCTCGGCGATTCGCATCGGCCAGTTCTCCGTCGGTCTGGACCAGATTCCCGGCGGCTTGAGCGAGGATCCGCGATTGGCGGTCGACGTGCCGCCGAACTTCCAATTGCCGGCCATGCTGTCGTTCCCCAACCGTGGATCGCTGGTGCTGAAGGTAGGCGGATCGGCCGCCCGCTCGCAAGGCATCGACGTGCTGCAATCGGTCATGCTTCGCTACCTGATGGCCATTCCACCGGGCAAGGTGCGGTTCACGATCGTCGATCCGGTGGGATTGGGTCAGAACTTCGCCGGCTTCATGCACTTGTCGGATTACGACGAACTACTCGTTTCGCACAAGATCTGGACCGAGCCGCAACAAATCGAGCAGCGGCTCAGTGACCTCACGTCGCACATGTCGAACGTCATTCAGAAATATCTGCGCAACGAGTTCGAAACGATCGAGGACTACAACCAGCACGCCGGCGAAGTGGCCGAGCCGTTTCGGATTCTGGTCGTGGCCAACTTTCCGTTCAACTTCACGGAAGCGGCCATGCGCTACCTGCTGAGCATCGCCAGCACGGGTTCACGCTGCGGGGTCTATACGCTGGTCAGCGTCGATACGCGGCTCTCGATTCCCTCGGGCTTCAAGGTGGGCGACTTGGAGCAGCACGGCATCAAACTGGTATGGCGCGAAGACAAGTTCGTGTGGCGTGAAGAGCGGTTCGAGCCCTTTGCGCTGCAATTGGAATCGCCCCCCGTGCCCGAGCGGTTCAGCAAAATCGTCCACATTGCCGGTGAAGGGGCCAAGAACGCCAGCCGGGTCGAGGTGCCATTCGACTTCATTGCGCCCCCGCCCGAAGACCTTTGGACCAGCAGCGGCAGCCAGGGAGTCGACGTGCCGCTTGGCCGGGCCGGCGCTACCAAGCGCCAGAATTTGAAGCTCGGCCGCGGCACTTCGCAGCACGTGTTGATCGCCGGCAAGACCGGCTCGGGCAAATCGACCTTGATGCACGCTCTGATTACGAACCTGGCCTTGATGTACAGCCCGGACGAAGTCGAACTGTATCTGATCGACTTCAAAAAGGGCGTCGAATTCAAAACCTATGCCCAGTACCAACTCCCCCATGCCCGGGTGATCGCCATCGAAAGCGAACGCGAGTTCGGGCTGAGCGTCTTGCAGCGGCTCGACGTGGAGTTGAAGGTCCGCGGCGACAAGTTCCGCGACATGAACGTGCAAGATCTGAACGGCTATCGGCATGCCGAAGGCAGCACGCGGATGCCGCGGATTCTGTTCATCGTCGACGAATTCCAGGAGTTCTTCGTCGAGGACGACAAAATTGCCCAGGACACGGCCCTGCTGCTCGATCGGATGGTGAGGCAAGGCCGGGCGTTCGGCATTCACGTCATCCTCGGCAGCCAGACTTTGGGCGGAGCCTACGGCCTGGCCCGCAGCACGTTGGGGCAGATGGCCATCCGCATTGCCCTGCAATGCAGCGAAGCCGACGCCAACCTGATCCTGAGCGAGGAGGATTCCGCGGCCCGCCTGCTGACGCGGCCCGGCGAGGCAATCTACAACGACGCCAACGGCCGGCTGGAAGGCAACCACCTGTTCCAGGTCGTCTGGCTCTCCGACGATCGGCATGAAGACTACTTGCGGAAAGTGCAGGAATTGGCTCGGAAACATGACCTGCCGACGCCGGCGCAGATCATCTTCGAAGGAAACATCCCGGCCGACATCACGAAGAACTTGCAGCTTCACGAGCTGATCTCGGCCCCGGCCTGGCCAGCAGCAGCCCTGGCCCCGCAAGCCTGGCTGGGCGATGCGATCGCCATCAAAGATCCGACGGCGGCCGCTTTCCGCCGGCAAAGCGGCACCAATCTGATCATGCTCGGGCAGCAATCCGAAGCTGCGTTGGCGATGATCATGGTGGCGCTAACAAGCCTCGCCGCACAGCAGCCGGTGGCCAGCCAAGAGACGGCCGGCGGAGCGAAGTTCTACCTGCTCGACGGCAGCCCGCCCGACGCCATGCACGTGGGCACGCTGGCCAAGCTGGCAAATGTTTTTCCCCATGCGGTTGAAGTCGGCGGCCCGCGCGATGTGCCGCGGATCATCGGCGAACTGGCGACGGAACTCGAACGCCGTCAGGCCTCGAACGAATCAGATCCGCCGGCCCTGTACCTGGTGATCTACGACCTGCCGCTTTTTCGCGACCTGCGCAAGGCCGAGGACGATTTCGGCTTGCGCGGCGAAGGAAGCCCAACCGGCCAAGCAATTTCCCACCTGCTGCGCAAGGGCCCGGCTTCGGCATCCACACCATCGGCTGGTGCGACACGCTCAACAACCTGTACCGCTCTTGCGAGCGACAGGTCATTCGCGAGTTCGAAAACCGCGTGATCTTCCAGGTGAGCGTGGCCGATTCGAGTTCGCTGATCGATTCGCCGATGGCCAGCCGGCTCGGCCCCAACCGGGGCGTCTTGCACAGCGAGGAGCAGGGCCGGCTGGAGAAGTTCCGGCCCTATAGCCTGCCAACCGATCCGTGGCTGGCCTGGGTCGGCGAGCAACTCCGCCGCCGGATTGTCGAACCGGCGAGCAGAGCAAGAGTTGAGCGCGGAAAGCGCGCCAACACACAAGCCCGACGCGCCAGCGAGGAAGTCCTGCCTTCGACTCCCTCGCTGGCGCGTCGGGCTTGTTGGTGACCGTTCCCTATGCCGGCTGCTCTTGCTGGATGTAGGTTCGTTCCCGGAATGCTGTCGCAAAGAAAATGAAGGCTACGGCCGTCGCCAGCATGACGCCGCAAAAGAACCAGTAATAGTCGGCGCCCCCCAAAGTGCTCTCGCCACTGGGCGTTTTGAAGAACTTGTTCACCAATGCGGTGAATTGATTGCCGAGCGAAACGCTCAGCAAGTTCACGGCCATGAGCATGGACTTCATCTTCGGCGGTGCCTGCGTGTAGGAGAACTCCAAGCAGGTAATCGAGACCATGACTTCCGCCGCCGTCATGATGCAATAGGCCAACGCCTGCCAGGCAAAGTGCTCGCCGCTGGCCCGCTGAAATCCAATTCTCGATGATGCCCTGCTGAAACGACGAACGACAAGGCCGTGATGAAGAAGCCGATCGAGATTTTTCGAAGCGCCGTCAGTGGAAAGACCAATTCAATCACCGGGTAGACGACGTATTCGAACAGGGGCATGAACAGCAGGATCAGCACCGGATTGAGCGTGTGGGTTTGCGACGGCTCGAACGTGTAGCCGGACATGTTCAAATCCATTTTCCCCGCCTGCAGAATCCAGGCCGAGCTGGTCTGATCGTAGAGCGACCAGAAGACCGCGACCAAATGCGTACTTGCGCCGAAGCGGGCCAGCGCCGAAAGGCCCTCGGGGCTGAGTGCTTCCCGCACCGCTCCCCAACCCGCCGGCGGAATGTGGACGAACTTGTGCCGGCCGAGCCAGAAGCTAACTGTGGCGACGAACATCAGCACGCCCGGCACGGCGAACGCCACATGCGGTC